>NZ_CP046155.1:0-2400000 GCF_016403105.1 Leptolyngbya sp. BL0902
GCCTAAATCTAGGGCAAGGTTGCCAGTCTGGGCTTTAATGGATTGCTTAATTTGGCTGAGGGATTGCTCCGTTTTGGTGAGCGTTAAGCTACCTCTTAGTTCGATGATTAGCAGGTTTTGGTGCATATTTTTATCGAGAATAGAGTCGGCCTAGTTGCTAATACTGAGGACACGGGCTTCAGGATTCCACTCCACAAGAATGGCTAGATCTTTTAGATCCCCTGCTCGGAGGTACGTATTCCCCTGGTAGTCAATGGAGTGGGACAAATCGAGATCCGAAATCGCCCCATTCAAGGCGGCCACTCCGGCTTGGGGAACGTAGGCTCTATGATCCACAATGAGGCCACCTGAGGGCCAGTCGCGACCGTTGACACTCAGCTGGATGGGGTCGATGTCCATCGACTGACAACAGTCTAGAATGGCCGTCCGAGACTGGGCGTCCCACTCCACAGATGTCCCAGAATCTGCCAGGTAGGCCAAGCTAACGTAGGGCTGGCCTTGGTATGGACGCTGGTACTCCCTCGGTACGTCTTCCTCCACCAAGCCCCACCGCTGGGCAGACTCCAAGGCTACATAGGCTTTTTGATCCATCAAGACGCCCTGCTGGTTGTAGCGCACCTCACCGACCCGAAGGTTAATGCGGTGGGCCAAGTCAGAACTCACTTGCGCTGGAGGAGAAGCCGAGGGGGCGTCTCCAGTTTTAGCAATCAGCGGATAGCGCCAAATCCCGACCACCAGACCGATCAAAGCTACACTGCCTAGTCCCAGCGTCGCGACTATGGGCAGGATAGGCCAGGTTCGCCCTGCGGCAGCAGTTGGAGCCGCACTGGTGGCCCCTGGCACTAGGGGCTGTTCTGGGGAGGGGGGCCTATTTTGGTAGTCAGCATCATACCAGCGACAAGCCTGCAACTGTTGGGTTAGGCCCTCAACCCTAGGCTGATAGATTTTTTGATCGGGCATGGTGATCGGGCGACCCTGCAACGGGCCATAGTCCGAATCGAGCAAGGATGGAGCCAATAATACCCGGTAGGTTTCGGGGTGAATGGCCAATAGCTTGAGATCGTACAGGGTTTTGAGGTCAGACCTTAGCACTAGGCATTGGGAGGGGTGGTCATCCCGATGGTGATCCTGGCTAGCCACCAAAGCAATGTCTAACAGCGGTTGAACATCGCAGCCCGTAATGGCACATCGCCCATGGTAGAGATCGAGCACCTTCCGCTGAAGGGAATATTGCACCCGTCGCCCTAGGGCCGCCTGAATAGACTGCACCACGCGGGTGTTCATGGCGGGGGTAGCCTTGGCGGCGGCAAAGGTGGATGGTGCCGTGGGCGAGGCGTTAGGCGCTGTCGGCGTGGCCTCTGTCTGTTCGGCGCTAGGGGTGGCAATGGGATTAGCGCTAGGGGTGGTGCTAGGGTCAGCGATGGGGGTGGTGCTAGGGTTAGCGATGGGGGCCAAGTTCACCACAGACTCCCCAGCGGCGGCAACGTCCCCGGAGAGGGGGGCGGCACCACCAGCGGGATCAACAGCGGAGTCTTCGGGCAGGACAAAGCAGGTTTCCTCCTCCTCCGTCGCCTCAGCCTCCATGACGTCGGCTCCAGCAATCTCTATTCCCACCACCTCATCGGCAAGAAAATCCGAGGTCGCCTGCGGTCTGGCCTCCAACCCTTGGTAGCCGAGGAAGCTCTGATCCTGGTAGTCCTGGGCCAGATAGTCCTGGCTGGAAGGAGACTCTACGGTGGGCATCTCGGGGGAGGCCAGGGAGAAGGGGTTCTCTGCCCCAGACAAAGCATCCCCATCCACCGCTGCCGCTGCCGGGTCGTCCACCCTAGCCTTAGTATCTTGGAAGCCCAGAAATAGGGTCTCTTCCTCGGATAATGGCGGACTCGCCACCTCGGTATCCAGGGGGACAATGGAGGGGTATTCTGCCAAAGCATCCACGGGAGAATCGACAGCGGTAAGGCTTGATTCATGGAAGGGATCGGTAGCATCTGGGGCGACAAAAGCTGCGGCAGTGAGGTCTTCAGCCTCTAGAGGTGCATGGTGGTCTGAAGCGGTAGACCATGGAGCGTTGGAGTCGGTCAGGTTGAGGCCATTGTCTGAAGCTATTCTATGGAATGTGGGAGCATCATCCATGGAAGCACCCAAGGGAAAGAGCGGTAGGGTAGCTTCATCTAAAGGTTCAATCGCTAAGTTTTCAGGATCGATTGGCTCTGTGTTTTCAAGCAAGTCCGGGGTGCCAAAGAAGACTTCAGCCTGGGGATGCTGGGCCTGATGATCATCCTGATCGCCATGGACATCAGCCTCTCCCATGGCAATGGCATCAATGGCCTCTAGCGCATCTCGATACAGGGCTTCATCGTAGAGCTCAGCGTCTACCTCCTCTTCGGCATACGGGTCTCCACTGCCGTCCAAGTCGTGATCTGTGGCGATATCCTCTCCGCCATGGGAGGGTTCAGGATTGGCGTATTCAACGAGGGAAAAATCAGATCCTACCTTGCTTGAGCTCAGGTCAATTTCAGGGGAAAAACCCGATTGGGTGCTAGGGCTGGCCCCTGCACTGATGGAAGCCTCCTCATCGAGATAGTTCTGCGACACAGACTCTACCAAGAATGGGTTCGTTTCTTCCTCCGCTGCGTATTCGTAATCCTGAGCATCTCCCGCTTTGAGGTAAAGACCTTGATCAGAAGTCTGGGAGTTGTGATCATCCTGAACAGGCTCATCTGCGGTAGTATCGCCCCCCCCAGGATATTCCCATCCCGGTACAGATCCTCCGAAATTAGCGCTGAAATCTCGATTTTCGCTCAACCAACGCTGCCCAGCTAAGCTTTCGGGCAGGATGGTTTCTGTGAGATCCACATCGCTGAGATCCACATCGCTGAGATCCACGTTGCTAAGGTTTGCACCCCTCAAATTTGCACCGCCTAGGACAACATTACTCAGGATTGAGCCTGAAAAATCTACTCCGCTGAGGTTGGTGCCCGCAAAGATGCAGTGGGTCAGATTGGCCTTTCGCAGGCTGGCACCGCTGAGGTTAGCCCCACTCAGAATCGCCCCGGTTAGGTTGGCGTCAATCAGCTTTGCTCTTACCAGATCAGCCGCAATCAGGTTAGTTTGGGTTAAGTTAGCTGAGGTTAGATCAACGTGATTAAGGGTTGCTCCAGCCAGGTTTGCATGGCTCAAGTTAGCCCTTTGAAGAATGGATTCCTCTAGGCTAATCATCGTGAGCTTGGCATGGGCTAGATCGCCATCTCGAAGATCAAGGTTATGGAAGTGTCGTCGCCCGTCAGCGTATTCTTCCAGGAGGGTTTTGACGGGTATGGACGTTGGATTTTCTGAACCGTGGGAAAAATTAAATTCTGAATGGGGAAATCGCATAGGACATCGAGATTTAAAAAGTGTAAGAAATGATAAATTGTGGGATTTTCTCGGTATGAATTTGATGCTCAGGCAATTTTATGTAGATGGTTGTGAGAAGGAAGGAGCGCACCCATCCTCAGCGGTCGCGCTTGATGCGGAGGGACGACAAAATGCCGTAGCCGTTCATCGCCGTTGAACCATAGCCCTCGAAAAGGCGATAGGCCACCTTTCGGACGACTCTCCCGCTAGGATATGAGGACTATCGCTAGACATCATAGAACCGTCTTCCTATAGTCTACAGCGAGGGATAGGGGGAAACAGGATTCTAAAACCAGATGCTGAGCCCCAGACTTCCGAGGATCTGACGATGAATCTGACGATTAACGTATTCTAGTTCCGCTAACCCTAGAATACCCAGCGGTGGCTCAGTATTAATAGGTTCATCACGTTCATCACGTTCATAAAAATTAGGGAAGGCCAGCGACGGATCTTCGGGCTCCTGGCGATATAGCATGGGAGCAGTGGGAGGGTTCTGAGCTTGTCCTTGAACGGCTCCCAATCTGGGTTGAGCGCTTTTGGTTGACCGCCCCGCCCCTCTATTTACGGTTTTGACCCATGCCTACGGTTACGTTTCCCCTGTCCTACCTGCGGCGTCTTGCCCACATGCCCCTCGCTGAGATCGAAGCCCAAGCGTTTAACTATGGCTTGGAGGTGTCTCTGGGCGAGTTAGATCTTGATGTGGAGGTGACGGCTGAGCGCCCTGACCTGCTGGCGGCTGAGGGCTTTATGCGAGCTATGAATATCTACAGCGGCCAGCCCCGCTTGGTATCGGATACCCTAGCCGACTCGGGCTATCGGGTAACGGTGGAGCCAGCGGTGTTGGGGCTGCGTCCATACTTGGCGGCGCTGGTGGTGCGTCAGGCCCACCTTCAGGATGGCGGATTGGAGGTGTTGATGCAGTTTCAGGAAAAGGTCACTCAGACCTTTGGCCGTCAGCGCAAAAAAATCGCCATTGGCATCTATGACCTCGATGGTCTGACGGGCCACCTCACCTACACCGCCCGTCCTAAGACTGACCTGACCTTCGTGCCCCTGGGGGAAACGGCCCCGATCACCGCTGCCGATATCCTCGATCACCATCCCGCCGGACAACTCTATGGCTCCACCCTTCCAGCGGGGGAGATGGTGCCCGTGCTCCATGACGCCGAGGGCCAAATTCTCTCGATGCCGCCCATCATCAACGCGGCGGGGGTCGGAGAAATTTCGGCCACCACCCGTCACCTGTTCATTGATATCACCGGAATTTTGCCCCAAACGGTGCAGGAGACCGCCAACCTTTTAGCCCATAATTTCCTGGATACTGGGGCTGAGGTGCAGACGGTCACGGTGACAACCCCCACCGGAACCCACATTACCCCTAGCCTTGCCCGTCGCGCCGTCCCCTTTTCCGCCCGCTTTCTCAACGAGATTATGGGATCGGCCATTCCCAAGGCCAAGTTGGGGCAGGTGCTTGCCCGCATGGATTTGACCGTGAGCGGCACCCATGAAGTCTATGTACCCACCTACCGCACCGACCTTCTCAGCCAGGTGGACTTGGCTGGAGACCTGATGGTGGCGCTTGGATTAGACCACTTTCAGGCCGAGCCCCTCTCCGTGAAGTTTCACCTGGGCCAAGCCGACGACCTGCGGCAGTTTGTGTTTCGGGTGGGCGATCTGTCCCAGCGCCTGGGGCTGATGGAGGTGAAGGGTCACGTCCTCACCGACCCCACCCTGCTAGATTGGTTTGCCGACCAATACCTGCAAACCAGCAATGCCAAAAGCCGCACCTACAGCGCCACCCGCACCACCCTTCAGGTTGGGCTGCTGGAGGTATTGTCTCGCAATATCCAGGCCCCCAAGCCCATCAACCTCTACGAAACCGGGGAAGTGCTGCGCCTCACCGCGGCTGGAGAAGGCGCAGAATCCCAAGCCTGGGGCTTTGCCAGTTTAGATGCCCGCGCCTCCTTCTCGACGGCCAAAGCCTACATCCAAACCCTACTGCGGGCCTTGGGGATCACCTACACCCTCACCGCCGGACACCAACCCTACTACATTCCAGGGCGATCAGCCCAGGTGCAGGTGGAAGGAGAAACCATCGGCGAGTTTGGTGAAATTCACCCCCGCCTGCTCAATCGGTTTTCCTTCCCAGAGCCCATTGCCATGGGTGAACTCAACCTCAGCCAGATCTACCGCCTGACCCCCTAGCCCTGCGCCTATCCCCGCCGCCCGCCTCAGCTATGTCGCCATCCAGCGGCGGATCGGGGCATCGGCCAGAACGCGAATTAGTAGCTGAGTTTGAGGGCGTTGACGGGCACCTCATCCCAGGAATCTACGGTGCGGAGTTGGGCGACCCAGCCAGCCTCCCGCTGCTCGTCACTGAGATTTTCCACAAAGGACTGGTGGCAGGCTTGGGCCTGGGCTTCATTGGCGCAGGCAATGCAGGAGTAGATGATGCCAGAGGGATCGATTTGCTCGTTGATCCAAATCATGGGCCGGAAAACCCCACTAGGGCGCGAAGGACAATGGTTTAACCGTATCATGGGGCCGATGGGCCACCGTGGCTGCAGGCATCGGGCCGCCGCCGCTAAGACGCTGCCATTTGGTGGGTGGCGGCGTTCACCGCATTCATCACCGCTTGGCGCAGTTCAGCAATGGCCTGGAGTTGGTAGTCGTTAAACTCTTGCACCTTTGTGACGCCGTTAGTCAGGGTTTCGATGGACTGCCGCAGACCGTTGCTGCTGTCTTGAGCCGGGTTGAGCAGTTCTTCGCACACCGCGAGCTTCCCGGTTAGGGCGGCCAAGTCCTGCTGGCGCTGGCGCAGTTCCGCCTCAAAGGTCTCAATCGCGGTGCGGCGGGCGGCCAAGTCCTGTTCTTGGGCGGCTAGGGCTTCCTTTTGTTGGCCAATGCTTTCCTGGGCTTGTTTGGCCGCTGCCTCCAGCGCCTGTATTGCCTCAACGGTCTGCTGCCGCTGTTCATCCACAGCATTGAGGAGGGGCTCTAGATTCACCGCATTCACCGGAGTTTCCTCTACCGTATGCCCCTGCCGTCGCCGCAGAACCGCCTGGTGCTGGCTGAGAATTTCCTCCCGCTCTAGGAGGTTCCGCCGCTGACCCACCAGGGTTTCGTTCAGCATCTGGTAGCGATCCTGCTCTTCCTCCAGCTCCGTCTCAATTTGCAGGCGCTCAAAGTCGTTGGCCTGCTCCATTTTGGCCTTAATCTCCTCAATCGCCTGCCGCTCAAGGGCCAGTTCCTCTTCTTGATCCGACACAAAGCGGGACACCTTTTCCATATCCTTCTCTAGATCGGCCACCATGGTCGCCAGATCGTCTAGGGCCATAGCCTCCAGGGCCGCCACGTCTACCTTTTTGCTCAGGCGCACCTTATCGCTGGTGTTCAGCAGGTCGTAGAGTTGCTGGTGCAGGTTGCCCTGGGTCTGAAGGGTTTGGGAAAGCTGCTGGATCTGATCCTGCTGATGCTTGAGCGCTTGCTGGCGCAGCTTCAAATCTTCGCGCTGAGCCGTCAAGGCCGCTTCGGACTGGTGCCAATCGGCCCACCGCTGCACCAGGTCAATCCGCTGCTGATCAATGTCCTGCTGCTGACGATCCAGATCTTGGCGCTGGTTCTCTAAGGTTTGGCGATAGTCGCTGAGCAGACTTTGGTGATAGGTCAGCCCATCGGTGGCATTGGCGAGGGGCTCCCGCAGGGCCTCCATGGGCATGACGGCCTCGGCAAGGCGATTGAGCACCCCCTGAATTTGATCTACCTGGGCCTGATCAAGCCCTGCCGCCGGGGTTGCCTCTGCCTGCCGCTCTTCGAGCTGCCGCATTTGGCCGTTGAGCTGGGCCCACGCCCCTTCCAAATCCTGGTTCTTGCGGTCTAGATCTTCCTTTTCTTGGGCCAAGGTTTGTTGCAGGGTCTCCAGTTCTTGCCGCTGGGCCTCTAGTTTTTCTAGGTCGGCTTCCGCCTGCTCCAACTGCTCTTGGCGGGACTCAATCTCCATCTCCCGCCGATTCAACTCCTGACTTTGGAAGGTGAGGGACTGCTTCCACTGCTCGATCTCCTCCTCCTGGGTCTTTGATTTTTTGCTGAGGTTCGAGAAGGTTTGCAGAATGTTGGTGAGGGTGCGTCCGGCTTCGTAGTGGCGCTGAATCTGACGACTGCCGCTCACCTCCACCATCACCAAAGCCCCAGCATTGTAGGAAGCATCGTCGGGGGCTGTGAGCGTCTCTTCGCCCGTCACCGCACTCCAGCTATACTCGTTGCGCTGGCAGGCGAGCAACTTGAACTCAGGCTTGCCGCTGCTGATAAATCCGGTCTTTTTCTGGACTTCTGCTAAGTACAGCACGCTGGTTGATCCTCGATACTTAAAACGTGAAGAAAATTAAATCTAGGGCTAAATCTAAGGGGTGAACGGGGGGTGCCAAGACCTCGGTGGACAGACCCTCGGGTTGCCCAGGGAGCAACCGCGCTCTGCCGTTCAGTAACCCGGTGTCTGCACCGCTACCATCCTGCCGAAGCCGACGTGAATGAACTTGCCATGGGCCTTCATTTTGTGTGGAGATAGCGCAGCGGAGCCCAAGTGGAGCGATGGATGCATCCCAGATATGCCTCCAGGCAGTAGGGCCATCTCCCTCTTTCCCTCCCTCTCCCTCTAAAGTATATCCATTAGACACCAAGGGCGACGGCCCAGGGACAGATCCCCCCAGACCGACGCGCCTCAGGGGGAATCTTAACGAATTTTGCCCCCTGCCATCGCTCACCGGGGAAACTTCCCCAAGCCCATCCCTCGTAGTGGCCATTCTGGGCCGCTGGGTACCCTCCACAGGCGACTGTTGGGCCAAGTTTAGGTCAGTCTAGCGGCAGGTCTAGGGGATCTGAGCCCGCAGGGCATAGTCTGATGTGTTAGGAAATTTTGATAGTTGAGTGGATAGCGGTGCGGAGAAGCGTTGGGGGATTGCCGGGGGACTTCCCTGCCACCCAACCAGAATCACGGCCAGGGTCATCATCCACCGTGACCGTCAGAAGTCACCCCCAGACATGTGCATCAAAACCCCCACACATGTGCATCAAAAACAGTATCGCGCCTATACTAGAAGTAAGCTAGCGGCCCCTAAGCCGACGGGTAGCCTCTCCTCCGCTTTACCTTCGACCGCGCTATCGACCTTCTCTCACCTGTCTTTCCTCTACATTGTGTTGCTGCATGCAGGGCTATTTGTCTGAAATTGATATTCGCAGCATTTTGCAGTTGATTGAACTGGGCCAGCGCACCGGGGAACTGTACCTGGAAAGTTATGGGGCTCATTCCCATAAGTATTTGGGGCAAGGATCCGACGGGGGGCCAGATTTGGCTGAGACTACCCAGTCTTGGCTGGTCTTTTTGGCCAATGGTCGCCTAGTCTACGCGGGCACCACCGACAATAGCCTCAACCGCCTGCGAGATCACCTCCATCGCTACGGCATTGACAAGTCCCTCCCTGACCCCACCACTATTTCCGCCATCGCCGCCCTCAACTCCCTGGAGTATGGCACCCTGTGGGCCATGCTAGAGCAGCACCTGCTCACCCCCGAACAGGGGCGGGCCATCCTCAGCCACATGGTGCGCGAAACCCTCTTCGACCTGCTGAGTCTGCGCCAGGGATCCTTTGTCTTTCAGCTCAGTTCGGCCCTTAGCCCCCAGTTGATGACCCACAAGGTCAGCTCCCTGGTGACTGGCATCACCCAGCAAATTCAGACCTGGCACAAGCTCCATCCCCAGCTTCAGTCCCCCGATCAATGTCCGCTGTTGGTGGATGCAGACGCCTTTCGGGCCAGTCTTTCCGATGTCGCCTACCAGCGGCTGCATCCCTGGCTAGATGGGCAAACCTCCCTGCGGCAGATGGCTCGCTACCTCAATCGCGATCTGGTGACGGTGGCGCGGTTGTTGATCCCCGCCATTCAGCAGGGCTATGTCACCTTGGCTCAGCCTGCGGTGAGGAGTGGGACGGCGTCTCCAGCGGTACGAGCTTGGCCCCAGCGCCTGCCTCGCATTGTCTGCGTGGATGACAGCGCCACCATCCGCCAAACCGTAGAGCGTATCCTCGACGGCCAGGGCTATGAGGCCACGTCCATTGGCAATCCCCTCAAGGCTCTAGGGCTGCTGTTCCAGCTTCAGCCCGACCTGATTTTGTGCGACATCGCCATGCCCGAACTGGATGGCTATGAGCTCTGCGCCATGCTGCGCCACGCCAGCGCCTTCCGGCAAACGCCCATGGTGATGCTGACGGGCAAAGATGGCTTTCTAGACCGAGTTAAGGCGCGGATGGTGGGAGCCAATGACTACCTCACCAAGCCCTTTGGCCCCGGTGAACTGCTGGCCCTCGTTGAGAAATACGTTGGCCCTGGCGATCCGGATCGACCTCGACCGGATAAGCTACTGGCCGATGCCCTAGAGGGTGATCTCGATCTTGACCTCAGTAGCGCGACCATGGCCCGTTAGCCCTGGGCCACCGTTGGGGGAAGGATGCTCCTGGCACATGGCGGGTTGCCCCAGGCAGGGACGAGGGTGATGGCAGCGGGTTTCCTAAGTCGGGTTTCATAGGTCGGGTTTCATAAGTATTTATTGCCGGGGTGGGTCAAGTTCATCAAGATTCGCCATAATTTGAACCAACGGCCCCCAGTGAGTGGTTGCGCCAGGGTTGGCCAGCGGTTTACTGGGGAGCGGTTAGGAAGCCGTGATAGCGGGTACGTTATAGATAGGTAGCCCATGGTGTCCCAAGGGATACTCTAGGGTGTTCTCAGGTGGGGCCTCCCATCCATGGGTCGCCAGATCTAGGGGCGGTGTCCCAGGGAGCCAGACCGTTTTTACCCCCATTGGGGATTGCATGGATCCGCATTATGAGTACAGTCTTGGTGGTAGAGGATAGCCTGCCGCAGCGAGAAATGATTACTAGCTTGCTTCGGGGGGTTGGCCTACAGGTAGATACCGCCGGGGATGGGGTGGAAGCCCTCGAACATCTTCAGGGGCAACTCCCGGATGTGATTGTGCTGGATATTGTCATGCCTCGGATGAACGGCTACGAGCTGTGCCGTAAGTTGAAGGCGGATCCCTCTACCCAGCATGTGCCCGTAGTGCTGTGTTCCTCCAAGGGGGAAGAGTTCGACCGCTATTGGGGGATGAAACAAGGGGCCGACGCCTACATCGCCAAGCCCTTTCAGCCCGCCGAACTGGTGGGCACCGTCAAGCAACTGCTCCGGGAATCATAAGACGTATCGAGGCGAAACCATGGTTGGCAATCCCGATTTTTTAACCCAGGCTGGACAGGATCAAGATCCGGAACTGCAAGCCATTGAAACCCCAGAGGGGGAGTTATTCCTTCGCTTTTTTGTGACCGCCGACGATGAGTTTGCCCTACCCGCCACAGGGATTCGTCGCATCATCGAACAGCCCCCGGATCGAATTACGCCCATTCCTAATGTTTCTCACCTGCTGTTGGGTACCCTAAATGAGCAGGGACGGGTGATCTGGGTGGCAGATTTGGGCCAGTTTTTAGGGTATAGTTCCATGCTCAACACCGACCGTCCGGAGATTTCGGTGATTGCGATTGAAGATCAAGGAACTATGTTAGGCTTAGCCGTCAACCGAATTGTGGGCACTCGCTGGCTCAACCCCGACAAAACGCAGGTTTCCAGCAACAGCCCCGACACCATGGCTCCCTTTTTGCGGGGGGAATGGGTGTTGCCCACCGAGGACAACAAAGCTCTGAGATTGTTGGATCATGTGGCGGTCATCCGCTCGGCCCGATGGGCAACCTAGCGGCTAGGTTCCCCGGACGGCTTTTCATCCCTTAGACAAAGGCACTGGCAGGAGAAGGTTATGGCTTCAGGCATTGATTACTCTCAAGCTTATCAAAAAGCTGAGAGGGCCTATATCCAGGGCAACTATCAGGATGCCGCAGCCGTTATCGACGCGCTGGCGGAGGAATATCCTGAGGATCCAAGCGTGCTGCTGCTGCGCGGGCATATCTACTGCTATGGGCTGCAACAGTATGAAGTTGCCAGCGAGCAGTATAGCAATGTCTTGGCCTGCACCTCCGACTCGGAGTTCGTCGATTACGCCACCACCGGACTCGACTATGTCAGCCAGTTTTTGGGCAGTGCTGGCCCGCCGACCTTTGACCCGGAGTCCATCGACAAAACCTTCTTCGATGGTGGGGAGAATCCTGCCTTTGATACCCTCAACTCCTCCAATAATGGGGCCGACAACTGGGATGACGACCTCGACCTCGACGCCTTCTCCGTGGATGCCGATGAGGCCACGGGGCTGATGGGGGGGACGCTGGCGGAGGGCACGGCCAATCCCTTTGCGCCCTTGGATGGCGGCGGTGATACTGTTCCCGATGGCCTGAAGGGAAATCCCTTCTTAGCCCCTGACGCTGACGCTGACCTGGCCCAGAATGGAGAGATGAGCCCCTTTGGTCTCAGTAACCAAGATCCCTTTGCCGACGCCGACCAGAATCTCACCTTTGATGCCGACATGGGCACCCTGGCCACGGGCGGCGGATCGGTCTTTGTTAGCTTTGACGATGAGCATGATGTCGAGGAATCTTGGCCTGCCATGGCCGACGACGGCAGCGACGACATGACGGTTTTTGCCCCCGATGGAGCTCTCGGTGGAGACGACTTTAGCGACGAGGACTTTGGCAGTGGGATGGACGCTGAGGACGCCTTTAGCCGCAATGGCTTTGGCACAACGCCAACCCTAGATCGCGATGATGGGGCCACGGGCAACGTGGATTTCCTCGATGAGTTTAGTGAGTTTGACGATCTGGGTAGTCTGCCAGACTTTGAGCTCTCCGATAGTTCCGCTGGGTTTAGCCCTCCGTCCGTCGGCAGCACGGGCTTTGGCTCCATGGGCAGTGGATCGGACTTTAGCGGCGGCGTGTCGGCCTTTGATCTGAGCGGATCCGCCGATCAAACCTCCATCAGCGACGACGAAATTTTTAGCATTGCCGGGGGGGCAGACAGTCTGCCCGTCTTTGCCCAGGCCGACGATGCGGAGGTGGAAGCTCCCCAGGACCAAGACTGGCTAGGGTTCTTAGACAATGCCCCCCTACCCACCAAAAACCTCATCATTGCGGCAACCGCCGGGGTGGCGGCGGCCCTGTCGGTGGGGGTGGTCAACGCCATTGCCTCCAGCATGATGCCCAGCCGCGATATGCCGAAGGTGGTGCATGCGGTCATGGCTCTGGGGGCAGGGGCCACAGGGTTTGGAGCCGCCTATGGGGCTGGCTACCTCTCCCAGCGGCGGATGCGGGAGAGCATTCGCGATCTCCAGAGTCAGTTTGACTCGGTGATTCACCAGGGCAACCTGTCGGCGCGGGCCACGGTGCTGTCGGAGGATGAGTTTGGGCGGCTATCTAGCAGCTTTAACAAAATGGCCCGCGTGGTGCTGACCACCACCAGCGAAGCCCAGCGCAAAGCCCAGGAACAGGAGCAGGCCAAGGAAGACCTGCAACGCCAGGTGATTCGGCTGCTGGACGACGTGGAAGGGGCGGCCCGAGGCGACCTCACGGTGCAGGCGGAAGTAACCGCCGACGTGCTGGGGGCCGTGGCCGACTCCTTCAACCTCACCATCCAAAACCTGCGGGAAATTGTGCAGCAGGTGAGTGTGGCCGCCCGCCAGGTGAGTAAGGGATCGACGGAGAACGAGATTTTCGCCCGCAGCCTGTCGGCGGACGCCCTGCGCCAAGCGGAGGAACTGGCCGTCACCCTAAACTCGGTGCAGGTGATGACCGACTCGATTCAGCGGGTGGCGGAAAGCGCTCGCGAGGCCGAGGAAGTGGCCCGGTCGGCATCGTCCACCGCCCTCAAGGGGGGTGAATCGGTGGAACGTACCGTGGCGGGGATTTTAGAAATCCGCGAAACGGTGGCGGAAACCACCCGCAAGGTGAAGCGGCTGGCGGAATCCTCCCAGGAAATTTCTAAGATTGTGGCCCTGATTTCCAACATTGCCTCCCGCACGAACCTCCTGGCCCTCAACGCCAGTATTGAGGCGGCTAGGGCCGGAGAAGCAGGGCGGGGCTTCGCCATTGTGGCCGATGAGGTGCGACAACTGGCCGACCGGGCGGCGAAAGCCTCGAAGGAAATTGAGCAGATCGTGCTGCAAATTCAAAGCGAGACGGGCGGCGTGATGACCGCCATGGAGGAGGGTACCCAACAGGTAATTGAGGGCACCCGACTGGCGGAACAGGCGAAACGATCCCTGGAGGACATCATTCAGGTGTCGAACCGCATCGACGTGCTGGTGCGATCCATTACCGCCGACACCGTGGAGCAAACGGAAACCTCCCGCGCCGTGGCCCAGGTGATGCAATCGGTGGAACTGACGGCCCAGGAAACCTCCCAGGAGGCGCAGCGGGTGTCAGGATCGCTCCAAAACCTGGTGGGGGTGGCCCGCGATCTGCTGACTTCGGTGGAACGGTTTAAGGTGGAAAAACGCGAAGGGTGAGGGAGCCTTGGCCGCTGGCCCTAGGCTTTGGGATATCGAACAAGTGTTTGGAAGGGAACCGCCATGCTGCCTGAAGATCAAAAGCGAATCTTAGGGTACTTCATTGAGGAAGCCAAGGATCACCTCAATACCATTGAGCAGGGGTTGCTCAACCTAGATGCCACCATCCACGACTCAGAGATGGTGAACGAGGTGTTTCGGGCCGCCCACTCGGTGAAGGGGGGAGCCGCCATGCTGGGCATTAACAGTATGCAGCGCACCGCCCACCGCATGGAGGATTTCTTCAAGGTGATGAAGGAATCACCCCTCACCCCAGACCAAACCCTAGAATCGATGCTCCTGCAAATCTTTGATGGCTTGCAGGAGCAGTTGGATCATCTCCAGAGCCCCTACGGTCTCACCGAGGATCAGGCCCAGGTGATTATGGCCAACTTGGAGCCCGTCTTTGTCCAGGCCGAAACTCATCTCACCAGTCTCTCTGGGGCAGCGGCCCCGGCAGCGGCCCCGGCCACCACCCCGCCCCCCCCGTCGCCTGTGGCCGCGACCAAACCCTCTAGCCACCCCGAAACTAGTGCCCTTCAGTTGGTCTTTCGCAGCGACATTCCAGCCCTGCTGAGGGATATGCTGGCCACCTTCAAGCAAGCCGATAACGATACCTCGCGTCAGCAGTTGGCTCACCTGTGCCAACGGCTAGACAGTCTGGGGGAACAGCTAGAGGTGCCCCAGTGGTGTCAACTGGCGCAAACCGTGGGGCAGGCAGTGGGCAACCGCAACGAAACCTATCGATCCCTGGCTCCGGTCGTGATTAAAGACCTCAAGCAAGCTCAGGATTTGGTCTTGGCTGGACAGGTCAGTCGGGTAGCTCCCTCCGAGGCACTGCTGGCTCTGATGCCACCCCAGCCCACCATCCTTGAGGATGACTCGGCCCTGGATGCACTGCTGGCCGAAGCCCTCACCAACGGCACCGACGGAGAGGACTTAGCCGACCTCTTTGCCACCGCCGAAGCCAACCCGGAGGCCAACCTCACCCTCGACATGGACGACAGTTGGCTCGATCAAATGGCCGCTGATGAGGCCGCTGATTTAGCCCAGGGCGACCTAGCCGACGTCTTTGGTAACCTGGAGGAAGCCGCCGTCCCGCCCAGGGAATCCGATGTCTTTGGCAGTCAACACCACCCCGGCATTGGGCCACAGGTTGGCCCGGAGGAATTAAACAGCCTCGCCGATCTCTTTGAGGGGGAACAGATCAGCCTAGAGGACATCTGGGAGGAGGCCGACCTAGGGGAGAGCGACCTTGACACCGCCGATACCGCCGACGCCGATGACATTGATAGCGAGTTCGCAGACCTCTTTCAGACCGGAGCGGCCCCAGAGGCTGAGTCTGCCGCCGATGACGATATGGTCAGTCTGTTTGGGGATGCTCTAGAACGGAGCTTGGTGATGGAGGAGACTCCGGCCCCGCCTAGCCCCGCGTCCCCCTCTGCCGTGGATGCGGCTCCAGATTCGGCCCCTGCCGAGGCCAAGGGTGGGCTGACCCAGGCCGGACAGTCTGGGCAAGCGGCTCCCGGTAATGAAGACGCTGGGGACAGGGGTGCCGAGTCTAGCGTCACTTTATTTGATCATCCCGATGCGGCTCCCCCTAGTCCTGCCGCCCCCGTGGCTGACATCGACGAGTTTTTTGGGGGAGAGGCGGATCATACTCCGGTCGCCAAGGTTGCCGCCGATGATATGGATGACTTCTTCACGGAGGTGGCGGATCCCTCACCCCAGCGCCCTGCAGGTCAAGCAGCTCGCCCTCCTGAGCCCAAGGCCGCAATGGCCCCACCCGCCGCCGCTGCGCCAGGGTCTGCGGCGGCTCCAGCCACCGAGGCCAAGGCCGCTGCTCCGGTAGCCGCAGCGATGCCCCCAGAGCAGCCACCCGCACCGCAGCCAGAGTCGCCCCCAGCCCCGGTAAGGGCGGGAGATTCAGAGCGTCCTCCGGCGGATAGAGAGTTAGACCTCCTCTTTGATCAACTCGATCAAGACTGGGTAGACGAGACTTCCCCCGACGATCTGGCAGCGGCTGAGGCCACAGATCCCTTTGGGCTAGCCGCAGATTTTGAGCTGGCGACGGATGATCTAGACGGGGTGGGCGATCTCACCTTCGATATCGCGTCTGATCCGATGCTGGGGGGAGAGATCGCGGAGGACATCGCTGCCGACCTTGACCTTGACCTTGACTTTGGCCTTGAGGCAGCTACCCCATCCTCAGCGGATCAAGATCTTGGCTTGGCTGATCCCTTTGGAGGAATTGACCTAGATACCCTAGACCTGATCGCCGCCCCAGATAACGCACAACCTGCCAGCCCAGACCGTCGCCCCCTGGAGGCCACCGCCCCCCCCCAAGCAGATTTCCCCGGGGCCTCGGCGGAGGGAGACGACGACTGGCTGACGGAACTGGATGACCTGGTGATGGAGGATGGGGCCAACGGAACCAACGGAACCAACGGAGCCAACGGAACCAATGGAACCAACGGAGCCAACGGAGCCGCCGCCACCGCCGATCTCGTCGATTTTGACGACTTCAGTGACCTGGAGGCGTTGTTGGGAGATGAAAGCCCCGTTCCGCCTACCCCACCTGCGCCGCCCGTGTCCCGTCCATCCAGCCCGCCGCCCGCCGTCAGCGCCGATGAGGACAGTTTTGATGACCTCGAAAAACTCCTGGAAGGGGCCGACCAGCTAGGGGGATCCGCACCCTCAGCGGGGGTTCGACGGGGGGGTGGAACCTCCAGCGGTCGGGCTCCCCGCCGAGCTAGCGCCGTCACCGACCAAACCATGCGGGTTAACGTTAGCCACCTCGACAACCTCAACAACCTGATGGGGGAACTGGTGGTCAACCGGAACTCCCTGGAGCAGGATCAAGAGCAGCTTCGCCAGTCCTTGGATAACCTGCTGAACCAGGTGCAGCAGCTCAATGATGTGGGCCAACGGATGCGCGATCTGTACGAGCGCTCGCTGCTAGAAAGCTCCTTGATGGCCAACCGCCAAGCTTTTGCCTTGGGCGGTAGTAGCAGCGGTGGCAGCAGCGGCAGTCACGCCACAGGGGCAACCTTCGATGCCCTGGAGATGGATCGCTTTACGGGCTTTCACACCCTTTCCCAGGAGATGATCGAGCTGATTGTGCGGGTGCGGGAGGCTTCCTCCGACATCGAGATGACCGTGGATTCCACGGATCAGATTGCCCGCCAGTTTCGCCAGGTGACAACCCAGCTCCAGGAAGGGTTGAACAAGGCCCGCATGGCACCCTTTGGCCAAACGGCGGATCGCTTACCCAGGGCTGTCCGCGAGATTTCGATTAAGTGCGGTAAGGAAGCCAAGCTGATTGTGGAAGGGCGCGATACCCTGATTGACAAAATGATTCTGGATCGTCTTTACGATCCCATGACGCACCTCGTTAATAACGCCATTACCCACGGTGTTGAAACCCCAGAGGAGCGGTTGGTGGCGGGCAAGTCCCGCGAGGGAACTATCACCGTCCGCGCCTTCTACCAGGGCAACCAAACGGTGATTTACATTGCCGACAACGGGGGCGGCATTAATCCTGCGGTGGTGAAGGCCAAAGCCATTAAGAAAGGGCTGATTACCCCTGCCGAAGCCCAAACGATGACCGATATTGAGGTCTATGACCTGCTGTTTGAGCCCGGGTTTAGCACCCGCGATCAAGCCGATGACTTCTCAGGCCGGGGCGTGGGCATGGACGTTGTCCGTACCGCCCTATCGGATATTCGGGGATCGATCACCATCGAGTCGGAGGTGGGCAAGGGCACCAGTTTCACCGTCCGCCTACCGCTCACCCTCAGCATTACCAAGGCGCTGAGCTGCATCAATAACCAAGCCCGCATCGCCTTCCCCATTGACGGGGTAGAGGACATGTTTGACATCCCCAAAGAGCGGGTGCAAACCGACGACAAGGGCCACAGCAGTATCCTCTGGCGCGATACCCTGCTGCCCGTGCGTCCCCTCAGCGATCTGCTGAAATTCAACCGCAGTCTGGGCCGAGGCCGGGTCTACGGCGGCTCCCACGATGAAAACATGACCTCCATTGTGGTGCTCCGCAGCGCCAGTACCTTCATCGGGCTCCAAGTCGATCAGGTCATTGGCGAGCAGGAAATCGTAATTAAGCAGCTCGAAGGCCCCGTCCCCAAGCCTACGGGCATTGCCGGGGCCACGGTGCTGGGGGATGGTCGCGTCATGCCCATTGCCGATGTGCTAGAGCTGATCGACATGGCCACCGGACGGGTACGGCGGGAAGCCCCCACTTCGCTGTGGACACAGCCCGATCTCGAAGAACCCGTGGAGGATAAAGCCCATACCGAGCCCACGGTGCTGATCGTAGACGACTCGATCACCGTCCGCGAACTGCTGTCCATGAGCTTCAACAAGGTGGGCTATCGGGTGGAACAGGCCCGCGACGGCCAGGAAGCCTGGGAAAAACTGCGCTCTGGCCTGCCCTGCGACCTCGTCTTCTGCGACATCGAAATGCCGCGTATGGACGGTCTTGAGCTGCTGTCACGGCTGCAAAAGGATGAAGCCCTCAGCCATCTGCCCATTGCGATGCTGACCTCACGGGGGGCCGACCGCCACCGTCAAATGGCGGTAGAACTGGGAGCCAAGGGCTACTTTACCAAGCCCTACCTGGAGGAAATGCTGCTGGATGCGGCCCAGCGGATGCTCAAGGGCGAAAATATGATCAGCCTCAAAGAAGAATAATGGGCGTCTCACCAATGGGCGTCTCACCAATGGGCGTCTCACCGATGCTACCGTTCCTGAGGATGATCACGCCGACCTGGCGGGGTGCGCCAGGGCGAGCCAGGTCAAAGGGGCTCAGCGCGGCTTGCCCTGAGACTTACCGTCATGGCACCCGTAGGGTTCTGACCCTAGGGCGTTAGGACTGGGGTGAGGGGTGAGGTAGTAGGGAGCTTGCAGCCGCTGGATGATCCGATCCGCAGGCAGCGGTGGATCGAACCAATAGCCTTGGCCAAGGTTACAGCCCATGGTGCGCAACAACGCCATTTGCTCTCGGGTTTCGATGCCTTCGGCGGTCACGCCCACCCCCATTTGATGGGCCAGCACTAGCATAGTTTTCACAATGTCCTGGTTGCGAACGTTGGCCATCAGGTCGGTGATAAAGACCCGGTCAATTTTGAAGGAGGTAATCGGCAGTTGATGCAGATAGCTAAAGGAGGAATAGCCCGTCCCAAAGTCATCAATGCTGATGCCCACTAACCAGTGCTGTAACTGTTGCATCAGGTGGGCGGTGAGGCCCATATTTTGCATAACCAGGGTTTCGGTGATTTCTAAAATTAGGTTGGTTCCCGGTAGCTGGGTTTGTTCTAGCACCCGCTGCACTTGATCTAGCCAGTGGGATTCCCGCAGTTGGGAGGCCGACACATTGACGCTGATAGTGAGGTGGTTGAGGTGGGGATATTGCTGCCGCCACTGAGCCAGTTGAGCACAGGCAGTTTGTAAAACCCACCAGCCCATGGGCACAATTAGGCCCGTTTCCTCCGCAAGGGCAATAAACCGACTGGGGGGCAGCAGGCCCAGCCTGGGATGGTTCCAGCGCACCAGGGCCTCTAGACCGACAATCTGGCCGGATCGCAAATGCACAATGGGTTGGTAATACAGCACAAACTGCTGCTGAACGATGGCCTGACGCAGGTCGCTTTCCATGGTCAACTGCTGGGCAGCGGCCAACTGCATGGCGGGGTCAAAAATGGCGTAGCGGTTCCGCCCTTTGGCCTTGGCGCTATACATGGCAATGTCGGCGTCGCGGATCAGCTCCGTAGGAGTTTGGTAATGCTGGGAAGCCCGCACAATGCCCAGGCTAGCTCCAGCGGTGACATCGTGCCCCGCCAGATGACAGGGGGCCGCCAGGAGGGTCAAGATTTGCTGGGCGATGTCCGTCGCGACCATCAGATCGTCGGTGTGCTCTAGCACCATGACAAACTCGTCTCCCCCCAGACGGGCCACCCAATGCTGGGTTTGACGCAGGCGCTGGGCCATTTCCACCAGGAGTTGATCGCCCAGCAGATGGCCGAGGCTATCGTTCACCACCTTAAACCGATCCAGGTCGAGGAAGATAACGATGAACCCACGGGTTTCCCCCTTAGCCAAGCGGGCTAGGCAGGCGTCTAGGTGGGCCATCATATACTGGCGGTTGGGCAGGCGCGTCAGGCTGTCGTGGAGCAGTTCGTGGTTCAGTTGGGCTTGGGCGGCAAGGCGCTGATCGACTTCTCGGCGCAGACGGCGGTTCCAAATCATTAACAGCCCAGTGCCAGCCGCCGCCACCCCTAGGGCAATGCCTGCCAGGATACGACGCAGCAGGGGCCAGTTGGTTCTGTAGACCTCCAGCCCCAACAACCAGCGCTGACTGAGATCGTAGTACACCGAATCAGGGTTATTTTTCAGGAGCGTTAACTGGCGATCTAGGGCCGCTAAGGTTTCGCCCTGGCGACCCTTGGGCGAGACAAAATGCAGTTGGGTGGGCTGGATCAGGATGTTGGTTTGGACGCCGCTGGGCAGGCGTTGACGAATGGGAAAAAAGCGGTGAACCAGTACCCCATCCACCTCTCCCTCCTCCAAAAGCCGGGCTATTTCATCGACGGTGGGAGCTAGAACCAACTCTGGGCGAATATCAAACCCCTGGCTGGTGGTGGCGAGGGCATTGGCCTGGATGCTGTCTTTTAAAACGCCCAGCCGTTTGCCGTCCAAATCGAGCACCGACTCAAGCTTCACCCCCCGCCTGGCCACCACCACCGACCAACTGGGCGCGACCACCACGCGATTAAAGTCAAACCGGGCCTCCCGTTCCTGGGAATAGGCCACATCCATCATCAAATCCAGACGGCCTGCCTCCACATCGTTTAAGCAATTGGCCCATTGGCAGGGCACATAGGTGATCTCCCAGCCTTCCTTGGTGGCAATTACTGCCAAAAGCTCCGGGAAAAAGCCGCTGGGCTGCCCGGTTTCCTCATCCCAAAACACCTTGGGCGGATTGTCGTAGACGCCCACCCGCAGCGACCGTTCAGCGGCATCAATGGCCCCGTCCTGAAAGCCATGGAGCCCTCCAAAACTAGCTACCCCAAGGGCCAGGAATAATGTACGCCAATTCACCACAGGTTCTGGGATAGCAACGACTGACCACTCTGTCTACTCTAACTAGCTCTGCCGTCTTCCGAATTGGGCCTTGGTGCGATGAACGTGAACTCGCCTCAAGGCCAGATAACCCACCCTGGGAGCAAGACCTCTTGCCCGACCGGGGATATGCCCTCACCCATTGCAGTCAAAACCCAGGAATCCGGATCAGGAATCCGGATAGCATCCGATGCCATCCCGCCGAAACTGGGACGGCCCTTGACCTTATTCTAAGGCTAGATCTTAGGCTAGATCCCAGCCCCTTGGCCCTAGGCGCTGGCCAACATGGGAGCCGCTTGCAGCAAGGTCTGAGTGTAGGGATGCTGGGGGTTGGTAAAGAGTTCCTGGGTGGGGGCCAGTTCCACAATTTTGCCCCCCTGCATGACGGCGATGCGGTCGCACATAAACCGCGCCACCCACAGATCGTGGGTGATAAACAGGTAGGTGAGGTTGAAATCCTGCTTCAGGGCCAGCATCAGGTCTAGCACCTGGGTTTGCACCGTGGCGTCTAGCATACTCACGGGTTCATCGCAGATGACGAGCTTGGGTTTGGTAATCAGGGCGCGAGCAATGGCCACCCGCTGCTGCTGCCCACCGGAGAGATCCCCCGGCAGGCGGTGCATGTAGTCATCTACGGGGATGAGGCTGACGCGGGCCAGCATCTCGCGCACCTGGGCCTCGGCTTCGGCGGGGGTGGCAAGACCGTGGATGATCAGCGGGTCGGCAATGCCCTGGCCCACGGTCATCATCGGGTTGAGGCAGGCGTGGGGATCTTGGAACACCATTTGCAACTGCCGCCGCTGCCGTCGCATGGCCTGGGTGGACAAGGTGGTAAGGTCGGTGCCGTCAAACATGACCTGGCCAGCGGTGGGTTGGATGAGCTGCAAAATGGTGCGTGACAGGGTGCTTTTGCCACAGCCCGACTCTCCCACTAGGCCGACAATTTCGCCGGGGTAGATCTCCAAGTCCACCCCATCCACGGCTTTGATGACCTTGGGCTGCTCCTTGCCCAGCAGGCGGGCGATGGGGCTGGCCTCCAGGGTGTAGTGTTTTTGCACATCGGTGAGGCGCAGCAGTGGCGTCGGTTCCGTAGCCGGATCGGGGGGCGTATAGACAAACCCTGCGGCCTGCTGAAGCTGGCGGGCGCTGTCTACCAGGGATTGGGTGTATGGGTGCTGAGGCCGCTGCAAGACCTCCAGGGCCTTGCCCTCCTCCACCTTCTCACCCTGGTACATCACCGCCACTCGGTCGCAGTATTCTGCCACCAGGGCCAGGTCGTGGGAGATCAAAATCAGCGCCGTGCCCAGGTCATCGCACAGGCGGGTGAGCTCGTCCAAAATTTGGGCGGACACCGTCACATCCAAACTCGTCGTCGGTTCATCGGCCACGATCAAATCCGGCTCTAGGATCATCGCCAAGGCAATGGCCACCCGTTGCCGCATCCCGCCGCTAAATTCGTGGGGATATTGGCCAAACCGATTCGCCGTAATGTTGACCTTTTCCAGCACTTCGATGGCCCGATCCTTCGCCGCCGCTGCCGAAATCTCCGGTCGGTGCGCCCGCAGGGTTTCAATGCAGTGATCGCCAATGGTCATCAGCGGATTTAGCCGCGTCATCGGGTCTTGAAACACCAGGGCCACCGCCTCCCCCCGAAATTCCCGCAGCCGCCGAGGGGTGAAATCCAGCACCGATTCGCCCTTAAACCACACTCGCCCCCGCAGGTCAGTATTCCGAGGCAATAGCCGCAGCATGGCCCGCCCTAGGGTACTTTTGCCACAGCCCGATTCCCCCACTAGGCCCAGCTTTTCCCCCGCCGCCAGGGTCAGATAGACATCATCCACCGCCGGATCCTTCTGCCCTGGGTAGGTGACGGAAAAATTATCCAGTTCGAGCAGGGTTTCAGCCATGGGGGAAGGTGGGGGAGGCGATGGGGGCCGTGACGAGGAGAGGGGGATTAAGAAAGGGGAGAAGGGGGACGGGGGGACGGGAAGACGGGACTATTGGTCGAAGCGGCGCATTAGATAAGCCACACCAAAGTCGCCGTTGGGATGATCCTCCAGCAGTTTCGCTAGGTCAAAAATGCGCTCGGCAATGTCTGACCCCAGTTTATCGACAATGGCCTGCTGCTCCCGCGCAATGTTTTCCTGCTCCCGCACCTGAGACTGCCACTCGGCGGAGAAGAGGTAGCCAATGTGGGTATCGAGGCTAAGCTTTTGCAGAATGTCCCACTCCCCGGCATCGCACCAAATGCCCTTGCAGTTGGGGCAGCGCTCCACATAAAAGGACGTATGTTTGAGGCTGACGCGCCCCCGCACTAGGTAGCTACGGCAGTCGGGGCAAAGGGCCGCTCGGTTATCCAACCCAGCGGGCTGAAAAGGCACATCCAACGACAGCGGCAGCACCGCCACCTGGGTGGGCGCATCGGGATCGATCTGGGGTTTCTGCCACTCTTCGTAGCTTTCCGGCGGAATCCAAGATCCGCCACAGCTAGAGCAAGCCTTGGCCAACAGCCCTGGGGCCAATTCGCTGTCTTGCAGGGGCACGTTCCCCTCTTTTGGACATTGGTACAAAGCGGGTTCTCCTAACGGCTGGCGTGGGGCCACGGCTGGCCGTGTCACCCCCAGGAATCCCTACCATTAAACCATTCTGCGCCGCCGATCCCTAGGCTGGAATCGACACGGTAACAGCGGCGATGGCCACGTACATGTCATCGTTTTTGTCGTCAAATTCGGGGATAGCCCGCCCCGCCACCACCATGCCGCCCTCCGTGAGGATCAGCGTTTTTTGGCCAAAGGGCAGCACCGCCAGCACCTCTTCCTGCCGCACCTGGTCGGGGAACGGCACCGCCACCTGCACCTCCACGATCATCTCGTTGGGATGGCTCAGCCCTGCCACCTCCCACACTCCCGGCAGGGCATTGTGGGCAATGGCATTTCGCACTGCCCGCGCCGCCGCCACCGTGGGGTCTTGGCCGTGCTGATCCACACCCATGCCCATTTCAATCACCAGTCGCTTTGCCGCCATACGTTCTCCTCGTTGTTGATGATCACCGTCCTATCAAATTACCGCCAATTACCGTCCATCCATGACGTCTCACACCTACATGAGGCGTGACATGCACTTTGCAAAGATACGGAAACCTGTTTGGAGACCGTGGCCATCGCTGGTCATAGCATCGATCCAGTCTTGCTGCTGTATCTCATCATTAGAGCGACTGGTAATTGGGAGTGCCGTAAGGATCGCGATTATACTCTGCCGACCGATCGGGGGGCGCTTCGAGGATGCCTGTAAGGGAGGCTGGGACATCCCAGGCATCACCCGAAGGTTCTTCTAGGTGTTTTTGGCGCAGGGCCTCAACAAATTGAAAAACCTGCTGTTGCAGATCATCGGGCAGTTTGTTCATCTCTTCGAGAACTTTAGCCATAATAAAGTTACTCATACTGCCACCAATCAAGGGTTAGGTTACGCATGGCCACCCCTGCCGAATCTCAGCCTATTGTGGCAGATACCCCCTGGCAGCAAAGAACTTGGCATTTTGCATTTTGCATTTTGCATTTTGCATTTTGAACTTTGCCTTCTCCCCCGCCTTATCGCCAAGCCGACCGCTCACAGGTGCGCCGTGCCAGCCTTATCGTTTCGTCGGTTGCGCTTCTGGCCACAAGGTAGCCCCGAATGCGGTTGCAGGTGTAGTTTACCCAGCCCTGCTCTGCCAGCCACAAGGGCCACAGGCGGATTGTGCCATCTTCGCTGCTGCTAACAATAGTTTGCCCATCTGGGCTGAAAGCTACTGAGTACACTGGGCTGTTATGGCCTACTAGGGGGTGCCCAAAAGGTTGCCCGTTGCGATCCCATAGCCGTACTGTACCATCCCAATCACCGCTAACGATTGTTTGCCCATCTGGGCTGAAAGCTACTGAGCTAACGTTGTTCTGGTGTCCCTGCAAGGGATTTCCGATAGGCTGTCCCTGGCGATTCCATAGCCGCACCGTGCCATCTTCACTACCACTGACAATAGTCTCTCCGTCTGGGCTGAAGTCCACAGCCAGAACCCAACCCCTATGTCCCTGCAAGGGATTCCCGATAGGCTGCCCCTGACGATCCCATAGATGCACTGTGCCAGCCTCACTCCCACTGGCGATGGTTGTTCCATCAGGGCTAATAGCAATAGCAAAGACTCCACCCTTATGGCCCGTAAACGCCTCAAATGCCTCACCGATAGGCTGTCCCTGGCGATCCCACAACCGCAATGTGCCATCTTCTCCCCCGCTGAAAATGACTTCTCCATCTGGGCTGAAGGCTACAGCAAATACCCAACCTATGTGTCCTGTGAAGGGCTCACCGATAGGCTGGCCTTCCAAATTCCACAGACGTATTGAACCATCACCACTTGCACTGGCTAGGGTTGTTCCATCTGGGCTGAAGGCAATGGAGTAGATGATCCCCCGATGAGATGTGGAAGACTCCCCCAAGAGCCTTCCTTGAGAATCCCATAACCGCACTGTGCTATCTTCCCCACCACTGGCGATGGTATTGCCATCAGGGCTAAAGGCTACGGCGTTGACCATACCTTGATGACCAGACAACGGTGCGATTACAGATTGGTCTTGATAAGTCCACATCCGTATCTTGCCATCCTCGTAGCCTCCGCTAGCAATGGCTTTTCCATCTGGGCTGACAACCAGTGTATGGACTCCGCCTTCATGCGCTAGGAATGGTTCTCCAATGGGTTGGCCCTCAAGAGTCCACCGCCTCACCATGTTATCTATAAGACTGCTGGTAATAATCGCTTCCCCATCGGGACTGAAGGCTACACTAGAGACTCCGGTGTTGCCTTCATGTGCGATAAACGGTTCCCCAATAGGTTGGCCTTCAAGATTCCACAACCGTACTGTGCCATCCTCACCACCGCTGACAACCATTTTTCCGTCCGGGCTAAAAGCTACAGCCCAAACCGCACCACGATGGCCTGTAAGAGGCTGGCTCAACGGCTGCCCTTGGCGATTCCATAGTCGTACCGTATTATCGTTGCTTCCGGTTGCAATAACGTTCCCATCAGGGCTAAAGGCCAAGTGAAAGACGATATCCTCATGGGCCGTAAATGGTTGATTAATGGATTCCCCTTGAGAGTTCCAAAACTGCACTATGCCATCTGTACCTGTACTAATAATGGTTTCGCCATCTGGGCTGAAAGCTAAGGAATTAACCCCACCCTCATGAGCCATAAACGGCTCATCAATGGGTTGGCCCTCGCGACTCCAAATCTGTACTGTGCCATCGTCCCCACCGCTGATTAAGATTTCTCCATCGGGACTAAAAGCTAAAGCCCGAACTTCTCTGTAGCCATAAGAAAGCTGACCCAAGGGTTGTCCTTGACGATCCCATAGGCGCAGCGTACCCTCATCTCCCCCGCTAGCAAGGATCTCTCCGTCTGGACTGAAAGCTAATGCTCTGATACCGTACTGATCCCCTGTCATAGTCCAGTTCAGACGGGCATGACGATTGGCTAAGTCTAGAACGGAAGGAGAGACTAGCCCGTCACCTCCCACACGAGGTAGTTTAACTAGGGGATTTTGACCCAGGCTAATTGCTGCCAAGCCATTTACCATGCTCGCTAAAGGATCACTCTCAAACAAGGATCGAGAAGTAGCTTCATAAAGCTGCATCTGTCGTCGCTCAGCTCGCCACACCTGGTACCCAGCAAAGGTACTGAGGCTAGTAGTCAACACAAGGCCCGCTGCCAATCCAGCAATACGTAGTTGTTTCCAACGTTGCTCTCGTTGTTGAGCCCGGTCGGAGGCATAGAAAAAATCTAGGCAGCGTTGGGTGAGATTAGCCGCGTGGGTTTTGGCAAAGGTACGCAGCAAATCCAGATCCGGTGGTCGCCAGAGCAAGCCAGCAGGTCGGCCTTGGTCGTGCCAATAGTCGGCGGCGGCTTCTAGGCGACGCTGAAAGCGAATGTCATCCCGGCTGCTGTCCAGCCACTCGTTGAGCTGTTGCCAATGGCCAAATAGCGCCTCGTGGGTCACTTCTGCCACGTCTTGGTTGCCCTGGCTGGCCAACGTCACTAACCGTGCCCCCGGCGACGAAAACCGAGCCAGCACTTGCTTCACCACTTCCGGGCTGTCTTGGCTGGCAATCAGGTTTTCTACTGGGGTGCGGCGGCGGGTGTCGCGGGTGCCCTCCCCCAGTTGCACCAGGCCGATAAAAATGCGGCGGGCCGTCTCCTGCTCGGCGGGGCTGAGGTGATCGTAGATATCCTGGGCCTTTCCCGCCAGGGCACCGCCCACACCCCCCATCTGGCGATAGGTTTCCGCTGGGGCTACTCCCTGACCCAACCCCTCCCAAATGCGGCTGAGGGCAAACTGCAACAGCGGCAACGCCCCCTCTCGGCCCTCGGTATCCGTCACCAACAGGTCAATGGTGGCCTCATCTAGGGGGTGCCCCGCCCGTTTGGCGGGTTCGGCAATGGCGCGGCGCAGTTCCTCCGTGGTCATGGCGGGCACAATCACGCTTTGGTCGGAACCGATGATTTGGTTTAGCCCTGGATGGCGCTGGGTTTCGCCCAAAAAGTCGCTGCGGAGGGTCAGCACCACGGAGACCTGGGCATTGGGGTCTTGGGCGGCAGTGAGCAGATTATCAATGAAGGCTTGGCGTTCCTCGGCGTCCTTGCAGAGGGAATAGACCTCCTCAAACTGATCCACCAATACCACCAGCGGCGCATCCTGGATGTGGGGAATCAGGCTGGCGATGCGGCGCAGACCATCGTGGGTACCCGCTGGGGTGGCAATGCCTAGCTCCGTGGCGAATTCCCGCGTTTTGGTTACGGGCATCGGGTCTTGGGTCGCCGCTTTGGCCAGCACCCCCGCCAGCGCTTCCAACGGATGGCTACCGGGCACCAACACCGCCACCCGCATCTTCGCCTTCCCCAACAAAGGCCGCTGAGCCAAGGCCGGAATCAGCCCCGCCCGTGCCAAGGATGACTTCCCCGACCCCGATGGCCCCAAAATTGGCAACAACCGAGGCACCACAGACTGTTCCATCAACCGCTGAAGCCGTTCCCACAGCCGCTCCACCTGGGCTTCGCGGCCAAAGTAGCGGTCGCCATCCTGCTCTGTAAACGCCGCCAGCCCCTTGTAGGGATTGGGGCCAAGCTGGGCGGTGGCCTCGGCGGGAACGTCTTGGCGCTGCTGGGTGGTTTGGTGAATGACATAGATGGTGTTGCCATCGCCGGACACAATGGCACTGCCCACCGCACTTTCTTGAATCTGGATGCCGCGATTCGACTGGTCTACCATGCCCCTGTATGCCCCTTTCCCGTAGGCTTGATCCTTTGATAGCACACCCTTGAATGACCCGACCTAAACTCCCCGACTCAATCTGGCACGGTCAGAACAACGGATTGATCTCCTAGGGCGTGATGACTTTAGTCTCGGGGCTTTGGATGAACGGGAAGCATTGCGCTCCGAATCGTAGATAATAAACATTATCACCCTAACTACTCTCCTGATGTCGTTTCGCTCCTCGCCATAGAGAGAAGGTTTCTTCATTCTCCTAGATCTGGGTTAATCCACTAAAACTTAGGACAAACACTCAAGGATGATCATCATGCCCATTATTAAAATTCCCAAGCAGTATTTAATTGATCAAAATGAAGAATTTATTACCGTAGATGTACCCGCATCAGTGGTATCGCTCTGGCAACGGGACTATGCCAAAGTGGCCAAGGCCAAAGGATTGCTAAAAGACAAGCGAAATCAAATGCTGGCCCATCTTGACACCATGCGTCAGGAGTGGGAACAGTGAAGTACCTCTACGACACCAATATCTTTATTTATTATTTGGCTGAGGAAGCAGAAGTATTGCCACTTTTCTCAGAATCATTTCTTAGCCAAAACGAGATTATTATCTCCCCCATTGTGCGAATTGAGTTGCTGAGTTTCCCAGAGTTGTCTGGTGAGGAGGAGTCAATAATCGCTGGCCTATTGATGCAGTTTGAACGAATTCCCCTATTGTCCCAAATTGAAGACCGCACCATTCAATTACGACGATATTACCGCCTCAAACTTCCCGATGCCCTAATTGCGGCAACAGCATTACACAGTTCTGCCTGTGTGATGACCAGAAATGTGGACGACTTCAAGCGTGTGCCTGAGTTGCCCCTGTGCAACCCCTTTGAAGGTCTGTAGGAAATCACCTCAACTGCGATCTCGCGTCTCACGATCACCGTACCTACAGGATCAACCCCACCAAGGGCAGCAGCTTGTGGCCATGCTGACCCAGCCAGCTTGCGGTGGCTTCCACATGGGGGCGCAGTTTGTCGATGGTGTCGCTAAAGTCGGCCAAATCCTTGGCGTAGGTTAGCCCGGTTTCTAGGGTTTTAGCGATCACGTTCTTATCCGGCTCTGGCTTGGCGGCTTCTTGCTCCAGCTTTTGGGCCACCCCCGCCACGATGGGGTCATCCATTTGGGCCAGGAGATCTCGAAGTGCCTGCAATTCGGCCTGGATGTTGACGGTTTCGGGGGCGGGCAGATTGGCCTGGTTAAACTGCACCGAGACGGTGTTGCTGTCGCCCGTCACGATGGCACTTCCGGTCACGCTGCTCCCGATTGAAACGGAGCGATCTTGATTGGACGATGGGTTGGACACCATAGCACGGCACCTCATGAAGATCCTTCTCCAGGATACGAATGGACGGTGAGCGTACCTGAATTTCTTAGGGTTTCTCTAGATTGCAGACCCTTGATGAGGGTGGCAAGATGGGGTTCAAAGGCAGACAAATCCGATTTTCACCCAAGGACGCCCACGGGAAAAGGAGTTCTTGGGGAAGCGGAACATGGCGGAACCTCAACACCGAAAGGCCCATTCCTGACGGGCAGGATTCAAGCCTAGAGCAAGTTGCACCGGACGGGGAAACAGCCCCAGGGCTGGCATGGAAACTGGATGGGGTGATGCGATCTTTTAATGAGTGATTGGTTATATAGTAGAATAATGCCAGCGATGTTGAAATTTCGTGATTGAGATTTCCGTCCGTCCCTCGTTTGCCCAGGAGTTTTGCCCTGTGAATACCCCGCTGATTTTCCGCCAACTGTTCGATGCTGATTCCTCCACCTACACCTATCTGCTGGCCGATCCTGACACCAAGGAAGCGGTGTTGATCGACCCCGTGTTTGAGCAACACCTGCGGGATCGGGCCTTGCTGGAAGAGCTGGATCTGAAGCTCCTCTACACCTTGGATACCCACTGCCACGCCGACCATGTTACCGGGGCATGGCTGATGCAGCAGGCGACGGGCTCCAAAATCGGCATTTCCGGGCGCTATGGCGAGATGCTCAGCGGGGCCGATGCGCTGCTGGATCATGGCGATGTGGTGAAATTTGGTAGCCGCAGCCTAGAAGTCCGCGCCACTCCCGGCCACACCGACGGCTGCGTCACCTTTGTGCTGGATGACCAATCCATGGCCTTTACGGGCGATTGTTTGCTGATCCGCAGTGCTGGACGCTGCGACTTTCAGCAGGGCAACGCCAGCACCATGTACGAATCCATCACCGAGCAGATTTTCTCCCTGCCCGATGACTGCCTGGTGTGGCCCGCCCACGACTACAGTGGCCGCACGGTCTCCAGCGTCAAGGAAGAAAAGCTGTACAACCCCCGCATTGGCGGCGAGGCCGACGAGCGCGACTTTGTGGGCTACATGGACAACCTGGGCCTGCCCCACCCCAAAAAGATCGACATCGCCATCCCCGCCAACTGCATCTGTGGCCGCACCGAAGACGGCACCATGCCCGTGATTGCCACCTGGGGGCCAGTGCGCCAAACCTACTCCGGCATCAAGGAAATTGAGCCCCAGTGGGTGGCCGAAAACCTGGATCAAGTCCACGTTTTGGATGTGCGCGGCGTGGAGGAATTCAACGACGACCTCGGCCACATCCACGGTGCCCAACTGGTGCCCCTCCATGAGCTAGAGCAGCGGGTCGGGGACGTTTCCACCGATCAGCCTGTGGTGACGGTGTGCAAATCCGGTCGCCGTTCTGGGCAGGCTAGCATTATCCTCAAGAAAAAGGGCATCACCGAAGTGGCCAGTATGCGCGGCGGCATGCTGAAGTGGAACCAATCCGACTTGCCCGTCGCCCGCGATTAGGCGCTGTGCGAAAGGCTAAAAGTCCCTCTCCCTGTGGGCTCCGGTATACGCATACTTTGTGAAACCCTTGCTTGCCCTCATCCCCCAACCCCTTCTCCCAGGGCGGGAGGAGGGGAGCTAGAACAACCTTGAAGCGTTTGTCCGGCCTCCCCCTCTCTCCATTTTTGGGAGAGGGGGACTGAGGGGGTGAGGGCCAACTAAGACGGTTGGGCTAGGCGCTCGGCAGGCGAGAGGCGATCACGGCATAGAAGGGATCAGCCATAGCTAGGCCCAGCATTTGCAGAAAGCCGGGAACGGGTGGGGCGTAGGCGATCACCTCCGGGGCGCTGAAGCCGGGGACGGATTTGAAGTAGCCCTTCACCAAGGCCACCCGGTCGGATTCGCTGCCGTCGCGCCATGCGGCAATGGCTTTTTGGTAAAACATCCGGTTGGAAAAGCTGACGATGGCCACCCCACCGGGTTTCAGCACGCGATGGATTTCCGCGAACACCACCTCCGGCTGCTGAAGGTACTGCACCGACACGGTATTCAGCACCGCATCAAAGGACTTGTCCTCTAGGGGCAGGCGCGGATTGTCGTTGAGGTTTTGCACAAAGAAATGATTCAATCGGGGATTTTTGGCCAGTTCTTCGGCATTGAGGCCGTGGCCTTCCACCCAGTCAAACTCAAGCTCCTCCGGCAAGTGCGAGACCCAGCTACTCATCAAATCCAAAATGCGGCTATTGGGGGTCAATCGCTGGCGATAGAGGTGGGTGAGCCGATTGATAAACCCCGCATCCACATGGGTGACAAAGCGAGGCACATCGTAGAAGTAGGCGTCGTTGGATTCGTCGAGTTTGGTGCGTTGTTCCGGCTGAAGCAGCATGGGGCGTTGGGATAAATGACGTTTTGTTAAGGGTTGCTCCTTGAGTGTAAACCCATTGCCCCAAGCCCTGCCCACTGGGTCATAGCTGGCCGTTAACACAGCTCATCCGACAAGCTCTAGAATTGCCTGAGAATCGCTTGGCAAGGCGGGGAGACGTGGGTGGTCAAGTTATCGGCTAGCGACAGGGGGCCGCGCCACGAGGGGCGGGCCTGGTTTCGGGATTTGTTTAGTGTGCAGGGGTCGGTGATTCCGGCGGTGTTGCCCCGCACCCTGTTTTGCGCGGTCTTTGCCCTGGGCATTTACCTGCTGCACGAGCGGGGATGGCGGGTATCGTCGCCGATTTTGGGTTCCCTAGTGCCCAGCCTGGTGCTGGGTTTGCTGCTGGTGTTTCGCACGAATACCTCCTACGAGCGGTTTTGGGAGGGACGAAAATTGTGGGGCAACGTGGTGAACCTCACCCGCAACCTGGCCCGCCAAATGTGGGTGGCCATCCAAGAAAAATACCCCGCCGACCACGACGCCAAGGTGACGGCGATTCGGCTGTTGCCCGCCTTTGCCATTGCCCTGAAGCTGCACCTGCGCGGCGAACAGCCCAGCTCAGAACTCACGGGACTGATCTCCGAGACGCAGTTTGCCAAGCTCCAAACCATGAACAATCCGCCCCTGGAAATTGCCTTTTGGATTGCCGACTATCTGCAAACCCAGCAGGCCCAGCACAAGCTTCACCCCTACCAGCTCACGGCTTGCCTAGAGGCGCTGGATGGCTTGGTCAATACCCTCGGCGGCTGCGAGCGCATCCTCAAAACCCCCATTCCCCTGGCCTATTCCATCCACCTCAAGCAGTTGTTGATGCTGTACTGCTTGGCCCTGCCCTTTCAAATGGTGGATTCCGTGGGCTGGGGCACTCCATTTTTGGTGGGGCTAATTAGCTTTGCGGTGTTTGGCATCGAAGCCATTGGCCTAGAAATCGAAAATCCCTTCGGCAACGACCCCAACGATTTGCCCCTCGACGCCATTTGCCAAACCATGCGCCAAAACACCGAAGACCTGATTTCCCTTGCCCCCAGCGTTGGCATTTGGCAGCAGCCTAGTCATCCAGTCTCCTTCCTAGATGCTGCTATCCAAGAGGCTGATCCAACCTGATACTCATACCAAATCCCCCTTGGCTATCCCTGATTCTTGGGTGGTGCATTGCAACGGTTAGTGTGTGATGGCGCTTAGTTGACGGCGATCCGCAGGGTATATTCTGCCGGACGGGGAGACCGTACATCCACCCGGTAGTCGCCAGAGGTGGGTAATTGCCCCTGCCAGCTCAGCACCCGTGAACCATCGGGGATGAGGCTGCCGTTGGGATAGCGCACATCGAGGGTGATGGGGCCACCAGCCCTAGGTACATTCAGGGACATGGTTTGCCCTGCCCTCGCGTTGACCACATAGCGCCGAACGCGATCTGCATTGACCTGGCCTGTAACCTGGGTGCTGGTTTGCCCGGAGGGAATTTGTACCCGCTGCTCTGTAACATTGGGCTCCTGGGTTGGATCGGGGATCGGCTCTGGCAGCGGCGCAGGCGGTGTGGGGGGATCAGGGATGGGAGGTGGAGTGGGTTCCGGCGTGGGGATGGGTGTGGGGTCTGGGGTGGGCGTGGGCGTGGGGTCTGGGGTGGGCGTAGGATCGGGGGTGGGGGTGGGATCGGGGGTGGGCTCTGGGGCAGCTTCCAGGCTCACTTCTAGGGCGTAGTTGCTTTGGTTCAGCCCCTGCACCGTCCGCAGTTGAATGCTGTGGAGGCCGTTGGAGGTCAGCGCCCCCTGCCAAGCCTGCACCCGCTCGGCACTGCTGTCGATGGGGTTGCCCTGGGCATCCAGCACCGTCAGCAGCACCCCTTCGCCACGAATACGGGCGTTCAGCACCTGGCCCGCCTCGCCATTGAACTGGTGGTTGATGGTTTCGTTGCTGCGGAGGGAGCCCGACACCGTGCGGCTTTGGCCCACACTCAGGCGCAGGGCCTGGTTAAATTGCACCGGACGATCCGTGGGCGTGGGCTGAACCGTGGGCGTGGGGGCGGTGGTGGGCTGAATGGGGTCAATGGTAATTTCTGGAACGGGGGTGCCTGCGTTGTTGGGCGGACGGTTGATCAAACTCACCACCAGCCAGCCGCCCAGCCCTGCAATCAAGGCCAAAACGGCCCCAATCAACGCCACGGCCCAGGGGTTTTCCCAGATGGATTCCGGTTCCTCCACAAAGGCGGGGGGCACCCGCTGGGGATAGGTGGTTGGCGTGGGGGCCACCTGGGTGGGCTGATACTGTCGCCCCACGGCCACGGTCTTCACCTGGGAGGGGGGCGGAGCCGGACGCTGGGACGCGGTTTGGGGCATCACATTGGCGCTACCGAGGGCCTGGGCCATTTCGCTGACGGACTGGAAGCGATCCCCCGGTCGGTAGTTGATGGCGCGGTTGAGCACCTGGGCCAGCCCTGGGCTGACGGGGGCATAGGGTTGCCAGTTCCAGGCCAGGTTCACATCGTCAAACAAGACCTGGGGCTCCTTGCCCGTCAGCATCACAATCGCCGTCACCGCCAGGGCATAGAGGTCGCTGCTGGGGTAGGCGCGGCCCGACTGGATCTGCTCGCTGGGGGCATAGCCCAGCTTGCCCACGGAGGTGGCATGGGTAGGAGTTCCGGTCATTTGCACGCGGGTAAACACCTCCTTCACCACCCCAAAGTCGATCAGAATAGGGAGCTGATCCGCTTGTCGCTGCATGATATTGTCGGGGCTGATGTCTCGATGGATGATGCCCTTGCTGTGAATGTGGGCCAACACGGGCAGCATCTGCTGCAAAAACTGGCGCACCTCCGCCTCCGAGAAGGTTATCCCCTGGCCGAGGCGCTGGTTGAGCAGATCCCGATAGGTGGTGCCGTCCACGTAGTCTTGCACCAAAAACAGCCGCTGATCTTCCTCAAAAATGGCCTGAAACTTAGGGATTTGAGGATGACTAATACCGTAGAGAATCGCCGCCTCCCGCTGGAAAAGCTGAAGCGACTTCTCCGTCATGTCATTTTCCGACTGGGGCTCAAATTCCTTGATGGCGCAGCGCTCGTTAAAACGGCCCAGGTCTTCCGCCAGATAGGTGCGGCCAAAGCCCCCCTGCCCCAAGGGTTGCAGGATGCGGTAACGGTTTTGGAGGGTGGTTCCGGCGGGGATGGGGGTGGGCATGGCTGGGAGGACAGGGGGGCAGCGGGGCAGCAAAGGACAAGCATGACTTCAGGCGTTAGGTTCACCTAAGTACCGAAGGTTTAATCGGTCATCGGGTGGGCCAGCGGATTCATTTTACAGTTGTTTTCTCCAGCCACCGGACATAACGGGGCAGACCAATCCTCTGGCTTAGCGCCATGGCCAATTCTAGCCGTCTCCATTTTAGAAGGTTTAGCCAATTCTCTCCGAGGACAGACGCACCCCTGCTATACCCTAGGATTATTCGCCCAGCAGCCCTATATTAACTATCTTTTCATTCCTCGCGAGAGCAAAATACGAACGGTATATTAAAGATGGAACGAATAAAGTTCCCCTGGCAGATTAAACAGCCGAATGTCCACACACAAGAAGGAGTGAAAGCGCTGTTAACATCTCATCTGTCTCGCTTAACCAACAGCACCCAATCTCACATTCAATACTTCCTAAATTAGTAAGCAGGGAGCTTTGAGAAACACGGGCAATAGAGGCTTTAGGTCTGCACGTGATTTCCCTCCATGAAGGCTAGAACAACGATAGGAAGTTCCTTGAAATAGGGATTGGGTGTTGCTTTTGGGAGGTTTTTAAGCATTGTTCATGACCTTGAACTCTTGCCCTAGAATTTTGGCTTCAAAGCTCGCCTGAAAATCCTGAATTCCAGATTCCCTGAATTGTCCCTGACTGGCTAACCCAAGACTCTGCGGCGGGTGTAAAAACCGCGCCCCTCCAGCATTAGGTTCATGTAGAGGTCAGGTTTCCTGGCCCTCCAACAGCGATGGGCTCTAGCCAGTTTTGTCGGTCAACCCAGAATTGTCCTTGCTTCTCAGGGTTGGCCATGGCCAAAAGGAGCGATTGTCAATCGTTGATGCCCCTGGCAGCCCATCCCACCCCTCCTCCAGGTTCGTCAGCCTCAGTTCATCAACGGCTTTCTAGGTTCGGCCGGGGAGAACTCTGGGTAGAGGCGGAGGGCCTGAGTGGTGAGGGCATCGGGCAGGGTAGCCGGATAATGGGTCGTATCACGATTGCGGAAGAGCGCTGCAAAGCTTCCAGCCCCTAACCCCGACTGGGGCCACAGCCGATAGCAAGGAAACTCGGCTAGGGGCGAAGCATAGTCGGCTAGGGCGGGCACAGCAACGGCTTCAAACTGGGGAAATTGCTTGAGCAACCATGCACCAACCTGTTCGTTTTCCTCTGGGGAAAAGGTGCAGGTCATGTAGGCCAAATAGCCTCCCCCAGCGACAGTTTGAGCAGCTTGGTCAAGGATACGCTTTTGGCGGCTGGCGTTTTTTTTAATGGTTACGGGGTGAAAACAGCCCAGGGCAGAATCGCCCTTAGCCAGCAGCGATTGGCCGCTACAGGGGGCATCAACAATCACGACCGAAGCGGCCTGGGGCAGATGTTCTGCCCACACCTTGGGATCGAGATTAAACACCAGGGCATCCCAAAGGCCGCAGCGCTTGAGGTTGGCGATCAAAATTCTGACTCGCTTGCGGATCACCTCATTGCACCACAGCGCCTTGGGTTGGAGTTGTTGGTAAGCCAGCAGACTTTTGCCCCCAGGGGCTGCACACAGATCTAACACTAAATCCACTGGCGCGGGAATGGCCGAAAACACCGCCGCCGAAAACACCGAGGCCATATCCAGGCAATAGTAGGCTCCAGCCTGATGAAGGGGATGTTGGCCGGGGCGCTGGTTCGGCTCTAGGCGATCTACAGCGGCAGGCTGCCACGGCAGGGCGGGCGCTAGGGCAAAGGGCATATTTTCGGGGCGGGGCTGCATCCATAGCACCGCCTGGGGGAACAACTGGGGATGGGTAAGCGCAGCCACAAAGGCCACCCGCTGAGCTTCTATATCGAACAGCCGCCGACTGAGCTTGATAAGTAGGTTAGAAGGGATAGCTGAATCAACAGGGGCCATGACAGATCACGATAGCGCTTTCCTAGGGTAGCCCTCCCCTGTCCTAGAAAGGTGATCGATGGATAATTATTGATGGATTTATGGTAAACCCATGAAGCAATTTCATCTTTTCAGGGAAACAGTCAAGATAGAATTTCAACGAGGGCTTCTACCACGGGAAATGCCATTTAGAAATCTTTATGAAATACATCCATGTCCCATCCTCAAGCTACCCCAAATTCTGATATAAAAGCTGTTGTTTCAGAGTCCCAGCCCTCTGATCAAATCATCCTAGCCCAGGGGATGAGTCTCTCCACCTTCAACCCCAATGCCCTGAGCCCGTCCCCGTGGGTTGTTGACTATTGCCCCGTCGATAATCATCGAGCCCTGGTCAACCGTTGGCGAGATCTACAACCTACTCAACAGCTCATGCTGGGGGGATGCCTTGGGCTGGCCCTAGGGTGGGGCTTCATCACCTGGATCACAGCGCTTCAGAGGGTGATTCCTTTTGTACCGTCGGGGTTGCGCCAACCTTCCGCCCTTGCGCCCTCTGGCCTAACGCTCCTGCGTCAGCGTTTAGGAGAATCCAGGGCCACAGTCAATGCTGGCGCACCACCCGAGACCGCTGCCGCAGTATCGGCGGTGCGCCCCTCCCTACGGCCCATCATGGTTGATCGATACTATTTACCACTCCAAGCGGTCTTCCCCCAGCAAGAAGCCCATGCTCAGGCGGCCATTGTGGTTGATCGGTTTTACTTTGATCCGTCAGCGGTGGCGGGTGCCGAGGGTGCAATGTCTCCCGAACATCAGGACGCCCAACTCTTGGCGGTGCCTTTGCCGCCGCCCAGTCCTCAGACCTTAGCCATCGCCCAGGGCAATGCCCCCCCCGACGGACGCCCAACGCCCCCGACGCGCTCTCCTGCCTCTCCTGTTCCCTCCCAGACGGTTGCTGTCGCGACTCAGGTTCCTAAGCCAAATCGTCTTCTAGGCGTGATTCAAACCGGGCAATTTTCGGCAGCCCTTATCCAAACAGGGGGAAATTCCTACGCTGTGAGGCTCGGTGATCGGGTTAGCCAAAGCGCTTGGCAGTTAGTGGAGGTTCAGGCCAATGCGGTCATCGTCAGTGATGGCCAAGAGCGGCATCTCCTCCATGTTGGCGATATGTTTTAGGTACAAATTTAGCGATCAGCCATGGCTCCAATGGTTGTGAGATTGATCACGATAAGAGGGACTCATTTTCTGGCCTCTTTTGCCGCTCGCCGTGGCCCTGGAGGCGAGCGGCCTCATCCTGGTTAGCCCAGTCAAGCTGCGGCCTCTGTTGAAAGGCTCCCGTCAGCCCGTAAAATACAGTGTCGAATGTTTTTCCTGGATATAGCAGTATGGTGGATCTTTCTCGCATTCCGGCCCAGCCTGAGCCTGGGGTGATCAACGTCCTGATCGAAATTCCGGCGGGCAGCAAAAATAAGTACGAATTTGACAAAGACCTGAATGCCTTTGCCCTGGATCGGGTGCTGTTTTCCTCGGTGCATTACCCCCTAGACTACGGCTTTGTGCCTAACACCCTGGCTGACGATGGCGACCCCCTCGACGGCATGGTGATGATGGATCAGCCCACCTTCCCCGGCTGTGTGATTGCGGCGCGGCCCATCGGCATGTTGGAAATGATCGACGGCGGCGACCGGGACGAAAAAATCCTCTGCGTGCCCGTGGCCGATCCTCGCTACGCCAACGTGCGGTCTTTGGATGACGTGGCCCCCCACCGTTTGGACGAAATCGCCGAATTCTTCCGCAGCTACAAAAATCTAGAGAAAAAAGTCACCGAAATCCTCGGCTGGCAGAATGTGGACAAGGTGCAAGCCCTAGTCAGCCAGTGCATCGCGGCTTATAAATAGAGGGTGATCTTTCCTTGCCCCTTGCCCTAGGCTGGCCCTCACCCCCAGCCCCTCTCCCAGGAGGGAGAGGGGAGCCGGACAACCTTTCCAAGTCCCTCTCCCATTTTGGGAGAGGGATTTAGGGTGAGGGCCAGGGTGAGGGCCAAGACTCGCGATTCGTTGCCCATTCCCCATCCACCCCTCTGCCGTGGCCTACGTCGCAATCGAAAACGTCTACAAAACCTTCCCGAAGTCCCGGTCGTCTCGTCCCGCTGCGGATGCCGAGGCTGAACCGGAAGCAGCGGTGCTGAAGCGCATCAACCTGACGGTGGAGGATGGCGAATTTATGGTGCTGGTGGGGCCATCGGGCTGCGGCAAAAGTACGCTGTTGCGGCTGATTTCCGGCCTCGAAACCCTGACCGCTGGCAACATCTGGGTGGGCAACCGCAAGGTAAATGACCTGCCCCCTAAACAGCGGGATACCGCCATGGTGTTCCAGAGCTATGCCCTCTACCCGCACCTGTCGGTGTACGACAATCTAGCCTTTGGCCTGCGCCGCATGGGGGCGGATCTAGAAAAATCCCTGCCGGATCTGGAACCCGGACAAAAGCCCCTGCCCGTCAGCGACTCCCCCGCCAATCAAGAACTGGAACGGCTGCTGACCGAGGGCCGCTGGTGGGAAAAGCCGTTGGTTTCCATCACCCGACGGTTGCCCCCCAACCTGCGTTACATCTCCGACGCCGAGCGGCTGATTGACGAACGGGTGCGGGCGGTGGCCAAAATGCTGCAAATGGATACCCTGCTGGATCGCTTTCCGCGCCAGCTCTCCGGCGGCCAAAAACAGCGGGTGGCATTGGGCCGCGCCATGGCCCGCAATCCCCAGGTGTTTTTGATGGATGAACCCCTCTCCAACCTAGACGCCAAACTGCGGATGGAAACCCGCGCCCAGATTGTCAACCTGCAACGGCAACTGGGCATCACCACCATCTACGTCACCCACGACCAGGTGGAGGCCATGACCATGGGCCATCGCATTGCCGTGATGTACCAGGGCCAAATTCAGCAGGTGGCCCCGCCGCTGGAGTTGTACAACCGCCCCGCCAACCGTTTTGTGGCCGAATTCATTGGGTCGCCGCCGATGAACTTCATCCCGGTGCAGGTGCAGGCTCCCTACCTGCTGATCCACCCGGAATTTCGCCTGTCTCTGCTGGGGGATTGGGAAGATCGCCTGATGGCCCACGATGGCCAATCCCTACTGCTGGGCATTCGGCCCGAACACCTGAGCTTGGCCCTGCCCGCCCCCAAAAATATCCGTGGCCACGTCACCCACCTCGAAGCCCTGGGCAGCGAAACCTACCTAACCGTGCAGAACGATCACCTCACCCTGCAAGCCAAAGTGCCCCCCGACCAGCCCGTCCACATGGGCGACGAAGTGTGGCTAGGCATTGCCCCAGACAAGGTGCATTTGTTCGACCCCGCCACCGAGCAGGCGCTCTTGTAACAGGGTTGGCCCGGTAGATACCCCGCTGAGGAGGGGCGTCATGATCCTGGGCTTGATACCAAGTCTGAATCCTATCCCCCGGTGATCAAAGGGTGGGGCCGTAGGGTGCATTCGCGGCGAAAAGCCTCTTGGGCAGTGGATTTATCACGTTAGTAAGCCGCAATGTACCCCAAGAGAATCAGGAGGGAATCAGGGATATTCCAGGCGGACTTGGCCCGATGTGGAGGTTGCTGCCCTAGTTCACCGCCAAGGGAGCCATCAGTTCGGGGTCTTGGAACAGGGGCGTGCTGAGGTAGCGTTCGCCGAAGCTGGGCTGAATCACCACGATCAGCTTGCCTTCGTTTTCGGGCCGACGACCCACCTCCACAGCGGCCTTAATCGCCGCACCGCTGGAAATGCCGGACAGCAGCCCTTCTTCGCGGGCCATGCGCCGACCGTAGGCAATGGCGTCTTCGTCGGCCACCTGCACCACTTCATCGATCAAGTCCACATTCAAGACTTCAGGAATGAACCCGGCCCCAATGCCCTGAATTTTGTGGGAACCGGGCCGTCCGCCGGAGAGCACGGGGCTGTTCACAGGCTCTACCGCAATGGCCTTGAACCCCGGCTTGCGCGACTTCAGCACATCGGCTACCCCGGTGATGGTGCCCCCAGTGCCCACCCCAGCCACGAGGATATCCACCTGACCCTCGGTGTCGGCCCAAATTTCTTCGGCGGTGGTGCGGCGGTGAATATCGGGGTTGGCCGGGTTGCGAAACTGTTGCAGCATATAGGCATCGGGCAGGGTGTCTATGATTTCTTGAGCCCGCTGAATACAGCCCGACATCCCTGCCATGCCGGGGGTGAGTTCCAGTTCGGCCCCGTAGGCCCGCAGCATGGCCCGCCGCTCCGAACTCATGGTTTCGGGCATGGTGAGGATGAGGCGATAGCCCTTCGCTGCCGCCGCCATGGCCAGGGCAATGCCCGTATTGCCAGAGGTGGGCTCCACCAGGGTGGTTTTACCGGGCGTGATCAGCCCCTCGGCTTCGGCGGCTTCGATCATGTTGATGCCAATGCGATCCTTCACCGAAGCCGAGGGATTCATGCCCTCCAGCTTGACTACAATCTGGGCCAGACAGCCCTCCGCCTGGGGAATGCGATTGAGCCGCACCAGGGGCGTCCGGCCAATGAGTTGGGTTACGTTGTCTGCAATACGCATGGGTCTGGCCTAGATGTAGTACATGATGTCGATCTGTTGTTTGGCGTTGCGCTGATCCAGCAGATCTTGCAGAGTATACCGTTGCAGCACCGTCTCGGCAGCCTGCCGCACCTCGCCCCACACATCCTGAATCACCACCGCCTCCGATGTTTTGGGGGATTTGTCCCCATCGGGCTGGCCGTCAAACCCCTCAATGCAGCTCACCGCATCATAGAGGCTGACCTTCCAGGGTTCGCGGGCCAGCAAATAGCCCCCCCGCGCCCCCCGCTGGCTTTTCACCAACCCGGCCCGACGCAGGGTGGCCAGCAGTTGCTCTAAGTATCGGTCAGGAATGTTTTGCTTAGCGGAAATTTGACGAATTTGTAAGGGCTCACCGCTAGCGTGGTGGGCACTCAGTTCAATCAGCGCTAGCAGGGCATATTCACTTTTACAGGACAAATCCACGACAGAGGTGCGGCTAAAGGGCGATGGCTTTAGTATACCCCGGTTCCCCACTGGGGTTTGCAGGATTCACAAGCCTTGATGAAGTGGCCGCCTGAGGCCAAGGCTGGCCTGTCATCCTCAGGCAGTAATGGCCCCACTACTGCGGAGGCAGATCGTTTGGGTTGACTAGGGTGGGGCCTGGTTTTTCCTCTGTACCTGATTTCGCAGCGGGATTGACCTTTGCGACGGGGTATCGAGAGGCTGAGGAACGCTTTGGGGAGGATTTTTGGGAACGCTTTGGGGAGCGTCCTTTGGATCGGGTTTTCGACGTCTTAGCCCCCGAACGATGCCGCTTCCAGGTCGAGGAAACCCAATCTGCCGTGTAGTGGCTGAGGGCACCCAGTTCCAGCCCCGCCACCATCGCCAGCCAGCGCGGCCAATGCAGGCGCAGGTGTTCGCCCAGTCCGGCCCTCAAAGCGTCCCAGGTGATGGCCGTTTGCCCCAGCCCGTTGAGCACCGCAATCCCCACCAGCCCCGCCAAACTCAGCCACAGCAAGGCATAGATCACCCGAATCAGCGTGCCAATCACTGGCCCGTGGGACCACGCCGACCGATGGCGGATGCGGCTGCGGTAGGGGAGCCAAATCCAGCGCAGCCAGCCCCAGCGCTTATACTGCACCGAATGAATGTCCAGATCAGGGCCAAACATCCAGCCCCCCACCAAGAATCCTAGACACACCCACACCGTCAACCAAGCATTCAGCGTCAGCCGAAACGCCAGCACCACCACCAGCGGCAGTGTCCAAAGGGTAATGCGATCATGGGTACGACCTGATGACATGGAGTTAGGTGTATCAAGATTCGCCGTCAAAGGCAAGGCGCATCCTGGGTAAGCCCCCGCTGCGCCCCCAAGATTTCCTCGGTTTTGCCGAAGAATCTAGACACGGTGCTAAAAGTGCTTCGTTCTCTGCTAGGATGTCTAATCGTGAAACGCACGGGCGATTAGCTCAGTTGGTAGAGCGCCTGCCTTACAAGCAGGATGTCACTGGTTCGAGTCCAGTATCGCCCATTATTTTTATACAGCGCCTCTCCATCAGTCATCGGAGACGAATGAGTGTGGCCAGGAACAGGCCGTTGTCATGGGGCACGAGGCTAAAAATCCACACCCCGCTTGAGGTCGATGCCTTTTTCGGCGTAGTGTTTGTGGTTAAACACCTCCGAGTGGGTGCTGGCTAGCTCAAAGTAGGTGGGCGGATTTTTGCAGCGCCCGGTGATGATCACTTCGGTGTCCTTGGGTTTACGCAGCAGGGCTTGGACGATGGGCTCCTCCGGCAGCAGTTCGAGATCTACCGTGGGGTTGAGTTCGTCCAAAATGATGGTTTTGTAGAGCCCAGAGGCGATGGCGGTGTGGGCAATTTCCCAGCCCCGCTCGGCTTCTACGTAGTCGATGTCCTGCTGCTGTCCGCGCCAAACGATGGCATCGCGGCCACAGCGCTGGTGATCGACCAGGTTGGGGTAAATTTTGCGAAGGGCGGCGATGGCGGCGTCTTCGGTGTAGCCGTTGCCCCCCTTCAGCCATTGAATAATCAGCACCCGGTGGGAGAGGTCTTGGCCGATGCCGCGCCCGATGGCTTGTAGGGCCTTGCCGAGGGCGCTGGTAGATTTACCCTTGCCCGCCCCGGTGTAGATTTCGATGCCCTCTAGACCGGGGATGCCGGAGGTGTGGATTTGGGGCTTCATTTCGGAGTGCAGGTTGGCGATGTCGAGCAGGGGGCGGGGGGCACTGCGTCCGGTGGCGATGATTTCTAGGTGGTCGGGCTTGCGGCGCAGGGTTTTGACCACTTCTTCCACCGAGAGCAGGCCCAGATCCAGCACGGGATTGATTTCGTCTAGCACCACCACAGAATACAGCCCAGAGGCGATGGCCCCCTTGGCCACGTCCCAGCCGCGTTGGGCCTCCTGCTTGTCGAACTTGGTGATTTCGTCGGGGCCAAAGAATTCTGACCGTCCGGTACGCACCTGGTCAATCAGGTGGGGGAAGCCGCGCTGGAGGGCTTCGATGGCGGCGTCTTCGTCGTAGGTGCGGCCTGGGCCTTTGAGGAAGCGCAGCAGCAGCACCCGGCTTTCCATAAAGTTTTGAATGCCCAGCCCAATGGATCGCAGCACCACCCCTAGGGCCACTTGGGATTTGCCCTTGCCCTCGCCGTCGTAGACATGGATTTGCCCCGTCAGCCGTTCATTGGTTTGTTGGGCCGTGCGAATACCAATACCAGTTCTAACCATGGGAATGTGGGGGTGAAAGACGGCCTCTAGCGCCCCTCTTTTATGTGGGAGAGGCGGGGGGAAGGGGGCAAGCCCAGGGTTAATTTTAGCGAAAGCGCGGAACTCCCTACGCCCATTTTGTCACTCAGCAGTATCCTTAAAACCACTTGTTACCCAATTCTGCGATGTCCCCCACGGATGTACTGGCTGATCTGGGGTTAATCCCGCTCAAGGCCGTGGTGTTTCAGTCCATGCTGTTGCTGGTGGCCATTGCCCTAGAGGCGATGGTGCTGCGCCAGCATTTGCGCCTGGGCTACCAAACCAGCGTGCAGTATGCCGCCACCATCAACCTGCTGTCTACCAGTCTGGGCTGGATTGCCTTCCTCAGTCTGGAAGCGGTGCTGCCCACGGCCCTGCGCCAGCAAATTATGAGCTACGTGCTGTTCAGCCGTTTTTTTGAAAACCCTTGGCTGGAAGCGCTCCCCGTCATGATGGTGATGGCGGCGATAGTGGTGTTTTTTGCCACCTATTGGGTCAAACTTCAGAGCCTCAGTGCCCTGGTGGCGTTGTTGGGCAAGGCTCCTGTTTTGGAGGCTCCTGCCCTGTCTGACCGCCCTGGCCGCAGCCGTTCTGCCCGCCGAGGAGCCCCCTCCGCCGCCCGGTCTCGTACCGCAACCTACACCGTGGCCGTCCTCCAAGCCAATGCCCTCAGCTTTACGGTCATCGTCGTGTTGCTTTTCCTTCAGCTCCAAGTTGTGCTTCCATGATTCCGCCCCTGCGCCCCTACGTTGCCAGCCTTAAAACCACCCTCTGGCCCAAGTCGGCCTTTTCCTGGCTCACGGTGATTTACATGAGCCTGATTTCGTGGCTGATGTCGGGCCTGAGTCGGCTGTTGGGGGCCAGCCCCTTTACCGTGGGGCTGATGGCCACCCTGGCCTGGATTTTTTTGGCCCTGGGGGTAGGTTGGGCCTTCGAGGCACAGAAGATTCGCCCCTTTGGCCTCTCGATTGCGCCCTGGGTGGCCGGGGGAATTCTCTGCCTATTTCTCTTTGGATCTTGGGGCGGGGCTTGGCTTCAGCCCGCCCTGATTACCTGGCCGCTGATGTCCTTTGTGGTAGTGGCCGTACCCCATCTGCTGAGCTGGGAGTTGCAGCTTAAACAGCCGCCCCCAGCCACTCGCCAGCAGCTAGCCCTGCTGCTAGGGATTAGTTTGTTGCTGAGCAGTTGGTTTCAGTTTTATTTTCGTATCCAAACCTGGCTGCGCGACTATCCCAGCCTGATTGCCGACCAGTTTGATCGCAGTGCCTTTGTCTACCAAGTTCCTGGCCAAGCCATGCCCCTCTCAGCGGGGGTTAGCCACCTCACCCAGGCTGAATTTTGGGTGAAGGAGCAGATCGACAGCAAACCCTGGTCTTGGGTCGAGCGCTGGCTGCTCAACCTGCAAGGACACCAACAAACCCTCCAGCGTCAGATACAGGTGGCCCAGCCCGCCACCCCCGAAAGCCAACTGTGGCAGATCAGGCTACACACCGCCACCCAGGGGAACGGCTACCTGCTGCGGATGCAGGCCGTGTGGCTCGGCCCCAGTGCCGCCAGCGATGGCTATTATTTTGAAAAGGTGTGCGAAATTATGCCCGTGGCCCAGCCCACCGCCTACGGCACCCCCGATGCCACCGGAAGCGGCACGTCATGGACGCAGGTGCGCTGTCAGCTCGAAACCCCCCTGCGCCACGGACGCCCCTAGCCCCCAAACCTCGTACACTAGCAGAGGCCCAACCGAAGGACGATCAGACCCATGGTGTTGTCTCGCATAGTGGTGATTGCTCGCAACGTCTTCCTCGAAGTCATCCGGGATCGCATTCTGTATCTCATGGCCCTGTTTGCCCTGGTGATGCTGATGGCCACCCTGCTGCTGCCTCCGGTCTCGGCGGGGACAGAGCAGAAAATCCTGCTCGACCTGGGCCTTGCCGCCATGCATCTGCTCAGCGTGATCATTGCGGTTTTTGTGGGCACAGGCCTGGTCAACAAAGAAATTGAAAAGCGGACGGTGCTAGTGCTGCTGGCTAAGCCCGTCAGCCACGGGGAGTTTATTGTGGGCAAGTACCTGGGCCTAGGGGCGGTGCTGGCGGTGCTGCTGGGGGGCCTGGGGCTGATGTTTACCCTCCTGCTGGGGATCACCGGAGTGCCCTTCTCCTTCGTCAGCTTGGCCCTAGCCACCGGGTTTATGCTCCTCGAAGCCATGCTGCTGACAGCGGTGGCGATTCTATTTGGGGTGTTCACCAGTTCCCTCCTGGCCACCCTGCTGACCTTTGCGGTCTACCTAATGGGCCATCTCACCCAGGACTTGGTAGCCTTTGCCCAAAGCAGCGAAAATCCCGGCCTTCAGCAGATCACGAATGGGGTTTACCTGGTGCTGCCCGACCTCGAACGCCTCAACCTGCGCAACCTGGCCGTCTATGGCCTCGAACTCCTGCCCGACCCCCTTACCCTGCTGACCCACCTGGCCTACGGACTAGTCTATAGCGCCCTGCTGCTAGCCCTGGCCACCGTGGTGTTCTCCCGGCGTCAGTTCTAGGGGTTTCGGGTTTTGGTGTAATTTGGATGGAACCTGGGTGAAGCATCCAGGCCGTCTATTTCAGGGGCTTGAACGCCAGTTCCTAGCCCAGGGCGGGCGGAATCTGGGGGAATCCAAAGTTTGGTAGCGTGGATAACGGCGGCGTGTCAACCCCCGTTGAAATTATGAATCAGCGATTGGGAGCAGTGAATCTATGACCGTATGTGAGTACAGACCTGGCCTAGAAGGGGTTCCGGCCACCCAGTCGAGCATTAGCTACGTGGATGGGCAGACGGGCATCCTAGAATACCGGGGCATTCGGATTGAGGATCTAGCCCAGCACAGCACCTTTGTGGAAACCGCCTACCTGCTGATCTGGGGTGGGCTACCCTCCCGCAGCGAACTGGATGCCTTTGAGCACGAAATTCGCTACCATCGCCGCCTCAAGTACCGCATCCGCGACATGATGAAGTGCTTCCCCGAAAGCGGCCACCCCATGGATGCCCTGCAAGCCTGTGCCGCTGCCCTGGGGCTGTTCTACTCCCGACGAGCGCTCGACAACCCGGTTTATATCCAAAAAGCGGTGGTGCGCCTGCTGGCCAAAATTCCCACCATGGTGGCGGCTTTTCAGATGATGCGTAAGGGCAACGACCCCGTGCAGCCGAGGGACGATCTCGACTACGCCGCCAACTTTCTCTACATGCTGAACGAGCGCGAACCCGACCCCCTCGCCGCCCGTATCTTTGATATCTGCCTCACCCTCCACGCCGAGCACACCATCAACGCCTCCACCTTTTCGGCCATGGTGACGGCCTCCACCCTGACCGACCCCTACGCCGTGGTGGCCTCGGCGGTGGGCACCCTGGCGGGGCCACTCCACGGCGGGGCCAACGAAGAAGTCATCGATATGCTTCAGCAGATCGGATCCGTAGAAAACGTGCGGCCCTTTGTAGATCGCTGCATTGCCGAGAAGTCTAAAATCATGGGCTTCGGCCACCGGGTCTATAAGGTCAAAGACCCCCGCGCCACCATTCTGCAAGGGCTGGCCGAGCAACTGTTTGAAAAATTTGGCCAAGACGAATACTACGCCATCGCCCTAGAAATGGAGCAGGCGGTCTCCGAACGCCTCGGCCACAAGGGCATCTACCCCAACGTTGATTTCTACTCCGGTCTGGTCTATCGCAAGCTGGGCATTCCTACCGACCTGTTCACCCCCGTCTTCGCCATTGCGCGGGTGGCGGGCTGGTTGGCCCACTGGAAGGAGCAACTGGGCGAAAACCGGATCTTCCGGCCCACCCAGATCTACACCGGGCCACGGCAACAGAGCTATGTCGGCATCGAAGATCGACCCCAAATTTGGGACAAGCAGTTCACGGCCTCCGCCACCTACCCCTAAGGTCGATGATGGGTCACACCCCCCTGGGCAGTCATCAGCATTAGCTCGATGATAAGTATAGTGACGATTTTCAGGAACTCCTGCCCCTCCGGCCCTTGGCTAGAGGGGCTTTTGTTCGATCCCCCTCCCCCCTAGTCATCCCTCAGCAAGACGGCGGAATTTTGACCCCTGTGATATGCTGAGCGGAGTTAGTTGATGGTTGAATTGCCGCCTGCGTCAGATTTGTCTTAGGTCTAGGTACATCTCCAGAAAACTGCATTCCTCTACTTCCATTGTTTGGAGATGTCTCTATGTCGATCTATGTTGGCAATCTATCCTTTGATGCTACCCAAGCGGACATCAGCGAAATCTTTGCCGAGTATGGCAGCGTCAGTCGGGTAAGCCTGCCCACCGACCGGGAAACGGGCCGTCCCCGTGGCTTTGCCTTTGTTGAAATGGGCTCCGAAGCGGAAGAAGACGCCGCCATTAGTGCCCTAGACGGCGCTGAGTGGATGGGCCGTGACCTCAAAGTCAACAAAGCTCGCCCCCGCGAATCTCGCCCCGCCGATGGCGGCGGCTGGAACAACCGTCGTCGCTAGAACCCCCTAGCCTCCTGCTGTTTGCCCTTCCAACCGTTGACAACCATTCACCGAGGGAAGGGCAACACCAGGAGATTCCAGGGTTCTTTGGCGCGTTATCCAAAATGACTAGGGTGTACCGAATCAGAACCCTGGGATCTGCTGCGACAGTCCTAGGGCAGGCTTGTTTCATCGAATTTTCTCTGCTTGTCTCTCCCCCTGGACATTTGTAAAGACTGTGAGCCCCTAGAGACAAGGTTCTCTGGCCCCCGTCCCCTCTGGGGAGAAGTCTAGCAGGCTGGGGAATGACACATACCGCTGTTACGTTTAGGAGCACCCATGGCCCAAGTTGTTTTGGGAGAAGACGAAAACATTGAATCAGCCCTGCGCCGATTTAAGCGCAAAGTATCGCGGGCTGGAATTTTCTCCGATATGCGAAAAAATCGCCACTTTGAAACCCCCATCGAAAAGCGCAAACGCAAAACCCTCGCCCGCCACAAACAACGCCGTTGGGGCTCCAAGCGCTAGGTTTACCGCAATGCATCCAGGGCGGCCTAGGAACGGCCTACGCCGATACGAGGGAGGCCAAACCTGCGGTCAGTTGTTCTAAATGGTCTTGGCGGTGGGTGGCCATCAGGGTAATCCGTAGCCGACTGGTGGGCACCGTGGGCGGACGCACCGCTGATACCCACAGCCCCACCTCCTGCAAGCGCTGACTGGCGGCGACGACTTGGCTGGCCGACGTTCCCACCAAGCACAGGATGGGGGACTCTGAGGGCAGTCGCTGAAAAACTGGCTTTGTCCCGTCGTCTAGGGTTGCGTCTAGGCGACGCTTTAGGTCGTCTAAGTTATGCCAAAGGGCCTGCCGCCGCTGGGGTTCCGCTTGGACAATGCGCACCGCCGCTAGTGCCGCTGCTGTGTCCGCCGGGGAGAGTCCGGTGGTGTAGATCCATCCGGGGGCACGGTTACGCAAGAAATCAATCACCGCTTGGGAACCCGTCACATAGCCGCCCAAACTGCCCAGCGCCTTGCTGAGGGTGCCTACCGTTACCATAGGGCGACCCAGACAGCCCAGGTGTTCCACGGCGCCAGCGCCGCGATGGCCCAAAACCCCGGTGCCGTGGGCCTCATCCACCAGCACCATGGCTTCGTAGGTGTCGGCTAAATCGAGAATGTGCGGCAGGGGGCAGAGGTCGCCATCCATGCTAAACACACTGTCGGTGGTAATCAGGCAGCGGCGATGCTGGGCGCGATGGGCGGCAAGGCATTGTTCTAGGTGCTCGACATCCCCGTGACGATAGTCGTAGGTGGTGGCTCCGCTGGCCTTGGCCCCGGTTCGCAAACTGGAGTGGTTATATTCGTCGCTGAGGATCAGATCCGATGGCCCTACTAGGGCGGCAATGGTGCTGAGGTTGGCCAGATAGCCGGAACTAAACACCAGGGCATCTTCGGCCTGTTTGAGATCAGCCAGGGCCAGTTCCAATTCCCGATGCAACTCCCGATGGCCGCTCAGCAGCCGGGAACCCGTGCTGCCTGTGCCGTAGGTTTCAATCGCTTCAATGGCAGCAGCGGCGAGGCGAGGATCCCCCGCTAGGCCGAGGTAGTCATTGCTGGCAAAGTTGATGAGGGGTTGGCCATCCCGCAGCATCACAGCCCCGGCTTTGCCTGTGACGGGCTGCACAGTGCGGTAGCGATGGGCACGGTGGAGGGCGGTGAGGGATCGGGGGATCCAATGGTAGGGGGAGGGCATGGGGGGAGTCGGGGGGCGGGAGAGTAGGGTACATTCACGAAGTCATGCACCAAGGCCGGGAGTCGGAAGTCGGAAGGGCGAAATTGCCCTCTTTATTCCTGGGGTTTTGTTAGAATTTTGGTTGCATTATGGTTAGGCTAGATACAGCTTGGCATGGCGTTTTTGCCGCTTGTGGATGGGGCAGGGTTTGGGTAATGGCGACCTGTTGCCTCCATCCATTGCAGCCGCTTGTCTAGCCACCTGTTCAGACCATGCCACACCACCATTCACCATACTCTTGAGGGGGCACCGTTAATCACCTATGGCACAGCAACCATCCCTAGAGCCCGTTCGCCCCTTTGACCGTGCCACCCTGGAAAGTATGTTACAAGCCACCAAAGCCCCCACCACCGGATGGACCATTGAAGCCAGCGAGGAACTGTACCGTATCCATAGCTGGGGAGATCCCTATTTTTCCATCAATGCCGACGGTCACATTACCGTGTCGCCCCAGGGAGATCGGGGCGGGTCGTTAGATCTGCTGGAGCTGGTGGAGGCGATTAAGCAGCGGAACCTGCATCTGCCCCTGCTGATCCGCTTCCCCGACATTTTGGAAGACCGCATCGAGCGGATCAACGCCTGCTTTGCCAAGGCCATCGCCCGCTACAAGTACAATGGCGTCTACCGGGGCGTGTTTCCGGTGAAGTGCAACCAGCAGCGGCAGTTGTTGGAGGATATTGTGCGCTTTGGCAAGCCCTACCAGTTTGGCCTGGAGGCAGGCTCTAAGCCGGAATTACTCATCGCCCTAGCCACCTTAGATACCCCTGGGGCACTGCTGATCTGCAACGGCTACAAAGACAAGGACTACATCGAAACGGCGATGCTGGGTCAGCGCCTCGGCCAGCAGCCGATTATTGTAATCGAGCAAATGAATGAGGTGGAATTGGCCATTGCCGCCAGCCGCCGCCTGAATATTCGTCCGGTGCTGGGGGTGCGGGCCAAGCTCAGCACCAAGGGTAGCGGTCGCTGGGGCGTATCGGCGGGGGATCGGGCCAAGTTTGGCCTCACGGTGCCGGAGATTTTGGCCGTGGTGGATCGCCTGCGAGAAGAGGACATGCTGGACTGCCTGCAACTGCTGCACTTCCACATCGGCTCCCAAATTTCCGCCATCAGCGTGTTGAAGGAAGCTCTGCGGGAGGCGGGCCGCATCTATGTGGAGCTGGTGGAGTTGGGGGCCAAGATGGGCTACCTGGATGTGGGCGGCGGCCTAGCGGTGGACTACGACGGCTCCCAAACCAGTTTCTATGCCTCCAAAAACTACAGCACCCAAAACTACGCGAACGACGTGGTTGCCGAAGTGCAGGAAGCCTGTCGGGCTAAGGATGTCCCGGTTCCTACCCTGATTAGCGAGAGCGGACGGGCGATTGTCTCCCATCAATCGGTGCTGGTGTTTGACGTGCTGGGGTGCAGCGATGCCCCGGCCCAGGATGAGCTAGAAATCCCCGGCGATGGCGATCATGCCATCCTGCGAGAACTCTACGAAATTCACCAGAGCATCACCCCCCAAAACGTTCAGGAGCTCTACAACGACGCCCTGCAATTTAAAGAAGAGTCCATCAGCCTGTTTAACTTCGGCTACCTCACCCTAGCCGACCGAGCCAAGGCGGAACGACTCTACTGGGCCTGCTGCCGTAAGGCGCTCTCCGTGGTCAGTGATGCGGACTACGTGCCTGAAGACATCGAGGAACTGACCCAGAGCATGGCCTCGATTTACTACATCAACCTGTCGGTGTTCCAGTCCATGCCCGACGCCTGGGCCATCGACCAACTGTTCCCCATCCTGCCCATCCATCGCCTCAACGAAGAACCCTCCTGCCGGGGCACCCTGGCCGACCTCACCTGCGACAGCGACGGCAAAATTTCCCACTTCATCGACCTGCGCGATGTGAAGCACGTCCTAGAACTGCACCCCCTCCAGGAGGACAAGCCCTACTATCTAGGGATGTTCTTGGGCGGGGCCTACCAGGAAATTATGGGCAACCTGCACAACCTGTTTGGCGACACCAACGCCGTCCACATCCACATGACCCCCAAGGGCTACCAGGTGCAGCACGTCGTCAAGGGCGACACCATGACCGAGGTGCTGGGCTATGTGCAGTACGACGCCGAGGACATGATCGAAAATATCCGGCGACGGTCAGAACAGTCTCTCCAGGAAAACCAAATCACCCTGGAAGAATCTCAACTGTTGATTCAGCAGTACGAACACAGCCTGGGCCGCTACACCTACCTAGTGTGAGGGCGGCGGTCTAGGGCAGAGGCTCAGCGCAGCGGAGCTAATCAGCCGGGGGTAGGGCGTGGCGTTGCAGATCGGCCAGGGAAACGTATTCCAGGGCAGAGGCGTGGGTGGCCTCTAGGCAAACGGGGGGAGCAACGCCAGCATCGAGGGCTTCCTTCCAGCGGGAGGCGCAGAGGCACCAGCGATCCCCTGGTTTGAGGCCCGGAAACTGGAAGGCGGGCAGGGGGGTGGAAAGGTCGTTGCCCTGGGCTTTGGTGTAGGCGAGGAACTCCGCCGTCATTACAGCACAGACCACATGGGCACCCATATCTCCGGCTCCGGTGTTGCAGCAGCCATCGCGGTAGAACCCGGTCATCGGATTGGTGCAGCAGGTACCCAGGGACGTACCCAACACGTTGCTGGCGGTAGATGAAGAGGTAGAAGGCATATCCATCATGGTTAGCGACCTTACGGGCAAGGGAAGCACCCCGCCCTAAAACAGCGGGATGTAACCGTTACTTTAACGTCGCTGGGGCCTCCAGGGTGAGGGCAAATCCGGCGGTCAGGAGGGTCAGGCTACCGGAGACCCAAAAGGGCAGGCCATAGCCCACACTCACCAAAAGCCCAGCCGTAGCTGGCCCCAGGGCGTTCGACATACTCAGGTAGGAAGCGTTGGTACCAAGCACCTCCCCCTGTTCCTGGGGGCCGCTCTTGAGGGACAGAAGGGCGTCAATCATCGGCATGGGAAAGGAGTTAACGGCGCTAAAGGCAATGGTAATGAGGCCAAAGGCGATCAGGTTGGGGAAGGCGGGCATCAGTAAAAACAACAGCCCACGGGCAGCGAGGGTGGCGGCGAGGATGGTCACGAGGCTAAACTGTCGCCTCAGCGGCTCTAGGCCAAACACCTGGGTGGCAAAGCCAATCACCCCAAACACCGCAAACATAATGGCCAAGTTTTGGGGGCTCTGGCCCAGCACATTGATAAAAAAGGGCTGAAAGGCAAAGGTAAAAATGGTAAAGGTGAAGCCACTAAAAAAGGTGAGCCAAAAGGTGCGGCCAAAGCGGGGATCGCCCATAGATTGAGCCATGCGCCCCAGGCCAAAATCGCGCCAGGAGAGCCGAAACTTTTCGCAGCAGGTCGCCAAGGTTTCCGGCAGCAGAAAGAGACACAGCCCCGTCGCCAGCAGCGCCATCAGGGCCGAGAGCAGGAACCCCATTCCCAGCGGTGTTAGACCGGGTAGGGGCGGCACCAACTGGGCCCCATAGCTCAGGGGAGGCCCCGCTACAAACCCCAACCGAAACAACGCCCCAAAAATACCGTAGGCCCTGGGTCGCTGCTCCGGCGTGGTAATGTCTCCCACCACCGCCTGGGCAATGGAGGTGTTGCCCCCGGTAATGCCGTCCAGCAGCCGCGCCCCGTAGAGCAAGGCCGCCGTAGTAGCGAAGGCCGCCATGACGTTAGCGGCCACCGTCCCCAAAAGACTCACCACCAGCAGGGGTTTGCGCCCCACCCGATCCGACAGCCGCCCCAAAATGGGCGTACCCAAAAACTGGGCGAGGGCATAGGCGGTGGTGAGCAAACTTGCCTGGAAATCGCTGAGGCCAAACTGAAGGGCGTAGGGGTAGATCAAGGGAATGATCATGGTGAACCCCACGGCATTGACAAAGGCCACCAAGGCCGCAATCCAAAAGCGCAGGGGCAGGGGTTCCGATGGGGGAGCCTGGGGTTGGGGGGCCATGGGGCGGCAGTGCCTCGCAAAGGGCCTTCCATTGTAGATCTGTCGAGGCCCTCAGATTGCCCCAGAACGCCTTACTCCATAGGCTCATTCAGGTAGACCACCATGTCGGTGACGCGCAGATCGAGCTGGGCCAGGTTGGGGTCAGTGCTAGGAATCAGCCGATCCCCTAGGGTTGCCTGGAAGGCGTCGGGGTGGGCATCAATGGATGCCTGGGAGGGCTCGGCCCGCAAGAGCAGCAGGCCGTAGTACAGATCGAGCTGGCTACCTTCAAGGGAGAGGGTGCCGCCGTAGTCCCACCCAAAGCCATAGATCTGGAAGTTCCCTAGGGCCTGCTGAAGGGTGGCGTAGGGAGTGCCAATACCGATGCCCTCCGAGATTTGCCAGTCGGGGGCAAAGGCTCTGGCCATCAGGGGGCGGCTCCGGCTGGCATCAAGCCACACTACGGTAAATTGAGGCTGGTTGTCGATGCTTACTACGGTACCGGGCTCCATAAAGCCTTCGCCCATGTGCACCTCAGTGTCCTGGAGATTGGCTTCGCCGTAGAGGTCAGCCAACTGCTGGCGACTGGTGGAGGCCGTCACCTGGCCCACCTGCTGTCCCGGCACGAGGATATGGTCTTGGGCCACACGGGTGCCAGGGGCGACGGCAGGGGCCGTTTCGGCGGGCGTTGTGACCGTGGTGGGAGAGGCCGCTTCGGAGGAGGAGTCGGTTGGAGTGAGGGTGGCTTCAGGGCGGTTACAAGCCCCTAGGCCCAGCAGAGTCAGCAGCAGCAGGCTAGCAATGGTGGGGCGATTCATGGCGACAATCCTTACGGTAGGGGAATGGCGGTTCAGCATTAGCCTAGGGTGAAAACGGGGCGACCTAAACGGTGCTGATCGGGTCTATGTCTAGGGTAAGGGGCAGAGCCTAGGTTGCGGCCTGGGCCTAGTCCATTGTTTGAACTGGTTGAGACCTAAGCCAGGGCCAAGCCCCCTCTGCCTCCAGGTTTGGGCCAGCTTCGCGCGTTCCTCAGCGGCAGATCATCCCCTTGAGAAGGGTTAAGAATTTGCAGACAACTGCAAACATCAGCGATCTCCAGCCCGAGATTCGCTAGTCTGCTAGTAGATCAGCGGTTGACTGCGCCAGGATGCCCCCTTCTGGTGATCGGCGCGATGACGGATGAGGCAATCCCAGTTGGATTGTTGCATCCGTTGGTTAGCTGGCCTCGGGTTGCTGGACTGAGGGGTCACGTTGGTCGGAGCACCGGACTCACAAAAATCACCAAAGGTTATCACAGCGGATAACGGCCATGGATGACTAAGGCAATAAAGGGGCAGCGGGTTGCAACCGCAAACATTAAGGCCGATCCCACGGCCCTGGTCGTCCCCTCGGGCGATGGCGACGAACTGCAACTGATCCAGGCCGGGGTGATGGCCCTGGTGGAAAGCAGCACCGACCTGGTGGCCCTCAGTGGTCTGGATCAGCGCATGAGCTTTGTCAATTCGGCGGGTCGTGCCTTGGTGGGACTACCAGACCTAGAGGCCGTCCGCCAAACAACCATTGCCGATTACTTTGACCAAGACACCGTAGCTCGTTTGCACCAGGAGGTGCTGCCAGCGGTGCTAGATCAGGGCCATTGGCAAGGGGTGCTAGACATTCGGCACTTTCAGAGCGGGGATCGAATTCCGCTGTTTTTCAACTCCACCCTGGTGCGCCATTCCCAGACGGGGGAGCCCATCGGCATTGGCACCGTAGGCCGAGAAATGGGCTTGCTTCAGCGCATGAACCAAGAGCGGCAGGCCGCCATCGAAGCCCTCGCCCAGCTCAATCAAGAACTGGAGGATCGGATTCGTCAACGCACCGCCGAACTCCAGGCCAGCGAGCAAAAGTTCCGCGCCATTTTTAACAACACCTTCCAGTTCACGGGGCTGATGACCCCGGACGGCATTTTGCTCGAGGCCAACCAAACCGCCCTCGACTTTGCCGGACTGCAACCCCAGGATGTGCTGCACAAGCCCCTGTGGCAGTCCCACTGGTGGTCGCTGTCGGTGGCCGAACAGCAGCGGCTTCAGGCGGCGGTGGCCCAGGCGGCCCAAGGCAAGTTTATGCGCTACGAGCTAGATTTTCGCGGTCGGCAGGATAGTGTGGTCACGGTAGACTTCTCGATTCGCCCCCTGCAAGACTTGACCGGGCGGGTGGTTCTGCTGATCCCCGAAGCCCGCGACATCAGCGACCGCAAACAAATGGAAGCCCAACTGCGGGCCAGCAATGACCGCCTTGCCGAGGCCAACCGAGAGCTGTCCCGCGCCACCCGTCTCAAGGACGAGTTTATGGCCACCATGAGCCATGAGCTACGGACTCCCCTGAGTTCCATCTTGGGCATGGCCCAGGCGCTACGCCATGAGATTTATGGTTCCCTTAGTGAGCGTCAGCACCATGCCATCGGCATCATCGAGCGCAGTGGCCGACACCTGCTGGCCCTGATCAACGACGTGCTAGATCTGGCCAAAATTGAGTCGGGGAAGATGGATCTGCGCCTCGCCCCTCTCACCCTGCGGGATCTCTGCGACAGTAGCCTGTCCTTTGTGCAGCCCCAGGCCCGTGAGAAGCACATTCAGATGAGTGTCCACCTCGATCAGGCTCCCGTTCACATTGAGGCCGACGAACTCCGCTTGAAGCAGGCGCTAATTAACCTGATGGACAACGCCGTCAAGTTTACCCCTGCCGGAGGTCGGGTCAGTCTTACCGTGGAAGCCGATGCAGACGCTGGCCCAACGGCCCTGCTGCGATTCATCGTAGCCGACACCGGGCCAGGGATTGCCCCTGCCGACTATAGTCGCCTGTTTGAGTCCTTTGTGCAGCTCGATAGCAGCCTCACCCGCGAGCATGGCGGCACCGGGCTGGGGCTAGCCCTCGTCAAGCGCATCACCGAAATGCACGGGGGCCAGGTTACGGTGGAGAGCCAGTTGGGGCGAGGCAGTCGGTTCATCCTGCATTTGCCCTGCCCCACCGTGGCCCTAGCTCCCAGCCGAGGCGTCATTGATATCTCACCCCAGGTGGCCCCAGCCCCACCACCACCCAAGGGTCGCATCCTGGTGGCCGAAGACAACCCAGCCAACCGCGATCTTCTTGTGGAAGTGCTTCAGTCCATGGGCTACCAAGTGATCGCCGCCCACGATGGCTACGATGCGATCCAAAAGGCCCTCGCCCACCCCCCAGACTTGGTGTTGATGGATATTCAAATGCCCTCCATGGACGGCCTAGAGGCCATTCGCCGTATGCGTGCCCACCCAGCGCTAGAGCAGCGGCCCATCGTGGCCCTTACGGCCCTGGCCATGCCTGGGGATCGAGAACGCTGCATGAAAGCTGGAGCCACCGCCTACCTGGCTAAGCCCCTGCCGTTAGATGGGCTCGATACCCTCCTCCAGCGCATCCTAGCCCCAGAGTCTGCCCTGCTAGAGTAGCCCCCGACGTTATCAGCCGCCCTATGCCCTTTGGTTCTCGCCCCGTTTTTACTGGGAGAGGGATGAGGGCTAGGCTCCAAGACCTGCCCCCCAGGAGAGAGACGCAGGGTAAGGGCCAAAGGGCAAGCCGCCAGGGGGTTGCTAAAGAGTCAGGTGCTGGGTTGATCTCAAACGCAGGCTAGCTTAGGCTTTAGCTTGGTTGAGGGCTTCAAACCCGCCGACAATGTCTAGGAGCTCTCCGGTAATGGCATTTTGGCGCTGCTGCCGATAGTCGGCATTCAGGTCGGCTAGGCGTTCCTCAATATTTTTTTCTGCCGCCTGCATCGCACCCAACCGGGCAGCATTCTCGCTAGCCAAGGATTCCACCGTGGCGCGATGGAGAGCCACCAACAGGTATTGCCGCAGACCAATATCTAGGGATCCTGCCCAGGGGGCGGGCACTAGGGGCAACCCCACCGAGGGCCAGGGGCGCTGGGCTAGGGCCTGGAGCCAGACCGGATCGAGGGGCAGCAGTTGCAGAATTCTGGGCTGGAAGGTGGTAGACGAGAGCGACTGGTGGGAGCACAGCAAAATTCGGTCGATGGCCCTGGGGGCGAGGGAAGAGGGGGATGCGTTGGGATCCGGGAAGCGCCACTGCTCTAGCCGCTGCCATAGGTCTTGCAGCAGGACGGGAATCCCCGCGAGGGAACTGGGCAGGGAAAAGGCTTGGTCAACGTGGTGGTGGGCCGCGTCTAGGTAGGGCACAACCCGCGCCCCCACGGCAGCAAGGCGGCACTGGTGGGGCGCAAGCTGATGGCGGTGGAGGTAATCGAGGGCGTGGGCGACAATTTGTTCGTTGAAGGATCCGCAGAGGCCGTGGTCAGAGCCGATGATCACCAGGCCCACCTGCCCTGCCCCGGTGCTGGGACGATCCAAGGGCGGTGCTCCCGTCGCATCCTCCGCAAACCGCTGATGGTGTAACACCCCTTGCAGCCCCAGTTCCACGGTGGCTTGGTAGTCGGCCAGGGAGAGCCGCGCCCTTTCATACTGGCGCAGGCTGACCATGGCTAGCGCCTTCATGGTGCGCACCACCGCCTGAAGATCTTCAATGCTGTGAATCTGGCTTTGCAGGGCTTCCAGGGTGAGCATGGGAGGAAAAGGAGAGAAGATAGGGAGGTGCTGGATCAGCCCCCTCCCAGGTACCAGCATAGGCAACATTTACCCCCAACGGCATGGATTCCCTTCCTTCTTCCCTCCCCGACTACGAACAACGGTTGCTTACCGCCCTCGCCTACTTCCTAGGGCGGGATTCGGAAGCCCAAGCGCGGGCTTGCCTGTGTATGTATCTGCGGCAGGCCGAGCCCCGGATTATGGCCCAGGTCAACTACTATGCCCATCGCTTTTCCCAAGCGACCGGACAACCCACCAGCGGCTACGAACTCCTCGACCTGCTGAGTCAATCGCCAGAGGTCGTCCGCCAAGCCCTTCCCGGCCTCGGCCAGGTTCATGCCGCTGATACCGCCGATGTCTTCACGCCCGCCGAAGGCCCAGGATTTCCGTCGGTCTTGGCCTGAGAACCCCGTAGTGATCGCCCAGCCCAGGCAGGCCCAGGGGAGAGACGAGCCCCGTTGGGGAAGCGATGGCCGATGCCTTTCCCGTTACAGTCCTTTACGTTAGGATGCTGGCATATCCCTTTTATAACGGCCAGTGGCCATCGACAGCTATGGTGCAAAAAATTCAAAAAACTGACGACGAGTGGAAGCAGCAGCTTACCGCTGAGCAGTACCAAGTAACCCGCAAGCACGGTACCGAACGAGCCTTTACCGGGGCCTACCACGACAACAAAGCCCCCGGCCTCTACCGCTGCGTGTGCTGCGGCACAGAGCTCTTCTCCTCCGAAACCAAGTACGACTCAGGCACGGGCTGGCCCAGCTTTTGGGCTCCCATCAAGGAAGACCATGTGGCCACCAAACGAGACATCAGCCTCTTTATGGTGCGCACGGAGGTGCTCTGTGCGGCCTGCGATGCCCACCTTGGCCATGTGTTCAACGATGGCCCCGCCCCCACCGGGCAGCGCTACTGCATGAACTCCGCCGCCCTCCAGTTCGAGCCCAAGGAAAGCTAGCCCACACCCCTAGGAAGCCCTCGGTGGATCTCTACTGCGATATCCAAGGTCAGGGTACGCCGATCCTCTGCCTCCACGGCCATCCCGGATCGGCGCGTACTATGGCGGTCTTTTGTGAACGGCTGGCGGGGCCGTATCAAACCCTGGCCCCAGATTTGCGCGGCTATGGTGCCAGCCAGGTACGCCAGCCCTTCCATCTCGAAGAAAGCCTAGAGGATCTAGTCGCCCTGCTGGATCGTCAGGGAATTGAGCAATGCTGGGTGCTGGGCTGGTCGTTGGGCGGCATTTTGGCCCTCGAACTAGCCCTGCGCTACCCCGACCGCATTCTGGGGCTGATTCTGATCGCCACCGCCGCCCGTCCGGTGGGCAACCATCCCCGTCCTTCCAGGCTAGAGGTGGTGAATACAGGGCTAGCGTCGCTGATCAACCTTGTGATCCCCGGACACCCTTGGGTGATCCGCCACCTTGGCCAAAACTCCCTCTACCGCTACCTGCTGCGACGGCACACCCCAGTCGCCTACCGCCGTCTGGCCCAGGAGGGCTTTGGGGCCTTTGTTCACACGTCTCGCCATGCCCACCAGGCGCTCAACCAAGCCATGGCCCAGGGCTACAACCGATTACCAGATCTGGGCCAAATTCGGGTACCCTGCCTCGTTCTGTGCGGCGACCAGGATTGCCACATCACCGCCCAGGCCAGCCTAGAAACGGCCCACCATCTACCCCAGGCCGAAAGTCGCTGCTATGCCAATACTGCTCACCTGCTGCCCTGGGAAATCCCCCACGAGCTTTTAAACGACATTGAGGCATGGCTAAGCTGCCACACCTCAAACCTAGCGCCGCCCCCAGGCTGATGGGAGTCGCGCCCTAAACCTTGCCCCTACTTTCTAGGGTTGACCGCTAAATGCCGGCGAAGTAAAGCCCCCGAAGGGACTGTCCCACTCCTCGGTAATGGTGAGTTGGGCCGGATCGCTGCATCGCTGAATGGAGGTGCGGATGTTTAAGGCCCCCTCCTGTTCTAGGTCTTCGATGTAGCCACCCTTCAAGGTTTCGGCTTCTTCTTCGCTATCGAAGGGGCCAAAGTAGTAGGTGCAGGTGGGCTGGCTAGTTTTAATTTCTAGCCACCACGCCTTTCTGAATCCCAAAAAGTCTTCTAAAAAACGCCCGAAAGAAGTTTTCATAGTGTCTGCCTATCTCGTCTGCCGATTTGGTCTGCCGACCACGTTACCAACACAGCGACCGATGGTTGGTCATGCATCAGGACTCTCAGAGGGGAGCGTCATTCCTTGTTTGGTTATACTGGTTTGCCTTTGATTTTGCAAAGAGGACATTTGGATTTGTGCCGCCCATCGATGACGATAGATCTCATAGAGCGCCATGCCTGTAGCCACGGATGCATTTAGGCTAGGAACAGCCCCCTTCAGCGGAATAGACATCAGCACGTCACAGCTTTGCTGCACGCTGAGGCTGAGACCGTCGCCCTCGGCCCCCACTACAATCACCGTGGGCCGATCAAAGGTGGTGCGGTGGACGGGCTGGCTAGCTTCGGAGGACAGGCCGTAAATCCAAAAGCCCTTTTCTTTCAGGGTATCCAGGGCGCGTTTGAGGTTGATCACCCGCGCCACGGGCAAATGCTCTAGGGCTCCAGCCGCCACCTTGGCCACAGTGGAAGTCACCCCCACGGCCCGCCGTTGGGGAATCACCATCCCTTGGGCTCCGAGGGCTTCGGCGGTGCGAAGAATGGCCCCCAGATTATGGGGATCCGTGATCCCGTCGGCGGCCACAATGACGGGCAGCTTGGTCTTCGCCAAGGCAGACTCGATCATCTCGTCTAAATCTTTGTAGTCGTAGGGGGCCGCTTGGGCTACGATCCCCTGGTGGTTGGCCCCTTCCGTGATTTGGTTGAGGCGGCGAGTGTCTACCTCGTCAATGACAGCTCCGCTGGCCTTAGCCTCATCAATCAATGACAAAAAGCGGGGATCATAGCGCAGCTTGCTGTTCACCCAAACGCGATTCAACGGGCGCTGGTTTTCGAGGGCTGCCGCTACAGCATGGCGTCCATAGATCAGATCAGCGGGGCCGTCCTCCTGGGTTGCCTCAGAGTCTAGGGCACTAATTGCCCCAGATCGATCATGGTGGGGGGGACGTTCTTTAGAAAATTGCCCCTGGCCTTGGCTTCGGTAGCCCCCTGAGCGATCCCCACCGTTGTCGCGATAGCCGCCGTCGCTTTTACCGCGATAGCCCCTTTCTCCACCCTGTTCCCGATCCCGGTCGCGATAGCCGCCATCACTTTTGCCGCGATAGCCGCCGTCGCTTTTACCGCGATAGCCCTTTTCTCCATCCTGTTCCCGATCTCGGTCGCGATAGCCGCCACCGTCGCTTTTGCCGCGATAGCCGCCGCCGTCGCTTTTGCCGCGATAGCCGCCACCGTCACTCTTGCCACGATAGCCACCGCCGTCGCTTTTGCCGCGATAGCCGCCACCGTCGCTCTTGCCACGATAGCCGCCACCGTCGCTCTTGCCACGATAGCCGCCGCCGTCGCTCTTGCCCCGATACCCTTCCCCTTGGTCACGATACCCATCACCTTTGCCGCGATAGCCTCCTTCTTGGGGCGCATAACGGCCTTCGTCGCTGTAGCGCTTCCTGGCCCCCGCAGGCTTTCCTCCGGCGGATTTGAGCACAGGTTTAGCCTGACCTGCGGAATCAGACCGGGGCTTGCTTCGGTGGGAACCCCCAGGGCGAGGAGCAGAACCTTTGGAGGGACGGGAATCGTGGGAAAAGTTATCGGACGGCATGGTAACACCGAGGGGTTAAAAAGTCGGCACCGAGATTAAACGGGCGAAGAACTAGGCTAGCACGTCTACCTAGGCGATGGGTTGAGGAAATATAGCAACCTGGGGCTCCTGGCAAACCAGTCGAGCAGGCAAGGACGAGGGCGCGATCATGCTGGCTAGGGGACAGGGTCAGGGGTTCGCAGGCACAAGGCCATCCCCTAGGCATTGCTAGCCATTCACGGCAATATCGCCATTATGGTGGCAGGATCGTGGGCCTAGACAGATTATTCACAAAAACTACAGAAAACCTTGGCCCATCCTCCCCCGACACCCGCCTAGGGGCCGATATTGAGATAGCTCAACAGTTGGGCGAGGCGCTCTGGATCTGTGAGGTAGAGATAGCCGATCAGCGTTTCTAGACCTGTCGCTTTTTGGTACACAGCACCATCAACGCGCTTTGGCCCCCGCGAAGAGGCGTTGCGCCCCCAACGAAAGACGTCCTGCTCCGTTACTGTGAGGTGGGGAGCGAGTTGTTCCGCCAATTCGGCCTGATGTTCGGCCTTGACCTGATCAACGACTGCATTGTGGTAGTCTTGGATGCGTTTGGGCGGCAGCAAAAACTGGCTGCGGACATACAGTTCGTAAACCGCATCACCCATATAGGCTAGGGCGATGGGCGACAATCCCCGCGCCTGGGCCGCAGGCAGTCGATTGTCTGGATTCCCTGGCTTGACCATGGAGTTGATCACCATTGATTGTGCAGCGATGGGATCGGCCAGCAGGTCATCCGTCATGGCGAGGGTCGCCGCCGGGAGGCTATTGCCCAGCACCACCCCTCGAAAACGGAAGAGCCAGTCTACGCCGTTGGTTCCCCATAGCCAGGTTTCTAGCCACTGGCCTAGGGTTTGGGTATCGGGCGGTTCGGCATCAGCCAATGTGTTTTCCCCCTCGGCCCAAGGCGGGGTCAGAGGCCATCTGCCCACCTTGGGCAAACGCCGAATAGATGGGTGAGCCGTCTGGTCTGACGGCCCTGCTGGGGCAGAGATCCTGGTTTGGGCTTCCGCTCCAATCGGTGCGGTTGACCCTTGGCCCAGGCTTAACTGCCCTAGGCCAACGGGAGTAGGGCTTGAACTCTGCCCCCGTTGGCGTAAGGCTCCAGGGAATAGGGCTATTCACCAGCGGCAGCATTGAGGTTAGCAATGGCCTCGTCCACCGAGGTCTGGAGGGACAGGAACTTCTCGAGACGGACTAGTTTCACGGTTTGGGTAACACGGGGATTGGTGACGACCTGCACCGTGCCTCCTTCTCCGGTTGCTTTTTTTACCAGTTGCACAAGGGCACCAAGGCCGGAACTGTCCACAAAGTCGATGGCTCCGAGGTCGAGGATGATGTTGGCAGGGCCAGCCTCGACATACTTGGTCAACACCTTGCGGAAGGCAGGTTCCGAGAAGGCGTCGAGCTGTCCGATGAGGCGAAAGAGTTGATAGGTTCCCCTGACATCGCGGGTGCCTCGTAAACTTACGGTCAGGGTTAGAGATTCAGCGATGGGAAACCTCCTGGGGTGCTCCGATTCGACAGTTAAATATAGGCTAGGATAGCCCGCTCTGCAAGGGGCGGTTCCCCTCCCTTCTGGGGCCGCCCCCTTAGGGCGATCCCCGCACCTGGACAGGACGAGGGCAAAGGGGTAGAGGGGTAGAGGGAGCCTCAGCTAGCTTAGGCGGGCTGGTGCTGCTGGCGATAGTCCCGCATCGTTTGCACAAACTTCCCAAAGAGGTAGTCAGCATCGTGGGGGCCGGGGCTGGCTTCGGGGTGATACTGTACCGAGAAGATCGGCAGCGTTTTGTGGGCTAGTCCGGCTACGGTTTGGTCGTTTAGGTTGAGGTGGGTGACGGCAATCTGATCCTCGGCAATGGAGGCTGCATCGATGGCAAAACCATGATTTTGGCTGGTGATTTCCACCTGGCGATCTAGGCCACAGGGTTGATTCAGCCCCCGATGGCCAAATTTGAGCTTGAAGGTAGACGCACCCAGGGAAAGGCCCAGGATTTGGTGCCCCATGCAAATGCCGAAGGTGGGCAGTTGGTAGGCCAGCAGCGCCTGTACCAGTTCGGGGGCGTAGGTCACTGCCGCCGGGTCGCCGGGGCCATTCGACAGGAAAATGCCGTCGGGCTGGTAGCCGATGATTTGGTCGGGGGTGCTGGTGGCGGGGACGACAATCACGCGACAGCCGTAGCTGGCCAGCCGCCGCAGGATGTTGCGCTTCACCCCAAAGTCTACCGCCACCACGGTCAGGGGGGCTTGGTCGGCAATGACTTCGCCTTGGCTGTATTCCCAGGCGGTGGGGGTGCCCTCAGTCCATTCGTAGACTTCGCGGGTGGTCACATGATCCACCAGATTGAGCCCTGCCATGGAGGGAGCGTCCTGCAACTGGCGCAGCAGTTCTTCTGGATCCAAAATTTCGGTGGAAATTGCGCCATTCATCGCCCCTGTCGTTCGCAGGCGGCGGGTGAGGGCGCGGGTGTCGATGCCAAAAATGCCGGGAATCTGGTGGGCCTTGAGGTAGTCTGGCAGGGATTGGGTAGAGCGCCAGTTGCTAGGAATGTCGCAAATGTTGCGGGCAATGGCTCCCTTGATATAGGGTCGAGCCGATTCCTCATCTTCAGGGTTTACCCCGGTGTTGCCCAGTTCAGGGTAGGTGAAGGTGACGATCTGACCGCAGTAGCTGGGGTCGGTCATCACTTCTTGGTAGCCCGTCATGCCCGTGTTAAACACCACTTCCCCCATGACGGTGCCGCTGGCCCCAAAGGACCAGCCCCGAAAGACGGAGCCATCGGCTAAAACTAAAAGAGCAGGGGGAGCATCAAGAAAAACCATGGCCATTGGGGAAGGATCGCAGGGCGCTACCATCCTAAGGCCAAAACACAGGTTTTAGATCATTCGCACCTAAGGGAGTCTTGACACAGGCGACGGCATCCCAGGGCCAGCCAGTCCCAGACCCCATCGAGATGGGGGGCGGGGGGCAATGGGCCAAGGCCAGCGGCACCCTCAGCGGCACCATCGAAGGACAAAATAACAGAGGAGGATCGGACAGCATGGGGCGACGGGGTACGGGAATACAGCGGATAAGGGTTATGGTCATCGCCAGTCTAGGCTGGCTGGTTCCCCTGATGGGCTGTCAGGGCCTAATCCACCAGGGAGACGGGGGTGAAACAGCGCCTCTATCCTCGGCCCCAGCGCCCGCCCCCATGGTCGAACCCAGCCCCGCGCCCGTCGATCCAACACCCGCAGCTTCGGCCACCGATTATTTTCGCGAGGGGATGAACCGGGCAACCAGCGCCGTCGTTCTGGGGCAATCGGCCCAGTCTCCAGCGGATTGGCAACTGGCGGCGAGCCGCTGGCAACAAGCCATTGATTTGATGCAGCAGGTGCCGCCCGACAGCCCCAACCATGCCCAAGCCCAAGCCAAGGCGCAGGAGTATCGGCGCAACCTCGCTGCGGCCCAACAGCGAGCCTCTGGCCAAGTCGCGGCCCCCGTCAGCGCCGAGCCCGTTGCGCCCCCCGATGGCTTAGTGGCCCAAATCCCCATTCTCGAGCGCCGAGGGGGTATTCCCATGGTTGAGGTTACGCTTCAGGGACAAAACGGGGTGCATCGCTTTCCCATGATGTTTGACACTGGAGCATCGGGCACCCTCATTACCGCCGAAATGGCCCAGCAAATTGGCGTTGTGATCACGGGTAGCACCCAAGTCAAAATTGCCGACGGCAGTACCGTTAACCTTCCCATTGGCTATGTGGACTTCATTGAGGTGGGCGGGCTGCGCAAAACCTCCATGATCGTTGCAGTGGGCGGCAGCGTCGGCCTGCTAGGCCAAGACGTCTACGGCGAATTTGGCATTGCCCTGGGATCCCACATGATCAACCTCCATCAGTAGAGCGGGCTAGAATCAAACCAAGCCTTCTCCCAGGAGTAACGGTTCTATGTCTCCTCGGCCCCTACCCTCAGTCCAAATTCCCCACAATCCCTACATCGTCCCGGCAGATGTGCCCCTGCCTCCCAGGGAAACCTGGCCCACGATGTATGATTTGCCCAGCGAAGACCCGGAGGAGCCTGGGTTGCCGGACGAATTTCATGACTTTCAGCCCCAGCTACTCAGCGCCACCTTTCGCCTTGTGGATGTGGCGGAAGATCGCATCTTCACCGCCGCTGATCTAAATTTGTACTACGACATTACCCATCCCCGCTGGTACAAACGGCCCGACTGGTTTGCAGCGGTGGGCGTTCCCCGGTTCTACCGCGACGATAATCTACGGCTCAGCTATGTGACCTGGCATGAGCAAGTTAACCCCTACCTTGTGGTAGAACTGCTCTCCCCCGGCACCGCTGAGGAAGATTTGCGCCTTGTTCCGGCCACCGACCCCGACGCTCCACCGCCCAAATGGCAGGTCTACGAACAAATCCTTCGCATTCCCTACTACGTCGTCTTTGATCGCTACACAGGCAATCTACAAGCCTTTCGTCTAACGCAGACGGGCTATAGGCCCATCCCCCTCCTCGATGGGCGATTTACCATTCCAGAACTCAACCTTGGTCTGGGGCTCTGGCGTGGCCGATTCCAGGGCCGGGTACGAGACTGGCTGCGCTTCTTTGACGCCGATGGCCAATGGATCTTAACCCCGGTAGAGCGGGAACGGGAACAGGTTCATCAAGAACGCCAACGGGCCGAACAGGAGCGACTCCGGGCCGAGCGGGAACGTCTTCAAGCCGAAGAAGAACGGCAACGGGCCGAGCAAGAACGCCAACGGGCTGAGCAAGAACGCCAACGGGCGGAATCCGCCGAGCAACAGGCGGAACAGGCGCGAAATCGGGCTGAGCGATTGGCTGCGCTTCTGAGAGCCCAGGGCATTGACCCCGATCAACTGGTGTAAGCCGAGTCTTGTGGGCCGAGTCTATCGACGGGGGCACCGCTCATCCGGTTGATTACCCGGGCTAGAACACCAACATCAGGTTAACCTGCCATTCCTGGCCTTGGCGGTGGATCTCAATGCGGCGGATAAATTCGCGAAAAAAGAAGCGGCGTTCGGCTTCGGAGAGATCCAGCCAAAACTGGGGCAGGGCAACGGAGGGAGCCAGTTCCGCTAGGTTGACGGGGGGCAGTTGGGCGATTTGCTGTTCGATGTGGGTGATTTCGCCGCGCAGTTTGTAGCGGCGCAGGGCGGCGGTTTCAGCATCCAGCACCCCGGTTTCGACCAGGGCAGGGAGTTGGGCAAGGGCCGATTCTCGCTGTTGGCGTTGGGTTTGCAGTTGGGCGAAGGGATTGGGCGGTGGTGCTGAATTAGGATCGGCGCGGTGGGCCTGCCACTGGGCCACGGCCTGGGGTAGGGTGTGGCAAATGTCGGCAATCACAGCCTGGAGGACCTGGTCGTAGGCAAGGGCGCGGCAGCGGGGTTGTTGGGGGCAGGCGGTGGGGCGCAGGTAGAGGTAGCTTTGGGCTTTGCCTCGGATGGTCGTCGTCGAAACCGTCATAGGACTGCCGCAGGTATGACACTGCACCAATCCAGCTAGGGAACGGGAGGCCCCAGCGGTGCGCGGAGGCAAAGGGCGATTACGGCGCAGCAGGCGATCAATTTGGGCGGCTTCGTCGCGGGAAATGATGGCGGCGTGGGTGTTGCGAATCACCTGACCGTCGCAGTATTGCAGATCGCCCCGGTAGACGGGATGGCTGAGCCAGCGCTGCCCGGTAGAGACAGCAATCCGCTTGCCGAACCGTCTTTCCACAAAGCGCACCGCCCCCCGCAGGGAACCGTAGAGCAAAAATTCATTGACAAAGGCTGTAATCACCGGAGAGGCCGTGCGGTCGATTAAATACCGCTCCTGCCCCCGCCGATAGCCGTAGGGAGCCTTGCCCGGTGGCGGTAGCGCCTGGAGGCGATTCCGCGCATGGCCCGCCCGTTTTTGCCGTCGCTGCTGCTGATCCTGCATGGCGGCTATGGGGTCGAGGCCGTTGGCAAGGGCGGTTCCGGTGGCAAAAGCCATCGCGGGTTCCGCCCCGACTCGTACCGCAGTCCCGGCTTGAGCCAGGGCTTCTAGACATTGCTGCACCGCTGCCGGACTATCGCCCAAGGCGGCCAAGGCATTGACCCACAGATAATCGGCGGGGGTGTGGTGATTGTCCGCCAAAAGCTGGGCTAGGTGGGGCCGATGGCTGGGGTTAGCGGCGATGGCCTGATCTTCGTAGACCTTCACCTCAATACTAGGGGTGTGGCCGTGACCACTGCCGTGACCGCTGCCATGAGGGGCGCTGTCATCGGCGTTGCCATCGGTGACACTGTCCAGGAGGTCAGCCTTCAGGCGTTCAACCACCTCAGCAGCGTCCAAGCGGCTGTCCGGTGAGCTGTCATCAGCTCCCGATTCACAATAGCGATAGACCACTAGACGCACAGAACTAGAAAGCTTGCTTGAGGGCTTCCCGCAGGGCGAGCGCCTGATTGTTATCGGCACTGGCTACAATCACCATCACCGTGGTGTAGTCTGCCCCATCAGGAGCTTCTATGCACACAAATACGGCGGTGGAATCATCGGACTGCCCCGCAATGCTGATGGCATCCGTCTGTACCGGGTTCAAATCCTGGGACTCTAGGGCATTTTCTGCCTGACCAATGCACTGGTTCACATCGGTGGTCATGGCCTGCCAGGAGTAATAAATCCCCGGTGGGTCGGCCTGGGCAGCGGCAGCAGAGGCCAGCATCATGCCACCCGTAAGGCAGGCAGACAGAGGCTTCCAGAGCCAGGTTTTGATCCAACGTCCTTGATTCATGGTTCGTATCCTCCTAGGTCAATCGGCGGTCTGCACAGGTTTATGATAGTCCGTCCTCGGAAGTTCCCTGGGCAGGGGCAGACGGGAACCCCCAGGGATGGTCTCCGACCGTGGGCTGAGTGGGGTAATGCACCGGAGCACCCGTCCGGGAGGGATGGGGTTGTGACAAGATAGGAAAGTATTTGTCGATGGTATAGAAGACCTGTGCAAATTACGTTTTTGGGGACAAGTTCTGGGGTGCCCACCCGATCCCGCAATGTGTCGAGTGTGGCGCTGCGATTGCCCCAGCGGGCAGAGGTATGGCTGTTTGACTGTGGCGAGGGCACCCAGCACCAGTTTTTGCGGAGTGAGTTCAAATCTAGCCAAATTCGCCGTATTTTCATCACCCACATGCACGGCGACCACATTTTTGGTCTCATGGGCCTGTTGGCCAGTTGTGGGCTAGCGGGTAATCGGCAGCAGCGCATTGATATCTATGGCCCCAAGCCGCTGAACGACTACCTGCAAGCCTGTCGCCGCTATTCCCAAACCCACTTTACTCTGCCCATTAAAATCCATGCCGTGGAACCGGGGCTAGTCTTTGAAGACGAGGAGTTTCGGGTGGTGTGTGACCGCCTGGAACACCGAGTGCCTGCCTACGGCTATCGGGTGGAGGAGCGGGATCGTCCGGGGCGGTTCGATGTGGGGCGTGCCCAGGCCCTAGGGATTCCCTCTGGGCCGCTCTATGGGCAGCTCAAGCAGGGCAAGCGAGTCACCCTCGATGATGGTCGTGTCATCAACGGGGCTGACCTCTGTGGCCCCGACTTGGTGGGGCGCAAACTGGTCTACTGCACCGACACCATTTACTGTGACCAAGCGGTGAGCCTAGCCCAAGGGGCCGATGTGCTGATTCACGAAGCCACCTTTGCCCACCAGGATGCAGACTTGGCCTACCAGCGGCTCCACTCCACCTCTACCATGGCGGCCCAGGTGGCCCTAGGTGCCCAGGTGCAGCAGTTGATCATGACCCACTTCAGCCCCCGCTATGCTCCGGGCAACAGCATCCAGCTTGGGGATTTGCTGGCCGAGGCTAGGGCCATTTTCCCCAATACCCTCATGGCCCACGACTTTTTGGTTCACGACATTTTGCGCCAAGAGGAAAAAACGCTGGTGTCCTCTGCGCTGTAGGGACAACGGGGAGGCAAGGGCGGTGGGTCGGAAACCTGTTCTAGGCGTTCCTGAATCTTGCTGAGGCGCTGTTCCTCATCCACCGCAGGGCGTGGGGTCGGTACTTCGGTGTTGGGCCAGGTGTGGAGGTCGTGGCAGGGGCAGGGGCAGGTATTGAGGCCCAAAATGGGGATGGCCACGGGCATCTCGCAGCGGGCACAGGCGGTAATGTCCCAGGCAGGAGTGAGCATCGTCGCAACGCTTTGGGTGGTGCCTTCGAGGTAGCAGCCCTGGCCACTTGTTACCATGATGTGGTGCCAACAATCTTCAAAGGCTTGGCTGTAGCGACCTTTGTAAAAAATCGGCGACGGCAAACAGGTGCCCCGATTCTCCGCCAGCACCACGGGCTTGCCCAACTGAAACCAGTGGGCCAAAAATTCCCTTACTTGTTCCTGGGTGGCCATTGTCCTCCTATGCAGTGCTACCCCAGGTCACACGGCTAGACACTACGGCTGCACTGTGATCCTAGCTGTTTTATCCCTGACCCCACCGAAGAACGGGCGATTCTTTGGAAAGTTTGCAGATTTACCCCAGCGATCCCCCGGTCGCTGGGTTCTATTCCACACGGGCCACCCTAAAACTGGCTATGGAGGGCCATCCACCGCCACCCCCACCTGGCGTAAATCCACGGCATAGCCTGCCACCACCAAGTAGACCGCATCCGCCACCGCACCCAGTTGCCGCGTCAGATGACCCAGCCGATCTCGAAATTGCCGCCCCGCCGGATAGGCTGGCACCACGCCCCACCCGGTTTCCTCCGCCACAAAAATCACCGTTGCCGCCGTTTGCTCCACGCTGGCAATCAAATCCGCCACGGTTTCCTGCCACTGGGGGTCGTCTTGGTCTAGCCCATGGGCCAGCCAGGTACCGAGGGAATCGACCAGCAAACAGTCCGTGGCTTGGCCTGCCAAAATCGCCGCCGACAGGCCCACGGGCACCTCCCACAGCCGCCAATCCACCGGACGCCGCTGGCGATGTCGCTCCAGCCGCGCCTGCCACTCCTGATCCTCCGGGTTCACCGCTGAGGTGGCCACATATACCACAGCCTGCCCCGACCGCTGGGCCAAGGTCTCCGCCCACTCGCTCTTGCCCGACCGGGTTGGCCCGGTGACGACGATAACTTGCTTCACCCGGTTTTCCTCACCTCTTTTCATACACCTAAGTAGATCACAACCGCGCTCCCATGCCATGCCCCAGCCCTTCCCAATTCCCAGGGAGAGGCATCGAGATCTCGCTTAACTCGCACTCCCATAGACAGCGGGGCGAGGTCGCTAGGGGCAGCGGGCCGAGTACGGTCTTCCCTGGGTTGGCAAAGACACAGTCACACGGGACAATGGGATCATTGTATTTTTTGACATTCGGCTGTGAATAACGCACCTGTACGCACGGTTTCTGACGCCAAGCGGGACTTCTATGCTCACCACACCCGCCCCATCAACTCCATTTACCGTCGTGTGGTGGACGAGCTTTTGGTAGAAATGCATCTGCTCTCGGTCAACGCCGATTTTACCTACGATCCCCTCTATGCCCTGGGCATCGTCACCACCTTCGACCGCTTTATGCAGGGCTACGAACCCGAAAGCGACAAAGCCTCCATTTTCAATGCCCTTTGCCAATCGGTGCAAAGCTCTCCCGAACAGTACCGGGGCGACGCCGAAGCCATGCAAGCCGCCGTAGCGGGGCAATCCCTCGACGACCTCAAAGCCCAGTTTGAAAACCTAGCAGAAGCGGCCCACAGTGGCGGCCTGCGCGGCACCCTCGGCACCGTCGCCACCAAGGAAGCCTTCAAATATAGCCGCCCCTTCGGCATCGGCCTCTATACCCTGATCGAAGCCGTCGCCGGAGAAGACCTCCTCAAAAACAAAGACTCCTTTGAAGCCCTGCTGAAGGATCTAACGGGCAAGCTCAACTTCCCGGCAGATAAGCTTTCCAAGGATTTAGAACTCTACCGCAGCAACATCGAGAAGTTCGCCCAGGCCCAGGAAGTCATGAAAGACATGCTGGCCGCCGAACGCAAAAAACGCGAAGACCGCCAAAAAGCCGCCGAAGCTACAGCCGCCGAAGTGGTGGAATCTGTCCCCACCCCCGCCGAAGGCAGCGAAAACGCAGGTTAGTGAGTTGCCTCGTCTTGCCCTCACCCCCAGCCCCTCTCCCAGGAAGGAGAGGGGAGGCAGAAGGAACTTTCAAAGCACCTCTCCAAGCTTGGAAGAGGGATTTTGGGGTAAGAGCCCATTGAAGCATCTAAATATAAATCGGATCCAGAGCGTAGTCCTTCCAATCACGGTGGAAGCGCTCAGACACATGGGGGGTGAGGACAAATTTGGGTTCCTGGCCCCCTTTGACATCGACCCGCAAAAACGAGTAGGGGCGGCGATAGTCGGGCTTTTTGCCTATGCGACCGATAAAGAGCTGGGATTCCGCCACCGGACGCAGTTCATCGGATGCCTCGCCCGTCAGGTCAGAGACAGGTTCGCAGAGGGTGTTTCCGCCAGACCGCTGACGCCGCAAGCTGAGGCCGCTGCCGCCGCAGACAATCCAGTCTAAGTGACCATCGGCGTGGCCTGTGTCTAGGGTTTTCAGGTGTTCAAAGCAGTGGGCGTGGCCGTTGATGACCAGATTCACCGGGGGCGTTCCGTCTGCCAGGTTAGGCACCGCCGCCGCTACCTGATCCAGCACCCAGCGCAGATGGTGACGCACCGCCAGGGTTTGGCCCTGGTTCCACTTGGTGGATTCGGTGACGTAGGGGGGATGGTGGAAGAACACGATCCGCCCCCGCGCCGCTGGGTCTTGCCAGGAGGCGATCAGCTTATCTCGCAGCCACAGCAGTTGTTCGGTGTCGATTTGGGCGGTGGGGTTGGCGTTGAGTTGCTTGTCGATGTCGAGCAGCATTTCGTCGTACTGCTCTACCTTGGCCTGCCAGTCGTCCAAATCCTCCTGAGCATGGGTATCTTTGGGATTGCGGTGCAGCGCAGCCTCCTCCACTAACCGTCGATCCTCTAGTACCTGCTGCCGCTGCCCCTGAAGCCACTGGCGACGATCTAGCCCTCCCTGGTGAGCCAGCAATGACGGATCGTTGAAGGTGCTGGAATCTAGCGCAAAAAAATCAATGCCGCCATAGCGAAAGGTGTAGTAGCGATTGGGCAGGCGAGTGTACACCCCTGGTCGATAGCGCAAGCCCTGGGTGTCGCCATTCCAAGCACCGTAGTGCGTCCGCAGGTGATCCACCAGTTGGTCGGCAGGGATGCCCTGCAAATAGTCTAAAAAGGCGCGAGCGTAGGCATCTCCCACCCCCGACCCATGCCAGCCCACATTAGGGTTGAGGTCGATGCCCAGCAGCTTTCGCAGGGGTTTGCTAAGCTGCACCAGCACGCTATACAGGCGCGGCAGGTTGTAGTAATCGTGGTTTCCGGGCACCGCCAAAAACGGAAACCGAAACAGCATTTGGTCGTAGGCAATCTTATCGGGCTGATCGCCCCCCACCAGCCACTCTCGATAGGGCTTGATGAAATTGTCGGGATACTGCTCGCGGGAACCCACCTGATACACCACGTCCCCGGTGTGCAGCAAAAACCGACAGTCCTGCAAATGGGGCACCATCTGCTCGGCCAGCCGCCGCTGGGGGTGGTGATCCGGGTGGGGGCCAGATCCGCTGTCGCCAATTACCAAAAAGGAAAACTCCTCGGTTTCGGCGTGGCCATCTTCTACCATCAGCCTGGTTTGATCAATGTGGCGGGCCACCAGGGTCGGATGCTGCCAGCGCACCCGCGCCTTCATTTTGGCAACCTTGGCAGGAATCGGCGGATCGAGAATCGAAGACATGGGCGGTCGGCGGCGGGGCGGTAGGCTAACAGTAATAGGCTAGCAGTCCTCCGGCGGGAAACCCAGGTTTTCCATGGGGTGAGGTCTGATGGAGCCCAACCTGTTCATGCCCCGTAACATCTGTGGAACCCAAAGAGGCATAGTGCGTCCACAGAGGGAGAGTACGCCACCGCCTAGGGCTCTGACCGTACCCCAAACACCTGTTGCACCACCGCCCAACGGGAACAGTCCCAATAGTCCACATGGGCGCAAATTTTGCCGCTATCGTTGAGGGTCAGCTCGCTGCGGCCAGGGATGCTCATCGCGGGCTTCCAGGGCAAAGGGGCTACCCAATTCAGCGTCCAGCGGGTGTGAATTTGGCTGGGGCTAACGTATTCAATGGCGTGCAGATCTAGATCAATGGCCTGAAACCAGCGGGTGATAAAGCCAATCATGTTCTGGTAGCGTGACAGGCCGCGAAACTCGTTCAGGGGGTCTTTGAAATAGACGTCCTCTGCATAGAGGTGATAGCTCTGCTGGTGGGGAAAGCGCTGATAGTCCTGGCGCAGTTGTTCCAAAACGTCCATGGTGTCTAAATATCCATACCGACATTGAGGTTGAGGTTTGTGATGATGCCCAAGTTTAACCTTCCCAAACAACCGCTACGGCCCTGGGGAATGGCGGCCCTCATGCTAGGATTAGCCGCCTGTTCGGCCCCGACTAGCCCCATCGCCCAGGTCGAGCCGTTGGCCTTGTTGCCGCCCTATCTGCCGGGATGGGAAGCCTATGAAGCCATAGATAACGATGGCGTTGCCTTACCCTCCGGCGAACTGACCCCCTTCAGTTTGGCCCAATCCCTGCTGACCGAACCGGAAACGCTGGAATGCTTCAGAACCGCTCAAGTCCGCATCGAGGCTTTGGACAATGGCGATATGGCCATCCTATCTACCCGCGTGGGGCTGTGTGATGACTCGGTGGCGGCTATCGAACAACGCCTTGACCTCACCCCCACCTCCATGGGTTGGGCCTTAAATCAGAGCGGTCAACGCTTTGGCTGCGGACGTCCAGAGTTCGCCTGGGCCGCACCAGGAACCCTGTGCCCCTAGGATGTCGGTTGAGGCCAAAATCCAGCGTCTTACGCCCTAGGTCACAGAGGCAGAGCCCTAAGCTTGGGGCTAGGTTCCCGATGCCTAGGCCCAGGGTTTGAAGACCATCTTGGCTTTAAGAATGGGCTCCCCTTCTCGGTACTCTACTTGGCCAATGCCGAGGAATTCGTTGTCGGCGGCGGACACAATGCGATAGGGCTGATCGGGGTCTAGGGCGATGGGCGGCGCAAACTTTTGGCCCTGCTGCCAGCGACGGGCGAGATCCGGATCGAGGGCCAGGGCAGGCAGGTGGGCAAGGGCCGCTTCTGGAGCCTGGAGTTGAAAGCCCTCGGTCTCGACGCGCTGTTTCACCTGATCCAAGGTGAGGCTGGTGTCGAGGGTAAAGCCATTGCTGCGGGTGCGGGTGAGGTGGGCCAAGGTTGCGCCTGTGCCCACCTGCTGCCCCAAGTCGCGGGCCAGGGCGCGGATGTAGGTACCGGGGCCACAGTCCACATCCACGGTGAGTTCGGGATGATCGCCCCCCTGCCAGCCCTGCACCGTCAGGCCATGGATCACCACCGTGCGAGGGGGCGGCGTCACCACTTGGCCGCGTCGAGCGAGGTCGTACAGGCGCTTGCCCTCCACTTGAATAGCGCTAAAGGCCGGGGGAATTTGCGCCAGGGTACCCAAAAATTCGGGTAGAGCCGCCTGCACAGCCTCCAAGGTGAGATCCGTTGCGAGACAATGGCTCACCACCTCGCCCTCCAGGTCGTCGGTGGTGGTGGTCAGGCCAAAGCGAATCACCGCCCGGTAGGCTTTATCCGCCGCCAGGTAGGGTAGCAGCCGCGTCGCCCGTCCCACCGCCAAGGGCAACACCCCCTCCGCCAGCGGATCCAGCGTGCCCCCGTGGCCCACCTTGCGGGTGCCCAACAGCCGCCGCACCGCCGCGACACAGTCATGGGAGGTGACTTGGCTAAGCTTATTGAGGTTCAAAAATCCGTCCGCCACGCCGCTCACTGGACAGCTTCTCGCTCTGTCCTTTCCCGCTTCATCCACAACCGCACTCACCCCGCCCATATCCTTTTCCGGCCATCCCTCGGCAACGGCCACCCTTCGGCAATGGCCACCAACCCCGATATTAGCGCGATTGCGACCCCTGACCTAGGCCCCTATCACTGGATGCGGGGTACAATAAGCAAATCTTTTCTGCACAATCAGCACTCCCTATGCCCCTTGGACAAGAACCGCCCCAACTGTTAAAACAGCGCTTATTCTACGAAGGCCGCAAATTTAACTTTGAGGTGAACCGTCTGCGTCTGCCCAATAAGGCCGTGGGCGAGTGGGAATGCGTGCGCCATCCCGGCGGGGCCTTGGCCGTGCCCCTTACCGATGATGGTCGGCTGGTTTTGCTGCGGCAGTATCGGTTTGCGGTGCTGGGACGGTTGCTGGAGTTTCCGGCGGGCACCATCGAACCCAACGAAGCCCCGGCAGAGACCATTCGCCGCGAAATTCAGGAGGAAACGGGCTATGCGGCAACCACTTGGCTTCCCATCGGCACGTTTCCCTTGGCCCCGGGCTACTCCGATGAACTGATCTACGCCTTCCTCGCCACAGATTTAGAGCCCGTAGAGGCTCCAGCGGGCGACGAAGATGAAGACATGGAGGTCGTGTTGATGACGCCCGATCAACTGGAGAAGGCTATTCTCGCTGGAGAGGCCGTGGATGCCAAAACCATCGCCAGCTTCTTTTTGGCCAAACCCTTCATTGCCAAACTAATCGACTGTTAGGGAGACTCCCAACGTCGCGGCCCCGCCGTCCTAGGATTTTTTCAGCCTCAATTCCCCAAGCGGCTCCTGAGTCAAAGCCAAGACAACGGTTGATCTACGGCAATAGGCTGAATGGCGGTGACGGTGACAACAAGAACCCACCCCTAGGGCAACCTTAGGCAAGTTTCAGCACTATTACATTTGCCTTGGGGGTGTCGCGGTGTTCAAGTCCGTTGGTCAGCGGGTATGTGCGTTTGATTTGGAATGGGTGCCCGATGCGCCTTCCGGGCGGCGGGTCTATCGGCTACCCGCCACATTGTCTGATGAGGACGTCTTTCAGGTGATGTGGGAGCACGGAGGAGCCACGGAGGACAAGCCTCGGCCCTACCTCAAAACGGCGCTTTGTCGGGTGGTATCGGTGGCGGCGGTGATTCGGGAGCAGCGGCGCAATGGCGAAGTGGTGCTGCGGCTGACGGCCCTCCCCAAACAGGCCGACCAACCCATGGCGGAGGGGGATCTCATCCACACCTTTCTGAGCTATGTGGGCCAGCAAAAGCCCCAGTTGGTGGGGTTTAATTCCCAAACCTCGGATCTGCCGATTTTGTTGCAGCGGGGCATGGCCATGGGCATTTCGGCCAAAGCCTTTTGCCAACGCCCCGACAAACCCTGGGAAGGCGTAGACTATTTCGCCCGCCACACCGAAGCCCACATTGACCTAAAAAATTTGGTCAGCGGTTGGGGGATTGGCACGCCCTCCCTGCACGAACTGGCGGCGGCAATGGGCATTCCGGGCAAGATGGGCACCGACGGCAGCAGTGTGGTGGATCTGTGGGTGGAGGGCAACCTGCGGGCCATTGTGGAATACAACCACTTTGATGCCCTCACTACCTACCTGGTGTGGCTGCGAACGGCTTTGTTTGCAGGCTTTTTCAGCCCTGAACAGCACCAAATCGAGGAAGATCGCGTGCGATCCCTGCTGCATGATCACATTGCGGCGGGAGACGAGCACCTGGTTGACTATTTGGAGCAGTGGAACCGCTTCCAGCCCCAATCCGCCGATACCGTTGCGATGGATCTGTCTCCCCTGCCCGAGGTGACGGCATCCCCCACAGACGTCGCGGCCTAGGAGGGTAGACCGTCCCTCTGTGCCCTCTGTGCAGTCGGCGGTGCCCCTCAGCCTAATGCAAGCCATCGTCAATAAAGGGTAGGATACTGGGCAGGGAGATCCTTGTCTTCCCCATTTTGTCATGGTTGCCACTGCAATGCCCTCACCCGATATCCTGTATCTTGATGCAATTACGAAGCGATATACCTCCGCCCTGCCCCCGGCGGTGGATGGGGTTAGCCTCAGCCTGCGTCAGGGCGAGATTTTGGCGTTGTTGGGGCCGTCTGGCTGTGGCAAAACAACCCTGCTGCGGCTGATTGCGGGCTTTGAGCAACCCGACCAGGGCGCGATTTATCTCGGACAGCAGCCCGTCTGCGGCCCCTGTTGGCTGCCCCCAGAGCGGCGGGATGTGGGCATTGTGTTCCAAGACTACGCCCTGTTTCCCCATCTAACGGTGGAGAAAAATGTGGCCTTTGGGCTTCAGTCCTTGGTGCGCCTGGGTAGCTTAGATCCCAAACAGGTGCAGGCCCAAACCCAAGAGGCCATTGCTCTGGTGGGGCTCACGGGGTTTGAACGCCGCTTCCCCCACGAGCTTTCCGGGGGGCAACAGCAGCGGGTGGCCCTGGCCCGTGCCCTCGCCCCTCGGCCCACGCTGATTTTGCTGGATGAACCCTTCAGCAATCTGGATGTGCAGGTGCGGCTGCATCTGCGCCAGGAGGTACGCGACGTGCTGAAGCAGGTGAATGCCTCCGGGGTGTTTGTCACCCACGACCAGGAGGAAGCCCTCGCCATTGCCGATCAGGTGGCGGTGATGCGCCAGGGACGGCTAGAGCAGTGGGGCAGTCCCGAAACGGTCTACACCGCTCCGGCCTCTCGCTTCATTGCCAGCTTTGTTACCCAGGCTAACTTTCTCCCGGCTCGCCGCACCCCCCAGGGCTGGGAGACGGAGTTGGGCACCCTCACCCAGGTGATTCAGCCCGACGGAGCGGCCCCCGATGCCACGGTGGCCCAGGGCGAGATTATGATTCGTCAAGAAGACCTAGCGTTGCAAGTGGTGGAGACAGGGCTGTTGCGCGTCCAGAGCCGCCAGTTTTTGGGCCGAGAGTACAAGTACAGCCTCTCTACGCCCTCTGGGCACCTGCTTCATGCTCGCCTCCCCGCCAGTCAGGCGCTGCCCGTAGGCAGTTGGGTGAACCCGGTGATGCCGCCCCATCCACTGCGGCTATACCCAACCGGGAATCGCTAGGCGATTGTCACCGCCGAATTGGCGTGACTTGGTCTCCAGGGCTCGGTGGCCGCTGGACGAAAGGGGCAATGGCATAATAGAAACCATGTCAAGCCGCCAAGGATATCGCCCCATGTCCGAGATGACCGGACTGACCGCTGCCCCGATTATCTATCCCGATACGGATGGACAACCGATGACCGAAAGCGACGCCACTCGCGATTATCTGTTGTATTGCGTTGAAGTGCTGCAACTCTATTTCAAAGGGCGGCCCAATGTTTATGTGTCGGGTAACTTGTTTATCTACTATGAAGAGGATAATCCCAAGGCATCCATCTCGCCGGATGTGTTTGTCGTTTTTGGCGTCAGTAACCGAAAACGCCGCAGCTATAAAACCTGGCAAGAAGGCGGCAAGCTGCCTAATTTTGTCCTAGAAATCACCTCCCGCAGCACCAAACACCAAGACTCCGAGGACAAACCCCGCCTCTACGCCAGCCTGGGGGTTGAAGAATACTTTCAGTATGACCCCACCGCCGACTACCTCAAGCCTCAACTGCGGGGAGCCAAGCTGGTGGAGGGCCGTTATCAACCTCTGTCCCTAACCTCCACGCCCACGGGCCTGCCCTCTATCCACAGCACCGTGTTAGGGCTAGATTTACAACTGCATCCTACCTACCCAGAACTGGGGCTGGCTCCGGTAGCCCAAGCCTTACGCTTCTACGACCCACAATCGGGGGCAAAACTGCTGAGTCGCTATGAACTAGAGCTTGTACGAGAGGCGCTCCAAGAGGAAAACGAAAATATTCAGCAAGAGCGAGACGCTGCCCAGCAACGTGCGGAGAAACTTGCCGCCCGCCTGCGGGCCTTGGGGATTGATCCCGATGAAGTCTAGGGTGCTGCCCTTAGAGCGCCCCGCCATCGGCAAAACTGACCATCGTGACTGCCTAGATTTCCTAGAAAAAGCTAGCAATCTAGCCTAGCGCCACAAAAAACTGGGCCTCTGCAACAGAAGCCCAGCTTTGAATGAGATGCCCCGATTGTAGTTCAACCGGAGGCATCGTTCGGTCGGTTAGACCTTAGTAGTCGAAGTCGCCGCCCATGCCAGCGCCAGCGGGAGCGCCTTCCTTGGGTTCGGGCTTATCGACGATGATGCACTCGGTGGTCAGCACCATGCCTGCGATGGAGGCCGCGTTTTGCAGGGCAGAACGGGTCACTTTGGCGGGGTCAACGATACCAGCTTCAAACATATCGACGAATTCGCCGTTGGCGGCGTTGTAGCCGACGTTGAAGTCCTTCTCTTTGACGCGCTCGGCGATGACGGCACCGTTTTGGCCAGCATTTTCAGCAATCCGCATCAGGGGAGCCGCCAGGGCGCGGGCCACGATGGTAGCGCCAGTGTGCTCTTCGGCGGTGAGATTGCCGTCAACCCAGGTGAGCAGGTCGGGCACCAGGTGGGCCAGGGTGGTACCGCCACCGGGGACAATGCCTTCTTCCACAGCGGCCTTGGTGGCGTTGATGGCGTCTTCCAGGCGCAGCTTGCGATCCTTCATTTCGGTTTCGGTGGCGGCACCGACTTTGATCACGGCCACACCGCCAGAGAGCTTAGCCAGCCGCTCTTGCAGCTTCTCTTTGTCGTAGCTAGATTCGGTTTCTTCGATCTGACGACGGATTTGCTCGCAGCGGGCCTTCACATCCTTCTCGTTGCCTTCGGCGACGATGGTGGTGGCATCCTTGGTGATGGTGAGGCGGCGAGCCTGACCCAGCATATCCAGCTTGGTGTTGTCCAGCTTGAGTCCGGTGTCTTCGGAGATTACCTGACCGCCCGTCAGCACGGCGATGTCTTCCAGCATGGCCTTACGACGGTCGCCAAAGCCAGGAGCCTTGACAGCGGCCACGTTCAGCACACCGCGCAGACGGTTGACCACCAGGGTCGCCAGGGCTTCTTTCTCGATGTCCTCGGCGATGATCACCAGGGGACGACCGGAGCGGGCCACTTGCTCTAGCACGGGCACCAGGTCTTGCACCAGGGCAATTTTCTTGTCGGTGATCAGCAGGTAGGGCTCGTCGAGGACGGCTTCCATACGCTCGGTGTCGGTGACGAAGTAGGGGGAGATGTAGCCCTTGTCGAAGCGCATCCCTTCGGTGATTTCCAGCTCGGTGGTCATGGACTTCCCTTCTTCCAGGGAAATCACGCCCTCGCGGCCCACTTTATCCATGGCCTCGGCGATCATCGCGCCCACTTCTTCGTCGTTACCAGCGGAGATAGAACCCACCTGGGCGATGGACTTAGAATCTTCCACCGGACGAGCGTGCTCAGCGATTTTGTCCACCAGGAAGGCGGTGGCCTTGTCGATACCGCGCTTCAGGGAGATAGCGTTGGCACCCGCCGCCACGTTCCGCAGACCTTCTTTCACGATGGCATGGGCCAGCACGGTGGCGGTGGTAGTACCGTCGCCAGCGGCGTCGTTGGTTTTAGAAGCGGCCTGACGAATCAGCGCCACCCCGGTGTTTTCAATGTTGTCTTCCAGTTCGATTTCCTTGGCGATGGTCACACCATCGTTCACGATCTGAGGAGCGCCGAACTTCTTCTCCAGCACCACGTTACGACCCTTGGGGCCGAGGGTGACGGCAACGGCCTCAGCCAGGGTATCCATGCCTTTTTCTAGGGCACGACGGGCGTTTTCGTTGTAAATAATGCGCTTAGCCATGAACTAATGTCTCCGAAAATTAAGTAGGAGGAAACGAAACAAGAATCCGTGATGACTTCAGACGAGAATTTGCAGGCTGGGTACAGCGAAGTGAAGCCCAACACCCCCATTCTCAAGTCCTTAGAAAAACCTATCGGTTAGGTTGTCGGGTGCATTTACGAAGCAATGCACCGAACCCAACAGGATTTAGCCCAAAACGGCCAGGATATCTTTCTCAGACAGCAGCACATACTCTTCGCCGCCCAGTTTGATGTCGGTTCCGGCATACTTGGAGTACAGCACTTTGTCGCCAATGTTCACATCGAGGGCTTGGCGGTTGCCTTTGTCATCGGTTTTGCCGGGGCCAACGGCGGTAATTTCGCCAACCTGGGGCTTTTCTTTGGCAGTGTCGGGCAGCAGAATGCCGCCAGCGGTGGTTTCTTCAGAAGCGCTGACTTTGATCAGAACTCGATCCGCCAGGGGCTTAACGCTGGATGCGGCTAGGGTGATAGCAGCCATACAAACAATCTCCGGGATTTAGCGACGTACAACGAACGCCTGAGCGAATCTCTCGCCTGCTCAGACCAAACGGGAACTTAGCACTCTCAAGCTCCGAGTGCTAATTTACGTTACTTAAGGGAGCAATAGCAATGAACCAAGCTGTACGGGTTCCCGAACTGAAGCGACACATCAATAGGGTTTTCGTCGCCAGCCGCGCCGCCGGAAGATGAGAAAGAACAGGACAATCACCACCAGTAACACCAGGATGGGCGTGGCGATGGCCAAGATTGACAGCACCGTGGAACTGGCCAATTCGGTGCCGGAAACCGCCACATTTCCCACTGGCCCTGCCGCTGCGGTGGAGGCGAGTCGCGCCAGCCCGGTAAAGGCTTGGGTGCCGCTGGCCACGGTACCCCCGGCAATAAGGGCCAAGCTCCACTGCAAAAAGGGGCTCATGTCTCCCCCGACCACGGCGGCGGTGAGCACGGTTCCGGCGATGGCGGCGGCAGGGAGTTCTACAACGTCCATCAGGTTGTCTACCACGGGCACCAGGTAAATCAGCACTTCAATCACCGTGGCGACCGCAAAGGCGATGATGGCTGGAGTGGTGGCCATCCAGCTCATCCCTGGTGACAGGGTAAGGTAGCCCTGCTGGGCGGCAATGCCTGTCATCAAAAACGGCACCAAAATCCGAAACCCCGCCGCCGCACTGAGGCCAATGCCAATGGCAATGTGCAAAAGAATATCCAGTTCCATGGCGACCTCGCGGAAGTAATGGGCGATGGGTTTGGGCCAATCATAAACCCTGTCTGCGGTCAGGGGTGGAACGGCTGTGGGAACATAGGGATTAATAACCACACAACGGCCCCCTGGAGAACGGTTTATGAGCAAAGCAGAACAGCTCATTCGCATGGCGGAAGACGAGCTAACGGAGTACAGCACCGATGCCCGCAAAATTGAAAAACTGCGGCGCAAGTTTAGCTTTGCCGTGCCCTATCCTGAACAAAAGGCCGTGCGGGCTGAGGTAGAAGCCAGTTTGCCCAAGAACTTCTTAGCCGAGCTGGTGGAAGAAAACCGCCAAACGGTGGCCCTTCCTTTTTGGGGCATCGGCGGATTGGGCCTGCTGCTGGGCATTTCAGGCAAGCAACCGCTGGATTTAATTGCCACGGGGATCGGCTTCTATGTCGCCTTTCAAGTGCAAAAATGGGGCTGGGAACTTCAGGCGAAGCGCTTGGTGCTCAACACGTTGGACGCCATTGAAGCCAGCGTTCAGGAATCCGCCACCCAGCCGTAGCGCCCTACCGCAGAGCCATGGCCGGGACGAGATCATGGGGATTTTGCGCCACCCAGCCCAGGGCTGAATTGAGCCGCACTTCAAAGAAGAGGTAGGACTCTGGGCGCTCGTCTTGAGGGGCCACTTGCCCTAACCTGGCCCCCTGGGCCACCGTTTGGCCGACGGCGACCGTCATAGCTGTGAGGTTCGCGTAGCGGGTTTGCAGGCCATCGGCATGGTTCACCACAATGAGGTTGCCGTAGACCGGATCCGTTCCCACAAAGGCCACCGTCCCTGACCCCACAGCTAGCACGGGAGTCTCTGCCGTTGCCGCCAACGCAACCCCCGTGTTAAACACCACCTCATCGCGATCTGGGGCGGGCTGCCAGCCAAAGTTCATGACCACCTCGGCCCGCTCCGGCAGGGGATAGCCTTGGAGGGGGCTAGGGCGGGATTGAGGCGCATTATTGGTGCTGGCTGCGGTGCTGACACCGGGAAACCAGTTAATGCCCGGAATAAAGATTTCGGTGGGTACGGTGCCGACGCAGCCATTGATCTCAAACAAAAGGTCGGCCTGACGGTCGTAGGCTTGGGCCACCTGTGCCCAGGTTTGGCCGGGGCTCACCCGCACCCGAATGCCGTTGTAGGGGGGAATCACCAACTCCTGCCCAACGCTGACCCGTCCCCCTTGCACCGCCGGGTTGAAGCCCATGATGGTGGTGCTCAGCAATCCGTAACGTTGGGCAATGGTTTCCAGCGTTTCCCCAGCCGCCACCCGATGACGCCCCAGCCGCGATAGGGCCGGAGCCGGACAAAGGGAATCCGCAGACGAGGACGCCTGGGCGATCCAGGACAGTTCTGCCGCAGGGCCGGGGCTCCCCCAGAGGCCAACACTCAACCCGGCGATGACCCCTACCCCCCAGCGGCCCAGGGGAGCTAGACGGACGGGCATCTTTGGCTGAAATAGGGCAGATCGCATAAACCGTGACACAGCGCGACGAAAAAGGACATTGGGCCATGGCTCATGCGCCCTAACCCAAAACTTTTCCCATCATAGACAATCCCCCCAGGTCTGGCGGGGGGCAGATTGGTCATGCGACCTTCCCCCGACGGAGATAGCGAATGGCTGTATCGCGTTTGGCCCTAAAGCCCCTGCTGGATGTACTGCAAAATGCCACGGGCGATGGCCTGGGCAGCGGTTTCGCGCCAAGCGGGATCGGCTAATCGGGGGGCATCCTGGGCACCCGTGACAAAACCTACTTCCACCAACGCAGCGGGCATATTCGTATGGCGAATGACAAAGAATCGGGCCTGCTTTACCCCTCGATCTCGCATTCCCGTGGCCGCCAGCATATTCGATTGAATCGCCGCCGCCAGCCGTCGCCCACTTTCTGAGGCAAAGTAGGTTTCTACCCCGTTCACATCCGGGCGGCTCATGCTGATGGCGTTGGCGTGGATGCTGACAAAAATGTTGCCCCTGGCCCGATTGGCAATGTCCACGCGGCTTTGCAGATCGAGGGTGATGTCTTCGCGGCGGGTCATCACCACCACCACCCCTTGCTGCTCCAGCAGTTCGGCCACCCGCAGGGAAATCGGGAAGATCACCTGTTTTTCCTGGAGTCCGCCAATGCCGACAGCCCCCGGATCCCGTCCACCATGACCGGGATCGATCACCACCACCACCCGCTGACTGGGGATGCTAGGCATAGCAGGGGGGGCCGTGGGCTGGGTGGGCGGCACCGTCACTTGGGATGGGGGCGTCGTGGGCCGAATGGGTGGCGTTGCAGGCCGACCGGGAGGCAATACAGGAACCGTTGGTCGCACCTCACTGACCGGGGGAACTGGGGTGGGCGGCGGCGGTTCATCGGGCACAGAGCTAATGGGGACGCCGCTGGGGGGCAACAGCACCACGCCACTGGAGTTACTCAACGCTCGCCATTGCGGACTACCGGGAGCCAGACGCAGGGTAATGCGGGTGCTGGGGGGATTGGTCTCCTGCTGCACCACCTCCCAGGTACGGATGCTGTATCGAAAGTTGGGCAGGTCGCTAGGGCGCAGGGTGGTGGCAACGGCGGTGTTGGGCAGGTCAAGCACCGCTACTTGATCATCGGGGCCATTTCCAGAAAAGCGGATGGTGGGCCGGGGCGCAGTGCCGCTCATGTGCAGCAAAAATCCGTCCCCAGTGGTGGTGACGCGGTTCAGGGTGGCCGCTGCTCCGGTGCCTGTATTGCCCTGCACCTGATTGCCGCTGGGGGTAATGGTTGCTGGAGTGGCCTCCCCCGTGGGCGGGGCGGCATTGCCAGGGGCGTTAGTCGTGGATCCTGGTAGCTGCACCACCCACTGGTTAGGGCGCACCCCCTGCACCCGCACTGCCTGGGGATCAAGGCTATAACCTGGGGCAAATTCAATCACCAAGCGCGTGGTTTGGGCATCGAACTGGCCAGCCCGTACCTCGCGCACATTGCCGCCCACCGACTGCCGACGAGTGCTGCCCCCCAATTGGGTATTGGGAAGGTCAACAACAACGCGGGTGGGGTTGGCAAGCATCTGGGCAGTGGGCTGGACGCTGCCATCCGTGGTGAAGATCAGCTGATTGCTTTGGGCATCAAACCACCAGTATTGCAGCGTTGCCGCCTGGGCCGGAGCCACCACCACCAGGGCAGCCACCGCTCCCAGGGTTCCTGAAACAAGCCAGCGCGACACCATACACACAACCTTGAGATGAGCCAATCGCCAGTATAGCCACGCCAGGCCCGGATCGGTAAGCGGGGGCGGGGGACGCGATCCCCATGAACGGGCGAGGCAAAACGGGGGAAAGGCAGCGCTAGCGGCAGGCAGGCTAGAATAAGAGACTATTCCTTACCCAGTCCGTTGCCGTTTCATGTCTAGCCCTAACGCCGTTCCCGCCACCTCCGTTGACGCTGTCGCCCTTCAGGCCCTCAACGACCAACTCTCCAAACGCTACATTGAGCTGGATCCCCAGGGGTACTTCTTGATTTATCTTGACCTAGACCAGGGGCTGATCTGCGCCAAGCACTTTACCAACACCATCAACGACAAAGGGCTTGCTTGCGATCCAGAGACCGGAAAACCCCTGCCCGTGCGCGGCCCCGTAGAGCGTGTCCCCACCCAGGTCTACACAGGACGCACCGCCAAAGAGATCTGTATCGCCATTTTTGAAAACCCTAACCAGCCTTGTCCCCTAAGCTATCTGGATCACGCAGCCTACCTAGGGCGCGAGTTCATGCGGGCAGAACAGGCGTTGGTGTCCGGCCATCCCTACATTCAAGATTAGCCGCCAGGCCCAGCAGATCCCCAGGCTGCCGCAGCCCACCCTTCGGAAACCAAGCTACGTCCCTAGCTCCTCACCAACGGGAGGGGCGTTTTTTGCTCATCCTAGTCTGCTGCGTCACTCGATCCACCGCCGCTGGGGCTGAGGGGAGGCGGTGGGGCCGCCGGAGCCGGGGCCGGAGCAACTGGGGCGGGGGGTGGAGCCGGGGGTGGGGCGGGAGCCGGAGCCGGAGCCGCTACTGGAGCAGGGGGAGCCGGAGCGGGAGCGGGCGCTGGGGCGGGAGCCGGAGCCGGAGCAACGGATTCTGCGGGAGCCGGAGCCGCCACAGGGGCCGGAGCAGCAGCGGGGGCAGGAGCCGGGGATTGGCCGCTGGGGGCTGGATCGGAACGGCGGTTAGAAGCGGGGCTAGGGGCCGGAGCCGGAGTGTTATTCCCCTCACTGCGGGAGCGACTGGGGGCAGCACTATCGGCCTCTTCGCGATTGGACTCCGACCGGGCCGCAGGCTGAGCGCGACGGTTGGAGGGGGCGGGCTGATCTTCATTGGATGAGCCACCCCCAGAAGGACTGCGATCTGCAATCACTCGACCTGGCTTCACAGGCTGTAGCTCGACGGTAGCTTCTCGGCCCCCCAGGCGCGGCAACTGCGGGAATTGCTCCACCGGAATATCTTCAGTAATCTGCGACATAAACATCCGCCAAATCGCCGCTGAGGTGGTGCTGGCCCCACGGCTAGGGCTGTCGTCGTCGTTGCCCATCCACACCCCAGTGGCGAGCTGAGGAATGTAGCCAATAAACCAGAGATCTCGGTTGCGCTCGGAGGTACCCGTCTTTCCGGCAACGGGGCGACCAATATTGGCATTGCTGCCCGTGCCTCCCTCCACCACACTGCGCAGCATCCAGGTCATGATGGCGGCGGTATCGGCATCCACGGCCTGGGCGGCTCGTTGGGCTGCATCGGTAGCATAGAGCACTTCACCCTGGCTATTCAGTACCCGCCGAATGCCGTGGGCTGGCACATGGCGACCTTTATTCGCCAAGGTGCCATAGGCGCTGGTCAGTTCCAGCAGGTTCACCTCCGACGCCCCAAGGGCCAAGGAGTACGTACCCAACAGGGGCGACTCAATGCCCATCCGCTGGGCCATCTGGATCACCGGGTCAAAGCCCACATCCACTAGCAGTTTTACAGCCACGATGTTGATGGAGTTGCGCAGCGCCCTCAGCAGGTCAACGTCGCCGCTGAAGGTGCCGCCGTAGTTTTTGGGCTCGTAGCCATCCACCACGTAGCGGGCGTCGGTATAGGTCTTGTAGGGAGACATGCCCCCCGCAATGGCCGTGGCATAGACAAAGGTTTTGAAGGTGGAACCGGGCTGGCGCTGGGCCTGGGTAACGCGGTTAAACTGGCTTTCGTTAAAGTCGTTGCCGCCCACCATGGCCTTGATTTCGCCATTGCGGGGGTCTACGGCCACTAGGGCGACCTGCTCGATGCCTTGCCAACTGCTGTAGCGCTCGATAGCCTGCTCAACGGTGGCTTCAGCCTTGCGCTGCCAACTCACGTTGAGGGTAGTTTCCACCGTCAGCCCCCCCGCCGCCAGTTGTTCGGGGGTGAGCAGTTGCTCTAATTGCTTCTCGATGTAAATCGTGAAGTAGGGAAACTCGCTGAAGAGAAATTTAGGCTGATTGGGCGTGACCGCAATGTCGTCGGCAAGGGCCGTTTCGGCCTCGGTGGGGGTGATCGCCCCGGTGGCTAACATGCGTCGAATCACCCGATCCCGCTGGGCCTGGGCCGCCGCCGGATTGACCCCGGGGGAAAAGCGGCTGGGCGCGGGGGCCATCCCAGCAATCATAGCGGCCTCGGCTACAGTCAACTGCTCTAGGGGTTTGCCAAAGTAGATCCAGGCGGCGTCGGCCACCCCATAGGCCCCAGAACCCAGGTACACCAAGTTCAGGTAGCGCTCCATGATCTGGGCTTTGGTGAGATCTTGCTCTAGCTTGTGGGCCATCAAGATTTCGCGGGCCTTGCGCTGCACACTGCGCTCTTGGCTGAGGTAGACGATACGAGCCAACTGTTGCGTAATGGTGCTAGCTCCCTCGACCACATTGCCCCGCCGCAGGTTGGCCCAGGCGGCGCGGGTAATGCCCAGGTAATCAACCCCGCGATGGTCGTAGAAGCGCTGATCCTCTGAGGCCACGAAGGCCGCGATCACATGCTCCGGGATCGCCTCGTAGCTACTGGTTTCGCGGGAGGCGGGGCCAAGCTTTTGCAGAATCACACCATCCGCCGAGATCATGGTGATGGTACCGTCTCGCTGGTAGGTCAGCGCCTCCTCCGAGTTCGGTAGGTTATCCCAGGTCGTCTGCACTAGGCGATAGGTGCGGGTTGCACCGCCCACCGTCACCGCCACTACCACCATGATGACGGGCAGGGTCAGATCTCGCAGCCGAGGCCGCCGAAAGCGCGGTGGGGGATCGGGATCGGGGGTTGCGGGCTCCGTGGCGCTGGGCCTCGGACGCGGCTGGGGCGGCAGCGTTTGGGCATAGTGGGGGGATGCCTCCTGGGGAACTTGGCCCTGGTGGGAAAACAGCCGATTCAACCAAGATTGCGTCATTGTCCTGCGGCCCTCTACCACGTCAACACCGAACCCAGCCTCATACCCAGACCACCCAAGCCTTTAATCTGGTGTATTTCCGGCATTCTATACCATAGCTTTCTGGTCGTGGGCTGCCCTAACCCACCCACAGCGGACAAAACTAACAAGCACTTTAGGGGGTTTCTGGCATTTCTTCAAGGGCGGGGGGAGGAAGGTGAGGATCCGACGGTCGGCGGAACCCCCAGGAAATCTTGACCCTGGGTTAGCCCTCACCCCACCCCCGCAAGGATGTCCTAGGACGGTTTAGATCCCAGCGTGGCCTAGGGCCAGCCCTGTAACCAACATCCCCAACACCAAAAAGGGCTGGGCGCTGGCCTGGTATTTCACGTCGTTTTTGAGGGGATCCCGCAGGAAATACATATCCTGGAAGGTGATTTGGGGAATGATCAGCAGGATCAGCAAAACGGCGTAGAGATTTTGGTGAATGGCCATCAGGTAGGCCGCTACTCCCCCCTGGAAAATGTCGATCATCAGCACGCAAATCCAGGCGGCGGTGCTGACCCCAAACATCACAGGCAGGGATTTTAGGCCCATCTGGCGATCCCCTTCCACGCTTTTGAAGTCGTTAACCACGGCAATGCCCAGCCCCGCCAAACTGTAGAACAGGGTCAGCACCACAATCTTCCAGGTCAGCGCCCCAAACAACGCATGGCCCGCCCACCAGGGCAGCGCGATGTAGCTGGCCCCTAGGGCATAGTTGCCCAGCCAGCCGTTTTGCTTCAGCTTTAGCGGCGGCGCAGAATAAATATAGGACACAAAGGATCCGCCAATAGCCAGGGCAGTGATGGTGGGGAAATCGTGTCCTGCCCAGCGATCTAGCCCAAAGGCCACGCCAATTCCGGCCAGCAGCAGCACCACAATTTGGGTCGCCACCTGGGGCACCGAAATGGCCCCGGAGGGAATGGGACGATAGGGCTCGTTGATGGCATCAATTTCGCGGTCGTAGAAGTCGTTGAGGGTTTGGGTATAGCCCGTCAGCAGCGGCCCCGACATCAGCATACAGGCCGCCGCAATCAGCACGCATTCCAGGGTCCAGCGATACTCACCGCCAGAGGCTGCGCCACATACCACGCCCCAAATCAGCGGAATCCAGGTAATCGGCTTCATCAGTTGCAGCCGAATCTTCCAAATCGACGTCTCGCCCGACTTCGCCCCCTTCATACCCAACAATTGACGGGCGGTGCTGCCTTCCGCTGGGTCGGCGGCTGGGGTCGGAGTGTCCGCTAACTTGTCCTCTGGGGGCAACGGAGATGATGAATCTGCCATGGTGGGAGTACCTACTCGATAGACCTACTACAACTGCGACGGAAAACTCTGTTTATTATGCCGAGCCAGCACCCCTAGAGTAACCCTTCAGGCCGCTACGCTAGGATCAATCGGCCTCACCAATCGCTGAACCGTTGCCGAAAGCGGCCTACTCTCCTTGCCTACCTGCGTTGCTATGTCCTCAGAACGTCTCTTTTTTGCCCTTGCCGCCCTATTAGGGGGCACCGCCGTCGCTGCCGGAGCCTTTGCTACCCATGCCCTGCGACCCCAGCTTACCCCCCGCCTGCTGGAGGTCTTTGAAACCGGAGTGCGCTACCAGATGTACCATGCCCTTGCCCTGGGGATCGTGGCCCTAGCCCTCACAACCTCCCTGGGCCAAGCAACCTGGCTAACGGCAGGCGGTTGGGCCTTGGTGATCGGCACCGTCATTTTTTCCGGCAGTCTCTATGCCCTCAGCCTTTCAGGAATCGGCATTCTAGGAGCCGTCGCCCCCCTGGGTGGCCTAGCGTTGATGGTGGGGTGGGGCTGTTTGGCCATAGCCGCCTATTTAGGATCCTCGGCCTTGTCCTAGGCGCAAACCCTCAATGGTTCAACCCAAATAGACATCCCTAGCGCAATTAGGTCAGCCAACAAGAAGCCGCCGCATCCAGCAGGGGCCACCAGTCGGCGAGGAAGGCCAAGACCGTGCTCTACCGCTTCAGCCGCCCAAAGGGGTTTCTGATGCTCAGGCTATGATACCCCCAGGGCTATTTGGCCCCCGCCACCCCACCCCCTTGCCGCGATGTTCTTTGAATACCTTCGCCCCCGATCCCTAGAGCCATCCCAGGAGGTCACGGAGTATTTGATCCTTCACCAAGCCGCCCAAGACTTTCGGCTAGAGGTGGAATATCGACAGCAGTTTGAAGCCTACTGCCAGTGGTACTACCAAACCGCCGCCGAAAACCAAGCCAGCCTTGACCAAATGCAGGGCGAAATCAACCTCCGAAGCTGGTTTAGCAGATGATATCCACCCTCGGCGGTGGCGGCAGGAGATACCTTAGGCCTACTTGAGGCTGTGCATGGGAGCAGGGTATCGCCCTCCGGCATTAGAGAGGTGGCTCGTGCCAGCCCAGACATCCACACTCAGATTCGGTAATCTTTGTAACGATTTTGCCCTGCCGACGACTAGCGGGGAATGATAGACTATAAGCCTAGGTAAATGGTTCGCCATTCGCCAAGTTTTCCCGTGTTGCACGATGGTGATTCTGCATGGTCTCCCTCAGCGGATGCCGCAAGGCATTCTCCGAGATGGTCGGTGATGGATCGTCAGCGTAAGGCCGCGTTAGATGGGTACCCATCAGCATGACCATGGCGTGTCAGCAATTCATAGCTAACGTTGGCGGCTTTGTGACCTGGGGAACTGTTTATTGTGGTGTGATGTCTAAGATGGTCTGATAGAAGGTTTTGCGGCGAGATAACGGATGGGCTGACGGGTTTTCCCGTTGCGTGACCCCCTCGGTCAACCAAGCCCGCTTTGCTGATTTCAGTCCTAAAATTGCATGGATTCTGCCAGTCAACCTGACACCCCTCCGGGGGAACCTCCTAGTATTTTCTCCAATCTGCTCGGCATCGTCATTGCCTTGATGACTTTGACCCTGCCGATGGCGGCGATAGCTCACTTTTCGTCGTCCCAGGGGCTTCCGCCTCCGGGTTCCGCGCCGCCATCCTCAGGGCTGGGCCGCTGAGGGCTAGCGCCCGGAAGTGAGCCCTAGAAAGTGGCTCATAGCCTGCCATATGTCGTCCTCCACGTTGCCGAGGGTGTGGTCGCTGGCGAATTCCAGCAGGGTTCCCCAGGGGCGTTGGGCAACATAGGCATGGCTAGCGTCGATGGAAATCACCTCATCGGCTAGACCGTGACAGATCAGCGTGGGGATTTGGGCCTGGAGCGTGGCCTCGTCGTAGCGCTGAAGATCCGCCACGAAGTTGTAGTTCAAGGGGCGATCCTCCTGGTCGGCATAGTGATAGACCGACCACACCCCCTGCTGCTGCCATTCCGCTAGGGCCGTTGCTCCCAGCCGAGGCAACCACTGCGCGGCAAACTGAAAAGCCGGGGCCAGCAAGACGAGCTTGTCGATGCGGGGTTGAAGGTCGGGTTGATCGGCCAACCAAGCCGCCGTCAGTCCACCAAAACTGGAGCCGATAATCACCGTAGGTTGAGCCTGGGCCAGGATAAGCTCACGGGCTTGCTGGATTTGGCGGCTGAGGGTGAGGTTAGCAAAGCCCCCCTGATTCAGGTCGGGGATGGTGAGGGACAGGCCCAACGCCTCAAATCGCGCCCTAAAGACTTGGGCTTTGTAGGACTGGGGGCCGGAGGCGAAGCCGTGGAGGTAAAGGTAGTGAACCATCGTGTTAAGGCCAAACAGGGGTAGCGCACCATAGCAGCATGGACAATACTGTACTGATTGTTTGACTTCGATGGGAAGGACAGTCATGCCCGAAGGCCCCGAAATTCGCCGCGCCGCCGACAAAATCCACCGCGCCATCGCTGGAAACCGTGCCCAGGATGTGTTCTTTGCCTTCGATCACCTCAAACCCTACGAAGATCAACTCATTGGCGGCACCATCACCCAGGTTACGCCCTATGGTAAGGCGCTGATTACGGCCTTCGACAACGGATTCGGCGTCTACAGCCACAACCAGCTCTATGGAAAATGGGTGATCTGCAAACCCAACGCCGCACCGCCCACGGGTCGCCAGTTGCGGTTTGCCATCCACACCGAACTAAAATGGGCCTTGCTCTACAGCGCCTCAGATATTGAGGTGCTGCCCCTCGACCAAGTGCCCCACCATCCCTACATCGCCAAGCTTGGCCCCGACACCCTAGACACGACCATTACCCCGGATCAGATTGCGGCCCGCGCTCTGGATGTGGCCTTTCGTCGCCGTCGCTTTGCAGGGTTGCTGCTGGATCAGGGATTTCTCGGCGGCATTGGCAACTATCTGCGGAGCGAAATTCTCTATGTAGCGGGCATCCACCCCAACCAGCGCCCCATGGATTGTAGCCCCGCACAAATCGACGCCTTTGCCACAGCGGCCCTCGCCCTGCCCCAGCAATCCTACCGCCATCGCGGCATTACCAACGACCTCGCCCTCGCCGAGCAACTGAAGGCCCAAGGCCAGCGACGACGCGACTATCGCCATTGGGTCTTTGGTCGCCAAAGCAAACCTTGCCATCGCTGCGGCACCTCCATCGAAAAGCTGATGCTCAGCGGGCGACGGTGCTATGTCTGTTCTAGATGCCAGGAGCCATAGCGATTATGCCGCGCCACCACAGCAGTGGCATAGTGAAAAACATCCACTGAAAGACCCCTACGAGTTGCCTCAAATCACGCCCATGCACCGCCATCTTTTAACGCGCACTCCCGCAGCTTTGTCCTACCTAGAGTGGGGGAGTGGCGAATCCGTGCTGATGCTTCACGGCTTGGCGGATCATGGCCTGGTGTGGCAGAGTTTGGCGGAACGTTTGGCCCCCACATACCGCTGTTTGGCCCCCGACCTGCGCGGCCACGGCGACAGCGGCAAACCTAACGATCCCGCCGCCTACGATGCCCTGGAATTCGTGAGGGATTTGGAAGCCTTTGCCGATGCGCTGCTAACGGAACCCGTTACGGTGATCGCCCACTCCTGGGCGGCGAAACTGGCGCTGCTGTGGGCCAAGCAGTCTCCCCATCGGGTAAAGCAGTTGATTTTGGTGGATCCCTTCTTTGTGAACACCCTGCCGAAGTTGTTTCGGCCCACCCTGCCCATTTTCTACCGCACCCTGCCCTTCCTCAAGGTGATGGGGCCATTTCCGAACCGAGCATCCGCCGCCGCCCTGGCCCAAACCCTAAAGCAATACCGAGGCTGGAGCCCCCTACAACAGGCCGTTTTTGATGCCGCCATGGAAGAAAAGCCCGATGGTACCTGGGGCAGCAAGTTTGCCCTCGCCGCCCGCAACGGTGTCTTTGAAGACATCCTCAACCGCGCCGGACTGACCGAATCCCTAGCCGTTCCCACCCATTTGCTGCTGCCCCAGGGCGGATTGAACCGCATGGCGTGGCAAACTCGGCCCTACTATCGCTATTTGACGAATTTGCAGACCCAGACCCTTCCCGGCAACCACTGGCCCCACCTGGTAGAACCGGAGGCGTTTAATGGGGAAATTGCCGCCATTCTGGGACATCCTAGTCAAGAGTTACCTCAGGAGAAGAACCAACAGACGAAAATAGTCAGTAGAAATCACTCTACTGACTACTTTCGTTTTGATGATTACCCAATTCGCTAAAACCAGGCCTTTGCGACTGAAGCTTGACGTTCGCTAACTCACACAACTCGTTCTAAGCAACCAACCTACTAAATGACAAGGTGTAGTTCGTATTGATATTCGTGTAAGGACTTCTCACCCGAACAAAATAGGTACCCGTTCCCAAGGCCGTATTAATCACCCCGTTGTAAGAGGTATAGGCCGTATCAGAGTAAAGGCGTTCGTTAGAGTCGTAGATCCCATTGCCATTGATATCTCGAATCAAGTCTAGGTAGACACCTCCCTGACTCAAACCACTCAAGGTGAGGTTAACGTTGCTGTTACTGCCTAAAGTGAATCGATAGAAGTCGTCGGAATCGACAACACCAACAAAATCCCGGAAACTACGAGATGTCGTCAGTGTCCCAATGTTTAGTGCTGTTCCTAGAGTGCTACCAGGATCTCTAGGTGTTGTAGGGGGCGTTGCCGTTGCCGCCAGAGACAAGGTGTAGTTCGTATTGATATTCGTGTAAGGACTTCTCACCCGAACAAAATAGGTACCCGTTCCCAAGGCCGTATTAATCACCCCGTTGTAAGAGGTATAGGCCGTATCAGAGTAAAGGCGTTCGTTAGAGTCGTAGATCCCATTGCCATTGATATCTCGAATCAAGTCTAGGTAGACACCTCCCTGACTCAAACCACTCAAGGTGAGGTTAACGTTGCTGTTACTGCCTAAAGTGAATCGATAGAAGTCGTCGGAATCGACAACACCAACAAAATCCCGGAAACTACGAGATGTCGTTAGTGTCCCAATGTTTAGTGCTGTTCCTAGAGTGCTACCAGGATCTCTAGGCGTTGTAGGGGGCGTTGCCGTTGCCGCCAGAGACAAGGTGTAGTTCGTATTGATATTCGTGTAAGGACTTCTCACCCGAACAAAATAGGTACCCGTTCCCAAGGCCGTATTAATCACCCCGTTGTAAGAGGTATAGGCCGTATCAGAGTAAAGGCGTTCGTTAGAGTCGTAGATCCCATTGCCATTGATATCTCGAATCAAGTCTAGGTAGACACCTCCCTGACTCAAACCACTCAAGGTGAGGTTAATGTTGCTGTTACTACCTAAAGTGAATCGATAGAAGTCGTCGGAGTCTCCAGCACCAACAAAGCCTTGACCACTAATACCTGGGATATTACGTTGCCACGCACCAATAAAAAAGGCTGTAGACAGGTTGTTGTTGCTATCTCGATCTCGAATTCTCGGAGCAGGATCGTTATCCGCTATTGTGACTCTGCCTATGCTACTAGCGCCAAGAGTGTAGGCCGAATTCTGCTTTAGCGAAATTCTGACGGTTTCTGCAACTTCGTAAAAATTGTCATTGGTGACAGTAATTGGAATAGCGACGGAAGACGCTCCAATGGGGATCACCACCCGCCCTGACAACCTATTGTAATCTGCACCATTCGTGGCCGTTCCACCAATATTGTAATTAACGGTTAGAGCGGTAGCTGTACTGCCTGTCCGGCTTACTCTAAAGGAGCCAGGATTACGGGTTTGCCCAGTATTCACTTCAGCAGCGTTGGCATCGGGCACGCTCAAGGTCACGGTTGGTAAAGACTGTTCAACCAGCACCATTTGGCCGTTATATTCAAGCCAAGCTTGATCGTCTTCTTGTTTCAACCAAGCTAACTCATCGCTGGAGAGAGCCTTACCTTGCACAAGTGCTGAGAAAATATATCCTTCATCTCCAGGAGAATCTACAGAGTTAATTCTGTTATCAATAGCATGGCCAATCTCCTCCAAGATGACCGCTGCAATGGCCTGAATATCGCCACTTGAAACTAACTGGTCAGACAAAAAGATGCTGTCATCTTGGGCCACATAGACTCCCTCAGCACCATTTAAGGCGCTTGATGAAGCGATGCTAACTAGTGGAAGACTGCCAAAGTCTTCTCGAGAGAAATCTTGATAAATAAAATCTGCAGCCTGTTGATTATAGTTACTTCTAAAGGCTACCCCAAAAATTCTATCAAATTCATCATTTGAAGTTATTCCTGTAAGATAGTCGCGAACTACCACGGATGCCTGAGATAAGCTTCTTTGAAATGCATAATCTAAGTCAATATTGCTTTCCTCAAGTGCTGCATTGATAAGATTATGAAGTGTAATATAGCTAGTCGATGTGCTAGATAAAAATACAGAGGAATTACTCAAAGACACCGATGCGAATTCACTATCTAATAAGCCGCTAGAAGATTTCAAGAGAGAGGTATTAAAATGTGAATTGGAATGCAAATCCAATCCTTCATACAAGGTTGAACCGTCTCCAACAGAGAAAGAGTTTGTCGAAAAGGTAGACTGGCTTTCAGCAAGCGGATCCAAATACATGATCAATCTCCAGGTAAATACGTGCTAGTCAACAGGCAAATAGCACTCAGGTAAAGGACGCTTCTAAATACATGGTGATAAGCTAATCTAATGCCTAGATACAGCGAGGCTTGCAGTCATCTCAGAGGACTAGAAGCATATATTCCTGCACGGCTTTAAATGTAAATTCAAGAAAAGTTAAAAAAGTTTTCAATCTCAACGTTTATCAAGGAAAAATGCTCTGCGTAAAGCAAGGATCTTTTACTGATTGGTAATTTTTACGCAAGCTATAACCCAAGATGACAGGAATAATGCTTGGGCTACATCAGTGTTTGTACTGAAGATTTCAATGTTCACATGAATTGCTAGATTAAAGCGAAATATCAATACAAAAAATATCTGGGGCAGCAAATTTGCCCTCGCCGCCCGCAACGGCGTCTTTGAAGACATCCTCAACCGCGCCGGACTGACCGAATCCCTACCCGTACCCACCCATTTGCTGCTGCCCCAGGGCGGACTGAACCGCATGGCGTGGCAAACGCGGCCCTACTATCGCTATTTGACAAATTTGCAGACCCAGACCCTTCCCGGCAACCACTGGCCCCACCTGGTAGAACCGGAGGCGTTTAATGGGGAAATTGCCGCCATTCTGGCCCATTGTTAGCGAGTATTGGGCAAAATCCTAAAATCCGGTGGACGCTGTATCTAGAGTAAGCCGATTCTAGAGTTATGGATTATTCGCTAGATGTAGCCCTCTAAATCCGCTACCCTTAGGGGCAGTGAGACTGCTTTGGGATATCTCTGATTTAGGGATCAGGACGGCAAAGCAGTAAAATAGTACTAACTAATTAATCCTGCCATGTCCTTCGTCGGTCTCCACATCCATAGTGCCTACAGCCTGCTCGACGGGGCCAGCCAGTTACCGCAACTGGTGGAGCGGGCCAAGGAATTGGGGATGCCCGCCATCGCCCTCACCGACCACGGGGTGATGTATGGCGCAATTGAGCTAATCAAGGTCTGCAAGGGCTCGGACGTGAAGCCGATCATCGGCAACGAGATGTACATCATCAACGGCGACATCACCCAACAGCAGCGTCGCCCTCGCTATCACCAGGTGGTGTTGGCCAAAAATACCCAGGGCTATAAGAATCTCGTCAAGCTGACGACGATCTCCCACCTCCAGGGCGTTCAGGGCAAGGGGATTTTTTCGCGGCCTTGCATTAATAAGGAACTGCTGGAGCAGTATCGCGAGGGGCTGATTGTCACCAGCGCTTGTTTAGGTGGAGAAGTGCCCCAGGCGATTTTGCAAAAGCGGCCCGATGTGGCGCGGCGGGTGGCCCAGTGGTACAAGGATTTGTTTGGCGAAGATTATTACCTGGAACTTCAGGATCACGGCTCCCCTGAAGACCGGGTGGTGAACGTGGAAATCCTGAACATTGCGCGGGAGTTGGACATCAAAATTATCTGCACCAACGACTCCCACTATATTTCTTGCAATGATGTGGAGGCCCACGACGCGCTGCTCTGCATCCAAACGGGCAAGCTGCTGACGGAGGACAAGCGCCTGCGCTACAGCGGCACGGAATACCTCAAATCCGCCGACGAAATGCGCCTGCTGTTCCGCGACCACCTAGAGCCGGAGGTGATCGAAGAGGCCATCGCCACCACCCTCGAAGTGGCGGACAAGGTGGAGGAATACACCGGAATCCTCGGCCAGCCCCGCATCCCCGACTTCCCCATTCCGCCCGAATTTAACGAGGATGCCGGAGCCTACATGGCCCATGTGGCGCGGGAAGGGTTGGTGAAGCGCATGAAAGCCACCAGCTACGACGCCATTTCCCAGGACTACAAGGATCGCCTCGAATACGAAATCGAGATGATGATCCAGATGGGCTTCCCCACCTACTTCCTGGTGGTGTGGGACTACATCCGCTTTGCCCGCGACAACAACATCCCCGTTGGCCCAGGGCGCGGTTCGGCGGCGGGTTCCCTAGTGGCCTACGCCATGGGCATCACCAACATCGACCCCATCCACCACGGCCTGCTGTTCGAGCGATTTTTGAACCCCGAACGTAAGTCGATGCCGGATATTGACACCGACTTTTGTATCGACCGCCGGGAAGAAGTGATCCAGTACGTCACCCGCCGCTATGGCGAAGACCGGGTGGCGCAAATCATCACCTTCAACCGCATGACCTCCAAGGCGGTGCTAAAGGACGTGGCGCGGGTGCTGGATATTCCCTACGCCGAATCCGACCGGATGGCGAAGCTGATCCCCGTGGCACGGGGCAAGCCCACCAAACTGAAGGTGATGATCTCCGACGACACCCCCGCCCCGGAGTTCAAGGAAAAATACGACAAAGATCCCCAAACCCGCCGCTGGATTGATATGGCCCTGCGCATCGAAGGCACCAACAAAACCTTCGGAATGCACGCCGCTGGGGTGGTGATTTCCAAAGATCCCCTGGACGAAATTGTGCCCCTGCAACGCAACAACGACGGCCAGGTGATCACCCAATACTACATGGAAGATGTGGAAGCCCTGGGCCTCCTAAAAATGGACTTTTTGGGCCTCAGAAACCTCACCATGATCCAAAAAACCCTGGATCTAATTGAGTCTACCCACGGCATCAAAATCGATCCCGACGACCTGCCGATGGACGATCCCGCTACCTTTAAGCTATTAGAAAAGGGCGACCTCGGCGGTGTCTTCCAACTCGAATCTTCCGGGATGCGCCAGATCGTTCGCGACCTCAAACCCTCCGGTCTAGAAGACATTTCCTCCGTCCTCGCCCTCTACCGACCGGGGCCACTGGATGCCGGACTAATTCCTAAATTTATCGACCGCAAACACGGGCGCGAAAAAATCGACTTCGCTGATGAAATTCTCAAACCCATCCTCAGCGAAACCTACGGCATCATGGTCTACCAAGAACAGATCATGAAAATCGCCCAAGACATGGGCGGCTACTCCCTCGGCCAAGCCGACCTGCTGCGGCGGGCCATGGGTAAAAAGAAAATGTCCGAAATGTTGAAGCACCAGGAAAACTTTGTCGGCGGTGCGGTAGAACGCGGCGTGGCCAAGAAAACCGCCGAAGAACTCTGGGATCAAATGGTGAAGTTCGCAGAATATTGCCTCAGCGCCGACACCGAACTGCTCACCGTCGAATACGGCCCCCTCACCATCGGCGAAATTGTGGAAAAACGCATCCCCTGCAACGTCTTCAGCGTCGATGATCACGGCTTTGTCTATACCCAACCCATCGCCCAATGGCACCCTCGCGGCCAGCAAGAAGTGTTTGAATACCACCTCGACGACGGCACCACCCTCCGCGCCACCGCCGACCACCAATTTATGACCACCACCGGGGAAATGCTGCCCATCGACGAAATCTTTCAGCGTGGGCTAGAGTTGAAGCAGGTGGACGCCCCCTGGCCCAAGGTGCTACGGTGCGCGTGAGGCCATGTGATTTCCAACCCTCGCCAGCAGACTTAGAAAGAGCGTTCTGATTGGCGGGATGTATCAGTGGTTGAATTGATCGCTACAAGTTGAGTTCAGTACACTTCATCATGGCTACCGATATCGACAAAAATAGCTTTATTGTCTTCTGTAAAGTAGAAGAGTACTCGTGCGTCGTAGTCTACGCTAAAGCTCCAAAATTCCTTCAGTTTGCCCGACAACTTGTGTGTTTTTAAGCTCGGATCATAGGGATCTACTGTAAACTGCTCTAGTTTTTGCCAGAACTTGGCTTCTAGCTCTACATTTCCTTTGATGCGTTTTTTGAAGGCGCGTTTGAAGGAAGAACTAAAGCTGACTTCCACAGATTAGTCCTCAATTAACTGTCTTAATGCATTGATGTCAGAGGAAAAGGTTAGTTCACCACTTTGCTGCTCTGCTTGGGCACTCTCGAAGTTGGCCAGCATTTCATCACGGTGCTCTTCGCGGAGGTATTGTTGCAGCAATAGCTGAAGTTCAAGCTTTTCATCGGTGGAGAGACTTTTAATCACTTCAACCACATCACTAAAAACCATCTAGTGCCAGCCTTTATTTTGATTTCCTGGTTAATTCTAGCATTTGCCGTCAAATGGGTGCAGTGCAGGCATTGACCAAGCAGTACTTACCCTATGATGACTGGGGAAAGACTCCCCATCGACAAAACCTTTCAGCGTGGGTTAGACTTGAAGCAGGTTCAAGTCCCTTGGCCCAAGGTGTTGCGGTGCGCGTAGAATGCCCATCGATAAGATATCGGGCTATTGCCCATCTCTAAGGCAACTCCCAGAAACTAGCTGAAACAGAAATTTATTTGAGTCCATGAATAAACTACCAGATTTCTTAGAGAATTACATAGATTTTAAGCAACATATTGATCAAACTTACAAAGATTTTAGCAATGTCGAGAAAGGCAAGCATTTTGCTGAGTTAGCCAAAGATACGTTAAATTCTCATGATGATTTTATTGGTTTGGAGTCTTATCTGAATCCGAAATCTAGTCACGACAATGGAGTAGACATCTTCTGGAAATCTCCCGACAGCAATCAATATGAATTCTTTTGTCAATCTAAATATCAGATCAGAGGCAAGGATGAATTAGATAGTGTGATTTCAAAATTCAAGGATTTCGATGAGAAGTTGAATTCTCACAACAGCACAGAATTAGGACAACAACTAGAGTTAATCAATAAAAAGGAGATTGAAGATGAAAGAAAAAATCCTGAAGGCGATTACAACAAACTTCAAACAGTAAAATACGTAATCGTCACGCTATGGAAGCTAGATAGAATAATTGATCTATACGAGAAGACGAATAGGCCATCACTGCAATTTTACAAAAAGCTAGTCAACGAAGGTCGTCTTGAGATAATAGACGGCATAAAATTTTACGAGTATTTTCTAAAAGCCTACCAAAAGGAATACGCGATTCCTCAAGAGGTGCGATTTAGAGTTGTTGACAAGTTAGCCAATAAGCATAACGTCTATGTTGGTATCATGAATTCCAAAGATTTAATCGAGATATATAAAACGAGTGGGAATGGGATATTTTTTGAAAACGTACGAGACTTTCTTGGCATAGGTAGCAAAAAAGACTCCTCGTTTGATATAAATAGTGAAATTTATAAAACAGCTCATGATGATCCATCAAAAATGATTGAGAGAAATAATGGTATCACCTTTAAGGCTAATGCATTAACTTATGAAGGTGGTGAGGTTGTACTCCGAAATGCCGGAATTATTAATGGCTGCCAAACAACTATATGCATAGCCAAAGCGCAACCAGATGAGGATTGTTATGTCCCCGTGAAAATCGTCATTACTTCTGATGAACAGACATCATCAGACATCGCAAGAACAGCCAACACTCAAAATCGAATTGATAAGATCAATTTAGAGTTATCTGACTTCATCAGACCCCAGCTTATAAAGTCAAGCTTAGCTGAAATTGGTGTGAGACTAGAAGATGATGAGGCATCTCAAACTGCTCCTCGCGTTGCTGCATTCATTTCAAATCAGAGAATTTTCAAGTCAGACTTGAGATATTTATTTATAGGTCTCTTCAGTACCACGCCTCGAAACATCTTTGCTTCTGACTATGCAAGCATTAGGTTTGACGATATTAGACTTGAATTCTCATCTATTGAAAGTAAGAAGGAGTTGAACTCCTTACTGGCACGACTCATAATTTGCTCAAATAATGCCTTTGAAAAACTGAGACAGAAATATCCTTCAGAAGATAAGGACGGAGCGTCAGGATCACCAGAGAAAAAAGTTGGCAAGGTATTTAATCGATTTTATGTCGATCAGAAAGGCTACAAAGCTTACTTGACCGTCTTATCTGTTTATTTTCTGCTTGAGCTTTACGATGAAGTAGAAATTAAGAACTTACCTGTAACTCAGCTAACTCAATCTATCAGTAGTGTCGTTGACCAACGAAGAGAGGATTTGGAGAATTCCTTGTGTAAAATCTTCAAGGCTGTCGCTATGGTCGTGATCAATCACTTCTCTGAAAAGAATAAAGATCTTGAAAGTAAAGACTTAGAATCTGAAGTTAGCCAGTATCTGTCCAAATATATTGCGCGGACTAAAATGTCCGCTTACTGCGTCATGTATGGAATGCTTGAAACTTGACAACAGTAGAACTGACACAATTTCAGCTACCACAGGCTATACAAGATCCCTTGCAATTGCCTCTAGATCGTCAGGATCAAAGACATGAGCTTTCTATGCCTGAACAACAAGAAGCTGAAGGATTGGTTGAGTTAGCAGAGTTCTTGTCTTTACTTTGTTTTCGGTCAAGATAAGTAATGAAATCAATGTAAGGAGTATAGATATAATGCTTCAAGCTATTGAAGGAATTTATCGCAACGGCAAAATAGAACTTCTTGAGCAGCCAGTAGCTTCTGAAGGGATGCGCGTAATTGTGACATTTTTGGATGGCATTGCAGAGTCAGTCGCTGCCTCTAGCTCACCAGTTGACTTGGAAGAACAAGGAATTGGCCTGGAACAGGCCGCAGATTTACGATCTCGCCTAAAAACCTTTGCCGAAGACTGGGACAGCCCTGAAATGGATATTTACGATGAGCTATAGCCGTGGTGAAATCGTTCTTGTCTTATTTCCTAACTCTGATTTAAAGACTGTAAAACATAGACCCGTTCTAGTCGTTCAAGCGATGAATTTAAACACAGGACTCTCCCATCAAATTATGGTTAGCTTTGACGCTATGAGCTGTCTAAGGGATGTATTGAAACGGCAAAATATAACTGTATAAACAGCCATGAATCTGTTAGCTGGAAGTCGTGAGAGCGCTGGTGGCAAACCTCCGCTAGTCCTATGGCTTTCATCATTGGGTAGAGGGGGTGAGAGTTAGTCTTGCCTATCCGTGCCAGGTGCCGTGGAAGCTGTGGGGAATGACCACTGGTAGGGCGAATTGAACAATGGGGGCCGTGCCAAAGGCGTTGCCGTCGTAGATCCAGACTTCGCTGCGGTGATCGTGGCTGTTGTAAACCACGGTAATCACCCAGTGCTGGCTGGGGTTGTGGCTGTCTTGCACCGGAATCGCCTCGGAGGGATAGTAGCCAGGGCCGGGATTCGCCAGGGTCAGGGTTTCGGTGTGAGGGTTGAACTGGGCGACGGCGTCGAAAAATTCCCCCAGAGGCGTGGGCGTGGTGCGATGGACGTTGAGGTAGGTGAGGGCGGGCTCGTTGTTGGGGCAGCCCTGGGGAGCGTAGGCCACGGGAAACTCACAGTGACGATCTACAGCGCAGTGTTCCTCCAGAATTTTGCCGCTGTGGGGGTCGATGTGGTAGTGCCAGAGCTGGGCTTCGGCGGGGGTGGAGATTTGGCCTGTGGCAACTTCTTTGAGCTGTTGGTTGGTGGCAAAGTCGGCGTAGCGCACCAGGTCTAGGCCAATGGTGTCGTTGGCATGGAGGACGCTGTGGCCAAAGTGCCACTGATACCAGGGTTCCGCCTGTTCCCAGGCCAGCACCTCTAGGCTGTCGGCCTCGACGACGATGATTTGGGTGCCCCATTTGGGTTGCCATTGCAGGGCTTCGCTGAAGGTTTGCAGACCAAACACCGCTGGTAACGGGTTCAACCGCACCGGAGAGACACAGAAGACGAGGTAGCGGTCGGCCAAGGCAAAGTCGTGGATCAGCGGAATGCCGTTGAGGTCGATGCGTTTGGTGTCTTTGACATGGCCGTTCGGATCGCAGCGGTAGATTTGCAGAACGGGTCGCCCACCTGCGATGACGCCAACGTTGAAAATCTCCCCGGTGCGGGGGTGGCGCTTGGGGTGGGCGGAAAAGGCGTCATTGGGGCGCAGGGTGCCCAGGGTGTCGATGCCGTAGGTCTCCAGGGTTTCCAGATTCAGCCCGTGGGGTAGCCCTCCTTCCCACAGCGCCAGCAGCCGATCCGGCAGGGCCAGCACCGAGGTATTGGCGGCATTTTTAACCTGGCTTTGCCACCGTTGCCACAGGGAACCGGGCGCAAAGCTGCCATAGCCGCGATAGAGGTACTGGTCGGCAGCCTCTTCGTCTTGGAACCCGGCGGACTGCACATAGCGATAGGTAGCCAGCGCCTCGCCCTCGGCAAACTGCACCCGCAAAATGGCCCCATCACCATCAAACCAGTGACCTACGGGCCATCCGCCCCGTTCCAGCCGGGCGGGGCCATTGCGGTAGAGCGTTCCCCGCAGTCCATCCGGGATCTCGCCTGCCAACCGGGTGAGGGGAGTCTGCGCAAATTCTGTGGCCGGATGAGCCAGTGCCTTCGCCCAGGCAAAGGAGGGGACAACGGGGGAGGGCGGCGCAGATAAAGACATGGCAATCCGGGTCAGTAGGGACGTTTGAAGCGAGGTCTGGGAAAAGTCCCTTTTATCTTATCGCCGTTGGGAAGGGGGCCGTTTGGCGGATCTTTGGGACGGATGGCATGGGCCGGGGGTAAGCGGGGGATGGCTAAGCACAGACGTGTTCAATTTATCCCCGTGCATCGACTCAAATCTTCTCGCTGGCGCTGGGGCCTGTTTGGCCTAGGACTGTTGCTGTTTGTGGGTATCAGCAGCCAATTTCGCAGCGATGCTAAGCTACCCACCCTTGCGCCCCTGCCCCAGGATCCCTACATCCAGGCGTACTTTAACCAAAGTCAGGCGTCAGTCTATGCCGACCCCTACCGCCGCATCACCCGCTACGGCGACGACTTAGAACAGGTGATGATCGACGCCATCCACCATGCCCAAACCTCCATTGACGTTGCCGTCCAGGAATTTACCCTGCCCAACCTAGCCGCCGCCCTGGCCCAACGCCAAGCCCAGGGAGTGCAGGTGCGGGTCATTCTCGAAAATAACTACAGCACCCCCATGGCCCAGCGCCGCCCCAACGATTTTTCCTTCTTAGACGAGCACGACCGCAACAAGGCCAACGAGCAGTATCGCTTTGTGGATCTCAACCAGGACGGCACCCTCAGCGCTGACGAAATCGCCCAGCGAGACGCCCTCACCATCCTTGACCAGGCCCAGGTGCCCCGATTGGACGACACGGCTGACGACAGTAAGGGCAGCGGCCTAATGCACCACAAATTTATGGTGATCGACGGACGACGCGTTATCACCGGATCCGCCAACTGGACGATGAGCGATATCCACGGCGATCTAGGGACAGAGGCCAGTCGGGGCAACGCCAACGCCCTGTTGGTAATCGAAAGCCCCAACCTCGCCCAAACCTTTGGCGCAGAATTTGCCTTGATGTGGGGCGATGGCCCCGGTGGCCAGCCCGACAGCCAGTTTGGGCTGCAAAAGCCACCCCGTCCGGCCCGCCTTGCCTCGGTACCCGGTTCTGTGGTGGAAGTGCAGTTTTCGCCCCTGTCGCCCACCCAGCCCTGGGCCAAAAGCGTGAACGGCCTGATTGCCAAAACCCTGAGCCAAGCCACCCAGCAGGTTAACCTGGCGCTGTTTGTCTTTTCCGAGCAGCCCATCAGCAACCAGCTCTGGACGGTCTCCCAGCGGGGGGTGCCCATCCGCACCCTGATTGACCCCGGCTTTGCCTACCGCAGCTACAGCGAAGGGCTGGATATGATGGGCCTCACCCTGCCCGATCATCGCTGCAAACTAGACAGCAAAAACAAACCGTGGCCTACTCCCATCACCAGCGTCGGCATTCCTACCTTGGCCGAAGGCGACAAGCTGCACCATAAATTTGCGGTTTTAGATAACCAAGTGGTGATGGTAGGTTCTCACAACTGGAGCCACGCTGCCAACACGACCAACGACGAAAACCTGTTGGTAATCCGCAATACCACCGTTGCCGCCCACTTCCAGCGAGAATTTGAGCGGCTCTACAGCACGGCCCAGCTTGGCCTAACACCTCAACTTCAGCGGGCGATAGATAAACAGCGAACCCAATGCGGCCTGTAATCTGAAACGACCACCCCAGCCGGGAGGAGGAAATCACCTAGAAATTATCTCGTTTCCTATCGACATGACACGGATTGTGAAAGACCATTAAGAACCGTAAATGACCTGATTTTTAAGCTTTGGCCATGCTAGATTAAACCTATCGAAAGACAACTGAATATTCATACAAGTCTCGCTCTTTTTCTAGGGATTTGCCAAAGAAAAAGCAGGCTGGTGATAGGTTCAGCAAACTCCCTACATTAATCTTGTTTTGTTCCCCCAGAGATACTAGCTCAAGCTTCGGCTAAGTTATATGTCTCGCCCTTAATGTCGGTCAAGACATCGAACAACCAAGGTTAGCTTATCCTCTACGTTTGTCATCTCTCAGATTGGTTCGGTATTGCTTGTTTTTCGGAATTTCGAGATAAGTAAATCAAGCCAAAACACGGACAAACTAAGCCGTTGTTTTTCGCAAAGTTAACCTCTTAACGAAGAGTGGCCATGACGGTCACTCTTTAGTTGTTTTGGGGTCGAAGAGAACGCCACCGACTGGCACATCATCCTAGCGCCAGCAACCTGGAGTGATGGGCGCGTAGCCAGTGGTGGAACTGGTTCGCTGGCTGCATCGCTGCGTCCTAGGGCAGGTATGCTGAATCGGGTAACGTGTGTCGTCTGTGGGTGTGCATCTATGGGTTCTGCGCCGGGTTCTGCGCCGCTTTGGGTGGCTTTGTGTTTTTGGCCAGCAGGGCTAGGCTTATTAAGCCAAGGACTTCAGCCCGTCCCATTACCCCAGCGGCTTTTGGCCCTGGCCCTAGGGCTCATGCTGATGGAGCAGTCTCACATGGCGCGGGTGGATGTGCAGCAGGCATTGGCAGCGTGGAAATTTGCCCCAACACCTCAGTTAACCCGGTTTATGACGGTTTTAGCCGTCACTATCCTCGGTGAACTGATGGGATTTTACCTAGCGGCTGGGGGCTGGTTGGGGCTGGGGATGATTACCATTTTGCTCAGTCTTTTGGGTTTTAACCTATTCGCCAATGGCCGCTTTGAGGGCTACATGTTCCAGCCCGCTGGCCCCCGTAGCCGCCTAGGTGTCATTGCTATTGACCTCGTAGCCCTGGGGTTGGCGCTGCTGTGGGTGGTGGGTTGGGGGCGGTTGGCGGTGGCTGGTGTGCTGCTGACCGTCAGCCTAGCCTACGGGGTAGCTAAAGCCTATGCCTACGCCACCGGGCGGTCTAGCTTGGCTCAACCGACCAGCCCAGCCCCAGCAGCCTATGCCTCTAGGGGTGAAGCCCTAGCGATTCATATCCCGAACGCCGCTCAGCAACATCCACAGCCCGCCCAGCAAAATCGCTAGGGCTAAGCCACCCAGAAGGGCATCCATCGACAGGGCTGATTCCATGGTTCACCAATACCGTAGCGTTTCCCATTGTGGAGTCCATGGTAACGCTCATCTCGCAGGACGCACAGCATTAACAGGGTGAGCATCAGCCCTTGGCCATGCGGGCTTTCATGCGTTCGCGGAAGGCGGCCACCATTTCTTCGGTGGGTTGGGTGGCTTGCCATGCGGGACGGGCCACGAGGCGGGCTGTCCAGGCTTGCAGGGTGGGGTAGTTGGCCATGGAGATGCCCAGTTTTTCAAACCAGGGGGAGAAGGTGCCCGCCACGATGTCCGCTAGGGTGAGTTGGTCGCCGCCAAAGAAGTCGCCCTCGCCCAGTTTGTCGGCGTAGAACTTGAGGACGCCGTCGATTTTTTGCTTGGCCTGCTCCACCGCTTCGGGCGATTCGGCCCCAAAGCCCATCATTTCCTTGAACAGGGGCGTCATGGCGGGGTTGAGTTCGTTCAGCGTCACCATTTCCACCATGCGGACATTGGCTAGGGCGATGGGGTCGCTGGGCAGCAGGGCCGGAGTGGGATACTTGGCCTCTAGGTAGTCCAAAATGGCGAAGGATTCAATCACCGAAAAGCCGTCATCCGCCAGCACGGGGATGTGGTGAAAGGGGTTCATCGCCAAAAATTCTGGCTTAAATTGGTCGCCGCCGAGATTCATCTCCACGACCTCAAAGGTCAAGCCCTTTTCGAGCAGGGCCACCCAAACCCGACGGGAATTGACAGACAGCGGTGTGTGGTAGAAGGTCAGCATGGTTGGAGACACTCGTAAGAGGGGACGGGGGAGATGTGGAGATAGGGGGATGAGGGACGATCAGGGTCGGGTGAACGGTTGGGATCAGGTAACGGTTAGGCCATCTGCCGAGTAACCGGAACGTTCCTCGGTAGGATGGGCTAAGGTGGCTGGACACGGTGGGCGAATCGCTCTTGTGCCTGGGTTGGCCCTCACCCTAAATCCCTCTCCCAAGCTGGGAGAGGGACTTTGAAGGGATTGCTCCCCTTCTCCCAACTTGGGAGAAGGGGCTGGGGGATGAGGGCCAAGCTAAGCCCAGGAGTATTTTGCCCGCCCTATGGGTCAGCCCTAGCCCATCCTACGATGAATATTTGACCGATGACCCAGCCGGGAACCGTTTACCTTGTGGGCGCTGGCCCAGGCCGCATGGATTACCTCACCCTGCGGGGGCACAACCTGTTGCAGCGGGCGGATTGCCTGGTGCACGATGCCCTGGTGGATACCGACCTGTTGACCCTGCTGCCTGCCCATTGCGAAGTGTTTGATGTGGGCAAGCGGGGTGGCCAACCCAGCACTCCCCAGGCGGAAATTGACGCGCTGTTGGTGCGGCTCAGCCAATCCGGTCGGCAGGTGGTGCGCTTGAAGAGTGGCGATCCGTTTATTTTTGGGCGAACGACCTCAGAAATTCAGGCGCTGCGGCAGGCGGGGTGTCCCTTCGAGGTGGTTCCCGGCATTTCCTCGGCCCTGGCGGCTCCCCTGCTGGCGGGGATTCCGTTGACGGATCCGGTGTGGAGTCACGGGTTTGGCGTCGTCACCGCCCACGATCCCGACCTGCTGGATTGGCCCGCCCTCGCCGCCCTGCATACCCTGGTGGTGTTGATGGGCAGTCGGCACCTCGACGAAATTATCCACCGTCTGCAAAACAACGGTTGCCGAGGCGATATGCCCGTGGCCATCATTCGCTGGGGCGGCCACGAACAGCAGCAGATTTGGGAAGGCACCCTGCTCAGCATTCGCCAAATCGTCAAAGGCCAAACCCTCTCCCCCTGCGTGATGGTCTTCGGCGAAGTGGTCAAACTCCGCCCCTACCTCACCTCTCCCGTTCCCCCCTCGCCCAGTCTCCCCATCTCCGTGTCCTCCCAAGCTCCCCTCCACCTAAAGACCGTCCTCATCACTCGCGCCGCTGGCCAAAACAGCCAGTTCGCCGATCTCCTCACCGCTCAAGGTGCCCAGGTGATTGAGCTACCCGCCCTAGAAATTCGTCCTCCCCAAAGCTGGGACGGGATGGATCGGGCCATCGCACAGGTGGATTCTTTCCACTGGCTGATTCTGACTTCGGCCAATGCGGTCAACTTTTTCCTGGATCGACTGCTGGAACAAGGGCGGGATTTGCGGTCGCTGAATGCCTTAAAAATCGCCGTGGTGGGTACTAAAACCGCCGCCGTCCTCAAACAGCGAGGACTCTTGCCCGACTTCGTTCCGCCGGATTTTGTGGCGGATTCCCTAGTTCGCGATTTTCCTGAAAACGTGGCCGGACAGCGCATCCTCTTCCCACGGGTGGAGAGCGGTGGGCGCGAGATTTTGGTGAAGGAATTTTCCGCCGCTGGGGCCGAGGTCGTGGAGGTGGCGGCCTACGAATCGGGTTGTCCCCTGGTGCCGGATGCGGCGGCCATTCAGGCGATCCGACAGCGTCAGATTGATGTGATCACCTTCGCCAGTTCCAAAACCGTGGTGCATACGGCCCAGCTTTTGGCGCAGGGGCTTGGCCCCGATTGGCGGCAATACCTCGATGGCGTGGCGGTGGCCTCCATTGGCCCCAAAACCTCGGATACTTGCCGAGACCACCTAGGCCGCGTGGACATTGAACCCGCCGAATACACCCTAGACGCCCTCACGGAGGCGATTGTGGCATGGGTCAACACAACATCAGCCCGCGCATCATCGGACTAACCGGGGGCATCGCCACGGGCAAATCTACGGTGTCCCAATATCTCCAGGACACTCATCAAATCCCGGTGCTGGATGCGGATGTGTATGCGCGGCAGGCGGTAAATGTGGGTTCCCCAGTGTTGGCGGCGATTGTGGATCGCTACGGTGCTGCCATGCTCAACCCGGATGGTTCGCTAAATCGTGGCCAGTTGGGGGAGGTGGTGTTTCACGATGCCCAGGAAAAAGCGTGGCTAGAGCAGCAGATTCATCCCGTGGTGCGCCAGTGTTTTCAAGCGGCAATGGCAGACTTGGCCGATGCGCCCATCGTTGTCCAGGCCATTCCCCTGCTGTTTGAGGCGGGGTTGACGGATCAAGTAACGGAAATTTGGGTGGTGGCTTGCACGCTGGATCAACAACGGCAGCGCTTGATGGAGCGCAATGGGTTAAGCCTAGAGCAAGCCGAGGCCCGCATCGCTAGCCAGATGCCGCTTTCGGAAAAAATCGCCCTGGCCGATGTGGTGCTGGATAATTCCGGGACTGTGGATGCCCTATTCCGCCAGGTGGATCAGGCGTTGCATCAGGGTGGCTAAGCCATCGAGGGTGGGGGCTTTGGCGCGGGTATAGGCACTGTAGGGAGATCCTTGGGTGCGGCCCTGTTTCTTCAGCCACAGCAGGCTGAGGGTGGTGCGGGGGGGCAGGTCGGGCCAGAGGTGATGGTGGTTAGAGAAATCTACCACGCCGCCTAGGGTGGTTTCGGCCTCTAGCCAGTAGCGCAGGGGGGCGCTGTTGCCCATGGCCCAAAAAGGATCCATCACCACCGCGCAACGACCGCCAGGGCGCAGGAGATGGAAACTGCGCTCCAAAAACAGGCGTGACCAGTACAGACGCGCTTGGGTTTGACCCGGTGCGGGTTGGCTGCTGTGGGGATAGTGGCCAGAGCGGCGAAAGTATTGGCTGGGTACAGCAAACTGGCCGCGATAGGTGGCCCATGCCTGGGTGAGATCGGGGTCTATGGTGAGCACCTGTCTATGGTTGTTCAAAAAGGTTGAGGGAGCCACCCCCTTAGCGTCAAATAGATCGGCATGGGCGGCCAAAAATCCGGCTTCGGTGGGCTGCACCGATCCCCCTGGGAAATGACTCACAATTATGTCAAAGCCACCCCGCTCCTGAAGCAGTCGATCAAAGGAAAAGCCCCAGTGAAAGGGAGCCATCGCCACCACTTCGGATCGAGTGAGGGGGCGGCTCTGGCGACGCCCCTCACTGTTGCAATGGAGACTGCGAATCCCCAATTTCTGGCTCAACTCGACCCAGAAAAGTTCGGTGAGTTTGGCTTGGGCAGCTTGGGTCAGCGCCTCTAGGCGATCCCGCAAAAAGTCGGATTGGGCGTAGGCAGGCACTCGGCCACTTTCTCCCAGTAGTTCGGTCTGGCTGCGGTAGTGCTCCACGCGCACCTGGCGTTCGGCCAAAATAGCCTGGTAGGTGTTGGCCATGAGCGATTGCAGCAGGTTGCCCTGGAGCGGAATAGCATCGTCTCCAGATAGATCGCCTGCGCCCCCCCGTCGCCCGGTCATCACCGCTTGGTCAAAGCCGTCGGCATCTACTGTCACCAAGCCCATCAGGGCATTGCCGGGGCAGAGGGTGAGGCTGAGATCGGGCAGACTGGCGAGTTCCTGGATAGTTTGGGTTTGCTGAACACCCACAAGCAAAATCTGGAGGCGGGCCATGGCCACGGCCTCTGGCCAGCAATCGACGCCGTAGAGACCGTGGCTGGCGAAACGACGGTAAAGGTTCAGGCCGAGGCGATCCGGGGTTCTAGATCCCAAGGCCGCCACCCAGGGAGGCAAGGAGGTGCGCATATCCAGGCTAGCGATGGCGGCTAAGCTCTGGGCCAAATACAGCCAGTCCTGCAAGGCCGCTCGCACATAGCGCCCTGATCCGCAGGCCGGATCCAAAAGGCTGACCTGCCCTAAGTAGTCTAGGAGATCGCTGGCCACAGATGGAGTCAGGGCCAACAGGAGGTGCTCCACCGAGGCATAGGCTCGCCCGCTCATCCGTAGGGCCTGCTCTAGAACTAGGGGGTAGAGGGTACAACGGCCCAGGCTCCACCGCATGGGCTCCGGTGTGGTCAGAGCTGCGCCGCCCTGGGCATTGACCCAGCGCTCTAAAATATCTGGTAGCCAGTCCTCTAGGCGTGTGGCCGGGGCTGAGAGGACATCGCCCAGCCAATCTAGGGCAGGGGCAAAGGCGTCGTCGGGCAAGCTCCGATAGCCCCAGCGGTAGTCGAGGTCGGTTGCGCCAAAGGGTTCCCTCGGAATAAAGGGCAGAGGGCCAAGGCGATCCCGAAGATCGAGCGGACAGTCCTCGGCGGGCAGCACGAGCCCCTGGATGGTAAGGGGCTGAAAGACGTCCAAAAAGAAGCGGTCTACCCCCCGCTGCTGACTCTGGCCAAACTGGTTGTGCAAGTACCACTCGTCGCCGCCGAGGTAGCCCCGCTGCTGGAGCGCAGCCACGGCCACGAGTCGCAGCATTAAAGTTAGGGCAAACCGCTGTCGCTCCACCCCAGTCCCAAGCCCTACCAGAGCCTTGGTGAGGCTGTGAACGCCCTGCTGAAAGCCTTGGTTGCGGTCGGCCATCGCCGGGAGATCGGCGCTATTGAGGGCGGATCCTAGGCAGGGAAACTCAGCCTGATGGGTCTGGTGTAGCCGCCAGAGCCGCTTGGCCCAATCCCGATCCCCCTGGCCTCGAATGACCACCCGAAACCGCCAGGTAGCTTCTGGGCTGGCATGGGTACGCCACCCCCAAAGACTGCGCTGGCCATCGGTGCTGAGGGCAATAACCAGGGGGTCGGTGGCCGTGGCGGCTAGGGCTGTCCACCGTTGCTCCAGCCCCGCAGAATCCTCGGCGGCACCTCGGTCTAGTCGGTCTGATGCCAGGATGACGGTGGCACTACCGCGCTGGGCTAGGGGTCGGCCCACGGTGCTGCCCGGCGGGGAGGAAGGGATGATGTCCCAGCCTAAACTTCCCACGAAGAGGGCTTCTAGGGCGAGATGATCGAGGCTTTGCTGGAGCGAATCCATCACCTCTACCCATTCCTAGACCGCAGGGGGCTGATGGTGCGTCTGAGCGTAGTCCCGAAACCGATTTAGGTCAGACTGGAGGGTCGCTTCTACTAAACGGCCCAAAAACAGTCCGTCCATCCATTTGATGATGGCTGGAATGGCGTAGGAGACCGTCAGCTTGACGCTAGATTGCCCCTCCTTGCGGTCGTAGAACCGAATGGCACCTTTGTTGGGCAAGCCGTCGATGGCTTCCCACTGAATAATTTGGTATTCCACCAGGTTGGTAATTTTGGAGCGCCAGGTAAACTCTAGCCCCCGCGAAGCCAACTTCCATTCCGACAGGTCTGGGGTTTCGGGCGGAATGCGGACAGAATCGATCCACTTCATCCATTTCGGCATTTGTTCGAGATCGCACCAGAGATTCCAGGAGGTCTCTACTGGAACATTCACATCGACGATTACGCTGTGGTCAAGCCATTCACTCATGGGGGCTACCTGCCATCAATCCGCTATTACCAGAATACAGGGGTTCCCCAAGTTTGCACGGACGGGCTGTTCTGTGGACTACGGGAAATATTGGGGTAATGGGATATACCGCTACTTCAGAATTTCCCGCAGTTGGTATAGTCCTGAAGGATTAGGCATTGGAGAACAAAAAATCCCATGGTACAGCAGCGTAGTGGTGTGTCGAGTCCTCCCATCGTCAGGGGTCGCCCCGTCAGGATCCAAAAACGGTGGGGAATGGCCCTTCCGTGGGCTCTGGGGTTAGGCGTTGGCGGTGCCTTGGCCTTCAGTCCCTCAGTGTTTGCCCAGGCGGAGGCTCCAGGGATGGTCATGGCCCTCAGTCCTGAATCGCTTCAGGTAGCGGTAGATACCCTTTGGGTGCTGGTTGCAGGGTTTCTGGTGTTTTTTATGAATGCCGGATTCTGCATGTTAGAAACCGGATTCTGCCGCAGTAAAAATGCCGTTAACCTGCTAGCCAAAAACCTGATTGTCTTTGGCCTCTCCACCCTGGCCTTTTGGGTGCTCGGTTTTGGGATAATGTTTGGTGACGGCAACGGACTTTTCGGCTATTCCGGCTTCTTCCTCAGCGGAGCCGACAACAGCCCCGCCACCGGAGCGGATTATCAAGGCGTTTACGACTCCCTCAGTTGGGCTGGGGTGCCGCTGAAGGCCAAGTTCTTTTTCCAACTGGCCTTTGCGGGCACTGCGGCCACCATTGTTTCTGGGGCCGTAGCCGAGCGGATTAAGTTCCTCGCCTTCTTTGTCTTTAGCCTGCTGCTAGTGGGCATCTCCTACCCAATCACAGGCCACTGGGTTTGGGGTGATGGCTTCCTATCTGCCTTGGGATTTTACGACTTCGCGGGCTCCACCGTGGTACATTCCGTCGGCGGCTGGGCCGCATTGATTGGGGCCATTCTGCTGGGCCCTCGCCTAGGCCGTTATCAGCAGCGTCCGGTGGCGATGCCGGGGCACAACCTCAGTATTTCTGCCCTGGGCTGTTTGATTTTGTGGCTGGGATGGTTTGGCTTTAACCCCGGTTCCACCATGGCTGCCGACCCCTTTGCCATTAGCCACATCGTTGTCACCACTAACCTGGCCGCTGCCATGGGAGCCCTCGCGGCCACCGTCACCTCCTGGGTCTACCTCACCAAGCCCGACCTGTCGATGATTATCAACGGCGTGCTGGCAGGGCTGGTGGCCATCACCGCCCCCTGTGCCTACGTCAACCTGGGTAGCGCCGCCTTGATTGGTCTGCTAGCCGGGGTACTGGTGGTGTTTTCAGTGACGTTTGTGGATCGCCTCAAAATTGATGACCCCGTCGGAGCCATTTCCGTCCACCTGGTTTGCGGCGTGTGGGGCACTCTCGCCGTAGGGCTATTTAGCGTTGGCCCCGGTATCTATCCCTGGTATGGCCCCGGCGATGGCCCGCTAGCGGGCCTGTTCCTGGGAGGTGGGCTAGTGCAACTTCTCGTTCAACTGCTGGGGATCGTGGCCGTCGCGGCGTTTACGGTACTGTTCAGCTTGACGAGCTGGCTGATTATCAAAGCCTCCATTGGTATCCGGGTTTCTGCCAACGAAGAGCACAACGGCCTAGACCTCGGTGAGCACGCCATGGAAGCCTACCCCGAGTTTGACATCACCCACTAGCAAGCCTAGAACCCCGGTTTCTCGAAGTCGAAGAAGTCGGGGTTCTGTTGGAATTAACCCGCAGATTCAGGAACTTCAGGCTCAGGCAAAGTCACCTCTTCATAGAGATCCGCCATATCGCCCTCCCAATTCACGCTGGTTAGGACAACCCGATCCCCCTCAGCGTAGGGATGCAGCACCCACAGCCCCTCCTCATTGCGGCGAAACACCTCCACCTGCTGGCGAGTTTGGGAAATCAGCGCGTACTCTTCCAGGCTGTCTAAGTGGCGGTAATCGGCAAACTTATTGCCCCGGTCAAAGGCTTCGGTACTTTCAGACAGCACCTTCACAATCAGGCAAGGGTTCTGTTTGTAGGTGCTGAGAGCCGTATCCCGTTCGTCGCACGTCACCATCACATCGGGGTAGTAAAAGCGATTGAGGGCTTCAATCCGAGCTTTCATGTCGAGGGCATAGGCCCGACAGCCTTGATCGCGCAAGTGCCCCCGCAGCAAGGCCCACAGGTTGAGCGCTAGGGTGATATGGGCATCGGTGCCGCCTGCCATGGCGTAGATTTCCCCATCGCGATACTCGTGCTTGATGGGGCTGTCGGCTTCGGCAGCGAGGTAGTGTTCTGGGGAAATGTAGTTAAAGGCGGCAACCATAGCGGCACCGGATTCCTGACGATGGATTTTTGGTTCGTCAACGCCAAACCAAAAATTCTGGTGGATGACCTCTGGTTGGGAAGGGCGAGGAGACCTCGCCCCTACGGTGATCGATCTGTCTAGCGGAACATGCTGCTGACGGAGCTTTCTTCGTGGATGCGCCAGATGGCTTCTCCGAGGAGGTTGGCCATGGAGAGGACGGTGAGTTGCTCAAACTGGCGGGCGGTGGTCATGGGGATGGTGTTGGTGACAATCACTTCCTCAAAAATGCCGCTGGAGAGCCGCTCAATCGCTGGGGGGGAGAAGACCGGGTGGGTCGCACAGGCATAGACCTGGCGGGCTCCCTCTTTCTTTAGCAGTCTAGCCCCCTCGCAGATGGTGCCTGCGGTGTCGATCATGTCATCCACTAAGACCGCCGTTTTGCCGCGCACATCGCCGATGACGTTCATCACCTCAGCGACGTTGTGGGCTTGGCGGCGCTTGTCAATAATGGCCAGGGGCGCATCGTTCAGCTTTTTGGCAAAGGCCCGGGCGCGGGCCACGCCACCTGTGTCGGGGGACACCACCACCAAATCTTCCAGCTTTTTGCTGGCGATGTAGTCGATGAGCACTGGAGTGCCGTAGACATGGTCGCAGGGGATGTCAAAATAGCCCTGAATTTGGGCCGAGTGGAGGTCAATGGCGAGGACACGGCTGGCCCCCGCCTTGGCCATTAAGTTGGCGACTAGTTTGGCGGTGATGGATTCCCGTCCAGCGGTTTTGCGGTCGGCCCTGGCATAGCCGTAGTAGGGCACCACCGCCGTAATTTGCCGCGCCGACGCCCGCCGACAGGCATCGATCATAATGAGCAACTCCATCAGGTGATCGTTCACCGGATGGCAGGTGGGCTGGATGAGGTACACATCACAGCCCCGGATGGACTCTTGAATCTGGATGTACAGTTCACCATCGGCGAACCGTTTGCGAACCATGGGCCCCAGATCGATACCGAGATACCGGGCTACCTCACGGGCGAGTTCAACATTGGCGGAACCGGAAAAGAGCTTTAGACGATTGTTATCGCTAAAGGCGGGAAGCGACGGCATCTGAACCGGCAAGGTGGCAGAACGAATCACAGCAGGCCCTCTGAGCATGTTCACCTAGGAAATCCTAACATTCCTAAATCAAAACCTTCTGAGCATTTCTCCTTATTTGGCAGCAGAAATCTCACCAAGAATTGCCCCCAGGGGCTCGTCCAGCGGGAACTAACCCCCACTGGCATTCCAGAAGTCTTGACGGACGGACAGAAAAATCGCTTGTTAACCCACAGCCATGACCGCTAAACGTGTTATCGTCCGCTGACAGAAACGCCTCACCCCAAATTACTGGGGCCAATACTCCATGAAAAAGCTACAAAAACGGCCTACGCCAGCGCTATAAAAAAGAAGTTCATTAGGGAAATATTAGCCAACATTACCAAGCTTTGTCTGCCCTGTCGCCGAACTAGCCCGGTTTCCCGCCCCGGATTGGCACCTCCGATTGACCGTGGCGAGGTAGGTGGGCTCAGGGCGGCTTAAAACTCGTCAGCTAGCCACTCTAACGCGCGGTCGCCTAGGTCGAGGGGGATGCTCACGGCCTTACCCAAGCGAGGTTTCTCACGGGTTTCGGCGATCCAGGCTTGGATATGGGCGCTTTGCCCCCACTCGTTGAGGTACAAAGCCACCTGGTTGAGGTGGGTTAGGTAGTCAGCCTCGCTGAGGGGAAAGGACGCCTGCTCTAGGTAGCGCCACATCACCTGAAGGAAGATTTTGCCCTGGGTGCGACGCAACTGAAGGTCGTAGGAATAACCCCACTTATCCTGCAACAGGGCTTGTAAGTCTTGGCCTGTCATCCCCCCTCCTTCGGCGGTGCTCCGCCCTGCTTGATACATTTCTTTACGATACGGCCTACCCTTCAGATTCGATCCCAGAGCCTATAAATTGGCCTTAAGCCCTCAAAAAAACATCTTTTGGGGGTTAATACCTGGTTTTGGGCCACCCTATCTCGCCAGAAGCGCGTTTTAAGCCCTGATAAATGGCATAATCCAATTTTCTTCCCCCAAGGCGACAGGCCATCCCCAGCCGTTGAACCGCCATCGTGGACGGCTACGAATCTGAGAACATCATGGTGCAATAATACGATTGGTTAAGTTCTAGGCTTCCGTAGGAGGGGGAAATTCCTCCGTCGGCCCCTTGAGGCGATGCCCTTTAAGGCGATGCCCCGTCAGGCGAAGGTCTGGCCATGGGCGCGGTTGTTGCTGACAGCGGTATGGCCAGGGGAGCGTGGATAGTCGCTGATAATACATTTGAACGGGTACACCAGCTAAATTATGACTCAAGTTTCTGGAACCTCCGATGTCCCCGATTTGGGGCGTCGCCAATTTATGAACCTACTGACCTTCGGAGCAGCTACGGGCACCGTCCTGGGGATGCTCTACCCGGTGGTCAAATATTTTGTGCCGCCCTCCAGCGGTGGCGGTGGCGGTGGCGTAACCGCTAAGAACGAACTGGGCAACGATGTGGTGGTTAGCTCGTTCCTGGCCGCCCACAACTCCGGTGATCGCGTTCTGGTGCAAGGTCTGAAGGGTGATCCCACCTACCTCGTGGTGAAGGACAACGGCACCCTGGAAAGCTACGGCATCAACTCTATCTGCACCCACCTGGGCTGCGTGGTGCCCTGGAACGCCAGCGAAAATAAATTTATGTGCCCCTGCCACGGCTCCCAGTACGATGCTACGGGCAAGGTGGTGCGTGGCCCTGCACCCCTGTCTTTGGCCTTGGCCCACGCCGATGTCACCGAAGACGACAAGGTTTCCCTCAGCCCCTGGACGGAAACCGACTTCCGCACGGGCGAAAGCCCCTGGTGGGCCTAGGGCAACTGCCCTCCCCGGTCTCAATGACACACTCCATCGCTATGACATCTATACCCATGACTGCATTCCTTTCATCGGTGCGTCGTTGGCGGCCAGTTGCCGTTGCCTTTGCCACCGTTCTTCTCGTCCTTGGCGGGGTGCTGGTTCAGCCCCAACCCGCCGCCGCCTATCCCTTCTGGGCCCAGGAAAACTATCCCGTCCCCCGCGAAGCCACGGGCCGGATTGTCTGTGCTAACTGCCACTTGGCCGCTAAGCCCACCAAGGTCGAAGTGCCCCAGGCCGTTTTGCCCGACACGGTTTTTCCCCTGAAAGTCGAAATTCCCTACGACCTAAATACTCAGCAAGTGCTGGGTGACGGTAGCAAGGGCGGCCTCAACGTTGGTGCCGTGGTGGTTCTGCCCGAAGGCTTCAAGCTAGCCCCCGCAGATCGGATCCCTGAAGATCTAGCGGAAGAAGTGGGCGGCACCTACTTCATGCCCTACAGCGACACCCAGGAAAATATCCTCATCGTTGGCCCCCTGCCCGGTGAACAGTATCAGGAGATCGTCTTCCCGATTCTGTCTCCCGATCCTACGACCAACAAAGCCGTTTCCTTTGGTAAGTACTCAATCCACGTCGGCGGCAACCGTGGCCGTGGCCAGGTGTACCCCACCGGGCAAAACAGCAACAACTATGCGGTTAACGCCTCTGTCTCCGGCACCGTGGCCGACATCGAAGCCCAGGCTGGTGGTGGCTACGCCGTATCCATCCTGACTGAGGGTGGCGAAACCGTGGTAGACAGCATCCCCGCTGGCCCTGAGCTGATTGTTTCCGCAGGCGACGCCGTGGAAGCCGGGAAGCCCCTGACCACTAACCCCAACGTGGGCGGTTTTGGCCAGATCGACACCGAAATCGTGCTGCAAAGCCCCAACCGGATTAAGGGTCTGATCGCCTTCGTGGCGGCGGTTATGCTGACCCAAATCATGCTGGTGCTGAAGAAGAAGCAAGTCGAGCGCGTCCAAGCCGCCGAAATGAGCTTCTAAGGCCCAGACCTAACGGTTTACTAACCATGAATCACGGGGGTACTTCGGTACCCCCTTTTTTATTGATCGTTGGCCCACCCTTGCGGCTACCCCCTGAATTCCTCTCTCGACGAAAAAGAGACTTTGAAAAATCGGTGAGATTTTCGATTCCTGTGGGAGCGGGACTGGGGTGAGGGTGCAGGACATTTGGCCATGCATCCAGCCTATTTATCCGCGTTTGTTGATAGAAATCGTGACGGGTCTCTGTGCATTACGCTACAATTGTTAAGACTTTTTGCATATTCGGAACTTATCTTGAGCTTCTGGCTGGCGGGTGCTTGGGCTGAGTTTCGTAGCCCGTTTGTACTGCCGACGCTTTACCCTTTACCTTTCATTTATGACTCTTCCTATCCGCAACGTCGCGATCATTGCCCACGTTGACCACGGTAAAACCACCCTGGTTGATGCGCTGCTCAAGCAATCTGGTATTTTCCGCGAGGGGGAAGAGGTTCCAGACTGCGTCATGGACTCCAACGATCTGGAACGGGAGCGCGGCATCACGATTCTGTCCAAAAACACCGCCGTTCGCTACCAAGACACGCTGATTAACATCGTAGACACCCCTGGCCACGCCGACTTTGGCGGCGAGGTAGAGCGCGTTTTGGGGATGGTAGACGGCTGCATCCTGATTGTGGACGCCAACGAAGGCCCCATGCCCCAAACCCGCTTTGTGCTGAAAAAAGCGCTAGAAAAGGGTCTGCGTCCCATCGTCGTGATCAACAAAATTGACCGGGGTCAGGCTGAGCCCCACGGCGCGGTAGACAAGGTGCTGGATCTGTTCCTCGAGCTAGGGGCCGACGACGACCAGTGCGAGTTTCCCTACCTCTTTGCCTCCGGCATGGCAGGGTTTGCCAAGCTGAAGCTGGAGGACGAAAACGTCGATATGAAGCCCCTGTTCGAGTCCATCCTCGACCATGTGCCGCCCCCGGTGGGCGATGTGAACAAGCCCCTCCAGCTTCAAGTCACCACGCTCGACTACTCCGAATACCTGGGCCGGATTGTGATTGGCAAACTCCACAACGGCACCATCAACGCCGGACAGCAGGCCGCCCTGATGAAGGAAGACGGCTCCATGGTGAAATCCAAAATCACCAAGCTGCTGGGTTTTGAGGGTCTGCGCCGGATTGAAATCGAGCAGGCCACCGCTGGCCAAATCGTGGCCGTGGCGGGCTTTGCCGATGCCAACATTGGCGAAACCATCACCTGCCCCAACAATCCCCAAGCCCTGCCGCTAATCAAGGTAGACGAACCCACCCTGCAAATGACCTTCGTGGTCAATGATTCTCCCTTCGCCGGACAGGAGGGCAGCTTCGTCACCTCTCGGCAACTGCGGGATCGGCTGATGCGGGAACTGGAAACCAACGTGGCCCTGCGGGTGGAACCCACCGATTCCCCAGATCGCTTTGCGGTCTCCGGTCGGGGTGAACTGCACCTGGGCATTTTGATCGAAACCATGCGCCGGGAAGGCTACGAGTTCCAGGTGTCTCAGCCCCAGGTAATCTACCGGGAAGTGAACGGCCAACCCTGCGAACCCTACGAACTGCTGATTCTGGATGTGCCCGAAGACGGTGTCGGCGGCTGTATGGAGCGTCTGGGCCAGCGTCGGGCCGAAATGCAGGACATGCGGGTAATGGGCGATGGCCGCGCCACCCTGGAATTTATCATCCCCGCCCGTGGTCTGATTGGCTTCCGGGGTGAGTTCATGCGCCTCACCCGTGGGGAAGGGATCATGAACCACAGCTTTTTGGACTATCGGCCCCTCTGCGGTGACATTGAGACCCGCCGTAACGGGGTGCTGATCGCCTTTGAGGAAGGGGTGGCCACGTTCTACGCCATGAAGAATGCCGAAGATCGCGGCACGTTCTTCATCACCCCCGGCACCCGCGTCTACAAGGGCATGATCGTGGGCGAACACAACCGCAACCAGGATCTCGACCTGAACGTTTGTAAGACCAAGCAGTTGACCAACCACCGGGCCTCTGGGGGTGACGAACTGGTGCAGCTTCAGACTCCGGTGGATATGAGCCTAGAGCGGGCGCTAGAATACATCGGCCCCGATGAGCTGGTGGAAATCACCCCTGAGTCCATTCGTCTGCGGAAACTGTCGAAGAAGCTGGTGAAGCGTTAAGGAAAGGCGGTTCCTGTTCCTAGAACCGCTCTCCCAACAGCCCTGACCCTGACTCCAGCCTGACCGGGATGCTGCGGCTCCCGCACCTAGGCTGATCCAGGGTTGGGGCTGTTTCTGCATGGGTGGCCCGTGCGACTAGCCGCCCCCCGTTCCGCCACGACTCGTCACACCCAGGATTCCCAATAGCGCCTGAGGCAGAGCCCGCCCCTGCCCTGGCGAGTCTTCGCTTACTTCCCCAGGGGATCAAACCTGCTCTAGCAAGGTCTCCTCGTTATCCGTTGACGAGGCCGCATCCAACAGCGTCAGCAAGGGGCCAACCTGTTCCTGACCGCTGACCGCCAGATCGCTGTGACACAGGAAAACACGCTCGGTTGCACGACCCAGTAGATCGTGGAGGGTGCGCTCTAGACGAGCTTGGTGCAGGGCTTCGAGGTCGTCGCTGCGCCAGGGTCGTCCGGCGTAGGAGGACAGAAAAATCGGAAAGCCAAACAGACTATCGGCGGACAGCCAGCGGGGGGAGCCCACATCCAGCCAAAAGTGCCAGCGGTGGCGCATCCGTTGTAGGCGGTATTGGAACACGGTGGCGAGGACGACCCCCTGCTGAGCCGGGTCGAGGGGCTGGGCTGGATAGGGGTTGGCGGCGACGGTGCCTTGACGCAGCAGGGTGATAAACCGTTCTGTGGCGCTGGTTTCAGGGATTAGGGCAGCGGCAGGATCGGGTAGCAGGGACGAAGACAATCCCGCGTGAAACCCATCGCCGCCGGGGGCTAGATTGAGCCTGTCTACCCGTCTGGAGAACTGGCCACGGGGGGATGAGGGCTGGCGCTGGCGTAGCTGTTCGTCCACCGTCCAGTATTGCTGGGCCGTTTCCACCAGTTCCCGTAGGGCGGTGAGCTGATCGGATGGGAGGTGATGGCCTCCGCCATAGAAGGTTTGAATGGCCCGATCTAAAAAGCCCACCACGCCAGGGATAAACCGCTGCTGGCGCTGTTCCTGCTGCTGGGCAATCCACTGGCGCAGGTGGTTGTAGCACTGGGTGGCCCTATAACCAAGGCGATACCAACGCTCGAAGCGCTCCACGGGCAGCAGTTGGGGGCGATCTAGCTGGGGCGCAAAGCAATGATCCACGAGCAGTTCTGCCCGCACCGGATCAATCTGCACCGTATCAAACCAGGGAGCCACATCGGGGGGCTGGGGACGTTGGCTCAGTACCACCAGCATTTCCGCCACCGAGTCGGCATCGGCTAGGTGGCCCAGGTTGGGATAGACAAAGGTGATCAGCGTGAGTAAAGCCCGCACTAGGGGGGAGTGGATGAGGGGGCGCTGATCATTAAGGGAAGCGGCGGGAATGCCGTGGCTAAGCAGAATTTCCGCTAGGGTATAGCGGGCAATGGCGTCTAGCCCCGGCCCCAGGATGGCAATTTCTCCAGGCGTGACCTGCTTTGCAGCGACGGCTTGGGCAATCACCTCCCCCACCTGCCGCAACAGCGCCCCCCGCGAGACCGTTTGCAGGCTGTGAAAGGGCTCTAGGGGAGTGGGCATAGCTAGGGGATCGGCGACCCAATCCACCATGAGATCGGCCCAGGGGTTAGCTAGGTTGCCCAAGGGCGCAGGCAAGGTTTCTACCACAGCACAAGATTCCCGCAATCCTTCCAGGCGGTCTGGGTCAGCTCGTACCCCCAGGCGCACCTTACCCTGGGGGTTCCAGGTTAGGGCTACGGGGCGGTGGTGGGCCATGAAAATCCGCAGCCATTCGGCAGTCACGGCGGGATATTCGTCTAGATCATCCACCCAAACGCCCCCATAGCGGGCGAGCAGCTTCTCTTGGTAGAGGGGATGGGGCAGCAGGTAGCGCCAGTAGAGTTCTGTCATCACCCCGTAGGTGAGCAGGCTGTGGTTAAGGCACCAATCCCGCCACGCCATGAGGGCTTCTCCCATGGTTCGCCATACGGCCTCTGGGGCAAATCCAGCGGGTATTCCTTCCGGCAGCAGGGTTGGCAGGTCTTCCACTGGGATAGTAGCCGCCGCCGCCATGTTGAAGAAGTCTAGGGCACGGCTCACGGTTTGGGAGACTGACCACCCCTCCACAGCCATCGACCCATCCCGCAGTTGTGCTTGCCAAAAACGGGTGGCAAATTCCTCCTCATTTTCGGGCCGAAGCTGTAGCGGAAACTGCGGCATCGGCCCCAGGTGCGGCACCAGCAGCGGCCAAAACAGCGTTACCTCGTCTTGGATGAAGCCGCTGGGGGTGGTGGTGTCAACTGGAATCTGGCCCTGGATGCGGCTGGCCAGGTAGTCGGCCAAGCTCAGCCGATTGTCGCCAATGGCAGCAAAGACTAGGACTGTTTGCCCTGGTGTGAGGGGGGAGGGCTGATCGGGATTAGCCCATTCCAAAAGCTGATCCACCAGCCAAGCGGTTTTGCCGCTGCCCGTTGGCCCCTCACACCAGCGCGGCCACCCTGCTGGGGAATGGGAAGCATGGGGTTGGGTTGAGGAGGCGATCATGGCCACACCGCAGGACAAGGCTATAGCCCAACATACCCCATTACAAAGCAGGGCAATCCCGTCGAGATTGCCCTGCTGGTGGCCTTGAAGCAGCCTGAATTAACGTCGTCTTGCAGCCTAAGGCTCAAGCAAGGGGGAAACTAGGAAACGGAAATTGCGACCACAAACAGGCCCACCACTAGCGCCGCCGCCAGACCACCCATGATGATGTAGTTACGCTTTTGGTTGGCCGTGGGCGGCTCCGCTTCGTACATCTTGGGTTCGTTGGCAAAGTTATTCAGGCGTCCGCCTTCTTCAGTGGTGTAGGGCATGGTTAAGCATCCTTCCTAAAACTTCACCTAGCTTAGCAAAGGTTGGTCGAGATCGCCCTGGGGGGATCCACCCTTGTCAAATAGGGTTTGATGTTGATGACTACAGCAAAAACTGCTCAATAGCCACCGCCACGCCCTCTTCCTCCACGCCAGGAGCCACCCAGTCTGCCGCCTGCTGCACAGGGAGAGGGGCATCTCCCATGGCCACCCCCACCCCGGCATAGCGCAGCATTTCCAGATCGTTGAAGTTGTCGCCCACGGTCATTACCTGTTCGGGCTTGAGGTCGAGCAGGTCTTCGGCCACAAAGCGCACGGCTTCCCCCTTGTTGGCGAGGGGATGGGTGGCCTCCACAAAGTAATCCACCGAGCGGGTGAGGTAGAGATCGGCGCTGGGATAGCGCTGCTCTAGATCCGCCAAAATCTGACCAATCAACGACGTGTTGCCGCTGAGGGCCAGGAGCTTAGTGGTTTCGAGGTGAGTCTGGTGATGCATCAGTGTGGTTAAATCCCCAACGGCTAACGGCTCAACGCCCGACCGTTCGGCATAGGCTTTGGTGTCATCAATGATGGCCCGCACGTGCAGTTGGTCGTCGATATAGAGATGAATGGACAACTCCTGCTGGGTCTCCAGGGGGGCGAGGTAGGCCAGCAAATCGAGGGCCAGGGCACGGGGTAGGGGAGCATGGCGGTGCAGGGTGTCGGTGCGCGGACATTTGATCAAGGCTCCCTGATAGGCCATCAGTGGCAGGGTAGACCCGACGGCCTGGTGAAACCGCAGGGCCGCCTGATACATCCGCCCGGTGGCAATGGCCACAGCAATGCCCCGCCGCTGGGCTTCGCCAATGGCCGCCAACACCCGAGGCGAAATGTCGTTAGATTCCCCCGCTAGGGTGCCGTCAATGTCTAGTACCAGCAGCCGAATATCTTGGGCCATCGTTCCTCTCCCTGCGCCAACGCTACGATAGAGCCTATTATCCCTGGCTTCCGGAGCGTGTGAAGCCTGGAGGGCCTCCGTCCGTCGGGCAATCACCAAAGATCAGCCCATCGCCCAGTTTCCTCAGTCCTCAGATGCATCCTTGGCGTTGGGGAAGATCGACCTAAAAGACCGTTACCACCTTTGTCCTTAGCCCCTTGTTGCATCGATTTCAGCGCAGCAGTTGGTCAATCATGCGGTTGGCCTGGGCTTCGTAGCCGCCGCCAAACAAATTGAAGTGGTTGAGGATGTGGTAGAGGTTGTACAAGGTTTTGCGCTGGGCATAGCCGCCATCCAGGGGGTAGGCCGCTTGGTAGCCCTCATAGAAAGCATTGGGAAAACGGCCAAACAGTTCGGTCATAGCCAAATCGACTTCGCGATCCCCGTAGTAGGTGGCCGGATCGAGGATGACCGGATCACCCTCTGCCGTCACCGCCGCATTGCCCGACCACAAATCGCCATGCACCAGGGCCGGACTGGGCTGATGGCCCGACAGCAACTCAGGTAGCGCAGCGATCAAGTCCTGCTGCTGAGGAAACCGTCCACCCCGCCGCCGAGCTAGGCGAAACTGGTACTCCAGCCGATGTTCGCGATAGAAAGCGAGCCAGCTTGTCGTCCAGGCATTGACCTGGGGCGTGGCTCCGATGGTGTTGTTCTGGTGCCAGCCAAACCCACGAGCACTGGTCACTCGGTGCATAGCCGCCAGATGTTCTCCCATGCGCCGCCAGGAACGTTCGCCAGAATGACCCAAATCCAGCCATTCCAGCACCAAGTAGGCCGAGGATTCAGCCGTACCCCAGCAGATGGGCCGAGGGACACGTATGGTCTGGCTGTCGTACATGTCCTTCAGGCCCAGGGCCTCCGCTTCAAACATGGCGACTTGGGTGGCGCTATTCAGCTTGAGGAAAAACCGCTGGCGACCATCGGTGATTTGATACGCCTGGTTAATACAGCCTCCGCCCACGGATCGACGGTCGGCCAGGGTGAAGGAGGTTCCCGTTTGAGCGCTGATGTGCTGGGCAATGGCAGTCCACATGGTTGATCGTCCATCCAAGTTGCAAAGTTTGGTTAGGCCAGATGCCAACGCCAAGCCCAGACTACATGAAATTCGCCGCCAGAAAACCCCAGCCATGCCACAGGGATTGCTGGGGCTTTTCCGGAAAACTACGGTTCTTCATCAAAATTTTGTAAAGTTTATGTATACATGATTTTATCGTGAAGTTCACTGACATCCTCCGAAATACTAGGAACTCAAGCTGAGCAGGGCGTCTATGGGTAGTTATGCCGTCATGCATTCGGCCAATTTTTGGAAAAATCAGCCGTTAAAAGACGATTTTAGGAACGTTTTACGTTTTCCAGCGTCCTGGCTTAGTTAACCTGCGATTAGAGAGCAGTCAGGATTCCGTACTATCCGTAGAATGACGGAACTCTGTCCTGAAAGGCGGGTCTAGGGGTGAAAATCTGTCGTTTAGGGTTTTCACGCATGAAGCCAATCCAACATGTGATGACTGGATTAGGTGCCGCTGCTCTGAGTATGGTGATGGCTCCCGCCTTCGCCAACACGGCTGTGGAGCAAGTGGGCACCCAATCTGCCACCATCAACGGAGACAATAACCAGGTTATTCAAACGATTAATCAGGTCAATGTGAACCATCCTGGGCTAGGGCAAGGGCTGACCAATAATGCCCGACGAGTTTCAACCTCGACGAGCACCTCTGCCACTGTTCAAGATACATTTCAAGGCGCAACCATTAACGGTTCTGGCAACGTGGTTTACCAAGAATCTACCCAGATTAATCAAGAACTGCGTAATCCACAGCGCCCTGCCCAGGCTCGTCCTGATCGAGGTAACTCTGATGATGATCGGGGTCGCGGGCGCGGCAATAGTCAAAACCAAGGCGGCAACAATCAAAATCAAGGTCGCCGCAATTCTGGAAGCAACAAGTAGAAGCTGGCTTTTTGTCACTTCTCAACTGGATAGTGGTGTTATCCCTTATCCATCTAAACCTAGGCAACGGCCATCATTCCATGGAAAGATTTATCCATGATGGCTGTTAAAACCAGAGGTTTAGGGCTCACTAAGAGCAACAAATAGGAAGTTAACGACCCACAAACTTTCCTCCAAAAAAGATGGATTGACCTCAAAAAACCTGGAACTTTTCAGTTTTTTAATCCGTCTAAAGATATGAACAAGAGAAAACCAATATCACTGAAAAAGAAGCCAAAAACACCTTGAATTTTGCGATTCAGTTGTTGATGGTCATGACAATTCTTGCTTCTGATATCTGTGGTCATTGGGATGGGTGTCTGTGGCCTTTCAGAACCATTTTTTGCTCTTGTTCAGGTTTTCATGATTTCTCATTTCCGTAAACTTTGTTGAGGATTTTCCCATGTTGAAGAACGTATCTATTTTGGGTCTTCTGAGTGCTGCAACCCTGGGTGTGGTGGCCCTTCCCGCCAGCGCCGATACGGCGGTAATTCAGCAGGGCACCCAAGATGTTTTCATTCAAGGCGATGACAACTCGGCGGTGCAACGCTCTCAGCAAATTAACCGGATTGAAGTGAACCGTGAACGGTCTAGCCGGGGAGCTGGGAACACTGGCATTGTGCAGGATATCTATCAAGGCGGCACCATTGTGGGTGATGACAATGAGGCCTACCAAGAAAGCAACCAAATTAATGTGATCCAAGATCGCAGCCGTCCCAGCCAGAGCCAAGGCCGGGGCCGCAGCGGTCGGGTTGAGGTACGTCAGCGCTAATTTCCGGCCAGACGATCACAGCCAGCGCAGACCAGGAATCTTCACCACCGTCAGGCAGGATGCTTCCTCAAGGCGCTAGGGTGTGATCGTCTGATTGATGGCCTTGCCCTGTGGGGTGGGGCCAGATCCATCACTCAGCCCCACCCTTGGGGCGAAGGAGAACCAATGATAACGGTATGTATGAAAGCCGCGATGGTAACGGTACTGCTTCTGGGGGCAACGGCTCCGGCAGCCTTGGCTAATGGCATTTCTATCCAGACGGATCGGGTTCAGGTGCGGGTGAATGACAACGGCGGGGTGCAGATCCGTACCTCGGCGAGTCCTCCGGTTATCTTTAATGCCGATGCTGATCTGCCCGCTGTGCGATCCAATCTACCCGCCTCCCAGTCTTCGGGGGTGCGGTGTGCTGTGCGGTCGCAGAGCAGCCATAGCCAAGTCCAGAGCGTCACGCCTTCAGGCGACCGCATTTATACCGAAAACTACAGCACCATTCGGGTGTGCCAGTAGTGTCTCTTACTTGCCATAGCGCCATGAATAAACCTCAGGTTATGTTGGGGGGTCTGCTGTCCTTGGGGGCCTCTCTGGTTTTCGTTCCATCGGCTTCAGCCCAGTGCGTGGTGGCCGATGTCTCTATCCAAGCGGCGATCCATGGTGGCCCGCCCGCCGAACAGGTGAATGACGTGGTGATTGATACGCCCGATCAGTGCCGAGGCAACACAAGCGTTAGCACCAGCCGCCAAATCCAGGTGGGAGGTACGGGCGAGGTGCGCCAAGTGCGCCAAAGCCGTCACCAAATTCGCAATGGCTCTGCCGAGTCTAACCGTCCGGCAGGCCCTGCGGTGGTTGTCCCTGTGGGAGTACAGGTGGATGTTCACAACGCCGCCGATACTCTGCGTACCCGTTCGCAGCCCTAGCGGATAGCGTCCAAGTCCCCCTTTTTGTGAGGGGGATACAGGATTGCCAGCGAATCTGGCCAAGGGATGGCACACTGGGCACAGTTCTTCCCAGTTTCCTGCATTTATGCACAGCCTCGAACAACTGCGCCAGGGCCAACTAGCGGGTCTCCAACGCCTCAATCTCTCCGCCCAACTCACCACCTTTCCGGCGGAAATCTTTGATTTGGCCGACTCCCTAGAGGTGCTTGATCTATCGCGAAACCAGCTCAGCACCCTGCCGGAGGATCTGCCCCGGCTGCATCGGCTGAAGGTGATTTTTCTCAGCAACAATCAGTTTGAAACCTGGCCAGAGGTGTTGGCCCACTGCCCCCATCTGAGGATGATTGGGCTCAAGTCGAATCGCCTCACCCATCTGCCAGAGCAAGCCTTGCCGCCCCAAACCCGCTGGCTGATCCTGACCGATAACCAGCTCGAAACCCTGCCCGCCGCCATCGGCACGCTGCCACATCTCCAAAAGCTGATGCTGGCCGGAAACCGCCTCACCACCCTGCCCCCAGAACTGGCCCACTGCCGCAACCTAGAGCTGATTCGCCTTGCGGCTAACCAACTGACGGAGTTGCCCCCCTGGTTGTTGACGCTGCCCCGACTGTCTTGGCTAGCCTATGCGGGTAATCCCTTCTGTGCCCACTGGTCTGCCTCCGTGGCCGATAGCCTGCCCATCGCCAACTGGGCCGATCTGGTCAAGGGCGAGGTGCTGGGGCAAGGGGCGTCAGGGGTGATCACCAAGGGACGCTGGAAAACCGATCCTGGCGATCAGGAGGTCGCCATCAAGTTCTTCAAAGGAGACATCACGAGCGACGGCTACCCTGCCGATGAAATCCGAGCTTGCCTTGCAGCAGGCACCCACGACCACCTGATCAGCCCCATCGGCCAAGTGGCCCACCATCCCAAGGGGCAGCAAGGGCTGGTATTTCCGCTGATTCCCGCCAGCTATCGGGTGTTGGGTGGCCCGCCCAGCCTAGAGAGCTGCACCCGCGACACCTATCCCCCCGACCGCACCTTTTCGTTAGCGGTGGCCCTCCGCATCGCCCACAGCCTTGCTGCCGCTGCCCACCATCTCCACCAGCGCGGCCTGCTCCACGGCGATCTGTACCCCCACAACACCCTCTACAACGACGACGGCATGGCCAAACTGGGCGACTTTGGGGCCGCGTCCTTTTACCCTGTGGATGATGTCGCCCTAGGGCAAGCCCTCGAACGTCTGGAAGTTCGCGCCTTTGGATGTGTGCTAGAAGACCTGCTGGATCGATGCCCCATCGCTGAGGATGACTCAGCGGCCTCAGCTACCTACACCGCCCTGCGTCAGCTTCAGCACCACTGCCAAGGGTCTGACCAGCGGCCTCGTTTCAGCGAGATTCTAGACCGCTTGGCCACCCATCTCGCCGAAACAGCGCCCACCCAGCCGCCTGCCTCGCCCTAGCGCACCTGCATGTGGACGGCTTCGGAAATGGTGGGAATTTCGGCATATTCTCCCCGAAAGGTTTGGATGAGGGAATAGCCTACCGAAGCCAACATCCCCAGGAACAGGACGCTGGCAAAGGTTTGCACGAGCAGTCCACCGCTTCCCAACACGGGCTGCAACAGTTGCAGAATGAGGCCACCCACCGCCAGCATAAAACTCAGCAGAATGGCCTGCATGGTGTTAAAGCGGATGAAGCGGCTGATGTTTTCGTTGCGAACCACCAGCAAAATAAGCGCAAAGAAGACGATTAGCCCAAAGAAAGGAATGGATTGCTGGAGCCCCATGTAGGCGTTTAACAGTGGGGCAATGGGCAGCAGCAGCACCTGAATGGCGGGCACTTCCTGCATCACAAATACCCCGTAGGGCAACCCAGCCGTAATCGCCAGGATGTAGGGTAGGGCAGCAAACACTCGGTCGAGAATAGTGGGGGAACTGTTCCAGTTCATGGGGCTTTTCTCCGCTTTAGGGCAGCAGGGTATAGCTTTACCATACCGCAAAGTTTTAGGCTGTTCGGGCTGTTCGGGCTGTTCGGGCAGGTGCAGCGACTAATCGTCTTCGGCATCCACAAATTCTGGGCGGCGGTTGCGCGGAATTGGCCAATCGGGGTTTTCGCCACCAATGTAGCAAGATTCGATCACCACATACTCGCGGCTAAACTGCTCTAGGGCGTTGATCAACACATCTAGGGCCAGGGCGTCGCTGGTGCCGAGGTCAAACCAGCACCGCGCCCACACGCCCTGATACTCCACTTCGCCCATGTTGTGCATCACCGACAGCAGGCTGTTATCCAGTTGGCTTTCGTCGTAGGGCATATAGCTGATATCTAGCCCAGTGTCTTGCACCTGAAGGTTTTCGGCATTGAAGCCGCCCAGCTTGCCCAGGAAAAACCAGGAGGAAAACACCTCGTCAATATACTGCTGCTCTAGACTAGAGGGCACGGTCTCGAACCGCAGCCAGATCCAGACGTTAAAGAAATCACACTCGCGGAATTCAACTCGCATTGCTATGGGGGGCCTGCACAGAGCTAGGATAGGACAGTTCATTCTGACACACCGCCTCCGCCAAACCGACAGCGCCCCAGTTCCGATTTGGCTCAAATCTGGCAGAATATCCACAGAACCAAGCCTAAACTTGAAGCTTCGGTCAAGACATTGCGGCTCCGTCTAGGGTCGTTTCCCAAAGTCGGTATGCTCTAGCCACCCCCTTGCCGAAAACGGTGGGACAGTCGCCCTTGGCTGGGGTCTGTGTGCTTAGGGATCTGTCTTGTTCGCAGCATCCCAGATACGTATCTGCTCTAATGGGCTCTATTACGAGACTTAAACTTCTATGAAAATCACAATCATCGCCATGGAAATTCCCTTTCCTCCCATCCATGGCGGCAGGGTAGACATCTGGAGACGAGTGGTAGCGTTAAGCGATCTAGGGGCCGAAGTACAGCTCGTATGTTGGTGTCCCGAACCACCTTCTGATCAGGATTTATTGGTCATTAAAAGCCATGTGAAACAGTTCTTTCCCATCACGTACAAACGGGGTCTAAGAAGCAAGATCAAGCGAACTATCAATCTCCTAAAGTATCCCCTTCAAGTGACCTCTCGGTTATTAAATAGCCAAGAATGGGACGATCTGCTTCAACAAACAAGGGGATTTTCTCCCGATGTGATCATGGCCGATCACATTCATAGCGGCTTTCTGGCAGAGCAGATGAGCGATACCTTAGCGGTTCCCTTTGTGGTGCGCTCCCACGATATTGAGCATTTGCACTACGGCTATTGGCTTAAGGCTGCTAAGGGCATAAATAAACTCAAGCTTCAGCTCGCAATACTGCATTTGAAAGACTATGAATGGCAACTCCTCTCTAAGTGTGCAGCCTTTTATGATATTTCCGTAGATGACCTCAAGTTTTGGCAAGAGCAAGGCTTTCAAAATGGTCGCTTTCTCGCACCTATCGCCGATATCACAGCCTCTAGCAAAACCGATGAGTCCATTAATGAACCTCCCGCACCAGAACAGGATGTCGTGTTCCTAGGCAACCTACGCACCGAAAATAATGTGGCTGGAGTCCTTTGGTTTTTGCAGTCGGTTTTGCCCCAGCTCAGACAGCAGCGCCCTGATATTAGTGTGTTGATTTCAGGCTCTAATCCTGTACCCAGTGTGGTAGAAGCTTGCGAAGCTGCTCAGGTGAGTTTGCTGCCCAATCCCCCTTCCGCCAGCCGAATTTATCGTTCTGGCAAGGTATTAATTAACCCCATTTCTACCGGAAGTGGCACCAGCATCAAATCGGTAGATATGTTGTGCTTTGGTAAGCCCATTGTCACCCTAGAGAAGGGGCTCTTTGGCTTGCCCCAAGACGCTAGGAAATACTTCAAAGTGGCGACGGATGCCGACTCCTTCTGCCAGCTTATTCTGGAAGGACTGGAAGCAGGCGGAACGAGCGCTGAAGTGCAAGCCGAAATTGATTCCTACTTCGGCTATCCTGTGATTCAAGCGTTTCTAGACGATCTAGATAGCCTTGTTCGCGCCCAAGCCCAAGTTCAAGCCCAACCCCCAGCCACCCTAGCCCCGCGCTAGATCAGAACGCTGGAGTGTACCGCCCTCAGGCTAAGGCTTCCGTTAGCCAGCGGATGAGGGCGGTGTCGTCCTCGGTTTGGGAACGGCTGAGGGCGGCTTCCACCAGATCTAACCGGAGACCGGGCAACACAGCGGACACCTGGATTTGGCGACTGCCGCCCTCGGCCACGGCAAAGGCGATCACCTGCTGTTCTGCTACATTCACCACCCAATACTCGCCAACTCCCAGCCGTTCATAGAGCAAGCGTTTGGCCCCTAGGTCGTCCTTGAAGGAACTCCCGCCAATTTCAATGGCCAGGGTGGGTGGGCCAAAAACATTGACATCAATGGGGGCATTATCCTGGGGCGGCAACCGAAAATTGGGGCCAATGTAGAAGGCCGCGTCGGGCTGACAGCCTCGCTCTCCAGTCTTGTAAAAGCTGCCGTTAATGAATTTGGCCATCCGCAGCCCGTGCCGCATAGCAAACAGGCTGACAACATCCATGACCACTGAATTCTGCCGTGCATGTCCACCGCCTAGGGGAGCCATTTCAAGCCTCATGTAGTTGTTGTCAAAATAGCCCTGGCCCTCGTTGTAGGGAGGTGTTTCTAGGGCGGCTAGGAAGTCTGCCCAGGTGGCTTTCACCCAGGTGTCGGTGGGCGGGGCGGTCGCTTGGGGTGCGGTGGACGTGGAAGGTGCCATAGGGAAAAGTGCCCTTGAGGGTGAGAGAGGCAGAACAGGGGCCGTTAGGAGGGAGAAGAGACGAGGATGATGCCGCTTTTGTCCGGCTCCTCAAGCTCTTTGGGCCTCCTTAGGTGCCTATAATGGGGGTTTGTGGATTCTGATATTCTACCCATCCTGCCCCTTAAGCACTGCCAACCATGTCCTCCGACGCGACCCGTTCTGGCCAAAGCGCCTCCAGCCTCGAAGAAATCCGTGCCGCCCGTCTGCAAAAGGTGGAAGACCTGAAGCAGGTGGGTCAAAATCCCTTTGCCTACCGTTGGGATGTCACCCATCAGACGGCTCAACTCCAGGAAAAGTATGCTGATTTGGCCGCTGGGGAAGAGGTGGCAGACACCGTATCCATTGCCGGACGGATTTTGGCGCGGCGGGTGTTTGGCAAGTTGGCCTTCTTTGGTGTGCAAGACGAATCGGGCACCATCCAGCTTTATCTGGAAAAAGCCACCATCCAGGAGCAGATGGGAGCCGAGGACGAAAAAGCCTTCGACCACCTGAAACAGCTCACCGATGTGGGCGACATCATCGGCGTCACGGGCACCATTAAGCGCACCGATAAAGGCGAGCTTTCCATCAAAGTGCAGCGCTACGCCATGCTGACCAAGGCGCTGCTGCCCCTGCCGGATAAGTGGCACGGGTTAACCGACGTGGCCAAACGCTATCGCCAGCGCTACGTGGATTTGATCGTGAACCCCACCGTGCGCGATACCTTCCGCAAGCGAGCGCTGATTACCACCGGGATTCGCCGCTATTTAGAAGATCGAGGATTTTTGGAAATTGAAACCCCGGTGCTGCAAAGCGAGGCGGGCGGGGCGGAGGCGCGGCCCTTCATCACCTACCACAACACCCTGGAGATGGAGCTGTACCTGCGGATTGCCACGGAACTGCACCTGAAACGGCTGGTGGTGGGCGGCTTTGAGAAGGTGTTTGAAATTGGCCGCATCTTCCGCAACGAGGGCGTTTCCACCCGCCACAACCCCGAATTTACCAGCGTCGAGTTCTACCAAGCCTACGCCGACTACCACGACTTTATGGATCTCACCGAAGACCTAGTCGCCACTTTGGCTAAGGACATCCTCGGCACCACGCAGATCACCTACCAGGGCGTAGACATTGACCTCACCCCGCCCTGGAAGCGGATTTCCATGCATGATCTGGTGCAAGAACACACGGGGCTGGATTTCCATGATTTCACAACCTTGGAGGAAGCCAAGGCGGCGGTGAAACCCCTCAACCTGCACGGGGTCGAGGATTGCGACTCCATCGGCAAGCTGCTGAACGAGGTGTTTGAGCAGAAAATCGAAGAAACCCTGATTCAGCCGACGTTTTTGATCGATCATCCCGTCGAAATTTCCCCCCTCTCCAAGCCCCACCGCAGCAAACCAGGTGTGGTGGAACGCTTCGAGCTATTTGTGGCCGGACGGGAAACCGCCAACGGCTTCTCGGAGTTGACCGACCCCATCGACCAGCGCCACCGCTTTGAGCTGCAAGCCGCCCGCAAAGCCGCCGGGGATGTAGAGGCCACCGGGGTGGATGAAGACTTCCTCACCGCCCTAGAACACGGGATGCCCCCCACCTGCGGCGAAGGCATCGGCATCGACCGTCTGGTAATGCTGCTCACCGATAGCGCCAGCATCCGCGATGTGATTGCCTTCCCGCTACTGAAACCAGAAAAGGAGGAAGATCGCGGGGAAGCATAACGCGGTACAGGGTAGATGTAGGGTGGGTGCAGGGTAATCGCGGCGACTCTACCTCCCCCTGGGCAGGCTGAACGCGGCCTAGGCACCCTACGCCGCCGTAGTGGTCACTGCTTCTAGGAGTATCGTTATGGGTCAGCGATCCGCCACCGTCGCCACCACCGTCACGACTTGGTACTTTGAAATGCTGAGCCCGGAGGCTCTCCGGCCTAAGCGTTTTGATCCCTATGATTTGTCTATTCAGCGGATGGAGGTGCCTTGCCCGGAGTTTGGGCGGTTTCTCTATACTGCTGTGGGTGGGCCGTGGTACTGGTGTGATCGGCTGTCCTGGAGTTACGCCGACTGGCAGCGCCATTTGGAACGGCCAGAGGTGGAAATCTGGACAGCCTGGAGCGAGGGCACCCCAGCGGGCTATGTGGAACTGGAAGATCAGGCTCAGGGCAATGTTGAAATTGCCTACTTTGGCCTGTTGCCACAATTCATTGGCCAGGGGCTAGGCGGCTATTTGTTGACGGTGGGGGTGAGGGAAGCGTGGGGTATGGGCGCAACGCAGCGGGTGTGGGTGCATACCTGTAGTTTGGATGGCCCTGCGGCCTACCGCAACTACGAAGCCCGTGGGTTTGACCTCTACCGCACCGAAACCACCCTTAAGCTTCTGCCGCCTCTGCCGCCCGGCCCCTGGCCCCACAGTGGTGCTCCAGTGCCAGCAAAGGCTTAGCCTAAACAGGTGCAACTAGGCTGCTGACTCCAGGAAAATTATGCCCTGGGAATAAGCAGCAGTCCCTCACCGTCCTTGATCTCAAACCGCTGGAGGGAATCGGGGGCTAAGCCGGGAGTCGATAGGGCCACCTGCCACTCATTGAGGTCGAGCTGGAGCCAGTCGCCCAGGGTGACGGTGACGGGGTCGCCGCCCATGTGGGTGATCAGCACGACCTCCTGGGGAGCGACCTGACTATTGACCTGATCACGGCTCTGACCATGCGCCGGAATGGCCGTGTGCGTGTCACCGTCTTCTGTGGGCTGGGTGCGATGGCCGTAAAACAGGGTGTGGGTGGGTTCGCTGATGCGGTTGAAGCGGTCGCTGCCGCTGAGGTTGTGGCGCAACCAAGGGCGGGCTTGCCTAAACTGACGCAGGGCCAAGGAAAAGGCCGCATGGTTTGAATCAACCCGGTCGGCGGAATGCGTCACGTTGCAACTGTCGTGGCCATCCTCCATAAAGGCCATGGCAAATTGTTTGAGACGGGGTACATCGAGGTTGGCTAGAAAATCTGGTAATTCCGGCTGATTGATGTTTTTCAGGGCAGGAATAGCGCAGGCTTTACCTTCAGCTTCCTGACCTAAACAACCTTGGCACAGTTGGGCCACAGCCTCTAGGTCATAGTCGGTTTCTACCATAGCAATTTGTAGTGCCTTGGCGAAGGATCTTAGGGTTGTGAGGTTGTCGAACCCTAGGGCTTTGAGCTGTGGAAATGTATCGGGCTGATCGTAAAAGTTGGGCTCAATTTCCCAGTCTAAAAATCCCACTTCTTCGGCTGCCACCTTAACGCCGTAGCGGTCGTCGGTGTTGCGGAAAAAGCCCCAGGGTGTTTCCAAGCAGGCGTTGAGAAAATCCATCGGCAGGCCAGGGCTGAAGCCATAGACCCACAGCAAGGTAGCCGGATTGTTGTAGGCTCGATTCAGGGCATTAGGCAGGGTGTCACCGAGGTTCCAGTTAATATCGGCGTTGGGATCAATTTGGTTGCCGCGCCGCACGGTGTCGTGGTTGCCGCAGCCCGTAATCCAGTGGTCGCCCTGGGTAATGACTTCGCAGACACGCCGCCATTTGTAATCCCAAAAACCCTTTAGGGTGGGGGTATTGTGGGCAAAAATTAGCGGCCCCCACTGGAAAGAACCCGGCTTGGCCTCCATTAGTTCGCGGTAGGTAGATTTTTCCTCCCAGCCCTCCTCTGGCCAGGGCCGACCGTCCTCAAAAATAGTGAACATCAGCCGCTGGTAGCCTTCAATCTCCTGCACCACATCGCTCATGGCGATGAGGTACATATCGTCGTGCTCCACCCGTCCGCTGAGGGGATTGAAAAAGCGAAAATCTTGCCCCCCATCGACGCGAATACCGTCTACCCCGGTGTTAATTTTGCGCCGCTGCATTTCTAGCAAAATAGCCCGCACCTGGGGCAGTTGATGGTTCAAGTCTTGGCCGTACATATTTGGCCCTTTGAAAAACTGCTGGGGCAAGAGTTCCAAAGCTTGGTTGTCGGCGTGGCCATAGACCAAATCGTAAATGACCTGAATTGGCCCCTGGGAAAAGTTGTGCAGAGTGGCGATTAAATCCACCATTTCATCGGGGCGCAAACTGCCCAATACAGCGGGATTAGTGGCGGCAGACCCCAAAATCGGCACATCGTAGCCCCAATTTTGGGTATTGGGCTGGCGCAGGGTAACGGTGAGGGTGATGGGTTCAGCATTTTCGGTAGCGTCTTCCGACGGGGCATCTTCGGCATAGCCCAAGCCCACCACGGCAAAAAATTCGTGGTCGAGGTTGGTGTCCTCCCGCCGATATTCAATGGTCGGTTCCACGGGCAGCAACTGCACCGCCTCGTAGCCCACGTAGGCCATTTCCGCCGGGGTGAGGGCTTCCCCCGCCGCCAGTTTGTCGGACAGGGTGCGGTAAATGCGGGTCAAGCCTTCCACAGAACCCTCTGGGCTGGCGGTTTTAACATGGATTTGCAGAATGTTGGTGGGGGGCGGCAGGCGGGGAATAGCCTCCTCCTCTGCATCCGATGATTGGAGGCTCGTTTGCTGAAGGTAGGCCAAATCGGCCCGTTCCCGCTGGATCCGATCCATGTCGTAGAGCTCTGCTGGGGCAAACACACCGTAGGGCAAGGAATAGGCCAGGGGGTCGCGAATGGGATGCTCTCGCCCTTCGGGATCCACGTAGCGCAGCCAGTAGAAGCATCCAGCCTGGTCACGGGTGCCCGGTGTCAGCCCCGCCACCACGGCCCACACGTATTCTCCCTGCTGCATCACCGGGAGGCGTTCGCGCCGAAAGTCTACCGTTTGTTGATCGGCGCGGAAATCAATCGGCTGGAGCGGGGTCAGGATTTCTAATTCCAACGTGCGCTCGGATTGGATGACCTCAGCGGCCAGTTCCGGTGTCCAAAAGCCAAATTCCGTCAGCCCATCGGCCCGGTAGTGCGCCCCCAGTCGGCGGGCATAGGCTTGGCCCTGGTGAAAAATGGTGTCTTCGCTCTCCGCCACCGCATCGGCCCATTCCATTAGTTTTTGGGTTTCCGTCAGTTCGAGGTACACCCCCTGACCGTCGGTTGTCCACTGGGGTACGGGCAAACCGAGGGTAGGCGCAACAGGATTAGGATTCACGGCGGACTCGATAACGATGACAACAAGGGCGATGACAAACCGTGGCAGCAACCGCCAGGAGGTCTTCCATCACCGCCTAGTCTAACCAGCCCCAATAGCCAAAGACCTTGTCCCCCAAGGATTTATGCCCTGGGATAGAGATGCCCTCGCCCGTTGGGTAGACCCATGCCCTACCCCTGGGCGTGGGAACTGAGGCTACAGGCCAACCCCATCACATCGTGGAGCAGGTCTTGGTGCATCAGGGCGCGGTCTACGCGGGATTGGATTTGATCCGCCGAGAGAGGGTCGCCGTTGGCATAGACATCGAGCCAAGCCTGGGCGAGGGCATCGGCATCGTTGGGCCAGCGGTGGGCGGGGTCGGTGGGAGGCTGTTGGAGGTTGAGATCGACGCCGGGTAGGGCCAAATCGGCCATCAGTTGGCTCACCTTGGGGTCGTAGCTGAGGGCAAAGCACCGACAGCCTTCCGCCGCCGCCATAATCAGCGCATGGAGCCGCATCCCAATCACCATCTCGACGCCGCGAAACAGCCCCTTGAGTTGGTGGGGGTCGGTGAGGGTATAAACCTGGCTTGGCCCCGGTAGGCGTGGCTGGATGTATTCGGCAATGGCCAAGTCTTTGACGGGCTGGAAGGGTACCAGCAATAGGGAAGTTTGCGTTTGGGTCTGAAATGCCGCTAGGGCCTGGGTGATTTGATCCAGGCGGCTTTCCGTTAGCCAAGCATGGGGCCGCAGGGCCACGGCCACCCGTGGGGCGTGGGTCTCCCATAGCCCTGCCACCGGGGAAGATTCCAGCGCCCACACCGGGTCGGGGGCTTGCATTCCCGGCACCTGCCAGCGGGCCAGCCACGCCATGGAACCGTTATCCCGCACGCTGACGGCCTCGCAGCGCCGCAGCACATAGCCCCCCAACCCTCGGCTGAGGGGATGCTGAAGCGGGCCGATGCCCTGGCCCCAGGCAATGGTTTTGAGCCCTAGCCACTGGGCCAAGGCCATCAGCCCCGTGTAGTAGATGGGGTTTTGCAGGCTGGTGGCGTCTTGCAACAAGCTGCCGCCGCCCCAAATGAAAAAGTCTGACCGCCGCAGGGCCTTAATCACCGCCCCCAACTGCTTGCGCGGCACAGCCTCTACCCCATAGCGAGCCGCCGTTTCCGCCGGATTGCCCGATAGCACCACGGGCTCGATCTGGGAGGGCAACATTTGCAGCAGCGTCGCCAACAGCGCCTCATCGCCGCCGTTGCCCATGCCGTAATAGCCACACAAAACCGCTCGCATGTTGACCTCTGGGGCAGTCCAACCGTTCCCGAAAGAACGTCCTCAGGATCATACGATCCTACGCGCCCCTTGGCGGCAGGGCGTGGGTGTATGGCTTTGGGAATATGGGGCTTTGGTGCATTGCTTCGCGGATGCACCCTACAATTGACGCTGTTGTGTTGTGGATGGCTCCATGAACGCCCTGTCTCTGCCCACTTGGATGATTCACATTTCCAGCGTGTTGGAATGGATGGCGGCGATGTGGTTCATTTGGCAGTTCGCGACGGTGACGCAGCGGCCCGTGTGGCGGTGGCTGGCGATTGGGATGTTTCCGGCCCTGGTGAGTGCGATGGCGGCCTGTACCTGGCACTTTTTTGATAACGATCCCGGCTTTGCGTGGCTCGTGACCCTGCAAGCGGCGATGACCGTGGTGGGCAATGTCACCCTCTGCCTCGCGGCCTGGTGGATTTGGCGGCAGTCTCGCACCGCTGCGCCCGATGCCTCGGAATAGGGACGCTTCGGGGAATCGTCTACCGTTGCGGGGGTGCCAACGTTCCCCCCAAAGTCATGACTTCGGGGTTTCCGAGTTCCACCATTACGAGTCATGGGCACTGAGTAGCTGACTCGTCAGCCATTGTTGGAGCGGAGGCACCACGGGGCAGGGGCGGGCGGGTTGTAGGTTGTCGGGTTTACTCCAGGTGAAGGGGGCTTGCTGGGCGGCGGAGAGCCACAGCAGGCGTTTGGCGCGGGTCATGGCGACGTAGAGCAGGCGGTATTCTTCGGCGGTTTTGAGGGCTTTGGCCTGTTCCCAGGCGGTGAGGGTGTCGGGGATGGGGGCGTTGGCGTTTGGAACCTGATCGACGTGGGATTGGTGGGCGTGGGCGCGGATTTGGGCGCGGGCGACTTCAGACAGGGAAAAATCGCCGAGGAACTTGGTTTGGGGCGGCACCCACAGTTCTCCGGGGATGGTTTTCTCATGCAGAAAAGGCAGAAACACCACGTCCCAATCTAGCCCCTTGGCCTTGTGCATGGTGATGATGGTGATCTGGCCAGGGCGGGTGTAGATCGAGTCGGTGTCCTCGGTTTCCACCGCTGTGAAGCGTTCGGAGCCGACGATCTCTTGCAGCACTTCGATGGCGGCGGTGAGGGTGTTGTTTTGGCGAATTTGCTGACTGACACGGGCGGCGAGTTTGTCGGCGGTGGCCAATTCGCTTTGGTTGTAGCCCAGGGTGAGCCCCAAAAAGGGAAACAGGCTGTAGGGCGACAGTTCCAACCGGGCGCGGAGAAGCCCAGTACAGTAGCGGCGGGCGATGCGGGCGGCGTCGGTGTTGGGGGGCGCATCCAGGGGGCCGGGGTAGAGGAACTGTTCCGGCGTTTGGGCCAGTAGGTTGAGATCTTGGGTGGGCACCCGCTGGCGATCCACCAGCACCCGCAGGGCTTCTTTGAGGGCATCGGGGGAATGGGGCCGATCAATAAACCGCATCAGGGCCAGCATGTCCTCCGGCACCTGGGTTTGCCGATCCTGGTCGCCCACGTCGTAAATGGGCAGGCCCAGGGCGGCCAAATCTACCCCCACATCCTCCGCATCCCGCAGCCGTTGGGCGATGTACTGCCCCTGGCGTCCCTCCCGCACCAAAATGGCAAAGCTGAGGTCAGGATTTTCGACAAACGCCGCCTGCACCCGCTGGGCAACCAGCCGCACGGAATCCTGAATGGTCGGCGGAGTGTGCACTTCTAGGCCGATGCCAATGGGATCTGGGTTGGCGTTGGGCTGGGGGTCATCCAGGGGCACGGGGTGAATGGCCTGATTCCGAAAGGGCACAATGTCGCCGACCACCTGGGTACGGTTAGCCCAGTTCAGCAAACGGTTGGCGGCGTCCATAATGATGGCGGTGCTGCGTCCGGCCTGATCCATGGTGACGAGGCGATCCTGGCGGCGGCAGGTTTCGCAAAACTGGTTAAAGAAAACGGGGTCGGCGGGGGTGAAGGTGGAGTTAATCGCCTGGTTGGGGTCGCCCACGCGCACGAGGTTGGGTTCCGCAGTGGGATCGTCGGGATGCCCCGCCAGCAGGGTCAGCAGCCGCGTTTGCAGGGGCGAAGAATCTTGGGCCTCATCCTCAAATACCGCAAACACGCGAGACTGCCAAAAGCGCAGGGTGGCTGGGTCGGACAAGGTACGCAGGGCGGCGAGGATCATGTCGTCATAGTCGATGAAGCTGCGCTCCTGCATCAGGGCTTGGTAGCGCCCATAGAGTCCGGCGGCGATGGCGAGGATGTCGTAATCCACCTGGCCCTCGGCATAGCGATGGTCGAGGGATTGGGCCAACGCCATGACCTGATCGGGCAGCAGGCCGGAACTCTTGGCTTCGCGAATCACCGTATCCGCCAAGCTGGGCAGCACCTCCGTCCGCAAAACGGACTGCCGCCGCAGAAGCTCGGTTTCCTCCCCGTCCACCTGCGCCCCCTCCAGCAGCCGTTGGTACAGGGCCGGATTCGCCCCAATCCACTGCTCCACGGCATTGCGAATCAGCCGATTATTTTGGGCCGGAGACACCAAAGTCAAGCTATCTAAACTGAGGTTCGACAACTCTGGGTTGCGGGTGGCAATGGTGAGGGCCAGCCCGTGCAGGGTAGACACCGTAAAGCTGGTCTGGGGCAGCTTCAGCCGCTTCAAATGGCCGCGCACCTTGGCCTTGAGGTTCGCCGCTGCGGAACGGGTGAACGTTACCAACACCAACTGACGGTTCAAGTGGAGCTGATGCCGCGCAATGGTCAAGGCCGCCGCCGCCGCCATCCCCGTGGATTTACCGGAACCGGGCACTGCCGACACCGCCAAACGGCCTCCGGCCCAATCCGCCAATTCCCGCTGCCCCTGGCGCAGGGTGGCGTAGATGTCCTGGAGGATCGCCTCGCGGTCGGGGGCGTTGGGCCGAGGCTCCATCGGTACCTGCGTCGTCATCGGCTTAGCCCTCGTCGTTAAGCGTCCTTGGCACCATGGGCGCAATCATCGACGCAATTCTCGGCGCAATCCCCGCCCCCAGACGGTTCACAACCGCGTTCTGACCTTAAGATGAGTGGCGAGTCTGAATGGCTAGATCATAGCGGCATTTGACATCGCGGTTTTGGCGTTGCCGGGGGATTACGGTCATGGTGCAAACAACGGTAAAGACCCTAGAAGTGAATCCCCAGACAGGCATTGATCAGCCTTCTGGGCGACCCCACTTGCCCTACAAAACCCTGACGGCGGCGCTGGTGGCGGCCCAGGGCAATGCGGTGATCCGGCTGGCTCCGGGCACCTACAGCACCGAATCAGGGGAGCGTTTCCCGCTGCCGATTGGCGACCGAGTGGTGGTGATGGGCCAGGAAACCACCCAGGGCGACGGCATTGTGATTGCCGGGGGCGGTGCCGTCCCCGGAGATGGAACGATTTCAGCGGCGCTGGTGGTGGAGGATCAGGCCCAGGTGCGTGGGGTGACGATTCAAAATCCCCAGGGGGTGGGGGTGTTGGTGCGAAGCGGTGTGCCCTTGGTGCGGGCCTGTCGGCTGAGCCAGTGTGGCCAGGCCGGGGTGCAGGTGATGGGCATGGCCAGTCCGCTGATTTTGCAGGTGCGCGGCGACCAGATCGCCGGAGTGGGGTTGAGGTGGATGGAGCAGGCCAAGGGAGAAATCCGCGACTGCATTCTGCAACACTGCAATGTGGGCATTCATATTCTGGGAGCTGCTGCGCCCCTGCTGACCGATAACCAATGTGCCAACAACCAGACGGGGATGCGGATAGCGGGCATTGCCAGCCCGGTGTTGCGTCGAAATCGCCTGGTGCAAAACCAGTGGTGGGGGCTGTTGGTGCAAGAACGGAGTCGTCCCGACCTGGGTTTGCCCGCCGATGCCGGAGACAACATCCTGCGCTACAACCGCCAGGGCGATCTGCGGAATGACACCTCCCAACCTTTCATGGCTGTGGGAAATGACCTGGTGCCCCAAGCCCTAGCAGGCCCCATCAGCCTAGCCCCTAGCCAGATGCCCGACGCCACCGCCGTCCCGCCCATGCTGTTAGATCAAGCGGAAACGGATCCCCTGGGGCCTACCCTATCTATCCCTGAGCCCCCTGCGCCGCCTCCGGTGGTCAGTCGGTTTGTGGATCTTCAGGGCCACTGGGCCGCCGCTTACATTGAAGCCCTGGCCGACCGCAACCTGGCCAAGGGCTTTGCCGATGGCACCTATCGCCCCAATGACATCATCACCCGCGCCCAGTTTGCCGCCCTAGTGGCTAGCTGCTACAGCACCCGGCCCCTCGTTCGCAGCGCCGTTTCGTTTACCGATGTGCCCAGCGGGTTTTGGGCCTACCGCGCCATTGACATTGCCCAACGCCAGGGTTTTGTGACGGGCTTCCCCGACGGTACCTATCGCCCTGGCCAGCCGATGACCCGCGTGCAGGCCATGGTGGCGGTGGCCAACGGGTTGGGCCTGCCCGAAGCCCCGGCCAGCACCCTAGGCCGCTACGCCGACCGTGCCCAAATTCCCAGCTATGCCATGACGCCCCTCAGCGCCGCCACCCAGGCTGGACTGATTCTCAACTACCCCGCCGCCGACCACCTGCGCCCCCAGGAACCCATGACCCGCGCCGAAGTTTCGGTGCTGATCTACCAAGGCTTGGTGGCCCTAGGGCAAGCCCCCCGCCTCACCGGGGCCGACCCTGTGCCCTCCACCGAGGAGACCATGGTGCAGGGAGCTTTCGCCGACATCCAGGGCCACTGGGCGCAGGACTTCATCCAGGGCTTGCTGAATCTCGATCTGGTGCGGGGCCAAAGCGATGGTCAGTTTTACCCCGACCAGGCCATGACCCGCGCCCAGTTTGCCGCCCTGGTCTCTGCCGCGTTTCAGCCTGCCCCCCGCCTCACGGCCCCGCCCTTTGTCGATGTCCCCGCCGACCACTGGGCCGCCAGCGCCATTCAAACCGCCTGCCGGGGGGGCTTTTTGGCGGGCTTCCCCGACGGCACCTTTGCCCCCAACCACGCCGTGCTCCGTCTTCAGGTTTGGCTGGCCCTGGTCAACGGCCTCGCCCTGCTCGAACAGCACCCCGTCAAACTCTATGCCCTCAATCGCTACCAGGATCGAGACCTGATTCCGGGCTACGCCCTCGAAGCCGTCGCCATCGCCACCCAACTGGGCCTCGTGGTCAATCGGCCCGACCTCGCCCAACTGAACCCCCACCGCGCCGCCACCCGCGCCGACATCGCCGCCGCCGTTTACCAAACCCTGGCCTATCAGCGCCGCCTTCCCCCGCTCACCAACCCCTACATGGTGCGGATGGATACCTAGCCTTAAATAACGCGATTTTTCCCTCAAAATGAACGATAACAGTCCATTACCTCAGTTTTTTGGGCCTGGACAATGGGCTTCTCAGCAACCTGCTTGATATTGCTGTCCCAGAAAAGCCATGCTAGGATAAGCAACAATTTTAATGGCTCAATCTAGCCCATGGGCTAGAGCGGAGGAACCACTCCTTGGGGCGAATCTTAGGGCAAGTCCATTTGCCAGAGAAGGGGATCTCTCACCCCTAGCCCGTCAGCTAACTCCGTCGGCCCTGAGGGAACATTCTGGAAGCTTTTTTATACGCTATCCGTAGTTCTCTGTCTGTGATGATCCCCTGAGATCTTGCATCTCTCAGAGGATACCTTTGACGACCCTCACACCAGGAGACAATCGATGGAAACCTTGTCTGGAGTCACCGCTTCGGTGATTTTCTTTGGCGTGCTCGCACTGATTGCCACAGAGCGAATGCATCTCACCATTGCAGCCTTTTTAGGAGCAATGCTGTTGGTTTTTCTTCATGTTCTCACCCTAGATGAAGCGATTCACTACATTAGCCGCAGCTATGCCACCCTGGCGCTATTTTTTGGGGTGATGGTGATGGTACGCGCCTTTGAACCCACCAAAATCTTTGACTATCTAGCCACTCAAATTGTGGTTATTTCTAAGGGAGAAGGCAAGCGGTTACTGTTAGGAATTGTGGCTATTACGGCTCCCATTTGTGCGGTTTTGCCCAACGCTACTACCGTGATGCTATTGGCCCCACTGCTGCCTACCATAGCCCAGGAAATCAACGTCAATGTGGTGCCGTTATTAATTCTCATGGTGTTTGTGGCCAACAGTGCCGGGTTGATGACCCTCGTAGGCGATCCAGCCACCTTTATTGTGGGCGATGCCATTAACATGAGCTTTGCCGACTATTTGATGAAGCTGGGCGTAGCCGGGGTGATTGCTGTCGGTGTAATCGTTGCGCTGCTGCCCATCCTGTTTGCGGATATTTGGCACAAGCGCCTAGACAACCTCAGCCAACTGCCTCACCCCGTGGTGAATCACCCCCGGATGTTAGCCCTAGGAAGCCTGATTGTGGCTCTGGTGCTGGTCATGTTCGTGATTGGTGATCAGTTGCCTGTGCCGATTTCACCCCCTGCCATTGCCCTACTGGGAGCGGCGTTATGCCTGCTGCTCACCCACCACAGCGGCATTGATACGGTGCAAAACATTCTGCGCGACATCGACTGGAGCACCCTCGTCTTCTTTATGAGTGTGTTTGTGTTGATTGGGGGTCTTCAGGAGACCGGAATGATCAGCGCCGCCTCCGGGCTCCTGAGTTTTGTGATTGGCAAAAACATTGCCCTCGGTTCTTTGGTGCTGTTGTTTGTCACCGGGATTCTCTCCAGCCTAATTCCCAACATTCCCCTAGTGGTGGCCATGGTGCCCCTGCTGAAGGAATACCTCGTGACCGTAAACCTCGCGGGATCAGACCTTCTCGCGACGGATTTTGCGGGTCAGGTGCCCCCAGAAATTTTGCCGCTGTTTGTGGCGATGATGTTTGGGGCTACCCTCGGCGGCAATGGCACCCTAGTGGGCGCATCCTCCAACATTGTGGCTGCTGGCATTGCCGAGCAGCATGGCAAAACCATTACCTTCCACGGCTTTTTACGCTACGGTCTACCCGTCATGGCGGCCCAGTTGGTGGTGATGAGCCTCTTTGTCACCGTCCGATTTCTATGATGGAGGGGTAAGGCAGAGGATACGGTGCCCAGGGGGACATCCCAGGGGTACATCCCAGGGGTAAACAGCAGGGACAAACACCGGGGATAAACCTCAGGGACAAAATTAAGTTTCTTGCTGGGTCTCTCCGCCCCTGTAGGACTGGGGCATTCTGGAGATAGCCCTTTGTAACAGACCAGCGGCGATGCTTTTATCTACCTCCCATCGGTTATTTATGGTCAGCGGCAAGGGGGGTGTGGGTAAAACCACCCTCTCCTGCGGTTTGGCGCGGCAGATGGGGCAGCAACGCCCCCAGGAGGCCATTTTGCTGCTGTCCACCGACCCGGCTCACTCCCTGGGAGACGTGTTGCAGGTGCCCGTAGACAACACCCCCACCGCCCTCGCTGATGTGCCCAACGTGCGAGTGCGGGCGCTGGATGCAGAATTGTTGCTCTCGGAGTTTCGGGCACAGTACGGCGGCATTTTAGAGCTGCTGGTGGAGCGGGGCAGCTTTGTGGCCGGAGAAGACCTCGGCCCCTTTTGGGAAATGGGCTGGCCCGGACTGGATGAGCTGATGGCGCTGCTGGAGATTCAGCGAATTTTACGCGACCACGAGGCCGACCGGGTGGTGGTAGACATGGCTCCCAGCGGCCACACCCTCACCCTCTTTGCCCTGATGGACTTTTTGGATACGCTGCTGGCGTCCCTGGATCAATTCCAGGAAAAGCATCGCTACCTGACCCAAACCCTCTCCGGCCAATACCAGCCCGACGAGGCCGACGGCTTCATTGAGGACATGCGCCAAGACCTGAAGGCGGGCCGGGAACTGCTTCAAGATCCCGAACGCACCGCCTGCTGGGTGGTGGGCATTCCTGAACCGATGAGCTTTCTGGAAAGCCAGCGGTTTATCGAATCCCTAGGGCAGTTACAGATTCCCCTCGGTGGGCTAGCCATCAATCGGGTCATCCTCCAGAATGGCCAAGTCAACCCAGTACAGGCTCAGGTGTTGGATCAGTTTCGGCCCTTGGCGGCGGGGCATCCGGTGCTGTGGGTGCCGCTGCAAACAGGGGAACCCGTAGGCGGCACGGCCCTAGATGCAATTTTTGCCCATATCAGCGCCATCGACACCCTGCCCACAACCGCCCAGGCTAGCGGCGGCGTTCCTTGGCCATCCCCTATCCCCCCCAGTTTTGAAGACTTTTTGGCGGCGGGGCGACGGCTAATTGTCGTCGGCGGCAAGGGCGGCGTTGGCAAAACCACCGTGGCAGCGGCCATCGGCTGGGCCATGGCAGAGCGCCATCCCGAACACCACCTTCGCCTTATTTCCATCGACCCGGCCCACTCCCTCGGTGATGCCTTTGGCCAACCCCTCGGCCACGACCCCACCGCTCTGGCCCCCAACCTAGAAGGCCAGGAGGTCAGCGCTGCCGTGATGCTGGATCAGTTCCGGGAAGACTACCTGTGGGAACTGGCAGACATCCTCGGCGGCGACGACAGCAATATGGCCGGAATGCAGCTCGTCTATGGCCCAGAGGCTTGGCGGCAAATTGTTTCCCAGGCGCTCCCCGGCATTGACGAAATGCTGTCGCTGATTACGGTGATGGATTTGCTAGAACGCAACGAACAGCAGTTGATTGTGCTCGATACCGCTCCCACCGGGCACCTGCTGCGCTTTTTAGAAATGCCCACCGCCATGGGCGACTGGCTAGGCTGGATCTTCAAGCTGTGGATTAAATACAAAGACGTGGTGGGCCGTGTGGAATTTATGGGCCGTCTGCGGACCCTGCGCCAGCGGGTGGTGGCCGCCCAAGCCAAGCTGAAAGACCCCATCCACACCGAATTTATCGGCGTTGTGCAAAACCAGTCCGCTATCCTCGCCGAAGCCCAGCGCCTGAACCAAACCCTAATCGAAAAAGGGATTGCCCAGCGCTACATTGTCCACAATCGCTACGAAAACGGCCAAGACCTCCCGGCCCATAGCTTTCCCCAACAAACCATCGTGCGTTTGCCCGCCCTGCCGCCGTTGAATCGCCCCTTCGAGCAAGTCAAAGCCGCCGCCCACCTCCTCCTACCAGAGGTCTAGCGAGTTTGCCCACAGCAGTCAGAGTGGGAGTCCACCCACGGGGATTCCCCTGCCTTGAGGCCAGGGCGGGTGCCAAGGCATCCCTATCGACTGCCACGGCCAGGATTGCCGCTGGGGCCACGGCCAGGATTACCGTTGGGGCCACGGCCAGGATGGGCCGAACGCAGTGCCCCTTGCAACGCCTCTTCGCTCACGCCGAGTTGGGCAGCGGCAGCAGCAAGATCAGGGCGATTGGGAACCCCCATAATCTGCCGGAACTCGGCTTCGCTCACGCCATACTGTTGGGCTAGGGCAGTGAAGTCTGGGGGGCCACCATGGGGGCCTTGGCCCTGGCGTGCTTGGCGGTGGGCCTGCATCTGGTTACGAAGGGAGGTGCGTAGCTCGTCTTCGGTGGTGCCCAGTTGGGTGGCGGCGGTGGCGAGGTCGGGGCGCTGGGGGCGTTCAGCCATCCCTAACGCCGAGCGGAGGGCCTCCTCACTCACCCCTAGCTGGGCAGCGGCATTAGTCACGGCAGCACCCTGTCTCCCGCGACCTTGGCAATGGCTCTGGCCCTGGCCGCGACCTTGGCCGCGACCCTGGTTTTGAGCCTGACCTTGCCTTTGGCTCAGCAGACCATCATTAGGACGAACATCCGTGGATTGGCTAGCCATGCTAGTAGCGGGTTGGCTCGCAGCGGCAGGGGCCGATCTAGCCTGAAGGGTGCCCAAGGTGGCCAGACCTACCAAGCTTACAGAGCCTAACCCAAAGGAGATCTTCAAGAAACTATGGCGTAGGGACATAGGAATAATTTTCAACCTCGCATAGGAAGGAATTGACACCAGGTGACGGAGTCCGGTTGGGGCGTTGAGGGCAGACCCATCCTCTGGATGTAGCATAGATCAGTATTTAACTAGGTCTATGCTTTCTATTAAGTCAGAACGATATGACAAAATTGTGACAAAACGATAGCAACGTTGTCTCACCCAGATCAAGACCCCTCGGACCAATGCTTCACCCTTCGACGCTTCTGGGTTTGCTGGAAGAAGTGACGCGCCGTTGCCAGCCGGGGGCATGATTGGGGAAACAACGCTGACAGAGATAGTTCTGACGGAGAAACGTCTGGCCGAAAATCTGTTTAAAACAAAAGAGATGCCGACGACTGGCCGTGTTTCGTCTCGGCATCTCCTCTGGTTCGCTCCTCACACGCTAATCATTATAGTTAACCTTTGGGGGGATGTCATCCCTAGTAAAGCCATTTTTAACCAGAATTTCTTATGGCCTTAGACCAAATTATGAGCCTGAGTTAATGAGTCTGAGCCCATCAGTCCTAAGGCCTATCCTGAGGCCCATCGGGCGGACGATGCTATAGACGGGTCGGGGCTGGAGCCTGGAGCCAGCCCTGGAGCAGGTGGGCCAATCCGTGGGCCACCCCTTGCAGCACCATGGCTGTCGCCGAATCCCGGCATGAGACCTCTGGATCTCGCCACCAGCGATCCACCGCCACGCAGAGCCGATACCCCTTGGCAAAGCCCTGGCTGATGGGTGGGGGCGAAGGGGGGAAAGCCGCCGGGAAGGGGGCAGAGGTTTCAGAATTTTGCGCTTCATTCCCGATGGCTAAATCATCCACCAGGGCGATTAACTCTCGCACAACCTGTTGCCCTACGGGAGTGCGGATAAGCGCCGTCCACCCGTTGCGCTCTAGCCCATGCGCCCCATCGGCATCGGTAGCCTGGAACGATGGGAGGCTGGCGGTTGTACGCTGGGCCAACTGGTGGCAGCGCATGTGGGTATATTGCAGCAGCGCCAGGGGCGAAAGGTGCAGCGCTTCGGCTAGGGGGGCTTGCTTGTGGGGGAAGGGCACTGTCACCGCCATGACCGGATCGGGCGGGGGCGGGCAGGTGTGGGCAAAGACCCAGAGCCATGTACCTAGGGCCGTGGCGGTGGGGCGCAGCAGCAGTTGCCCCTGGGCTAGGGTATGGGCGGTGGTATGAGCGCTGAGATAGGCTCCTAGTCCTGATCGGGTCGATGAAAAGGGCTGATCCGCACCGGATCCATCCGAAACGAAGTTCCCTAGGCGCAGAACCTCGTCAGGGCTGGGGAGATCATTCCATTGGGATGCCAGATCAAGACTGAGGTCAGAACTGAGGTCAGATCGGCTGGGTTGCGCGACAGCCGGATTCGTCAGGCGACCGGGAGAGTAGAGGTAGGCGATATCTGAGGGATCGCGGCTGAGGCGCAGGGCAATGATCGGCGCATCTTCTGGGGATGGCGTCGTTCTTCGGTCTTGTGCTCGGATGGCCACCATCCTCGCCAAGGCTGGGGTGAACAGTCCTCGCAGGGATAGATCGGCTGGAAGGCCGGAGGAAACTGGGGTTAGCGGCGAATTAGAAGCCAAAGCCTTGGTTGAAGTCGTCGCGGGTCATGGGTTGGCTGACCTCCAAACCTTCGCCCCCCAGCAGGGTGAGGGCGTCCCCTTCCACCGAAATCCACACCGGAGCAGCGGGGTCAAAGGCGGTGGCGGTGTAGATCACCTGGCCCAGGCGTCCGGTCATGGAGGCGCTGCCGCCGCCACTGGTGAAGGCCGAGGAGAGATCGACATGGATGCCGTCGGCTTCAACGGTGGCTTCCAGCAGTTGGGTTTGGTCGGGGATGGTGGTAAAGGCGTCTGGGCTAGCGTTGCTGGATTGAGCCAGCAGGGTGTCAAAGGCCGCTTTCACCTGGGCATCGGGGGAGGCATCCCCGGCCACGGTGATGGTTTCGGGCACCAGTTGCAGCCGCCCATCTTGATCCTTCAGCCAGAAAATTTGCCCGGTTTTCTCGGCAGCGGGGGCCGGGTTCACGGGATCCTGTTGCGCCACCTCTGGGGGAGCAGCCTCGATGGGGGCGGTTTGGGGCGGTGCCGCTTGATCGGGCTGACTAGGGGGAACCTCCAGAGACGGAAACTCGGCCACGGGGGGCACGGGGTTGAGGGTACGCCAGGTAAACCAGGCCACCGATCCCCCAGAGGCCAACATCAAGGTGGCCAGACCCGCCGCCAGCCCGAGGGGAATTTGACGCAGCTTATCTTTATAGTCCATGGGGGGCCTCCCAAACGAGATCACACTGTCAGGCTAGATCACTTTTATCGAAATGATGCCGCCAATAGGACAGCTTAGAGAGCTGGCTGAACCTGTCCTTGGCGCGTCATGGCGGGGGTGGGGGGATGGAGCCTTGCAAAAAGGGAGAGTTGGGCTCTAGGCGGGCAAAGATAGCGATATCCAGCTCGTTCTCGCGAACCGTGAGGGCCAACACCCGCGTGGTGAGGCCGAAGGCTTCGAGCCGCCGCAGGGAAAATTCTTGGCTGGCTCCCTCCGCCAAGCTCACCACCAACTCTGAGGGAAATTCGGCCCCCTCAACTTCCAGGCGCGGCTGTACCAGTTGCAGCCGATGGCCATTCACCACCCTCACCCCCGTTTCTAGGACGATGGGAATGGTATCGGCTAAGACTCGATCTTCGAGGTCAACCACCAGCCGAAAGCGGTCGCCATCGAGAAATTCTAGGGTGGGGTTGGCGAGGCCGTAGCGACGCTGCACTCGCTCGGTAGCCCCTGGTAGGTTGAACTGAAGCGTATCCAGCCAGGTCTGCACCTGGGGCGAGGCCAGAAAGGTGTTGATGTCGTCCGCCTGAAGCCTCAGACGCAACCCTGCCTGAGCCGGAGCATTGAGCTTGAGCTGCCCCCGTTGCAGCATCCCCAGATCCACCGCCACCGGGTCGGTTTCGAGGTCAATGGCGGCAATGCGGAGGTCGGGCAACTGGCGGGGATAGACCCCGCGTGCGGCCACCCTCGCCTGATCAATGCGCCCGTTGATAATTTGGTAGTTGGGCACATTGTCAATGCGTACCACGAGGGCATCCGCCGCCACCACCTGCTGCCGTAGAGAACTGGCGGCCACGCTATCCAGCACCACCCCCGCCGGAGCCACCAAGCCCATTAGAGCACTCACGAAAATGGCCACAATATCCATGGACGGTCTCCCTCACCTCACCCAGGTCCCAGTAGACCTAGGCTTCAAGGCCCAGGTGTCCTTAGCTTACCAAAGCCGCTGGCTAGACCGCACAGTCTGGAACCCCTGAGCCACCTTGGCTACCCCCTAGAAAGCCTGGGTAAGGGGATGGGTTAGCATGACAAAGGGCCACCTATGGCTATGTTGTGACCCTAAAATCGTTATTTCTTTCCCTTGGATCTATGTTGACCTCCTCCGAAGCGGCATCCCTGGCCAATCAGTACGGCGATTTGGCCATTGCCCAAACCCGCGAAGCTCCGCTGGAAAAGTGGCCCAGCCCCAGCCAAAACCGCTACACCATCCACCTAGAGCACCCCGAATTTACCGCCCTCTGCCCCCGATCCGGCTACCCCGACTTTGGCACCATTGTGGTGGACTATTGCCCCAGCGAATGGGTGGTGGAACTCAAGGCATTCAAGCTGTTTATCAACGCCTTCCGCAACGAACGTATCAGCCACGAGGCCGTCACCAATGCCATCCTAGATCGCCTCTGGGAGGAACTGGCTCCCCAGGGCATCCGCGTCATTGGCGACTTCACCCGTCGGGGCGGCGTCAAAACCGTAATCACCGTCAAAAAAGGTGACGTTAGCGATTTCGACGCCTATCAGCCCAATCCGCTCTAGGGTGTGTCATCCCCAATCCGAATCAAAGACCCCTGATTTCCCAACGGTCAGAACGTAGGGGGCATAGCGCCAGGGGCGCGGCCAGCCTACGCGGCTAAAAATCGACTCCGTTGCGTCTTAACCATTGGGATAAGCCGCAATGCACCACCAAAGAATCGGGTGTTACCAAGTAGGATATGGCATCATCCATGCATCATAACCCTGTCTATGGATGTGGTGCATGGCTTCGCGCATGGCACCCTACGGGGCTACTCGTCTGAGCTGCCACAGAGGCCAAATTCTTGCAGGGCGGGCAGAAAGTTGTGGTTTTCGTGGCTGGGGCGGCTGAGTTTGATCAGGGCAAACCGTTGCAGCGGCGTGAGGGCTTGCCACTGGTCTGCGGTGAGGGGAGAGCCCAGTTCCTCGGCCCGCTGCTGCACCGCTGGGGGGATCTCGTCGGTCTGCGCCCAAGGGGGCTGGGAATCCACGGCCAAGGTTTTGACCGGGCCGCTCTGGTGCTGATCGATCAGCCCTGCAAGATAATCTCGATAGGTGGCGACGGTGGCTGCATTATCGCAGGGAAGGGCCATGAGTTGCTGCCGTTCGGCCCGGTCAAGCTGATTCCACTGGGCCAGGGAGAGCTTGATGCCACAGGTGTCTAGCTTCAGCCGCACCCCCATCGGTACGCAGTGGAGGGTATCGGCAAAGTCTTGCTCAAACTGAAAGAGGGAGTCGGCCATGGTCGCCCGTGGTTGCGGATTGTCCCATACTATATCGAGCGCACCGTCCTAAAGCTGGCTGGGGTCAATGCCCATTTCCCGCAGCTTGGCAAAGGCGCGATCTCGCTCCTGTTGCAGTTGATCCCGTTCTCCCATCACCTCCTCCGGGTCTTGGAAACGTTCCCCGTCGGGGTAGAACACCTCCAGTCCGGTATCGAACAACTCAAACCGAAGGCCCAGCAGTGGCGACACCCAGGGAGTATTCATAGCTGTCACGGGGGTGAAGTCTTGGTCGGCCCTGGGGCGAACCAACCCCCAAAGGTCGAAGGAGTCGGGGTCGTAGAAATACATTTCTAAAACGCCGTACTGCCCATAAAAGGCTTGTTTATGGAGCATTTCGCGGGCGCTGTTGCTGGGGGAGAGAATCTCAAACACCACCTGGGGCGCGATGTTGTCCTCCTCCCATTGCTTGTAGCTGCCGCGTTCGCCAGCGGGCCGACCCAGCACCACCATGGCATCGGGAGCCTGGGCTGGAGCAGGCGGTGTCTCTACCGGGACGGGATACCACAGCAAATCCCCGGCTACAAGGGCAGTTTGATCCTTCAACAATCGCCGCAAATTGCTGACTAAGCGGACAATCCAGCGATATTGCAGGGTATTCTCGGCCATCGGTTTACCGTCGGAGTCAGGGTAGAGCACCTGGGACAGGCTGGGACTTTGCACCATCGACCAATTCCTCCCAATTTCTTAGCGCGGGGGCGGATCAGACCCTTCCTGGAGTCTGCACGTCTATTGTAGACGGAGACTTTGCTGCAAACAAGCGTACTATAAATTCACGGATCGTCAGCGTTCTGTTGAGCCTTGGGCGCGATGGAGCGTCATCGGGAGGCGGCTATCACGGGCGGCTATCGCAGGTAACGCCGATGTAACGGAGTGTGAACATTAAGCTGCATGAACGACTGGGCCAGAATTGGCTAGGCCATGACCGAATGTGTTACCAGTAGGGATACTGGCGGAATGCCTGTGCTGCTTGGCTGAAGCACTTTTCGGCCAATTGTTAAAACGTGAATTTAAACCGCTTTAAACCCTTTGAGTTCATGCCAGTTGCTTCTTACTGCTTGCCTAGCCGCCAGGATCTCCAAGCCGTCCAGCCCTTTATTAACGAATGTTTAGCGCGGGTGGCCCAAGGACAGGGGCCGCAGGTGGCCAGCCTCAGCTTTGCCATCCCCGCCCTCGACCCGCTGTTGGCCTTGGCTCCGTTGGCCCATCGCCAGGGCTATCACCTGTATCTAGAGCATCCTGCCGCACAGGAGGCGGTGGTGGCCTTTGGCAGTGCGGTGGCGGGCCAGTTTGCCGGACGGGATCGCTTTGCCGCCACCCAGCGGTTCATCGAAACCTGGCAGCAAAACCTCCAGTGCTACCAAGATCCCGCCCTAGACGGGATGGCCCTGGTGCCTCGGTTTTTCTGCAACTTTAGCTTTTTCTCCCAGCCGCCCCAGGGCCAGCTCGATTTTCCGGCGGCGATGGTGGTGCTACCCCAGTGGCAGGTGGTGCGCCGGGGCGGTCTCTATGGGCTGACGGTGAACCTGGTGCTGACCGCCGAAACTACCCTGGCCAGTGTCCTTAAAACCCTAGAAGAACGTCTCGATACCGTCCAAGCCCTGCCCCACAGCTACCCCAACCCCCACGCCTCTCCCCGGTTCCTGGGCCTGGGAGAGCTGACCACCTGGCCCGATGCCCAGGCCAGCCACCATTTTCAGGATTCTGTGGCCCAAGCCCTGCGCCATCTGGATCGCCAGGTGCAAAAAATTGTCCTGGCCCACGCCTTCGATATGGTGCGCGAGACGCCCTTTCAGGTGTTGCCCTCCCTGGCCAAACTGCGCCAGCGCTACCCCGACTGCTATACCTTCGCCGTGGGCAATGGGCGCGGGACGACCTTCATGGGGGCCAGCCCGGAACGGTTGCTGAGCATCACCCAGGGCCAGTTGCTCACCGATGCCCTGGCCGGGTCTGCCCCCCGTGGTCGCCATGCCCAGGAGGATCGCCACCTGGCTCTCCAACTGTTGCACAGCCCCAAGGAGCAGGGCGAACACCAGCTTGTGGTCAAGTTTCTACATCAGCAGTTGCGCGGTCTTGGTCTGCGGCCCCAATCCCCCAGCCGCCCCACGCTATTGAAGTTGTCGAACATTCAGCACCTCCATACCCCCATCCAGGCGCGGGTTTCCAGCCAAATTCACCCCCTGCATTTGGTGGAAGCCCTGCACCCCACCCCCGCCGTGGCCGGAGTGCCCACCGCCGCCGCCTGCGACCACATCCACCGCTACGAACGGTTTGACCGAGGGCTCTATGCCGCGCCCCTGGGCTGGGTGGGGGCCAATGGCGACAGCGAGTTTATCGTCGGCATTCGCTCGGCCCTAATTAACGGCAACTGGGCCAGACTGTACGCCGGGGCTGGTATTGTGGCAGGATCTGACCCGGCGCGGGAATGGGCGGAAATCACCCTCAAATCCCGTGCCCTGGGCGAATCCCTGGTGTAGTGCGCGGCCTCCATGACCTTTGATTTTCGCAATACCAATACCCTCTGGGCCTCGGTGCTGGCGGGCACCCTGGCGCGGTTGGGCCTGACCACGGCGGTGATCTCCCCCGGCTCCCGCTCCACGCCGCTCACCGTCGCCTTGGCCCAGGAGTCCAGCATCGAGGCGATTCCCGTCCTGGATGAACGTTCCGCCGCCTTCTTGGCCCTCGGCATTGCCAAACGCACCGGAACCCCCGTCGCCCTGGTCTGCACCTCTGGCACCGCTGGGGCCAACTACTACCCGGCCCTAATCGAAGCTAGGGAAAGCCAGGTGCCGCTGCTGGTGTTCACCGCCGACCGCCCCCCCGAACTGCGAGACTGCGCCTCTGGCCAAACCATCGACCAACAAAAGCTGTTTGGCGATTTCCCCAACGCCTACACCGAACTGGCCATCCCCGCCGCCGATCTCACCCTCCTACGCTACCTCCGCCAAACCCTGATGCAAGCGTGGCGACAAGCCCTCCATCCCGCCCCCGGCCCCGTTCACCTGAATTGTCCCTTTCGAGATCCCCTCGCGCCGATCAGCGATGGCTCCACCGATCATCTGCGGGAGGTTTTGAATGAGGGCTTTTGGATGGGGTTAGGGTCTAGTGGACTGGATGGCCCTCACCCCCTCAGTCCCCCTCTCCCACGGGGAGAGGGGGAGGCTGGAACGGGAGAGTTCTCACCTACAGGTGAGCCTCCTGCGACGGACTCTACCTCCCCTCTCCCTATGGGAGAGGGGCCGGGGGTGAGGGCCAACCCTTGGCCACCCAGCATTTCCATCACCGCCAGTATCAATGCCGATCTCCTGTCAACGTGGCGCAATAGCGACCGTGGCCTCATCATCGCTGGCCCATCGCAACCTGTGGATGGGGAAACCTATTGTGAATCCGTGGCGGCGATTGCCCAACACCTAGGATGGCCTGTGTTGGCAGAAACCCTTTCCCCCCTGCGCCATGCGGCCAAACAAAATCCTTACCTAGTGACCACCTACGACGCCATTTTGCGCCAGGAAACTTGGGCGGCAGATCTGCGGCCTAGCCAGGTGATTCAGCTTGGCCCGTTGCCCACCAGTAAGGTGCTGCGTCAGTGGTTAGAGCATCATAACCCTCGCCGTTGGGTGATTGACCCAGCCCACCGCAACCTCGACCCCTTGCATGGGGCCACCACTCACCTGCCTCTGACTGTGGTGGATTTGGCGGCGAATTTAGCGGTAAATTTGGCAGGAAATGTATCGGAAAAATTGGCGGAACATGGGGCGAATGTTGACCCCGTCTCCAATACGCCCAGCCCTAATGCAGACTATGGGGATCTATGGCTGTCCCTAGAGCGCAAGGTGCGGCAACATTTGGATCAGTCCCTCGCGGCGATGCCGGACTTGTTTGAAGGCAAAGTCCCTTGGCTGATGGGCCAGCACCTTCCCAGGGGAACGGCGGTGGTGATCGCCAACAGTATGCCGATCCGCGATGCCGAATGGTTTTGGCCCCCCAACCAGCGCCACCTGCGGATCTTCTGCAACCGAGGAGCCAACGGCATTGACGGCACCCTCTCCACCGCCCTGGGGATTGCCCATCGCGGTGTGCCCACGGTTCTGCTGACGGGAGATTTAGCCCTGCTCCACGACACCAACGGTTGGCTGAATCTCCCTCGTCTGCAAGGGCATTTAACCGTAATTCTCATCAACAACCAGGGCGGCGGCATTTTTGAAATGCTGCCCATTTCCCAATGCGAGCCCCCCTTTGAGGACTTTTTTGCCACCCCCCAAACCGTAAACTGGAACCACCTCTGCGCCGCCTATGGGGTCAACTATGAAGCCATCAAAACCTGGAGCCAACTGCAATCCCGTCTTCAATTTTTGCCCAGCCATGGGGTGCGCGTGCTAGAGGTACGTTGCAACCGCAAACAATCGACCCAACTTCGCCAATCTTTGTTTCATCGAGAAATAAATCTAACTTGACGCTCTGAGGCAGCTAGCTTCTCCCATGGCAGGAGAACATTCCAGGGTAAATGGATTATCTTCGCGTGGTCAGGCATAGGCTGATAAAGCTTTCTACTGCACAGCCGTCTTGGTTCAAAGTAGAAAGCATCTCTCCTATCTATGAACCAAGACAGCCAAAATTCACACTAGTCTTTGGTCTCGGAGGCAGCTTCCATCTTGGTGGAGATTTTTTCCTTAATTTCTTCCAGACTGGGCATAAATTCCTTTTTCTTTTCTAGGCCCAGCTTGATTTTCTCGCCAATTTCTTCTGCCGTAGGAGCCATCTCTGACCCAGGGGCATCAGGGGCAAACTTTTCCTTGGCCTTCATCCCAGCTTCAATTTTCTCCACAATTTCATCGGGAGTGGGCATGAAGAGTTCTTTTTTCTTCATGAAAACTTCTTTCTTTTGTTCTGGTGTGAGGGCCGCGAATAGTTCCTGAGTGGGTACTGCTTTCATGGTTGCCGACAGCTCAGACTTTTGTTCCTTGGTCAGAGCCATGGATTTAAAGGCTTTACGCAGGCTGTAGCCGTCCTCAATAGCCTGTTCAAACTTTGCCCGTTGATCAGGGAAGAGTACTGCCTCAATCTTAGGCACATATTCTGACTCTAACTGCTCCATGAGTTCCTGCTGATCGGTAGTTAGATCGAGTCCTTGTAGCCAGGGAAGCCCCATTGTTTTGGCCTGAACTGGTTGGCCAGCGACCACCATAGTCAAGAGGGCTGAAATCAAAACCGCTAGTAATGTCCGCAACATATCGACTTTTCTCCATCTCAAAAATACTGCTTTACACGTTGAGAGGTCAGCCCTCTGAAGTGTCTTCCTTGGGCACCCTAGCATGTTCAGCAAAGGCAACCACTGCCATAAAGGATATAACAATTGTAGGTAAAACCAAGCTCCACCAGGTTTCCGAAATTAAAACGAAATATGTAGCAGCCAGTCCCCCCAGAGCAAAGCCAATCATGATTGGGACAATTCGCCCCATGCGTTCCATAGCTTCCTCGGCGGCTTGAGCAGCTTTTTTATCATCTTTGGAAGCCATTTTAGAAAGAGCGATTTGCACTAAATCAATCGTCAGCTGGGTTGTATTTCCAGTCATTACCGTGGTAGGAATATAGCTTTTGAAAACTCCCTTTGCTTCTTTCATTAGGGCATTTTGAATGGCCATAGCGACCACTCCAGCCATGCCAATAGGTAAGATGTATTCTTCTTGAACATTGAAAATCAGGTAGGGTGACAGCGTTACCCCTACCCATAGGAAAATGATGAGTGCAAGGGCCTCAGCCGTGAGCAGAATTGCGAAGACAGGCCACTTTTTATGGCGGGCATAACGAGCCAGTAGAGAGGTAGCCGCCACCGCAATCATAAAGACGGGGAACATGAGCAAATGGGTGATGGTAGACTCCTCATCAGCTTGGACGAATTCATAGCCTGCAAGGGCAATGTTGCCTGTGACATGGGCCGTAAAGATGCCAAATAAAATGATGAAGGCTGACGTATCGACAAATCCAGCCACCCAGCTCAGCATGAAGCCCGCAGGGCCATCGCTAAGAAGATATTGACCGAAGTGAAAATCCGACTTTGGGGGAGAGGTAGCAACCATAGCTTTGACGTAGAACGAAGGCGAAATCGGGCAGAGCAAAAGGAGTTAGGAATCTTGAGAATCCCCCCTGTCTTGATAGATATTGTTCTTGGATATAGGGTTGTTAGATATCAAGATTCACTAGCCTCGGTAAATCACAAATGTGCTCTTTTGCCACAATCCAGCCCCTAACCTAACTCTCTTTCCCCCAGGGAGAGGGCCTTTAAAGACCATTTCCGGCTCTCCTCTCCTCGTGGGAGCGTTGGGGGTGTAGCTTGCTTCCCGTGGGTGGACGGCGGGGGCTTTGCAATCTACTGAGCCTGGCTGGGGGGATACCATAATCATCCGAGGTCGCCTAGGACAACGTGGTAGCGCAGATGACGAATGGCGTTGAAATGCTGACCCTATGGGCTGACCTCCTATGGATTACTCGTATTTGTTGACTTTGGGTGAAACTACCTTAACGAGTTGATAGAACTGGTTATCTTGTTCGATCTGGGTGCTAGCAGTTGTTGTAGGGCCAACATCCCCAAGGCTAGCGCCATCGGGTGGAATAGGGGCTGGTTCGGGGCTGATCTGGAGGCCCTGGGATGCAGGCCAATCGCCGCCGATTGGGGCCGACCCAGGTGTGGGGAGAGCCATGGAGATCGCTGGAATTTGGCTGACATCTCCAAACTCCTCTGCGTAGCCCCAGTTGGCGAACAAAACAAGGCAGGGCACTTCAAGCCCCTGGAACACCAAAGCGCTCCGGGGAGCTGGGTAGCGGTTGGGCAGGGTGGCAAGGGTGTCTTGGGCTAGGGTGGCCAGGAGCGGCTGTTGGTCGGTGCTGCTGGCATCAACGTGGATGAGCTGCACCAGGGCATTTTCCCCCAGGATGATTGGCCTCAGGCTGGGGGGAGCCAGGGTTTGGCCCAGGGCTAATGTTGCCGTGAACAAGGGATCGGGGGGGTCTAGTAGACTGGCTCCACCTCCTGGCCGTTCCTTGACAAATTTTTCGTAGTACTTGGTATAGTCCTCGGCCTCGGCAGCCACTAGGGAAGCTTGAAAAGCCTCGTAGCTGGCCATATCTTGCCACAGCGTGAGAGTAGCCATGCGAGTGCCGTTGGTGCTTTGGAACAACGCGAACCGCTCAAATCCGGCGACAGGTTTGTAGAAAGCACGGCTGGTTTTGAGGAGCGCTTTGGCCGTGTCGGCCTGGTTGTCGGGGGTCGTTTCGTAAATCGACAGTACTGCCGATAGGGCCGGATCCTCAAACCGCAGTGAGGGCGATACTTTATCTGCCCAACTGGGTGAGCCCCACCCCACCAAGATCGTCACGGCAAGCAGTAAACCAAATACCAGGCGAACCATGGGGCGAACACCAAAACGACAAGAGGACGCAGGAAAGTCGCTCATCCTCAGCCCTCTCTCCCCAGGAAAAACGCCCTGGGCCAACGCTTTTCAAGCCAATAGTCCCTGGACAGCCTGGGGCGATGGCCGACCTGGACTCGGACTAGCGCTTGGCTCACTATCCTAAACCCCAGGGATAGAAGACATTTGTTCATTTCTATACCGTTTCTGGATACATCATCTTGGAAAGCCAAGCTTGAGAGGCCTCTGGGGGAATACCGCCGTGCTTGTACTGGCAGCTACAGAACCGAGAAGAAGATGGAGCTATAAGCTTGTATACAGTACACCAAGTTGGGCGCTGGACGTGAAGGTTGGTGTATTTCTCCAGTTAGAGCCTACGGGGGAGGCCATAAATCTCTTCCCTAGGGTAGGTGCATAGGGCAAAAAACTTTTCTGAAAGGAGGAGAAATGGAGCAATTTTGTATTGCTCAGCACAAAAAAAAGCTGGCTCCATTGTCATTCTTTTGGCAATTTATCAGCCAAAGGTTTTCCCACAGTTCTCAGTAAGTACCTTTAACAAGCATCCATGCGAGGGGATACATGACACAGGCAGATTATGAGGGTTCTGTTGCCGCAGAACCAGGTGATGACGTTGTTGAGTACAACACAGGTATTCTGTATGGCCTGATGGACAAGCCACCCGTTGGGGAAGCGGCCTTTGTTGCCATGCAGCACGTTTTGGCCTCCTTTGTGGGCATCATTACACCACCGCTGCTGATTTGTTCAGCCCTCGGTGTTGATTCAGTCAATACCAGTTTCGTGATCAGCATGTCGCTGTTTGCCAGTGGTCTCTGCACCTTCATTCAGTGCAAGCGGATTGGCCCCGTGGGCTCTGGTTTGTTGAGTTTGCAGGGTACTAGCTTTGCTTTTTTGGGGCCGATTATTGGCATCGGTACCGCCGCCGTCAACGGCGGTGCTACCCCAGAACAGGCTCTAGCGCTGATCTTTGGGGTTTGCTTTTTCGGCTCGTCAGTGGAAATCATCCTCAGCCGTTTCCTGCATCTCGCGCAGGAAATCATCACGCCGCTGGTGGCCGGAACAGTGGTGATGATCATCGGCCTCAGCCTGATTAAAACCGGGATTTTTAGCCTTGCTGGGGGCGCAGGAGCCAAGCGGGTGAGCGCCATTTTTGCCCAGGAGGGCAATGTCGGCTTGAGCGAGGTCACGGTGGATGGTGTCTTGTTTAAGGCTAGTAATGCCTTTGGCAGTACCCAAAATCTGGCCCTAGGTTTTTTGGTGTTGGCCATCGTTACCGCCCTCACCCTCTCCAGTAATCGGATTCTGCGGATGGGAGCCATTGCCATCGGCCTGATCGTTGGATACGTCATCGCCTTTTTCCTGGGCCTGGTCAACTTCAGCAACCTCAGCCAGTTGCCCCTATTTCGGGTTCCCATTCCGTTGCGGTTTGGCTTTGATTTCAACTTCGCAGCCTTTGCCCCGTTCATTATCCTTTACCTGATTACCGCCGTAGAAACCATCGGTGACTTAACCGCCACCTCCGCTGTGTCTGGGGAGCCTGTGAAAGGCCCGGTCTACTTTCGGCGCATTAAGGGCGGGGTGCTAGGGGATGGGGTGAATTCTGCCCTAGCCGCTCTGCTGAACACCTTCCCCAACACCACCTTCAGCCAAAACAACGGTGTCATTCAAATGACTGGGGTCGCCAGCCGCTACGTGGGTTTCTTCGTTGCTGGGATCTTCGCCATTCTCGGCCTAGTTCCCATTGTGGGCGGTGTCTTCCAGGCTATTCCCCAGCCTGTTCTGGGCGGGGCTACGCTGATCATGTTTGGCTCCATTGCTGTGGCAGGGCTAAACATTGTGGCCTCCACCGGGTTAGATCGCCGATCCATTATTCTGGTGGCCATTTCCTTGGCTCTTGGTCTAGGGGTGGTCTATCACCCCGAAATTTTTGACGGCAAACCCGCCCTCATCCGGAATGTTTTCTCGTCTGGGATTTCCACCGGAGGGCTAGCCGCCATTGTGCTGAATATTATTCTGCCCGGTCGGCCCAAGGTGCCTTCCTACCGCGAGGCCATCGCAGAGACAGAGGCTGAGGGTCAAGTTTAGGTTCTTTAAAGGCTTGAAATTCAGGGGTTTTGGAGAGAGTTGAGTCTGGGCCTGTCGGCCTATCTACGCCTAAAACGCCTGATTTCTTGTTTGTTTGGCGCAGTCCATCGGTTTTTAGTAGGCAGCCTGGTGTTCTCGGTCAGCCTTGATTGGGAGCTAGGAGACATCTAGCCGCCACATAAGACGAGGTCATCGCCAGCAATAGGCAAGCGTTGAGTGCGCTTTGCCTTTCATAGGGATAACCATCTATTGGTGTGAGGAGTCACGATGTTGAACGTCAAAACCTTGAGTTTTTCCGCCCGCTGGCTGGCTTGGGCTAGCCGTCAGTCTAGCTGGCTGACCACAGCCCTTCTGGTGACAGCGGCTTTGCCCGTTGCCGCAGCGGAGGGTTGGGTCGAGGCCGCCCCCCCGCTGCCCCTGGCCCTGGCGAGCGAAGTCACCAGGGGAGAGGAATTGGTGGAGCCCGGTCTTCAAGCTGAGGCCGCTACCGCAGTGGTGAGGGAAACCCCGCTGCTGGCGGAGGCGGGCGGTGTTTCCGCTGAGGTGGCTCAAGATCCTACCGCCTTAGACGCAGCCGCGATGCCGATGTTCCTGGTCACGGATCTGGAAACGGCCCTCGGCACCGATGGTCGGGTGGATGCTAGGGCCGCAGATTTGGCCCAGGGTATCCGGGTGACAGACTTTTCGGATGTTGCCCCCAGCGATTGGGCCTTCCAAGCCCTGAGCAACCTGGTAGATAACTACGGCTGTCTCGTGGGCTACCCAGACCGCACCTTCCAAGGACAGCGCAGCCTCACCCGCTTCGAGTTTGCGGCGGGGCTCAATGCCTGTTTAGACGTCATTGTAGGCACCCTAGGCAGCGTCTCCGATGACGACTTGGTGGCCATTCGCCGCTTGCAGGAGGAATTTGCCGCCGAAATGACTACCCTGCGTAGCCGGGTAGATACCCTAGAAGCCGAAACGGCCACCCTTCGCGCCCAACAGTTTTCTACCCAAACCAAACTGCGGGGATCGGCCTTTATGAACGCTGGGGTCGGGTTCTCCAGCGGCAACATTTTGGCCGAGCGCAACAGTACAGCGACGTTCCCCGGCAGCGTGCAATTTGTCCCCCCGCGCCGGGTGGGCGGCGTGCCGGATGTGGTCACGGTGACTGATGATGCCCAAATCACCACGGGCGCACTGACCTGGATCAACATGGATACCTCCTTCACCGGGTCAGATCGGCTGAAGCTTCAGTTGGCGGCGGGGGCAGGAACAGCCCCAGGCAACTTCTACGGCTCGGCGGGCCTGTTCAATACCTTTGGTACACCGTTCACCTTTCAGTTCCCATCCGCTAACTTTGACGTAGTTGTCCGAGAACTGAGCTATATGTTTCCGGTGGGCGATAGTCTCACCCTAGAGGTAGGCCCCCGGATTAACTGGTACAGCTACTTCGACAACAACCGCTATACCTTCTTCCTCACCGGGGCCAATAGCTTTAACTCTAGCGGCGGCACCCAGGTCAACACCATTGACCGGGGGGCTGGGGCTATTGCGGTGTGGGATGTGGCCGACTGGCTGGATGTGCGCGTGGGCTATTTGGCGGAAAGCAACGAATTTTTGCCCGGTCTACGGCCTGCGGGTGATCCCTCCGTGGGCCTGTTTGGCGGCACCAGTACCCTGACGGGGCAGATCGGCCTGCGGCCCTTGAACAACCTCAACCTGCGGTTCTTGTACACCCGATCCAACCTCATGCCCAACGGCCTGGGCCAAATTGGCGGCACCGCTGGCGAACCCATCTACGGCTTTGCCGATGACGGTGCCGGAGGGCGGCTCACCAATGCTCCCGCCGACACCTTCCTAGTCAACTTTGACTGGACACCGCTGCAATGGCTGGGCCTCTTTGGTCGCTACAGCTACGGTAGCGTTGCGCTCACCAGTGAAGCTACCGGGACTCGCATTGGCGATGTCAACGGCCAGTCCTTCCAGCTTGGGGTAGCCTTCCCCGACCTCTTCAAGCAGGGAGCGTTGGGAACGGTCTCCTACCTGATTCCCTACGATGTGACGGGAGGCCGAGAGTTCTTGGTCTCCGGTGGCGGCAATGGCGGCACCCAGCAGGAGGTGGAGGTCTCCTACCGCTACCCAATCAACCGCAACCTGGCCGTCATGCCCTCCTTCTATTGGATCATGAACGCCAACAACTTCAGCACCAACCCCGACATTTTCCTGTTTAACCTCCAAGGCCAAATCTCCTTCTAGGAGTTCCTGGCCGAGTTCTCTATCGTTGCTGAGTCTCCCGTGGCTACCTGCTGAAACAGGTAGCCTTTTTTATAGTGTTTTCACCCTTGGGGGCAGGGAGTGGCCCAAGGCGTTGGCTACGGCTGATCCATAGCGTTCAGTTCACCGTCTTCGACCAAGCCTCAGCGGATGTCGTAGCCAAACAGATTGGGGTCAACATCGCCCAAGTTGAGATCCCCTAACCCATATTCAGCCCAGCGGCGATCCACCAGGGCAGCGGTGTCGGGGTCGGGGACGAGTTCTTCGCTCCAGGGGCGGTCGGTTTCGGGGTAGACCTTGGTGGTGGCGTCGATGCCCATGCGGCTCCCCAAACCGGGCCGTTCCGTGGCAAAGTCCAGCTTGTCGAAGGGGTTGTTGGGCAAAATGAACACATCCCGCACCGGGTCTACCTTGGAGGTGACGGCCCACATCACCTGGCGCGGATCGCGAATGTTGATGGATTCATCCACCACAATCACAAACTTGGTGTAGTTGAACTGGGGCAGGGCCGACCAAAAGGCCAACGCAGCCCGTTTCGCCTGTCCGGGGTAGGTTTTCTCGATGGAAAGGACGGCGGCTTTGTAGCTCAGCCCTTCCATGGGCAAGAAGAAGTCCTTAATTTCTGGGACTTGCTGGCGCAGGATGGGGGTGTAGATGCGGTTGAGGGCGATGGCCATCATGGCATCTTCCTTGGGGGGCCGACCGCTGAAGGTGGTCATATAAATCGGATTTTTGCGGTGGGTAACGCAGTGGAAGCGCAGCAGCGGGGCCGCTTCATTGACGCCGCCGTAGTAGCCGATGTGGTCGCCAGCGGGGCCATCCACCGCCGTTTCCCCAGGGGTGATGGTGCCTTCCAGCACGATTTCCGAGTCAGCGGGGACTTCTAAATCCACGGTTTTGCATTTGGCTAGGTGGACGCCTTTTCCAGCGTAGAGTCCGGCAAACAGCCACTCCGACAGGTCAATGGGTAGGGGAGTTGCCGCCGCGAGAATCACCAACGGATCGACCCCGATGGCGATGGCCACCTCTAGCTTTTTGCCCATTTCCGCCGCCTTCCGCAGGTGCCGACTACAGCCCCGCACCGACAGCCACTGCACCGTCATGGTGTTTTTCGATTGCAGTTGCAGGCGATACACCCCCACGTTGGGAATGCCGCTTTCCGGGTCTTTGGTGATCATCAGGCCCAGGGTCAGCACCTTGCCCGCATCGCCGGGGTAGACGTGCAGCATCGGAATTTGGGTCAGATCCACCGCCTCATCCTTCAGCACCACCTGATGGCAGGGGGGCAGCAAATCCCGCATGGGCTTGGCCTTCACCACATCAAACAGCGCCTTGCCCATTTCCACCGCCTGGGAGAGTTTCTTGGGCGGGCGGGGCTGATACAGCAGGGCCAGCTTGTCCCCCAGCGCTTCCAGTTCTTGGGGATGATCCATATTCATGGCCCAGCACACCCGCTCCACGGTGCCCATGACGTTGATGGCCAGGGGCATCGAGGCTCCCTTCACGTTCTCAAACAGCAGGGCAGGCCCGCCGCCCAACAGCAGCCGATTGGCAATTTCTGACACCTCCAGGTACGAATCCACCGGGGTCGTGATGCGTCGCAACTGCCCCCGATCTTCTAGTAGGGTTAAAAACTGCCGCAGGTCTCTAGCCATTGTGAACAAGTGTAAAGAGCTGTGTTCCATTATGGCGGACAGGGTGGGCCAACGGCCATGCCCCCGCTATGTATGCTGCATCACGGGCCTAGAAGCAGCCCAGGTGATACAACTGAAGCAGCCTGTCCAGAGTGTCCCATGTCGCGCCTGTTTCTTCGATTTACTGTGATCGCCGTCCTGCTAGCCCCCCTGACCGCCTGCGGCAACCGCCTAAATGTGGCCCAGATTGAAGCTGACATCCAGGCCGATATCGAACGTCAAGGCCGCCGTTTGGCCCTGCGGGAGGTGCGCTGTCCTAGGGATGTCCGGCGGCAGGCCGGAGCTTTTTTTCGCTGCGTGGGGGAGCTAGACCCAGAGGGCACCTTTACCATCAACGTCACCCAGCAGGATGATCGGGGCGGCGTAGCGTGGGATGTGCCCAATTCCAAGGTGATTCTCAACCTGGTCAAGGTGGAGGAAGGGATCCAACGGGGACTTTCTCAGGCGCTCGGGCAGCAAGCCCCTGTGGACTGTGGCGAGGCCATGTATCGGGCCAACCAACCGGGGGATCGGTTTGAGTGTCGCGTGGTGGGTGGCCTCACCGATGGGGCTGATACGATCCAAACAGTGCTGGTCAGGATTAATGCGGCAGGCAATCTAGACTGGCAAGAGCAGCGAGGGGGGCACTCGACTACGGTGGCCAATCCAGCCCCGACGGCCAATCCAGCCACGGCAATGACTACCCCAAACGCAGCTACTCCCGCTGCCCCCGCCAGCGCCTCGGCCCCGTCGCCCCCCGTCGCCCCCGCCGTATCCACCACTGGCCCCACCGGACGCCCCATCAATCGCCCCTACATTCGAGGCGACAACGATTAGGTTGATGCCGCCACCCTGGATGGGTTAATCCCTTGTTAAGGCTCCTATGGCCCTGCCTTAACGTCTCTGTCTCCAGCATCCGATAGGCTAGATGAGGGTTAATCCGTCTTTCATGCTGTGTTCTTCCTTGGGAAAATCCCGCCCTGAACCCTATGACAACCGTTCTTGATTTCTTGGCCAAAGGTGGCCCCGTGATGGTGCCGATTGTGGGGTGCTCTGTGCTCACCATCGCTACCGCCCTAGAGCGCACCCTGTTTTGGATGCGGCTCCTGAAGCGCGAAGATCAAGTGGTTCATGCCGTGCTGGATGCCGCCCGCCGCGATCTCAGCGAAGCCGCTGCCCTCGCGGCCCAAGCCCAGGACTTGCCCATCGGACGGTTTTTGTTGGCCCCCCTGCGGCTGAATCGGCCCTCCCCAGAAACCTTTCGGCTGGCCATGGAAACGGCAGGAGACCGGGAGTTTGTCCACATGCGAAAGGGCGACAAACTGCTGGAAACCGTGGTGGCCGTTGCGCCTTTGCTGGGGCTACTGGGCACCGTCACCGGGTTGATTGCCACCTTCGGCAACCTCACCATTGGCGGCGGTGGCTCCGGCGAACAGGCCACAGCGGCGGCAGCGGGGATTGGGGAAGCCCTGATTACCACAGCGGCGGGCATGGTGGTGGCCATCCTGGCGCTACTGGTATTTCGGGTGATGGTGACGCTACAGTCTCAGCAAATCGACTACTTCTCAGACGCCGGAAACGAGCTAGAACTGATCTATCGGCAATACTGGCACGAGCCCGCCCAACTCCCGGTCGAGGCCCAGGGCGACCGATTGCCCACCCCAGACCGCCTGCGATAGGGCCATTTCCCATGCGCTTCAAGACTCAATCCAGTCCGCCCCCGCCCCAGGTAGACCTCATCCCCATGCTGACGGTGATGATGGGGGTGTTGGCCTTTTTTGTGGTAGTCACCACCACCCTCAGCCAGGAAACCTTGGTAGACATCCAGCTCCCCGCCGAAGACCAAGCCGACGCCGACGTTCCCTTCCCCGCCGACCCCTTCATTGTGGAACTGGTGGGGGAAAACGAGGTATTGCTCAACGGCCAGCCCACGGATCTTGATACCCTGGCCACGCAGATGGAAGCCTACCTCAGCCGCAACCCCAACGACACGGTTTTTCTGTTGCCCCACCAAGACTTGCCCTACGAACAGGTGATGCAATTCCTCGGCGATATGCGGCGCATCGGTGGCAACCGCGTTTCCCTCGCCATCGAAGCCCAGCCCTAGCAGGTCGAATACAACACCCGACCTTGATAGCCCCAATTCCCTAAGGATTGGCCTGTAGGGTGCATTCGCGGCAATCCTCCTGCCAAGAGCCACCCTGGTCGCTGGGATTCGCCGCAATGCACCGCAGGAAAATCAGAGTTAGCCAAGTAGGCTGTGGCATGAGACCGGAATGAAGCGAGGGCAAAGTCTGGGGTGAGGCTAATACGCCGACCGCAGATCGCCCCGTTCGTTGCGAGCCCGTTCCTTGGCCTTGGCGGCGCTTTTCTTCAGGGCTTCGAGGCGCTTGATGTAGCGATCCCGCTGGCGCTTTTTGGGGGTTTGCTCGATCAAGGTTTTGAGGGCGCTGCCTAGGCTCTTGTAGGCATTGGGCAGGGTGTAGCCAAAACGGGTGGCGATGGCGATGGCCCGCTCATCGGCGTCGATGCTTTCTTGTAGGGTCTTTTGGTTGTTGTTACGCTTATACAGCCGCCAGCCCGAAAAGCCGCACAGCCCCAGGGCCAACATCAGCAGCAGGCCGTCCTGCACCCACAGTTCGCCCACGGCTCCGCCCAAACCAATGGCCAGCGCCGCCATTTCCCAACCATCGCGGGGAATAGTGTCGTTTTGGATGCGGCCCACCTCGTGCCAGAACATCAGGTTGCGCTGGTCGAGGGCCAGTTGTTCCCACTTGACGAGGTCGATCTGGATTTCAACCTGATCCTTGCCCAGTTCTTCGCAGGTAATTAGCGGCGGACTGACATCAATGGCCGATTCCACCGTCACCCAGCTTTGCAACTCGGGGGGCAGCAGGCTTCGTAACCGACGCAGCTCGCCCATATCAGCACGGGCCGTGGAAGTGGCGTAGGAGGTCATGGAGGTCAGAGAGGGGTAAAACAACCAAGGAAACGGGCCGCAGGCTCTGAGGGAGAGCCCTGTTCTTTCATCCTAAACGCCGCCTCTAGGATTTGGCTGACGCATTAACCGTAATGTCAACCGAACCAAAGCGGAATGGATACTCCTATAAATCCTACCTCATGCCCTTTTCGTCAAGGGGCTGCTGAGCATTTCTACCCGGTTTTGTAGATTTTGAGGAACCGAAGATGCTTGGATGCCATCGCCCCACGCCCTGTTTTCCAGGCTGTATGATGTTGCATCCCGTCGCTGCAAATCTGAGGATTCCGAATTTCGCGGTTTTGAATGGCAAGGTTCCCAACCGGATGGCGACAAGCCCCATAAACAACAAACGCTAGTTCTTCAGCGCCTCACCCCCGACCGTTTTACCCCTGGCAAAGGGCGCGAATCGCGGCCACCAACTTTTCCACCTGCTCCGGCTGAATCCAATAGTGGGTGACGGCGCGGAGGGTGTGATGGTCGTAGCCGCCTATGTGAAGGCCGTAGTCTTGCTTCAGGCGATTCACCAGGTCGGTCGGAGAGAGGGGCAGATCGTCCGCCAGGGCGAAAAAGACCATGTTGGTTTCCACCTGGGCAGGGTTGATCAGGATGCCGGGGATGGTTGCCAGCCCTTGGGCCAACTGTTGAGCCTTGTCGTGGTCGTCTTGGAGACGTTGGCTCATGGTTTTGAGGGCAATCAGGCCAGCAGCGGCGAGCACCCCAGCCTGTCGCAGGCCGCCGCCGAGTAATTTTCGATTACGTCGGGCGGTTTTGATGAAGTCTTGGCTACCCACCAGCACCGAGCCCACGGGCGCACACAGCCCCTTGCTCAAGCAAATGCTGACGGAATCGACCCATTGTGTGATGGCGGTGGGGTCACATTTCAGGGCCGTTGCGGCGTTGAAGAGGCGGGCACCGTCCAGGTGAACCCTCAGATTGTGGGATTGGGCAATGGCATGAACGGCCTCAAAATACTCGGCTTCAATCGCCGCCCCATGGTTGCCGCCGGAGCTATTTTCCAGCAGAATCAATCGGCTGGTGGGCAGGTGAGGGTCGTCCTCCCGAATCGCCGCCCGGATTTGGTCTAGATCCATCCGTCCCCGGCTATCGGTGGGCAACGGGCGCGGGGTGATGCCGCCCAAAACGGCTATGCCTCCGGCTTCCCAGCAATAGGTATGGGCGTCTTCTCCCATGATGGCCTCATCGCCCCGTTGGGCATGGCTGAGGGCGGCGATCAAATTGCCCTGGGTGCCGCTGGTCACAAACAGTCCCGCCTCTTTGCCCAGCATTGCCGCTGCTAAAGCTTCCAGGGCCGAGATCGTGGGGTCTTCGCCATAGACATCGTCCCCCACCTCAGCCGCCGCCATGGCCGCCCGCATCTCGTCGGTGGGCCAGGTCACGGTATCAGAACGGAAATCTACGGAGGGAGAAATAGCAGCCATGGCACAAAAACGGTTTTGGCCGCAGCATACTCTGATCCTTCTAGGAGAGGCAAGGTGGAATCGTGCCGTTATGCGCCTGTACGGGGTCTAGAGTTTGTTAGGATCCTGACGGATTACGGGGTTTTGACCCGGTGTTTTCCATTGTTTTAGCAAACTGGAGAAAAGCCCTATGTTTATCAACTACATCACCCTGATGCTCATCAATATGGTGGCAGGGCTGGTGCTGCTGGCAGATTTTGTCTATCGCGGCCTCGATGGGGCCAATATGAAGCGCTGGATTCCCGGTTTTGGCCTAGTGGGGGGCATTGCCCTCGCTACGGGGCTGCACATGATGTGGACATGGCCTGTTCCCGGCAGTTTCAACGTTTCCTTTGGCGAAACCACCGTGCTGTTTGGCGGGCTTTTCCTAATGGCCGCCATCGCCCTGGCCCAAGGCTGGGATCTATTCACCCTGACGGTCTACGCCTTTTTTGCTGGGTTAACCGCCATTTTGGTAGGGGCGCGTATCATCGACCTCGAACAAACCCGACGCCCCCTCGTTGCCGGACTGGGGTTCATCCTCACGGGCTTGGGGGGTGTTTTGTCAGCGCCCACGCTGGTCTATTTGCGCGACAACAAAACCTGGCGCACTGCCGGAGCCGCTGTATTGCTGCTGGCGGCGCTGATTTGGGCCTTTATTGGCTACCTCGCCTACTGGGGCCACCTGGAGTCCTTCAGCCAGTGGCAGCCCCCCGTCATGCGCTAGGCGACTTCCGTAGAAAATAACCTCAAAAACCCGGTTTCTAAGTTGTCCTAATCACGATAGGCCACCTTAATCACGAGACCGGGTTTCTGTACCCAAACTGGGATTCTATAAACTTTGAAAAACCCGGTTTTTGAGCTGTCTTAATCATTAATGATCTCAGATCGCGTTGTCAGAGAAACCGGGTTTTTGTCTCAAAGTAAACTATTCCACAATGAACCGACCGGCCATGCCCTCGGCTCGGTGATTGCCAACGCTGCAATAGTAGTCAAATTCTCCGGCTTGATCGGCTACGAATTCGACAGTGCTGCAATCTCCTCCAGCGGAGATCACCTCGGTGGCGGCATCAAATTCATCCACTACCCAGTCGTGGGTGCCTCCGGTGACGCAGAGGGTCAATGCCACCGTATCCCCCTGCTGCACAACGATATCGGGGTTGCTGTCGCCCGCGCCATCCAGGAAAAATGCGCGACCTTCCGCCGTCATAGCTATGGCAACGACCGCTTCGTCGTCTACCGCTGATTCGCTCTCGGTAGCGGGTTCAGCGGCGGTGGTTTCTTCCGCCGGAGGGGCAGCTACATCGCTATTCTGAGGGGAACACGCCGCCGTGAAGAACAACATCGCCCCTAGGGAAACCGTTGCCAAGGTGCGGAGTTGCGTGGATCGTTGAATGAAATGGCTAACCATAATGTCCGTACGTAACATCTGTGAAGAATTGTAAATCAATTCACAAATTGTCGCCGGGGGCACCTCATTGACATCCGCAAAGCCCGTTGAAGCAGGCCCAACGCCCCCGGTTCTCAAGATGTTCGCCGAGGTTGCCTAGGCGCTGGCCTTCACGGCTTCCAGCATTCGGGAAAAGTAGAACTGGGTTTTGGTCATGGCGCGGCGCTCAATTTTCCAGCCGCTGGATTCTAGAATGGCGACGATATCGGCCTCGCGATGTAGATAGGCGCGGGTGGTTTTGCTGGGGCCGGGGAAAAATTCGCCGATTTTCTTCAACAGGGTATAGCAAGGCGTTTTGGGCGCAAAGCTGAGGATCAGGCGCGATTCGGCCAGGGAACTGAGGTGCTTGATCATGCCTTCCACCTGTTCTTTGGGGTAGTGGATCAGCACATCCAGGCAAATCACCGTATGGTAGCTACCCGATAGCTCTTCTAGGTCCTTCACCTCAAAGGTGGGCACATTTTCGCCATTGAGGGCTTCTTCGGCTCGTTTCTGGGCTTCTTCTACCATTTTGGCCGAAATATCGCTGGAATAGACCTTCGCACCCTCCTGAGCTAGGGGAATGGAGAGACTGCCCACACCACACCCCGCATCGCAGCAGGTGATGTCCTTGAGATTGTCGTCGGCCTTCAGCCAGTCCAGCAGGGTATCAACGGTTTTTTGGTGGCCTTTGCGAATGTCGAGCTGCACTTTGTTGACTTCGCCATCGCCGTAGATGCGCCGCCAGCGGTCGAAGCCCGTGGCGTTGAAATAGTCGCGGACTACGGTTTTATCGTCGGTTTTGTCGTTGGTCAGCGTCATGGCGGCAGGGGTAGGGCGGTTGATAACTTCTGTAAAATCTTATGACGTTTTGCTACTGGCTTCCACCCTCGACATGATTTGAAACCTTTGAAAGACAAGTCCTGAATAGCGGGAGGAGGGAAGGGCGAGGTTCCCTCGCCCCGACGGGATGGCCCACCCGGGACGGTAGGGGCAAGGTCGCTTTACCCAATACCTTGTTTAACGCCTTGCACACTGTGTACATATTTAAGGAGATCATCAAATGACAACAGCGACGACAGCGCCGGAAATTGGCATCATCATGGGCAGCGATTCGGATTTGCCCACGATGCAGGCGGCAGTAGAGGTGTGCGAAGCCTTTGGGGTGGCCTACGAGGTGGCGATTGTGTCGGCCCACCGCACCCCAGAGCGCATGGTGCAATACGCCCAAACGGCCCGCAACCGGGGGCTAAAGGTGATTATTGCCGGAGCTGGAGGAGCCGCCCATCTACCAGGGATGGTGGCGGCCCTCACGCCCTTGCCCGTGGTGGGGGTGCCCGTGGTGAGCCGCACCATGCAGGGGCTAGATTCGCTCTACAGCATTGTGCAAATGCCGGGGGGGATTCCGGTGGCGACGGTGGCCATTGGCAATGCTAAAAATGCGGGGCTGTTGGCGGTGCAAATTTTGGCCTGTGACCGCCCTGCCTTGCTGGATCAAGTGGCGGAATATCGCCGCACGTTAGAGGCCGAGGTCTTGGCCAAGCAAGCCCACCTAGACCGTCTTGGCAGCCAAGCCTACCTTCAGACCATGGCCTAGGAAAAGGGTCGTAGAAGCCTTCCGCAGGAATTCGCCTTAATTCCCTGCAATTTCGATGTTAGGCCAATTCTCAGGGCAATAACCTCAGGCTTTCGCGTTTTTTAGGGCGTTGTGTATTTCCTGATACAGATTGACGGCCTCAGAATTGATGGAATCATGTTGTTCTGTAAAGCTTCGGTAACGTTACAGCGATGCAGGCCAGCCCCCTCTGGTGGTGCTGTGTTGTCCGGGTTGCTGGGCATGGGCTTCCCAGGATTAGCTCAGGCTAACCAAAGGGATTGTCCGGGTTGCGTCACGTTTGGCCTACGGGCTGACAAAACCATAGAGGGTTAGCGCCTTGATTGAGGTCTGCTCCGCCGCTGTCTGGCTATGGCTAGATTGTCTGGCAGACTGGCCGTGTCTACTGTCTGATTGTGTTGAAGGAACGTCTGTCAAGATGTCTAATTTTGCGTTGAAAAATCGTTCTAAGTCCCGGAGACGGTCAAAGCCGTCCTTCTGGACTGCCAGTGTGCCGCCCTTTGACCAAGCGGCAAAGCGGATCTTTGGTCGGGTTGGAAGCTGGGCTGGGTTGGCCTGCATTCCCCTGGCTATCGGGATTGTCGTCACCTGGAGCATGGCTGCCCACGCCCAGGATGAACTGACGGCGGCGGATGTGCAAACCGTCCTCGACAACATCTGGGTGCTGATTGCGGCCTTCCTCGTGATTTTTATGAACGCGGGTTTCGCCATGGTGGAGACCGGGTTCTGTCGGCAGAAGAACGCCGTGAACATTCTCACCAAGAACCTGCTGGTGTTTGCCCTGGCAACCCTTTCTTTCTGGTTCATCGGCTTTTCGCTGATGTTTGGCGGACTCGCCGGTAACGGCTGGATTGGCTGGGGTGGCATCTTCCTGGGTGGCCCCGCCGAAAACTACGGCCTAGAAACGGGAACAGGTCTCACTAAAGACACCTTCTTCCTGTTCCAAGCCGCCTTTGCGGGTACCGCCGCCACTATCGTGTCCGGTGCCGTGGCAGAACGGGTGAAGTTCCTCGACTTTGTGATCTTCAGCGTGCTGCTGACCGCCATTGCCTACCCCATCACGGGCCACTGGCTCTGGGGTGGTGGCTGGCTGGCCGAAATTGGATTCCACGACTTTGCTGGTTCTACCATTGTCCACTCCGTCGGTGGTTGGGCTGCGCTCATGGGTGCTGCCCTGCTTGGCCCCCGCATGGGCAAGTACACCTCCGAAGGTCAGGTGAGCGCTCTTCCTGGCCACAACCTCAGCATTGCAACTCTGGGCTGTTTGATTCTGTGGCTGGGCTGGTTCGGCTTCAACCCCGGTTCCCAACTGGCGGCTGACCTGGCGGTGCCCTACATTGCTGTGACCACCAACATTGCGGCGGCAGCGGGTGGTATGGCTGCTACCCTAACCTCCTGGACGCTGAGCGGCAAGCCCGACCTGTCCATGAGCATCAACGGCATTCTGGCTGGCCTGGTAGGTGTTACCGCTGGCTGCTACGTGGTGGGCTACGCCGGGGCCTTCTGGATCGGCTTGGTTGCGGGCGTCATTGTGGTGTTCTCCGTCGGCTTCTTCGACAGCATCAAAATTGATGACCCCGTGGGTGCCACCTCCGTTCACTTGGTCTGCGGCATCTGGGGCACCTTGGCGGTGGGTCTGTTTGCCAACGGCAACAACTTCACCCAAGCTGGTGCTGAAGATGCCATCGTCGGCCTGTTCTACGGCGGCGGTGTGGGCCAACTGGGGGCACAAATCTTAGGTGTGCTGTCCATTGGTCTGTTCACCGTAGTGGCTACCACCATCTTCTGGATGGTGCTGAAGAACACCCTGGGCATCCGCGTCTCCCCCGAAGAGGAGATGAAGGGCCTGGATATTGGCGAACACGGCATGGAAGCCTACAGCGGTTTCCTGAAGGACACCACCGACATGACCGGGGTAATGTAGGCTCTGGGTTGCAATAACCTAGCAATACATCCTAGGAGGGGTTAGCGACGGCTGGCCCCTCCTGTTTTTTCTAGATGCCCTCTTCTACGGGGAGAGGGGCTGGGGGGAGGGGAGAGCTTCACCCAAAAGGATGGCTACAGCGATGCTATGGCCTGGTCGATAAACCGCTGCCAGCACTCATTAGGTTGCCAAATGCTCAACAAATCCTGCTGGGCGGCGGCAGGGTCAAGCCCCAATTTCAGCACCCGATAAAGATAGACAAACACCGAAACCCTCATATTGAGGGCGCAGTGAACCAAGATTTTGCGTCCCTGGTAGGTATCCATCGCCGCAAAAAACTGATCTAGATCCGTCAGCGTTGGGTTTTCCCACACCACGGGAATTGCCACATAGGCCATGCCCAGACCTGCCACGGCGGCCTGTTCATCGGGCAACGCATGGTCAGAGGTCGGCAGAGCCAGGTTTATGACGACCTCATAGCCCGCCTGGGCGAGGGCGACAAACTCTGCTTCAGTGGGCTGTCCGGCGGTGGCGAGGGTGTCTGAAATCGGCAAAAACTGGCGCATCATGGTGAGGGTCGTCATAATCGGGGCAAGGCCGGGCGGCGAGTCAGCAAAATCTCGGATAGGATACGGTGGGCGCTGTTTGAGGAATCCGCGATGTCGCCAGATTATCTTCTTTTTGCCCAACATGGCTGGGCCGACAATAACCAACACATGGTCGCCCTAGCGCAGCAGTTAGCTACCGATGCTACCCGCATCATTGCCCCTAGTCTCAACTATGCGATGACCTGGCTGCGGATGGCTCCGTTGGTGGAAGAGGTGGAGCAGATCGCCACAAAGGCAGTGGAGACTTACCCCGACGCGCCCCTGCGCATCGTTGGCCATTCCATGGGCGGGCTGATTTGGCTGGAGGTGCTCACTCGCCATCCCGACTGGTGGCCGAAGGTGGAGTTCCTGGTATTGGTGGCCTCTCCGGTGGGCGGGGCCGACTTGGGCCGGATTATTGACCCCCTCCAGGTGGGGGTGGGCATTGCCGCTGACCTGGGCCAAGACCGACGGGCCATGGCCAGCGCCATCGCTGAACGGGTCAATACCTTGGTGATTGCAGGCAACCTAGACGGCGGCAGCGACGGCACCATTACCCTAGAAAGCGCCAAAGTTCCCCACGCCCAGTTTGTAGATATGGAAGGGCTGAGCCATGCCACCATGCGCGACCACCCCTGGGTAATAGAAACTATTCGACAATTCTGGCAAGGCAAAAGCTTTAGCGAACCCCTCACCCAGCACCCAGTCATTGAACAACTGCGGGCCATCCCCGGCATGACCGACGCTCACCTGCGCGACCTGCCCCAATCAGAACCGTTTTTGACCCTAGAAGATGACTCGGTCATTCGCGTCTGGCGGCATCCCCTCGGCATCGATCATGTGTTTGTGACCACCTCCAGTGGAGCCTGTCTTTACGCGGGCTACGTCGGCTGGCTGCATCGCACCGAACTATGGCACACCCTCACCCACCTGAAGGAGACTGTGGCCCATCCCCAGACATCTGATGGCCAAGAGATAGATGCCCCATGCGGCCTAGATGGATCCTAGGGCCAAAAGCCAAGCTTATAGATGGGTTCAGATAATGTAGACCGATGGACTGGGGCAAAGGATGGCCACAACCGCAACGCCCAGAATAAACTGAAAGATATGGTTAAACACAGAAGCATAGACTTCTATCTTCTGTGGCACCTTGGGTCTCCTGGCTAGAGATACCCTCAAGTCACAGGTGAAGGGTTAACAGGTGTTTTCGTGATGGGCAGGCTTTGGCGTGCCGCCGCTACACGCAACGGATCAGCACGGATCAACATTGGGCAAACACCATGAACAAGTTTAATGCGACACAATTACGCACCCGATTGGACAACACCCAGGAAGGCTGGATCGTTCAGGTCTATGGCGGTGATCGCCGCCTGCTCTGGGTGCTTGAGCCCTCCCACGCCTGGACATTTTTCTGGGGGGTGGGGGTTGGCCTATTGCTAGCGGTGGGGTGGTTTAATCTGGCGCGTCACAGCCCACCCAGCCCCCAGGCTTCACCGACGTCGATTCCCGCCGAAATGTGGGTTGACTAAGGACAGGTTAGCTCGAAGTGAGTTGACGGGCCGAGGCCCATCTCCCATTCCGCATCAACACTCGTGGTCAGGTTGCCCGCTCTCGTTGGGGGCAGCATGGCCTCCCTGAACGCCTAGCTCCAGTCTTGCTAAACCGAGCTGGATCACCCCACTTCAGCCCGGTTGGCCCATGGCACTATACATGGCGCACACACCATACATTGAGGAATCTCTGTGCAAACGATTCACATTAACCTTGCCTATAGTGAATTGCGGAGCTGAAAAGAAAAACTTATCAAATGGATTTGACATTGCGTTGCAACTTCATTGCAGAGGGCGTCAAAAATCCATCTGTCTCAGGATAGACTTAGGCTCATAGAGATTCAAGGCTTAATAGGCTTGAATCTATGGAAGGTGAGGTAGGCCAGCGGTCGCCTTCCAGCCCTATTCAGAGATCGGCCATCTCTGATCAGCCTGTCGGCAGGCTCCTTGTTAACACCTGTGCTGTGGGGGTGAAGCGCTACACCCCCGCATTCTTCAATCCTTTTACCGAATTCTCAAACGCCCACTCATCACAATTACCACTCCTCGACAGGGGAGGTGGAAGGAGGTTTTCGTGGATTTCATACTCGATTTTTTGGCCCGGTTTGGTTCACAGTTGCAGTCCCCCACCCTGGGGTTTTTGATTGGCGGCGTCATCATTGCTGCCCTCGGTAGCGAACTGGCAATTCCCGACGCCATCTATAAGTTCATCGTGTTCATGCTGCTGATCAAGGTCGGCCTGACCGGGGGTATGGCCGTTCGCGAGGCCAACCTGGCAGAAATGCTGCTCCCTGCCGTGTTTGCGGTCGTGACCGGGATTGTGATCGTGTTGATCGGTCGCTATACCTTCGCCAAGCTGCCCGGTATCCGCGTTGTAGATGCCCTAGCAACGGCAGGATTATTCGGTGCCGTTAGTGGTTCGACCATGGTGGCGGGCATCACCATGTTGGAGGGCCAAGGCATGGCCTTCGAGGCTTGGGCCAGTGCCCTCTATCCCTTTATGGATATCTCAGCGCTGGTGATGGCGATTGTGATGGCCAGCCTCTACAGCAGCAAACAGAAGCGTGAGAAGTATCTCAAAAATGAGAAGTTCCTCAGTCAGGAGTATGGGGATAGACAGCCCGTTGCCGTCGGTGGCTATGCCGATGAGGTGGGCGGGGGCTCCTCCGGCTATGCTGGCGAATCGGGCGGTTCTGGCGGTAGCTATGCCAGTGCATCGGACGGTTCTGCCAGCGGCAAAGTTCGGGTTTGGCCCATCGTCAAAGAAAGCCTCCAGGGATCGGCCCTTTCGGCTCTGCTACTGGGGATGGCCCTCGGTATTCTCACCCGGCCCGAAAGCGTCTACGAAAGCTTTTACGATCCCCTCTTCCGGGGGCTGCTGTCTATCCTGATGCTGATTATGGGGATGGAAGCCTGGGCAAGACTGAACGAGCTCCGCAAGGTAGCCCAGTGGTACGCCCTCTACGCCTTTGTGGCTCCCTTTGTGCACGGGTTTATCGCCTTTGGGTTGGGGATGATTGCCCACTACGTTACAGGCTTCAGTCCGGGCGGTGTGGCGCTTATGGCCGTCATTGCCGCCTCCAGCTCCGATATCTCGGGGCCTCCCACCCTGCGAGCGGGCATTCCCTCGGCTAACCCCTCCGCCTACATTGGGGCCTCCACCGCCATCGGTACTCCGGTTGCCATTGCCCTTTGCATCCCGTTCTTTGTGGGTCTGGCCCAGGCGCTGATGGGGAGCTAAGCCGAAAAAACTCTGGGTCAGCCCATACCCCACGGGGATGGCCCAGGAATGCAATACCCTAATGACTCAAGACCCAGTAACTCAATTACCCAATTTGTAAGGAGGTCGCCGCCATGTCTAAGCCAGCTAAAAAACTTGTCATCATCACCGAAAAACTGCTGCTAAAACAGATCGCCAAAATCATTGATGCCGCTGGGGCCAGCGGCTATACCGTGGTCGAAACGGGCGGTAAGGGCAGCCGCAATATGCGATCCTCTGGCCAGCCCAGCGTTTCCGATACCACCTCGAATATCAAGTTTGAGGTGCTGACCGATACCCAAGACATGGCCCTCGCCATTGCCGATAAAGTGGCCATGCAGTTTTTCAATGACTATGCGGGCATTATCTACATCTGTGATGCTGAAGTGCTGTACGCCCATAGCTTCTGCGGCCCAGAGGGCTGTTGAGGGTAGCCACGGAAGCCAGCCATGACGGATCTGACGGTCAGGGCATGGTGCCCTTGGCCTTCTCAGTACCAGACTCAAGCGTTAGTCTGAAACGCTAGACTCAGCGTCCTTCCCACACAATCCCATCGCAGCCGAGGGCTTATGCCTTCGGCTGTTTTTTGGGGTGGGCCTCCCCAGAAAGTTAGATAAGCAGCCTTGCAGGCCATGGCTTTAGGTTATAAACGTTAGTGTCTTAGGGTTTTCCCCCTAACTATTGCTGCTTTAATGGTGTAGCAACGCCATACACCCGGTTTCTCGTTCTAAGGTTGAAGGGCAGGCGAATGGCGAATATCCCTATTTCATCCAACCCCAATCCTCACCGTGGGAAGCACGGTTAGTGATACCTCCGCGCACCTCCACAGACTATGGCGTTATCCCAGCCGACCCTTACCCCACCGCCTCGCATTCTCGTGATTGAGGATGACTATGCTAACCGATTGCTCTTTTCTGACTATTTGACCTATGCGGGGTTTGTGGTGCTTGCCCTAGCCGATGGCACCGAGCTTGGCCCCACCCTCCACGCCTTTCAGCCCGATCTGCTAGTGTTAGACCTGGGCCTGCCAGACCCCGACGGTTACTGCATTCTAGAGCAACTGCAAACCCCTGGGGGCGGGCCACAGCTTCCGGTGGTGGTGGTATCGGGCTATGCCTTTGTGGATCATCAAGAACGCGCCTTGGCCCTCGGTGTCCATCAGTATTTGATCAAACCCGTGCGGATGAAACATCTTGTCCAAGCAATCCAGTCGGCGTTGGTTCGCTGAGGGCGGCTAGAGGGCAATGCTCCCGCTAGGGCCATGGAAACCCTGGCCTAGGACGGTGGATTGGGCTGGGAGGATCGTTGGGCTAGCAGAAATTGTTCGACCTCGCGGCTAAGGCGCTGCACCGATTCACCGATTTCTACCATGGAGGCTTCTAGCTGAGAGGAGGTGGCCATGGCCGATTGCAGACGGGTCAAAATGTCGCGTACCTGTTCTTGATAGCGGGCTTCAAATTCGGCTGGAGTCATGGCAATAGGGGGGTGATACAAGTGACGATAACGCAATTCAGGGTAATGCTCTATACACGCCTACCTAGATATATTCCAGATCAAAGTCCGTTGCTGTTCCCACCGCCTTGCAGCCTTTCGTCCGATGGGTGAGGGCGCTATCCTAAAGCAAGACCGTTTTGCACCAGGATGGCCCCGCTGTGACCGCTGCGGTACCCGCGACAACCTTTATCAACGATCCCGACCGTTTAGAGACCCGCCTCAAAGAGATCCCCAAGGAGCCGGGGGTCTACTTCATGAAGGATAGCCGCGACCAGATTTTGTACATCGGCAAATCCAAATGTTTGCGGAACCGGGTGCGGTCGTATTTTCGCGACATCTATGGCCATGCCCCCCGCATTACCACCATGGTGATGCAGGTGGTAGATATCGAAATCATCGTCACCGATACGGAATCTGAGGCGCTGGCCCTAGAGGCGAACCTGATTAAGCATCACCAGCCCCACTTCAATGTGCTGCTGAAGGACGACAAAAAGTATCCCTACCTCTGCGTCACCTGGTCGGAGGAGTATCCCCGCATTTTCATCACCCGCAAGCGCTTGAGGCACAGCAAAGATCGGTATTACGGCCCCTATGTGGATGTGGGCCTGCTCCGCAGCACCCTGAGCCTGGTGAAGCGGATTTTCCCGTTGCGCCAGCGGCCCCAGCCCGTCCACAAAAATCGCCCCTGCCTGAACTACGACATTGGCCGCTGCCCTGGGGTGTGCCAACGGCTGATTTCCCCGGAGGAGTACCGCAAAACCCTGCAACGGGTGGTGATGGTGTTTCAGGGGCGCACCACGGAACTGGTGGATATTTTGACCGGGCACATGGAAAAAGCCGCCGAGGACTTGAAGTTTGAGCAGGCCGCCCACCTGCGGGATCAGATTCGTGGGTTAGAACGGCTCTGCGCCGACCAAAAGGTGGCTCTACCGGACGACACCGTTTCGCGGGATGCCATTGCCCTGGCGGCGGACGACAAACACGCCTGCGTACAAATCTTCCAGGTGCGGGCGGGGCGCTTAGTGGGGCGGCTGGGCTTTGTGGCCGATGCCGAGGCGGGTGATCCCGGCACGATTTTGCAGCGGGTACTGGAAAACCACTATCAAACGGTGGATCCGGTGGAAATTCCCTCGGTGATTTTGGCCCAGCACGCCCTACCCGAAGCGGAAATTTTGGCGGACTACCTCACCCAGCGGCGGGGGCGCAAAGTCTCCATCGAAGTGCCCCAGCGCCAGGTGAAGGCCGACCTGATCGACATGGTGGAGCGCAACGCCCAGTACGAACTGGCCCGCACCCAGGCCGTGGCCGACCGCACCTTGCAATCCCTGCAAGATCTCGCCGTTGCCCTCGACCTGCCCGACCTGCCCAAACGCATCGAAGGCTACGACATTTCCCACATCCAGGGTTCCGATGCCGTCGCGTCCCAAGTCGTATTTGTAGACGGACTACCCGCCAAGCAGCACTACCGCCACTACAAAATCAAAAACCCCGACGTGCGCCCCGGCCACTCCGACGACTTTGCCAGCATGGCCGAGGTGATCCGCCGCCGATTCCGTCGCTATGCCGCCGATCCCAACCTGCCCCGCATCGGCAATCCCGACTGGCCGGACTTGGTGATGATTGACGGGGGCAAGGGCCAACTTTCTGCGGTGGTGGACGTTCTCAAAGACCTCAACCTGCTGCAAGACCTCAACGTGGTCAGCCTCGCCAAAAAGCGGGAGGAGATTTTCTTACCCGGAGAATCCCAGCCCCTCACCACTGAGGCCGACCAACCGGGCGTCCAGCTTTTGCGCCGCCTGCGGGACGAAGCCCACCGCTTTGCTATCAGCTTCCATCGCCAAAAACGCACGGAACGCATGCGCCGCTCCCGCCTGTCGGATATCCCTGGCCTGGGCCACCATCGCCAAAAGGAACTCCTCGCCGCCTTTCGCTCCATCGACTACATCCGAGAAGCCAGCCCCGAACAGTTGGCCACCGTCCCCGGCATTGGCCCCCAACTGGCCCAAACGATCTACACCTACTTCCATCCCCAGAGCGATCTCACCGGGGCCACGGACGATATCCCCCAAACACCCCTCACCAGGATTGACGAAGCCACCCCTGGGCCAGAGACACCGGGGGCCTTGCAGCTCACCCCAGGCCACAACGGCGACAGTGACCCACACCCATAACGGCCCCAACCCGCCCGCCCGACAAGCACAGATGATTGATACGATAAGCAAATCCTGTCGCTGGGGTGCCCTGCAATATGGGATAACAGTAGGGATGCCCGTCCGTCGATCCTCCTATCCGTAGGGTTATGAGTGGAAGTCAACGGGACAGGGCCAAGCGCCTTGGGCAAGGCATCACGTTATTGGGGACACAAGGAAAAACCAATGGAAAAGCTGCTGCGGGGTTTGCGGGAGTTTCAGGAGCACTACATTCCTAGCCACCAAGAGCTGATGCAGGAATTGGCCAAGGGGCAGCATCCTAGGGTTCTCTTTATCGGCTGTTCCGATTCGCGGGTGGATCCCACCATCATCACCCAGTCAGAAATTGGGGATTTGTTCATCATCCGCAACGCCGGGAACATTATCCCGCCCTACGAAGCCACCAACGGCGGCGAAGGAGCCACCATTGAGTACGCCCTAGAAGCGCTCGACATCAAGCAGGTGATTATCTGCGGGCACACCCAATGCGGAGCCATGAAGGGGCTGTTGCAACTGGGGGAACTTGAGGAAAAAATGCCCCTGGTTTATGACTGGCTGAGCTACACCGCCGCCACCCGCAAGCTGGTGTTCGATCACTACGGCGACCGCAGCAAAAAGGAAAAGCTGGATCTGCTGGTGGCCCAAAACGTCCTCACCCAAATTGATAACCTCCGCACCTATCCCTCCATCCACTCCAAGCTGCACACGGGCGAACTGTCCATCCACGGCTGGATCTACCACATCGAAAATGGTCAACTGCTGGCCTACGACGAAGAGGCTAACGACTTTTTGCCCCCCCACAGCAAAATTAACGCCTACACCGACAGCGCCAAGGTGGTGAAAGCTGGGGGGCTCTCGAAGGATCCGGAGGAGGTCAAAGCGGCCTTTAGCGAACCCGTGCAGCCCTACTGGCCGGGGGCCAACCGCCTCAGCCCCGAACAAGCGGCGCGGCTGTATCGAGGGGCCGTCGTCTAGACTGTGACGGACTCCACCGCCGCCCAGCCCCTAGCCTGCTCCAGCGCCTACGTGGTGTTGGCCAGTCAGGCGTTTGAGCCACTGGTCGCCTTCTATCAAGCTTTCCTCGGCCAAGATCCCCATCCCCACTGGCCCCAGCGCTATGCCGAATTTACCTGGGGCGGGTTGCGGCTGGGCATTTTCTCTCCCCAGGCCAGCCACGCCGCCGAATTTCAGACCCACCAAGCCGGGGCCATGAGTTTGTGCCTGGAGGTCGCTGACCTAGACCGGGCCATCGCCCACCTGACCCGCCTGGGCTATCCGCCCCCTGGCCCCATCCTCACCGCCTCCCACGGGCGCGAAATCTACGCCTACGACCCCGACGGTAATCGGCTGATCTTGCACCAGTCGCCCGCCACCGTAGGATCCCCCGCCGAATCGGAGGACTAGAGGTTCATGAGATCGCCAAGCCCCCGCCGCCCTCATCCCCCACCCCCTTCTCCCAGGGCGGAAGAAGGGGAGCCGGAAAGCCTGGTCTGGCCTCCCCCTCGCCCATGTTTGGGAGAGGGGGACTGAGGGGGTGAGGGCCGAGATGGGTATACACGGTAGCCCACAAGGAAAGGGGAGCCGGAAACGGCCTTTGATATTAGAAAACTACGGCTGGGGAATCATCCGTTCTAGGGCCAGTTGCAGATCGCTGGTGAGGTCGGCGACGGCCTGTTTGCGTCCGGCTTTATAGGCGGGCCAGCGGTCGCTCACCGAAATCGGTTCGCCCACGGTGATGGTGGCTACCTGGGGGCCAAGTTTGGGGCGCGGAAAGGGATTTTCGCCCTTAATCAGCCACACAATATCCCGCACAATCATCAGGGTTTCGGCAAAGCGTTCGGCGGTGGGGCGTTCTCGCACATACTGTCCGGTGACGGCCACAAAGTTTTCCACCAGGCGCATGTGCCACATTCGCAGGCTGGCTTCCTCGGCTTCCCGGTCGGCCAAACCACGGGCCACCGCCGAGAGGGGCTGATCTTCCCCCAACTCCTGCCGAAAAATCCGCTCCCAGCCCGCTTGCTCGATGCGGCGGCAGCGGTCGATCATGGTGCCACGGGGGGGCAGTTGAAAGTAGGTTTCGGCCACCTGCAAGGCCGTATCGCGCAACACCTCCAGCCGATCTGCAAAGGGGGCCGGAGGCGTGACTACGGGCATACGATACACCCGCTGATAGTAGTCCTCCATCACCCCTAGCAGGTGTTCTCCCAGGGCCAGCAGCCGTTGGTAGCGGCGCTGTAGGGCGGCATCCGTCAACCCCGCTGGGCTCGGACGCTCAGACAGGACAGAACTCGCCTCATCGGTAGCCCGCGTGGCTTGGGGCATGGCAACCAATCCGGTTTCTTGCTCTAGGCGGTCGAGCCATCCATCCAGTTTGTCCCACGGGGGCGGCGTGTATTGATAGGTGATCCCCACCGGAAGCAGGGACACCTGCTCCGAGCGTCCGGCCTGCTGCAGATCCTCCACGCACCAAAAGCCCATCTGGGCAATGCCCGGTTCTAGGGGGCTGACCAATTCCGTGTGGCCGTTGTTGCCGCCCTCTGGAGCCGCCGCCATGGGCCATGCTCCGTTGGCAAACAGGTGCCGAGCCGAGCGCAGCCCCTGGCGATCCAGTTTGCCCCGCTGGATCGGTGTGCCGCCCAGGCGCGAGTAGAACCCACCCACCCAAGCCCCCGCCCACAGGGGAATGCCTCGGTCGTAGATAAAGTGGGCATGAACTGGGTAATCCAGCGTCACTCCCAATTGCTTAGCCCGCCGAGGCACGTCGTACCACAGCAGATGGGCCAGACAAAAGGCATCCTGGGGGCTGGGGTGACGAAAGGCCAGCAGAAACCGATGCTGCTGAGCCTGGAAATCCCGCATCAGATACACCAGCGGATCTACATTGTGGGACTCCACCCGCTGCAAGTTTTCTCGCCAGCGAATCCAGGCGGGCATGAGCCATTGGGTCACCCTCAGCACAGTTCGATTCGGCTGGGGCGGCAAAAAACGCAGGGGCGGCTGGGCTTGCTGAAGAAACGACACGGCAGGATTCCCCCCGGACAACGGGAACAGGTAACAGATCTACCCGATGGCAGAGGATGCGGTCACAATGGGCACCTGCTCCGGGTTGGCCCAGAGGATGAGCTTAGGATCGTAGGGGCTGCTGAGGGCGGGGTGCTGGGGCAAAATCCGCAGGGAAAGCCCCTGGAGGCCGCTAGAGGTATATTCCACCTCGGTGGCGTAGAGGCTGTGGCCCTGGTTGTCTTGGCCTTGATAGGTCATGGGGGTGGCGGTGCCGCTGTGGATTTCGCCATCGACGGCCACGCTGCCCCGGTATAGCTCTACCTGCACATCATCGGGGGTGATGGCCCCCAGTTGCAGGCGGGTGGACACCTTGAGGAATTGATTCACTCGCAGGTCGGTGGCGTCGGAAATGGCGATTTCCGCAAACCGGATGTCGTACCAGTGTTCGGCCAGGTGGGATAGCCACACTGCTAGTTCTTTGCCGGGGCCGTAGTGCTGGGCTGCGAGGGCATGGGCGCGGTCGCTGGCGACGAAGTAGCCCCGGTTGGCGTAGTCCTTCACCATGCGGGCGGTGTTGAACTGGGGCGTGTTCAGGTAGATGGCCTCCTTCATTTTGGCCACCCAGCCGCGAGGGATTTCGTCCTTGTCGCGGTCGTAGAACAGGGGCACGACTTCTTTTTCCAGGATTTCGTAGAGGGCGTTGGCTTCGACATCGTCTTGGTAGTCGGAATCTTCGTAGTCTTCGCCGTGGCCGATGGGCCATCCGGTGCGAATGTAGTCCGCCTCATCCCACCAGCCGTCGAGGACGCTGAGGTTGGGCAGGCCGTTCATCGCCGCCTTCATGCCGCTGGTGCCGCTGGCCTCGCGGGGGCGGCGGGGGGTGTTCAGCCACACATCGCAGCCCGCCACCATATCCCGCGATAGGTGGATGTCGTAATTCGGCACAAACACAATGGATCGATCCAGGCCGTGGTCACGGGTGAAGTGGATGATGCTGCGGATCAGCTCTTTGCCCGGAATGTCCTTGGGGTGGGCCTTTCCGGCGATCACAAACTGCACCCGACGGCCTGTACCGTTGCCGTTGATGATTTTTTGGATGCGGTCAAGATCTCGCAAAAACAGGGTGGCCCGTTTGTAGGTGGCAAAGCGGCGGGCAAAGCCAATGGTGAGCACAAAGGGGTCAAGGCGTTCCTGGGCTTCGGTCAGTTCCCGCGTGGAGCCGCCCCGCTCCAGCAGGTTTTTGGCCAGCCGTTCCCGCACCGCCATCACCAACTGGGATCGGCATTGCTCGTGGTTGCGCCACAGTTCCTCATCGGGAATCGTCCGCACCCGCTCCCACAGGGAGGCTCCGGGACTGGCCTGAGACCAGTTGGGGCCAAGGTAGCGGTCGTACAACGCCTGGGTAGACCGAGCCACACAACTGCGGGCATGGACGCCGTTGGTAATGGCATGGATGGGCACCTCAGCTAGGGGAAGATCGGCCCAGAGGTCGCCAAACATCCCCTGGGACACCTGGCCATGGAGCTTACTGACGCCATTCACAAAGGTGGCGGTTTTAATCGCCAGCACCGCCATGCTGAAGGGGGCGGAGAAATCCCCGGTATTGGTGCGGCCCAGGGCCAGAAATTCCGCTTCCCCCAGGCCAAAGCATTGGCGATAGTGGCCCAGGTAGTGCAGCACCTTATCCGGTGGAAACAGGTCAATCCCCGCCGGGACGGGGGTGTGGGTGGTAAACATTTGGCTGGCCTGGGCCACCTGAAGCGCCTCGGCAAAGGAGAGGCCATCCTCCGCCATCAGCACCCGAATCCGCTCTAGGGCCATAAAGGCCGAGTGGCCCTCGTTCATGTGGTAGGCCGTGGGCACAATGCCCAGCGCCTTCAGCATCCGAATGCCGCCGATCCCCAGCATGATTTCCTGGTGAATCCGCATATCAATGTCGCCGCCGTAGAGGCGATCACAAATATCCTGGTCGTACTGGCTGTTGGGTTCAATGTTGGTGTCCAGCAAATACAGCGGCACCGTGCCCACCTGCACCCGCCACACCCGCGCATAGACCGTCCGGCCTGGATAGTCCACCTCAATGCGGATCTCGTTACCGTCGGCGTCCCGCTCCAAATGCAGGGGCATATTGTAAAAGTCGTTGATCGGGTAGCGCTCCTGCTGCCAGCCGTCGGCGTTCAAATACTGGGCAAAGTAGCCCTCCTGATACAGCAGCCCCACCCCCACCAGGGGCAAGCCAATGTCGCTGGCCGACTTGAGGTGATCCCCCGCCAGCACCCCCAACCCGCCGGAATACACGGGCATACAGGTGGTGAGGCCAAACTCCATGGAAAAGTAGGCGTAGCGCTCACCGGGCACCGGATTGGGCCGATGCTTGCCATACCAGGGCCGCTCCTTGAGGTAATCCTCTAGGCGCTGGGTTGCCCGATCCATCTGGGCCAAAAAGCCTTCGTCCTCGGTAATTTCGTTCAGCCGCTCTTGGCCAATGGTGCCCAACATCAGCACCGGATTGTAGCGACTCGACTCCCACAGATCCGCATCCAGCCGCCGAAACAGGTCGGCCATCTCCATATCCCAGTCCCAGTGGAGGTTATAGGCCAAGGTACGCAGAGCCTCTAGGCGCTGGGGGAGGGAGGGGGTGACGTTAAAGGTGCGAATTGGTCGCATAGGAATCGAAGCCAAAGAATACAGATCAGAAACCAGCCCCATTGTGACCCCGATAGGGCAACAATTTGGCAGGCTTAATACTGTTTTCGGAGATAGCAGGCCCGTAGGCCACCCCCCTAGGGTATACCTGCGGCAATCCGAGCATTCACGGATGCCACCCTGTCATCGGGCGACAATCTGCCCATTTCGACGGATTGTCGTTGGGGATCAACATCAGCGATAATAAAAACTATTAGAAATGCATATTCTGCGTTACTGTGGTCAACCGGGACTTTGTCGGACTTGCTATCGGAAAGCCCCTGGGCGGATCCCTGCCCTTGCCCTAGTAATGCCATAGACGCCGTTTAGAGGACTTTAAATCATGCAACGTTCTGCCACCAGTTCCGGCCTCACCACCCCTGTACACACCACCCAACCCCCCGAAGCCGAATTTGACCAATGGGCCAAAGCGGTTCGTCAGCAAATGGTGGCCGCCCTCAAACGTCGCGGCAGAGCCTAGTTGGCATTGGGCAGCGCAGGGCCTAACCCGTCGCTCAACCAGGCCGCTTACTGATGGGACTAGGACTGGATGCTATGGCCGCAGGGGCGGTGCCGCACCTGGGGCACAGTGCTATCGACAAAGGCGTTGGGATCAACGTTAGTACAACTCATACTTCATCCACTGGCAGGGGATAGACCCGTTATGCACGGCCCAGCGCTGGGCCGATTTGAGCCCAATGGTGCGGGCCAATTCCTTGTTGCCACTGAGGACAAAGGCGGTCCAGCCCTTGAAGCGCTGTTTAAGCACGTCTCCCAGCAGGCGATAAAAGGCCGCCAGATCCTCATCCTGGCCCAGACGCTCGCCGTAGGGTGGGTTGCAGAGCAGATAGCCCTGATCGGCAGGAGCCGCCAGGTCTTCGAGTTCCTGCACAAAAAACTCGATCTGATCCGCCAAGCCACAGCGTTCGGCGTTGCCCTGGGCCTGTTGAATGACGGATTCATCCCGATCACAGCCCCAGATTAGGGGCTTGAGTTCCCCACCATGGCTGGCATCGGCCTCTTGGCAAAGGTCATCCCATAGGTCGGCGTCAAAATCCGGCCAGGTTTGGAAGCCAAAGGATTCGCGAAATAGTCCCGGCGCAATGCCCAAAGCCGCCAGACTCGCCTCCAGGGGCAACGTTCCTGATCCACAGAGGGGATCAATCAGCGGCACATCGCCTGTCCAGCCCGTCCACTGCACCAAAGCCGCCGCTAGGGTTTCTTTGAGCGGAGCCGCCCCCACCGCCGCCCGATAGCCCCGCCGATGCAGGCTGTGACCAGAGCTATCCAGGCTCACCGTATAACGATCCCGTTCTAAATGCACATTCACCCGCACATCGGGCTGGTGGGCATCCACGCTAGACCGTTCGCCCCAGTGCTCTCGCTGCTGGTCAACAATGGCGTTTTTAACTTGCAGGGCAGTGAAGTGGCTGTGGTTGAGACGACGGTGCTGCCCTGACACATCCACCGCCAGGGTGCGATCGGGGGGTAGGTAGGGTCGCCAGTCGATCTTCTGGATGCCCTGGTACAAATCTTCGGCATCCACGCAGGGGCCATCCCCCAACCGCACCAGCACCCGAAAGGCCAGCCGCGACCACAGGTTGGCTCGATACAGCAGGCCCAAGTCCCCCTGAAAGGCCACCCCACAGAACCCTTCCTCCACCGCCTGTGCCCCCAGAGACGCCAACTCCGCCGCCGCCAAAGCCTCTAGCCCACGGGCAACGGTGGCAAAATACTGGGACATCGCACAACAGCCAAAAACAGCAGGGGGATAGGGTCTAGTGTTTTGTTAAGACCCGTTCCTGGGATACAACCAGGGAACAAAACCTAGGTTATTCTAGTGATAATCTTTAGCGGTGACTAGGACGGGTTTTCGTCCAGGTCACGGTATGGAGTGGGTACAGCTTACCCCACATTATCTCTGTCGAATTCTTGGAGGAACGACTTATTTCTAAGACTCAACTGGTCAATCGGCAAATTCGGTCGCCTCAGGTGCTCCTGATCGACCATGAAAACCAAAATCAAGGTCTGGTAGATACCCGCGATGCGCTGAAGCTGGCGGAGGAACAGGGGCTTGATTTGGTGGTGGTCTCCAACGGCAAAGATGCCCCTGTCGCCAAAATTCTGGATTACGGCAAGCTTCAGTATCAGCAGAGCAAGCGACAGAAGCAAAGCTCCAAGCCCTCGCTGAAGGAAGTCAAACTCCGTCCCAACGTGGGCGAGTCAGACTATCAACTTCGCATCAAGCGCACGGTGGAGTGGCTGTCTAAGGGAGACTCCGTGAAGTTTATTGTGCGGCTACGGGGCCGCGAGCACCAGCACCGTGACCGGGCTGGGGAACTCTTAGATCGGATTGTGCAGGACATCGGCGATGCCGGAAAAGTCCAGGCCCTCGATAAGCGTGCCCTGGTGCTGATGATTACTCCGGCCTAGAAACACCGCTGGCGCAAGACATGTCCCGGCGGGGGCTAGGGGTCGGTTGATCTAGGTCTGACGGGATTGATAGCACCCCAGCATAGCTGCCTGTTGCCTGGAAGTGTGTTGGCGCAGGCCCTAGCTGGCCGCTAGGTCGGGTGGGGTTAGGTATCCCAGCCAGCAATGGTGGCCACCTGCTGCCACACTTGTAGGGGGTCGAAGGGTTTGGCAATGACCCCAGCTACCCCTAGCTGACCAAAGCGGGCTTGGTCGCTGGGGAGGACGCGGGCCGTCAGCAGAATCACCGGAATGTGGGAGGTGGCGGGGTTGGCCCGGAGGTTCTCCACGACGGTGACGCCATCGAGGTCGGGCATAGACACATCGAGGACAATGGCATCCCAGGGGTACTGCTGGGCTAGTTCCAGACCTGCGTGGCCAGAGTGGGCTCCGGCGGTGTGCCAGCCGCCAAATTCCTCCAGAGACAGGCAGACTACATCACGAATGTCGGCCTCGTCGTCAATGACGAGAATGTGTTTAGCCATGGGGGGGGATGGGTAGGGTGAAGTAGAAGGTACTCCCAGATCCAACGGTACTCTCCACCCAGATGTCTCCACCGTGCTGGGTGATGATATTTTTGCAGATGGCTAATCCTAACCCGGTTCCCCCCCTCCGGCGTGAGTCGGACACGTCTATCTGGTGGAATCGATCAAAAATAGCTGTGTGTTGATCGGCTGGGATGCCGCGCCCTTGGTCGGCCACGGCAAAGAGGATAGTCTGGGGGGAGTGCCATTGGGCCCGTAACCAAATGTGGCTGTGGGGGGGAGAAAACTTGATGGCATTACTGAGCAAATTCACCAGGGTTTGAACGATGGCGTCGGGGGCCGCCCAAACAGTGGCCTGGATGACATCGCAGTGGAGGATAACCTTGGCTCCCAGGGCAAGGGCCTCCACGCCTTCAATGGCAGGCTGCACCAGGTGGGTAATGTCGCAGCGCTCCTGCACCAGCTTAGCTTTGCCGGAGGCTAGCCGCTCTAGGTCGAGGATGTCGTTGACCAAGCGAATCAGGCGGTCGGTATTGACCAGCGACACATCAAGCATGTGTTGGGCCTTATCAGGGCGACGCTGGAGGACACCGGAATCGAGAATACCCAGGGCTCCGCGAATGGCGGTGAGGGGGGTACGGAGTTCGTGGCTCACCATGGCAATGAACTCGTCCTTGAGGCGGTCAATTTTGTGCCGTTCGCTCATGTCTCGGACGACAACTAACACCTCATCGTCCGTCACCGGAACAATGCGGGCCTCTTCCCAGTAGGTTTGGCCATCCACCATAATCTCGTACTCCTGGCGCTGGATGGTGCCTGTGGCGAGAGCCACCTGAATGGCGTGCTGGCGTTCAGCGGCCACAACAGGGGGCAGGCTATCGTGCAGGGGCTGGCGGCGGGCCATCGTGGCATCGTCCGCCCAGTGAGCGACATCTAGATTGTAGATTTCGCGGGGAATCCCATCTCTACCGAGGCGCATCAGGAGGTCGGGGATGGCATTAATGAGCGCCTGTTTGGTGGCGTTACCCTGGGCAATGGAGGCGGTTTGTTCTGCCACTTGCTGCTCCAGTTCTCGCTCATAGTTGACCCGCAGGGCCTCCGCTTGCCGCCGCTCGGTAATGTCTTGGAAGGCGGCAATGCAGTAGCGCACCTGCCCATGGTCATCAAAGACGGGAATACTATGCACTTCAACGGGAATGCGTCGCTCCGGGCCAGCTATTTCGAGATCGTCGGCATAGGCGGCTTTTCCCCGCAGCCCTTGGGTAATGGGGAGATCCTCCACCGGATAGAGCGTCTCGGTGCCCGCTCGGTAGAGGCCGTAATCCTTGGATAACTCCGCGAGTTGGCTCGGCAAAATTCCCGCTGTCAGCAGTTTTTGGCCTTGGTAGTTGAGAAAGAGGATTTGGCCATCGGGGCCATGGACGCTAATGGCCACGGGCACCCCATCCAGGAAAATAGCGAGGGTGTCTTCGCGGTGGCGCAGGGTTTGCAGCGAGTTCACCAACTGCCTCACCATTTCGTCAAACCGCTGGCGCAGGGCATCGACTTCCTTGATCTGGCTGGGCTGACCGGGGGGTAGGAAGGTGGCTTCCTGGGCAAAGGCTTCCGTGGCTCGCTGGAGGGCCAGGATGGGCTTGGTGATGGCCTCCGCCGTCCAAACACCGAGGCTAACGGAACCGATCAGGGCCAAGCCACAAAACAGCAGCGTCCGGGTGAGGTTGGTGTGGATGGTGGCCATAAACTCTCGGCTGGGCATGGCCGTCACGATCAGCCAGTCGAGTTCCTCATCTAGGGGGCTGGCGTAGAGCAAATAGGGCCGCGTCTCAAACCAAAGGGTGGCCAAGGTGGGCGCTTTAATGTTGCTCAGGCGACTGTGATTATGGATCAGCCGCTCCACGGTGGCCCTCGTCAGGGCGTGGCTGCTGTCGTGCCAGGGCCGCAGACGATAGGGCGTTGAAGCTGGGGAGATCCCAGCCTCCCCGGCGAGCAGCAGGGTCGCTTCTCCAGCGGAGGTAGCCACCAGATCGCCATTCGTTTTGATCAAGATTATCTGCCCCTCGCGCTGATCCATCACCTGTTGCAATGTCTGGGTGAGATCTGGCAGTAAGACGCCAATGCTGGTGGTGCCTCGCAGTTCTCCCCGCTGGTCGTAGACGGGCTGAATGCGGGCCATCGCCAGGAGCGGCGCATCGGAGTGTAGGGCCACCCTGAGTTGCCAAAACCCCCGGGTGGTGTTCCCAACCCTGCGATACCAAGATCCTTCTGCCCCCTCTAAATCAAGGTGATAGGCCGGGGGAGAACTCCCAGGGCGGATAGCGGTATCCCCAGCATCGTGCACGCGCCGATGGGCTGGGGTGGAGGGCTGCCGGAGGAGGCGGGCATCGCCGTTGGGCTGTCGTGACACCTCCAGAACGCTGCCAACGGGGGTCGTCATCGAGAGTTCAGTAATCTCCGAAAACCCCTGGATTTGCTGGAGGAAGTGATCCTCTAGGGAAGGGAGGACGGCGGCCTGGGGGGTGGCCGTGATCACTTGGGCATTCACGCGGGCTAGGGTGCGCGGAACTTGCAGATAGGCATCAAGACTAGCTGCCACCCGCTGATCCATCTCCCCCAGCAGTTGCAGCGCCATATCCTGCAACGCCCGCTGGCCGCTGCGGTAGGACAGATAGCCCACCAGCCCCGTCAGGCTAAATACCTGGAGCACAAAGGGAACAATCAATAGGGTGCGTAACGAAACCGCCATGGGGCCTCAACCAAAGGTGGGTGGCTGCGATGGATAAGCGCGATGGATGATCGATCTAGACGGAGGAGTCAATCGCCCTGCCCCCGCAGCCCAGCCTGGCGGGTAGGCTAAACGTGGCAAAAGAGCGCGTTTGCGATCTTCTAAGCCTAGCGCGACACGGGATAGAGAGACAGGGTATTGCCTCCTCTCGCCTGGGCCTCTCCCAGGGCCTGTTCGGCGGCTACGATCAGGTGCCTAGGCTCTAGGGTAGCGCAGGGAACCGCTCCCCCAATGCCCAGGCTCAGGGTCATGGAGGGCCGATGTTGGATGGCCTGGGGAAGGTGCAGATGATCGATGGCCTGCTGAATTCGGGTGGCCACCCGCAAGGCCCCATCGAGATTGGTGTTAGGCAGCAGGATGTTAAATTGGGCCTCGCCGGAACGCGCCACTAGGTCAATGTTGGGATTGACTGTATGATGCAGGGTGCGAGCCACCCGACGCAGCACCCCATCGCTGGCCCCTGCCCCGTAGGTCTGCTGGTAGGCCGCGAAATCGTCTAGGGCACAAAGCAGCAGGGCCAGGGGGGCCTGATCCTGAACGTGGCGATCCCACTGCTGCTGGAGAAATCGCTCGAAATGGCCTATGGTAGCTACCTGGGTGAGGGGGTCGTGATCAGACTGATCCCATTGCAGCGACCGTTGCTGCCGCATCTGATCTAACTGCTGGCGCAGGCGAGATCGCTCTACCCGGCTCAGCACCCGCGTGACCAGTTCTGGCCCCACAATGGGTTTGCCTATGAGGTCATCGCCACCAGCCTCAAACACCTGCGTCACCGTTACGGTATCGGAGCGGGTGGCCAGCATGAGGGTGGGCAAATTGCCGTAGGTAGGGTCTTGGCGCACCACCTGGCACAGGTCAAAGCCGCTGAAGGTAGGAGTATCCAGGGCTAACATCAGCAAATCTGGCTGCACCTGCCGTAGTTGCTCCCAAAACTGGCGAGGGTCACTGAGGCCCACCACCTGTAAGCCCCAGGGAGACAGCAAATCCTGAATCGTGGCTAGGGTTGCGGTATCGTCATCCACCACCAGCACCCGTGATTCTGGCAAACGACCACAGGGCAAAACCTGTTCCAGGGCCTCAACCACTTGGCAGGGGCTGATCGGGGCTACCAAATAGCGATTTCCCTGAAGCCGAGCCACCTGCACCCGTTCTTCCAGGCTGTCTTGGGAGGTAATCACCAAAACAGGCAGGTGGGGATACTGGTCGCGGATAGCTCGCAGGGGGGCCAGCTTAGTGGTGGGGGGCGCAGCGGGATCAAGGCCCAGTAGCACCGCTCCCACCTGGGGGTTGAGGGGAGTTGAGGCCACCTCAGGCAGGTTTGCCCAGACCTCCACCGGGTAGCCCTGCTGGGAGAAATATCGCTGGAACTGGGAGCTTAGGGTCGTTTCTAAGTTGATCAGCAGCAAATTACATCGCTGGACAGGTAGGTTTGGCCTGCCTTGATGGGGGTTTACCTCAACCGAAACCATGGGTGGCAGCAGGTTGTTCGTGGCGGTAACGGTCTGCTTTAGGCGCTGAAAAACCTCGACTATCTGAGCGTTCTGATCAGGGCTTAGGGGGTCGGGCTGGCCCAGGAGTGCTTCTAGGGATCGGGCCTGGGCCGATCCCTCGGGATCGCCAAAGGTGCCTAATCCTCCGGCCAATCGGTGGGCCTCTGCCACAGCTTGGCGGCGGTCAGCGTCGGTGAGTCCCGTCGTTAGGAGGCGTTCCAGGGCATCCTCTAGGTGAGCCAGACGCCCTGGCAGCGACGACTGAAACTGCTGGGTGATGGTTGCGATTTTAGCGGCCACCGAGGAAGGCGGCACCGCTGTGGGGGTAGGCCCAAAGGCGGCCTCCGCCTCCCTCAGCGAGCTTGGAGACCTATCCCCTGACTCAGCCTTGCCGTCGCTGGGTGGGGCAAGTTCCGTGGGTTCTGTGGGTTCACCCAGACGATAGCCCAGGCCGTAGACGGTTTGAATCACAGTTTCGGCAATACCGCTGCGTTTGAGGCGATTTCGCAAGTCTTTGACCAGGTTCGTTACGGCCCCCTCCGTGGGGGAGTCGTCCAGCGTCCACAGGTGATCAAGGATATTGCTACGGCTAAAAATACGCTGGGGATGGCGCAGAAACAGCTCCAGCAGGCTATATTCCTTTGGCGTCAAGGGAATAATGTGCCCTCGATAGGTCACTTGAGCGAGGGCGGGCTCCAGCTGAATAGGCCCCCAGGTGAGGGAAGGGATCTCCGTCGCCACCGCCCCTCGCCGCAGCAGAGCCCGCACCCTGGCCAGCACGCTGGGAATGTCGAAGGGTTTCGTCACGTAGTCATCGGCCCCGGCATCGAGCCCGGTAATCACATGTTCGTCACCCGTTTGGGCCGTGAGGATGAGGATGGGGGTAGTGCTGCCGATCTGCCGCAGTTGCCGACAGAGACTAAGGCCGTCTAGGTGGGGCAGGTTTAAGTCAAGGAGAATAAGGTCATAGTTCCACTGCGAGGCCAAATCCAAGGCCACCCGACCATCGGTGGCCTGTTCTACCGTGTAGCGCGCGGCAGTGAGGTGGAGAGCTAGGAGCTGACGAGTCGCCGGATCGTCTTCAACCAAAAGAATTTTCATAGAACCAGCCAATACCGAGCCCTAAGCCCGAATACTGCAACCTCCAGAGTATCGCTAAAATCCTGGCCTTTCCCCCGCCAGCGAAGTAAGAAAGGCAGGTTTCTGGGCAAGGGCCAAGGGAAACGTAGTCGTCCAGGGATGCCCTGGATCCAGCGCTACCCAGCCTTGACCTTTCTAGGTGGGTTGTTCTAGGCGGCCATCGGCCAGAGGGCCATCGACCTGGGAGACGTCAGCCTGGGGGCCATCGACCTGGGAGGCATCAGCCTGGGGGCCATCGACCTGGGGGGCGTCAGCTTCCGGGGGGCACAACAACTCGGCATTCTTCGTGAGGGCATTCTGCACCTGTTCAACCAGCCAGGTGTTGAAGAGTTCCTCCAACAGCCGCTGACGGGTGGCTTCGTCAAGCTTGGCGGGCAAGAACTTTTCTAACCGCACCACCACAAACCAATCTCCCACCTTCGTGGGGGGCCACAGTTGGCCGGGTTGGCTAATGGTGAGGATACGGCCCAGGGTGGGGTGGGGCACCGAGAGTTCTACCGGGCCAATGAGTCCTCCCGTTTGGGATTCCTGCCCTTCGGAGTATTGGCGGGCGAGATCCGCAAAGGGTTCGCCATCGTCCTGAATGCGGAAGTAAAGCTCCTGGGCAAGCCCAGCTTCGCGGGTGCGAATGAGGGAATACAACACCCGATCCATCTGGGTTTTGCGCTGGAGGAAGTAGGAGTCTACCTTGTTGCCCCAGGTATCGAGCTTAAACTTGTGCAGTCGCCGATCTCGCTGGGCCACCGCGTCTAGATCGGCCAGGGTAAGGCCCCGCTGCTCTAGGTAGGTTTGGCACTGCTCGGAGGAGGTGATCTGGTTGGCCTGTGCGAACTGATCTACCGCCGAGGCGATTTCTTCCTCGGTGAGAGAAAAGGGGGCAATGGCCTGGTCAATCACGACTTCTCGCAGAAAGGCGGGCAGCAGACCATAGCGGCGCAACCGGGGCAGCAGATCCGTGGCCGCGAGGGCCTGTTCCCCCACCCGCAAGGATCCATCACCCTCTGGTTCCAGGGGGATCGCCTCCGGTTCCGGGGGTATGACCTCTGGTTCTAGGGGTATGGGTTGATCACGGAATCCATCAGCAGCGGCTAGCCCAGACACAACTTGCTTCCTTCGGCAAAACTCCCCAGCCCAACCTTAGCGTAATCCCTTTCCCTTGCCGCCGTTTGTTGCCAGATTCTCATGGTTTCCCCCCGGCAAGGGTGGCCCCAGATCGCAAGGTGCAGACATCATCCGTTCAACGGGGAGACTACCACCAGGCCCTGGGGATCTGGACTGGGTTAGTGGGGATCAACGTAGTCATCGCGGATGCCCTTGGCGTTGAGGGCGTCGCCGAGGCGAGACAGGGCATGGACGTAGGCGGCGGTGCGGCCAGAAATGGCCTTGTCTTGGGCAATTTGCCAAATGCGTTCGGCTTCGGCCACCATCATGCCCTGCAAGCGACGGTTCACCTCCTCCCGCGACCAGTAGAGCCCGCTGCGGTTTTGCACCCATTCAAAGTAGCTGACGGTAACGCCCCCAGCATTCACCAAAATGTCGGGGAAGACGGTGATGCCCTTATCCTCCAGAATGTCATCGGCATCGGCGGTGATGGGGCCGTTGGCGACTTCAAAAATGTAGCGGGCCTGAATGTGGGCAGCATTGTCGGCGGTAATTTGGTTTTCCAGCGCCGCCGGAATCAACACATCCACCTCCAGGGTCAGCAGGTCTTCGTTGGTGAGGGTGGTGTGGGCTTGGTCAATATTGCAAACACTGTCTTGGCAGTAGATGGCTTGCAGGCTGCGGTGCTCGGCCTTAAACCGCTGGACGCTGGGAATATCCAGTCCCTGGGGCGAAAACACACCGCCCTGGGAGTCGCTGACCGCCACCACCTTATACCCCGCATCAAACAGCAGCCGCGCCACGGTGCTGCCCGCATTGCCAAACCCCTGCACCGCCACCGTGGTCATTTGGGGGCGTTTGCCCACCTTGGCCATCATCGCCTCAATCACGTAGAATGCGCCCATGCCCGTGGCGGTGTCGCGTCCTTCGCTGCCGCCCATACTCAGGGGTTTGCCCGTAATCACCGCCGGACTGTGCTTGCGCTGAATGATGCTGTACTGATCCACCATCCAGCCCATGATCAGGGCATTGGTATAGACATCGGGGGCAGGAATATCCACATCGGGGCCAATAAAATCAGCGATGGCGTCAATGTAGCCCCGGCTCAGCCGCTCCAGTTCAAACTTGGACAGTTCCTTGGGGTTGACGGTAATGCCGCCCTTGCCGCCGCCCAGGGGCAGGTTCAACGCCGCACATTTAAAGGTCATCCAAAAGGCGAGGGACTGCACCTCATCCAGGGTGACGCTGGGATGGTAGCGAATGCCGCCCTTGGCGGGGCCACGGGTATCGTCGTAGCGCACCCGATAGCCCTGAAACACCCGCAGATGGCCATTGTCCATCCGCACCGGAATCGACACCGTGAGACTAGCTTTGGGATAGCGCAACCGCTCCGAGGCATCGTCAGAGATGGTGACATACTTGAGGGCGCGTTCGAGACGGCGGTTAGCATCGGACAGGATAGAGGTGGTCATAAAATCCCCAGAATGCAGTCGATGGCGGCCCTGGGACATACCCCCACACTCGGCCACGATCTACCCTCAACATTCCGCGAAACGATGACCGCCGCTGCAATCGGCAATAATTTGTATCACAGGTTACGGCTTCGCGGGGGTTAGGCGACGGCAACTAGCCTAGGATGGCCGTCATGCCCACGCCTAGCCTGCCCAATCGTCCAATCTCGTTGGCCCATACCAATCCAGGGTGCAGGAGTTGAACCTGCCTGAGGCGAATTATGAGTTCGCTGCCTAATCCGCTCGGCCAACCCTGGGGTTTTATCCTATTCTAAAGCCTTGCTCCGGGAAGCGTTCAAGTTTTTTAGGATTGGGGAGCGCGGCTAGGGTGGGCCAGCCATCGCCGATGGTTGAAGCAGAAGGCGGCACAATGGGCGTTCTCCCTCGATAAGATGTTGCTAGAATTAGGCATCCTTGACCTAGCCCCAGGGCGGGGCTGAGGGTCAAGCCTAGGTTCTATAGCTGTTTTCTCCCGTTCGCTTTCCCCTCGTTTCCCTCACAAGACACCCCATGAATCCCGCTGTTGCCTTTACGCTCATTCTGTTGTCGCTCATGATGGGAGCTGGCGTGGTCAGTGCATCCTGGGGGTTTACCCTAGGGCGACAGGCGCTTACGGGTATTCGGCAACCGGAGGCGCGTCCCACCAGCGGCACCCCCGTGGCCAATGCCAATACCCCCAGCGCAGCCACGTTTGCCAATGAGGCCGAAATTTTGGAGCAGGTGAAGGCCCGAATCAACGGTGGCGTTCAGTAGGCCCGTAGGCCAAAGCTCCCGATGGGGGCGTCCTGGGGCACTGTTACCCTATGCAGCTTTCTCTTTTTCTGCTAAGCCTAGTCGTTCCTGACGCGCTGCCCGTTGCCGCTGTGCTGTCTCGGCTGATGGCGGTGTTCTTGCTGATTGGCATTAATGCCTTCTTTGTGGCTGCCGAGTTTTCCATGGTGTCGGTGCGGCGGTCGCGGATTAGCCAACTGGTGGCCCAGGGCGATGTCCAGGCCAAAACCGTGCAGCAGCTTCAGCGCAGTTTAGATCGGCTGCTGTCTACCACCCAGCTTGGTATTACCCTCTCCAGCTTGGCCCTGGGCTGGATTGGCGAAAGCACCATGGCGGTGATTGTGGCCTACGGCTTGGCTCAAACGCCCCTAGCCCAAGGGCATCGGGTAGCCCTAGCTCACACCATTGCCATCCCCGTGGCCTTCTTTGGGGTGGCCTATCTGCAAATTGTGCTGGGGGAACTGTGCCCTAAGTCTGTGGCGATGCTCTACCCGGAGCAACTGGCGCGGTTTTTGGGGCCACCCAGCCTCACCATTGCCCGATTCTTCAACCCGTTCATCTGGATTTTGAATCAGTCTACCCGGTGGCTGCTGCGCCTAGTGCGGATTGAGTATAGCGATCAGTTTGGCTATAGCCGCCTGACGCCGGAGGAATTGCAGCTCATTATCCGCACCACCACCGAAACCCCTGGACTGGAGGCCGAGGAGCGGGAACTGCTGAACAATGTGTTTGAATTTCGGGATGTGACCGCCGGGGAAATCATGGTGCCCCGCACCCAGATCCACGCCCTGCCCCGGTCTGCTTGCTTTAGGGACTTGCTGGATGCGATGGCCTCCACCGAGCATTCCCGCTACCCGGTGATGGGCGATTCCCTCGACGATATTCAGGGCACGGTGGATCTGAAGCAGCTTTTCCAGCCCCTTGCCCAGCAGGCGATTACCGCCGAAACCGAGCTTCAGCCCTGGATTAAACCTGCCCGCTTTGTGCCCGAACACACCCCCCTGCACGAAATTTTGGCCACCATGCAGCGCACCGGACAGGAAATGGTGATTGTGGTCGATGAGTTTGGCGGCACCGCCGGACTGCTCACCCTGCGAGACTTGACCACAGAAATCATTGGCGATGTCCACTCCCCAGGGGACGAAGACGACGCCTGGGTACAGCGCCTAGACGATCAGTCCTACCGCATCAAAGCCCAGGCCGATCTCTACGACGTGAACGAACACCTCGGTCTAGACCTGCCCTACAGCGATGACTACCAAACCCTCGGCGGCTTTTTGATCTACCAAATGCAAAAAATCCCCCAGGCCGGGGAAAGCCTGATCTACGCCGGACGGGAGTGGAGCATTCTCTCCACCCAAGGGCCAAGGCTGGAGGAGATCCTCATGCGAACCCTAGACCCGCTGCCGATCTCTACCACCGAAGAACCGCCGCCTAGGATCCAGCCCAAAAACTGACACATTCCGTTACCAACAGGCGTCGCACCTGCCTAGGCTAGGGTCACTGCTCCCTAGAACTACCTAGCTGTCCTAGAACGGTTGAAACATCCAAATCCAATGGGCCAGGGTTTTCCAAGGTTTGTCATTAATCTTCACGAGTTGAAGCATTGTGATAGTATCTGGATGATTTCGCCCCGGCCCGAAATGATTCTTGTTGGGCGTTCCATTAGCCCTCTAGGGCCGTGGTTCCCTGGCTCACTGGCCGCATTGCCTAGGACTGCTTAACCCACTCTCATCCCCGCCCTAGCTATGATCTTACCCCGCAATCTACCGGATCCGATTCGTGTTGGCGTTATTGGTGTGGGCAACATGGGCCAGCACCACACCCGCGTCCTCAGCCGCTTTAAAGATGTGGAACTGGTCGGTATTTCCGATGTGAATGTGGAGCGGGGGCTGGATACCGCTGGCAAGTATCGGGTGCGTTTTTTTGAGGACTACCACGATCTGATTCAGCATGTGGATGCGGTGTGTGTGGCGGTGCCCACCCGGCTGCACCATGCGGTGGGGATGGCCTGCCTTCAGGCGGGGGTGCATGTGCTGATCGAGAAGCCCATTGCCGCCAGCATTGCCGAGGCAGAGTCCTTAGTCAATGCCGCCGCCGAAGCCAATTGTATTTTACAGGTGGGCCACATCGAGCGCTTCAACCCCGCCTTCCAAGAACTGCACAAAGTGCTCAAGACCGAGTCTTTGCTGGCCCTAGAGGCTCGCCGCATGAGCCCCTACTCCCAGCGGGCGAACGATGTGTCGGTGGTGCTCGATCTGATGATCCACGACATTGACCTACTGCTAGAACTGGCTAACTCTGAGGTGTCTACCCTCACCGCCAGCGGCGGGCGCGTCGCCCATTCCGACTATCTCGACTACGTCACCGCCACCCTCGGCTTCAGTAACGGCATTGTGGCCACCCTCACCGCCAGCAAGGTGACGCACCGCAAAATCCGCACCATCATGGCCCACTGCAAAAATTCCCTCACCGAGGCGGATTTTCTCAACAACGAGATTTTGATTCACCGCCAAACTACCGCCGATTGCTCCGCCGACTATGGCCAGGTGCTCTACCGCCAAGACGGGCTGATCGAAAAGGTCTACACCAGCAACATCGAACCCCTCCACGCCGAACTAGAGCATTTCATCAACTGCGTGCGCGGTGGCGAACAGCCCTCCGTGGGTGGCGAACAGGCCCTCAAAGCCCTGCGCTTGGCCAGCATGATTGAACAAATGGCCCTCGATGGCAAACCCTGGCAGGCGATGAGTGGCGCGGCGTTGAATGGTGTGGCGGTGAATGGTGCCATGCCCGATGTTGAAGTTGGGGTTTCCGCCTAGGGTTTGACGACCACTGGGGTACCCAGTTGGATGTGGCCGTAGAGGGCTTGGATGTCCTTTTCCAGCATCCTCACACAGCCGTGGGACACGGCTTCGCCGATCAGGTTCTCCTGGTTGGTGCCGTGGATGCCGATGTGGTAGCCTCCCTCCACCAAAAAGCCAATCCAGCGGGAGCCGAGGGGATTGCTCGGCCCTGGGCCAACGGGTTCTTGGGTGATGGGGTGTCGCCACACAGGGTTAATCCGCATATCGCGCACCGCAAACTCGCCAATGGGGGTTTGCCAGCCATCCTGGCCCACCGCCACCGGGGCTTGCAGGATCACCTGTTCGTTTTGGTACAGCCGAATTTCGCGGGCCTGCAAATGTACTTCAATGCGAGTGTTTGCGGTCAACAAGCTCTCTGGAGCCTGACGTAACGGCAAGGTCAGACGAGCCAGACGCATGGGCTGAAAGGGAGCATCGGGGTGCCAGCCGTTGGGGTAGTAGTAGTCGCGCCATGCCCCGGCCGCCAGCAGCCCCGCCGCTCCGTAGCAAATTAAGATTCCACACCGACGTACCGCAGATGGCTTTTCCATCTTGCCCTAAACCCACCCCCGCGCTTGTTTTTAGGATACTCCGATCCCCCAGATCCGTATCGGTGGATTGCGCTTCGAGGGCTTGCTATGATGAAACTCCAAGTTCAGCATCGGGTATCTAGGGAAACGCTGTGGCAGTAAAACCAGACTGGTTACGGGTAAAGGCTCCCCAGTGGGAGCGGGTAGGAGCGGTTAAGGCCATTCTGCAAGATTTGGGCCTCAATACCGTGTGCGAAGAAGCCTCCTGCCCCAACATTGGCGAGTGCTTTCAGGCGGGAACGGCCACGTTTTTGATTATGGGGCCAGCCTGCACCCGTGCTTGCCCCTACTGCGATATTGACTTTGAAAAGAAACCCCAGGCCTTGGATCCCACCGAACCCCTGCGGCTGGCAGAATCGGTGCGGCGCATGGGCCTCAGCCATGTGGTGATTACCTCCGTCAACCGGGACGATTTGGCCGACGGCGGAGCCAGCCAGTTTGTCGCCTGCATCGAAGCGGTGCGGCGAGAATCGCCCAAGACCACCATTGAGGTGCTAATCCCTGACCTTTGCGGCAACTGGGATGCCTTGGCCACCATCCTGTCCGCCCAGCCCGAAGTGCTGAACCACAACACCGAAACCGTGCCCCGGCTCTATCGTCGGGTTCGGCCCCAGGGCGACTACCAGCGGTCGTTAGAACTGCTGCGCCGCACCCGTGAACTCGCCCCCTCGGTCTATACCAAGTCGGGCCTGATGGCGGGCCTGGGTGAAACCGACGTCGAAGTGCAGCAAGTCATGGACGACCTGCGGGCGGTGGATTGCGACATCCTCACCCTGGGGCAATATCTGCAACCCGGCCCCAAGCACCTGCCCGTGGTGGATTTCATCACGCCGGATCAGTTCAACACCTGGCGCGAGGTAGGCGAGGCCAAGGGCTTTTTGCAGGTGGTGTCGTCTCCCCTCACCCGCAGTTCCTACCACGCCGGGGAAGTGCAGCGGCTGATGGCCCAGTATCCTCGCTAGGGGCAGCGATGGGGCCGACCGGATCTCCGGTTGCTCCGTCGCTAGGGGCCGAGGCTGGGGAAAATTTCCCAGGAAGCGAACAAAAAGTGGCCTGGGATACAACTGCACCCTGGGAATTTACCAATTCTTAAGGGAGCGGGGTGGGGGAAACTCTACCTCGGAGACGCTTCACTGTTCTGCGCCCGCCATCCTACCCCTGTAGAGAAGATTCCCTATGACTGATCGTCGTCGTTCCCTCGTTTTTTCCCGCCGTCAGGTCGTCCGTGGGCTGTTGGCCACTTCAGCCTTTGGCCTGACCGCCAAGTTGAGTACCAGTTGCGCCTCCTCCCCCAATACCGGAACCACCGGAGGGGGAGGAACTTCGGGAGAAGAACTGGTAGTAGGATTTCTGTACGTTGGCCCCAGGGATGATTTTGGCTATAACCAGGCCCACGCCGAAGGGGCAGCGGCCATGGCCGCCAATGTGCCCGGTATTCGGATTGTAGAGGAGGCTAGCGTCCCCGAAACCACCGCCGTGGCCGAGGCCATGCGCAGTATGATCGAAATTGACGGGGCCAAGGTGCTGTTCCCTACCTCCTTCGGCTACTTCGACCCCCACATTTTGGAGCTGGCGCGGGAGTTCCCAGAGGTGCAGTTTTTCCACGCTGGTGGGCTGTATCAGGAGGGCGTTCATCCCAACAATGTGGGCAGCTACTTTGGCTACATCGACGAAGCCCAGTACGTCGCAGGCGTGGTGGCAGGGCATATGTCTAGATCGGGTCGCCTGGGTTTCGTGGCGGCCAAACCCATTCCCCAGGTGCTTCGCAACATCAACAGCTTTACTCTGGGAGCGCGTTCGGTGAACCCAGAGGCGACCACCCAGGTGATCTTCACGGGAGACTGGGCCTCTCCGGTGAAGGAGGCCGAGGCTACCAACAGCATGGCCGACCAGGGCATCGACGTGATCACCTGCCACGTAGACAGCCCCAAGGTGGTGATTGAAACCGCCGAACGTCGAGGCATTTTTTCCTCCGGCTACCACGCCAACCAGGCATCCCTCGCCCCCAACGGCTATCTCACGGGGGCCGAGTGGGATTGGTCGAGCATCTACACTTCCCTAGGCCAGCAGTTCATGGAAGGCAAAACCCTGATGGCGGGGGATATTCCCCACATTCTGCGGGGTGGCCTTGCGGACAACTTCTGCCGCCTCTCCCCCTACGGTGAGGCCGTCACCGCCGAAGCCCAGGCCGCTGGGGATGCCGCCATGGCCGGGGTGAAAAGCGGCGACCTCATCATCTATGATGGCCCCCTCAAAACCAACAGCGGCCAGGAATTTTTGCCAGAGGGCAAGGGTCTTCCTATCGATGATGTTGAGCTGGAGAAGATGAATTTCCTGATCGAAGGCGTCAACGGTTCTGTTAGCTAGGGGAGACTGCCATGATCTCTACCCAACCCTGGCGGCGTTCCCTCGAAGCCGTCGTGATTCCAGCGGGGGCGGTGCTGGCAGCGCTGATCATCTTTGGGATGTTCTGCGCCCTGGCCGGAGCCAATCCCTTTCAAGTTTATGGATCGATCTTTCGAGCCGCCTTTGGCAGTTGGAGTGCTTGGCAAAACACCCTGCTGCGGGCCTCGCCGCTGATGCTCACCGCCCTCTGTACCGCCCTGCCTGCCCGGTTGGGCCTGGTGGTGATTGGCAACGAGGGAGCCTTAGTCATCGGTGCCCTAGCGGCGACCCTGACTGGGTTGGGGCTGGGCACAGCTCTACCGGGGTTTGTGGTACTGGTGGTCATGGCCCTAGCGGCGATTGTAGCCGGGGGGCTGTGGATTATGGCCGTCGGTGCCCTGCGGCACTATCGCGGCGTCAACGAAACCATCAGCAGCCTGTTGATGAACTACATCGCCATTGCCCTGCTCAACCACCTGGTACAGGGGCCCATGCGAGATCCCAGCTTTGTCGCCAAGCCCTCCAGCTTTGAGATTGCTCAGTCGGCTTGGCTGGGCAACCTGCCCACCACCCGTATCCACTACGGCCTCGTCTACGGCGTCATCGCCTGTATTCTGGCCTACCTACTCATCCAGCGCACTACCTTCGGCTTTGCCGCCCGCACCGCCGGAGGCAACGTCCGCGCTGCCCGCATGGCCGGGTTGCCCGTGGGTAAACTCACCCTGGCCATCTGCTTTTTGGGGGGTTCCTGTGCGGGGCTGGCGGGCATGGTGGAAATTGCGGCGGTTCAGCGACGGCTGAACGAGTCCGTTGTCTCCAACTACGGCTATGCCGGAATTTTGGTGGCCTTTGTCTCCAAGCACAATCCCCTGGCGATGGTGGTGGTATCGGTGCTGTTGGGGGGCATTTTGGCCAGCGGCGGCATTCTGCAACGCTCCCACAACCTACCCGACGCCACGGTGATGGTATTCCAGGGCATTGTCTTCCTCTGTGTGCTGTTCAGCGACTCCCTCTACGGACGGTTTCCCATCTTCCAGGATCGTCCGGCCCAGATTATCCCGGAATCCAGCGTATCGGCCTAGGGCTTATCGCCATGAGCCACATCCTGGGGATCCCCCTAAATCCCCCTTAGAAAGGGGGACTTTGAATCCGGGTTCCCCCTTCCTAAGGGGGCCAGGGGGAATCCACCCACCCTACGGTGAGTCCTATTGTTCCATCCTCAAGAGGTTTATCCATGGCAGCAGAAGCATTGGGTTGGTGGGGGGTTCCCCTGGGCATTTTGGCCGGAACCCTGCGGGGGAGTGTGCCCTTTTTGTTTGTCAGCTTGGGGGAGTGCCTGACCGAAAAAAGCGGCAAGATTAACCTTGGCCTAGAGGGCACCCTGCTGATGGGGGCGATGAGTGCCTACGCCATCTCTTTTCTGACAGCGGATCTCGTGGGGCCTGCCCTGTCGCCGTGGTTGGGGGTGCTGGCGGCGGGCGTCGCGGGGATGGGGCTGGGAGCCATCCACGGTTGGCTTTCCCAGCAGCCCAGGGTGAACGATGTGGCCACGGGCATCGCCATGATTATCTTTGGCGGTGGGTTAGCCAATTTCCTCGGCAAGCCCTTTATTCAGCCCCAAGCGCCCCAGTTGCCCACCCTAGGGGCCGGAAGTTGGAGCAGTCTGCCCCAGGTGCAGTCGGCCCTGCAAATTAGCCCGCTGTTTTTGCTGGGGGTGGCGGTGGTGCCGCTGATGAGTTGGTTCTTCAAGTCCACCCGCTGGGGGCTGTATGTGCGGGCGGTGGGCGACAGCCCCGAAGCGGCCAAGGCCATGGGAATTTCGATTTTTAAGGTGCGGATGGCCAGCATTGTCATGGGCAGCTTTCTGGCGGGCATTGGCGGCGCGTCATTGTCCCTCTATTTTCCTGGGGTATGGACAGAGCGCATCTCCAGCGGCCAAGGTTTGATGGCGGTGGCCCTGGTGATTTTTGCCCGCTGGCAACCCTGGCAATGCCTGTGGGCATCGCTGCTGTTTGGGGGAGCCCAAGCCCTCGGCCCCGCGTTTCAGTCCGTGGGCATCAATGCCTACTACTACCTGTTCAACGCCGCTCCCTATATCCTCACCCTGGCGATTATGGTGCTCACCTGTTCGCCGCAGCAAACCCTGGCCGGATCCCCCGGTTCCCTCGGTCAGGAAGACTAGCGCCGCCGAGCGCCGCCTCTGATCTTCCAAGCACCGTGCCGATGGGTGGGGGATTCCTGTGGGAGGGCCTAGGGGCTGGCCTCGGCCATAGCTTCGCGAGGGTCTTCTAGGGCAAAGACATGACCGTCGATCAGAAGACGGGTGATTCCTTTGGCCTGGAGGTAGGGCCGGGTGGTTTCTAGCAGACTGCCATCGGGAACCTTGATCACCCGCTGGTTGCGGCGAGAAAAACGACGGGCCACCCGCTGGTTGTCAAACACGGGCAGGGTGCGGTGGTCGCCTTCCTCATCGGGAATTTGACCCAGGCTGGCAAAGGTTTTCAGCGGCAGCACCACCAGCTCCGACGAAGCCCGCTCGACCACAAGGTAGCACTGGGGCGGCAGGTCGCTGGGGGTGAGGGGGGAGATTTCTACAACATCCAAACGGGGCGCGACCTCTGAGGCATCGCCATCCCAGTCGTCCTCGTCGTCGTCGTCGTCCTCATCCTCGGCATAGTCATCATCTAGGGTGGGGCTGTCCTCAGCCCAGTCGTCCTGGGGGGAAGCAGCCTTGGCCGCCGCTTTTTTGACTGGGGCAGGGCGAGAGGGCTTAGCGTCTAGCGTCGGTTCGGCGGCGGGGGCGGGTTCGGTAGGCTCGGTCTCTGCGAGATTGGTCAGGGTGAGTTGGGCGGCATCCTCCGGGGCGGTGGGTGCCGAAGCGGGATCGGCACTCGCCCCACGAGACCGCTTCCGACGACCTCCCCCAGCGCGGCTGGCCACCTTATCCTCGCTGGAGGAGGACGAGGTGGCGGGCTCGGCGGTGGCGATAACCTCCGCCGCTACTTCCGGGGCGGCGGCGGGATCGGCGGTGGCCCCTCGTTTTTTGAGGATGGGCGGAGCTTTGCTGCCCTCTGGCTTGATCTCCGGGTTGGTCTCCGGCTCTGGTGTGGAGTCAGGTTTCAGGGAAACCTCAGCCACAGCAGCCTCGATGGCGGCAGCCTCTACAGATGGTTCTGGCCTTGCCTCCCCAGCGGCGGATCCAGCGGCTAGGTCTCGATCTCCGGTGCCGCGTTTTTGCTGAATCAGCGTTTTGTACTCGGCTTCCGGCAGACTGGCCTTCAATAGGCGGCTAATGGTGCTATTGCTCACCCCGTATCGCTCGGCCAAGGTGGAGGTAGTCTCTTCGGGTTGGCGATATAGCCCCAAGATAGCGGCTTTGTCGGCCTCGGTTAGCTTTTTGGGTGCCATAGACGGGTTCTCGCAATCATGCCATCTAATATCTTAAGCCGCGCTATCCCCTTCGGCGGCGAGAACTACGGCGAGAATTTACAGAAACCGCGTGCTCCACCACAGCCCCCAGCCAGAAAAAGACGGCGGCCAAGGTCCAAAACACCTCCCACACGGCACTGCCTTCGAGGTAGGTATCGGTGCTGCCTGCGTAGAGGAAAAACATATCCGCTACGTAGAGAAAGAACGACGCTACCGCAATCAGTTTCCAGGATTGGGAAAACCGCCCCCCCCAAAAGGCCACGAGTAGGGTGCCCGCAATGATCAGCAGCACAATATCTCCCAGCAGGTAGAGGAGTTTCACAATACCCTCAAAGGGCTCTAGGAGGTTGTCGATGGCTACCGCCCAACTAGGAGCCGAGGGAGGCGGATCAACCGCTGGAGCCGTGGCGGGGACGGGTTCGCCAGGAATCGCCTCTGGGGCCACCTCTGGGACGGCAGGGGCCTGGGCTAGGAGATAGGCATTGGGCGTCGTGGACGCCGTGGGCAAGGTTTCAGCGTTGGCGGCTTGAAGGCTGACAAACACCGAGAGCAGAATTCCTCCTAGACCAATCCCTAGCACGATTAGCCATTGGGATAGCTCTAGGTTAAGCCGCCGAGGCAACACGGCCTGGAACATCCCCACCGAGAGAAACACATAGCAGAGGATGTAGAAAAAGTCCGCAAAAGACACTACCGGATCCAATCCCCAAAGGTTTCCCCAGAGGAAGAAGAAAATATTGCCCAGGGCGTACATCATTAGCCCCAGGCCAATCCAAAACCAAACCGTGCGGCCACTAACGATCTGGGGGCTGCGCCAATTGCGAAAACAAAGCAGCGAGGCAATGAGAAAGGCTCCCGTTTCTAGGAGGTTAATCCCCAACACAAACCACTCTGCGGGTTCATTGCCACCGGAGGGCACAAATAAGAGGGAAAACAGCAGGCTGACGACGCCCCAGGCAATACCGGATCCTATCAGCACCGGGGTTGAGAGTAGCGACTTGGAGGAAGGAGTTGATGACTGGCTCAACGGTACGCTCCTGGGGTGACGACACAACACAGTAATCAGTGGCCCCGCCGTTGCACCCGTTGGGATTAAAGCTGGCGATACCCCTGAACGCCTGAATTGTAGCGACTTCGGGCTCAAAAGTCTGGGATCCGGCCATTATTTTAGCAATCTAGGGCGAAACGCAATACTTGTTCATGGCTCGGTGAGGGAGGCCCCAGCGACTTGTGGCCCCACGTTGCCGCCCCACCTAAACCCACCCAAGCCGGAGTCATAGGGGTCTAGAGCCAAACCTTGCCCGTGGGCGAGTTTTTCAACCAGGCCAGGAAGTCTTGACGCTCACCCTTGGGCAAGTCCTCTAGGGCATCGAGGGAGCGGGCCGCAAAGGTGGTGTTGCCAAAGTAAGTCTTCCCCATGTGGTAGGTCGCTTCTAGCAGGCGGTGCAGGTGGTGTTCGGCCCAGGGAGGCAGCGGGGCCATAGCCAACGGATCGACCGTTAGCAGATGCCTAACGGCCTGGGGCGTACCCGTTTGGGGAAATTTCCATTGGGCAAACACCGTGCTCAGCTCCGTCTCAAACTGCCGAGCCTGCTTTGGCCCCAGCAAGTCCTCCACATCCATATACAACACCTGCACCAACAGCAGACAGGCTTTAATGTGGGCCGCCGCTGCCGCCGCTGCCGCCGCTGCCCCGTCATCGAGATCGGGCTGATCCAGGCGAATTTTGCCCCAAATACTGAAGCGTTCCGGCTCCTCTAGCAGCACACAGGCTTTACCTCGGTTGTCGGTCAAATCGCGCCACAGAGCACGGGCATCCTCCTCCTGGGCCGCATTGAATACGCTCAAGAGCCGAAAGGTTTGCCCCTGGTAGGTCAGGATGGGGATCGGCTGATCCTTACCGGGATGCTGCATGGTTTTAATGTCAACATCCTGCCGCTTGAGGATAAACATGGTGTGCCCTGCTGGTGTCTGGCGAAACGGAGAGACCTTGCAGTCGGAGGTAGGTCGAAGTCAACCGTCACACCAAGCCCTAGTGAGCCCTGTCACGGCTGTCCCACCCACCATTCTGCCCTGGGGATTTGAAAAGGTCGTGTGATAGCGATGACTTATTGTAGCGGCCCTCGCTCAGATCACATCATCTCCCCCCCTGGCGACCCCATTGCTCAGTGAGATAGAGTGGGTAGAGGTTCGTCGTCCTCGTTTAAGATGGGGAGGGAGTCAGGAAGTGAATCATGTCTTGGCTTCAGCCTACATCGGGGCCATTAGCTCAGCGGATAGAGCAACCGCCTTCTAAGCGGTCGGTCGCTGGTTCGATTCCAGCATGGCCCGTTTCCAGCGTACCCCTTCCACCTGAGATTCCTGGTTGCTTGGAGAAATTGGGGCTCTGGTAGCCGCTACAATTTCACCGAGAGCCAGCGCGTTTAGATACAGCAGGGGAGTCATCGACGTACCAGCGCCAGGGTAGATCGGTGCCCTGGGTAAGGCCGATGCGAGTAGTTTGAAAGCGGTTCTGGGGTTGGGCTACGCGCTGCCGCCAAGCTGGGGTAGGCGGGGCCAGCCAGAGCCCGCTATCGGGCACTAGGGGCTGCTCGGTGAGGCGACGGTCGATCTCCAAAAGCTGGCAGGTTTTGCCGGGGCCAGCCCCCCAGCGAGTGGGCTTTTCTGGACGCTTGCCGGGGCGGCTGTCCTCGCGGCATTGGGCCAGCCAGGGAGGCACGATCTCCAACTCCACCGCCCGAATGAGTACGGCACTGGGCACCCGATCTTGGTCTGTCACCACGTTAAAACAGTGGTAGATGCCGTAGATCAGGTACACGTAGCTGTAGCCCGCTGGGCCAAACATCACCCGGTTGCGCGGCGTTTCGCGGCGGTAGGCATGGCAGGCTGGATCACCCTCGGTATAGGCTTCGGTTTCCACAATCACCGCCTCCAGGTGCCGACCATCGGGCCATTGGCGCATTAGCCGACAGCCCAACAACTCCGGGGCCACCTCCACCGCTGGCCGACTCAGCCAGTCGGAAGAAATCACCCCATCAGCGGGCCTCTTGGTGGACATTGTGTGGTCTTGCCCTAGAACCATTCGTCCTGGGCTTCTTCCTTGGTGTTGGTTTGGCGGTCGGGGGTTTGGCGATCAAAGGTCATGTGAATCGACCGATTTTGTTCGCCATCCGCCGCCACGGCCATGATCGGGTAGTCGATGTTGCCATCGGGGAAGCTAGTGTGGACGCGGAAGGTGCCTTCTAGGGTGAGATGGATGGGCTGGCCAGAAAGGGTAACGGAGGCATCGGGTTCGGTGGCTCCGTAGACAATCAGCTCCGCATCGGCCACCAGCCAGAATTTGCGGGGGCGGGCCGGGGGCATGGAGGCCGAGAAGCCTACCCCAGACATGGTTAACCCCGAAATGCCGGACATATTCAGGCCGGACACATTCAGGCCAGACATCCCAACGCCAGACATCCCAACGCCAGACATATTCAGGCCGGACATGCCAACGCCAGACATCCCAACGCCAGACATATTCAGGCCCATGCCCACCCCAGACATGCCGCTAATCCCAGACATGGTAGGCACCATGCTTCCTGGCCCTGGCATTCCATGGAGCAACCCAGCCCCAGAGGCTCCCCAGGCATAGGAACTTTCTGCGGACTGGTAGGGTGCCACGGATCCAGCAACGTGCTGAATTGACCCCGCGATGTGCGGAATGGAACCTGGCAGCGACTGGATCGACCCAGCAACATGCTGCACCGATCCAGCGACGTGCTGAATCGACCCGGCCACCTGTTGCGCTGACCCAGGGATGTGCTGAATTGACCCCGCCACCTGCTGCGCCGATCCCGGTACGTGGGGCACCGATCCGGGTACGTGCTGCATGGAACCATAGATTGAGCCATCCACCCGATCTGCCTCGCCCGCCTGGGAAATGGCATACATTTGCTCGTGCAGGCTACGGGCTTTCTGGCTGGGGTCTACCAGGGTCATTAGGGTTTTGCCCCGCAGGTCTTCCTCCCAGGTCACGGTTTTAAAGTGGTCTTCGCTCCAGTCGGAGGGATAGATAGGGGGGATGCGAATGGTGTTGGATTGGGCCAGCAACAGCCAGCGGCCATCGCGGGCAATGTAGCCGATTTCAACCTGGTAATCGCGGTCGCTGACGGGAATTTGCAGATACCAATCCCGCGCCAGTTCATCACAGTCGCACTGCTGCATTCCGTGGGGGACTTGATGGTTGCGGTCAATATCGGTCACATCGTAGAGCCGCAGGGCCAGCCGTTCGCCCCCTTGGCGGCGCAATTCTTCCTTGTGGGTGTGGGGTGTATCCCAATAGGCATAGGCCCACTGGGGATCGCGGGGCATCAGCACAATGCGGCTTTCGCCATAGCCATCGGGTAGGGGCGGCAGGCCATCGTCAATGGTGGATAGATCGAGGCTGCCATCGGTGGGTTGCCCCACGATGTCAAACTTGCTGGCCTCGATATCAGTCTGGTCTTCGGTGCTGGCCATCGCCGCCGCTGCCCCTGCGGCCAAGCCCGCTGCCCCTGCGGCCAAACCAGCCATCCCCGTTGCCACCGCCATCACCGGAACGGCACTGGGTTGAGGCACGGGTGTTTCTTCTATCGCCGGGGCCGCTGGTGGTTCAGAGGTTTCGACAGCAGGAACAGGGGGGATTTCCTCGACTACGCCAGGTTCAGGGGTTTCAGCGATTATGGGCTCAGGAACTTCAGCCGCCACAGGTTCAGGAATTTCAGCCGCGATGGGCTCAGGAATTTCAGCCGCGATGGGCTCAGGAATATCGGCGACCACGGGTTCAGGTACCGCCGCTGCTGCGGGGGATGGATCAAGCCAGGGATCAGGCTCTAAGGATGATGCGGCTGCGAGTTCTGAAGACACTGGAGGCACCGTCGCCTCTGAAGGCTCAACAACAGAAGGCTCAGCAGGTACGGGTTCTGGAGAGACATCCGCCAGGGAAGTGGGGGGCACCGTTTGAGTGGGCTCAGGGGCAGGCGTGGGGGAAGCCGCCGCTAATTCCTCTGGACTCACCCCCTCGGAGGTCGTGGATCCTCGGCGACTAGCGGCCCAGCCCAGGGCACCGACCCCAGCCGCGATAGGCAACAGCCACCACCAGGCAAACCCGCCCTGGGGTGGCGGCGTTGGTGCATTGGGAGTGGTGGGGACTTGGGCCAAGGGAAACGCCGTCACCATGGGCTGAATGGCCGCTGGTAGGGGGGCAGGTGCCGGAAACGTCGTTGAGGGTTGGGTGGCTGGAGAGGGTAACGGCAAGGCAAGAGCCTTCAAGCCAACTTGCGCCGTGCTAAGGAGCAGCAGCGCCGCAACGAGGGTTCTGGAGGAATACGGCATCGTGACGAGGGGGTCAGAGTACTCTAACTGCGAAGGTGGTGTCAGACTGAGCCAATCTAACCGGGCAAACGCCGCCTAGGGTGAACCCGGTTAAGCGAGATTGAGAAGGATAGGTTTCCCCTCAAGTCATCGAGTTTTAGGCTCAGACCCAAGAATTACGCACAACTATCGCAGCATTCGCCAGGGGAGTCAATGGGAATTGGCGACATGGGAAAGCAGGGCCAAAAACTGGCCAAAACCAGAGGATTTGTCCCATCGACTGGGGCTATGCCACCCATCGCCATCGTCTTGCTTGGGACTCGATTGGGAATTGATTGGGGATCAATCGCGGATTGATTAGGAATCTAAATAGAGTTCGGCCTGCCAAACCCGCTCCTGAAGCTGTCGAAATAGGGCACATTTGGCCGTACTAAACGCCTCTCCCGCCACCAAGGCCGACAAAATGGCCTCTTCATCCTGACGGGCCAAACGACCATCCGCCGTTAGATGCTCGATTAGGTGCTGGAAGTCCGAAAGTTCCTGCTGGCGGGCGTCATTGCCGCCCATGCAATTGGGGCCATCTCCCTGACTATGGGAGGACACATACCCCTGTCCCCGATTCCTAGACAGCATCGGGGTTTCTCTGACCATGACCATGGCAACCTCCTAGTGAGGCGAGGGTTACTGGAATGCCATCCACCATTGAACGCCAAAGCACCCCGCACCAATGTTCACCGGGGCACAACCTCCAAAAGGTTTAAGAATTGCCTGGGCTTAGGGGTTTGGGGGGCAGCAGAAATCCGGTTTTTGCCAGAAACTGGGCTTCTACACTGGGCTACTGGGAGAGCTACGGCTGGGTCATGCGGCGGGGGTTGATGGCCCGGTCAAAGTCCTCGGCGCTGATGTAGCCCAGGGAGAGGGCGGCGTCTTTGAGGGTGAGGTCGTGCTCGAAGGCGTGGTGGGCAATTTGGGAGGCTTTGTCGTAGCCAATCACCGGGCTGAGGGCCGTCACCAGCATCAGAGAATTGTCTACGTACTGGCTGATTTTCTTGCGGTTGGGGGTCATGCCTTCTACCAAAAATTCGGTGAAGTTGTGGCTGCTGTCGGTCATCAACCGCGCCGATTGCAGAATGTTGAAAATCATCAGCGGTTTATAGACGTTCATTTCTAGGTAGCCGCTGGCTCCGGCAAAGGCGACGGCGGCATCGTAGCCCATCACCTGCACCGCCACCATGGCCAGGGCTTCGCATTGGGTGGGGTTCACCTTCCCCGGCATGATGGAGGAACCGGGCTCGTTTTCGGGCAGATGAAGTTCGCCAAAGCCCGCCCTGGGGCCGCAGCTCAGCAGGCGAATGTCGTTAGCAATTTTGTACAGCGACACCGCCAGGGTTTTCAGCACACCGCTAGTCATCACCAGGGCATCGTGAGCCCCCATCACCGTGAACTTGTTGGGGGCCGTGACGAAGGGCATCCCGGTAAATTGGGCGATGTATTGGGCGGCGGTTTCGGCAAAGCCAGCCCCGGCATTCAGCCCTGTGCCCACGGCGGTGCCCCCCAGAGCCAGGGGATAGAGTTCCGGCAGCACCGATTCCAACCGAGCGAGATTATCGTCCAGCATCCCCACATAGCCAGAGAATTCTTGCCCTAGGGTGAGGGGAACGGCATCCTGCATGTGGGTGCGGCCAATTTTGACGATATCGGCCCAGGCGTTGGCTTTTTCGTGGAGGGCGTGGCGCAGACGGTTGATGCTGGGGATCAGCGAGTGGTGCAGGGCTTGGGCCGCCGCAATGTGCATCGCCGCCGGAAACACATCGTTGGACGACTGGGACATATTCACATGGTCGTTGGGGTGAATCGGCGTTTTGCTGCCCAGTTCGCCCCCGGCCCGCTCGATGGCGCGGTTGGCAATCACCTCGTTGACGTTCATGTTGCACTGGGTGCCGCTGCCCGTCATCCACACCCGCAACGGGAAGTGATCGTTAAGTTGCCCCGCCAAAATTTCATCCGCCGCCTGGGCAATCATTTGGGCCTTCTCGCGGGGAAGTTTGCCCAAATCCGCATTGGCTAGGGCCGACGCTTTTTTAATCGTGGCAATGGCATGCACCACCGCCAGGGGCATGTGGTCTTGGCCAATGGAAAAATAGCGGATGGAACGCTGGGTTTGTGCTCCCCAGTAGCGATCATTGGGTACGGCAATGGCCCCCATGCTGTCGGTTTCTTGGCGGGTGGTGGGTTGTTCCGGCATGGGGCGTCTCCATCGAGTTCACGAACCGATCCAACTATACCGACTCAACCTCGGATTCTAGTCGTTCAGTTCTTCATCCCCACGGCCCATCTCCGCCGATCAAGCCATTGGGCTAGGCATTGGCAGGAGTAAAGACAGCGCCCCCAGAGCAGCGGCCAGAGAGACCACGGCAGAGGCAAATAATGATGAAGATTTTGCCGTGTTTCTGCCTGATGCTGGGGCCGTCGATAGTTCCTCGAAAAGAAACGCTAAAATAGATTCGCCATCTTTTTAATCCTTAAAACTCGCACCTTCCCCATCCGGTGAGATAAGGCTGTTCCCAGATCGCGTTGGCCTTCGCTACGGGCGGGTTTGTGACCCGTGGGTCATGCGTTTACCAGGGCATCGAAGGAGGATGGAAAACCAAGATTTGTGGTTCGTTACGTAAGGGTTTGCCCGTTGAAATTGGTAGAGTTTCCCGCCAGCGTCATTCAGTTAGAGAACGGGTTAACGCTCATTCATCAAGAGATTGCGGCAACCCCTGTGGTAGTGGCCGATGTGTGGGTAAAGGCTGGGGCCTTGGCGGAACCTGCGGAGTGGGCGGGGATGGCCCATTTCCTGGAGCACATGATTTTTAAGGGCACCGATCATCTGCTGCCCGGAATGTTTGATTACGCTATCGAAACCCAGGGCGGCATGACCAACGCCGCCACCAGCCACGACTACGCCCACTTTTTTATCACCATTGCCGCCGAGATGCTGCCCGCCACCCTGCCCTACCTGGCGGAACTGCTGCTCCACGCGGCCATCCCCGCCGATGAGTTTGGGCGCGAGCGGCAGGTGGTCTTAGAAGAAATTCGCCAAGCCCAGGACGATCCCGACTGGCTGGGGTTTCAGGCCATGTCTGAGCAGGTGTATCAAGGTCATCCCTACGGTCGTCCAGTGCTGGGCACCTCGGCCATTTTGCAGCAGCGATCCCCCGAAGAAATGCGCTGCTTTCACCAGGCCCACTACCAGCCCCACAACATGACCGTGGTGATTACCGGAGGCATTCCCCTAGAGCCCACCGTGGAGATGGTGCGCCATGCCTTTCGGGCCTTCCCCAGTCCGGCCCCTTGCCCACCGCCCACCGCCGCGCCCCTCCCGCAACTTCAGGGCGTCCACCGCGACATCCTCACCCTGCCCCGCCTCGAACAAGGACGGCTATCCATGGCATGGCTTGGCCCCGGCATCGAAGACCTGCCCACTGCCTTTGGCCTCGACCTGATCTCGGCCCTGCTGGCCCAGGGGCGCAGCTCGCGGCTGGTGCGAGAACTGCGGGAAGAACGCCAACTGGTGCAGGACGTTGCCGCCAGTTTCTCCCTCCAGCGAGATTGCAGCCTGTTTACCATCCAGGCGTGGCTCGACGCCGATCAGGTGGATCGGGTAGAGGCCATCATCTGCGACCGCCTCAGCGAACTGGCCAGCCAGCCCATCCCAGAGGCCGAACTCGCCAGGGCCAAACGCCTGCTCTGCAACGACTACGCCTTTTCCACCGAAGCCCCCGGCCAAATTGCCGGACTCTACGGCTACTACGGCACCATCGCCGCCCCCGACCGCTGCCTCACCTACGTCCCCACCATCCAAAGCTACACCGAAGCCCACCTCCGCCAAATTGCCGCCCAGTACCTCACCCCCCTGCGCTATGCTTCCACCATCCTGCGCCCCGCCTAGGCCATCCCCATTACACGATCCCTAACTCCCGACTCCCCACTTCCGACTCCCCACTTCCCACTCCCGACTTCCCACTTCCCACTCCCCCCGTCCCCTATCCCTACATCCTGCCTGTGACCGCATCTCTCCTACACGCACCCCGCCTGCATCGCACCGTCTTGGCCAATGGGCTAACGCTCCTCGTGCTCGAAAACCCCGTGGCGGATATTATTTCGGCCCGCATTTTTATTCGAGCGGGTAGCGCCTTTGAAACCCCAGCCGATGCGGGTTTAGTCAGTTTTCTGATGGGCCTGCTGACCAAGGGCACCGAGAGCCTATCGTCGATGGACATTGCCGAAGCGGTGGAATCCGTCGGGGCCAGCCTGGGCACCGATGCCACCACCGACTACAGCGTCATCAGCCTCAAAACCGTCGCCGCCGACTTTGAGGACATCTTTTCCCTCGCCGCCGACCTGCTGCGCCGCCCCAGCTTTCCAGAGGCCGAAATTGACCTCGAACAACGGCTCACCCTCCAGCAAATTCGATCCATGCAGGAGCAGCCCTTCACGGTGGCCTTCAACGAGCTGCGGCAGGCCATGTATGGATCCCACCCCTACGCCCTCTCCAGCGTTGGCACCGAAGCCAGCGTGGCCGCCTTCACCCAAGACAGCCTGCGGGCGTTCCATCGCCAGCACTTCCGCCCCGATAACCTGGTGGTCACGGTGGTGGGCCGCATCAGCCCCGAAGCCGCCGTCGCCCAAGTAGAGCGCACCCTGGGCGATTGGGCCGTGCCTACCACGCCGCCCCCCACGCTGCAATTTCCCACCGTAACGCCCCCCCATACCCGGCTTCCCCTCTTTCAAGACACCAACCAGGCCATTGTGATGGTGGGCTACGACGGAGCCTCGGTGCAGCATCCCGCCTATGCCGCCCTCAAGCTGCTGAACACCTACCTGGGCAACGGGCTGTCTAGCCGCCTGTTTGTGGAACTACGGGAAAAACGCGGCCTCGCCTACGATGTGTCCGCCTTCTACCCCACGCGCCTGGGCCAGTCGCAGTTTGTGGCCTACATTGGCACCGCCCCCGGCAACGCCGCCACCGCCCTAGAGGGTCTGCGGTTTGAGGTCGAGCGCCTGCGGGAGACCCTGCTCACCGAAGACGAACTGCAAGCCGCCAAAAATAAACTGCTGGGCCAATACGCCCTCGGCAAGCAGACCAATGCCCAACTGGCCCAACTGCTGGGCTGGTACGAAATTTTGGGCCTAGGGGTGGAATTTGATCAGCAATTCCCCGACTTGATCAACGCCGTCACCGCCCTGGATGCCGAAGCCGTGGCCCAAGCTTTCTTCCGCGATCCCACCATCGTCCTCCTAGGGCCAGAGGCCACCATCGCCCCCCTAGTGCCCTAGCCCTCACCCCCAGCCCCTATCCCTATGGGCTACTGTGACACACATCTCAGCCCTCACCCCCTCAGTCCCCCTCTCCCAAAAATGGGAGAGGGGGAAGCAAGACAAGCGTTTCCGGCTGCATCTGGCTCCCCTTCTCCCGTCCTGGGCTACTAAGTACACACAACTGAGCTTTGGGCGAGTGACCATCCCTCAAAGATGGCCTCAAATTTTCTAAGTCCTTGGCTCAAGGTACGAATGCCGGGTGGCGGTTGGGAGCGATAGCCCGACCATCCCCCCAGGCGTGCAATGAGCCAAGTGGCCCAAGGTAGGGAGCCTGGGGAGAAGGGATTCTGCTGTTTTCGGGTTCGCCCCTGCAACGTCGGCATCAACTGCTCCAGGCATTGCTGTTGCGGTTCGCTAAAGGTCACCGAGGCGGAGAGAGATTCATCGGCTCGACCGGTTTTCAGTTGGAGCAGCCTCAAGGTCACCATTAAGGCCAGGATGGTGAGGCGTTCAATGGCCTTAACCGACTCCAGGCGGGTGGATTCAAGGTCAAGGCCGACTCGCTTAAGCAACGCAAAGAACTGTTCAATCTGCCAGCGCCACCGATACCACTGAATCACTTGTAACGCTTGCTCCACGGTCGTGACGGGATGGGTCGTCAGTAAGCGCCAATGAATGGGCTTGACTCCGGCAGGTGGCGTGACCTCTTTGGCCTCCACGGCATAGAGGGAAACCAATTCGGGATAGTCGTGGGCATCGACCTTCCGGGGGCGGCGAAGGGTAACGGGCGTAAAGCGCACCGCTAGCCAAGCTTCACGGGACTCTCGGTGACCACGAGGGTCGGCCAGCACCTCAACGGCATAGGTGCCCTCAACGGGTTGCTGAGCCAGTGTCTCGTAGAGCATCGTGGACTTATCGTGCAGTCGTCGGTTACGGCAAGCGCGCACTAACAGGTGCGTGTGGGCATCAGGCACCCGAACCCACTCTTCGTAGATATCGCTCTCACGGTCACCCACATGGGTCACACACACAGCATCCCCAGCCATCAAGGGGACTCGACTGTCCTCGGCAGAGCGCAGCCACTTATAGGATTCTTTCTCCTCAATCGGCAACTGAGGATAGTGCCGCTGATGTTTGTCGGGTCGTTTCGGGTCACGATGCCATCGTTGAATCGCACTCAAGCCCAAGGGAAAGCCACTCTCCGCATCGGCCACTAGGGTCGGATGGACGAAAAACCCGATATCACGATGATTGCCGACCACCCCGACGTCCTCAGGCTTGAGATGCTTCGCCTGAGCCTGCAAGTTAATTTCGCTACTGTCGCTGATAGCCAACACATGACGCCCCGCCACCTGTTGCTGGCAGTGGTCTGCGGCACTCCTGACCAGTTCTGAGACGCTCACATTCTGATTCTCCAGAAAGCGATAGTACCCTACCTGTTCCGCTCGGTTGCGGCTCATCGCCCGGATGTTCACCGATAGCGACTCACGCATAGAGTCATACAGCGCCGCCCCCTTTTTTCCAGGCGGCGATCCCCAAAAGCACTGCCCTGTGATACTTCAGCGTGAATTAGGATAGGATTTTCCACCGCAATTCCCCCACGATTACTAACCGCATCCTACTCCAACCTGACTTGTGTGTACTTAGTAGCCCGTCCTGGGAGAAGGGGTTGGGGGATGTAGCTTGCTTCCCGTAGGGTGGGGAAAGCCCCGGCAGCAGGGGTTTCAGGACTTATGTATACGCAGTAGCCCCATGGGAGAGGAATTTAGGGTGAGGTCAGTCAGGGCATAGGATGGCTGAGCTTAACCTAGACTGAGGTAGGGCAACTCTGGCCCAGCGGGGATGATGCCCCCCGGATTGAGGGGAAACAGGTTGCCGTAGTAGTCGCGCTTGACCGCCGCCAGATCGCAGGTAGCGGCCACTCCCGGCTGCTGGTATAGAGCTTGGACGTAGCGGCAGAGGGCGGGATAGTCTTGAATGCGGCGGCGGTTGCATTTGAACAGGCTGTAGTACACTGCATCGAAGCGAAACAGCGTCGGGAAAAGGCGCACATCTGCCAAGGTGAGGGCCTCGCCACAGAGGTAGGGCTGGGTGGATAAGGTTTGCTCGATGGCGTCCAGGGTGTCGAACAGTTCCCCACAGGCGCGGTCGTAGGCGGCCTGGGTTTGGGCAAAGCCGCAGCGATATACGCCATTGTTCACGCTGGCGTAGATGCGCTCGTTCCAGGTATCAATCTCGGTTTTGAGGGCGGCGGGATAGAGGTCGAGATCGGGATTGGTCGCAAACTCGTTGAGCGATTGGTTGAGGATTTGGATGATCTCACCGCTGTCGTTGTTGACGATGGCTTTGGCGTCAAAATCCCACAGCACAGGCACCGTCGCCCGTCCGCCAATGCCCGCCTGTCGGTAGAGTTCCGGCAGGGTGCGGCAATTCTGGAAGGGCGTCGGAAACACCCAGCAGCCCTCATCCGGCGAGGGTTCTACCACCACCACCGCCACCGCATCCTCCAACCCCTTCAGGGCGCGGGCGATCAACGTGCGGTGCGCCCAAGGACAGCCCATCCCCACCATCAACCCATAGCGCTGATCCGCCGGAGGATGGGGGCCATTGGCGGAAAGCTCGCCCCGGCACTGGCTGGGGGGCCGCTGATAGTCGCCGCCCTCGTTGCTGGGGGCCATTTGGGCCATCATCCGCTGCCAGAGGGTTGTCCACACCCATTTGCCCGTGCGGATTAGCAGGCCGGGGGGAAGGGATGCCGTCTTAGTCATGCCATCTCCAGCGGTAACAAAGCATGGAGGTTGAGTTCAAATCCCGGCAAGACGGATTCCCCGGAGAGCGTCACCGTAAAAGGCACGACTTCCGGGGCCACATCGGGACGATACACCGCCACCGTGCGGGTTTTGGGGTTCACTAGCCAGCCCAGCCGACAGCCGTTGTCCATATATTCCTGCATCTTGGCTTGCAGCGTTGCCCCATCATCAGTGGCCGACAGCAGTTCCATCACAAAATCAGGACAGAGGGGCGCAAATCCCTGGCGTTGGTCGGGGCTGAGGGCCGTCCAGCGTTCCATCGCCACCCAGACCACATCCGGGGAACGAATCGCCCCATTGGGCAACCGAAACCCGCTAGAGGAATCAAACACCTTGCCCAGCCTAATGCGTCGATTCCAGAGCGCGACATCAGCGATGAGTTCAGAGTTGTAGCTACCACTCTCGCTACCCGTTGGCGACATGGCGATTAGTTCTCCTGTGGCCGTCCGTTCTAGGCGCAGGTCGGGATTGGCCTGGACGATGGCGACAAACTGCTCTTCGCTGACCCGCAAGGTCTGCGGCAGATGAACGGCAACGGTGGCTGGCATAAACAAACCTGCGAAACGCCATGGCCCTATTCTATCTGGCTCTATTCCGACTCTCGCATCCCTAAGCCGAGCGGCAATGCTCTCAATTAAATCCCCTTCACGCTTAGGCAAACTGGTGACACCGCTGCTGTGGCCCATCTCCAACTTCAGCCGACCGCCTGGGAGGGATCATTTCGGAGGAAGAATTAGAATAGGACGTATAACTCTGCGGTACAGGTATGGCTGATCCCGTCACCATCGAAGATATTTATGAGCTATTTCGTCGATCCCAAGCAGAAGCAGATCGGCGATCAGCAGAGGCGGATCGGCGGGCAGCGGAGGCGGATCAGCGGGCAGCGGAGGCGGATCGGCGGTTGAAGCGGCTGGAGCAAATTGCTGCCAACACCAGCCGCGAGGTGGCTGGGCTAACGACTCGATGGGGCCAGTTTGTCGAAAACCTGGTGGAACCTGCGGTGGTGCGGTTGTTCCAAGAGCGGGGCATTGAGGTACAGGAAACCTCTCGTCGGCTCAAGTCTCAGCGCCCTGGGGCCGAAATGGAGATTGATATTCTGGCGGTGAATGGGGATGTGGCCGTGGCGATTGAGGTCAAATCTCGTCTTTCTCGTCAGGATGTAGAGGATTTTTTGACCCGATTGCCCAAGTTTAAGCAGGCTTTTCCCCAATACGGTACTTACCATATCCACGGTGCGGTAGCGGGGATTGAAATTGATGCAGGGGTAGACCGCTATGCCTATCAACGAGGGCTATTTGTAATTAAGCAAGCTGGAGATACGGTTACTGTGGCTAATGACCTCAGGTTTCAGCCGACTGCGTGGTAGAAATCGCTTAGGAGAGAGGATTAGAATAGCAAGACCATAGGATGGGTGAGCGATAGCGTAATGTATCAAATTCTTGCCCATCATGGATTACGCTTTGCCAATCCATCCAACACTTCTTTGTCAATAGAACCAAGGTCGCCTAAGTTAAAGTCGCTAGGGCTTTCTGGTAGACTGATTTTGAGATCTCTGAGCTTCTTGAGGTCTTCTTGCCGTTGTAGGATTGGACGGCATATTTAGTTGACGCGCCAACATGAGAACATTATTCCCAAACTGCTCATAAATCCCTGTTTCCAGGGTAAGAACCGACATTCCGCAGGTTGACAGGAGTTAATTTAGGAGGTAGTACTGGCAGGCCGAAAAGCCCATGAGGCGAATGATCTTGCGGCGTTCATCCGAGAGGTTGCTGACCTGCTGAGCGTTTCCCGTGGAGACCAGATGAATGGCCTGAAACTTCTGCAAAATCCAGCGAAAGGTGGGCGTGCGAGTGGGGCGTTGCTTTTGGTCGAGCACGGTGTCATCGGCTTGGGCGAGTTGGGCTCTGAGTTGACGCTGCCCCAAACTATAGACCAGCAGGGTCAAGGCCATGATGAGGGCGAGGGCTTCCACCCGTTGGGGCTTTTTGACAAAGACACTGCTGGTGAAGAAGAGGGGGGCTTTGAGGAAGCGAAAGCCACGCTCGACCTGCTGCTGGGCCTTGTACTCGCGCAGGAGGCGCTCGGCGGGGTAGGCGTCTTCATCCAGGACATTGGTGGCTAGAATGAAGCGACGATGGCGCTGTTGGTACTGGGCCTCGTACTCAGCGGTGCGTTCCAGCGTCGCCTGCCATTGGTAGCCCAACTCAGTCCCGCTCTCAGAGGCATACTCCCCGTCGAGAGCAAAGGAGGTCGAGTCTAGATGGCACTGAGACACCCTCACCCCAAAACGCCTCACCGCCTGCATCGCCGCTTTGAGAAAAAACAGCGTCGTCCCGTACTCAAACAACTGATCTAGCAACCGACCCAACCGGTCATCGTTCAGGTGCCCTGCCGTAATCCCCTCCCCCAGCAGGTGCTCCACCGGCTTGCCCTCAAAAAACTGACTAAATAGGTACAGCGGCGCGCTGACAAATCCCAACCCGTTCAGAATCATCGCTTTCACCACTTGCCCGGGGCTGATGTGGTTTAGCGGATGGGGGCCAGAACTTCATTGGTGAGCTCGACCAGGCCGATCTCATCCACTAACGCCGCCACTAAGCCCAAGTGATCCAGGTTTTCTATCTCCAAGGCACAATCCCCATTCTTGCCCTGAGCTTACCTTAGTTACCCCAAATATTCTTTTTGTCAACCTGCGGAATGTCGGTTTTCAAAGGATCTACTTGGATTTAAGGACATGGCCTTGACTAAAATTAGTGCAGTATGGATGCTAATTCTAGCAAGTTGACGGAGTCAGCCATGGTTCAAGATGTGCGCTACGTAACGGATGAACTAGGGGAGCGGGTGGCGGTCTTGTTGGATTTAGCCACCTACCAGCGGCTCATGGCTACTCATAATGACCCTGAGTTGCTGACGGGGCTAAACCACGAGGAACTGGTTGTATTGGCAGAAAGCGCCCTATCGATAGACGCTCAAAGCCAGCTCCATAACTTATTGAGCCAAAATGCCGAGGGAGAACTCGTCGCAGAAGACTTAGCTACCCTCAATCAACTCTTGGCGCGGGTGGATGATCTCAACCTACTCAAAGCCAGAGCTCGCTACACCCTACAACAGTTAAACTCGGCAGGGTCGATAGCCTCGTGAGTGTCTATATCCCCAGCGTTCTACAGCGTCAGCTTCGGGAACGCTTTGCTAACTGCTGTGCCTATTGTCATACCGCAGAGTCTTTGACTGTCACAACCTTTGAACTCGAGCACATCGTGCCACGTTCCGCAGGGGGCGTTACCGCCTTTGAGAATCTTTGCCTATCGTGCCCTAGCTGTAATCGTCATAAGGCCAGTCGTCAAACAGCCGTCGATCCAGAAACGCAGGCAGCTACGCCCCTGTTTCATCCGCAACAACAGCGCTGGAGTGACCATTTTGTCTGGAATGCTGATGCCACCGAGGTGGTTGGATTAACCCCTACCGGGCGTGCCACCATAGCTGCCCTCCAGATGAATCGCCCGCAAATGACTCGGGTGAGAAAATTATGGGTCAAGCTGGGGGAACATCCCCCTTAAAACAAGATGAAACCGCTGCTTCTGGGGCAGGGGCACCGCGCAGCATTCCTTCGGTGCTCAGATCTTCGTCGAGGGCTTCCCAGTGGATGCCGTAGCCGCCGCCGCAGACTTCCCATTGGGCAAGCTGTTCTGGTGTCGCATTCAGCAGGCGTGGATACCATACCAACGGCACCGTGATCGAACGCCCATCCATTAGATCGACACTGATGGTGTCTTCCGTAAAGTGGACATCTTTCACTCGCGCATCCTGCAGGATCATGGAGACTAAGCATCCAATAGGTGATCTACTTTGTTGTCGATGCTGGTGAGCTTGCGTAGAACCGTGGGGCGATCTTCATCGAGAGACGCTAAAAGCTGGACTATGCCTGCTTGCAAGGTGGTCAGGCGCTGAATCGCTTCCTCTAGCCGCTGCATACCTGCCTGAAACTCGCCACGGGCTTCTTCCCGCTCTAGCCGTGCTTCGGCCATTGTATCCAGCATGGCTTGGGCGGTGCGGGCATTGCTTTCAACGAGTTGGCGCAGTTCTGGATCTGTCATTGGTGTTGGGCTGGCTTTAGTGGCGGTTGATATTGCGCATTGTATAGCAGTCCTAAATGATTTATGAGTGATGACAGGCGTGGAGCCCTTGATGAGTCTGGCTCTTGTTCTTACGAATGACCTAGGACTGCTATAGCAAAGGAAATGGAGTCTAGTTGGATGCCTAGATTTCGTGTGAGCAATTACAATTGTCTTGCAGCCAATGACAATGGGGCCAGGACAAATTAGCGTTAATTTCTTTAATTAGAATTCGCCATTTCGACATCTTCCTCTTCAGACTCAAGAGATTCATCGCGTATGATGAAATAGTAATCTAAGTTAGAGATTGTCAGCGGAGTAGCTTTCTGCAAATTCTCTATGGTGAGCGCTGACAAATTTTCCAAAGCGGCTCTTTCAACAATGTAGTCTTGAGCCTTTGATCTTTGATCGGAATCTATGAGTATCAGAAGACTGTCTCGTATCGCGCTGAAGTGGGATTGCTCCTGAGCTTTTTCGTAGTAAACATACTCAGGGGGCTTTGTTAACTCAATTTTCGACTCATCTCTAACTGTCTCCAAGACTGTTTCATCTACGGCGGGCAAGGCTGCAAGCTGTTGCAGTTCTTTGACATCCAATGTCTGATACCAGTCTACATGTGATTGCCAAGCAGAAATAGTTGCTAAATCATGATCATGAATCCGTAGAATTTCTGGGAAAATAAAATCTAGTTCATCAGCCTCCTGTATATCTGAGATGATGTTAGTGGCATCTTGTCGAATTATCTGCTCTAGTTCAACAAGACGACTGCCAACCGCAGGAAAATCACTTTGTATCTGAAATGTCATGGCAATGGCCTGCTCAATAGCCCACACACATTCTCTACGACGTAGATAGGCTGCTGGCGAAATCCCCTCTAGCAACTGATCATTGCTGTAGTCAGCTAGGGCATCGAAGAGCATATTTCTAGAAGCTGTTATTTCATCATTACGACGACCAATATCTTTGATGGTTAAGGCTGTCTGAAGCCGACTTAATGCCTTCTTAAATTTTCCATAGGCTTGCACGAGGATCGTGCGATGATGGCTAAATTCAACATCTTTTGCTACTCGATCAACGTGTTTCAGGATTTCTTCTCCCTGATCGGCTAAAGCTTCATGGAGATTCAGAAATCCATTGTTAATCTCTAATCTCATCTGTTTGATATCCTTTCGGAGTTTTAAAGTTTGCCAAAGGTTTACTGCTGCAAGAACTCCAGTGGCAGCAACTCCAACTCCAAGAACTGCTGTTGTAGCTTGTAACGTTGCTACTGATGCTGACAGGGCTTTAACCGCATTCAAGGTAATCTGTCCTTGATAAAGTTGTCCAGCACTCATCGCCATGGGAACTACAGCCGTAAGAGGGTTTAAACCCATGGCTGCTATTCCAGCACTATTACTAGCTACTCCTATAGCATGAGCTGCAATTTGACCCGCCTGAGGGCCAGTAGCATAGCGCACCATACTCAGTGGTACACCTGACTTGGACATTACCACAGCATATTTGCCAGCCTCTATGCCAGCTTGAATGATGGGAGAAAACTGATATAACATTTCGGAGATGGCTCACAACTGAACTGATAAAGACGCTGATTATTTCCAACTCAACTGCTGGAGGATGGCAAGCTATTAAGACTAGATTCAATACTAGAAAGACTTGATAGCTTGTCAGAAGCAAAAGCTTTTTTTGCTCTTTTAGAGTCAATGGTCTCCTGATGAATAGCGCTTTGCCTACTCAAGATTCCATCGAGAAGAGAAATCGAATGCTGAATAGCCTTGATAGCATTTTCGTATTGAGAATCAATAGCTTTTACTACGCCTTCGCCAATATTATCTCCGATTTCTTCTAAGGAATTTGAAAATTTCTCAAAGCCTTTATTGTATACCTCTTGCTTCATTTGCAAGATGATTTTTTCTGAGTCAGAGCCAAAAAACCACCCTACAACTGCTGATGTTGCCATTCCAGCTAATAGAATTGGCAGAAATCCTACACCAAGGAAAGCTAATCCTCCGGCTACTCCCCCACCAAGTAATCCGCCACTACCTAGAGTTTTAAAAACGCCGAATATACCATCGCCGTTAATTGAACTTGGATTTAAGTTTGACTCAAATTGTATATTAACTCCGAAATGCGACAACGATAATCTGAACTGTTGACTTAAGCTCGAACTAGATACTAAGTCGATTGACTTAAGATTTTCGTAGATTGAGTTGAGATTCTCAAAAATCTCCTTATCAAACTCTTTAAGTTTAGGTATCAAGAGTTTATCTTTTACTGTTTTGTCTAGCCAATTATCCAAATCTTCTGACAAGTCATTGAGAAATTGATTTGCAAAATCTCTAAGGATTTTCTCCTTGCCTTCTGCTTCAGAAATCCATTCAGCGCTCTTTTCCGCAATTCGATCTTCTACACCATCAAGCCATTCCTTCCACGCCTCATTGACATCATCTAGAACCTCATTAACTAAATCATCTCGTAAGAGTCGGAGCTTGATCTCACGACCACTAGCAGCACCAATTTGCTCAATAATTTGACTGCGCTCAGATTCAGATAAGCTAATTTCACCTTCCAAAATTTGGATACTTTGCCTTAATCCAAGCTGTGCTTCCTCAATGATTCGAGTAAGAGAATTTTTCAGTTTTTCTATGACTAAAGAGCCGCGCTCTTCTGTCAAGAAGACTTGAATTGATTGAGTGAACTGCTGAAAACCTTTCAGATATTCATTGTCATTCCCTTCTAATATCGCGTCTAAAGCCGCTTGTGCAGAAATAAAATGCACCCTATCTTTGCCTGTAATGATAGGCTTTGAACCCAGCAGAAAGTTATTAGCTCTCTGTTTGACCTGCTCTCTATCCTCTTCACGGCGCAACAGATCTATAAAATTAACTGCAACGAATAGACTTTCACTTGGGCCTTGAGAATCTCCATCATTTAGCTGTTTTCGTAGAAACTCAAGTAGCTCCATTTCAGTCTGCGTAAAAGAGCGTGAAGCATTAGCCATGAAAATCACTGCGTCAGTATTTTTTAAGAGCTGATGAGTGATAGCTGTTCGTTCAGGGTGCTCATTCAATCCAGGAGAGTCAATAATTTCAACTTGATGCCGACACAACTCCAGATCTGGATGTTCAAATACTATTTCCTGGATGTCTGATTTGGATAACTCCTCAGCAATATTTAGCAAAGCCGCTTCTTGAGAGATTGAGGCCAGTTCCTTATATTTTTCCAGTGGAACCTCTTCTTCTTCTCCATTTTTGTATCGGCAGATTACACGATATTTTTCACCATGCCTTAAAACTGTCACAGTACCACTGCATGGAATAGCCCTAACAGGCTGAATTTCCGATCCTAATAAAGCATTGAGCAGCGTTGATTTACCCTGACTAAATTCACCTATGACTGCTAGTCGAAAATACTGAGACTGAGCTTTATCCAATACTTGAGCAGCTTCATTCTTCAGGGCTTCAGATATCAATTCTCGATCAGCACCTTGCTTAATTAAATCAAATAGTTCAGATGCGATTTGGGCTAATCGGCCTTTAACTTTGCTGAATTTCTCAAGCTCATCATATGAAATCTTCAAGTCTGAACTTGTATTTCTTTCTATCTCCTTTTCGCCAAGCTTAGTCCTCAGAATCTCTGCTGCATTCATAAACGCAGGATCAAGCGCCTGAAAGTGATGTGGATCTAGCAGTGTATAAATTTCAGAGACTGCTTCCCCGTCTTCAGGCTTATCATTTATTGTGCCATAAAAGAATAAACGGTATTTAGCATCTACTCCAAGAATTCTTGCAACAATTTCAATATATTTATCTTCTTTTTCAGCTAGATCTTCGTCAGCAGATGCAACTTCACAGCATAGTCCTAGAATGAGGATTTTCTCGGAATCAGTCAGCTGACCAGCAAATTTCTTAAAAACTTCTTTCTTGGAGTATAACTTGTGCTTCTGAATACCTTGAAAAATAGGCTTGACAAGTTTTCCTATATAGCTTTGAGGAGGCAGAAATTGACCCAGTGCAGACTTGATTACCTGCTTCTCAGCTTCCGTAACCTGATTATCTGCATACATCACTCCTATTAGTGGAATTGCCAACGCCATAATAAATACTAGACGGTGACTTACCTGCTCTTCTTGAACATTTTGCTCAGTAACTTGAGAAATCAACCCTGCGAATTCTTTTTTTGCGACTGACTCTTTAACCATTTATAACTTACCTTTCAACAGTGAGAGACATGTATGCTAGAGGTACAAGATACTAGACAATGAGCATAGGTCATTTGAACATTCTCTACTAAGATTCCCCAAAGACTACGCAAGATCAACATCGGCACATCAAGATCGCAACTTAGTTACATTTCTTTAGATTATTGAATGACTGTGATACATTTAGACTATCGCAACTCATGAGGTTGCTACATCATGGAAGCTATCCCCTAGCGAGTGATTTTCTGGCTTGGTCTCACCCTATGGTTCAACTTCAGCCCCAACTCCTGACCGTCCGTGACTTCATTGATCACTATGGCGACAACCCCCAGTACGAACTCATCGATGGAGAGCTAACCGACTTGGAACCCACAGGCATCCATGAGCAGGTTGCAGGCTTTGTGGGGCGAAAGCTCAATGTTGCTATCGATCAACAAAACGCGCCCTACGTGATTCCCTACCGCTGCCTGATCAAACTGCTGGGCACCGAAACCGCCTTTCGGCCCGATGTGGTGGTGCTAGACCAGACCCAGTTGGCTCAAGAACCGCTGTGGCAGCAGGAACCCGTCATTTGTCGGGGAACATCCGTCAAACTCGTGGTGGAAGTGGTGAGCACCAACTGGCAAAACGACTATGCCCGCAAAACCGAAGACTACGCCCTGCTAGGTGTGCCTGAATACTGGATTGTGGACTACCTAGGGCTAGGGGGGCGCGACTACATTGGCACCCCCAAACAGCCCACGGTAACGCTGTGTGTATTGGAGGGTGATCGCTATCAAAAACAGGTGCTTCATGGGGATGATTGGCTGCAATCTCCAACCTTTCCTGGCCTCAATTTGACGGTTAGCCAGATCTGCGCGGCTGGAGTTATTTAAGGAACCCAGGGTTCTGGAGTAAGAACCCTGGGTTTTGGGGCCGCTTACACCTTCGCTTCTTCCTTCACCAACTTCTCCCAGCCGAGGTCTTTGAGGCTGTCGTTGCGGCGGAGGGGGCGTGTCACCAGTTCTAGGATGTCGCGGGTGTTGCTGAAGCCGTGGATTTGGGCGAAGGTGAACTCCACCGACCACTTGGTGCTGATGCCGCGAGCTTCTAGGGGGTTGGCGTGGGCCATTCCAGTGATCACCAGGTCGGGGTGTAGTTCTTGGATGCGTTGAATTTGGTTGTAGTTATCGGGTTTTTCGGTGATTTTGGGTAGGGGGGTGCCCATTTCGTTGCAGGTTTTTTCTAGCAGGGCGAGTTCGGCGGCTTGGTAGCGTTTGTCCATGTAGGGGATGCCGATTTCTTGCACCGTCATGCCGCAGCGGGTGAGGAAGCGGGCCAGGGAAATTTCCAGCAGGTTATCGCCCATGAAGTAGACGGATTTGCCGCGAATGATCTCCAGGTAGTCTTCTACGGATTCCCAAATTTTGGCTTCGCGCTCTTCCATACCCTGGGGTTCGATGTTGAAGACAGAGCAGATTTTTTCGACCCAGGCGCGGGTGCCGTCGGGGCCGATGGGGAAGGGGGCACCGATGAGCTTACACTTGCGGCGGCGCATCAGGGTGGTAGCGGTGCGCGACAGGAAGGGGTTGATGCCTGCCACGTAGTAGCCTTCGTCGATGACGGGGAGGTCGGTGTAGCGTTTGGCGGGCAGCCAGCCGGAGACTTTGATGCCCTGCCGCTTCAGTTCCAGGGTCATTTGGGTGACGATGGGATCGGGCACAGAGCCGAACAGGACGAGGGGCGGGTGGTCGTGGTAGGGGGTTTCTTCGATGGCCACCTCTTCTTTTTTGCGGCCAAAGCTGAGCAGTTTTTGGATGCCGCTGCGTTCTTCTTTTTCGGCGGGGGTAACTTCCTCACTGGTGGGGCAGCGCTGGGCCATGGCGGCGAGGACGGTGTCTTCTCCTTGGGTGAAGGCGTAGTCTAATCCGTTGGCGCGGGCGACGACGATGGGAATGCCGATTTCCGCTTCCAGGCGAGGGGCCAGCCCTTCGAGATCCATTTTGATGATCTCGGTGGTGCAGGTGCCAATCCAGACAATCACCGAGGGGTTGCGGTCGCGCTTAATCCCCTCACACAGCCGCTTGAGTTCCTCGTAGTCGTTGAGTTGGGCGGAGATGTCGGCTTCTTCCAATTCGGCCATGGCGTAGCGGGGTTCGGCGAAGATCATCACCCCCATCGCATTTTGGAGAAAGTAGCCACAGGTCTTGGTGCCGATCACCAAAAAGAAGCTGTCTTCAATTTTTTGGTACAGCCACGCCACGCAGCTAATCGGGCAAAAGGTGTGGTAGTTTCCGGTGTCGCAGTCAAATTCCAGAGCAGAGGTGTTGGGTTGAGATTGGGCAAGGGTCATGGCTAGGGATCGAGTAGGGGACTGGGGGACGGGCCTACCTGGGTCTGTCGTTTTCCCGCCCACCGGATCCGGTGCAAACCTCGTCATCGTGGGTGGGGGGCGGTGGAGGGGCCACATCGAGGGTTAGCGGTACGGGGGGGATGGCCTCCGGTTCGGAAACCTCCTCCGCTGGCACCAGGGAAACCTCGGGGCGGGCGCTGCGGGGCAGAATGGGTTGTGCCTTCGCCAACGCCTCTAGCTCCTTCACCGGGTTGGTGTTTAGGCCCAGGGCGGCAATAATTCGGTCGGGGCTGCTGCTTAGGCTGACGACCAGGGGCAGCAGATTGTTAAGGTCGGGTTCGAGGGTGGACAATACCCCCAAAATGAAGCCCGATGACGGTCGCCGTTGGCCGTCGAGAGTCACCCAAATGCCCAATTTATCGATCCACTCGCGGTTGTCGCGGTAGTAGGACAGCCACTTGATTTTTAGCGATCGCCGCAGTTGTTTACTGTTCACAAATCCTCGGGGCGGAGTTCGCCGATCTCAGGGTCGAGATGGATTAAACCAGAAAACCGCGCTCGGAGTCAGTGATATACAGGTCGGGTACGCAAGGGACGTTCGCTAGAGATCAGAGCCATCGGACAAAAGGGGATGATCTTCGTTGGCATCGATGGTGGTCGTTTCTTCGCCATTGTCCAAAATCATCTCTGGGTCGAAATTGAGACCCAACACCTGCACCAGCGCATCTTCATCAGGGTTGAGCTGGTAGAAGGGCACCATCAGGTTCGAGAGCTTGGGTTCCAAGGCATTGACCACCCCCAAAATGAGGAAAGAGGACGGTCGGCGACCCCCATCGGGCGTGCGGACAGAGGTTTGCTGCATTTGCAGGGTCAACCAGCCGCGATTGGCTTGCACATAGTCCAACCACTTTTGGCGGATGACCTGGGTAAAGTTCTCAAAAAAGGCCATAATCCTGACTCTTTTGCTAATTTGAATGGCTGCGTACCGATGATAATGCAGCCCTCCAAAATCAGAACTTCATCCGGTGAGATCTTTGCAGCGGGGATTAAACCATCATCAGATCCATTTCCTCCGCCTCTTGTTTGGGGGCATCGGCGGGTGGGTTGAGATAAAAGTCCGACAGCAGGCTGAATAGGTCGCGGTCGGGGGTTTCCGTGGGCACCACGCCTTCGGGACGGGAGAGAATTTGGTCGGCGATGTTGAGGTAATACTGGCAGACGGGTTCCAGAGAAGGATCGCTCTCCGCCATTTCAAACACCGTTTTGCCCTTCACGCGGGAAATGCGGATGTCCTCAATCAGCGGCAGAATTTCCAGTACGGGCATGGGCACATGCTCGACGTACTTGTCGATCAAATCGCGCTTAGAGGTGCGGTTGCCGATCAGCCCCGCCAGCCGCAGGGGGTGGGTTCGCGCTTTCTCCCGTACCGAAGCGGCGATGCGATTGGCGGCAAACAGGGCGTCAAAACCGTTGTCGGTGACGATCATGCAGTAGTCGGAATAGTTTAACGGGGCCGCAAACCCGCCGCAGACCACGTCGCCCAACACATCAAACAAAATCACGTCGAACTCGTCGAAGGCGTTCAGTTCCTTCAGCAGCTTCACGGTTTCGCCCACCACATAGCCGCCGCAGCCCGCCCCCGCTGGAGGGCCACCCGCTTCCACGCAATGCACGCCGCCATAGCCCTTGTAGATCACGTCCTCGGCCCATACGTCTTCGTAGTGGAAGGACTTTTCTTGCAGGGTGTCGATGATGGTGGGAATCAGAAACCCGGTGAGGGTAAAGGTGCTGTCGTGCTTGGGGTCGCAGCCAATTTGCAACACCTTACGACCCCGTTTGGCCAGGGCCACCGAAATATTGCAACTGGTGGTGGACTTGCCAATGCCCCCTTTTCCATAAACAGAGAGCTTGAGTGTCTGGTTGTCCATAGGGATGACGCGATGTAGGTAGGGCAAACGAGAAGTGGGAAGCCCTCACCCCCGGCCCCTCTCCCAGGAAGGAGAGGGGAGCAAGAGGTTTTCTTCAAAGTCCCTCTCCCAACATGGGAGAGGGATTTAGGGTGAGGGCCACAAAACCTTGGGGTAACAGTTCACCCAGGGGCACCTTGCGGTGAGGGAATAGGCGACCCGCCCTTGGCAAGGCATCCCCAGAGGAGCTGTTTTCAAACTTGGTCTACGTCGATGGGGTCTGACGCAGCCCAGGGTGTTTCGGCTGTTTGGATTATGCGCACAGCCCACGGGTGATGAGAAGGGGCGTGGGGAATGGCAGAGGGCTTAAATTGGCCTATAGCAGCCGATAAAGCTGTTGGAGTACCCCTGATATCTCAGAATCTTTTTTAAGGCATTTTTATGCGCTAAAACAAATTTTGTGTTTTATATAAAATTAAATTAATGCAATAACAAAATTATAATCCTTAAATCTTCTAGCGCAGAATATTCACCGCTAGTCCCTAACCGCAGTGCCAGTTTGCCCACTCCAGCCCCTAAGAAAAGTACGCAAAGACGGGAGATTGCCTGAACAGTCAACCAGGCAACGCAAAGGCCAAGACTGGGTTAGGTGCGGCCATAGCGCCGTCTGCACCGTCTACCCTGCCGCGAAATTGGCTCAGCCAGAGCGTGTCTTGAGCAAGCAGGCCAGCTTGAACCTAGGGAATGTTCGCTCGTCCTTGCGCTGGTAGCCCTAGACGTAACCCAGGGCCGCCCATCAAAAAGGTTGGGGGTTTCTATAGATTTGCAACGATTTTGCGGCTGCTACGAACTGTTAAGGGCGCTTCAGCCACACACCCCAAACGCCAGCGGCCTTGGCTCCGTGGAAGTCGTCCGCTTCGCTATCGCCAAGGTGCCATGCTTGGGCCGGATCGCAGCGGTGCTTTTGTAGGGCAGCTTGAAAAATCAGTGGATCAGGTTTGGCGGCTCCGGTCTCAGAGGAGATGGTGACGGACTGGAAAAAGTCGGCTAGGTGCAGGGCTTCCAGAACCTTATAGAGGCGGGAATCAAAATTGGAGATAATGCCCAACTCGATGCCGCGCCGCTGCCAGCGTTGCAAGGCTACGGGCACATCGGCATAGACTTTCCAGGGGGCGGCAGTGGCAAAGTGGGCGTAGAGGTCGGCAAAGAAGCTATCGAAATCCACAAATTGGTCGATTACCCCGGCGCTGCTGAAGGTTTGTTGGGCCAGCACCCGCCACCAGTGGTATTCCCGCTGGGGAATGGTGGCGGGATCGCAGCCGGGGAAAGCCATGGTGGGGGCGGCATTGAAGGTGCGGAAGAAGGACTGGTTAAGGGCTTTGGGATCGACCGTAACGCCATGGCGCTGGGCAATGTCGGCATAGATGTCGCCCACCGTGCCCGCCACCCCAAACAGGGTGCCAACGGCATCAAGAAAGATAACTTGGGGCAGGGGCGTGTAGGTCATGGCTGGAGTGGCCGATCAGAACATCGGCAAACTTGGGAAATCAGTTTAGGAAATCGGTTTAGGAAATCGAGGATTAGGCAATTGAGGACAGCACATCCCGTAGGGGTTGGGTCATCCAGTTTAGCCCGACGCGGATTTGGTGGGAGAGGGTGGGCATCCGGTACAGATAGGCTAAACGGCGTGCCACATGGGCCAGTTCGCCCTCCAGTTCAATGCCCAGTCCGGTGAGGGTAGCACGGTGGGTGCCGAGGGTGATCATTTCGCCAAGGTGGCGGTAGCGGAAGGGCAGTGGGGGCCGATCCGTCATGGTGGCCCAGATGTTCCAACCCACAAAATCGGCCTGCTGGAGTGCCACTTGGGCGGTGGTGGGCATTTGCTGGCCGTCGGCATCGCGGCAGTCGGCCAAATCACCTAGGGCATAGATGCCGGGGTGATCCACCGCTTCTAGGGTGGGCTGCACAACGATTTGTCGCCGTTCGTTGTGCTTGAGGGACAGGTTTGCAACTATATCGTTGACGCGGGTGCCCACCGTCCACAGCACCACATCCACGGGCAGAATGTCGGTTTGGTCACGGAAGGTGAGGCTAATGGTGTCGGCGGTGACGTTCTCCACGGCGGTTTCTAAATCTACCCAAACCCCTAGGTCGGCCAGCACCTTTTGGGCTACCTGGCGGTTGTGCTCTGGGGAGGTACGCAGCAGGGTATCCGTGCGTTCTACCAGGCGCACTCGGCCCCGGTTGCCCAGGTGTTCGGCCACTTTGCAGGCCACTTCAACGCCGCTATAGCCACCGCCCACCACCGCCACGCGAATCTTTTCGGCCTCGGAGGCTTGCAAAATCCGCAGCCGTTCCTTGAGTTGATAGGCGTCTTGCAGGGTGCGAAAGGCTAGGGCGTGGTCGGCCACACCGGGGGCCATATCCATCGGCGTGGTGCCCCCCAGGGCCAGCACCAGGTAATCATAGGTCAGGGGTGAGCCTTGGCTGAGGCTGACCTGTTTTTGGTCGAGATCAACGCCTGTGACCTCCGCCTGCCGAAAGCGAATTTGGGTGCCTGCCAGCAGTTCCTCGTAGGGGGGGGCCACTTCCCAAGTTTCTAGCTCCCCCGTCACCAGTTCGTAGAGCAGCGGCAAAAAGAGGAAGCGATCCCGATGATCCACCAGGGTGATGATTGGCGGCTGATCCTCCCAGGGCAGTTGGCCTAGCCGCAGCGCCGTATACAGGCCACCAAAGCCACCGCCCAGGATGCAAATGTGTCGGGGAGCGTCTGTCATGGGAAAAACTCGGATACCTCCTCTCTCTTCTAACGCAAAATCGGCGTTGCACGCGATCTCGTGTCTGCTGATGGGGCCTGAACCTGTCAAGATTCAAGAACCTAGGGATCAGCAGGGATAGGCCGATCCGTTACAGTGGCTAAGCGGCGGCTTTTAATCTAAAACAACCATAGATTAACCCTGCATCCTTCCTACACCTCGCTGTGGCTTTTCCCCTATGAAAAAAGTCTTTGTCCTCGACACCAACGTATTGCTGCACGATCCGATGGCAATGTTTAGGTTTGAGGATAACGATGTCATCTTACCGATCACCATCATTGAAGAACTGGATCGCTTCAAGAAAGGTACCGAAGACACGGCCCGCAATGCCCGCCATGTGTCGCGCACCCTGGATGATCTGCGGCGTCAAGGATCCCTCGTTGAGGGCATTCCCCTAGAGCGGGGGGGAATTCTCAAGGTGGCCCTGTGTCATCGGGAAACCCTGATGCAACTGCCGCCCGAACTGGAGGGCGACAAGGGCGACAATGCCATCCTGGCCGTGGCCATGGAGTATCGCCATCACCGCGATCTGCCCGTGGTGTTGGTGAGCAAAGACACCAACCTGCGCATCAAGGCCGACGCCCTGGGCGTGGTTGCAGAGGACTACGAAACCGACAAGGTAGACATCGACGACCTCTATACGGGCACCGTTGAGGTCATGGTATCTGGCGAGACCATGGGCCAACTATTTAGCGAAGGGCATGTGCGCCTCGATCAAGCCCTCTGCCCCAACCAAGCCGTCACCCTGGTAGACGAGTTCAATCCCGGCCACACTGCCCTCGGCTTCGTGCAGGGCGACAGCGGCAGAGTTATCCCCCTGGGCAAGTTGCCCCACGCCGGAGTCTCGCGGGTGCAGCCTCGCAACCGAGAACAGCGCTTTGCCTTTGAACTACTGCTGCAAGATTCCATTTCCCTGGTGACGCTGGTAGGCCGCGCTGGCACGGGCAAAACCCTGCTCGCCATTGCCGCCGGGGTGCAAAAAGTGGCCGATGAACGGCTTTATTCACGGCTGCTGATTGCCCGCCCCATCATTCCCATGGGCCGCGACATCGGCTACCTACCGGGGGATATGACCGAAAAGCTCAACCCCTGGATGCAGCCCCTCTACGACAACTTTGACCTGATTTTTGGTACCCAAGACAGCCGAGGCAAACCCGAACACTGGCGGCGCGGCCACGAGGAAATGATCAGCCAGGGCCTCCTACAAATCGAGCCGCTCACCTTCATCCGGGGCCGATCTATCCCCAAGCAATTCCTGATTGTGGATGAAGCCCAAAACCTGACGCCCCACGAGGTCAAAACCATCCTCACCCGCGCCGGGGAAGGCACCAAGGTCGTGCTCACGGGCGACCCCGACCAAATCGACAACCCCTACGTCGATGCCGCCAGCAACGGCCTCACCTACGTGGTAGAGCGCTTCAAAAACGAGCCCATCGCTGGACACATCACCCTCACCAAGGGCGAACGGTCTGACCTCGCAGAACGATCCGCCATGCTGCTCTAATGTATCGAAACGTTACGGGATCAAGCCTGTTTCTCATGCATTTCAATCGACGCTGAGGCACCCTTATTCTTTGTCTGGCAAGGCTTCTAGGGCTTAGCAGTCGATTTCTCTGCTGTCAGAAATCTAGGCTAAATCATGGCCCGATAACTTTCCCTGACGCCCTCAAGTCGTTACACTATCAGAGATAAAAGAGTCATCCCCAGTCATTAATTAACTATGTCTGTCGTTAGCCAAGTCATTTTGAACGCTGATGATGAGCTGCGCTACCCGACTAGCGGTGAGCTGAAGGCCATCGAAGACTTTTTGAAAACGGGTGAGCAGCGGATGCGCATCGCCAGCACCCTGTCCGAAAATGAGAAGAAAATCGTGGAGCAGGCCAGCCGCGAACTGTGGCGTCGTCGGCCCGACTTCATCGCCCCCGGCGGCAATGCCTTTGGCCAAAAGCAGCGTGCTCTCTGCCTACGCGACTATGGCTGGTATCTGCGGCTGATCACCTACGGCGTGATCGCAGGCGATAAGGCCCCCATCGAAAGCATTGGCCTGATTGGCGTGCGCGAAATGTATAACGCCCTGAACGTGCCCGTTCCCGGCATGGCCGAAGCGGTGCGCTGCCTGAAGGAAGCTTCCCTCAACCTGCTGTCTGACGAAGACGCTGCTGAAGCCGCCCCCTACTTCGACTACATCATTCAAGCGATGTCCTAGGGCCAGATGGGGTTCTGGGCAGGGCTGAGGCCCTCAACCTGGAAAGCCTCACCCTAAACTGAAGGTTAGCCATGCAGATTGAAGAGGTACAGCCAGCCTGTACCTCTTTTTTGTCGGGTTGTACTGTGCCGCTAAAAAGACCCCATCAGCCGCCGCACCGCCCCACCCACGGCCCGCCGCATCTGCTGCTTCCGCCGCCAGCGCTGAAATTCTTTCGTGTAGCTGTACTCGTTGGGGCGGTAGATTCGCCATGCATCCCAGGCCAGTTTCAGCCCCCAAGGAGCACCAGGCAAGAACAGCAGAAAGTTCGCCAGCCCAGCCCAGCCTCCCGATCCCCCCGCCAGAATCAGGAGAACGAAGAGGAATCCGATGAAAAAGCAAAACCGGGACAAGCTGTGCTGAAAACGCTGCTTGCGTTCCCGGTCAAACTGGCGCTGGTCGGCGAGTTCGTATTTCTTCACGTCCCATTCCCGTTCGGCCTCGGCCAGGGTTTCGGCAGAAATGCCTAGTTCTTCGGCAATTTCCAGCAACTGGGCGCGGGATAAGTCGCCGGATTCTGTCTGGCAGGCCATGGCGATACTCAAGATTTGCTGAGCATCCTCGGCAGGGTAGAGAAATGTGCTGTCTTGATTCGTTGGATGCTGATTTGGATGTGTCATACCCTTACCCCAGAACGGCCCGACCGCCACAACAACGCCTATCCCCTTATAGACAAAATTTCGCCCAATGGGGGGAGGGTTCGGGTACGGAAAATACCGTACGGTGGATCGCGCCGTCATCTAGCCTCAATTTGGCCGGGGGGATTTTGATTGCCCCTAGGGCCGCAGCGGCTAGGGGGCTGGCGTCAGCGGTGGCTAGCTGCCCAGGGTGAACGAAGAACGCCTATTTCTCAACGGTCAGATCCGTAAATAGGTGAGCCTCGGTGAGGCGGTTGCTGGTGAGGATAGCGCTAGTTACTAGGCCGTGGCGCAGACGGCTAGAGGCTAGGTTTTCGAGGTCGAAGTCGGGGGCGGGGATGGGGTCAGATTGGGGCTCAACCATCATTACCATGGGCGCAGCGTAATAGGCCGGACTGGCAAGATCAGCGGCTTCGGCGGCGTTTCCAGCGGAGTCTAGGCTGACGGCGAAGACAAAGGCCAATAGCCCCATGGCCAAGGCTAGACGCAGACCAATCACCTGGCTAGCAATTTGGCCCCACGCCTGAATCCGTTGCCCGATAGAAAGGGAAGATGTGTGATCCGCCAAACCAATTACCCTCGTTAGGTCTACCCTGACTCGGTGATGGAGTCAGCCCTCACCCTAGAAATGGGACAGAATATCCCGGTGTTTTTCTATGGCTAGGATTAACGTTATACACATAACTTTACAAAGTTACAACGTGTAATGTGGGCCTTAGAGCCTGCCTAGGGCTGGAATCCCTGATGAGTTAAGGCTTTTGCTGTTGGGCTGATTTTTCCCTAGCCAAACAGCTCTTTTCATAAAAGAATCTCTATGGTGAGGTTGAAACCTTAGATTTCCCCGCTGCTGAGGCAACCCAAGCCCCCAGAGCGGTAGACCGGAGGCGCTGTCGCTGCTGTTTCGGGAGAATTACGCCGATGGAGCCAAGGACGGTCGATATAATGGAGTTACGGCTATCTGGTGCGACCTATGACGGCACAGCTTCCCACCGTACAGTTTTACGAAGGCATTCTAGAATCCATCGATAACGTCAGCCTGCGGCGCAATAGCGATACGGGCGAACGTATGGTGCTGCTGATGTTTAAGCAGCTCAAGGCCATCGAAGCCTTCCAAAGCTTTCGCAGCCAGTTTTCCAAAGCCCTTAAACTCACCGATGAGGAGGGCGTCATCACCATTGAACCCTCCGGCATTCGGTTTATCTTTGGCGGCGACGATGGCGACGACCTAGAGCGGGTAGAATGCACCCTCACCATCGACCGGGAAGACCACTGGGAGCGGTTCATGCGCTTCATGCATCGCTACGCCGAGGCGAATGGCATGGCCTACGGCGAACGACCCTCAGTCTAATGGTCATTACTAAGGAAGCTAAAGATCCCCCCTAACCCCCCTTAAAAAGGGGGGAACCGGAGTCAAAGTCCCCCTTTCCAAGGGGGATTTAGGGGGATCTCCCAGGATTTTGCGCCTAGTGGCAAGGTCTGTGTACGTAGTAGCCCCGGAGGAGAAAGGGAGCCAAATTCAGAACCCCTCTCCATCAGGGAGAGGGGCAGAGATGAGGGCGAACACTCGATAGATCCTGTGCCTGCCGCTGGGATGGTTTATCCTAGAATCCGGTTTGGTGCTGCGTCTTGGCCGATCCGCAGGGACGCCGCCATCGAGACGCCGCAGTCAATAGGTATCTAATGAAAATTGCAATCACCGGAGCCACAGGGTTTGTCGGCAGTCGTTTGGTAGAGCGGCTGCAAGAGGAAGGCCACGACATTGTGGTGCTCACCCGCAGCGCCGATCTGGGGCGTAAAACCTTCCCCGCCGAGAGTTTTCCCAAGGTGGCCATCGTGGAATATACCCCGCTGGCATCGGGGGCGTGGCAGGGGGCGCTGTCGGGCTGCGATGGGGTGGTGAATCTGGCCGGAGCACCGATTTCTGAACGCTGGAGCGATGAACACAAGCAGGCCATCGTAGACAGCCGCGTGGCAGGCACCGAGAAACTGGTGGAAGCCCTGTCCCAGACCAACCCCAAGCCGACGGTGTGGGTGAATGCCTCCGCCATCGGCTACTACGGCACCAGCGAAACCGCCACCTTCGACGAAACCAGCCCCGCCGCCGAGGATTTTCTGGCCCAGGTGTGCCAAGGCTGGGAAGCAGCGGCCCAAAAGGTGAAGGACTACGGCCCCCGGCTGGTGATTTTGCGGTTGGGCATTGTGCTGGGCATGGGCGGCGCGGTTGCCAAAATGCTGACCCCCTTTCGGATGTTTGCGGGTGGCCCCATTGGCAGCGGACGGCAGTGGTTTTCCTGGATTCACCTGGAAGATGTGGTGAATTTGATCATCAAAGCCCTGACGGATTCCACGATGGAAGGCACCTACAACGCCACCGCCCCCAACCCGGTACGCATGGCGGACTTTTGCAAGGTGCTGGGCAAGGTGTTGAAGCGGCCCTCTTGGTTGCCCGTGCCGGACTTTGTGCTGGAAGCCATCCTCGGCGATGGGGCGCAGGTCGTCTTGGAAGGTCAGCAAGTGCTACCTACCCGCGCCGTCGCCACGGGGTTTCAATACCAATACACCGAGGTGAAAGACGCCCTGATCGACATTGTTAAGCCCTAGCCCCGACTCCCGACTCCCGATTCCCGACTCCCGATTTTCCCCATGGACATTAGCGATTTCCGCCGCGACTACACCCAGCGGGGGCTGGATCTGCCCGATCTCGCCCCCGACCCCTACGACCAGTTCACCCAGTGGTTTCAGCAAGCCTGTGAGGCGGATTTGCTGGAGCCCAATGCCTTGGTGTTGTCTACGGTGTCCCCCGAAGGCCATCCCTATCAGCGCACGGTGCTATTGAAATACTTTGACCGGGACGGCTTTGTGTTTTTCACCAACTACGGCAGTCGCAAGGCCCAGCACATCGAGCAACACCCCCAGGTGTCGCTGCTGTTTCCCTGGTATGCCCTGGAGCGGCAGTTGGCGATTACGGGCACGGCCCACAAAATTTCCGCCGCCGAATCCTTCAAATACTTCACCTCTCGGCCTAGGGGCAGTCAGTTGGGGGCGTGGGTGTCTCAGCAAAGCCAGATTATTTCCTCCCGGCAACTGCTGGAAATGCAGTTCGAGAAAATGAAACAGCGCTTTCTGAACCAAGACATCCCCCTGCCAGACTTTTGGGGAGGGTATCGGGTGAAGCCTTCCAGCTTCGAGTTTTGGCAAGGTCGGCCCAGCCGCCTACACGACCGTTTTCTCTATAGCCCTTCCTCTGAGATGGAATCGGGCTGGCAGGTGGTGCGGCTGTCGCCCTAGCGGGTGGGGACGAGGCGTTCCCGCAACATGGGCAAGTCTTCCTTTAAAAACACCGCCATGCGGCCTAGGTAGGGGGTGCCGCTTTCGCCGTAGGCCAGTTCATACCAGTAGGCAAAGCGTTCTCCAGATCGCACCGCTCCCACGAGGACGAGGTTGGGGTTCTCGGGGGCTTGGCTGGTGGGGTATTCAAACAGGATTTGCCCCTGGCGGTAGTCGTTGAAAATTTGGGGGCCGTAGATCAGCCGCAGGGATTCCTCTAGGCGGTCTACCGTGATGTCGTTGGCGTGGTCTACCAGGGTGAAGCGCTCGGTGCGGATGATGCGGCGGGCATTGTCGGGCATCCCACCCGCCACCGGAAACAGGCTGGACTGGAAGGAAAACCGTTGCCCAGGGCTGGGAGTGCGGTTAATGCTGAGACGCTCGTTGGGGGCGGGGCTGAGGGTGGGGTTGTTGCGAATCCAGGATTCGGCCACGCGAACGGATTGCCCCGGAATGGCCAGACTGGGCAGGGCCACACCCCCTACGGCGGCGAGGGCCATCCCCCAACCCAGGGCCGCCTGTGCCCCCCGCTTCGGAATTGCGCGTAACCCTAGGGATAATGCGGCCATCACGTCACCTCACAACGGCGGGCACCCCAGCGCGGATGCTCAGGAACCCGTGCCCTATGATAGCGACCCGTGGGGGTTTTGGCGTGGTGTTCTGTGCCGGATGGGGCTGGGAAGCCAGGGCTATCCGAGGGCTGGGGCGGGCGATTCTGGGCTGCTAGGGCAGGCGGCCTGGGCCTGGGCCATGTCGGAGATCACCGCATCGAGCAGTTGTTCCCGCAGGTCGGGGATGACGGCCAGAGCCCTTGTCCAGTCGGGGATTTGGGTTCCGGTGGGGTCATCGAGGTATTGCTGTCCGGCGGAGACAATCACCTGTTCAAAGGTTTCGAGGGTGACTTCTTCCTGGTGGCGGTCATAGTCCAGATGGTTGAAGCGGGCATCGACGAAATACTGGCGGGCCAGGTTTTGGGCCTCGCGCCGAAATTTAATTCGCAGGCTGCGGATGTGGTCGGGGCCAATCACCACCTGCTCGGTTTCCGTGAGGGTGCGGAGGATAGATTGCAGAATGTCGCGGCACATCTTTTGCAGCCCGGAGTGGGTAGATTGCCCTAGGGTTTGGTGCTTGTGCTCAAAAATGCCGAGATCCACCTGGGCGACGCGCTTCAGGGCCACGTTGCGATACACCTCCGCCAGTAGGCCCACCTCCAGCCCCCAGTTGCTGGGGATGCGAGTGTTCAAGGCCAAGTCGCTGGTGAGAGCAAATTCCCCCGACAACGGATAGCGGTAGGCGTTCAGGTAGCGCAGGTAGTCGCGATAGCCAAAGACCTCCATCAGCGAGGTAATCAACGGCGTCACAAACAGCCGTGTCACCCGACCATGGAGGCGCTGGTGGCCAATGCGGGCATAGTAGGCTTTGCAGAAGGCAATGCCAAATTCTTGCTCTAGCAGCGGATAGAGCAGTTTGAGGGGATAGGTGCGGTCGTAGGTGGTGATGTCGGCATCGTGGAGGGCGATAGCGGCGGCTTCTAACGAGGCCAACCCCAACCCTAGCCATACGGCCCGTCCCTTACCCCGAAAGGGCAGCAGATCAAGCCCCTCCTCCGCGAGGGTTTTGAGGATATGGGTTACGGCAGGGCCATTCTCCCACAGCACCATGGTGCGCTGGGGCAAGGGCTGGAAGAACTGAACGGCCTGCACGTACTGCTCAAAACTATCGGCATACAAACAAATGACGACGGTATTGATGAAGGCGCACTGGCTGAGATGATTGCGAATGGTAGCTAGGGCAGGCCGCTCCAGTTCCTCATAGAGGGAGGGAATGAGCACAGCGGTGGGGTGGTGCTGACTGAGTTCCACCAGGCGCGTTTCTAGGCGACCAACATCGCCACCCAAATCGTGAATGGTGGTAATTAACTCTTGCTTGTAGTCCATGCCAACTCCCCAACGATTGCCTCAATCATAGGGACTCTTGCCACCTAAGACAGTCAGGGACACTACCCTCCGGGTTGAGCAAGACACCGCAAAGATTACTTCAGCCAGCCCTTCAGCCGCGAGGCCACCTGGGGACGGCGCAACTTTCGCATGGCCTTGGTTTGAATTTGGCGCACCCGTTCCCGCGATAGGTTAAAAATGCCGCCCACCTCCTCTAGGGTGTGGGTTTCTCCGGTGGCGAGGCCATAGCGCAGGGCAATGATATCTTTTTCGCGCTCGGTCAGCACCTCAGACAGGATGCTGGTGATTTCCTGGCGCATCATATTTTCGCTGATTTTAGACTCCGGCGATTGGGTACGGCTGTCTTCCAGGAGTTCTAGCAACTCGGTATCTTCACCCTTCCCAACTCGGTGGTTCAACGATAGCGAACGGCGGCGCACCTGCTGCAAACTTCTGAGCTGATCTACCGTCACATCCAGGGCGTCAGCTAATTCTTGTTCGGTGGGATTGCGCTGAAGATCACGGCGCAGATCGCGGTGAGCTTTTTTTAGTTTATTGAGTTTTTCAACGATGTGGATAGGCAACCGAATGGTACGGGCATCGTTGGCAATGGTGCGGGTAATGCCCTGGCGAATCCACCAATAGGCATAGGTAGAGAATTTATAGCCCTTATCGGGGTCAAATTTTTCGGTGGCGCGATTCAATCCTAGGGCACCTTCCTGAATTAAATCGAGGAAGGGCACCCCTCGGTTTAGGTAGCGCTTGGCAATGGAAACCACGAGGCGCAAATTTGAGCGAATCATCCGTCGTTTTGCCGCTCGACCATCGTGGAGCTTCTGGCTAAACTCGGCTTCGGTTAGGTTTAGTTTGGCCAGCATTTCTTGGCGAGTGGGCTTGCGGCCTAGCTCTTTAGAGAGCTTCTCGCTGGCGCTGTCCACCTTGGCTAAAAACCGCACCTGACGAGCCAGCTCAATCTCTTCACTGGGCTCTAGGAGCGGGTAGCGGGCCATCTCCTTGAAAAAGGCCCCTACGGCGTCGTCACTGAGGGTTTTGCTATACCCCGACAACCCCAGTTCCGATAGCTCACTGGCTTGGGTAAACTTTGCTAAGACCTCTCGATCTTCCTCCCATGCTACATGTTCAAGGGCCACGTCACCCTCTATCAAGGAGGATTTTTCTGTGACCCGATTAAAATCGTTGGAGAAGTCGTCCGATGGACGCTCGGGCCAATCGATAGAACTGTCTGTACTGGAGTTAAATGTAGTGGTCATAGGAGTCAATAAAGCTGTATGGCTACAGGAGTAAAGCATGTATATCGAGCGGCCATTTTAACGAGCCACCCCTTCAACTAGCACTCGGCCTGTGGGGATCGATTTTGTGAGTCCACAATACGCATTTTTTTGAAAATTCCCAGGCAATGTAACATTTCTTTGTGGTCTTGCGTAGTGTAGCAAGCTTTGCTCATTTTGCAAGGGCATTTTCAGAAAAAATCTGAGAGAATTTGAGCCATGTAATTGCAGGACGAAGCCCCCTGAAAAGACCAAAAATAGCTGCTGAAAACAAACCTAAGCGTTTCCGCGAACGCTAGGCTTTAGGGCCTCAAGGCCCAGGCTTCGTTGACAGGATGCCTAGGTGCCACCAGCCCTTTAAACTGGCATTACACCCAAGACACAGTTCCCATGGTTTTGTCCCAGATTGAGCCTGTTTTCCATTCACCCAGTTGGGTCAATGTTTTGGTTGACTACGGGGGACAGCCGGACATCTATACCTATCGCCTTCCCACACACCTGACGGTGGAGGCAGGCGATATTTTAACGGTGCCCTTTGGGTCACAACAGGTGGGGGCCATTGCCCTATCCCTGCAAACCACACCACCGCCTCACCTCGACCCCAAGCAAATTCGGCTGGTGGAGGGGGTGGTGGAGAAACGTTTTTTTGCACCGCCCTACTGGACGCTACTGCAACGGGTGGCGGAACGCTACCAAACACCCTTAGTACAGGTGCTTAGAACGGCGTTACCACCGGGATTGCTGGCGCGTTCCCAGCGTCGGTTGCGGCTTTGCCCTGAACGCATCCCCTCCCAGGTTGACGGGTCATTATCGCCCGTCTTGATCACTCTATTGGAGATCCTGCGTCAGTCAGCCACGGGTGATTATACATGGCAATATCTAAAACGACACAAAATTTCCTATCGATCTATCCAACAATTGATTCAACTGGGCTGGGCCGAATCCTATCTCGCGCCGCCCCAGCCGCCCCAACCCCAGCAACGACAGGCGGTTACGCTGGTGGCCGATGGCAGTGGGGCTGATGATCTCACGGCCCGTCAGGCGGAAATTCTGACGATCTTAAAACGTTACAGCGGCGATCTGTGGCTGAGCGATGCCCTGCAACGGTGCCAAACCACCAGCGCCACCCTCAAACGCTTGGCCGAGAAGGGCTATGTGGAGATTGCCCCCCGCGAACGTCTGCGGACTGAAACTGGCCCCGCCCTCGCCGCCGACCAGCCCAAGTCCTTGACGGCGGATCAGGCTGCTGTCTTAGCGGCGATTACCCAATGCCAGGGATCGGCTCAGTTTTTGCTCCATGGCGTTACAGGGTCGGGCAAAACGGAGGTTTACCTTCAGGCCATTGCGCCTCGGTTGGCGGCGGGGCAGTCGGCCCTGGTTCTGGTGCCGGAAATTGGCCTGACGCCCCAACTAACGGATCGGTTTCGGCGGCGGTTTGGTGCTCAGGTCTGCGTGTACCACAGCGGCCTCAGCGATGGCGAACGCTACGACACTTGGCGACAATGCCTGCAACCAGGCAACCCGCTGGTGATTGTGGGCACCCGTTCCGCCGTTTTTCTGCCCCTGTGCTCCCTAGGGCTGATCGTCCTCGACGAAGAACACGACGGCAGCTACAAACAGGATGTCACCCCCTGCTACCACGCCCGCACCGTGGCCCAATGGCGGGCTGAACTGGAAAACTGCCCCCTCATCCTCGGTTCCGCTACCCCGTCCCTGGAGACTTGGGTGCAGTGTCATCCTGAGTTTCAAAATTCAAAATTCAAAGTTCAAAGTTCGGAATTTGGTCTTCTCCAATCCTCAATCTCCGGATCTCAATACCTAATCCATCAGGACGAGGAGACCTCGCCCCTACCCGATTCCCGACTCCCGACTCCCGACTCCCAAATCCCCCGGCCCCTCCCCGCTACCTACCTCTCCTTGCCCCAACGGATTCAGGCTCGGCCCATGCCCCAGGTTGAAGTCATCGACATGCGGGAGGAACTGCGCCTGGGCAACCGCAGCATCCTCAGTCGGCGGCTGCAAGAATCCCTCGCCGAGATGAAGGCGCAGGGCCAGCAGGGGCTGTTGTTCATCCATCGGCGCGGACACAGCAGCTTTGTCTCCTGCCGTAGTTGCGGGCTGGTGATGATGTGCCCCCATTGTGATGTGTCGTTGTCTTACCATCAGCCCCAGGGCCACAGCCCGATGACCCTGCGCTGCCACTACTGCGGCCATCAGCAGGGCCATCCGCGCCACTGCCCCGATTGTCGGTCGCCCTACCTGAAGCACTTTGGCAGCGGCACCCAGCGGGTGGTGAATGCCCTGGCGGAACAGTTCCCCGACCTTAGCTGCATCCGGTTTGACAGCGACACTACCCGCACCAAGGGCTCCCACCGCGCCCTGCTGACCCGCTTTGCCGAGGGGGAGGCCGATGTGCTGGTGGGCACCCAAATGCTGACCAAGGGCATTGACCTGCCCCAGGTAACGCTGGTGGGCATCATTGCCGCCGATGGGCTGCTGTATATGAATGACTATTGGGCCAGCGAACGGGCCATGCAGGTGTTGATTCAGGTGGCGGGGCGGGCGGGCCGAGGCGACCAACCGGGTCAGGTGTTGCTGCAAACCTACACGCCAGAACATCCCGTCATCGAAGCCGTGACCGACCACGCCTATGAGCCGTTTATCGCCACGGAATGGGAGCAGCGCCAGATGTTGCAGTATCCTCCGGCGGGGCAGTTGGTGCTGTTGCGAATCAGCAGTTTTGAGGCCCAAACGGTGCAGCGAATCGCCCAGAATTTGGCGCAGCAGTTGGATAGCCTGTTAAAAGACCTGCCCTACGTTCGCCTTGGCCCCGCCCCAGCGCCCATTTTGCGGGTGGCCCGTCGCTTTCGGTGGCAGATTTTGCTGAAGTTTCCCCTCGGTCAACCCCTGCCCGATTTGCAGCCGCTCCGGGACGCCTGCCCCACCTCGGTTAGCCTCACCATTGATGTGGATCCGCTCAATTTGTCGTGATACCCAGTCTGGCCCATCAGCCTAGGCCGCATCAGCCCAAAACCTTTGCCCACCGTTGATTCACCGTGTAGTTTCACTGTGTGGTTGGCAAAGCGGCCTTGCGGTGATTCCAGCTCCTTGATTCCACCTCCTTTACCCGGCGGGCAGTGCCTCTAGCGCAAACCGATCAAACTCCACAGCGGCGGCACCGGGCTGGCGGGTATCGAAGGCGTAGCTGCGGACGTCTCCGCTGGCGGTGTCGAGGATGCTGAAGGCTGTTAGGTGGTTGCTGTCGAGGTAGGGGAGGGGTTGTCCCTGATCATCCACCAAGGGCGGGGCCACGGTGGGAACGATGGGCGCTAGGCCGTTAGGGTCGCCCTGGGCCACGTAGTCGTTAGGGTTAAAGCGGCTGAAGGCTGCGAGGCCCGCATCCGTGGGAATGGGGCGGCGGCGATCTTGCCAGAAGGCTCCGTAGGAGTTGCCCACGTTGGAGGTTTCTAGGTAGTGGGTGCCCCTAGGCGACGTAAACCGATTCCACAGGTGAGAGTGGCCGTAGAGCACCAGGTTCACCCCCGCCGCCTCTAGCAGGGGCACTAGGTCGCGGGCGATGTAGTCTTGGTCGCGAGGGTATTCGTAGCGGACGGCGGTGAGGCGACCGTCGGGGTCATAGTCATACACCGGGACGGGGGTGGTGAAGGCGGGCACGATGTTGTCCCCTAGGGTGTGGGGCGGATGGTGCAGCATCACCACGGTATATTTGGCCCGTTGGAAGGCGTCGCTGGCTAGTTCTTGCGCCAGCCATTGGTATTGGGGGCTGGCGCGGTCGATGGCTTCAAAAATGTGCTGACCGTGGCCCCATTGTTCGGGCTGGTCGAGGTCGGCCTGTCGTTCTTGGTAGCGGCCCCGCACCGTGGGGTCGAGGCTGGCAGGTCGCCAAATTTGGGTCACGTAGAGGGTGATCAGCCGCACATCGCCGAGGGTCACGGCATAGTAATGGCCGTCAGAGTCAGTGTTCACCTCCTGGCCCTGGGGCTGGCCAAAGATGTCTTCGTAGGTGCGGGTATTGAAGGACTGATCGACGATCCAATTTTGGCGCACCTGCGGATCGGCCCCTGGGTTAACGCGCTCGGCCACCGTCGGATAGCGGGCCTCCGCCACGGTTTTGGGAATGGCCCGGTTGAACTGCTCCTTCAGCGGTACCGTATCGCTGAATGGCCCCATCACCTCATGGTTGCCGATGGCTGGAAACAGCGGGGCGTGCTGGATCAACTCGCCCCCGTGGTAGGTGGTGGTTTGGCCGTTGCGGTCTAGGTTGTAGTGCGCTCGTCCTTGCAAGGCCGGGAAAAAGGCGTTCCCCTGGCGGTTGTCAAACCATTCGGAGGCCCGATCCGGCACGTTCACCAAATCCCCCGCACAAAAGACGGCATCCACGTGGCCCAGGGTTTCTTGCACCTTTTGCAAGTTTGCTGCCACCATGGGCAGGTTTTGGTGATCAGAGGTCAGCAGAATTTTTATCCCCTGCCCCACTGCTGGGGAGGCCGCTAGGGTAAAGGCTTGGCTTTCAGACCGCTGCCCTGGGGCCAACTCGCTCACCACACGGTAGGGATAGCGTTGCCCCGGTGCTAAACCCGTTACCGTGGCCCGGTGCCGCCAAATGGGCCGCTGCACCACCCCCGTCAACCCCTGAAACTGAGGATGCCCAGGCTGAGAATCGGCGTCCTCCCGGCTGCGGCTCAGGAGGTTTGTCACGGCAGGTTCCCGATAGCGCAGTGGATCACCCGGCGACCGATGGTTCAGATCTGAGGCTAGGGTTGTCTCCGGCTGGCCCCACTCTACCCAGTGGCCTTGGCCTTCAAACTCGGTGAACCACACCACCTGCACCGAATCAACCGTAGGCCACAGCAAAAACGGATCGCTGAGTAGGGACGAAGTCATGGCGGTTGCCCCCTCCTGAAGGGCTACTTGGGATAAAACAGCCCCTCCGCCCGGTGCCGACAGCAGCCCTAACAACCCGGCGATGAACGCCGCGATGACAGGCCACCGCTTCGGCCAACCCCGACGAAACCCAAGCCCTCGCCAAAACCTGATGTGGAGCAGCCTAGGATGCGGGGAGCTAGGAACCATAGGGATTGGGACATACGGATTTAGCCCTAGGGTAGCGATAAATGAAGCGTGTGGTGACGTTGAAAAATCGCCAGTGTAGAAACTGTCTGTTCGCCACCAACGACAGCGAGGAATTGTGACAGCTTGAAGCAGCACCCTAATGATCGGATGCTAAATCTGAGTACAAAATCCTCTATATAAACAAAATCCCCTGTATAAGTTGAGACTTCCCTCACTGAGGCAGCTATGCCAACCAAAAGCTTCGCCTGGGTGAGATCAGTTTTTGAGTCGGGGGCAAATGACCGGGATTTAGGGTGATTTTTCCTGGTTTTCCTGCTAACTACATTGGCAAAGCATCGGCGGCCATAATGATGAAGCCGTTTTTCCTCAAGTCTTGGCGATGGTCTGGCGGTAGCCTGCTGGTGCTGGTATCGGCGGGTCTCCATGGTCTATTGCTGGCCATGCCCACCCCCAAGACATCTCCCCCCCCCGAATCCGTCACGACCCTTGCGCCCTTGAGGGATCGTGCGAGTCTAGAGGCCAGCATTTCCGACCCGGTGGCTGTAGTGCGATTGCCCCACCTCGCGACCTCTTCCCCACCGCCCGAAGCAGCGTCGCCCGCTATGTCGCGCCCCCATCCTACGGCTACTTCCCCAGCCTCCTCAGCCCAGGAACTTCCTCTACCGCCGCCCGCCCCCACTCCAGAACGCCCCGCCCTGGAATCGCCAACGCCAGGGCAGCCCGTCCCGGAGCAGCCCGTCCCGGAGCAGCCCATCCCGGAGCCTACTCCCTCAGAACCAGAGCCTAGGCCCCCTGGCCTGGTTTACAACCACAAAACCGTCGAATTAACCACCGATACCCGCGACTTTTTAACCTGGTACACTGCCCAAAACTGGGATGCCTTTGACCCAGACCCACCGCTGCCTGCCCCCAAGGAACTCTCCCCGCTACAGGTTGTCTACAGCGGGGAGATTTGCCTGCCCATTCCCCCGGCTCCAGGCCGTTTGGAGGTGATTGTGGGTAGCAACGGCCAGCTTTCCCGTGCCCCCCGCCTCCTTGCCACCACGGGCTACGATGATTTGGATGCCGACGCCCTTGCCCTCGCAGCCCAGCAAAACTTCAGCGAAGCCGCTAACCCCAGTCGGCCCAACCCCACGGTCTATTGGTTGCCGATAGAGGTGCAGTATCAAGGGCCAGCCTGTCTACCGGGCTAGGATTGCCAACTACGGTCAGGGCTTAGTCGGTGAGGCGAATGCGTCCAGCGCGCACCAGATCAAACACTTGGTTAATCTGATGGCGATCTTCAGCGGAGAGTTGGCTGCTGAGCAGGGCTGACGTCAGCCTGAGGTGATCGCGGCGCTTGAGCACCCCCTGGCGCATGGCTTCGGACACGCAGGGCTCAATATTGTGCGGTGAAGATCGAGACGTAGATGACACCATAACGGTTTGACTCTCAGAACAGAGGAGGATGGTTTGCGGTAGATCACCTGTAGCCCACGGGGTATGACATGGGTGCTAGGCTTTGTCGAGTTTCGTAGCGCAGGCTACGGGTGTTGATGCTCTTAAGATTCCCCATGGGCCTTCAGAACGAACAAAACGCCTGTGAAGATTCGGTGAAGCTTGTATTAAAGCGTAATCCCCCACCCGATCACGAGGGGGAGACCACGGAAGCTAGCCAACTCGCAGACTTAGAGGACTTGCTCACGGCCCCTAGTTAGGATTACGGTCAACACAACCGCTGTTTTATGGAGATAGACACCATGCCAAACCCTGGGAACCGCAATGGGAACCGAACCTTGACAGGGTTAGCCTTGGCAAGTGGATCTGTGCTGCTTGGCACAGTTCTGGCCGCCGTCGCAGCGCTGGCCACAGATCATCCAGCGCCGTCAGCCCAAATTCGCCTGCCCGACCAACGCCTCTGCACCTACGTGGGGCCGCAGCCCCGCCAAAGTGAGTTTGACACGCTTCTTTCCTACGACTGCGGCGATGGCTTGGGCATCCAGGGTGCGGTGACGGTGGATGGAACCCAGATGATCTTGGATCGGGAGCGGCGGGCCAGCTTTCGTCAAGATCCCGGCATTCGCCTGGAAACGGTTCGCTTTTTGATTGCTGAGATCAGACTAGCCGATGGTACTCTTTGTCGCCACGCAGGAGATGGGGCGACCTTGGCGTTTGATGGCAAGCGCTTAAACTATACCTGTGGCCGCTCCATAGGTCTGATTGGAGACCTTGCCGTAGGCGCAGGCGGCGTGTTTGAAGTTGAGAAAGCAAACCTCAGCGGCACCAGTCTGGTCTCTAGCGAGGTCGTGACCATCCACCGATTGGGAGCGGTCAGCCGTTAGGGTATCGACCCAGCAACCCGGTTGTTTACCCCCGATTAAAAACCGAGCCTGCTTGGGCTGAGCTTGATTGATCCCATGCGGACTGAACTTGTCGTTAGCGTAGCCTCCGCAACGAGGAGAGCCCCCATGGAGAGAGGGAGGCGTCTACTCAGCTTTAGTATGAGATGTAGAGCCTTGTACCCTCAAAGCTGACGTTGTTTCACCTCCAGCGATGGCAGGGATCTCAACCTCAGTACCTTACTCCTGCACCACGACCGGGGTACCGATGCTAGACCAGTTGAAAAACCACTCGGCATGGTCAACAGCCACATTGACGCAGCCATGGCTGACGGGGGTACCAAAGTTGTGGTGCCAGTAGGCTCCATGGATGGCATAGCCCCGGTAAAAATACATCGTCCACGGCACATTGGGCACGTCATAATCCGCACCCCGCATCCGGGCAGTGCGGTGCATCGACTGAATCGCAAAGACACCCCTCACCGTTGGCGTTGAGGGCTTCCCGGTCGAAACAATGACCGCATACACCGGGGTATTTCCTTCCCAGGCATACAAACGCTGGCTCGACAAATCAACCTGCAACCAGCGCTGATTGGATTGCTGCAACCGCTCAACCTGGGCGGCGATTTCGGCATCGGTGAGCGCCAGGGCAGGCCCCACAACGGGCGTACTCAATCCGGCACTACTCATCAGTAGAGCTAGCAACAACCCGTTCCAACAGCCTCGCAGCCAGCGCGGTTGAGAGCGACGCATGGAATTACCTCAACGGTCTATATGATCATCACTTCAGTACGCAGAGAAGTAATCACGCAGATAGCAATGATTCTTTAGGCCATTGGAGCCATCGAGGGGATTAATACAGGGTGGCCAAACCCCTGACTTTGGGCTACTCTCTACCGCCTTGGCCGCTAGTCTGGGTTGAAGGGGATACGTTGACTCAAGGATCGAAATGCTCAAAGATGTGCATTTCGATCTGGCTGTGTGAAGGCTAGGTTGCCAGATAGGTCAATGGTGATTTGCATGGTTTAGGCTCCTGTTTCAGGGGGTTGGCTTAGGGTGTCTAAGTAGGTGATGGTTGCTTTTCCCCAGATGCTTTCTTCTAGGAAGTGTTGGGCGATTTCGATGAGAGTGGCTTTGGTGGCTTGGAGATGACGTTCGGGATTGAGAAGTTGTTGGCGCAGAGTGGCCCATTTGGAGGAACTGCTGTGCTGGATTTCGGTAAATTCTGCGTTAATAATTGCGAGGGCTTCGGATTCGCTGGTGACAGTGGGGTGCTGGCTTTGAAGGTGGGTAATCAGAGCTTTTAGATCCACCATGGCTGCTTGCATAGATGGATCGGTAGCGTAGTTATACTGTGCTTCAATGTAGGTATCGACCTGCTCGAAGATTTGTACCTTTTCGGCTTTGGGGAAGTTGTATTTTGAGGCTTCTGCCATGGCTACTTTGGCGAGGTACAAGTTAAGAACTGAGGCTACTATAGGTTAGACATACCAGAGATTTTGCTATACCGTCACCGAATGGATAAAGGCTGTATCTATTTAGTTGGGTTGCTCACCTGGAAGCATTGGTGTCAATTCACTTAGTAAACCTGGAATGTCAACCTCTGCGGTCTTCCAGACCTCATCCAGATCAATATCATCATAGCGATGAATTAATTTATCCCGCATTCCAGCGATGAGCGACCAGGGAATATTGGGGTTCTGCATCCTTAGTTCTGAGGAAAGGCGTTTGACGGCCTCCCCAATAATCAATAACTGAAAAACGATGGCGGACTGAGTTCTGTCGTCCTCAAGAAAAGCTTCTTTATCCATGCCATACTTGTATCTCAAAATCTTTTGAGAAGCGTGAAAAATATCTAAAAGAGTGGCATGGTCACGATTGCTGAGCATAAATCTTCTGGGCGGTAGAAAGAATTTCCTGGCGACGAATCCAATTTTGGCTGCGTTCAATAGCTCGTTTGCTAATTAAGTCAACTTTTCTTCCTAAAATAGATTCAAGTTCTTGCTGAATTTCAATATGTTCTAATAAACCCCAGTCAGAGGTTGGTGAAAAGGTCACAAGAAGATCAATGTCGCTGTTGGGGTGGAAGTCATCGCGTAGGACAGAGCCAAAGGCAGAAAGTTCAGTGATCTGCCAGCGCTGACAAAGCTCGTGAATGGATTTTTGTGGGAGGGAAATTTTAAGTGCCATGGGGATTGACCTAACTGGATTTTTGGCAAATTTTCGTTTATGGTTCCGGCTTGGCGATATTGCTTGGGCGATTTCTGAGAGGATAGATTCTCTATATATTTAGTGGCTAGGTTATCGAGTAAGTCGATGGTGATTTGCATATCTCCAAGCTCCGCATCTAAATACGTAGTGTCTTAGACGATTCTAGGGAATGCTACATCATATTGTCAGTTCTATATTTCTAAATTTGGATATCATATCGTTCGACAAGGCTTTCTATATCTTTCTTGATATCCTCTATAATCTGTAGCAAATAAATAGAGTCTGATTCTTTTATTTTAGAAGGCTTTGAAGCGAGAAAAAGAGTTATCGAGAGAATCTGATTTCGTCTTGGCGGAGTTAGTTCTCTTAAAGCTTTATCAGTCGCGGAATCTAACATAGGAGGAGAAGAACTTACAAATGTGTCTTCCCACCACTCTTGAATTCCGGTTTTCACTTTTTCTGGATTTATTGTGAATCTAAGGCCAGAAAAAGTAATATCAATGCTGCGATCTTTTGATGGAATCTCTCGATCTATAGGAATAGCCTTTAGATCGACACATAAATTAACCAGAAATTTTAATCCTTCATCTGCCTTAGCAATGCTTCTTCGCTGCTCTTCAGGAGAAGTAACAGTATCTATATGATTCAGCAAAATACACAAATCTCTAATTTGTTGCACATTCTCATTTGATACATCCTGCATTTTTATTTTTAATCGTGCAAGTTTCTTGTCGGTTGAAAGTGAAAGTACATCCTTTTCAAGTTCCGACATTTCATTTCTGGCTGCTCTGGTATGACTGGCTAAATCATTAGTTTTAGAGCTTATCGCACAGGAAGGATTTGATTCTTGATTCAAATCATGCTTGAGTTGATTGTTTACTCGTTTTGCATCATGGTCGGCACTGACTGGGAGTCCGACTGACTTTGTAGGATATTGAAGACCTGCGTTCTGGCTGCCCAAAGTATCATCAGGAGTATTATTAATGAAATGATCAGGAGTAGGGCTACTACGCCGCGCTTGGGTGGATGACTCGAAGTCTTTTTTTTTGGCTCAGATCTCCCTGCCGAACCATCAATGGCTTCAGAGAAAGAATCTTCTTTTACTTTTTGCTCAATTACTTCTGGTTTTGCTGTTAGGCTAGCTACATTGCCTCTGTGGTTAAGCCATCTTTCACTTTCAGTTTGCTTGATTTCTGAAATAACGACAGCAGTTTCCATGCCATCAAATGAGCCTTTCCGCAATTGAGTTGCTATTTGAACAACCTCTTTATCGGTTTTGAACTTGTTACACTCTAGATAGTTTTGGTTAGGATGACTGCTGTCTTCTAACTCAAGGTTTTCTGTATGGTTTTCGGGATCTTCATAAATTTTATTGAGGTCATCAGCTTTAACCTTGTAATCATTCAGTCCATCAAACTCGATGGATGAGCTAATCGTTGTTCTAAACTTGCTTTCTAGATCCCAAAGACCTAATAAAGCACAATAGGCTAATTTTCTCAGCCTCTCCTCGGTTTCCTTGTTGTCATCTCCAACCCAAAGCACCACCTCAGAGATACGTCGGCCCAGTTTTTCCGAGCGATCTGGTGTTGCATCTATGCCTGTTACTTCTAGAAATACCTTGCCGTTATATTTAGCCAAAATTAAACAAGGATTCTTATCAGAAATAGCTGAGTTAACACTGATTTTAGAATCGCCATCTGGCACAACTTGTTCCATCAGGATCTCAGGATCTTCTTTAAGCTGTTCTGGCTTGCTAACATTTCGCCAGTGAATACCCACTGACCCTAGGGGAGAACTTCTAACATAAATCTCAATCTGATCTGGCATCATTTTAGTGTCCTGGGTAGAGATGGTATGGGGTTTAGTTAGTAGCTTCTAGGGCCTGGTAGCCATTTAGATCGACCTTGGAGGATTGCAAAGCCATGATCCTGTTTACAGCCAATAGCAAATTTCAAAATAGCATCATTAAATGCCTGAATTTGTTCTTCTGTGGCATTCACTTGGCCAACCACAGTTGACTTCTCCTCCTCAATCATGCTGAGGACACCTTCTTGTACACTCACTTCGTCTTGGGCTTCATCATGAGGCGTTTCAACATCATCAAAGAAGTTAGCTATGAATTTAATTGGTGCCCATCTCTGCTGACGATCTTTCAGTCGTTTCTCCGCTAGGTATAGCCTCTCTTTAGCCTTTTCCAGTTCTTTTGCTCTTTCTCCTGATTCATGTTCAAGGCGATCTAACTCTAGTTTCGCTTTTTCTAGTTCTAGTTTGCGCCCCTCGTTGAAAACATTTAAAAGGAAACGAAATACATAGCGCAAGGGCTGATCTGCATCCTTAGGTTTGTAGGGAGCATCCAGAGGAGTTTTATAATAAATGAACTTAGTAAAACCAACTTCATCTTTCTCGGCATGGGAAAATGCAATATGGCCAATGGTTTGAATTGGCGTTATGACGACAGCGATTTTCTCATATCGCTCATCTTCTTTGAAGAAGTCAATCAAGTCGCGATAGCCCAGTCTTACGTGATCGAGTAAATCCTGAGCGTCCTTATCATTTTTGACATAGGCTTCGCACTTGATTGGTGCAAAGATAACTAATCTAGGTCGAGATAGTTTTATGTAAGACTCTTTGAATAGTCTTGTAATATGTTCGGGATCATTTTTCTCATTATGCCAATTTCCTATTTCAGATGGATTGACTTTGCCAGTTTTTTTCTCCATTAACGCGGTCGCATCAACGGGGATAATCACAGCATCACATTGATTAAGTTGGCCTCTAACGTAATCTTTATATTTATTATCAACTGCACGATTAAAATACTCTCCCGCAGGATCGGTAAAGCGCACACGCATAAACTTCTTGCCAAGACTGCCAATCTCAAATACTAAGCCTTTATCTTCCCATGGATTAAGCTTTGGTGGAGTTGGGTCTACATATTTTTGAAGGCGGTAGTCAATGTTCTTAAGCACTTTTTTGCAGTCTTCAATTGTATCCAGAGTTTGTGTATCTGTAGTCCATGTATTGAGGCCAGCATTCCAGAAAGTTGTCTCAAACTCCTCATGCATAGCAGCTAGAAAACTGGTTTTTCCCACACCTCGAGGGCCAATTACGATGATGTTTAGTTCTTGTAGTTCATTCATAATGTGACTCTGGAAAAACGCTAATGTTGGCGAACGAGGGCGAGGCTAGAAAGAGCTTCAAAAGAGAAATTCGATGTGGCTAAGCAAGAAGTGGTCTGTTTATAGCTTGTATCTCACTAAAAGGAATCTGATCGTCAGAACTCCTGCCAGTTTAGAAAAACAATAGTGTCTTTGCGGTTTGCTCCTTCTAGCCGACTCACACAGGTTAACCAGTTCTGTTGTCGAGTATTTTCTTGTTCTAACCGCCCCATTTCCTCTGGCCAGATTTTGGTTTGCACTCGGCGCAAAAATTTCTTCCAGTCCTTCTGAGCATCCTTGTGATAGATAATGTTGTCAATAAACTTTTCGATGCGAGCATAAGCAGCAATGTTGGGTTGATAAACTAATTCCTCTAGTGCAGCTTTGATACGTGCAGCGGTGCGATTGTAGTCAACCTGAAGAGCTGTATAAATTAGCTCAGCCGTTGTACCAGGGCCAACCTTGAGAGTGACATCAGCATCCTCATCTCCCTCCAACTGAATATTACTCAGCCGAATAAGGTGTTGATAGATTTGGGGTTCAATCAGACCATTATAGGAAAGCTCAAAATCATCAACAATGGCTAAGCCAAGCTGCAAGCGTTGTAGATTGGGATGATCTCTTTCAATCATCACCCTAAGTTCTCGAATAAAGTCGCTTCCGCCTGTTGATCTGGTCAAGGCATCTAGACCACCCACTGTGGTCAGTACATCCGCAACATCTTCCTTCAGCGCTTCCGTAGTTGCTTGAAGTCCCTCATCTAATGCACTGAAGTGATCGGACAGCAGCGTCCTCAACTGGTCACGGTAGTCCCCGTAGGCTTTCATGGGATTGCTGGCCTTAATCTGCTCCTGAATCTCTGCCTCTGGATCCGCCACAGAAAGAATCCCAGCCTCTTCCTTACAAGTAGCGTAAACGTCATCAATACCGTCTTGCAAGCCATCGGCGGGCTGCTTCGCCTGTTTGGCAAACTCAAGGCGTAGCTTTTGAAATGCAATAGTTATTTCCTTCCACCAGCCATCGCGATCTGTGCCAAATAAATCCTCAAAGGTATCAGCAATGGCACGAACCGGATCGCCATCTATACACCAAAATACTTTTTGTGCTGCCTGAACAATTTCATTAATATTTGACTGAATTGCCGTCAGTCGATCTTGGCACTGTCGGGCATATTCTTCATCAATATTCAGGATATTATCGGCTAGATAGTTCAGTACCTCATCAAACACCTGGTTAGCATCCTCAGGATTGGCGCAATCAGCGATTTGGCAGCTTACTACCTTCATCTTCAGGGTTTCTTTTAGCGCTTTACAAGCTTTTAGGTTGTTAGTTCTGCGGCTGTGGTTAATCACCATAAATGCCCGCCCAGAGAGATTGTTCAAGGCTTGAGCAGCGGTATCGTATAGGTCAGTATCGATCTTGCGCCACTGATAACGCTGGGGATCGGGCCTGGTGAGAAATATCACTACATCTACAGTTTTGCCGAGGGTTTCCAGCATGACGGTCTCATCGCCAAGCTTGGAGTCCCCCAATCCCGGAATATCCACCAGGGCCACCTTGCCCACATCGGTGTTGCCAAAGGGGCAGAAAATTTTCACCTCTCGCACCGCCAAATGCTTGAAGGACTCTAGATCCCCGTGGGCGTTGCGCTCTTGGCGAACATAGGTGGGTACCTCATCAATAGGGATAGAGCGCTCCTGCGGCTCAGCCCCAAAAGAAAGCAGGTGTCGGTAATGGGATAGGTTTTGGTGGTAGTCGTGCTTGAGGTGTTTATAGACGGCCTCATCGGTAGCTCGGGTCGGCATTTGGTCGGGCAGGGCCGCGTGTTCAAACTCATCAATGCTGTGGGGCAACGGCTCTAAATTTAGCGCCCGGTAGTAAGGATGAATTACCTCTTCCAAGAACGTTTGCTCAGAATGGAAGGCCACCTTTACCTCCACCGATCCTTCCCGATTGGTCACAAGGCTACGTACCGCTGTACAGGCTGCTCCTTCATAGGCGGGGATTTCCCGATCTGTTAGGCAGCTTAGACTTTTCAGTAGGGTGCTTTTGCCCTGGCCCATCAGCCCAACCACGCCGATGTTGAGGGTATCCCGCGCAAAACGGCTCTTTAGCTTCGACAGAACCTGCAACTCCTCCCGAATGCGACTTTGCAGATTACCAAACTCAATGGCTTCTAGGCGCTCTGTCGCTGTAGGGTCGAGGCTTGCTTTCAGCAGAGCATTCCGTAGAGACTCAAGGCTGTATAGCGCTGAGGCTCTGGCCTGAAGTTCTCGCTCGACCATCTCCATCTTGGCTGGGAGGTAGCTAGAGCGGCGTTCAATGATACTGGCAACACGGTCGGCTCTGGAAGTCATAGGAATCGAAGCGGTAAGGTGGGACGCACAAGTGACAGATTAGGGATACAGTCCTTCGGTCTGCCACATTGGCCATGCCTAGGCATATCGTAATCTCTGCCTAGAGTGCCCAGCCGGATGAGAAAACTATCGTTATGCCCTATGACAAAAAGCCCGGATCCTTCAAAGAACCGGGCGGTGGAGAAAAACGGGCTTCTAATCAGCTAGGCGTTGATGCGGCCCACCATGGGAGAGCTAGGGCTGGCGGTGGTTTGGATGGGGATGCGTCCGGCGTGGTAGGCCAGTCGTCCGGCGTGGGTGGCAAGGCCCATAGCGCGACCCATAGCCACGGGGTTTTGGGCCTTGGCGATGGCGGTGTTAATCAGCAGGGCATCGGCTCCCATTTCCATGGCCAGGGCGGCTTCGCTGGGGGTGCCAATTCCGGCATCCACCACCACGGGCACCTGGGCATTTTCGATGATGATTTGAATATTGGCGGCGTTGCGAATGCCCTGGCCCGAGCCAATCGGGGAACCGAGGGGCATCACCGTGGCGCAGCCCGCGTCCTCTAGGCGCTTGGCCAGCAGGGGGTCGGCGTTGATGTAGGGCAGCACCGCAAAGCCTTCTTTCACCAACTGTTCCGCCGCCTCTAGGGTGCCGATGGGGTCGGGCAGCAGATATTTGGCGTCGGGGATGACCTCCAGCTTGACGAAGTTGTTGTCCTCCTGGCCCAGCAGTTTGGCCATTTCTCGGCCCAGCCGCGCCACCCGAATGGCTTCCTCGGCGGTTTGGCATCCGGCAGTGTTGGGCAGCATCCAAATTTTTGACCAGTCCAGAGCTTCGGCCAACCCTTCATGGCCGGGGGCGTTGGTCTGCACCCGCCGCACCGCCACGGTGACAATCTCGCAGCCGCTGGCGGCAATGCTCTGGCGCATGGTTTCAAAGTCGTCGTACTTGCCGGATCCGGTCATCAGACGGGAGGCGAAGGAACGTCCGGCGATGACCAGGGGCGTATCGGCGGGGATAGCGGCGTTGGCGGATTCGATGGGAGTTGCGGTTAGGGTCATGGTGAGTTGGGGAAGGGAGTCGGGAGTCGGGAGTTGGGAGTCGGGAGTCGGGTAGGGGCGGGGTTCCCCCGTCCCCAAAGGATTGGGATTCGGAGATGGGGGATCGTTAAAACGCTGGTAGGAGAAGGGGGGGAGGAGGTTGGGGGTGCGTCCGGCGAGGGATTCGCAGATCAGGTGGGCGGTGATGGGGGCGAGGAGGATGCCGTTGCGGTAGTGCCCAGTGGCGAGGGTGAGGTTGGCGGCGGGGCCAGGGCCGAGCAGGGGCATTTCGTCGGGGGTGGCGGGTCGGTAGCCCCACCAGGTTTGCTCTAGGGTGCCGTCGGCTAGCCAGGGCAGCAGGGCGATGGCGTTGGCCAAGAGTTGGTTGACTCCGGCGGCGGTGTTGCCGGGGGCAAAGCCGACCTCTTGACTGGTGGCCCCAAGGACGATGCGGCCATCCTGGCGGGGCACGATGTAGATGTTTTCGCCAAACAGCACCCGTTGCAGGGGTTGCACGGTGCCCAGGGATGGGGGAACTCGCAAGCTGGCCATCTCGCCCTTTTTGGGGAAGACGGGCACGGGCAGCAGGTCGTAGCTCCAGGCTCCGGCGGCGAGGACAATGTGATCGGCCTGGAAGTCGCCTGCCTGGGCGGTGCAGACACGCTCGATGCGGCCTTGGGATTGGCGTAGAGCCGTAGCCCCAACGCCTTCGTGAATGGTGACACCCAGATCTATCACCGCAGAACGCAGCGCCTTCACCAGGGCTTGATTATTCACCTGGCCATCTTCGGGATACCAAAAGGCTCCCTTCACCCCAGCGCCTAACCCCGGTTGGTAGTGGGCGAGGGCTTCGGCGGTGAGCCATTGCCCCTGTCCTGGGGGTGTTGTCTGGGATAAGTCCTGCCCCGACGGCTGACCCGCTAAGTCAGGCACCTGGAACCGAGGAGCCAAAATGCCGCTGGGCCAATAGCCAACGGATTGCCCGGTGAGAGCTTCAATTTTGCCCACCCAGTCGGGGTAGCGTTCCAAACTGGCCAAACATAGATCCAGCAGGGGGCCAGGGGGAATGCCCTCGGCATGGGGGGCCAACATTCCGGCGGCGGCGTGGCTGGCGGCGGCGGCAAAATCGCGGCTGAGGACGGCCACCGTCGCCCCCTGCTGACGCAGTTCTAGGGCAATGGCCAACCCCATCATGCCCCCGCCCACCACGAGGATGTCCTGTCCCGCCTGTGTCATGTCTGGTTGCCTGGTTCTGTTGATAACGGTTTACGGCCTAATCATTCATCCTAAAGCCTGGGGATGACCTCCGGCGGGTCGGTTGAGGAGACCTCGCTCCTACGGTTTGATAGCGCACGTCTGACCTTGGAACATTTGTCCCTGTGACATTTTAAGGCATAGGATCTGGAGAAGCAGAAACTTGATCCCGAAGGAACCGACCCTGTGAACATCGCTTTTATTATCGACCCCATCGAACGCCTCGACCCCGGCCACGACACCAGCATTGCCCTGATGGAAGCGGCCCAGGACAAGGGGCACCAGGTTTGGATCACCGAAGCGCCCTTCCTGAGTGTGGTGGGTGGCAAGGCCTACGGGCTGTTGCGACGGGTGGAACTGACCCCTGTGAGCCTGGTGGAGGGCCATTGGGTGGCAGAGGAGCAATGGTACGAAGTGGACGAGGTGGAGCTGCGCCCCCTGGAGGAGATGGACGTGGTGTTCATGCGGACGGATCCGCCTGTGACGGTGCCCTACCTCTACGCCACCTACATTTTGGACTACATCGACCCGGCCAAAACCCGCGTCATCAACTCGCCCAAGGGTATCCGCGCCGCTAACGAAAAGATGTATGCCCTGCAATTTGCCGAGGCCATCCCCGAAACCATCGTCAGCCAAAACAAGGCGGTGATTCGCGAAACCGTGGAGCGCTGGGGATCGGCGGTGCTGAAACCCCTGGGGGGCAAGGCGGGGGAAGGCATCCTATTTCTGCAAGCGGGGGATCGCAACCTCAACTCCATGGTGGAAATCAGCACCCGCCAAGGCCAAGAACCCGTGATGATTCAAACCTACCTACCTGCCGCTAAAGATGGCGACAAGCGGATCATTCTGCTGAATGGCGAACCCATCGGGGCGGTGAATCGCATCCCCACGGGCAGCGAATTTCGCGGCAACATGGCCGTCGGCGGTCGGGTCGCCCAGGTGGATATCACCGACCGCGAGCGGGACATCTGCCGCCAACTGGCCCCCACCCTGCAACGGGATGGCCTCTACTTCGTCGGCATCGACATCATCGGCGGCTACCTGACGGAGGTCAACGTCACCAGCCCCACCGGAATCCGCGAAATCGACCGCCTCAACGATGTACGTTTGGGTCATCAGGTGATGGACTGGCTGGCCCAGGCATAACGCCGTCAGCGGGAGGACAGAGGGCTCATCGTCCTCCCTGCTGTCCCTGATCCGCCATGGCATCGGCCATGACGGGTCTAGGCTTGGCCTAGGCGGTGCCAGCCCTATCGCGACAACGCTGCCCTGGGTGGGCCTAATTGCGCTGGAACATATGAACGTCCTGCTGGGGGAAGGGAATAGTGATACCTTCCCGATCCAATCGGGTTTTGATCAGTTCGGGTAAGGCGAATCGCACGTCCCGAAAATTGCGGGTTTCAGCCCAGGCCCAAACCTGTAGATCTACGCTGCTGTCAGCCAAGTTGGCGACGTTGACCTCTGGGGCCGGGTCTTGCAAAATGCGGGGATCTTTGGAAAGCTCATCCAGGATGACCAGGCGAGCTTTTTCGATGCTGTCACCGTAGCTGATGCCGACAATGGCTTCGGCTCGGCGGTTAGGCTTGTTGGTGAAATTGGTGATATTGTCGCCACTGAGTTTGGAGTTGGGCACAATCACCGTCGCGTTGTCGGGGGTGACAATGGTGGTGGTAAAGAGCTGGATTTCCTCAACGCTGCCAAAAACCCCTGCGCCCTCAATCACATCGCCCACGCTGAAGGGGCGAAAAATAATCATCAGCACCCCAGCGGCAAAGTTGGATAGGGATCCCTGGAGGGCCAGACCAATGGCCAAGCCTGCGGCCCCCAGTACCGCCACCAAGGACGCTGTTTGTACTCCGAGGCGATTCAGGGTTGCAATGACCACAAAGGCGAGGGCGGCATAGTAGACCAAACTGGCGGTGAAATTTACCAGGGTTGGATCAACGCCCTGACGGGTCATCACTTTTTTGGTGGTGCGCCCAATGATCTTAGCAACCCACTGACCAATGGCAAAAATAGCCAGGGCGGCCAGGATATTGAGGCCAAAGGTTGTGATGATTTCTTGGGCTGTGGTCAGCCACTGAGTCCAATTCTCCACGGGGCATAGTCTCCTTATATAACCAGCAATCCATGGCCAGCGATGCACCGAGCATCCCCAGCCATGATGGGATTCAGTCATTGGTCACGGGTGCAACCCACCGCCCAGGTCAACCGGGCTCAGAGTTCGATAGACTGACACCAAGGGTGGCAGCGGGCTATCTACCCTACGACCCACCGTGACACTCCGAATCGGGGCATCATTGGGTGATTTTAGACACTTTTATGACTAAAACTGGCCACACCGTATCACAAACCCTCCATGCTATGCCCTGTCCTGGGGCCTTATCCCCATGAAACCCACCGACGATCTAAGTGACGGGACTACCCTAGAACGCTTGAAGCTGATGATTTACCTGGTGCCTATTTTTGGGGTGGTGCCAGCAACCTACAGCCTGTGGCAGCGGCAGGGCAGCCGCCAGGAACAATCGGTCAGTCGCCTGGTGATTACCCTTGCCCTCACCTGGGTGATGGTGTATGCCCTGCTGAGTACGGGCAGCCACCTAGCCCCAGGGCTGTCGCTGCGGTTTTTGATTAGCAACACCCTCGTCACGACGGGCTATACCCTGACCAATCTGGCGCTGATGCTGCGGCTCTTGCAGGGCAAATCGGTGAAGCTGCCCGGTTTTAGTCGCCTGAGTCAGCGGTTGCCCCGCTAGGTTGAGGGGGCTGGGGCCAGGGGCAAGGCCAGCCCTGGAAGGGATTGCCCCCGTGAAAAATGCATCAATTTCGTGAATTGCCTGCGCCACTTTTGATCATTTGCCCCATAATGACCTCGATAAACCCTGCCGCTGGGGTGATACCGACCCAGTTCTTGGGGGTTTGGGTGCGTTGAGGCCACTGGGGGAGTCCGATCCCGCCGCCATCACCGCTCCTTTCACCGCCCAAATAGCCCTTGACGTAGCCTGTCTCGCTATGTTGGGGATGATCCGCCGCCTCGGTGGCGTCTTCGTTGCCCTACTTTCTACCGGATGAGGTAGCCTGTGTCTTCCCGCAAAACCCGCCCCTCTGCCATGCGTCCCCAGCCCCAGCATCCCCAGCCACCCACCTCCTGGTCGCGGGCTGGAGCCAAACGTAAACCCTCCCGCTGGCGCTTACCTAGGGTGATCGGCATCAGTGTCGCCTTGGCGGGGGTGGCAAGCGTGTCGGCCATGGCGGGGGCCTTGCTGGCGGTATCGCTGTCCTCCACACCCTTGCTCCATCAACAACTCACCGCCGATGACGCCAATGTCTTCAATAACGATGATCCCATCTCGTCTGGCGGTAATTTGCGGTTGCCTCGGCTCACGCGCCCTGTCAACATCTTGGTCTTAGGTATTAAGGTGCTAACCAGCGATGTGGATGAGGTGCCCCCAGAACTGCGAAATCTGGGCTACCACGCCCTGGTCAACTCCTTTGAGGGGCTGTCAGATTCGATGCTGCTGCTGCGCTTTAACCCGCAAACCGGGCAGTTGGTGGTGCTGTCGCTGCCGCGAGACACCCGTACCTATGTGCGGGGGCGGCTGACCAAATTAAACGAAGCCAATGCCCACGGTGGCCCTGCCCTGGCGGCGGAGTCCGTCAGCGATCTGCTGGGGGGCGTGGCCATTGACCGCTACGTCCGCATCAACGTGCAGGGGGTGGAGAAGCTGATCGATGCCCTGGGCGGCGTGACGGTGACGGTGCCCCAAGATATGCGCTACCAGGACGACAGCCAGCACCTCTATATCAACCTCAAGGCGGGCGAACAGCACCTCGATGGCAACAAAGCTCTCCAGTTCCTGCGCTTTCGCTACGATGCCCACGGCGACATTGGCCGCATCCAGCGTCAGCAAATGTTCATGCGCTCCCTGGCAGAGCAGACCATCAACCCCGCCACCATTGCCCGTCTGCCCAAGATTTTGTCGGTGGTGCAGTCTAACGTAGATACCAACCTCTCGGTTGAGGAACTGCTGGCCCTGCTGGGCTATGCCTCCCAAGTCAACCGATCCAACGTGCAAATGCTGATGCTGCCCGGAAACTTCAGTAACCCCAACGAATATTCCCTCAGCTACTGGTTGCCCAGCTATGGCGACATCGACACCATGGTGGATCAGTACTTTGGCTTTGGCACCCAAACCGTGGCCACCACCCGCGACCCCAGCCGCGTCCGCATTGCCATCCAAGACAGCACCAACAGTTCTGTAGCGGTGCAGGCCCTGACCAAAACCCTGCGAGACAGCGGCTACTCCAACATCAGCGTCGCCCGTTCCCTCCAAGAACCCCTGCCCATTAGCCGCATCGTGGCCCAGCGCGGCGATATGGCCACCGCCGAAATGGTGCAGCGCTTCCTCGGCATTGGTGAAGCTCGCGTAGAAAGTACAGGCGTCCTAAATTCAGATATCACCATCCAACTGGGCCAAGACTGGAGCCAAGGTCTCGGCGAAGCCCTCTAGCCCTGAAGAGAACCGCCTTGATTATGAAGACATGGGCAGAATCGTGAACAATCACATCATTCGCTAGCCAAGACTCGGGCCGTCACTTAGGATTAAATCTAAAGAAATGCTTAAGGGTTGCCATGAATCCCTATCTTCTGCGCCACTTGTGGTCTCTCGTAGACCGCGCCCAGAGCAGTTACCTCCTCGACTTGGACGATAACGGCCTCGTTCGCTGGCTGATGGATGAATTCATCGTGCAGCAGCCCATCAACCAAGCCGAAACCGATCAACTCCACCACTACATTCGGGCCAAAATCCCCCTCATTCGTGACTTAGCCCAAAGCCGTTAGCCCCACGGTTTCACAGGATGGAGAGCAGGCGCGACCATCGCCCCATTCGATTGCGCCCGCACCCCCACGCCACCGACCGCCTCAGCCATCGATAATCCTCAATTCACTCCCTAGAGAAACTTCTAGCTATGCCATCGCCCCGGGGGCTAGAAATCGATCTAGACGGGGGAAGTGCCTCGTGTATAGTGTTCTGCAATACAAAAGCAAAACCTAAACCATTGGAATGTTAAGCAGGCTTCTTGTTTCTATGGTTTACGTTAGACTTTGTAACGTTTCTTTGTGAGTGAGGTAGTGATAATGCGTAAGTGGGGCATTTTGGCGGCCACCCTAGGTTTGGCCCTAGCGGCCTGTGGTGGAGACACCACCACGGGAGGGTCTGCCGCTGGTAGCCGTCTCGATCTCGTCAAGGATCGTGGCCAACTGATCTGCGGTGTCGATGGCGGCATTCCGGGCTTTAGCTTTGTGGATGAAACCGGAGCGTTTTCCGGGCTGGATGTGGACGTGTGTAAGGCTGTGGCAGCGGCGGTGCTGGGCGACGCCGAAGCCGTGGAGTATCGCCGTCTAGACTCCACCGAGCGCTTCACGGCCCTCGCCGGGGGGGAGGTGGATATGCTCTCTCGCAACACGACCTGGACGATTAGCCGCGATACCAGCGTGGGCCTAGAGTTTGCCCCCACCACCTTTTACGATGGCCAGGGTATGCTGGTGCGCGCCAACAGCGGCATTGAAACCCTCGAAGACTTCCAGGGCAGAGCCGTCTGTGTGGAAACGGGCACCACCACTGAGCTCAACCTGACCGACCAAATGCGTCAGCTGGGTGTTGATTTTGAGCCCGTGGTGTTCCAGGATGCCGATGCCGCCTACGCCGCCTACGATGAAGGCCGCTGCGAAGGCATGACCTCCGACAAGTCTCAGTTGATTGCCCGTCGCAGCACCCTGCCCAACCCCGACGAGCACGTCCTGCTGGATGTGACCATGTCGAAGGAACCCCTTGGCCCTGTAACCGTCAACAACGACTCCGCTTGGTTTGACGTTGTGAAGTGGGTCACGTTTGGGTTGATGCAGGCCGAAGAGTTTGGCATCACCTCGGCGAATATCGGTGACTTTGAAGCCTCCGATAACCCCGACATCGCCCGCTTCCTCGGCCAAGAAGGCACCCTGGGCACCGATATGGGCCTGCCCAACGACTTTATGGTGCAGGTGATCACCCAGGTCGGCAACTATGGCGAAGTCTTTGATCGCAACCTAGGGGCCGATTCTCAATTCAACCTAGAGCGCGGCCAAAACGCCCTCTGGACGGACGGCGGTCTGCTGTACTCGCCTCCGTTCCGCTAGGGAATAGCAACGGCAGGGGGGCATCCGCTCCCTAGCTTCAGGTGGGCAAGCCTGAAGACTGCCGCATGACTGAATGGGGGGCTGGAATCTGCTAAAGATTCCGGCCTTTTTTATAAAACCTTGTAACAAATTAAACTTTTCGTGACATCAACCTTAGATTATTTTGCATACAGCTTGGCCACTCCCGCTGGTGGGAAGTCCTGCTCTATAGGTGCCATAGATGAATAGTGATAGTAGCGGTGAGTCTTTCGCTCAAAAACTCAAGACTTTGCTGCGAGATGAACGATTTTGGCAAGTGGCTTTCCAGGTCATTACCCTGGGGATTGTGCTGCTGCTAGCGGCTTTCTTTGTGGGCAACTTGAATCGCAATCTAGCCCAACAAGGTCGATCCTTCGGCTTTAGTTTTTTGTTTAACCCGGCAGGTTTCAGCATCGGCGAAAGCCTAATTCGATATCGTCCCAACGATCCCTACTGGCGGGCGCTCATGGTGGGTCTTAGCAATACCCTTAGCCTGGTGGCAGCGGGTATTGTCCTCACCACGGTGCTAGGAACGGCGGCGGGGGTAGCCAGCTTCTCCAAAAACTGGCTGCTGTACAAACTCAGCCGACTGTACGTGGGGCTGGTGCGGAACGTTCCCCTTCTGCTCCAGCTCTTTTTTTGGTACTTCGCCATCTATGGCACCCTGCCCCGCCCCGAAAGCCAAATCAGCGCTCTGGGCCTAGTCTTTTTGAACAACCGGGGGGTGTATATTCCCTGGGCTGGGAGTGCCGTATTAGCCCTGCTGGGCATTGGCGTCACCATCTTTGCGGCGGTGATGGCGGTTTTTCTCTGGCAGTGGCGCACCAAGCTGCGGATTGAAACGGGCACCGGGGGCAAAAACCAGTTGATGGGTTTGATCGGCCTGGGTGTGCTGTGGCTGGCGTTTGTCATCCTTGCCCTGCAATGGACGTTCCCCAGTCCTGTGGACGGGGGCGGTGTGACGGGGGGGCTGCGGCTCACGCGGGAATACGTCGCGGCTCTGTCGGCTTTGGTGTTTTATACCTCCGCCTTTGTGGCCGAAATCGTCCGGGCAGGCATTCAGTCCGTGTCGCGGGGGCAGTGGGAAGCTGCTCGATCCCTAGGGTTTCAGTCGGGCTTGGTGATGCAGTTGGTGGTGTTTCCCCAGGCGCTGCGGGTGATTATTCCACCCATGAACAGCGAATTTATGAACCTGACCAAAAATACCAGCTTGGCCTTTGCCATTGCCTTCCCCGAAATTTATTCCGTCGCCAACACTACCTACAACCAAACCGGGCGTCCGGTAGAGGTGTTTGTGGTGCTGATGGCCACCTACTTGGTGATGTGTTTGATCATCACCCTGGGCATGAACCAGCTCAATCGGGCCGTGCAATTTAAGGAACGCTAAGGAACGCTCAGCCATGACCCCTGTGACCCCCAATTCCCTTGCTTCGGCACCGCCAGCGGTGATTGCCCTCGGCCCAGTGGCCTGGGCCAAGAAAAACCTCTTTAGCGACTGGTTCAACAGCGTGCTCACGGTGGTGATTGTCACCATCTTTGGCCTGGGGCTGTTTCGCTTGACAAACTGGGCCTTCACCACCGCCCAGTGGGAGGTGATTCCCCGCAACTTTCACCTGTTTATGGTGGGCACCTTCCCGGCCCGCTTCTACGCTCGAATTTGGGCGCTGTTTGCCCTCATCTGCGGGTTGGCCGGGTTGTCCTGGGGGGTGTTGGGGCGCAATGTCTCCACCCTGTTTAGCCGCAATGTGTTGATTGGCCTGGGGGGAGTCTGCGCCTTTATCGTGCTGTTTCCTCCCACCCGACCCAGTGCCCTCATTCTGCTGCCCCTGGTGGCTCTGGTGGCGGGGATGGCGGCGGTGGGTCGTCAAGTCAGCCGCAAGGTTCCTGGCATGGGCCAGTGGATTTCCCTGAGCTGGTTTTTGTCCTACTTTGTGGGTCTTTGGCTGATTGGCGGCGGCTTGGGCCTTACCCCCGTCTCCACCAACGACTGGGGCGGCCTGCTGCTAACCCTCTTTACGGCGGTCAGCGGCATTGCTCTCTGCTTTCCGCTGGGCCTGTTGCTGGCCCTAGGGCGGCGCAGTCATTTGCCCCTGGTGCGCTGGCTGTCCACCGCCTATATCGAATTGGTGCGGGGGGTGCCCCTGGTGGCCTTCCTATTCATGGGGCAGGTGATGATCCCGCTGTTTCTGCCCGTGGGGGCACGGCCAGACCGGGTTTTGCGGGCGATCATTGCCCTGGCCCTGTTCAGTGCGGCCTACCTGGCCGAAAACGTGCGTGCAGGCTTGCAGGCAGTGCCTCGCGGCCAGCAGGAGGCGGCCATGTCCCTGGGGCTCAATACCCCCCTAACCCTGAGTTTGATCATCCTGCCCCAGGCGTTGAAAATTGCCATCCCAGCCATTGTGGGGCAGTTTATCAGCCTGTTCCAAGACACAACGCTGCTGGCCGTGGTGGGTTTGGCCGAACTATTGGGTACCGGGAGATCGGTATTGGCTAACCCCGCCTTTCTCGGTCGGTTTGCCGAGGTTTACCTGTTCTTGGGAGTCATCTACTGGTTCTTCTGCTATGCCATGTCCTTGGGGAGCCGCAAAATTGAGGAAAAGCTCAATACCGATCACCGTTAGCTGATCACCGTTAGCCGATCAAAAGTACACCCCTAGGGGCATGACATCGTGTAACAGTTAACAGTTTGCCGTCCCGAAACCTTTTACGGTTAAGGCAAAATAGGCAATACCTGGGCTAAGGTTGGGGCTGCTAAGCCCGTGGAATGTCTAGGCCACATCAAATTTTGAATCTACTCAACAGGTTTGATCAACGCCGTTCGTTGGCATAAAAAGGCAACATACTAGGGAAACAAGTCCATGACACAGTATCAGACGGAGCAGCCATCCACCCACAAGGCAGACATGGAGCCGGTGATCGTTGCCCGCGACGTGGAAAAGTGGTACGACAACGGCTTCCACGTCCTCAAGGGCGTTAGCATGACCGTCTACAAAGGCGAGGTACTGGTCGTTATGGGGCCGTCTGGGTCGGGAAAATCGACCTTTATTCGCACCTTTAATGCTCTCGAACCCTACCAAAAGGGCAGCATCGAAGTGGATGGCATCACCATTTCCCACGACCTCAAAAACATCGAGGCGATCCGGCGGGAAGTGGGCATGGTGTTTCAGCAGTTCAACCTGTTCCCCCACCTCACGGTGCTGCAAAATGTCACCCTGGCCCCTATCTGGGTCCGCCGCTGGCCCAAGGCCAAAGCCCAGGAAAAGGCCATGCAGCTTTTGGAGCGGGTGGGCATTTTGGAACAAGCCCACAAGTTTCCGGGCCAGCTCTCCGGTGGACAACAGCAGCGGGTAGCCATTGCCCGATCCCTAGCCATGGAGCCCAAGGTCATGCTGTTTGACGAACCCACCTCCGCCCTCGATCCAGAAATGGTGCGGGAGGTCTTAGACGTGATGCGAACCCTGGCGGATTCGGGTATGACCATGGTGTGCGTCACCCACGAGGTGGGCTTTGCCCGCGAGGTGGCCGACCGGGTGGTGTTGATGGACGGCGGCTACCTTGTTGAAGAAAACACGCCCCAGGAATTCTTCAGCAACCCCCGCGAAGACCGCACCCAAAAGTTTCTGTCTCAAATCCTTTAGTGGCTCCAGGGAATCCATCTTGGATCTGTGATGGCATCCTGATTTTGCCACCATCGCACCGCTTAGCCCAAGCACGTCATCCCTTGGGCTAAGCGGCTAGGATTTGGGGTAATCATCGCCGTCTAGGGCGGATACGGTCGGTCTTGGGGGATGCTAGGCCCTTAGGTCATGGTGCTGGTGAGGGAGGGCAGGGTGGCGGGGTCGCCGACATAGGTGCCGAGGGATCGGGCCACTTTGACCATGGTGCTGTCCGTTTCGACTGGGCCGGGGCAAACGTTGCGGTCGTGGCAGTCGCGGACGATGGCGATGGCTTCACCCAAGTCCTTGGAGCGCACCCGTCCGGCTTCCCACACCACTAGGCGACCATAGCGTCCATCGGCGATCAGATCTGTGGCTTTGCGGCCAAAGGCAGCCGCCAGCAAGCGATCCGAGGCGGTGGGGGTGCCGCTGCGTTGGATGTGGCCCAGCACCGTGGCGCGGGTTTCTACGGCGTCCATGTCGCAGTAGTCGGCGTCACCGCTGGCGCAGAGAATATGGCTGCGGCTGGCGATTTCCTTGGCCATGTATTCCGCAATCGCTTTCATGCGGTGGCCGTCTTCGCCCCGCACCCCTTCGGCCACCACCACCAGAGCAAACTTGCGGCCCCGGTGGCGCAGTTCCGCCAGTTTGTGGCACACCTGGTCGATGATGGTGTCGTTGAGGGCGGGCACCAGTTCAGGAATAAGAATCACATCGGCCCCGCCCGCGATGCCGCCGTGGAGGGCGAGATGTCCAGCGTCGCGGCCCATCACCTCCACCACCATCACCCGGTCGTGGCTGGCGGCGGTAAAGGTGAGGTCATAGAGGGCGCTGTTCACCGTTTGTACGGCGGTGTCAAAGCCGATGGATCGCTCGGTGAAGGGCACATCATTGTCAATGGTTTTGGGGATGCCGATCAGGTTCCAGCCACCCTTGAGGGAAATTTCGTAGATGATATCTAAGCTGCCGTCACCACCGATGGCAATCAGGGCGTCTAGGCCCAGCATTTCGTAGCCCTTGAGGATCTTAGCCAGCACCTCCGGGTTACGCGAGTCGCCCTTGTTGATGGAGCCGAGAATGGAGCCACTGAGGAATTGCAGGACGTCAATGCCCTGGAGCATCCCTGGAATATCGTAACCATGTTCTGGGATCACCAGGTCTTCGGGGTTATAGTCGCCCTCCGCTACCCGCATCATGCCATCGGTGCCGTAGGGAATGCCCAACACCTGCCATCCGCGACGACTAGCACACTTTACCACGGCCCGAATTACCGCGTTCAAGCCGGGGCAATCGCCGCCGCTGGTGAGGATGCCAATGCGCTTGGGGCTAGACATAGGGAGTCTCCTTGGGGAATCGGGGAAAATTGGGAACAGCTTTAGGTCTAAAAATCGGGAACGCCGAAGGAAGGAATCAGAACACGTTAGGCCACCAGAGGGGGATAAACCACCAGGGGATGTTGGGTAATCAACCGGAAACAGGTTCGTCTATCGAACTGAGGATGCCTACCATTTCTTCTAGAGAGAATATCAGCGACAACCCAAAAACCTAGAGAAGCTTCCAAATATTTTCTAGATATTTTCTCTAAGCGCCCCCCATGCCGCCAGGAATTACCTGAGTTTAAGAGGGTGGCCCCCATGCCACACCCCAAGCAACCGGAGGCACTTGGGGTGTGGTTTGGGGGTTCACCTTGGAGTTTCACCTTGGGGTTTTGACCTTCAGCGCTGGCACCGCCTGGGGACAGGTGGGAAAATCCACCCCTGAGCGGGCTAGATCGTCGAGATGCCCTTAAATCGTGACGGCTACATTAATCACGAAGTCGTTGAAGTCGTTATCGCCGCCGCCAAAAAGATCCTCAAACTCTAGGGCACCGTTGCGGTAGCGAATGTGCTCCACACCATCGGCATTGGCCGCCGTGAAGGAGAAGTATACCCGCGACGCATCGTAGGACTCGACGGTGCCCTGGGTAATCAGGAAGGGGGCATAGAAGCGGCCGCCCGCCACCTCAGACTGAAAGACAGAGGCCCGATTATTCGGGGTTGTGAGGTTAACCGCTTCGGCGCGGGAGTTGATCGCCGCCTGGGTGTAGCCCGCTTGGCCGGGGGCAAGATCCGCCACACCATCGCCGTCGATATCGATGCCACCATCGAGATCCGCAATGCGGTAGAAGCCCGCAAAGTTGGTGTAGGCAGCTTCCCGGTTCACCGTAAAGGACGCGGCCACGGTGCCCGTGATGTCTCGCAGGTCGAGCAGGGTGGCCCTTGCCCCGGAGCCTACCCCGATTCGATTCACGGAGTCAATCACGCCATCAGCCCGGAAGGCTAGGTTTTGGATGCGGCTATCTTGGTCGCGCCCGGTTTCGGCCACGGCGTAGGGGGAGGTGGCCCCAAAGTTCGCGGCCAGGTATTCCGCTAGGGCGTCCTGCTCCGAGAAATCGGCGGCGAAGGTGGCGGCTCCGGTGGGGACGGCGGTTTCGTCCACCAAGTCCACCCGATTGGCGGCTTCCCCGGTGGGGAAGGGATAGCCATCGCCACCATCGGCCAAAAAGCGGAGGGTGACCATGCGGAAGGTGCGGCTGGGATCGCCGACAATCTCGCCATCACGCACAATCACATCCAGATCAGTGCCATCGGGGGCTTCCAGCGCCAGGGATTGCACCCGATCCCCCACAGGCCGAGTGACATCAAAGCTAAAGGCAAACCCACCAATTTGGGGGAAGGCTCCAGGGGTGCCGCTGCCGTCGGGCTGAAGGCCGGAAATGCCGTGCTCCACAATGGCCAGCAGTTCAGCGGCGGTGACGGTGATCAGGGACAGCTCGTTGTTGAACCGCAGGGTGTTGGCAATGTCAAGCTGGGAAATGCCCCCAGCAGGCTTGAGGCCAGGAGTTTCTTCGTTGGGCAAAAACTCTGGGTCGCCCGTGCCGCCAGCAGGAACGAAAACGCGACCAATGCCGTCACGGATGCCGCCACCGTTTTTGAGGGAAATCACCACCGTAGGATCGGCCTCGCGGGCCACCGCCAGGTTGGCATCGGCGGTGAGGTTGCCCAGGTTGGTTTCCTCGATACGAACCGTTCGCCGTAGTCCATTCAGGTAGACGTTGCTGGCCCCAAATACGTTTCTCTCGGTGGCCTCAATTTCCGTTCGCAGCGCATCGATAATGGCGACGATGGCAGGATCAGCCAGTCCGGCACCGCGCACGGCAGTTACGCCCAGGTCGTCGGTGGCGTAGGCTCCGCTGATGGTAGGGTCGTAGGTTTCGGGCAGCAGTACGCCGTTAGCATCAAAGCCAATCACCAAGCGGCCCACATACTTATAGTTGCTGTCGGTGTTCACCACCGCCACGGGGTTGCCATCCCGGTCGGTTTGGATGATTGGGTAAATGCCTTCGATGTCGTCGATGTAGCCTGTGTGGGGCCGATCATTGGCATCAAACAGCCGCCTATGGGAACCGCCCGCCACGATGATGTCTACGTTTGATAGGCGCTGGGCCAGTTCTTGCTCAATGTCCAAATCCTGCATGTGGGCCAACAGCACCACCTTGTTAACGTCGGGGTTAGCCGCCAGCAGCGCATCCACATCCGCCTGAATTTCTGCCGCGAGGGCATCCAGTTGCGCTGGGGTGGGATTGCTGCCGAAGATCTGGGGTAGAACTGTCACATCTCCAGAGAAAGAAAGGAGTCGGAGGATGGGGGTAGTGGCCCCAACGACTCCGATCCGCTCGCCGTTGACTTCAATCACCGTGGAGGCGGCAATGCTGTTGGGCAGGGGCGCTTGGCCATCAGGCACCACCAAAGCGGCGAGGTTGCTGTCGGTGCTGAAATCTAGGTTGCCGCTGAGATACGGGAACGCGGTGCCCGCAAAGGTATCATCCCCTGCAATCAAATCTCGAAGATGGGCCGTACCCAGATCAAATTCGTGGTTGCCAAAGGCGATGGCCTGGAAGCCTAGGGCATTTTGAATCAAAATATCGCCCCGTCCGGCCCCACCGTAAACCGCATCGCTGGCGCGAAAGAAGGGGCCTGGAATGTAGGCATCGCCGGAGGACAACAGCAGGGTATTGGCAAAGCCCGCCGTGCCATCACCATCAATGTCCTGGGCTTTGAGGGCGTTCAGAACCGCCGAAAACCGAGGGACATCCTCTAGGGCAGGTATCCCCGCCTCCTGGTCGGCGGCGTGGAAGAGTTGCAGCGTGAAATCAACCATAGTTGCGAGCTTAGGGTTACGGCAGGTAGCCATTGCTACGTACGTATATTCAGCTATCCCTCAGTCCTAAAGGTCAATGGGAACCCTAATTCTTCCTTAAGTTTTGATCAATAAAACCTTAAGGTTCTTGAGGGGCGGTGCCCAGGCCATTCCCAGCACGGCAAATCCCCCTAGGTCATCCATGGCAACCCAGCTAGCAACGGCTCAGGCAGGCGTTATCCTGAGTGTCCAGGGTGATGGAGCGACCTAGGCGGGTACGCTAACGCTAGGACGAGCGCAGCAAACAATGACGAACGCAGTAAAAAAGACAATTTTGGTGACCGGGGGGGCGGGCTACATCGGCAGCCATGCGGTCTATGCCCTTCAGCAGGCGAGCTTCCCGGTCGTCATCCTCGATGACCTCGTTTATGGCCATCGCGACTTGGTCGATCAGGTCTTGCAGGTGCCGCTGATTGAGGGCAGCACCCTTGATCAGCGGCTGTTGAGGGATATTTTTGCCCGCTACGACATTGGCGCAGTGATGCACTTTGCGGCCTATACCTATGTGGGCGAATCCGTCACCGATCCCGGCAAATACTACGAAAGCAACGTGGTGGGCACCCTCACCCTGCTGGAGGCGATGGTGGAGGTGGGGGTGAAATCCCTGGTGTTTTCCTCCACCTGTGCCACCTATGGAATGCCAGAGACCCTGCCCATTACCGAAGATCATCCCCAGCAACCCATCAGCCCCTACGGCCAAACCAAGCGGATGGTGGAGCAAATCCTCACCGACTACGACAAAGCCCATAATCTGCGGTCGGTGCGGTTTCGCTATTTCAATGCCGCCGGAGCCCACCCCAGCGGCCTCCTTGGAGAAGACCACACCCCCGAAAGCCATCTGATTCCCTTGGTCTTGCAAACCGCCCTGGGTCTGCGAGAAAAAATCGCCCTCTACGGCACCGACTACCCCACCCCCGACGGCACCTGCATTCGCGACTACATTCATGTGTGCGACCTAGCCGATGCCCATGTTCTGGGCTTGGAATACCTGCTGAAAGGGGGCTCCAGCGCCGCCTTTAACCTCGGCAATGGGCAGGGGTTCTCGGTGCGGGAGGTGATTGATGCCGCCCAGCGCGTCACCGGACGCCAAATCCCCGTCATTGAAACCGAACGCCGCCCAGGGGATGCGTCGATTTTGGTGGGCAGTAGCCAAAAAGCCCGCGAGATTCTAGGCTGGAATCCTAAATATGGCGACATTGACACCATCCTGGCCCACGCTTGGCAGTGGCACCAGCAACGCCACGGTGCCGCCGTCTCCACTCTCTAAAGATCTGCCCATGAAAACCTTGGTGATTGGCTATGGCAACACCCTGCGCGGCGACGATGGCGTAGGGTATCGCGTGGCCGAAGCCATCGAAACCTGGGACTGGGCCAATGTTGAAGCTTACCCCTGTCACCAGCTCACCCCCGACCTAGCGGCCCTGTTGGCAGAGCAGGATCGGGTCTTTTTTGTGGATGCTAGCCAGCCCCAAAATCCTCCCAGTCCCCTCGTTCTCACCCGCCTTGACCTGAAAACAGCAGCATCACCAACCTTTACCGGACACCACAGTACCCCGATGGATCTGCTGATTTTGACCCAGCAACTCTATGGTCAATCCCCCCTGGCCTACACCCTGCTGCTGCCCACCTGGGCCATGGGCTACGGCGAAGACCTCTCGCCAATCGCGGAACGGGGGATGCGCCAAGGATTGCGCTGGCTGCAAGAATGGCTGCTGACCTCAGCGTGAGGCTTCCTTGTGAGGCTGACCCTAGCGACGACGGGGGCCGGGGTAGCGGCTTTCGGTGCGTCGAAAGAAGCCCCGAAAGGGTAGACGGCTGGGGGTTTCGCGCAGTTGGCGGCTAAATTGCCGAATGGGGGTGGGCAGTTCCACCTCTTTGGGTTCGCCACCGGGAGAGACCCACCAAGTTGCTACCACGCCCCCGGCGAGCCCCGCCACCAGTCCAAACAAAATGCTGGGAATGGGGCCATAGCCCAACATCAGGAACAGCAGCAGAAACAGCAGCCAGATTTTTAGGGTGGGTGGCCCCATTTCGTTGCCCATGGCGCAGATCCTCGCGTTGGCGGATTATGCCCCAACTATAGCGGCGATCTGAGCCGACACATCACCCATTGTATCCAGGGTTTGCACCCAGGGCTGTTCGGCCTCGGTGAAGGGTTCCATCACCTGCTGTTGGAGGACGGCCACGGTGGCATCGGCAATGTCGCCAGACCGCTGCCGCACCCGGTCTTCCAGAATCTCTGCGGGAGCCGTACAGTGCAGAATTTGGGCCGAGAGTCCTGCCTGCTGGGCCTGGTCTAGGGCGGGTTGCCGCAGGGATTGACGGTCGTACTTGGCGTCTAGAATCACCGTAAATCCGGCTTTGGCCAAGGTGAGGCCCAGGTTGAGCAGACGGGCGTAGGTCTTTTGGGTCATCTCCGGGCTGTAGAGGCTTTGGTCGCCCCGTTCTTGCAGCGGCACCCCGGCCAGGTGTTTGCGGACGGCATCGGAACGGAGGTGGATGGCCCCCGTTTGCCGCGCCACCTCGCGGGCAGTGGTGGATTTGCCCGCACCCGACAGCCCTGCCATCAGGTACAGTCGGCCCGTTTGGGGCTGCACCACCTCCCAGGCCAAGCGGTAGTAGGCGGCGGCGGTATCGCTGGCCTTAGCCTTGGTGGCCGCATCCACGGCGGGGTCATTCAGCAAAAAGGACGTCACCTTGGCCCGCACGTAGGCTTGGCGACTGATGTAGAGGGGGAGGAGTTGCAGCCCTTCCCAGTCTCCGGTTTGCTCCACGTAGTGATTCAAAAAGGCCGTGGCCAAGGGACGGCATCCCTTCGCCAGCAAATCCATCACCACAAAGCCCACGTCATACATCACATCGACGTAGCGGAAGGGTTCGTTGAACTCAATGCAATCGAACAGGTAGAGCTGGTTGTTCCAGTGGCAGAGGTTGTTGAGGTGGAGGTCGCCGTGGCAGGCCCGAATCCAGCGTTGATCGATGCGCTGCTGGAACAGATCGGCCTGGGTGGCAAAGATGTGGTCGGTGGCGGCTTGGGTTTGCTCTAGCTGGGCCTGGGTTTGCGGCCCGCCCACATAGCCCTGGGTTTGGGCATAGTTTTCATCGAAGGCTTGGCGAATTTGGGCCACGGTGCCAAAGCTGAGGATGTGGTCGTTGGTTTCTGCCCCTTGGTGGAAGGCGGCCACCTGATCCGCCAGGGTGAGAATCAAGTCCTCCGTTAGTTCGCCCCGTTCATAGCAGGCGCTGAGTAGGGTGTCTTGGGGGAACTGCACCATTTTGACGGCGTACTCCACCGCCGCATCGTCCGCCGAATTACCTGCCGAATCTGCCCCCAGATGGTAGGTCTCTCCAGATTGACCAATGGGCACCACCTCCAGGTACAGGTCTGCCGCCGTGCGCTGGTTCAGCCGCAGTTCTTCCTCACAAAAATGCCGCCGCCGCTCTAGGGTGGAATAGTCTAAAAAGCCGAAATTTACGGGCTTTTTCACCTTGTAGGCATAGTCCCCGGTCAGCAGCACGTAGGACACATGGGTTTGCATCAGCCGAATCGGCTCCACCACCGGATGGGGGTAGAAACTGGGCTGGCACATCTGCTGAATTAGGGCGGGCAGGGCGGTATCGGTCATGGGTCAGGGCCGCAGTGAAGGGAGGACAAAGGACAATGGGGTGAGAACCCACCCAGAAGATGAGTCTGGTTCGGCTTTCCATCCTAACGCCCAACGGCCATCGGGGCATGGCCCCGCCGCCACCCAGCGGTTGCGGCGTTCAGCGGTCGGCGGTATCAGTAAGATACAAGGGGGCCATGTCCGGTGGCCCCATCGCCGCCTTGTCCTAGCCTTGTCCTATCGGCCCATGTCCTACGAACCCCTCTTTTCCCAAATTGCCGACCTGGTGCTGTGCCATTCCCCCAGCGGGGCCGAGGCCGAAATTAACCAGCGCCTCATCACCCTGTTTTCTGCGCTGAACGTAGAACACTGGCAGGACGAAGCCGATAACCTGATCGCCCAAATTCCGGGCCGCGACCCTAACCGGGCCATCGCCATCACCGCCCACAAGGACGAAATTGGGATGCTGGTGAAGACCATCTACGCCGATGGTCGGCTGTCTGTCCGCAAACTGGGGGGCGCGTTCCCCTGGGTCTATGGCGAGGGCGTGGTGGATGTGCTGGGGGATCAGGCCGTCCTCAGCGGCATTCTCAGCTTTGGGTCGCGCCATGTGTCCCACGAATCGCCCCAGAAGGCGCAGCAGGAAACCCAGTCCGTCACTTGGGAAACGGCATGGATTGAAACCAAACGCACCCCGGCGGAACTGGCGGAGGCCGGGATTCGGGCCGGAAGTCGCGTGGTGGTGGGCAAGCACCGCAAGGCTCCCTTCCGCATGGGCGACTACATCGCCAGCTACACCCTGGATAACAAGGCGTCTTTGGCCATTTTGCTCGACCTCGCCGCACGGTTGAAGGAACCTCCCGTTACTGTGTATCTGGTGGCCTCGGCTAAGGAAGAAGTCGGTGCCCTCGGTGCCCTCTATTTCACCCAACGGCAACGGCTGGAAGCCCTGATTGCCCTCGAAATTTGCCCTCTCTCCTCGGAATACGCTATCCAGTCGGGCGACGTTCCGGTGCTGCTGTCCCAGGATGGCTACGGCATCTACGACGAAGGACTGAACCACGAACTACGCCTTGCCGCCACCCATGCCAGGGCACCCATCCAGCAGGCGGTGATCAGCGGCTTTGGCAGCGATGCCTCCATTGCCATGAAGTTTGGCCATGTGGCGCGGGCCGCTTGCCTGGGTTTCCCCACCCACAACACCCACGGCTACGAAATCGCCCACCTGGGGGCCATCGCCCACTGCACCGACATTTTAGAGCGCTACTGTAACGACCTGTGACAGCGCCAAAGCCAGGGGTAAACCTTCCATAAAATGAAATTAGGCACAGGTTCGGCGATCCCAGCCCTAGGCGATCCCAATGCCCCACCGCCCCTCCACGAGTCACCCTGATGGATGAGGGAGACTTCGATAGCCTTTCCGGCCCCCCTCTCCTCCATGGGAGAGGGGTTGGGGGTGAGGGAAAGTCTGGGAGAGGGGCTGGGGGTGAGGGTCTACGCGGCCAACCTGTGGCTCAATAATGTTTCGTGAGGTCAAGCAATTTTATGGCGAAAACCGTTGCTGATGTAATGACGGCCAATCCGGTTTCGATCAAGCCGGAGGCCAACCTAGAGGACGCCATCAAGCTCTTGGCCGAGCATCATATCGGTGGGCTACCTGTGGTTGACGATGGCGGCGCACTGGTGGGCATTTTGTCGGAATCTGACCTGATGTGGCAGGCCACGGGGATGGAAGTGCCCGCCTACGTGGTGCTGCTGGATAGCGTCATTTATCTGAAAAGCCCCAAGAAATATAACGAGGAACTCCACAAAGCGTTGGGCCAATCGGTCAAAGAGGTAATGACCGCCAAGGTGATCACCATCGGCCCCGATAAATCCATGCGGGAAGCCGCCCACCTGATGCACGACAAACGTATTCGCCGCCTGCCTGTGGTGAATGACCAAGGGGAACTGGTGGGCATCCTCACCCGTGGCGACATTGTGCGGGAAATGGCCAGTGCTGAGGACTAGGGGGATCACGCCCCAGCGGGATCGCAACCTCTTGGGATCATGGCCTGGGGGGTGGCTTAGCGATATGCTGAAACTGTAGTGATGGCAAGGCTATGACCACCCGTTCGGCGAAATCTTCTACCCACACCACCACCCCGCCCACCAACCGCAAACTCTGGCTGGCGGCGGCAAAACCGCCCATGTATAGCGTGGCCATTATGCCCATTTTGGTGGGTAGCCTGGTAGCCTATGCCGAAACGGGGCAGTTCATCGCGCCGATTTTTGGGCTGTTTTTTTGGTCGGCCATCTTCATCCTGGCCTGGGAAAACCTCAGCAACGATGTGTTCGACTCGGAAACGGGCATTGACGTGAACAAAGCCCATTCCGTCGTCAACCTCACCCGCAACAAGGGGCTGGTGTTTGCCCTGGCCAACGGCTTCCTGGCTCTGGGCATTCTGGGCATCCTCGCCATTGCCTTGATTCAGCAAGACCCCACGGTGCTGATCATCATCGCCCTCTGCTGCTTCCTGGGCTATTGCTACCAGGGGCCACCCTTTCGGCTGGGCTACCAGGGCTTGGGGGAATTTCTCTGCTTCTTTAGCTTCGGGCCGCTGGGGGTCGGTGCTGCCTACTACAGCCAAACCCAAAGCTGGTCTTGGGGGAGCCAAATGGCCGGAATCTTCGTTGGACTGACCACCACCCTGGTGCTGTTTTGCTCCCACTTCCACCAGGTCGAAGACGACATCGCCGCCGGAAAACGCTCCCCCATTGTGCGCATGGGCACCCAGCGGGGGGCGCAATTAGTCCCCGTGCTGGCGTTCTCGGCCCTAGCCGTCGTTGCGGTGGCGATTCTGATGGGCTGGTTCCCGGTGTGGACAGCTCTGGCCTTCCCCAGTGCCCTCTCCGCCTGGAAGCTGAGCCGCCACGTTCACCGCCACCACCACCAGCCCCAAAAGGTCAGCAACGCCAAGTTCTACGCCATCGGCTTCCACTTTTGGAGCGGCGTTTTACTCAGCCTAGGGTTTCTGCTCAGCACCCGCTTCATCCCCTAGGCCGGGTTGGCAGGGCGAGGAAACCACGCCCCTGCGATTGAACAGACTAAGAATCGGAATGATGGGATTGGGACTGCGGGTGAAAAGATAATCGTGCGCTTAGAAATCCGCCCCTACCAGCGCCCCTTTCGCAAACCGCTACAAACCGCCCACGGTCTTTGGTCTTTACGGGAAGGAGTTTTGCTGCGCCTGACAGATGACACGGGCCACATCGGCTATGGCGAAATCGCCCCCATCCCCTGGTTTGGCACCGAAACCCTGGCCCAAGCCCTCACCTTCTGCCAGTCCCTAGACTCCCCAAAATCAGACTTTTGGCGAAACCGCACCACCCTCACCGAAGCCGATATTCCCCAAAATCTCCCCGCCACCCAATTCGGCCTCGCCTCCGCCTGGGCCAACCTCCAATTTTCCCGAACGTCCCCCCCTCCCCCCCTCTCCCCCTCCCCCTGCCTCCCTCTCTGCACCCTTCTCCCCACCGGAAAAGCCGCCCTCACCGCATGGCCCCACCTTTGGGAACAGGGATTTCGCACCTTCAAATGGAAAATTGGCGTCGCGGATATGGCCCAAGAATGCCGCTGGCTCGAAGACCTCATCACCCAACTGCCGCCCCAAGCTTGCTTGAGGTTGGATGCCAACGGCGGGCTTACATTGCCTGAAGCGACTCAGCTTTTGGAGTTGTGTGATCAGGTAAACCAGGTTGGCCCTCACCCTAAATCCCTCTCCCCACTGGAGAGGGACTTTGAGGAAGATTCCGGCCCCCCTCTCCTTCCTGGGAGAGGGGCTGGGGGTGAGGGCTCCGTAGATCCCCCTCACCCTAAATCCCTCTCCCGTGGGGAGAGGGACTTTGAAAAGATCGACTTCCGGCCCCCCTCTCCCCTAGGGAGAGGGGCTGGGGGTGAGGGCCAGCCTGGAGGTGAGGGCCAAATCGAATGCCTAGAGCAACCCCTTCCCCCCGATCAGTTTCTCCAAATGCAGCACCTCGCCCAGCAATTCCATACCCCCCTGGCATTGGACGAATCCGTAGCCACCCTCGCCCAGCTTGAGGAACATCATCAGCGGGGCTGGACAGGGTTGTGGGTGGTCAAACCTGTCATTGCGGGCTGGCCGGATCGGCTGCGGCACTTTTGGCGGCAGCATTCCCCATCCATCATTTTTTCCTCGGTGTTTGAGACTCCCATTGGTCGGCAAGCGGCGTTAACCTTAGCCCAGGAGTACGCCCAGGAAGTCCCCCATCCTCTAGCCCTCGGATTTGGTACGCTGGGCTGGTTTGCGGACGATTGGGACAGCCTCGCTCCCGATCAACTGTGGGATCGTCTGTCGCAATCCTCGCCGCTATGACCTCAGCCCTCCCCAATTCCCTAGGGAATCACGCTTTGCCAAGCCTACCCAGCCTAGAAGACACCTTGCAGCGCCGCTGGGGTAATCCTTGGCTACTAGGGCCGGAAGTCTTACCCATTTGGCCCATCATTGACGAAATTTCTCAAAAATTAGCTGCTCAGCCGTCTAGTCTGTGTGCTAATCCGTCGGATTACCCAATGGCGGCAATTCTAGTAGCCGAGGTTGATCCAGTGCGGTGCTTAGCGGCAACCTTGGCCGGATTGCGGAGGGGATTCACGGTAGCCCTGGCCAATCCTCGGTGGGGCCAGCGGGAATGGCAGCAGGTGGATGAGGTGCTTCAGCCCGACCGGAGCCAGCCCCTTGTGCCCGATTGGGAACTGTACGTGGCCAAGCTTCCCCCCACCGAAATCCCAGAAATCAAAACCCCAGAGCTACTCATCACTACCGGGGGCAGCGGGGGCCAGATCAAATTCGCCCGCCACACCTGGGAGACTTTGATGGCCTCGGTGCAAGGGTTCCAGGCCCATTTCCAAATCGCCACCGTCAATGCCTACTGCGTGCTGCCTCTGTACCACGTCAGCGGATTGATGCAAGCCCTGCGTACCCTCGCCACCAACGGCCAACTCATCCTCCAGCCCTACGCCGAGTTAAAACAGGGCCAACCCTTCCCCCTACCAGCGGAAAACCCCGGCTTCCTGTCGCTCGTCCCGACTCAACTACAGGAATTGCTGAACCAAGGCGACACCTACCTGCCCTGGCTGCGGCAATTTCAGGCCATCCTCCTCGGCGGTGCGACTCCCTGGCCCGCCCTGCTCACCCAAGCGCGTACCCTATCCCTACCCCTAGCCCCCACCTACGGCATGACCGAAACCGCCAGCCAAGTCGCCACCCTTCGCCCCGATGAATTCCTGGCTGGGCAAACAGGCAGCGGTCGCCCCCTACCCCACGCCACGATATCCGTCCTGGATGATCACCACCAACCCCAGCCCCCCAACCAACCCGGACGCCTCGCCATTACCGCCCCCTCCCTCTTCAAAGGCTACCTCCGTGTTCCCGACTCCCGACTCCCGACTCCCGACTCCCGACTCCCGACTCCCGACTCCCCCTTCCTCACCGACGACATCGGCTACCTCAATGATCAAGGCTACCTGCACATCCTCGGCCGCCACAGCACCACACTGATCACAGGCGGCGAAAAAGTGCAGCCCGAAGAACTGGAAAGTCTGCTGCTCACGACGGATCTCGTCCAGGCAGTCTGCATCGTCGGTTTGCCCGATGCCCATTGGGGACAGGCGGTTTGCGCCCTAGTGGTGCCGCAACCGGGGGTTGCCCTGGCCCAACTGGCAGATTGGCTGGCTCCCCAAGTGGTGCCCTACAAACGGCCTAAGTATTGGATGGCCGTGAACGCCCTACCCCAAACGGCCCAAGGCAAGGTTGACCGTCGCGCCGCCCTCGCCATGGCCCGCCGCCTGATCACCGATTGATCGCTTGTCCTTGGATAGCGTCATCTTGTGGCTGGACAAATTAGGTCAGCCGAATTGGGGTAGACGGGTTGGGGTAGACGAATTGGGGACGGGCGAATTTGGGACAAGACGAATTGGGTCAGACGAATTGGGGACGGGCGGATCGTCCACTCCAGAAGGCCATCAAGATCCTGTCTGAGAGGGTTTGTTACACTAAGTAAATCGCTGGCGATCCGGCGTTTTTCTTAGCCTGTAAGGATAAATTGGCATGACGGTTGCACCCTCACTCACCCCGCTGCTAAAGACCCACGACCTGCTTTCTAGGGAATACGGGGCCACCCGAAACCGCTTCGACCTCTCCTGGGAGCCCACCCTGGCGGCGCTGCTGGGCCTGGGTCGGTCGGCGGGGGCCGATTTTGTGGAGTTTTTCCTAGAGCGCAGCAACTACATTAGCTGTCAGGCCGAGGACGACGCGATTACCAGCATTTCGCCTCGCATCATCACCGGGGCAGGAGTGCGGGTGTTTTTGGGCAAGGCCGATTGCTACGTCAGCACCAATGACCTCAGTTTTCAGGGATTGAAGTCCGCCCTGGACAAGGCGCTGGGCATCATGGGCCTGACCCTGCCGGGGCCAGCGGCGAACATTTCTGAAATTAACCTCGAACTCCTGCGGGACTATGCCAGCGCTCGGTCTAAGGATGAATGGCTGGCCAACTGTAGCTCCATGCAGGAAATGGGCGATGTGCTCTTGGCCGCCAACGACGCCCTGGCCAAGAACGCCAGCCATGTGCAATCCCGCCGCGCCGTCTACTTCCGCGACTGGCAGGAAGTCCTGGTCGCTGCCAGCGATGGCACCTTTGCCCGCGACATCCGTCTCACCCAGTCCGTCGGCTACAACCTGCTCTGTGCCGATGGCGAGCACCGTTCCTCCATTGGCCAGCGGGCCGGAGACACCAGCAACCCCGCCTTCCTGCGCGAGTGGGACTACGAAAGCACCGCCCAATCCGTGGGCGAATCCGCCGGGAAAATGCTCTACGCCGACTATGTGGAATCTGGCAGCTATCCGGTGATCATGGCCAACCAGTTCGGGGGCGTGATCTTCCACGAAGCCTGCGGCCACCTGCTGGAGACCACCCAAATCGAGCGGGGCACCACGCCGTTTATCGACAAAAAGGGCGAAAAAATTGCCCACGAAAACCTCACGGCCTGGGATGAAGGGCTGTCTCCCGACGCCTTCGGCACCATCGACATGGACGACGAAGGCATGCCCGCCCAGCGCACCCTGCTGATCGAAAACGGCATCCTGCGGAACTTCCTCTCCGACCGAGCGGGCTCCATGCGCACGGGCCACCCTCGCACGGGTAGCGGTCGCCGCCAGGGCTACACCTACGCCGCCGCCTCTCGGATGCGCAACACCTACATCGCTCCTGGGGATTATTCGCTGGATGAACTGTTCGCCTCGGTAGACAAAGGTATCTACTGCAAAAAAATGGGCGGCGGCAGCGTCGGAGCCACGGGCCAATTCAACTTCGGTGTGGATGAAGCCTACCTGATCGAAAACGGCAAAATCACCAAACCCCTCAAGGGTGCCACCCTCATCGGCGAAGCCACCGAGATCATGAACAAAATCTCCATGTGCTCCAACGACCTCGGCCTCGCGGCAGGCTTCTGCGGCTCCATCAGCGGCAGCGTCTACGTCACCGTCGGCCAACCCCACCTCAAAGTAGACGCCATCACCGTCGGAGGCCGCTAGGGTTCTGGGGATTGATGGTTGATGGATTGTAGGGTGCATTCGCGAAGCAATGCACCACCCAGAGTCTCCGCTAGAACAACCAATCCCATCCATTAAACGTGACGCGCTACCGAGATGTGTCGCCACCAACCCACAACACCCCACCCAACCGTAGGGGCGCGGTTTCCTCGCCCTACCCAACCTTGGGTCAGCCATTAGACCCTACTCCCTACTCCCCATTCCCTACTCCCTAACCATGCCAACCATTCAAAACATTGCCGCCTACGCCGAAGCCAGCGCCAAAAAGCTGGGCATTGCCAAGTACGACGTTTACGGGTCTTCCGTAGACGAAACCAGCGTCCAGGTAGACAAGGGCGACCCCAAGCAGGTCAAAGCCTCCAACCGTTCCAGCGTGATTGTGCGCGTGTGGAACGACCAGGGCAAAGTGGGCGTTACCTCCACCAGCGATGTAGACCCCACGGGCATGGATTTGGCCCTCGAAAGCGCCCGTGACGCCAGCGCCTTTGGCGTCGCCGACCACATTCCCGACTTCAGCCCCGAAGCCACCGCCCCCACCGCCGAGGTTGACCTGCCCCCCGTGGAACCCGCCCCCGTGGGAGAGCTGATCCAACAATTGGTCGCCCTCGAAAAGCAGCTCTTAGAGGCCCATCCCGCCATTGCCAGCGTGCCCTACAACGGCCTCGCCCAACGCAGCATCGACCGCTTTTACCTCAACAGTGCCGGAGCCCTACGTCAGGAAGCCCGCTCCTACGCTTCGGTCTACCTCTACAGCAAAACCGAGCAGGAGGGTCGCAAACCTCGTTCTGCCGGGGCGGTGCGGGTGAACCGAGGGTTGCCGCTGCTGGATTTGGACGGTTGCCTGAAGGAAGCCACCGACAAAACCATCAGCCACCTGAACTACGACAAAATCGCCTCCGGCAAGTACCGCGTCGTGTTTTCTGGGGAAGCCTTCCTCAGCCTGTTGGGGGCGTTTTCCAACATGTACAATGCCCAGAGCATCTTGGATCACCGCAGCCTGTCCACCCCCGATTCCCTCGGTAGCGTGGTGGCCTCCGACCTGCTCTCGGTCTACGACGACGCCCTCCACCCCGAAAACATCAGCGCCGAAACCTTTGATGGCGAAGGCACCCCCACCCGCCGCGTTCCCATCATCGAAAAGGGCGTGCTCACCCACTTTCTGCACAGCGCCGGAACGGCCAAACGCATGGGCGCTTCCCCCACAGGCCACGCCAGCATTGGCGCGAAGGTCTCCGTTGGCCCCAGCTACTATCACGTCCTACCGGGGACAGAATCCTCCAGCGAGTTCAGCCTAGACAACGCCAGCAACGTGATTTTGATCGATGACCTGCAAGCCCTCCATGCCGGGGTCAATTCCCTGCAAGGTTCCTTCTCCCTGCCCTTCGACGGCTGGCTGATTAACCAGGGCGAACGGGTCAGCGTCGAATCCGCCACCGTGGCCGGAGACTTCCGCGACCTGCTGAAGGCGATCATCCACGTGGAACCTCACTTGGAAATGACCCCCGGTGGTCTCTGCCCCCGCATTTGGGTGGATGCTCTGTCCATCACTGGGGAACAGTAGGGCGGGAGTTTTGCGGGCGAGGGGGCAGGGCGGCAGGGCGGCGAAGCTTAGCCTCCGCACGGCGCACCCCACTAGGATGAGCCTAGTCGTAGGAGCTTAGGAACCGTGGACCTCTTCCTCGCCCCGCTCCAGCATGGCTTCTTGAACGTGCTCCTGGGCATGGAGCTTGTTGGCCATGGCCAGACGAGCTTTTTCCTCCACGGTGGAGGATGCGCTTTCATGGAGTTCCTCAGCACTGCGTTCTAGCATGGCGTCGTGGCGCAGGTCTTCCTGCTGGCGCTGTTGGGCCAAGAGTTCGCGGGCTTGCTCGGTTTGCTTATCCATGGTGTGTTCTCCTAGGATGGTCTCCATCTACTACTCTACCCACTGGCGCAGGGCGAGAGATCCCAAGGACTACGGGCGACATGGGGCGATGGCCACCTGTGGGGCAAGGCGTCATCGGCTGAAAACGTAGCCGTTGTAACAGGATTGGCGGCTAGAGCCCACCAGAAGCGGCGACCTGCCTCAATACCTCTGAGTCAAGCTTCCCTGACAAAGCTCTAGGGGCTGGGGCATGGAAGGCTGGCGGATCTCACCCCGCTATCGTCATCCTTGCCATACCCGCAGCTAAACCCCCAGCATTTGCAGGCGATAGAGGCTGGAGTAGAGACCATCGTGGGCCAGGAGTTCGTCGTGGGTGCCCTGTTCCACGAGTTCGCCGTGTTTGAGAACGAGGATGCGGTCTACGTTGCGGATGGTGGAGAGGCGGTGGGCAATGATGATGGCGGTGCGGCCCTCTAGCAAGCGTTCTAGGGCTTCTTGGATCATGGCCTCGGTGCCCACATCTAGGTTGGCAGTGGCTTCGTCGAGGACGAGGATGCCCGGATCGCGGATGGCGGCGCGGGCAAAGGCCAAAAGCTGCTTTTGACCGCCCGAAAGGTTGGCCCCCCGTTCGCGCAGTTCGGTGTGGTAGCCCTGGGGTAGCTGCTCGATCAGGTGGTGGATGTTGGTCTTTTTCGCCGCTTCAATGACAGCTTCCAGGGGGTAGTCTTCCCCCAGGGTGATGTTGCTTTTTACGTCGCCAGCAAACAAAAAGCCGTCCTGCAAAATCACAGCCATGCGCCGCCGCAGTTCCGCCTGGGGGAGGTCGCGAATGTCTACGCCATCCAGCAAAATGGAGCCGCTGTTGATGTCGTACAAACGGCAGAGGAGGCGAATGATGGAGCTCTTGCCTGCCCCGGTTGGCCCCACCAGTGCCACTTTTTCCCCAGGGCGAATGGTAAAGGTGAGGTCTTTTAGCACGGGTTCCTCGGCCTTGTAGCCAAAGGTGACGTGGTTGAAGCGAATCTCCGAGGCGTGGGTGGGAGCGGAGGGAGGGGAGAGGGGGAGAGGGGGGGACGCGGAGAGGTTGGCGCTGGCGCTGGCGACATCAGCGGTAGGGGGTTCGGCAGCGCCAGCACTCAGATGGGCGGGGTCGCGGATTTCGACGGGGATGCTGAAGAGGTCGGTGAGGCGTTCGACAGCGGTGAGTCCGGCTTGGATGGCGGTGAACTTGTCGGCAAACTGGCGCAGGGGATCAAACAACCGCTGGGCAAACAAAATGAAGGAAGCTAACACCCCAAAGGTGAGGGCGTCTTGCATCACCAGCAGCCCGCCTAACCACAGCACGCCGCCAATGGCCACGAGGCTGACCCACTCCAGCGTAGAAGACACCGCCGAATCGTAGAAGATCGTCTTATCTACAGCGGTGATGTAGCGCTGGTTGGTAGCCCGAAATAGCTCGGCATTAAACCGCTCGCGGCGAAAGAGCTGCACCACGTTGATGCCCGCAATGTTTTCTTGCAGGGCGGCGTTCAGTTCCGACAAATGTTCTCGCGCCTTGTAGTTGGCCTTGCGAAACTGCTGCTGAAAGAAAATAATCAGCCAGGTGACGGGCACCAGCAGCCCTAACAACATCAGGGCCAGTTGCCACTGCATGGTAAACATCACCACCAGCAGAACGCCGATGGAAAACAGGTCGGTGATAATGCCCACAGCCCCCGTAGAAAACACCTCCCCCAGGGCATCCACGTCGCTAGTGATGCGGGTGATGAGCTTGCCGACAGGGGTGCGGTCAAAAAATCGCACGGCCAAGGAGGTGACGTGGGAGAACAAATCATTGCGAATGTCGGCGGTGACTTGCTGCCCCACCTCCTGTACCAGGTAGCTCTGCACCCCATCCAGCAACAGCCGAATCGCCACCGTGACCACCAGGGTGCCCACAATCAAATTCAACCCGCCCTGGAGGGTGCGCCCCTGCAAAAAGGCCATCACAGGCTCCTGGCGAATCAGGGAAATCGCCTGCCCAATCAACACGGGCTGAAGGGCATTGGCCAAGGACAAGGGCACCAGCAAAATCAGGGGCAGCACCATCATGCGGCGGCGCTTGTAGAGGTAGGGCCACATCTGTAAAAACAGCCGCCAGTCGCTCTCAGGACGGCGGGGCAGTTCACGATCTGCGGACAGCGAAGACGTAGCCACCATGGCGCATTCAAACCCTTGACAATCCAATGCCCAACATCAGCAGCCTGGGCTATCACATTCTAGCCTCTTGTCCCGGTGTCTCGAAGACGGTCTAGCCAGGTCGCACAGGGGCAGGGCATGGTCAAACCCAAAAAAAGAGAGGACACAATCCTGTATCCTCTCCTTGATTATGAGCCAGACAATGATTTGTCAGACGGTGGTGACGACCTGAGAATGTTGAGTTCCGCTGGAGGGGCCATTGATGTGGGGACGGTGGTTTCAGCCCTAGGACTCATCTGCCACAATAGGCTGAGATGAAGTGGACATGGCCATGCGAAAGCAGATCGTTTGAGGTTTTGATTGCCTACTTCGAGACTATTGAGCAACAGTTGCTAACGTTGCCCAGCAAGGAGAACTCCCGGCATGGAGAAACCATTACCCTAGAGATAAGTCGTCCAGAGGTTTAGCCATGGAAACTACCCCATTACTGACAAATGAACATGGCCAGGTTGTGGTTTTGCCTGTGGCCTTCCATCTCAACGGCACAGAGGTCTACATCAAACAAGTCGGCAATGCCATCGTCCTGCTCAGCACCGATCAGCCCTGGCAACCCCTGTTTGACAGCCTCAGCCACTTCACAGATGACTTTATGGCAACCCGCGAACAGCCGCCCTTGGAGGATCGGGAGCCGTTGTTTGAATGAAATACCTGCTCGATACCAACATCTGCATCTACATCATTAAACACAAACCGCCAGAAGTACGAGATCGCTTCAACACCCATAGGCCGCTGGACATTGGCGTTTCTGCCATCACCGTGGCTGAGCTAGAGTATGGTGCCTACAGAAGCCAGCACGTTGAGGCCAACCGAGCCGCCCTTCAGCAGTTCTTACTACCGTTAGAGATTCTGGCCTTTGACCCAGCGGCAACCCAAGCCTAGGGTCAACTTAGAGCTTTGCTGTCTCGTCAAGGTTCCATCATTGGGGCGATGGACATGCTGATTGCAGCCCAGGCCATCGCTCGGAATCTCATCCTCGTGACCAACAATACCGACGAGTTTCAACGCATTCCTGCATTGCGCCTAGAAAACTGGGTGAATCGATAAGCCTTATCTCGATAGCCCTCCGAAGCATCAGCCTGAACCATAAGTCGTAAACGTCTATTTCTGGATACGGCCTTTATTCAAGAGTTTCGCCAAGTAGGTTTTCATACCTTGACAGCCTAAAGCGCACCTGTGAGCGGTCGGCTTGACGATAGGGCGTGGGGCAGCAACTCGGTTTCTTTAGATGGCCCAGCCCAGATCCCTAGTTTGGTGCATTTGCGAAGCAATGCACCCTACAACTAAAACCCGATTCGCTTCAGGAAAATCGCTTTGCCTTTTTCCCATGCAAGTTTTGCGCTGGCATCTGTAAATCTAAATAATGGCTTGGTAGCCTCAAAGGGTTGAATACCAAGAGAGGTGACAGAGTACTTTTTCTCTAGTTCTATATTTTGAGGAAGACGCTGAATACCTAATGCAGAAGCGGAGATATTCTTAATCCAAAACTCATTGCAAAAGGGAGGCGCTTTATCAAATAGCGCAACGCGAAGATTCCCACCTTGTTGAAAGAACTTAATCTCATGGACGTAAGCCATAGATACTCCAAGAGCTACTAGAAATCGTCATCGGTCATAAGTATTAGCTTTCACAGTTAGCAGTTGCTTGTTGGGTAACGTGATCGCGTCACCCAACAAAGCCAGAACTAACTATCGCTGTGTTTCACGAATTTGTGTCGAGCGAAGCTTTAGGCAGGGGCACATCCTCCCTCCATTTCCCAATCATCACCTGTTCCCCAATCATCCATAAAGCGAATAACTCCACGACCACACAGGAGCATCGTAACGCCGTTGACACCGCCGCCAATGACTCCACCAATGGCAGGAACAGCTTTAGCAACCTTCACAACGTTCTTGCCGAAGATTTTAGCACCAAACTTAATTGCAAGCGTTTGATTCATCTTCATCAAAATTCTAAAGCTTTTGGGCAGGAGAACTTTGTTTAGCGCCTTGATGGCATGAACACCTAAATACTTTGCCAGCTTATGTACAGAGATTCCAATTGCAGCAGCAACGATAAAAACCCAGTTACCTTCATTAGCTGTATCATATCCGCGAATGGTAAAGAGGGTGGCTGAGAGTTTTACTTGAGAGTAGACAGTATCAACCAGATCTGCTGGAAGAGCCAGAAGGCCAGCGATTCCGGTAGCTATTCCTTTGCCTATCGACCACAAAGTAGACATATTGATGGCATGAATAGCAATCTTCTTTCGACCATGTTTATGCTTAGACTCATTGAGAAGATCTAGCCCCCATTCACGACCATCTTGAATAGCCTTTTCCATAAGCTCAATTAGAAATGGAATCTTGCTTGGGTCAAACTTAAAGCTCATATTCAAGTCCTAGGGATTTATGTGGATAGAAATCGTAACACGTAACAAGAGCTGATTCTGAGAAGAATCAGCTTGTTGATTAGTCAAGCCATCATGCAGGCTCTAAAACCATCGTTTTGGTTGATCTAGTCTTTAAAGGCCCGCTTCAAACCGTATGTAGCCAACCCAACAACAACCCCAGCCGCCGCAACCGGGGCCGCGCCAATACCGACACCTCCACCAGCAACGGCTAGCCCCATTCTTCCAACGTGTGCAGCAATCCCTAAGCCTACAGCGCCACCACCTGCGGCAAAACCAGCGACTTCTTTGACCCCAGACTTGATTTTCTTGTACTTGGACATTAGAGATTACCTCGATCAGGACTTATGAAGGCTGGATGCAACCGTTGGCCCTTGGTTAGGAGCCTCATAATGCACCGCTGCCTTTGTAGTTCGATTTTATACTGGGCGAAAGAAGGTGTCTTCAGCTTGAATACCGAACTTTTTGTCTTATATTCCGGCAGTTGACGATCCCTGATCGATGTGAGATCACTAAATTAATCAGAGGTGAAGCTGCAATAAATTGTCAATTTAGCTACATTTAAATCAGTAATTCGCGCCACAGGGCTTCTTTTACAACTGGGGAAGTGTCCAACAAAAAAGGAGAGGACACACAGCGGTATCCTCTCCTATGGATTATGAGCCAGACAATGATTCGTCGGACTGATGCCTAGGCGTGGGTGGCGACGTTGAGGCTGGTGGAGGTCAGCCGCTCGTAGGTGGCGCGCATCTTCAGACCCACAAGCACCTGGAACAGGCCGCTGCCGTTGCTGGAACCAGGATATTCGCGGTGCTTCAGCAGCAGTTCGGTCATTTCACCGTAGTACTTGGTGGAGGTGTTGCTGAGGTGGCTTTCGATGTAGATCATTTCTTCCAAGCGGTCGAACTGACCATCCACCTCTAGCACCGAGACCTCGTGGCCGTAGTAGCTGTCGGGGCCGTAGTGCATCCGAATGCCGGGGTAGGAGCAGGTGAGCTTCCGACCGCAGGGAATCCAGTCGATGGTGGAGCCTTCGTCGAACAGGTAGACGGGGTCGAAGCCTTCCACGCCTTCCCGCTGCATCAGGCGCACCCGCAGCACTTTCTTCTCTTCGTCGTTGGGGATGAGTTTGGTGGGCAGAATTTGAATCACCACATCGGCATACTGCTTTTGGATGTCGATGTAGGCTTCAAAGTCGGGACGACGGGCGTTGATGGAGGCCAGCACATCGTCGTAGCTGTGGCCACGCTCGGCCATGTCGCGCTGGATCTTCCAGGCAATCTTCACCTCGTCGCTGATGTCGAGGTAAACGCTGAAGTCGATCAGGTCGCGAACGCGCTCGTCGTAGAGGGGGTGCAGCCCTTCAATCACGATGATGCGGTTGGGGTCAACCCGTTCGGGGGGATCCAGCTCGCCCGTTTCGTGGTTGTAGATGGGCTTGTCGATGCTCTTGCCTTCCTTCAGGGCTTTGATCTGTTCGTACATCAGATCAAAGTTGTTGGCACGAGGATCCAGCGCGGTGACGCCCGCTTCTTTGCGCTGTTTGCGGTCGAGGCTGTGGTAGTCATCCAGGCAGATGACGGTCATCAGTTCGGCCCCAAACAGGTCGCTCAGCCGTCTGAGGAAGGTGGATTTACCACACCCAGAGTCGCCCGCAACACCGATGAGAACTACTTTGTCTGGCTTGTTGATCATAGGTTCCCTCTATACAACTCCTGTTAAAGTCATGCAGTCTTGGCAAGGTGGCGATGCTGACCGCGCCGCAACACCCCACGACCCCCACGAAATACCCCAAAAAATATCTCGTAAAATGTGGCGCTTGTGAAGCGTAAATCCCTGAACTCCCACGGCAATGCCCCTCTGTAGAGGTACGGTGCCTAGAGGATTCAGAGCTATCCACGGCAGAGGCTTATCCACTTATGGTGGTCAGGAATGCCTGAACCAAGCCCTCTATTCAGGCTATAAACACGGAAAACCCCTATGGCGTAGGAGCCTTGCCCGTGGCGTCTGAATCGAGATTGATAAGTATTTCTACCGCTGTGAGCTGATCTTATCAGAAGAAAGTATCGCTCACAACTGAATTCCCATCTCCTCTACATGCCCATGATGCAGTAGCCGGAATCGACGTAGAGGATTTGTCCGGTTAGGCCGCTGGAGAGGTCGCTACAGAGGAAGGCGGCGGTGTTGCCCACTTCGGTTTGGGTAACGGTGCGGCGCAGGGGGGCGATTTCTTCGACGTGGTGGATCATGTCTAAGATCCCGCCCACCGCCGAGGAGGCCAGGGTGCGGATGGGGCCAGCGGAGATGCCGTTGACTCGGATGTTGTTGGGGCCAAGCTCGGCAGCGAGGTAGCGCACGTTCATTTCCAATGCGGCCTTGGCGATGCCCATGACGTTGTAGTTCGGCACCACGCGCACGCCACCCAAATAGCTGAGGGTGACGATGCTGCCGCCCTCGGTCATCAGGGGTTTGGCTCCACGGGCGAGGGTAATTAAGGAGTAGGAGCTGACATCCAGGGCCAGTTGGTAGCCGTCTTTGGAGGTGTTGCTGAAGTCGCCGGAGAGGTCGTCGCGGTTGGCGAAGGCGAGGCAATGGATGAGAATATCCAGCTTGCCCCATGCTTGGCCGATGGTGCTGAAGACTTCAGAAACCTGGGCCTCATCCTGCACATTGCAGGGCAAAAACAGACTGGGATTGAGGGGATCCACCAAGTCCTTCACCTTGCCCTCCATCTTGCCCTTTTCGTCGGGCAGGTAGGTGATGCCGAGGTTAGCCCCGGCGGCATGGAGCTGCTGGGCAATGCCCCAGGCGATGGATCGATTGTTGGCGATGCCCGTTACCAGGGCGTTTTTCCCAGTCAGGTCTAGCATGATTCTCTGTTGTGATTCGCATCTTGGAGTCTACGGGAAATCGGTGCCCGTGGGTAGGGGATGGGCCGATAGAATGGATGGGTTTGGTAGATTGAGAATTTGTTGTTGTCGCCTAGGCTGGCCCTCACCCCTAGCCCCTCTCCCAGGGGGGAGAGGGGAACCGGACGTAGGCTTCAAAGCTTTCCCTCATCTATAAGAGAAAGCCGTAGAGAGTCTTCAAAGTCCCTCTCCCCAAGGGAGAGGGATTTAGGGTGAGGGCCAACGGCATCAGAGATCTACCCAAGTCCCCGTTGCTAGCGATTTCTAGAATCTGAACCTATGGAAGTTATCCCCGCCATTGATTTGCTGGAAGGCCGTTGTGTGCGGCTGTATCAGGGCGACTATGCCCAGTCGGAGGTGTTTGACGACAACCCGGTGGCGGTGGCGCGGCAGTGGGAGGAACAGGGGGCAACCCGGCTGCATTTGGTGGATTTGGATGGGGCAAAGTCTGGCAAGCCAGAGAATTGGCAAGCGATTGAGGCCATCACGCGGGCGGTGAGTATGCCCGTGGAGGTGGGCGGCGGCTTGCGGGATCGGGATCGGGTGAAGGCGCTGTTTGACCTGGGGGTGCGCTACGCCATCTTAGGTACGGCGGCGATTGAAAACCCTGACTTGGTGAGCGATCTGAGTGCTGAGTATCCTGGCCAGATCATCGTAGGTATCGACGCCAAGGACGGCAAGGTGGCGACGCGGGGCTGGTTGGATATTTCCGAGGTAGAAGCCGTTGATCTGGCGCAACAGATGGAGCAGCGGGGAGCCGCCGCCGTGATCTACACCGACATCAAACGGGATGGCACCCTGAAAGGCCCAAATTTGGACGCCCTACGCACCATGGCCGAGGCGGTGACAATGCCTGTGATTGCCTCCGGTGGCGTGGGTGCCCTGCGGGATTTGCTGTCGCTGCTGGCGCTAGAACCCGTGGGCGTGTCGGGGGTGATTGTCGGTCGGGCCATTTACACCGGGGATGTGAATTTAAAGGAAGCCATCCGGGCGGTGGGGGATGGCCGCTGGCAGGATGTGCCGCCAAATTTGGGCGACACGGCCTGGGGGTAGGGGGACTATCGTGACCTGTCTAGGTTGAGGTGGCCTACTAACGTTTGGATGAAGCATAGGGACTTGGGCCTACCTTTGTCGGATGTTCACAAAACGTTGGGGACTGGCTTTGACCTTGGGAGCATCCAGCCTACAGGGGGCATGTCTGCCCCCGAAAGCCTGGGAAAGGTTGATATCAGTGGCAGGTGCAAGGTTTTTTCCGTAGATTGGGGTCAGCCCCCGCCTTGCTTTTGAACCATGGTCAATTCTGATCTCCCTCGGCCTGCCCTGTTGCAAGACCTGCCCGATGAGTTCGCCGACCTCCGGCCCATTCTGGAGGCCAACCTAGAGCCCTACATCGCTATCGCCGCCACCCAGGTTACGCCGCCGCCGCCGCCCCGTCACCCCGCCGACCCGCTGACCCGGTGGCAGAGCAAGGTGGGTGGCGATCCCTATTTCCCGACCCAGGCCACCTATCCCACTAACCCCAATACCGGGCTGCCCCTGGCCCTGCTGGTGCAACTTAACTGTGCCGACGTTCCCCCCATTGACGGATTTGACTTTCCCGCTGAGGGGATGTGGCAGCTCTATGTGGGCGGTGGCGAACTGGCCAGATCCTACCGCGATGGGATATTTCAGGTGATTTACTTCCCAACGGTGACTAACGATCCGGCGGATCTGATTGCGGACTTTAGTTTTGTGCCCCTGCGGGAGACCTATCGAGACCAGTTTGACGCCGTTTCCAGCCTTACCTTCACCGTTCGCCAAGATCTCTTTTTAGATCTCAACTCGCCGAACTTGGAAGCGTTCGACCCGGATATGGTGGCCGATTTTGAGGACTGGCTCTACGACTATGTCATCGAAACGGAAGCCAGTGGACTAGGCAGCAAGCTGGGCGGATGGCCCGATTCCCACGGCAGCGCCCCTGACTTTCTCTACCGTTCTAAGGGCCGACTGCTGCTAGAGTTGGCGGGAATTCAGGGTAGCAGCGAGTCGATCTACTGTTTCATCGATAACGACAGCCTCCAGGCCCGTGACTTTAGTGCGGTGCGGTTCTTCCACGGCTGCGACTAGGAGGGGCATGACAGAAGGTTTACTGGTGTTGGCGGCGGTGATCTACTTTGTCGCGGCGGGAGCCATGAGTTGGGCGAAAAGTCGATCCTTCATGTTTTTGGTGTGGATGGCCCTAGCCACCGTGATGACCACCGTTTTGGGGCTGGTGCTGGGTATCCTGATGCTCCAGATTTTTGCCCCAGAAACCTTTGAAAGCCAGGGCGGCGGCATTCTCTTTCTGGTGTTTCTGCTGCCTGTATTGGTTGGGTCGGGTCTGCTGATTGGGGTGTGGTCGGTGGCCTGGGGCTATTGGTTTGGCGCAGCCCAGCACAACTTTTTCCTCTGGCAGGGGGTAGGTCTGTTGGGCAGCAGTGCCGTGGGTACCGTGGTGCCGCTGATCCTAGGGCTGATCTTCGCCGCCATCGCCAGGGGGGCTTCCCCGACAGTGCAGATCGCGCTACGCCCGCCATCCTGGGCGTCTTGGTAGGCGGTTGCCTCAGCCCCGCCTTAGTGCATGGCTTGATTGCCGTGGTGGTGCGTCTGTTCTTCTCTCGATGAAGACCAAAGTGCATGGCTTAACAAAACTAAACCGCCTAGGATGGGCTTAACATTTCCTAAAGTTTCGTCGATCCTCCCAAAGGTCAGTGGGAAAATCCCTGGCTAAGGTGAGATTTTCCTGGCAGGTGACAGCTAGGATACTTACCCTATAAACAACGGCTTGCTATCCTCATGCCAAGCTAGCCGCAGCGGTGCTTGACTTCCTCGGAAGATCCCTCACCTAGGACACCCCTACCCCGGACATCCCGTGTTTGAGTATCTGCCTCCCCTCAACGACCACAATCTGCCCTACCCCGACACCATCCACCCCATCGTGGTGCATTTTGTCATCGCCATGGCCCTGTTCGCCTTTGTCTGCGATGTGGTGGGCACCATCACCAAAAATCCTCGCTACTACGAGGTGAGCTGGTGGAATATGGCCTTTGCCACGGTGTCGATTTTCATTGCCGTGATCTTTGGCCAAGTAGAGGCGGGTCTCGCTACGCCCTATGTGCCCTCGGCGGAATCGACCCTCAACCTGCACACGATTTTGGGCTGGGGGCTGTCCGGCATTATCGCCGCGATTACGGGCTGGCGCTACGTGCTGCGGAATAACGACCCCAAATCCCTCCCCATCGCTTACCTGGGCGTGGGCGGGTTGTTGACCGGGCTGGTGCTGGTGCAAACCTACCTAGGCGACAAACTGGTGTGGATCTACGGCCTGCACACCGTGGAAGTGGTGGAAGCGATTCGTGACGGAGTGCTGTAATGAGTCCTGATTTGATTGACCAAATCGCCAACCAGCTAGGGCCAAACGGCTTGCCCTACGTGGTGCCCATCCATCCCAACCTGGTACACCTAACGCTGGGGTTGTTCATCGTTGCCATTAGTTTCGATATTGTAGGGGCACTATTCCCCTTGGAAAGGCGGGTGTTCAAGTTTTTGGCGATTCCGGCTAGCTCGTCCAACTTCTACGATGTGGGCTGGTTCAACATGGTGGCGGCGGCGGTGATCACCTTCCCCACGGTGGCGGCGGGCTTTTACGAAATGCTGCTGGCCCAACCCCCCAGCGATGGCGTCAGTGCCTGGGGTCTGGAAAGCCTAGAAACCATGCTCTGGCACGGGGTGGGCGGCGTGCTGCTGCTGGCCCTGATTACCGGAATGGCCATCTGGCGAGGTTTCCAGCGCTATGTGTGGCGCAAGGATCGGGCGCGACAGGTGCAGTGGTCGTATTTGGTGGCGGGGCTGGGTATTTTTGTGTTGATGTTTGCCCACGGCACCCTAGGGGCACAACTGGCCGCTGAATTTGGTGTTCACATCAGCGCAGATCGCCTATTACGGGCTGGGGAGGATTTGACGATTTTGAATGTGATTCAGCCCCGATGGTTCTAGTTGTTTTTGAGTATGGAGTGTTCTCTTATCAGGACTCTCTCAACCCTCACCCCCAGCCCCTCTCCCAGGGAGGAGAGGGGAGCAAGAAAAGCTTCATTTATCAAATGATTGCAGGATTCTTAGGCTAACTGCAATATCTTGAGTCATTCCCAAAAGCAACCTTGGTTCTGAACCGTTCTCCTTCCACATTTTTTGCCTTTTTACTTTTGCCTTTTGCCTTTCCCCTATGAACCTTCGCCTAATTCTCAAACTCGCTGCCGTGGCCGGAATCCTCACCGCCATTAGTCTGTGGATGGGCCAGGTGGCCTATAGCTGGTTGCCGCCCCCGGCCTCGGCGGAGGCGGTGCTGGTGGATGGCCTGTTTAGCCTGATGACCGCCATTGGTACCTTCATTTTTTGCGGCGTGGTGGGCACCGTCATCTATTCGGCCCTGTTCCAGCGGGCGGGCAAATACGACGAAAGCGACGGCCCCCCGATTGAGGGCAACCTCACCCTAGAGGTGGTGTGGACGGCGATTCCCATTGTGCTGGTGATTTGGATTGCCGCCGCCAGCTATCGGGTCTACGACCAAATGTCGATTCTGGGGCCGATGGAGCACATCCACATGGGCATGGGGGAAGCCATTGCCGCACCAATGGACATGGCCCAGGGGATGCCGGAGACGGCTGGGTTGGAGCCTGAAGCCATTGAAGTCCACGCTCGGCAGTGGGTGTGGGAGTTTTACTATCCCGAAGCCAACGTCACCAGCACCGAGTTGCACCTGCCCAAGGATCGGCGCATTAAGCTGGCGTTGACCTCCGAGGACGTGCTCCACGGCTTCTATATTCCCGCCTTTCGGGTGAAGCAGGATGTCATCCCCGGTCGAGACATTGATTTTGAATTCACCCCCATCCTGGAGGGCAAGTATCGCCTGCGGGATTCCCAATATAGCGGCACCTACTTCGCCGCCATGCAGGCCGATGTGGTGGTGGAATCGCCGGACGCCTACCAGCAGTGGCTTGCGACTGCCGCGAAATCCCCCCTAAAACCGGGCCTCAACCCCTCCTACGACGAATACCAACGCACGGGCGGCGACGATCACCGTCCGGGCTGGAAGACCGTCCCCCCTGCCCCCGCCCCCATGGTGAATTATGTGGGGTCGTAGGGTGAGGGCCAATCCACGCACAAAAGCGATCTGCTCACAGCAAGCCTGACCTAAAGACATCAACCGCAGAACACCTGACCTAAGGACATCTATATAAATGACGAACATCTCCATAGACGCCCTTGCCCCAGAACGCCAGGAACCCAGCCCCGGAGAGCCGGAAAACTGGTGGCGCTTTTTCACCTTCAGCACCGACCACAAGGTGATTGGCATTCAGTACATCGTCACCGCCTTTGTGTTCTTTCTGATTGGCGGCTTCCTGGCCATGGTGATGCGCGGTGAGTTGATCACCCCGGAGGCCGATCTGGTGGATCGCACGGTGTATAACGCCCTGTTCACCATGCACGGCACCCTGATGCTGTTCATGTGGACGTTCCCGGTACTGAATGGGTTGTCCAACTACCTGGTGCCCCTGCAAATTGGGGCGCGGGACATGGCCTTCCCCCGCCTGAATGCGGTGGCCTTTTGGCTGGTGCCCATCTTTGGCGTCATTTTAATGGCCAGCTTTTTGGTGCCCGGTGGGCCGTCCCAGTCGGGCTGGTGGGCCTATCCTCCGGTGAGTTTGCAGAACCCCACGGGCAACCTAATCAACGGCCAAGCCCTGTGGCTGGTGGCGGTGGCGCTGTCGGGGGTGTCGTCGATTATGGGGGCGGTCAACATCGTCACCACCATCGTGCGGATGCGGGCACCGGGGATGACCTTCTTCAAAATGCCCGTGTTCTGCTGGACGGTGATGGCGGCGCAGATTATCCAGCTCTTCGGCCTGCCAGCGCTGACGGCGGGGGCGGTGATGCTGCTGTTTGACCTCATGGTGGGCACCAGCTTTTTTGACCCGGCCAAGGGCGGCGATCCGGTGCTGTATCAGCATTTCTTCTGGTTCTATTCCCACCCGGCGGTGTATGTGATTATGCTGCCGATTTTTGGCGTATTTTCAGAACTTTTCCCGGTCTATGCCCGTAAGCCCCTGTTTGGCTACAAGGTGGTGGCCGTATCCTCCTTTATTATCACCGGACTCAGCGGCATCGTCTGGGTACACCACATGTTCGCCAGCGGCACTCCCGGCTGGATGCGGATGCTGTTTATGTTCACCACCATGACCATCTCCGTGCCCACGGGGATCAAGGTCTTCGCCTGGGTGGCCACCATCTGGGGCGGCAAGCTGAAGCTGAACACCGCCATGCTGTTTGCCCTCGGCGGCATGACCATGTTTGTCTTCGCGGGCATCACGGGCATCATGCTGGCCTCTACCCCGGTGGATATCCATGTCAACAACACCTACTTTGTGGTGGGCCACTTCCACTACGTGCTGTATGGGTCGATGACCATGGGCATGTTCGCCGCCCTGTACCACTGGTTCCCCAAGATGACCGGGCGCATGTACTACGAAGGGCTGGGCAAACTGCACTTTGTCCTCGCCTTCGTGGGCACCAACCTCAACTTTTTGCCCATGCACCCCGCTGGCCTAATGGGGATGCCCCGCCGCGTCGCCTCCTACGACCCAGAATTTGCCTTTTGGAACGTGCTGGCCAGTTTGGGCGGCTTTTTGCTGGGGGTCTCCACCCTGCCCTTCTTGCTGAACATGATTAGCTCCTGGGTGCAGGGGGAAAAAGCCCCCGCCAACCCCTGGAGAGCCATTGGCCTAGAGTGGATGGTGGCCTCGCCGCCCCCCCACGAAAACTTCGACGAAATCCCCACCGTCATCGCCGAACCCTACGGCTACGGCAAAAACGAACCCCTCACCGCCCAGCAGGCGGCCCTACAGCAACTTGCGTCTACGGAGGTGGCCTAAATGAGTTCCATCAACCTCGATTCCACGGTGAACACCGCCGCTGAAGTCAGCCCCGCCCACCACGAAGAAGGGGAACACCGCCTGGTTGGATTCATCATCTTTCTGCTGTCGGAAAGCGTGATTTTCCTCAGCTTCTTTGTGGGCTATGCCGTCTACAAAACCACGTCCCTCGACTGGCTGCCCCCCGGTGTGGAGGGGCTGGAGGTGCGCGAACCGCTGATCAACACCATCGTCCTGGTCTCCAGCAGTTTCGTCATCTACATCGCCGAGCGCTACCTGAAAAAAGAAAACATCTGGGGTTTCCGGGCCTTTTGGTTATTGACCATGGCCATGGGCAGCTTCTTCCTCTACGGCCAAGCGGTGGAATGGGCGGGCCTCAACTTTGGCTTTACTGACGGCCTCTATGGTGGCATGTTCTACCTGCTCACCGGATTCCACGGGCTCCACGTTCTCACTGGGGTACTTCTGCAAGCGATCATGCTGGCTCGATCCTTCATCCCCGGCAACTACGATGATGGCGAAGTGGGCGTGATTGCCACCTCCCTGTTCTGGCACTTTGTCGATGTGATCTGGATTGTGCTGTTCATCCTGATCTACGTGTGGCAGTAGCGTCGAGGGGTTAGGGCCGGGGGCGCGTTGTCTCCAGGGGCGAATCGATATGGGCCTAGGGGCTACTTTAGAAACGCAAAAGTTGCTAAAGTAAGGATGTCCTTTGATAGCTCGGCTCAATCATGGCGGCATCCTTGCTCAGCACAAAGGGAATTACCCTGCACCAAATGGAAGTTTTTGAGGCGGTGGCACGGCACCGCAACTACACCAAGGCAGCGGCGGAGCTTTACCTCACCCAGCCGACGGTGTCTATTCAGATTAAGCAGCTCTCAAAAACCGTGGGGATGCCCCTGGTGGAAACCATCGGTCGGCAACTGCACCTGACGGCGGCAGGAGAAGCCCTACTGAATACCTGCCACCAGGTGCTACGGCAGCTTCAGCATTTAGATCAAACTCTGCTGGCCTTCCAGGGCGTTGAGGCGGGGAGCGTCAAGTTGGCTACGGTGGAAAGTGGTAAATGCCTGCTGGTGGAGCAGTTTAAGCCCTTCCTAGAACAGTATCCCGGCCTAGAGGTGTCCCTCTACGTAGGCAGCGACGCTGAGTTGCAAGACCGCCTGCACCAAAACGAAGATGACTTCTACCTGTTTAGCCTGCCACCCACCTCAGCCAACCTTGCCACCCTGCCCTACGCCCAGTCTCCCCTGCGGGTGGTGGCCTCCCAGCGTCATCCCCTGGCTCAGCGTCGGCCCTTAACCTTGGCCGACCTAGCAAAGGCAAACTGGATTCTCCGGGAGCCCGAATCTAGCACGCGCCAGCGTCTAGAAGCCGCCTTCCAGGCCCAGGGGCTGGCCCTCCGCAGCAACCTAGAACTGAGCTGCAATGAATCGATTAAGGCTAGTGTGGCAGCCAACCTTGGGGTTGCGCTACTGCCCGCCTTTGCCCTCACAGCCTTAGATACCGACCTGGTGGTGCTCTCCGTTGCGGATCTCATGCTCCAGGCCCAATGGCAGCTTGCCTACCGCCAAGACAAAGCCTTTTCTCCAGCAGCAAGGGCCTTCCTCGACCACTGGATTGAAGCGTCTCCTTCTCTGGCCATTGGCGCATAGATCAGCCGCTGCAGCACCCTGCCTCCCTAGATCCTGGGACTCGGGGTGAGTGAATCAACTGTTCCTGTCTGTCCCTAGCAACAGGAGAGGACGGAATGAATAAAATATGGGTCGCCTGGGATTCGAACCCAAGACCAATCGGTTAAAAGCCGAGTGCTCTACCGCTGAGCTAGCGACCCTTGGTGTATCGTGCCGTCAAAACCAAACCTCTAGCACGGTTACTAATAGTAACACAGCCTTTGCGGAGAAGGAATAGTCTTTCCTAGAAATTTTATTTTTCGGTTTTCCGAGCCCTAGAGGGGCCTAGGCGGGAGACGGGGGCTGGCCTAAAACATATCGCTGGTGGGGGCCGTCACCAGGGTGAAGGATTCGGCCAAGTCTACGGCCATTTGGGGCGATACATCCCGGCAGGCGTCGAAGCCGGGGAAGAGGGCTTTGATGTCGGCGGCTCCGCTGATGCGATAGTAGCCGGAGGAGCCAGCCAGCCAGTCGGTATAGAGGTTCGGCTCGGGAAATCTGGCTTGCCAGTCGGGGTCAGCAAATTTGCCATAGTTGAGACCATAGGCGGAGGTGTCGCCGTCCTTGGTAAAGAGGGGTGGGTTAATGGGGCGGCGGTTTTCGGTGGCGGGGGGTGGGCTGGTGCCACCATCGGCATATTCCACCGCAAAGCATTGATTTTCGGCGTTTTGGTACACAATCAGGTAGCTGATTCCCATGTCGCCCTGGCTGATGCGGAGATCAGCCACCTGGAAGGAGGGTGGCACCACTCCCGGCACCACGACCTCAACGCCCAAGCTGGTGAGCTGGGCCACTTGGTCGGGGGAGAGCTGGGCCAGGAAGGCACCGGGCGGTGGTGGCGGCGGCGCATTGGGATCGCTGGGCTCTAAGGGGGCGGCATCTAGGGCCATGGAGGAGGGCACTTCTGTTTCCGGGGCTCCGGTGGGGGCGGCAGGCATGGGCTCAAGAAGTCCAGAGTCGGTGAGCCCAGATTCGTCGGCCTCAGGGCGATCACAGGCGCTGGGAAGCCACCCCAGCAGCACGACCCCCAGCAACCCCAGCCATCGCGATCTGGTCAATCTATGGCCCATCGTGACGTTCTCCAACGGCTCTACCCTTGCTATTGTGGATCACCGTAGCCCCCTTCGAGCCCCGCTCACCTGGGAAGCCTGGGGATTGACTGCACAATGTGGCAAAATCAACCCACTATGAGTTGGGAGTCCGTCGTTGTCTAAATTACCGCCTCTGCCCTTGCCAGTGAAGTTGGCCTATGGCGTGGGAGAGCTGGCGGCAGCGGTTCCGGCCAGTTTGTCGGCGTTTTTTGTGCTGTATTTTTTTACCACCGTGGCGGGGCTAAATCCGGCCTTGGCGGGCAGTGTCATCCTCATTGGACGGCTGTGGGATGCCGTCAACGACCCCCTGATTGGCTGGCTGAGCGACCGCACCGTATCTCCCCTGGGGCGGCGGTTTCCGTGGATGTTGGGCGGTATGGTGCCCATGGCGCTGACGGCGATGCTGCTGTGGGTGGTGCCGCCGTTCCAAACCCAGGGCGGCATTTTTGCTTATTACGTTGTGCTGTCGCTGTTTGCCTTTGCGTCGTTTACGGCGGTGCAGTTGCCCTATACCGCCCTCGCCGCCGAGCTTTCCGACGACTACGATGAACGCACCACCCTCATCGGCACCAAAGCCGCCTTCAGTATTGGCGGGGGCATTTTGGCGCTGCTCATGGCCCAAGTGGTATTTGGCCGGGTCGCCGATCCCGAACGCCAGTATGCCCTTTTGGGAATCCTGTCTGCGGGTTTGGCCATTGTCATGGTGAGCATTTGCGTCGCGGGCACCTACCGCCGCTACTGGCAGGCCCAAAAGGCCCACGCCAGCCTTCACCCGCCGGAGGGTTTTGCTTCCCTGCTGTCGGATCTGCGCAGCGTGTTTGCCAATAGTGCCTTTCGGAAGGTGTTGGGGCTGTACCTGTGCAGTTGGATGAGTGTGCAAGTCACCGCTGCCATGCTGCCCTACTTTGTGGGGGCTTGGATGGGCCTGCCCGAAACCCACTTTGCCCAAATGGCTCTGGCCGTGCAGGGAACCGCCATCGCCATGCTGGTGGTGTGGAACCGGGTCGCCCACTGGACGAGTAAACGCACCGCCCTGATGCTGGGTGCCCCTCTGGCTATGATTGCCCTGCTGGGCCTCATTACCGTGCATCCCGATCAGGTGGGGTGGATGTATACCCTCGGCGTGGTAGCAGGTCTTGGCGTGGCCACCCTCTATATGATTCCCTTTGCCATGCTGCCCGACGTGGTGGATTTGGACGAGCTGCAAACCGGACGGCGACGGGAAGGACTGTATTTCAGTGCCCTAGTGTTTCTGCAAAAGTTTGGCCTTGCCGCCGCTATCTTTGTGTCGGGCCAGTTGCTGCACTGGACAGGCTACGACCCCCAGGCTGTCACCCAGCCCGCCGCCGCTCTCTGGGCCATCCGCCTGCTGATTGGCCCCCTGCCTGCCCTGCTGCTGCTAGGGAGCCTCTGGTTTGTCCATCGCTACCCCATCGACCGCGACCGCCATCGCCAAATCCTCGAAGCCCTCGAAGTGCAGCGCCACCGATAGGTAGCCACCCCCATCGGGGCTAGGCCGTGGCCCAGGGGCGTCGATGCCACCCTGAGCGGGACATGACATCAGTCCTGGGATTCCAGCAGCGCATAGAGACCCCAAATCGCCAGGGGCCGCATATAGTGGCAGGCGCGATAGGTGCCCAGGGCGGTGATGGCCTCCGGGGTGCGGAATTGCAGGCCGTAGTCGTAGATTTGGCGAACGACGGCTTCGGTCATGGCCATAGCTTTATCCGTGTGGCCCATTTGGGCATAGAACGCGGCAAGTCCAAAGTTGATGCCCGTCCACACTTCCTGTTGGTGGGTGCTGTCGGGGTCTTCGGGGGTGCCGTCGGGGAGTACACCGTTAGCGGCTCCGATGGGTTGCTTTAAGGTGGCGGCGCTGAAGTTGCCGACCTGGGCTCCCTCAAACTTTTGGGCCTGGGGCCGCTCTTGGGTTTGGGCCACCTGGTTAAAGTTGACGAAACAGGCTTCGTAGATGGCGTCTAGGGAGGACTGAATGTATTTCTCTTCCACCAAGTCCGGTAGGTTCAGCAGCCGTGCCATGAACTGACCGCAGAGTTGGTCGGCCATCACCACATCGGAGCCGCTGCCCATATCGAGGCGGTAATAGCGGCCATTCCACAGTTTGGGGTGGTAGGCCCGGAGGCCGCCCTCTAGCCAGCGCTGGTACTGGGTCAGCAAAATCGGGATGGTGCCGGGGGCGAGGTTTTGTTCGGCTAGGAGATTGCCCATGGCCAGAGCTGCTTCTAACGCCGCCAGCCACAGCCCGCCGCAGTAGGCACTGAGACCCTTGAGCCTCCAATCATCAAAGGTTTGGTCGGGGGCACCTTCGTTTTCGGGGATGCCGTCGCCGTCGCGGTCGAAGTGCTTGAGGTATTGCAGGGTTTCCACCACCGCAGGCCAGCAGGTTTGCAGAAATTCTAGGTCGCTCGACCCCGTAAAGACAAAGGCGCGATAGACCTGAATCACAAAGTCGCTGCCCAGGTCTTTCCAGAGGTTGCAGTCTTGGTAGCTGGTGTAGTTGGTTTGCACCCAGGGCTGCTCGTTGGGGGCACCGAGGTCGTGGGGGGTGGCTCCCTTGGTTTTGCGCTGGGCCAGGGGACTTTCTACGCCCATGGTCAGGTAGTAGCCAATGATCCGCCGTCGGTCGTCCTGGGTAGGGATGGCCTGGGCAAAGGCCCGCAGGATGGATTTTTCCAGTTCTGGCCACAGCAACAGGGTGGCAAAGCCGCCATAGAGCCGCACATCCAGGCTTTCGTACCAGCGGTAGTCGATGCATTCCAGCACCGCAAACTGGCCCACGGGGTCGGCCTCCGTCGCCGCACTCCACAGGGTGCCGCCGCTCGTGAGGTCGTAGAGTTCGTTGAACAGCGCCATTTTGAACCAGTCCGGCAGGTCGGGCCTGTCCAAAATCGGCTGCTGCCAGGTGGTGATTTGCCGTTGCCAGTCTTGGTAATTCGTCAACGCTTGATGGGCAATCGCCCGCGCATTGCGCCCATCCCGCCCGAAGAAATCTGTATAGCGGCGGTAGGCGCTGACGCCCTTGGCAAACTCCGTCACGGGCAAATCCCAGGCCAGGGCGATGGGGAACTGTCGCGTTTCCCCCGGTTGCAGGGTAAACCGCAGGGCCAGGGCGCAACCGACCTGCTCGTTTTCCCCTGCCGCTGTGGTATCCAGCAGGTTCATCAATCGGCCCAGCTTGGCCCAGGCCGCCCATAGGTCAGCCCCATCTCCAGCCGGGTTCCAGCGCAGATCGTAGGAAATCTCGATATCCGGGTTATCCAGCGTGGCAATGCACCATTGGCCGTCGCCCTCCTGGGGTTCCCGCAGCCGTTGCCAATCGCCGCTCATCAGGCAACCTTTGAGGCCGTCGGTGGAAATCAGTTGGGCGTAGTTACCCTGGCTTTGGCCAATGGCGGGAACGTAATCGTAGTAGGGGCTACCATCGTCCCGCTGCAACACTTCCGGGGATTTTTTCGTATTGGTAAACCAGCCCACCATGTTCTGCCAGCTCACCATGATGCAAAGGGTGAGGGGCTGATTGGTGGGGTTGTGGGCCGTCCACTCAAACACCGCGACGGGATAGCTGGCTTCTTGGTAGTTGTCGGGCCAAATGGGGGACAACTGCTCGCAGGTAATTTCCGCCCGAAACACGTTCTCGTAGCGGTACCAACTGCGAGGGTAGAGGGCATGGTACGTCCCGGTGGAGCGTTCTGGGGTCAAAGCGGGATACCAATTCCAAGTAGAAAGGGTGCCGCCTTGAGGCGGTTCTGTGCTCAGGGCGTAGGCTTGGGTTTGCCCGCCGCCGGATTCAAACACGCTGAACTGACAGCCGGGGAACGTCTGGAACACATGCTCACCACCGTCGATGTGCCAGAGGTTGAAATCCCCCCTGGGCGAGCGACCGATACACCCGGCCCCAAAGCCCCCCAGCGGTGCCCCATGCCAGGGGCCATCGTCTAAATTGCTGGCATAGCGCACAAGGTAATGCTGATCCCAGCCTTGGCCAAGGGGCCGCTGCCAGGACTGGACGGGAATTTGGGGCATAGTCGGTGTTTCAGTCATCCCCAAATTTTACCGGAGCGTGATCCTCTGGGGGCGATACGGCAAGGATGCCTCAACCCATCCCCAGCTATGTCATTAAATCCCCCTATTTCCAGGCTGGCTTTTCCGGGGCTTTCCGCTATGCTCGATTCAGGGATGCCCTCACCTCCGGCTCCTCTTCCGTCCACCCAATCCCCCTTTCCCCACCGTGAGCCTAAAAACCCTTGTCCAAAAGTCCCTCAAATCCTTGCCCTTCACCAGCAACGGCCACAGCGGTTTCTCCCCGGCCCAGTTCGATGCGGCGGTGATGACCACCTACGGGCGCTTTCCCCTCACCCTCACCCGTGGCAAGGGCTGTTTTGTCTGGGATGACCAGGGCCGTCGTTACCTGGATTTTGTGGCCGGAATTGCCACCTGCACCCTCGGCCACGCCCACCCCGCCATGGTGGAGGCGGTCAGCCAGCAGATCCAAACCCTGCACCATGTCTCGAACCTCTACTACATTCCCGAACAGGGTGCCCTGGCCCAATGGCTGGTGGAGCATTCCTGTGCGGATCGGGCGTTTTTCTGCAACTCTGGGGCGGAGGCCAACGAAGGGGCAATTAAGCTAGCCCGCAAGTATGCCCACACCAAACGGGGCATTGCTAACCCGCTGATCATCACCGCCCAGGCCAGCTTCCACGGGCGCACCCTGGCCACCATCACCGCCACCGGACAGCCCAAGTATCAGAAAAACTTTGACCCGCTGATGCCGGGATTTGCCTACGTGCCCTACAACGACATTGCGGCTCTGGAGTCTCTGATTGCCGAACTGGATGCCGACACGCCCCAGGTCGCGGCCATCATGCTAGAGGCGCTTCAGGGGGAAGGGGGCGTCTGTCCGGGGGATCGGGCCTATTTCCAGCGAATTCGGCAACTGTGCGACGAAAAGGGTATTCTGCTGATTTTGGACGAAGTGCAGGTGGGCATGGGCCGCACGGGCACCCTCTGGGGCTACGAAAATCTGGGCATCGAGCCGGATATCTTCACCTCCGCGAAGGGCTTGGGCGGCGGCATTCCCATCGGGGCGCTGCTCTGCAAGTCCTCCTGCGATGTGTTTGAACCGGGCGACCACGCCAGCACTTTTGGCGGCAATCCCTTTGCTTGCAAGGTGGGCCTCACCGTCTGCCAAACCCTAGAAACCGAAAACCTGCTGAAAAACGTGCAGCAGCGGGGCGAACAACTGCGGTTGGGTCTGCAAAAGCTGATACAGCAATATCCCACCCAACTCGAACAGGTGCGCGGTTGGGGGTTGATTAACGGCCTGGTGCTGCAACCGGAAAGCGCGATTAAATCCGTGGACATTGTGAAAGCCGCCATGGATGAAGGCTTGCTGCTCGTCCCAGCGGGGCCGCAGGTGGTGCGCTTTGTGCCCCCGCTGAACGTCAGTGCCGACGAAATTCAGCAGGCCATCCTATCCACCGAAAAAGCCCTGGCCATGACGATCAAGCGGCAGCGTGCTTAGCCTGGGGTTTAGGTTTCATCAGGGCGGATTGCTTGATCAACCTCATCCACAGACAAACTCAGAATGCTGGCGATTTCTGCGGTTGAGAGTCCCCGTTGATGCAGCGGTTGAATGGCTCCTAGACGGGCCTGACGCTCCTGCTCGACCTGGGATTGGTACGCCTGGGCTTGGGCTTCCAGTTCTAGGGCTTTTTCTTCGGCGGAAGGATAGCGGTTGCCCTCGGCATCAAACCAGGTTAATAGCTCTCGGAGTTCGCCCCCCAAAAGTCCCTGGGCGCGACCAATGGCGAGGCCCACCTCCGGCATCCAGTAGGGTTCGCCCCGCTGGAGTTGGTATTTCCCGCCGATTAACTTGTAGACCTCGAAGGGTTGGTGTTGGTCGCGGCCCCAGTACTCCGGGTTGTAGATGACGTAGTACAGAACGCCGAGGTTGGCGTAGAGGGTCATTTTTTCGGCGTACTCCCCGCCGGGACTCCAGGACACCATCTCCAAGGCCATGATCGGAACGGTGCCTTCTTCTTCCCAGAGCACATAGCTTCTGCGGAAGCGCTGACCGGGTTTGCGACGGGGCACCCCCAGGGCCAAAAAGCCGTCAGGGATCACCGGAATACGGCAGTTTTCCCCGGTGGTGTGGTAGATGCCCATGTCCACGCCAAAGTACCAATCTTGGCGGTCGGCCCAGATCAGCTTCAGCAAAAAGAGCAGGTAGTTGGGTAAAAGATTTTGGTCTTCGTTATCCACGGGGGTATCGTCGGAGTCGGGCAGCTCGTCGCTGGTGGGAAGATTTTTGTAAAGGTCGGCTTGTACCATAGCGATTACCCAGGGGCGCATGGCTCTATCATAACCACGGCCTCACCGCAGCACCGAAATCGGTAGCCCACCGCAAGCTAGCGCCTCGCCTTTGCCCTAACCATAGAATTTTCCTAGGCTGGGCACACCAAAACCCGGTGCACAACCCGTTATTCTAGGTAACGTGTCGCCACTCTGGGAAATACCGATGGATACCAAGGCTTTTAAGCGCTCCCTCAACCATTCTGAGAACTACTTTCGCCATGGCTTTGGTCACGGGAGTGAAGTGGCAGGTCAAATGCAGACCGAATACAACAGTGGTCTAATTCAGGAAATTCGGGCGCTTAACTATACCCTCACTCGCGGCAACGTCACCATCAAACTGGCGGAGGCGTTTGGCTTTTGTTGGGGCGTAGAACGGGCGGTGGCGATGGCCTACGAAACTCGGCAGCACTTCCCCACCCAGCAAATTTGGATTACTAACGAAATTATCCACAACCCCAGCGTTAACCAGCGCCTGAAGGAAATGAACGTTGCCTTTATTGAGGTGAAAAACGGCGAAAAAGATTTTTCTGTGGTGGGTCAAGGCGATGTGGTAATCCTTCCCGCCTTTGGGGCCAGCGTGCAAGAAATGCAGTTGCTCAACGACAAGGGCTGCACCATGGTGGATACCACCTGCCCCTGGGTTTCTAAGGTGTGGAACACGGTGGAAAAGCACAAAAAACAAGACCACACCTCCATCATCCACGGCAAATATAACCATGAAGAAACCGTGGCCACCAGCTCCTTTGCGGGCAAGTATTTGATCGTTCTGAATTTAGAACAGGCGGAATACGTTGCCAACTACATCCTCAACGGCGGCAACCGGGAGGAATTTATGGCCAAGTTTGGTAAGGCTTGCTCCGCTGGGTTTGACCCCGACACCGACCTAGAACGCATCGGCATTGCCAACCAAACGACTATGCTGAAGGGCGAAACCGAGCAAATCGGTAAACTCTTTGAGCACACCATGCTGAAAAAGTATGGCCCCCAAGCCCTCAACGATCATTTCCTCAGCTTTAATACCATCTGCGATGCCACCCAAGAACGGCAAGACGCCATGTTCAAACTGGTGGATGAGACGCTCGATGTGATGCTTGTTATCGGCGGCTACAACTCTTCCAACACCACCCACCTGCAAGAAATTGCCGTTGAGCGAGAGATTCCCTCCTACCACATCGACAGCGCCGACCGCATTGGCCCCGGCAACCGCATCGAGCACAAACGCCTCCACGGCGACATGACCGTGACCGACAACTGGCTCCCCGCTGGCCCCATCGTCGTCGGCGTCACTTCCGGGGCGTCAACGCCTGATCGATCCGTAGAAGACGCTATCGAGCGCATCTTTGCAATTAAGTCGGAGCCCGTGCTGGCCTAACTCACCGCCCCTAGTCTCCTGACCGCCTACACTCCTGACCGCCTACAAAGGCCGTGAGCGCTGAAGTTGGCGACTATCCCAAGACAGTTCCAACGTTTTGCGAAAGTCGCTGAGGGCGGCATTGGCCCGTTTGGCAAGGCGAATTTGAGTGTGGCCTCGGCCCAGGTAGGCTTCTGCCAGATCAGGATTGAGGGCCAGGGCTTGATTGAAGTCGGCCAAGGCTTGCTCCCACGCGCCCAGAAAATAGTGGGCATAGCCCCGATCACAGTAGACTAGCGCATCCTCAGTGCTGAGGGCCAGGGCGGCATCAAAGTCGGCGAGGGCCGCTTGATACTGGCCTTGGCGACTAAGAACGCGCCCCCGATTGGCTAGCAGGTGCCCACTGCGAGGATTAAACCGCAGCGCCAGGGTATAGTCAGCGTTGGCTTCCGCCAAATCGCCCATCTGGGCATGGAGATGACCACGACTGTCGTACAGATCCGCCAGCCGAAATCGTAGGTTTCGGGATGGATCTTCTCGAGAAGTATGGTCGAGCTTAGCTAGGGATAGCCCCACCAGAGTTTGGTTATAGGCTCGATCCTGTAGCGCCGGATAGAGGGTGAGCACCGCTGTGTAGTCGTCAATGGCTCCCTGATCATCCCCCATCTCGTGGCGCAGCGTTCCTCGGTTGACGTAGGCTTCGGCATAGTCAGGTCGATGATGTAGGGCCTGGTTGAGATCGAGGGTTGCCTGGTAGTAGTTTCGGAGTTGAAAGTGGGCCACGGCCCGATAGTTTAGAGCTTCGGCGTGGTGGGGTTGGCGGGCTAGCAGAGCCGAGAAGTCTTCGATAGCGCGCTGATAGGCCGGATGGCGCTGATCCGCTGAGGGCAGATGCGTCCCTTGCTTGAGGTAGGCTAAACCCCGCCATAGCAGCACCTTCACAAATTGCGGCTGGGCGTCTAGCACCCTAGAAAAATCGGCAATTGCCCCCCGGTAGTCCGCCATATCCAGCTTGAGGCGACCCCGACTACCATAGGCTTTGAGGGCACTGGGTTGCAGGGCAATCGCCCGGTCGAGATCGGCCAACCCCGCCGCCAATTCGCCCATGAGGTAATAGACATTGCCTCGGTTGATATAGGCGCTGGCCAACTGCGGATCTAGGCTCAGGGCGGTCGAAAAATCATCCAGGGCCTGACGATACTGGTTCAAATCGCGGTAGGCACAGCCTCGATTGTAATAGGCCTTGGCGCAAGCCCCATCCAGGCGCAGCACCTGCGTAAAAATTGCCAGGGCATCCTGAAAATACCCAAGCTTGGCCTTTTCAATTCCAGCCTTCAGAAGTTCACTGATTGTCATGGAATGGTTAAAGTGGCAAAAGAGGACACCGTCACTCGTGCCGATTAAGCCCCTAGGCTGGAACGCCTAAGGTTTAACTACGCACATTCAAAGGGCTAACCCTGGAAGACACCGGACTCCATAGCCCAAATCTTACCGTTCACCCCGTAGTAGCCACCCTGTATTGGCGTAACAATGTCTTTACATACTCCAATAGCCTCTCCTATTATGCGATCCCCAAGCAAGAACGACCAGTTTTTATGAGGGACTTCTCACGAAAGATCCGCAAAATATAAGAAAATCCAAAGAGTATCTTCCCGAATCACGCCAGATTGCGCCTTCGGGGGTAGCCAGTCCAGGGCTCCTAGCCCAGCCTCTGAACCACCCCATTTCCTGGAATCATCGATTCTTTTCCAGCAGGTGAGGTGGGTGCAGAAGTCTATACCCGAGCGCTGTTGCCCTGAACTTGCCCCATTCTAAAGCTCGTTTCCCGTGGGGCCTAGGGGCTGTGAGGAAGGTGCGGGCTCCCCTGTCCCTGCTAGAGGAGGGGCTGGAGTTCTGCCAGGGTGGGCGGCAGGAATCCCATGATCCACCGAGACTCGGTGGGATTGAGGGCACCCCTGCCCCAGACATCGGGCTACTCTATGACGGTCCGCAATGGTTCGGTGCCCCCAGACCACGATATCTCGTTTAGGCTACGCCCTATGACTCATCCCATCTTGACTCGTCACCACGTTTGTTTTGCTGGGCAGGGGCAAACGCCGATGCTGTTTGCCCACGGCTTTGGCTGTGATCAAACCATGTGGCGCTGGGTTGCTCCGGCCTTCGCCGCTGATTATCAAGTCATTACCTTTGACTATGTGGGGTCAGGCAAATCTGACCTCACAGCCTACGATCCCAATCGCTATCAAAGCTTGCAGGGCTATGCCCAAGATGTCTTAGCCATCTGTGACACCCTGGCCTTAGAAAAGCTGATTTTTGTCGGCCATTCTGTGAGTGCAATGATTGGTGTCTTAGCGGCGATTCAGGCCCCACAATACTTCCAGCAGTTGATTTTAGTTGCCCCTTCCCCCTGTTATATTAATGATGATGATTATGTTGGCGGATTTGAGCGGCGCGACATTGAACAACTGCTGGAACTAATGGAGCGAAACTACCTAGGCTGGGCTAGTTTTTTGGCCCCTGTGGCAATGAAAAATGAAGACAACCCAGACCTCACCCGTGAACTAGAAGACAGCTTCTGCTCCACCGATCCAGAGATTGCTACTCGCTTTGCTAAAGCTACGTTTTATGCCGATAATCGTTCTGATTTACCCAGGGTTAAAATCCCTTCTCTAATTTTGCAGTGCACTGAAGATAGTATTGCCCCGAAGGCTGTGGGATACTATCTTCAGCACCATTTACCCCACAGTACGCTTCAGATTATGCAAGCGACGGGCCATTGTCCCCACATGAGTCATCCTGAGGAAACCATAGCCCTGATGAAAGCTTACTTAGCCGAAACCCTTTAGGGCAATTGGGCCTTGAACGAATGATTGCCAATCACTAACCCTTCTAATGGCAGCATCCAACAGCACTATGGAGGATCGGTGGGACAGGGCTCCTGCCGGATACCTAGTCCTGAATGATTCAGGCATCATTATTCATGTCAATACTACGCTATTGAAGATTCTAGGCTGGAGTCAGAAGGATTTGCAGGGTCAAAGAGTCGATGTGATTCTTCCTATTGCCGCTCGCATTTTTTACCACACTCACCTCTTCCCCTTATTGAGAATGAAGGGTAAGGTTGAGGAAATTTATCTTTCTTTTCGACCTCGTTCGGGTCACGATATTCCTGTGCTCATCAATGGTCGTCGTCGCTATGATTTGGCTCCCATCAGCAATGACCTCGTCATTATTCCCATTCGGAATCGCATTCAGTATGAGGATGAAATTCTACGGTCTAAAAAAGCCGCTGAGATAGCAGTTCTAGCTCAGCAAGAAGCCGAACAAGCACTGATTCAGCAATATGAGCAGCGGCTACTTATCCGACAGATTTCCCAGAACATTCGCGATAGTCTAGATTTAACTCACATTTTTACCATTGCGGTTCAAGAGATTCAACAGTTTACTAAGGCCGACCGAGTAGCGATTTTTCAGTGGGATCAATCACCGGAGATTTCCGGGACATTTATCGCTGAGGCTCTGGGAAATAAGGTTGAAAGCCTGCTCTCTGCGGATCGTTTAGAGACCCGCTATTTAGCCACCTACTACCTAGCCCGAAAATCAGCAGGAGATATTCTGGTTGAATCTCAACTTCCTGATCTAGGTATGTCTGACGGCCTAACTCGATTCGAGTCTATGGAAGAGCTAACTGATTTAGAAAATTCTAAAGCGCCGAGCAATCAGGCGATTTGTAACTATGGGCCTCAGCGGTTTCAGATTCAGTCTCAACTGATTGCGCCTCTGTTGCAGGGAGAAAAAATCTGGGGTTTGCTATTTATTCACCAATGTACCGAGCCCCGGTTTTGGCAGTTGAGAGAGGTAGATCTGATTCGGGAACTGGCGGGGCAGCTTTCCTTAGCGATTCAGCAGGCAGATTTATTTCAGCAGTTGCAGGCAGAACTGCGAGAAAAAGAACGCGCTGAAGCCCAACTCATACAAATTAATGCGGATCTTTCCCGTACTCAGGCCCTGCTAGAGCAACTGGCGGATACTGATGGGCTAACCCAGATTGCTAATCGCCGCAGTTTTGATCGTCGTTTAGATCAAGAGTGGGCACGGCTAGCCAGGGAACAACAGCCCCTATCTATCCTGTTGTTTGATGTGGACTATTTCAAGCGCTACAACGACACCTACGGCCACCAGCAGGGTGATCGCTGTTTGGTGGCCATTGCCCAGGCGGCCCAGCAGGTCATTGGTCGTTCTGCCGACTTCCTAGCCCGCTACGGCGGGGAGGAATTTATTATTATTTTGCCGAATACCCCCAGGGCGGGGGCCATGGCGGTGGCTGAAGCCGTGCGGCAGGCGGTTGTGGCTCTCCAACTTCCCCATCGCACCTCCCCGGTGGCCTCCGTTGTCACCCTCAGTATTGGGGTCAGCAGTTTGGTGCCCACCTCCGAGGACACTCCCTTCACCCCGGTTCACCAGGCTGATCAAGCCCTGTATCAGGCTAAGCAGGCGGGGCGCAACCGGACGCAGGGATGGTCGCCCTAGCGCAGCAGTTGCCGCACGGTGCTGATCATGTCGTCGGGGCGGAAGGGCTTGGTGATGTAGGCATCGGCCCCCTGTTTCATCCCCCAGTAGCGGTCAAATTCCTCGCCCTTGGAGGAGCAGATAATCACCGGAATGGATTGGGTGGTGGCGTTATTTTTGATCCAGCGGCAGAGCTCATAGCCGTTCATATTGGGCATGACGATATCCAGCACCACCAAATCGGGCGGGGAGGCTTGGATCATCGCCTGGGCCTCAACTCCATCTTTGGCCTCTAGGACTGTTAAGCCAGCCTTGAGCAAAAGTCCGGCGATCATTTCCCGGAGAGTTGAACTGTCATCCACAATCAAGACTGTACTCATAATTCTCTCTGCCTCGATACCGGAGTGGCCTACTCCGTGCTCCGTTGCTATTAAACCTTGTCTCAGCCGAGAAGGGATGCCTGTGCCGATCATTTTAAATAGAGAGACCATCCCCTATCAGTGACGGCGGCCCAGCCGGACAAGCCCCATTCCTTACTTAACGTTTATCAGGATACCGGATAACCTGTGCCCCAACGGCCCTGCCACAAGCTAGGATGCCCATAGCGGGCGAATAATCCTACATTCCGGGGATAATTTGCCTGGTGATCGATTGGCCCGCTCATCCAAGACGTTTCCTAGCCCGTACTGCTTTGATCGGTTCCCCTTCCCGCAACGACGCTCCCAGCCTAGCCCTCGACGATCCGCATTTTCAGGATCGGCACCTCGATCTTACGGTGGATCGGGCGGATCCGCCGCGTCTAGATCGCTGGCTGACGGCCCAGGTGAAGGAACTCTCCCGCAACCGGGTGCAAAAGCTGATTGATTGGGAATATGTCACCCTCAATGGGCGGCTGTGTACCAACAAAAAAGAGGCGGTGCAGGTGGGCGATCAGATTCGGCTGACCATTCCCGCCGTCAAGCCGCTGGAGCTGACCCCGGAAGACATCCCCCTCGATCTTTTGTACGAAGACGATCATCTGATTATCATCAACAAACCCGCTGGATTGGTGGTGCATCCCGCCCCCGGCAATATGAGCGGCACCCTGGTCAATGCGGTGCTGGCCCACTGTGGGGAGCAGCTTTTGGGCATTGGCGGCGTCCAGCGTCCCGGCATTGTGCATCGGCTCGATAAAGACACCACCGGGGCCATTGTGATTGCTAAAACCGACCTCGCCCACAGCCACCTCCAGGCCCAAATGAAGGCCAAAACCGCCCGCCGAGAATACCTGGGCGTGGTCTACGGTGCCCCCAAAACCAACTCCGGCACCATCGACGCGCCCCTCGGTCGTCACCCCCAAGATCGCAAACGCAACGCCATTGTCCCCATCGAAAAAGGCGGACGCCACGCCGTCACCCACTGGCAGGTGGAAGAACGCCTGGGCAACCTGACCCTGATGCGCTTTCGGTTGGAAACGGGCCGCACCCACCAAATCCGCGTCCACAGTACCTCCATCGGCCATCCCCTGGTGGGCGACCCCACCTACGGTTCTGGCCGCGATCTGGGGGTGAACCTCCCCGGCCAAGCCCTCCACGCCGAACGGCTGGAACTCGTCCACCCCGCCACCGGAGAGATCATCGTTGCCCATGCCCCCCTGCCGCCCCACTTTGAAACCCTGCTGACCGTGCTGCGCCGCCGAGGGTAGCCCCCCTAGCGTCTTAGAATAGTAGTGTCAGAACATCATCAACCCGTTTTTCTACCTGAGTTTGGCCCTCACCCCCAACCCCTCTCCCAGGAGGGAGAGGGGAGCCGGAATCCTTCAAAGTCCCTCTCCCAATATGGGAAAGGGATTTAGGGTGAGGGCCAGTCTCGACTCCCGACTCCCGACTCCCCACTCCCTTCCTCCCCATGGCCACCGACTACCTCGAACGCATTCTCACCGCTCGCGTCTATGACGTTGCCCAAGAAACCTCGCTGGAGGTAGCCCCCAACCTGTCGGCGCGGCTGCACAATCGGCTGCTGCTGAAGCGGGAGGATATGCAGTCGGTGTTTTCCTTCAAGCTGCGGGGAGCCTACAACAAAATGGCGCACCTGTCGCCGGAGCAGTTGGCCCAGGGGGTGATTGCCTCTTCGGCGGGGAACCATGCCCAGGGGGTGGCCCTGGGGGCGAAGCAGTTGGGCACCCGCGCCATTATTGTGATGCCCACCACCACGCCGATGGTGAAGGTGAATGCGGTGAAGGCTCGCGGCGGCGAAGTCGTGCTCTACGGCGAAGCCTACGACGACGCCTACGCCCACGCCCGCCAGCTTGCCGAAGAAAAGGGGCTGGCCTTTGTGCATCCTTTTGATGATCCCGACGTGATTGCGGGCCAGGGCACCATCGCCATGGAAATTCTGCGCCAGCACCCCCAGCCCATCCACGCCATTTTTGTGGCCATTGGCGGCGGCGGGTTGATTTCCGGCATTGCCGCCTACGTCAAGCGCTTGCGACCGGAGATCAAAATCATCGGCGTAGAACCCATCGAGGCCGACGCGATGGATCAATCCCTCAAGGCCGGGGAGCGGGTGCGGCTGAGCCAGGTGGGCCTATTTGCCGATGGGGTGGCCGTGCGCCAGGTGGGCGAAGAAACCTTCCGCCTCTGCCAGCAGTATGTGGACGACATCATCCTGGTCAGCACCGACGACACCTGTGCGGCAATTAAGGACGTGTTTGAGGACACCCGCTCGATTTTGGAACCCGCCGGAGCCTTAGCCATCGCCGGAGCCAAAGCCTACGTGGAGCGCGAGGGCATCACCGACCAAACCCTAGTGGCCGTGGCCTGTGGGGCGAATATGAACTTCGACCGTTTGCGGTTTGTGGCGGAACGGGCGGAAATTGGCGAACAGCGGGAGGCCATCTTTGCCGTCACCATTCCCGAAACACCGGGCAGCCTCAAGGCGTTTTGCGAATGCCTCGGCACCCGCAACCTGACGGAATTTAACTATCGCATCGCCGATAATCGCGAGGCCCATATTTTTGTAGGTCTCGAAGTGCAGGGCCGCGCCGATGCTGAAAAGATGATTCAGGTGTTTGAATCCAAGGGCCTAAAAACCCTCGATCTCACCGACGATGAGCTGACAAAAATGCACCTGCGCCACATGGTCGGCGGCAAATCTCCCCTCGCCCATAACGAATTAATCTATCGGTTTGAATTCCCCGAACGGCCCGGTGCCCTAATGAAATTTGTCAGTTCCATGAGCCCCGATTGGAACATCAGCCTGTTCCATTACCGCAACAATGGGTCAGACTATGGCCGCATCGTGACTGGAATTCAGGTGCCGCCGGACGAAATGGAACAGTGGCAAACCTTCCTCGACAACTTGGGCTACCAATACTGGGACGAAAACCAAAACCCCGCCTACAAACTGTTTTTGGGATAGTTCAATCCCTAGCTGGATGCACCATTCTCCTGCACCAACCCGCCTACCATCGAGGCAATAGCGCCTCTTTTGAGGATAATCCCCTGAAGATTGCGCCCCACGCTCCCAAGAATCTGGAAACCTACCGCTAAGATCAAGTCAAGTGTGCATGGAGAGATCACGCCGATGTTCCCCGAACTGGTGGTTGGGCCGTTGTTCAGAAATCGGGTGTGGGGTCAGTTTGCGCCGTTTAGGGGGGTAATTTCCTCAGTGGTTAGCTCCCTTCCGTGGGCCATGGGGGCGGCGGGGTTGTTCTTGGTGGGCTGCGGTGGCGTGGCCGAGTCTATGGATAGGGGCGTTGAACTAGACCCGATGGCGGTAGCGGCATCTCCGGCAACGGCCAATCCTTCGGCGGCGGAGCGGTGGTACTTGGCCGTGAGCGAAGCCAATCGAGCCGCCCACCTAGCCCAATCCGCCAGCACCGCCGCTGACTGGCAGCAGGTCGCCACCAGTTGGGGGCAGTCGGCCCTGTGGCTGAAGGGAATGCCCGTGGAGGATCCGCGCTACGCCTTCAGCCAGCGACGGGCGCAGGAATACCTCAACAATCGAGCGGTGGCGCAGGATCAGGCCGCCCAGGCTCAGCCGGACGGTATGCCGCGCGTGTTTCCGCCCTTGGGCAGTGCGGTGCTAGATGAACAACTCAGCCTTTATCACTCCTACGTGGCCACGCTGGGGCCGCCGGATGTGTTGATTATCGGCAGTTCGCGGGCCTTGCAGGGCATTGATCCCCAGGTGTTGCAGCAGGCCCTCGCCGCCCAAGGACGCCCCAACCTGCGGGTGTATAACTTCAGCGTGAATGGGGCCACCGCCCAGGTGATGAGCTTTGTCACCCGGCAGCTTTTGGCGGAGGATATGCACCCTCGGCTGGTGATCTGGGCCGAGGGGGCGAGGGGGTTCAACAGTGGCCGCTTTGACCGCACCTTTGCCAGCATTTTAGAGTCTCCCGGCTTTGCCGCCGTGCGCGATGGAGCCAGATTGAGCCTGGTAGACCCCAGCCCCAATCTGGCGATTCCCGACGGCCCCGTGCCCATGACCGCCATCAATAGCCAAGGGTTTTTGGCGGTCAACGATCAGTTCAACCCAGAGGTGTACTATCGATCCTTTCCACGGGTGCGCGGCCAGTATGACGACACCTACCGCGCCTTTCGCCTAGATGGGGTGCAAACCCTCTCCCTAGAGGCGGTGATTCAATCCTTTCGCAGTCGGGGCATTCCCCTGGTTTTCGTCAATCTGCCCCTCAGCAACGACTACCTCGACCCCGTGCGCATGGGCTACGAACGCCAGTTTCAGCGCTTTTTGCAAACCTATGCCAACCGGGGCACCATGACCGTCATTGACCTGCTGGAGTTGTGGCGCTGGCAGTCCCATTTTTTTGCCGACCCTAGCCACATCAACCGCTATGGTGCCCGCGAAATTGCTCGGCTCTTGGCGGAGGATAGCCGTATTGCGTGGCCCACCGTCCCCAAGGCAGTGCCCGTTGCCGAGACCAATGCACCGTAATCGCCAGGGAAATGCCCAGGGCAAACGGAGCAGCGGGCTAGGGCCCAAACCGCTCGATGGCCGCAACAATGCCAAACGCAATAAACAGAGCACCGCCCACCAGCATCAACCAACGCTCTGAAATCCGCCCTGCTACCAGTTTGCCGCAGGCCACCGCAATGGCCGCACAGATAGCATGGCCTAGGGTGGCCCCTAGCACCACTCCAATGGGATGTTGCGCCGCCGCGAGGGCAATAGTAGCCAGTTGGGTGCGGTCTCCCCACTCTGCCACAAAGGTTAGGCTAAAGGCTTCTATGACGATAGCTTGGGGAGTCCGTGCGGCTGTGGCTTGTTCACGCTTTTCGACCGCTTCTAGGGCTTCAATTTGTTCATCTTCAAGGCTACCTGGCCCTTTCATGGCGAGGCCATCGTAGAAGAGTTTAAAGCCAAACCCCAGGAAGAGAGCCACGGTCAACCCATTGACGATCCTAGGGGGAAAAAAGGTCGCAACTTGGCCAATCGCTACGGATAATGTCGTCATAACAAATAGAGCCATCGTCACCCCTAGAAACACCCAGCGACGAGGGTGACGGGTGGCTAAGATCATACCGATGAAGAAAGTTTTATCCCCAATTTCCGACAGGGTGATTAGCAGCAAAGCAGCGGTAAAGCCAGTCAATGGGTTCATGGTTTTCTCCTAGTTTAACTAGGATACCATGCTCTATTTTGGGCACATATCTCGCCAATAAAATAATTTTTCACTGAGCATTGATGGCCGTTATAATTCATTTTCTATTCATTTTTGAAATGACGGTGAAGAAGGGTTGATACCGTCTTAGGTAGGTTGTTTTTCGGTCTCTCTTTTTAGTGCGATGGGGTGCGGTTAGCGCAATGGGGTAGGGCAGCAGGGGGAGAACTCAGCCAGGATCAATCCGCCGCGTGGTGAGCCGTCCCTAGCGATCAAGCCCCACGCTATCAAGGGGTAGAACGCCCACGAGGCGGAACCCGCAACTGGGGGCAGATGATGGCGTCGGGCTAGACTTGGGGTCAGCTCAGGATCGTCAGGGTTGCTGGCTCACGTGGGCAACCGCATTAACGGGAGCGTGGGGCGTGGGGGCGGTGACACGGACACCAAGTCTGATGGTGTGGGCTGAGGCAGCGGTGGAAGGCAACCCCGACGACGAATAGCTCACCTACGCGATCTGCGGCGGGGCAACACCACCAATCCGGTGGATCGTGGCCCACCATGGAGAGGAGGCCCTGCAACGGTGGCAAGAGATGCGCCCCCGGCCCGTTGTGGTGATGCTGGATTGCAAACTGCCTAAGGTTGACGGCCTAGAGGTCTTGCGGTAACTCCGTAGCTGGGAAGCCCTGCGCCCACAGCCCATGGTTGTACTCACATCTTCCCGCGAAGAGCGTGATATTTTCAACAATTACCATCTGGGAGCCCACAGCTACGTATGCAAGCCTGTATCCATGGACGACTTTGCCACCGCCATCGAGCGGCTGGGGGTGTATTGGACTCGGATGAATCAGGCTAGTTCTACCCTCTGAATCTCGTCAGCTATGAACACTGCCGCTACTGCCCTCCGCGTCTTAATTATCGAAGATTCCGATGATGACGCCGTACTGCTGCTGCGCGAACTGAAGTGGGCAAGATTTGATCCCCAGTGGCAGCAGGTACAAACCGCCGACGAATTGGAGAAGGCGCTTCAGAGTCAACCCTGGGATGTGGTGTTATCAGACTATAAGCTGTCCCACTTCAGTGCCCCCGCCGCCCTAGATCTCCTCAAGCAGAGCGGTCAAGATATCCCCTTTATTGTGGTGTCGGGCACCGTGGGCGAAGCCACCGCCGTGGCGCTAATGCGGGCCGGAGCCTGCGACTATGTGATGAAGGACAACCTTTCGCGTTTGGGAGAAGCGGTGCGACGGGAAATCCGCGATGCCCAGGATCGCCGAGAGCACCAGCAAGCCCAGACCGACCTAGAGCGCACCTGCGAACTGCTGCAACTGGCCATCGAGGGATCGGGTATAGGTCTGTGGAACTGGCACATCCCCAGCGGCGCAATGTGGATCAATGATCAGTGCTTGCACCTGCTGGGCTATGGGGGCCACCCCCACCCACCTACCACCATCCAAGACTGGCAACAGGCCATTCATCCCCAGGATCGCCCCCGGTACGATGAGTCGCTGGCGGCTCACGTTGCCGGACGCTGCCCTACCCACGACTGTGAAATCCGACTGCGCCATCGCCAGGGCTACTGGGTTTGGGTACTCAATCGAGGGCGGGTGGTGGAGTGGGATGCCGACGGCCAACCCCTACGGGTGAGCGGCACCCTCACCGACATTACCGAACGCAAACAGGCGGAAGAGGAACGCCACCAAGCCGCCGCCCAAATTCTCCACAACAGCCTCCATGATGCCCTGACTGGGTTGCCCAATCGCACCTTCCTCAAGCAGCGCCTCGAACTGGCCCTCCAGCGTTCCCGCCGCTACCCCCAGGCTCAGTTTGCGGTGCTGTTTTTGGATCTCGATCACTTCAAGGTGATCAACGACAGCCTCGGCCACCTGGCGGGGGATGCCATCCTCGTGACTGTGGCCCATACCCTCCAGGCCATGGTGCGTGCCAGTGATATGGCGGCGCGGCTAGGGGGCGACGAATTTGTCTTGCTGCTGGAGGATATAGCCAGTTTGCAGGAGGTGAAAGCTATGGCGGAGCGGCTGCTGGCAGAACTGCAACAGCCCTTTATGGTTCAGGGCCGCAAAGTATTCCTCAACGCCAGCCTAGGTATTGTCACCAGTTTGGCCCATTACCAAGATGCCTCCGAACCCCTGCGCGATGCAGACATTGCCATGTATCGCGCCAAGGCACGGGGGCGAGGCTGTTTCGTTATTTTTGATGCCTCAATGCGGCAGCAAGTTCTAGATCGTCTCCAGCTTGAGCAGGATTTGCGGCAGGCTATTGACCACCAGGAATTGGTGTTGTACTACCAGCCCATCCTACGACTGGCGACGGGCCAAATCTGCGGTTTTGAGGTGCTCGTCCGTTGGCATCACCCCCAACGGGGGCTATTGCTGCCCGTCGAGTTTATCCCCATTGCCGAGGAAACCGGGTTAATCGCGTCCCTAGATCGCTGGGTGTTAGACAAGGGCCTACAACAACTGGCCACCTGGCAGCGCCACTACCCCAACTTTGCCCACCTCACTCTCAGCTTCAACGTCTCTAGCCAAGACCTGTGGCGCGATGACCTGATCCCCCACCTGCAAGCGCTCTTTGCCCAGTCGGCCCTGTCGCCCTGCTGCCTCAACCTCGAAATTCCCGAAAGTATGCTGATTCAAAATATCCAGGCCATGGCCCTGCAACTCCAGCAACTGCGAGACCTGGGCCTTAGCCTTACCATTGATGACTTTGGCACGGGCTACTCCTCCCTCAGCTACCTGCACCAACTTCCGGTTAGCGCCCTCAAAATTGACCGCACCTTTGTCTCCACCATGGAAGCCCATGGCCCCAGCGCCAACATTGTAGAGACCCTGATTACCCTCAGCAATCGCCTGGGCCTAGAGGCGGTGGCCGAAGGGGTGGAAACCCAAGCCCAAAACCAACACCTGAAGCACCTCGGCTGCGAACTTGCCCAGGGCCATTGGTTTACCCATCCTCTCCCTGCTGCCGCCGCCGAACGCTGGCTGATGGCCTCCTAGGACAAACTGCCCGGAACTGAGAGGGATCGGCCATTGTCCTGGGGTTTGAGGTTGAGGATGAAAGGCAGGGCGGCCTTGACCCACTGGGCGATGGGGGTAAAGCTTGCCGCCGCTTCGCCGTAGCAGGTTTCTAGCATATCGGTGTGGATGATGCCGGGATTGAGGGCCACTGCGGCCATCCCGGGGGGAAGCTCCTGGGCAAAGGCTTGGGTGAGTCCTTCGATGGCCCACTTCGTCGCGCAGTAGGGGGCAAATTCTGGCGAGGTGGATCGGCCCCAGCCGGAGCTATAGTTCACAAAAATGCCGCTGCCCCGTTGAATCATCGCGGGGGCAAAGCTTCTCAGCACGTTCACCGTGCCCACCAGGTTCACCGCCACCACCGCCTCAAATTCTGCTGCGGGCACCTGCCACAGCGGCGCAGGGGTGTTCACCAGTCCGGCATTATTGAGCACCAAATCTGGTACGCCCATCTGATCGAGCACCGCCGTGCTCCAGGTTTGTACCGCTGCGGCATTGCTAATGTCTACCGCCGTGAAATGGTGGTCAGGGTATTGATCGGCCAAGGCATTGACAGCTTCAGCCCCCCGCGCACAGCCCGCCACTTGGTGGCCCTCGGCGATCAGAGCCTCCGCCAGCGCCCGTCCTAGCCCTCGGCTTGCCCCCGTAATCACCACCCGCTTACCCATGGTTGTCGTTGCCTCTTTGCCACCACAATGCCCCTATTTTCCCACATTCAGCCCTGGAGATAGAGCGGCTTAGGTGGGGGCCAGCGACGCTAAATCTGGCTGAGGCCTTGGCTATTGGAGGCCGCTGTAGGCCCAAGCCACCCGCCCCCACAGAGCCCCTCGGCCAAGGATGACTCTACCCTCCTCCCAGGCGGCTTGCTTCAAACGTTAAGAAAACCCGCAGAGATGGGAGCAGATCCACCGTAGAAAAAGTGGCTATGGCATCCTAGTGGCGTTCATCGGACGGTCACAACGGCTCAAACCGCTGTGATTACAATAATGAGGACATCCGCCCAACCCGCGTACCATTCCAGGAGAACACCATGGCCAGCCTTTTAGAGCAGCTTCGGCAAGTCACCATTGTGGTGGCCGACACCGGAGACATCCAAGCCATCGAAAAATTTACGCCCCGCGATGCCACCACCAACCCTTCGCTGATTACGGCGGCGGCGCAGATGCCCCAGTATCACCAAATTGTGGATGAGACCCTGCTCAAGGCCAAGGCCGATGCCGGGTCTGGGGCGTCGGATAAGGACATTGCCAACCTCGCCTTTAACCGACTGGCGGTGTCCTTTGGTCAGCGGATTCTCGATATTATCCCCGGTCGGGTGTCTACAGAAGTCGATGCGCGGCTCTCCTACGACACCGAGGCCACCCTGGCCACCGCCCGCCACATTATCGACCAGTACGACAAGCTGGGCATTGGCCCGGATCGGGTGCTGATTAAAATTGCCTCCACCTGGGAGGGCATCAAAGCCGCCGAGGTGTTGGAAAAAGAAGGGATTCACTGCAACCTGACCCTGCTGTTTGGCCTGCACCAAGCCATTGCCTGCGCCGAAGCCGGGGTAACGCTAATTTCTCCGTTTGTGGGTCGTATCTTAGACTGGTATAAAAAGGAGACCGGGCGCGAAGCCTATGCCCCCCAGGAAGATCCTGGCGTGGTGTCGGTAACGCAGATTTACAACTACTACAAAAAGTTTGGCTACGCCACCGAAGTGATGGGAGCCAGCTTCCGCAACATTGGTGAAATTACCGAACTGGCGGGCTGCGACTTGCTGACCATTTCGCCCCAGTTGTTAGCCCAGCTCGAAGGCACCGAGGCCGACCTACCCCGCAAGCTGGATCCAACCCAGGCGGCGACCCTGGACATCGAAAAAATCCCCATGGATGAGGCCACTTTCCGCACCATGCACGAGGCCGACCGCATGGCCAAGGAAAAGCTAGATGAAGGCATCAAGGGCTTTAGCAAGGCGCTGGAAACCCTGGAAGACTTCCTGGCGACCCGGCTGACGCAGCTCACCCAGGGCGAAATCATGATCACCCACGCCCGCGATGACCTGTTCAAAGCCTACGACCTCGATGGCGACGGCTTCATCACCCGCGAGGAATGGCTGGGCACCGATGCGGTGTTTGATGCCCTCGACTCCGACCACGATGGCAAGCTCTCCATCCACGAAATCGGCGTGGGCCTAGGGGCGGCGTTCCAACTGGCCTAGGGCAAAATATCCTAGAGGAAAACATCCTAGAGGATGGGGGGAATCGCACGTCCAGGGTGACAGCCACAGCGTAATCCCTGGCCAAATCCACCGTGTGCCCCCCTCTATCCTGCCCCAGGAGCTATCCCGGTTGTTTGGCGGTGTGTCCGTCATTCCCTTGGCTGGCAAACACACCACCGAAGGTTATAACTTTCCGCAGAATGCGCTAAAAGCCGGAATTATGGCCTATGGTGCAGGCTAAGGGGCTGCTGGCGTTCGCAAGGTGGCGGACAGCCCAAGGCGGTAAAGCGTGAGGCCGAATACCATGCAGGATGACTCGCTAGAGCGCTTGATTGTGTTGATTGATCACCACGCCGACCAAGTGGAAACCGTGCGGCAGGTGTTGACGGATAAGCCTGATCAATATCGCCTGCAGGTGATGGAGAGTGGTGCATCGGCCCTAGACTGGTTGCAGTCTACCGCCGCCGCACCAGGGCAGCGCCCAGACCTAATTTTGCTGGATCTCAATTTGCCCGATCAGGCCAGTCTGGACGTTCTCACAACCCTCAAGGGTGATCCCAACCTGCGCCGCATTCCGGTGATTGTGCTGTCTGACTCGGAGCAGACGGATGATGTTTTTCAGAGCTATTTCAACCAGGGCAACTGCTACGTGGTCAAAAATGCGAATCCGTCGCAGTTAGCGACCACCATTCAAAACATTGAAAGCTTTTGGTTAGAGATTGTGACCTTACCCAGCTAAAGATTGAAAGCTTTGGGCTAGGGATTGTGGCTGTGCTCAGCTAACAGAATTTTTGGGCGCAAGGAATTATTAACTTTCAACACGTTTTGTCGCAATATATCACAGGCAAATTTCAAACCGTAAGCTTCTATTTTGTTTAACAATTCCTGCTCTAGTCCTCTGGGCATCTGCGATATGCTGCTAAGTAGAGCGCATCGCTCTTTAGGACTAGGCTGGGTGAGATATTATACCCAATTGACCTTGAAAAGCCCTGATTCCTAGCTCAGCAGTCCCTAGGAATGAGGCTTCTCCCTTGCCTTGGCAATGGGGTCTACGAAGGCTAATCATTTAGCCCATTGTCAAGATTGTCTTCCCAGGATTGCATTAAAGAAACAGCCCCAACATCACCGATACATCGCCCCTTTCCTGTTTAGGAGCCTGCCACCATGGTTAATGTTAAGTTTGAACAAGACTATCGGCTGACGGCGCTTAAACAGCCGGACATCAATTCCCTGACCCAAGTGCAGCCCCATGGGGTGTTGCTGGTGCTGAATGAGGCGGACTTAACCGTGGTTCAGGTCAGCCAAAATACCCGTGAAGCCTTTGGTTTGCCCGTGGATGAAGTGCTGGGCAAAACCCTAGATGAACTGCTGGATGATTACCAGGTGGATCAGTTCCGGGCGGGGCTGTATGGCGAAACGCTGGACGTGATGAACCCCACCAAAATTTGGGTGCGGCGGCGCGGCGATGACTATGGTGTGTACGATGCCGTGTTCCATCGCAACGGGGCCGGATTTTTGATTTTGGAACTGGAACCTGCCCTCAATAACGACAACATTCCCTTCCTGAGTTTCTATCACCTCGCCCGGACATCCATTGGTCAGCTTGAGGCCGGATCGGCCAGTCTGGCAGACTTTTGCCGCATCATCGTCCACGAAGTACGCCAGGTGACGGGCTTTGATCGGGTGATGCTGTACAAGTTCGACGACGACGGCCACGGGGAAGTTTTAGCGGAAGAAAAACTGGAGGAGATGGAGTCCTATTTGGGGCTGCATTTCCCAGAATCCGATGTGCCTGCTCCGGCCCGCAAAATGTTTTTATCGAACTGGATTCGGGTGATTCCCAACGCCAGCGCCGAGCCTGTGGATTTGGTGCCAGCGGTGAATCCCGTTACCCAACAGCCGACGGATTTGGTGATGTCGATTTTGCGGCAGCCCTACCACTGCCACATTGAATATTTGCACCACATGAATGTGGAGGCTTCGCTGACCATTTCTTTGATGAAGGATCAAAAACTGTGGGGGCTAATTGCCTGTCACCACAAGACGCCGAAGTATGTGCCCTACGAACTGCGGAAGGCGTGTGAATTCCTCGGTCGAGTGATTTTCTCTGAAATTTCGACCCTGGAAGAAGAGGCGGATCAGAGCTATCAACTGCACCTGGCGGCGGTGCAAACGGCCCTGATTGACCAAATGGCCCAGGAAGATTATTTCATTGATGGTCTGGTGCGGCGCGACCCCAACCTGCTGGATTTGGTGGGGGCCAAGGGCGCAGCCATCTGTTTTGGTGGCCAGTGGACAACCCTAGGCCGCACGCCACCGGAGGAGGAACTGAACTACCTGGTGCAGTGGTTGGGCAAGGCCGTCCACGACGAAATCTACGTCACCAACGCCCTGCCGCTAGAGTATTCCGAGGCCCAGCGGTTTAAGGATGTGGCCAGCGGGCTGATTGCCATCCCCATTTCCAAGCGCAGCTATGTGCTGTGGTTCCGGCCAGAGGTGATTCAAACCGTGAACTGGGGCGGCAACCCCAACGAAGCCTATACCCTCATGGGCGAGGCGGAAAATCAGTGGCTGTGCCCCCGCAAATCCTTTGAACTGTGGAAGGAAACGGTGAGTCTGCGGTCGTTGCCGTGGCAGGGGGTGGAGGTAAAAGCCGCCCTGGAACTGCGGAAGGCCATCGTTAATATCGTGCTGCGGCAGGCGGAAGAATTGGCCCTGCTGGCGACGGATTTAGAGCGCTCCAACGCGGAACTGAAGAAATTTGCCTACGTGGCCTCCCACGATTTGCAGGAACCCCTGAACCAGGTGGCCAACTTTGTGCAGCTTTTGGAAATGCGCTACGACACCAAACTGGACGAGGACGGCAAGGAATTCATCGGCTTTGCGGTGGAAGGGGTGAGCCTGATGCAAACCCTAATCGACGATGTGCTGACCTACAGCAAGGTGGATTTGCAGGGCATTGAGTGGCAGTTGACCAATGTGCAAGACTCCCTCGACCAAGCCCTGGGCAACCTGCGGGGGCGCATCGCCGAAACCGGAGCGGTGATTACCGTCGATCCCCTACCCACTATCGTGGCGGACGGCACCCAGTTGATGCAGCTCTTCCAAAACCTGATTGGCAATGCGATTAAGTTCCGCAAGCCGGAGGGCACCCCCCACATTCACATTGGGGTGCAGCGCCAGGAAGAGCAGTGGTTGTTCTCGGTGGCCGACGACGGCATCGGTTTTGAGCCCCAGTTTGCCGAGCGCATTTTCGTGATTTTCCAACGCCTCCACACCCGCGACGAATACGCCGGATCGGGCATGGGGCTGGCCATTTGCAAGAAAATCATCGAGTGCCACCGAGGGCGCATTTGGGTAGAGGCCGCTCCCGACCAAGGGGCCACCTTCTACTTCGCTATTCCCGTTGAAGGACGTGATCGCAGCCATGGCAACGGACGCAAAGCCAAAAACTATCTTTTTAGTCGAGGATAATCGGGGCGATATTCGCCTAATCCAAGAAGCCCTAAAAAGCACCGCCGTCCCCTGCGATATTGTGATTGCGCGGGACGGCATGGAGGCCATGGCCTACCTCCAGCGCCAGGGGGAGTTTGCCGACGCGATTTCCCCGGACTTAATTCTGCTGGATTTAAACCTGCCGAAAAAAGACGGACGGGAGGTACTCGCGGAAATCAAAGCTAGCGACACCCTGCGGCATATTCCCATCATCGTGCTCACCACCTCGCGCAACGAGGAAGACATTTACAAAAGCTATGATTTACACGTCAACTGCTACATTTCCAAGTCCCGCAACTTAGCCCAACTGTTCAAAATTGTTCAGGGAATTGAGGCATTTTGGCTAGAAACCGCGACATTACCGCCGAACACCCCCTAAATCTGGCCACGGTGAAGGTGCTGTTGATTGAAGACGACCTGGCCGAAGCCCGATTTTTGCAGGAAGTGCTGAAGGGCACCCCCCGCCGCCATTTTCAGCTCTGCCACGCCAAGCGCCTAGGGGAGGCGATCTTGCGCCTTCAGGAACAGTCCTTCGACGTGGCTTTGCTTGATTTGACCCTACCCGATAGCAGCGGATTGGATTCCCTGGATCTCCTCCTCCAGGAATCCCCCAGCCTGCCCGTGGTGGTACTCACTAACACTAACGATAACGAACTCGCCGTCCGTGCTGTCCGGCGGGGTGCCCAGGATTACCTGCTGAAGCGATCTCTCCAGCAGGAAGTGTTGGTGCGGGCCTTGTTCTATGCCATCGAGCGGCAGCGGGCCGAGGATGCCCTGCGGGAAGCCAACGAAGTGCTGGAAGACCGAGTCCGGGAGCGCACCGCCGAACTGGAAACCGCCAACCAACACCTGCGCCAGGAAGTGGAAGAACGCCAGCGCATCCAAGAACGCCTCACCCTAGCCCAGGACGCCGCCGCCATGGGCACCTTTGAGTGGGCCTTGGCCGACCTGCCCTGTCTCACCCAGCCCGACTTTATTTGTCAAAGCAGTCGCTGTCCCCTGCCCTGGGTGATCCATGCCGACGACCGCAACCCCGTGGCCCAAGAGCTTCGGCAATCGGTGCGGGCCGGACGAGGGCTAGATACGGAATTTCGGATCCAAGAGGGTGACAGCATCCGCTGGATGGCCATCAAAAGCACCCTCCTCTACAACGACCAAGGCCAGCCCGACCGCCTGCTGGGCATCCACATGGACATCACCGACAAAAAACAAATGGAGGCCCAGTTTTTGCGCTCCCAGCGCCTGGAGAGCTTGGGCACCCTGGCCAGCGGCATCGCCCACGACCTCAACAACATTCTGACGCCGATCCTCCTCGTCGTTCAACTGCTGCCGCTGAAACTGGGTAATTTAGATCCCTGGGTAGACAACAAACTCAAAATCCTCGAAACCAGCGCCCAGCGGGGGGCCGACATGGTGAAGCAAATCCTCACCTTTGCCCGTGGCCTAGAGGGCAAGCGCACCGATTTGCGGGTCAATCATTTGCTCCTCGACATTCGCAAGCTGATGCAGCAAACCCTACCCAAATCCATTGATATTTATGTGGATGTGCCCGATGACCTCTGGGCCGTCAGCGGCGACGCCACCCAACTGCACCAAGTGCTGATGAACCTCTGCGTCAATGCCCGCGATGCCATGCCCGATGGCGGCGTGCTGCAAATTACCGCCCACAACCTCACGGTTGATGCCACCAGTGCCCAGCCTCATCCCCAGGCTCGTCCTGGCCCCTACATTGTGGTGATGGTCACGGATACGGGCACGGGGATTGCCCCCGCCATCCTCAACCGCATTTTCGACCCCTTCTTTACCACCAAGGAACTCGGTAAAGGCACCGGACTGGGCCTTTCGGCGGTGCTGGGCATTGTAGAAAGCCACGGCGGCTTCATCGACGTTCACAGCGAAGTTCACCAAGGGAGCCAGTTCTGCCTCTACCTGCCCGCCATTCCCGCCTCCGCCACGCCCACCCCCGTCGCCAGTGCCCCCCTGGATGGCCACCAGGCAACTATCCTCGTGATTGATGACGAACCCAGCATTTGCGAAGTAATCAAGTCCATGCTGGAAGCCCATAACTACCAGGTTATCTTGGCCTACGATGCCCCCAGCGCCTTTTTTCTCCTTGCCGAACACCAGACGCGCATCGCCGCCATCCTCACCGATATTATGATGCCCACCCTAGACGGTCTCACGGCCCTGCCCATGCTGCGACGCATCAACCCTACGGTGCCCATCATTGCCATGAGCGGCCTTACCTTGGCCGAAGTGCCTCCCGCTGAGCCCAGTGGTTTTCAAGGATTCCTCCTCAAGCCCTTCACCCACCAAGACCTACTCCAGCAACTTCAGACCCTTCATCTCACCCCATCCCAAAGCTAAGGCTAGGCCAGGAACAGCCTGGGTGGGCAGCGTCGTGGGGGTTGGTGCTAGCCCTAACATCATGCAGGCACCCTGGCCAGAATGGAACCTCAAAAAAGGCTTGACATTGAGCGGGATAAACCTGCTATATTACGAAAGGCAACGCAATGGGGTGTCGCCAAGCGGTAAGGCAGCGGGTTTTGGTCCCGCCATTCCTAGGTTCGAATCCTAGCACCCCAGTTCTTAATCTTCATCCTCTTCCTCATCTTCCAAGGCTTGCAGCGCCAGCAGGATTTCTTCCTCTTGGATCATAAACTCCTCCTCTGGAATTTCCCCCATATCAAAGGAAAGCTGAAGGGCAAGGAGCTGCTTCTGCAAGCTTTCGGCATCATTGGTGGAAATATCCGCCTGTTCCAGCACCTTGTCGGCAATCCAGGCGACGCCTTCAATGGGGCCAAGCACCGGGGCGAACAGCAATTTCAACAGCATGGCAAAGGACGCAGCATCACAGTAAGCCGATTGTAGTAGCCCATTCAGCGAAATCGTAGGGTGAGGGCTTAGGTTGGTCTATACAAGGCAGGACAGATCGCTCTTCGCTAAAGCCGAGCCTTGGCCCAGGTATCGTCTCATCAAATTCTGGCCCCTGCGCTCCCCCAAAGGAACAGCCTGTGGGGTAAGTTAATCCGTGGGATAGTTCCCTGATTCGATACGGGGCTGCAACCCAACCCCATGCAATCCGACCTGCCTCACCCTGACCCCACTGAATCGCCTCGGCTCCACCCGATACGATTTAGCCCGCCCCGATTTACCTCGACACCATGCGTCCCACGTTTTCCCGTCCGATGTCTCCCCACGTCCAACGCTTTGTCACGGGTCTTAGCCTGGGGCTGATCTTGGCGATTTGTTTGGCCTGTTCCCAGCGGGTGCTGCTGTCGGCGGATCCAGCCATGCCTGGGATGGGGCCAACGGCGGAGGTCAGATCCAATGCAGCCCGTGAGGGGGGATCGGCCATAGATGGGGTCGCAGACCAGGGGGCATCGGCGGATAGTTCTGTTTCTGATGCTGCGTTAACAGAAGCCCCGGTGCTGTCGGCGGCGGCCCAGGCCGTCATCGCCAGCGCTGGGCCAGAGGGGCTGTATAACCCGCCCCGCAAGGATGTGCGCCTGGTGGTGTTCAGCGACCTCAACAGCGCCTATGGTTCTACCGACTACGACCCCGAAGTGGATAAGGCCGTTGCCCTAGTGCCCTTTTGGCAACCCGATGCGGTGGTGTGCAGCGGCGATATGGTGGCGGGCCAACAGCGAACCCTCACGGTGGATCAAATCAACGCCATGTGGCAAGCCTTTGATGACCATGTGGCCGCTCCTCTGCGGGACATGGGCGTTCCCTACGGCTTTACCCTGGGCAACCACGATGCTTCTGCCGCCCGCAACTCCAGCGGTCAGTTTATTTTTCAGCAAGAGCGTGACCTGGCCTCGGCCTACTGGAATACTCCCGCCCACGATCCAGGGGTGAACTTCATCGACCGCACGGATTTTCCTTTCTTCTACACCTTCGAGCAAAACGGGGTGTTTTTTATGGCTTGGGATGGCTCCTCTAGCCAAATTCCTGCCGACAAATTGGCCTGGGTGGAAGCCGCCCTCTCCAGCGAAGCGGCCCAATCCGCCAAGGCCCGTATGGTGCTGAGCCACCTGCCCCTCTACGGTGTGGCCCAGCGGCGCGACCAACCGGGGGAAGTGCTGGCCAATGCGCCCCAACTTCAGGCCATCCTCGAACGCCACAACGTCCACACCCTGATCAGCGGCCACCAGCACGCCTACTACCCCGCCCACCGAGGCAATCTGCAACTGCTCCATGCGGGGTTGCTGGGCTCTGGCCCCCGTGCGTTGATTGACGGCAGCGCAGCTCCCTGGAAAGCCCTCACCGTCATCGACATCGACTTTGCCGATCCAGCCCTAACGACCTACACCACCTACGACATCACCACTCTGCGCCGAGTCGATGACACCACCCTGCCCCGCTTTTTGGTGAGCCACAACGGCCTGATTTTGCGGCGCGATGTGCAATACAGCGACCTCACCCCCGCCGATAAAGCCCGCTGTCAGCAGCGCCTCAGTGCCGACCAATGTGTGGCAGGCCGCTCCACTCCCATCCTCGCCACTTGGCCCCAGCGACCCACCTACGCCGCCTAGTTTAAGGGGTGAGAATCCCAGTGGCATGGCCTAACCCGCAAATTTCGACGATGCAAGCAGAAACCGGGGTTCTGTCCCAAAGGAGGCTAAGACACCCTCTACAATGGCTGTAACGCGCTTTCCTTGGCCCATGGTACAAACCCCTGCCAAAACCATGACCCTCGCCGAGTTTCTGCAACAGCCAGAGACCAAGCCCGCTTGCGAGTACATCGACGGTCAAATTATCCAGAAACCCATGCCCCAAGGACAACACAGCCGCCTTCAACAAAAGCTAGTCGGTACTATCAATGCCGCCACTGAGGATGCCCGTGTTGCTCTAGCGCTACCCGAATTACGCTGTACCTTCGGGGGCCGATCCATCATTCCCGATGTGGCGGTCTTTCGTTGGCAGCGGTTGCCCACCCACGACGATGGCACCATGGCCAATACGTTTAACGCCGCCCCAGATTGGACAATCGAAATTCTTAGCCCAGAACAATCCTCAACGCGGGTGATCAGCAATATTGTGCACTGCCTAAACCATGGCGGGCTGGGGGGCTGGCTCATCGACCCTAGCGAAAATTTGGTGCAGGTTTTCTTGCCAAATCAACACCCCGCCTCCCTAGAAGACCCTGACAACACGCTCACCCTGCCAGACCTAACACCAGATTTAACCCTCACCGTGGGACAGGTATTTGGCTGGCTGCGGGTGGGCTAACCCTAGGGGCTGCACTATGGAACGCCGTCGAGTTTTGCAGGTGCTCGCCCTAGGCAGTGCCGGAACCGCCCTGGGATTAGGGGCAACATCGCTATACCAGGCTACGGCCAGAGCAGACGGACACCAATGGAGCTATGGAGGCGACACTGGCCCCGACCATTGGGGAGAACTTTCCCCAGAGTTTCAGGTCTGCGGCTTGGGCCGAGAACAGTCTCCCATCGACCTCAACCACGCCATTCCTGATGACCTCAGCCCCCTCACCCTGGCCTATCAGCCCGTACCGCTGAAGCTGCTCAACAACGGCCATACCATTCAGGTCATCATCGGCGGCAGCAACACCCTAGAACTTGATGGGAAACCCTATACCCTGAAGCAGTTCCATTTCCACCATCCCAGCGAACACACCCTGGCCGGGGCCGCTTTCCCTATGGAACTTCACCTTGTCCATACCCAGGCCGATGGCAGCATTGTCGTCCTAGGCGTGTTCATCCAGGCAGGGGCGGAACATCCGGCGCTGCAAGCCATTTGGGACGCTATGCCCACCCACGCCAGCGAGGTGCTGGCCATGCCCAACACCGCCATCAACCCCAGCGACCTACTGCCCAGCGGAGGCCACACCTTCCGCTATTGGGGCTCCCTCACCACACCGCCCTGCTCGGAACGGGTGGCTTGGCTAGTGTTCCAAACGCCGATAGAAGCCTCTAGGGCGCAAATAGAACAGTTCAGCACGCTATTTCCCCCCAATGCTCGCCCTGTACAGCCCCGTCGCCGTCGTGCTCTGCTGGAGTTGCCCTAGGGGCCTGGGGATGGCCCAGGGATCTTCCTAGGGCAGAATGCTAGTTGCTCAGGGAGACGCGGGTATCGACCACGTTTTCTAGGGCACCGATGCCTTCAATTTCTACCCGCACCCGGTCGCCTGGGGTGAGGGGGCCAATGCCAGCGGGGGTGCCCGTGAGGATGACATCGCCGGGAAGCAACGTCATGATGTCGCTGATGTAGGCCACCAACTGACCGGGATTGAAAATCATGGCTTCAATGGAGGCAGACTGCACCGGGTCGGGCCTGTCGTTCAAAAAGGTCTGGATGCGGGCCGCCGAGCTAATTTCGCGCACAATCCAGGGGCCGAGGGGGCAGAAGGAATCAAAGCCTTTTGACCGAGTCCATTGGCCATCGCGCTGCTGCAAATCGCGGGCGGTGACGTCGTTGGCGATGGTGTAGCCCCAAATTTTGGTTTGGGCGTTCTCTAGGGAGACCTGGGCGCAGCGTTCGCCGATGATCAGCGCGAGTTCGCCCTCATAGTCTACCTGCTGGGCCTGGGGTGGATAGTAGATCGTGGAGCCAGAGGAGGTAACGGCGGTGGAGGGCTTGAGAAATAGCAGGGGCTCTGCGGGGGGCGCGGTGCCCATTTCGGCGGCGTGATCCGCATAGTTTTGACCGACAGCCACGATCTTGGAGGGTGCACAGGGAGCCAAAATGGTGTACTGCGCGGGGAGGAGCTCGGCCTCGGTGGGTTGTCCCTGGAGCCAGGGTGGCGCATCCAACACCTGTATACGGCGATCTGGATGAAGCAATCCGTAGTGGAGTTGCCCAAGGTGGGACTGAACTCTAACGTAGCGCTGCGCCATAATACTTGCTAAATCTTGGTATGATTGTAGATCCTTGTCTTTACGCTAGCCGCAAGACTCCTACCCCTAGGTAACTCCTCAGGTGGTGATTAGGGGGAAATAGAGGCTGTTTTCAAGGGTGTAAAGGCCATTTTTGTCCATAAGGAGCCTCCATGAAATCATACATGTACGAAACCATGTACATTCTGCGTCCCGACCTCAATGATGAGGTGGTAGACGCCACCATCGGTAAATATCAAACCATGCTCAAGGATCAGGGCGGGTCTATTCTAGAAACCCAGCACCGGGGCAAGCGTCGTCTAGCCTACGAAATTGACCGCAACCGGGAAGGGATTTACATCCAAATGAACTACACTGGCCCCGGCGAAATGGTTGCTCCCCTAGAGCGAGCCATGCGCCTTAGCGACGATGTGATCCGCTTCCTCACCGTGAAGCAGGAAACCGAAGCCGCTGTAGCCGCAGCTGACGCCGACGCCGACGCCGAGTAGGCCCCGTTCTTCGGCCGTTAAGCCTGAGATCAAAGGCGTTCACGGTCATCGAGGCCAGGACTGCCCCGGCCCCTTGCCAGCGCATATGAGTGCCCTCGTCTCCCATGGGAAACGGGGGCACGTTTGCTAAGGCTGGGGCGATCAGACTTTTTTGAGACAAGTGTGTCAGTTTTGACTAGAGGTGCTACATTATCAGCAATTTGGCCCGGTCTTGGCCCGTGCTTTGGCCCATGGCCAGGGGAGTGAGATGGCCCCATGGCGAGGGCTACTCTGGTGAGAGGCAAGACCATTGCCAGGACATGGGATCGTTAGTTGGATGGGAGTAGTCTTGTGGCGCAGTCTCCGTACACCGATATGAATGAACAACAGGCCGAAGTGGCGCGCCTGACCGCCGAGCTAGAGATTCGCGATCAGCTCGTGCAGCAGCTTTCCCAAGAGCTTTTTCGGCTGGTGAAGGGAAATGCCGGGTTTATGCCCAGCCCAGAGGTTTCTGAACAACACCAGGCCGAGGTGCGTGCCCTGCGGGATCAACTGCGGGGGGTGGAAAAGCAAATTGACTTCTACCAAGGTGAACTGGAAGAACGGGATGCTGAGGTGCTGCAACTGCGCCAAACCGTCCAGGAGTTGACCGACCGCTCGCGGATGCTGGAGCAGGTGGTGCAAGAACTGCCGACGGTGTATCGCCAAAAATTCTCGGAACGCCTCACCCCTGTGAAGCAGCGGGTGGCTGAACTCCAGCGGGAAAACCGCCAGCTCCAGGCCGAGTTGCAGAGCGTCACCTATCGCCTCGCCATGCGCACCCGCCGCAGCCAGCGCCTAGAACTGCCCAGCCTCAGTGCCGAGGGCACCCTAGAGGGCGGCATTGCCCTACCCTCCTTCGGTAGCGCCTAGGCCAATCTCGACCTCAGGTGGGTTCGCTGGAGTTCGGTGACTTTAGCCAGGATCGCGCTAACCCATCGTCAGGATCAACCTAGGGACGGTTCTTCCCGGCTGGGCTCCGTCAGAAAGCGGTCTGGGCGCAGAGCGTTCAGCAGTTGGTCGGGCTGTCCGGTGGCGGCTTGGGCAAACCGCTGGGCAATGGGCGGCAAATAGACAAACGGCCCATTGAAGCCCGCCATCACCTCCAACCCTTCCAGGCCGGGTAGAGAACCGACCAAAGGCAGGCCATCACGGCTGAAACTCACGGGGCAGCGGTGCCAGTGGCCCGGTAGGGTGCTGAGACTAGGCAAAATTCCGGCTAGGGTATGGCGCAGATTTTGGATGCTGGCGCTGGTGTCGGCGGGGCCGTCTAGATCGGTGAGGGTGCGGCTAATTTGGCCCAAACAAAAATGGTGATCCTGGAACTGAATCGCGCCCCCGTCGATGATGGAGGGCGTCACTTCATGGCCCGGTTCATCCCAGAGATTGTCCACCTCTGGGCGGCTGGCTTGGGCTTCCAGGTCCAGGCGCTGGGTGACGGCGGGCATCACGAGGGCGCGTAGGGTAATCTCTGGTGTGGGCAGGGTTTCAATCACCTCGGCCTGGGTGTAGTAGAGGGGCACCTTCAGCCCTGCCGTAGCGAGGAGCTGGCGACTAAAGGCCCCCGATGCCACCAGCACCCGATGGGCCGGATAGGCTTGTTCGGTGGTGAGCAGACCCGTCACCCGATCCTGAACCCGCACCAGGCCCGTGACCTGGGCAATGAGCCGAGTTCCCCCCAGGCGATGGAAGGCTTGATTGTAGGCCGCCACCACCGCCACCGGGGAAACATGGCCATGGCGCACGGTAAAGGCTCCGGCCACCGCAGGGCCAGTGAGCAGGGGTTCGCGCTCCTGGGCCTCGGCACGGCTGATGAACTGGGGCGGCACCGCAAATTGGGCATAGTGAGCCGCGAGAACCTGGGGGTCGTCCTCCGGGGCCACAGTCAGCAGTAGATCCAGCTCGCGAAATTGGGTGTTGGCTCCTAGTTCCTCTGACAGTTGGCGGTGCTTAGCAATGCCCTCTTGGCAGAGGGTGCGGGTAAGGGCTGAGGTGCCCGACCAGTAGGGAATGCCGCCATAGCTGTAGCGGGTGGCGCTATCGGGATCTAGGCGCTGATCAACGAGCAGCACGGATAGCCCCTGGCGAGCGAGTTCATAGCTGGCGGCTGCGCCCACCAGGCCATTGCCAACGACAATCCAATCAAAGGTTTGCATCATCCAGTCTTTTAGGCATGAATTTGGCTGAGGATCAGGCGAAGGCGGTCATAGTCATCCTTCAGCAGGGTGCTGAGGGTGCGTCCGGCCTGCACCAGCCAATCGCGATCTAGTTTACGAAGATGGTAGCCCTGGCGCACCACCGCCGCCACCAAGCTATCCACCGGAGCCTGGGTGAGGCTGAGGAGGGCACGCAGAAAATCTAACTGCTCGGTAAAGGCTAGCACGGCCTCGGCGGGGCAGCGATAAACCGCCTGGTGCACCTGGGGCGGACGGGGAGGCAAATATTGAAATATCGGCCCGGTGGGTTCTCCGGCCAAGTTGGGAGCCTGAAACCCCATAATGGCCACCCGAAACTCGGTCTTCAGCATGGCAAAAATCTGGGGCTGCTGCTGCCGCAATTCCTCTAAGGACAGCCCCAGCGCCCGCGCCCGATGCACCGAATCAATGGGGCTGGTGGTGGCATGGTAGACCACCCCATAGATGCGGTTGCCCGATTCTTCGTCTTGGGAGATGACCCAACTGCCAAACTCTGGCATCACCGGGAAACTGAGACCGTCGGGGTCAAAACACTGGGCCAAAAATTCGGTGGTCGAGGTTTCAATCACCTCCGCCAGGTGATCGGGCGGGCGGGGTGGGGCCGATGAGGACAGGGGCAACCGCATAGGAGGTTAGCCGCGCCGCTGGCCGGGGCCGACGGGGGCCAGTTCGTCGAGGTTGAAGGTCACGAGTTTGTCCCAGTTGCCGCCCTCAAACAGCACGGCCACCTTGCCGTCGGTAATCCGCTGTACTAAGCCCTGAAAGCCGTAGTAGGTATCGTTGACGTTCGTCACCGTCACGGGAGCACCGGGGAAAATCATAGTCACCTATCCTCAATCCTGTGTCCCTTCAGTCTAAGCCAAGGATTCACCCGAATTACGGGTGTCTTCCCATAAACCTTTGCCCAGGGTTGAAATAGAGCCCGACCGCTAGGGGGAACTAGGCGCGGTTGGCGGCGTTGATTTCGTCCAGAATGGCCTGGGCACCTTGGCCGCGAAGGCTTTGGGCAAGCTGGGTACCGAGGGCTTCGGCGGTGTCGGCGGGGCCTTGCACAACATCTTTAATCAACTGCTGACCGTCCAAGCTGGCCACCAGGCCCGTGAGGGTGAGGGTGTCGCCATCGAGGACAGTATTGACGCCGATGGGCACTTGGCAACCGCCCTCCAGTTCGCGCAGGAAGGCCCGCTCGGCCAGACAGCGGAAGGTGGTGGGCTGGTGGGAGAGAACGCCCAGCAGGTTCAGGATCTCCTCATCTCCTGTGCGGCATTCGATGCCGAGGGCACCCTGGCCGACAGCGTGGAGGGAAATGTCGGCGGGGAGCAACTCGTGGATGCGGTCATCCATATTCATCCGGTGCAGTCCTGCCGCCGCCAGAATGATGCCGTCGTACTCGCCCTCATCCAGCTTGCGGAGACGGGTATTGAGGTTGCCGCGAATATCTTTGAAGGCCAGGTGGGGATAGTGATGGCGCAGTTGGGCCAAGCGGCGCAGGGAGGAGGTGCCAATCACCGATCCTTCCGGCAGGGTGGCGAGGGTTTTGTCCTTGTGGCGTTCGTGGACGACGACGGCATCGGCGGGGTCTTCCCGCTCGGTGATGCAGCCCAGCATCAAGCCTTCGGGCAGGCGGGTGGGCAAATCTTTGAGGGAATGTACGGCAAAGTCGCTATCGCCCCGCAGCATCGAGTCTTCTAGCTCTTGGGTAAACAGACCCTTATCGCCAATCTTCGACAGCGAGACATCCAGCACCTTGTCCCCTTGGGTGTCCATCGTCACCACCTCGAACTGAAATTCGGGGAAGTGCCGCTGAAGCTCATCGCGCACCCAGTGGGTTTGAATCAGCGCCAACTGGCTTTTGCGCGACACAATGCGGATGGTGCGGGGGGTAGCCGAAACAGCGGAGGAGGCGGGGGATGGCATGGTCTGTAAACGAATGTGACTAGGTATGACGAACGATTACCAGAGGTAACGACGGAACGTCACCGACTTTTTAGGTTACATCACCCCGGTACCCCCATCGGCGTGGCCTAGGGAGATGTTAAGTGGTTGTCACACTTGGATGATTGACTCAGCGTTCTGCCCTGGGGGGGCGATAGTCGGAGGAGAGACGGGTGACGTTCGGCGGATTGATTTGGCTTGGACGTTGCGGCTGGACTGCTCCCATCAAACAAGGGATCGGGTTTTGCGAATGAGCTTACTTTGGTGGGCCTTTGGGGGTGGCGGCGAGGTGGGCCTGGAGATCCGTTTGTACCTGTTGGTAGAGGGTTTGATCGCGGGCTTCGGAGTCGCCGCGCAGGCTGATGATGCCATAGACCTGAACGGCTTCCTTTTCCCGTCCGGCCACAAAATGCTCCCCGTGGTCAATGGCGATCACCTCGTCTTGCACGAGGTCATACAGGGGGCGGGTGATCAGCAAATCGGTGCCCACTTTCTTAGTGAGGCTTTCGATGCGGCTGGCCACGTTAACGGTGTCGCCGATGGCGGTGTATTCCAGCCGCTGGGGCGATCCCACATTGCCGACCATCAAGCTGCCGTAGCTAATGCCAATGCCGTTAAACAGGGGCGGCAGTCCTTCGGCCCGCAACCGCTGACGCAGATCCGCCAGGGCCACGCGCATCCCTAGGGCGGCGCGGACGGCACTGAGGGCATCTTGTTTGGCCCCTTGGGAGGTGGGTGCGCCAAATTCCGCCATGATGGCGTCGCCAATGAATTTGTCGATGGTGCCCCGTTCGGCCAAAATCGCGGCCACCATGTCATTGAAATAGGTGTTCAGCATTTGGACGGTTTGCTGGGCTCCGAGCTGGTAGGACAAGCGACTGAAGCCTCGGATATCCGAAAACAGCACCGCCGCCTGGGTTTGTTGGCCCACCCCCAGGCTGGTGAAGTCCTCCGGCTGGTTGAGGATTTCCTTGGCCACCGCCGGGGAAACGTAGCGCTCTAGGGTGCGGCGTAGGCGTTGTTCCTCCAGTCGATCCCCAATGGCTCCGGTGGCGATGTAGGCCATGCCGCCCATGCCTAGGCAGGCGACGGGAATGGCGAGGGGGATGAGTTGCCCCGGTGGCCCCATCGCTAGGAGGTAGGCAGTGGCCCCCCAGAGGGTGATGGCGGCCCCGAATCCTAATAGCCGAGGTAACGGCTGACTAAACCGATAGCCCAACCCTAGGCCCAGGCCACCGATTAGCAGCCCGGAGAGCAGCCCCCGCAGGAGGGCGTCATCGAGAAGCGGGTTCAGGGTGCGACCCTCCAGCATGGCGGCCACGGTTTGGGCGTGGATCTCCGGCCCCGGCATGGCGTTATCTAGGGGGGTGCGGTGGATGTCTTGCAGGGAAACGGCGGTGGGGCCAAGGATCACCAGCTTGCCCGCAAACTGATGGCGATAGCGTCCCCAGTTGTTGGGTTCCAGCACATTGGCAAAGGGAATGGTGGGGATGGTGCCCTTCGGCCCGTAGAAAAAGAGTTGCTCGCTGGGCCAGTGGGGATCGGCATCGCCAGCGGCCTGGAGGGTGGCGGTGGCGAAGGCGGGCAACGTGTCTACAAAATCATGCTGCTGGCGCAGTTGGGCCAAGACCACCTCTGGGGCCAGTCGCACTTGGCCATCGGGGTCGGGGGCAACGTTGATGAGTCCCTGGTGATCCGCCCCCTGGAGGATGGGAGTGAGCAGGGTAGTAAAGCCGCCCCAGTCCGTCGGCGAGACATCGTAGAGGGCCGCCAGCACCACCTGATCGCCCCACTTCGCCAGGGTAGCTTCTAGGGCGGCATCATCCGCTGGGCCATAGATGCTGGGATCGAGGAACAGCACATCCACCGCCACCGCCCGCGCCCCGGCCTCCAGCAGGCGATCTATGGCGATGGCGTAGGCTTGGCGCTGCCAGGGCCAAGATTCAATGGGGGCCAAGTGGGGATAGCGCTCTGGGCTGGCGGCATAGATGCTGCCTTGACTGAGGGAATATTCGTCGATGGCCAAAATTACCACGTCCGATGGCGGCGGAATTGGCCCCCGCAGCCGCCACAGCACCGACTGTCCGTAGCCTTCGATCCGCACAATCCAAGGATGCTGGGAGGCTAGGGCAATGGCCCCAAACACCGCCGCGCTGATCATCAGCCCGTGGCCCAACTGCGAAAACAGCCGACTTGACTTCGCCATTCGCCCACCTCCCACCCTATGACTCCCCGTTGACCACCAATCCCCTAATCATCACAACCGTTTTATGGCCAAATCAGGGTGAAGTCCATCACAAAATCGGGCAATACCGGATCGCCGGAGAGGGTGCTGGGATGATGGAAGTCCTGCATGGGTTGATCGGGGCTGTAGACGTAGACCCGCTGTTGTTCTGGGTCAACCAGCCAGCCTAACTGGGCACCATTGGCCAGATATTCCTCTAATTTGGCTTGCAGGGTGGCGATTTCGTCACTGGGGGATTTGAGTTCCAGCACAAAGTCGGGGCAAAGGGGGGCAAAGCGGCGGCGTTGCTCTGGGGAAAGGCGTTCCCAGCGGGCGTTTTCCACCCAGGCGGCATCGGGCGACCGAATTGCGCCATTGGGCAGGGTGAAGCCCGTCGAAGAATCGAACACAAACCCAAGGCGCTGCCGTCGATTCCATTGCCAAAGTTGGCCTAATAAGTCGGCGTTGCGGTATCCACTTTCACTTCCGGCGGGGGCCATGGCAACCAGTTCTCCTTGGGCGGTGCGCTCTAGGCGCAGATCGGGGTTTTGCTGACAGAGGCGCTCAAACACCTCATCGGTCAGTTGGAGGGTGGGGCGCAGGGTGAGGGCAATCATCGGCTTGTCCTTGCAGGAGAATGGCGTGGGGGCAAGGTTGCCTTGCCCCCACGGAGAGACCAGACAGAGCGATTAGGCGGATCGCTTGGCGTAGGCGGCCATGGGTTCTTTGATGTAGCGAATGTAGAGGTGCTTGAAGGTAGACCGCACCACCCTGGGCATGCCAAAGTCGATGGGCAGGAGTTGATCCGGCAAGCGCCAGTCCTCGACGCGCAGGTCGGCGGGGGTGAGGGCAGGGAAGGTGAGGTCGTCCCAATCGGGGCAATAGCCCAACCGCAGGGATTGCGCCACCGTGGGCACGGTTTGGGGATCCACGCCCAACACCTCCACCATGGCCCGATCCACCGCAAACACATCGGCACTGGCGGCAAGCACGCCCAATTCCCTCGGATCGCCGCCGCTGGGGCCGTTGCCCTCGTGGCCAATGATGCCATCCACAAGGGTGAGGGCGGGGTTAATTAGCCGCGCCGTTTCCACCAGCATGGTGCCAAAGCGTTCCACATCCTTCCCAGCTTCCATGTGCCACCAGGCTTTCATCTTGCCCGGAACGCAGCCAAACAGATTCTTGGCCCCCAGGGTCACGGTGAGCTGGGCGTGGGACTTCACCTTGGGCAGGTTAATCACCACATCGGCCTCCATCGCTTCCTTGGAGAGGCGCAGGTGGTCAAAGGCGGGGTTATCGGTGGGGTAGCGGTGGCCGTGCAGTTCCACAATGGGCAGGTTTAATTCCTGGGCCAGGGGCAGCAGCCCGTTGGCCTTAGCGACTCCGTGGGCCGTGCCAAAGGCGGGGCTATCGCCCAAAAAGGGCTTTCCCCCGACCTCCTGCACCATTTGCGCCACCACATAGACCACCTCTGGTCGGGTGGTACATTCTTGGGTGGGCCGCGCCCCCGTCAGCAAGTTGGGCTTCAGCAGCACCCGATCCCCTGGCTTCACAAACTGGGCTATGCCCCCTAGGGGCTCAAGCAGCGCTTCGATGGACTGCCGCAGGGCTGGAATATCGTAGGACTGGGCACGAATCAAACTGACCGGAACCGACATCGGCATCATCCTTGATCTAAATCAGTAATCTAAACAGGAACCATCTACCGATACCATAACGCGCCCTAGCCCAGGGCTTGGGAAAGCGTCCAGGCCAAGGTCTTGAGGTCGGCCTCGGTGAGGGGCTGGCCCTGGTGAATGGCGGCGGAAATATCGGGCAGATCGCGATGCATGGCCTCGGCAAGGTGGGCTTGGGCCTGGTCGATTTGGTCGAGGGGGACGGCATCCAGCAGGCCGCTGGTGACGGCAAACAGGATGGCGATTTGGGCGGCGGCAGTGAGGGGCTCAGACTGGCGCTGCTTGAGGACAGCCCGAATGCGGCGACCCCGTTCTAGGGTGCGGCGGGTTTGTTCATCCAGTTGGGTGCCAAAGCGGGCAAAGACTTCTACCTCTTGAAACTGGGCGTAGGACAGGCGCAGGTCTCCGGCCACGGATTGGTAGGCGGGAAGCTGAGTTTTACCGCCCACGCGGGAGACGGATTTGCCCACATCCACAGCGGGAAAAATGCTTTTTTGAAAGAGGTCGGGGGAGAGGTAAACCTGACCGTCGGTGATAGAAATCAGGTTGGTGGGGATGTAGGCCGAGAGGTTTTGGGCCTGGGTTTCGATAATGGGCAGGGCGGTGAGGGAGCCGCCGCCGAGATCGGGGCTGAGGTGGGTAGCCCGTTCTAGCAGCCGCGAATGGAGGTAGAAAATATCGCCAGGGTAGGCTTCTCGACCAGGGGGGCGACGCAGCAGCAGGGATAGTTCCCGGTAGGTGCGGGCGTGGTGGGTGAGGTCGTCGTAGACGATCAGCACATCGCGGCCCTGCTCCATGAAGTATTCCCCCATGGTGGTGGCTCCGTAGGGGGTGATGTATTGCAAACCGAGGGGATCTTGCCCAGCGGCGACAACGACAACCGTGTAGTCCATCGCGCCCTGTTCCCGCAGGGTGGCAATCACCTTGGCCATGGCGGCAGATCGCTGACCGATGGCGCAGTAGATACAGATTACCCCCGTCTCCTGCTGGTTGAGAATAGTGTCAATGGCGATGGCGGTTTTCCCGGTTTGGCGGTCGCCGATGATCAGTTCCCGCTGGCCCCGCCCAATGGGAATCAGCGCATCTACCACCTTCAGCCCCGTTTGCAGCGGCACCGTCACCGGAGCCCGGTCGAGAATGGCGGGGGCCTCGTGCTCCACCGGACGCCGTTCGACAAAATTCAGCGGCCCTCGGTCATCCAGGGGTTCGCCCATCGCCGTCACTACTCGCCCCAGCAGCCCTTCGCCCACGGGCACATCCATCACCCGCTCGGTGCGATACACCCGGTCTCCGGCCTGGAGGTCGGGACTGTCGCCCAGCAAAATCACCCCCACCTCATCGGGATCGAGGTTGAAGGCGATGCCCAACAATGGCGTGCCCCCCGGCTTAGAACTGGGGAAATAAACCAACTCATCGGCCCGCACCCCCGGCAACCCCGTCACGCGGGCAATCCCCGGACGGACGGACTGTACCTCCCCCATCTCCCGCAGGGTGAGGCTGGGTCGATAGTCGGTCAAAACCTGACGGACGAGAGCCTGGGCTTCAGCGCAGGCCGCTTGGATGGGCTGGGTGGTGGGAGTCATGGTGGGAGTTCCCGCTGGGAGTGGATCGTGGGGAGGAGGGCAGCTAGGAGGGTTGGGGGAAGGGGGTTTCAGGAAGGGTGGAATCGGGAAGCGGGGGTTCGGGTGGGGCTTGACTGGATGGGATCTTCCCGGTGAGGGCGGTGGCAAGGCGTTGTTCTAGGGTGGCCAGGTAGGTGTCAAAACTCCAGACCACCTCCTGTCCGGCAAGGCGGAGTTCTAGGCCGCAGATGAGGTCGGATGTGGTGGAAAATTCCACCGCTGGAGTAGTGCCAAAGGTCGATCCGAGGGCGTTGATGATGTGCTGTTGCAGATCAGGGGAGAGGCTGAAACTGCTGCGGATGGCGATGGGGAGGTCGGGGGCCAGGGCTTGGACGAGGGTGTGGTGTTGGTCGGCGGGCAGGCGGCGCAGGTGATCACAAAAGACCGCCACCATCTGCCGTTCTAGATCGGCATTGGCCAAATCCGTCATGGCTTGACGGGCCATCGTCAGGGTTTGCTGCATCACCTGTTGTCCCAGTTGGTGGGCTAGGGCAGCCTGGGCCTGATGCAAATCGGCCTGCCAAGAGGCCCGCTGTTGGTCGGCCTCCTGGCGCAGTTGGGCCATCTGCCGCTGCCGTTCCTGCTCCACCTCAGAGCGCATGGCCGCCAGTTGGGCCTGCCGCTGGGCTTCCCAATCCTGCTGCTGGCGCTGGTAATCGGCGAGGGTCTGCTGGGCTTCCGTCTGAAGCCGTTCGGCCCCCTGCCAGCGTTCCTGAATTTGTTGCTGGCGTTGGCCCATCACCCGCAAAATTGGCTTATACAAAACCCACCGCAGCAAGGCAACGAGGATCAGAAAATTGAGAATTTGGGCGAACACCGTAAACCCGTTGATTAACACCGCTAGTTCCCCAAAAAGTAGTTCCAGAATGGATTAACAAACAATAAAATCATTGACACCACTAGGCAATAAATAGCGGTAGATTCCACCATCGCCAATCCCACAAACAGGGTGCGAGTAATGGTATTCGTTTTGTCGGGCTGTTGGGCAATGGCACCTAGGGCACGGGCCACGGCCATCCCTTCCCCAATGGCGGGGCCAATGGCTCCGATGGCGATGGTAAGCCCCGCCGTAGCAATAGATACGGCACCAATAAGCGCGAGATCAGTCATGAGATATCTCCTGCATAGAATTAGACTGGCCCTGTTGTTGCACAGCGGTAGCCGAGGCCAAATATACTAGGGCCAGTACTGCAAATACATAGGCTTGGATGAGGCCAAAGACAAGCCCCAATATCTGCATCACAACGGGCACAAACAGGGGAACTAAGGACAACAAAATAGCTACTAATAAGTTGCCGCTCATAATGTTGCCAAATAATCGCACAGCCAGGGCCAAAGTACGAGAAAATTCCCCCACAATCTGGAAGGGTAACATAATGGGGGTTGGTTCTAAATAACTCTTTAGATAGCGACCTAATCCCTGACTACGAATACCATAAATAGGAACCGCCACAAACACACAGATAGCCAGTGCCGTAGTGGTTGAGAGGGAGCCCGTCGGAGCTTGATATCCCGGTACTGCCGTCAGTAAATTAGAGGTGAGGATGAACAAAAACAACGTGCCCACAAAGGAAAAATAGGGCTCTGGATCCTGCTGGGTAATATCTCGAATTTGATTGTAAATGCCCTCCACTAGTATCTCCAAAATATTCTGCCAAGCCGATAGCGGTGGCGACACCGTTAAACGCCGAGTCACCCCTAGAGAAACCCCCACCAGCAAGGCCATCGTCAGCCAAGTAAACACTAGGGTGGCATTGATCACCAGGGGCAATCGCTCGAAATAAATGATGCTGTCAGGGCTGATATCCATAGACTATGGCTCAGGGCAGTAGTTCTAGTATGGCCTATGGCTTTCCTCCAATCCGCTAAGTGTTACGCGAGGTTACGTTAGCGGTGAAATCTCCATCCCGCGAAAGCGAGACGGGCTCACCACTGTTCCTAACGCCGCTCATCCTAGTGGACAGGGCACACCGGATGACCATTCCCAAAAACTAGCATCTAACGAACGCCATCTTCCTCAATCCCTCATGGGTGGCTTTCGGTCTTTCCCTTCAGGAGGAAATTCGGATATGATCGACTCAGGTGTTCATGATCAGCCCGGTACAATATATGTTGAGAGAAACCCTCAAACAGGAAATTGATCAATTGAGCGAGAGCCAATTGAGGGAAATCGCCGACTTTGTAACCACAATCAAGAGTCAGCCCCACCATTTTTCCGAGAGGATCTTGTTCTGGCAACATGCGACGGCTGTGGAACGAGCTGAGGATTTTCGAGTATGGGCTGCACAGCTTCCTCATACCCATCTCAGCCTCCCAGATCAGGCCTTTGATCGCAACGATATCTATGAATGATGACTAAGTACCTGCTAGACACCAATATCGTCTTGCGATTTAGTAATCCATCGGATGAACAGCATCGTTTAGTCACGGATGCCGTTGCCACCCTACTCATGGGTTCAGAGGAATGCTACCTCACAGCACAGGTCTTAATTGAGCTTTGGGTCGTTGCCACACGGCCCGTTGATGTGAATGGTTTAGGTTGGTCGGTTGATCAAACGCGCACCATGATTGAGCAACTACTTGAACGCTTTCCAGTTGCGGAGGAAATGCCACAGCTTTTCTCAACTTGGCTGTCAGTCGTCACGAAGAATCAAGTGAAAGGTAAGCGAACCCACGATGCGCGTATTGTGGCTGTGATGTTAACCTGTGATATTCATTATATTCTTACTCTGAACCCAGACGATTTTATTGGCATTACAGGAATTACGGCTGTACATCCCCAATCAGTCATAAAATCTGACACAGAAAATCCTGAGATGGAATAAATTATGCCAAAAAGACTCAGGGTGTTCTGTCGCCTTGAAGATCATCTATGAATAGTTGAAGCTGTCTACTTTTAGATTATGTACGAAGTTAATTCTCCCTTCTTAACTTTCCTCATCCCAATTGCCCAAAGCGGCCTGGGGTCGCCAGCGGGCAATCAGCAGGGTACGGGCCATCAAAAAACCTACCATAGCAATCAATAACCGCTCCCAGTGCCCACCAACGAGTAGGTAAAATCCCAATAAAGCTAGGATAATTCGTGCTAATCCACTGCCCACCATCAGTAGAACAGGATGCTTGCTAGTGGCCATGCGCTGCACGGTAAACCAAAGGCAACTGAAGTACAGAAGACCGAGGACAAAGCCAACTGGAAAGACAGCAAAATCCGTGAGTGAGGTGTTGATCGAAACGTCCATGGTGTTCTTCAGCGATAGAGTTCAGCAATGTCAGGGTCTAGGGCAGGGTTTTGAGGTAATTGAGGATTTGTAAAATACGGTAGAGTTCGTTATTTTGACGATTTAAGGAGAAATTATCAGACAATCCATAGTGGTGATTCTCTAGCTTCACAAACATTGAATAGCCGCCATTACTCACTAGACCAAAGGTAGGGTGATGGGATACAGAATTAGCCGCCATGTAAGCTAAGACTTGGGGCAGGGCTACATCAATACTGAAGGAAGTTCGTTTAGCTTCTACCAAAATAATCCACAGATTTTCCTGCACAACTAAACTATCAATTCGGCCCTGGTAAACCCGATCCTCTGCATCCGAAATTTCAATGCGAACGGATGCCTCAGACCGTAATCGAAAGGGCGCATCATAGAAGCCTGCAAGCTCTAGAAGTGGGGCAATCACGATGAAATTAACGCCACCCTCCAGTAAATAGCCAAACTTTCGGTGGTAGAGATAGCGTTGTTTAATGAGGTCAAGACGCTGCTGCTCTTCGGTGGTGAGGGGAGGCAGATCGACTCGCCATTCTGTGAAAAAGTTAGGATCTGGACAGGGCGACAAGCCAAAGCGAGTTTCAGCTTCGCTAAGGCTATCAATGTAATTGGTGATGGTAAGGGATTGAGTCATCAAACGGGATTGAAATTAGCTAAAATCTATCGAATTTTACGGTTCCTGCTCTTTCTGGATCCAGTACCAAGCACTCCAACATCCGAGGGCCACGCCGACAAACAGCAGCATCAGCGTCCAAGAATAGGGGCTGGGCCAGCGGTGGTCAATCCAGCGACCGAGGGCAATGCCCAGCAGCAGGGGCACCATCACCGACCAACCCACCATGCCCACCAGACCCAGGCTACTCCAAAGGCTGCGGTCGCCCTCTCGTCGGGCCTGCACCCGCCGCTGGGATTTGTCTCGCACCCGCTGTTCAAAGGCGTCACGGTCAGGACGGTCGGGATTAGGGGAGGAGTGGGGGGGAGGATGGGGACTCATGGGGTACCTCCTAGGTCAATGAATTCGCGCAGAAAGCTAGATTCGAGCTTGGCCAACCGATTGCGGGCCTGTTCTTCCCGTTCCTCCAGTTGGCGAAATTGTTGCTCGACGGCCTGTTGCAGGGTTTCGAGGGAGTCTCCAGGCACGCCATGACGCACCGCCACCCGTACGGTGGAGCCTTGTTTAACCAACAGCCCCTCGTCTACAGCCCAGAGGTTTTCGGTACCATCGTCCAACTCAAAGGCGAGGATGCCGGGAACCAGCGCCGCCACGATGTCTACATGGTTGGGCAGCAGACAAAATTCGCCGTTTTGGCCCTCGGCGGTGAGTTTGGCGATGGGTTGATCGACCAGGATTTCCGTAGGCTGCATCAGGATCAGGTGCATTAGCCCTCACCCCCAACCCCTCTCCCACGGGAAGAGGGGAGCCGGGAACGATCTTCAAAGTCCCTCTTCCTTGGGGAGAGGGATTTAGGGTGAGGGGCAGATCGTGGCCAAAGAGCGCGTTTGTCATCCACCGGGGTTGGATATGAATCCGTCGAATCCAAGATCGTTAGGTTAGAGCAAGTCATGCCTTAGCCTCCGTGATGTCGCCGATCATATAGACAGCGCTTTCGGGGGCATCGGCAAAGGCGTCGTTGAGGATTTGTTCGCAGCCGTTCAGGGCTGATTCTAGGCGCACCATACGGCCGGGTTTGCTGGTAAATTGCTCGGTGGAGAAAAAGGGCTGGGTAAGAAAGCGCTCTAGCCGTCGGGCGCGGTAGACAATTTGCCGATCCGCCGCCGACAGTTCCGCCATCCCCAGCATGGCGATCATGTCCTTGAGTTCTTCGTAGGTGGCCAGGGTTTGGCGCACGGCCAGGGCGATCTCGTAGTGGCGCTGTCCGGCGATGGTGGGCATCAGCATTTTGGAGCTAGACCGCAGGGGATCCACCGCTGGGTAAAAGCCCTCGCTGGCCCGTTTGCGCGACAGCACAATGGAGGCGGACAGGTGGCTAAAGGTGTGGACAGCGGCGGGATCCGTGAAGTCATCGGCGGGCACGTAGACGGCTTGGACGGAGGTGATCGCTCCGGTGGTGGTGCTAGAAATGCGCTCTTGCAGGGCGGCGAGTTCCGTGGCTAGGGTCGGCTGATAGCCCACCCGCGAGGGCAGTTCCCCCATCAAGCCCGATACCTCCTGCCCCGCCTGGATGAAACGAAAAATATTGTCAATCAGCAGCAGCACATCCTGCCGCGCCTCATCCCGGAAATATTCCGCCATGGTCAGCGCCGCATGGCCCACCCGAAACCGGGCACCGGGCGGTTCGTTCATTTGGCCAAACAGCATTACCGTGTGGTCGAGCACCCCCGCCGCCTGCATTTCGCGGTAGAGTTCCTCGGCCTCTCGATTGCGTTCACCAATGCCGCAAAACAGGCTAATGCCCTGGTGCTGGCTCACCATGTTGTGGATCATCTCGGTAATCAGCACCGTTTTGCCCACCCCGGCCCCACCAAACAGGCCCGCCTTGCCACCCCGCTCGATGGGGGCCAGCACGTCAATCACCTTGATGCCCGTCTCCAAAATTTCCGACTCGGTGGACTGCCGCACCAAGGGCACCGCACTTTGGTGAATGGATCGCCAAGTCACATCCTGCGGCGGCTCCTGCTGATCCACAGGCGCACCAAATACGTTGAACATCCGCCCCAACAGGCTTTTGCCCACGGGCACCTGCAAGGGATGGCCCTGATCCACCACCGTCGCCCCCCGGCCCAGGCCCGATGTGGGCGTTAACGCAATGCCCCGCACCACCTCCGCATTCAAGTGGGCCACCACTTCGATGATGACTTGGCCCTCCTCCCCGGCATTGAGCTGGTGCAAAAAACCGGGCAACCGCTGGGGAAACCGCACATCCACCACACTGCCCCGCACCGAAACTACCGTTCCGGTATTGAGTTGGGTCGCAATGGTGTTGGTCATGGTGAAGCACCTCCCAGGTGTTGAGCGGTGGGGCTAAAGCCCTGTTCCATCCAAGCTCCATTTCAAGGCCCAGTCGCGATGGGAAAGACGCCATTCAGCTTGGGTTCGGGCCGAGAAAATGGGTGACGAGACTGAACAACCCTACCCTAACTGACCAGGTGATGGCTGATGGCGAAGCGTAGCAATTCTGAACGATTGCTGGTGTCGGTTTTGCGAAGCAGGCTGCTGACGTATTTTTCTACGGTGCGTGGACTGAGGAAAAGCCGATCCCCAATTTGGGCATTAGACAGTCCATCGGAGAGCAGAATCAGCACATCCTGTTCGCGGGGGGTGAGGTCGGGGCCTAGGTCGGGCGGAGGAATACAGACCGTTGAGGCGCTCGATGCCGCCGATCTGGCCTCTGCCTCGGTCTTCAAGGCGTGGGCTTCGGCTTCCATGGCCCGCTGCTGGGCGGTTTGCAGGGCTACCTGCTGAATCCAGGCTGACTGAATCAACTGGGAGCGCTCCAGTAAATTCCGTACAATCGCCCCAATTTCCTGTAAATCAAAGGGCTTGGGCAGATAGGCATCGCAGCCCACCTGATAGCCTCGAATCCGATCCTGCATTTGGTTGTGGGCAGTGAGAAACACCACGGGCAGCAGCCGAAAGGCCGGATGTTGGCGCACCTTTTGAATCAGCGTATAGCCGTCTAGGTAGGGCATTCCAATATCGGTGATGATGAGCTGGGGCTGGTAATCAAACACCTGTTGCAGCGCCATTTCACCGTCACTCGCCAGCACCACCGAGTAGCCCTCTAGCTCTAGGTAGTCACAAATCGATAGGCGGGTGCCCTCATCATCTTCGGCTAGCAAAACCGTTAGCGGCATGGTGCAGTACCCAGTTCACCCATGAACCTGATTAAGGCACAGAACTCCTGGCACCCTGGGCTTGATGCCATGGCTACCCCTTGCCTCGATCCACGATCCATTTTCCTTTAGCCTAAGGGACAAGGACAGAGAACGGGAAAATTGTTGTTGAAAATAAACGTTAGCGGAGTAGCCAACCGCACTTGGCAATAAAACGATACAACGATTGGAGCGCACAGCCGCAACGGACAGGCTTACCCCGGCAGGCCGCTGATCCTAACGGTAAGGCAAACAACCTCCTAAGGGATCCGCCATCTGCATAACCCCCCATATCAATTCAGACTTCGACAAGCTCAGTCCGAGCGGGATTGGTTTTTAAATTCGGAGGTAAGCCGCCGGGATTATGAAGCTGTGCTCTAGGGCTAATCCGCCAACTGCTGGGCGAGGGCTTGGTGACGACGCAGCAGAGCCGTTCCATCTAGGGTTAGCAGACCATCGGGGCTAAGGACGGTTTTGCCGTGGATGACGCTGTAGTCTACCCGGTCGATGGGGCAGAAAATTAGGGCGGCCACAGGGTCGTAGGCGCTGCCGGAGAGGGTGAGGCGATCTAGGTTGACGGCCACAAAGTCGGCGGCCATGCCGGGGGCCAAAGCTCCAATGTCGTCGCGCCCCAGCACCCGTGCGCCGCCCAGGGTAGCCAGTTCTAGGGCTTCGCGGGCGGTGAGGGCCGAGGGGTCTTCCTCCCGCACCCGTGCCATCAGGAAAGCGAGACGGGCTTCCCCCAGCAGATGGCTACCGTCGTTGGAGGCCGACCCATCCACCCCTAACCCCACGGGCACCTTATGGTTCAGCATTTTGCGAATGGGGGCCATGCCGCTGGCCAGCCGCATGTTGCTACAGGGGCAGTGGGCCACCCCCGTCCCGGTTTGGCCAAAGCTGTGGATGGCGCGGTCGTCGAGTTTGACGCAGTGGGCGTGCCACACATCTTCCCCCAGCCAGCCCACGGAGGCGGCATAGTCCCCCGGTGTGAGGCCGAAGGTTTGCAGGCTGTACTCCACGTCGCTGTTGTTTTCGGCTAGGTGGGTATGCAGCCGCACCCCAGGGTAGGATCGGGCCAGGGCGGCGGATTCCTTCATCAACTCTGGGGACACGCTGAAGGGGGAGCAGGGGGCCAGGGTGATGCGCACCATGGCGTAGCGCTGGTTATCGTGGTATTGCTCAATCAACCGCTGGGAGTCCTTCAGGATGGCGGCCTCTTCCTCCACAATGGAATCCGGCGGCAGTCCCCCCTTGCTTTCGCCCACGCTCATACTGCCCCGGCTGGCGTGGAAGCGTAGGCCGATTTCCTGCACCGCTTCGATTTCGTCATCCAAGCGGCAACCGTTGGGGAATAGATAAAGATGGTCGCTGGCGGTGGTGCAGCCGGAATAGATCAACTCCGCCGCCGCCACCTGGGCACTGAGGCGAATTGCCTCCGGGGTCAGCCGCTGCCAGAGGGGATAGAGGGAACTGAGCCAGTTGAACAGGGCGGAATTTTGGGCACCGGGCACCACCCGCGTTAGGGTTTGGAAAAAGTGGTGGTGGGTGTTCACCAATCCGGGCAGCACCAGGTGATTTTCCAGATCCATCATCCGATCCGCCGTTTGGGGCAGGGTTTCCGTTGGCCCCACCTGCTCGATGACGTGATCGCGAATGAACAGCCCGCCGCCCCGAAGCTCCCGCCGCTGGCCGTCCATGGTAATCAGCGTGTGGCAGTTTTTGACAAGCAGGGTGGACATAGCAGGCCGATCCTTAATGGGTTGCGTAATACCCATAGAAGCAGGATGGAGCAACCACTCGGACGGCTTCGGGGCATCACAGAAATCAGCCCCATAGTAATCTGAGGACATGGGTGGAGGGGCGTCAGGTGATACAGATTCATGGGACTTTTCCTGCGGGCGGATAGCTAATTGAATGCCCGACCTCATAGCCGCGCCCTCCTAATCAAATGCCCAACGCCGTGTCCTCCCATGCTGTGCCCAACCTCGCGATGAACCCTCGACAGCAGCGCTATTCCCAGTTACCCCGGCATCCGCTGGTGTTGTGTGCCAGTTTGGTAGGAAATCCCATGAATTTGGGAGCCCTCTGCCGCACCGCAGAAGCCTGTCGTCTCGAAAGCCTGGTGCTACCGGATGTGGGAATTATCGAGGAGCGGCAATTTCGGCGGGTGGCGGTGACAACCCACCACTGGCAACCCCTGCAAGCCTGCGCCCCAGCACATCTGATCCCTTGGCTGGAGGCCCAGCGGGAGCGAGGCTACACCCGTCTGGCCCTAGCCTGCGATAATCAGGCCCAATCCCTGATGACTGCGACCTTTCCCCAGCGAGCGGTGCTGCTGTTGGGGCGAGAACTAACGGGCATTCCGGCGGAGTTGCTGGCCCAGTGCGATCAAACTCTGGTGATCCCCCAGTACGGTTTGGTGGATTCCCTCAATGTGCAAACCGCCGCCGCCATGGCCGTTTACGAATACCTGCGCCAGTGGGGACTGGATCCATTCCCCAGGGGCAATGGGGGCGACCCCGCGAACGCATCCCCGCAATAACCCATCTCCCTAAACGGACAAGCCCCCTTAAAATAGAAGCGTCCGTTTCAACTGTGTGACTATGCCGCCCCGCTGGCCCCGTAAACCCACCCGCGAAGATCCCGCCTATCGCCGCCTAGAAGACCGCATCAACTTTGCGGTGCATGTGGCCGCGTTCATTGCCGTTAACTCTGGCCTGTGGTTCTTCCACACCCTCAACCCGGCCTGGGTTGGCTGGGTGCAGTGGTTTACCCTGGCGTGGTTGCCCCTGCTGGTGGGTAACGGCGTTTATATCTTCGCCATTGCCGACTATTCCCCCGCTCCCCTGTCCCCCGTAGAATCTACCGACCCAGGAGACGCCTAACCATGAGTGCTGGCACCAGTCGAGCCATTGAAGAATTTGCCGCCGCCATTGGCGACCGGGCCTACATTGATGTGGCCAAGTGGCATTTGTACCTGGGCGATGCCAAGCTGCACACCGCCCTCGCCGAAGCCCTCTATCCCCTCATTGACGATGGCAGTTTTACCGAAGTCGCCCTCGCCAACACCTTGGCCCAAATTTCCGTACCCCTGGGCGGCGGCAAAAAGACCGTTTCCTTAGCAGATCTCATCCCTGCCGCCAGTCAGGCGGATTTACTCCGCGCCATCGAGGACTACCAGCGAGATCGGTAATCCTAGGCGACAACGACCCTGTCTCCTGATTTTGCCTATTCCCTAGGGCCAGTCAGGGTTAGTCTGATGATTTGGGTGCCCCATGCGCCGAGGTAGGCTATGGCTGTTCGGTTATCCAAAATTGCGCTGGTTGCGGCCATCGGGCTGCTGGCCTTGGTCATTGTGGTGAACAACCTCACGGACTACAACACCAATTTTCAGTATGTCTACCATGTGCTGTCTATGGATACGATCTTTGCCGACAGCACCCTCACCTGGCGGGCGATTCGTGCGCCAGCCCTCCAGCACGCCGCCTACGCCCTGATCATCGCCACTGAGGCGACCATTGCCACCCTCTGCTTGGTGGGGGCAGGGCGGTTGTTGCAAACCCTCCAGGCGTCAGGGCAACGGTTCAACCAAGCTAAGGCCATGGCCACCTATGGGCTGACCTTGGCCTTTTTGTTCTGGTTTGTGGGATTTATGGTGCTGGGGGGAGAGTGGTACGCCATGTGGCAGTCCCCCGATTGGAATGGGCAACAGCCCGCCTTTCGCTTCATCGGCTGCGTTGGGCTGGTGCTGATCTACCTGAGCCAGTCCGATCCTGACGTTCCTACCGACTAGCCGAATCCCAGCCAAGGGCACCGCCCAGTTTACGCAAACCCGCCTCGCCAGAGAATCGGATCACCCTGGGCCAGTGGTTATCAGCTCAAGCTTTGCACAAAGCGCATGGCTAACTGCGGCAGGTGGCTAATCTCAAACCAGAGCTGTTTTGGGGCGATGCCAAAGAGGTATTGCAAGCCCAAAACAATCGCCACGAGACCCAAAATCGACCCGGCCCCCACCCTAAACACTTGGAAAATCAGCCGAAAGGCCAGCACCACCACGGCCACCGCCGCCACCAGCAACACCAACTGAGAATCAACCCCGCCAAACACTGGACTCATGGTTCACCTAACGACAATCATCAACATCACTTAGGCTCAACGCCCTACCAACCGTCAAGATACCCGATTCCCTAGGCCGTGCCCTCGCCTTCAGAGGGTTGCAGGGCCGTGCGCGTATGCAAGACTTCAAAGGCCCACAGCAGCGCCAAGCACACCGATACACTCATGGCCACCACCAGCCAGAAGCGATGGGCGATGAGCGGTGATTGATCCATGGCCCACCCCCCCAGCAGCGGGCCGATGAAGTAGCCAATCGTCCAGCATTGAGAACTCACGGCCACGTAGGTAGCCCGCAGATTAGGGGGGGCGAGGTCAGACACGGTGGCCACAAAAAAGGGCTTGTAGGCCACGGATGCTAGGGACAGTAAACATAGAGCCACAATAGCCCAGATAAATTGGCCCTCCGCAAAGGTGCCCGCCGCCCACAATAGCGCAAAGCCAAAGGCCCACAGCACCATAGCTCCCATCAACACGAAAATTCGCCGCAGGGGGGTCAGCAGGCTGGTGGTGGGAATTTGCAGCACCGCCCCCACCCCGATGTAGCACCCCGTGAACAACCCCGCCGTGCTGCCCACAGACACCCCAGGGATGGGATCGCTTCCGGCCACAAAGTTCGTGAAATAGAGCGGGATCGTGCTGCTGACCAGGGCAACGTAGGTGGTAAAAAACACGTTGGCCAGCATGAACACCAGCAGCACCCTGTCCTTCAGGGCCGCAACCATACCCTGCCCAGATCGTTCGTGCGGGGAACGACTGGGGTAGTCGCTGGTCATCAAAACCTGAATCAGCAGGCCAAACAGGGCAAACATCGCCCCACAGCCCCCAAACAGCAGCGTGGGCGATTCATCCACCCAGGTCAGCAAGGCGCTTCCCCCCAGCACCCCCAAGCCAATGCCGATGTATTCTGCCACGCCCATTACCGCAAAGGCTTGGCTGCGGTCTTCAGAGGTCGTAGCGTCCATCACCGCTGCCCCGGAGGCCGTCCAATAACAACCGAGGCTAATCCCCAGCATCATGCTGGCCAAGGTTAACAGCCAGAGAGACTGGGCCACCATCAACATCAGGGCCACGACAGCCCCGCTTGCCGCCGCCAGAGACAGCACCACCTTGCGCCCAAACCGGGGCGAGTCCGCCAGGGTGGCCCCCACAAAATGCCCACCCACTTCCGTGATGGCACAGAGGCTGAGGGCAAACCCCACGGCAGTCGCCGACAGCCCCACCTGATTCACAAACAAAATCGGGATGTAAAAGTTTAGGAGTCCGTAGCTAACCTGTATCAGGAATCGCCCTAGGGCCTGAACCTGAACCTGTCGATTCGATAGCTGCAAGGCCGAGGAGACATCCATCGCACACCAAAAAAACGCGGGGCAGCGGGCGGGAAGACATAGCGATATCTAATGAATTTCGCTAAATACAAATACCATAGCCACCATAGCCGCGATGGTAAAGGTGGCCCCCACGAGGTCAATGCCCATGGAGGCCCGACGGTGAGCGGGTTGGAGCCAAAAATCTAGGATGCGCATCACCATCGGCATGACTACCAAGGTCAGAATGCAGGTGGTGATCAGGTTTTTGACCAGCATGGCGCTAGCCGGATCCCAGGATTTCATCAGGTCGAAGGCGTCAATCACCGCGTCCTGAATCATGATCACCGGGTACAGGCCCAGCACCACCGTAAGAATCTGCTTCCACGCCGGAGGGCCAAGCCCCGTCAGCTCGTTACCAGAATGGTGGGAAAACCAACCCTCCAAACCCGTCTCAAAGGATTTGAACTTGTAGGACTGGAATAACCCTCGCCCCACCTTCAGCAGTGCGTCCCGTTCTGGCGACAGCAGCCAACGGTTGAGGTGATCGGGCTGCTCAAAGTGCACCACCGAATACCACTTCAGCACGCCTCCCTGACAGGGAAGCGGACGGTGGCGGTCAGCTCGGATAAACCCTGGAAACGCCTGCGCCGCATGAACCAGGCTGCGGTGCCATGCACGAAACGCCCAGCTTTTTTCCTGGGGCACTGTGTACTCAATCACTACGCTGGAATAGGGCACCTGATCGGCCTCAGCGACCTGGGTCAGTCGCGCCATCGATCCTTGCCACATCGGCATGAATTGATCGATGGCAACCCGCCCTAGGGCTATCAGAGTCATCAGGGCTTGGACTGCTGCTGTGCCCCATCGGTGCGACCAGCGAACTAGACCGTCAATATCCAAGCCTCCAGAACAATGTGGGTCGTTGGCCAGAGGGGCTTTCAAGCTATTTCTGATGGAGTTGTATGCTGTATACATTGATTGACTCCAGCTTGGTTCCAGAAGCTAGTATGCCCATCCCTACAGGTCGAGTTTCTGTAGCCAATTAAACAAAACAACGTAGAAAATCAGGAGGCTCAATACAATTCCGGCTCCGACCCAATCCACGCGACGAGAGGGGAAGCTGTAGGCCGGACGTAGCCAAAACTTCAGGAATCGCGAGATGCGAGGCATGACCACCCAAGTTAGCAGGGAAGAGGTGATCAGGTTATTCACCAGCATGGCTGTGGGCAAGGGCCAGCCCTGCATCACACCGAGGGCCGAGAACGCCATGCCTTGCAGAATAACCGTAGGATACAGCCCCAGTACCACTGACAAAATCTGTTTCCAGCGAGGCGGGCCTAGGCTGCGGCTAGAGCCACCCTGGATAGAAAACCAGCCCTCCAACCCAGTGGTAAAGGACTTGAAGCGATAAGCTAGAAAGAGGGATTCTCCTTCCTTAAAAAAACGCTGGCGCACCTCAGAGGTCAACCACAAATCGAGCTGACTAGAACTAGCAAAATGAATGATGGAATAGTACTTCATCACGCCATCATCGCAGTCGAGGGGTGTCCCTAAATCTGCTCTAAGAAAGCCACTATGGTACTGAGCCGCCTGCCGTAATCGCCCATACCAAGCCTCAAAAGCCTCTGCCTTGGGCCTTGGGACAATGTACTCCATCACAGAGCTGGTGTAGAAATGTTTGTGGTGAGGTGCAGTCTCCTCAGCGGTTTTTAGCCGACCCAGCTCTCGGCGAGCGAATTGCTGAACGCGGAATGGCTGAGACCGAGACTGATGAAAATAATCCATTAGTAGTGAAAAAAGAGGGCGCGGGTAGCGAAGAAGCCCGCGATCACAAGCACCCACAGAAGCCGCTGCTTGATACTTTTTAGCTCCGCCAAAATTGCTTCAGCCTGTTCTTGGGTTATGGACGCCTGGGCTACCTCGGCCCGGTCTGGCCCAGGGCTTTCTGCCGCCGCATCTGAGACTCTAGGGTCTGGCGGTTGCGGATTTGAAGCGGTCATTACCAGATTATCTCCTCTACAGGGCAGGGCTAGAGCCATTGTAGCGGGTCAGAATTGTCCCCTTGAATTCTTAAAAATCTCTAGGGAATGTCAGAAGTTTTCATTAAAGTGCGTAACATTATATGTATGTAGGCGCAATATCCATCGCAGTGACCTTGGCACCCGAAACCCTGAAAGATCAAGTTGACGACCTAGGCCCGCTGTTACGACGAGCTGCCCTGATCCTAGTCGCCCTGTTTGTGGCCATTGGCCTGGGTCTGGGCCTGGTGCGCTATATCCAGGCCGCAGACCCCTATATTCATGAAGTCTTGAGTCTTGAGGGCAATATCAGTCAAGGCGAAGCTATCTTCAAGATGAACTGCGCTGTCTGCCATGGCTTTGAAGCCACTGGAGAAGTGGGGCCAACCCTAGTCCGCGTCTCTGACCACCGCACCAAGGTCAGCCTCATAAAACAGGTTATTAGTGGCCAAACCCCCCCCATGCCTCAGTTTCAGCCTGATCCCCAGGCCATGGCCGATCTTCTAGGCTACCTAGAAAGCCTGTAAGCGCTGCCTGCTTTTGGATCGGCAGCATCCCCCGTTGGCGGCATCGGTCAGTCCTATGAACCAGATCCATAACAGGGCAGATAGCCGCTGGCTATGGGTTTTCTCTGGGAATTTATGAGAGGTGGGGGGCTGGGTTATCCGCCCCAAAAGTTGAGACAACCTCAGCCCAACTCCTCTAAATAGGGGTATTTCAGCGATCCGATGACCAGGGTTGGCATCAACACTTAAACTTTACAGAAAATTTTGTTTACAAAACTCTATGTTTCCGTTAAGGTAGAGCCATGCAGTTACACATCGCAACACTGTGGTGAGTGCCTGCATACCTTGACAATAAATACCAAGGACTAATACATCATGACGACGACTCTACAGCGGCGCGAGAGCGCCTCCCTGTGGGAGCAGTTCTGTCAGTGGGTGACCAGCACCGAAAACCGCCTGTACATTGGCTGGTTCGGCGTGCTGATGATCCCCACTCTGCTGGCTGCTACCGCTTGCTTCGTAATCGCCTTCGTTGCTGCTCCCCCCGTGGACATCGACGGCATCCGTGAGCCCGTGGCTGGCTCCCTGATGTACGGCAACAACATCATCTCTGGTGCTGTTGTTCCTTCCTCCAACGCTATCGGTCTGCACTTCTACCCCATCTGGGAAGCGGCTTCCCTGGATGAGTGGCTGTACAACGGTGGCCCTTACCAGCTGGTAATTTTCCACTTCCTCATCGGCGTCTTCTGCTACATGGGTCGTGAGTGGGAACTGAGCTACCGTCTCGGTATGCGCCCCTGGATCTGCGTGGCTTACTCTGCCCCCGTGGCCGCTGCCACCGCCGTGTTCCTGATCTACCCCATCGGTCAAGGCTCCTTCTCGGATGGTATGCCCCTGGGTATTTCCGGTACCTTCAACTTCATGTTGGTGTTCCAAGCGGAGCACAACATTCTGATGCACCCCTTCCACATGATGGGCGTAGCGGCTGTGTTCGGTGGGTCTCTGTTCTCCGCCATGCACGGCTCTCTGGTGACCTCTTCTCTGGTGCGTGAGACCACTGAGACCGAGTCCCAGAACTACGGCTACAAGTTTGGCCAAGAAGAAGAGACCTACAACATCGTTGCAGCCCACGGCTACTTCGGTCGTCTCATTTTCCAATACGCCAGCTTCAACAACTCTCGTTCTCTGCACTTCTTCTTGGGTGCATGGCCCGTCATCGGCATCTGGTTCACCGCTCTGGGCATCAGCACCATGGCGTTCAACCTGAACGGGTTCAACTTCAACCAGTCCATCCTGGATTCTCAGGGTCGTGTGATTGGCACCTGGGCTGACGTGATCAACCGGGCCAACCTGGGTATGGAAGTGATGCACGAGCGCAATGCTCACAACTTCCCCCTCGACCTGGCTACCGCTGAGGCTCCTGAAATCATCGGCTAGTCTTGATTGACGAGTCCATGGGTCAGCTAGCGATAGCTGACTAGGGAAGAGAAAGCGCTCCTCGTAAGGGGGGCGCTTTTTCGTGCAATCAGATGGAAAGCACCTCGCTCAATCAGTGCCAAAATCACAAGCTTGGCTGATGTTCCTGTCGATCCCTAGGCCGCATGCAGAGTAATATGCAGTCTGTTTAACAGCCATGCTACTTGGCTAGACTTCCTATGGATAAAGAGAACAGAGGCCAGTCAACACCAAAGGCTCCCTAAGCAAACCTCATGCTTTAGCCATGCTGCTGCTACTTATCTGTCTATCTGCCCATAGCTCGGGCTATCTACCCATAGCTCGGGATCGAACTGGGTAGCACTGGCCAGCTACGAACATACTTTATGGTTTTGCTGTAGCAGATCTGCTGCTTGTCAGGGAGATTCAGAAGCCTAGGGCCATCGATCTGAGCCTATCTAGGCTAGCGATAGACCGTTAGTGGGATTGAGTAGGGACGGGGAGACCGCAAGCCCTAAACTCCTTCTTCAGAGGATGATTCTGGCTGTATCTGGCGTTGAAGTTGGGCCAGAATAGACCACCGTTGATCGAGGGGAGCGGCGCTCTGGCCAGCCGTGTTATCTTCAGGGGCGTCAATGCCGGGGCAATCTGAATCGCACAACTGGCGCTGGGGTAGAGCCAAGCAAATCTGCTCGTAGATCCAGGTGGCTGGATCAAAGTAGCCCGTTGGAGGCAGCGTCTCGGTCAAGTCCTCCATGGCCACCTCACGCTCTAGGGGCAGCGTAGCGGGATCAGGATTGGCCTGGAGCCAAATCAGTTCTTCCGGGGCAATGGCAACCCGATGGTTGTAGTGCTTTAGGCAGCGGTGGCAGGTGAGGGTGACAATGGTTTCTGCCCACCCCTTCACTGTGAGAAAGGTGGACTGGTGGGTAATCTGAATTTCGGCCCGTACGGGAGTCAGGGTCTCTAGGTCAGGCAGATGATCCTCTATTTCCAGGGTGAGGGTCTTTTCGGGCTGTTGCAGCAGTTGGGGAATGTATACCCTATCCGTATCCATGGCGCTACCTTAAGCTTCGTTCGGCACCTCGGAGACCAGACACACCACCAGTCGCCGATCAGGCTCCTTCCCTCGACTGTAGGTAGAGAGACCGTCCTGAGCTTTCAGAAAGTGGTGGAGTTGTCGGCGCTCCGCAGAGGACAGTCCTTTTAACTCGTACTCTTGACCACTGGCAAGCACCTGCTCAGCTGCTGTCATGGCCATGGCTTTGAGTTCACCGAGGCGTTTGGCCCGGTAGCCAGCTAGTTCTAGGGTAAAGGCTTGCTGCTCGTCATGGCCCTTACCTAGGTTGAGGGTGGTATTGGCCAGGTACTGAAGGGAATCGAGCACCGATCCCCCTTCCCCAATCAGAGTTTGCACCTGTTCGGGGGTGAGTCCTTCCTCAGAGATTGTGAGCCAGCAGCTATGGCCAGCTTCGTCTTCGACTAGTTCAGCCGTCACGGTGGCTGCTAAACCCTGGAGGGCCAACAGGTTGGTGAGCCACTCAATGCCAGCGTTATGTCCTGCGTCCTCCATGGTGCCTATGCCTTTTTCTTCTTGGCCCGCCCCGGTTCAAAGGGCAGGGTTTTCCGATCATCAATGTCTGCCTTGCGGGTCTCGGCGTCCACAATTTTTTGCAGATTTTCCGGCAGGGGCTCGCGGGACAGAATGAAGGTTTGCAGGGTTTGGAAGATGTTGGCAATTACCATGTACATCAACACCCCAGCGGGCAAGGGAAAGAATAGGAACATCCCTGAAAAAATGACCGGGGTAAACTTGTTGACGGCATTCTGCTGAGGATTGTCGGAGGTAGCCCCTTGGCCAGATAGGACTTGGTTGAGATAGAGGCTAGCCCCGAAGGCCAGAATCATCGCCAGAATGTCCCAATGGATAGCGCCGTTGTCGCCCGTAACACCCACGCGGCCCAGGGCTTCAATGAAGAGGAAGCCTTTGTTGGAGGCGAGACCGGGCACGTAGACCTTGATGGAGGCTTCTCCGGGGGCAACTGCCGTCACATGACCGTCCTGATCCACTTCGATGATGCCTTCTCCCTTGGTGATTTCCCACCGGGGCTGAACATCCTCAGAAGCGTCTTGGTGGTACTCGGCGATTAGGGCATCAATGGGCTGACCTTCAGCGGTTTGGAGGCGAACATCGGTTTTTTCGCCCACCACCAGCTTGTTACCACCAGGAACCACCGCCGCAATAGGGAAGTGAGACCCATCGGAGACGTAGATGGCCTTGGGGGAAGTGCTAAAGATTTGGGGCTGGATTTGCTCGACTTTCTCCTGGGGGAAAACCTGGAAGTTGACGTCGTAGGCGATATCAGAGAACGGCGATCCCCGCAGGGTGGCAAACAGGGCAAAGAGGACGGGCATCTGCACCAGCACCGGGAAGCAGCCCGCTAGGGGGTTGCCAAACTCTTTGTAGACCTTGCCCATCTCCTCTTGGAGCTTGGCCGGATCGTCTTTATAACGGTCTTGGATTTCCTTCACCCGCTTTTGCATCAGCGGTTGAGCCACCCGCATTCGGCGCATATTGCGAATTGACCCAGCATTGAGGGGATAGAGGGCAAAGCGAATGACCAAGGTGAGGGCCACAATCGCAAGGCCGTAGCTGGGCACAATCCCGTAGAAAAAGTCCAGGATCGGCAACATGATGTTGTTCGACAGAAATCCAATACCAAAATCCATGGGCACCTAACCCCGCTAGGGGAATACAACGTCAATGGGCTCAGTTACTTAATCTACCCTACTTACTTGCCCCTGCCCCGATCTAAACGGTGCGGGGTACCGTAAGACCGAGGCAAAAAATATGGCCTAGTTGCTACCAACGGCTCCGCTGACGGCTTGGGCTTGGGGAGAGATCTTCTCGTTGATGTACTCGTAGATCTCACGGAAGCGAGGCATGGCCCGCAGTTCCAGGCGGCTACCGTCCTTGAGGGTAATCACCATGTCGCCCCAGAGACCAATGCCCCGGGGAACGGTGACGATTTTGCGAATTTCGGAGTAAATAATGTCGGTGCGATCCTGCCCCTTCCAGCCCCCGGTGACGGAAATGCGGCGGTTGGTAATGCGGTAACGCAGCCATAGGGCGCGGGTGATGGCTCCCACCGTTAGAGGAATGCAGATGATGGTAAAGGCAAGCAGGCCGTTGATGATCAGATCGCCAATGTGAGGGCCACCCTCGTAGAACACGTCTTCACGAATGCCCATAGAAAACCTCTAACTGGGTAAAGAGCTGTTTTAATTCTTGCAAAAAATCGCCATATTCGCACTGTTCTGCCCCCGGTCGCAGGTTGATGACCACCCACACCTGGGGCTGTAACTGCGGCAGTAATTGGGCCATGATGGCGCGAACCTGGCGCTTTAGGCGATTGCGGATTACCGCCCGCTTACTCACCTTTTGGCTGACCACAATGCCCACACGCCTAGACGATTTCTGCACGGACGCCTCTAGGCCAGTCTCAGCAGCTAGGGGCAAGGCCGCATCCTCCAGCGTCGCACTCTTCCAGACGCGGACAACCAGATGACGCGACACCGCCTTATCACCTAGGCGATAGACCTTAGAAATATCGCGGGAACGCCGGAGCCGCTGGTGTTTGGGAAGCACGTAGGAATGTAGGGAAGAGATTGACAATAAAGACGCGTCAAAACCTGCCCCTAAGTATCGGTAGAGGCAGGTTACTCAAGGCAGACACAGGGGTTAGCCTAGACAGCTAATTTGGCCCGACCCTTACGCCGACGGGCTTTGATCACGTTTTGGCCAGTGTGGGAGCGCATCCGAGCCCGGAAGCCGGAGGTTCTCTTTTGTTTGCGGTTGGTTCCTTCTAGGGTGCGCTTGCTCATCGGGCTACCTCAGTCTCGCTAGTCTAAAATGCTTCAAAAGTCACAGGTTTTTTATCATAGCATGGCTTACCCAGCCCCAAGATGTCCAATCCTAAGAACTGAATCATAAAAATCACGCCATGGCCACGGCAATCGATCTTGCCCTCCCATTCAGGGCCGTGGTGAACGCTAGAATAGGGAAACTGTTGTCACCTGCCGGGTAGCCTATGTCCGTTTTTGCTGCAATCGCCGTCATTGCTCTGTTGGTAGCCGTCCACGAAGCAGGACACTTTTTGGCGGCAAGGCTCCAGGGTATTCACGTCAATCGTTTTGCCATCGGCTTTGGGCCAATTTTGTGGAAATTTCAGGGTGCCCAAACAGAATATTCCCTGCGGGCGATTCCCCTGGGCGGGTTTGTAGGCTTTCCCGATGATGACCCGGACAGCGAAATTCCGCCGAACGATCCTAACCTGCTCCGCAATCGGCCCATCCTCGACCGGGCCATTGTGATTAGTGCTGGGGTGATTGCCAACCTGGTGTTCGCTTATCTGGTGTTTGTGGCTCAGTTCACCACGGTGGGCATTCCCGAAACCTTTGATCCTCAACCCGGCATTGTGGTGCCCCAGGTGGTTTCAGAAACCTCGCCCGCCGCCCAAGCGGGTCTCCGTTCTGGGGATATTCTGCTGTCCGCCAACGGTGAACCCCTCGGCAGCGGCGAAAACACGATTCCAGAATTTATTCAACTGATTAAAGACAGCGCCAACCGCCCGGTCGATTTAACCGTGCAGCGGGGTAGCCGGGAACTGGATCTCACCGTCACCCCCGTCCCTGGCCCCGATGGCAACGCGGTGATTGGGGTGCAGCTCCAGCCCAATGGCGACTTTGGCTATCGTCGCCCCACCGGGCCGATTGAGGTCATTACCCTGGCGGCCAAGCAGTTCCAAGACATGCTGGTGCGGACGGTCAGCGGCTTTATGATGCTGGTGACAAACTTTGGCGAAATGGCCAACCAAGTGGCTGGCCCGGTCAAAATTGTGGAGCAAGGGGCGGGGCTGGCGGAATCCAATCTGGCCATGCTGTTTCCCTTTACGGCCATCATCAGCATTAACCTGGCCATTATCAACATCCTGCCGCTGCCCGCTTTGGATGGTGGCCAACTGGCGTTTTTGCTGGTAGAAGCTCTGCGCGGCAAGCCCCTATCCGATCGTCTGCAAGAAAATGTGATGCAGACGGGGCTAGTGCTGCTGCTGGGGCTAGGGGTGTTTCTGATTGTGCGCGACACTACCCAGCTTGAGATTTTCCAAAACCTGCGTCAGTAAAGTTGCGTTAGCCAGCTAGATCGTTCACTCCATCCGTGCCTACTACCCGCCGTCCTCCCAAAAAGCAGCGTGCCTTGGAGATTTTGAGTCGGCTCAAGGATCTCTACCCCGAAGCCCCCTGCTCCCTTGATTTTGAGACCACCCTACAACTGATGGTGGCTACAATCCTTTCGGCCCAGTGTACGGATGCGCGGGTCAACCTGGTGACGCCCGCCCTATTTGCCGCCTATCCCGATGTCTATGCCTTTGCCGAGGCCGATTTGGCCGAATTGGAAGCCCTGATTAAATCCACGGGCTTTTATCGCAATAAGGCTAAGAATATTCGAGCCGCCTGCCAGCGGATTGTTACCGAGTACAACGGTGAAGTTCCTGCCACCATGGAAGACCTGCTGACCCTGCCTGGAGTAGCCCGCAAAACCGCCAACGTTGTTTTGGCCCATGGCTTTGGCATCAACGCCGGAGTGACGGTGGACACCCACGTTAAACGCATCACCAATCGCCTAGGGCTGACCAAACACAGTGACCCCATCCACATCGAGCGCGACTTGATGAAGCTGCTGCCCCAGCCCGACTGGGAAAACTGGTCGATTCGACTGGTCTACCACGGACGAGCGGTGTGCATGGCCCGCAATCCCAACTGCAACGCCTGCACTCTGGCCGACCTATGCCTATCAGCCCCTAAGCTGCCGAGGTCGTAAAAAAGCAACAAAAAAGCTAGTTGACTGACAAAACTTGCCATAACCCAGATTCGTCAAAGGGTCAGGAGACTTGACCCCTCCATGATTCCAATACTGTAGGGGCGCGGTTTTCGCGCCTGGTTCAGAATCTTTTGTCAGTCAACCAGACAAAAAAGAGCAACGGTGAACCCGTTGCTCCTTAATTTAAGTTGCCGATAAATGCCCCACTCTTTGCTCTATCTAGCGATCAAGGCGTGGGGTGGGCTACCTTCTAGCGCTACTTCTTCTTCTTTTTCTTGGCGGTGCCAGCAGCGGCTTCTGACTTTGCTTCAGTCTTTTCTTCGACGGGGGCGGGTGCTTCCTTCTTCAGGCCAGCTTGAGCTGCCACTTCAGCCGCGAAATCGACCTCTTCCTTCTCAATGCCTTCGCCCAACACAAAGCGCTGAAAGCGGCGCACCTGGATATTTTCACCCAGTTGAGCGATGGTTTGCTTGATCAGCTCTTCAATCGAAATGTTTTGGTCTTTGATGTAGGGCTGATCCATCAGGGCCAATTCCTTCAGGCGCTTTTGAATGCGGCCTTCCACAATTTTCTCGCGCATGGCTTCGGGCTTGTTCGCGAGGTCATCGCGGCCCATTTCGATGGATTTTTCTTTGGCAATGGTATCTGCCGGAATCTCATCGACCTTCACATATTCCACGTTGGGGCAGGCCGCGATCTGCATGGCGATGTCGCGGGCCAGGCTTTTGAATTCTTCCCGGCGAGATACGAAGTCGGTTTCGCAGTTTACTTCTACCAGTACACCCACCCGGCTCCCGGTGTGGATGTAGCTCTCGACCAAGCCTTCAGCGGCTACCCGGCCCTCTTTTTTGGAGGCGGAGGCGATACCCTTTTGTCGCAGCCACTCAATGGATTTTTCGATGTCGCCATCGTTTTCCTTCAGGGCTTTTTTGCAGTCCATCATGCCTGCGCCTGTCTGGTCGCGCAGCTCTTTAACCAGCTTTGCAGAAATGTCTGCCATGGTACTTTAACGTCCTAACGCGCTCGTCAACTATACGTAAAAACCCTGGGCGTTGCCCTTATTCAGCTTAAACCCCAGGGGATGGTTCTTCGCAATTTCCCTGTATCCCACGAGCTGAGCCCTATTCCAACCGAGGAACGCCTCAGCCCGTGGAGCATGGATGGATTTAGTTATCGTCGTCGGCAGCGGGAGCATCGTAGCCGTATTCGTCGTCCTCAGCACCGTCGTAGTCTTCGTCATCGTAGTCGCTGACGGACTGACCACCGTGGGAGCCTTCGTAGATGGCATCGGCCAGTTTGCCGAGGATCAGCTTGATGGAACGAATGGCGTCGTCGTTACCGGGGATGGGCACATCCACTAGGTCGGGATCGCAGTTGGTGTCTAGCAGGGAGATGATGGGAATCCCCAGCTTGTGGCACTCGGAAACGGCGTTGTATTCCCGCTTGATGTCTACGATGATGGCCACATCAGGCACCCGGCGCATGGTTTTGATGCCGCCCAGGTACTTTTGCAGTTTTTCTAGCTCGCGCCGCAGTACGGCAGCTTCTTTTTTGGGACGCAGTTCAATGGCCCCGGTTTCTTCCATGCGCTCCAGTTCTTTCAAACGGTCGGCGCGGGATTTGATGGTGGCCCAGTTGGTGAGCATCCCACCCAGCCAGCGCTGGTTCACGTAGTGGGAACCGCAACGAGCCGCCTCTTGGGCAACGATGCCAGCGGCTTGGCGCTTGGTGCCGATGAACAGGAATTTTTGGCCTTTTTCAGCGGCAGAACGGGTGAAGGCGTAGGCTTCTTCGATGAGTTGGGCGGTTTGCACCAGGTCAATGATGTGAACGCCGTTGCGGGAGGTGAAGATGTACTGATCCATCTTCGGGTTCCATCGGCGGGTCTGGTGTCCAAAGTGGACGCCAGATTCTAGTAGCTCAGGGAGCGTAATCACGGGCATTGGGTTTTCTCCTTTCGGGTTTAGCCACCATCCGAATCTGCCCCCAAACTTGGGGAACCCGAAATTTCGGATGTGCGATTTTTACAGCTTTACTAGGGTAGCACAGTGCAAAGCCCAGAAACGAAAGACCCCAGCGTCCTTGGTTCAGGGCATGAGCCTAGCCTCACACCACCTGATAGAACCCTGGGATCTGCGATTGCCTGAGATCAGCGGATCTCGCTGCGATTTAGGCGGTGACGAGTTCGATAGGCAGGCGCTTGAAGGACAGCCGTTCGTTTTCCACATCCACGAAGATGGTGTCACCTTCGCCAAATTCGCCCCGCAGGATAGACTTGGCGATCTGGGTTTCTAGCTCCCGCTGGATGGCCCGCTTTAGGGGACGGGCACCGTAGACGGGGTCGTAGCCCACTTCGGCCAAGAAGTCGAGGGCGGCTTCCGAGAGTTTGACGGCCATCTTGCGGTCGGCCAAGCGCTGCTCTAGCCGCACCACTTGCAGCTTGACGATCTCCCGCAGTTGCGACTTCCGCAGCCCGTGGAAGATGATCATCTCATCCACCCGGTTGAGGAATTCGGGCCGGAAGTTGCCGCGCAGGGCTTCCATCACGCGGGCCTTCATTTCATCGTACTGCTCATCTTCACCCGCCAGATCCAGGATGTACTGGGAACCGATGTTGCTGGTCATGATGATGATGGTGTTTTTGAAGTCCACCGTGCGGCCCTGGGCATCGGTGACACGGCCATCATCGAGGATTTGCAGCATGACGTTGAACACGTCGGGGTGCGCTTTTTCGATTTCGTCAAACAGAATCACCGCAAAGGGACGGCGGCGGATGGCCTCGGTGAGTTGGCCCCCTTCGTCGTAGCCCACGTAGCCGGGAGGAGCCCCAATCAGCCGCGAAACGGCGTGCTTCTCCATGTACTCGGACATGTCGATACGCACCATCGCCTCTTCAGTGTCGAACAGGTAGGCAGCGAGGGCTTTGGCCAGCTCGGTTTTGCCGACCCCGGTGGGGCCAAGGAAAATGAAGCTAGCGATGGGACGGTTCGGGTCAGCCAAGCCCGCCCGCGAACGCTGGATGGCGTCGGCCACAGCGGTAACGGCCTCCTCTTGGCCCACCACCCGCTGATGGAGTTCATCCTCCAGTAGCAAAAGTTTTTGCATTTCCGACTGCACCAGCTTGCTCACGGGAATCCCCGTCCACTTGGAAATAATCTCGGCAATGTCGGCCTCAATGACTTCTTCACGGGTGAGGGAGCGGCCAGACTCCTGCATTTCCGCCATTTTTTCCTCGGCGGATTCAAGCTGGCGTTGCAGTTCCGTTAATTTGCCATACTTCAGTTCAGCGGCTTTGTTGAGGTCGTAGGCGCGTTCCGCCTGCTGAATTTCCACCTCGACCTGATCGATTTTACTCTTGACCGCCTTACGCTCTTCTAGCATGTCCTTTTCCGACTGCCAGAGGGCATTGAGGGTGGTTTGCTGTTCCTTCAGGTCGGCCAGTTCTCGATCTAGGCGTTCCAGCCGTTCCTTGGAAGCACTGTCGCTTTCCTTTTGCAGAGACAACCGCTCCATTTCTAATTGCAGAATCTTACGGTCTACCTCATCCAATTCTTCAGGCTTAGAGGTCACTTCCATCTTGAGTTTGGCAGCAGCTTCATCGACCAAATCGATGGCTTTATCCGGCAAAAAACGGTCGGAAATATAGCGAGTTGAAAGGGTTGCCGCCGCCACCAGGGCACTGTCAGAAATCTTGACGTTGTGGTGAGTTTCGTAGCGATCCTTCAACCCCCGCAGAATAGAAATCGTGTCCTCGACGCTGGGCTGATCCACATACACCTGCTGGAAGCGGCGTTCTAGGGCGGCATCCTTTTCGATGTATTTGCGGTACTCATCTAGAGTAGTGGCACCGATACAGCGTAATTCGCCCCGTGCCAGCATGGGCTTGAGCAGGTTGCCCGCATCCATTGCCCCTTGGGTTGCCCCCGCACCAACGACGGTATGGATTTCATCGATGAATAGAATAATTGTTCCAGCGGAATCGGTGACTTCTTTAAGTACTGCTTTCAGTCGTTCTTCAAATTCGCCGCGATATTTGGCCCCGGCAATCAGCGATCCCATATCGAGGGTAATCAGCTTGCGGTTTTGCAGGGATTCTGGTACATCACCCTTCACAATCCGCTGGGCTAGTCCTTCCGCAATCGCTGTTTTACCTACGCCAGGTTCCCCAATTAGCACCGGGTTATTTTTGGTGCGGCGGGAGAGAATCTGAATGGTGCGGCGAATTTCATCATCCCGGCCAATCACCGGATCGAGTTTGCCTTGGCTGGCGGCTTCGGTGAGGTCGCGCCCGTATTTTTCGAGAGATTGGTACTTGCCTTCAGGGTTTTGATCGGTCACTTTTTGGGTGCCTCGAATAGATTGAATTGCTTGTTTTAGAGTGGCTTCAGTAATGCCGAGGTCTTGGAATAGGCCCTTGCCCAGACGAGCATCTTGGGCGTAGGCCAACACCAGGTGCTCGATGGAAATAAAGTCGTCGCCGTAGTCTTTTTTGTAAGTATCGGCCCGATCCAGCAGGGTGTCTAGGGATTTCCCTAAATACACCGAGGTGCCGCTTCCAGACACTTTGGGCTGGCTGTTGATAAAGGCTTCGGTACGTTCCCGCAGCCGCGACAGATCGGCCCCTAGCTTGGTAAAGATACTGGAGGCGAGGCCATCTTGATTTAGCAGGGCTAGCAGTAAATGTTCACTCTCAATCTGCTGGTGCTGGGATTGTTTGGTCAGATCCTGGGATTGTACAATCGCCTCCCAGGCTTTTTCGGTAAATTGACCTTGGGTAGGTTGCATAGGTTTTGCTCCGGCTAGTTATTTTTCTACAAAGTTCACTATGGTTGCATTGTAGAAAGCTAGGGCTTCCTAATAGGATCGGTGTTCCCCCCGCTCCCCATGCGGGTTGCCGTCTGTTGGACTAGGTGGAATGGCTTTCGCTGAAGCCATGGATGAGGGCGGCAGCAATGGCGCGTCCGGCCCCGGCTTGGCCCATGCGGGCGCGGCCATTGTCGGCAATGTGCTGAAGGCGATCCCCGTCTTGCAGGCAGTCGGCTAGGGCAGAACCCACGTCTGTGGGGTTTTCCACCACCATAATGGACGGCCCCAGCAGGCGAGACTGGGCCTCGGCAAAGGCGGCGGTGAACTGTGGCCCAGGGCCGGGAATGGTGAAGACGGGCTTACCGAGGCCCACGGCCTGTTCGGTGGCGGTGCCTGCGGTGGCGAGGGCGGCATCGGCCAGGTGCAGGCATTCGGCAAAGGCATCGGTGGTGATGACCAGGCGGCAGTTATGGCGGCTGAAGGTGAGTAGGGTTCCGGGTTCCGGCTGCCATTGGGCATCAATCAGGGCATCTTTAAGAACGGCGACATTCAGGGATGGGGCGATGGCCCCCAGGGCACGAATCTGCCGAGTATGGAAAGCTTGGGCCACGCTATCGAGGGCGATGACGAGGCGCTGCCAGTTGTCAAAGGCTTCGGGGGCGCGGGAACCGGGAATCAGGGCCAGCGTGAGGACGGCCTTGGCGGGGGGAAAGGCGGCGGTGAGGCGGGCCAGTTTATCCGTAGCGGCACCGAGGCCGTCCATCATCGGATTACCGGGGTAGCTGGCCTTGATGCCACAGCGTTGCAGCGCATCGGCGGTGAGTTGATCGCGCACAAAGACCCCTCGGCAGCGGCGATGCCCCATCAGCCAGCGCTCCCAGGGCAGGTAGATTGATCCACTGCGGCCCTCCAGCCAAGGGCGGTTCGGCAAACGGCCCGCTTCGTCACGCACGTAGTATTCTGACTTGGCGGTGCCGATGAAGGCATAGTCTGCGCCGCTGGCCCAGGCCATGGCTAAGGGCACGATGTCGCCCACCGCCAGCACCTTGCCCCCGGTTTTGCCCCAGGCCCGTAGGGTTTTGAGTTGGGCCAGGGTCAGCCCAACCAACCCACCCTGAACATCGCGAAATACTTGGCGCGTGTCCATATAAATGAAGCCACCGGAGGGCATAGTTTGGGTTGGCCCCACAATGGGAAAGCCCGCTTTTTGGTAGGCTCCCCCTTCGCCGACAATGGGCAGGGTGGAAATTGTTGGGGCGTTTGGCAACCGCCGTAATTCCTTCAAAACTCGCACCGCAATGATGTCTTCGCCGTGGCCATTGCTGATGCAGAGAAGGGTCATACCTGAAATGTGCGACTGTCTTCCCAACGGTAGCAGATCTTGATAGCGGCGATTCTACCCCAGGGCAACGGCGTGTTTTAGGAAGATCGTTGGTCTAGGCAACATTGGTCTGCCTCGATCAACACCATGATGGCGGGCAATCTGGTTTATGGTGGGCAGAGGCGAACGAAGATTTGTTAGGCGGGTTGCCCTATGAATTCCCACGATCCCCACCATGGCCACGGTTTGCACGATTCTGATTGTCCCCAGGATCCTCCAGCTATCCCAGATGCGGCTCCTGCGTCGGAGCCTTCCCTGGGGGAGATGGCGGTGGGCGGGGTGGACGAAGCCGATGCCCTCCAGGAATTGTCGGTGATTGACGCTGGCATGGATGCCGTGGTGGAGGCAAATTCAACGCCAACTGAGGCCACGGACGCGATAGATCCCCTCAATTCTGCACCATCGACGAATGCGGCCTGGGCGGTAGACCCGCTAGCGCCAGAATCGCCAAGGCCAGAATCAGTCATGCCAGAATCGGTGACGCCAGAGTTATCAAATCCCGATTTGGCCGACCCAGGCTTGCCAGTGCCGGGATTGTCAGTTCCAGAGCCCTCGCCTAGGCCCAATGCCTCAGGGGTTCCGGCAGCGGAGGTGTGGACAGAACTAGACGAAGCCGAGCCCACCGCCCTGGCAGAAGTAACCGCCACAGACCCCAGATCGATGTCTGCGGCGGCAGGGGAGACAAGGGGGGATGAGCCAGATCCCTCGGTTTTGGATGCTGGCTCTGGGCCGCGCCGGGAAGCGGAAAAACCCGGTCGCACAGGTCTTCCCTACGACGACTGGGAGCCCAGCGAGGTTCCTTTTCAACCCAAGGAATTGGGCATCCTTGATCAACTCATGATTGTGCTGGCGGAGGGGACAGCCCTTTGGCGTCGCCTACTGCGCCAAGTGCGGTCTTGGCTGCCCCGAACCTGGCAGCGCAACCTCAGTGATGAACTGATGACGGCCATTGCCCTGGGGCTGCTGATTCTCTGGCTGGTGTTGTGGAATCCTCTCGGTGGACAGAATCCGGCCCTGGAGAAGGTCGTTGAGGAACCCGCTATTTCTAGCCCAGCGCTGTCCCAAGGCCGTGATCAGGGCGGGGATGCCGTTGATCTGGCGGGAGAGCGCGAATCCCTGGGCACCTCTGCCACCGAACCGACAACGGAGGCCCTAGAGCCGTCCCCCGACCAAAGCCTGATTGCTGACATTCAAGATCGAGTGAGCACCCTCAGCCGTTCCTATGCTGTGGGGCTGATTCAGTCGGTGGAGGTGAATTGGCCTCAGCAGGTGTTGGCGGTGAATGTTAGCCAGGATTGGTATGGCCTAGGAGCCGAGACCCAGGACAGGATTGCCCAGGATATCTATGGCCAAACCCAGGGACTAGCCCTGGCCATCCTGCAACTGCGGGATCCTGATGGTGTGGTGGTCGCCCGCAATCCCGTTGTGGGGCCATCTATGGTGATTCTCAAGCGCCATCGCCCCGCTGAAGGGGATCCCCTGGCTTAGGGAGTTGGGAGTTGGGATTCGTAGATTGCAGAAGGCTAAATCGTGGGGTTCATAGCACCCAAACGAGGCTGTGCTAATTCAGGCGGGCGTCAACTAGCGCTTACACTAGCAACGTAGCGATGGGGAAGCAGGTATGGCAGTGTCTTGGGGATGGGCAGCAGCGCTGGGCATGGTATCGGGGATCGGCCTTGCAGAGGTGGCCGTGGCGCAATCGGCCCTTCAGGTAGTGTATCCCCCGGCCAATCACCAAACCACGGCGGCACAGATTTTTTTCATTGGCACCGCCGACCCGGGCCAGCCCGTTGTGATCAACGGTGTACCCATTGCCGACCGCAGCCCTGCCGGACATTTTGCCCCCAGTCTGCCCCTGGAGCTTGGCCCCAACCGCTTCACCCTGGCCCAAGGGAGCCAAACCGTAGAATTCACCATTACTCGCTTGCCCAGCGGCCCCACCTTGCCCGATCCACCGGGGTTTGTGGCCGATGCCCTCTGGCCCCAGGTCAACGTGGCCCGTCAGCCCGACGAGTTGATCTGTCTCTCCGCCATTGGCCCCGCCTCGGCGACGGTGACGGCCCAACTGGCGAACCAGCCCATTACCCTGCTGCCCCAGGCCACCAGTCAACTGCCCAGCAATGCGGCGGTGCTGGTGGATCAAAATGATCCCGTTGCTTTGGATGGCCCCACGGTCTATCAGGGCTGCATAACAACGGATCGGACGGGTAATCTAGGCCAGCCCACCTATCGCATGGTCTACCAAGGGCGTACCGAAACCGTCAGCGCTCCCGGCCAGGTCAGCCTGATTGCGCCCAGTCAAATTGAAGTGGCCGAAGTCACTGCCGAAGCCGGAGTAGCCCGCACTGGCCCCAGCACCAGCTATTCCCGCCTGACGCCCCTGCCCCGAGGCACCCGTGCCCAAATCACCGGACGAGAGGGCGACTGGCTGCGGCTGGACTATGGCGGCTGGATTCGCGCCAGTGAAACCCAACTCGTCCCCAGTGGTGCCCCGCCCCAATCCCGCATTCGCGGTGTTACTTCCCGCCGCGTGGGCGACTGGACGGAGGTATCCTTCCCGTTGCAGGTGCCCGTCCCGGTCAGCGTTCACCAAACCGGAGATACCTTCACCCTTACCCTGCACAACACCATCCCCCAAACCGACACGATCTTCGTCGGCAACGATGGCCTGATTGAACGGCTGGATTGGCGACCGATCTTGCCCAACCAGGCGGAATACACCTTCCACTTTGCCACCAGCCAGCAGTGGGGCTACCGCTTGCGCTACGAGGGCACCACGCTGGTTCTGGCCCTCAGACATCCCCCTCGCCTGGGTCGCCTTCCACTCCAGGGCACCCGGATTCTTGTGGATCCCGGCCACGGTGGCGACGAACTGGGGGCACGCGGCCCCGACGGCACCCCCGAAAAAACGGTGAACTTAGACGTCTCCCTGCTGCTGCAAGCGGCCCTAGAACGACGGGGAGCCACCGTGATCATGACCCGCACCGACGACACCGCCAGCGGCCCCAACGACCGTGCCGCCCAAATCAACCGTGACCAGCCCACCCTGGCCCTCAGCATCCACTACAACGCTCTACCCGACAGCGGCGATGCGCTCAACACTGCTGGCATCGGTATGTTTTGGTTCCATGCCCAGGCCCACGATCTGGCCCAGTTTTTGCACGACTACCTCGTCACTGAGCTAGATCGCCCCTCCTACGGCGTGTTTTGGAACAACCTGGCCCTCACCCGCCCCCATGTCTCCCCCTCGGTGCTGCTAGAACTGGGCTTTATGATCAACCCCACCGAGTTTGAGTGGATCACCGACCCCCAATCCCAACAACAACTGGCGGAAACCCTAGCCGATGGCGTGGCCGAGTGGGTGCAGCAACGGGCGGGAGAGGGAGCACAACGCTAAAATTTAGCCAGTGCTCAGCCTGAGGGAAAGCCATGTCTGTTGTCGTAAAACCCATGACCCTAAAAGACTACCTCGCCTATGACGACGGCACCGACACCCGCTACGAACTGGTGAATGGAGAACTCGTCCCTATGCCGCCAGAAAGCCGCCTAAACCACCGAATTGTGTCTTTTTTATTCGCGTACTTCTTGAAAACGGGTGTTCCCTCGGATCGGCTCAGCATTGGTACCCAAATTGCCGTTAGCGGAGCCAGAGCCACCGCCCGCCAGCCGGATTTCGTGGTGCTTTCGGAAGCCGCCGCCGCAGCCTTGGAGGGAGCCAGCAGTGACCTCCTCACCTACGATATGCCGCCGCCGCTGCTGGTGGTGGAGGTGGTGAGCCCTGGCCAGGGAGATCGGGACTATCGCCACAAACGCAGCGAATATGCCGCCCGCTGCATTCCTGAGTATTGGATTATAGACCCCACGGCCCAGAAAGTGACCGTGCTGGCGTGGGTCGATGGCCTGTATGAGGAGCAGGTTTACGTTGGCGATCAGGCTATTCAGTCGCCGCACTGGTCTCCCCTCACCTTGGAGGCGGCAATGGTCTTGACCGCAGGGCGAGGTTGATCGCTGCGGCCCTCTTCTCCTAGGAGATGGGGTTAGCCATTGGGTGAGGTGGGGCTGTGCTTGGCGTCAAGATCAAGAACCTTAACCTTGGCCCCCGGTGTTGGAGAGGGCCGGGTTGAGCCAGGGTTCTAGGGCTTCGGCAGGGAGGGGCTTGGCAAACCAGTAGCCCTGGCCGTATTGACAGCGGAGTTGTTTGAGGTAGTCAATATGGGCCTGGGTTTCAATGCCTTCGGCCACCACATCGAGGTTGAGGCTAGCCGCCATGGCTACGATGGCTCCCACAATTTGGCCGCCTTCGGGGTGCTGGTGCAGATTAATGATGAAGGAACGGTCAATTTTGAGGGTGCGCATGGGGTATTGATGCAGGTAGCTGAGGGAGGAGTAGCCCGTACCAAAGTCGTCTAGGCTGAGGCTAAACCCCATCTGGCTGAGGGTTTGCAGGGTGTGTTGGGTGATGTCGCTCTTGTCCATCAGGGCCGATTCTGTCACCTCCAGTTTGATTTGGTGCGGCTGAAGACCGTTGGCCTCCAAGACCTGGGTGAGGTAGGCCACCAGGTCGGGCCGGGTGAAATGGCGGGTCGAGAGGTTGAGACTAAGAAAGATCGGCGGCATGGTAGGCCAGCGGCGCTGCCATTGGGCTAAATGTTGGCAGGCTAGGGCAATCACCCGATCATCAATGGCGAGGATCAGCCCCATTTCCTCGGCCACAGGAATGAAGTAATCTGGCGAGACTAGGCCCCGGGTGGGATGCTGCCAGCGTACCAGGGCCTCAAACCCAGCGAGGGCGTTGGTTTCGAGGTGAACAATGGGCTGATAGTAGACGACAAACTCATCCCGACTACAGGCATTGCGGAGGGCGGTTTCCATCTCCAGCCGTGCCATGGCCCGCTGGTGCATACTGGTGTCGTAAAGGGCAAACTGGGCGCGGCCCTGCTGTTTGGCCCGATACATGGCAATTTCCGCATCCCGCAGCATGTCCTGGGCTTGGTCGTAGATTACCATTGCGCCCTGGCCCTGGAGAGCAATGCCAATGCTGACCGATAGCGTCAAGCTCAGATCTCCCACCAGCAGGGGCGGATCCATCGCCTGCCGAATCCGCTCGGCCAGTTGGGTGATTTCCATCAGCCCCGCCGGGGCACTCACCTGCACCACAAACTCATCGCCGCCTAGCCGCGCCAAAAAGTCCTCTGGATGCAGGCAACCATATAGCCGACTAGCCACCTCAATCAACAGTTGATCCCCCACGCTGTGGCCGATGCAGTCATTCACCTGCTTGAAGTTATCAATGTCCAACATCAGCACCGCCAGCGCTGGGTAGGGGCCACCACCGGGCTGGAGAGCCCGATCTAAATGGTTGAAAAACAAGGCACGATTGGGCAATCCCGTGAGCGTATCGTGGCAGGTGCGGTAGGCCAACTGAGCCTCGGTGGTTTTGAGGTCGGTGATGTCGATCAAGATGCCGTCAAGGTATGGCTGCAGCCCATCCCAGTGAACCTGACCTTGATCTAATACCCAGCGATCCTGTCCGTCCCGTGCCAAGCAGCGGTAGGTAAGCCGAAAGGGCACCCGTTCATCTAGGGCCTTTTCCATTGCCCGCCGCACCCGGTCTTGATCCTCTGGGTGAATTAGGTGAGCAAAGTCTAGGCCGTTGGGCAGCGTAAAGGTGGAGGCCGAAAAGCCTAAAATATCGGCAATTCCATCGCTGATAAAGGCTAGCTCCCAGGGAGCGTCGGGGGCATCGTCGGGGGCATCTTGATCACCCTCCAAAGCCTTGCCTCTAGCCTGCATACGGTATACCGCCCCAGGCAAGTGATTCATCAGGGTATGGTATTGGCCCTCGGTCGCGGGCTGGGTCGCGGGCTGGGTCGCGGACTGGGGCTGGAGATCTTCCTCCAGGATGGCCAGCACTAGGGGGATCAGGCTGGCCGCGCCCGGTCCCTGCCCGGAGAAATTGGCGGTGTTGGGATAATCCACAAGGGGGACAAGAACGAGATGAACCTGAATGGGGTGCCTAGACTGAGTCCGACAGCGTTGTTCTAGAACAGCGCCCATGGGCAGCGGGGGGTGGTGATCGTCCATGAAGAGATCGAAGAGCGTCCGCTGCGCCAGTTCGGTGGCCTCGTACCCCAGCAGACGGCCTAGGGCAGGGTTGGCCGTTATCATGCGATAGGTACCTGGGTCGCAGATTGCCATCCCAACTGGCGCAGCGACAAACACCTGGCGAAAGAGGGCCGCCTCAGCATCCTCCACGAAGGAAAGCTCCTCCTCGCTTCCTGGGGTTGCCCTGCCCTGGTCTGCCCCTAGCTTCCCCAGGCCAATCTCCGCCGCTAGCCACTGTTGTATGAGGCGAGAAAACGTCTGCTCAGCAGCAATCAGAGGTAATGGCTTAACCATGGGTATTTGGCGCGGCGGGGTCGGTGGGGCGGATGTGGAGGATCGTGTTTGGAGGATCGTGTTTGGAGGATCACCCAAGGGACTGATGCTCCTCCAAACGCCCCCTATTAGGGCTATCCGTAACGTACCCACTTCTTGGCCCAATCAGGAAAACTGGTATAACTGTTTACACCTTGCAACGCTTCGTTACCCAAGGGGCGGGCCTAATAGCCATGTTCCGCCAAAAAAGCCAGGGACAAGTCTTCTCCATCGGCAGCACCATGGTTGGGGCGACCCTGGAGCAGTTTTTCCACATACTTACCGAGAATGTCGCCCTCTAGGTTCACCGCCTGACCGGGCTGGAGGTATGGCAGGGTGGTTTCTTGGTAGGTAACGGGGATAACCGCCACCGAAAACCAGTCGCCGCTGGGGCTGCATTCCGCCACTGTCAGGCTGATGCCGTTGATGGCGATGCTGCCCTTGGGCACGATGTAGCGGGCCACACGGGCATCGGGCACGGTGAAGCTAATCATCCAGGCGTTGTCGGTTTGGGTGGCGGCTTCCAGATGCCCCCGTCCATCCACGTGCCCGGTGACGAAATGCCCGCCAATTTTGCCTCCCACCCGCAGAGAGGATTCGAGGTTTACCCAGCTTCCTTCGGGCAGTTGTCCGAGGGTGGTGCGGGCCAGGGTTTCGGGGGAGACTGCCGCCACAAAGCCTTGGGGCAGCAAGGTTTCTACGGTCAAACAAATGCCATCTACGGCGATGCTGTCCCCCAGGGCCACATCCCTCAGCAGGGGATGGGTGGGGGTGGAATAGTGGAGGGTGAGTTGGCCACTCCCGCTGTGGGACAGGCGACCCATGGCCTGAATGAGTCCGGTGAACATGGTGATGTATAAAATAGAACGATAGGTCAAGGAAATGTGGAGCCCTCGTAAAATCTCAGATCCAGGATCGCCCAGGGAGGTTAGGATCAGGGCATACTGAGTTAGCAAGCGTTTGATTCCAGGCTACCCTATGTCGATGGGGGCTACCTGAGGGGCTGGTCCCAGGGATAGACACCTCCCAAGGCGGCATCACCGTGGGGCCGCCGAACCCGATGACGGATCAAAACCGAATAAAAACCGTCCTATACCCCCAGCCCATTTCCCAGACATACTACTTTAATACCCTGAGGCAGGGGGTCTATCCTGTCCATCCCTGGAGCCAAGAGGCTAAGCCAATGATTGAAATGAAAGTTGCCGGGATTGCCCTTGATGCGGTGTCGCGTAGCCCTGTGATCCTGCTGCGGGACACGACGGAGCGGCGGCAGCTTCCGATCTACATTAGCCGTGAGCAGGCTGGATCCATTATCGGAGCGCTCGAAAATCAGGTGTCGCCCCGCCCCCTCACCCACGACCTGTTTGTGAACCTAATCGAAGATTGGGACATGACCCTAGAGCGGGTGGTCATCCACGCCCTGCGAGACAATACCTTCTATGCCCTGCTCACCCTGGTGAAGGGCGAAACCCGCCGCGAACTGGATGCCCGTCCCAGCGATGCCATCGCCATTGCCCTACGGTTGGATGCGCCGATTTGGGTGATGGAAGAAGTCGTGGCCGAAGCCTCCATGCCCGTAGATCGAGATGCGGATGAGGCGGAGAAAGAAGCCTTCCAAGCCTTCTTGGCCAACCTCAGCCCGTCGGATTTCATTCAGCGGGGAGGCCGTTCCTCCACCAGCAACGACGCCTTTGATAGCTAAGCCTTCGATGGATTCGTCCGTGATAGCGAATGATGCCCCTGCCGCGATGCCCATGCAATATCGGCGGTTTGGCAAAACAGATCTGCGCCTGTCGGTGTTTTCTTTGGGCACCATGCGCGGGTTAGATAGCCCCGACACCTTTGAAGCCATCCTAGAACGGACGCTGGGTTTGGGCCTTAACCACATCGAAACCGCACGGGGCTATGGGCCAAGCGAACGCTGGCTAGGGAACTGGCTCCACCGTCGCGGCAAGCCCGAAAACCTGGTGCTGACGACCAAAATTCCGCCCCAGCCCAGCCGAGCGGCCATGGCCCAGTTATTGGCCGACTCCCTAGAGCGGCTGCGGGTGGATCGGGTAGACTGCCTCGCGATCCACGGCCTCAACACCCCAGAGCATTTGGCCTGGGTGCAGAACCCCGACGGCTGCATGGCGGCGGTGGCCGAAGCCCAGTCCCAGGGCAAGATTGGCCATGTGGGCTTTTCTACCCACGGCCCCCGCGAGGTAATTCAGGCCGCCATGGAAACGGGGCTGTTTAGCTTTGTGCTGCTGCATTACTACTACTTTTTTCAGCGCCATGCCCCGCTGATCGCCCTCGCCCAGGCCCTAGACCTGGGGGTTTTCATCATCTCCCCCGGCGACAAAGGCGGAATGCTCTACACCCCACCAGACACCCTGCGGCAGGTGTGCCATCCCTTCGAGCCGCTGTTTCTCACCTATCGCTGGCTGCTGAGCCAACCGGGCATTACCACCCTCAGCACCGGGCCTGCCTGCCCTGAAGAACTAGATTTTCTAACGGAATTAGCCCACCGCACCGATCCCCTTACCCCTGAAGAAATTGCTGCCCTAGAGCGATTAGATCAGCGCCCCGCCACTGTCCTAGGGACTGACCTCTGCCGCCAGTGCTACGAGTGCCTGCCCTGCCCAGAGGAGATTCACATCCCCGAAGTGCTGCGCTTGCGAAACCTGGCCCTGGCCTACGCCATGCAGCCCTTTGGCGAATACCGCTACCGCATGTTTGAAAACGCGGGCCACTGGTTTCCTGGTCGCAAGGCCAACCGCTGCACCGACTGCGGCGACTGTCTGCCCCGCTGCCCTGAGAACCTGAACATTCCCGCCCTGCTGCGCGACACCCACGACCGCCTCAAAGGCCCAGACCGCCGCCGCCTGTGGGATGACTAGCCCCGCTGATCTGCCGCTGTGGAGGTCGGCAACGTTAGGCCGTGTGCCCCGTCTGAACCCGCTGGCCAAGGACATAGGTCGCAGCCACGGCCCGATCATCCCCCATCATCAGGAGGGAAAAGAGGGTATCGGCGAGGGTGGCCATGTCATCCCCTAGGGTGGCTTGGTTGCGAAGGGCCAGCAAAGGAGTGGCCTGGGGGTTGAGAACCACACAGTCGGCCTCGTTGCCGGGGTTAAAGCTGCCGATTGTGTCCTCCAAACAGAGGGCTTGGGCACCGCCTAGGGTGGCCAGAAACAGCGCCTTGAAGGCCGAGAGTTTTTGCCCCCGCAGTTGGGCCACTTTGTAAGCTTCGTTGGTGGTTTGCAGCATCGAAAAACTTGTCCCTGCACCCACGTCTGTCCCCAACCCCACTTTCACTGGATGATCAGCGGACTTGGCCTGCTCAATGCGAAACAATCCGCTGCCTAAAAATAGGTTAGAAGTGGGACAAAAAGAAATCGTTGCCTTGGCCTGAGCTAGACGGCGGAACTCCTCATCCGTGAGCTGTACCCCGTGGGCAAACACCGACCGCTCCCGCACGAGGCCCGTTTGATCGTAAACATCTAAATAGCCGTCGTATTGGGGAAACAATTCCCGAATCCAGGCCACTTCGTTGATGTTTTCCGAAAGGTGGGTGTGCAAATACACGTCCGGGAATTCGTCTAGCAGTTTTGCGGCAGCTTTCAGTTGGGCCTCGGTAGACGTTCCGGCAAACCGGGGAGTGACCGCATAGCGCAGCCGCCCTTTGCCGTGCCATTTTTCGATCAGTGCCTTGGACTGGTCGTAGCCCGTCTGGGCCGTATCCCGCAAGTAGTCCGGCGCGTTGCAATCCATCAGCACCTTGCCGCTAATCATGCGGAGATTGCGGGCGAGGGCCGCTTCAAACAAGGCATCCACCGATTCGGGAAACACCGCCGCAAATACCAGGGCCGTGGTGGTGCCGTTTTTCAGCAGTTCATCCAAAAATACATCGGCCACTTGGCGGGCGTGGGTTGGGTCTTGGAACTGGCGCTCGGTGGGAAAGGTGTATTGGTTCAGCCATTCCAATAACTGCTCCCCGTAGGCGGCCATCATCCCGGTTTGGGGATAGTGGATGTGGGTATCAATGAAGCCGGGGGTAATCAGGTGGCCGGAATAATCGACCAGGGGCAGGTGGACATAGGTAGAATGCAGATCGGCAAAGTGCCCTAGGGCGGCAATGTGGCCGTTTTCGATGACGAGCAACCCATCGGCGAAGTAGCGCACGGCCTCGGCTTCGGGCACAAAAAATGGATCAGCCACACAGTCAATCAGGGTTCCCCGCAGGGCAAGGCTGGCAACGGAAACGGGGGAAGCAGCGGGTTGGCCCATGGGGATATCCTGAGGATGCTGGCAAGTAAGATTCGTGAGATGCACTCCCAGAATTTTCCCACTAGGGCCAGGGGATGACAACGGTAGGCGATTATCGTTCCCATCTATGGATTAATCTACGGAAGTTCTGTGGCGAGTTGGCGGCGCAGGTCGCGGAGCATGGCGCTGGTTCCGGTGGACAGGGCTTGCTGCACCAAGGTTGGAATCCAGGTGGTGATCGGCAGATTGGGGAACACCGAGCTGGTGGTGCTGGGCTGGTAGCCGTCCCCTTGCAGCCGATAAATCGTGAGCCGCCCATCCTCGTAAATCCAGACCTCCGGCACTTGTACCAGGGCGTAGGCATCTAGGGTGGTTTTGGAGGTGACGTCGGCTTCAATGGCTAAATCCGGCGGCGGATCCTTCGTCATATCCATCCGCATCACCCCTTGCACCCGTGCCGCATTTTGGATGTAAAAGCAGGTATCCGGCTCCAGTCCTGCCCGTTTCGGTCGCTTGAAGGTGGTGGAACCAAAGTCTTCCCAATCGCGGCCTTGGGCATCCAGCAGGGCTTTCACAATGTCGGTAATAATGCGGTTGGGACGCTCGTGGGCGGGCAAGGGCGACATAATTTCTAGGGTACCGTCGCAGTAGTTAATGCGGGGAATCAGCCGTTCTTCCCCCAAATCGGCCAACAGCGTTTCGTATTGCTCCCAGGTGACATCGCCAATCAACAGATGACTGCCGGGGGACACATCCAGGGTAGTAATGGGCAGTTTGGCCAGGTTCAACAGGGGCATGATCAGCCTCCCAAAGAGGGCAAGTAGCCAGGGTCAGATTATTCTGATGTTAGCCTAGGGCGACGATGTGGGATGGCGAAAATCCCGGTTGTGTCCTAGGACAGCGCGAACGTTGCGGATGGGACTCCTCACGGCACAGCGGCGTAGGCCACCAGTTGCAGCAACCGTTGGCGCAGGGTATCCAACCCCAGGCGTTCGGTGGCGGAGATAAACAGGGCGTGGGGGTATTCCTCCCTGGCTTTGATCAGGACATCGCTGCTGATTTCGTCGGATTTGTTGAACACCAGCAGCATTGGCCCCGGTGCGATGGGCATTTGGTTGAGAATTCGCATCACCCAATGGATTTGGTCGGCCCAGGCAGGGTGGGAAATATCCACCACATGGAGCAGGGCGTCGGCCTCGGTGACTTCCTCTAGGGTGGCCCGGAAGGCGTCCATCAGGGAGGCGGGCAGTTCTTCGATAAAGCCCACCGTATCCGTCAGCACCAGGTGGGTGGTGGTGTGGGTGTCGGGGTCGGTGATGGCGAGGCGGCGGGTGGTGGGGTCTAGGGTGGCGAAAAGTTGGTCGGCGGCGTAGACCTCGGAGTTGGTGAGGGTGTTGACCAGGGTGGATTTTCCGGCGTTGGTGTAGCCCACCACGGCAATGGAGGGCAGGCTGTCATCCTGGCGACGCTGGCGCAAACGAGCCCGGTGGGCCTGGAGTTGGTTCACCTCCTGCTGAAGTTTGTTGATCCGTCGCTGGATCGCCCGTCGCTCGGTTTCTAGCTTGGTTTCCCCAGGGCCACGGGTGCCGATGCCGCCCCCCAATCGAGACATGGCCTTGCCCCGTCCGGTTAGCCTCGGCATTTGGTATTCCAACTGGGCCAGTTCCACCTGGAGTTTTCCCGCCCCAGTTTTGGCTCGCTGGGCAAAGATATCCAGGATCAACTCCGTACGATCCACCACCCGCAGGCCGACTTGCGCTTCTAAATTCCGCACCTGCACCGGGGAGAGATCCCGGTCGAACACCACCAAATTCGCCCCCACGGTCTGGGCCGCTAGGGCCACCTCATGCACCTTCCCAGACCCCAGCACCGTTTGGGGATGGGGCCGAGGCCGTCGCTGCACCAGGGTATCCAGCACTTCGCCCCCGGCACTGTCCACTAGGCGCTTGAGTTCTTCCAGGCGTTGCTGGAAATGGTCGGCGTTTTGATCGTGGGTGTGCAGCCCCACCACCAGCACCCGATCCTGGTCAGAATCCACCTGACGGGCGGTGAAGGCACGGCGGAAGTCTTCCTCCAGTTCCTCCACCCGTTCTAGAAAATGCTGACTGGCCAGATCCTCCACATCCAGCGGTTCTGACACTAGCCAGCGCTGTTCGGGATGTGGCACCAGATGGGCCAGGTAGGCGGATTGAATATAGCCCGTGGATTGTCCGCCCCGGCGCTTAAACCCGCTGCCCGTCAACACCAGGGAGGCCAGCATATCCAGCCGTTGCAGGGCCATGGTGGTGAGGATGACATCCCCCGGTGGCTCAGCCTCGGTTTGGGTGGCAATGCAGCGAATGCCGCAGAGGCGATCATCCCCGTAGCGGGGCAGTTCTGTCAGGGGAATTTGGGTTTGCCGCAGGGTGCCCACGCCCACGCGGATCACCTGTCCGCGACGATTAACGTAGGCACACACCGGGTTGCCCACCTCTGTACTCGCTGCCGCCAACCGCTGGGCAAACTCCGGCGTAACGATGCAATCCCCCGGCAACCGCTGGTGATACAACCGCTGCAACTGTTTGAGCTGACTGGGCTTCAGACCCTTGAGATTTCCGTAAACCGTTTCGATGGTGCTTTTCCCTCTACAACGCAGCCAAAAAGCCAACGGCTTGGCCCCGGAGGTCTCTCCCGCACCAAGCTCAGCGGCTTGCTTTTCATTATAGGAACCCAAGGAGGGGAGCAACCGTTTAGCGTTGTGGTTTAGATCCGAGGGTTAGATCAACCGCCAACAAACAAGGGGCCTAAGCCCCCTTGCTTGTATTACGTTGTCTCGAAAGCAGCTAGGCCAAGGGTTTAGCCTTAGTTTACTTCAGCGCAAGCGTCGGCGTAGTCTGGGTAGGCTTCCAGCCACTCGGCGGCGTCAATATAACCATCCTCGTCTAGCTCACCATCCTCTATCAGCGCCGCGAAGAAGCAGGCACAGGCTGGCTCGTTTAGGCCATAGTCATCACAGATGTCTAGAACATCCTCTGACAGGGTGATATCTTCCACAAAGTCTTGGGCAATGGCCATAAAGGCGGTGGCACCGCTTACACCAAAGGCCGTCGCTAAAGCCAGGGAGAACTTGATGACGTGGGACATGCCTGAAGCTCCACAAAAGAATGGGATAGCTTCCACAGTAGGGTATACGTATTTAAAAAGCTAGATTGGGTTATGAAGTTTACTAAGAGTTCATAACCTTTGGGTGATCTCTGGACTTACCGAGCCCAGACTCGGGAGACAACCGCCGGACGTTCCAGATAGTGGGGCCGCAACACCTGCCAAACCGCCACAAACCAATGGCGGGCCGCTTCACTGGAGGGGCCACGATAGCGACAGAGAACGCCCCTTTGTAATCGAGACACGCCGATATCCCCTGGTTGATCGCTGGGCCAGAGTTCCCGGAGGATAGCGACCTGCTCAGGATTGGGCATCCAGCCTACTAGGGCTAGGGTTCCGACAACGGCGTGCCCCGCTAACCCGTTGGGGCTATCCAAAGCCAAGCTTCCCCCGGTTATCTGTTGCCGATCTACCCACAGCGGTACATCCCCTTGCCACACCTCCAGGTCAGATCGCCAGTGGCCTTGGGTAAATCGTTCTCCCCCGGCACTGCGGCCAAACCGGGTGACATCCCAGCCGCACCACAGCGCCCCCTCGGCGAGGTTGACCCGCACCCGCTGACGATATTGGGCACCGCTAAAAATAATGGTGTCCTGGGGAAACCACTCTAGGGAACTACCCGGAGTCAGCGTCAACGTGACGGTTTGCTGGGTCAGGTCAATGGTTTTGGTGGTATCCACCGACGCCCCCAGTCCGCCCCCGGTGCCGTAGATTTTGTTGGCCGCTGCGGTGGTGATCAGCGCGTGGCTGTGGGGATGGGTTTGGGTGTTGATGGTGAGCTCATCGCCGCCCACCATGCCCCCCGCTGTGTGGACAAGGACGCTATGGCAGACCTCTGGCCCCTCTGGATACAAGGGTCGCTGCACCTTCAGGGGCGCTTGGGTAAAGCTGCGGGTGGGGACGGTTTTATCACCCCGCTGGTCGTAGATGAAGTCGGCTTTGCCGTGCCAGCCCTGGCGTACCGCTGGTTCTGTCGTCTTAATCTGTATCACCATTTTTCCTTGCCCCCGTTGTACTGCATCACCGTCACCTAAGCTAGACACCGCCCTAGGCTAGGTGAGGAGCCAATCAAAGAGGGTTTGCAGGGTTAGCCGAAACTCCTCTGCAAAGGTGGGTCGAGGCAGCAGAGCGTCCGGCTCATCCACCGCCACCGGAAGTTGATGGGGGCGGTAGACAAACACGGTTTGCTCCTCCGGATCAATCAGCCAACCCATTTCAGCCCCCGCCTGAAGGCCGTGAAGGATATTTTTTGTGACTTTGGTTTGGCTTTGGTCGGGGGAGAGGATTTCAATCGTCCAATCTGGGGCGACTAAGAAGCTATTGGCCACGGCCCCTGTGCTTTCGCGGGGAATCCGTTCCCACTGAAAAACGGCGATGTCCGGTACGGTAGAACGTCCGCCAAAGGTGCAGCGCAGTTCAGGAAACGCACGGGCCACACGACTGGGCTTCACCACGGCATTGATGGCCGCAACCAAGTCTCCCTGAATCAGGCTGTGTCTCCCTTGGGGCATAGGTTTTTGCAAAATACGGCCATCCAGGTATTCGCTGGCGGGTTTGGTTTCTGGCAACTGCAAAAACTCTGCCAAGGTTAGGATTTTTGGCGGCGTTTGCACCATGGTCGATCAAGCCTCTCTCATCCGGCGTTGGCGTTGGCGGCGTTAGCCTTGGCAGTGCCCCAGGCTTCCCTAGCGGGGCGGCGAACCTGTTGGCACCGAGGAAAATTCCGTCAGCCGGGTTTGGGTACGGAGGTTTTGGCAGCGCATCAGTTCCGTTTGGGTGGGCACCCGGCGACCCTCCAGGGCAGGCACCGCTTCGATGGCGCGAATCAGGGCATTGGCCGCATCGGCTTGGCTATAGCCCCGGCGTTGGGCCACCTGCACCGCCCGATCATCGGCGACAATTTCCGTTTGGGGGCCATTCACGCCGCGCCACAGTTGCCAACCCGCCAAGGCCGTTACGCCCCCCGCCGCCAAGAGGCCCACGGCGTCTCCCTTCATCAGTTCCAGCACGCCGCCCGCCACCCCAGCCCCGGCCAGCAGTTGGTAGCCGTTGGGCTTCAGCAGGTTGGCCAGCATCACCCAGCTAATGGTGCGGAGAAACAGCAAATCCCGCTCGGCCACGCTGAGGTGTTGCCACAGATCCATATTGAGGGTGACGGGGTGGCTGGGCTGCCAGGGGCGCGGAAATTTGGCCTTAATCACCGGAATTTGGCGATCATTGAGGATGATCTTAATTTTCATCCGGGCTGAGGCTGGCATGAGTTCCTTCAGCCGCGCGATTTCAACATTAGGGTTGACCACAGCAAGGACTATCCCAACGAGGTATCTGAATGCCCCTAGCCTACCATAGCCGCCTCAGCCCCTAGGGCCATGACCTAAACCAGCGCCAGAGCTTCCTTCAGCCGTGCCATATCAAACCCACGCTGACGCAGAATTGCCCAGGATTCCATCAAGTCCGGGCCTTGCAGCGCTCCCATCAGCGCTGCCCGCATGGACTTCATCACCAAGCCTTTTTTCACGCCCTGGGCCTTGGTGACGTCGTTCACCAAAGCTTTCAGGTCGTCTAGGCTGGTGGGATTTTGGCTCGTCAGACCGTCCACAATGGCCTGAATGACGGCAGCTACGCCCTCAAGCTGCAACTGAGCCTTGGCGTCGTCGGCAAAGGGTAGGGTTTCGGAAAAGAAGAAGCGGCTTTGCTCCACGGCATCGGTGAGCCGGGTCAGGCTGGGAGCCATCATCGCCATCAGGGGCAGCAGCCAGTCCCGATCCGCCTCGGCGTCTACCGTATATCCGGCTTCTTGGAAGTGGGGCAGCACCAGATCCAAAAGGGCGGCGGGCTCCATTTCGTGTAGGTATTGGCTGTTCAGCCAGTCTAGTTTGTCCCAGTCGAATTTGGCCCCGGCCTTGTTGACCCGATCAAAGCTGAATAGCTTGGCGGCGTCTTCGAGGGTAAACCGCTCGTTGGCATCGGGGGCCGACCAACCCAGCAGCGTCATATAGTTGGCCAAAGCAGGGGCGACAAAGCCCATCTTTTGGAAGTCGGAAATGGACGTCACGCCATCTCGCTTGGAGAGTTTCTGCCCAGTTTGGTTCAAAATCAGCGGCGTATGGGCAAATTCAGGACTCTTTGCGCCCAGAGCTTCGTAGAGCAAAATCTGCTTCGCCGTATTGGCAATGTGGTCTTCCCCCCGGATGACGTGGGTGATGGCCATATCGACGTCATCCACCACCACAGCGAGGTTATAGAGCGGTTGGCCGATGGTCGTTGCCGAGGAAGCCCGCGCCACCACCATATCGCCGCCCAGGTCGCTGGCCTGCCAGGTCACGGGGCCGCGCACCATGTCGTTCCAGGTAATCGTGCGGCTGTCGTCAATTTTGAAGCGAATCACCGCCGGACGCCCCTCAGCTTCAAAGGCGGCCTGCTGTTCTGGAGTCAAATCCCGGTGGCGGTTGTCGTAGCGGGGAGCCTGTCCCTTGGCCTTTTGGGCTTCCCGCATGGCGTCGAGTTCTTCCGGCGTGTCGTAGGCACGATAGGCCAAGCCCTTGTCCAGCAGGGTTTGAATGGCCTGCCGATACAGATCCAACCGCTGAGACTGGAAAAATGGCCCCTCGTCCCACGCCATGCCCAGCCAGCGCAGCCCCGACAGAATATTCTCAGTAAACTCCGGCTTCGAGCGTTCCTCGTCGGTGTCTTCCACCCGCAAAATGAACTGGCCCCCTTCGTGGCGGGCAAACAGCCAGTTAAACACAGCGGTGCGGGCCGTACCAATGTGCAGATTCCCGGTGGGGCTGGGGGCAATGCGAACACGGACAGTCATGGGAATACCTGCACTCTCAACAAGGGACAAACCCTTATTTTAAGGGGCAACGCGGCCTTAAATCCCAAGAAATCCCAGGCTTTCAATGAGATTCCAGGGTTCTTCAACGCTTTGACGACACCCCTGCCTTTCAAGGCCAGAACCCTGGGATCTAAAGGCGCGACACAGCAAGAGAGCCTAGGGTTCTTCAAGACTTCGACCATCGGTCTTCATTCCCAAACCAAAATCCTGAAATTGTAGCCCCGTAATTTTCCGTAATAAAGGGCGAAAAGCCGATCCACTGGCCCTAGACATCCGTACCTTTGCCGATAGCTGATGACGTTTGCTTATCATTACAATAAGTGAAGATTATTTTCAGGGCGCTCAATCATTGCCCTAGCGCAATCGTCACCCAGCGGAGCGAACGGATACGGAATCCCTAAGCCGTCAGCCCTCGCCCTACCCCAGATGGATCGGAGGATGTCATGCAAACCCTACTCAGCCGTAGCCTGATGTGGCTCTTTGCCGAAATCGTCCTCACCGTATTGAACCTAGACGATCTGGCCGACTACGGCGAATTTATCTTCCGCGTTCAGGACGATCTGGCGTTGCAACGGGAACGCATTGAACTGATCTCCCCAAGCCGTCAGGTCTATCTGTCGATGGAATGCTGTACTTCGTGGGCCTAAGCTCATCAATCAGGCTCTCCAGAATATGACCCTCCAGGCAAAGATACGTTGCCCTAGCCCTTGGGCTGTGCCTTCATTGTGGAAGGTGATTGAGATTTAAGGTTATCCCCAGCGACAGAATCACCGCCACGCACAGCACCCGAGCGGGACACCCACAGAAATGTATTTTTTCATTAAGGAATTGCAATGCCTGATTTTCCCAGGATTGATGTTCATACATCTTCGGATTGATTCTCAATAAGGGAAAACTATTGCAAATCCCCCCCGCCGTTCGTTACTATTCTCATTAAGCAGATGTTAATGAAATTCTCTGGGGAGGGGCTAAGCGATGGCGGCATACACTCCATCGGCACTGAAGGCCGAACTGAACGAGCGAGGCTGGCGCATGACTCCCCAGCGGGAAACCATGCTCAAAACCTTCCAAAATCTGCCAGAGGGCACCCACCTCAGTGCGGAGGATCTCTGCGACCTGCTGGATAAGGCTGGGGAGCCCATTAGCTTGTCCACCATCTACCGCAATCTGAAACTGATGGCGCGGATGGGAATTTTGCGAGAGCTGGAGCTAGCGGAAGGGCAAAAACGCTACGAAATCAACCAACCCGCCCCCCACCATCACCATCACCTTATTTGTGTTCGCTGCAACAAGACCATCGAGTTCAAAAATGACTCAGTCCTGAAAGTAGGGGCCAAAACAGCGGATCGCTCTGGCTATCACCTGTTAGATTGCCAACTGCTGATCCACGGTATTTGCCCGCCCTGTCAGCGGTCTATCGTGCCGATTTAGGCTAGGCTTAGTCCGGTCGGCGCTGCTGAAGATGTGATCACTTCAGCGCCTAGCGCTCCTGCTCTAAAACTGAGCACATACGAGGTCAAAGAATGGCAGGGAATGCGCGGATGGGGGCCTTGAAATCCAACAGTCCCGGGGGCAATCCGCTACATTAACCATCAACCGATGCGCTAATCGACAACCCGCAGTCGCCCCTGGCTCAGCGCTTCGTAGACGCGATTAATTAAGGCCGAGTCCGTCGGGCTTAGGTCGCGCTTCGTCAGCATAGCCATGATCATTTGTTGATCGCGGCGGGTTAGACGTCGTGCAGCGAACATTTCTTCGATGGCTCTTTCCAGGGTAGACATAGCTTGCACTCTGATTGCTATCAACGGACAGACCAAACGCTGATCAAGAACACGTCAGCCTAGGTGGGTTGATGTTTACCGTAGTGGCCTCATCCTACGGGAGTTCCTTCCGCAGGACATCGGCAGGATAACCCAAGTCCTCCCTAAAATCCGTTCACCTCCATTGGCCTAGTCCGTAGTTTCACGGAATCAGCACAGCCTATCTAAATCAGCCGCTCAACATCCTGCCAAGCCCTAATAAACCAAGCCTGCCGCCCGGTTCAGAGATCTTGTCTGAGATAAACCGCTAGCCCAAAGCTTAAGAACTGTAAAGATGCCCTGCCTGTCCCCTTACCCATCGAACTGTCCCGGAGGCTGTCTTGTAACCCTCGATTCCCTTGGCCAGCCTTGCTGTCTAGCCAGACGTACACTCCTAAAGGGGTTACGGTAGTCCCAGGCAGAGTAGATCAGTATTTATCGGTAGGCAAATCGGTTGAATAGCATCGGTCACTCTGTAGTTTCCCGGAGGTTGCATCAAGTCTCCATGCCCATCCGCTGCGGCGGCCTGAAGTTGACTTTCTTAATTTCGCTCCATGTTGAAATTAAGTTTTGTGTGCTATTGTGGAGACACCTAACCAAAAGCTCTTTGCGTTAGGGATACATTTTCTAACCTACGGACTAATACATCATGACAACGACTCTACAGCGGCGCGAGAGCGCCTCCCTGTGGGAGCAGTTCTGTCAGTGGGTAACGAGCACCGAAAACCGCCTGTACATTGGCTGGTTCGGCGTGCTGATGATCCCCACCCTGCTAGCTGCTACCGCCTGTTTCGTAATCGCCTTCGTTGCTGCTCCCCCCGTGGACATCGACGGCATCCGTGAGCCCGTGGCTGGCTCCCTGATGTACGGCAACAACATCATCTCTGGTGCTGTTGTTCCTTCCTCCAACGCTATCGGTCTGCACTTCTACCCCATCTGGGAAGCCGCTTCCCTGGATGAGTGGCTGTACAACGGTGGCCCCTACCAGTTGGTGATTTTCCACTTCCTCATTGGCGTCTTCTGCTACATGGGTCGTGAGTGGGAACTGAGCTACCGCCTCGGTATGCGCCCCTGGATCTGCGTGGCTTACTCTGCCCCCGTGGCCGCTGCCACCGCCGTGTTCCTGATCTACCCCATCGGCCAAGGCTCCTTCTCTGACGGGATGCCCCTGGGTATCTCTGGTACCTTCAACTTCATGTTGGTGTTCCAGGCTGAGCACAACATTCTGATGCACCCCTTCCACATGATGGGTGTGGCCGCTGTGTTCGGTGGGTCTCTGTTCTCCGCCATGCACGGTTCTCTGGTGACCTCTTCTCTGGTGCGTGAGACCACCGAGACCGAGTCTCAGAACTACGGCTACAAGTTTGGCCAAGAAGAAGAGACCTACAACATCGTGGCTGCCCACGGCTACTTCGGTCGTCTCATTTTCCAATACGCTTCCTTCAACAACAGCCGCAGCCTGCACTTCTTCCTGGGTGCGTGGCCCGTCATCGGCATCTGGTTCACCGCTCTGGGCATCAGCACCATGGCGTTCAACCTGAACGGGTTCAACTTCAACCAGTCCATCCTGGATTCTCAGGGTCGTGTGATTGGCACCTGGGCTGACGTGATCAACCGGGCCAACCTGGGTATGGAAGTGATGCACGAGCGCAATGCTCACAACTTCCCCCTCGACCTGGCCACCGCCGAGGCTCCTGAAATCATCGGCTAGTCTTGATTGACGAGTCCATGGGTCAGCTAGCGATAGCTGACTAGGGAAGAGAAAGCGCTCCTCGTAAGGGGAGCGTTTTTTCGTGGGGATTATTCTACTGCCGTTTGGCTGATGGAGTTCCCGGCAGGAGCTTACCTAAAAATTGGCTCGATCTAGCTCCTCCTTGAGGGCGCGCAGAGTTTTGTTTTGGTCGCGCAGGGTCTGCACATATTGATTGAAATCCACCTTTTGCCCAGTGGCCTGGGACAGTCGCTTAACAGCCTTGAGGTATTCCACAGCCTTGCGGTAATTTTCGCGGCCTCTGTCGGCGATCGCGTCTTCAATCATTTCGCGATATAGCTTCATGGCTGTCTTGGGTTGGTCGGTCTCCAGGGCTTGGGCCACCAAGATGGCATACTTGGGGTGGTCAAAACAGTTCAGTTTTTTCAGATAACCCAGCGCCGTTTTCCAGTCCTGTTCCAGCAGGGCAATGTCCATCAGCGATGGGATACGGTTCTTTTCCTTGAGATGAGCGATAATCTGCAATCGCAGGCTGTCCCACTGGCCGAGGGTTTGGGCTTTGGCACGCAGTTCGCGATAGCTGTCTAGGGTGAACCGTAGCTTGAGGCTGCTGAACTGGGCGGCCACCATCTGTTCTGGTGAGCCGTGCTGGGCCAAAAAATCCACCAGCCATTCACCATAGCCGTAATAGTCCCGCTGCTGTTGGCAGGATTGGATGAAGTCGAGGGCCAGGTCGGGTTGGTCGGCCTCTAGCAGGGCATTGGCAAATTGAACCGCAAGCCCCGGCATTTCCATAAAATGCGACCGTGCCAGGGACAGAGCCGCATCAAAGTTCCCCTGCCGCAGGTGATAAAAGGTTTTTTGCTGGGGTGTGCCTATTTCTAGCACTACAGCATTGGCATCGGTGGCCTGACCCCGCTTTTCAGCCCGCTTCACCAGCAGATCGACCAGAGACTCTCGCCCCCACTCGCCAAGTTTGCGTCCCCCTGCCCCCCGGAGCAACTGGTGAATTTGCCTTTCCACCCAGGCCCAGTCTTCATCAGTGCTGTGCTCCAGCAGAGCCTCACTTGCAGGATAGGCGTAGTCCATGCCGCCTAGTTCGATATCCTTCAACACTGCCTGGAAAAAAGTTCCAATCCACAGGCGATGGCGACCCATATCAAGGTTTTGAGCCTGTTCCAGGCTGTCTTTTAGCCCTTCGGCAATGTTTTGAATCTCCACACCTACGGCTCCGTTGTAGTCCACCTCTAGAACGGTGTAGTCGTAATGGTCGTTGGCCGCCTCTAGGAGCAGTTGATAGATATCGCCTGCCTTAACCCAGTCCCTGCGATCCGCGAAGCTGTGGCCCTGTTCAGCCAAGGCGGCTAGGGCGGCGGCCATCGTATTCATGTCGCTGCCGCGAAACAACCGCTCTACTGCTCGACGGTAGTTATCCAAATTCGGCCCATCGCCGTCTGTGGTGGTCGGGCTATCTACCCAGTCCAGCAAATCAGGATGGCGCTGCACCATGCGCTCAACCAGCGCCACCAAATCCTCTCGGCTGTGCTGGGCCAACAGGTCTGGGACGGGGGGCACTGGGCGAATGCGATCGCATTTGTGAATATAGGTCAGCAGCAGCGCCACTCGATGCTTGCACAGCCCGCCCCAGTCGTAGGGACAGGTGCAGTCGCTGTCCTCCACCCCCTCTGGCCCCAGGGTGATACGAGGCTGGTAAACCACCGTGCCCTCACAATCGGCCCATAGGGTTTGCCCCTGGAGCACCGGGTTGAAAATAGCCCCGTTGCGATAGTAGCGCTGACCGCGCTCAAAGCTCTGATCGGTGGCCAACGCCTTGATTTGGGACTCTGTTAGGGGTGTAGGTGATGGGCACATGGCCATAGCGCGCTCTCATTAATCCGCTATACCCAGCGTAACGGATGGGTGAACGCCCGTAATCAGAACCTATAACTGAATGCCATCCCCTGTACCTAGATACCCAATACAGCCCGATGCAACGTAACAAGAATGAGTCCTGATTTTGCGACTAAATTCGTTATCGAGTTCCATGCCCAATAAAATTTAGGTTGACAGTTGTTAGATTCACTTGTTAGGATTTCTAAGGTCTGTGGGCTTAAGTTATACAAAACCGCAACCCACATACATTGTCCTTCTAAAGGCTCTTAAACCAATGGAGATTCCGAGTAGTAGTCCTTGGACTGCTTTAAACGAATCTAGCGTTACAGACGATAGCCCTGAACACAGTTGTGGCCAAGGCTTGCAGTCGATTGGTTTGATGAACATTCCTAACCTAGCCCTGCGCTAGGATTTGATGGTTCATCTCCGGTCGCTGCAAAGGTGGCGACTGCGGGGAAAGGAGGTGAACCCTGGACGGTAGTTATTTAGCTTATTACAGCTATGCGATCAGGGCTGGCTTGTCATAGCTGACCTGAATCGTGGGATGAATAGGCCATGGAAGACCATGGCGTGAGTGGTGGAAGCTGATCCATCTATGTTCTGGGCCAGTGCGGTCATTGACCTCAGCGGTCATGGCTTGTTGCTAGGCCTGCTGTGTTGGGCAGGCTTGCTACGGCCTTAGCCAGTGGGATAGATCGGCGGTGAGATCAACCGCAGAGTGGGTTAATGATATGTGACCCATGCTATTGATTGGCCTTTGGGTCACTAAGACGACTATCTATTGAGATTGTAATTGGGCAATCTGCGTTCAGAAAGGCAATCTTTCAGGACGTTATTTCGCATGTTTTGTCTGAGTTATTACGGCTCAGGCATCAATTTTGCAGCCAGTTTTTGGCTAATAGCTACTACACCTGACTGCCACTGTTCGGCATCAGTGCTGGGCTGATTTGCGCTGGAATTTTGCGTTGGAATAATTTGCGACAAATTTGCTAAGTAGGATTTTCTAAATAGGACGATAGGTCATGGGTCAAAATGTTTTGCACGATCTGCTTCAGCCCTTTGCCCTAGAGGCGGCGAAAAAAGAAGCCAACCGTATTGCTCCGGCGGAGTTGGTACAGCTATTAATGGACATTCCCCCCGGCAAGCGGGTGCTAGCTTTTCGGCTGTTGGATAAAGATAAGGCCCTGCGGGTCTTTGAGTACCTGCGTCCCGATGATCAGGCAGAGCTGATTCAGGCCATGGAAAGCCCGGAGGTGACGGCCCTGCTGGAGGAGTTGGATGTGGATGACCGGGTGCGGCTGTTTGAGGAACTGCCCGCCAAGGTTGCCAAGCGGCTGATGGCCAACCTTAGCCCGGAGGCCCGCAATGCCGCCAATGTGTTGATGGGCTATCCCGAAGGCAGCGCTGGGCGGTTGATGAACCTGCGGCTTCTCACCATTCGCAGCACAGCGACGGTGGCGGCGGCCCTGGCGACGGTGCGGGAATCGAGTCTGGAAGCCAGCGAACTGTCGGTGGTGTTTGTAATTGACGAAAACCGCTACTACCAGGGCTGGGTACGGCCTGTGCAACTGCTGAAGGCGGATCCAGCTCGGCGGGTGGCAGACTTGCTGGCGGCCATGGACGAGGCTCCGGTGGCGGTGCGGGCGGTAGATGACGAGCTGAAGGCGGCGCAACGGCTGAAGACCTATGACCTGCCTGCGATTCCGGTGGTGGATAGCGAAGGTCGGCTAATTGGCGATATCACCTTCGACGACGTGATTGACCTGGTGGAGGAGGAAGCCACGGAAACCATCCTGGAACAGGCCGGGGTTGGGGGGCTGCTGACCCGAGATCGTGGCTGGAGCGAAAAGCTGGTGCGGGGGCCATCGATCTACGCCATTCGCCTGCGGATTGTGTTCCTGGTGGTAACGCTGATTGGCGGCTTTCTGGTGGGTGGCGTGATTGAGCGGTTTGAAGAAACCCTGGAGGCAGTGGTTGCTGCTGCCGTGTTTATCCCCCTAGTGATGGACATGGGCGGCAATGTCGGCACCCAATCCAGCACCATCTTTGCGCGGGGGCTGGCCTGGAGCCAAATTACCCCCTCTCAGTTTTCGGCCTACCTGTTTCGGGAAATTCGCATTGGTTTTGTCATGGGCATCATTTTGGGCACCGTTGCCGGGGTAGTGGCCTATGTGTGGCAGGGAGTTCCCAACGGCATTCCCCAACTGGGCTTGGCGGTGGGGCTGTCGCTAACCGTCGTGATTACCCTGGGGGCGATTTTGGGTGCATCGTTGCCCATGGTGATGCTGCGGGCGGGCTTTGACCACGGGCCAGGGGCCGATCCCTTCATCACCACGATCAAGGATTTCCTGGGACTGTGGGTTTACTTTTCCCTGGTGGGCTGGCTAGTGGGGGTAGCCTAACCCCAGACGGCGGCCTGGGCGACCTGAATCTTAACCTGCGCTTTAGGGGTGGGTGATAGGCTCCATGCCATCTGATACCCAATCGTCCCTAGCAACACCTGAGTGCCTAGGGGTGCATTTCAAATCTGGGCTAACACAGACCTGGATTAACACAGATCTGGATTAACACAGATCTGAACTAACACAGCAATGGGGTGAGCAACCGATGGATTGGACAGAATTTGCCGTGCGGCTGGCGGTGGCGTTTTTGCTGGGTTCGGCCTTGGGGCTAGAACGGCAGTGGCGGCAGCGGATGGCAGGGCTGCGGACGAGTACCCTCGTGGCTACCGGGGCGGCATTGTTTGTCATGCTCTCGGTGCTCACCCCCGATGATGCCAGCCCCACCCGGATTGCGGCCCAGGTGGTCTCTGGGATTGGCTTTTTGGCCGGGGGGGTGATCCTGCGCGAAGGGCTGACGGTGCGGGGACTGAACACCGCCGCCACGATTTGGTGTGCGGCGGCCATTGGCAGTCTGGCGGGGGCTGGGTTTTTCGCCCCGGCCACCCTGGGGGCCATTGCAGTACTCATTGCCAATACCGTACTGCGCCCCATCAGCCATCGCATTAACCAGCAACCCCTCCAGGGCACTGAGCTGGAACTGTGCTACCAATGCTCCCTCATTTGCCATAGCCAGGACGAAGCCCATGTGCGGGCGCTGCTGCTGCAAGCCCTTGGCCCCAGCAAAATGCGGCTGCGCTCCCTGTGCAGCGAAGACCTGAAAGACGAAAAAAATCGGGTGGAGGTGGAAGCCGAAATGGTGACTCAAACCCGCAATGACCAACTGCTAGAGCAAATCATTAGCCGCCTCAGCCTGGAACCGGGCGTCACCGCTGCAAGCTGGCGCATCATCGAGCAAGAGTTTGGTTAGAGGATATTTGAAAAGTATCAATTAGCACACAGCGACCCGAATCGCAGAAAAGGCTTCCTCGGTATTAGGCTCAGAGTAACAAGCACTGTAGCCCCTTGGAAGCCATGTCATCACATTATGCTAGCCACCTGACCCGTGACCAGTGGGACCTGCTCTTTCCGTTGCTCCCTGGCCCGAAATCCACAGGGCGACCGCGCACAGTTGACCTGTATGCGGTGGTCAATGCCATTCTTTATGTCCTAGCAACGGGGTGTGCCTGGTCGCTGTTACCCCAGGACTTTCCACCCTATTCCACGGTCTACTACTATTTTCGGCAATGGAAACACGACGGCACCTGGAAGCGGGTGCATGACCATTTGGTGGACTGGGTGCGGGTGTCCGAAGACCGATTTCCCACCCCCAGTGCCGGAGCCCTAGACTCTCAGACGGTGCCCAGTGCGGTGATGGTGAGCCAATCGGTGGGCTATGACGGGGGCAAGAGAATCAAGGGTCGCAAGCGTTTTACCCTAGTCGATACGATGGGGCTTTTGATATCGGTGAAGGTGGTCGCCGCCAGTGTCCCGGAGCGAGAAGGAGCTAAACAACTCCTTCAAACCGTCCAAGATGAGCGGCAACGTCTGCCTCGTCTGAGCCTAATCTGGGTCGATAGCGGATTTTCGGGCAAACACTTCTTCAAAACCGTGATTGACTGGATGGCTATCGTGTTGGAGGTGGTGCTACGCCCCAAAAAGGCCAAGGGCTTTGTCCTGTTACCCCGACAGTGGGTGGTGGAGCGCACCTATGGGTGGCTCCATTGATGTCGCCGCCTCAATGTCGATTACGAGCGTTTGCCCGAATCCTCGGAGGCGTTCATTCACATCGCCATGATTCGTATCATGCTACGGAGACTCGCCTGAAGCGTTGCATACCCCGTCTCCGGGTTTCCAAATATCCTCTTAGCTCGACTTTATCCAATTGATCCAAAAAGGAAAGCAGCAAGCAGAATTCAGATAAGGGTCTGAGGAGCTTGCTGCGATGGAATTTATGTCGATGATGATAGCGTTTGCGCCGCTGTTTTCCCAGCGGGTGTGGCCCCAGGCTCTAACCCTGGTGATGGGGGCGCTGTTGGCCCCAGGGAAACGCACGGTGAGCCAGATTTTACGGGTGATGGGGTTAGCCGACGAGCCTCAATTTCAGCGTTATCACCGCGTGCTGAACCGGGCGGTCTGGTCGTCTCGGCAGGCGAGTCGAAGCTTACTAAACCTTTTGGTGGCCACCTTTGCCGCTGACGGGGTCATCGTGATGGGTCTCGATGACACGATCGAACGACGGTGGGGCAAGCGGATTGGAGCGCGGGGCATCTACCGTGACCCGGTGCGTTCGAGCCACGAGCATGTCGTCAAAACCAGTGGATTGCGCTGGCTCAGTCTCATGCTGCTGGTGCCGATTCCCTGGGCACAGGGCGTCTGGGCCTTGCCGTTTTTGACCGTACTCGCCCCGTCCGAGCGCTACCACCAAACCCACGGGCAACGGCACAAAGCGTTAACCGACTGGGCAAGACAAATGCTGCTTCAAGTCCGACGTTGGCTAGGAAATTGGCCCATGGTGGTGGTGGCGGATAGTAGCTTCGCCGCCCTAGACTTTCTGGCGTCGGTGAGCCATCGGCCCAATCCGGTTCACGTCGTCACTCGACTGCGCTTAGATGCCGCCCTGTATGAGCCCGCTCCGCCTCGCGACGCCCACACCATCGGTCGGCCTCGTAAAGTTGGGCCCCGCTTACCCACCCTAAAAACCCGATTGGAGGAGTCCTCCACCCCTTGGCAATCCCTGACCCTAGAGGGCTGGTATGGTCAGCAAACTTATACCTTGGAGTGGGTTTCGCAAACTGCCGTGTGGTACCACACCGGACTTCCCCCGGTTCCCATGCGTTGGGTCTTGGTGCGTGACCCGCTAGGCCAGTTGGAGCCTCAGGCCTTTCTCTGCACTGATCTGAAGGCTACACCTACCCAAATCTTGCTCTGGTTTCGCCAACGCTGGCAAGTCGAAGTCACCTTCCAGGAGATTCGGGCTCATTTAGGGGTCGAATCTCAGCGACAGTGGGCGGATTTAGCCATCCTACGCACCACACCTGCCTTACTCGCCCTGTTCTCTCTCGTCGTCCTCCTTACCCAGCGGCTGCATCCGCAGTTTACGTTCCCTCTCCCTCAAACCGCCTGGTACACGAAGCAACGCCCGACCTTCGCCGATGCCTTGGCCTTGGTTCGCCGCTATTTATGGGCGTCCCGGCTTTTTCAGACATCACGGGATGACCCTGAGTACGTTAAAGTCCCTCGCCCTATCTTCGACACCTGGACGGAGCTACTCTGCCATGCTGCCTGATTGGATAAAGTCGAGCTTAGATGTATATTGGCTTAGCTTTTGCCGTAAAGCACCAAAGTCTCGGTCATCATGCGGCATTCGCCTATGGTGTCCGAGATCTCAAAATGGCGAATTCATTTTATCTGTCCCATCGTCCTAGTCTAGATGGGGCAGTACGCCAATTTGGGGATGACAATCTGAAAATGTCAGAGAATCAGGGTCTAGAAAATCGGCCAAGGCCATCTCTAGGACCAATTCAATAGAGTAGTCAATTTGTTTGGCATGGTTCACGTAAGCCTCTCGAATATGAGCAGGTAGCACAGCCAGCAACATCAGTGCAGCGTCATGGCTGAGATGGTGATGTTGGGTCTGAGGAACAGTTTGCATTGTAGCTACCTCCAATCTCTGGTAGGGTACCTCGCATTATAGGGTGGTTTTGTGGCTTGGATTAAGATGTCTTCCAGCTCTTCTCCCAATTTGATCACATCAATCATGGAGAGAAGTGCGAACGAGATTCTAATCTCCCGATGATCATAATCATCGAGCCATGACCATGTGAGCGCTTTATGACCACCCTTGAAACGCTCCCGTAGCTTTTTCGTCTTTCCTAAATAGAGCAACTGGTGCTCCCGATGCCGAACGGCGTACAGACCAGGTGAGGGCGGCAGATGCTGAAATTCCCGCGTGATCAGGGCACAGGATTCAAACGGTGTTGACAGGAGCTCATTGAGCAATCGCTGTGCGTATTCTTGAGTATTGTTCAGCATCAGCACCCAGGTTATGAACCATAAACGATTAAATCTTCAGCACCCCCTCTGGGTTGACGGTGAGGATGGGGCGACGTTTGGCCCCTTCGCGCTGGAGGATGGTGTTGGCGGCGAGGAGGCCACTGCTGACGGCCCGCTCCATCAGGCCGCAGGGGAAGGGCATCCGCACCCAGTCACCCGCAAACAGGAGGTTGTCGGTGGTGGTGGCGGTTTGGGGACGGTTGGCGAAACTGCCCGGCGGGAATCCGGCGAAGTTCTTTTGGTTCACCAGTTGCCGATGGAGGATGGTGGCCCCCTTCAATTCGGGCACAATCTCGTAGAGTTCGGTCTCGAAGGTGTCGAGAATATCGGCCTGGGTGGGGAATTCCTTTTCCTTGTAGCAGTAGGCATGAAGCTCGACCACGCTGCCCCCGGTGCGTTCGGCCCAGTCAATGTAGTCTTCCTGGATGCGGTGGTAGAGGGTGATGCTATCGGTGAGGCGGTAGCCGGAGAGGGAGGTGAACCAGCTATGCTCCCAGTCAAAGTCGCGATCCAGCCAGAAGCGGCCCACCGCAAAGGGATCGGCCACCTGGAGTTCGTCTACTTGTTGAGCCAAGATGGGTTCCACGGTGCCCTCGGCTAGGGCAAAGAGGGACTTAATGCCGGGGATATCCGCCGCCATGATGTAGTAGTCGGCGGTGAGATCGTGGCTGGGGTTGCCGCCAGACTCGACGTTGGCGGCGATCAACTGCACCCGATCTCCATCCCGTTGCAGCACCTTGAAGGCGGTCAGATTGTCTTGGGCGGGGCCAGCCAGCACTTGGCCATCGCTGGCGTAGGCGGCACCGTGGCAGGGGCAGAGGTAGCCGTCGGCGGTGGTATCCACTTGGCGCTGCACGCTACAGCCCTGGTGGGTACAGGTGAGGGAGAGGGCGGTTTTGGCTCCGGGGGCGAGGGAATAGACCTGATCGCCTGCGCCGAAATATTCCAGGGTGTCGTTACTCAGCAGGGGGTTGCGCTCCACCCAGAAGGGCACGGGGTTGGTAGCCACGCTGCCCTTTTGGTAGGAAATCCCGGTGATTTTGCCCTCGTCCCAGCGCACCTGGCTGACGGTGGTTCCGGTCAGCACCTCGCCGCCGTTGGCCTTGATGGCTTCCACCATGGGATCAACCAGGGATCGTCCCATGTCTTGACAGGTGCCGTTGAAGGCCAGCCCTTCCGGGTTGCCAAAGAAATAGAAGTGGAAGAACTGCATCAGTTCCCCGGCGCTGAGCACGTCCGGCGCATTCAGGCTGGACTTGGCAAAGGGCAGGAAATACAGGTCGTACAGCCCCTTGGGGAAGTCATCGCCAACCCATTCCGCCATGGAAAGATGATCGAGGCGGTTGTAGCTCTGGGGGTTGCGGAAGCCCGTGATTTCCCGAAATACCTCCAGGTGCTTCATGTGGGTGAGGTTGATGCCCCACTTGAGGCGATTGGAGGAGGAAATGGCCAAATCCACGATATTCCATGGAAAAGCCGAGTTGCTGGGCCGGAATACCTCCGGCGCATAGCCCTCTTTATAGACCAGGGAATAGTAGTCCAGGGACTTGAAATTCTGGCGAATCTCCAGTTCGTTAATCAGGCTAAACAGGTTGTAATACTGCGGGAAAAAGCCGTGGAAGCCGTGCTCCATCATGAAGTGGTCGTCGCCCACTTGGATCGGCCAACTGGCGATTTTGCCGCCCAACTGGGGGGATCGCTCAATCAGCGTCACCGCCACGCCGCGCTGGCTGAGTTCGTAGGCGGTGGCTAACCCGGCCAAGCCACCGCCAATTACCACCGCCTTGAGGTCGCGCCCCACCTGAAGCGGCAATTCCAGCCGATCCTGCTGGAACACGATGGGCTGAGGCTTGCTCAGGCGAGAATAGCTCAACAGCGCCGCAATGCCCCCCACTCCAAAGAGTTTGAGAACGTTACGACGGGCGAGGGTTTGGGCAAACAGCCCCTCAAGGGATTCACTCATTAGACGTGTGCTTTGGCTTACATCAAATTCAGCCCCCAGGAGAGACCCCTGCGAGGTGTGCGGAGAGCGTAGTGCTGACAGGTGTGGGCAGACGGTATCACAACCCTCCCGGCCAGAGGAGGGGGAGTGGACAGTTTCGGCAAAAATGGCCTCAGACTCAGCCAATTCGGACGATGCAGCCCGACCCCGATGAAACCTCTATAGACTGTAATATTAAGTTGCCTTTACAGTCTATAAGAATCCATGAAATACCTGCGAGAGACCATCGCCGTCGCCCAGCGGATTTTGGCGGAGCTATGGTGCCGCAAGCGCAGCCTGATTTTTTGGGCGATTTTCCCGGTGCTGCTGCTGATCCTCAACAGCCTCATTTTGCAGGAACGGCTGCAAATTCCCCTGGAAGATGCCTATACCCTGGCGGCTCCCTCAACCCTGGTGGGGGCGGCGTTATTTTTTAGCGGGCTGGGGGGCAGCTTGGCCACGGTGGTTTCCGAGCGGGAGCAGCACACCCTGAAGCGGCTGTTTCTGTCGCCCCTCGGCGGCGTGTCGTACTTTTTAGGGATTTGCTTGGCCTACGTGGTGATTGGCCTGGGGCAAACGGTGCTGATGTACAGCCTTGCCTTTGCCCAGGGGGCCACCTTTGAGGGGTCTATCGCGGCTGGGTTGCTGATTGTGCTGCTGAGCATGGCCGCCTACGTGGGGGTGGGCTTTGTGCTGGGCACCCAACTGGCCCGCCGCACCGAGGATGTGAACTCCCTAGTAGCCGCCTTTGGCATTCCGCTGATGATTTTGGGTGGAGCCTTCATGCCCACGGATTTTTTCCCCGAATCCCTGATCAACCTCACCCGGTTTAACCCGATTTTTCACATGATTGAAGCCATGGTGGGCATTGCCGCCGAAGGGAACACCCTGGCCGAAGTGGGCGAACACGTTTGGTTTCTGGGCATTTTTGCCGTGGCCATGGTGGGTACGGGCTGGCTCTCCTACCAGCGCATGGTGCAGGTGGAGCGGCAGCTCTAGGGCAAGCAAACCCATCGATCAGGGCAGGTGCGGATCGAGTGCGGATCGGGTACATCAGGCAGGCTGCGATGCGGGAACACGATAACGAATGCCGCGATGGAGGCCGTCTTTCGGTATATTGGCTAGCAAGCATTTTCCGTTGCCCCGCGCCTAGCCCACTCCCCTTCAGCGAGACCCCTTGGCGACAGACCCCGCCCCAGATGTGGCCCCAGACCTGGCCCCTACGCTGCTCCCCGATTCGGAATGCCCGCCCCGTCGGCCCCGAAGAACATCGGCCCGTGCGACCGCTGCCTCAGAGCCCTGCCTACCACTGGTGGTGGGTGGCCAAACCATTCCCCCAGGCCGACGGGTGCGGCTAGATTTGCCTGTGGCGCGGCTAACCACAGGCACGATGATGTCCCTTCCGGTGACGGTGATTAACGGCAAATATCCCGGCCCCCGACTGTGGCTCAGTGCCGCCATCCACGGCGATGAACTCAACGGCGTCGATATTATTCGCCGCCTAGTTCGGGCGCTGAGGCCCACCCGGCTGCGGGGGGCGGTGATTGCGGTGCCTGTGGTGAATATTTTTGGCTTACTGGAGCAGTCGCGCTACCTGCCAGATCGCCGGGATTTGAACCGTTCCTTTCCCGGTTCCCCGCGAGGCTCCTTGGCTAGTCGGCTGGCGTTTTTGTTTATGAGCGAAGTGGTGAACCAGTGCACCCACGGCATCGACCTGCACACCGCCGCCATCCACCGCACCAACCTACCCCAGGTGCGGGCCGACCTCTCCGACCCCGACACCTACGCCTTTGCCCAAGCCTTTGGCGCACCGATTATCCTCCATGCAGCCCACCGGGATGGATCTCTGCGCCAAGCCGCTGCCAAGCGCCATATCCCCACCCTACTCTACGAAGGCGGTGAAGCCCTGCGGTTTGATGAAGCGGCGATCCAGGGCGGTGTAGACGGCATCTATCGAGCCATGGCTCACCTGGGGATGTATGCGCCCCCCAGTTCTCTACCCGCCGCAACCAGCCTCGAAGCCCGCGAAACTCGCTGGGTACGGGCCTCCCGTGGGGGCATTTGGCGCTGCACCACCCGCCTGGGCGAAACGGTGAAAGCCCGCCAATCCCTAGGATTCATCAGCGATACCTTTGGCGATAAACCCGTCCAAGTCCGCAGCCCCATGGCCGGAATCGTCATCGGCCACGGCCAAAATCCCCTGGTGAACCAAGGCGATGCCCTCGTTCATGTGGCCCGGTTAGAAGCGCCGTAGGACAGATTGGCCCTCACCCTAAATCCCTCTCCCTCCAGGAGAGGGACTTTGAAGGATTTTCCGGCTCCCCTCTCCCTCCTGGGAGAGGGGCTGGGGGTGAGGGCAACCAAGGACGTTATGGTGGCAGAAGACTAAGCAATACTTCCCCGTTTTCGGGCTTCTTTGGCGGAAATGCCGATGTTTTTCAGGCCCGCCCGCACCATTTCTCGCTCCAGGAGGGCAAAAAATCGCTGGCGATCTCCCCCTCGCACCACCGCCTGGTTGTGGGCCTCCGCCAGGGCCACCGGATAGCCATAGCCCTTTTGCACCTGGGCCAGCACCAGCCGCAGGGCCATATCGCATTGGGCTGCATCGGCCACCACCCACTCCGGCATCTCCACCCGCGCCACCTCTACCCCCACATGGAGGTAGCAGAAGTAAATCCGCTGATCGCCGTAGAGCTCCAGAATGCTGGCGGAACTCCGCCAAAAGGGACTGCGCTGCCCCGGTTCCAGTTCTGTGGCCCAAAACACCGCATCTCGCAGGGGCATGAACCCACCACAGGGCGCTTTTTCCGATTGGCCGTTGCAGTGCTGGCCGCAGTGGGGTTGAGGAAAGGGGCAGGCGGGCAGGCGCAAAAAGTTCAGGCCCTCGCTGCTGCGGGTGGCGCTGAGGTAGCTGACGATGGGAATGCCCAGCCGTCGGAGCCGATCCCAGGCCGCCAAAATGGGGGTAAGGATGTGGTCGCGGGCCTCGGCGGGCAGTCCGTCTAGGAACCAGTAAATCAAGGAGCCATCGGCCATGGCCAAAACTGGGGACGGCAGATCCGTAACCGGGGATGGCAGATCCACCGGGGCTGAGTTTTTCGAGATTTCTGGGGATGCCGTCATGCTCAAGGTTGGCATTTCTGAGGATGTATCGAGTTCTTCTGAGGGTGTGCCCGGTTGTGGAGAAATTCCCCCGTCACCCTCGGCTAGCATCGCCCCCAGTTCCGCCAGGGCCACTGCCTCCGCCACGGTGCGTCGATGGCCCATCCATTCCTCGGTGCCAATGCCCCAGGGGCGCGACTGATACAGATCCTCAGGCCGATAGATCACCTCCGGCAGGCTATCCAGGAGCGGAAACCGCCCCTGTCCATAGTGCAGCACCACCCGACCCACGTTGATCAAGTAGCAGTAGGCGATTTCGTGGTGGCTGGGGGAAATCTGCGATCCATCGGTGGCCAGCACCGTGTGGGCCGCAGGGGCCGCATCCAGGCTGACGCGAGTGGTCAACGGCTCTACGGGCAACGCCGCCGTAAAGGCTAGGTGATCGGCAAAGTCTCGCTGGTGGGCCACCCAAGTTTCTTGATTCTGGGCGGCGGTGGTCAGCCATCGCCGCGCCAACCGCACCCGCCCTTGAGCCGCTTCCGCCTCCTGGGCCAAATGCTGACTAATGCCCTGCATCTGCTGGGCCAACCGCGCCAAATCCAGCATGGAATCCTGCCTATCGCCCTTTTTCCCTAGCTTAGGCGACTTCGACCCCGACATCCCGTGGACAAAGCCATGACCTGCGCCCTCGATCTAGCGCCAGAACGTGCCTCACACCACCTGATCCGGATCAATCCCCTGGGCTCTGAGGAGTTCGGCCAACCGTTCGGCTCGGAAGCGTTCCCGTTCGGCCCTAAGACCCTCTTGATCGGCCCGTTCCCGTTCTCTTTCCACAGGCGTCAAGATCCACTGGCCATTGGCATCAAAAAAACGAATCCATTGCCGCGTACAGTCCTGAAATTCCCCATGCCATAGCCCCAGGCCAATGTTGAGTTCTGGGATCATAAAACGCCCATCCGTGATCGGGATTGGAGCGTACCCGAACTCCGTGAGGCGAAAAGCTTGCAAGGCTCCCGTGTAGCGGTTGAACACCACGTAGTAGGGGATCCGAAGGATTTGCTCGTAAACCTGCCACTTGGGCGGTGGGGTATTGGGGTTCGTGGACTGGATGAGGCCCAAATCTTCATCGGCGGTGCCGGGAGACAGGAGTTCTACCACAATGTAGGGGTTGACCTGTTCCTGCCAGGTGACGTAGCTGAGCCGGAGGTCGTCGTCGTCACGAAATCGGGGAACACCCACTACGGCAAACCAGTCGGGCCGCTTGTACCAGCGGGGATGGGTGAGGTCGTAGTACAGATTTAGGTCGGCAGCGGTGAAAATACGATCTGCCGCCACATCGGCAAGGCGAAAGGTGGCGCTGAGTAGCTGGGGCTGAAAATCATGAAATTCGTCTGGCAACCCAGGTTCCTCCGGGTCTTCGCTGGGCAAATCATACATCGTCGGCCATTGCTCCCGTGGCAGGGACACATCCGCTGGAACGATGTAGGGATTTTGGGGAATTTGGGTAGGGGATGGGGAGACAGACCGAGGAGACATGGGCCGGGGGTGCTCCTGGAAGGTGGTGGGTTGATCTTAGCGAATCCTGCCAATGGGCTGAGGGGGGCTTGATCCTGGTGTGGACTCCCCTTGCACAAAGGGAAGTTTTATAGTACAAATGTATTTATTCGTTTATGGAGTTGCCCATGGCGGCCTTGACTTGATCCACAAATTCCTGATGATCAATCACGGGCTTGGTAATGTAGCCATCGGCCCCGCTTTGGCTGAGGAAATTTTCCCGGTCGCCTTCCATGGCGTGGGCCGTGACGAGAATGATCGGCAAATTCGCAGTTTGGGGGTCAGATTTAAGCAGCTGGGTAATTTTGATGCCATCCATGGGTTTGCCCTCATACATGCTGTGGGCTAGCGAGACATCCATCAAAATGACGCTAATGTCGCCACTGCGGGCTAGGGAAACCACCTCTTCCACATCCTCGGTGTGTTTGACGGTTAATCCGCCCCGTTTCGTCAAAATTTTGGAGAATACCCGTGCATTGACCACATCATCTTCAACAATTAGGACGGTTTTCATGGTGTTTATATCCCCTTCTCACCGCCCAATATGCCACAAAACCCTGAGGAAACTGTAGGCTAACCCATGCCGCTAGGGCGGTATTGCGGTTTGTGACGCAGGGGATTGCTGTCCCTGGTCTTCCTACTCTGTCAGGACAATGACGGGTTCTCCGGCGGTGCCCAGGGAACGTCAGCCCTTGCCATGCCCCGCCCCTTGCGATTAAGTTACAGCATTGTTAACCTTCCCCATTTCCCATCCAGGAATCCTCACCCATGTCCGACCAACTGAACCTGCTTGCTTCGGGTCAAATTGTGCCTACCTCGCTCCACACCGAGGTGCAGCGGTCGTACCTGGAATACGCCATGAGCGTGATTGTGGGGCGGGCCTTGCCCGATGTGCGCGATGGCCTCAAACCCGTGCATCGCCGCATTCTCTACGCCATGCACGAGTTGGGCTTGACTCCCGACCGACCCTACCGCAAATGCGCCCGCGTGGTGGGGGATGTGCTGGGCAAATACCATCCCCACGGCGATCAGGCGGTCTACGATGCCCTGGTGCGGATGGTTCAGACCTTTTCGAGCCGCTACCCGCTGCTGGATGGCCACGGCAACTTTGGCTCGGTGGATAACGACCCCCCGGCGGCGATGCGCTACACCGAAACCCGCCTCTCGCCCGTCAGTCATGGAGCCATGCTGGGCGACATCAGCGAAGCCCTGGTGGATTTCATCGACAACTTCGATAGCTCCCAGCAGGAGCCTGTGGTGCTGCCCACCCAGTTGCCCAACCTGTTGCTGAATGGCTGTTCCGGCATTGCCGTGGGCATGGCGACGAACATTCCCCCCCACAACTTGGGGGAGGTGGTGGACGGGCTGATTGCCATGATTGATCGGCCCCAGATGACCGATGAGGATCTGTTTCGGCTGATTCCTGGCCCGGACTTTCCTACGGGTGGGGAAATCATCGGCACCGAGGGCATTTTGGATGCCTACCGCACCGGACGGGGCAGCATTCCCGTGCGCGGTATCTGCCAGTTTGAGGAGGTTCGACCGGGCAAGGGGCGTCAGCGGCGCAATGCGATTGTGGTGACGGAACTGCCCTACCAGGTGAACAAGGCGGGCTGGATTGAGAAAATTGCCCAACTCGTTAACGCGGGCAAGCTGGAGGGCATCGCCGACATCCGCGACGAAAGCGACCGCGACGGCATGCGGGTGGTGATCGAACTGAAGCGCGACACCCCCGCCCAAAAGGTGCTGCAAGACCTCTACCGCATGACCCCCCTGCAAAGCAATTTCGGCGTGATCATGCTGGCCTTGGACAATGGCCAACCCCGCCAAATGCCCCTGCGCGAGGTGATGCAGGCATTTCTGGACTTCCGAGAAACCACCCTCACCCGCCACTACCAGCACCAGCTCGAAAAAACCGAAGCCAAGCTCCACATCACCGAGGGGCTACTCACCGCCCTAAGCAACATTGATGCCATCATCGACATCCTTCGCAACGCTCCCGACGGCACCACCGCCAAACAGGAATTTCAGCGGCGGTTTGACCTCAGCGAACGCCAATCCGACGCCATTTTGGCTATGCCCCTGCGCAAATTGACGGGGATGGAACGCCAGGGTCTCGAATCCGAATTTGAAGAACTCACCCAGCGGCGGGACGAATTACAGCGTCTATTATCCGACCGCAAGGAACTCCTCAAAGCCCTAAAAAAAGAACTCAAAGCCCTGCGTAAAAAGTTTAACGATCCCCGCCGCACCCGCATCCAAAGCGACGCAGAACGGGCCGAAGAAACCCAGCAAGTAGAAGAAATTATTGCTGAAGTGGAAGACGAAGAAGCGGTGGTAGAATTCACCCAAAAAGGCTACGTGCGCCGCTATTCCCAGCGTTCTTACCAACGGCGGCAGGCGCGGTTAGAAACCGACACCGACCCCAAACTGCACCCCACCGAAGACGACCCCATCGTCCAAGTGGAACCCGCCCTCACGGCCCAAGAGGTGCTTACCCTCACCCGCGATGGCCGTGCCTTCACCGTTGCCGTGGGGGATATTCCGCCGCCGCCCCGCCAGGGCAAGGGCGTGCCCTTGGTGAACCTGCTACCCGATTCCGTCCCCGCCGAGGCCGATGCCATTGTGGCCCAGTTCGTTTTGCGCGAAGACCTGATGGAACACGACCTCATCCTCGTCACCCAGAAGGGCAAAATCAAACGCGCCCCCCTCAAAGAATTCACCAACCTCACTGGACGCGGCCTCACCGCCATGAAGGTGAAAGACGACGACGAGCTCGCCTACGTCTCCCTCGCCCAACTGGGGGATGATCTGGTGCTGGCCTGCTCCGGTGGTCGGGTGTTGCGCTTCCCCATCGACGACGACAACCTGCCCCTGATGGGCCGCACCGCCCAAGGCCCCCAAGGGATGCGCCTCGGCAAATACGAACGCCTGGTGGGCTGCGTCACCGTGAAATCCGGCTACGACGAGGTGATTCTGATTTCAGCGGCAGGCTTTGGCAAGCGCCTCCCGGTGGAAGATCTCCGCACCACCAGGCGCGGCGACCTGGGCAGCCAAGCGTTCCAGTTCAGCCTCAAAACCGACAAACTGCTGGCCCTGCTGCCCGCCCCTGTCCACAGCACCCTCACCCTCTTCAGCAACACCGACCGAGTGGCTGTCCTCCCCACCGCCACCGTGCCCCGCCTAGGCCGCACCGGAGAATGCCCCCGGTTGGTGAAACCCAATAAGGAGGAAACCCTCATCCGCGTGACTCAGGTGGTGCCTATCAGCAATTCAGAAACTGCGGCTATCGAGGGAGACTAGCAGAGAGATTTACTCAAACCAAGGGAAGAACCCTCTCCTGATGCTGTGGTGGTTGGATAACTCAACAGCGGTAGTCTCAGATAGCCATTGCTGTTAGCGCTATGATGGGTCGCTAATTCGTGAAATACCTGCGATGATGCCCGTGGTTATGGAGGAATGAGCCATGCTGAGTTGGGAGCAAACCCCCAGTTTGGGGCCAATGCGCTGCTGTCGGGCTTGGGTAGAGATTGATTTAGAAGCCCTGCGCCACAATGTGCAGCAGTTCAAACAACATCTAGGCCATCGCGCCCAGTTGATGGCCGTGGTAAAGGCCGATGCCTATGGTCATGGGGCTGTGATGATAGCCCAGGCCGCGCTGAAGGCCGGGGCCAACTGGCTAGGGGTAGCGACGGTGCCGGAGGGGATCGAGCTACGCACCGCCGGGGTGCAGGCTCCCATTTTAGTCATGGGGGCGGTGAATAGCCCTGAAGAAATGCAGGCTATCGCCCGGTGGCAGTTGCAGCCCACCCTGGTAACGCCCAAGCAAGCTCTCATGTTTTCAGACATCCTGTCGCGGTTGGCCCCCGCCCGCCCGGTGGAGGTGCATCTGAAGCTAGACACAGGCATGTCTCGGCTGGGCTTCCCTGCTGCTGAGGCTGTGGAGTTTGTGCGATTTGTGCGTCCGTTGCCCCATCTCACCATTGGCGGGCTCTACTCCCACTTTGCCACCGCCGACAGCCCCGACCCCACTACGATGATCCAGCAGCATCAGCGGTTTCAGGCGGCGGTAGCCCAGTTAACGGCTGAAAACCTGCTGCCTCCTCGGCTGCACCTGGCTAACACTGCGGCCACCCTAGCCGATCCCGCTCTGCACTACGATATGGTGCGCGTGGGCCTAGGTCTCTATGGGCTGTATCCTGCGCCCCACCTGCAATCGGTGCTAGATCTCAAACCTGTGATGCAGGTTAAGGCCCGAATTACGCTGCTGAAAGACCTGCCCGCCGGAACTGGAGTCAGCTACGGCCATTCCTACATAGCCGAGCACCCCCTGCGGATGGCGGTGGTGGGCATTGGCTATGCCGATGGGGTGCCGCGCATTTTGTCTAACCGCATTCAGGGGATGATTAAGGGCCAACTCGCCCCTCAAATCGGCACCATTACGATGGATCAACTCATGGTCGATGTGACTCACATTCCCGACCTGCAAGAGGGCGATGTCGTCACGCTGCTGGGGCAAGATGGCCCCCACTGCACCACCGCCGACGATTGGGCCGACCTAACCCAATCCATCTCCTGGGAAATTCTCTGCGGGTTCAAGCACCGCCTCCCCCGCGTTGCTATCGAAAAACCAATTTCTTCGATTCAAGGGGCTCGGCAAGGAGGTTAGCGGCCCGTCACAGTGCCTCCACGGCGGCTAACAGCGCCTCAGGGTCGGCATTGTGGTGCAAAAAGGAAAACCAGTGGCCGTAGCGCAGTTGACCCTGGGCATCTAGCACAAACTGGGCGGGGAGGGGTGCCCCCAGGGCTTGGCCTGTATGGTAGTTTTGGAAGCTTTGGCCCACCGGGTCACACAGCAGCGGCAGGGGCAGGTGCAGGTCTTCCACCACGGCCCTGCCCTGGCGAGGGTTGAGACTTGTTATCATCAAAACCTCCGTGCCCGTATCCCGAAACCGTTGGTAGGCGGCATTCATGGCCATAATGTGGGGATAGCAAAAGGGGCAGTACACCCCCTCGGCAAAGATGCGGGTAAAGGCCAGCACCACGGGCTGTTTGCCGCGCCAGTTGGCCAGCCGCACCGTGCGCCCATGGGTGACATCGACTAGGGCAAAATCGGGAACACCCACGCCTAGGGCCAACCCCAGTCGGGCGGGGCGGGGCAGCAGGTACTTGCGCCAAATCTGCCAGGGGGCAAGGGACGGTGCAGCGGTCATGGCTAGAATCAAGGGGACATCAACGGGGCAGCTAGGATCAAGGCCATCGGGGGAAGCGACCGCCTAGGGCATCGTGCTTACCCTGGGGTGTCGGCAAAGAAATCTTTGGATTTCACGGGGTCGGGCACCATGGTTTTATCCCCCGGTTGCCAATCAACCGGACACACTTCGTTGGGGTTGCTCTGCACATGCTGAATCGCCTGGAGCACCCGCAGGGTTTCGTCTACATTGCGGCCAAAGGCAAGATTGTTGATGGTGGCGTGTTGAACAATGCCCTCGCGGTCGATGATAAACAGCCCCCGCAAGGCCACGCCTGCTTCAGGATCTAGCACATTGTAGGCAGCGCTAACCTCCTTTTTGAGGTCGGAAATGAGGGGATAGTTCAAGTCCCCCACGCCGCCCGCCTTGCGCTCGGTTTGAACCCAGGCAAGGTGGGCGAATTCACTGTCCACCGACACTGCCAAGATTTGGGCATGGAGCGCCTTAAATTCCTCACAGCGGTCGCTAAAGGCGGCAATTTCTGTAGGGCAAACGAAGGTGAAATCGAGGGGATAGAAAAACAGCACCACGTACTGCCCTCGATAGTCCGACAGCTTAATGACCTTAAAGGCTTGATCGACCACTGCCGTCGCCGAAAAATCTGGGGCCAGTTGCCCAACCCGCAAACATCCCTCCGCGTGCTCTGTCATGGTTGCGATTCCTAACCAACGGTTGCTCCTATAAGGGTAAACCCTATTCTTGGGATTTCAACCGCAGCGAGGCTCTAGCCAGCGGGCTGGGGTAGCGCGACCGTCGCGGCATGGCGGCTATCTACCAGGACGTTATCGCGCCCTCTGCACGATTTCGTCTATCCCGAACACTTTAGTCACACATTTTTTAATAGTCTGACCGAAAGGTTATATTAAGTTAAGCAAGCGCATTGAGCGAAATAATTCATGGTTGTCGCGTCAGACCTCACCTCTTTGAATCAGCGTGGGTTGACAGGCGATGCTCAAATCCTGAGGCAAGTTTTTGACTCTGTTGATGCGGCCAGTTGCCCACACACCTACAACTTCCACATGCATACGGTGTGCTCAGATGGTAAGCTCACCCCCACCGCCCTCATGGAGCAAGTCATTGACATTGGCCTACAAGCCTTTGCCATTACCGACCACCACAGCCTGCGCGGCTACTACCAAGCCCAAGCCTGGCTAGAAGACTGGCGCTGGCGGCACCCCACCCCCCTAGGGCAGCGGCGAGCCCACCGTCACTTAGGCGGAACTGCACCTCGTTTATTTACTGGGGTAGAAATTAACGCCCTCCTCGCTGAGACCGAAGTTCACCTGCTGGGCTATGGCTTTGCCCCCCGGCATCCGGCCATCGTGCCCTATCTGCAAGGGTCGGCTCCCCGTGGCCCCATGAAGGCGGCTGAAGCCGTGATTACGGCTATCCAGACGGCGGGGGGGCTGGCGGTGTTGGCCCACCCCGCTCGCTATCGCACCGCCGCCGAAGTCCTGATTGCCCACGCCGTCGCTCTGGGGATTGACGGTGTGGAAGCCTACTACGCCTACAACAACCCCGATCAGTGGCATCCCTGCCCCCGCCACACGCCGCTGATGGAAACCCTAGCCCGCCGCCACCGCCTGCTGACCACCTGTGGCACCGATACCCACGGGTCTAATTTGCTGCGCCGCCTGTAGCTGAAGACCCACCGGAGCGGTAACGATGACCCTCGGTCTCGGCTGAAGACAGCTTTAGGCCAAGCTTTGCCCCATTCATCCCGCATCATCCAGGATTCATTGCGGGTCATTCGTGACGGGGATCACAGCGCTAAGCCCCGGCTAGCCCTCCAGATCAAGCGACGATCCCAGCCTAGGGCAATGGGGCAATAAAACTGAGAACGGCCATGGTAGGTTGATCCCAGCCTTTGGATAGAGGCTTTAGAAGACCATCATCTAGTGAAATGAAGACAGATTCTGCCCCAGCCACAACAAGGATGGCTGGGAGAGTTTGTGGTGAGATTCAGGTTTTTTGTGTTCTCCGCTACATTTACTACCCATCACTACGCCTAATATCCACTCTGGAGGTTGGGTGAGTGATTGGATGGCCTAACTGTCCTTCTTTGTGTGAGTCAGGAGCGAGGTTGAATGGTCGCACGATTTAATCGACGGAAATTTTTGGTGTATGGGTCTGCCACCCTGGGCACCTCGATGCTGTTAAAAGCCTGTGGCAATACGACAACGACTACCGGGGATACAACAGGCGGCACCGCTGCCGGGGGCGAAACGGTAAAAGTAGGGATTCTCCATTCCCTTAGCGGCACCATGGCTATCAGTGAAACCACCGTGGTTGATGCTGAGAAACTGGCGATTAAGGAAATCAACGCCGCTGGTGGCGTCCTGGGTCGGCAGATTGAAGCCGTAGTGGAAGACGGCGCTTCCGATTGGCCCACCTTTGCCGAAAAAGCAGAGAAGCTGATTGACCAAGACCAGGTATCGGTGGTGTTCGGCTGCTGGACATCCGCTAGCCGCAAGGCCGTGCTGCCCGTGTTTGAGTCGAAGGATCACATGCTGTGGTACCCGGTGCAGTATGAAGGCCAGGAATGTTCTAAGAACATTTTCTACACCGGAGCCGCGCCCAACCAGCAAATTGAGCCCGCCGTAGATTGGCTGCTAGAAAACAAAGGCCGGGACTTCTTCCTGGTGGGGTCAGACTATGTCTTCCCCCGCACCGCCAACACCATCATCAAAGAGCAGCTAGCCGCTAAGGGTGGCAACACCGTCGGCGAAGACTACCTGCCCCTGGGCAACACCGAGGTAACGCCGATCATCACCAAGATTCGGGCGGCGCTGCCCAACGGCGGGGTGATCTTCAACAGCCTCAACGGCGACAGCAACGTGGCCTTCTTCAAGCAGTTGCAGGGCGCAGGCATGGGGCCAGATCTCTACCCCGTGATGTCAGTGAGTGTAGCCGAGGAAGAAGTGCGTCAGATTGGGCCTGAGTTCTTGGTGGGCCACCTGGCTTCCTGGAACTACTTCATGACCGTGGAAACCCCCGAAAACGCCAAGTGGGTAGCCGACTTCAAGGCCGAATTTGGCGATGACCGGGTGACGAACGACCCCATGGAAGCCGCCTATATCATGGTGTATCTGTGGAAGCAGGCAGTGGAAGCTGCGGGCACCTTCGATATTCCTGAGGTTCGCGCCGCTGCTTACGGCCAGAGTATGGCTGCGCCCGAAGGCCCCGTAACCATGAATGTTAACCACCACCTCTCCAAAACGGTGCGGATTGGGGAAGTGATGGATGATGGTATGTTTGACATCCTGTGGGCCACCGATGGCCCAGTGGATCCTCTGCCCTGGAACCAGTTTGTGCCCGATACCCAGGGCTTTGCCTGCGACTGGTCTGACCCCGCTAAGGGCGAGAAGTTCCAAATCTGATCGAAGGATCGGGTCTAAAACTGAGCCACCCTGCCCCTTGAAGGGTGGGGTGGCTTCATTGATGTCAGGCCAGCCGCTAGATGCTTGCAGCCCTGGGTAGCTGTGTCGCTAACCGAGGATGGGCGATACCCTACAGGCGGGCGCACTGGTCTTCTTTGTTGCCGCGTACCACGTTGCCCCGTCCGGTGGGGGCAGGGCGATTTTCCTTGCACTGCAAGTTGCCGCCGATGCGATTGCTGTTAACCCGCAGACCGCCCCGGTTTTTGAAGCCTTGCAGGTTTCCACCGATGGTATTGCGTGCCGCTTGCAGCAGGCTGGTGTTCTCTTCAAATTGCAGATCGCCGTTGATCCGGGTGTCGGTAATGGTAGCCGCCTGAGACTCTTCAATTTGAATGTTGCCACCCACCACAGACTGGCTGCGAACCGTCACCCGTGTCGCATTTTCAGCCTGGATGTTGCCATTGACCCGTACCCCGGTAGCCGTCAGGGTGGCCCGCGACTGAACCCGAATGTTCCCCCGAACCCGAGTGCCGTTGAGGGTACAAGCAGCACCACTGGGAACTCGCAAATTAGTGACCTGTGCCGTCCTCAGGGTGCCTCTACAAACGACTTCATCGGCATAGCTAGGGGTAGCTATAGCCAGGGATCCAGTCAAACCCAGCAAACCAACCGCCAAAATCATCTTCTTCATGATCGTTCTCTCCTAAGTAAATGGCATTTGCCTTACTCCAAAACGCAGCCCTGGCGGCAAAGTTCCTAACCTAAGAGGGTTCTCATAATTCCATCAGTGGATTCCCTGAACCCTCTGGCCCAAAGCAAGGGATTCCCTTCCTGGCTAGTCTCGCCCAGGTATTGGGGATCGCAGGGCAGCCTCAGTGCCCAGGGGCTTCTATTTAGCTGCCATCCAGTTGGGGCCTGCGTGGGCCTCTACTTTGAGGGGCACCTTCAGGGAAACAGCGGATTCCATCGCAGCGATGATTTTGGGTTGCAGATCGTCCCATTCATCGGAGGGAATTTCAAACACCAATTCGTCATGGACTTGCAGGATCAGGTTGGCCTGGTAGTCCTTTAGCAGTTCGTGCAGGCGAATCATGGCCACTTTGATGATGTCGGCACTGCTGCCCTGAATGGGGGCGTTAGCGGCGGCCCGGAGCAGTCCGGCTTCGTAGCCGTTGGTGCGGAGCTGGTCGAGGTCGATGGTAGTGGGATCGGTGCCGTAGAGGGAACGCAGTTTACCATCGGTGAAATTAAAGTAGCGCCGCCGCCCAAAAATGGTTTGCACATAGCCCTTGGCGATGGCCTCCTGCTGCATTTGTTGCAGGTATTCAAACACCTGAGGATAGCGTTCGTAGTAGCGGTCGATGAAGGTTTTGGCCTCGGTGCGGCTGACTCCGGCCTCGCGGGCAAAGCGGGAAGCACCCATGCCGTAGATCACGCCAAAATTGATGATTTTGCCAAGGCGGCGTTCCTCAGGGGAAATGTCATCTTTTTCTAGCAACAATTTGGCGGTAAGGGCATGGACATCATCGTTGTTGTTGTAGGCTTCCACCAGCACGGGCTCGCCACTGAGGTGGGCGAGGATGCGTAGCTCAATTTGGGAATAATCTGCTGCTGCCAGTTGCCAGCCCTCAGTAGGGATAAACGCCGCCCGAATTTGCCGACTAAAGGCGGTGCGAATGGGAATATTTTGCAGATTTGGATTCGACGACGACAGCCGCCCTGTGGCCGTTACCGCCTGGTTAAAGTCGGTATGTACCCGCTGGGTATCGGGACGAATTAGGGCAGGCAAAGCGTCCACATAGGTTGATTTAAGCTTTGACAGGGTGCGGTGCTCCACGACTAAATCGACCACGGCATGGTCGCCCTGGAGTTTTTCCAGCGTTGCGGCATCGGTGGAGTAGCCGCCGGACTTGTTGCGGCGAGACTTTTTCTTGTCTAGCCCCAGCTTTTCAAAGAATAGCTCGCTGAGTTGTTTAGGAGAGGCGAGGTTAAAGGTTTCTCCTGCGGCTTCATAGGCATCTTTCTCGATCTGTGCTAGATCGGTTTCCAGGGTTTTAGAAAATTTTGACAAATAGTTGGCATCGACCCGCACGCCGATGGTTTCCATTTCGGCCAGGACGGGCTCTAGGGGGAGTTCAATGCCTGAAAATAGGCCGTAAAGCTGGGGATTTTCTGCGAGTTCTGCCCGCAGTTTAGGCACGAGCAAATAGGTCGTGTGGACATCGGCTCCGCAATACTCTGCCACGGCAGAAATTGCAATATCCGCAATTGTTTTACCCTTCGGCACTAGGTCGGTAAAGCTTTGGGCCACAAGGTTGAGATAGCGCAGGCTAAGGTCGGTTAAATTATGGCTCGATTCTGGATTGAGCACATAGCTGGCCAGCATCGTATCAAACTCAACTCCTGCCAGTTGGATGCCCTGATTTCTTAGCACTAAACGGTCATACTTCGCATTTTGCAGTGCTTTAGGAAACTCCGCACTTTCCAATATTGGACGCAGCGCCTCTAAGACCGTTTCTAGCGGTAGCTGATCGCCTTCAGAATGCCCCACGGGAATGTAGGCCATGGCATCCCGTTCGCGGCCCCAACAGCAGCCGATGCCGACCAACTGGGCATCTCTGGGTTCTAATGAGGTTGTTTCAGTGTCCCAGGCAACTGGGTGCTCAGGATTTTTTTGGGCCGAAAGAATATCTAGCAGGTCGTAAAGCTGGGCTTCGGTGGTGATAATTTGAGGCCGAATGGCTACCGCCTGCACGGTCTGGGCCTCGTCCGTTTCTTCGGCAGAAAAGAACGCCACATCTGCCCCCAGCGCATCCCCTGACGTCCGACGTCCGACGTCCGACTCCCGACTTTCAACTCCCGCTTCTCCTCCAAAAGCCACCTGTAACTTACCCAGGCGGTTAATGAAGTTCTGAAACTCCAGCTTTTTTAACGCCGGAACCACGACATCAGGGTCGAAGCCGTCGAGTTTGCAGGTGGCTAAATCGGCCCCCAAATCCACGGTGGTGACAATGGTGGCCATAAACCGCGAGTGGTAGGCAGAATCCTTGCCCTCCATGAGCTTTTTCTGGGTTGCGCCCTTGATGGTGTCGATATTGGCGTAAATCGTATCTAAATCGCCAAATTCTGCCAGCAGCTTCGCCGCTGTTTTAGCCCCAATGCCTTTCACGCCAGGGATGTTGTCCGATGAGTCGCCGCACAGCGCTTTGTAATCCACCACCTGGGAGGGCAAAATATCCAGCTTTGCCTTCACCTCGTTGGTTTTGAACTCCTGGGCCAGTCCGTTTTTTGCCCCCTTGGCAAAGGCGTTGCCCAGGTGCAGCACGGTAATTTGCTCCTCTGGGTCGATGAGCTGAAATAGATCCTGGTCGCCACTGAGAATCTTCACTCGCAGGCCCGCCGCCTTACCCTGATGGGCCAGGGTGCCAATCACATCGTCGGCCTCAAAGCCCGGTGCGGTGTAGATATTCAGGCCAAAATCCCGCAGCAGTTCTTGCAGGTTGTTGACATCCTCAATGAAGCCCTCCGGCGTTTCGGGACGGCCATCCTTGTAGCCCTCGTCGGCCTGGTGGCGAAAGGTGGGCTGGGCCAAATCGAAGGCGACGGCGGCATACTGGGGCTTTTCCACCTCCATCATGTCCAATAGCGATTTGAGGAAGCCGTAGCAGACGCTGGTGGGCACGCCCGTGGAGGTTCGCAGGCCACCCTCGGCACTTTTGGCAAAGGCATAGAAGGCGCGAAAGGCCAGGGAATGGCCATCGATCAGCAGCAGGGTGGGCGTTTCAGCAGGGGAATCGGGGGCAGCCACGGCAATCCTCAGTCTCAGAATGGGAGACTCTATTGTAAGGGGTGGTTGCAGGCCGGATGGGTCAGCTTTAGCCCCCATTCACCGACCTCGCTGGGGTTCATCCGGGGGAGGGGAAGGGCTACCCCTAGGGACGAATAATGGAAACGCCGTAGGCTTGGGCGGAAAGAAGTTGCTGGGCGGCCCGCTGCACATCGGCCACGGTGAGGCGCTGGATGTGGTGGGGATAGTGAAGCCCGTCGGCAATGTCTCCGGTGAGGGTGTGATAGAAGCCGTAGAGTCCGGCCCGGTCGCTGGGGGTTTCGTTGGCAAAGATAAAGCGGTTGGCCACCTGGGTTTGCACCCGCCGCAGCTCTGCCAGACTGACGGGAGTTTCGATGACGGCTTGGATGTGATCGGCAATGGCCTGCTCTACGGTATCCAGGTGTTCGGGATCGAGCTTGGCGGAGACCATAAATGCGCCCTGGTAGGCCAGGGTCATATTGCTACAGCCGATGCTGCTCACCAGTTTGCGGTCTTCTCGCAGGTCGCTGACGAGGCGGGAGGTACGCCCCCGGCCCAGCACCGAGGCCAGCACATCCAGGGCGTAGGTGTCATCCACATCCATCAGGCCAGGAACCCGCCAGGTTAGCGTGAGACGGGCTTGGGTGAGGGTGGGATCGTCGTGAACGACGCGCTGCACCGTGGTGAAGGGATCTTCCAGGTCGTAGTCAAGGAGGGGCTTGAATTGGTCGGTGGCGGGATAGCGCTGCCGCCCGCGCAGGGCCATGGCTTGATCAAACCCTTCGGCTACGGTGGCGATGAGATCCTCCACGGGCAGATTGCCCACGGCCACAGCGGTCATACTCTGGGGCTGGTACCAGGTGCTGTGAAAGTCGCGCATTTGATCCACCATCAGGGTTTCGATCACCTCGGTGGGGCCAAGGACGGGGCGGCGGTAGGGCAGGCGCTCGAAGGTCAGCTCCATGGATCGGGCGTAGGTGCGGCGGCGAGGGTTGTCGTCGGCACGGCGAATTTCCTCTAGGATGACGGGCCGCTCCCGTTCAAAGTCGGCTTCGCTGAGGCGGGGGGCCATCACCATTTGAATTTGCAGCGGAGCCAAGGCTCGAAAGTCTTGGGGGGCGGTGGTGATGTAGTACTTGGTGTAGTCCTGGCTGGTGGCGGCGTTGGTGACGGCTCCCCGCGCCTCAATGCGCCGTTCAAATTCGCCGCAGGGCAAGGTGGCGGTGCCCTTAAAAATCATGTGCTCTAAAAAGTGGGCCATGCCGTTGATGGCGTTATTTTCTACCGCCGATCCCACCCGCAACCACAGGCTCAGGTTGACCACTTCTAAGGGCATTTGCTCGGCGATGATCGTCAGGCCGTTGGACAGACGACGGATGGTGGGAGACACCAGCAAAGTAGAGGGGGCAGCGGTCGCTGTGAGCAAAGCCATAGGTCAGAGGGGGTAGCGCCCTGGGGCATACTCCGACCATCTTAACGACTGGCCGCTATCCTGTCTGGGCTTTGCGTTACATTCCCTCGTATTTACGGGCTTTGGGGGAGGTTTTCGGCGGCTGGGGGAGTGATTTGTTTACATATCGCTGCATTTCTCGGCAAAGCGTTACATGGGGCCTTGCAACCTTCTCCAAAGTCCTTGGCCCATGTGGGAGAAAGTATTGTAAATTTCGGGTATGTGGAGTGGGGAGTGCACCCGTGAGCACCTGGATTAAGGAAACGGACATTGCTATCTATTTAATGCAGGGCGGCTACTGGATTTCTCGCATTACCAAATATCCTTCCCAAACCAACCCAAAGGAAAAGGTGGTCAACATCGCCAGCCTCAAAGCCTGGTTCACCCGTGAAGACTACCCCCGCGCCATGACCGTGGCCATCGGCACCGGAGCCCCAGAGCCCCAGCCCATGCCCCCGCCCACCCCCCAGCCCATGGCCAGCACCGTGGCTACCCCCGTCAGCAGCCGCATCAATGCCGCTGGGTTAGCTATCATCAAAGCCTTTGAGGGCCTTGCGACCACCGCCTACCCCGATCCGGGCACCGGGGGCGAACCCTGGACTATCGGCTACGGCCATACCTCCGCAGCGGGCGACCCCAAGGTCTATCCCGGCCTCAAAATTACCGCCGCCCAAGCCGAAGAAATCCTCAAGCGTGATCTCCTCGTTTTCGAGCGCGCCGTAACTCAGTCCGTGACCCGCACCCCTACCAGCAACCAGTTTGCCGCTCTGGTGTCCTTCACCTTCAACGTCGGGCCAAACAACCTGCGAACCTCCACCCTGCTCAAAAAACACAACGCCGGAGACACCGCTGGAGCCGCCGAGGAATTTCTCAAATGGGTCTACGCGGGGGGCCGAGTCATGGCAGGGCTAGAACGTCGCCGCAAGGCCGAGCGGGCGCTGTATCTGGGGCAAAACTATCAGGCGTTTTTGTAGGACTTATTTTATTAGGAGACGCAGACCAGACAACGTCCCCCAGGCGCAGTCCTGCCGTCATCCCAGCGGTGGAATGGTGAAGCCGCGAAGGGGTTGGGCTGCACCGTCTGGGGCCAGGTTTTTGCCCTGGAGCAACACCCAAAAGTTGCCCAGCCCCATGGGGTTCATCAGTTGGTGAATTTGGTCGCGCCGCTGGATAGCCTGGTTGACGACGGCGGGATCGGTGGATTGAATTTGGGCCAGATCCATCAGCCGATCTCCCAAGCCCAGCGCCATGAGAAACATCGCCTGCTGGGTCAGGCCCAAGGTGGTTAGGCCGCTCTGTTTTCCCTGGCGTTCCAGCGCCGTGAAGTTGACGTGGGCGGTGATGTCTTGATGGCCGAGGTGGCGGTAGGGATCGTTGTGGTGGGTGTGCTGGTAGTAGCTTTGCAGCGTACCCTGGGAACGGTGAGGGCTATAGTAACGGTCGGCAGAGTAGCCGTAGTCAATGGTGAGCAGGTAGCCCCGATGCAAGCGATTGGCCACGGTGGCTACCCAATCTAGGGCCGCCAGGTGGGCCTCGGTGCGGTAGCCCACAGGATAGCCCTTGGCCCAGTCCACCCCGACAAGGTCAAAGTAATCGGCAAGGCGAGGGGTGGATAGGGGGCCGATTACCTCCTTGAGGGTGGCGCTGGCTTCATCCCAGGTGACGTAGATTTCCTGAAGCCCCGCTTCCGTCCACACCACCTGATGGACGGGCAGGGCATCGACGAGTTCGTTAGAAAACACACAGCCCGTCACCGAATCCGCCGCCAAGTCGGCCCAGTTACACCAGGTTACGCGACCAGCCCAGGGTTCTAGCCGTTTGCTCTGAATGTGCTGCAATACCGGGGATTTTTCAATAATTCGGTAATCTAGAACCGCAAAACAATCCTGATACTGGCGCTGCAAATAGGCCAACACATCAGCGGCCATAATGCCCTGCCCGGCCCCCATTTCTACCAGGGTAAACGGCTCTGGTTGGCTGAGGTGATGCCACAGTTCCGCGAGCTGCACCGCCAACAGTTCGCCAAAATCGCGGCTGAGGTGGGGCGAGGTGACAAAATCCCCCTGGGGGCCAATGGCGGCAACCTGGGTAGCGTAGTACCCCCCAGAGGGATCGTAGAGGGCCAAATCCATAAATTCCGCAAAGGTCATTTGACCCTGGGGTGCTTGCCGCAGGCGATCTTTCAGCACATCAAACAGCACAGGATGGTGGGGCATGCGTAGGACGAAACGGGAATGGGGGTGGGGCAATCGGTGACAACGCTCCTGTGGCCCACCCTAACGGGAACAAGCTACACCCCCAGCCCCTCTCCCAGAGAGAAGAGACAGGGTGAGAACGAGGAAAGCCTCAATGTATATGGGGGGCTTCTCGTCGGATTTAGTATGACAGATTATCGCCTAGCCCATAATCAAGGAGAAGACGCTAACCGATCCGCTCCTTTCTTTTGGATTTGAAGGGACTTTTCTTGCAAGGGATTCCCCACCATGGAACTCACCCTCACCACCCCGGCCCTGCTGTTTCCGGCCATTTCCCTGCTGCTGTTGGCCTATACCAACCGCTTTTTGGTGCTGGCCCAACTGATTCGGCAACTCCACAGTTCCGAGCGGGACTATTTTGAGGCGATGGTGCAAAAACAGATCGCTAACCTACGCCGCCGCATTGCCCTGATTCGACTGATGCAGGCGTTGGGGGTCTCCAGCTTTATCTTCTGCACCCTGTCCATGTTTTCGCTGTTTGTAGATCACCTGCGGCTGGCGGAGGTGTTATTTGGGTCGGCCCTGGTGTTGCTGGTGGCCTCGCTATTGGTGTCCCTCTACGAAATTGCCATCAGCACCAAGGCCATTGAGGCAGAACTGGCGGATATTGTGGCCAAGGGGCGCTAGACCATCCGCTGACCCTCACCCTAAATCCCTCTCCCAAAATAGGAGAGGGACTTTGAAAGATGATCCGGTTCCCCTCTCCTTCCTGGGAGAGGGGCTAGGGGTGAGGGCCAGTAAGGAATTCAAAATCAACTCATTCTCACTTACTCAGGAGCCGACCAGGTGCGGCCCCCTAGGGCGGTTTGGACGGCTTGGCGCTGGTCGCGGAGGGTAATCCAGCGGTGGTAGGTGCGGGTGTGGATGGCGACGGAGTGGCCCATCATGCGGGCGGCGACGGTGTCGGGCAGGCCAAAGTGGATGGTGCGGACGGCCCAGGCATGGCGCAGGTCGTAGGGGGAAAAGGGCACCCCGTAGCGTTTGAACTGGAGGGCCACCTGTTGCCCCACCCGTTGCAGGGTCGTGGTGGTGAGGTCGGTGTTGATGGGCGGCAGTTCGCCCTGGCGCAGTTCAAAGCGTTCCACCCATTCCGGGTAGAAGGGCCAGACATCGTGCAGTCCGGTTTTGGTGGTTTCGAGGACGGTGATCCGGGCTTCGGGGTCGTTCGTGGACAGGAGGCTGCGGTCGCAAAAGAACACTTCATGGTTCCGCAGTCCGTAGGCCGCCATCAGTCCGTAGACTGTGCGCCAAGCAGGGTTGGGGATCAGGTCGTGCCAGGTCAAAATGTCCTCATCGGTGGGTAGGTGGCGGCGTTGGGTCTTGCTGCTGCTGTAGGTGCCCCACAGGGTTTCCAGGTCAACGGGCAGGGAAATTTTGTGAAAATCCGCAAAGGCTTTGAGGGCCGTGCAGCCCACCTGGCGGCTGCGGGCCTGTCGGGGCAGGGCTTCTAGGGTCGCCACAATCGCCTGTCCGAGGGATTGGCGGGGATGGTCGTTCATCTGGGCCAGCAGCTTATTTAGGTAGGGAGCGTAGGCTTTTGTCCAGGTGCTTTTGAGCGCGGCCTGGGCGGCGATATCCTCCCCCGGACGCTGGAACCAGTGTTCCTGAAACTGGGCGATTAGGGCTTCGATGGGTTGATAGTCGGGATCGGCGGGGGCTTCGGTGGGCAGGTAATCCGCCCAATCAAAGGTGCGCTCAATGAGTCGAGCGGCGATCACCTTGGCGTCCTGCTCAATTTGCTTGAGTCCGGCCTTGGTGGCGGGGATGCCCAGGGGAATGCGCTGCTGGTAGGGCTTGGTGCGGCTACGGTCAGGACGGGGCGGCAACGTGCCTCGCAGGGCTAGGCGATCCCCCCGACGCTCCACCACTAATCCCAGCCGAGCGGCCTTGAGGCGTTCGTTCAGCTTGGCAATGGCGGCATCTAGACTGTCTGTGGATCCCATATCCGGTGCGCTTTCAGGTAAGGATTGCATTGACCGTACCCACCTCCCGACTCATTCATGTCGGACTGATCCCAGGGTGGATCACGCGGCTACGGGGCAATTCATGGCGGGTTCAGGCTGGAATCGTTGGATTCGTAAATGGATGATCGACCAAGCCTGTAAATTGGGTAGTATTAGGAACAGTTAGCATTAAGGCTGGGCCAAGGCTAACGCTTTCACCAAAAACCTCCCCGCCAGCCTGGGGAATTCGCCGCAGCGATTGGCGACAAATTGTTACGATAATAAAAGATTATTCGCCGTTTAGAAAACAGCACAGTGCCATGGGTCGCGTAGGGGTCTTACTGCTAAATTTGGGCGGGCCAGAACAGCTAGAGGATGTTCGTCCCTTTTTGTTCAACCTCTTCGCCGATCCAGAGATTATCCGCCTGCCCTTCCCCTGGTTGCAGCGGCCCCTAGCCTGGCTGATTTCCAGCTCCCGCGCCCAAAAATCCCAGGAAAACTACCAGCAGATTGGCGGTGGTTCCCCCCTGCGCCGCATCACTGAGCAGCAGGCCGACGCCCTCAAAGCCGCGCTGGAAGCCAAGGGCGAAGAGGCCAACATCTACATCGGGATGCGCTACTGGTATCCCTTCACCGAAGAAGCGGTGGCCCAAATCAAGCGCGACGGCATCGAACGCCTGGTGGTGCTGCCCCTGTACCCGCAGTTTTCCATCAGCACTAGCGGTTCCAGCTTCCGCCTGCTAGAAAAAATTTGGCTGGAAGATCCCTCCTTAAATCGAATTAACTACACCGTGATTCCCTCCTGGTACGCCCGACCGGGCTACACCGGAGCCATGGCCGATCTGATCGCCCAGGAACTCGACAAGCTGGAGAACCCCGATCAGGCCCACATTTTCTTTAGCGCCCACGGCGTCCCCGTCAGTTATGTGGAAGAAGCGGGCGACCCCTACCAGCGGGAAATTGAGCACTGCACCGAACTGATCATGCGCTCCCTCAATCGCCCCAACCCCCACACCCTGGCTTACCAAAGCCGGGTTGGCCCGGTGGAATGGCTGCAACCCTATACCGAAGACGCCATCGAAAACCTGGCTCAGCAGGGCGTCAAAGACCTGGTGGTAGTGCCCATTAGCTTTGTCTCCGAGCACATCGAAACCCTGCAAGAAATCGACATCGAATACCGCGAAATTGCCGAAGAAGCGGGCATCCACGGCTTCCATCGGGTGCCCGCCCTCAACACCCATCCCCAGTTCGTCAACGACATGGCGGAAATGGTGGTGGAGGCGCTGGATTCTCCCCGCAAGCTGTTCTCCGATGTGGTGCAGCCGGAAAAACGGGTGAAGATCTACCCCCCCGAACGCTCCGCCTGGGGGCTGACTCCCTTCGCCGAAGTGTGGAACGGTCGTCTAGCCATGGTGGGCTTTTTGGCCCTGCTGCTGGAGCTGGTGAGTGGCCATGGGCCGCTGCATTTCGTCGGCATTCTCTAGAGACGCCGTAGATCACAAGGCTGACCTCACCTCCAGCTTCTCTCCCCGTGTCGAAAATCATCCACAATAAAGCCGCATTCCCGACGGTGTAAGGAATGCGGCTTTGCTTGGGAGGGAGTTCTCAGTGATGTCGGAATCGACGTGGCTTAGCGAGACAGGCTGAGGGCAGTATCTTCAGCCTGGGCAGCGGTTTCCTGGTTAGCTAGGGCGGCTTCCAGCAGACTGGCGTCCACTAGGGCTTCTTCCGCCACGAGCACAGATTCAGCCTGCACCTCAAAGTCAAGGGCGGTTTCGGGCAGAGGGCCTTCGGCTAGGACTTCAGCGGCTAAACCTGCGTCATCCTGGCGACGACGGTAGAGAAGGGTGCCGCCAGCGATCAGGGTGGCGGCAGCCCCAAAGCCGCCGATGGCCTTAGCCAGGGCTTGGGCGTCGGGGGTGCTGATCAGGCCATCGGTGGGAGCGCCTTCAGTGGGAGCGTTCAGGGTGGTGAGCCCGGTAAAGGCTTTGCTGGCCGCGCATCCCCCGGCAACGGCATGAGCCGCAGTGGCGCTGAGGGCGAGGGCGGCGGTAGCCACAGCAAGGCTAGATAGAGTTGTGATTTTCATCGGTAAAGTCTGAATGGAGGAACGTCACAAGTTGGGCTGTAACCTAACGTTACGAGCCTTCATCTTTTTTAAACGACCCTTTCCCAAAAAAACGGCGTCGCGGACTACAAAATGAGCGACTACCCAGAATCTCTATCCTAGGGTAGGGATCCGTTGGGGTGGGAGACCGCTTCCTCACGGCCCGGTGCGGCGGGGCAGACCGGACTGGGGAGGTGGCCGCTAGCTTTCCACCCCGGAAGATAGCCCCATCAGGGCGCAGAGTTTGTAGACAATTCTGGCCCCCACGTTGCCGTCCCACTCGCCATCGCCTATTTCTGAGACATCGAAGCCGATAATCTGCCGACCGCTGCGTACCACCTGGCGCAACAGGCAAAAGACTTCTTCCAGTTCCAGCCCGCCGGGGACGGGGGTGCCTGTGTGTGGGCAAAGTTTGGGGTCGAGGCCGTCCACATCGAAGCTGACGTAGACCTGAGGGGGCAGGTGAGCCACGATGGCCTCGCACTGGGCCAGCCAGGTCATGCCCTGGTAGCGATTTTCCTTGAGGACGGCGTCGTAGTAGGTGACGATGCGGCCAGCGGATTGCTCAATCAGGGCCACTTCGTCGTGGCAGAGATCGCGGATGCCCACCTGCACTAGGGTACCCACCTGCGGCAGGGTGAGGGCGTTGTTCATGATCGAGGCGTGGGAGTAGCGAAAGCCCTGGTAGGCCAAGCGCAGGTCGGCGTGGGCGTCGATGTGGAGGATGCCAAAGGTGGGATAGCGCTCCGCCAAGGCTTGCAGATAGCCGAAGGGAACGCTGTGGTCGCCGCCAATCACCCCCACCCGCTTGCCCTGATCCAAAGCGTGGGAGGCTTGGCCGTAGAGCCAGCCGTTCATTTGCTCGCAGGCGTGGTTGACCTGATCGAGGGTGTCCTGGAGCAGGGGGTGTTTTTCAATCGCGATGCCCTCTTCCATGGCCTGGATGACCCGGTGGGCGGCTTCCCGCATTTGGAGGTTGATCTGCTGAAGCGGTTGGGGAATGGGCGGCATGAAGATGCCCTGCCGCCACGCCTCCGGGTTGTCCCGGTCGTAGAGGTCAAGCTGGGGCGAGGCTTCGAGGATACGCTGTGGCCCTTGGGCGGTGCCTTCGTGGTAGGAGACGGTGACTTCCCAGGGCACGCCAAACACAATAATGTGGGCATCGTCGTAGGTGCAGGGCAGGCCGTAGAGGTTGCCGTTATCCAGGCCAACGCCGCTGGGGTCGAAGGTTTCTAGGGAGGTGGATGAGGTAGTCATGGCGATGATTCGACGTCCTGGTTCTACGGGATGGGGCGGCTAAGCCTGAAACACCACTGAGAGGTTGTTGGCGGGCATGGCCACGGTTTCGAGGCAGCGCAGGCCCACGGCTTCGGCCTCGGCGATGACCGTTTCTAGATCGCGTACGCCCCAGGCCGGGTTTTGGGCCTGGAGGCTGTCGTCAAAGGCGGCGTTGCTGGGGGCGGTGTGTTGTCCCCCCTGTTTGAAGGGGCCATAGAGATAGAGAACGCCGCCCTTGGGCAACAGCCGTCCGGCCCCAGCCATCAGCCCCAAGCAGGCTTCCCAGGGGGCGATGTGGATCATGTTGATGTTGACGATGGCGGTGATGGGGTGCTGGGCCAAATCCACCCCTAGGGCCACGGTAGGATTTTCGGTGGGATGCTCGGTGAGATCCTCGGTGGGATGCTCGGTCATAGCCTCAATGGGCCAGGGGGCGGTGCTGGCGTCTAGGGCCAGGGGTGGGTGCAGGTTTGCGGTGGGGTGAGCGGATCGCCACGCCAGAATGCTTTGGCGAGAGAGAGGATCTGGATCGGAGGGAAGCCACTGCCGAGGGGCCAACCGAGGGGCTAGAAAAATGGCGTGCTCTCCGGTGCCGCTGGAAATTTCCAGCACCGTGCCCGTGGGGGGCAACACCCGTTCTAGGACGGCCAAAATGGGCTCGCGGTTGCGCTGGGTGGCGGGGGCATGGCGGCGGGCATCGGCCTCATCCAGGGGAGTGGCGTAGGGCATGGCGGCTAAAATACCTGGTTCCAGGGGTGAATTTCGTAGTCTGTCCAGATGCCATTTTGCCAGTATGGATCGGCTTCGATCAGTTGGCGCACGGTGGCTTCGTCGTCGGCTTCGTAGATGCCAAACACCTTGCGGTTATCGGTGGTTGGCCCCAGAGCCACCAGAATACCCCGATCCTTTTGGGCCTGAAGCCCCTGTAGATGGGCCTCGCGGTAGGGGGTGCGCTTTTCTAGGGCGTTTTCGCAATAGCTGCCCCAGAGGACGTACTTGGCCATGGGTTGATGTCTCCACAGAACAGGCCGATCCTACCAGGCTAAGGGGTTCCCCGGAACCCAGGGGGCCACATGGAAATAGACACTGCCGGGGTAGAGAGAGAGTTGTATTATCCTGTCATTTAGAGATCGACCCCAAGCCTCGATTCCAAGTTTCCTCCTGTTCCTATCGCCGTGCCCGCTGATGCAGACCCCAGGCTTTTTTCGCAATGCCCAGCAGTGGTTTTTTCGTACCCCAGAACGAGCCCTGAATCAAGCCTACGAAGCGGCGCAGATGATCGAGGCGATTGAGCGGGAATACTTTGGCGGCAACCCCATCTCTGCCCGCTACGGCAACTATGGCGACAGCGCCATGGACTATTTTCAGGCCGAGTTAAAAAAGTATCTCAACTTAATTAAGGTGCGAATGGCGGAGTTTCGCACCAGCCGCACGGTGATCCGGGCATCCGACCCGCGTGTGATGGAGGTGGATATATCGCCCTCCGAGGCCGACGAAATGGCCGTGAATGTGGTGGATCGGCAGGCCGTATTGTTTCGCAAGCTGCGACTGATTGATGCAGTGCTGGCCCGCTATGCCAGCCTAGACGATTCCCCCGCACGGGTGATTACCCTCACGGAGGGAGCCAACGGGAGCCTTGCTGCTGCCCAGTCTACCCAAGTGCTGCGGGCCAAGGCAGAACAGTCTCAGGATCAAGCCAACGCCTCTAAGGACAACCGAGAAGGGCTTTCCGAGCGAGTGAACGTGCTGCCCCGATCCATTCTGCGGACGGTGGATCGAATTCGGCAGGATCTAGACCCCAACGCCGAAGAGGAGGTGATGAGGGAGTTTCGCACCTCCAAGGGGCGCACCACCGCCGCCATTCGCTTTTTGCTGCTGCTAATTATTGTGCCCCTGCTGACCCACCAATTCACCAAAACTTTCCTGGTGGGGTCAGTGGTCGATCACTTTCGCCAAGGCCGCCAAGCAGACGTTTTTCTCAATATTGAAATGGAGGAAGAAGCCCTCCACGAGCTGCAACGCTTTGAAGAACGGCTGCGGTTTGAGGTACTCATTGGCAAGGCTCCTCCCCTTTCGGAGTTGAATATTGAGCGCCAGGTACGAGAAAAAGCCACAGAAATTGAAGAAGAATACCGCCAAACCAGTGCCAATGCCATCAAAAATATCTTTGCCGACCTAGCAGCGGTTGCGGCTTTTATGCTGCTATTGATCACCCGCAAACAGGATGTCGCTAATCTGAAAGCCTTCATGGATGAAATGATCTACGGCCTCAGCGATAGCGCCAAAGCCTTCATCATCATCCTGTTTACGGATATCTTCGTCGGATTTCACTCCCCCCACGGCTGGGAAGTGTTGCTAGAAGGGTTTTCTCGACACTTTGGCTTTCCGGCCAATCGAGAGTTTATCTTCCTGTTTATCGCCACTTTCCCGGTGGTGCTCAATACGGTCTTCAAATACTGGATTTTCCGCTACCTCAACCGCATTTCTCCCTCAGCGGTAGCCACCTACAAGAACATGAACGAATAGACTGAACCTGACCCCAATCACGGGCGTTCTGGGGCGGCAGAAATCCTGGCAATCAGGTCTTATCCTTGAATGTATACAATGAGTTGGGCGGGCCAAAGCAGCACCAGGGTATCCCTCGACTAGGACGTATCGCGGTTAGGAGAATCTCAGATGTACAAGTTGAAAGTGGTGATTGTGGGAGCCGGAATCGGCGGATTAACCACGGGGATCGCCATGAAGCAGGCGGGCTACCAGGTTGAGGTCTACGACCGGGTGACGGAACTGCGTCCGGCGGGGGCAGGCATTTCCCTCTGGTCAAACGGGGTGAAGGTGCTGAATCGCCTGGGGCTAGGGGAAAGGCTGGCGGCCATCGGCGGCGAGATGAACGCCATGGAATATCGCAGCCACACCGACGAACAACTGAGCTACGTCGATCTCCATCCCCTATTTGAGCAGGTGGGACAGCGGCCCTACCCCGTAGCCAGGGCCGATCTGCAAGCCATGCTGCTGGAGAAATTTGGCCCCGAAAATGTCCATCTGGGGATGCCCTGCGTGGCGGTGGAGCAGGATGACCAGTCCGCCACCGCCATTTTTGAAAACGGCCACCGCGCCACCGGAGATCTGGTGATTGGGGCCGATGGCGTCCATTCTGCTGTGCGGGCCTACGTGCTGGGGCGGTCGGTGTCCCGTCGCTATGCCCGCTACGTCAACTGGAACGGTCTCGTCCCTGCCGAAGCCGCCCTCTGCGCCCAGGATCGTTGGGTGATCTACGTGGGCGAAAGCAAGCGGGCTTCCATGATGCCCGTGGGCGGCGACCGCTTCTATTTCTTCTTTGGCGCACCCATGGTGGAGGGCACCCAGGTAGACCCGGCTCACCGCCGCGATGAACTGGCGGACATCTTCAAAGGGTGGCCCACCGCCGTGCAGCATCTGATTGAGGCCATTGACCCCCACAGCACCAATCGCCTCGAAATTGGCGACATTGACCCCCTAGAACGTCTAGTGCGCGGGCGCATTGCCCTGCTGGGAGATTCGGCCCACGCCACCACGCCCACCCTCGGCCAGGGCGGTTGCCAAGCTATCGAAGGAGCCGAGGTGCTCACCCGCTACCTACTCACCACCAACATCAGCGTGTCCGATGCCCTCAACCGCTACGAAAAAGCCCGCAAAGACCGCACCGCCGAACTGGTGCTGAAGGCCCGCAAACGCAGCAGCGTCATCTATGGTCACGAGCCTTCTGCTACCCAGCAGTGGTACCGCGACCTCAAGCAAGAGCCCCCCGAATCGGTGATCAACGCTTTGGCTAAGGTCATCCTCACCGGGCCGTTGGGCTAGGGGCATCCGGTTGGGTTGGGGGCTAGAGTTCTTGCTCAAACCGCTGGGGTGAGTCTCGTTCGCCAAGACCCAGACTCACCCGTCTGGCCAGATAGTGGGCAGGCAATCCCTAGGGAAAGATGACCAAATGACGATCAAACGTCACCCCACCCCGCTCAACTCGGTCGGTGGCCGTGTGGCGGAAGCCAAACTTTTGAAACAGCCCCAGACTAAAGGCGCTGGCTTCGGCATAGAGGCGGGGGATCCTGTCTTGGCGGGCTTTTTCGAGCAGGGCGGTCAGCAGGTGTGATCCAACTCCCTGACCGAGGCAATCGTGGCGCACGTAGAGGGCGGTGATGTGGCCATCGATAGCCAGTCCGCCAAAGCCAAGCATCAGCGGTTGGTCTGCATTGACGACGGGTTGATCAGCAACAAACCCATCGGATTCGGCAACGTAGGTGGTGGCCTCCAGGATGAAACGGCAGAACGACGGTGTATCGGCCCCAAAAGCAGCCCAGGCTTGGGTTTGGGCAGGGCTGTAGTGCTGGGGGGCGTGGGTCAGCACCGTTTCGCGATAGAGGCTGGCGAGGGCGGGAATGTCGGCGGCAGTGGCAAGGCGAAGGGCTGGGGGCATGGGTTGGGGCTGGTATGGGGCAGGTTTGAGGGGCTTCTGTGGCAGGCTAACCGAGGACGGCTCTTCTGGCAGGTGGCATAATGGGGCCAGTTTGCGCTAGGTGTTTCGCCGCCATGCCCCCGGATTTGTCCCACTGTACCCACTCTTTCTCTTGGCAAATTCGCCAAACCGTTCAGCGCACGGGGGAATGGTTTGACTATCAATTTTCGCGCATTAATATCGATGGCCCAGGAATCCAAAGTTGGGATTGGCTGGAACCCTTGGCGCGAGGGCTGTTTTGGCTGATGGTGGCGGGGCTGGCGCTGTGGCTGGCGTGGTTGCTGTATCAAGGGGGGATGGCCTACCTGAATCGTCCCAAAATTCCGGGCGCGATGACAACCCAGGCGATTCGCGAAGAAGCCCTGAAGCAGGCGGCCTACTGGTGGAAAGAGGCGCAGAGATTGGCCCAGGCGGGGGATTATGCGGCGGCTTGTAAGGCGCTTTATATGGCGGGTTTGGCCAGACTCAACGATACCGAAACCGTGCCCTATCGCTCCAGCCGCACCGATGGGGAATACCTGGCCTGCCTGGAACCCCCGAACCGCCCCTATGAACTGCTGATTCGCACCCACGAACGCCTTACCTTTGGCGATGGCCAAGCCACGGAGGAAACCTATCAGCGCTGCCGTCGCGCCTACCAGGAGATTGCCCAATCGTGAATACGGCCCTGACCTGGAATCGGCGCACGGTAATCCTGGGGGCGGTGGCCCTAGTTTTGCTGCTGGGGCTGCTGCTGCTAGGGGCTCCAGCCAGCAGTCGGCTAGATAGCGGCTCCACCTGGCACCGAGGGCCTTCGGGCTATAGCGCTTGGTATGAATCCCTGGAGCAGCAGGACGTAACGGTACAACGGTGGCAGCGTCCGGTGGAAGATTTGTTGGAGCAAGTGGGCAGAGCGGAAAAGAAACCCCAGCCCAAGCCGATTCCACCCGGATCAGAGGGCACAACCACCACGCTAAATCTGGATCACCCCTCCTTTCCCAATTCCTTTGCAAATTTATACCCATTCCGGCCCCCCTTGCCCTTAGGGAGAGGGGCTGGGGATGAGGGCCAATCCGGGGCCAATAGTGAGCCAAACGTCCTCAATACTGGGACTTTCCCTCACCCTAAATCCCTCTCCCAAAATTGGGAGAGGGACTTTGAAGAAAGCCAGTTCCGGCCCCCCTCTCCCCGTGGGAGAGGGGCTGGGGGTGAGGGCCAAGACCCCAACGGCCCAGAAACCCTCGTCGCCATCCTCCCCGGCTTTATCGATCAACAAAATTTGTACAGCCTCATCCCCTGGATGCCAGACTGGCTGGAGGCGGGCCATCGGCTGGTGGTGCTAGGCTGGAAAACTCCGACGACGGCAGCGCCCTTTTCCCAAGTGCTAAGCAGCGATCAGGGAACTGTGCAGATTGACACCCGTCGCCGTTACCAGGGGAGTGATAGCCCAACGGCGTTTCTCAAAGATGAGTATGGATCCGTAGCTTGGGAGCAGGAGTATGGGAGTTTGGGGCGGTTTATTGCGGTGACAACGCCGCACCTGGGGGCCAATGCCTACCTGAATCAGCCGGGAAACCTGGCGTTTCTGACGGAGTTGGTGACTCGCGAGGGCGGGCGGGTGTGGATTGACGAGTACCTGCACGGCTATCGCGATGCCGATGCGGTGGCCGCTGAGGTGGGGGGTGACAGTTGGCTAGCCTACCTGGGGCAAACTCCGTTGTTGATTTTGGGATTGCAAGCCCTAGGGGTGACGCTGCTGGCCTTGCTGGCCTTTAACCGTCGATTGGGGCCGCGCCAACCTTTAAAGACGCCCCAAATCGACAACAGCCAAGCCTACATCCAAGCCCTGGCCGGGGTGCTCTACAAGGCCAACAGCCACGATTTTGTGGTGCAAACCCTCAGTCAGGCGGAGCGCATCACTCTGCAAAAGGCGCTGGGGCTAGGGACAACTCCAGTGCCCATCGAGCAACTGCAAGCGGCCTGGGTGCAGCAGTATCGCCGCAGTTCTGGGGAATTAGCCGACATCCTGACCCCGCCCACACCCCGCACCGAAACCCAACTGCGGGACTGGCTCCAGCGGGTACAATCCCTACAGCCCCTTTCCTCCGGAGATTCTGGCAACCCATGAGCGACCTTCAGGCGGCGATCAATCGCATTGGCAAAACCCTTGGCAGCGTGGTGGTGGGGCAGGAGACCCTGGTGCAGCAGCTTTTGGTGGCGTTGCTGGCGGGGGGACATGTGATTTTGGAGGGGGTGCCGGGGACGGGGAAAACCCTGCTGGTGCGGGTGTTGTCGCGGCTGATTCAGTCGGATTTTGCCCGGATTCAGCTCACGCCGGACATTCTGCCCTCGGACATTTCCGGCACCAACGTGTTTGACCTCACCAACCGCACCTTCACCCTCAAGCGTGGCCCGGTGTTTACCCAGGTGCTGCTGGCGGACGAAATCAACCGCACTCCGCCCAAAACCCAGTCTGCCCTGCTGGAGGCGATGGAGGAGCAGCAAGTGACCCTGGACGGCACCAGTCACCCCCTGCCCGACCTGTTTTGGGTGGTGGCCACCCAGAACCCCCTGGAGTTTGAGGGCACCTATCCCCTACCGGAGGCCCAACTCGACCGCTTTCTCTTTAAGCTGGTGGTGGATTATCCCGCCCCCGCCGCCGAAAAGCAGATGCTCCTCAATGCCCAGGCCGGATTTGAGGCGAAACGGCTGGACATTAGCCAGCTCAAGCCCATCGTCAGCGCTAATCACATTCTGGCGGCGCGAAAGGAAGCCAAGGCCGTCCCCGTCCAGGAGTCGATTTTGGATTACCTGCTGGCCCTGGCCCACAAAACCCGCCAGCACCCCGACCTAGAACTGGGCACCTCCCCCCGATCCACGGTGCAGTGGTTGGCGGCCAGCAAGGCCCACGCCTGGATCAACGGCCAAGAGTACGTTACCCCCGACAACGTCAAAGCCGTCGCCCCCGCCCTGTTGCGCCATCGCCTGGTGCTGGGGGCCGAAGCCCAACTGGATGGCCTGACCACGGATCGCGTCATCCAAAGCGTGCTGGATGCCGTGGCGGTGCCCCGCTGATGGCCATCGTTCCCACGGGCAAAACCTACGGTCTGCTGCTGGGGGGCGGGCTGGGGGCAACGCTGTTGGCCAACTTTTTTGATACGCCCAACCGTCTGATGCTGGCACTGCTGGCATTGGGACTATTTGACGGTCTGGTGCTGCTGGCGATGCTGTGGGACGGCTGGCGGGTCAACTCCCGACGGGCCACCATCACGCGGGATCGGCTTCATCGCCTCTCCATTGGCCGAGACAACCCCATCACCCTCCAGGCCGAAGCACCCCACCGCACCCGCCTGCGCCTGTTCGACAACTACCCCACCGACTTCGACGGCACCGCCATGCCGCTGACCGTCGATCTCCAGGCCCGTGAGCCGGAAACCCTCACCTTCACCGTCCACCCCAAACGGCGCGGCGAATACCCCTGGGGCGATGTGCAGATTCAACAACTCAGTCCCCTGGGCCTCGCTTGGGCCGATTGGACGATCCCCGCCGCCGCCCCAGTGGCCGTCTACCCCGACCTGATCGGCCTGCACCAGCTTTCCGTCAAGCTCGCCCTCCAGTCCACGGGAACCCTGAAGCAGCGGCGACGACTGGGCGTAGGCACCGAATTTGCCGAACTGCGGGAATACGGCATCGGCGACGACCTGCGCTTCATCGACTGGAAGGCCACCGCCCGCCTCAGTCAGCCCCTCGTCCGTGTGCTGGAGCCAGAGCGGGAACAAACCCTGCTGATTTTGCTGGATCGCGGTCGGCTGATGACGGCCCAGGTGCAAGGGCTCACCCGATTTGATTGGGGCATGAATGCGGCCCTCTCCTTGGCGCTGGCGGGGGTCAGTCGCGGCGACCGCGTCGGCCTGGGCGTGTTTGACCGCACCCTGCACACCTGGCTCCCCCCCAAGGGCGGACGGGCCAATTTTCAACGGATGATCGAACGGCTCACCCCCATCGACCCCGTCCTAGAAGAATCCGACTACCTAGCCGCCGCCACCCACGCCGCCCAACAACAGCACCGCCGCTCTCTGGTGGTCATCATCACCGACATCGTGGACGAAACCGCCAGCGCCGAATTGCTCTCGGCCCTGGCCCGCCTGCGCCCCCGCCACCTGCCCTTCTGCATCACCCTACGCGACCCCGCCATCGACCGCCAAGCCCACCAGCCCACCACCGAAGTCGATGCCGCCTACCAACGGGCGGTGGCGCTGGATTTGCTGAGCCAGCGAGAAACGGCCTTTGCCCGCCTAAAAAAACGAGGGGTTTTGGTGCTGGATGCCCCCGCCCACCAAATCGTAGAACCCCTGGTGGAAAGTTATTTACGAATTAAGAGTCAGAGTAGGTTGTGAGAGTATTGTTTAGGGGCGTTCACGACAGTGGCAATATGGCTGTGAATAAGCCAGCGCGAAGCATAAAGGACTGTTAACTTTCGAGGAATATCATTACACCTAGAAGTCAGCTTGATTTTTCGGTCTATGATTGGAGCTAAAAGTGCAATGAAAACAGATGCTTAACTACTAAGCCAAAGCCCTTTAAATCAAACATGAGGTTACATAGTGGATGTAGTCAATTCAGCATTAGGTAGTTCTGTCGCGGCATCTTCAAAGATCGCAGTTGAAGGTGCAACTCAAGAGCTTGAAGACTTTTTAACCGGAGAAGGTTCACAAGAAATTTCAGAGAAGTCAATAAGCAACTCAGTTATCAGAGCTTCTACTTCAGCATCTGAGGAGTCTACTATCTCGGAAAAACTTAATGATTTTTTAGATGATTGAGTAGTGAAGCTAGAAATATATGGATACCCTTAATTACTCTACAGGCTCAATTATTCAGTTAGATGGCGTTAAGCATTGCGATATCGTACTGGACACGCATAGAGTGGTTGGATTAATAGCATCTCAAGATGAGTCACGCAACAAAAAAACATGTAAGTTGTTCTTAGCAGATCTAAGAGCTATGCCACTTCACCCTGTAACAGAAAAGCCTGCAAGTTATACACTGATTCACCAGCCTATCTATCCAATAGATATCTCGCAAATGAAAGAAAGGCTACAGAAGCTTAGGCCAAAATACGAAGGAACCGAATACAACATTATCCAAAATAATTGTCAGCATTTTGCATGGGAACTTATTACTGGCGAACGTAAATCACCAGATGCCGATAAGTGGAAAATGCTAGGCCCATTTTCTAATGCTGTTGGAGCAATAAGAGATTTTGGTAGCACCAATTCTTCTGAGAGCTTAGTTAACATCAATCCTTTTCGAGAGAATTTAGCTCTATTTCTGATGACTCCATCCTAATTAATTAATCATGATCTAGTGACGTGCTTCAGCCTTTCAGAATGATCGCTACATAATCATTTGAGATATGGCCGACTGGCACCCCTTTATCTCCTTAGTTAATAGGATGTGTTATTAGACTTAGCTATAACGCATCAAAGCCTTAAACACTATAAATTACCTATGAAATAGGTAAAGCAAAGGAAAGCGAAGTAATGCCTAGGAGGGACAATTTACACTTTTCCCTACTCCGCACCCTAGCTAATGAGCACATCAGGCTAAGCTGTGACATTGGGAGACAAGCAAAATGCACACAGAGGAAACCAATAACCTTTTCACAAACTTCTTTTCATCCTATGACAATGAACTTAAAAGCCGAATGAAGCGCTTAGATCAGCTCATAAGCCGTGATCATTGGCTTAGCGTCGGCAATTACAAGGAATCCATTCTTAGACAGCTTATTGCAAATGTAATTCCCAGGAAGCACGAAGTCAGCACTGGATTTATACTTGCAGCAGATAATTTAGGAAATCCAATTAAATCAAAACAAATAGATATTCTAATATGGAATTCTTATGATTATGCTCCAGTTTTTAGAGATGGGGATTTTGTTATAGTTCCACCTGAAGCCTGCAAAGCAACTATTGAGGTAAAAGGCAGATTGACGAGGGATGAACTGAAAAAGTCTCTTCGGAGTTCAGATGCAATTTTTGAATTTGCTAGAACACCTCTCTCTCAAAACATGAAAATTAAAAAATATATTTTCTCCTTTGATTCTTATCGCCTTCACTTCCCTGGAGGTGTATTTGACGGTCTTTCTCGCTACTATTACAAACAGGCAACAATGCCTATGTCAGAGAGAATGAAATGTATTCAGTCGAGATGGCCTAGCGACATATCATGGTCTTTATTTTCTGTTGATGCAATATTTATTTTAGGAAAAGGTGCAATTTTGCAAGAACCCAAAAATTTTGGTGGTACGCCGCACCTTACCTTTGAAGCTTATAAAACTTGTAATGAAGACGGTGATGATCATACTTATGCTTTTTTTGAGCATGAGATTCATAGATCTATTAGCACTATTCACGATTCGGGACTTTACTACATGAAACAACCCGGCTTACAATCTGTCGCACAAAATATTAATATCTCTAAGTACCCAGGCAAAAGTACCATGATGCTTCCAGAATTGAATCCAAACATCTATTGGGGCGATTTTCTAGAGGATACAATCTATAGACCCAAACTAGCATAAGGCTAGGAGTCGTTGTAGGCAGTGCCCACCACTGGGAAAACTATTTTCCAGAAGTCGCCTTAACTCTCGTATCCGTAGACATCGATCTACAGCACATCCATCAAGTTCAACCGTTTTCTCTAGAATCCTGGAAAGAATCATGAGTTGTTGTCTATTGTGTAGGTGCCGCAAATAAAAGCGATGTAATATCTAGACGAAACGATTTACATTTTGCCCTACGCCGCACCCTAGAAAAAGGTGGGTGGATGGTCACAGATAACCTATTGATTTTAACGAATAGAATACGTTAGGCTGAGTGGGAATGGTAAAAAGCTACAACCTTTATCTAGATGTATGCTGCCTCAATCGCCCCTTTGACGACTGGTCACAAGAACGGGTGCGTTTAGAGGGTGAAGTAATTTTGTCGATCTTAGCCAGAGTTGAGGCAAAACAGTGGCAGATCACTTCCAGTGAAGCCGTAGAGGTAGAACTGATGCGAATGACTAACCTTGAAAAGTTGAAGAATGTCCGACGACTTCTCAGCCTTGCCCATCAAGTCATTTTCCTTGACAGTAGCATCGACCAACGCTCTCAAGACTTAGAAAGTCTAGGCTTTGGACTCTATGACTCCTTTCACATTGCTTGTGCTGAAATAGCTAAAGTCGATGTATTACTCACAACAGATGATCGCTTACTTAGAAAAGCCAAGTCTTACTCCAGCGGACTAAACGTTACCGTTGAAAATCCTGTTAATTGGCTAATGTCAATTTTTCAAAATGAAGGAGAATCCAATCATGACACCCCTTGAAATTCGAGAAAAAGGCTACCAAGTACTATTCGAGCATCTAGGCGAAGTAACAACCGTCCGATTTCTCAAAGATATGGGTTGGGGAATCGGTGACTACACCCAAGAACGCCCATCCAGATTGGGAAACGCTACTCGCCAAGATTTTTGGCGTGATGTGGAAAAAATCCGCCAAGAAAAGCGAAGTAATATCTAGGCGAGACGATTTACATTTTACCCTACACCGCACCCTGGAAAAAGATGGGTGGATAATTACAAGTGATTTAGGATGGTAACTAAGGAGATTAGTATGAGCATTCCTCTCATTGACGAAGTGGTTGAGCAGTTGAAAATCATGCCTCAACCGCTACAAAGACAAGTCCTTGAATTTGTACGATCCCTCGCAAAAGTAGAAATTCGAGGTACACCAGGCCACCAATTATTGCGTTTCGCTGGGGCAATACCTCCTGACGATCTCCAGTTAATGCATGAAGCCATTGAACAAGATTGTGGACAGGTCGATATCGATGAATGGTAAATTTTTGCTCGATACCAATATCGTCATTGCCCTTTTTGCTAACGAGGCAACCATCAAAAGCAATCTTACTCAAGCCAGCGAAGTCTTTATTCCAAGTATTGTCATTGGCGAATTGTATTACGGAGCCAGGAAATCAGGTCGAATTGAAGCAAATTTAGCTAGAATCGACGATTTCGTTGATGGCAGCACGATATTAGCGTGTGATACTGAAACAGCTCGACAATACGGCGAAGTCAAAAATAACTTGAGACTCAAAGGCCGACCATTGCCTGAAAATGACATCTGGATTGCAGCCCTTTCACTACAGCATAATCTAATTTTAGTAACACGAGATGCCCATTTCAAAGAAGTAGAGAATCTACGAAACATAGCATGGTGAACTAAGCAAATACGCCCAACCAGATCGTGATGCATCAAAGGCTAAAACACTATAAATTACCTATAAAATAGGTGTAAAATAGGTGCCATCAAAGAAAGCAAAGTAATGTCTAGACGAGACAATTTACATTTTTCCCTACGCCGCACCCTAGAAAAAGATAGGTGAATCTAAATTGGAGGTTTTCTGATGTCAAACCCAAATCATGCTTTTCTTGTAGCCAGCGGGCAAAATCAAGTACTAACTATTCCCAGCGAATTTACTCTGCCCAGCAGCGAAGTCCTGTTACGCAAAGAAGGAAACCGACTCATCATTGAACCTATCCAACCTGGCTCTTTACTTGCGCTGTTGTCAACATTAGAAGACATAGCCGATCCCTTCCCTGATACAGACGCAGAAACACTATCCCTAGATGATATTATGCTTTAGCCTTGCCAGATGACCTATCAATATCTGCTCGACACTAACATTCTGTCAGACCTAGTAAGACACCCCCAAGGACAGGTCTTTCAGCAAATCACCAAGGTCGGTGAAGAAAGCGTTTGCACCAGCATCGTTGTAGCCTGTGAACTCCGGTTCGGCGCAGTTAAAAGTAGTTCCTCCCGCTTAATTCAGCAAGTAGAACGCATCCTTGATGTTTTACCTATTTTGCCGCTAACCACTCCAATAGATCACCACTATGCTGAAATTCGTCACCATTTAGAGCAACTTGGAATCCCAATCGGGCCAAACGATCTTCTGATTGCAGCCCATACCCTTTCCCTGGAACTTACACTCATCACCGCAAATACTCGCGAATTTGAACGTATACCTAACTTGCAGATCGATAATTGGCTATAAATCAAATCTTGAGCTACACAGTTAGCAAGATGGGTGAGCTTTAGTCACAATACATCACAGACCTAAACACTATAAATTGCCTATGTAATAGGTACAATAAAGGAGAGCGCAGTGATGTCTAGACGAGATGATTTACATTTTGCCCTACGTCGCACCCTAGAAAAAGATGGGTGGATAATCACAGACGACCCATTAATTTTAGTCTTAGAGAAAACCCTGTTAAAAGCCGACCTAGGAGCCGAGAAGTTCTTCACTGCTGAAAAAGCAGGCCGTAAAATAGCCGTTGAAGTCAAAGATTTCGATTCAGCTTCCGTAATTAGCGAACTAGAAAAAACAATGGGCCAGCTTCAGCTCTATCAGTGGGCCTTAGAAGAACAAGAGCCAGAACGAAGATTGTTCCTAGCCGTAAGTCAAGATATCTATATCCGGCATTTTCAGAAGCCGATTTTCCAGCTAGCCGTACAGCGTAATAAAATTAATTTATTAGTTTACGACCCTAACCAGGAGGCCATCCTACAATGGATCAGTCATTAAATTACACAGACATCCTTAAAAAAACCTTGCAAGAGGCCGTAGTAAACCAGCCCCGCCTACAGGCCATCAAACTCTATCCCGTTTGCGATACTGAATCCGGCCACTTCTTAGTACTAGCCACAGGCTGGGACAAACAAACCTGGATGGACACCATCCTATTCCATGCACGATTGGTCGGCCAACAAGTCATCATCGAAGAAGACAACTTTGAGGAAAGCTTAACTCAAACCCTAATCACTAATGGTATTAAGCAGGAAGATATCGTCACCCATTTAGAACCCACATTTGCCGCCTAATAATTTGCTCAGCAGGATATGTTAGTCTGAGCCGCAACGCATACAGAAGTCTAAACACTATTCATTTGGCAAATCCCCTATCCAAGGCAACCTCTCCGGCAACGATATCCCCGCCCAAGGCAAACTGTTTTAAGCTAGACCTATCTCTGCCGAGGTTCCTATCATGCTCAGCGCCGCCCACCTCGAACAAGCCCTCCTCGACCACCTACGCCAACTCCCCACCGAAAAGCAGCAAGAAGTCCTCGACTTTGCCGAATTTCTGAGACAAAAAGTTTCGTCACCTCCGGCACTCCCCGCTAAACCATCCCTGCAACAGTTGGCCCGTCTGCCCCTATCCCAGCGGCACCAGGCGCTAGAACCGTTCGTCACCGAAACCGCTAAAGACTTCAGAGATGATCCCGAACTCACCGAGTTTGCCGCCCTAGATAGCGAAGACTGGGAGTTTCCCGATGATGAACCCTAACTGTGGCGAAATCTGGTTGGTAGACCTCGACCCCACTCGTGGCCAAGAAATTCAGAAAACTCGACCTGTAGTCGTCATCAGCACCGATCTATTTGCCCCGCTTCCCCTTCGCATTATCATCCCTATCACCAGTTGGCAAGATAGATTTGATCACCGCCCCTTCATGGTCAAGTTAATCGCTACTAAAACCAACGGACTCGCTAGAGACTCCGCCGCCAACGTCTTACAAATTCGTAGCTTATCTACCCAGCGCTTCGTCAAATGTCTAGGACAAATAGAGCCAGAGTCCATGACTGAAATCCTCGCCGGATTAGTGATCTGTGTTGATTACGAAGGAAATCCTTAACAGCCGCCATTAGCAGTAGCCCTGCTACCCAAAGTATTTTTTAATTTGTTGATTATTCGATGAATTAGTAGTGATAATTAGGCGGAGCTGTAATGGATTAAAGGATTAAGTGCCTACCCATAAAATAGGCATAATAGAGGAAAGAGAGACCTTAAAAAGAATATGATACAAACACTTGAGCAATGCACCTATACCCATGAAGAATACCTAGAATTTGAACTGGCTTCAGAAGAACGCCATGAGTATGTAAACGGAGAAATTTACCTCATTACTGGAGGTACACCTAACCATAATGAAATAGCCATCAACCTAGCCGCCTTACTGAAATCTGCTTTGCGAGGCAAGCCCTACCGAATTTTCGGAGCCGATCAGTAGTGCCTACCGTCGCCGACAAAACCTCTATGCCAAGACCACCGAGGGCTTGCAGCGAAGTTTGGACGTTCAGCGGTTGATCCATAATTGGGTACGCCCCCACTGGGGACTTCAGGGGAAGACCACTCCTGCGATGGCTATGGGCTTCACACCCCGCCCCATCTCGATGGCTGAGCTTTTGAATTCCAGGGGCTTTGAAACCCTCCTACTTTAACGAACCAGTGCCCGAAAGTAGGCCCAGGAAACGGTAGACGGATTGATTTCAACTTTGGCCATAGCTAAGGCCAAGGGTAGGCAGTGCCTTAGAGCGAATACCCTAGGGCATCACGGCAGGCTGGGAGCTCACCCACAGGATGGATTTCACGGGACGCTGCACCCATTCCCCCGCTGAGTTGAGGCGTCCGTAGTGAGTTATGCCATCAACTCTCAGGGTAGACGAACTACCGCCATCGAGGTTTAGGGCTTGTACAACGCCCCGTTCAGCCATTAGGGTGGCCAAGTCGGGTAAACTCAGCCCCGACGGCGATACTCCTGGCACTTGAGCCACCATCACCAACACGATGGCTCCATCGGCAGTTAACCCTAGGGCGGATCGGGCGTTGGTAGCTTGGCTACCGATGGCATCGCGGCCTGTGGCGGGGTCGAGGAAGCCTTCTGCGATGGCAGTGCTGTGGGGCAGAAGTTGAGGGCCAGCGCCTACAGATTCCGCTAGGAGACAGCCCACTGGTGCAGGATCTTGGTGGAAGCTAATGGCATAGCGAGGCCAGCCATCGCAGGTATAGCGGCGGAATTCTGAGCGGTTGAGGATTTGATCGAGATAGCTGGCTAGGTCTGGGTTGTCCATCAGACGAGGGTTTTGGCGCGGATTGGCCTCTAGCTCGCCGTTGATGACTACGGCGGATGTAGTGAGGCCATTGTTAGGGTCAAAGAAGCCCGCATTGAGGGCCACCGCACAGCCTTCGGTGCCACAGACGCCGTCGGCCATGGCTTCTACAGGGGTGAGGGTGTCGGCCACGGCTACCCTCACCGGATAGCGCACCGGGTCGGGAATTGTGACCCAATGCACGGTGGCCGAGGGTAGGGCTAGGGTTTCGTAGATTGGAGGCTGGGGGAGGGATGGCGGCGCAGGCAAAGATGCGTCCGTTGACCCCGCTGTGGGGATCGGGCTACAGGCGACGCATCCCCAGGCAGCAAGGCCAAAGCTCCATGGTTGGATTCTCATCATCGCTGTTCCTCAATCGTCGCATCTACTGTCCCACGCTAGCCTCAGTTGTTGATAGATTCAATAGCCCGTGCCCTGTGCAGCCCCAGTCCTAGATTGTGCTGAATCTAAAAAAACAACGGGAAGACGGTGAGCTTCTGCGGCTATCTTGGGAACACTGAGGGAAATGCCTTCGGGGCATTATCTTCAATCCATCATGTGGCAACCGTTGAGAAACTTTGTTAGCAGCATCACCACCTATGGGCTGCTCAGTCCAGATCAGGCGATGCGGGAGCAAGTCAACCAATGGCTCTCCTCGCGCCCCTGCCTGACCTGTGAAGACTGGTTCTGCCGTCACTGGGCTAGCCCATCTCTCGGTACGCCAAAAGCGTTGGTCGAATTCATCTATGATCGTTTGTCTGCCTACAGCGGCCTCTGCGTGGGCCGGATTCATCCCACGGATCGCCTGTTGGAAGATCTCCACTTCCCGGCGGTCTGCTGGTTTGATTGGGGCCTCACCCTCTGCGACGATTTCTATCACGCCTTTGACGTTGACATCCTCGACTACTTCGACGAAACCCAGCTAGTAACCTGTGGGGATCTGGTCGCCTTCCTCCAGGGCTACCTTACCCCCCACCCCACCTAACCTGCGGCACCATCGCTCCGTCCCCGCCCACCACGGGGTGAGAACAGACAACACTAAAAATGAGGACACAGGGGAGATCACCCACCCGTGCCCTCATTCAATTTGCGGTTCGGGCGCTGTCTAGTGATTGGAGCCCACTAGAGCGGCCTGTTGGGCAGGCGTGACCACGGGGTTGCCCTCGCTGTCCACATCCAGCAGTACCTTGTCGCCTTCCTCCAGGGTTCCAGCCAGGATCGCTTCGGCCAGGGTGTCTTCCACTAGGCGGGCGATGGCGCGGCGCATGGGACGAGCCCCGTAGCGCTGGTCGTAACCCGACTGGGCCAGTTTTTCCCGGAAAGCATCGGACAGTGTCACCTGCATTTGGCGGTCGGCGAGGCGCTTGTTCACCTGATCCAGCATCAGATCGGCGATTTGGTTCACCTCGTCGCGGCTGAGCTGGCGGAAGACGATGATCTCGTCGAGGCGGTTCAGCAGTTCCGGGCGGAAGTACTGCTTCATTTCCTCATTCACCAGGTTGCGGATGTTGTTGTACTGGCTGTTGGCGGCGTCGGTGGCCATATCGAAACCGAGGCTGCTGCCGCCCTTTTCGATCACCTGGGAGCCGATGTTGGAGGTGAGGATGATCAGGGTGTTTTTGAAGCTGACGGTGCGGCCCTTGGCGTCGGACAGAATGCCGTCATCGAGCACCTGCAACAACAGGTTGAACACGTCGGGGTGCGCTTTCTCGATTTCGTCCATCAGGATGACGGTGTAGGGCTTGCGGCGCACGGCTTCGGTGAGTTGGCCCCCTTCGTCGTAGCCCACAAAGCCCGGAGGAGAGCCGATCAGCTTGGAGACCGTGTGGCTTTCCATGTATTCCGACATATCCAGGCGGATCATCGCCTCTTCGGAGCCAAACAGGGCCACGGCGAGGGCTTTGGAGAGTTCGGTTTTGCCGACCCCGGTTGGCCCCGCAAACACCAGGCTGGCGATGGGACGGTCGGCACTGGACAGCCCAGACCGCGCCCGACGGATGGCCTTGGCGGCGGCAACCACCGCTTCGTGCTGGCCCACCACCCGCTCGTGGAGGATGTCTTCCATGTGGATCAGGCGCACCGCTTCGGTTTCGGTCATGCGGTTGACGGGGATGCCCGTCCAGGCGGCGACCACGTTGGCGATGCTTTCCTCATCCACCACGGGCAGGGCCGCAGGCATAGTCTGGGACACGGCGGCGGCGGCTTCGGCGTATTCGGGCACCTCGGCCTGGATTTGGGTCAAAAGCTCCTGGCGCTCGGTTTGCAGCGCCTTGGCTTTGCCAAAGTCCTGTAGCTCGATGGCTTCATCTAGGTCTTTGTTCACCTGGCGGAGTTGCTGCTTCAGTTCCTTGGAGGGGTATTTGGGGGCCAGCCGCAGCTTCACCTGGGAGCCCGCTTCATCGATCAGGTCGATGGCCTTGTCGGGCAGGTGACGGTCAGAAATATAGCGGTCGGACAGCTTGGCAGCCGCTTCAATGGCCTCGTCGGTGATGGTGACTTGGTGGAACTGCTCGTAGCGGCTGCGGATGCCCTGGAGGATTTCGATGGTTTCGGGCACCGAGGGCGGGCTGATGGTGACGGGCTGGAAGCGACGCTCTAGGGCCGCATCCCGCTCGATGTATTTGCGGAACTCGTCCAGGGTGGTGGCCCCGATGCACTGCATTTCCCCACGGGCAAGGGCGGGCTTGAGGAGGTTGGCGGCGTCCATGCCCCCTTCTAGGGAACCCGCCCCAATCAGGGTGTGAATTTCGTCGATCACCAGCACCACGTCGGGATCCTGGCGCACTTCTTCCACCAGTTGGGTGAGGCGTTCTTCAAAGTCTCCCCGGAAGCGAGTTCCGGCCACCATGGAGCCCATATCGAGGCTAATGACGCGCTTGGTCAGCAGGGCTTCGGGCACGTCTTGGTTCACGATGCGCTGGGCCAATCCTTCGGCGATGGCGGTTTTGCCCACCCCCGGTTCACCCACCAGGATGGGGTTATTTTTGGTGCGCCGACCGAGGATTTGCACCACCCGCTCAATTTCCTTGGCCCGACCCACCACGGGGTCAATTTTGCCCTGGGCGGCGAGGGCCGTGAGGTCGTTGCCAAATTCCGAGAGAATTTTGCCTTTCTTGCGGTTGTCCTCCCGGTCGCGATCCCGGCCACCCCGGCCCGCAGGCATGGAGGCCACTTCGCCCAGTTCTTGGATCACCCGTGTCCGCACCTTGCCCGGATCCACCCCCAGGTTGCTGATCACCCGATAGGCGACGCTTTCGGTGTTTTGGGTGAGGCTGAGCAGCAGGTGTTCCGGTTCGATGTAGGCGGCATCCATCTTGCGGGCCTCCTGAAAGGCTTGCTCAAAGACCTGCTTGACCTTGGGGGTGAAGGGAATTTCTGGCGGTACGCTGCCGCTGCCCCGACCAATGATGGCTTCGACTTCGGTGCGGGCATCGTCGAGGGTGATGCCAAAGTCGTTCAGCACACGGGCCGAAATCGTGTTCTCTTCCTTAATGAGCCCCAACAAAAGCTGCTCGGTGCCTACAAAGTTGTGGCGCAGGCGACGGGCCTCCTCCTGAGCCTTCATGATGACCGCAATGGCAGTGTTCGTAAAATGTTCAAACATGGCAACCTAGGGATTCAGGGCGGTGAGGAACGGGGAAGGCTGGAGCAGGCAAGGCCACCGAGGGATGGCATCAGCGCCAGCATGGACGACAGCAAGGCAACGGTGAAGCGGGATCAACCCAATGCCTTAGTAATACTTTACGTAACCATACCCTCCAGTGAAGGTGAGGAGAACCGTCGCTCTAGGTGGGTAATTTTCGATACTTACCATAGACCTAGCGTTGGAATGACGCCGAGTAAGGGCGAACTATGGCCATCTACGCAGCGGATCGATCCGGGAAGCCCAAGGCGGATGTTTCGCTCGTTAGCTACGACCGTCGGAGGCTGGGCTTCGGCCACGATGCAAATATTTTTCCTTAGAAATTTATTTACATTGCTTAATACAAGTTTAGCGGGTCATAGACCGTTGTGCAAATCCGCAGAACCCGCTTGAATCAAGGCTAAATTAGGGAAAAAACAGCAAGAATAGAGCGGTATTGGGAGCCTAGCCCGCAAAACAGGGGCAGAGCTAATCCCAGGGTCAATGAACCCGTTTCAAGAAATGCAAGGTTCTGTTGAGGAAGGTGGTTAGATTTGTCAGGGCAGCGTAACACTAGGGGTATAGCGCTCTGCGCTCCACACTCGTTAGGTCATGGAAGTGAAACGGTATGTCCAAAGAAAATGCGCTCTCGTTTCTCCAGCAAGCCGCTGCGGATCCTGAACTCAAAAGCCAGGTGCAAGGGGCCGAACAGGCCAGTGATTTAATCAACCTGGGGGAAACCCAGGGCTATGCGTTTTCGCCGGATCATGTGCGTGAAGCCATCCCCGAACTAAAGGCTCAGCGGAGCTTCTTTGGGGATTTGGTCGAGGCCATTCTGGAGCTGTTCAGCCCCAACCACGATAACTATCCCGCCACCGGAGTACAACCCTTCAGTGGCGATGCCCCACACCGCTAGGGCCAGCGCTGAGGATTAGGCCGTTTGCCCTGCTTGCGGGGGTATAGGGCCGCGATTCAGTCAGCCTTGCTGGCCCAGGAGATTGCCGCCCTTGGCCTAGCCTCAACCATCCCTCCACCGGGCCGTCATCGTGATGGTTCGGTGGAGGATGATCGGGAAGTTTGGGCAGGCAAAGCTCTAGCTACCGTAGAAATAGGCGATTTCCTTGGGCTTGAGGGGCGCAAATTCGGCCTCTTCCAGCATTTGGTTGAGGTCGTCTTGGCTGTAGTGCTTGGCCCCAATCCGCACGATCCGCGACCGCATGGAGTTGATGACGCCGCTGCGTTGGCGCTGGGCTTCCTTGGCCATCACGGTGTTGTAGAGATCCAGTTTGGCGGCGGGGATGGGGCTACCATCGAGATCGATGCCCTGGGCAATGGCGGCATCAACGGCATCAGCTCCGGTGGTTTGAGACATAGCGATAGCGCTCCTTAGGATAATAAAACGACGACACCAAGGCTGGAAAACCTCCGCTGCCCCGGCACCGTCTAGGCTGTCCCTAGATCCTATCAAATCGTGGAACCTCTACAGATTGATGGATTTCTATGGATGGCAACCCACCAGGGCGCAGACGAATGGACTCTAGGCCCAACGAAATGGGGGGCGGCGGCTCAGGCTACACTAGGGGACGCACCGATGATCAGGTTTTGCGGCTATGTCCAGCCATCCCACGCCCCGACAGATCCTAGCCACGCTGTTGCCCTACCTCAAAACGGCGGGGGCCTATGCCCAGCAAATTCAGGCCAAAATTCAAGCCCAGCCGGACAAAGCCGACAAGGGAGACAACTTCTTCGCCTCGGCCCTCAGCGATGCGGATTTGTCGATCCAAACCATGATGGAGGTGGTGCTGTTGGGGCTGTTTCCCCAGGTGCGCTTCTTTGGCGAGGAATACGAGCAAACCTACAACACCAAGTATTTTCGGGCCATTGACCTAGGGGAACCGGGGGACTATCTGATCACCCTTGACCCCATCGACGGCACCCAGTTTTATCTGGATGGCCACTCCAACTATCAGGTCATCCTGGGGATTCTTAACGCGGACGAGTACGAAGCCGCCATTGCCATTACCCCCGGACGGGACTGCTACTACTACGCCCTGCGCGGGGAAGGCACCTTTAAGGGTCGCCTAGCCGACAGCCTAGAGGACTGCCAGCGCATCACCGTGAACAACCCCACCCCAGCGATTTGCCTGGGCTGGCAAATGGGCGATTTGGTGCCCCACCTCAGCGACCGCTACCGCGTCTTTCATACCAAGGCTGATTACTCGAAAACCCAGCCCATCCCCAACTTCAACGGCCTGCTCAGCGGCGATTTAGCTGGAGCGGTGCTGGCCAGGGGGCAATTCATCGACGGTGCCGCCCTCGCCTTTATGGCCCAGGAAATGGGGCACATCGTCACCACCTTTACGGGCGATCCGCCGCCGCCCCTCCATGCCTGCGACCCCTACCAGCGCCCCGGCATGATCGTGGCCGCCAATGCCGCCATTCATGCTGACCTACTGGCGGCGTTGGCCCAACTTAAACCCTAACTTTGGGGCAGGGGCGCGGCTCTGGCGGGGCCAGTTCGCAGCGCTGCACTAGGCAGGGTTGTTGATAGGCGTCCTCGGTTTCTAGGGGTGGGGGCGCTTGGCCAAACACCATCTCGCAGCTAAAGTCTTCAAAATTGGGCGTCATGGTCAGGGGAATGCCGAAATCCTCGGTAAAGAACCGCTGGGTGGGTTGTTTACACAGATTGACGCACAACCCCACGCACTGGCTTTCCTCCAGATAGCGGCATTTTTTGATGTGGACGCCGCTGCGCTGCTGTCGCCGGGTGCCATCCTCTGCCGTAACCTCCACCTCCGTGACCTCGCAGGGGCCAACCAGCCATTCAAACAACTGGGTGGCAAACCAGGCGTTGAGCTCACACACCAGTCGGGTGGGGGAAAACAGCGTGCGAATCAGCCACAGCACCGGAGCTGGCACCAAGGAACGCAGCACCACCGCCACCAAAGCCTGCTGTTCGGCGGCATTGCGCCCCTGCACAATTTGCTTAGAAAGCGACACAAACCCGGCATAGCCCTGGCCCACATCCCGCTGCCCCAGAGCGTTGGCCATCTTGCGCCGAAACAGCCAGATAAACAGGCGATCTAGGCGGCTATCGTGGTAAACCGTCTTCTCGGTGAGGACAGCGTCCGTGGGGCCAAGGCGAGGGGTGGAGGGCGATGGCATAGCAAACCATTGGGCGACTTCATCTAGGGTAATCGCTGATGCCTCGGTAATGGCCAATGTCGCCTAGATTTTCCCTCACCGCCAAACGTTAGGGCTAGGTGGCCTTGACCTGCACAGACTCAGTAGACTACCAACGTTCTCTTTTGATGCGATCCAGCCCTTACCCTAAATCCCTCTCCCAACTTGGGAGCGGGACTTTGAGCCGCTCTAGCTAAAACAAAGCGGTGAATGCCGCACAAGCACTCACCGCTAAGAAGGTTTTAGGAAGGATTAGTGTAGCCAAGCTATTGCGGCTATCGCGGCAGGCCAGGTACCTACTCTACGCAGCCAGAAGCCTAGGTTTCCGAAGTGCTGGAGGGGCTGTTGAAGGAGGGCGTGAGGTAGGCCACCAGGGCACCGATGAAGAAGCCGATGATGTTGCGGCTGAGGGGGAGCCAGTCGCTGGTGCGGGTAACGACGGGGCCAATGCCAAAGGCGAGGAACAAAATGCCCCACAGCGGCGAGAAAATCAGCACCCACTGCCAAGCCAAAATTTGACCGGGCTTGCGGGGATGGGCGGCAAAGCCACAGACCACGCCACCGACGATGGACGTCACCAGGGTCAACACCCATTGCTCTTGGGGCAGACCGGGCACTACATTACAGCCGCCCTGACGCAGGCAGGTTTCGATGGATTCCAGGGCGCTCATGATCGAGTTGTCTTCGCCGTTTTCGCGCACAAAGAACTGGTTGCCGTAGCGGGTTTGCAGTTCAATCCAGAAGGTGCGGGGCAGCAGATCATAGACCGCATCGCCCACGCTGAAGTTCAGCAGGTTGCCGCCGCGAGGATCCGCCACCAGCATCACGCTGCGGTCATCCAAGCCCCAAAAATCTTTTACGGCACGGCCAGGGGTGCGGTCGTACTGGGTGAGCACCCGCAGTTTCCAGCCTGTTTCCGTTTCAAAGTCTGAGATACGAGTGTTCAGGTCTTCCTCTTGGCGGGGGGTCAGCGACTTGGCGAGGTCAATAATCGCGGTCTCTTCCTCCGGCAGTAGCTCTGGGTTGTCGTAGGCATGGGCGGGGGCCATGGGCAACCAAACGCAGAGGCTAACAACGCAAACCAAAAGAACGTTTAAAGCTTGTCTCATAGGAATTCACTCAGGAAGGCTGGAACAAGAGGGACGCTATGGAGTGCCCTTGCCCCGTCCCCATGGCGCACCGAGAGGTGGAACAGGATCACTCGACGATAGGTGCCTGGATCTTAATCTAGACTATAACTTTGTTTACAGTTATTTACACGCCGCTCATCTTTTACTCAGATTTTGGTCAGATTTTGGGGCGATTTTCTGAAGACATGGGATCCCTCGCCCCTTCCCTGGGCCGATTGCCCTGGGCGCTTGAGGGACGCCCCTCGGCCAACGTAGATCGTCGGTGGCCCAGTTTCTTGGGCTTGGGGCGGCGTTGGGAACGGGGATCGGCCCACACCTGCCAAGCGGCTTGCACCCCCACCCACAGGCTGCGGGAGCCACGGTGGAGGGTTGTCACCTGCTGGCGGGTGGAGGCTAAGCCTTCGTCCACCTGTCCAATGATCCGTCCGGCACTCTGCACCCCCTGGTTCAGTTCATCGGTCAATTCCGCCACCTCGTCTCCGGTGCGGCGCAGGGCGTCCAGGGTGGGGGGGAGTTCTCGGTCGAGGGTATCCAGCAGCTTTTCGGCCCGATTGGCGGCGCGGCTCAGTTCCCGCATGGCAGGCACCGCCATCAGCACCACCGCCGTAAAGCTCACGGCGACACAGAACAGCGATAGGGCCAGCCAAAACAGCGGATTAGCCAACAAGGTAAGGCTCCTGGGCAATCAGTCGGAGGGAATCATTCGGGGAGAAAAGAGCGTCGGGTAGGCACCGCCCACCGCCAGAGCGCAAACGAGGCCAGAACACAGCTTAAGGCATTTCCCAACCTAAGCGTTGCCCGTCCTTTATTAGAGGTATTAGAGGTCTTCCAGTGGCGAATCCGCCTCGGCCTCAGCGGTAGCCTTCGTGGCCGTCTTCGCCGAGTGGGTCAACTGTTCATACTCCTTGAGGCTAGCGGCCTGTCCAGCAGCAATGGCGGCCTTCAGCCGGGTCAGCGTGTGCTCCCAGTTCACCAGGGCCGTTTCCGACAGCCGATCCGCCTGAAGATGCACCGACGTAGACAGGTCTTCCACCAATTCCGGTAGCGCGTCGGCGGACTTTTTCAGAATTTTGCGGGTTTCGCGCCCCGTCCGAGGAGCCAACAACAGCCCCGTCACCGCACCAACCGCCGTTCCCAGCAGCAAACCACCCCAAAAACCGCCCGATTGTTTGTCAGCCATGGGCCTACCTCTACCCAACTATCGCCCCAACAATAGCGCAGGGGAGCATTCTTGCCTAGCCGTTAGGTACGGCCCCGCCGCCGGAGTCGCTGGCGTCTCTGAGTTCCCACGCCCGCCAGCAGCTTGAGTCCCTGGCGCAGGTAGGGTAAATAGCCGAGCCACCGTTGAAGGAGGATGTACTGTTGGCGCAAACGCAAAAGTTGCTGACGGGATAGATCGAGATGATCCGCCAGGGCGAGGGTGTCTCGGAGGTCACGCTCCCAGATGGTAAGGTTATCGGCGAGCAGGGATAGCGTCTGCTTCAGCCACCACAGCCGCCACGCCAGATATAGGCCACCTAGGGCCAGCCCCAGATTAATCGCAACAATAACCCCTACAAGACGGTTCACAATCGCGCCCTGACCGTATGGTGTATGGCCCGATCATAGCGGCACTTAGCCCAACGGTTGTGGCATAGCCCAGGAAGACCAAGGCCCTCAAAAAGCACGACTTCCTCGACTTTTATCAGATGATTGACGGTCAAGTTTGCTAGGCCGCTGGGGCAATCCCAACAGACATCAAACGATTGAAAAATACCTTGATTAAAGGTTTTCAGAAAGCGGGTAACGCGATTCGAACGCGCGACATTCACCTTGGCAAGGTGACGCTCTACCACTGAGCTATACCCGCATGTAAAACCGAGGAAAGCCTTAAGAATGTCTTAAGTGTTCGGTTTTGACCTTACCTAGAATCTCAAAAAGGAGATGAAATGTCAACACCTTTTGAGATTTTTTTTGAGATTTTCCCAGACGGCTTGGAGAATCCCCGATTCCGCGACCTACACCGCGTCGGAAATCATGGTGGAACTGGCTTCGACGACGGTGCCCCCATGACTAGGCAGCATGGCTCCAGCCGATCCCGGTGCGCCAGAAACCCGACGAATTTGCTTCATCAGGCTGGCCATTTCTAGGGCGCTCATGGCGTAATCCCAACCGTGGTTGGCCTTGATTCCGGCCCGCTCTAGGGCTTGCTGGAGGGTGTCGGTGGTGAGGACACCAAAGACGATGGGCACCCCGGTTTGGAAGCCCGCCGCCGCAATGCCCTTCGACACCTCGGCAGAAACGTAGTCAAAGTGGGGGGTTTGGCCCCGAATGACGGCCCCTAGGCAGATGATGGCGTCGTAGCGTCCGCTTAAGGCAAGCTGACGGGCGACGAGGGGAATTTCAAAGCTGCCGGGAACCCAGGCATAATCGACCTGGGAGCCTTCGGGGCTGGGATCGACGCCGTGGCGCTTGAGGCAGTCTTGGCACCCCGCTAGCAGTTTGCCCGTTACCAGATCGTTAAATCGCCCAATCACAATGGCGAACCGAAACGAGTCTGCCGCTGCAAAGGTGCCTTCAAATACCGCCATGGAAATCCTTGAACGTGTTTGCTTGAGAGGGTTTAGAACCCGCGAGGCTTAGACCAGGGCTTAGACCACAAAGTAGTTGAGGCCACCGACCAAAACCACCAGGATGCCCCAGAGGATCGAGCCGAACAGAATGAGTTTTTTAGACTGATCCCAGTTTTGAGGGGAGGCGTAGGCCACGGGGACGTACACCACCAGCACGAAGGACATCAGAACCAGGGCGAATAGGGCAAGCTGAAACAGGATGACCATCTAAAATCTCTCTCTTAAACACAGCAGGGGATTTAAGACACCACGCCCTCAAGCCAGCGCCCCTATTTTCCCAGCCAAGCTGGTTTACCCTGGGAAGCGCCTTTAGGGAGGGGTTGAGCGCCATAACGTCCGATGTAGCCTCCAATTTAGCCGTTCGCCCTCGACCAAGCTAAGCGGCGACAGCGAAATCGGAGCAAAGGGATGGGCTGAAACCCTCTAACCTTGAGTAGGGCAAGGCAAATTGCCACAGTGATCTCAATTAGTAAGCTATCAGAAAGCGTGTCCCTTGGGAAACCGATATGGACTTAGTGCTGTGCCACACAACGGCGGATTTTGACACCCTGGGGGCGGCGGTGGGGTTGGCGCGGCTGCAACCGGGGGCGCGGGTGGTGCTGACGGGGGGCTGTCATCCCACGGTTCAGCGGTTTGTGGCCCTGCATCGGGACGAGTATCCGCTGATTGAACGGCGGGCGGTGAACCCCAGCCAAATTCGGTCGATTACGCTGGTAGATGCCCAGCAGGCCCATCGGTTTGGCCCAGCGACGGAGTGGATTGACTTGGCCCTGGCGCGACACATTCCCCTGACGATTTACGACCACCATCCCGCCACGGAGACAGCGGTGCGGGCGGAAAAAACGGTGATTGAAGCGGTGGGATCGACCTGTGCGCTGGTGGCGGAGGCGATGCAGCGGCAGGGCATGGTGCCGACGGTGGCGGAGGCGACGGTGATGGCCCTGGGGGTGCATGTGGATACGGGGTCGCTGCTGTTTGAAACGGCCACGGTGCGGGATGCGGAGGCGTTGGCTTGGCTGATGGCCCAGGGGGCGAGTGTGCCCGTGATTGCGGAGTTTGTGGAACCGGGGCTGACTCCGAATTTGCAGGATTTGCTGGCGGCGGCGATGGAGCAGATGGTCGTTGTCAACATTGAGGGTGATACCTTGGCCTCGGTGCTGCTGGCGGTGGATCGCTATATTCCGGGGCTGTCGGGGGTGGCGGAACGGCTGATTTCCCTGGCGGATGTGGATGCCCTGCTGTTTGGGACGCACTATCCCGGTAAGGAGCTTGGCCCGGATGGGGAAACGCCGCTCCGCAAACTCCTATTAATCGGTCGCGCCCAGGGACGGGTGAGCCTGAAGCGTGAGCAGGGCCATGACCAGGGGCCAGGTATCGGTCAGGAGTCCGGGCAGTCCCTGAGTCAGGATTTGGGACAGGGGTTAGGGCCAGACCTCGGCCAGGGCATTGATTGGGGCGCGTTGCTGGCGACGGTGGGCGGGGGCGGACATCCCACGGCGGCTTCAGCCACGCTGACGACGGATGCGCCGGAACAGGTGATGGCGACGGTGCTGAAGCAGGCCCGCTTGCAGTTCCCTAAACCGCCCACCGCCCGCGATTTGATGTCTTCCCCGGTGCGGACGATTCGGCCCGAAACCACCATTGGCGAGGCCCAGCGCATTTTGCTGCGCTACGGCCATTCGGGGCTGTCGGTGGTGGATGCGGCGGATGCCCTGGTGGGGGTGATTTCGCGGCGGGATTTAGACATTGCCCTGCACCACGGTTTCAGCCATGCCCCGGTGAAGGGTTACATGGCCACCAACCTGAAAACCATTACGCCAGAGACCTCCCTCAGCGACATTGAGGAATTGATGGTGACGTATGATATTGGCCGTTTGCCCGTGTTGCAGGATCAGGCGCTGGTGGGCATCGTCACCCGTACCGATCTATTGCGCCACCTGCATCAAGTCCAACGGATGACGGGATCACCCCGGCCCACCCTTGGTCAACCACAATTGCCCCCGGTGCCGCCCCTTACCGACGTGTTGGCACAACGCCTCACCCCCAATCTGTGGACGATCCTCACCCAAATTGCCACAGCGGCCCAGGATCGGGGCTGGCATCTCTATTTAGTGGGCGGTGCGGTGCGGGATGTGTTGATTCAGCGGGACGATCCGCAAGTTACATCCGGGGTCAGTCTGCCCGATTTAGATTTGGTGGTGGATGGCTTTTTTCAAACCGCCCAGGTGGGGGCTGGCATGGTGCTGGCGGAACACATCAAGGCCCAATTCCCGGAGGTGGATATTCAGGTGCATGGTCGGTTTCAGACGGCCTCCCTAGTGTGGCGTCGGGAGTTGGATCATCCCCTGGCAGGACTGATGATCGACATTGCCACCGCCCGCACCGAGTTCTACCCCTATCCCGCCGCCAACCCCGAAGTGGAGGCCAGTTCCATTCAGCAGGATCTCTATCGCCGCGATTTCACCATCAACGCCATGGCCCTGCGGCTGACGAACCCCGGCCAAGGGCAACTGCTGGATTATTTTGGTGGACTGATTGACCTGCACAATCGCCAGGTGCGGGTGCTGCATCCCAATAGTTTTATCGAAGACCCCACCCGCATTTACCGAGCGGTGCGTTTTGCCGTGCGTCTGGGGTTCAGCCTGGATAGCCAAACCGAGGGGTTTATCCACCACGCCATCGACAGCGGCGTCTATGCCCAGATGCAACGCCAGGTGAAACGGGTGCCCGCCCTGCAAGTGCGCCTGAAAAATGAGTTGAAATACATCCTAGAGGCCCACTACTGGCCAGGAGCCTTGGAACTGCTGGATCACCTACGGGCATTGCGCTGCATCCATAGCGATTTGGCCATGACGCCGACCCTGTGGCACCAGTTGCGCCGAGTCAGTCGTTGGCTAGATCGGTTTGATTGGACGGAACGCTGTAGCCCCTGGCAACTTCGGTTAGAAGTTCTACTAGCGACCCTCCCCCCCGCCCAACGCCGAGACATTGCCGCCGCCCTGCAACTGACGGAAACCAGTATTCGGCGGTTGGCTCACCTCGATGAGGTGGAAACAAGATGGTTGGCCACGGTGATTCCGCCCCTACGCCCCAGCCAGCGATACACCACCTTTGCCCCCGTTGACCTGGCTACTCTGTTACTAGTCAGCGCCCGCCATCCCCGCACCCTTGGCCCGGTGATTTGGCGCTACCTCACCCAAGAACGCACGGTGGAGCCTTTGGTCAACGGCGATACGTTGAAGGCGCTGGGCTATAAACCCGGTCGGCAGTTTCGGCCCATGCTGGATGCCCTGCTGGCGGCTCAGTTGGACGGGGAAATCGCCACGATGGAAGACGCCCAGCAATTCCTCGGCCAACATTATCCACTGTCCCCCACCCCACCCCAGAAGGGCATCGGACAAGCTAAAGTAGCAAAGACTTGACCCGAACTCCGTTCCTTGGGGATATTTCCTCGACCCAACCCTATGACCCTAGCCCTTGGTACATCCCTCCAGCACGGCACCTACGTCATCGATGCCCTCAGTGGCGAGGACAGTATTGGGCCACTTTACCTGGCCACCCATGTACCTAGTGGTCAGTGGGTGTTGGTGCGGGTGTTGGGCAGTCGCCATCCCGAATCGCTGCCGGACGCCTCCCAACGTCGTGCGTTCTATCAGTACCTAGAATCGCTGACGGCTCTAGGTACGGCCTTTGTGCCCAAAAAACTGGCTGGGTTTGAGGAAGACAAAGTCTGCTACCAAGTGTTTGCTGCGCCACCCGGATCGCCCCTGAGCGAAGGTGTGGCACAAACGCCTCGGCCCCTAGCCCCTAGTCTGGCCCTGGTTCGCCAAGTAGCTCAGCACCTTGAAACCCTGCGTTCCGTCGGGTGGGCGGGGCTACGGATTGCCCCCGATCAGGTGTGGCAAGGGCCAGGGGGATCCCTCACCCTGACAGGGTTTGACTTTCCGGCCTCTGGCCAAGCGTCCGGCTCCAGCGAGGCCAATCTGGTGTGGGGGCTGACGGAACTGCTGTACTTTTTGCTGACGGGCCAGCGGGCCTCCCAGGCTCCCCTAGGGGTGGATCTGCGCCATCGTCGCCCAGAATTGCCCACGGGATTGGATGCGGTATTTCAGTGGGCCAACCCCTCCCTCGCCCAAGCCCAGCCCCCCAGCTTGGCGGAATGGCTTGCCCTATTGCCCCATCCCGCCTCCGCCGACCTCAGTTCAGTGGCCCCTAGCCACCCTCAGGCTTCGGAACGGGCCAAGGGCAATTCTTCCATTCCAGCGGCACCCCAAGCCCAACGGACGACGGTTGCTACTGTCTTGGCGGCTCCGGTGGCTCCTCCTCCTACCCACATTGCCCCTGCAATGACAGCCCCCCTTGCCGCTGTCCCCGCCCCCAAACGTGTGCCTTGGAAGGCTTTGGCCTTGCTGACTACGGGGTTTGTCTTTGGCATTGGTGGAGTAGCCTTTGGGCTGCAAGCCCGCCTTCAGCCCTCCAGCCCCGCCGCCCAGACCCGCTTTAACCCCAACCAAGCCTTTCCGCCCCTGCCCAACTGGGATGGCAACGGGCCAGAGTTTGGCAGCCCGACGGTGGAAAACCGCCGTTCTCGCTCCAGTGAACGCCCCGGCAGTCTCAACGAACGCCCCAACGAACGCCCCAGCAACCGCCCCACGCCTGCATCGGAACCCGCCACTCGTTCGGCTCCCTTGGCCCAGCCCAGCGATGACCTGAACCGTGATCCCAGCCCAGCGGGCCAAACCGCTTCTCCCCCTCGGCGCACGACCCCCTCGACGCCTCGGCCTGCGCCCCCCGTGGAGAATGAAGCGCCCACGTTTTCAGGGGATGACAGTACGCCCAGTTTCCCCTCCAGCCCGGATCCGGCCCCGCCCATCCGCGAAGTTGCCCCCGCCCCCGTAGCGCCTCCGGTGGAAATGGCTCCGGCCCCCGTGGCCCCACCGCCTACGGCCCCCGCGCCCGTGGCACCGCCGCCCCCTGTTCCGGCCCCGGTCGCGCCCCCGCCGCCCTTGGTTCCGGCTCCCGAATCCCCGGCCCCCCTGACCTCCAGTTAAGCCGTCCCTCGCGCTAAGGTTTGGGCCTGCGCTGGGGGATAAGAGCGTTATAATTCTAAACAGTTGGGTTTGGTACGAGGTTTTATCGATGAGTAACCCGGTGCTTCACGCATTTTTTCTAGGCCGAGCCGTTGCGGAGGTGATTAACGACCGCACCGAGCGCTTACTCACTGACTCCCTGAGTTGGCTGGGCCAGTTTGACGCCGAACAGCGGGAAGCCCTGCGGCAGTTCACCGAAGAAGTGATGGCCCGCGCCCAACAGGCCGAAGCCACCTACGGTTCAGGAACCTCCAGTTCTTCCGCAAACGGTGCCGCCTCAGCGGATTCCTCGGAAGACCTCCAGGCCACCATCGACAACCTACGGGCCGAAATTGCCCAGGTGAGGGTGGCGCTTCAGCAGTATCGCAGCACCACCGCCTAAGTCGGTTGCCCCGTCCCCTGCTCTGTCACTGCCGTAATGCCTCATTTGGTCTAACCCGATAGGAGCCTGAGTGTCCGCAGTTTTCGATCCATCGGCCCAATCCCCATCGTCTTTGCCCCTTCCTGGCCAAGGCGAGTCAGTGCTATCCTCGGTACCCCAACCGTCAACTTCGGAGCCTGGGGCAAACGATAGTCACCGTTCGGCCCCCTTGGCGATAGCAGGGGAAGTGCCCATCGCCCTCTCCACGCTTCCGGGCAGTCCGGATCCAGAACCAGAGAAAACCTACCGCTTTCAGCAAAAAGCCTACCGCTGGAACCGGGGCCGCTATTCCCGCAATCGGCGATTTGTGGACATTTGGGGCTTTGTGCTGCGGCTGTTGGGGGCACGTTGGCTCTACGGCAAAGCCTGGAGCTACGGCGGCACCATCACCCCCGAAAAACAGGCCGAGCGGCGGCGCAAACTGGCGGTGTGGATCCGCGAAACCCTGCTGGATCTTGGCCCCACCTTTATTAAAGTCGGCCAGCTTTTCTCCACCCGTGCCGACATTTTCCCGATTGAGTTTGTGGAAGAACTGTCGAAACTCCAGGATCGGGTGCCCGCCTTCAGCTACGAGCAAACCCGCGCCATCCTGGAGGACGACCTTGGCAAGCCGATCCAAGAGCTGTACCGCACCTTCGACCCCATCCCCCTAGCGGCGGCCAGTCTGGGCCAAGTCCATCGCGCCCAACTGCATAGCGGCGAAGAAGTGGTGGTGAAGGTGCAGCGACCGGGGCTCAAGTCCCTGTTCACCATCGATCTATCGATTCTGAAGGGCATTGCCCGGTATTTTCAGAACCATCGCACCTGGGGCCGAGGCCGCGACTGGATGGGCATCTACGAAGAATGTTGCCGCATCCTCTGGGAAGAAATCGACTACCTCAACGAAGGCCGCAACGCCGACACCTTCCGCCGCAACTTCCGGGCCATGGACTGGGTGAAGGTGCCCCGCGTTTTCTGGCGCTACACCTCGCCGCGCATCCTCACCCTGGAATATATGCCGGGGATTAAAATCAGCCACTACGAAGCCCTAGAGGCAGCGGGGCTAGATCGCAAGCGGCTGGCCCAGTTGGGTGCCCAAGCCTACCTACACCAGCTCCTCGACGACGGCTTTTTCCACGCCGACCCCCACCCCGGCAACATTGCCGTTAGCCTCAACGGGTCGCTGATTTTCTACGACTTTGGCATGATGGGCCAGGTGCAGCCCCTGACCCGCCAACGCTTGATGGGCACCTTCATGGGCGTGGCCCAGCGCGATGCGAACCAGGTGATGAACTCCCTGGTGGAGCTCGGAGCCCTGGCCCAAGTGGAGGACATGAGCCCCGTGCGGCGCTCGATCCAGTACATCCTCGACAACTTTATGGACAAACCCTTCGAGGAGCAGTCCATCGAGGCGATCAGCGATGACCTCTATGCGGTAGCCTACGATCAGCCCTTTCGGTTTCCGGCCACCTTTACCTTCGTGATGCGGGCCTTTTCTACCCTGGAGGGCGTGGGCAAGGGTCTGGATCCAGACTTTAACTTTATGGAAGCGGCCAAGCCGTTTGCAGCACAGCTTATGACCAGCGGAAATCCTGGCGATGGAGCCAACAGTCTACTCGGAGAACTGAGCCGTCAAGCCGCCCAGGTGAGTACCACCGCCTTCGGGCTCCCCCGACGGATTGAAGACACCCTTGACAAGCTCGAACGGGGTGATATTCGGGTGCGGGTGCGTTCCGTAGAAACCGACCGAGCCCTGCGGCGCATCGGCACCGTCAGCATGGCCAACAACTATGCTATTTTGGTGGGCGCGTTTACCTTGTCCGCTACGGGTCTTCTGATGACGCCTTGGCCGCTGATTGCCATTGCCCCAGGGGTGTTGGCGACGGGCTCTGGGATAGCTTTTCTACGAGCCGTGATCAAGGTAAATCGTGCCGATCGGTTGCCCTAGAAAGTAGCAATGAGCAGGTTATGGTGGAGCACCAATTTTCAGGGCTAACGGATCCGGGTCTTCTGAGGAGTAGTAATCAGGATGACTACTACATGGATCCAGACGGTCGCTTCTTCATTGTGGCGGACGGTATGGGGGGCCACGCTGGAGGCCAAGAGGCCAGTCGTTTAGCCACGGCTACCATCAAAACGTTTTTGAATCAGCATTGGCAGGATACCCAGCCCACCGCCGACCTGCTGCGTCAAGCCCTCGCCCAGGCCAACAACGCCATCCTGCACGACCAATTCCACCATCCCGAACGCTCGGATATGGGAACCACGGTGGTAGTGCTTGCCTTTCGGCAGCAGGATGATCAGCCCTGGTGTGCCCATGTGGGGGATTCGCGCCTCTATCGCCTGCGGGGGCACCAGCTTGATCAAATCACCGAGGATCACACCTGGATTGCCCGCGCCATCCGCGAGGGAGAACTGACCCCCGCCCAGGCCCGCAGCCACCCTTGGCGTCACGTCTTGGCCCAATGTTTGGGGCGAGAAGACCTCACCCAAATCGACGTTCAGCCGATAGAAGTACACCCCGGCGACCGTCTGCTGATGTGCAGCGATGGCCTGACTGAAGAACTGTCCGACCACCTGATTGCCTCTCACCTGAAGTCGATTCGGGCCTGTGAAGCCGTGGCCACTGCCCTCGTCAACTCGGCCAAGCAGCGCGGCGGACGCGACAATATCACGGTCGTTGTGGTGAACCCGCTGCCGACCATGACCACGGCCTAGCCACCGCATAAACCTATCAACCTAAAGGCTCTGGAGTCAGCCTAGGCGGCGGTGCGGCTCACAATCCCCGACCACTGCACCTGCTTTTCTCCGGTGCGGCGATAGGAAAAGAACCGCTCTGGTTCCTGAAAGGTGCAGTGGGGAGCCACCGAAATCTGAGCGAGGCTCAAGCCCAGTTGGGTAAGCTGCCACACGTTCACCTGACGAACGTCTAGCCGCGCCTTACCCGATTCGTCATCGGGCAAAATGGGGGAGTGGGCTAGGGATTGTAAGGCTTCTACTAGGGCTTCGTCGGAGTTGTGATCGCCGGGGGCAATGGTGCGACCGACCTCAGCGGCAACGGTGGTGGCCACCTGGTACACTTCCCCCGCAATGGCTGGGCCAATGGCCACCCGCAAATCCGCCAGCCGACTACCCTGGGCCTGCATTTTAGCCACCGCCTGGGGCACAATTTTCAGCGCCGTTCCCCGCCATCCGGCATGGATCGCCGCCGCCTGTCCGGTGACGCAGTCTCCGATCAGCACCGGGTTGCAGTCCGCCGAGCACACCCACAGCGCTTGGTTGGGGCCATCGCTCATCAGAGCATCGGCCTCCGGGTGGGTGGATTCGGCATCCATCTGGGCCATCTCCGTGGGGGTCAGCACCCGACTGCCGTGAACTTGCTTCACCCGCTGCACCGCCGCCTGGGGGTGGAGGGCTGGAGTCAAGTCCTCCGGCACCTGGGGCCAAAAGTTGCGGGTAAAAAAACCGTGGGGCCAGGAGTTGAGCAGTTTGCAGGTGAGAAAGGCGTGACCCTGGTGGTCGGCCCATTGCCAAGAAGAGGAATGCATAGCGTGGGGGGTGAGATGGGGAATGAGTTGGGTATTGGCTACAGGCGCGTATTCGTGAGGGCTTGGCGGGGGCTGTCTGAACGCAGCGCCCGGATTTTTTCGTAGAGTTGGCGCAGGTCGTCGCTGAGATTGGTCGGGGGAGTGATCACCACCGTCACCAACAGGTCGCCCCGGTTGCCCTTGGGACTGGGCCAGCCCTTGCCGCGCAGCCGCAGGGTTTGGCCAGACTTGATCCCCGCTGGCAGGTTCATGGTTACAGGGCCGTCGGGGGTTGGCACATCAATTTTGCCGCCGAGGACGGCCTCATCGGGGGTGATGGGCAAGTCGCACACCAGGTTGTCACCCTCCAGCTTGAACAGGGCGTGGGCCGCTAGCTGCACCACTAAATACACATCGCCCCGCTGCTTGCTGTAGGGGTTCATCTGTCCCTTGCCCTTGAGTCGCACCTTGCTGCCCTGCTTGGCACCGGGGGGAATGCGTACCTCCACCTCGTTGTTGCCGATGCGGAGGCGCTTTTGGGTGCCGTGGAAAGCTTCGCTAAAGCTGAGGTTGATGTTGGCCTCTTGGTCAAAGGATTGGGAGGCCGTGGTGGGGTCGAACCCAGCCCCAGGCCCGCCAAAGCCGCTGGGGGCACCGTAGGGATAGGTCGTTCGGGCACGGGGGCCACCCGCCGCACCGCCGCCAAATCGACCTAGCAGCTCGTTGATAAATTCGTCGAAACTGCCGTAGTTGCTGAAGTCAAAACCACCGAAGTCGCCCGGAGTGCCATAGCCCGCCCCGGCCCCGGCCCGTTCGGCCTGCTGCCAGTATTGGCCAAACTGGTCGTACTTTTTGCGCTTGTCGGGGTCAGACAGCACCTCGTAGGCTTCGCTGACCTCCTTGAATCGGGCCTCCGCATTTTTGTCGCCCGGATTGACGTCGGGGTGATATTTGCGGGCCAGCTTCCGAAAGGACTGCTTAATCTCATCCACCCCAGCGGTTCTACTGACCCCCAGCACAGCGTAGTAATCTTTGAAGCCAGTAGCCGCCATAGTTGTCCTCCTAACTACCGAATAAACTGCCTACCCCAGGATGCCATTGCCCTGCCCAGGGTGATTCCCCCACAGAATCCCAGAGCCGTGGTTCAACGTCTCTGGATTGATCAACGCGCCCATCCCCCTGGGCCAGACCGGGCCTGCATCAGGGGTGTCATCCCATGCCTTGGGGCCATGCCGAAAAACTGTTGGGCTCAGGGTAGCCCATTACATTAGCTCAAGCCTAACAAACCTGGTGCTTAGGGCAGGTTCGGTTTCCCAGACGACGGCGGTAGGGATTCGTGATGTCCTTGACTAATTATCCTTGGCTTTCCTGGATTCTAAGCGTAGGATAGGTCTGCAATCCTTTGAACGCTTCCCCGTTGCCCCCATGATTCAGACGGATTCCCCCACGGCCACGGCCCAGTCCCCTGAAACCCGGAGTTGGTTAACTCGCTGGTGGAGTCAGCTTAATCCCGTGGCCCAGTCGGCGGCGGTGATGCTGGCTACACCGTTGCTGGTGCTGAATATCTGGGCTATTTCCATCATTTTTGGCTATTTTCGCTCCATTGCGGTGACGGTGCTGATTGCGTCGCTGCTGGCCTTTTTGCTCAGCTATCCCATGGCCAGCCTAGAGCGGGCGGGCCTCAAGCGAGGGCTATCCGCAATTTTGGTGCTGGCCTTTGCCCTGGTGGGGTTTGCCGCCCTCGCGCTGACGGTCGTGCCCTTCGTGATTGATCAAGGTCAGCAGTTGATTGGTCGCTTGCCAGAATGGTTTGATTCGGGCAAGGTGCAGCTCATGGTGCTAGACAGCAAGTTTGCCGAGTGGGGCTGGCCTGTGAACCTAGACGGCATCATTACCCAAACCACGGATCGGCTGCGGCGCGAGATTCAGTCCATCGCCGGAGAAGCCCTCAACCTGACGCTGAACGTCGCCTTCTTCACCGCCAATAAGCTGCTGGATGTGGTGTTGACGGTGGTGCTTACCTTCTACCTGTTGCAGCATGGCGAAGAAGTGTGGGGAAGCCTGGTGGGTCTGTTGCCCACCCCGGTGCAGCGGCCCTTTTCCACCACCCTGCGCTCCAGCTTTCGCAACTACTTTCTGGGTCAGTTAATCGTCGCCAGTTGCCTCGGTGCCGCCCTGACGGTGATCTATAGCCTGCTAAATGTGCCCTTTGGGTCGCTGTTTGGGCTAACTGTGGGCCTGCTAGCGCTGATTCCCTTCGGCGGCACCGTGGGCGTCGTGCTTACCACGCTGCTGGTAGCGCTGCGAGACATTAAGATCGCCATCCCCATGCTAATTGGCTCGGTGATTGTGCAGCAGGTGGTAGAAAACGGCCTCGCCCCCAGGGTGCTGGGCAGCGTCACGGGGCTGAATCCCTTTTGGGTCTTCATCGCTATTTTGTCGGGGGCTAGGGTTGGGGGGCTGCTGGGGGTGATTGTGGCCGTTCCCGCCGCTGTGGTCTTCAAAGAAGCCCTCGATGCCCTACGCAGCAGCCGTATCCAAGCTGAGGCCGAGCGCGTACTGGTCACGGCAGAGGTTGCCCCAGCAGCGGCCAATGACCCAACGGATTAGCCCTACACAACTTAGCCTGACACAACCACGGCGATTACCTTAATGCATCGCCCTAGGCCCATTGTCTCCAGGGTGACGATACCCTCTCCCACTGGGGGCTAATCCAACCGAAGACGCAGGGGGCCGACAGCCCGAATCGGCTAGAGCACCTCATGGGTGTATTTGTGCTGCTTCACATTGTCAGCCTTCGATACCTTATTTTTGGGATTGAGGATGCGCTTGTGAGCTGTGGAATAGTTCAGGTCTTGGCGATGGGTGCCAATGGGAAGATCCGTCGTAGCCTGCGGGCGACTTTGATAGGTGCGGGCCGCAGCAACCAGGCGCTGCTCAAAGTCGGCACAGCGCTGGACGGCGGGGCCTTCGGTGGGTGTCAAGGTCGTTGGATCGCAAGCCAGGGCCGCCTCTAGGTGGGTGCCCCAAATATGACGATAGGCCGTCGGCGTTCCCTGAAGCAGGGTTTCGAGATAGGCCGAAGGAATCGGCTCCATCACTTCTAGTGCCAGGGTTTCGCCCTCCTGACGTAGATAGCAGGTGGCAACCCCCATCACCACGTAGCTATCGGGGGCAAGGTCGGTGGGGATCACCTGGGGCGTCACTAAACTCATGGGGCATCACCGCAATAGGAAGGGTTAAATTCTAGCCCCCTAGCCCCGGCTCCATGGCCCTAGGGGGATGAACTGTCACAAAACACAACCCGTTTTCTGGCCTAGCCTTGTCTTCACCAGGGCCGTGGCTCTCTCAATCTCACACCCAGAATGCTGGAGGGGAAAAGTTCTGTGATAGTCTGGTTAAGGTACAGCTTAGGGACGTCGTGCCCTAGTTTTGCTGTCGGCACAGATCGCCTAGGACTGCGGGAGGTGGCACAGACCGTCCTGAGGCTTATCTAAAAATTTTGCGCTAGCCAAGGCTCCCCTTGGCTACAATTCCTAGGCCGGAGAAAATACTAAAGCGGTCTTTTGATGATGCTTTAGCATGGCTTCACCCCAGGCTCCGCAGAGGCACTGCCAAGGTTAGTTCTTCAGGGCGGCCTGTGGTCTATGGAGCCATCCCAGTCATTTCCGGCGTAGGATCATTTCTGACGTAAGTTCTCATTACAGGAGAAACGGACAAGTTCGTATGACTCAAGTTGTTGTTGGTGAAAACGAAGGGATTGAATCAGCCCTACGTCGTTTTAAGCGACAGGTGTCTAAGGCGGGTATTTTCTCAGAAGTGAAGCGTCGTCGCCACTTTGAAACCCCCCAAGAGAAGCGTAAGCGCAAGGCCGTGGCGCGCCGCAAGAAGCGTTACCGCTAAAGCCAGTCTCCAATAGGGGTTGAGCGATTAGCCCCATAACCAAAGAAGCGAGGTGTCGGATATCCGATGCCTCGCTTTTTGGTTAGCCTTTGATGGGCCTTTGGTGACGAGCCTTATAGTTGACCTTGTGGTGATAAGCCTTTGGTAGTGAATCTCTGATAGCGGCTAGCTACGAATGCACATCCACCGAGGGCACGGGCTGAGGAGCGAGGTCAGGCAAGCGAATTTGCTGAACTTGGGGCTGATGGCCCAGCCATTGCACCGCCAAGCGCCGAAACTCCCTGGCGGAACCGCTGACATAGAACTCTGTGGCCCAGGCGGCAGCGTTGCTGCGAAGGCCGAGGGCATCGAGCTCCTTGGCTGCCGCCGCCACCATCGAAATGGCCGGATCGACATACTGGGTGCTGGGGGGCAGAATGGTCTTCAGCAGCGGGGCCAGGTGGGGGTAGTGGGTGCAGCCATAGATCAGGGTATCGATCTGGGCATCCATCAGGGGGCGCAGATAGTCTTCGGCGGTTTGGCGGGCGTGGGGTTGCTGAATTTGGTTGCCCTCCACAATGGTGACAAACTGAGGACAGGCCACCTGCCACACGGGGGTTTGGGGGGATAGTTCCTGGATAGCGCTGGGGTAGGCGCTGCTGTTGACGGTGGCCTGGGTAGCAATGATGCCAATGCGTTGCCCCACCTGGGCAGCGGCCTGAGCACCGGGACGAATCAAGCCCAAAATGGGGAAGTCGTACTCCGGTTGCACAATATCTAGGGCCAGGGCTGAACTGGTGTTACAGGCCATCATCACCATTTTGACGTTTTGACTGGCCATCCAGTCCAGAATTTGGCGCACAAAGTAGATGATTTCCTCAGGGGAACGGGAACCGTAGGGCAGACGGGCCGTATCACCAAAGTACAGCACCGATTCGTGGGGCAGTTGGCGATAGATTTCCCGCAGCACCGTGAGGCCACCCACGCCGCTATCAAAAATGCCGATGCGGGCAGGGCCAGGGGAGGCGAGATGACGGCGTTGGAACCCGTTGTTCATAAGTACTTATGCCTAGTTAGACATCGGAGGATTCCATAGAGTGTAGCGGGTCTAGGCGGTGGAATCAAACGGGATGAAAAACTCTACCCTGGGTTGGTAGACAAAACGCCCTCCTCCTGGCAGGAGGCGAGCGTTCGGCGGCGGCGGAAAGCCTAGTCCTGTCCAGGGGCTGGGGTGGCCGTGGCGAGGGCTTCGTCTTCCTGGAGGGGCGGTTCGTCGGAGTCTTTTTCCTCAAATACCAGGCGCAGCAGCGGCGGGGCCATGAAGGTGGTCAGAATCACCATCACAATGATGGCGGCATCCAGGGATTCGGACAGCACCCCGCTGGCGGCCCCTACCCCAGCAAAGACGAGGCCCACTTCGCCCCTGGGCACCATGCCAATGCCCACGGCAAGGCGGTTGATGCCCGGTTGGCCAAACACGGCAAAGCCTGTTACGACCTTGCCCACAAAGGCCACTACTACTAGGAAGGAGGCAATAATCAGGCCTGGTCGGTTGTTGGGGTCGAGGGGGTTTAGCACGCTGATGTCGGTTCTGGCCCCCACGGTGATGAAGAAAATCGGCACCAGCATATCGGCGATGGGGCTAATCTGTTCTTCTAGCTCCTTGTGCTTGCTGGTTTCGGCCAAAATTAATCCGGCGGCAAAGGCTCCCAAAATCGCCTCTAGCTGAATGGCTGAGGCAATGTAGGCCAGTACAAAGGCGAAAATCAGGGAGCTAATCAACACCTGGCCACGGGTGCGAAGTTTGTCTACTAGGGCAACAAAATAGGGGCTGAGCAAGCGCCCTAAAAAGATAGACCCCACCAGGAATACAGCGGCCCCAATCACCAGATAGACCACGTTGAGGATTTCGATTTCCCCGGTTTTGGCCAGGCTGGCCACCACGGCTAGAACGATGATCCCTAGCACGTCATCTAGGACGGCGGCTCCGATGATAATTTGGCCTTCTGTGGAACTCAGCTTTTGCAGTTCTGCCAATACCTTGGCTGTAATCCCGATGCTGGTGGCGGTGAGTGCAGCCCCGGCAAACACCGCCGGGATAGTATCTACCCCAAACAGGCCAATCAGCCCCGCTGTGCCTGCGGCGAAGGGCACAACGACCCCAATCACCGCCACCACCGCCGCCTGGGGGCCAACCCGAATCAGCTCCTTGAGGTCAGACTCTAGGCCAATCTCAAACAGGAGGATAATCACCCCTAACTCCGCCAGCACTGAGAGGGCTTCACTTTCGCCTGCAAAGACTCGTGAAAGACCATCTTCAGGGGCGATGCCTGTCACCCACCCAACAAAGTTCATGAGCATGGAGTCAGGATTCGCGCCTGCTTCGGGGAAGACAATCAGGTGCAGGGCCGACACCCCCACAACGACTCCCCCCAACAGTTCGCCCAGTACGGGGGGCAGGTTGACGCGGGCGCACAGTTCACCGCCAATCTTAGCCGCGAGATACACCACAATCAGGCTCAGCAGCACGCTGGCCAACACCAGAGGCTCAATCTCGGCTTCGGCAATCTCCGCCAACCACGGCACCGAGGGCAGCGTAGCCATAGCACCGTGGGGAACCAATTCTTGGGAAGCAAACAGGGGGGCGGTGCCAATTAGGCCGCTGATCCAATCCACCATTCAGGCCGCCAAAACTCAACCTATCCAATGTACATGAGTTTTCTGGTTGCAAAGAGTTCGTCATAAGCGGCAAAAAAGGCCACAATCCGTCGCTGCCCTTGCCCTAAGCCCCTCTGCCCCAGGGAGAAGACCTTTGATTGAAGCCAGTTTCCGACGTCCCTTTCCTCCGAGGAGACGTGGTGGAGGGCAACTTGCTTCCCGCTGCCTGGGCTGGCTTGGGCTACAAGGGCCGATTGGCCATCGGCTGGGCCTAGTCGCCGCCCTAGGACAGCAACAGGAAGCAACCTACACAAACATGCGGTGGGAGAGGGAGGGCATTTGGCGGCGCACCTGGGCAATGCGGTTGGGGTTGATTTCGGCGATGGCCACCCCGGTGGCGGTGCCTGCATCGGCCAAGACCATGCCCCAGGGGTCGATAATCATGGCGTGGCCGTGGGATTGGCGACGGCTGTTGTGGAACCCGGTTTGGGCGGGGGCAATGACGTAGCAGGTATTTTCGATGGCGCGGGCCTGCAAGAGCACCTGCCAGTGGTCTTTTCCGGTGAATTCGGTGAAGGCGGCGGGCACCACCAAAAGCTCAGCTCCCTGCTGGGAGAGGTGGCGGTAGAGTTCGGGGAAGCGCACGTCGTAGCACACCGACAGGCCAATGATGCCGAAGTCCTTAGACGGGAAGACATCGGGCAGCAGGTGGCCAGAAATCACAATGTTGGATTCGCGGTAGGTGTTGCCGTCGGGCAGGTTCACGTCGAACAGGTGAACTTTTTCGTAGCGCAGCAGCTCTTGGCCTTCGGGGGAGACCAGCAGGGCCGTGTTAAACACCTTGCCTTCCTTAGCTGGAACGGGATAACCGCCGCCAATCAGCGTTACCTGGTAGCGCTGGGCCATGGTTTTGAGGAAGGTTTCGCTGGCCTGACAAATCTGCTCGGCCTGGGCAATTTTGGCGTCCTCATCCCCCAAAAAGGAGAAATTCTCCGGCAGTGTGACCAGTTCTGCCCCCTGGCGCACCGCTAAGTCAATTAACTCCTCGGCCTGGGCCAGATTTTTGTCGAGGTCTGGCACACTGGTCATCTGTACGGCGGCTGCCCGGTAGGCTCTCATAGAATCGGCGATTGGGTGTAAGGTTGAACCTCAATTTTATGCGCTAGGGGTACCCTTAACGGGTGGGAATTGATTCTGAGAGAAAAATCCTTGCCGTCCAAAGCGCTAACCTATCCAAGGCACGAGCCTAACTGTCTTGGCGTGAGGCCATCGCCCCAACCCTAGCCCCAACGGACACAGGCGGCTGACTTTCTACCCAATCCAATACCCGATTCCAGGCCCACCAAGGATCGGGATCCTGGGCGAGGCGTTGCCCGGTGGGGCCGCTGTAGTAGCCAACATGGCCGCCGTACTCCGTCGCCACCACGTCTAGGTAGGGATTCTGCTGTCCCATCGCCACCAGTTCGGGCACCAAGTCGGGATGAAACAGCGGATCATCCGCGGCGTAGAGGATTAGGGTGGGCACCGTGAGATCTGCCAAAAAGGGTAGGGGGCAACTGGCCGCGTAGTAGTCTTCCACCGTGGCAAAGCCCAGGCGGGGAATCACCAGTTCATGGTCAAAGCCCCAAATACTGTCGGCCCGGTTGATGGCCTCTAGGTCAAAATCCTGGGGGTGGTATTGATGAAGCTGAAGGGCCAAACGGTTGAGTTCCTTAGCAATGGCTCGTTCCAGATACTTGCCCAAGGGCGCGGCCATTAGGTAGGGCAGGGATCGGTTAGCATCCAAATTGGGGCACACCACCGCCACGCCGCCGATGTCCTCCGGCTGCAGGGGGGAGTCTGCGGGCAAATTCATCGCCACTTTGCCTGCCCACAGGGCCAGTTGCCCACTGAGGGAATAGCCCACAAACCAGTAGGGCGGCGGACAGCCCAACGCTTTGGCCTGGGCCGCGAGGGCGAGGTAATCATCCCCTTCGTAAATGCCGTCGGAGGTGAGGGTGGGTGAGAGTTCCGCCGTTTTGCCGTGGGCGCGCCAGTCAAACAGCAGCACCCCATAGCCCCGGTCGTAGGCTTTGCGGCCTAGGATTTCTAGAAACCACTGATTTTCCAAACTACCCGTGATGCCGTAGGTGGCGATGAACGTGCCTTGGGCCTGGGGCGGTGCGGCCCATTGCCCAAAGATCGGCACCTGCCCCTGACCCGTAAAAACGTGGTCTTGGTAGGGCACAGGGGGAAGCTGAATAGTGCGCTGCCAGGTGTGTTTGGCCAGCAGGGCGATGTAGAGGGTCATCAGCAACCCAGATCGCAGATACCACGGCGGCAAAAAGGGCACATTTTGGCAGGAGGAAACAGGCATCGGCGCACCGTAAACGTTTAATAATGAACGAGCATCCTGTCCTTAGCCTGCCATGGTTTTTCCCCGTTGGCAGACTTGCCGCCCGTTTCCCTGCTGCATTCCCTTGAGTCTAACCTTGCTATGGCCCTGTCTAACCCCGCTGCCCAGCCCTCGATCCGTCGCATTGGTGTCATTGGCGGGGGGCAACTGGCCTGGATGATGGGGCCAGCGGCACAGCGGTTGGGCTTGGATCTCGTGGTGCAAACCCCTAACGAGGCGGATCCGGCGGTAGCCATTGCTCAGGCGGCGGTATTGGCTCCGGTGGATGATGTGGCTGGCACCACCCGCCTCGCTGACCAGTGTGATGTGATCACCTTTGAAAACGAGTTTATTGACTGTGCGGGGCTGCAACCCTTGGCCGACCGGGGCGTGATCTTTCGGCCTGGGCTAGAGGTGCTGGATCTGGTGCTGGATAAGCGCCACCAGCGCGAGTTTTTTGCCCGCATTGGCCTGCCTAATCCCCGCTACGCTGTACTAGAAGGGACCGAATCTGAAGTAGAGCTGCATCAAAAGGCGGCTGAGCTGGGCTTTCCTGTGGTGATGAAAACTCGCCGCCTGGGCTACGACGGCTACGGCACGGTGGTGGTGCGTACCCCAGAGGATCTGGTGGGAACCTGGAATGGCTTTGAGCGCAATCCGGTGCTGCTGGAGGAATTTGTGCCCTTCACCAAGGAGCTGGCGATCATGGTGGCCCGCTCCGCCACGGGGGAAGTCGCCCTGTATCCCACTGTGGAGACGGTGCAGGTGAACCAGGTTTGTCGGCGGGTGGTGGCTCCGGCAGTGGTCAACCCATGGGTGGCGGAAACGATGGCCCAACTTGGCCGCACCCTAGCGGAACAGTTGGACTTGGTGGGCATTGTGGGCATGGAATGCTTTCTCACCGAGGATGACCAGGTGTTGGTGAATGAAATCGCCCCCCGTACCCACAACTCTGGCCACTACAGCCTTGATGCCTGCGCCACCTCCCAATTTGAGCAACAGTTACGAGCGGTGAGCGATCTACCCCTCGGTTCACCGCAATTGACCTGTGCCCAGGCGGTGATGGTGAACCTGCTGGGCTTAGCAGAATCTGAGGCGAGCCACCAGCAAAAGATCGCCCAGCTTCAGCAGCGCCCCAACGCCACCCTATATTGGTACAACAAGGGCATTCGTCCTGGGCGCAAGTTGGGCCATGTCACGCTCTGTCTTGGGGTGGAGGACGATCCCGTCGCCGTGGCCGAGGAAGTTGAAGCGCGATGGTATGGCGAGGCTTAACTAGCTGAGGACAGGGTTTGTCACCCGTTGCCGGACGAGGTTAGCACCCCGGAAGCCTTCTCAGGCTTGGGCTGGAGGGTTGAGAAATCGAGTCGCAAAGTTGATCACCGTGCCTAGATCGGTACTTTGGCCCGGTTCAGACTTCAAAAACGCCTCCAGCAGGACGTTTTGTCCACTGGTACCCGGTTTGGCTGCCCCCATCCCCAACAGCCCCATGATGGCGGGAATGAGCTGGGGCAGCATCGCCTGAATTTGATCGGCCTGGATGCCCGTTTGCTGGGCTACGGCTTGAATAATTTCCTGCTGAAGCGGGCGCGGAATGGCCACCTGCAACAGCCCTAGACTGCCAGCCCCCGACAACTTTCCTAGCAGCCCCTCCAGGGCTCCAACACCAATGGCGCTGGCCTGATCCTGGAGAATGGGTTGCAGTTCCTGGCCCAAGCTATCCAATAGGGCGATCATCTGCGCCATCTCAAGCCCTTGGCGGCTGGCCAACTGTTGCAGCGCCTCCACCACCGATCCGAGTTGATCCACACTGCCCTGCTGATGAGGGTTGTTGATGGCTGTCAACACATCAAAAAATAACGACATAGGCACTTTCTCCTTCGGCATCTCCCACGGGTACCATGCTACGGCTTCCAGCACCGCACCGCCTCAATAATTTGTAGGGGAATCAACGGTAGGGGAATCAACGGTAGGGCAATCGGCGATGCCATCTGCCCAAAACGGCATGGATCAGACCCTAGCCAACTCCTAACAGGCAGGCACTCGCACGGGGCTAGACTTGGCCAACACCTGCCACTGACCGCTCCCGGTTAGGTAGCCCACTTCGATCAGGTAATCTCGGTCGTCGATGGCGATGGGCAGGGTCAGGCTAGCTTGGGGAACCAGGTCTACTTCAAACTCTTGCACGCTATTGGGGCCAAGGGAGAATCCTCCAGGTAGCTCGGTTACATCATAGAGCCGTACGGTGAGTCGGCGTTTGCCTGTCCGCAGGTCGTTGACTTGGTCGGCAGACAGTTCCCAATCGGCCTCGGCACTGCGGCAGGTGGCCGCCGTGAGGGAAGCGCGGGCCGGGGCGCTACTGGTGCGGGGAATCGCGGCTGGCGCAACGCTGATGCTCACCTCCGTCAGGCCGGGGATGTGGCTAGCGTTGGGGGGCTGCGTGGGGTCTGGTGTGCTCACCTCCAGCAATGACCCGCCGGACAACCGTTCCTCGGGCGGTATATCTGAGGTCGAATCGGCCATTGCAGAGCCAGTCGCCCCATCGGCAGCGGTTAGGGAGGATGACTCCACATCAGCCTGGGCCGGAACCCGCACCGGAGCCGACTGCACCAGGGTGTGCCACGTATCAGCCTCGTCCTCATAGCCTAGTTCTACCCGGTAATGGCGATGGGCGCGGGCAATGGGCAGATGTTGATCGCCCATTGCCACCGTAGCGCAGGCCCAGATTTGGGCGGCGGCGGGTAGGTTTACCGGAGTCTCATCATCCGCGTCGTGCAGCTTGAGAAAGGTGGAGTATCGGCGATCCGCCAGGATGCTCACCTCTGAGGGGGGCAACTCCCAATAGACATAGGCGGCTGTGCTAGTTCGAGGTGTGAGAATGATACGGCGCTGGGCCATTGCCGTTACGTCGGTGCCTAGCGTGACCGTTGCTAAAGGGATAGGCACGCTGAGATCCCTCTCCTCCTCGGCGATCCTAGGGGCTGTGGGCGCATCGATGCTTGGAGGCGCTTCTTCCACTCCCCTCACGGTGGCTAGGCCTTTAGCCCGATCACCCTCAACCGGATTTCCTAGCCCAAGACCGCGATCTGACTTAGGTGTAGCTACAGTCTTCGCTGAAGGAGGAGCCGCCTCGCGCAGTCGCCACCACAGCAACGCACCCAACCCAGGAAGCGCTAAAATCCACGGCCACCAGGGTACATCGCGGCCAGCGCCCTCTGGGGATATCACCTCCTGGGAAGGCCCATCCACCGAGGCCAACAACCGCTGATCGGAGGCGAGAACGGCGGAGCCAGAAAACACAATAGCCACCGTGAATCCGAGCAATGCAGCGGATAACGGCGGAGAAACACGGTGGCGGTGGGTCATCGCTAGGGTACAGGGCACAAGGGCCAGAAAAAGGCGAATTGCCCTTGGGGGGCTCACATACTGTAACGGTAACAGTTCCCAGGCTCAACCCCATCTACCCTAGCCTGCCGAGGGCTAGGCTGACCGATTCTCCCCAGCCCCACCAAGGGCAATGGAAGGCCAAAGGACAAAACTCTGGAACGGTGTTAACCCCATGGAGCGAAGCAGCGAGATTCGCTCTAGGCATAGGGGGGCTAGTCATGGGGATTAGTCATGGGAGCCTATTCATACAAAAACCAGCCCCCTGAAAGGGAGGCTGGGAAAGGTTGGTCGTTCCATCTATGGTCGTTGTACCAAGTGTACGAAGAAAAGATAAGGAACCCGTAAGAAGTGGCACCCAAATAACGTCCAGAAAATACCCCTTGGCCATCAGCGTTGTTCCATCTCCCTTGCTCGTTAAGATTCTTTACTTATTAGTCTCTTATGATCTCCCCCTAGCATCTCTTGCTAGACAGATGTGCGGTATAAACATGAAGTAGCGTTTCGTCTGATACGAATGCTACCAAGTTCGGAAAAGTCTTAAAAGATTCTTGAGGAGTGGGGTAAATGCCTCTAACAAAACGTTGTGCCGCTGAATTTTTCGGCACGTTATGGCTGGTATTGGGTGGCTGCGGTAGTGCGGTCTTTGCCGCCAAGTTTTTGGTGGATGAGACACAGTTGGGCCTGGGCTTCTTGGGCGTCTCCCTCGCCTTCGGTCTAACCGTGCTTACCATGGCCTACGCGATTGGCCACATCTCTGGCTGCCATCTCAACCCGGCGGTGTCCTTTGGTCTGTGGGCCGGGGGCCGCTTCCCCAGCAGCGAACTGCTGCCCTATATCGCCTCCCAAGTGGTGGGGGCCATTGTGGGTGCTGGGATTATCTACCTGATCGCTAGTGGTCAGCCTGACTTCGTGATTGACAACACCAGCGGCAACCCCTTGGCTACCAACGGCTTTGGGGTGCATTCTCCCGGTGGCTATAGCCTGTTTGCTGCCCTGATCACCGAAGTGGTGATGACCTTCTTCTTCCTGATGATCATCCTCGGTGCCACAGATTTCCGGGCTCCGGCGGGTCTGGCCCCCATCGCTATTGGTATGGCCCTCACCCTCATTCACCTGATCAGCATTCCTGTCACCAATACCTCGGTGAACCCGGCCCGCAGCACTGGCCCTGCCCTGTTTGTCGGTGGCCCGCTGCTGGCTCAGCTCTGGCTGTTCTGGGTGGCTCCCATCGTGGGTGCTCTGCTGGCAGGTTGGGTCTATTCCAACTTCTTTGAGGCCGAAAGCCCCAAGGATATTGCAGCTGAGTAGACCGCTTTGTGGCGAGAGGCTGATGGTTTAGTCAAAAAATAGCCTGTTTGCCGTTTAGCTTAACCCTAGCCCGGTGCGAAGACGGGCTGATAAGAACCCTAAAGTGCGCTGGAATCTTTCTTCGGCGCACTTTTTTATGCGCTTAGATTAAACAATCAGACCACCATAGATGGCCCAGGGTAAGGCCACAAATCCTAGGGCAATGGCTCCGGCTAGCAGCGCACTCACCCCATAGGCGAGGGGCCGAATTCCTGCATGGAGTGCCCCCAAAGACTGCACCGCACTCCAAACCCCATGACGTAGGTGAAACCCCAGCCCCAGCAACACTGCCGAGTAGCCCAGAACATAGGGCAATTTATGGAAGACTTCCACGACCAGTCGCGCCAAATCCCTCGCCGCGTGGCCGTCCAACTCCGTGGAGTAATAGGGGCCAAACTTGAACGTCCACAGGTGTAGACCCAGAAACACCGCTAGGATCGATCCTGTGATGATCATGGTGCGAGAACTGAGCGATTGATAGCTGTTTTCGCCCACGGATTGATACTCGGCGTAGCCCTCTGGCCGTGCCCGTAGCCGTCCTACAAATACGCTCATGCCTACTCCAATATGGAGCAGCGCAATACCCACAAGCAGCCCCTCTACTGCATAAAGCAGCACACCCCAACGGGCTAAATGCTCGGCATAGGCATTGTAGGCATCATGGCCCAAAAATAACAGCAGATTGCCCGCCATGTGCACCAGCACAAAGCCTGCCAGGGCCAGACCCGTTGCGCCAGAAATCAGCTTTTTGCCAATGGGCGACCGATAAAACCGCACCAGCGGCGACTGAGGCTTAACTGCGTGGGAGGCTGGGGTTTTAAGAACGTTAGTCATTTAAGAACGTTAGTCATAGGATGTCGGGCAGAGCAAAGAGTCGTTAGATACAGTTCCTAGGAACCCAGGGGCGAAGTGGGATAACTGGCAGGGGCAAACCTAGGGCTTTGATGTGTGTGAGGGCAGTCGTCAACGCTAGATTGCTAGGGTGGGGCTAGGCGATAGCGATCCTGCACAGGGGGCAATTTTAACCTCGATGGGATGGCTAGAACCCCTCGGAGGGTTGAGAGTGAATCTATCGCATTTAAGATAGCCCAATCACGTATTTTCTCCATTCTTGGTGAACACCGCTGTGGATGTGGCGAGTGACTTCAAAATAGAGGCTGCTGTGAGGTTTGCGTGGCTGGGTTAGCAAGGGCATTTCCGCTTCTCTGGGGGTGCGGTTGCCCTTTTTCACATTGCAGCGCACGCAGGCTGCCACCATGTTTTCCCAGGTTTCGCCGCCGCCGCGAGAACGAGGCACAACGTGATCTAACGTCAGCCCCTCACCGCCGTTGTAGCCACAGTATTGGCAAGTGTGATGATCCCGCTGAAGCAGGTTGCGACGGGTGAGGGGAATATCTTTGTAGGGCACGCGCACATAGTGGCGCAGGCGAATCACTGTTGGCAGCGGAAACCCGGCATAAATGTACTTGCCGTTGTGCTCTAGCTGTTCGGCTTTGTCTTTAATCAGCAGTACCGCAGCGCGCCGCCAACTCGTGATGTTGAGTGGCTCATAGGAGGCGTTGAGTACCAGAACCTTACTCATCCGCGTCGATTGGGGTAGGGGGAAGATTAGCCCGATGGTAGCACAGATACCCAGAGCCGGGGTTGGCCTACGCAACTGGTGCCACCAGGCTGTATCTTGCGCCTTGAGCACCACCCATGCCTGGATGCAGTAGATATGTTTCAATTTACATGTTTTATACCGCGATTTTGAATGATGCAAAACCCAGAGAAATCTCTAGAAAGCTTACTATAGCTGCATCTTGGCTCTAAAGCATGACTACGCCAGTTCAAAGAGCTTGATAGAGAAAAGTATAAAAGATACATCTAAAATACTTAGATGACTAAAGTTTAAAACGCAGATTCCTGACTCAGCTTGTTTTTTTGATCTGTGCATCCTACTAAAATCATACATTTTTGATTGAAATGTAGAATTTCAGTAAATCCTGGATGTTGTGGGATTGCACTCCTGGATGGCATGAACTACTGTAATGATAGGCATAGAGAAAAATCGATTTGTCTCTCAGTCGATTTTTCTGAACCAGCCAACTTTTTGACAAATAGCATTGACTATCCATTGACAAAATGGCAGTGGATAATCAATGCTGCTGTAAACTGAACCTCTTTCTTTTAGCGATTTCCCCTGCCCTGACTGATTTAAAGCACGGAGAAGACAGAAATGTCAGCATTAGAAGTATCAGAACCCGATCTTGATGTTCACTTATTACAAGATGGATTTGCTATAGAGAGAGGTGTATTGAGCGCAGAAGAAATCCAAAGACTGCGAATTTCCTTGAAGGCTTACTTTCGATTAGAGGGCAAGCAAAATTTCTATGGAGTTACTCAGTCAAATGCAGCTATCAAGATCCCTGACATTAGCTGGATTTGCTACCATGATAAAATCCTCGATGGTGTTCGTAGATCGCTAGGCACTGCGGATATTATGTTCACGAGCCACTGTGATGCCCACGTCAGAACCTTAGCACAATGGCATAAAGACGATGGGGAAAGCTCCAATCCAGGAGGGTATTTTGGCCAAACTACCTACGATATCCCCGATTGCAGAGTATATAAGGTTGCCGTTTATTTACAGGATCATCGCCATAATCGGAGTGGGCTAACGGTACGACGAGGCTCGCATCGACGGGCTTCCCTCGTTGAGGGAGAATCTGTCTGCCTAGATACTGCCGCAGGAGATATTGTCATTTTTGACGTGCGCTTAACCCACCGAGGCCAAACCGCATCTCTACCCATAAGAATGGCTAAGCGATCCCTGAACTCCCTTCAATCAGCATTTAGCAAACTAGAGTCATACTTCCCCTTTTATTCTCAAGCCAAGCTGCCTAATCTATCTTTTCATCAAGCAGGCGAGCGCATGGCTATTTTTTTCACCTTTGGGTTGCCCAACACATTTACTCAAAACTTTGCCATTGCCAATATGGCTCGTCAATGTCGAGAGTCGGGCTGTGAAAATTTTTTGCTTCCGCCCGATGTACGCCAAGCGTTTCTTCAAAAAGGCGTTCTCCTTGCTGAAGATGTATTTACCGCCTCACAGATGGGTTTCTAGATCGTGAAAAGTCGCTAAGTTCGGCGTTATAAGCGCCAATAATGCAAAGGCTGAATCTGATGAGTGATGTATTCATTGATAATGGAGTGAGAAGTAATAGCTAGCATGGGGTTCAGACTCAGTTCACACTTAGAAGAACTCAGCGCCCCTGCTTTCGGTAGTGCTAGATACGGAAGCGAAAATTAAAGACAGGGAATCTAGATAAAATATCTGGCCTAGTGCTGCCGTTAGGGCGGGTTTTCCCGGAAGATGGAGGGAGGGAACCTCAGGAGAAACTACCGTGATCGCCCCAGCCCATAACCCCCAAACCAATGCGATTCAGTATGAAGCGAAGACCCTGGCTATTGCCAACGCGCTATTATTAGCCAGCCGCGAGAAAAAGAATATTTTTGCCCAAATGCGCGACCAAATGCGCTGGGACGACAAAATTATGGACTTTGCCATGGGGAATCCTGGCTTGAAAGTCCAACTCTTTCGCTTTATTGACGCTCTACCCGCCCTGCGCAGCAAGCCAGAAATTGCCCGTCACCTGCAAGAGTACCTATCCGCCGAAGAGGTGGAGCTACCCGCTGCCCTGAAGGGACTGTTGAACTTCACGAACCCCGATTCCGTTCCTGGTCAACTGGCGGCGACCACGGTGGCCCCGGCGGTGGAAACCCTGGCCTACCGCTACATTTCCGGCGACACCATCGAGAAATCCATCAAGGCCATCGAGCGAATGCGGAAGGACAAGCTCACCTTCACCATGGATTTGCTGGGCGAAGCGGTGATCACCGAAACCGAAGCCCAGGCCTATTTGCGACGCTACCTGGATTTGATGGAGCAGTTGTCCGCTGCGGCGAAAAGTTGGAAGCCCGTAGATATCATCGATACCGCTGACGGCAAGGAAATTCCCAAAGTCCAGGTTTCCGTCAAGCTCACGGCCTTCTATTCCCAGTTCGACCCGCTGGATGCGGCGGGCAGTCGGGCCAAGGTAAGCGAGCACATCCGTACCCTGCTGCGACGGGCTAAGGAACTGGGTGTGGCGGTGCATTTCGACATGGAGCAGTACCGCTACAAGGCGCTGACCCTGGCGATTTTGAAGGACATTTTGATGGAGGCGGAGTTCCGCCAACGGGACGACATTGGCGTGACCCTGCAAGCCTACCTGCGCGACAGCTACCACGACCTGAAAGACCTGGTGCTGTGGGCCAAAAATCGCGCCACCCCCGTCACCGTGCGCCTGGTGAAAGGAGCCTACTGGGATCAGGAGACCATCACGGCGCGGCAAAACGGCTGGCCCAGCCCGGTCTACAGCGAAAAGATCTCCACCGATGCCAACTACGAGCGCATGACCCGCCTGCTGCTGGAGAACCACGGCACCCTCTACGCCGCCATCGGTAGCCACAATGTGCGCTCCCAGGCCCACGCCATGGCCATCGCGGAGGAACTCAACATTCCCCGTCGCCACATCGAGCTACAGGTGCTCTACGGCATGGCCGACAAACTGGCCAAAACCCTGGCCGACAAGGGCTTTCGGGTGCGGGTCTATGCCCCCTTTGGGGAACTGATTCCGGGGATGTCCTACCTGATTCGGCGACTGTTGGAGAATACGGCCAACAGCTCCTTCCTGAAGCAAAGCCAGGAAGACGTGCCCGTCGAAAACCTGCTGGCGGCTCCAGAATTTGTGGGCGAAGACATCGAAGGAGCCGAGCGGCAACCCGTGGCGGTGCCCTTCCCCAATGCGGCGGATATTGATTTTGCCGTAGCTACCCAGCGCACCCTGTCCGCCGAAGCCCTGAAAACCGTCCACGCCCAACTGGGCCAGCGCTACAACCCGATCATCAACGGCGAATCCCTGGACACCGAGTTGGTAGTGGACTCCGTTAACCCCGCCAAACCTGCGGAAATTGTCGGCAAACTGGGCCTCGCCAGCCAAGAACAGGCCGACCAAGCCATCGCCGCCGCCAAAGCTGCCTTCCCCGCCTGGGCCGCCACTCCGGCGAAGGAACGAGCCGCCATTCTGCGCCGCGCCGCCGACATTATGGAAGCCCGCCGCCACGAACTGAATGCCTGGATGGTCTATGAGGTGGGCAAACCCCTAGGGCAGGCCGACCCAGAGGTGTCCGAGGCCATCGACTTCTGCCGCTACTACGCCGACGAAATGGAGCGCCTAGACGCGGGCTACGCCTACGACTATCCCGGCGAAACCAACCGCTATCGGTACTTCCCCCGTGGGCTGGCGGTGGTAATTTCTCCCTGGAACTTCCCGCTGGCCATCGCCACGGGCATGACCGTCGCCGCCCTCGTCACCGGGAACTGCACCATCCTCAAACCCGCCGAAAACTCTGCGGTCATCGCCGCCAAGCTGGCCGAAATCCTGATCGAAGCTGGGATGCCACCTGGGGTGTTTCAATACCTGCCCGCCAAGGGTTCCACCGTGGGGGCGCACCTGGTCAACCACCCCGATGTCCACATGATCGCCTTCACGGGTTCCCGCGAAGTGGGCTGTCGCATCTACGCCGAAGCGGCCCAGTGGCGACCGGGGCAGCGCCACCTCAAGCGCGTGATCGCCGAAATGGGCGGCAAAAACGCCATCATCATCGACGAAAGCGCCGACCTCGACCAAGCCGTGCAGGGGGTGGTCTACTCCGCCTTTGGCTTCAGTGGCCAAAAGTGTTCCGCCTGCTCCCGCGCCATCGTGGTGGCCTCGGTCTACGACACCTTCGTCCATCGCCTCGTGGAAGCCACCCGCTCCCTCAATGTGGGCGATCCGGCCCAGCCCAGCACCAAGGTTGGCCCCGTCATCGATGCCAAGGCCCAGGCCAACATTCAGCAGTACATCGAAAAAGGCAAGGCCGAAGCCACCCTCGCCCTGGAAATGCCCGCCCCCGCCACGGGCTACTTCGTTGGCCCCACGGTGTTCACCGACGTACAACCCGATGCGGTCATCGCCCAAGAGGAAATCTTCGGCCCCGTCCTCGCGGTGATCAAAGCCCAGGACTTTGATGACGCCCTCCGCATCGCCAACGACACCGACTACGGCCTGACGGGTGGCCTCTATTCCCGCACGCCCTCCCACATCGAGCGGGTGCAAACCGAGCTGGCCGTGGGCAACATCTACATCAACCGGGGCATCACGGGGGCGATTGTCTCCCGCCACCCCTTTGGCGGCGGCAAAATGTCCGGCGTCGGCTCCAAGGCGGGCGGGCCAGACTATCTGCTGCAATTCCTAGAACCCCGCCACGTCAGCGAAAACGTGCAACGCCAAGGCTTCGCGCCGATTGAGGGGGTAGATTAAGCTATTTCAGATGCCAGGGTTCTTTTGCGGACGGTCGATTTTCGTCGTCGCCCAACACAGAATCCTGGGATTTAACCCGTTAGCGTCTCACCAGATCCCAGGATTCTCTTGCAGGCAGACTATGCGTTCTGTCTAGGCAACGTAGAATCTTGGGATTTATAATAAAGGGTTAGCCTTAAAGCCTTAGTCTCCGTGCGGCTTCAGGCTATAAACCAACAGTTATTGACAACCTTTGGTTTATAGTCCATAATTGGAACCAATGAAGCCAAGTAAAACTCGATGTAACAACTCGACTTAGGTGCTTCATGAGAGTTAGGAAAGTTCAAGAAGTCATTTGTGACGATCTGCCAGAAAAACTCGAAGGTGTTAGGCGCAATGCAGGCATAAGTCTGCTGAAAATTTGCAAGCGTTTAGATATTTCTCCAACTTATTGGTATCGACTAGAGCGTGGTGAAACAGACACGATCAATTACGAGTTGATCCAAAAAATTGAGCAAGAACTTTCCTGTGATTTTGGCATTAATTTTCCAGATTCACCAAAACGTAATTCCAAAAAAGGAAGGCAAGGCATGGATTTGTCTAGATTGCAATGGATTAAAGTCGTTACTCCCCCTGCGGATTACCACTCTCATTGGGCCTATACTCCTCAAGAGATTGAGAAGATGAAGAATTCTGGTTCTCAGGTCATCAATCATGGCGAGACTACTATTTTTCCTCTGGGCTTTAGGGGTAAGCAGAATGTGCCTCTAGAGGTAGGTGATCTGATTGCTCTAAAACAGCACGCCAAAATAACTCACATTGTTGAAGTGTTAGATGAGCAGTTCTTCGGAACAGATGAATGGTCTAATCGCTATGTGAAGATTATTTGGTGGAAGCCGGACACTGATTGGGCCTCTCTGCCTCACGCCAAGGAGGTGCTTGGAGTTGATTTAACCCCAATGAAGGGAACTCCATATCTCTTTGATTCCTTCAAAGACTTTAGTAGCACGTGGAAAGGCCCAGATTCCCTAAAGGAATTCCAGGCTTTTGTTCTCAACCAACTGTCAAAGATCTAGTCCGTTAAATCTGAAGTAAGGAGTAGGTGAAGAAATGACAATGCCACCTGAGACTGTTGATGTCATCTGTCCCAAATGTGGACATCAATATCAAGACTGGTATCGACCCTCTGTTAATCTCGATCTAGATGATTTTGATGATGAGTATCTTGACGAATGCTCAAGTGCCGTCTGTCCTCAGTGTGAACACAAAGTTTATTTCAGCACGTTGACTGTGAAAGATAATGTGTTCTACCGTTGGTAACGGCAAGCTGGATTAGGGGACTCGGAGCTATAGGATTGAGCAAAACTCACGGAATTACCATAATGTCACCAGCCATTTCCGAATTGCTGCCTGCGATTGCCGCACTTTCCTCCGCTGACAAGTTTCGGCTAGTCCAGTGTGTTTTGGCCCAACTAGCCCAGGAAGCTGACATTGAAACTGTGGAAGCGCTAGAAGAAATGTAATCTATGGCTAGAAAAAAGAGTTTGCGCGGTGGCTTAAGGCAGTACGCTAATCCTGCATTAATAGAGTAGGAACAAGATGTTTGGCAAACCGTCGCAAGTGAGAAATATGAGCATTATTTGACAAAAAGATCAATAAGCTGATTCAAAAAGCAGACTAAGAGCGCCTGCTGTAGTTGTGGCCAACGAAGATCCTATCTTCGCCCCCGTCATCGTGGCCATCACAGCCCAAGACTTTGACGATATCCTCTGCATCTCCGACGACACCGACGATGGCCTCGCCGGAGAACTCTATTTCCGCCCGCCCTTCCCCATCGAGCGGGGGCAAACTGATCTAGCCGTGGTCAACCTCTACACCAACCGAAGCTCACGGAGGCACAATACTGGCCGTCACACCCCGGTAAACCCTGACTGTGATGGGGCCACCCCGGGAACTAGACGCCAATCGTTAAGATAATCCTCTAAACTCCGACCGGAATACCGGGGTTTATGCAAGAATAGGGAAACGATGGTGCCCATAGCGCACGAGTCGTTTGTCTGGAGGCGCGTGGTGATTGGCTACGCCCCGTTATTGAGATTCCTAGGAGATTTGCGATGACCCTACAACTTGGTGATCAGGTTCCCAACTTTACCCAGCAAAGCAGCGAGGGTGAAATCAACTTCTACGACTGGGCTGGCGAGAGCTGGGTAGTGCTGTTCTCTCACCCCGCCGACTACACCCCCGTGTGCACCACCGAGTTGGGCAGCGTGGCCAAGCTCAAGGGTGAGTTTGACAAGCGCGGTGTGAAAGTGATCGCCCTCAGCGTCGATAGCGCTGAATCCCACAACGGCTGGATTGGCGACATCAACGAAACCCAAGGCGTGGCCGTGAACTATCCCATCCTGGCCGACGAGGACAAGAAAGTGTCCGACCTCTATGGCATGATTCACCCCAACGCCAACGCCAAACTCACCGTGCGGAGCGTGTTTGTGATTGACCCCGCCAAGAAATTGCGCCTCACCATCACCTATCCCCCCAGCACCGGACGCAACTTTGCCGAAATCCTGCGGGTGATTGACTCTCTGCAACTCACCGATAACTACAGTGTGGCCACCCCCGTAGACTGGAAAGATGGCGATGATGTGGTGGTTTCCCCGGCCATTCCCACGGAAGAGGCTCGTCAGCGGTTCCCCAAAGGCGTGACGGAAATCAAGCCCTACCTGCGGATGACCCCTCAGCCCAACAAGTAAGTTTCATCCACACACTTCGGTCTGGCCCTAGGGGGCTAGATCGGGATGATCCAGGCGCATTCTACCGAGTGCGCCTTTTTAGATGGGCTATTTTCATGGAGCTTGCCTAGAATCTGATCCTCCATCCCGGTTGGTGAGAGTGATACTAGAGTGGGCCTTAGCTGCGAATGCGCCCTATGCCCCTTTGAGCATTCGGGGGCTTTGATGCGACTTTAGCTATCCGGCAGCATCTCCTAGGGCAAAAAGCCGGATTGCATGAGTTCTTGACTCCCAGTTAGGTTGGCACGATCCGATATCTGCTGCCCAAACCGAATCATATCGCTGAGGGAAAAGTCCATCCGCCATAGGCACAGGGCGAAGAGCATCCAGACCGCCGAACTAAAGACGATGTGGGATGCTTTGAGACCTTGGAAATGCATAGCCGACTCCAGACACAATCAGAGCGATAGGGAACAGGGATTTGAGGAGAGATATCTTTAGGTCTTCTACGTAAATGCCGAAGATATATTCCTTGGGTTCTATGTAATCCCCTATACCTAAACCCCAGAGGTTATCCGGAGGGAAATCCAGGCGTGAATATGAACTTCTGTAACGGTCGATCTGATCTGGGTGGGATAGGTTAGTAAAGTCTGAAAGCTTTTGTGACTATAAGGTTTGGGTCTTGTTTGAATGGCCGATGTCTGGCCCTCAAGCAAAACCCCTGAGCCCGGATGTCTCGGTGCCCAGGGGTCGTACTCTCCTGGTAAATACGGAGTTTGATTTGCTACAAGTCAGGTGCTTTCCCCATCAGTCTTGGGAATATTCGGTGCTGGGCCAGCTTTTGCTGAGCAAAACGTAGAGTACGGCGGCAGAGACGATGCCGTTGACCGGAGCAATGCCCCAGCCCCACTGATTGGACCCGTAGGCGATGGCTGAAGCCAGGATGTAGGCCAAAATTCCGGGCCAGCGGAAGGCGGGTTGGGGGCTTTCTAGGGCGGGGAATTGGCCCCGGCGATAAATCCAGTAGTCGGCCATGATGATGCCGCCGATGGGAGGAATAAAGGTGCCCAGCAGAATCAGGTAGTTGACCAGCATGGCGTAGATGCCGCCCCAGGCCATAAACAGCGCTAGGGTAGCTCCGCCCAGCACAAACAGGGTGCGCTTGCTGGTGCGGAACATATTGGCCCCGGCAATGGAAAAGGCGTAGATGGTGTTGTCCTGGGTCGTCCACATATTCAGGAAGAAGAGGATGAGGCCCCCCACCAGCAAGCCCTGCTGAACCATCACCTGCACGATGTCTGGCTCGCCGTAGACCTTGGCGCAGAAGGCCCCGGAGAAAATCAAAAAGCCGTTGCCCAGAAAAAAGGCAATCAGGGTGGCAATAAAGCCCACTTTGCCATTGCGGGCGAAGCGACTCCAGTTGGTGGCTTGGGTGCCCCCAGAGACAAAGGTGCCGACGATGATGGTGATAGCGGCACTCAGGGGCAGAGGATCTTCAATGGCGAGGGCTTGCAGCCCAGCAAAGCCGCCCACATCTCCTGCCGCGATAGACAGGCTGAGGCCCATCAACACCACCATGGCCGGAACCGCCAAACGGCTGAGCCAGTCCATGGCGGTATAGCCAAAGTAGGCTGTGGAGCAAAAGGCGTAGGTGAAGAAGAGGATAATCAGCCCATTCCAAGATTCGGGCACCCCGGCCAAACGGTTGAGCAACTGGGCCATTAGGGCTGAACCCCAGGCATACCAACCAATTTGGGTAAATCCCAGGATGAAATCCACCCAGCGAGATCCCACATTGCCAAAGCTGAAGCGGGCCATCAGCACCGTGGTGAGTCCGGTGTTCCCGGCGATGTAGCCCAGCAGCGCTGCATAGAGGCCCAAAATCAGGTTGCCAATCAAAATCAGGCCGATTAGATTAGGCCAAAACTGGAAGGAGGGGCCGATCAATCCTCCGGCAAATAGAGTGCCAGAGTAGAGGGTGAATCCGGCCAGGATGGGGGCTAGGGAAATAAAGGGGCGTCGGGCCGATGCTGGAACAGGGCCTAGGGGGTAGTCCTCATTGCCCGGGCGAGGTGGGGCAACAGGTGGATCGGTAAGGGTGGTCATGGCAATGGGTCGCAAAGGGTAATAGGCGAAATTGTAGAGAGCCTATTAGGTAAGAAAAGTGTTCTCTACAACCTTTATTGCCGTGGCTAGGGGCAAGCTAGGCCGAGCGTTTAGCCCCGTGAATCTGGGCTAGGATGGCTTGGGCCGCTTGGGTGGGGTCTGCGGCCTCCATCACGGCGCGGACGATGGCAACCTGCTGGGCTCCGGCTTGCAAAACCTCGCTTAGGTTGTGGGTATCAATGCCGCCAATGGCGAACCAGGGTACCGGGGCCTGGGCCGCTGCATAGCGTACATAGTCTAATCCGGCGGCGGCTTTGCCCGGTTTGGTGGGGGTGCTGTGGACGGGGCCAACGCCGATGTAGTCCGCGCCTTCGCGGAGGGCACGGTTCATTTCATCGGGGTTGGTGGTGGAGCGGCCAACAATGGCTTGGGGGCCAAGGATCTGACGGGCCACAGCCACGGGTAAGTCCGTTTGGCCGAGGTGGACGCCATCGGCCCCGACGGCCAGGGCTAAATCTACCCGGTCATTCACCAAAAACAAGGCTCGGTAGCGATGGCACAGTGCCTGCAACTGCTGAGCCCGCTGAAACCGCACCTCGTCCTCGGTGTTTTTGTCGCGATACTGCACTAGGGTGATGCCCCCCTTCAGGGCCGCTTCCACGGTGGCCACCAGATTGTCCTGGGGCGAGGTGACGAGGTAGATCGGAGATTGCCGCAGCCGTTGCAGCCGTTGTGCCCGTTGCCCGTCCATCAGGTCGCTTTCGAGGGTATAGACCTGATAGCGCATGGCTTTGCAGGCGGCGGCGAAATCGGCCCGATAGAGCTTGCCGTATTCCTCTAGCACCCGCAGCGCCTCCTGTACCCGGCAGAGGTTGGCCTGGAGCACGGCCTGGATGTCCTCCCGCTCGGTTTCTTGGGCGTGGGTGAGGGCCGTCCCCGGATCGCCAGGGGTATCGCGGGCTTGGCGGAGGTCGCGGGTGTGCCACTGGGCGAGGGTTTGGCGCAGGTGCTTGATCTGCTCAGTGTGGGCGGTATCGTTCAACCCAAACCGATACCATTCTTCAATAATCCGCAGCCCTTCCCTGGCCCGATCTAAATTGGCGTCTAGGATGCGATACACCGCTGTTTCGGAGGGGGTGGGCAGCGGTGAAAGGGTAGACTCGGCGGCGGACGGATAGGAGCTTTGGGCCTGCATGGACTCAGAATACGGTGAAGATACTGGGGGGCAACAAGGGGGACGTTTCCCCATCCTATCAGGTGCCTTCCTTGGATCTGCGCCTGCTCTAGCGGCTAGCCTTCCCTCGGCTAACGTTCCTCAATCACCCGGCCCAGACTGAGAAAGGAGACCCCCTGCTGGGAGGCGGTACTAATCATCACCGCCTCAATCACCGGATCGCTAACCGAGGTTGCCGCCCGCCAGGTGACGAGGAAATTGGCCCCGGAGCCACCGAAGGTATTGCCGCTTTCCACCACTACGGCGGTGGAAGCCAGCGGGCCAAGCTTTAGGGGTTGGCTGAGATAGGCCGTAACCAGGGTACCGCTGGAGTCATAGTAATCCACCGCTTCCACAAAAATGGGGTGGACGGGGTCGGTATTGCGCAGGCTTAGGGTGGCGGTGAGCTGAAAGGGGCGACTGGGGCCAAAGTCGTAGATTTCGGAATACACCGGAACGTAGACCACTTGCCCCTGGGCCACGGGCGGCAGTTGATCGGGGGCGATTTCCGTCACATTGGGGTTGACCGCCAACCCTAGGGGCACCCCCGTCGTGGGCATGGGGTTTGGGGCCGTTGAACGAGGGGGGCTCGGCGCACAGGCCGCCATCAACCCTACGGCGATCAGCCCACCAAGGCGCATCCCGACGCCCCTAGATCTGCCTCTAGCCGTGATTGCTGGAACCGTAAGCCAAAACCTGCTGTATCCCATCGCGTTGTCCTAACGTCCTAATCTTGCCCTCGCTCAGAATTATCGGGCTCTTGTCCAGTGCTGAAAACTGGCCTGGGAACCGCTTTACCGTGGGTAGGGTCAGTCTAGACTAAACTATCTAGGGCGACCTAATAATGCAGTGTGGGAGAGGAAAACGGCCATGAAACGGCGCAAACTATTGGGTTATGCAGGATCTGGGTTAGGGGCCACCGTGGGCCTAGGGCTGATGAATCGTCAGGCCGTCCAGGCGCAGCAGGCGGATCGGCTCACCCTCCGCAGTTTGGGCCACACCGCTTTTCTGTTTACCGGAGGCGGTCAGCGAATTTTGTCCAACCCCTTCCGCCGCCTAGGTTGCACCGAGGGCTTCCCTTCCCCAGCCCAGCCCGCCGACATTGTGATGATTAGCAGCCGCCTGCTAGACGAGGGCTACCTCAACGACCTCCCCGGCAATCCCCAGGTGTTGGCCGAGCCCGGAGTCTACGACATCGGCAGTCTGCGGATTCAGGGCGTGAGCGCCCCCCACGACCGCGAGGGCGGACGCCGCTTTGGCACCAACACCATCTGGCGATGGACGCAGGCTGGCGTCACGATTATCCACATGGGTGGCGCAGCCGCTCCCCTGCGGGTGGAGGATCAGATTTTGCTAGGACGGCCCGATGTGCTGCTGGTGCCCGTGGGCGGTGGCCCCAAAGCCTATACGGCGGAAGAAGCGGTGCAGGCCATCCAGGTGTTGCGGCCCAAGGTAGTCATCCCCACCCACTACCTCACGACCGCCGCCAACGACACCTGTGACCTTAGCCCCCTAGACGACTTCCTAGCACTGATGCAGGGCACCCCCGTCACCCGCGCTCCCCAGGGCACCCTTTCCATTCGGCCCAGCGATCTGCCCAACGAGGGGATGCGGATTCAGGTCTACCAATACCCCCGCGCCTAGGGCCTCAGCCGTCTGTGGGCGCAGTCCCCAGTGTGAGGGCGGCGGTATATGGCGCGGCTTTGGCGGCGGGATTACGTTATATATAAGTGCATAGATGACGGTGCAGGCTAGACCCAAACCCGTGGCAGAGGGCCGATCCCTGCCCTGGTCTTGGCAGGTTTTGACCTAGGCCAAAGGTGGCCAAGCGGGCCGCTCTCACCCCGTTGGGAGCGGCTGAAGCTGAGGGGGAGCCACACCCAACGCCTGGATCTCAAGTCTGCACCTACGTCGTACCGCTGTTCTTGTCGAGTTTCTGCATTCCTATGGTTAATGTCTATGCCCAGCGCCGCCAGCGCGTGATGGAGTTGATTGGGGGCGGTACCGCTATTTTTGCCAGCGCCCCTACGGCGGTGATGCACAACGATGTGGAGTATCCCTTCCGCCAAGACAGCAATTTCTACTACCTCACCGGGTTCAACGAACCGGAAGCGGTGGCGGTGTTGGCCCCCCACCACCGCCACCGCTTTGTGCTGTTTGTGCGGCCCAAGGATTTGGAAAAAGAAATCTGGTCGGGCTATCGGGTGGGCATCGAGCAGGCTAAGGAACGCTACGGAGCCGATGAGGTCTACCCCATTGCCGAGTTGGGAGAACATCTGCCGAAGTATCTGGCCCAGGCGGATCGGCTCTACTACCACTTTGGTCACGACCAAGCCCTCAACACCACGATCTTAAAGCAGTGGCAGCGGCTGTTGGCCACCTATCCCAAGCGCGGCACTGGCCCGGTGGCCATTGAAGATGCCGGATTGCTGATGCAAACCCTGCGGCGGGTGAAGGACAGCGACGAACTGGAACGGCTGCGGCGGGCCATCGCCATTGCCGCCAAGGCCCACAACCATGCGCGGGAGATTACCGCCCCCGGTCGCTACGAGTACGAAATTCAGGCGGAAATGGAGCACATTTTCCGGCTCGAAGGGGCGATGGGGCCAGCCTATCCCTCCATCGTGGCCTCCGGCGATAATGCCTGCATCCTCCACTACATCGAAAACACCCGCCAAATGCAAGCGGGCGACCTGCTGCTCATCGACGCCGGATGTGCCTACGACTACTACAATGCCGACATTACCCGCACCTTCCCGGTGGGAGGGCAATTCAGCCCAGAGCAGCGGATTTTGTACGAACTGGTGCTAGAAGCCCAACTCAAGGCCATTGACGCCGTGCAGCCCGGTGCGCCGTTTAATGCCTTCCACGATGCCGCCACCCGCACCCTCACCGAGGGCATGGTGGAGTTGGGCTTGCTGTCCGGATCGGTGGAGGATCTGATTGAAGAGAAAAAGCACAAGGCGTTTTTCATGCACGGCACCGGGCATTTTCTGGGGCTAGATGTCCATGATGCGGGCATTCTTCGCAACCCCGACAAAACCTGGAAACCCTTTGAGGCGGGCAACGTGGTGACGGTGGAGCCAGGGATTTATATTTCTCCCTATTACGAACCCGCCGAAGGCCAGCCCCCCATTGAAGATCGCTGGCGCGGCATCGGCATCCGCATTGAAGACGATGTGCTGGTGACGGAGATAGGGCATGAGGTGCTGACAACTGCCGTTCCCAAGTCTTTGGACGCGATGGAGCACTGAGCGATTACACTCTCTTAAGGGGCGGCGACTGCTCCATGAACGTTGGGCCTACCATGCAAGACAATGTAGCGGCACCAAAAACCAACTTGAGCTACCAACAAACCAGTCAAATTCAAGTTCCCACCGATCCCACAGCCCTGCAATCGGTGCTGACTTGGTTTGACCAGTTTCAAACAGCTCCCGTTCCCCGTCCTCTGTGGTTGCAGTGTCAACTAGCGCTTATTGAGGGCTTTACCAACGCCATCCGCCATGCCCATGGGGGCCTGCCCAGCACCACCCCCGTCACCATCGAAGTCAGCATTTCCAACCGCACCATCGACATCCGAATTTGGGATCAAGGGCCAGGATTTGACCTCAACACGGTGCTAAAAACCAAACTTCGCACCCACAGCCTCCATGACGAAGGCGGTCGCGGCCTAAAAATCATGTACCTCGTGGCCGATCACCTCAGCTATTGCCCCACCGACCAAGGCAACTGCCTCCACTTGCACAAGACCTATGCCTAATAAGAACACACCATGGCACTATCGACTGGGTTAACGGCCCTCTTCCCTTGGGTGGTGGGCGCAGGATTAAATACGCTGCTGCTGGGTCTTGCCTGGGGGCTGCCCAAAAAACTGCTCACCCCCGCCGGATACCTACATGCCTGGATATTGGGGGTGCTGGTGTGGGGTGCCCTAGGCTGGCAGGGCTATGCCGTGGTGATGGTCTACTTCCTGCTGGGCTCGGCGGTAACGCGGGTGGGCATGGCGCGGAAGCTAGCCGCAGGCATTGCCGAAGGTCGGTCAGGAGTGCGGGGGCCAGAAAATGTCTGGGGTTCTGCCCTGGTGGGTGCCCTCTGTGCCTTAGCCATCGTTGGGCTTTCCGTGGGGTTTGCAGCGGGAGAGCCCGCGCCCTGGCCTCAGTTGTTGGCTCTGGCCTACGTCAGCAGCTTCAGCACCAAACTGGCCGATACCACCGCCAGCGAAGTGGGCAAAGCCTACGGCAAGCGCACTTTTCTCATCACCACCCTTCAGCCTGCCCCTCCCGGCACTGAGGGCGCGGTCAGCCTAGAGGGCACCCTGGCCGGGTTGGGGGGATCTTTAGCCATTGCCCTGGTTGGCTGGGGCGTTGGGCTTATTCCTGTCTGGGGGATTGCCCTGTGCCTAGTGGCCGCCTTCATCGCCACCAACCTCGAAAGCGTGATTGGGGCAACCCTGCAAACCCAAACCCCCTGGCTTACAAACGAGTTGGTCAACATCATCAATACCGCCATCGGTGCTGTCCTAGCCCTTGGCCTGGGCTACGGGTGGCTGCAAAGATGACCGCTGACACAATCCTTTCACGCCCTTTTTGTTAGGAATTGTTAACCTGGGCCAAGAATTAACCGATGTTTTAGCCAAAAACGACATTTCCATCGGTTTATTGCTCTCCCAAGAGAACGGGGTGAGGGTAGCGCTCTAGGGAGAAATTGCGTATACCTACTTAGGCTTTTTTCTTGCTGACAGAGGCGGCGCAGCTTCGCTGACCGTTATTATCGGCTGATGATGGGCTTACTGAGAAACTTTACTGAAGAAATATGAATTCTTTCAGAATTATCTATAAAGGCTAGTGAATATTCTTAGGCTTTGTCTCAGTGTCTCCCCCGTCGCGGGTACGCTCCTCATCAGCGTTAATAGAACTATCAGGTTTTTAACACTGTTCTTTAGGGAGCGTCTACCCTCAGAATTCTTCCCTCTGCGGGCAAAAAGTATTCTGGGGCCGTAACGATATACCGCTATGAAGCAACTGACTTTGCAGTCCTCTTGTCCTCACCGCCTTGTGCTTACCATTGGCACCCTCTCTCTAGGAGTCATGCTGCTGTTTCAAGCCTTTGGTACGGCCTCGGTAGCCAGCGCCAACAGTCGCGATGAGTTCCCTGGACGGCGGCAGGGTGGCGGCACCCATTGGGTGATGCCCTCCGATAGTGCCCCCTAGTGGGTTGTCTTCCTATTGCCAAGTTGCCAGACTAATCCTTGTTGTCAGATTAAGTTGTCAGATTAATCTTTCGCGAGATAGCTTCACCTATACTAAATCCGAATCAAAGACCCCCTAAATCAATCGAGGTTTTCCTCGTTGAGGAGGCTGCACCAACGGCAAGCTCAGCCTGAGCGAGCTCGGTTTTTAATTTGGGGGTGAACAGCCGGGATTTAGGATTAAGCGTTCCTATGGTTGAAATCCCTCCATCTACATTGTGGGGATATTGACAGCCCATCAACCCTAGCCAGGGCCGCTTAGTCTCTGACGGGCACAACACTAAAAAGTAGTGGTCTCTCGTTGTCTACGAAGGTCTAGAGCGATGGCTGACGGTGGTGGGTGCGCCCATCACCGTTTTTACTGGGTGATTTCTCTGGGGTTGCTTGGGTAGCGCTGTGGCCCTCTCTCCAACGCTAGTACCCAACAATTAGCCCCCACAGGCTGATGCCGTAGACGAGGGTGCAGCCCTGCTGGCCCCAGCGAGACAGACCTGCCTGACGATGGAGCTTACCCGTCAGCCCTAGGGAGAGGATAACCCCTAGCAGTAGCGTCACGCCCTGGAGAAAGGCCACCACCGCTGGATCGGCGATCCAAAAGGGCCAGGGAACATCTGTGAGGCCCAGGGTGTCGCCCAGCACAGGCAGGACTCGTCCGCCCTCTAGCAAGCCCAACCGCAGATAGTGGGCGAGATTGGCGGCCCACACTAGGGGCAAATAGCCATAGGCCAGTCTAATAAAAGATCGCGCTGCCAGGGTGGGATAGCGCCACCGCAGCAGACGGTACAGCCCCTCTAGGGCGAGGGGGAGCCCAGCGGGCAGGGTCAGCAGCAGCATCGACACAAGGCTGTGCCCAGCCAGGGTATCCACAGGCAGGGCAATGCCCCACTGGGTTTGAATTTCGGGCAGACGGTGGAGATAAACCGCCCCCAACAGCAAAAACATCAGCGCGACTTCGTAGGAACGGGGCTGGTGGGTGGTCCACAGTTCAATGCCGGGGGGGCGCAAGTTGAACTCCACCGAGCGGTGGGGGCAGGCTTTTAGGCAGGTCATACACAGCACGCAATCGCGGTTGTCCTCCAGTTGGGCCGGGTGGGAATAGAGGGGGCAGCCGAGGGTGTCCTGGCCTTCTCCCTTGGCGGGGCCACCTTTGTAGCATTGATAGGTGGTGCATTCCGCCGAGCAAATGCCCTGCTGGGCGCGAAGTTCCGTCATGGAGAGCTTGGCGAAAAGGCCGTTCATACCGCCGATGGGGCAGAGGTAGCGACACCAAAAACGGCGTTCAAACAGGGCGGAGAAGATCATGGCCCCGGCGGTAATCAGCAGCAGCAGGCAGGCGGAGAGGTAGGCGGTGTCTTCCAAGTCCCAGACCTCTTCCCAGACCAAGATCAGGGCAAAGAGGCCAAACATGAACCAGCCGCCCCAGCGATCTGCCGCCTGTCGGGGCCAGCGTTTGCTTAAGCCCGGAAACCACTGTTGAGTCAGCGTTTGGGTGACTTCGCCGTAGATCATAAACGGGCACACCGAACACCACAGCCGTCCCACGAACGGAAAGCCCAGCAAAATCAGGGGCCACCACCAGGCCCAAAACACCGTGAGGGCGGCGTTGTGCTGCCGTGCCTGGGGGCCAAGGCACAGAACGCCCACCACCACCGCAAACAGCGTTAGGGTGAGGCCGTAGTTGATGCGATTGGGCCACCAGGGGCTGCGTAGAAAGCGCCGCAGTTGGGGATAGCGGTTGAGCAGGTTCAGCCGCAGCAGGCGTTTTTTCCCTTGGTTGGGCCAGATCAGTTCTTCGGTGATGGTGTCGCCAGAGACCCGTTGGGAGGCGGCCCGTTCCACCAGGCTTTGGAGTTCCCGCAGGTTGTTGGGGAAGTCGTAGGCTTGGAGCCGTCGCAGGGCTTCGGGGGCCAGGGTGAGCCGCGCTTGCCGCCGCCGCCGACACCACAGGGCCAGGTAGTAGTTCACCCAGTCGTCGATGTCGGCTTTGCGTACCCGCAGGGGGGGCACCTTGATGCGGTGGGCTACCCGATTATCCAGTGCCGCTACCGCCTGTTCAGAAATCAGGATAATTCGGGCGTTGGAAACCTGCATCGGCACCGTTTCCCCCTCGCGGCTGACGGGCTGGTACTGCCCGGTTTGCATCAGCCGCGCCACGGGTTCCCGCAAATCTGGATCCAGTTCCCCCGGATTACTGAGTACCAGGGTGCCTTCCCCCAAGGCTGCCAGCAGTCCCGGCTTTCCCCCCGCTCGTCCAAACAAATCTGCCCCGCTGGCCTGAAGTTGGCTGCAATCCACCTGCACCATGGGGGTACGCCGCTGGCTAGATCCATAGTGAACCAGGGCGGCGAGGTTGTCCTTTTCTAGGCCCGGTTCGCCAAAAATCAGCACGGGTTGACGATCCGCTGCGGCCTCGCGCAGTTGGCCCCGCAGCCGATCTGCATAGCGACTGCGGCCCACCACCCCTCGGCTGGCCCGCGTCACCAGGTAGGGGCGCAAAATGGCCTGTCGTTCTTGCTCGTAGCTGAACTGAAAGGAGAGCCGCCGCACCGCCTCTACCAGTTGCCGGGTGAAGGTTTGCAGAATATCTGGGTAGTCCTGCACTAACCGCTGGAACTGGTCTCGCTCGACAAACCAGAGGGTGCTTTCGGTGAGGGTTTGCACCGTTTGCGCCACGGGCTGATTGAGTAAGAGTGCCTCCAGATTCAGCACCGCACCGGGCAAAAAACTGATGCCCCCCACGCCAGTTTCCAAGGTTTCTAGTTTGCCCTGCCACAGCAAATACAAACCCTCTGGGGGCTGTTCCGCTGTGACCACGGCCCGATGGGCGGGCAGGGTTATCACCTGAAGGCAGCGGGCGATTTCGGCCAGGGTGGCCGGGGGGAGCAGGCCGAGGGGGGTGCGCTCCTGCAAAAAGGCAAGGCGGTCGGATACAGTCATAACAGCTATCGCGTCATCGAGACACCGGAGGTTAGCCCCATGATGACTGGAAATGCGCTCTGGGTGCCCCTGGCATTACTCAGCTTAATCATCATCGCCGCTGTTTACTTTTGGCGGGTGGAGGCCTAGGGGTCTTGCTGATAAAACGTTTCCAGGCTGTCAATATCACCCGTAAAGCGCCAGTGCCAGGGCTCGAAGGCAATGCCCTGATCGTTATTGCGCGGGAAAGAGAGCTCAAAGCCGTAGCGGCTGGCGTTGGCGTCCATCCAGCGATAGGCGCGGGTGTTTTCAAAGGATTGGCTTAGGTGGGTGCCCGTTTGGGTGCCGTCACCGATGTCGATGGCGTAGCCCGTGTGGTGTTCGCTATAGCCGGGAGGGGCGCTAACCTCGGCGCGGGTTTGGGCATCTTGGCCACGGGCGGCGCGGACGCCAAAGAAAATCTCCTCCTGCTCGCGATGGGAGCGAAACCCTGAGAGTGGGACGATCTGCGCCCCATCCTGCCGCGCTGCCTGTACCATCGCTTCAAACTGTCTGGCCGCGCTGGTGCGGAGCCGAATCTGGCGGTTCATCGACAGGGGCACCAGATCAGCTTCGGGGGCTTCGGCATAGGCCCGATGGCCCAGCAGGGTACGGCTGGTGGGGGCCAATTGCAGGGCACGATTGCGAGCCTCGGTGCTAGCCATGCCCGCCTGGGGAGCCACCCCCGACTGAGCAATCACGCCTTGCATGGGCTGTACCCCCTGAACGGACGACCCGCGATACCAGGCCATCCCACTGCCTGTCGCTAGGGCTACTAGCATCACCAGTCCGGCGACCGCCGCCCATCGCCCCCAGCGAGGCAAGGCCCGCCAGGGATATCCCGTCTTGGGTTGGCGATACCCTAGGGGTTGGTCTCGAGTCGCTTCTGGGAGATCGTCCAAGGGCAGCATAGGGTTGGTGCAGAGTTCGATATCATTATTACCCCTGGACTGGACGCCATGACAACCCGCCTTGACGCCCCTGGGTTCCGGCGGCACCATAACCAGACAGTAGGGTTCACCACATCCAGGCAGAGCGGCCTAGGGAAGAGAGCATCAACTTATGCCACTGTTTGGGGTTTTGCTGCGGCTGTATCTGCCCATTGGAGCGGGAATTTTGGCGGGGGTCGGGCTGGGGCAAGCCTTGACCTACCTCCAGGTAAGCCAAGCGCCCAGCCAGCGTTTATACCAGCGGTTCCCCTTGGCCCTGGGCAAGTTTTTATTCTGGGTGGGCATTCCGGTCAGCATTGTCGGCTTTATGCGACGAGCGGATTTAACCGGGGCGGTCTACGTTGCCCCAATGGTGGCCTGGGGGGCTATGCTGCTGGGCCTCCTGGTCAGTCGTCTGTGGATGACCTGGCGGGGATCAACCTGGCCCCGCCCCACCCAGGGCAGCTTCTCCCTCGCCTCAATGCTGGGCAATACGGGCTACATTGGTTTTCCGGTGGTGTTGCTGCTGCCTCAGTTGGGGGTGGGGGTATTTAGCTGGGCGCTGTTCTACGATGTGCTGGGCACCCTGTTTGGAGCCTATGGCCTCGGCGCTATTTTGGCCGCCCACTATAGTGACCGTCCCCAGGGGCTAGCCCGCCCCGCCTGGGTTGACTGGCTGCTGGAGGTCATACGCAATCCCATTATTTTGGCCTTCCTAGCTGGGCTAGCGTTGCGGCCTGTTCCCCTACCCCCTACCCTAGAAACCGCGCTGCAAAGCCTATCCTGGGGCGTTATCATGCTCTGTCTGCTGTTGATGGGGCTGCGCCTTCAGCAAATTCGCACCTGGCAACACCTCTCTCGGGCCGGGGCAGCGACAACGATTAAGCTGCTGATTATGCCCCTCGTCGTCGGGCTAGGGCTGACGGCCATCGGCATTGATGGGCCACCGCGCCTCGTGATGGTGCTCCAGTCTGGGATGCCCAGCGCCTTTGCCAACCTCGTATTGTCCGAAGCCTACAACCTCGACCGAGAGCTCTCCGTCACCTGTGTGGGACTGAGTTCGGTCGGGCTACTATTAACCTTGCCGCTTTGGCTCTGGGGGTTTGCTCCAGCCTAGAAGAATCCCCCGTCTCTGGGCCTCCTAGGCTCACTCCAGATGCCCGGTGCGCCCGGTGCGCCCCTTGCCTCCTGTTCCCCTGTATCCCTTGCCTACCCATGCCTGGAGTCCTTCCTTCGCCTACCTTCCCCTGGCCCAGCCCTCTCCCCCTTGCGCCGGGAGATCAGGGAGAAGCTGTTCAGCACCTCCAACGCGCCCTCGCCCAAGGGGGCTGGTATCAAGGGGAGATCGACGGATACTACGGCAGCAACACGGCCCTCGCTGTCCAAGCCTTTCAGTCTCACCAAGGGCTCCCAGTCAACGGCATCGCTGACCCAGACACCTGGCAATCTCTCCTGTTTAGCCTAGAGCCCCAGCGTATTTGGGCCGTGCTGCCCCTACTCTCGGCTGATAGCCTTACCTTTACGCCCCTCGTGGTGGCTCAGCCTTCTCCGCCGCCCTCGCCCCTATGGCTGCTGCTGATGGCCTTTATTCCCCTGCTAGGAGGGGGGCTCACCTACCTCCACCACCATTGGCAAGTTCGCCGCAAACCCTAGGCAAGCCCCTAGCATTGGCGAAGAGCCCATTGATTTGCCCCCAGCCCCAGGTCTCGCCTTCAGGCGGTTTTGCCAGACATGGAACCCGTTGGGCCATCGCCGAGGGCTTGGGGGTCAATCGTGGCCGTCCTGGGGGCCATCCCACGGGGCGACCCCCAACCTCGATGGGGCTAGGCTACCGTCGTTCTCACAATCACATCGTTGAAGTCGCGGTCGCCGCCGCCCCAGGTGTCTTCGTAGCCCAACGTATTTTGGCCCAGCAGCCGCACATGGCTTTGGCGGTCGCCATTGGCCGCGACGTGGTTAAAGAACACCCTGGGGTCATTCCCAGGATTAGTATCCAACAGGGCCGACACGGGGCCACCTACCACCAGGAATGTACTGAGCAGTTGGTTGGTGGCCAAGGTGGCGGTGACGGTGGTTGTGCGGTCATTGCGACCCACCAAGTCGCCCACCGCCCGATTCGCTAAGGCCGCCTGTAGATAGCCTGCCCCACCGGGTTGAATCAACGTTCCGGTCAGGGGATCGCGTACCCGGCCCTGGGTATCTTCTACACGGTAGAAGCCAACGGTGTTATTGAAGGTAGACGCCTGAGTCATCTGGAATCTGAGGGTGAGGGTGGATGAGCTTTGGCCCCTGAGATCCAGGAGTCCGCCTGGGGTGGCTAGGGTGGGGGCGAGGCTGTCGGCACTGCTGCTGAGGGTGAGGCTGGAACGGGCGGCAATTAGAGGACTGACGGCGCGGGTGGGGGCACTGGTGACGCTCTCCCGCCGTCCAAAGCCATCGGTATAGCTGGCGGTAACGGTCATGGCCCTGCCTACTTGGGCCTGGGTGAGGGTAAATGTGCTACTGGTGGCTCCCCGGATGGCGGTTCCGTCGGCCCGCCACTGGTAGGAAATGGGGCCGAGGCCATCGCGGTCGGCCAGGGTGTTGCTGGCGGTGAGAATTTGGCCCTGGGTGGCGGTGCCGCTGATGCGTACCGTTCCCGTGGGGGCATCGTTGATATTAACGACGGCGCGGGTGGGGGCACTAGTGACGCTCTCCCGCCGTCCAAAGCCATCGGTGTAGCTGGCGGTAACGGTCATGGCCCTGCCTACTTGGGCTTGGGTGAGGGTGAATGTGCGATTGGTGGCTCCCCGGATGGCGGTTCCGTCGGCCCGCCACTGGTAAGAAATGGGGCCGAGGCCATCGCGGTCGGCCAGGGTGTTGCTGGCGGTGAGGATTTGGCCCTGGGTGGCGGTGCCGCTGATGCGTACCGTTCCCGTGGGGGCATCGTTGATATTGACGACGGCGCGGGTGGGGGCACTAGTGACGCTCTCCCGCCGTCCAAAGCCATCGGTGTAGCTGGCGGTAACGGTCATGGCCCTGCCTACTTGGGCTTGGGTGAGGGTGAATGTGCGATTGGTGGCTCCCCGGATGGCGGTTCCGTCGGCCCGCCACTGGTAGGAAATGGGGCCGAGGCCATCGCGGTCGGCGAGGGTGTTGCTGGCGGTGAGGGTTTGGCCCTGGGTGGCGGTGCCGCTAATCCGTACCGTTCCCGTGGGGGCATCGTTGACGGGAGTGACATTAAAGGTCACGGTGCCCGGTGTCGCGCTCAGAAACTGGCCATCGCTAACTTGAAACTGAAAGCTGGCGTAGGCCAAGCCGTTGGCATCAGCGGCGGGTCTGAACTTCAGTTGGTTGAGGTTGGCCACGGCAATGTCTTGATTTTCGGTAATCAACTCGCCAGCATTGACCTGGTTGTCGTTGTTAGCATCGAGGAACAGTTGCCCAGCGGTGGGTAGTTGGGTCACACGAATCCCTTGCAATGTATCGCTTGTATCGGCATCGGCAAAGGGGAACAGATGACTGGCAAAGGTGAACACCGTGTCTTCATTGAGGGTCAGGGTGACGTTGCCTGTGGTTGGTGGGCTGTCGTTGTCGGCGATGGTGATTGTCTGGCTGATGCTATTGCCCAGCATAAGACCCGTGGAGGGGTTGTTGAGGGTAAGAATCGCTGTTTCGGTGCCCTCAGGAATGGCATCGTCGATGACGGTGAACGTGATAGAACCTGCGGTAGCTCCGTCGGCGATGGTAATGATGCCGTTATTGCTCAGGCCGTAGTCCTCGGTGGTGATACCCGTGCCGGAGACCCCAACGGCTACGGTCTGGTTGCCTGTAACAGCACTGGAAGCCGTAGCCGTAACGGTAATTTCTGTGGTTCCGGCTTCGCTACCTGTGGTAGCCGAGACAGACAGGTTAACCGCAGGCGGGTCAGCAATGGTTAGCGTTGCGGAACCCCCAGAGGTGGAGGCAATGACAACCTGGTTGCCGGAACGCAGCGAGGTAGCAAAGTCGATGTGGCCATCCCCATTGAAGTCGCCCAGGGCAATGGCGTTGGGTTCATTGTCTAAGGCTAGCCTGATGTTGCCTGAGAATCCGCCCAGTCCATCCCCCAGGTACACCCTCAAACTGGTGTCGGACGAATGACGATTAGCCGTGACAAAATCAAGGTGGCCATCGCCGTTAAAATCGCCGACTGCCACCGAGATGGGCGATGTACCAACGGCTACATCGGTGGTGCCAGAGAAGCCCCCTGCGCCATCTCCCAGGCGGATAGAAACGGTACTAGTCCCGTTGTTGGCCACGGCCAAATCGAGGTGGCCATCGCCATTAAAGTCGCCCAGCGCCACCGACTGAGGCCGGAACCCCGTCAACACAGTATCCGCAGCGGAGAAGCCCCCTGTGCCATCCCCCAGGCGAATGGCAACACCACCGAGGCCGAAGCTAGCCACGGCCAAGTCGAGGTGGCCATCGCCATTAAAATCGCCCATCGCCACCGACTGAGGCCCGGCACCAACGCCGACCGCCGTCGCCACAGTGGAGAAGCCCCCTGCCCCATTCCCTAGGTGAACCAGGAGGTCGCTGCTGCCACTCGTGTTGAGGGTGACAAAATCGAGATTCCCATCGCCATTTAAGTCGCCGACCGCCAAAAACTCAGGAGTTGAGCCGACGGCTGCATTGGGAGCGGCGAGAAATTCGCCTAATCCGTTGCCCAATCTGACCGCAACACTATTAATATTGCTGCCGAGATTGCCACTATGAGCCGTGATGAAATCAAGATTGCCATCGCCATTGAAGTCACCAACCGCCACAAAACGGGCAGCCACACCACCACTAGGTAGATTGGTACTGCCCGAAAATCCCCCTAAGCCATCCCCCAGGCGCAGGGAAACCGTATTGTTCAAGCTAACCGTGATGAGATCGAGATTGCCATCGCCGTTGAAGTCACCCACGGCCACCGAGATAGGGAAAGCATCCACAGTGGCCGACCCCAGGGTCGTCAGGGAGGGAAGGATGGTGTAGCCAGTCCCCGAAGCAAGGGTCAATCGCACGGTTTCGTCAGGGTCAGCCAGACCGTCATTGATGGCATTAACCAGCAGGGTGGCTGTGGTTTGCCCCGCAGCAATGGTAAAGCTGCCGCCCGTGACGGCGGTAATATTCGTACCTGCGATCAGGGTGTAGTCCACCAAGTTAGTGGCGGTGCCAGCCAGACCATAGTTGACCGTTAGACCACCGACGGGGGCAGGGCCATCTAGGGTGATGGTATAGAGCCCTTGGGTGATGCCCTCAATGGGATTGGTTCCGGCTGTGATGCTGATCTTGATGGTCATTGAGCTATGTCCTTAAAAATAAAATGCAGCAAATGCATAGGCAGATACAGGGCACAGCGCCCCAGGACTTGGCCCTGGGTAAAAGCACCCTAGTCAGTTCCCATCTCCCCTGCCGCAGCGGTGGCGACAGGGGGATGAGAGGCATGAAGTATCGGCCCAGGTTGAGCCCTGGCTACCTCAAATGGATTAGATCAGCCAGGGGGTGAAGACGCTCAAATGAGTGCTCCCACGCACGCTTGAGGTTAATCAGAAGGCGAACGACCAAGAATAAGCGCGATCTGAATCGCGCAAACATCCCACAGATAACCACGTAATCAGGCTTCTAGTTATCGGAGGAAACTGCCGAGAAAATCTAGCGCCCGATGGTCGTAGTTTTCCCAGCATACCCACCCTTGTCGGTAAAACCGACAGGCCACCTCCCAAAAAATGCCCAAGGTCGTGAAAGACTGAATCTTCATAAATGTCACCACAACACCGCTGTGCTCAATTCCCTAAATTTTTCAGAATAATGCCGATCCCGCAGCGGCTGGGTAGGATCACACGCCTCATAAAATGACTCAAGATTCAGTATGGGCCAGGGCTAAGCTCAACCAAAACAACACACCCAAAATCGCACTGCCTACTATAAAGTGGCCGACCTATTCATGCCCTGCTGGGCAAGCTGTTTACCAGTGCTTAATGCCCCGGTTTCCATGCGGCAAAGCTAGGCAATCCTACCCGCCAGAGAACTCTTCCCTAGCGGGTTGACTGACAAAACTGGCTAGAGCCCATAGCTGTTAGAGGGGCAGGAGACCTGACCCCTAGGTGAACCCAATGCTGTGGGGGCATGGTTTTCGCGCCCACAGCAAAACCTTTTGTCGGCTAGTCAGCTTCCCTAGACATCGCTGGGGCTTTAGGTTCTCCGACAACTGAGTTTTTGGTAGATTTGCCGCACCTAATTTGGAGGCGGTAAAATGGCTCAGGCGTGATTTGAACACGCGACCAAGGGCTTATGAGTCCCCTGCTCTACCACTGAGCTACTGAGCCGTAGCATGGCGCTGAGTCCTACAAACTCAACCCACGATTAAGAACTATAGCATAGAACGAATCACCTCCCAAGGGGTTGCCTAGGAAAATGGAAGAAAAAGGCGAAGTTTTTGATCGGGGTGCTTACCAGCGGAACTGACTGACTAAGCCCTGAAGTTCCTGGGCCATGCAAGAAAGGTTGGCTACCACCGCGCTGACCTCTCCCATGGAGTGGGAAATCTCCTTGGTGCGCTTTAGGTCAGCGACCGCAAGCGCAATGTGATCAACCTGGTGGGAGACAGCGTTGAGGGCATTGAGGGCGTTGTCAATGCCTTGGCGATGGAGCACCACTTGGCTATGGCCCGCCTGGACGGTGGTGGAGGTCTGTTTGAGCGTCTGCATCAAGTCAGCAACCGACTGCTGAATCTCCGCTGTACCCTGTTTTACCTCATCGGAAAGGCGGCGAATTTCCTTGGCTACAACGGCAAATCCCTGGCCAGAATCTCCGGCCCGTGTTGCTTCAATGGCGGCATTCAGGGCTAGCAGGTTGGTTTGCTGCGAAATGTCGTGAATTAGCGTGGCCATGTGATCGATAGTTGCGGTTTTATAGTCTAAATTGCCGATGGCCTGGGAAGACGCCCCCAAACTTTGGCGAATAGCCTGCATTCCTTATTTCCGCCTGACGAGCAGCCTGTTCTCCCTGTTGAGCTAGTTGATGAGTTTCCTGAGCACCTTGGGTAATCTCTGCAATATTGGTGACGACCTGCTCCACCGTGAGCATAACAGTTTGAACACTGGCCCCTAGTTCTTGAGAGGTCGCTGACATACTGTGGGCCGCCTGGGCAATTTGGCCCACCATGTCTTGGAGCTGTTGCTGCATTCGCGCTAGGGCCAACAAGATATGATTAAATTCTCGATTAGCCCGCGATTGATCTTGGTTTAGAACATTGGTTGAAACTCGTAGTAATCCCTCAGGTAAGTACTGGAAAATCGTTGCTGTTAACTGAGAAGAAAACTTCATCCGATCTACCAGTGCATGGCTCTCCCACAAAGGCTGCCCATCGATGGTGAGCATGGGCACATCAACGGCGGTAGTCTGCTGGCTAATCTGGTTGGTAATAGTCAGGGTGCGGCGGTTTTGCTCGTCTAGCGAGATGGTTCCCCCCTCCGCCAAAATGTACTGGGCTGTCGCCAAATCAGCATCGAGTTTCTCTAGGCCGAGCTGATGAACAATACGAGCCTGCTCAATCAGGGTCTGGGTGTGGTGCTGCAAATCCTGTTCCACCTGCACAAGGGTATGTTGACGGGTGGAGCCATAGAGAACGGCCCCTAGGGTAATGACGGGAACAGCAACTAAAAGAACCATCACCGACAAAAGCTGCGTCCGAAAACGCCACTGTCTGACCCGCAGGTTTACCACGATCTTCGCTCCTAAATTCTTGAGTAGCCGGATTCAACCTGGAACGATCATGGACAACATCCTGGGCACCGCAGGGCTTTCCATGCCACCAACCGTAGCGTCGCTTGGGGCGTGCTTCTCTAATCTGGCATATGGAATCCAGAAACAAGCTGCAAAAACCTTAAAAGAAGTCAAAACTCTGCTTTTTGACTGAGCCCGAAGGGAAACCCCCCTACATAAATTGGAGCTTGCCTCGTTGAGGACGCAGCGCCAACGACAAGCTTAGTCTGGGTGAGATCAGCCTTTCCCATTGAGGTAAGGCTTCGATCAGTTCAGCCTGAGTGGGATCGGCCTTTCCCATTGAGGCTTTGACAGGCTCAACCGGGGTGAGATTAGCCTTTCAATCGGGGATAGATGACCGGGATTTAGGATTGGGGGGAGCCACTCAAACCCAGGCAAAATTCTGTACAAAAACGGGCTAACCCCCGCAAGAGTTAGCCCACTTTACCTAAGTTTTAGTTTTCTTGATGGAGACCCTTGCCTAGCGACGCGGCAGGTGAGCCATGGGGTTCACAGTTCCGGTTCCGGGCAGGTGAATCTCAAAGTGAAGGTGGGGGCCTGTGCTGCGGCCTGTGCTACCCATCTCAGCAATTTGCTGACCTTGGGCAACTTGCTGTCCTTCCCGCACTAGCAGGCGGCTGTTGTGGGCATAGCGGGTTAGGCTACCGTCGGGATGACGAATGTCCACTAGGTTGCCATAGCCGCCGGAGTTCCATCCAGAGCGCACCACGACACCACCCGCCGCCGCCACGATGGGCGTACCCACAGGGCCAGCCACGTCAATGCCCCGGTGCATCCGGCCCCAGCGCCAGCCATAGCCAGAGGTAAAGACGCCGTGGGTTGGCCAAATATAGCCGTTGAACCGATTGGGAGCTTCGGGCAGGAAGCTGTCAGAGCCAGGAAGCAACGGCATGGATGGGGAAACCGTTTGGCCAGCTTCCACCGTGGGGAAGGGGCGATAAGCTTCAGCGCCCATGGGAGCCGCCGCTAGCAGGTTGCCTCGGTCTAGGCGAGACTCGGGTGCCGTGGCGGGCAAGTTAGGGAGCTGCACCTGGGGAGCCAGTGCCACTTGGGGCGAGGGGGCTTCGACGTCAGCCGCCACATCCGTCACCGTCCAGCCTTGGGGCTCAGCGGTTGCGGCATCGGCCTCGACCACGGGAGCGGTAGCAAGGCGGGAAGACAGGTTGGGCAGGACAGGGCCAGAGGCAGGCGTCCGAGCCACTTCTGGGGTTGCCTCCTGTTCAAAGGTAGACTCCCGAGCCAAGAGGGCAGAACTCTGCGCCACGGGCGTTCTGGGTTCTGCGGTTGCGCTCACTTCGGGATCCGATTGTGCCGCTGAAGGCATGGTGCGGGTACGCTCTAGCTCCAGTCGAGCCTGACGAATCCGCTCGTTGAGCATTTCCCGATCAACGAGCGTGCCGTTAGATTCCCGAATTCGCGCCAGGTGATCTTGAATGGTTTGCTCACGGGTGCGAGCTGGGGCGGCTGATGTGGAATGAGTCTCCGTATCAAGGCTATCTACCGCAGCAATGACTTCTGAGGAACGATCAACCTCAGCAGACGCATCGGGAGATGGCTGAGCTGGGGGCGCAGCGGCCACGGGCTGAGAGGCAGGGCGAGGGGATGGCCTGCTCACGGTGGTTGGTGAGGTCTCGTGCAGGGCCCTGCTCATGGGCAAGGGTGCAGCCTCTGAAGTCGGGCTGGTCGCTGGTGCTGCTGGTCTAGCACTATCGAGGCCAGCGGGGACAGCCGCTAGATCGACCGCTGCATCCTGCCATCCGTTCGATGCGGCGGTAGCTGTCTCAGCCTGGGGTTGGGGGGCGGTGGACAGTGCTTCACTGGGCTGAGCTGCTAAACGCTCCTCTTGGCGGCTGTTCTGATCGGCCTCACTCCAGGATGATGAGGGTGCGGCTGTGGCCAGGGAAACAGAGTCATTGGCTGGGGCGGCAGGGAGGCTGTCCTCAGCCAGGGCCAAGGCATTGTCTTCCAAATCCTCGGCTTCCGCTTCTAGCTCTAGGGGGTCGGGGTCAGCGCTAGACTCCAGCGTTACCCAGCCTTGGCTCAGCCCATCGACGGAGAGGAGGGCGAGGGAACTGGGAGCCTCGGCCATATTCAAATCTTCACCACCGACAGCGCCGGGGGCGGCGGCCATGGCGGTCATGCTTTCCGTGGGAAGGCGAAGTACCTGACCTTCGCGCAGAACGTCGGTTTGGGAAATACCGTTGACGGTTTTGATGGTGTCTACATCGGCTTGGTGACGAGCCGCGATGTGCCAGAGGGTGTCACCCTCGCTCACCGTGTAGTAGTCCGCCGGAGCGGGAGGCACAGCACCTAGGGGAGCCATAATCACGGGCTCCTGCACAGAGGAACTGGCAGCGGGCAAGACCACAATGGAAGACCCTTCGGCAGCTAGGGCAAGACCCGGAATCGAGACTACCGAAGCCGTTGCTCCCACAGAAAGGGCTAAGCCCAACATGCTGATTGGAGCGTTTACCTGCTGGCGACAAACTCCTACGAGCCCAATAGCCTCAGAGTCATCGCTGCGGATGGGGGCTGAGACGAGGGACTGCTTTCGAAATACACGCTTCAAGGAACGACCTCCTGTAAACCAGTGCTCGACGTTTTGAACATTGCCGCTTTGGCGACCCGATGGAACGAAAAAGTATCGCTCTAACGGCTTCAAAACCCAAATGAACAGCGAAATCCAAACAGTTGCACAACAGCGAACTCAATGAACCGGGCTTAGCTAGGTAAGAATACCTTGCAGGTGAGACTTAGGCAAGTTTACACAAGTCAAGGGAAAAATCAATGCCCTAGGCTATCCCGATTGTGCAGAGGGGCTCGATAAAACACCGAGGGCTTCTGAACACAACATATAGGTTTAACCCCATAAAAAACGATTTGGCAAGCGTGGGCTCTGGGAGTGCCACTTTTAGAATCACCTCAAGCCACCAAGCATTCGGGGGGCGGCCTTTTGATAGCGTTGATGGCTAGAATCCTTAAGGGACAAGGGCTGTGAATGATTTTTCACAGCCTAAAACAATGAATATTCTCCCCTCTTGATCCCTGTTTTTTAGCCTTTAGGCCATGTGCATATGAATTTCTTATCTAGATGAGCAACATTTTGTAGCGGGAATCACTTCATCTTTAGAAACCATTGTCCTAGCCCCCCATCGGTCGTTGTTAGGCGGATGGCCAGTGATCCAACTGTCGCAGCGCCTCGAATAGGCCAACGGCAGCGCTACTCGAAAGGTTGAGACTTCTCACGGCCTGACGGTTCATGGGAATAGATACCACCTGTGTACACTGTTCCATGACTGCCAGTGGCAACCCTTGGGTTTCGCTGCCAAAAAGCAGCCAGTCCTCAGATTGGTAGGCCCAGTCGGTATAGCGACAGGTGCCAGAGGCGCTAAAAGCGATGGTACGCCCCCCCAGCGACTGGCGATGCTGTGCAAAGCTGGCCCACTGGTCGTGGAGCGTGAGGTTGACGTGGGGCCAATAGTCTAGCCCTGCCCTCTTGAGATATCGATCACTGAGATCAAAGCCGAGGGGGCCAACTAGGTGGAGATGAGTATTGGTAGCCGCGCAAGTACGGGCAATATTACCCGTATTTGGCGGAATTTGAGGATGGACAAGAACAAGGCGAGGCATGGCAACACAAAAATCAAGACGCTAAAAGTAATCACAAGATTGCTCTTTTGTCTACAACCTATAGAAAAGTTTTATCTTTTGGTGTAATTTTTGACCGAGGAGCCGATGCTTGCCGCAAAGGTCTGCCGCGCCACAAAAGATAACCTCAGATTATCTAAAGATTAGCTGATCTGATGAGTTGAGATAGACGAGGAAATGGCCTAGGCAGCGCAGGGTTCGCAGAGGTCTTGGGCCAGCTGATCCTCCTGGGTTTGCACGCTTTGGATCGCCCCCCGCAGGATGGATGGCACCGATTGACCTGCTTCGTACTGCCTTAGCCAGCGCTGGGCTTCGTTGCCTTCTCGCAAAATTTTCTTGATGGGGCTGAGGAAGCAACTGATGCCGTTGGCCTTGGCGATGGGCCATACCTCATCATAGAGCTGCTGGATCCATTCCTTCGCTATTAAGGAACGGCCATCTTCCCAGTGGCGTAGTTCGGCCTCTAGGCTGTGCTTGGCGGCGGCCATTTCGTTGGCATCGCTAAGCTGCACGAGGTCACGGTTGCGGCTCTCGGCGGGGAAATGGCTCATCACCAAGGGATCCAAGTCAGGATTTTGAATCAGTTGCATCAAACGCGCCTCTAGCAATGCCGTGACCGCGAGCAGGCCAATGGGGTCGCTGATCAGGTCGCAAATCCGCAGTTCTAGGCGGTTGAGGTTGTAGGGACGGCGATCTCCGTTGGGCCGCACGGCTGACCACAGATGGCGGACGTTCTGCATGGTGCCTGCCGCCAGTTGTTTTTCCATCCAGTGGATATGGTGGGCGTGGCTTTCAAAGAGGGGGACATGGTTGGGGGTTTTTGGGAAAACCTGCCAGCGGCTAGAGTGGGAACCCGTGGCTTCCCCATTCAAAAATGGCGAGGAGGCCGTGAGCGCCAGGTATAGCGGTGCTTCCACTCGCACCAGGCGACAGGCCCGCATCAGGGTTTCGGGATCGGAGATGCCGATGTTGATGTGAATGCTGGCGGTGACGACGGTGGTGCCGTAGGTTTGCTCGATGTAGCTGTGGTAGGGGTTGCTGAGGTCGGAGCGGAAGAAGCGATCCGTGGGGCCGAGGGCCAGGGTGCTGCCGGGGATGAGGGTGTAGTCGCCTAGACCGCGTAGATACTTTCGTAGTTCATGGCGGGGGCGCACCAGTTCGCAGAGGAGTTTCTCGTACTGGCAGAGGGGTGGGGTGGTGTATTCCACGTTGCGGCTGTCGGGCTCGCGCACAAAGCCGTTGAGGTCGGCCACAATGCGGTCGGATAGTCCGACGATTTCCCCGCTGGGGGTACCCGTGTACATTTCTACTTCAAAGCCTTTGGACAGCAACACGGCAACCCCCGCAATTTAAGTTTCAAATTTTCTCTATATATAAATAGTATCGGTCGTGCGCTGCCGCCGAAGGGCGTTTATGATCGTCGGCTATCCGCACACCTAGCCTAGGCCACTGTGCTCAGTCCAGGGAGGACTACAGCAAATTAGCTCCCGATTTCGGACGATAGACGCTTTCGGGACATGGGTGACTCCATGGCCCGAGTCCTTCCTGACTTAGGGAGGTGGTCGCCTACAGGGTGGTGAGATCAATGGGGCGATTGGCGGCAAAGGCACGGGCGATGGTGTCGCAGCGTTCGTTGCCCACGTTACCTGAATGGCCTCGCACGTATACCCATTGCAGGGGTTTGTCTAGGGTTTGGTTGACCTCGGTGGTCACTTGGTCGAGCTGCTCCCACAGGTCGCGGTTGAGAACGGGCTTTTTGGCGGAATTCACCCAGCCTCGGCGCTTCCATCCAGCGATCCATTGGGTGATGCCCTTCAGGACGTACTCGCTGTCGGTGTAGATGGCGGCGGGTGCCGTTTGGCCACTATCGCGCAGCCAGGTGAGTCCAGCGATGGCCGCCTGCATTTCCATACGGTTGTTGGTGGTTTGGCGAGTGCCACCCCCCATTTCGTGGATGCCGCCATCGGCAAAATACAGTACCGTGCCCCAGCCCCCTGGTCCCGGATTGCCGGAACAGGCCCCATCGGTATAAATTTTTTCAACCACCGCCATCGTGTTATTACAACTCCTCAATACGGGGGATGTTGACCCCACAAAAACTTCACCCTACCCCAGTGCGGAATGGGCCGAGTTTAGGGCACATTAGAAGTAATACCCCAATCCTTCCCAAGGATAAACCGCTAAGGTCATGGGTAGGGTGCGTCGCCTAAGATTCCCTGTTACCTCCTTTGCCGCCCAGGTAAGCCCATGCTGCTACGCGAACTTGAGGCCTTTGAAGCCTGCTGGCTAGACTTGAAAGACCAATACCCAACCAGCCGTGACGATAACACCCTCATTGCCCACGCGATGGGGCAAATTGTGGACTTGGTGGAAAAACCTGACCAAGTGGAGCGCAACCTGCCTGAACACCTCAAGATTTTATTTCGGCGGCTGGCGATTGCCTATTTTCAGGGATATATTGCTCACCAGGCCCAGCCCAAGCCCACCCAGGCGGTGCTCAAGCCTCTGGCTATGGCTACTCCGGCCCGGGTGGATACCGCCGTCCAAACCCCGCTTGAACCGATAGCACAACCCGATCACCAACAAAAACAGGACATTTCTGCTGCGGTGGAGCAGGTGCGCCAGTTGGCCAATCAAGCCCAAGCTCGTCTGCGAAAGGCTAAGGTGAGCCGCGACTGCCCCGTTCCTAATGGCTGTAGCATCGAGGAAATGGAGACCCTGATTGTAGACTTCCCAGATCACTGGCATACCAACGCCTAGCGTCCTTGCCCCTAGCTGTGGCCCAAGGTTGGATAGGCAGGGTATCTTAGTGCTATGGCCTACGAACCCCTGCACCACAAGTATCGTCCCCAGCGGTTTAACCAACTGGTGGGCCAAACGGCCATTGCCACCACGCTGACCAATGCCCTGAATCAGCGGCGGATTGCTCCGGCCTATCTGTTCTGCGGCCCTAGGGGCACGGGTAAAACCTCTAGTGCCCGAATTTTGGCCAAATCCCTCAACTGTATTGCCCAAGATCACCCCACCCCAGAACCCTGCGGCACCTGCGAAACTTGCCGATCCATCACCAACGGCTCGGCCTTGGATTTCATTGAAATTGACGCCGCCAGCAACACGGGCGTTGACAACATCCGCGAACTGATTGAACGCGCCCAATTTGCCCCGGTGCAGTGTCGGTACAAGGTTTACGTCATTGATGAATGCCTGACCGGAGACTCCCTGGTTCTCACCGCCGATGGCCCTATGAGAATCGACAACCCCGCCATTGAGGGGAAACAGATCCTCAGCTACAACGAGCAGTCCCAACAGTGGGAATGGAAACGGGCGGTGCGATGGCTAGACCAAGGAATCCGCCCCATCTTGGAAATTCAGACCACCCGTCGTAAGATCAGGTGTACTGCAAACCACTTGATTAGGACAACGGAAGGATGGATTGCCGCCGGAAAACTTCAAGCGGGACACCAAATCTTATCCCCTGCGCCTGCGGGTGCGGCAGCCTCATCTCTGCTGTTGGATCCGACCATCGACCGCGCCGCTTCGTGCGGGGACACCAATTTAAGGGCAACACCTACGGCCAAAAGCCCTACAGCGCTGAGCGTATTGCTGAACAAGCAGAACGTTTGCGTCCCCATTGTCAATGCGGCTGTGGAGAGAAACTCAACATTCCAGCCTTCCTTTTACAAAAAGGGAAAGGGCTCAAGAGTATCCAATCCTATTGGGACAGGCATCCCTACAAAAAGTCTCACGGACTCTGGGAGAAACGAACGGAGCAGATTGTCCAACAATCCCAAAGCCTCTCCACCGAAGTCCTGGGGCTCATCTACGGCACCCTCCTGGGCGACGGATCGATTGTCTACCCTAATTTCCACAGTCGCTTTCCCCGCTTGGTCTGGACGCACGGACAGCGGCAGCAAGGCTGGATGGAATACAAAGCCGCTAGGCTCTCCTGTTTGCAAACCCGGTGCTACATTGCCGCTAATGCAGGATATGGCGCAACCTCCATTTGTGGCCGTACAGCTTGCCACCCCGACTTGGTGGAGGTCTTCCATCGGGTCAGAGGAGTCAGTGGGAACAAAACCGTCACCCAAGACTGGTTATCCTGCATTACCCCAGAAGGTTTGGCCTGGTGGTACCTGGATGATGGATCCCTCAACCTTAGTCCACAAGGTAGCCCCCGGATTCAGTTCCACACCGAAGGCTACTCCCCCGAAGAGAACCACCTCATTGCAGCATGGCTTACCGACCTGGGGTATGCGGCCACATTCCGCTCCTACACAAGGACTCGCAACGCTAAGCAGTACTCCTACATTGCCTTGGGTGCGAAGTCAGCCCGCAAGTTGTTGGCCGACTTGCGACCATTCTCCATCCCAACCATGGACTACAAATTTGGAGACGGTCGTATCTGCCCGCCACGCTGGGGTTGAGGCGGTTTACGACATTGAGGTGGAAGACAACCACAACTTTGTGGCCAATGGGTTGCTGGTGCACAACTGCCACATGCTCAGCACCGCCGCCTTCAATGCCCTGCTAAAAACCCTGGAGGAGCCGCCCAGCAATGTGGTGTTTGTGCTGGCCACCACCGACCCCCAGCGGGTGTTGCCGACGATTATTTCTCGCTGCCAGCGGTTCGACTATCGGCGCATTCCCCTAGAGCCGATGATTGACCACCTGGGCAAAATTGCGGCCCAGGAAAATATCGCCATTAATGATGAAGCGCTACGGCTGGTGGCCCAGGTTTCCCAGGGGGGCTTGCGAGATGCCCAGAGTTTGCTGGATCAGCTCAGTTTGCTAGAGCCGCCCGTGACCGCTGATGCGGTGTGGGATTTGGTAGGAGCAGTGCCAGAGCGGGATTTGCTGGCCCTGGTGCAGGCCATCCTCACCGACGATAGCAGCACCGTGTTAGACCAGGCCCGTAAGCTGATGGATCGAGGCCGGGAACCGCTGATTGTGCTGCAAAACTTGGCCGGGTTCTACCGAGATTTGCTGATTGCCAAAACGGCGGGCAGTCGTCAGGATTTGGTGGCCATCACCCCCCCCACCTGGGCGGAAATGCAAACCCTGGTGCAGCGTCTTGAACCCTCGCTCTTATTGATGGGCCAACAACACCTCCGCAGCGCCGAAGCTCAGGTGAAAAACACCACCCAGCCCCGTCTATGGCTGGAGGTCACGCTATTAGGACTGTTGCCATCGACCCTCGCCCGCCCGATTCCGGCGACTTCTGCCATGGGAGTCGCCCCTCGTCCGGCAGCGCCCCCACAACCCGCCGCCCCCCCACCAGAGAAACCCGCTGCGCCCAGTGCGCCCCCGCCAACCCCGACCGCTTTCACCTCGCCGCCAGCATCCGCCCCATTGCCAGATGCTCCTACGTCCGATCAGGCTCCAGCGGCCCACGTCCCAGCGGCCCACGCTCCAGCCACTCACCCCTTAGCCACTCACCCCCCAGCTAATCGCCTTGCTGATCCAACGCCAGTACATCCAACGCCAGTACAAGGGTCGGATCAAATGCCGCCGCCGAATAATGGCCAGGGTGCCACCGTTGCCAGTGGCGATTTGCCCCATCTGTGGGCGCAGGTGATTGCGGTGCTAGAGCCCTTGGGTACCCGTGCGCTGATGCTTCAGCAGGGCAACCTAGTCTTTTTTGATGGCACCGTGGCCAGGGTGGGGATTAGCTCTCGGCCCCTGTTTAAGATGGCCCAGGGCAGGGTCGAAAATGTGGAAGCGGCCTTCCAGAAAGTCCTTAACCGAAAAGTCGTCGTTTCCCTGGAGGTGTTACCCGACCCAAAGCCTGAGCCCCCAGCCCCAAACATTTCCCAGGCACCGGGGCAGGGGGTAGCCGAGCCGCCCACGGCCCCCTATCCCCAATATCCAACGACGAATGCGGCCCCTACTCCTGCGGCCAACTCACCCCAAGCCACGGAGTCAGCCGCTTCCGTTCCCGTTTCTAACCCCGTTGCCCCCGTACCGACAACGGGAGACTCAACCTCGCCAGTCTCGCCCATGGCGTCTACGGTGGCGGCAGACCCCATGGCCAGCGCCATGCCCACCAGACCACCTCTGCCGGAAATTGCCAGCGACTTTGATCGGGCCGTGAAGAATTTTGCCCAGTTTTTCAATGGGCAGGTGGTGGACATCGACGACGACCTAGACCTGCTATTGGGTAGCCCTAGCCCCAAACCCTCCACGGCGGCGGCTCATCAGCCCTCCCACCCCGATAAGGACGTGCCCTTTTAGGTCACTAACCCTAGGCAACCTAGCCAAAGGTGCCGCCGTTCCAGCCCCACATGGCCCCGGTGGCATCGGCAAATTCGATATAGACGCGGTTCTTGGGCACCCCTAGGGCGCTTTCCACGAGGGCACAGAAATCCTGGCTCATGGCCTTGGTCTTGCTGCCCATGGTACCCACGCTTTTGATTTCGAGGTAGCAGACGGGGTCGGTGGTGCCCGCAAAGGTCATGGGAACATCAGCGGTAAAAGCTGTCATCACGTAGGATTCGGGCTTGCCCAAATGGCTGGCTAACCGGGCGGAGAGATCCTTCAGCAGGTTCTCCACTTGGGCCTTGTCGGGGGACGGGATAGAAGTTTTCACCTGGATAAGTGGCATGGGCGTTGCTCCTGCGAATGGGGTCACTCCTAGGGTAGATCGTTTGGAGAGGGCTGGATTGTCCCTGTAGCAAAGGATACGCGACTTCTACGGGCATCGCCACCGTGATTTATTGCAAAGAACTGTGAGTTTCTACCACGAAAAATATTAAGAAACGCATCGAAATAGATAGGGAGGCGCTCTCCTTGGGAAGCTTAAAGGTAGCTCAAGATTTTCAGGCGTTATCCCTAATTGTGGGGAGGTTGACCATGACCGTAATCAATGAATTGACCCCCAAAGAAATCACAGTAAGCCGTCAGTCTGACCGTGAGGAGCGGCAAACGGCCCTGCGCCAGATTTATGCCCAAGTTCTAGAGCGTCAGCCCTACGCCTACGAACGAAAAGTATTGGCTAAGGATGAGGAAGATTTCCTTAGAAATAAAATTGGTGTCAAGCGTTTCCTGCGTATTTTGGGCCAGTCTGAGGTTTATCTGAATGAGTTTTACTATGGCTCCTCAAACCTAAAATTTATCGAACTGTGCTTTAAGCACTTCATTGGCCGTGCTCCCAAAGATGGCGATGAAATGCGCGAATATTGTGATGTTCTCATGCGTCATGGCGTGAAGGAGTTGATTACAGCCCTGCTCGATTCTGACGAGTACGATCATCACTTTGGCTGCTTTACTGTGCCCCATGCTTGGACGGATGAGCAATACCCTTCGCCCCGCACCTATTGGGAAACGGACGTTCTGCTCCATGAGCTCCATGGCCGCCGGGGTTGGGTGCTGCCCACCATGACCTGGCACGATCTCCACCTCAACTGCGACGGTGGGAGTTGTGCCCTAGATACCGCCCCTGCCTCCGTATCTCAGCCCATGAGCGTGCCGACGAGTCCTACCCCCTCTACGGCGGCGATGGGTGCCCTGCATCAGGTGCTCAGTACCATGAGCCCAGCGGATATTGCCGCCTTTGCCCAAACCCTCTCCCCCGGCGAACGGGAGAAACTGCGGGCGATGCTGATGCAGCCGGTGGGTGCTTCCTAGTCCACAAGGCGAACAAACTTTTTCTTGCCCACCTGAATCACCTTGCCCAGCAAATCGGCTGGGCTAGCGAACTCCTGGTTGGGGTCGGCAAGCTTTTCGCCCTCTAGTTTGACCGCTCCCCCCTGGATTTGGCGGCGGGCATCGCTGCTGCTGGCACAGAGGCCCGTTGCCCCCACCAGGTAGAACAGCTTGGCGGGAAATTGAACGCTACTCAAGGAAAATTCGGGCACCCCTTCGGCGGGTTCCCCGGTGCCCTGCACTAGGCTGATGGCGGCCTGTTGGGCCTGCTGGGCCGCATCGGAGCCGTGGAACTGCTCGGTGACGGCGAGGGCCAGTTGCTTTTGCTGGTCTCGCGGATTGCTGGGCAGGTTGTCTAGGGGCAGGTCGGTGAGCAGTTCAAAGTAGTTGCGGATCAAGGCATCGGGCACCTTCTCCAGTTTGGAGTACATGGTGAGGGGGGCTTCCTGGAGGCCGACGTAATTGCCCAGGGATTTGGACATTTTCTGGTGGCCATCGGTGCCCAGCAGCAGGGGCAGCAGCATCCCAAATTGGGGCGTTTGGCCAAAGTGGCGCTGGAGATCTCGGCCCACGGCAATGTTAAATTTTTGGTCGGTGCCGCCCAGTTCCACATCCGCCTGCACCGCCACAGAATCGTAGCCCTGGAGCAGAGGATAGAGAAATTCGTGCAAAAAGACGGGGTTGCCCTTTTCGTAGCGCTCGGCAAAGCCTTCCTTGGCTAGCATTTGCCCTACGGTCATGGTGCCCAGCAGCTCGATAATTTTGCCCAAATCTAGGCTCGATAGCCACTCGGAGTTGTAGCGAATCTCTAGGCGTCCGGGGGTGTCGAAATCTAAAATTGGGCGCACCTGTTCGAGATACGTTTCGGCGTTGGCCTTCACTTCGGCCTCCGTGAGCTGGCGGCGCACCTCAGATTTGCCTGTGGGGTCGCCAATGCGGGCCGTAAAGTCGCCAATGATGAGGACGGCAGTATGTCCGGCATCCTGAAATGCCCGCAGCTTACGCACCGGAATGCTGTGGCCGAGGTGAATTTCGGCCCCGGTGGGGTCAATGCCTAGCTTGACGCGCAGGGGCCGCTGGGAGGTTTTCAGGCGATGGGCCAGATTTTGCTCCGGGTCGCTAGAATGGGGCTGATCGGGAAAAACCTCGCTAATTCCCCGGTAGATGCCCTGAAGCTCAGGGGGCAGGGCGAAGGCGGAAGGAAGGTCTTGGGCCATGGTGCAAGAATGGTTTACTGAGCTAGGGTGCAGTTTGTCGGGCGGCGGGCCGGATCGGTCTGACAAGTCGCGACTATAATTGCAGCTACTCACCGTTTGAGGCGGTTATAAGCTGCCAGGGGTGTCGTTCCGCTGAGACCGTTCCTGACGTTCTTCATTAAATACTGATATCTAACGTGTCTACAAATACGATTCGCCAAAAAACTCGAACTCAGCCTAAGCCCCTGCGCCGCAACACGGGGGTGCTGAAGTATGTGCAGGATGTTGGCCAAGTCACAGCGGCTACCCTGCTGGGAACCACGATGCTGGTGAGTGCGGTGGTGGCTGGAGGGTTGGTGGGGCTGGCGATCAGCTTCCGCAACCTGCCCGATGTGCGGGTGCTGCGGAACTATGCCCCCAGCGAAACCAGCTATATCTACGACATTGACGGCAATCTCCTTTTCCGTCTCCACGACGAAGCTAACCGCGAGGTGGTAGACATCAACGACATTTCGCCCCACCTCAAGCGGGCGGTGCTGGCCATTGAAGACAGCTATTTTTATTCCCACAACGGCATTAACCCCAGCAGTGTGGGCCGTGCCCTGTTGGCCAACGCCCAGGCTGGATCGACGGTGGAGGGTGGTTCCACCATCACCATGCAGTTGGTGAAGAACCTGTTCCTCACACCGGAACGATCCATTAGCCGGAAGGTGGCGGAGGCCGTTTTGGCCCTGCGCCTAGAGCAGGTGTTCTCCAAGGAAGAAATCCTGGAAATGTACCTCAATCAGGTCTATTGGGGCCACAACAACTATGGGGTGGAGACAGCCGCCCAAAGCTACTTCAACAAATCGGCGCGGGATCTCACCCTACCCGAGGCGTCGGTGATGGCAGGGTTGATCCAAGCCCCAGAGCGCTATAGTCCCTTCAACAACTATGGAGCCACCAAACAGCGGCAGGCGATGGTGCTAAGCCGGATGCGCCAACTGGGCTGGATTTCCGCTGAGGAGCAGGCCAGTGCCCAGGGGGCTCCCCTGCTGATTGGTGAAATCACCTCCTTTGGCAGCAGCAGCGTGCCCTACGTCACCGATGCCACGGTGCTGGAACTGAAGGATCGCTTTGGTACCGATGCGGTGCTGAAGGGAGGAATGCGCGTCCAAACCACCATCGACCTCACGATGCAGCGTCAGGCGGAGGAAGTGGTGCGTCGCCATAATAGCCGCATTGCCCGCATGGCCGACCAAATGGCCCTAGTTGCCATCGATCCGCGCACCCACTTTGTGAAGGCAATGGTCGGTGGTGTTGACTACAGCAAGAGCCAGTTTAACCGCGCCACCATGGCCCAGCGCCAGCCCGGTTCGGCCTTTAAGCCCTTCGTGTACTACGCCGCCTTTGCCACCGGACGCTACGCCCCCGACAGCAGCATTGCCGATACCCCGGTCAGCTATCCCGACGGCTACCGTTCCTACAGCCCCCGCAACTATGACGGATCCTTTATGGGAGATATCTCCATCCGCAAGGCGCTGGAGGTGTCTCGCAACGTGCCCGCTGTGAAGTTGGGGCAAACGGTAGGCATCAACAACATTATTGAACTTTGCCGCACCCTCGGCATCCAAAGCCCCATGCTGCCCGTGACCTCCCTTCCCCTTGGGGCGGTGGATCTCACCCCCATGGAAATGGCCGGAGCCTATGCCACCTTTGCCAACAACGGCTGGCATTCTGACCCCACCTTCATCGTCCAAGTTACCGACAGCAGCGGCAACCTGCTGCTCGACAATACCCCGAACCCCCAACTGGTACTCGACCCCTGGGCCGCCGCCGCCCTCAATGACGTCTTGCAGGGGGTGATTGTGCGCGGTACGGCCAGAAGCGCCGACATTGGCCGTCCGGCAGCGGGCAAAACCGGAACCACCGACTCCCAGCGGGACGTGTGGTTTGTGGGCTATGTGCCCCAACTGGCGACGGCGGTGTGGGTCGGCAACGACAACTACCGCCCAATGCGATCCGGGGCCACGGGGGGAACCTACGCCGCTCCAGTTTGGCGAGACTTCATGCGCCAAGCCCTAGCTGATGTGCCCGTTGAAAACTTCCGACGGCCCTCAGACTTTGTACGGCCCTAGGCGCAGCGGCATCTCGCCTCGCGATCATGGGCTAACGTTGACCTGAATTGCGCGGCAGCAGCGGCGTTGAGAAGAATGTGCTACCTTCCAGGGTAGACCCATGAAACAGGGAGTTCAGGGCTCGATCTGGAGACGGTGAGTAAGCCGTTCGCTGAGGACATCTCAGCGAGTGCCGACGGCTTAACGCTTCTCCCAACGGCGGCTTTCGCCACGGATGGACTTCCCTGTTGGCTTCTTCACCCTATTCAAGGCTCTCCCCATGGAAATTGAACGTCCTAATGCGGCTCCCCTCACCAAAGCTGACCTCGCTCACCTAGAAACCCTACGGAGGGTTGTAGAACACGCCGTTGCAGATGGGCTGATTACCAACGAGGAACGGGAGGACATTGCCCGCGTGATTTGGGCGGATGGTGAAGCAACGCCCGAAGAACTCGATCTGGTTCAAGACTTGGTTTGGTCAAAGTTGTCGTCTGGAGACCTGATGGTGGATTGGAGCTAACCTCCTGTTCTGTCCCTGGCCTCTCGTTAATGGAGCCTCGCCACTGATCGCGCTTTCCCGGACGTCTTCCTAGCAAGGCTGCCTAAAAAGTCCTAGATTTGCCAACCTCCAGAACCAGATCCAGAACTTTTCAGAACTTTCATGGATTGGCGAATGGGCGGCTATAACCGAAGATACAGTCATCCTGTAGACTCGCGTGTGCTCCAAAGCCAAGACCGGGTCAGGCCTCAGGACATTGTGGGGGTTCGCTCCTTCTCAGTGATAGCGCCTGACCTGGTTTTTTATGCCTTTCCTACCTTCCGTGCCCCAGATGACTAGGCCCAGGTCATTCAGCCGTCTGCGATCTTTGCCGCAGACCGTGGCCGCCCATAGCTGGGGCTATCCATCAACCCAAGCCGGAGGAGGCGAGGTTGCCATGGCGGCTGTGGCCGTTGGTTTCGGCGGTTACGCGCTCGACATTAAAGCGATACCCCACGTTGCGGACGGTCTGAATGATGTTGGGCTGGCGAGGATCGACCTCAATCTTTTTGCGTAGGGACAGAATATGGGTATCGACGGTGCGGGGATTGTCGATGGCATCGGGCCAAGCTCGTCGTAGCAAATCGGTGCGGCTGAGGGGAGCCCCAGATGCCTGGGTCAGGACGTAGAGCAGGCTAAATTCTTGGGGGGTAAGGTCGATATATTCGCCTCGGAAATGCACTCGGCGCTGCACTAGGTCAATGTTGAGGTCGCCATAGGTGAGGGAGGCCGGAGCTGTCATCAGCCGACTACGACGGGTGAGCGCCTCTACCCGAGCCAAAAATTCCTGCATCCCAAAGGGCTTGGTGAGGTAGTCGTCGGCTCCGGCCCGCAGACCCGCTACAATGTCTGCCTCGGTAGTGCAGGCGGAGAGGATCATAATGAGGGGTTGACCGTGGCTGTGCAGCCAACGGCACAGCTCCAAACCATTACCATCGGGCAACTGAGAATCTAGGATAACCAGGTTGGGCTGTTTGGCCCGAAATAATTCGCGAGTTCGCACCATATCGGCTGACTGAAAGACTTTGTAGCCAGCCTGCTGAAGGTGCCACCCCAGGAGTGAACGCAAGTGGGGGTTGCCCTCAATGACGTGAACGGATACAGAACCCACAGAAATTAGCGATAGACGGCAGCTTTCACCAGCCCAACATATCAAAGGCTGATGGTCTTTTTTGTAGCTAGAGTTACCCCCACCCTCCCAAGATAGCGCTAGGGTTTTGGCGGCCTTCTATCCCCTTCGTTAAGGCGCTTTCCTGCCTATTATCGACCTGGCCTTGGCCCTCTGTCCGTCGATCTAATCCCCAGGCAACCTGGCCTTTGAGGGGAGGCGATCTCTTGATTTTGGCTAGAACCTAAAAAAAATGGAAGAACGGTGGGATCAAAAAGGGGGCAAATGGCCTCAAAATGGCCTAATACCTTCAAAAAAGCCGCTATACTCCCGAAATCAGGATTTAGCCTCGCCGCTACTATGGGGTTAGCGATAGGTTCGCAAACCATGATTTCGATCCATGATGGCTATATTCTCGTCCTAGACCCAGAGCACCAGGAGATCCGCAATATTCACGCCATGGAGGCCGACTTGCCCTACCCGGTGTTGGTGGCCCAGTCTGCGGAGCAAGCCATCGGCTGGCTGAGGCAGGGCCAGCCCTGCTTGGTCATTTTGGTGGGCAATAGTCGCCAAGCCTGGTCATCAACGCTGGCACGACATTTACGACAAATATCACCCAATAACGCCGTTACGATTGTAGCCCTTACCGATTCTGCGAGCCCCCAGTGGAACCACACAGAGGATGTGCCAGAATTAGATGGGTTTCTTGTCAAACCGCTCAGCCTTGATATTATTAGATCCTTGGTTGAATCGGCCCAAGCTCGACAGACCTGGCAAGGGGCTTGAGAATTTTTTTGACAAGCCTACCCAAGGCCAGGGATAGGTGTTAGAAAAATTTTTATTTGATTGCGTATTTTAACGGTTTAAATACAGAAAAATCTCAATTCGGTTGGCTGAAATGGGTATGCTTTGAAAAGGCCAAGGGAGCCCTCCATGCTGCCAAAAATTCTCGAAGAACGTCGCATTCAAGTCTTTAAGTTTTGGTTTGGTGGGGCATTACAGGATGGCTCGCACTATCAGAATGAGCTGTACTACCGTGCCCTGACGGTGGAGAGTACCCAGCGTACGCGGCTCTATCACCTCGCCTGTAAGCTCAGTGAACAGGGCGGCACGGTGTTGATCACCGTTGGCGATGAGCAGTACAGCATTTGGATTAGCCTCCGTAACCAATCCCTCATGCATCAGGTGATGGAGAATCGGCTGGCGGGGTTGCCCCGTCCGTCACTCTAGGGCAGGCTGGGGGCTAGGTGGTTGGGCACCACTGCCCCTGATCGATCACGCCCTGGATTGTCCATTGGTGCGGATCAAACACCACGACATTTGCGCCGTATCCTGGGGCCAGTTTTCCTAGGGTTTGATCCACACCAATGGCGCGGGCCGGATAGAGGCTGGCCATCCGTAGGGCTTCGGCCAGGGGCAAACCTACTTGATCGACGCAGTGACGCACCGCTTCGATCAGGGTGAGGGCCGATCCGCCTAGGGTGCCCTCCGCCGAGACACATTTGCCCTCGCGGTAGAACACCTCCTGCCCGCCGATGATGAAGGACGCCATCGCTGTGCCCACGGGGGGGGTGGCGTCAGATACCAGAACCAGGTGATCCCCCTTCAGCCGATGGGCCAACTGCACCGAATCAAAGTGGACATGGTGGCCATCTACAATGATGCCCGCGTAGACGTCAGGACGGCTAAACGCAGCGCCGACCAAACCGGGCGACCGTCCCATCCAGGGCGACATGGCATTGAACAAATGCGTCACCATGCGGATGCCCGCCTCAAACCCTGCTATCGCCGCCTCAAAGTTGGCGTCGGAATGGCCCGCTGATACCCGAATGCCCGCCTCCACTAGTCGCCGAATCTGAGCTGCCGAAACCTGTTCTGGGGCTAGGGTGATTAGGCGGACTCGCTCTGGGCCAGCTTCTATCATCTGGGTCATCATGGCGTCATCCGCAGGGCGCACATAGCGACCGTCGTGGATGCCTCGCCGTTTGGGGTTGAGGTAAGGCCCTTCTAGATGCAGCCCCAGCACCCGATGAGGATACTGCCGCCGATAGGCATCTACCACGGCTATGGCCTGCTCCATCGCCTGATCGGAGGTCGTGATCAAAGTGGGCAGAAAGCTGGTGGTACCACTTCGCAGGTTGGTGCGATGCATGGTGCTCAGGGTGTCTGGGGTAATGGCATCGTTAAACATCACCCCGCCGCAGCCGTTGAGCTGGAGGTCAATGAAGCCCGGAGCCGCCACCCAGCCCGATCCCTCCTGGCGGGGCAGGTCTGAGGGCAGACTGGCCGTGGGCACCACATCCAAAATGGTGGATCCATCCACAATCAGGGCGTGGTTCGACAGAATGCGATAGCCCGTATATAGCGTGCATTGGGTTAGGGCATATCGGGTCATGGCGTTCGGTCTTGGTGAAGGTCGGGGTTAATCATAGGCTACGGCAGCGTGGATGGCCCAGCCATGCCTGAGCAGTCCGATGTTCTTGCCCTAATGCGGCAATCACAATATTCCAGCCACAATATTCCAGCCACAATATTCCAGGTACAACGCCTCAATCACGATGGTTTAGCCGCAATGGTTTAACCAAAATGGTTTAACCGCAGCGTTACCCTATCTAGCAATTAACGTATTACTATATCGTTAAGTGGTAAATTTATTGATCCACAACCTTGCAACAACGAGAGGAACCCTATGGTGATTGATTGGTGGTATGGCCTATTAGGCGGCGGGCTGATTGGCCTTAGCGCCACGCTGCTGCTGGCCTTTAACGGACGCATCGCAGGTATTAGCGGCATGGTCAATGGGGCGATTAGCTTCGCTAGGGCCGAGAGTTGGCGCTGGATTTTCCTGGTGGGGATGCTGGGTGGCGGCGCACTGTATGAGTATGCCCTGGCCCCCAATCCCACCCCAACCTATGACTTTGCCCCCGTCACCATGATCATCGCCGGATTGCTGGTGGGTTTTGGCACCCGCATGGGCAATGGCTGTACCAGTGGCCACGGCGTTTGTGGGTTGGGGCGGCTCTCGGTGCGATCCTTAGTGGCAGTAGTGAGCTTCATGGTGGCGGGCTTTGTGACGGTGTTCATCACCCGCCATATTCTGGGGCTGTAGGTCATTTTTTGCCTCAGTCGTCCCCGGTCTCCTATCCAAGTGCCATCTGCTTCTCGAAACTATCTCTACAACACGCCTTCACCGCACCCATAACCATGAAATTTCAACAACACCTTGTCACCCTCGTTTCTGGTCTGCTCTTCGGCCTAGGTTTAGGCTATGCCCAGATGATCGATCCCGAAAAGGTCATTGGCTTCCTCGACTTACTAGGATCTTGGGATCCAACCCTAGCCTTTGTCATGGGAGGGGCGGTCGCCGTGACGCTGGTGACGTTCCGATTTATCCTCAAGCGGCCTCACCCCATCTTCGGCAGTAAATTCTATGTGCCCACCCGCCAAGACATTGACAAGCCCCTCATCCTCGGAGCGGCCCTGTTTGGCATTGGCTGGGGCATTGGCGGCTATTGTCCTGGCCCCGCCATTACGGCCTTGGTGCTGGGGTCTTTGAACCCGGTACTGTTCCTTGGGGCGATGGTGCTTGGATCGCTCTCCTACAAGTGGATCAGTGATCGCACCCCGCCAGAATCGACCCCTACGCCAGAAAGTCGCCCTAGCTGATAGAACGGTCACAAAACCGTGGAGGCCGATGCCGCGACGGGATTGGTAGCGGCGGTGATGGCAACCCCTAAAATCCAAAGAAGGCTGAACTTATTGGGGCAAGCTCAAAGATTGGCACTATCCTGATAAAGACTTCTTTGATCACGCCATCATCCAGTCCAGCCGTAGTTATGCAAAACTTTCTGCCCATTGCCTACTTTGAAGGCCAGTTTCGGGACTTTCAAGACGCCAAGCTCTCCATTGCCACCCACGCCCTCCACTACGGAACGGGAGCCTTTGGTGGGCTGCGGGGCATTCCCGATCCTCACCACGAGGGGCAGATTTTGCTGTTTCGCCTAGATCGCCACAGCCAGCGCCTTAGCACCAGTGCACGGCTGCTAAATTACGATCTCCCTGCCGAAACGATCCAGTCGGTGCTGATTGATTTCGTCAAGAAAAACCAGCCGAAGGTATCGTTTTACCTGCGCCCCTTTGTCTACACCTCTGATTTAGGCATTTCTCCCCGCCTACACAAGGTGGAGAAAAATTTCTTTGTCTACGGCCTAGAACTAGGGGACTACCTCTCGCCGGAGGGGGTTTCCTGTCGAATTAGCTCCTGGTATCGCCAGGAAGACCGCAGCCTGCCCCTGCGCGGCAAAATCAGCGGAGCTTACATCACCTCCTCCTTGGCCAAGACCGAAGCGGTGGAATCAGGCTTTGACGAAGCCATTTTGATGAACTCCCAGGGCAAGGTGAGTGAAGCTTCCGGGATGAATGTATTCATCGTCCGCAACGGCAAGCTGATCACGCCGGGGTTTGAGCAAGACATTCTAGAGGGCATTACCCGCGACAGCATCCTCACCGTAGCCCGCGACCTCGGCATTGAGGTCGTCGAGCGCCCGGTCGATAAAACCGAACTGTTCATTGCTGATGAGGTGTTCCTCAGCGGTACAGCGGCCAAAATCACCCCTGTGCGCCAGGTCGAAACCTACATGACCCCCACCCACCGCCCCATCACCACCCAGCTTCGCGAAAAACTGACGGCCATCACCGAGGGCCGTGATCCTGCCTACGACCACTGGGTTTTCCGGGTGCCGCTGGCCTAGGGAATGTCGCCAGCCCAGGAAGTGCCGCCCGCATGGCCCCTGCCCTGAGTCGCCATCGTGGTCATCGCCGATACATTGACCGATCCATCAGCAGAGCCAGGGAATCTTAGCCCGATCAACGGCCCCAGACCGAGGCGAGTTAGGGGCCACATTGGGGATGGGTGCCCCCCTGCTGGCAAATGTAGCCAAGCTGATCGGGATCTAGGTTTTTCGCCCTAGAAAAGTCCACCCCAGCTAGGGCATTTCCGGTTTCTGGCTCGGCGAGGGTGGCAATAAACCCGCTGCTAGGGGGAGCCGTGGCCGTAAAGAAAACTGCGCCTTGCAAATTGGCCCCGGCCAAATTGGCCCCGGTCAGCACCGTATCTTGAAGGTTGGCGTTTTGGAGATTGGCGTTTTGGAGATTGGCATTTTCTAGGTGAGCCTGGGTGAGGCGACTGTTGCGGAGATCGGCCTCGGCTAGGTTGGCTCCGGTGAGGGTGCTTGCTCGCAGGTCGGCGGCATTGAGGTCGGCGCGGGACAGGATGGCCTGGGTGAGATTGGCCCCGGCCAGGGTGGCTTCCCGCAGGCGGGCTTCGGTGAAGTCGGCCTGGGTGAGTTGAGCTTCGGTAAAGTCGGCCCCGGACAAACTGGTGCCCCGGAAGCGGGCCTGGTCAGCCTCGGCAGCGATGAACAGGGCGCTGCTGGCGTTAGCCCCAGAGAAGTCGGCATACTGGGCTTGGGCGTTGCTGAGGTTGGCCCGCAGCAGGCTGGCATTGTGAAACAGGGTGTGGCGCAGTTGGGCGGCAACCAAGCTGGCCTCCGTCAGGTCGGATTGGCTGAGGTCAGAAATCCAGTCGTCGAAGGTATCAGGACGACCATCGGGGCCTGGATCAAACAAAATGACCTTGCGTAGCCGCGCCCCAGACAGCACGGCCTGGTTCCAGCGAATTCCGGCGAGGTTCTGTTGCTCTAGCACTAGGGTAAAGGCATCGGGGCCTTCTGCTACCTGGGCCAAGTTGGTGCCGCTGAGATCAACCCCCTGGAGCTGGCCGCTGTGGAGCACCAAAATTTTGGCTAGGGTGCGCTTCACGGTGCGCTGACGCAGTTGGGCAATCAGGCGTTGATCGGGGGCCAGGGCAACGATATCGTTGGCCAAGGCCAGGTTGAGGCGTTGGAGATGGGGTAGGGCTGGTGGCCCCAGGGTAACAAGCGCCTGCTGAATCGTATCCAGCAGGGCCGGATCCCCCGTTTGAGCCAGGAGATCTACCAGCAGCGTGATGGCTCTCGGATCTTGGCTGCTGGCTAGGGCCAGGGCAGCGGCCTGCTGATCCCGAAAGGTATTGGCTCTCAGGCTGAGGTTCTCTACCAGGGCCAGGAACAAATCGTCGCTCCCCCCGGCAGGGGCGGATAGGGCAGTGCCCACCAAGGCCTGTCGCCGCAGACCATGGCCCAGGGCCAAGGCCAACGTAACCCCCGCTACCCCAAGGGCCATCGACCCCCAGGACAACCGCTGCCACCACCGCTGGGGCTGGGTCTCCTCCAAGGGGGAAATCACAATCGCCCGCAGGCCGCCCTCCTCCTGGGTCATGGTGAGCAATTGGGCCTGGGCAAAGGGAAACAGCCGATGGGCCGCTGTGGCCACCGTGGGCCGCACAAGGGCCGTTTGCGTCCCCAGGGGGGAGACCGTGCCGTCGGGGGCTAGGTCTACCGTGGCAGTTTTAACTTCGCCATGGTGGACAGGATGCCTAACGGGCAACCGTCCCCCCCGCAGCAGCAGCACCTTAGTCCCCGCCCAATAGTCGTGGAGGGCACGGCGAGACTGGTTCGTTAACCCCGTGGCCCCCAACACCAAGGCGCAGGCCAGTACCGTGCTGCCGCCTGTCATGCCTGTCAACAACGCGCCGCTGCCCAGCCACACCAGGTAGGCCGCCCCCAACGGAGCCCCGATTTTGCCTCCCCCTTCGCGTAGGAACGCGGCCCGATAACCGGGCATCCCATTCTCTAGCGTCACTACTTGCAGCCCCAGCCAAGCTTTCGGCCAACTTTTGCCCGTTTTGGCCACCTGGTGAAGGTGGACTCCTAGCAGACCCATGGGCAGCAGCACACCGCTGAACCACAGCAAATTGGTGGTGACGGGCACCTCCTGAATGAGGCTAGAACGGGGTTGTCCTAGGGTGCGCGCTACCCCCCCCTGCACAATCTGCGACACTGGGTTTAGGGGCACCAGATCAGCCTCGACCCGTTGACGTATCCCTTCACCCAACCCCCAGGGCACCGCCGCCGCCCCCACCAAAAAACCGACCTCCAGCCCCCAGGCCAAAAGCCGCCGCAGGGCCAAGCTGTGGCGATTAGACAGCACCCCCTTCACCCGATCCGCCGATACGGGGGTTGCCATGGATTGGGGATGGGAAGTCTGCGCCATGATCCACCGTTACCAATTCAGCATTACCAACACAGCATTACCAATACAGCCCCACCCCTGCACCCAGGCGAGGAACGGAGATTCCTGAGGGCCATTCGCCATCCGAGGCACTCCCAAGAGACAGGGCAATCGCGCCTAGCAATCGCGCCTAGACGTCACGCTGCCAAGGTTGAGGTAAGGCGATGGTGCTTTATGTTTTAGCACTCAATTCCCGTTCTGAGCACAGAACTTTGGGGAACCTTTGGGGAACCTGCGGGTCAGCCAACCGTCTATCCCTTGGCTGTTGCCCAACCGATGGATTCAAGGCACTCTGCAAACTGGCATAGATCGATGCTGGTCACTGTCGAGACTGCCTACCATAGAGATAAGTAACCCAGCGTCCCAGCCGTCTACAACGCTAGGCGCTGCCCCCTTTTCGGGCCAAGGAGGCCGTGCGGTGATGAAAACAATGCGTCAAACCCTCACTCTTTCCGTTGTGGCGTTGGCTCTGTCCTTCCTAGGGGGCACGGCCCTGGCTCAGTCTGTGGCCCGCACCCCCCTTACCCAGACCGTTCAGGCCCAGGGATCGGTCACGCCAAGCCAACCCTCTGCCTGTGGCCTTCGTGCCCCTGGGGCCGCTCAAGTGCTGGATGTGCGCGAAGACTTTACGGCGGTCAATATCGCTGTCAGCGGTAGCCCTGGTCTCACCCTCTTCATCGAAGGGCCAGAGGGCTTTAGCGAGTGCCACACCACCAGCGGCCCATCCGGGACTGTGAATGCGCCGGGGCTGCTCAACCGAGGGCGCTACACCTTCTATGTTGGCAACGCCAATCCCGTTACGACCACCTACCAACTTGCCATCAGCCAGGACTAACCTTGGCCTGCCCTCCAAGCCAATCCCAGAAAGGCTGAGTAGGCTGCGCCGCTTGGGAATCAGGGCGATAGAACCTGGAGGGGGCAGGAGGCAAATCTCAGTCCTGCTGGCCCTCTGGCAGGGTGGGGGGAACGTCTAGGGTAAGGGTGTCCGCTGTAATATCCACCACATCCACGGCTGTGATGTCGATGGTGCCTTCCTCTGCTGGCCGCTGGAAGCCCTTGGCGGTCGTGGTGAGCAGGGTGCCGCAGTTGGGACACTGGGTAGCCGCGTCCTTAAGGCCCGTGAGGGGGGTAGTACAGACCGGGCAATCGGCCTGGATCAGATTACGCTTGAGCCAAAACCGCGCACCCACAAAGGCAAAGACGGGGATCAGCAAAATCAATACCACAATCACCGCTAGGGACTTCACAATCCACCCTAGCCCCACCGCCCCCAGCAGCCAAAGGAAGCCCAGCAGGGTGAGCCAGCAGCCCAGGCCCGATAGGTTGAACTGGATTTGGCGAAATCCGGGTTGGCTCACGGCATGATTCCTTGATAACGGTGGGCATGAAGACGGGCTATGGTTGCCGGGAAGGGCGCGGCTAGCCTAGGGTGCAGACGCCGTACTTCACAATGGAGAGGCAGTTCCGCCCATCTTGGAGGCGTTGATAGGTGACTCGGTCGGCCAATCGACGCAGCAGGAACCAGCCATAGCCCCCATTATCTAACAGTTCTCCAGGTTGTGGCTCTGGCAAAAGGTCGGGATTGAAGGGCTGCCCGTGATCCCAGATCCGAATCTCGACGCAATCGTTCGCGAGGTCAACGTCGATATTGATGGCCGTATCGGGGGGAAGATGGGCATGGGCATGGCGAACGGCGTTGGTAAAGCCTTCGGTGAGGGCTAAACCCAAGCGGTCGGTGTAGTGCGTCACCCACGCACAATCGTCTTCTAGGGTTCGGCAAACCTCGTTAAACCAGCGCTGCACATGACTGACGAGGTCAATCTGGCTGGTCACTTTGAGCCGTTCCTGTCGTACCGTTTTGACCATCTTCTACCTGTCCCCACGAACAAGAGTTTAGCAAGCCAGCTTTGATGGGCGATGGTGATTGAATGTTGTAGTTTTCTATACGTTCTATGATAAGTTTAGCGAACAATTATTTGCCAACAAAAAACTTGCGTAAAACGAAACAGTTCTACGCAAGTCGATAGGATATTAGGAAATCCTAATATCTTCTGGCTGATTAGATCCTAGAACAGGCCCAGGGTCAGGGATTCTTGGATGGGGAAGGTAGCGCCAATGCCCAGCCACAGGGTCACTAGGGTACCGAACAGGAACAGGGTGGTGGCCACAGGACGGCGGAAGGGATTTTGGAACTTGTTGATGCTCTCGATGAAGGGCACCAGCATCAGCCCCAGGGGAATAGCGGTCATTGCGCCGATACCCAGCAGCTTGTTAGGCACAATCCGCAGAATTTGGAAGGTGGGGTACAGGTACCACTCCGGCAGAATTTCCAGGGGGGTGGCGAAGGGATCGGCGGGCTCACCCACTAGGGCAGGATCGAGCACGGCCAGGGCTACGCAACAGGCAATGGAGCCCAGAATCACCACGGGGAAGATGTAGAGCAGGTCGTTGGGCCAAGCAGGTTCGCCGTAGTAGTTGTGGCCCATGCCCTGCTTGAGCATTTCTCTGAGCTTAGGATCGCTGAGATCCGGCTTCTTAATGGTTGCCATTCAAATGTTCTCCTCTTAAATAAAGTTGGTGAGGCCGTGCCTCAACAAAGTCGGTAAGGTTAAGCCTCAGCACACACAGCGGGGACTGTCCCCTAGCCTAAATAGAAGGGGATGAGTTGACCCATGATAGGTTGACTCATCCCAGTTCCCAAGCCTCCTTAGCCCTCGTTTACAAAGGCCCGGAGATGCCTTGCTTGCGGATCATCAGGAAGTGCATCAGCATGAACACGGCAATCGCCCAGGGTAGAACGAAGGTGTGCAGGCTGTAGAAGCGGGTAAGGGTAGCTTGGCCCACCGCTTCGCCGCCGCGCATCAGTTCAACCACAGTGCCGCCCACCACGGGAATCGCACCAGGAACGCCGGACACGATTTTCACGGCCCAGTATCCCACTTGGTCCCAAGGCAGAGAGTAGCCCGTCACACCGAAGGTTACGGTGATGACGGCCAGAATCACGCCCGTCACCCAGGTGAGCTCGCGGGGCTTTTTGAAGCCGCCCGTGAGGTACACGCGAAAGACGTGGAGGATCATCATCAGCACCATCATGCTGGCAGACCAGCGGTGGATGGAGCGGATCAGCCAACCAAAGTTGACGTCGGTCATCAGGTACTGAACCGAGTTAAACGCTTCCGTTACCGTGGGTTTGTAGTAAAACGTCATGGCGAACCCAGTGGCGAACTGGATCAGGAAGCAGGTGAGGGTAATGCCGCCTAGACAGTAGAAGATGTTGACGTGGGGAGGCACGTACTTGCTGGAGATGTCGTCGGCTAGGGCCTGAATTTCCAGCCGCTCATTGAACCACTGATAGGCCTTAGAGTCGGTAACTTGCTTGGTAAACATGAAGCGGGAAACTCTATATATCAATAATTGCCATCAATGAAAAATGTAACATAGCCGTAACGGCAGAACGACCCTTGCCCCGGTTGTTTCACCCTATTTTTCCGGTGACGATACCCCCAGGATCGCCCCCAAACGGCTTAAATCAGCACTTTTGCCCAGTTCTGGATGAGAGGCGGGCTTCACTTTTTTAACATTTTGTTACATTCTCTCTCAAAGGCTTAATCCAAAGGCCCTAGGCGGGTTTCCCTGAGATCGGTCAATATGAACAATAGGAAGCGCCTAAGGTAAGGTACAACCAACCTAGGGGATTTCCGGTTACTTGGTGACTATATAGATCGGTGAATAATGTTTTGGTAGGTTGCAGAGTCTCGGAAGCCCTTACCCCTAACCCCTCTCCCAGGAGGAGAGGGGAGCAGGAAGGAAGTCAAAGTCCCTCTCCCACCATGGGAGAGGGATTTAGGGAGAGGGCCAATCTAAGACGAAGGGAAGCCTTCTCTACATAAGTGAATAAGTGAGACGACCCTTTAACAATCTTGTTCGTGGTTTGCGAGGACTATGAGATCACTGCTACGGCTGTTGGTGTTGGGACTGTGTATCGCTGGGCTGGTGTTTGGCGCTGTGGGGGCAAGGCCCGCCTTGGCCCTGACGTCGGATCAGGACTTGGTAGCGGAGGTGTGGCGCATCGTCAACCGCGCCTACGTGGATGAGACCTTTAACCATCAAAACTGGTGGTTTATTCGTCAGCGGGCGCTGAAGCGGAACTTTGCCACCCACGAGGAAGCCTACGACGCCATCCGCGAAATGCTGGCGAACTTGGACGATCCCTACACTCGCCTGCTGCCGCCGGATCAGTACCACAGCCTGCAAACCAATACCTCCGGCGAACTGACCGGGGTGGGCCTGCAAATTACTAAGGACGACGATCCGGGCTGGCTGCGGGTGATTGCCCCCATCGAAGGATCACCCGCCGAACAGGTGGGCCTACAGCCTAAGGATTTGATCCTTTCCATTGACGGCACCACGACGACGGCTCTTTCTTTGGATGAGGCGGCGGCAAAAATGCGGGGGCTGCGCGGCACCACCGTCACCCTGGAGGTGAGGCGCGACGCGGAAACCACCTCCCGCCAGGTGATGCTGACCCGCGATGTGATTACCCTCAACCCGGTTTATGCCCAGATGGACTTCACCCCCGGCGGTCAGCCAATCGGCTATATGCGCCTAAGCCAGTTCAACGGCAATGCGGCGGAGAGCGTGGCCGGAGCCATTCGTGACCTGACTGACCAAGGGGCCGAGGGCTTTATTTTGGACTTGCGGAACAACCCCGGTGGGCTGCTCCAGGCGGGCATCGAAATTGCGCGGCTGTGGCTACCGGAGGGCACCATTGTCTACACCGTCAACCGCCAGGGTATTTTGGACAGCTTTGAAGCCTTTGGCCATGCCCTCACCGATGCGCCCTTGGTTGTGCTCGTGAACGAAGGCACCGCCAGCGCCAGCGAAATCTTGGCCGGAGCCTTGCAGGACAATGGCCGCGCCAAACTGGTGGGCAGCACCACCTTCGGCAAGGGGCTGATTCAATCGCTGTTTGATCTCCCCGATGGGGCGGGCTTAGCTGTGACTGTGGCCAAGTACGAAACCCCTGACCACCACGACATCAATCGCCTCGGCATTACCCCTGACCGCATGGTCAAAGGGGTGCCCCTCACCCGCGACACCATTGCCACCGAGGCCGACCCCCAATATCGGGCAGCGCTGGAGATGCTGAGCCAGTCACCCGTAGTGGTGGCGAAGGCTCCCTAGGCAGGGGCAAAATCAGCTCTGTCTGGGGCGTTTGAATCGTTCTAGGGGGCTTGGGGTTGCCAGGGGCTGTGCCACCGCCGAAGGGAGCTTAGGCATCACGGCTGATGAAGCGCAATGTCCCGGAGGCCAGCAAGGCTCCGCCCACGATCAGGATACTGGAGAGGAGCAGTGTCCAGGAGGGATCCGCTTGCCTTGCCAGCACCAGCAGCAGGGTAGACAGGAGCGGAGCCAGGTAGGAGAGGGTGCCCAACGTCCGTAGGTTGCCTTGCTTAACACCGTAATCCCAGGTGAAAAAGGCCAGCCCCACCGGGCCAATTCCTAGGGCGAACACCGCCAGCCATTGCCACCCCACGGGCAACACCGAGGTTTCTGTCAGCCCATGACACACCCAGGCCAGAACCGCCGTGACGCCACAAAACCCGCCAACGGATTGGGTAGGAATGGCCCCAAAGTAGCGCGACAGCACCGAATAGCCCGACCAGGTGAAGGCGCAGACCAACGCCGCCAGGTAGCCCGTGGTGTATTCCGCCCGTAAGGATAACCCCTGCCCCTGGGTAATCAGCAGCCCCGCCCCCAAAAAGCCCAACGCCGCCCCCGCCCCGTGGAACCAGCGCAGTCGCTCACCGGGCAGCCAGGCCGACATCAACACAATCAGCAGCGGCCAGAGGTAGGCAATCAGGCTGGCCTCCACCGCCGGGGCGTGGCGCAGGGCCAAAAAATAGAAAAAGTGATACCCAAAGAGGCCAAATAGCCCCACCGCCCACACCGCAGCGGGCAGCTTCAGGTAGCGCCAGGGCGATTCACCCTCCCGCCACCACAGCAGCACTCCCACCCCAAAGGCCAGGGTAAAGGCCATCGCCGTGAGCTGAAAGGGCGGAATGGGGCCGCTGAGTTGGGTCAACAGCGCCAGGGTGGCCCACATCCCAATGGCGGTGAACCCAATTAGCGTCGCTCTAGGACTGGCAGAAACCGAGGAGGAGGTCATCAGAAAAGCGCCCATAACGAGAAATTAGGGTGACGAAGGGCAACCCAACCCACGGTTTGCGACACCCCATGCTTAACATGCCTTGAAAAAGTGCGTTTTTCCAAGCCCTTTGGTATAGTGGGGAGTAATACAAGCGATCTGGATCCGAAACGACATCTATTTCTGCTAGAGCCTCTATCAAAGGTAGCTACTGTGGCTGTCCCCGTTGCCTCCATCCCTACGCCGACTACCGCTGCGACTGTTGTGGCGTCCAACCCGGTGGCTCGCCCGTTTTTAAAGTGGGCGGGGGGAAAGGGCCGTTTGCTCAGCCAGTATGAACCCTTTTTCCCCACATCCTGCCACACCTATTACGAACCCTTTGTGGGCGGAGGGGCCGTCTTTTTCCACCTGGCTAACCGAGTGCAGCGGGCCGTCCTAGGCGACATCAACCCCGAACTCGTCAATGTCTACCGCTGGGTGCGCGATGCCCCTAGGGCGCTGATGGCCAAACTAGAGCACCACAAACGCCACCACAGTCCCGACTACTATTACCACATTCGGCAACAGCACCACCTGCCCCTGCCCCTCGACCGGGCGGCGCGGCTGATTTACCTCAACAAAACCTGCTACAACGGTCTCTACCGAGAAAATTCCCAGGGCCAGTTCAACGTCCCCGTCGGGCGCTACAAAAATCCAGGCATCTGCGACCCCGATCTCCTCTGGGCGGCTTCGTCGGTGCTGCAACGGGCGCAAATTGTGGAGACCCCCTTCACCGAGATTCTGCAACAGCCCCTTACCCCCCAAGATTTTGTCTACCTCGACCCGCCCTACCATCCCATCAGCGCCACCAGCCATTTCACTGGCTACAGCCGCTACGGCTTTGGCCCTGCCGATCAGGAATGCCTCGCCCAGGTGTTCCGCCAACTGGCCGAGCGCGGAGTCCGGGTGATGTTGTCAAATTCTGACTGTGAGTTTATTCGCAGTCTGTACGAGGGCTTTTCGATGCACTCGATCCAGGCCAGTCGGATGATTAACACCAACGCCCAACGCCGGGGCAAAATTAGCGAACTGCTGATCACCTCCTACTAATCACCTCCCACTAATCAGTAAGGTTGCGGTGCATTGCTGGGCGAATGCACCCTACAGCGCATCATCCACATAGGCGGGACGGGCCGCTTGGGTTTGGGCAAGAAAGTGATGCAGGCCGTCCCAATCTTCTACCTCAACGAGGGCGCGAATTTGGCCCAGTTGGCGCTGGTATAGGGCGATGGAGGACAGTAATGCCTCCCGGTTGTAGCGGGCCATGAGGGTGCCCAACTCAGGCACGCCGCCGCCGACCCGGCTGGTGTCGTAAAAGCCAGAACTGGCCAGGGCTTGGGCCAATTGGCGTAATTCCGGCTTCGGCTCCTGCTGGCAAGCTTGGATTAAGCTACTGCTGACCATCACAGGCAGGTGAGAAATCCAGGCCACGGCTTGATCATGCTCCTGGGGTGAGCAGCAATACCGACGGGCTTCCAGTTGATCGACTAATCCTGCCATCGCGTCTAAATCCTGGGGGACGGTATCCGCTGTGGGCGTGAGCACGTAGGGACGCCCCCGAAACAGATGGGCTTCGGCGACGGCCAAACCCGCCTCCGCTTTGCCCGCCATGGGATGCCCGCCGATGAAGTGGGGCCAAAGGGCCGTTAAGCCTGGTACTAGAGCACCTTTGACAGAACTCACATCGGTCAAAATGGCCTCGGCCTTGAGATGGGGCACCACCTGTTGGGCAATCTCGATCACCCTGTCGATGGGAGTGCAGAGAAACACCCCATCGGCTTCGGCGACCAAACTCAGATCGGTGCTTCCTTGGTGGATAACCCCTCGTTTTAGGGCCATGGCTACCGTTTCGGGGCGACGGGCCACCCCCAACACCCGATAGCCCAGCCGGGAAAAATCGAGGCCGAGGGAGCCACCAATGAGGCCCAATCCAACAATGGCGATGGTTTGCATAGGTTCACAATCTGGGGGGTAAAGAACAGAATCTCAGGGGTTGGCGGCAGGATCTGACCCAAATCCTATCGGATCAACCCCAGAACTCTGGCCTCTCTCGCAGCCTAGGGGCGAAATTCCAGGATTCTTTCCCATCCCTGACTCCAAGCTCAGCCGATTAACCACAGACCTCTGGGATCTTCGCCGCCTAGGGGGCCTTCCCCACCGAGGAATCCACACTAGAGGCGATCTATCGGAGGCGAACCAAAACGGCTAGGATGAAGAGTACGTCCTAAACAAGCATAGTATAGGCGTTCTATCTTCGTTGTTCCACTCCCTCCCCCATCATGTCCCTGTTTGACTGGTTTGCTAATCGCCGTAAGTCTGGCCCCATCAGCGAAGATCGCCAAGAGCGCGAGATTGCCGATGGTCTGTGGACAAAGTGTGAGCACTGCGACGTGCTGACCTACACCAAGGATTTGCGGGCCAACCAGTGGGTGTGTGGAGAATGTGGCCACCACCACCGCATTTTCAGCGATGAGCGCATCCGCCAACTGATCGACGCCAACACCTGGCAGGCGTTGGATAGCCACATCCAGCCCAAGGATCCCCTAGGCTTTAAAGATCGCAAGGGCTACAGCGACCGCATCCGCGAAACCCAAAGCAAAACCCAACTGGCTGATGCCGTGCAAACCGGGCTGGGAGAACTGGACGGCTTGCCCGTGGCGTTGGGGGTGATGGATTTTCGTTTCATGGGCGGCAGCATGGGGTCTGTGGTGGGGGAAAAACTCACCCGCATGATTGAGCGCGGCACCGAGGAACGCCGCCCCGTAGTGATTGTCTGTGCCTCGGGGGGGGCACGGATGCAGGAGGGGATGCTGAGCCTAATGCAGATGGCCAAAATTTCTGGAGCCTTGCAGCAGCACCAGTCCGCTAATCTGCTCTACATGCCCGTGCTGACCCACCCCACCACCGGGGGCGTCACTGCCAGCTTTGCTATGCTAGGGGATATCATCATTGCCGAACCCAAGGCCACCATTGGCTTTGCCGGACGCCGGGTGGTAGAACAAACCCTGCGGGAAAAACTGCCCGACGATTTCCAAACTGCCGAATACCTGCGGGAACATGGCTTTGTGGATCTAATTGTGCCCCGCACCCAACTGAAGCCCACCCTGGCCCAACTGATTCGCCTCCACCAGCCCACCCCCAGCGCTCTGTCCATCGAGACGTCATCGTCCTGGGCCAACGGCCTCAACCACGCCGCTTCCCCCCATCTTGTGACCGATCCCTAGGGCCGCTAAACTCCCCCTAGGGGGGCTGGCCTTAGCCCTAGGAAATCGCTGAGAAAGCTTGGGAATCGCCCCCTTCGGTGGCATGATAGTCATTACTACATGGACTGAGGGAAATTTTTTTCGCCGTCCGCTGTGTTGATGTCCATACTTGAACTCTATACATTCGAGGAGAACCATGTTGAAGAGATGCCTGTGGCTAGTTGCGGTCGCACTCTTCTTTGTCAGCCAACTGATGATGGGAGAGGCCGTTGCGGCTGAGCTAGATGCGGCCACCCGCACGGTACAGCTCAATCCTGAAGGAGACACCGTTGTGCTTTCCCTGGAGCAAGTGACCCGTGGCCGCCGCCAGTTTAACTACGCCTGTGGCACCTGCCATGTGGGCGGCATTACCAAAACCAACCCCACCGTGGGCTTGGATCCTGATTCTCTGGCCGGGGCGCTGCCTCCCCGCGACAACATTGAAGCCCTGGTGGACTACCTGAAGTCCCCCACCACCTACGACGGGTTGACCGATATTTCCCAGGTTCACCCCAGCAAAAAGAGTGCCGACATCTTCCCCAAAATGCGTAGCCTAACGGAGGAAGACCTCGTCGCCATTTCGGGCCACATTCTGCTTCAGCCCAAGGTGATCGGCGATATGTGGGGTGCGGGTAAGACTCGTTTCTCGGCTCCCCCGGTCTAAGTTATCCAGCAGCCCCGCCATCGGGGGAAGAGAAAGCAAGGGGTTTCGGCCCCTTGTTTGCGTTGAGAAGCTACCCAAGAGGGTAGGATTAGCAGGTAAGATGCCATAGAGCGCTGAAATTCAGCCGCATCATTGATTGAACTGGAGATAAGCCCTTAGAGGTAGTTTATGAATCGTATCCTTCGTGCCGCCCAACGCTTGGGCATTGCTGCGCTGTCCGTTCTCGTTGTGTTGGGTGCCCTAACCCTCATTTCTGCCCCCGCTTCCGCCACCAACTACGAAGTGAAAATGGGTAACGATGCGGGTCTGCTGGTGTTTGAACCCAGCACCATCACCGTGAAGCCTGGTGACACCGTAACCTGGGTAAACAACAAAATGGCCCCCCACAACGTCATTTTTGACGATGCTGGTAGCCCTGGCGATAAGGAACTGGCCGATAGCCTGTCCCACACCCAACTGACCTTTGCCCCTGGCGAAAACTACGCCACCACCTTCACCAGCGATATGCCCGCTGGCACCTACACCTACTACTGTGCTCCCCACCGTGGGGCTGGCATGGTCGGCAAGGTAATCCTGGAAGGTTAATAACAACCCACTAGCCCTGACAAAACCTGGGTTAGAACGATCATTTCCCCAGAGCGTCTTCTTAGGCGCTCTTTTTTATGAGCTTTATGAGCCTCAGCAACAGCATTGCCATAGAACCCATGGCCATAGAACCCATGCCGACGGCGGTAGCCAGTTCCCAGGACGCAAACGACGGAACTAGCACGCCCAGGCTTTAGATCACGCGGGTGGCCAGCAGTTGTTCTTCGAGGGCGGCAATGCGGTGATAGGCGGCGGTGAGTTGGGCTGTGAGGCGCTGAATCTGGATGTCTTGGGAGAGGTTGGCGTCTACCGTCTGCCGCTCTGAGGGCTGATAGTCGCCATCGACCAGCACATCTTTGTGTTCACACACGGCGTCTAACCCAGAAGCCCCTGAGCTTGGGGATGGGCGGGATAGGCTGTGCGGGGCACTATAGCGAGGCATTCCGTAGGTGCTGGATCCTCCAACTCTCAGGTCAGCCCTGACATCTAGGGGGGGATGAGAGGAGCCCAACATGGCAGAGATTTGATCCTTGACTTGGTCAATCAGATGATGCAGTTCGTCAACTTTTTCAGTCAAGATAACGACTTGCGTTTGGATGGAGTCCATATGACGCCTACAGGGGAAATGTCATCCCCATCCTAAGTCTGCTAACCTCTATTACCCGGTCTTTCCTGAATCATTTAACGTTTGTTTGACTAAGTTTTAAACTATTTTCAATCAAAAGAGCTTTACCATCGTGCCTACAAAGAACCGTGGCAGATTATGGTGATTTGTAGGTGATGAACGAAAAAACGTTACATTTAGCACTGAAGTTCGTGGTTTTACTGGAATACTTCGATCTAGCTCTCCCCTCCCCACCCCGAATCTGCGGTGAGGTTTTTATTTTTTCATAACAGAAAAAATACCCTGGGGCTGGGCCCTGGTTGACTAACAAAACTTGCGAGAACCCATCGTGGTCGAAGGGGCAGGAGCCCTGACCCCTAGGTGAATCCAAGGCTGTAGGGGCGTGGTTTTTGCGCCCGCCGCAGAATCTTTTGTCCGTTAGAACTGGGCCATTGGCAGGGGGCTAAAGCCCCTTCCCTGAACGGCTTGATGGCTGAAAAGACCGTCGTAGCAGGAGTGAGTTAACCACCACCGTCACCGAGCTAAAGGCCATCAGACCTCCAGCGGCAGCGGGGCTGAGGCTGGTGCCAAAGGAGGGAAGTAGCACTCCGGCGGCAAGGGGAATGGTGATGAGGTTGTAGGCAAAAGCCCAGGTTAGGTTCTGACGAATTTTGCCGACGGTGGCGCGGCTCAGGTCGAGGGTTTCCAGCAGGCCAGAGAGGTGGTTGGCCATCAGAATGACGTCAGCGGTGTCTACGGCGATGTCGGTGCTCGATTGCAGGCTGACCCCCACATCGGCCTGGGCGAGGGCAGGCGCATCGTTCAGGCCATCTCCCACCAGAGCAACGGTGTGGCCATCGGCTTGAAGCGCTTGGAGGGCGGCTACTTTGGCCTGGGGCGAGGCTTCTGCCATCACCTGATCGGCGGGGAGATGCAGTTGGGCTGCAATGGCCTGGGCGACGGCGGATCGGTCGCCGCTGAGGAGGTAGACAGCGAGGCCCCGCTCTTGCAACTGCTGTACTACGGCAGCGGCTTCGGGACGCAGGGAGTCGGCGATGGCCAGATAGCCCACCAAGGTTTGGCCTAGACCCAGATAGACCACCGTTTGGCCGTTTTGTTCTAAGGCTTCCACCGCTGCGAGAACGGACTCAGGGATCGTGATGTCCTGCTGTTGCAGCCAGGTGGGATTGCCAAGAATGCAGGGGGTAGGAGTGCCTTGCCAGGTGACGGTCGCCACCACGCCAAGGCCCGGTTCGGTGATGAAGTGATCGGCTGGAAGCAGCGGTAAAGCGTCGGCTTGGGCCGCCGCTTGAATCGCTACGGCCAGGGGATGCTGGGTGCCGCTTTCCACGGTGGCGGCGAGTTGCAGAATATCTGAAGGACTCCGACTGCTGACCAGGGCTTCGATGGCCGTGACCCTAGGTTGGCCCAGGGTGAGGGTTCCAGTTTTGTCAAAAACCACGGTATCGACCTGGCCTAGGGCTTCGATTCTATCGCCGCCGCGAATCAGCAGACCTCGTTCGGCTCCTAGGCCCGCACCCACCAAAATGGCCGTCGGCGTGGCCAACCCCAAGGCACAGGGACAGGCTACCACCATCACCGCAATCGCTAACTTGAGACTCACCAGCACGGTGGAGGAGGTGGCGGTGATCGCGTGATCCATGGCGGCCATGCCGAGGGTGGCGGACATTACCTCAGGCCAGCGGGGAAGACCAATGAAGTACCAAAACAGGAAGGTTAACACCGCCAACGAAAGGACGCCGTAGGTGAAATAGCCGGAAATGTTGTCGGCTAACCGCTGGATGGGGGCCTTGCGGCTTTGAGCCGTGTCCACCAGATGAATCATCTGAGCGAGCAGGGTGTTTTGCCCCGTGCCCGTCACCTGAACGGCAATGGCTCCCGTCTGGTTGAGGGTGCCTGCGGCTACGCTGTCCCCCGGTTGTTTGAGGACAGGAATTGATTCCCCAGTCAGCATGGCTTCGTCTACGGTGGATTGCCCCGCGACGATTACCCCATCGGCGGGGATTTTCTCCCCCGGTAGCACCTGCACCCATTCCCCTGGTTGCACATAGCTAGCCGGAACTTCTACCCCCGCTTGGGCCACCTCCGAGGTGCTAGGGTCAGCAATTAAGCGAGCCACACTGGGCTGAAGCTCCACCAGCGACCGCAGGGCATCCGCCGCCCGAAATCTGGCCCGCTGTTCGAGGGTGCGGCCCAGCAGAATAAAGCTCAGCAGCATGACGGGCTCATCAAAGAAACACTCCCAGCCCAGCCCAGGAAAGGCCAGGGCCGCCAGACTGGCTAGGTAGGCACTGCCGCTACCTAGAGCTACTAGGGTGTTCATGGTGGGGGCCAGCCGCCGCAGCCCCTGCCAGCCGTCCACCACAATGTCTCGTGCAGGGCCGATCAGGGTTGCCGTTGCCAGTAGGCCATGGAACCACAAATCGCTAAAGATGGGGACGGTGAACCAGCCGAAATGCTTGAGGTGGCCTAGGGTAGAAAGGCCCAGCAATCCGAGGGCGAGGGCAAGGCGCTGGCTTTGCTGCCGTTGTTCCTCTCGCTTGCGGTCTACCCAGGCTTTCAAATCATTGACGCCATCGCTGTCGATGGCGCGGGGGGTGGTGGGAAAGCCTGCCTCCGTCACCACCGCTGCTAGGTCGGCGGGGGTCAGCCGTCCCGATTCGGCCTCCACCACCGCCACCTCTGTCACCAGATTTACCGTGGCGGCCACCACGCCCTCCACCTGGGTCAGGCGCTTCTCCACCGTGCGCACACAGCCCGCACACATCATGCCCTGCACATTCAGCACTAGGGTATCGTGGGTGGCTGGGGCTGAGCTAGGGGATAAAGACCGTTCACGGGCGGACTGGGGAAGCACCGGCATAGGAGTCGTAGGAAACCGTAGAAGGACAGGAAGAAAGCCGATTCCAGCCTAGCAGGCCCGTTTGGGAATATCACGCTGAAAGATCACGTCTGGGTTCCCCGTGGATGGTCGCCGCCCCAGCCACCGCCCCTGGTGGTAGGCGCTTCGGCGGCTGGGCTGGATGGGTGCGACAGGGCCGCTGATTAGGGAAAATTGACCACCATAATATTGGTGTCCCAGTTGGCCTGACTAACCGCTTCGGGTTCGCGGCCCATGGCGGGTTGCCCAACGTTGTAGGTGCTGGCAATCAAAATTAGGAGGGTATTGGGCTGAACCACATCGGAAATGCGGCGCACGGTATTGCCCTGAACTGGCTCTACCGCAACCTCCTGGTTTTTTAAAAACTGGGTCAGCTCACGATCTCGGTTTGACCCAATCGTGATCTGGAGCACTTTGAGGGAGGCTTTCAACTCCTCAGCGATGGCCTGGGCCACTTGCAGAGTAACTTTGATCTGGCCTAGGTTTTCCTGCTGTCCGGTAATGGCTAACAGAACTTCCTCGGTATTTTCAATGGGTTGAGGAAAACGACTGATGAGGACTGGAATTTGCGCTAGGCGAACGATATTATCCAGCACGCTGCCAAAGAAGTTTTCTTGATAGTTGGAATAGCCCTTCCAGCCACAGATGAGTAAGTCTGCATCGCGCTCTTGGCTGGTTCTCAAAATGCCCCAGTCTACCGAGTCATCAATGCGGCCAATGGACTCCACCGGAATAGCGGCGGCGTGGGCAATGGTTTCTGCCGTTTCTAACAGCCGCCGCTGCTGGGTTTTGGCCGCATCAGTAATGGGTTGATTGCGGTCAGGCAGCACATGTAAGGGCAGCAATGTTCCCTTCACCCGCTTGGTCAAAATAATGGCTAGTTGCAGCAGGTTATCCTCGGTGCTGGGGTTGGCAACAGGTATCAGAATCCGTTTTCCAAGGGTAATCTCTGAGGCTTCACCGATTTTTGGGGTAGTCGATTGATCAGACTGGGATGGATTGCCTAATTGAGTGCCCCACCGTGCGACCACCCAGGGCGACAACACACAACTCACCAGAATCATCACAACGATGGCGTTGACCACTACCTCATCGACCAGACCAATATTAAACGCAATAGTAATAGCCGCCAAGGTGGACGCGGCCTGGGCCATGGAGAGCCCAAACATCACCATGGTGCTAGGAAAACGCCAGCCAAACCAGCGAGCAGATACCCAAGCCGCCAAAAATTTGCTGACTAATTCTGTTAGGACAATAATTGTGACCAGTAGCAGCGATTCGGGCTGGCGAATCAGAATAAAAGGATCCACCAGCATTCCCACAGAAATGAGGAAGATCGGGACGAATAAGGTGTTGCCAATAAACTGCACCCGATTCATCAGTGGACTGAGTCGCGGAATGATTTGGGTAATCGCAACTCCAGCCAAAAAAGCTCCGACAATCGGCTCAATTTCAATCAGGCTCGCCAGATAGGAGGCTACAAAGAGCGCTGCTAAAACAAAGGTGAACTCTGCTCCTTCATCATGGCCAAATTTCTTGAAGAACCAGCGCCCTAATTTGGGCACTCCCCAGAGGACGGCAACGGTATAGATGGTCAAGGCTGGAATCAAAAATAGCCAAAATCCTAGGGTTAAATCGCCCTCATCTGCCTTGATCACCACCGCTAACACCAATAGGGCTAGGATGTTGGTAATGAGAGTTGCGCCTAGGGTGGCGGTGGTAGAGGGATGGCGCATAATGCCTAGCTTGTTGAGCACAGGCAGGGCTACCAGGGTGTGGGAAGCAAAGCAGGAGGCGACCAATACTGCTGCCCAAAAGCCATAGCCTAGGACTAGCGTCACAATAGTGCCCAGCACCATCGGCACGGTAAAGGTAGCAAAGCCAAAAATAATGGGTTTGTCAGCATCATTTTTGAGGTCGTCGAGGCTGGTTTCTAAGCCACCCAAAAACATCAGAAACAGCAGCCCTACTGTGCCCAGCAGAATGATGGTATCGTCCCGTTCTAGGATGCCGAGCCCGTGGGGGCCAATGACCACCCCAGCCAAAATTAGGCCGATGATGCCCGGTAGTTTTAGCCGTTCTACAATCAGCGGCGCAACCAGCATCACCGCTAGGATTGTCAAAAAGACGGCTACGGGGTCAGTCACGGGTTCTGCAAACAACTGGGCTAGGACAGAGGCCCCCAACCCTAGGGGCTCTGCCCAGCCCATTTCCAGGGGAGTTACTCCCGACACCATTGCACCCATGTCTTGTTCTCCCTTGGCCTAGCGATGCTTCAGCCTAGCAATGTTTTCACCATTTCCCATGGCTCCTATCAATCTACCTGGGGAAACCACGTTTGGGAAATCTACCTTGAGACGCAGCCTACGGAGGGCACGCTTGGCCAGCGTCCTGCCGATTGGGGCTAGAACACGGGGTTAGGACACGGAGTTAGGACATGAATTTGGGTGGTTATCAAAGGATGGGAACTGGCAGTCAGATCTATACCTAAGCGCCCAGTCCAAGGATTGTGATAAGGATGGTGAGCCCAGAACGAGCCGATGCATCTTGCGTTTACCTCACGGGGAGAGCTGCTGGGGCGACGGCCCGGGGCTGGCGGCCTGGTTGCAGCAGAGTGAGGCGCAAGTCTTGACGAACGACGGCATCGAGGTAGTGCTTTTGATCGATTTGCCACTGTTGCCAAGACTGATGGCGGCTTTGGGCCAGAAGATTCCTCAGAGTAGGCATTGGGTGGCTGGCCTCAGCATGGGCTTGGGCAATGAATTGCGCTAGCACTGCGCTATCCTGGAGAGCCCCCAGGGTATCCTGCATAGTGCTGAAGCGTTCTAGGTCAGCCTCCAGGAGATCCCCATAAAGAGGGGCCACCACCCGCAGTTGGTAGCGCACCCGCTTGATTTGCTTCCGCAGACTGTGGAGGAGATAGCCCTGTTCCGCAATTAAGCTATCGGCGGCTGCAAGGCTGAGGTGGGTCTGGATCGTAGGGCGGTGGGCCACCACTTGGGCTCCCACCCACCAGCCGGGATGGAGCCACAGATCACCCATGAGCGGCAGCACCACATCGGGCACCACCGCTGCCGCCGAGCACTGCCCCAGGGGGCGGTAGGTGGGCGTCTGTACCCAGGCTCGGAGGGCCTGCGTTATGGTGCGATAGGATTTACCCGTCAGGAGTTGCTTCACGTCCCTATAGGCACGCTGACGAGCCTGGGCCAAATGATCGATCACCGCGAGTAGGGCAACCTGTTCCCCCTTAGGTAGGCGGGGAAGATACTGGTTCCGCAGCGTGTCACCAATGACATCTAGGTCTCGCAGTTGCCCCAGCCGCCGCCCAATCTTGGCAACCTTGGGCTCTCTTGCTGCCTTCGGTAGATCAATACCCGCTTCAAACACCTGGAGGGCAGTGCGTAGTCGCCGAAGCCCGACCCGCATTTGGTGTAGGTCTTCGGGGTCGGTGTCTGCTAGCACCGCTGCTTCATAGCCTGTGGCCTGCTTCAAATACTTGGCAATGGCACCCTGCGCCAGCGCCCCAAAGGTTGGGCTGATCATTTTCCCTCCCTGAGCAACCTCTTTGATCTTAGCCCTGGCCCCTGGGCGCAGGGGTAAACCCTGGTGTTTTGTAACCTTTGTTGCCGTGGCTAGGCCGAGATCAGCGCCACCATTAGCTTCCCCAACGATGACTAGTCCTCTGGGGGCGGATGAAAGCGGGAATGGAGGTGATCGGTCACGGGCTGCCCTTGGCCCAGGTGCTGACTCACAATGGTGTCTACATCCCCAGGGCGCAACCGACAATACCAGGTATCGTCGGGCAAAATATGGACAGTTGGCCCTGAGCTGCACTGCCCCATACAGCCGCTAGCCGTCACCAGAATGTGAGCCGAGCGGTGGGCCTGAAATGCCGCCAGTACCGCCGCCCCCTGGTGGCGCAGGCAGGTGCGATGTTGGCAAACCTGCACGAGCCAACGCTGGGGCCGATGGGTTGGCCCTAGCGCTGGAGAGGGAGGGTCGCTAGGTGAGGGGACGTCGGACACGGGCATCGCGTACAGGACAGGATTAGGTGCAGGCAACGGATGGCCTAGGGTGCGGTGGATACCTCCGCCGCCACCGGAATAGCAGCCTGGGGCGTCGATGGATCGGCAGGTTGGTCAGCGATGGGGCTCGATGGCTGAGACTGCATCGCCTGCTGAAGTTGAACAATGCGAAGGGTCTCTACAGTGACCAGGCACTGGGGCGTCGGCGCGGCCTGATGGGTATCACAGGCGTAGAGGCCGATCATGCGGGCAGAGTAGCCATTGTTTTGAAAAAACCGTAGATGGTAGCCAAATTCCTGGGCTGCATTACCAAACTGGGTGAGCACACCGTAGCGCTGGGGCATAGACAAAGCCCGCCAAAACTGGCTATTGATCATCACATCCACCACCCGTACATCAGAGTTGTGGATGGTGTAGGACACCCAAGCATCCACCAAGCGATGGCGTCCGAGCTGCGGCGGAAGCGAGTCCCTGGTCCACCAAAGGCTAGGCAGGGTCATGGTTTCCGCCGAGGGAGAGGTATGATCCAGGCGCGATCCGGGCTCAATTTGTTCTGTAAACCGCTCACTTTCAGATCGGCTGTTGGTGGGCATGGTCAGGATTTGACACACATCCTGGGCAAAACTGGTAGACAGGGTAGGCAGCGCCCCCGACAAGGCCGCATGACTACCAGGATCGAGGCTGCACAGATCGTTAGCCCAAGCCGCTTCAGGGGCGAGGGCGAGGCCACTCAACCCTGCCAGGACGATTCCCAGACTCCACCGTCCCCAGCGCTTTGGCCCCCTAGGATGGGGTGACACTGGCACAACTGGACTCGTAGGGTTCATGGTAGCCTCTTGCCCTAGGGCGTTGATCCATCCGCTAAATAAAGGTGAGAACGGTGCTTGTGGCGAAGCTGTAAAGAATGCCCAGCAGCCTGTTCCACCATCCAGAGGACTTGCTCTGGACGCAGTAAGTTCCCATCGTTGCGGCAACTGCCCACCACGCGGATGAGGGCTTCACCAGGTTCCACTTTCAATTCTGGCACTGCGGATAGGGCACTGTCATCGGTAGCGAGGCTCAAGTCATAGAGCTGTTCCCGCAGGTTCACTTGCTGGATTTTGCCGGATTTCGTAGTTTTCTCCCACAGAATTTCCGTCTGGCCAAGCACCTGATTCACCCACGCTTGCCAGTCGGGCTCGGTGTCGGCGGGATTTTCTAGGCCCACCCGCAGGTAGTATTCCGCCTGCTCCAGCAATTTGGTGGCGGCAGGGCTGTCGATGGGCACTTCTTCCACGCCATAAAGGGGAATTTCCAGCGGCAGCTGCTCGGTGAGGCGCTGCAAAAATTCCTGGGGATCCATGGGGGCTTTCAGTTCAAAGTCCACCACTTCGCCGCTGCTGGTGGCTCCCAAGGGTAGGGCATTGGCGGGGGAAAGCCTTGGGCCGGGGTGGAATCCGCCCGTGAAGGAAATCGGCAAGCTGGCCCGTCGCAGGGCTCGATCAAACAGGCGCACTAGGTCTAAATGGCCCATCAGCGCCATGGTACCGAGTTTGCCCAGGGTGACTCGTAGCCGTTGCACCCGCTCCGAATCCGGCTTGCCATGACCCACAAAGGCAGGAATCGGCGGCGGCGGTACGACAACGTTATGGCCAAAGTCTGGCCCACACACCCCGCAATGGGAGCAACCCTCGAAGGAACAATCCGGCACGGTGGCGGCTTCTAGGGCGCGGAGCAAGTCTTGCTTCAGCCATTCTTTGTCGATGCCCGTATCCAAATGATCCCAGGGCAAAGCAGCGTCCAAATTGGCGTGGGGAGTCTCACCCTCCGCCGCCATCACGTTCCATTCGCCCTGGGCAATTTGGCGATATTTCCAGGTCAGGCCCGCTTCCTCGATGGCCTGCGCCCAGGCGTTGAAGGCGTTGTCCAGGCTTTCCCACCAGGAATCCATGCCCGCCCCCAGTTCCCAGGCGCGGCGCACCACGGCAGAGAGGGAGCGGTCGCCCCGGCCCACAAAGTCTTCCATCGCTGAGATCCGCACGTCGGTAAAGTTCACCTTGGCCCAGCGCATGGTGTGGAACTCGGCCCGCAGTAGCCCTTGCTTGCGCTTAAATTCTTCTGTGGAAACCGTGTGCCACTGGAAGGGCGTGTGGGGTTTGGGGGTGAAGTTGGAGATGGTGATATTAAAGGACAGCGGCTTGCGACCCTTGATGTAGCAGGTTTGCCGCAGCCAGCGCACCGTTTCGGCAATGCCAATCACGTCGGCGTCGGTTTCGCCGGGAAGGCCGATCATGAAGTAGAGCTTCACCTTGTCCCAACCCTGTTCGTGGGCGGTTTTGACCCCCTGGAGCAGTTCTTCGTTGGTCAGCCCCTTGTTGATGATGTCTCGCATCCGCTGGGTGCCCGCTTCGGGGGCAAAAGTTAGCCCCGTCAGGCGCGTACCACCGACGATGTTGGCGATGTTTTCGTCAAAGCGATCCACCCGCTGGCTGGGCAGGGAGAGGGAAATGTTCTCATCCTTGAGGCGGTTTTTCACCTCCACCCCCACCGCTGGCAGGGCGAGGTAGTCCGAGCAGCTTAGGGACAGCAGGGAAAACTCGTTGTAGCCCGTCTTCCGCATCCCGGTTTCGATGGCGTCGATCACCGCCTCCGGCTCCACATCCCGCGCCGGACGGGTGAGCATCCCCGGCTGGCAGAACCGACAGCCCCGCGTGCAACCGCGCCGAATTTCGATGGTCAGACGGTCGTGGACGGTTTCCACGTAGGGCACCAACCCCATGGCGTAGGCCGGAATCGGGGTAGCCACCCGCCGCAGAATTCGCTTCGGCACATCGGGCCGATTGGGATGCACCGAGCCATCTTCGGCCATGTTATAGAACCGAGGCACATAGACCCCCGGCACCTGGGCTAGATCTAGGAGTAAGTCCTCCCGACTGAGGCCCGCCGCCTTGCCTTCTTCGATCACCAGGCCAATTTCTGGCAGCAGTTCTTCACCATCCCCCAGGGCCACAAAGTCAAAGAAATCGGCGTAGGGTTCCGGGTTGGAAGTTGCCGTTTGCCCCCCCGCAAAAATCAGCGGCCAGGAGCCGTCCTCGGTGTTAAACGCTCCCGCACTGTCCCGCTCTCGCCAAGTCAGGGGAACACCCGCCAGGGACAGCATTTCGAGAATATTCGTCGCCCCCAGCTCGTAGCTGAGGCTGAAGCCCAGAATGTCAAAATCCGTCAGGTTGCGCCGAGATTCCACCGCAAACAGGGGCGTTTCGGTTTCTTTCAGCTTCGCGGCCAAATCCGCAGCGGGCAGGTAGGCGCGGTCACACAGTTGCCGGGGCTGGGTATTGAGAATGCTGTAAAGGATAATGTGCCCCAGGTTGGAGGCACCGACCTCGTAAATTTCGGGATAGGTCAGCACCCAGCGCACCGCCGCCTGATCCCAGGGTTTATGCACCGCCCCCAGTTCGTTGCCCAAGTAGCGAGCGGGTTTGTTAATGTCCGGGGTAAGCAGGGTATCAACGGCAACGGGCACAGCGGGCACTCCAGATTGCGGCACAGTAAGACTTTCTTACTATAGCGGGGTGCTCCCCTCCTTTGGCGACCCCGTTGTCATCTCTTTCGTTGCATCTTTCCTCGCAAAAAGCCCCTGTCGCGGTCTTGGCCATGGCAGGGACTGGGGACGAAACGGGAGACTAAAGAAAGGAATGGCGGTGGGCCACTGGCTGAATCCTAGGCCGCTAGCAGGGTGTCGTGGGAGGCATCTTCGAGCATTTCAAAGGCCCGATCCAGCTGGGTGAGTTCAAAAATGATGCGAATGGTGGGAGGCACCGAGCAAAGGCAAAAGCGCTTGCTGCGCTCACGGGCCTGCTTGAGGGCAGACACCAGGGAAATGAGACCAGCGCTGTCGAGGGATTCGACCCGGCTCATATCTACTACTAGCCCAGCGGATTTGTCGCACTGGATCCGCTCCACCAAGCTGCGGTGAAAGTCGTGGGCGTTAGAGGCGTTGAGGGATCCGTGGGCTTGCACAACTGCCATGGTGTTCGTCATCGTTTGCATACCCGATATACTCCTGGTTTCTCTTGCGTGGCTCTAAACAAAGGTGAAGATTGATGTCGCTATCTACGAAAGTTAGCGCTATGGCCTAAATACGCCAACACTTCATCGCCCAATGGGCCATATCTTGACGTTTCGTTCATGGCTGACAGGGGCGATGTTCCCCGTATTTTCACTGAGCATAACGATATTTCTCCATGGCTTCTGTGACTTAAGTCACTCTATTCAATTTTCTTTACAGGGAATCACTATCTCCATAACGCGCCCTTTAGGGGCGACCTGACTTACTTATCCACAGCGCCACGGCATGACTCCTGGATAAGTTCAGGTAATTAATCATACCTTTGCAAAAAGATGAAGAAATCTGCCGGAAGGTAGGGAATCCCAAGCCGGAAGCTCCGTAATTACCGTAGGTATCCCCCGACGTTTACCAATGACATAAGGTTCCGCCATACCGCTTTACCGTTCTACGACAGTCACCCTCAGATCCCCCAGCCTCCCCTGGGCTAGGCTTGGGGGCTCAAGGGTGCCTGCTATTGTTCAACACGATCCCTGACCATTCTATAAAGTTTATAAAGCTTCACCTGAAATTTACAAAAAGGCTCAGATCGTAAAACTACTGAGTTCAAATCCCTTGTGCCTCAGTCCCTCTGGCAGCGCCTCTTAGGCAGGGGGAGGAGAGACCGCCCTTGTGCCCCACAGGCGGCGGATGAACTGGGACACGACAGCCCCTTGATCGCGACGAACAGCGCCAGCGGTGGGGGGAGAGATCGTCGTCAGCAGGGCTAGGAAGTCGGTATCGAGGGCCGGGGTAAACTGCGCTAGGGGCCAGATCAAATCTGGAACTGCTGGCGCGTCGTGCCCAGCCCCCTGTTCCCAGCCTAGGGCCGAAGCTGCTGCTAGGGGCAGGGTTTCCTTCGGGGTGGACAGCACCAGGGGCCTCACCCAGGCGAGTTGCCGATCCGTCAAAACCTCAATGACCTCGGTGTAAAGCCGACTTTGGTCGCAGGTTAGGTAGACAATTTGATGCGGCTGAAAGGGCTGATCTGGGGATGATTGGGAATGCTCGTTTTTGATCATGGCGATTGGATACGGACATCCTGGAACAAAGCTGCGAAGGGCGCGTGGAGCCGATACCTTGCTAAGGTTTGGGATCACCCTTAAGGGAATCCTTGTACCTTGAAACCTAGCCGATCAAGGTATTGCGGTCATAGATCGGGAAACCGTGGAACCAACAATGGGTGGAGGAGGGGGTGGGCAGAGCCGTAACTTGGCCGGGGGAAAGATGCCAAACCCAAGGTAACGTTTTATGATGATGGAGCATCGCCCAACATAGTCAAAGGGTTCACTGGCCTCAGTCTGCCACGGCAGGCTATAGGAGAGCGATGCTGGGCTAGATCCTATCGCCAGAACCCGCAGAGCAACGCTAGTCCTGGGAGCATGAGGTGTCGCTGTGTCGGTTGAAACGATTGAAAAGAAGTCAACCTCAACCATTCGTAAGCCCGCCCCCCGCTATCGGGTGCTGCTTCACAATGACGAGTTCAACTCCATGGAGTACGTGGTGGAGTCGTTGCTGAAGGTGGTGCCTAGCCTCACCATGCCCCAGGCTGTCGATATTATGATGCAGGCCCACACGGCGGGGGTGGCCTTGGTCATTACCTGCGCCCTCGAACACGCCGAATTTTACAGCGAGAGCCTACGGGGCCTCGGTTTGACCAGCACCATCGAGCCGGACGAATAGGCCCGATGAAAAACGGGAAATGGCTCCAGCGGTTGCCGTGGAAGGTGGCCCAGTGGCCCGCCTGGGCTAGGGTAATCACCTTTTTAGGCGTGGCGGTGGCTCTCTGGTTTCCGGTGGCTTGGCCGTTCTACCGCCTCTCTGGCCAAGGGCGGCTTCCCGGTGGTGATCTGGTGCCCACGGCCATGCTGTACCTGGTATTTTTGGCCCTTCTGCCCCAGTGGCAGCGGCGGGTACATGGTTTGCGGCAACCCTGGCGATCTGTCGGCTTCACCGGAGTCTGGCGGCTGGGGCGGGGCTTTGGCATCGGCCTGGGGCTGGGGATTATCAGCATTGTGGCCCTGGGGGTAATTCAGTGGGGCGCAGGCTGGGCCACTCTCAACGCTGAGGCCATAGCAACAAATCCCTGGAGCAGCATTCTATTAGGCGCTGCCCTCACGGCCTTGGCGGTGGGCTGGGCCGAGGAAATTCTCTTCCGGGGCTGGCTGCTGGGGGAATTAGAACGGGGGTTGTCTGCGAGGGTGGCGCTGATTGCCAATAGCCTGATCTTCGCGGTGGCCCACTTTATCAAGCCCCCAGCAGTGATGCTACAAATGCTGCCCCAGTTCTTCGGGCTTTTTTTGCTGGGCATGGTTCTGGTGTGGGCGCGGCGGGTGGCCTTGGTGCCCATCCCCCGCGAGGATAGCCTGGGGCCAGCGGTGGGGTTGCACAGCGGCCTGGTGGGGATGTATTACGTGTTCAACGTCGGCCATTTGTTACAGCCTACGGGTCGTGTTCCAGCCTGGGTGACAGGTTTAGATGGCAACCCCCTGGCTGGACTCCTAGGCATTACCCTGCTAACGGCCCTGGGGCTGGGGTTTTGCCGCTGGGTTGCCCAGTCTCAGGCGACCTAGCCGCGCTGATCTAGACCGCTTCTCCCCTCACCTCCTACCCATGACGCTATGCCCTACCCCCTCGCCCAACTCAACCAAATGACCGAGGCCGAGTTTGTCCAAGCTATCGGCCCCACCTTTGAAGACACTCCCCAGATTGCCGCCCAGGTGTGGCCCCAGCGCCCCTTTGCCTCGGTGGCCGATTTACACAGCAGGATGGTGGCCCTCGTGCGGGCTATGGCTGAGGCCGATCAGTTGGCCCTCATCCAAGCTCACCCCGACCTAGGCACCCGTGTGGCCATGGCGGAGGCCTCGGTGGCCGAACAGAGTCAGGCAGGGCTGACCCAGCTTTCGGCGGCAGAATACGAGCAGTTTCAATCACTGAACCAGCGCTACAAGGAACGCTTCGGCTTTCCCTTCATCCTGGCGGTGGCAGGGCACACCAAGGCCTCGATTCTGGAAAACTTCACCCAGCGCCTCACCAACGACCTTGCTACCGAAAAAGCCACGGCCCTCCGCCAGATCGAAACCATTGCTCACCTGCGCCTGTCGAGCTGGATCCAGGACTAGGCCCAGGCTGGGAGGGCGGTCGGCTAGGGCAGGCTGGTACTTGTCCTAGGGGCGCGGCGGGGTTAAGACAAGCCAATGAACCGCTTGAACAGTTGCACCTTGCCCTCGTAGGGCGGATAGCGCCAGTCTAAATCCATCCAGAAGGGCTTTTTCAGGACGCTTTTGAGGTGGGAGAAGGTGTTGAAGCTGTGGGGGCCGTGGTAGCTGCCGAGGCCGCTGCTGCCCACGCCGCCAAAGGGCAAATCCCACACGGCCACCTGCAAAATCACGTCGTTGATGCAGAGGGATCCGGCGGTGGTGTGGTGCAGCACTTGGTCTTGGGTGGCTTTGTCCTTAGAGAAGAGGTAGAGAGCCAGGGGTTTGGGGCGCTGGTTGATGGCGGTGAGGGCTTCCTCTAGGGTGCGATAGGTGAGGATGGGCAGGATGGGGCCAAAGATCTCCTCCTGCATGATGGGGTCGTCCCAGGTGATGCCGTCGATGAGGGTGGGGGCAATGAAGCGATCCGGGCGGCTGTGGTCGCCTCCAATCAGGATGTTGCCGCGATCCAGCAGGCTCACCAGGCGATCAAACTGCCGCTCGTTGACCACACGGGAGAAGTCGGGGCTGTGGGCCGGGTTGTCGCCATAGCAGGCTTGGATGCGCTGTTGGAGGGCTTCCACTAGGGCGGGCTTGATGCTTTCGTGGACGAGCAGGTAGTCGGGGGCGATGCAGGTTTGGCCCGCGTTCAAAAACTTGCCCCAGACAATGCGGCGGGCCGTCACCGCTAGATCAATGTCGGGGGTGACGATGCAAGGGCTTTTGCCGCCCAACTCTAGGGTGACGGGCGTGAGGTGCTGGGCTGCCGCCTGCATCACCACCTTACCAACGCGCTCGCCCCCGGTGAAGAACACATGGTCAAACCGCTCCGCCAGCAGCGCCTGGGCCGTTTCTACACCGCCTTCGATCAGGGCTACATGGGCGGGGTCAAAGATTTCAGCCACCAGCTTAGCGAGCACTTGGGAGGTGGCGGGGGCCAGTTCCGACGGCTTCAGAATGGCGCAGTTGCCCGCCGCAATCGCGCCCGCCAAGGGGGAAATCATGAGCTGGAAGGGATAGTTCCAGGGGCCGATAATCAGCGCCACCCCCAGGGGTTCTGGCTGGATCCAGGCTGACCCTGGTTTTTGGTTGAGGGGCAGCGACACCTTGCGAGGCCGCATCCAAGCCCGCAGGTGCTTAATGACGTAGTCGAGTTCGCTAATGGCCCCCACCTCAAAATAGCCCTCAAAGGCCGGACGCCCTAGGTCTGCCGTGGCTGCGGCCACAATTTTATCCTGGTAGCGCACAATGCCGTCCCGCAGTTTTTTGAGGTGGGCGAGCCGAAAGTCAGCCCCACGGGTGGCTCCGGTGGCAAAGAAGGTGCGCTGCCGTTGCAGCACATCGGCGATGGAGGAAGCGGCGGTTAGAGTCGTAGTCATGGGGTATTTAAGCGCGAATGAGGAACCGAATCAGCCGTAGGACAGGGCAACCCTGGGAATATCTTTTGCTATCTTACAGAGGGTAAAGTTTTCTTGCAGAACCCACCGCCCTTGCCCAGTCATCTTGTTTCCCTTCCAGAGTTTGCCCCACTACAACAGCCCATGCCCATGCCCTTTTTGCACCGTCTAAGCGCTCTTTTTCTAGCGCTGTGTCTTGTTTTGACCGCCGCTGTTCCCCCTGTTCTTGCCGCCCCCACCAGTCCTATGCCCCTAGCTGCTTTGCCGTTCTTGGGTTCGCTGTTTGCGGGTCAGCGCCCTAGTAATTTGGGCGTGAAAAATGGCCAGCTTGCCCCCTGCCCCAGTTCGCCCAACTGCGTGGTGAGCCAGGGCAACCCCGATGCCGACCACGCCATTGCCCCCATTGCCTACAGCGGCGATACGGCCAGCGCCCTGAGTCGGCTGGAAGCGGTGATTACGGCCATGCCCCGCACCGCCATTATCGAAAAAAGCGACACCTACCTCTATGCCGAATTCACCAGTCGGCTGATGGGCTATGTGGACGATGTAGAGTTCTACGCCGACCCGGATGCTGCCGTGATTCATGTGCGGTCAGCCTCTCGCCTGGGCGAGTCGGACTTGGGAGTAAACCGCAAGCGCATCGAGGCTATTCGGGCGGCCCTGGCTGGATAGCGATGGCCACCGTTGATTAAAATAGTGGGGCATTCCCTAGGCGGAAATTGGCTCAGACTTCCACGCCATCCCTAACCGCGACCTGCCAAGGTGGGGCACTCTTAGGGGGAGGCGACAGGGCGCACTACAGCTTCCATGACGTTCCGTGGAACAATCCTAAGAAACGTTAAGGGTTGTCGCAGGATCTGACAAACTGGGCTGAACTTTTGGGAAGAATGAGCTTGGTTGAGTCGTGGTTGTCTGACATGGTTGTCTGACATGGCTGTTTTGCCCAACATAAGTGAACCGTAATGGCCGATGCTCAGTACGGGAAGGATGAGATCAGGCTATCTACCTGGGCCAAGATCGGGGCTCCAGGCGAGGTGGGGTTTGGGCTAGAACCGCTCGGCAAAGAAGCGGAAACGGACGCCGCAAAGGAGGAGGATCTCCTCCTGAACTTTCTGTTTGATCAAAGTCTCGACGGCTTCTTCTTAATGCGGATGGAACGGCCCGTGGTGTGGCCCGCCATGGACGACCCCGACGAAATGCTAGAGCAGATTTGGACGCACCTGCGGATGACAAGGGTCAACCAGGCCTTTTGCGACCAGTATCTTGCCCAGCCGGAGGACTTAATCGGCAGGGCTTGGGCTGATTTCTTTGCCCACGATCCTGCGGGCGGACACGCCACCCTTCAACAACTGTTGGACAGTGGCCGCGCCCATCTAGAAACCGAGGAACAACGTCAGGATGGGTCGGCGCTGGTGGTAGAAAGTGATGTAATCTGCCTCTACGATGACCAGGGCCGGGTGGTGGGCTGCTGTGGGGTGCAGCGAGATATTACGGAACTACGGCAGGCCATAGAATTTTTGCAGGTTTCAGAACATCGCCTACAAACCCAAGAAAACCATCTGCGAACCGCCCTCGAAGCAGCCCACATGGGCACTTGGGAATGGCATTTTTCGAGCGGCCAGGTCATCTGGTCGGAGAGCCTGGAGAAACTAATGGGGCTGGCTCTGGGCAGCTTTGATGGGCACATTGACAGCGTCCGGGAGATGATCCACCCAGAGGATCGGGATCGGGTGGCCCAGGCGATTCAGCAGGCCATTGCCAAACAGGCGGAGTACACCATTGAGTTTCGCTTTCTGCGGGCCGATGGTACCGTGCGGTGGGCCTTGGGCCAGGGCACCGTAGAGTACGATAACCAGGGCCAACCCTTGGTGATGCGCGGCGTGGATGTCGATATTACCGACCGCAAGGAGGCCGAGGAGCGGCTGCGGGAAAGCGAGCTGCGGTTTCGCAATATCTCCAGCAACCTGCCCGGTGCGATCTTTCGCTACGTACTCCACACCGACGGCAGCGACTCAATCACCTACATGAACCAAGGCTGCGTCGAGGTTTGGGAGGTGGAGGCAGATCAGATCCTGGAGAATGCCCAAGCCCTGTGGGCCGCAGTGCACCCGGAGGATCGGCTGGCCATGTGGGAGTCGGTGCAGGTCTCAGCCCGCGACCTGACGACCTGGGTCTACGACTGGCGGATTCATACCCCATCCGGACGGCAGAAGTGGATCCATGGTATCGGTCGGCCCGAACGTCTAGATAACGGTGACACCGCCTGGGACACGATTATTTTTGACTATAGTGATCGCAAACAGGCCGAACTAGCCCTAGCTGCGACGACCGCCCAGCTAGAATCCTTCATTGCTAACACTCCCGCCCTCGTCACCTTCATTGATGGCCATGGCACCTATCTCAGTGTGAACCAGGCCGTGGCGGATCAATTTCATCTCCAGGCCCAGGACATGATGGGCCTGCCCCTAGATCGGTTCATGCCGCCGGAGGTATTGCCACTGTTCATGGCTCGCATTCAGCAGGTGATCACCAGCCAAGCGTCCATCACGGTGGAGGATCGGTTAGCGCTGCCCACCGGGGAGAAGGTGTTTAGCACCGTGCTGTTCCCCATTATGACCAAGGAAGGCGATGGAACGGGGGCGATTGGAACCATTGCCACCGACATTACCCCCCTGGTCGAAGCCCAGCAGGCCAGCCATCGGCAGGCTCAGGAAGAGCATTTGCTGCGTACCCTCACCCAACACATCCACCAGTCCCTAGAGGTCGGCGAGATTTTGCAGACCATCGTGGACGATATTCGCCAGTTTCTCCAAACGGATCGGGTGATGGTTTACCAGATTAACCCCGACGGCAGCGGCACTGGATTGGTGGAATCCGTGGAGCCACCCTGGGCTTCGGCGCTGGAGATCGCCCTACCGCCAACCTGGCTGGACGCCACCCTGGTGCAGGAGGCTGATCCCCTGCTGAGCCAAGGCCCCAACTCTGATCCCCCCCCACCTTCCTTAGGGGCCGACCAGCGGCGCTGGTTCGATCAGGTTGAGGCGACATCTCACCTGAGTATTCCCATCCGCTACAGCGACAAGCTCTGGGGCTTCATCCACGTCCACCACTGCCGCGCCCCGCGCCCGTGGCAGGCCCAAGAGGTTGATCTGGTGCAACAACTGGCCGATCAGTTGGCCATTGCCCTCTACCAGGGCGAACTGCTGGCGAAAACAACCCTCCTGGCTGAGCAGGAAAAGCTGCTCAACACCATTGTCACCGCCATTAGCGACAGCCTGGAATTAGAAGATCTGCTTCAGCGGGCGGCGGATCAGATGCTTCAAGTATTCAAGGCCAGCCGCAGCCTGGTGATTCTCTGTCAGGCCACCGATGAGGTGCTGATCCATACCACCACGGCGGCGGCCCCCGGCTTTGCAGACCTCAAAGGGGTTGGCATTCCTGTGGTGGACAACCCCCACGCCCAGCTTATCCTCAGCCAAGACGATCCGGTGGCCGTAGATGATGTGACCCAGGATCCTCGGCTGGCTACTGCCGCTATGCAGGCAAGGGTTCAGAGTAGGGATATTGGGGCGATACTAGCGGTATCCATTCGCTACCGGGGTGAGGTGAGGGGGATTTTGAGCCTGCACCAAGGCCCCTATGCCCAGCCCCGCCATTGGACGCCGGAGGAACAAGACCTCCTCAAACGGGTGGCGGATCATCTGGCCATTGCCATCCAGCAGGCGGAACTCTATCAGCAGGCCCAAACCGAACTAGCCGCCCGCAAACGCCTAGAAGCCAAGTTGCGCTATGAGGCTCTCCATGACAAGCTAACGGCCCTGCCCAACCGAGTGCTGTTTTTAGAGCGGCTCTCCCAGGCCATGGACGATCTGCACCAAGCGGCCCCCGCCCCGCCCGCCTGCGTGCTGCCCTACGAATCTAACTTGGCCGAACTGCGGGTTCCCAGGGGCCACCAGTTTGCCGTACTGTTCCTAGACCTAGATCGGTTCAAGGTGGTGAACGACAGCCTCGGCCACACCATTGGCGATCAGCTCCTCCGCGCTGTGGCGGACCGTCTGCAAAGCTGCCTGCGCCCCACGGATACCGCCGCCCGCCTGGGGGGCGATGAATTTGTTGTGCTGCTCGCCTGCTTAGCCGATAGCCAAGTTGCCATTAATCTGGCCCGCCGTATCCATGCGGCCCTAGAGGCACCGATGATCCTGGATGGCTATGAGGTATTTGTGCGGGCCAGCATTGGCATTGCCCTAGGATCCCTCGCCTACACCGACCCCAACCATGTCCTGCGCGATGCCGATATTGCCATGTATCAGGCCAAAACGAGTGGTCGAGAATACGCCATTTTTGACGCGCCCATGCACGCCCATGCCGTGCAGCGAATGCAGATCGAAAGCGACCTCCAGCGGGCTATCGAACGCCAGGAGTTTGTGCTGTACTATCAACCGATTATCAACCTCAACACTTTTCAGGTAGAGGGGTTTGAGGCACTGATGCGGTGGTGCCATCCCACGGCGGGCGTGGTTTCCCCCAGCGACTTTATTCCCGTTGCCGAAAGTACGGGCCTGATTGCCCACCTCGACCTGTGGGCGCTCAACCATGCCTGCCAGCAACTACGCCAGTGGCAACTGCAATATCCCCACCTGCCCCTGTCTATGAATGTGAACCTTTCGGGGAAGCAGTTCATGCGCTCCGATCTGATTCCTCAGATCGATCATGCCCTGGTCTCCAATGAAATCAGTGGCCGCTTCCTCAAAATTGAAATTACCGAAACTGTCCTCATTCAAAATGCCCAGGCCGCTATTGATCTCCTGGGGCAACTGCGCCAGCGCCACATCCAAATCTGCATGGACGACTTCGGGACGGGCTATTCCTCCCTCAGCTACCTGCACCGCTTTCCCATTGATATTCTCAAAATTGATAAGTCCTTCATCGACCCGCTGCAAGGCCACGCTGACAGCAACGGAACCATCGTCCATGCCATCCTCAACTTGGCCCAAAGCCTTAACCTGCGGGTGGTCGCTGAAGGTATTGAAACCTACGACCAAATGCAGTACCTCCAGAGCCACCGCTGCCACAGCGGCCAGGGTTATTACTTCGCCCGTCCCCTGGCTCCCCATGAAGTACACCCCTTCCTGGCCCAGCAGAAACCGCAAATTGCCTAGGGGCCATGGCCCCGGTGCCCAGGTATCAACGGTTCTAGGCATCGACGCCTAGCCAGGTGGTGGCGGCGGGCTGGGTTTGGGCTAAGAGCTGGCCCCTGGAGATGACGTGGGTGACGGTGGCGCAGCGGCGGATGGCGTCGTAGGGGCTGTCGGCATCGAGGACGATCAGGTTGGCGGGCTTGCCCACTTCAAGGCCGTACTGGTCTTCCACCTGGAGGGTTTTGGCTCCGTGGTGGGTGGCCATGGCGTAGCAGGCGTCGATTTCCGCCTGTCCGGTCATGTGGCAGGCGTGGACGGCCATGGAAGCGACGGCCAGCATATTGCCTGTGCCCAGGTTGTACCAGGGGTCTTGCACACAGTCGTTACCGAGGCTAACGTTGAGCCCCCGCTGCCACAGTTCCTTGACGCGGGTGATGCCCCGTCGTTTGGGGTAGGTATCGGCGCGGCCCTGGAGGGTGATGTTAATCAGGGGGTTGGCGACGAAGTTAATTTGGGATCGCTCTAGCAAGCCCATGAGCTTGGTGGCGTAGGCGTTGTTGTAGGCGGCGAAGGCGGTGGTGTGGCTGGCGGTGACGCGATCCCCCAGGCCAGATCGCAGGGCGCAGGCGGCGACGACTTCTAAAAAGCGGGATTGATCGTCGTCAATTTCATCGCAGTGGATATCCACCAGGCGACCGTACTGCTGGGCCAGATCAAAAATGCGGTGGACAGACTGCACCCCGTCCTCGCGGGTGAGTTCGTAGTGGGGAATGCCCCCCACCCCATCGGCCCCCATCTCCATCGCCGTCTCGATCAGGGCGTCGTTGCCGGGACTGCCATAGATGCCGTCCTGGGGAAAGGCCACCACCTGCACGGTGATCCAGTCCTTCACCGCCTCCCGCACCTCCAGCAAGGCTTTTAGGGCGGTGAGGCTGGGTTCGCTAACATCGGCATGGCTGCGGACAAAGAGCGTCCCCTGCTGGGCCAGCAATTTCAGAGTGGCCGTCGCCCGTTGCTTCACATCCTCTAGGGTGAGGGACTGCTTGCGTTCCCGCCAGATGTCGATGCCCTCAAACAGGGTGCCGCTCTGGTTCCAGCGCGGTTCGCCCACGGTGAGGGCCGAGTCTAGGTGGATATGGGACTCCACAAAGGGCGGACTGACGAGCTTTCCCTGTACCGCCAGTTCCTGGCCCCCAAACACCTCTAGCCGAGGCGCAATGGCCTGAATGACACCGTCTTGAATGGCAATATCGACATCTCCATCGTGATTTAAGAGGCGACATTGCCGCAGCACCATTTCCGGCGAGATCATAGCTATACTTCCTAGCTTGGGTGGGATGGGGGATGAGCTAACGAGCCGACCCCACAAACAGCCCCGGCGCGTAGGCTTCGATCACCTTGCCGCTGCGGGTACAGGTAATCATAAGGTAATCGCAGGCATTACACTGGGTGCGCACCAACTGTTCTTTTTGCAAATGATGACGTTCGGCCAAGTGACCACAGTTGGGGCAATGCACCTGTTGAGACATAAAAATCATTTTTGTAATCCTAGCTACTTTAGGGTGCGAAAAAACAAACCTGCGACCTGAATTTCTCCAAAAATAAGCTCGCAACGAACTAGGCCCATTGCGAGGAATTCAGAAAAATACAGTCTTTGATATAGCTCATATTATGACGGCCTTTTCCGGTGGCGACAATGTTATTTTATAAATGCTTAATCTTGTAAACCTCTACATATCGGATGATCCCTGGGGGGATTGGCTGCGATTAGGGCATTTAGCGATTAAGGCCATAGACCACCAAAGGACGGCTAAGGTTTCCAAAAGTCTGCCCTAGGGCAACGGAGGTAGCTCGCCATGATCGCCCTATCGCGCCATCGGTAATCGGCAGAACGGCACCACCCCGATCTTCCAGCGATCCCAAACGGCATGATCACAGGTCAACGCCTTGGCGAGCATGGAGCGGGCGGCTTTTAGCGGGGTACCTAGCCAGATCGCCGGGGACGGATGGGCCGGGGCTTTGGCCAAGGGAAGACCGCAGGCATACAGAACCAGAGCCCCCCTTGCGCTAAGGTAGTGGCGCTCCCAGGAGGTTAAATTCAGCCATGCGCTTTCATATTCAGCACCATACCACCTACCGCTATCCGGAGCCCGTTTTGCTCCAGCCCCACACCCTGCGGCTGCATCCCCGCACCGACGCGGCCCAGCGGGTGAGCTATTTCCACCTAGAGGTCTCCCCGCCCCCGGTGCAGCAAACCGCCCTCCTCGACACCAACGGCAACCACACCCACCGCCTCTGGTTTGATCCTACCCCCGCCCACCAGTTCACGGTAACGACCACCACCGAGGTCGAAACCTATCGCGTCAATCCCTTTGACTATCTCCTAGAGCCCTGGGCCGCTACCCTACCCATTGACTATCCCAGCAGTCTGGTAGCCATCCTCCAGCCCTATCTCAAGCCCATCCTCTACCCCACCACCTCTCCGCGAGCAGCCCAGTTGGCGGCGGATCTGAGCCATGAGGTAGACGGTAACGTTAGCTTTTTTCTTACCACCCTCACCCAGCGTATCTACGATAGTTGTGCCTACACCACCCGCAGCACAGGCGATCCCTGGCCACCGGGCGTAACCTGGGAAAAGCGCCTTGGCAGTTGTCGCGATTTTACGGTGCTGTTTATGGAGGTCTGTCGGTCGGTGGGGCTCGCTGCCCGGTTTGTCAGCGGCTACGAGGCGGGGGATGAGGCTGCACAGCGCGATCTCCATGCCTGGGCCGAGGTCTATGTGCCTGGTGGCGGTTGGCGTGGCTTCGACCCCACCCACGGACTGGCGGTGGGTGATCGCCATGTGGCCATTGCGGCCAGCCCTTTTCCGCCCTACACCGCTCCGGTCAGCGGCCACACCCTAGCCACCACGCGCCCGGTTATGGGCCACCTCGAAACCCACCTAAATCTGTCGGTGCAGGACTAAACACGGCCTAGGGCAGATCCCAGGGCCGAGGTCTGGGTAGAGATTAAGGCTATCGTTCAGCCAAAAACCCGCCAGTGGGCCACCAGCGGGGAGGGTAGCTTGCTGCCGAGCCTGGCTTGGGGAGGTTAAATCCGATCACCCTAGAGCGATCCCGCACCGCCAACGCTACGGAAATAGTCTCGACCGTTGTAGGTAAGCACCACCGTAGGATCAACCCCTGAGAGGTCGATGGTCTTGATCCGCACCTGCCCCCCTGCGACGGTATCTCCCTGGGAAACGCGCCGCCCCGAAGGATTGCCGGGATCGACGACGATGGCGTGAACCTGTTGGCCAATCTGCACCACACCGCTAATCGTGACTTGATCAACCGCACTTTGAACCACCGGAGCCGTGTCTAAGGTGGCCTCTGGCAACAGAGGAAATCCCCCCGGAATTGGGGGGGCGGGCAAATTGGAGAGGGTGACTGTGGGTAGAGGAGGCAAGCTTTGGGCCGCTGCCCCCGTGGGTAAAGACGGAGGGCCAGCGGGCTGGGAGGGAGCCGCAGCGGGCGCGGGCATGGGGACAGGCGGGGGCGGCGGGGCAGTTACGAGGGCCGGAGTGGGCCGGGCCGGGGTAGCCGCAGGAATGACCAACGGCGAAAAGGGGTCGGGGCGTCCAGCGGCGACGGTGGGCACCCGCGCCTGGGACGGCGTTGATTGCAGCAGGGTTGGATCCGCAGGATCGGGGGTCGCGGCGAGAAAAGGCTCTGGAAAACCAGCGGGCTGGGACCCATCTACCGACACCGCCGTCGTTTCCTGGGAGCCGTCGGCTAGGCTGGCCGCCGCCGATGCCGTAGCGCCTGGGTCGGCCTGCTGATGCTGCCATAGCTTCAACCCGCCGCCCATGGCCAGGGCTACCAAGGCCCCTCCTGCGATGCCAAGGTACAGCCTACGGTTGGGCCTAGGGCTGGCACTGCCGGGGCCAGGAAGCACTGTAATTTTCGGGGGTCTCGTCTGGGACGACCGCCCTTGGGATGACCCTGAGTAGGATGTCCTTGAATAGCTCATGCGCCTTATTCCCCACAACTCATCCCAAAGGATAGCGAATTCTCTGGGAGATGGCGCATGGCCCCCTAGGGGACTGACCCATGGATGAGAACGGGTTAGCCTAGGGGTGGGCTATCAGGCTACTGGGCCAAAGACTTGGCGCTGGTCTGGCGTTGCTGCTGAAGGGTCTGAAGCTGCAACAGCAGGGCATCTGCCTCCGCTTGCAGGTGCAGCAGTTCAACCTGGTGATCGGGGCCGTAGGGCGATTGGCTCACCCCGATCCAACAAATCTTGTCATCGGCGGCGGGGGCCGTTTCACGGTCAACCTCCCCAAGGTCGAGGGATGGGGCGGAGACATTGACGCGATCAGCGGGGGCGTTCATCGGCAAGACCCTAGTGAAATATACTCAGTCAGCTACTCAGTCAGAACGTTAAGCTATTTTAACTATTCTGTCTAGAGGACTATCTTAAACTACGTGGCTCAGACCGCCGAGCGTCTGCCATGGCAGTTTCCCAACTGGAACGGTGGGGCGAAGCCCTGTGGATTCCATCCCCCCCGCAGCAAGGTCGCCAAATCGGGGCATCGCACACGGTAAACTGGGAAGGCAGTTGCGCCACCGATGGGGTTGGGGTATCTGGGGATGAACGCTATCCCTGGGCCAGCCTTAACCTTTGTCCCGCTTTAATCCAGCGTTTGTTCGTCCCCTAATCGTTTTTTGCTTGAGCCTACCGTGACGATTCGTTTCACCCCCTCTTCCCGTGAAGTTAGCGCCGTTTCGCCTCCTAGCGTCCCCAGCCCCGGCACTCAGCCTTGGCCAGGGCTGATCGAAGCCTATCGCCCCTATCTACCCGTATCGGATCAGACCCCGGTCGTCACCCTCTGCGAGGGCAACACGCCGCTGATTGCCATGCCTGCCCTCAGCGAGCGCATTGGCCGAGGGGTGCAGGTCTGGGTGAAGTATGACGGCCTCAACCCCACCGGAAGCTTTAAGGATCGAGGGATGACCATGGCCCTCTCTAAGGCCAAGGAAGACGGGGCCGAAGCGGTGATCTGCGCCAGTACGGGCAATACCTCGGCGGCGGCGGCGGCCTATGCCCGACGGGGCGGCATGCGGGCTTTTGTGCTCATCCCTGACGGCTATGTGGCCCTGGGCAAGCTGGCCCAAGCCCTGCTCTACGGAGCCGAGGTGCTGGCCATCCAAGGCAACTTTGACGATGCCCTGCGGATGGTGCAAGAACTGGCTAAAGACTATCCCGTTACCCTGGTGAACTCGGTCAACCCCTACCGTTTGCAGGGGCAAAAAACCGCCGCCTTTGAAATTGTGGATGTGATGGGTGATGCCCCCGACTGGCTCTGCATTCCTGTGGGCAACGCCGGAAACATCACCGCCTACTGGATGGGCTTCAGTGAATATCACCAGCAGGGCAAATGCCGTCTGCCCCAGATGATGGGCTTTCAGGCTGCTGGGGCGGCTCCCCTGGTCAACGGCCACGTCGTTGCCGACCCCCACACCCTGGCCACTGCCATCCGCATTGGCAACCCCGCCAGTTGGAAGCCCGCCGAGGCGGTGCGCGATGCCAGCGGTGGCAGCTTTACCGCCGTCACCGACGAGGAAATCCTCGACGCCTACCGGATTTTGGCCCTAGAAGGCATCTTCTGTGAACCCGCTAGTGCCGCCTCTGTGGCCGGACTGCTGAAGGTGAAAGACCAAGTGCCCGCCGCCGCCAAGGTGGTCTGTGTGCTCACGGGCAACGGCCTCAAGGATCCCGACACCGCCATCACCCACAGCAACAACCAGGTGAAGGGCGGACTGGTGCCAGAACTGAACGTCCTAGCCCAGGCTATGGGGTTTTAAGCCTTGTCCTGGCCTAGGCCCATCAGGGCGTCTCCTTGGCGGGAGCGCCCTGGGGCCTAATGTACTTTGCTGTCTCGCACCATGACCACATCGTGGATGGGGCAGTGGGGAATTGCTTCATCGTTGCTGTGGCGATACCAGGTTTGATGGCAACTGGCGACCGGGCAGCGATAGCGCGGGCTTTCTACCCGTGACTCGCTGCCCACCAGGGGGCTGTAGCCATCGTGGAAAGCACTGTCTTGGCCTGGGTTAGCGGAGGAGTCGGTGGTCATATTGCAAGGCTTACCCCATAGAAAACGTAATGGCGCATGAGGGTTGAAGGGCCGCTGGGGAAATGCGGTGTTCTCGTCCCAGATAGTGTGATCATAGCCCCCGGCTGGGAGGCTGCTTCAGCTTTTTACAAAACTCATCCCTGGCCAGCCGCCCCCATGGGCGATGGATGGGGCAGTACCGACGCAATGATGACAAATCTGACTTGCAAGAAGAAATTTAATGTAGTTTTGTGAAAACTTAAGATTCAGTCCGTAAAAATACGGGTAATCTGCAACAGACCGACATGACAAGGCGAAAGCCATCTGTCCTGCTGGCATTGAGTGCTAGGGATCAGGGCTAGGGATCATGGTTAACGTCGGGGCGAATCCAGCCATGGCCTAGCCCGATGATGAAGCACGGTCTTCGCCTTACGGGTCTGCTTGGTTTATACGGTGTGAGGGTGAAACCCCAGAGGGTGAGTGTGAGACGACGTTATCGGCACTTGTGGCTAGGGTTTCTCTTTGCCCTATCGCTTTTGGTTAGCCTTGCCTGGGGAAACTGGCCCCAGGGAACAACCGCGGCCTATGCTCAGGCTGCACCGACCCTAATTCAGAACCAGGCCCAAGCATCCTACGATCCGGGCGGTGGGCTGCCCCCTGTGACCTTGCCCCCCTCCATCACCACCACGGTGCCTGTGGCGGCGCTGCCTCAGCTCACGATTCAAAAGACCGTGAGTCGGGCGACGGCGGCACCGGGCGATACGGTGAACTATGAAGTCGTAGTACGGAATCCTTCCACGGTGGCGGCAACTCCGGTGACGATTATCGACCAGTTGCCTGGGGGCTTTAGCTATGTGGCCAGCACCGTGGCTTCGGTGCCCGCCCCCGCCAATCCTCCTGCCATCAACACCGCCAACCGTACCCTCACCCTCACCTACGGCACGCTTGCCCCTGGCGGCGAGATTCGCGTCACCTACGAGGTGCAGATTGCGGCCAATGCCCCTGACGGCAGTGGTATCAACACCGCTGAAGCCTCTGCCCCCGGAGTTCCCCCCGTCACGGCTACCGCTGAGGTGGTTGTGAGCCGCACCCCAATTCCAGAACTTAGCATTGAGAAAACCACCGCCCGCGCCACGGCTGCACCGGGCGACACCGTCGGTTACACCGTGGTGGTGCGAAACGTCTCTACGGTGGTGGCGAACCCGGTGACGATTACCGACCAGTTGCCTGGGGGCTTTAGCTATGTGGCCAGCACCGTGGCTTCGGTACCCGCCCCGACGAATCCCCCCGCTATCAACACCGCCAACCGCACCCTTGCGCTGACCTACGGCGCGTTGAATCCGGGCGACGAGATTCGCGTGACCTACAACGTTCGCATTGCCGCCGATGCCCCCGATGGCAATGGAGTCAACACCGCCGAAGCCTCCACCCCAGGAGCCCCCACTGTAACGGCCAACGCCACGGTGCTGATCAGCCGCACCCCGATCCCGGAGCTCAGCATTGAGAAAACCGTCGCTCGTCCCACGGTGGCCCCAGGCGATACGGTGAACTACGAGGTCATCGTGCAGAACGTCTCCACAGTGGTGGCCAATCCGGTAACGGTGGTGGATCAATTGCCCGTGGGCTTTAGCTACGTGGCCAACTCCATCGAATCAGTACCCGCGACCACCGCACCCCCAGCAATTGACGCGGCCAACCGCACCCTCACCCTCACCTACGGAGCGCTGAATCCGGGCGACGAGATTCGCGTGACCTACAACGTTCGCATTGCCGCCGATGCCCCCGATGGCAATGGGGTGAACACCGCTGAAGCCCTCACGCCGGGGGCTCCTATCGTGGTTGCTAGGGCTACTGTTACTGTTACCCGTGCGGCCCCGGCCCTCGCCATTGTCAAGACCTCCAACCGCACAGCGGCGGCTCCAGAGGATGTGGTGAACTACCAGGTGGAGGTGACAAACATTTCCACGGTGACGTTGGATCCTGTGAGGGTGGTGGATCAGTTGCCCGTGGGCTTTAGCTACGTGGCCAACTCCATCCAATCGGTGCCCCCCGCCTTGACGCAAACCCTCGACCCAGCCAACCGCACCCTCACCCTCACCTATAATCCCTTAGCCGCTGGGGCCGTCATTGACCTCACCTACGACGTTCGCATTGCCCCAGGGGCAACGGCGGGCAACGGGGTCAATACCGTGCAAGCAGAGGTGCCGGGGGTGGTGCCGCCAGTGGTGGACAACGTCCGCGTCACCCTGGTGCCTCCGCCCTCGCCCCCACCCCAGCTTCGGATTGAGAAGACCGCCAATCGGACGGCGGCGGCACCGGGCGACGTGGTGGATTACCAAGTTGTCGTGAGGAACCCCTCCAATGTGGCGGCGACACCTGTGACTGTGTCCGACCAGTTGCCCGTAGGGTTTGCCTACATTCCTAACTCGGTGCAGGCTACCCCCAATGCCCCGACGGCGGTGGAGATTAACGGGCGCACCCTCACCCTTACCTTTGCCACCCTGCCCGCCGGAGAAGCCCTCACCGTCACCTACTCGGCCCAGGTGACGCCTGAAGCCGCCAACGGGGACGGCATCAATCGGGCCCAAGCCTCAACGCCGGGGGTACCGCCCGTGGGCGCTAGGGTTCCGGTGACGGTGGTGCCGCCGCCCTTCCCGCCGCCCCAACTTGAAATTGAGAAGACTGCTGCACGGACGGTGGCTCCCCCTGGCGGGCTGGTGGGCTACCAGGTGGTGGTAACGAACACCTCCACCGTGGCGGCCACCCCCTTGACCATCATTGACCAGTTGCCCGATGGCTTTGCCTATGTGGCTTCCTCGGTACAGGCGACGCCCAACGCGCCTACCCAGGTGGAAATCCTTGGGCGCACCCTCACCCTCACCTTTGCCACCCTGCCCGGTGAGGAGGCCCTCACCGTGACCTACAACGTCCGCATTGCCGCCGATGCGCCGGAGGCCGATGGGGTCAACGAAGTCCAGGCCACCACGCCCGGTCTTCCCCCCGTCCGCGATAGGGCTCAGGTGACGGTCAATCCATCGCCGCCAGAGCTAGCAATTGAGAAGACCGTAGTTCAGTCCGAGGCAACTCCTGGCGATTTAGTGAACTACCAGGTGGTGGTGAGCAATGTGTCTGCGGTGGTGGCCGCCCCGGTGACTGTAACCGACCAGTTGCCCTTGGGCTTGGCCTACCTAGAGGACTCGATCCGAGCGACCTCAGACATTCGGGATCAGACCGTCAATGCCGCAGATCGCACCCTCATCCTCACCTTTGACACCCTCCCCCCCGATGGAGCAATTACCATCAACTACGCGGTGCGGGTAACGGCTGATGCGGTCGGCGGCGATGGGGTGAACCGGGTTGAGGCGTCGGCACCGGGAACCAACACGGTTTCTGCCAACGCCCGGATTACCATCAACGCCCCAACGCCAGAACTCCGAATCATCAAGACGTCGGATCGGGCGGCGGCGGAACCGGGGGATGTGGTGGTGTATCGCCTGGTGGTTACGAACGTCTCTGAGGCGGTGGCCAATCCGGTGACGATCACCGACCAGTTGCCCCTAGGGATGACCTACGTACCCGACTCGATTCAGGCCATCCCCAACCCGCCCACCGAGGTGATGAACATGGGCAGTGCCCTGCGGCTCACCTTTGGTGAACTGCCGCCGGGGCAGTCCATCACCGTGGCCTATGCGGTACTGATGACGCCGGATGCGGTGCGTGGCGATGGCCGCAACATTGCCCAAGCCGCCACCCCTGGGGCACCCACCGTCACCGCCACCTACCAAATGACCATCCGCCCCGGCATTTTGGCCGACTGCGGCACCATTGTGGGGCGGGTGTTTGTGGACAAAAACTTCGATGGCCAGCAGCAGCCAGGGGAACCGGGCGTACCCAACGCCGTGATCTTCATGGATGACGGCAACCGCATCCTCACCGATGCCGATGGGCTGTTCTCCTTAATCAATGTGCTGCCCGGTCATCGCGTCGGCACCCTGGATCTGTACAGTATGCCGGGGTATACCCTGGCTCCCAACCTCTTCCGCATTGAGGAAAATAGCGTGTCTCGGATGGTGCGCCTATCGCCAGGAGGAATGGCCCGCATGAACTTTGCCGTAACACCGACCTTTGGGGAGGAGCAGCCATGACCGTTCTGTTCTCTCGACGCTGGGGGCTGGGGCTGCTGGCCACCCTGGCCGGATCCTGGAGCGGGGTCAATCCGGCCTGGGCAGAGACGGTTCCAGGATCCTCGCCTGACCGTGGTTTGAGCGAGGCCACCCTAGCCGTATCGCCCTGGATCGATGGGCTGGCCCTAGAGTCTCCATCCTCGACCGCCATCAACCCAGAAGCCGGATCCAGGCCCTCGGTCAGCCTAGACGTCATCGGCACGGAAGCTGAGGCTCCAGCCTCTGGCCCTGGGGAATCTGGAGGGGCGCATCCCCTCGACGCAGGCACTCCAGCAGCCGACGGGGAACAGGCATGGCCCGCCCTCACCGAGGCGATTATCACCTTCCGTACCCAGTCAGCGCCGTCAACCTTCGGCACCCCGGCGGCTCCGTCTAGCGAAGCGCCTCAGCCCAACAACTGGCAAACCGGAACCACAGACCTGGCCAACCGTCGGGAAAACAGCGACCTGTTTGAATCTAGCCCGTGGCAGCATCAGGTGCCCCAGGTGCCGCCGGAAGTGGTGCCCCTAGCGCCCGTGGTGCCCGTGGTGGTGGCAGACTATCAGGTGACGCTGCGGCCCCAGCGGGAGGTGCAAATCCCCGCCAACAGCCGTTCCTCCCTGGTGGTAGAGGGGGAAGTGCTGGATCCAGACGGCAACCCCGTTGAACGGGATGTAGTGGTCACGCTGACCAGCAGCGCCGGGGAATTTGTGGGGGCCGACTACGACACCGACCGCAGTGGCTTTCAGGTGTTGGCTCGTCAGGGGCGGTTTGAAGCCCGATTGCGCTCCACCCTAGAGGCCCAGGTGGTGACGGTGCGGGCTACGGTGGAGGGCAAGGCGGCGCGGGGGCTGGAGGAGGCCCAAACCCGCGAAAGCTACCCCCGTTTGGTCGCGGATCTTCAGGTTCACTTTTTAACCGATCTGCGGCCTACGTTGATTTCTGGGGTCATTGATGTTCGCCTAGGGCGGGGCGGCACCAACCTGCTCAGCAGCTTCCAGGATTTCCTCAACCCCGATGCCCTGAACAACGACGTGAGCCTCGACCTCAGTGCCGGAATTTTTGGCACGGGCAGCTTGGGTTCCTGGACGTTTACCGGGGCCTACAACAGCCAGCGGGGGCTGAATGACCGCTGTGATGGGGGCGGACTGTATCGCGATGTGCAAGCCTGCGACCAGCGCTATCCCACCTACGGCGACAGTTCTACCACTTCGTTTCTAACGCCCTCCGCCGATAGCCTGTACCTGCGGTTCCAGCGCGATTCCCTCGCCCCCGATGCCAACCCCGACTACTTCATGTGGGGGGATTTTGGCACCCAGGAATTTGCCGCGCCCTCCCAGAGCTTTACGGCCACGATACGGGAATTCCACGGCCTGAAGGGGAACTTCACCTTTGGCAACGGCATCCAGCTCACCGCCCTCTATGGCGATAATGTGCGCCCCTTCCAGCGGGATACCCTCGCTCCCGACGGCACCAGCGGCTTTTATTTCCTGTCGCAACGGCTGATTCTGCGCGGCAGCGAGAATGTATTTTTGGAATCTGAAGAACTGAACCGCCCCGGCACGGTGGTCAGCCGCCAGCCGCTCTTTCGGGGGGTAGACTACGAAATTGACTACGACCGGGGCACCCTGCTGTTCCGGCAGCCGATCAGCGCCGTTGACCTCAACCCCCTCGGCACCACCCTGGTGCGGCGGATTGTGGCCACCTACCAAATTGATGACCCCAACAACCGGGGCAGCGTCTACGCCGGACGGGTGCAGTATCGGCCCCAGGGCAATGACGGCCTGCTGCTAGGGGCCTCCCTGATGACAGAAGACCAGGGGATGCAGGACTTTACCCTCTACGGCGTTGACCTGCTGCTGCCCCTGGGGGATGTGGGCCGCATTGTGGGCGAGTTTGCCCGGTCGTCGTCCTCCATGGATGGCACCACCGCCGAGGGCAATGCCTACCGCCTGGAAGCCTCCGGTTCCCCGGTGGACTGGCTGCTGGGGCAAGCCTACATTCGCTCGACCGATAGCGGCTTTAACAACACGGCTTCAGTTAGCTTTCGGCCTGGGCAAACCCGCTGGGGGGCACAGCTTACGGGGCAGGTTGGCCCCACCACCCAGCTTCGGGCCGGGGTGGATCAAGAGCGTAATGTGGGCGACACCCCGGCGGTGCTGACCACGGCAGAAGCCCTGCTGCAACCGGGCCAAACCCCCATTTTGGGCGCAGCGGTAGACAACACCCTCACCGAGTATCGGGCCGGGGTGATTCAGCAGTTGGGCACCGCCACCCTCGGCGTCGATTACGTCAACCGTTCCCGCACCGACCGCATTGGCGACCAGTCCATCAACGCCAGCCAGTTGGCCTCCCGGTTTAATTTGCCGATTACCGGAAACCTCAACTTCCTGGCCCAAAGCGAGCTGAACCTCAGCAATGAGGCGGATCCCCTCTACCCCACCCGCAACACCGTGGGGCTGGAATGGGCCTTGCAGCCCGGAGTCAGCCTGCGGTTGGCCCAGCAGTTTATCTCTGGGGGCCAGGGGCCAGGTTCCATCACCAGCCTGGATAGCCTGGTCAGTTACGACCTCGACGACAACACCACCCTCACCAACCGCTATTCCCTGCTGGGGGCCAACAACGGCGTCACCGGGCAGGGGTCGGTGGGGCTGAACCATCGCCTGGTGCTGGCTCCGGGGCTGCGGGCGAATATCGGCTTCGAGCGCATCTTTGGCGAGGGCTATAACCTGACCGGAGCAGGCCAGCAGTTTGCTCAACCCTTCGCCGTCGGATCGGGAGCTTCGGCCCTGGGACTGCAAGCCTCGACGGCCTACCGGGTGGGGCTAGAATATACCGACAACCCCAACTGGCAGGCCAGTGGTCGGGTGGAGTATCGCGATTCCCCTGGGGCTAGCAACCTGGTGCTGGGGGCGGCGGCGGCGGGGCGATTTACCGACTCCCTCAGCGGCCTGTTCCGGTTTGACACGGCCAACTTTGCCAACCAAACCATCACCGACCAACTGGGGAACTCCAGCAACCTACGGCTGGGCCTCGCCTACCGCAACCCCCACAGCGATCAATTCAACGGCCTGCTGAGCTACGAATTTCGCAACAACCCCAGCACCACCCCCGATACCCTGCTGTTTGGGGCGGGCAGCGCCTCCCAGGATCACACCCTGTCCCTAGAGGGCATCTACGCCCCCAACTGGCAGTGGGAGTTCTACGGACGGTATGGGCTGCGCCACAGCACCACCAGCCTCACGGATACCATCATCCCCTCCAACACCATTCACCTAGGCCAATTCCGGGCCAACTATCGCTTTGCCTACCGCTGGGATGTGGGCGGCGAGGTGCGCTGGATTGGCCAGCCTGTGGTGGGCTTCAACGAACTTGGATTTGCCCTGGAGACCGGGTATTACCTCACCCCGGATGTTCGACTGGGGCTGGGCTACAGCTTTGGTCGGGCCAACGACGGCAGCTTTGTCGGCGGCGGCGGATCCCGTTCCGCCAGCGGCCCCTACTTTGGCATCACCGCCAAGGTCAACCAATTGTTTAATTCCTTTGGGGTGCAGCCCATCGCGCCACCCCAGCAGCGAGAATCGCTCATTCAACGGGACGAAGCGGCCATTCCGGTCAACCTGAATAGCGAGGAAGTGATCTCAGACCCCACCGTTCCCCTCAACTTGAACCCTAACGGAGACGATAGCTCGCCCGATGGGAGCCACCATTTCGAGGGTGAGGCGGCAACCGCAGAGGATGAAACCGCAGATGATATTGAGGCGAATCAGCCCAATGCCCAGCCCAGCGGCTTGGCCGTCCTAGGAGGTGAACCATGATGAAACAAGGGTGGATAGCCTTGGGGGTGATGGTCGTCACCCTGCCGACGGTGACGGTGGGGCTGGCCTGGGCAGAAACCCCATTGCCCAGTTATCGCATAGTGGTGACAAGCCCAATGGATGGCCCCCCGGAGGCCGATGGTGTCCTCACCCTGCGGGAAGCCTTGGAACTGGCCAACGGCACCCGATCCTGGGACAGCCTCAGTCCGGCGGAGCAAGCCCTCGTGGAGGTGCGGCCAGGAAGCGTCAACGACGGCCAAGGGTCTGAGATTGGCTTTGCCCTGCCAGCAGGAGAAACCACCATTGCCCTGACGGATCTGCTGCCGGAGATTGTGGCTCCAGGGCTGACCATTGACGGCACCACCCAGGCGGGCTACGACCCCACGCTGATGGTGGTGCCCCGATTCCCCGCCCCGCCCGTGGTGACGATCACCGTGGCTCCGGGCCATGAGGTGGCGCGAGGGTTAACCATTGCCGCCAGCGATGTCACCGTGCGCGGGCTAACGATGCACGGCTTTCGCACCGCCCACCGAGCCACCCAAACCACGCCCCCGGCCAACATTTTCATTAGCGCCCAGGCCCCAGCGGTGGATTCTGCGCCCAACTTGCCGCCGCTGTCGGTGTTTCGGCTGACGGAATCCGAATTCGCCCCCCGCAACGTGGTGATTGAGCAAAACTGGCTGGGCCTCACCGCCGAAGAAACCCTCCCCGGTCAGCCCTCGGCCTTTGGGGTGGTGGTGTTCAACGGGGTGGATACGGTGATCCGCCACAACCGCATCGAGTTCCACGACGGCAGCGCCGTAATTACGGGCTTTCGGGCCGAGGGGTTGCAGATTCACGAAAACGCCATCATCGGCAACGGACGGGCCGGAATGCCCGACGCCCTTCGCCTGGAGGGGCAGATTGCCGCCAGCAAAATCACCGGAAACCTGATCTGCGCCAACGACGGCAGCGGTGTGTTTCTGTTCAAGCCCGATGGGGCCATTCAGGTTCGCGACAACCAAATCCAGTTCAATGGCCGACGGTTCCAGCGATCTGCCCTCTACCTGATGGGTAGCGACCACCAAGTCACCGACAACACCATCGGCTACCAGCCCGGAGCGGGCATCACCGTGGCGGCCTATCCTGCCAGCCATCGCAACCTGCTGCGGGGCAATCAGTTTGCTCAGCTAGACGGCCTCAGCGTTGATCTCATCGCCCAGGGCAACACGGGGGTACGAGACTTTCAAACCGGGGATGGCCCCAACCCGCCCCGCAATTCTCGCCACCGTCGCCTAGACACAGCCAACGGAGCGGTGAACGCCCCGGAGTTTGCCGCCTACCGCTTTGTGGTGAGCAGCGGCAGCGCCCTAGTCACGGGCACCGCCGACCCCAGTACCGAGATTGATCTGTACCAAGTGCTGGAACTGGGTCAGCCCTACGCCGCCCTGGGCGACTATCTGGGCACCGTCCAAGCCGATGACGCGGGGCAGTTCACCGCCACGGTGGAACTCCCCGTTGGCAGTCGGGTTAGCGCCCTAGCCACCGACCCCGCCCACGGCACCTCCGAGCCCGCCGCCGTGGCCACCCTCACCGCCGCCGATGGTTCGTTCCCCACCCTGCCGCCACCGCCCCCCGACCTACCCGACTGTTCTCCCCCCGTCCGCCCAGAGCCGCCCCCAGAACCGGAACCGCCGCCGCCGCCCCCAGAGCCAGAGCCCCTGGTGCTGGAAATTGTCCGCAACATCCACTTTGCGCTGGATCGGTCGAACATTAGCCCCGAAAGCGCCGCTATCCTCGATGCCATCGCCACCACGATGCTGGAGTATCCCTTCCTCACGGTGGAACTCCATGGCCACACCGACCCCCGCGCCAGCGCCGCCTACAACATGGCCCTCAGCGAACGCCGCGCCCTCGCCGCCAGGGATTACCTCCTGCGCCGAGGCGTGGCCCCAGAACGGATGCGGATTGTGCCCTTCGGCCTCACCCAGCGGCGCAGTCAGGGCAACACCCGACTCGATTTTGCCCGCGACCGTCGCGTAGAATTCGTCTTCACCGACCTGCGCGGCCTAGAGATTATCTTCATCGACCAAGAGGCCGACCTCCAACTGGAGTAGATGCTGCCCTTTGTTCCCTGTTTCCGCCTGCCTCACCCGCCTGTCCTAGGGATATAGCCTTTACCCCGAACCTGTTTATGCGCCTACCTTCTCCGATTCCACCCTCCGCCCTATTCGCGTCCTTCTGGTCTTGGGCTAAACGGTTGACCAGCAGTCTGGTGGCAGGGCTATTCATCCTGACCAGCGTGGCGGGCTGGGCTCCTCCGGCTCAGGCTCAGGCTGGACTAGTCCCCCCCCGGCCTGTGACGGCCATCACCACCCAGAACGACATCCCGCTGGTCAGCAATACTCCCAACGCGCCCTACGCCAACCCCTGTGACAATACTGCTACCCTTCAGGGCTGTTCAGGAGCTGCGGTAGACCTTGCCTTTGGAAGCGGCAATAACCGAGTCTTGGTGGAGTTTCAGGCCGCTACGGTTCCCGGAGGTTTGAGGCGGGTAACGGGGATAAACGAGCAGATTGAAATACGGCGCAACCTAGGCTTTGCACCCAACGGCAGCATTAGCCGAGATATCTTGTTCTACGAAAGCACCGCTATTGCTGGCGGCCCACCTCCCACCAATATTAGCCTCGCCCCCGAGGAAGCGGTGAATATTGCTGACGCTCTCATCAGTCCCATTGTGAATCGAGGGATTGACAACGTTTTTAATAACATTGGCTTCAACGAAATTGCTCCAGGTTCTGGTCAAGATACCCGTATCAACGTCGAGCGGATTGACTATATTTTGCGTGATGGTGTGGTGGTGCCCCCTGAATTTCAAGGACAGGAGGGTTTCTTGGTGCTAGAGCGTGGCGGTAATGACCCATTTCTGATTGCCGCCATCACCAGCCTTGATGCCAACGGCAACCCTGCCAGCTACGGCGATCCAGTTCTGGTGAGGGTTGCAGACTGGGGCGTTACCAACGATATCAACTTCCCGTCGGTGGTGTTTCGCCGGGAAAATGCAGGCGGTGATCTGCAAGCCTCCCACTCCGTGGGTGCTCAGTCCGTTAGGGGGATTTTCTTCCCGGTCAACGCTCTGTTATCTGCACCCGAAAGTAATAGCCGGATTTTTGGCTACTCCTTGATGGCCGCAGATGTCCCCCAAAATCGTAATGCCATCCTCGATTGGAACACCTTTCCAACGGATACGGTGGGGGCTGGGGTGGCAGCTCCCCCTGAAGGCTTGGCGGGCGGGCTTGACCTGGTGGCGGGGGGCTTTGGCCTTTTCCGGGTGCCGCGTCCACCCGTACCGGGCAACCTATTTTTGAATAAGCGGATTACCCAACTCACGGCGGCGGGCACGGCCATTCCCTTTCCTGGCACCGTTAACCCCGATGGCAATGCTGGGTTTCCAGCCCTGGAATTGGCTGGCCTAGGGCAGGGTACCGTCACCGTGGCCAACCCAGAACTGGCCCCCGCCGACCAGGTGGAATATACCCTCTATATCAACAATACGGGGGAAACTGTGGTTAGCAATGCCCAAATCTGCGACCAAATCCCCCCTGGCACTGCGTTTGCGCCCAATGCCTTTGGCGCAGGGCGTGGGGTGCAGGCCATTGCGCCCACGAACTCTCAAAATCCACCTGTGAACTATCCAACCGTGACCTATACCAATGCCGCTGATGGCGATCCAGCCACATTTTTCCCTCCCGGCGCACCGCTGCCTGCCATTTGTGGGGCGAATCAGGGCAATGGTGCGGTGGTCGTCACTTTCCCCACCGTGGGGCCAAGTCAGGTCGGGTATGTGCGGTTTCGTACCACCGTCAACCCGTTCTAGACCTAACGTTAGTTCAGCACACCACGCCCCTGCTGGGGAATCATCGAGGATGGGATGCCCAGAGCATCCCATCCTCGGTTTTTTGATGCAATCAGGGTAATCTTACCGGGGCTAATGGGGGATTCCCCTCCTAGGAGGCGGAGTAAGATCAAGATAGGCCCAGGGGTGTCCACCCTCCCTTCATTGGTGCGCCTGGGCTCAGAGGTCGCTATGGTCTACGTCAACGCCGCCGCATCGCCCACGCCCGACACCCACCCCACCACGAGGCCGATCATGATTTTTTCCCTAGGCCACGGCCCCCTCGGACGGCAGTACGCCGACCAGCGCCAGCAGATGGTGCAGCAGCAGATTGTGGGACGCGGCATCACCGATCCTAGGGTGGTCAACGCCCTGATGATGGTGCCTCGCCATCGCTTTGTGCCCGCTGATTATGCCAACCGGGCCTATGCCGATGAACCCCTACCCCTGGGCCAAGGGCAAACCATTTCTCAGCCCTACATCGTTGCGTTTATGACCGATGCTGCCTCTATCCCTGCCAATGGCAAGGTGTTGGAGGTGGGCACTGGGTCAGGCTACCAAACGGCGATCTTGGCCCAACTGGCCCAGGAGGTTTATTCCGTAGAAATTTTGACCTCCCTAGCCCAGCGAGCCGAGCAAACCCTAGGCCAAATGGGCTATGCCAACGTTCACATCAAACGGGGCAATGGCTATGAAGGTTGGGCCGACCACGCCCCCTACGACGCCATTGTGGTGACAGCCGCGCCGCCCCGCATTCCCAGCGCCTTGGTCGATCAACTGGCCATGGGAGGCAAACTGGTGGTTCCGGTGGGCCACTCTAGCCAAACCCTGCTGGTGATCACTCGCCACCTCACGGGCCTGTCTACGGAATATACCATTCCCGTGCGCTTTGTGCCGATGGTAGACGAACCTGTGGCCACGGTCTAATTTCTGTGGCCACGGCCTACTTAACGAACCGCTTGTAGCAGTCCGTAGCGGATCAGCCCGCCGTAAAGCCCCTGCCGCATGGGCCAAAGGGCGAGGGCACCTTGAATGGTCTCTGGCCCTGCTTGGATTAGACCTGTGACCGCTTCCCAACTGAAGGCAGAGGCGATCACCTCATCCCAAAAGGGGGCGACGGCCTGAGACCAGTCGGCGGTGTGTACCTGCTGGAAACCCGTATTTTCGGCCAGGGTTTGGTATTCTGGCAGCGACAGCACGTAGGGCAGGCCATAGACTCGGTAAATCCAGTCCAGTTGGCCCCGTTCGGCAGGCGTTAGCGGCCCCGCCAGGGAATCTGTGGGGCGATGGCACCACGTCACCATCAGCAGCTTGCCCCCCGGCTTGAGGAGGCGGTGGCATTCCTGCAAGAATCCCGCCTTGTTGGGCATGTGTTCGCCGCTTTCCATCGACCAAATGAAATCAAAGCTCTCGTCGGCGAAGGGCGTTTGCAGGGCGTTGGCCACCTGAAACTGAGCACAGGGGGCGCTGTCTCCGGCTAATCCCGCTGCTTCAGCCCGTTCTGTGGCGCGATTGGCCTGCACGGGGCTGAGGGTAATACCTGTCACCTTGGCGTTGAACCGGGTGGCCAACTCCAGAGCACTGCCGCCAATACCGCAGCCGCAGTCCAAAATTGCCGCCGCCTGGGTGATGTTGGCCCAGCGCAAGCATTCGTCGATCAGGTCAATCTGGGCTTGCCGCCGATCCTTCCGCACCGTGCCCGTGGGGCCGTAGTAGCCATGGTGCATGTGTTCGCCCCAGATTTGCTCCCAGAGGCCGGAGGAAGCGTCGTAGAAGGATTGGATTTGGTCGGAGAGAGGAGTAGGCATGGGGGAGGAGAGAGTTGGGAACCATCGTAGGGCACATTACATCGCGAATGCGCTCTCTTCAAGAATTGGGAAAGGCTGAAATAGGTTTACATTACTTTATTAAGAAACTGGGCGATGGGGCCATTGGGATCCAAGAAAAACGGTGGATCAAGGGTTTGGGACGATGGATAGAGGGGGATCTATAGGGGCATTATTACGATCCATTAAGGTTTGCCAGGGCCAATGATAAGAGCTGAAAACTCTCGCTATAGACTGGTTCATGATTAGGAAACCCTTACTGTATAGACCCTTTTGACCGCTTTTTAAGGGGCTCCTTAGGGCTGTCAAAGTCAGTAGTCGTGACCCAACATTGGAGTTTTAAATTCAATGTCCCATTCCGTCAAAATCTACGATACCTGTATCGGCTGCACCCAGTGCGTGCGTGCCTGCCCCCTAGACGTCCTGGAGATGGTTCCCTGGGATGGCTGTAAGGCTGGCCAAATCGCCTCCTCCCCCCGGACTGAAGACTGCGTGGGCTGTAAGCGTTGCGAAACCGCTTGCCCCACCGACTTCCTCAGCATTCGGGTTTACCTGGGTGCCGAAACCACCCGCAGCATGGGCTTGGCCTACTAGGGCTGTGCCTACGGGCTTACATCATCATAGTTTCTGCATTCTCGTTCCCTGCTGGCTTTGGTCAGTGGGGTTTTTTGATGCGCTAGGCTTAACCCTGGGCTGTAGGGGCATCAACGATAGCGACTCAGCCCTCCACAAGACTGGCTCCTCTCCCATACTGCTATGACCTTATCCGACCCCTCTCCAACCCAGCCGGATGGCGCTGACCTCAAGATGTGGCCCCTAGAGCTTCAGGCCGTGGTGCGGGGGGCGGCGGGGGGCTTTTTGTTTGGGGTGCCCCTGCTCTACACCGTGGAAGTGTGGTCGATTGGGTCGTCTACGGGGGCTTGGTGGCTGTTGACGGTGCTGGGGGCGACGCTGCTGGGGGCTTGGCTGCTGACCCAGGTGGAGGGCTTTCGCCAAACCCTCAGCCTGCATCCCCTAGAAGCGGTGATGGAAAGTGTGGAGGCGGTGGGGATTGGGGTGGTTTGTGCAGCGGTGGCCCTGGTGCTGCTGCGGCGCATCACCCTAGATACGCCCCTGGCGGAAACCTTGGGCAAGCTGGTGTTTGAAGCGGTGCCCTTTTCCTTGGGGGTGGCCCTGGCTCGGTCTACGTTTCAGGGGCGCAAGGTACGAGATCGTCGTACTACGGCCCCGCTGTCGCGCCATTTTTCCTCACCGACCCTAGCCACCGTGCGCGATGCCCTGGTGGATCTCGATGCCACCCTGATCGGCACCGTGTTGATTGCCTTCAGCATTGCCCCCACCGAGGAAGTGCCGCTGATTGCGTCGTCGTTGCCCTCCCTGTGGCTGCTGTTGATTATGGCGGCTTCCCTGGGGCTGTCCTACGCCATTGTGTTTGCCTCTGGCTTTGCCGACCGCAGCGAACGGCTCCAGCGGGGGCTTTTGTTCAGCCCCATCACCGAAACCCTGGTGGCCTATTTGGTGGCGCTGCTGATTTCCGTGATCATGATGGTGCTGTTTCAGCAGCTCAACCTCACTGACCCCTGGCAAGAATGGCTGGGTAATACCCTCGTTTTGGGCCTGCCTGCCTCCATTGGGGGGGCCGCAGGGCGTATTCTAATTTAATAAGACCTAGTAGATCGCGAACGCTTTCTTATGCCATGCCTTGGCCCTCACCCTAAATCCCTCTCCCAAATAGGGAGAGGGATTTTGAAGAATTTTCCTGCTCCCCTCTCCCTCCTGGGAGAGGGGCCGGGGGGGAGGGCTAATCTCACGGTAAGCGAGGATGTTTTCGATCTACTAAGGCTTGTGAATTAAATCGGCTTACTGAAATTGAAGCTGAACCTGCATGAGTTTGCTGAAACCCCACCCATCCTCCCCTTTGCCTGTGCCCATGGATGCCGACGGCTTTACCCGCCGCTCCTTGGCAGAATGGGTCACGTTTTGGGTGTCGGCTCTAATTTTGCTGGTGCTGGTGGGCCTGATTCTCTACGATTGGCAGGTGAACCAAAGCCGCCCCCCCGCCTTTGATGTGGCGGTCTCCGATGCCATCCGCATCACCGATGGCCGCTACTATGTGCCCTTTGCCATCACCAACACCGGGGGCCGCATCGCCAACGGCGTTCAAGTCACCGCCGAACTCCATTTCCCCGACGCCGAAGAGGAAACCGGGGAACAGCAAATCGACTTTCTCTCCGGCCACGAAACCAAGGCGGGTAGCTTTGTCTTCAGCCACAATCCCCAGAAGGGCGACCTCACCGTTAGAGTCGCTAGCTATCGCTTGCCGTAGGGGGCATCCGCGTAGCAAAGTACCCCCTAGCCCTTGACCTCATCCTCAACCCTCAGCGACCGAGGTAATCTAAAATGCCCCTGGCGATGCCGTCGGCGATTTGGTTGACGGCGGCGGGGTTGCGAAACCGAGCAGCATCCTCGGCCCCGGTGACAAACCCCGTCTCCACCAACACGGCGGGCATGGTGGTGTGGCGCAGCACATAGAACCGGGCTTGGCGAACGCCTCGGTCGCGCATGTCGGTATTTTGCAATACGCTCCGATGGATACTGCGGGCCAACCGTTCGCCGCTGGCCAGGTAGTAGGTTTCGAGGCCGTTCACCTCCGGGCGAGACATACTGATGGCGTTGGCGTGAATGCTGACAAAAATGTCGGCCCTAGCGCGGTTGGCAAACTGGGCGCGGGCATCGAGATCGACCCACTGATCGCCCTCGCGGGTCATCAGCACCGTCAGGCCAGCCTCTTGCAGTCGCTGCCGCACCCGATTGGAGATGGTGGTGTTGATTACTTTTTCCTGAATGCCGCCAATGCCGATGGCCCCAGGGTCGCGTCCGCCGTGGCCGGGGTCAATCACCACCACGGTTTGGCCACGGGGCACATTGGGAATCACCGGAGTAGACGCCACGGCAGGGGCCATCGCGGCCATGATGGTGGCGGGAAGACTGGCCGCTACGAGGCTTTGACGCACTTCTTCGGCCCGCTGCCGCTCCCGAAATAGGCCCACCTGCACCACATTTTGACCATCCACCGTCGTCCGAAACGCCTCGGGCTCCACATTGCGTACCTGTTGCAGGGTATCGGGGCTGCTGATGGGCACAATCACCCGAAAATGGCTGGCGTTCGAGGCTGGGGGGGCTGGGTTAGACCCAGGGACGCTGCTGGGTGGCGGAGTCGAAATCGGCGTGGTGGGGGCCGTCGTGGCCCCAGATCCAGAGACCACCTGGGCCGACAGCCGTGCTGAGGCCAGCCGCTGCCGCAATTCCTCCGCCCGCTGCGCCTCTTGGAACACCCCGGCCTGCACCACCTCCGCCCCATTCAGCGTCGTCCGAAAGGCGGTGGGTTCTACCGCCCGCACCTGGGGCAGGGTGGTGGGGCCAGCCACGGGCACAATCACCCGGAACTGACTGCCTTGGGCCGCCGTTTGGGCATTGCTGGGGGTGCTGGCGACAGGGGGCGTGGTACCGGGATTGGGGCGCACCGCCACTGTGGGCAAGTTGGGCTGGGTGGGCGCGGGCACATTCAGCCCACCGGAGCTATTGGAGGTGGGCGGCGTGATGGGCCGAGTAGCCGACGGGTTGACCGGGGGAGGATTCAGCGGCACCGTGGTGGGAAGGGAGGGGGCGGCGGGGCTGGTGGGTGCTGGGTTGAGGGGAGCACTCAGGGCCGGAGCCTCAGCACCCGACAGCGGCGGCAGGGGGGCCGTGGCCACCGCCACATTGGTCAGGGGGGCATCGTGGGTGACGTAGATGTGGCCCGTGGGCTGGCCGTTGAAGAGGCGACGGGTGAGCTGCCAGCCCGGATTGAGCTGAATCCGTAGGAGGCCATCGGCGCGGCCCTGGGTGCGGCCAATTTCAATGGGGGCCAGACTGCGATCTCGGTTGTGGCGGGCCAACAGCACCAAATCATCCTGGCGTTGGACGATTTCGAGCCGATACTGAACCCCCAAATCCTCACCGTTGATGCGTACCGAGTAGCCGTTACTATCGGTTTTGCGCTCGCAGGATCCCACAAAGTCAAAGTTCAGCAGCAGCGGATCAACCACCGTGGGGCCGTTGCCCTGGGCCTGCTCCTGCCAGCACTGGCGACGGTTGGGCACCTGCTCCAAGATCATCAGGTTGTGCAGCGCCCCATTACGAATGGGAGTCGCCACGGGGATGATCAGGTTAGGGTCAATAGGTTGTTGGCCAAAGGTATTGGCGGAGGCCGTAGCGGGCGTAACGAGTCCGGCCACGGCGGCGGCAACGGTGGCCGCTAGAGGCACTAGGGAACGGGTGAGAAGAGCCATAGCGGTGGGTGAGTGGGTGAGCAAACGCGGAGGATGGGCGAGGGGAGGTCGGGGGTAGACCCAAGCCGCTAATCCTATCTCAGATTGTCGGAGCTAACCGGAGTCTGGCTATGCCCTAGTGTCGCAGTTTACCGACTGTCCTTGCGTAGGGCGTGGGGAGTCGGGTTCTGGGAGAGTAAATAGGTAACAAAAAACCGACCCACAAGGATCGGCTGATCAATTAGGGCTATTCAATTAGGGCCATGACGCGCTCGCAGTTCGCGTGATCAGGATGGCCTTCCCCAGGCATTGGTGAATGGTTGGCCTAGGGAAGGTGCTCCAAGCGTCTCGCGAGAGCGGCCCTACTTGAGCCTAGGACTTGGCCTGACGGAAGCTAGTGTAGGCCCGCTCTGGGTGATAGATGTGGCAGCGCCCCACAATGGTTTTCATCAGATCCCAGGAGAAGCGGGTTTCCTTCATCAGCGGCCCCCACTGTTCCTTGAGAGAGGCGTAGGCAGGCCGCAGGTTGTAGGACGGAATGCCAACTGAGACATGGTGGGGAACATGGACGTTGATATCGTGACACAGCACCTCAACCCACTTGGGATAGTCGCAGTGGAGAGTGCCGCCGAGTTGGGCTTCCACTTCGTTCCAGGTGTCGGCGGGGCGAAACTGAATTTCGGGGATGGTGTGGTGCACCAGGGTGAAGGTGCTCATCCAGAAGTGGTAGCCCAGCCAGGGCATCAGCCAGTATTTGACAATGCCCCAAGGCCCAGCCACCGCCCATAGGGTGGGGAAAAGAATGGCGGCAAAAATTACCACAGCGGCGATGGAACGGCTCACCTTAGCTCGGTCGCGGGGCTCAAAGTTGTTGAGGTTGAAGTGCAGCACCGCCCAGTGGGCCACAGAAGCCAGCCACCATAGCCAACCCCGCATCCCTTGGTACACCCCTTTCATGAAGCCGCTGGCTTCGGTATACTCCTGCTCTGTCCAGGGTGTCCAGGCGTTGTCAATATCCAGGTTGTTGGTGTTGCGGTGGTGGATATCGTGGAGCAGTCGCCAGCTATGGAAGGGGTAAATCAACGGCAGCATAGCCAGATGCCCCACCAGGTTGTTCACCCAGCGACGATTGGAAAAGGAACGGTGGCCGCAGTCATGGCCGATGACAAAAAATCCCGTCAGCGCGGTGCCCGTCAAAAACCAGGTGATGGGCAGCAAAAACCAAGGCGAAAAATAGAGGGCGGTGTAGCCTGCAATCACCGCAGCTACGCTTAGAGCTACGGAGGCCCAGGCTTTGCGCGGATCTTTTTGAAAATAGACTTTGGGAATGCTTTGGATGACCTGCTTTAGGGTCAGGTCTTGGTAGGAAAGGACATCCGCTTGAACGGCGGAAGGCTCAGCAGTAGCAGTCAAAGAACGGTCTCCACGAAATGAACAAGGCTAGGCAACTTGGCAACACCGCTTTGAAGACAATAAACCTGCAAAAACAAATGTGCCAAAAAAATCTGTTCTTCTCTGGCTGGAAAAGAACAGTGCATACGCCGGATGACCAAGCAGTACGGGGAGAGCACGACTGAATGGAAGCCGCTGCGGGCGTGACTGTAGAACACCTGGCGGAGCAAGAAGACACCAAATGAGAGCACTTAGTATTCCTTCACATTTATACCATGTTGAACCGGGGTCGCCCACCCCTTACCTCCCCCCATCGCTGCAACCCTTGCGTTCTATGAACGACTGTCCCCAGACTCCCAGAGGGTAGGGGAAAATGAATGTAGCCTGAGTTACATTTCAGCCAAGGCCAGGGACGGTGGAGCACGGGATTGCCGTTAGCTCAGCCTAGGCATCTACGCCTTCCCTTCTTTCCCTCAACCCAACTCCTGATCGATGGAGGCCGCTGCCATGGATGTTCAACAATTTCTACACGAGTACAACCGAGGCGACCGTAACTTTTCGGGGGTCAGGCTGCATCGGCTGGACTTGCGGGGAGTCAACCTCAGCGGTATCGACCTTCGTGGGGCCGACCTCTCCCAAGCCGCCCTCGATGGCACTGACCTCTCCCGGGCCAACCTTGAGCGGGCCAACCTCTCCGATGCCGACCTCACGGGCACCGATCTGAGCGGAGCCAACCTCAAACACACCAATTTAATTGGGGCCGATCTACGGCGGGCTAGCCTCGTGGGGGCCGATCTCAGCCAGGCCGACCTGCGTACGGCCAACCTAGAGCAAGCCGATCTGCGGGGGGCAATTCTGTGTGAGGTCATCCTCAGCGGGGCTAACCTCACCAACGCCAACCTAGTCAGCGCCTGGGTAGAGGATACCCACTTAGCCGAGGCCGACCTAGGCGGAGCTAACCTGAATTTGCTGCGCCACTGCGGTGTGGATACTCGCCCCACGGGAGAATCTCGCTGGATTTCCTGGGGTATCCATTAGCCTCAGCCGTATGAATTGTGATCTGAGACACGCCAAAAAGTCGCTAAGATCACGCAAAAACGCTGGAAAAGATCACAAGGGGGCAGAGAGTGGGTCACAGTATTGCGCCCCAAAAAAGCAGATAGTAAGAACAGAAATGCATCTTACCCATTCTGGCTATGACATCTACCACCTCTCCTCCTACCCTTGCTGCCATCGCCGATCAAATCTTTACGGATCGTCGCATTACTCGCCAGGTACAGCAGGATCTGATGCAGCTTTTGCTAGGCAAAGCGCAAATCAGCAGCCAGGAACAAGCCCTCGCCCAACGCATTTTTGAGGCGATTCAGCAGGGGCGTTTGCGAGTGGTGGACTAGGTCAACAGTCGGTCGATAAACAGTGAATGATCCAAGGTCTCCTTGGCAGGGCGGCGAGTCCATCGGGTTTCGCCATGGACGGCAGCATACAGGTAGGATCGGGCCTCCGTAGGCAGCACAGATTCGGTAAATTCTGTGCCCTCAACACAGGCCGACCGCAGCGAAGCTTCCCCCAAGTGGGCGCGGGTTAGATCAGCCCGGGAGAGATTGACCTCATCGAGGTTGCCGTGCCATACCACAGCCCCCGTTAGATTAGCGTTGCACAAATTAGCTCCCACCATAGAGACGCCGCGCATGGTGGTATGGGAAAGGTTGGCGGCACTTAGGTTGGTGTGGTCGAGGTTGGCCCCGTTTAGTTTGGCATCCTTGAGGTTGACCCCCGACAGATCCAGACCACTGAGGTCTACGCCGTTCAGCCAAGCTCCCTCCAGGTTGACGGCAGACAGGCAAGTACGGTCTAGGTCGGCCCCACTCAGCCGTACCCCGGTAAGGTGTGCCCAGGCGAGGTTGGCTTCCCGCAGATTGGCCCCGCGTAGGTTGGCCCCACTGAGGTTGGCCCCGCACAGGTTCGCGCCGCACAGGTTGGCATTCCGCAGGTTGACGTAGCACAAATCTGCGCCACTGAGCTGAGTTTGGTGAAGGTTGGCCTGCACCAGAAAGGCTCCCCGAAAGCTGGCCTTGGTGAAATCAGCCCCAGCTAGGTTGGCCTCGCTCATCTTGGCAAAGCTGAAGTTAGCCCAGTTGCCCTTGGCCCCCACCAAAACAGCCTGGGTGAGGAAAGAACGGCTGAGGTTGGTGCCTTTGAGGTTGGAGCGACTGAGATCGACCTCGACCAGAATGTGGTGGGCCAAATCGGCCCCGGCCAACTGAATGCCGACGAAATCGCGGTAGCCTGCCTCGTAAAGTTCAAGAAAGTACTGAATGTTCATAGTACTGCGGTGGGAAGTCCTGGTAAAACCGGACTCACGGAGGGCGATGGTGGGCACGGTAGTTTCCAAAATGAGAACAGCAAACAGGAGACTGAGAGAGTCGCTATCGTCCCAGGTGTGGCTGTAGCTCATCGCGAGACGAAGCTGGACGGTAGCTTGAGTGCTGGTGATGTAACAGGCAAGTTGAGAAAAAGGCAAGATAGCAAAGGATGCCCATGAAGTCACTGAACCAAGGTTCTCGGTGGCTATATCAGGCCCATGCTGCGGAAAATAGAGAATTGATAATGGTATCAAATTTTGGTCTGACTGGATAATTCAGTGCTTCTAACTAGGCCAATCACTGGCTATAGATGGCAGAATGAATGGTAAAAATGCCTATAGCCTAGATCTAGCACGCTAAATTAAAGATGGCGAAGATCAAGAAATTAACAACTTAGATCAATATTAAATATTTTTTAACATTTGCCATTGCGGGAGCCAAAACCTCCTGACTAAAGATTAGTTGGTTTTGCCATTCCTGTCAGTCTATATTGAGCTTGTTTGATATTTCAGTGTGAAACTTATCAGTTATCCGATGATGCAACGACTCGTTTTTGGCCTCCTGTGGCTGAGCTTTGTCGGGTATGCCGTGCTCCTAGCCCCTCCCGATCAGCCCGATATCGCCGATCTCATCCTGCGCCTGTCCACCGGAAACTGGGATGGCCTCAACCCAGCGCTGATTGCTCTGTTCAATGCCATGGGTCTCTGGCCCATGGTCTATGCTGCCGTGGCGCTGGTGGATGGCCGAGGGCAGCGAATCTGGGCGTGGCCCTTTGTGGGCGCTTCCTTTGCGGTAGGAGCCTTTGCCCTATTGCCCTACCTAGCTCTGCGATCCCCTGTTCCCTGGGTTGGCCCAGAGGATCGACTGTTGCGGGTGGTTGGGAGTCGTCTGTTGGGCGCAAGTTTGGCCCTGGCGGCCTTGGTGCTGCTGGGCTGGGGGCTCATCTATGGCGATTGGTCGGCCTTCTGGCAGCAGTGGCAAACCTCCCGGTTTGTCCACGTCATGACCTTGGATTTTTGTGCCCTGTGGCTCTTGTTCCCGGTTCTCTTGATCGATGATCTGCCCCGACGTGGTCTCCGTCAGGGGTGGGTAATTCCCTCTGTCTTGGCGTTGCCCCTCCTTGGAGCCGCGCTCTACCTCGCCCTGCGGCCTCCCCTGCCTAGAGATCAGTCCAGTCAAGCGCCAACCCTCGCCCCAGTACCGGAGTCATCGGGTCTGGGCTAGCGTGAGGCTCTGGAGCCCTAGTGTGTCCTTCTAAAATCCGACTGGGCCTGCGGCTTACGCATTCTCAGTGGTCTCTTCGGCAACAGTATCTTCGGTAACAGCCTCTTCGGCCACAGCCTCTTCAGCGGCGGTGTCTTCGGCAGTATCGCTGGGGGCCAAAAGGTCGTCGGGCTCTTGCAGGGCGGGGGGCACCACGGCCACAGCAGCAATGGCGTCTTCCCCATCCAACCGTTGCAGCCGCACCCCGGTGGCCGGACGAGACTGGATAGAGATGTCGTTCACCCGCTGACGAATGATGATGCCTCGGTTTGTCACCAGCATTAGTTCGTCGCCATCGCTGACCACCCGCAGGGCCGCTAGGGTGTCGTCGTTCTTGCGGAACTTGATGGCCTTCAGCCCTAGCCCCGCCCGGTTTTGCAGGCGGAATTTCGACACAGGCACCCGCTTCCCTAGGCCAGAGGAGGCGATCACCAGCACCCAGGGGCCGGGATCGTTGGTGGCAACGAGGGTATCTTCGTCGTCTTCGCTCTCGCTATCGGCAGCGGCCTGCACGGCTTCAACCACTTGGCTCGGCAGAATATCCATGCTGATCAACTCGTCGCCATCGCGCAGGGCCATGGCCCGTACCCCACGGGTGGGCCGACCGAGGGGCCGCAGTTGGTCGTCGTCTACCTTGAAGTGGATGGTCATGCCGTGGCGGGAACCGATCAGAATGCTGTCGGTGCTGCGGGCGAGGCGCACCCAGCGCAGTTGGTCGCCCTCTTCGAGGGAAATGGCGATCAGACCGTTGGCCCGGATATTGCTGAAGGCAGAGAGGGCTGTTTTTTTAACGAAGCCACCCCGCGTTAGCATCACCAGATAGTCTTCATCGGTGAATTCCCGCACCGATAGCACCGAGGTAATCACCTCTTCCTTGGGGATGGGCAGCATTTGCACGATGGGAATGCCCCGCGCTGCCCGCGAACCTTCGGGCACCTGGTAGGCCCGCATAGAGTAGGCCACGCCTCGGTCGCTGAAGAACATCAGATAATCGTGGGTGTAGCAGGTGATGAAGTGCTGAACGCCATCGTCCTCCTTCATCTTGGCTCCGGCCTTGCCACGGGTGGCGCGGCTTTGGGCCTCAAAGGTGGTGACGGGCATCCGCTTGATGTAGCCCTGATCCGTCACCAGAATGACTACCTGCTCGTTAGCGATGAGAGAAATGTCGCTGAGTTCACCCTCGTCCATCTCGATGGTGGTGCGGCGGGGGGTGTTGTGCTTGGCCTTGAGATCGCCCAGCTCGGTGATGATAATTTCGAGAATCCGCTCCCGACGGGCCAAAATATCCTGAAGATCCGTGATTTTAGCCATCAGGTCTTCGTGTTCGCTCTGGATTTTGTCGGCCTCGAGGGCGGTGAGGCGGCGCAACTGCATTTGTAGAATGGCGTCCGACTGCACCTCCGAGAGGCCGTAGGTGTCCATCAATTCCTGCTTGGCGGTGGGGGTGTCGGCGGCGTGGCGAATCAGGGCAATCACCGCATCCAAGTTGGCTAGGGCAATCAGATAGCCTTGAAGGATGTGATCCCGCTCCTGGGCCTTGCGCAGTTCGTAGCGGGTGCGGCGGGTGATGGTCTCTTCCCGGAACTCCAGGAATACCTCCAGCATTCGCTTCAGGCCCAGCAGTTGGGGTTCCCCGTTCACCAGGGCCAGCATGTTGACGCCAAAGTTGTTTTGCAGCGGCGTTTGCTTATAGAGGTTGTTTAGCACCACGCGGGGGTAGGCGTCGCGCTTCAGTTCGATCACGATCCGCATTCCGTCCCGGTCGCTCTCGTCGCGGATGTCGGAAATGCCCTCTAGTTTGCGCTCGTTCACCATTTCGGCGATGCGCTCGATCATGCCCGCCTTGTTGGTTTGGTAGGGCAGTTCGGTGATGATGATGGCTTCTCGGTCGGGCCGCCCCCGGTGCTCAATGGTTTCCAGACTGGCCACGCCGCGCATGGTCACAGAGCCGCGCCCGGTGTTGTAGGCATCGCGAATGCCGCTGCGGCCCAGGATTTGGGCTCCGGTGGGAAAGTCCGGGCCGGGGATGATCTCCATCAATTCGGCGGTGGTGATGTCGGGGTTGTGGATCAGGGCGATCACGCCGTCGATCAGCTCACCGGGGTTGTGGGGCGGAATGTTCGTCGCCATCCCCACGGCAATGCCGGAGGAACCATTCAGTAAAAGCTGGGGCAAGCGCGAGGGCAGCACCACGGGCTCCTGCTGGGAACCATCGAAGTTATCGGCAAAATCGACGGTTTCCGACTCGATATCCTGCAACAGGGAGTCGCTGGTCAGGGATTGCAGGCGGCATTCGGTGTATCGCATCGCCGCCGGAGGGTCGTTGTCGATGGAGCCAAAGTTGCCGTGACCATTGATCAGCGGCGACCGCATCGAAAAATCCTGGGCCATCCGCACCAGGGCATCGTAAACCGCCGTATCGCCGTGGGGGTGATACTTACCCAGCACTTCCCCCACCACCCGGGCGCACTTACGGAAAGGCCGATCCGCCGCCAAACCCAGTTCGTGCATGGCATACAGAATGCGACGATGCACAGGCTTGAGGCCGTCCCTGGCATCGGGCAAGGCTCGACCCACGATCACGCTCATGGCGTATTCCAGATAGGAGCTTTCCATTTCGTTGCGTAGATCGGTGGGAACGATACGCTCTTCTGGGGTTGCCATGGGCAGAAAAACTCCGAATTTGCGAACAACAAAGCGCTAGTCAGACCCTCGCACCGAATGGTGCTGAATAGCGCTTGAAAGGCTTGATTTTTGGGGACTCGTGCCTGGTCTATTTTAGCACAGAAGCCTTGTTTGTAAGTCCCTAGGGCTAGGGCTGCAATGGGGCTAGGCTCCTAGGCGGTGACGGGGGAAATGGTTGTAGTGCAGTTCGGGTAGGGTTGCGGCGGATCTTGGAGGCCCAGCAAATCCTCACCGTGGCCAAGGAGAGAACCCGTCGTCGGCACGATAACCCGATGGTGTAGTAATGCGGGTGGCAGAGTTGCGTTCACCGCATTAACGAACGTAACCTGGAGGCCGAGACTATTGAGGGCCTCCCGCAACGTTTTGACGTTCAGCGATTGATCCATCATTTGAGTGCGCCTCCACCGAAGGCTCTACAAAGATTTCTTCTGCGATGGCCATAGGATTCGCACCTAGCCCTATCGCAGTGGCTGAGCGACTTCATTCTAAGGACTTTAAAGTTCTCCTCCTTTAATGAATTAGCGCCGTAAATTGGATCGAGTATGAAGTATTGGAGAAACTAAACCCATGGGAATGCCTTGTGAAGTGAATAGCATGCTGAAGTTAACGCCTGCCCAGGGATATCCTCTTCACCTTAAGAAAGGTGGAAGACACGTTGTCCAAAAGGAAGGATATCGAATCATCCCGATTGATGTGCCGATTCCTTTGGTTGATGAGAACTGGTTTGCCCAAGCAGATATTAGAATCTACAAGCTGGTTTGGGAAAATGGTGTGACTCAAATAAGCTTTGAGATTGATCGAGTTTATGAGTTTCCGGTGTTGACCAAAACTTAAAACTCAGGCCATCCTTAGGCCATCGATAAAAGGCTGGATAGCGCTACGGTTTTTCTGAGGCGTTTTAGCTGATTCCTTGGCCTCACCATGGATCGTCCAAACCCTGGATCTGACCGTTGGCTGATGGGCTACCATCTCTTTCCTCCGGCTGTTGTGATGCTCAGCTTGTAGCGCTATGATGCGGCCTGCCCAAGCCAGTTTTCGCTAAGGCCACTGTATTCTGAGACAGCGACGGGGAGGCGATCTGTCATCCTGGGGAGGCAACCTCTATGATTGTTCAATCGGCATTGATGCACGATGGTGTTCACGGAGCGGTACTGTCTCCGCTGGCGCTGGGTAAAGTGTGAGGAAGCAGCGTTACTATGACCGGGTCTCAATTTGAACCGTGGCAACCCCCAGAGGGGGACGATGGGGCATCCTTGGCGGGTGGCCCTGGGTCGATGGCTGGGGCAAACGCTGAGGCGGCTAGTCAGGCGGCCATGGCCCTAACGTTAACCCCTCCGCCATCGGGGGTGCCCCGGCGGTCGTGGCGACAACGGCTAGGGCTGGGGGCAGCGGTTTTGGCCATGGGGGGAATCGGCTATGGGCTGTGGGCCTGGTGGTTGCGTCCGCCCCTGCGGCCCTACGTGCTAGACTTTGCGCCCTCTGCCAGCCAGTATGCCGTGGCGGCGCAACAGGCCCCGCTGTTGAACTGGCAGATCAGCCATCCGCGCCAGGTTGAGACCTTGGTGGTGCGAACTTTGACGGCGGAGGGGGCCTTGGTCGGTGAGCCGAAGACCTATGATTTGGCAGGTACTGGATCCAGTTCTCTGCCTGTGGATCTGTTAGCCTACTGTAGCCAAACGCGCCAGCGCCTCTCCTGCGAGAATGTGCCGACCCAGCTTCGGGAGCCGGGGCAGTATCGTTTTGAGGTCACGCTGTTGCCGAAGGCGTCCCTAAACTTGCCGCCGATCCAGGCGACGAGTAGCCTGGTCACGATTACGCAGCGGCCCATGCCCGTGGCGATAGAACTGGTGCCCCAGCAGGTGATTTATTCGGAGGCGGGCACCCCGGTCAGCGCCAACCAGCCCACGCTGGCTCCTCCGGTGACGGGCAACGGCATTGAGCTAAGCTGGATCGTCACCCATCCCCAGGCGTTGCAGGATCTGCTGCTGGTGGTGCGGAAGCCGGGGGGCACCACGGTGGGCGGACGGCGGTTTTCCCTGCGAAATCCCGAAAATCCTACCCTGTTGACCCTGCCGGAGGAACTACAGCCCTTCTGCCAAATCGGCGAATATTTGGTGTGTCAAGGGGTGCCCACGGGCATGGGCCAGGTGGGGCAATACCAGTTTGAGCTAACGCCAATTCCGGTGGGGTTAGCCGACACCGAAACGCCCCCGGTGAAGGTGAGTGAGGTGGTGGAAGTGCAGCCTCGGCCCCTGGCGATCACGGCCTTTCGTATTAATGGCCAAGAAGCCGATCCTAAGTATTTGGTTCCGGTAGAGCCCGGTCAGCCCATTCCTGGCTTCCAGCTCGATTGGCAGGTGGAGGGAGGATCTACCGCCCAGGTAGAACTGCTGCCTTCCCCTGGCACCGTGGGCCGTTCGGGGAGTTTGCGCCTGCCCCTGCCCCCTTCCGGCAGTACCACCCTCACCCTACGGGTCAGCGATGGCCACCATCCCCCGGTGGTGCGGGCCGTGACCTTTGAGACCTTCAACCCCAACCCTAACCCGCCCATTATCCTTAACCCCGAAGCCCTGCGGCCCAACAGCCCCAGCCCACCCGCCGCCCAGCCCTCACCACAACCGTCGGCCCAAGCGCCCCGAAGCCCTGCGGCCCCTAGTCCGCCGCCAGACCCGCGTCCTAGGCCCAATCCTCCCAGTCCGCCAGCTCTCCGGTTGCCAGAACCGACAGCTCCGCCCGCCACCCTGCCGGAGGATTTGCGGAATCGCCCCCTCGAAGACCTCAACCTTCAGTTCTAACCCAGTTCTAACTTCGCCCTGGAGTTGCCCCTAGCCCCTAGGGACGGTACTCTACGCGGGCATCTAGGCCCTGGGCCAAGAGTTCATTGGCCTTGGCGGTGGCGGTAGCTTCGTCGGCGTAGGCTCCCACCTGCATCATGGTCTGCCCGTTGAGGTGAATCCGAAAGGCATCGGCGACCATGGCTCGCACCTGGGCCTGGGTCGTGACATCAGCCGCAGGGACTACCACGGTGTAGACCAACCCCAACAATCCACGATGGGAAGGCGGGGCCGGGGGCGCACCGTTGAGGGCGAGGGTGGTAGACGGCGGGGCAAGGGTTGGCAGCGTCGATCCACCGCTCCCTTGGGGAATCCTACGGTCGGGCACGGGTAGGAGATCCGGGTTGCGGGGCAGAGCATCGACGCTGGCGGGGTTGCCTTGGGCCGGAACCGGGGGCCGGAAAGGCGTAGTTGCGGCGGCGGGCTCGGCCAAACGGGAGGGAGCCTCATTGGCCCTAGCCACGGTATCAACCGGGGGCGGAATCACGGCGATGGGAATCGCTGCCGCCTCGGCGGTAGGGGCGTCCTCCACCGTTGAAACGGCATCGGCAGAATTGGCATCGGCGGCAGATCGAGCGACGGACTCCTGGTACAGTCGCCAGCGCCGGAGCGTTTCCCGCGCCGCCAAGACGGTCTCGTGGGGGGTAGGAGACGGCGTAGAAGGCTGCACCACCGCTGGTTCTGCCGCTGGTGTGACGGCTCTCCCTCCAGGCATCGGGCTGACGGCAATGGGCATCGACGGCAGATCGGCCTCCGCACGGGCCAGGGTCGCGGGTTCTGGGATGACAGGCACCGCTGGTACAGGCAGGTCAATGGCTGTGGTTTCTGTGGCGATGGTTTCTGTGGCCGTGGTTTCCGTGGCCAGGGGCTCGGCGGCGGCGGTAGCTGGGGGGGCGGCTGGTGTGACCGAGGACACCGCTGAAGACAGGGCTAAGGCCGGGGATGATGGCCTCAGCGGCAGGGCATCGGGCAGGGGCTGCGTGGGAACTGGGTCGGGCTGAGCCACCGCCCCTGGGGGAACTACTCCAGAACTGGGAGCCTCGGCCCCAGGAGCCACCGTCGCCGGAGTATCCGCCGCCTGAATCCCAGGGGATTGGGCCACCGGGGGAACCGTCAACGCCGCATCCACCGGAGGAGTCTGGATTACAGGGGATTGGGCCACCGGGGGAACCGTCAACGCCGCTGCTACCGGGGGAGCCTGAATCATCGGAGGATTGGCCGCTACTCCGGAGGGAGCCAGGGCCACCGCTGGAGTTGTCCCGGTATCAGCCCGGTGAACAAGCGCGGGCGGCACGGCAACAACGGCAGGCAGCACGGCCTCTGGGGCCGAGGTTTCGACCTTGAGGGCGGTTTGAAATTCCACGACGCCATTGCGGCGATTCTGGGCAATCACATTGTCCTGAAGAATCGGGTTGGCGCTACCGTCAAGCAGCAAGCCCTCCTGGTTTTGGACGATGGTGTTGTTGATAATCTGCGGCTGGGCACCGGGAGCCACTCGAATGCCGATCCCGGTTTGCTCAAAGCGATTGCCCCGCACCTCGGCGGCTGACTGCCCGGAGAGCACCAATCCCACCACGCCATTCTGGCTAAACTGGTTGCCCTCCAGCACCGGAGCGCTGGTTCCCGACACATACACCCCGCCATAGCCGCTGCCCACAAACTGGTTTTGGCGAATGGTGGGGCGTCCGGCCTCAATCACCAGGCCATAGCCCGCCGTGCTGGTGTTCGTCACCGTCACATGGCCGAGGCCCGATCCATCGGCTCCAACCAGGGTGGCCTGCACCATGCCCGCCGTGGCGCTGGCAAAAATGCCGCTGCCGCGAATCACCGTTTGGCCCAATGCACCGTTGGGCGAGCCCTGTACCGTTACCCCTGGGCGCAACTGGATGGGGAACTGCTCCCCACTGGCCTCGCTGTAGTTTCCCGGAGCCAGCAGCACGATGGAATTGACCGGGGCCAGCCGCAGGGCATGGGTGATGGTTTGGTAGGGACGAAGCTGGCTACCGTCGCCGCTGGTGTCGCTGCCTGCCTGGGGGTTGACATGCACCAAGGGGTAGGCATGGGCCGAAGGCGATGGCGTGGTTCTGGGTTGCAGCGCCCCAGGCGCAGCGGTTTGGGCTAGGGCCGGAGTTGCCACCATCGCCAGGGCTGCTACAAGGGCTGGGCTAAGCAGAGCAGGATGCAGGGATATGGAGGAGCGCATGGGCATGACCTATGGGCGGTGAACCAGTGGAGATCAGTGGCATCTGGTCTAGGGCGATGATGGGGAGCCGCCCCCGGAGAACGCCTAGCTACCAGAAACGACAAACTAATAGCTTAAACCTCAAAAAACGAGGCGCTTGTTTACCAAAGTTAACAGAGCTAGGCCCTTGGGTCACGCCCTGATTCCGCCTGTCCTGATTCAATATTCCACAACCACCGGAGTATGGTCGCTGGGCTTTTCGAGGCGGCGGGGTTCGAGGTCGATGGTGCAGGCGGTGGCCCGGTCATACAACGGGGCCGAGAGATAGTGGTGGTCGATACGCCAGCCCAGATTGCGACGGAAGGACGCGGCGCGGTAGTCCCACCAGCTAAAGTGTCCGCCCTCGTCGGTAAACTTGCGAAAGGCATCGGAGAGCCCCACCGACAGCACATCCCGCAGGGCGTCCCGCTCCACCGGGGAGGCCATGATGTGCTTGTCCTTGCCCTCTGGGTTGTAGATGTCTTTGTCCTCTAGGGCAATATTGAAATCGCCGCAGACGTTCAAGTTGGGGTAGTCCTTCAGCAGGGCCGCCAGGTATTCCTTCAGGCAAGCCAGCCACCGAAGTTTGTACTCATACTTTTCGCTGCCGATGGAGCTGCCGTTGGGCACGTAGAGGTTCACCACGTAGACGTCGCCCCACTGTCCGGCAATCACCCGCTTTTGGTCGTCCAAATCCCCCACCCGGTCTTCCCCCAGCACGGCGGCAAAGCCCCGCTGCACGTTTTCTAGCGGCTGACGGCTGATCAGCGCCACGCCGTTATAGGACTTTTGGCCGTAGATGTAGGGGTGGTAGCCCAGGGCCTCAAAGGCTGCTGCCGGAAAGTCGGCATCCACCACCTTGGTTTCTTGCAGGCACAGCACCTCCACCGGGTTCGTTTCGAGCCACTGCACGGCATGGTCGAGGCGGGAGCGAATGGAATTGACGTTCCAAGTGGCAACTTTCATAGCAGGCAAGGCACACAATCAGCGTTCTATAGCTTAACGGGCGCATTGGCCTAAAGGAAATACGCATATTTTGGGCCTTTCTCAGGCGAGCCTCCTATGCTGAAAGCAGCCTACGTGGTGGCGTCCTAACACAGCGAGAAAGTGAGCCATGGCCAGCGTCTTTCGAGACCTAAAGGAGACCCTGGGCGACGTGAGCGCCACCCTGGGGGAGGACGTGCTAGAGGCGTGGCGGGATCTCCTGCGGGAGTGGTTGGAGGTCAACGAGACGAACCTGCGCACCCGGCAGGGGGGCTTCAACGGCACCATGATGCAGTATTTCCATTGGTATACCGCCGCCGATGGGGATCACTGGAATCGACTGCGGGCGGAGGCTCCAGCCCTAGCGGCGGCGGGGATTTCGGCGCTGTGGTTGCCCCCGGCCTGCAAGGGCTTTAGCGGCCCCAATGACGTGGGCTACAGCATCTACGACCTGTTTGACCTGGGCGAATTTCCCCAGCAGGGCACCGTTCGCACCAAGTATGGCACCAAAGACGAGTATGTGGCCGCTGTCAAAACCTGCCGCGACCTAGGCATCAATATCTACGCCGATGTGGTGTTTAACCACAAAATGGCGGCGGATTTTGAAGAAACCTTCAAGGCCACGCCGATGGATCCCCAAGACCGCCATCGGCCCCTGGGCGATCTGCGACCCATCACGGCCTGGACAGGGTTTAAGTTTCCGGGGCGGGGCGGCACCTATTCTGCCATGACCTGGAGTTGGAAACACTTCGATGCCGTTGACCACAACAGCGCAGATCCCGACTATCGGGCGGTGTGGCTGATTGAGGGCAAGCAATTTGAGGATAAGGTGAGTTGGGAACTAGGCAACTTTGACTACCTGATGGGCTGCGATCTCGACATCGACGACCCTGAGGTACGGGCCGAACTGAAGCGCTGGGGCGAGTGGATCATCGACACGGTGGGCGTGGATGGCTTTCGGCTGGATGCCATCAAACACATCTGCGGCGACTTTTTTGTGGACTGGATCGACCACCTCGAAACCTATGCCCAGCGAGACCTATTTTGCGTCGGAGAATACTGGACCTACGACCTCGACACCCTGCGGTGGTATGCGGTGAACTCAGGGGGCCATCTCAGCCTGTTTGATGCGCCCCTGCACCACAACTTCCACAAAGCCAGCCAGTCCGGCGACCGCTACGATATGCGCACCATCTTTAACAATACTGTGGTCAGAGAAATGCCCCTGCTGGCCGTCACCCTAGTAGAAAACCACGATACCCAACCCCTACAAGCTCTGGAATCGGTGGTAGAAGCCTGGTTCAAGCCCCTGGCCTATGCCCTCATTTTGCTGCGGGCCGAAGGCTATCCCTGCATTTTCTACCCCGACTACTACGGTGCCCACTACCAAGACAAAGGCCGCGACGGCAACCTCTACGACATTCATTTGGAGAGCCATCGCGCCATCCTCGACCGCCTGCTCCAAGCCCGCCAGCATTTTGCCCACGGCCCCCAATACGATTACTTCAATGACCCCAACCGCATTGGCTGGACGCGGCTAGGTACCGACGTTAACCCCCGCGCTATGGCGGTGCTGCTCAGCAATGGCTCCGGCGGTCGCGAATGGATGGAGGTGGGGCGACCCAACACCACCTTCTACGACCTAACGGGCCACATCCCCGACACCCTGACCACCAACGACGACGGCTGGGCCGAGTTTCGCTGCAACGGCGGATCTGTCTCCGTGTGGGTAGAAGATCACCCCATCCTGAAAGCGTTTCGGTAGGTGAGACACAGACCAGGCTACAAGACCTTAGCTAGAGCCAATCTCAAGGCTTCTAGGCCGGGGCCGATGGAGCTTTCGATCCAGGTAAACAGGGCCGTAACTCGCTCACTTTTGGGGCTGGAGGACGGCGGTACATTGCCCTTGGGTGGATCGAGATCGAAAATAACGGCATCGACTTGAGGATCGGGCAGTGCGAGAACTGACGCAGTTGGGTGCGTTCCTGGGGAATGACTGATCCAGGGTTTGGCTCCCGAATTCCAGGAAATCTGTCATCTCAGAATTCGCGATCATCCCATTTATTGATGCAGTCCGGAATCGTCGTGAGATTGATCGCAATTGCCCAAAGTTTTTCTAGGCTCTAAAGCTGAGATAACCACTCAGGCAGTTCCCCAAAAGAGTTCCCACTCAGGTTGATTTCTTTAAGCTGGGTTAAATTCGCTATTTCCTTGGCAGCTTGGTTAGATCATTGGTTGAGAGCTGCGGTGTTGGCTTCCCATCTGGGTACTCCCACTTTGTCACTTTTCCCAAAACCAGGGTTTCTAGCTGGGTAAGTTTGCCAATTTCGGAGGGCAGTTCTGTCAGCCCTTGGCCAGAAAGGTCTAGTTCCGTCCAGCCCTCGGCAGCAGCTGGGGCCATTCGTTGCAGATCGTCTTGGGGTATAGACGTAGGTAACTGATGCTTTCCCTGTTACGGCAACATTGGGGGTGGTTGGCGAGGTCAGGCTCCCGGCTTCTTGATCAAGGCGCTTCCTGGGCTAACCATCGCCAAGGCTGCAATTTCTCGCTATTCTTGAGCCATTTCCCATACTTGCACATATTGTCTCTACGGAAAGCCCCCAATGATGACCGACTCCACCCCCATGGCCCACATCACCATCACCTTCAACAATGGAGCAGTACAGGTCTATGCCGTCACCGAGCAACAGCTCGACGGCTTGCAGATGGCTAGTCGGGTCAAAAGTATGATGGAAGCGAATGTGGTGGCCCTAGAACTGGAGGATCGGCTGGTGATGCTGCCGATGGCCAACATTCGGATGATTGAGGTGAGCCCGTCGCCAACCAAGCTGCCTGATACCGTGATTCGGCAGGTGTTGCCCGTAGACTAGACTGGCCCCTGAAAGCGGCTATCGACGCGCCCGAGGATTGAGGGCTGACCACAGGGGATGGCTTGGCCCCTGGTGGTGAATGTCGCTGTGCAGACGGTCGAGGCGCTGTTGTTCTGAGCGGCTGAGGCCAAATAGGATATGACGGCTTTCGGCCACCAGTAGCGCCACCGTCAATCCGGCGCATAATCCTAGGGACAGGGCGGCGAGACGGTTATAGGCCACGGCGTAGCGCACCGCCGTCCATGTGAAGTATTGCCGCAGCATGGCCCATTCGCCGCGCAGGCTCCATAGGCTGAGGCTACCCACCGTCAGCCAGAGGATGGCTGTGGTGCGCCACCAGCGACGGAGCAAGATCACCCGAAGTCGCTCAATTTGACGCTGATGCTGGGGATCCACAGTCACAATTCCGCCGTCACAATAGAAGCCCAGAGAGACAGAAGACGATAGCCAATCTAGCAGAGGCCGGGTTAAACCTGCTCTGCGGGGGTGGGCGCATCGGGGTCGGTGGTGGCGTCATCGGGGGCATCTTCACCGCTGCCGTAGATTTGGCCGCTGCGTTCGCGCCAGAGGGTAAGCAGGGTGCTAGCCACAAAGATACTGGAATACACCCCAGACAGGAAGCCCACAATCATCGCTAGAGCAAAGAATTTCAGGGTTTGGCCCCCAAACAGGACGATGGCCAGCAGGGGTAGGGTGGTGGTGAGGGTGGTGTTGACGGAGCGGGCCAGGGTTTGGTTGACCGATTCGTCTACCACGTCGCGGATGTGCCGTTCGGGGTGCAGCTTTAGGTTTTCGCGGATGCGGTCGTAGATCACCACCGTATCGTTCACCGAGAACCCGACGACGGTGAGCAGCGCCACGATGAAGAGGCTGTCGATTTCTACCTCTAGCACCAACCCCAGGGCCGCAAACACGCCCATCGTGATCAGTACGTCGTGGGCGAGGGCAACGATGGCAAAAACGGCGTAGTCCAGCTTAAAGCGCAGGCTGAGGTAGGCGACGATGCCCGCAAAGGACACCAGCAACGCCAGCAACCCAGAGGCCAAGAGCTGTTGCCCAATCACGGGGCCAACGGTGTCGATTTGGGTGGAGTTGATGTCGAAGGGGCCGACGGTTTCTTCCAGGTTGGCTTGCAGGGTGGAACGTTCGTCCACGTCCAGGTTGCGGGTGCGGATGGAAAGGGTTTGGCGATCCTGGCCCAACAGTTGCAGGCTGCTGGATTCTAGCCCCTGATCCGCCAACACCTGGCGTACCTCGTCGAGGGAAATCTCCTCGGTGCAGCTTTCCGTCAGGGTGCAGACGTGGGTGAGCTGGAGCCGGGTGCCGCCGACGAAGTCCAGACCGGGCCGCAGGGGCGCACCAAACTGCTGCCAGGAGATGGCCATGGCCACAATGCCCAGGCCAATCACCAAGCCCGACAGGCTCCACCACAGGCTTCGTTTTTGGTTGATGTGTAGGTTCATGGGGTTGCGCTCCGGGGGGCAGTCAGGCGGCTAATGCCGGGGTAAAACCATTCGGGTTTGCGGAACTGGGGCATTCCCAACACCACAAACAGCAGGGTGCGGGTGCAGGTAAAGGCCGTGAACATACTCACCAACACCCCCAAGCCCAGGGTGAGGGCAAAGCCCTTGACGAGGCCTGCCCCAAAGAAGAACAGCGCCAAGCAGGAAATCACCGTGGTGACGTTGCTGTCGATAATGCTGGAAAAGGCGCGGTAAAAGCCTGATTCCACCGAGCGATACAGGGTTTTGCCCGCCCGCAATTCCTCACGGGTGCGCTCAAAAATCAGCACGTTGGCATCCACCGCCATACCGATGCTGAGAATGAATCCGGCAATCCCCGGCAGGGTGAGGGTGACGCCCAGCATCACAAAGGCGGCCCAGGTGAGCAGGGCGTAGACCACTAGGGCGATGTCGGCCAAAATTCCCGGCAGGCGATAGTACACGGCCATGTAGACCAGCACCAGGGCCAGACCGACGAGGGCGGCATAGAGGCTGCGCTGGATGCTGTCGCGGCCCAGGGTGGGGCCAACGGTGCGGTTTTCCACCACCTCCACAGGCAGGGGCAGGGCACCGCCACGTAGCTGAATTTCCAAATCGCGGGCCGACACCGCATCAAAGTTGCCAGAGATCACCGCGTTCCCGCCCGTAATCCCCAGTTCGGCATACTGCACATCCACCCGTGGGGCGCTGAGCAGGCGGTTATCGAGGAAAATCCCCAGCCCTCGGCCTGTGCCCGCCACGGATTTGGTCAGTTCGGCAAAGTCGTTGGCCCCTTCGTTATTGAACTCAATCACCACCTCCCACTGGGTGCCATTGCCGGGACGGGCCAGGGCATCGGTAAGCTTGTCGCCCTTCAACTCGCTGGGTTCAAATAGGTCGAGAATGGCGGCTTCGCTGATGGTGATATCGGCCTGGATGGCGTCGATTTCGGCCTGGGTGGCGTCATCAATGGCTCCGGTGGGGGGCAAGTTCGCCTGAACTTGAGCCAGGTCAGCGAGGTGTTCCTGGAGAATCTCGTTTTCCACCAAAAGCTGCTGCTCGGTGCCCGCCTTTTGCGCCCGGAATTCGAGCTGGGCCGTGCCGCCCAGTACCCGTTCCGCCTGCTGAGGGTCGTTAATCCCCGGCAACTGCACCAAAAGCTGGTCATTCCCCAACTGCTGCACAACAGCTTCAGACACCCCCAAGCCGTTGACCCGGCCTTCCACCACGCTCTGCACCGCTTCCATTTCCCGGTCGGTGATGGTGGGAATGGCGGCGGTGGGCTGCACCTGAATCGTCAGTTGAGAGCCACCACGCAAATCCAACCCCAGGGAGGTGGGAAACAGCGGATTTTCCGACAGCAGCGAATTGGCGATCAGCGTCACGGCCCCAATAGTCAGGGCCAGAATCAGTGCCAACCAAGCTTGATACTTTGCCATGGATTAGGGAGATAACAGGACGAGTCGGAAATCGGGACGCTACAGACGTTCAAAAAACTAGGACACTGAGAACCTTTCCGGCCCCCCTCTCCCCCCTGGGAGAGGGGCTGGGGGAGAGGGCAAGGGATTTGGCCACTAGACCTTCAGCGCCAGCATATTTTCAACGGCGGCCTCGATTTGCTTGGGCTGCACGATAGTCAGGCTTTCCAGCTTGCCGTTGTAGGGGGTGGGGATGTCTTGGGACGACAGCCGCAGCACCGGGGCATCCAGTTCATCAAAGAAGCGGTCGTTGATGGAGGCGATGATTTCTGCGCCAATGCCGCCCGTCCGCATACATTCTTCAACCACGATCACCCGGTGGGTTTTCTTGATGGAAGCGCCGATGGTCTCAAAGTCCAGGGGCTTGAGGGAAATCAGGTCGATGACCTCTGGGTCAAAGCCCTTGGCCACCAAACCCTTCACCGCCTGGGTGACGTGGTGGCGCATCCGGGAATAGGTGAGGATGGTGACGTCTTTGCCGGGACGGACGATTTCCGCCTTATCCAGGGGCACCAGGTATTCGTGGTTGGGCAGGTCTTCCTTGAGGTTGTAGAGGAGGACGTGCTCGAAGAAGAGAACGGGGTTGTCGTCGCGGATGGCGGATTTCAGCAGCCCCTTGGCGTTGTAGGGGGTGGAGCAGGCCACGATTTTTAGACCGGGCACGGCTTGGAAGTAGGCTTCGAGCCGCTGGGAGTGCTCGGCCCCCAACTGCCGACCGACGCCACCGGGGCCACGGATCACCATGGGAATTTTGAAGTTGCCACCGGAGGTGTAGCGCAGCATCCCGGCATTGTTGGCGATTTGGTTGAAGGCCAACAGCAAAAAGCCCATGTTCATGCCTTCGATGATGGGCCGCAACCCGGTCATCGCGGCACCCACGGCCATCCCGGTAAAGCTGTTTTCGGCGATGGGGGTATCCAGCACGCGAAATTCGCCGTACTTGTCGTAGAGGTCTTTCGTGACCTTGTAGGAACCGCCGTATTGGCCGACATCTTCGCCCAGCACAAAAACGGTTTCGTCGCGGCCCATCTCTTCGTCAATGGCCTCGCGCAGGGCGTTAAATAGGAGAGTTTCTGCCATGGTTTCGGTGTCGTTGCTTGGGTGAAGGTTACAAAAGTAATTGCAGAGTAAACACGGCCCACCGGATTCAAGCGCCTACTCGACGACGGTGGGCATGGCTACGAGCCGTTAGCTGTCGGCGAAGATGTACTTATAGAGGTCGTCGGGGCTGGGTTCGGGGCTTTCTTCGGCGAAGGTGAGGGCATCGTCGATGGTGGTTTGGATGCGATCCCGCACGCCCTTGAGGGTGGCTTCGTCGGCCAGGTTTTGCTCTAGCAGGTAAGCTTCAAACCGCTTGATCGGGTCACGGGCCAGCCATTCTTCTTTTTCGGCCTTAGAGCGCAGTTCGTCGGGGTCGGCCAGGGAGTGGCCCCGGAAGCGGTAGGTGAGGCATTCGATCAGCGTCGGGCCTTCTCCGGCGCGGGCGCGGGCCACGGCTTCCTGGGCGATGGAGCGCACGGCCATCACGTCCATGCCGTCTACCTCATATCCCGGCATCCCAAACACCGAGGCCTTTTTGTAGATTTCCGGCTGGGAGGTGGCGCGTTCGTGGGCCATGCCAATCGCCCACTTGTTGTTTTCCACCACAAACAGGATCGGCAGCTTCCACAGCGCCGCCATGTTCAAACATTCAAAAAATTGGCCGTTGTTGGTGGTGCCGTCGCCAAAGAAGCAGGCCGTCACCTGGTCGGCACTGGCATCCCCCAGGGCCACCCGGCGATAGTGGGTTTGGAACGCCGCCCCCAGGGCCACGGGAATCCCTTCCCCGATGAAGGCAAAGCCTCCTAATAAGTTATGTTCGCCCGAAAACAGGTGCATGGAACCGCCTCGGCCCCGGCTACAGCCCGTTTCCTTGCCGAACAACTCGGCCATCACGTTTTTGGCGGGCACCCCAGCACTGAGGGCGTGGACGTGGTCGCGGTAGGTGCTGCATACGTAATCGTCGGGGCGCATGGACTTGATCACCCCGCTAGACACCGCTTCCTGGCCGTTGTAGAGGTGCACAAACCCAAACATTTTGCCCCGATAGTACATTTCGGCGCACTTGTCTTCAAAGAAGCGACCCAAAATCATGTCTTCGTAAAGCCTCAGCCCTTCCTCGCTGGAAATGGAAGCCGCTGGAGCCTGAAACTGGGGTAATGTCCGTTCTTGAACCATGGGTTTTGCTGGGTCCTACGCTGCGATGTCCAACACTTGACTATACCGAAAAAGGTGTCCCCAAACTGTTACCCCGCCGGGGCAGCGCCAGGGAACGCCCAAAACTGTTTCCTATCATACCGAGGGCCGTACCGTTATTAAAAACCCTGAGTTGACGACGCCTGCAAAAACGGGCTAAAAGAGGGGTGATCGCCCCTGGCCAGAGGTCGAGGTCTATGATATAAACTTCACCTTTTAAGCGGTTTGTTTTTATCGGTTGAAGGGTGAAGGCCATTGACGATACTCCAAGGCCATGCGCCCCGTGGCCATTGCTATCCAGGCGATGGCGGTAATCGGGTAACAAAGGTCAGAAACAACGCTCAGAACCCAAGGGCAGGGGGAAGATGAAGGGATCGGTTGGGGCTTTTTAGGTACTATTTCGTGTGAATTCGCTGCTGGGGATATGAACTGTGCACGTTCCATTAGACTACTACCGAATTCTAGGACTGCCGATTCAGGCCACGGCGGATCAGCTTCAGCAGGCCCATCGGGATCGGGGTGTACAGCTTCCTCGGCGCGAATTTTCGGAGGTGGCTATCGCCGCCCGCAAGCAATTGATTGACGACGCCTACCAAGTCCTGTCCGACCCCGACTACCGCCGCGACTACGACAGCCGCTTTTTGGCCGATGCCTACGCCGCCGAACCCACCCCAGACTCCAGCCGCCCAGCGGGGCTAGCGGTCAGGCCAGATTTGGGCGAAGCAGCCCTGCGATCCCTGGCCACAGAGCCGGGAGCTGGGGAGGTGCCCAGCAATGCCATCGCCATCGAATCCGAACTGTTTGCGGGGGCGCTGCTAATTTTGCTGGAACTGGGGGAATACGAGCAGGTGATCCACCTGGGTCGGCCCTACCTCAGCAGCGGCACGGGCAGTTTGGCCGATGGGCAGTTTGGCGATCCGGCCCTGGTGCAAGGGGATGTGGTGCTGACCTTGGCCCTCGCCTGTTTGGAACTAGGCCGCGAGCAATGGCACCAGCGCCAGTACGAAACAGCGGCAGAATCCCTCGAAACGGGCCACGAACTGTTAGCGAAGGAAAATCGCTTCCCGGCCCTGCGCGCCGAAATTCAGTCGGAACTGTACAAACTGCGGCCCTACCGAATTTTGGAACTGCTGGCGCGGCCTCTGGATCAGACTAAGGAACGGCGACAGGGGCTAAAGCTGCTGAAGTCGATGCTGGAGGATCGGGGCGGCATTGAGGGCAGCGAGGATGACCTTTCTGGGCTAGCCATTGACGACTTTTTGCGCTTCATCCAGCAACTGCGGGACTACCTCACGGCCTCCGAGCAGCAGGAATTGTTTGAGCATGAAGCCCGTCGGCCTTCTCCGGTGGCCACCTACCTAACGGTGTATGCCCTGTTGGCCCGGGGCTTTGCCCGTCACCAGCCTGCCCTGGTGCGCCGCGCCAAGCAGTTGCTCATGGGCCTCGCCCATCAGCAGGATGTGCACCTCGAACAGGCCGTCTGCGCCATGCTGCTGGGCCAAACTGAGGAGGCCAACCGCGCCCTAGAATTCAGCCAAGAATACGAGCCCTTGGCCTACATCCGCGAACATTCTCGCAATTCCCCCGATTTGCTCCCCGGTCTCTGCCTCTACACCGAGCGCTGGATTCAGGATGAGTTGTTTCCCCACTTCCGAGACTTCAAAGACCAAGACGCTACCCTCAAGGACTACTTTGCCAATCCCCAGGTGCAGAGCTACCTTGAGGCGATGGTGCCGGGGCCAGAGGCCGCCTGGGAGGGAGTTGATCCCGGTGCCCAGGGCTACAGTGTGCCCACGGTAGAAGGGTCGCTGCCCATCCATGCGCCCTCCTTGGCGAGCCCTGCCAGCTACCAGCGTCCGGCCATGGCGACGCCCCCCGCCACCAACGGCTACAGCCCTGATCCGCCTGCCCCAAGGGCCAACCACAACGGCTATGGTGGGGCTGACCTGGGCTATGGTGCGGCGGAGATAGCGGTGTCTCGCAATGGACGGGCTCACCCAGCGGCGAAGGCCCCTGATCCTGCCCCGCCCGACGCCCCTGCCCTCGATGCAGCCCAGGCCGCACCCGCCCCTCGTCCAGCTCAGCGGTCTAAGGCAGCGCAACCCAAGCCAGGGCGGCCCAAGCCAGAGCGGTTGAAAGCCAAGCCGCCTGCCCTAGATCCCCGCCCTGCCGAGAGAACCAGTTCAGATCAAGAGCCCTCTGTGGCCGAACGGGTGGCCCAGCTTTCCCCAGAGGGTCAGTTGAAGGCGGCCACCAAGGCCAAGGTGACACCACCCTCCCCCCGCCCGTCTCGATCTCGGTCGCCTAAGCCCAGCTTGCCTGCCGCCATGGCCAGTGATCCCTCGGCTACGGTGACTCAGCTTGAGCCTGGATCGCGCCGAAAAAAGTCAACCTCCCCCCGCTGGGGCCGACTGGCGTTGGTAGGCATGGTGGGATTGTTGGGGCTGGGTACCCTGGGCTTTGCTACGGCCCGCACGGTGAGCTGGCTGACGGGGGCCGTATCGGGGCCAAGGCTGGAGGGACGTCCCCTAGACCTGAGCTTGGCCGAGCCCGCTGTTGAGATTCCCAGCCTGCCCAGCCCCGACGAGCAAATTGGAGCAGCCAGCATGGCCCAGCAGGTGATTGAAACCTGGCTAAGCGCCAAAAGTGCTGCCATGGGAGAGGATTACCAGGCCGACCAGCTAGCGACGGTTTTGACCGGTTCCCTGTTGAGCCAATGGCAACGCCGTGCCGCTGCTGCCCCCCAAGAGAATTGGTACTGGCGGTATGAGCATGAGGTAGCGGTGCAGTCTGTTACCCCCGATGACCCGACGGCGGATCGGCTCCAGGTGATTGCCCTGGTGCGGGAAAACGCCCGCCTGTTTGAATTTGGCGTTGAAAACGACCAAGCCTCCTACGATGAGCGGCTTACCATGGAGTACACCCTAGTGCGCCAGGACGGCCAATGGTTCATCGAAAGTATGCGCCAAGCGCCAGGCCGCAACTAGGGATGAATCCGCCTCGCCTGCGGCAGCCTCGCCCTCCCAGGGGCAGGATGGCGGTAATCTCGCCAGCGATGGGGTCAGCCGTGTTTTGATACAATGCTGGCTGACAGCCTTGGGCTTAGCCCTGCGGTGCCTCACCGACCCGATGCCCTCTGGGAGTGCCACCCTATTCGGTGTCAACCTGGGTGCCCACCATCGGAGCGAATGGCTGTATGGATGAGATATTGATTACTGTTATTGTGCAGAGCCACCCTGAATGTCAGTAGATAGCCCGCCCCGGTCTTCCGTACCGTTAATTTTGGAGTCGCTGCCAACCCCAGAGTTGCCCAGCCAAGAATGCCCCCGCCGTGCCCGCACCCAGATTGATCTGCTGCTGTTGGCCATCGAGGCGCTGGACTTGGGCGGCAGCGAGGCCATGCTGGGAGTTGCCCAGGAATTGGGCCTTGACCCCGTGGTGAAGGGGCGGGTGAACCTGTGGCTCCTCCGCAGCACCAATCCCATGCGTCGCTACAGCCAGCGGCGACCCATGACCCTGGAGGAAGCCAAAGCCATGGTCGCCATCATCGGCAACCTAGCCCGACGGCTGACGGTGCTGATGCGGCAGTTGCTGACGGGCTATCAGCAGCTTCGGGAACGGGGGCTATCCCTCGACCATCACCTGCGTCTGGCGGATTATCTTCAGCGGTTTCGCACCCACTTTCGGTCTCGCATGAATCCCCGTCGCGCCGGAGTGATTGCCTACAGCAGCGATGAACGGCTGGACGAATTAGCCATGCAATTATTAGAACAACTGCTGCTTTGTTCCGGCATTTTAGGCACCCAGCGGCTGTGGAGTAGTTTGTTTGATGGAGAGGTGGTATGACCGTTACCCGTCAGTACACCCTGCCCTACTGCAACCTCGTGTTAGAGGGCATGGAGTCCATCGCCTTCGATCCCTATTCCCCCATGACGGTGTTAATGAATGCGGAATGCCAGTTCCCCGGCGTTACCGATACCACCCTCACGGGCGGACGGGAGTTTTTAGAGAGCTTGGTTGCCGCCGTCAGTGCCTATGGTCAACACTTGCTCAGCGGTATTCCCCGCCCGGTTAGCGCCAACGCTTCCCTAGTGGATCTCAAGCCGGGGGAGGGCAATCTCCATCATCTGGTCGTGCGTCAGCAGCCGGGAACAGAGCCCGCCGTAGACACCGAAGCCCTGGCCCCGTTGGATATCCCCCTCACCACCGTCCAGTTCTACGACCTGATGGAGGCGGTGGATCAACTGCTGGCCGATGGGCTGACCTTGCCCGACCTGAAGGCCCAGTTCCAGGCCGTTCCGCGCCGTTTGGTGAAGCCCGCCGAACCCATGGCTCAACGGTCGGCCCCTGCCGTGGTGGGAGCCGCCGCCCTGGTCGCTGCGGGATTGGCCCTCTTCTTTATGCCGCCGCCCGAGTTTGACCCCAGCCGCCTCGAACGCCGCGAGGCCACCGAAACCCTGGCCCCCACCGACACTCAAGAGGCCCTGGAGTCCTGGGAAGATGCCCCTACGATCACCGATGCCGTGGTGCTGACCACCCTGCGACGAGATTTGCAGCAGCGCCTCCAGGAGGGCTGGACAGCGGCAGAAGCCTCCACCGAAGACCTCGTCTACCGAGTCGTGGTGTCTGAAACGGGGGAGATCCTCGGCTACAAGTACGAGAATGACGCCGCCCTAGAGGCCGTGGATAGTACACCCTTAGCCCAGGTTGCCGTTCCCACCCCCGGCCCCACCGCGCCCCAGCAGGCGGTAGCTCAGTTCTTGGCCCGCTTTACCCCAGCGGGGGACGTCGAGGTGGAGGTCTGGGATCCGACCTTAGCGACTGAGGACGAGCCGCAGGCCACCGAGAATGGAACTCTGGCGGAGTTGCCCCCGGTGGAAGATGCGGCCGATGAGACAGCCAATCAATCCAATGACGACGACTCCCCAACATCCGAAGCGGCAGAGGATGCCGTCCCCGAGGTAGACAGTGCATCGGATAGCACCAGCGCCGCCGCCAGGGGAAACCCGCCTCCAGCGAGCTCCGGTCGCGCCCCCCAGGCCCTAGCCACCCTAGATAACCGAATCACCGATGGGAATCGCATTCGCACCCTGAATGGGGATCTGCGGGCCCAGCTTAGCAGTGCCGATCTGCCCGATACCCGCGCCGATTTGATCTACCAGGTGCGCCTAGATAGTCGGGGTAATGTTGTGGGTTACAACGCCATCAATACCGATGCCCTGCTGTTGGCCCAGGAGACCCCCCTACCCGAACTGGTGACGGCTCGTCCAGCCAGTGCGGATCAGGCAGACTTCCGAGTGGTCTTTACCGCCCGTGGTGTGATTGAGGTCAGCCCCTGGGATGGGTGGCCGCGCTAGGGTCGATCTGGCGCGGTCATGGACAGCCACCAAGCTAATCCAGGGAAATTCTGGGAAGGCATTTGCTAAGCTGTTTCATGCTGAAAACCAATCCCTGGTATGACCCATCCCTCCGATGCTTCGCCACCCTCCCATGAGGCTGCCCCACCCTCCCCCAGTGCGTCAGCCGCTAAGGGGAGTCCGACGCCCGTGCCATCGCCGCCGCCACCCTCATCCCCTGGCTGGTTTCAGCGACTGTGGGTAGTGGTAGTGCGGCTGCTAATTTTGGGGATGAGCATCAGCGTTGGCTGGCTGGCGGGCCTGCTGGTGGCGCAAGTGTGGCCTGCCCGCAACCCCAATCCGCCAATGCAGGAGCGGGTGATGCGCCAGGGTAGCCAAACCCTTCGCAAGGTGCGCCAGCTTCCCGAATGGTGGCAGGGCTCAACGGTGGCTCTACCCGCCGCTGAGGGGGGGGCTACCGCTGTCCCCCAGGCCGATCCAGGGCCAGAACCTGCACTGCCGCCCCTTGGTCAAGCCGTCCTTGATCTTCAGCAGGATCTAGCCAGTTTAGAAGCTCGACTAACAGAGCTAGAGCAGCAGACTGGCCAGCCCGGTAGTGGCGATCTGGCAGATCGGCTTCAGCAGCTAGCCCAGCAGGTTACGGCCAGCCCCGATACCCGGCCTGATGGGGCCACCCAGGACGCTACCCCTAACCCAGACGCTACTCCTAACCCAGAGGAGGAAGCAGAACCCGGCCCTGACCTAGAATCTACCGAAGACCCAGCGGCCGCAGAAACCCCGACCTCCAACGATGGCCTGGGCCGTCACGCCGCTGCTCCCCCCCCAGAACCCATGTTTCCCCTGGTCAGCCAGCGGATTGGGCTACCCAGTGCGCTGCTGTTTCAGCCCAATAGTAGCCTGCTCACCCCGACTGGACAGCAGTTGTTGGACGCCATCGTGCCCGACCTCCGCCGCTTTGGAACGGCGACCTTCTTGGTGGGTAGCCACACCGATGGCGACCTAAGCGCCGCCGAGGCCCGTACCCTTACCTTTCAGCAAGCTCTTGCCGTGCAGACCTACCTCGCCGCCCAACTGGAGGACACCAATCGCCGCTGGTTGACCGTAGGCTACGGCAAAACCCGACCCGTGGCCGTTGGTGATGCCCCCGGCACCGTCGCCCGCAATCAGCGCCTTGAGATCGGTATTGTCCGCCCTTGAACCCGCCGTTTTTCCCTCTCGCCCCATCAGGTAGGACTCCTTGCCCAAACCCCCTGGGCGCTACCCTGCCACCGTTCCTAGCCATTACCTACCATCACCTAATAAGGACTCAAACCCGCCATGCGAATTGTCTTTTTGGGGACGCCCCACTTTGCCGTACCCAGCCTGAAACGGCTATTAGCGGATCCTGCCTTTGACGTGGTAGCCGTTGTCACCCAGCCCGATAAGCGCCGGGGCCGAGGTAGCCAGGTAGATGCGTCCCCTGTGAAGCAGGTGGCGGCGGCGGCGGGGTGCCCGATTTGGCAGCCGCGTCGGATTAAAAAAGATGAGGCTTGTCTCACGGCCCTCGAAGCCCTACAGGCCGATGCCTTTGTGGTAGTGGCCTATGGTCAAATTCTCTCCCAGCGGATTTTGGCGATGCCGCGCCTGGGCTGCATCAATGGCCACGGGTCGCTGTTGCCCGCCTACCGAGGCGCAGCCCCAATTCAGTGGTGCATCGTTCAGGGCGCTACCGAAACGGGCATGACCACCATGCAGATGGACATTGGTATGGATACTGGGGCGATGCTGCTGAAGTCTCAGTTGCCCATTGGCCTGCTCGATAACTTCTATGACGTCGCCGCTGCCCTGGCCGACCAATGTGCCGACCTGCTGGTGGAGACCCTCCACGGCCTTGACGCCCACCGCCTTACCCCCGAACCCCAGGACAACGCCCAGGCCACCTACGCACCGCTGATTCAAAAGGAAGACTATCGGCTGGACTGGAGCCAGTCGGCCCTAGATCTCCATAACCGAGTGCGTGGCTTCTATCCCCATGCCGAAACAACCCTGCGGAATCAGCCCCTTAAAGTGCTGGCCACCGCTCCCCTCGGCGATCCCCACTGGCCCCAGCTACCCGCCGACCTAGCCCAGATGCGGCCCACGGTTGAGGCGCTGACGTCTAACCTTACCTCGGCCCAGCCCGGTCAAATGGTTGCGCTGCTGAAGGGCCATGGGCCGCTGATCTACACCGGGGATGGACTGCTGCTGCTGCGGGAGGTAAAACCCAGCGGCAAAAAAGCCCAGCGAGGCCAGGATTTTATCAACGGCAGTCGCCTAACCTTGGGAGAACAAGTTGTCTAGAGGCTGAGCCTCGCCCGCTTTCCCTACCCTGATCTAGCTTGGGATAGAGAGCCTCTGACCTATCGTTCCATGGCGAATAACTCAATCCTTGGACTGCCCAAGGACAGCCATCGCCTTGATAAGCTGATGAAGTGCCGCGCCGCCCCATGCATGGAGCCAGTGAATTCTCCCCATGAAAACGGAATCCCCAAGCTTGACGGCCCCCTCCGACCCCGTGCCAGAGTCTATCCGCAACCGCCGGGATATGGTGTTCCTCGTGCTGTCGGGTTTGTTTTTGGGCACCTTGGGAATGCTCAATATTTTAGGAATCAGTCGGTTTGTCAATGTGTTGGAGTGGGGCGACGTGGCTGTCACCGTAGCCGTAGGCGTCTTGCCCTACCCCCTCACCTTCCTCTGTACCGACCTCATTTCCGAACTCTACGGCAAAGATCGGGCCAACCAAGTCGTGTGGGTGGGGCTGCTGTTGAATGTCTGGGTGCTGTTCATCGTCTGGCTGGGGGGTGTCCTCCCCGGATTTGAGCCCACCGATCCCACCACCGGAGCAATCCTGCGCGACTCCGCCGGACGCCTGCCCGTGTTCTTTGAAATTCGCAACCTCACCTTTGGGGCCGTCACCGCCTCCATGGCCGCCTACCTCACCGCTCAGTTTGTGGACGTGTACCTGTTCCACTTTTGGAAGGAACTAACCAACGGCAAACACCTGTGGCTGCGCAACAACGGTTCCACCCTCCTCAGCCAGCTCGTAGACACCGTGGCGGTGGTACTGATTACCCACTTTCTCGCCGGAGCCCTGCCCATCGACGACGGCCAAGCCCTTTGGCCCCAACTCCTTCGCTTCATTGGCTATGGCTACGTCTTCAAGCTGGTGGCCGCGCTGCTCGATACGGGGCCCTTCTACCTCTGTGTCTTTTGGCTCACCCATTACCTTCAAATGGAATCCCCGATTGCTCGCCCCAAACGCCCTCGCCTAGGGCAACGCAGCTAGACCGAGGCCCAGGGTCTCGGTTGGTGCGCCCCACCGCTGATATAAGCTCATCCCTTTTGCCCTAAAGGGCAGGGCTCGAAACCCATCCCGTTTTGGTCAATGCTCAATCTTCCCAAGCGGTAAAGACTAGCGATTCAAAATCTACGCCTAAATGATGAAACCCTCGGTTGCCGCAAAATTCTGCGATAACCGAGGGTTTATACCCCCAGGGGAATTCGAATCCCCGTCGCCTCCGTGAAAGGGAGGTGTCCTAGGCCTCTAGACGATGGGGGCCTGTGTTTTTCGACAATTCTTAGTATAGGGAAGAGGAATGGGATTGTCAAACATCTTGGCCAAAAAAAAATTAAAACCTTTGGCCTGAAGGCGAAGGCCCCAGCCTGGGCCACCGACAAGACTTCCTGGAGCGGTGGCCCAGCGACCGGAGGGTTAGGCCCTGGAGCATGGATCACCGGGGGCCGAGGCGGCTGAAACGACCGGGGGCCGCATCGGCCCAGGCAAAGCGGCGCGAGATCCTGAATCTTGGTAGCCATGGGTGGGGCCAACCCCTAGGCAGAGGGCAGGTTACGCAGTCGGATGAGCTGACGACGCATGAGGGGAGAGGCATTGACCTCATCGATAACCTGAACCTTAACCTGGGATTCTAGGGCCTCGACAAACTCATCGCTGCCGTAGGAGAAGGCGTCAATGAGGAGTTCAAGGAGGTGATCCTGCTGATCTATCACCTGGCTTTCCTCGATGAGCCTAAATTTCAGCGTGACCTCGCATTCATAAACGCCAACTTGGGAGGGAAGGGGAGAGTGGGATGCAGATGTGGCCATAGCAACAGGGAATCTCTAGGGTGCAGAACAATGGCGATCCTAGGGCCGAGGCCGGGGCGGGTAGTACCGCTGGGGATCTTAGGCAAGATTGAGCCCAGGGGTGGCAACGGTGAGGATGGGCCTGGAGGGGCTAGGGACATCTCTGGATCATGATTCCTGCGGGGCAAATGGGAACGATGTCTAGGACGGCCTATCTCTATGAAAACAAAGAATTGATGAATGTGCACTGAGGCATCTTTTTTTTACATGATTTATACAGCTTTGTAAGGCTAGATTAAACTCGGCATCATGCCTGTATTAACAACAGCGTTATAGATTTTTTTATACTCAGAAATATCTCTACCTTCCATAGACTCGGAGGATCGATGTGCTGAGAAGGCAGGCTGTCTCAGAGAAAATCCTGAGCTTATTTCTGAGATGATCTAGAGGGTCTCTAGTTCTCTAGAGCAGAAGCAAAGATAACCGCAATTTCAGGGGATCAAGGGCTGGCTACCCTTAACCATAGAGAAGCCTTTAGCGGCTATGGGCTCTGAACCATGGACTTAGCAATGATGGCAGATGTATCTAGATTTAAGAAAAATTGCGTAAACTTACGGACGCTCTGAATCTACTTCGCCCTGAACTTCTGAAGATCCAGAATGCCACCTTACCTGTTCTGCAAGGGTACGACGAATAATGGATGAGAAGTGGGTTCCATTGAAACCAAAAATGATGAGATCGTCGGCTGGAATTAACCTGAAACCTCCTGCTGGTAGGGCTGTAATGCCTGATCCAAGCTGGGCAAAAAGACCGGGGAGAAAATCACCTCAGGGAAAAATTTTACCATCGGCACATTTTCTACGCGAGGATAAAAATCCGATGGCGTTGGCCCATCAATGTGACGACTCAGCACCCCAAACCCCAGTCGCCCGCTGCGGGGTTGCCAGACGGGGGCGGTGCGTTGCAGCCAATCTTTGAAGTTGGTGGCGTTGTCCATGCTGGCCACCAAGTTGGCAATTATCTCAGGGTCGGGCAGACTGTCCGCCAGTTGAGGGAGGTCTTCGGGTTGCGTCACCCAGGCTCTCTCTAGCAGGGTTTGGCGTTGATCGGGGGTTTGCCAGGCCGCGATGGCGTACTTGGCTGGGCTTTCGGGTAGCTGGTCTGGATTCACCCTACCCCCCTGGCTCAGGGTGAGGAGCGCTTCTTGAAGGGGGCCGCCTGTCCAATCCTCGGCGGCGGCCGCAACGTCACCGAGCCACCAGCGCAGGGTGCCGCGCCCCTGGTGCAGGAAGGCAGTGAGGCCAGGATCGGTACTTTGGTTGAGGAGGTCTTGGTAGAGCGTAGCTAGGCGTTCGGTGACGGGGGCGTAGAGGGGCGCTAGGGGGCCGAACTGCCACATGGGGCTAGTGAGCACGACCGGATGGCGGAGGAGTTCTAGGGCAAAGGCGGTGGTGGCACAGTCTGTATCGCCCTGCCGCAGACAGCTAAAGCCCAGGCCAAAAAAGACCCCCGGCTTGGCGGGCAGGAGGGCAATGGATCGCTGAAAGGCGGCCTGGGCGGCTTCAGGCTGCTGGTTCTCGACCAACAGCCAGCCCAGGTTAGAGTGGCCGAATTCTTGATAGGGCACCGTGGCGTTACCCACCTCAAACCAGCGGATGGCATCCTGCCGCAGGGCCGTTTGCAGGTCGGGGTTATCGGTCACTTGGTAGCTTAGATCGCCGAGGTTCCAGCCCAGTTGGTAGGGGTAGTACATTTCCCAGGGAGCCAACTGATGGGCACGTTCTAGCCGCTGCACAAAGCGGTTAATGTCCTGCTTGGCCAGGGCGGCAAAGCCATCACTGGAGAGGCCCCAGGCGCGATGGACGGGGGTGAGCCAAAGGGCCATGGCCAGGGTTGTGCCCAGCCCCAGCGCGACGAGAAGTTGAGAGGTTTTGGACGGTGGCTGGGGGCTGGTGGGCAGGGGGGGAGACCCAAGGGCGTGGGAGAGCGTGGCAAGGTAGAGGATCAGTACGCCGCTGATGGGCAGAATGTCGAGCTGGTAGTCGGTGAGGCTAAGGAGGGCAAAGCCGACCCCGGCAGCAACGATGCACCACACCATGAGCGGGGGCAGGCCAGAGGGCGTTTGGTGGGCACCGTTGCGAATCCAGCGCATCCCCAGGACAAGGATCACCCCTGCTAGGGCAACCGGAACCATGACGCCCCAAATCCCCAGTTCTCCCCAGAGCTGAGCCGGGGTGCTGTGCAGTTGAAATTGCAGTTCGGCGTCGCGTCCGGCCCAGTGGGGGCGGTAGGCTTGGTAAACCAGGGGCACACTACCCGGCCCTAGCCCCGTAAACGGAGCGCTTTGGCCCATGTGCCAGCCCACGGCATTGGTAACGGCCCGGTAGGATAGCTCTCCCCCGGCTAGATTGCCGCTGGTGAGGCCAGCTAGGGCCTGACGCAAACGGCTATTGCTGAAGATTAAGGCCAACACTAGGGCCATGGCCGCCGCGCCCCCAGCCAGCACCCAGCGCCGAGGCAGGGGGCTGTAGATCAGCGCCACCCCCAGGCCCACCAACCCCGCCGCCGCCAAGGCCAGCCAGCCGCCCCGAGAACTGGTGGTATAGAGGTTGGCCAAGCCTAGGCCAATGGCCCCCAGCCACAGCCAGCGCCGCCAGTCCTTCGCCATCCACCCCAGCCCCACAAACAGGGGCAGCACCAGTACCAGATAGCCTGCCACATAGTTTTGGTGGCCGATGGGTTGCCAATTCCGCAGACTGGTGAACTGAAAACTAAAGGCGGTTTCAACTCCGTACTGCTGAAGCGCCTGCAACCGGGCCAGTTCGGGCCGATAGATCTGCAAAACCCACAGCGTCAAACTCACGACCACAAAGGCCAGGGCCACATAACCTTGAACTTCTAGCGCCGCCTGAACCCGATGGGTGGTTGTCAACCATCCCCGCAGGGCGTAGAGGGCCGCGATGCCCCCCAGGGCTGCCCAGCCGTACCACAGGGCTTGGCCATGGAACTCTGCGGCTAGGGTGGAAATACCGAGCCCCACCACTGCTAGGACAACGACGCCATCTAGCCCCGATCCCAGGGCCAAGGAGGCTAGGGGCCGATGCCACCCCTGCCACAACAGCCAAAGGATGGGCAGCAGGATCGCCACCTGCCACAGAAACACCCAGGGCCAAGCCACCATCATCGTGCTGCTGCCAGGGAGCAGGGTGAAGAGGACATAGAGCGCTAGGGTGAGCAGGCCCAAGAGGGTACCGTCCCCGGTATCTCTGGGCGAACCTGGGCGAGATGCCGGGGATCCTTTCTGGGAGGCCGCCTGGGGCGATGGTTGAGGCAGAGGTTCGGGCTGGGTCACGGCATCTTCGTTCAGAGCACGGCTATGTCGTGATCCTAAAGGATGGGTGGGCCTTTTGGATAAAGGCCGGGATGCGGGGGCAACTAGACCGTGGCAGGCACCCCCGCAAAGGCGGGCTCTAGGGTTGCCAGTTGGGCAACGAGAGCGGCAATGGCTTCGGGGTTGGCCGCTTTGTGGGCATTGGCGACCACTTCTCGACCGAGGACATTACAGCCCAGGTGCGCCAACTGTTGACGCATCGCTAGACCCACCTTTTGGCCGCCGCCGCCGCTGTGGCTTGCTAAGGCTGCCGGACGACCGTTGAACAGCGCCCGAAAGTCCTCGGTGCTAACCGACAGCCAAGCGATGGCATTACTGACCACCGGGGGGATGGAGCCGTTATACTCCGGGGCACAGACCACCAGGCTGCGATGGTGACGCAGGGCTTGGGCAAGCTGGGCTAACCCTGGGCCAGCCTCCCCCACCACCGAATCGTAAAGGGGCAAATGGAGATCAGGCAGGCTGACGACCTCGGCCGTCACGCCCTGTTTGGTGGACTCCTCGGCAAAGGCGCGGGCTAGGGCTAAGTTGTTGCCGTTAGTGGCAGAGAGAATCAGCATGGAGATAACCGATTAATAATTGTTAACAAACTTGTGGTGTGTTCAATGTAGCGCACATGGCTAGGGTTTATGGCCCTTGGTTGGGCGGTTGGGGGAGCGAAGCTCAGGTTCGTGGGCCGAGGGTTTTGCCCTTGGAGCGACACACCTTGAGGGGATATTTAATGGGCAGATTGCCCGGTGGAGAGAGCCCGATAGCGCCCGGTGACGGTGGGATGAGCTAGGCCCAGAGCTGTAGTTTTGAGGCTTTCTAGGCGCTGATCTAACGCCGGAAACTCCCTCGGCCAGGGCTGAAAAAGCCCTAGTTTGCGGATCACCAGATGGGTTTCTAGGCTGGGTGGGGCCAGCATTTGGGTGATGGCTTGGGCCTGGGCATTGCGGTAGGCGAAGGCTAGCCCCCCTCGGTAGGAGCGGTCTGGGGGCAGGGGCAGGGATGTCAGCCACGACCGCAGCGGTTGAATAGCCAGGGTGTCGGCCAGACGCAGGGTATCGAGGGTCAGAGATCCGCCCGCCTGAAGGTCGTTCTGGGTGTAGGCGGGCCAGTGGGTGTCTGGGTCGAGCCATGCCGCCATCAAGAGAGCGGGCGGTGGGGCATCCGTGGCGATCAGGCTTTCTAGATGGGCTAGGGCAGCGGCAGGATCGGTGTCAGCCCAGAAGACGGCAGGCAAGAAGGGCCGCAATCGGCTGGTATCCAAAGACGCCAGCGGTTGTCCGACCCACCAGCCCAGGACAGCACGGGTTTCGTACAGAACGCCGTAGCCCGGATCGCTGGCATTCACCTCGGCCAGCAGGTGATCGTATTCCGCCAGGGTTGCGCTGACCACAGCGGGATAGATCGCTTGTAGGGGCGGGCTTTGCCACAGTGGATAGGTGAGGGAGGCCGGATTGACCAGGGCTTCTAGGGTAAAGGCCGCGATGGCCTGGGCCGCTTGGTCGGTGGCTAAGAGTAGTTCCCCCAGCAGCCAGTAGCCGTAGTGGCGGTGGCGGGGCAGGATCTGGACGGATCGCTGGGCGTAGGTCAAGGCTTGGGCAGGGTCGTCGGGCTGGTAGAGTACCGCCAGATTTTGGTTAAACCAGACATCATTGGGAGCAGCGGCTTGGGCCTGCTGGGCATAGTCCACCGCGAGGGCACGCACCCTGACCTTGGCTTCAGAATCGCCCAGTAGCTCACTCAGGTCTTGGAAGGACTCGCTGGCCATGGCGGCGGCGGTTGGATCCCAGGGACTGAGTAGGGTGGCTTGGTGCCAGCGGGTATCGGCCAGATTGACGGCTTGACGGTCAAAGGCGGCTTTGGCCTGAGCCCCCAGACCCACCGTGAGCGCAAAGGGCAACCAGAGGTAGACCAGGAGCCCAACCCCGGCCCAGACGACCAAGCTGGCCAGCCGACGGTGGGCGGGCAGAATGGTGCGGCTGGGTAATCCATAGGCATCGGCAAGGCTGATCAGCAGTACGACCAGGGCCACCAGGGTGCCAGAAATGGGGATATTTTCGAGCTGATAATCCGTCAGGCTAGACACGCCATAGGCCACAAACGCGCCGCCAATGCCCCCCAAAAGGTGCCGATCCGCCGTCGCCAAGGGCAACTGCCACAGTTGCCACAGCCGTCGGCCCAGCCAAAACAGCCCCGCTAGGTATAGGATCAGCCCCGGCAGGCCCAACTCCCCCGCAATCTGCACCGGGGTATTGTGCAACTGCTGAATGTGATCCAGTCCGGCCCCGGTTTCAATCGGGCGATAGAGGTTAGACATCCGACTCATCACCCCCGGCCCCACCCCCACCCAGGGGCGATCTGCCAAAATATTGCCCCCCAGCCGCAGCATAAACCAGCGATCCAGGGTGGGGCCATCCGCAGCGCCTGCCATGCTAAACCAACCGCGCAGGCGAGGGTTGAGGCCCAGGGCCAGCCCCATCGCCCCCAGGGGCACTACCCCCATCAGCCCCCAACGCCAGCGGTGATCCTGGTGAGCCCTGCCTAGGCCCCAGGCCCAGGCCCCGACTAGCCAGACGATAAAACCCAAGGCAGCTCCTCGGGAGCCACTGAGGTAGAGGGCGGTGGTGATTAGACCTACGGCTCCGGCAGCGGCCCAACGCCCAGGGCCAGACAGGGCCAGAGCTGCCGCCACCGCCAGGGGCAGCGTCAGCCCCAGATAGCCGCCCACAAAGTTGTGGTGTCCTAGGGGCTGGTGGTTGCGAAGGGCCGTAAAAAAGTCCTGGGATGACAAAGAGGCTACCTCGGGCCAACCCAGAGCCAAGCTGATGAGCGCCACCCCCGCCGCCACCGCCACCAGGCCCAGCCACAGCCGCCGCCGCGTTAACGCGCTGTGATCAACTTCATTGCGGTAGGCGTAGAGTCCGAGGGCGTAGGCGATGACTACGCTGGTATTCCACAGCGCCACCCGAGGAAACGGCGATGCCAGACTCGATAGGGCCAGAACAGCCCCCAGGGCCAACAGCCAGCTATCCAACCCGTGCCCTAGGCCCAGGAAGGGCCGCTGAAGCTGTCGCAGCCGTAGAATTAGCCCCACCAGTAGGGCCAAAAATCCTCCCTGCCACAGCCCCAGCCAGGGCCAGTCCACCATGCGAAAGTAGCTCAAGGGCAGCCAGCTCAAGATCACCAGCACAGCGAGGTGAGGCCCCAGCCGCCAGGGCCATCGCCGCTGACCAGGGCAGGAACGGGGGGAATCGAGAGATGGGGCGGTCATGGTGGCGGAGCAGACGGGATCGTGGTGGAAGCAGTGTACCCCACTTGCTTTCTTAAACTTTTGTTGAGATTGAGACAATGTAGCCTTAGCCCAGCCATGAGGTGGGCTTAGGGTGAGCCTCGTATTCTCTGGGGTGGCGAATTTTTCTTCCTTCGACCGCTACGGAGAATGTCCTATGGTGATGAGCAGACAAAAATTGAACCGCTATGCCCTGGCTAGCGCAGTAGCGGCCACCGTGGCCCTAGGGTTTGGAGCGACCCCAGCCCCGGCCCAAAGCTCCCTGGTGCAGGTGGATGGGTCTAGCACGGTGTTTCCCATCAGCGAGGCCATGGCCGAGGAGTTTATCGCGGCGAACCCCGGCACGCAAGTCACCGTGGGCGTATCGGGCACCGGGGGCGGTTTTCGCAAGTTCTGTGCTGGCGAACTCGACATCACCGGAGCCTCCCGCCCCATCCGCGACACGGAAGCTGAACTCTGCGCGGCAGCGGGGGTGGAGTACGTGGAAGTGCCCATCGCCATCGATGCCCTGACGGTAGTGATTCACCCCGAAAACACCTGGGCCAGAAGCATGACCGTGGATCAGCTTCGCACCCTGTGGGAGCCCGCTGCCGAAGGGCGCATCACCCGCTGGAATCAGATCAATCCGAGCTGGCCCAACACCCCGATTTCCCTCTACGGCCCCGGCACCGACTCCGGCACCTTCGACTACTTTACCGAGGCCATTATCGGCACCTCTGGCGAAAGCCGCACTGACTACACCGCCAGCGAAGATGACAACATCCTAGTAGTGGGGGTTTCCCGCGACCGGGGTGCCCTGGGCTACTTTGGCATGGCCTACTACCTAGAAAACCAAGGGCGCTTAGCTTCGGTGGCCATCGATGGGGTTGCTGCCACGGTTGAGCACGTGGCCGATGGCACCTATGTACCCCTCTCCCGACCGATCTTTTTCTACGTGAGGAAGAGCAGCCTAGAGTCTCGGCCTGAGGTACGCGCCTTTGTGGAGTTCATGCTAGACCAGGCCACCACCCTGGTTCCTGAGGTGGGCTATGTGCCGCTGCCTACCGAACGCTACAGCGCCATTCGGTCTGGGCTGTAGACTGCTGGTTGCCCACGCCAACCCCTGCCCATAGCCCTTGGGATGATGGTGTTCCAAGGGCTTTCTGCCCCCTTTGGTACTCAGCCCTATGGCCCCCGACGCCTCTCCACGGATCAACCCCTTGTCCCGGCTGGCGGGGCTCAAGACACGCTGTGTCTCGCCCACGGCTTGGGCGGGCCTGCTGGTTAGTCTATCCCTAGCGATCCATGGGCTGTTGTTGATGGCACCGATGCCCCCTCGCCCAGAGGCCACTGAGGAGGAAACAACGGCTGAGGAGGACTTTGTGGATCTGCTCAGTATTAGCTCCCTGGCGGCTCCGGCCCCGGTGGCTGAGACACCGCCGCCCGCTGAGACGCCCACGGCCCCACCCCCAGCCGCCCCACCCCCAGCCGCCCCAGTGGCTCCTCGAATACCCGATTCATACCCCGATCCCAGCGCGTTGCCGCCCGCCCCCCTAGAGGCCATGGCCCCAACGGATCTCCCTACGGACAACCTCGAAGCCTTGAGCACCGAGGATAACCCACCCGTGGCCTCCTCTACGGCGGTGGATTCCAACCCTCCCCCCGTGGTGGTGCAGGAACAGGAAGTTTTGGAAATTGTGACGCGCCTCACTCGCGGGTCGGGAGAAAGCGATTTTGACTCCACAGCTACTTCCTTTCCCGCCGTAGCGTTTTTAACCCGACGTGGTATCCAGGAGTGGTCGGCCCAGCAGCAAGCCTGCTTTTTTAGCCAAATTAGCGCCGATAGCTACCGCTTGGCTCCGGGGGCTGTGGATGTCCGCTACCTGACCCGCAATGTGCAATTCATCGAGCAGCAGGATGTGCCCCGCACCTTTCCAACGCCCGCCTACCAGGTCAGCCCCCTACCGGAGGGCTACTGTGGCCACACCCTGTTTCAAGTGTTGCAGGGAGGACAGCCGCTGCTGTTTATTTCCGTTGTGGGGCTGGGGGTGGGCAATCCCCAGGCCACGGGCCTCGTGATCATTTGGTCGTCTGACCCTAGGCTGGGCTGGGCTCCCTGAACCGTCCTTCCTGCCCCAACTCGACAGCCCCCTGGATCTATCCTGAATAGGAAGCCCTATTGATAACGGGCCACCAAACCGTTGCCTCACTTCGTGCTGCTATGACGTTCCAACCCCCGCCACCCCCAAAATATAGGCTGCCGTGGCAACGCCTGCTCGCCCCCATGCTGCTGGCCTCCCTGGGGCTGCATGGGGCCGTTCTGATGCTGCCCACCGGAGCCTCGGACGATAGCCCCATTCCCCCACCCGATCCAGAGCAGGACAGTGTGGCGATGACCCGCGTTCTCCCGACGTCTTCCTCCGAAGGGGAAGACCCGATGGCAGGCCAATCCCCAGGGGAGGCTGTTACCCCAATGGCGGGGACACAACCTCTGAACCCAGCCGGAGTAGGCGTTCCAGCCCAGCGCTCGCCTGAGGTTGCCCCCACCGCGCCCCGGACAGTTCCCCAACCCAGGACAGTTCCTCGCAACCTGGAAAATGTCGGCCAGGGCCAATCGTCCCCCAATCCTGCGCCTCCCCCCAGCCCTGCCGCCAACCGCCCCCAGGCCGGGGAAACGGAAAGCCCCCGCCCCAGCGCCCCCAGCCCTGCGGCTCCGCCTGTGCCTAGCGATAGACCTGCGCCCGCTGATTCATCTAACCAAAACCAAACCCAGGCGCTCATGGCCTCGCCCCGCCCCCCTGCCCTGGCAGGAAATAACCTGCGGGAGCAATTGCAGGCCCATGCGGCTCGGCTGAACTTTTCCCCATCTCGGCTCAATCGGCTGACGGAGGCCCTGCGGGAACGGTTTAGCTACAACGCCGTAACCAGCACCGAGGAAGCCTTTGCCACCAACTACCGTGAATGGCAGACGCAGATTCGCCAAGACACCGGGATCGCTGATCTCACAGCGGAGACCCTGCCCGACCCCGTGGCTGTGGCCTATTGGCAGCGGGCTTGCCTCAATCCGGCCCCTGGCCTAGTTAGGGTGGGCCTTGTGGTCAATCCCGATGGCTCCCACCACGGCCCGCCCGTCCTATTGCAAAGCTCTGGCTATGGGGCCGTCGATGACTGGGCCTTGAGCACCCTGGCCGACCAAACGCTCCCAACGGCCAATCAGGTCAGCGCCTATATCCTCACGGTTGAACCCAGCGTGGAGGCTGGGCCGAATCCCTGCCTTGCGGTTACGCCTAGTACCTAAAGCCAATCCGACTTGGCTAACCCTGATTCCTCTGGAGTGGTATTGCAGCTCACCCAAGCTGTTAGCGTGTCGCCAGGGCGTAATCGCTGCAAATGCACCACCCAGAGCATCATCCAGAGGCTAGATGCTTCGGATAATCATGACTCTAGATCTTGCTGAGCCCTCAAGAGTGCCTCGGTAGCCACCTTAATGCAGGACTCTAGAGGAACGTCCTGAGGATCTATGCCAAACACTTCCGCCATACGGTAACGCGCCATCTTTGCTGTATCCACAATGTCGATTACAGCACCGTTTAACGGGCCATAGAGACCCCCAGGACAGGCTTTAGCATACATTTCAGCCATGGTGGCGGCACGGTTGGTGTCTATCATTTTATTACTCTCCTCTTCTAGTGTTTCAACCTGCTCAAAGATCAAAACTCTCAGCTTTGCCCCAAAGCTAAGCTCTTTCCAACTCAAGTCGCTACGACAAGACTCAATTTGCTTTTTTTCGATGTCGGATATATCCAGTGAGTAACGGGTCATATTGCTTGCACGTATTTTTAGCCTCAGTTCAAAGAACTTATGCTGATGCTAGCGCAGTAACTCAATATGAGTATATATTTTATCTTCTAGCTCGACTTGAGTCGGTCGCAATGGAGGGTCAGCCTGTGTCGCGGTCAATCTCGCTATGTTTTGACAGCAGGTATTAGCTAGGCCAGAAATCTAGAGCTTGTTGGATTCTGTGTCCCTTGCCGAAAGCCTGCTAAGCGTTGAAAACTGCCGGGGCCGCATTCTTTTTCAAATTCCTGCACGATCCAGTCCTGGCGTTTGCCGAGGCGTTTAGCGCTTTTTTGTAGATATTCCCAATACTCCATCATTTGGTAGGGGGTGGGGCGGGGGCCAAACAGGGAGCCAAAGTACCAGGAATCCTTCGGTTTGCGTCCGCAGTGTTCCCAGAAGGAGCGTTCGGCCCAGGTGGGGGCATTGCGGCGCAGGTAGGCGCGGCGACGGTGGCTGTGGAACAGTTCGACTAGGGTGGGCAAGTCGTTGATTTGGTGGGCCTGGGCGGCGGAGTAGATCTCCACCATGTCCTCCAGGTTGAGGGGGCGTTCGGTGATCCACTGGTGGCCGCAGTCGGGGCATTTGGCGATGAAGGCTAGCACTACCCGTCCGCATTGGGGGCAGGGTTTGGTGGGGGCGGGTTTGGAGTCGTCGCTGCTGGCTTGCTGGGTGGGCAGGTGGTAGTCCTTGATGTCTTCCGGGAAGCCCAGCCGTTCCAGATTGCCCGCCTGGTCGAGGATAATGCCGTAGCCCTTGCCCGTGTGGGGCGAAATCCGCATGACGCGGCCAATTTGTTGCAGGTGCAAGGCGCTAGATTGGGTGGGCCGCAGCAGCAGGCCGACCTCCACGCTGGGCTCGTCAAAGCCGATACTGATCACGTTGCAGGAGGTGAGCATCAGGATCTTTTCCTGGCGCAAATCTTGGTACATCTGCTGACGTTCTTTGATCGGGGTGCCCCCTTCCACCGTGGCGGCGGGGATGCCAGCGGCGTTGAAGGCGTTGGCCACATGGCGGGCGTGTTCCAAATCCACACAAAAGGCGATGGTGCGTTTGCCGGGGCAGAGGCGCTGCCATTCGGTGACGATTTTTTCGACCAGTTCTGGACGGTCGCAGGCGTTTTTGAGGCCCGCTTCGTCATAGTCGCCGCCCACGGTTTTCACCTCCGCCAGGTTGGCGACGCCATCGGGGGGCATACTGTAGTACTTCATCGGGGCCAGATAGCCCATGTGCTGCAACTCGCTGGGTACCGGGGAGGCCACCAGCGTATCGAGCACATCTCCCAGTTGCTCTTTGCCCAGGCGTTCGGGGGTGGCGGTCATCACTAGGTGGGTGGCGTTGGGAAAGGTCTTCAGTACCGACTTACCGACCTGGCTGAATAGGGTGATGTGGCCCTCGTCGTAGAACACCACATCGGCGGGCCACTGTTTCCACCAGCGGCGTTTGGCCATGGTTTGAATGCTGGCAATCTGAATCGGGGCGTCGCGGTTTTCCTCCCAGCCCGCTTTGATGAAGCCGCAGTGCAGCCCAAAGGACTTCATTTTTTCGTAGGTTTGGCCCACCAACACGTCCAGATGCACCAAAAACATCAGCCGTTTGCCCGCTGACTCCGCGTGGGCACAAATTTGACCGCTAATCACCGTTTTCCCGGCCCCGGTGCCCGCCACAATGGCCACCCGCTTGTGGCCCTCATTCAACTCTCGGTAGAGATCGTTAATCAGGTCAACCTGGTAGGGACGTAGTTTGGGCGGCACGGCAGACATCGCAAGGCAAGGAAGACGATAGGTTCATGGAATGTGGGGGATTAGCCCTCACCCCCAGCCCCTCTCCCCTAGGGAGAGGGGAGCTGGAGTATCCTTCAAAGTCCTTCTCCCCCAGGGAGAGGGATTGAGGGGGAGGGATCTCCCTACCACAGGGCTGGGATCGACTCCAGTTCGGGGTCGTTGGTGACGGGGGGCGCTGGGTCGGGTCGCACCAAACCGGGCTGCACTGGGGCAATGTCGCCAATGGGGGCGGGTAGGGTGGTGGCTCCCTGGCGGGGAATCACGTTTTGAGTTGCTCCGGGCTGGGTGGGGCTAAGGGTGGGTGGGGTGCCCGCTGGGGCCGTAAACCCGCCGTTGGTGGGGGTGATGTCGCCGCCACCCATCACAGCCGAGTTGTTGGGAACCGTGGTGCCCAGGGCGGGTGTGCCAGATGGGGTCATATTTTGACGCTGTACGGCCTGCCCTGCCTGCTCGATAGGCTGTGTCCCTAGATCGCGGTCATCGGCTCGTAACCCACCTCGCGGCTGATTATTGCCCTGAAGCAGTTGGCTCATGCCTCCCGCCCCCGACCAAGCCAGCAGCACCAGCAGCGCCATAGCTGCGCCCAACGCATAGCGATTCATGGCCTCCTCCTCACACCGTGCAGTCCCATCATGGCGCAGGTTGCCAAAAATGAACGAAGAATTTGATCGCCATGGGGAAGCGTTGCCAGTCCACCCAAGGTTGCTATTCACAGCTGGGACGAATGGCTGGAATGCACGCCTGGAATCAACAGCGCTCGGCGGAATCAGGGGATTCCTAACCGGATTGGCTATGGTGCAACGGTTGATGAGCCCCTATCTGGCGGGAGTGGTCAACGGCCTGCGGGGCCAAGGTACTTTTTTGGGGTAATGGCCATTAAAAAAGCCCGATTTCCTGAAGAAACCGGGCTTTTCGTTGGCTTATTAACGTCGAATCAAGGCTGACTCAACGCAGCGTCTATTCAACGCCTTCGATGCGGTCTTCAACTTCCTGGTACAGCTCTTGGAGGCGTTCCAGGTTTTCGTCGCTGGTTTCCCAGTAGCCGCGCCCGTTCACTTCCAGCAGGGTGGAAACCATGCGGCGGAAGGAGTTGGGGTTGAGATCCATCAGGCGCTTGCACATTTCTGGGTCTTGGATGAAGGTGGTGTTCACGTCTTCGTAGACCCAGTTGTCCACTGCGCCTGCGGTGGCCGACCAGCCCATGGTGTTCACCAAGCGCTTGGAGAGTTCCCGCACGCCCTCGTAGCCGTGGGAGAGCATCCCTTCGTACCACTTGGGGTTCAGCATTTTGGTGCGGGCATCCAGGCGGACGGTCTCGGAGAGGGTGCGTACCTGGGCGTTGGCGGTGGTGGTGTCGGCGATGTAGGAGGCCGGGGCCTTGCCGTCTTCGCGCAGACTGGCCACCAGTTTGGTGGGGTCGGAATCGAAGTAGTGGGACACGTCGGTGAGGGAAATCTCCGAGGAATCCAGGTTTTGGAAGGTGGCGTCCGCCGTCTTCAGGGCCGACTCGAACAGGCCGCGATTGCTGTCCATCACGCCGGGATTGTCGGAGTTGAAGGCAAAGGACTTGCGCTTCAGGTACATTTCCTGGAGTTCGGCCTCGTTTTCCCAGGTGCTATTTTCCACCGCCAGGTTGATGTTGGAGGAATAGGAACCGGAGGCGTTGGAGAAGATGCGGGTGGCGGCTTCCCGGAGGCCAATGCCCATTTCCTCGGCCTGTTGCAGGGCGTGCTTGCGGACGAAGTTCATCTCTAGGGGCTCGTCGGCTTCGGCGGCCATTTTCACGGCGCGATCCAGCAGGGCCATTTGGTTAATGAACAGGTCGCGGAACACGCCAGAGCAGTTGACCACGATATCCACGCGGGGCCGACCCAGTTCCTCCAGGGGAATCAGCTCCAGCTTGTTGACCCGACCGAGGGAGTCGGGCAGGGGCTTAACGCCGACGAACCACAGCATTTGCGCCAGAGATTCGCCGTAGGTCTTGATGTTGTCGGTGCCCCAGAGCACGGTGGCGATGGTTTCGGGGTAGTTGCCGCCGTTTTCCTGGCGCTGCCGTTCCAGCAGCCGATCCACCACAATCTTGGCCGACTGCACGGCGGCGGTGGTGGGGATGGACTGGGGGTCGAGGGCGTGGATGTTCTTGCCCGTGGGCAGCACTTCCGGGTTGCGGATGGGGTCGCCGCCGGGGCCGGGGAGGATGTATTCGCCTTCGAGGGCTTGCAGCAAACCGCCCAGTTCGTTGTCGGCGCAGACCTGCTCTAGGCAGAACTCCAGGTACTCCATCAGAGGCTTGATGGCGTCGGCGTTGACGTTGGTGTAGCCCGCCTCGTGGAGGGCTTTGATCCAGGGTTCCTTGCGGCCAATGTTGAAGAAGTTCAGCCGAGAGACCATGGACACCCGACCCTCGGCGTCAATCTGCTCATGCACCAGGGCGGCGACGGCGGCGCGTACCCCTTGGTTGATGTCGTAGAGCAGTTGCACATCGGCCAGCACGCCCCGGTCGCTGTTCCGATAGATCTCCTCAATGTCGCGGCCTAGGCTGTCGGCGATGATCCGCTGGAGGCTCATGATGCCGTCCTCTTCGCGATCCAGTCCGGCGATGTTGACCAGGGTGGCGATGGCTTCCTCGGCGCTGGGGGGCTTGCCGACCACATGAAGGCCGCAGGGCAGCAGACGAGATTCAATCTCCATCAGCTTGATGTAGATTTTGCCCACCAAGGCATCCCGCTCATCGTTAGACAGGTCGCCAGAATCGCCTTCGGGCAGTTCCACGTCCTTATCCAGGTTGCAGATCCGCGCCGTTTCGATGATGGCGTTGACGATCTGCACCGCCCGACCGCTTTCCTTGTTGCCTTGGTAGGAGCCGATCAGTTCGCTCAGTTCCTTCAGCCCCTTGTATAGACCCGCATTCTCAGCAGGCGGCGTCAGGTAGCTGATGGTTTCGGCGTAGCCCCGGCGCTTGGCGATGGTGGCCTCCGAGGGGTTGTTGGCGGCGTAGTAGTAGAGGTTGGGGATGCTGCCGATCAGGTTGTCGGGATAGCAGGTGCCCGACATCCCCATCTGCTTACCGGGCATGAATTCCAGAGAGCCGTGGGTGCCAAAGTGCAGCACCGCATCCGCGCCCCAGATTTTGTTCAGGAAGGTGTAGTAGGCGGCGAAGCCGTGGTGGGGGCTGGCGGAACGGGAGAACAGCAGCCGCATCGGGTCGCCCTCGTAGCCGAAGGTGGGCTGCACGCCGATGAACACGTTGCCGAAGGCCTTGCCGTAGACCAGCAGGTTTTCGCCGTCGGTGTTGAGGTGTCCGGGCGCTGGGCCCCAGTTTTCCTCTAGGCGCTCGGCGTAGGGGGTGAGGGCTTGGTATTCGCGCACGGGCATCCGGTAGGCCACGTTCAGTTCGGGGCTGCTGTACTGGGCCTGGGCATCGTGGATCACCTCTTGCAGCAGCGCTTCAGGGGATTCGGGCAGATCCTGCACATCGTAGCCGTTCTGCTTCATCGCCTCTAGCACCTTATAGATGGAGCCGAACACGTCTAGATAGGCGGCGGTACCGACGTTGCCCTTATCCGGCGGGAAGCTGAAGATGGTGATGGCCAGCTTTTTGTCCACTTTGGGCTTGCGGCGCAGGTTGGCCCACTTCATCGCCCGTTGAGTGATGGATTCAATCCGGTCTTGCAGGGAAATCGCCCGTCCGGTCAGGCCATCGCGTCCCGACAGCACGATGGGTTCGATGGCCCCATCCAGCTCAGGAATGGCCATTTGCAGCGCCACCTGAATCGGGTGCAGGCCCAGGTCGCTGTCCTCCCACTCCTCGGTGGTTTGGAACACCAGGGGCAGGGCCACCATGTAGGGACGGTTCAGCCGCTTCAGGGTCTCGATGGCCTTGGGGTGATCCTGGCGAGCGGGGCCACCCACCAGGGCAAACCCGGTGAGGGACACCACCGCATCCACGATGGTTTTGGAGTTATCCACGGGGTCAAAGAAGTAGGCATCCACGGGCTTGGAGAAATCCAAACCGCCCGCAAACACGGGGATCACCTTCGCGCCCAGGTACTCAAATTCCTGCACCATGGCCACATAGTGGGCCTCATCCCCGGTGACGAGGTGCGTCCGTTGCAGCACCAGGCCAATGGTGGGGGCGAGGGGATCCTTGAGGTCGTCGGAAATATCCCGGCGGGAGGTGTACCAGTTGAGGTATTCCTTAATATCCTCGAACATGGCCGGGGCCATCGGGTGCCAGATGCCCATGTCGGGGTAGGTGACGGGCTCTTCGTAGTCGAGGGTTTCGGTTTGGGGGGCACCCTCGATTTGGCTATCGGTGATGACGTAGCGGTCGGCCAGCATCAGGAAGAAGTTTTCCAGGTTCTCCGGCGAGCCGCCCAGCCAGTACTGGAAGCTCAGCATGAAGTTGCGGGCATCCTGGGCCTTTTCCACGGGCAGATACTTCAGCACCGTGGGCAGCGTCCGCAGCAGCTTCAGCATGGCATCCTGGAAGCCCGCGCCAGACTTCTCCTTGCGCTTCTTCATAAAGGAGCCGATCATGCTCTTCGACTGGCCCAACTGCGCCATGGAGAAGCTGCCCATCTTGTTCAGGCGCATCACCTGGGGCATGGAGGGGAAGCACACCGCCACATCCAACTGGTCGCGCACGGGGGCCACCGCTTCCACCACCTTATCGGCCAGGTCTTCAATAAAGATCAGCGAGGCAATGAATACGTTGGCCTCGGCCACATCCTGCTTAAACGCCTCGTAGTTGTTGGCATCGCGCAGTTCTTCGATTAAATAGCCGTTGACCTCAAACGCCACCTGGGAATTGTGGGCGTTGATCGACCGGATGGCGGAGGATAGAGCACTCTGGTACTGAGGCTCTAACACCACATAGACCACCTTGACCAGCCTCCGCCCGTTCAGATCGTCGGGGGCAATGTGGCGCACAGTGGGCTTGACGTGGGTGAACATGCAGTAAAACTCCTTTCGCTGCTAAGGCCGAGGGGCTGGAGAGGGCCGGATTGCCAAGAAACTTAGTAACCCAGGCTTCACGAACCGCCAAATACTGTATCAAAGAAACATTTCTTAACGGAACCACAGCCGAGATCCCATTTCTCTTTGTACCAGAAAACCTTGCCCCATCTAGGTTTAAGGCCCCCAGGTGACACAATTTGAAATAAACCCAAGGTGCTTCCGTAACTAAAATTTACAGTCTTTTGAGAGGGAAACTCTCATTTTTGTATCAAAACGTTAAATAAAAATTTTTCAGAGAAAAATATCAAGGGAGAGCAAGGCTTAGGGCAAGTGCTGGACTGAGCCTCTCAAGCATGGTTGCCGTGCCGTTGGGGTAGCGCTTTCCTGTTCATGGCCCCATCCCCAAGGAAGCTACTGCCCCGACAGTACAACCTGCGTAATCAACGGCCCAAAGGCTTGGAGGGCGGCAGGCAACACCGCCACCGTCGCCGCCGCCACAATGATGGTGGTGGCCAAGCGGGACAGCTTCTCGGAGGCTTTTTCGTAGGTGTCGAACTTATAGTCCAACTTCTCCAGCCGTTGATCCACCTGCTCGAAGCGCTTGTCTACCTGCTCAAAGCGCTTGTCTACCTGCTCAAAGCGCTTGTCTACCTGCTCAAAGCGCTGATCAACGTCGGCTTTGAAGGCTTGGAGATCGCTTTTCACCGATTGCAGCTCGGTCAGAATGTCGCCAAGGGTGGGTTCTCTGGGAGGTTGGGCCTGCATGGGCGGTTTCGTTTTGGGGGATGCCTCCCTAGATCATAACCTGCTCACCCCTAGGCGCGACGACCCAGCATTGACGATCCCAGCTAGGGTTTAGGCCCTTGCAGGCCCATCTCAGTCCGCGAAAGACACCGGGCCTGTATCGCGATCAGGGGCGGCAAAGTTCAAGATTAATTCATTGGCTATGCAAATATAAATTTCTCTTGATTATATAAAAAACTTATATTTGAGTTTTGATATTGACATTTTACAAGTCTTGTAGGTTTCCTTCATCATTGAGCTATTCAAAGCTTAGTCTCGATGAGGATAGAGATACATCATGGTTGCTCTCACGGATGTGCATCTCCCAATGGTGCCCCCAGGACGGCTAAGCCTTCAGGTGGCAGAGATTGCGGCCCACTCAACAACGTTTCGCTGTCAGGATTGGGATCGGGATCGCTTTGATATTGAGTTTGAGTTACGGAATGGCACCACCTACAACTCGTTTTTGGTGCGCGGCGACCGGACGGCGTTGATTGACACCACCCACGCAAAGTTTCGGGACTTGTATTTGGCAGAGTTGCAGCGTCGGATCGACGTCACCACGATTGATTACTTGGTGGTCAACCACACGGAGCCGGATCACAGCGGATTGGTGGCGGATCTCTTGGCCCTAGCGCCGCAAATCACGGTGGTGGGCACGAAGGTCGCCATTCAGTTTTTGCAGAATCAGATCCATCGGCCCTTTGCTGCCCAGATCGTGAAAAGTGGCGACCACCTCGATTTGGGGCAGGGGCATGAGCTGGCCTTCATCAGCGCCCCCAATTTGCACTGGCCAGACACGATGCTGACCTACGACCAGGGCACCCATGTGCTCTATACCTGTGATGTGTTGGGGATGCACTATTGCGACGACACCCTCTACGACGAAGCCCCTCGGCTGCTGGAGCCAGATTTTCAGCTTTACTACGATTGTCTGATGGCTCCCAATGCCCGGTCGGTGTTGGCCGCTCTCAAGCGCCTTGAGCCCTTCACCATTCAGCAGGTGGCAACGGGGCACGGCCCCTTACTACAACACCATTTGGTGGACTGGTTCCATTACTACCGTGAATGGAGCGAGGCTCAAGCAGAAAAGACCCCCTTTGTGGCGCTGTTCTACACCCGAGGCTATGGCCATAGCGACCAGATGGCCCTGGCGCTGGGGCGGGGAATGATGAAAACAGGGCTGGCGGTGGAAGCGGTGGATTACTTAGAAGTGGACACGGCCATCGTCCGGGAGTTGGTGGACAGCGCCGCCGGGGTGGTGGTGGGCATGCCGCCCCAGGATCGCCCGGAGTTTGCCCCCCTTTTGAGTACGCTGCTGGCTGCTGCCCGTCCGGGGCAAGCCATCGGTTTGTTTGAAACTGGGGGCGGGCAGGATGAGCCGATCTTTCCCCTGAGAAACCGCTGTACCGCCCTGGGCCTTACCCTCGGCTTCGAGCCCATTCTGATGAAAACCGATGCCACCCCAGCCATTGACAAACGCTGCGAAACAGCGGGCCTTGATCTGGGGCAGGCGATTCAGGCGAGGGCAGCGGCCAAATCCCGGCCTACAGAGCCGCTGACGGGGTTAGATCAGGCCCTAGGGCGACTCAGCACCGGGCTGTATCTCCTCACCACCCAGCAGGGAGAGGTGGGCGGTGCGATGCTGGCCTCTTGGGTGATGCGCACCAGCCCTCAGCCACCGGGGCTGGCCCTGGCCATTGCCAAGGATCGGGCGATGGCCTCCCTGCTGCAATGGGGCGACACCTTTGTGCTAAACGTGCTGGAGGAAGGCCAGAACCAGCGGTTGATCAAGCATTTCCTGAAGCGGTTTCCGCCGGGGGTGGATCGGTTTGAGGGCATTGCCACCCGCCGCGCCACCAACGGTTCCCCCATTTTGGCCGAGGCGCTGGCCTATCTAGAGTGCACCGTCACCCATCGCCTAGAAACCCCCGATCACTGGATTGTCTGCGCGACGGCCCAAGCCGGACGGGTCGCCAACCCCAACGGGCGCACTGCCATTCACCATCGCACCAGCGGTAGTCACTATTAGGCCCCTCGGTACCCACAACCTCGCTACCCACAACCTCGGTACCTACGATCTCAGTCTCCCAATCGGGGCAGATCTCCTTTGCACTTGGCTACCTCAACGTCAGTTTTTTCTTTGCCGTTATTGCGAGACACAGCTATGCCAACTCTTCCTGATTCTTCCCCCCGCTGGCTTCCTGGGCTCAATGGCAGTACGGTGGTGCGCCTGCTGGAAACGGTGCAAGACCTAATCGTGATTTCCCTTTGCATGGGGCTGTTTAGCTTCATGGTGATGCAGTTGCGGCAAATGTTTCTCTCGCTGCTGCCGCCCCTAAACTTCCCGGAAGTGACCGCCGATATCCTCTTTCTGCTGATTTTGGTGGAGTTGTTTCGGCTGCTGATTATTTACCTCCAGGAACACCGTATTTCCATTGGTGTGGCGGTGGAGGTTTCCATCGTATCGGTGCTGCGGGAAATTATCGTGCATGGGGTGCTAGAAACGCCCTGGGTGCAGGTGGTGGCCAGTTGTCTGTTCCTCACGGTGCTGGGGGCGCTGCTGGTGGTACGCGCCTGGATTCCCCCCACCTTCGATGGCGTTGATCCAGAACAATGGGTATCTCGCCGCCATCGTCTGCGCTTTGCCCAGGATTTGCCGACCCTAGCCACGCCCCCCGTGGGCACCACCAGCGACGAGCGGCCCAGCCCCTAACCCTCCCTCCTCCCATGACCTACTACACCATGTCTACCCCCAATCCCATGCCTTCCACCGCCGTTCCTATGACGGCACGGCCCCGCGATGTCCAAATTGCCGACCTGGGCCATCAAACCTGGGTTTTGCGGTCTCGCACCTGGGAACGGCTGAAGTTTGAGGTGGAGTACAGCCGCCAGTGCGGCACCACCGCCAATGCCTATCTCATTCGTGGAGATCGTACTGCCCTGCTAGACCCGCCGGGGGAATCCTTTACGACCCTGTTTTTGGCGGCTCTCCAGCCCCAGGTTGACCTAGGCTCGTTAGACTACCTCGTGCTCAACCACGTGAATGCCAATCGGCTGGCCACCCTCCGGCGATTGCTGGGGTTGGCTCCCCAGGCCCAGGTGGTGTGCTCCCATCCGGCAACTCGTTGGCTACGCGACCGGGGCCTTTCTTCAGCGCAGATCCATCCTGTCCGGTCTGGAGACAGTCTAGACTTAGGCCAGGGCCACATCCTGCGGTTTGTGGGAGTGCCCACGCCGCGCTGGCCCGATGGCCTCTGTACCTACGACCCCGCCAGCCAGATCCTCTATAGCGACAAGCTGTTTGGGGTGCACCACTGCGCCGACGCCCTGTGGGATGCCCAGTGGCGGCAGTTGGAGGCCGACCGTCGTCACTATTTCGACTGTTTGCACAGTTCTCAAACCCGCCAGATCGCCACGGCCCTACGACAGTTGGAGGCGCTTCCCCTAAACCTTCTTGCACCGGGCCACGGGCCGCTAGTTCGCTATAGCCTCAGTCGGGTGATGCAGGACTATCGCCAATGGTGTCAGCAGCGAGGGCCCAGGTTGCCCCAGGTGGCCATCATCTACGCCTCCGCCTACGGCAACACCGCTAAGCTGGCCGCCGCCCTGGCGACCGCCCTAACCCAGGCCAACGTAGCGGTGGAGTTGGTAAATGGTGAACATACCGACCCCGCCGCCCTGCTAGACATCCTGGCCCGCTGTGATGGGGTGATGCTGGGATCGCCTACCCTAGGTGGCCACGCCCCGGTGCAAATGCAAACGGCCCTGGGGTTGGTGCTAGATCATTGGCCTAAGACCAAGCCCGTGGGCGTCTTTGGCTCCTATGGCTGGAGTGGCGAGGCGGTTGACTGGCTGGCCCAAAAACTGCGAGATGCCAACATTCCCCTGGGCTTCGATCCGCTGCGGGTACGCTTTAGTCCCGATGACAACGCCCTAGAATCTTGCCATGCCGCCGCCGCCCGTTTTGCCCAGCAGTTGCGCAAACGCCAAAAGCAGCATACTCCGCCCCCCGCCGCAGGTCAGGGAGATCGCACCCAGCAGGCCCTAAACCGCGTAGTGGGAACCCTCTGCGTGCTGACCACCACCGACGCCGATGGCCCCAGCGGCCTGCTCACCAGCGCCGTTGCCCAGGCCAGCTTTGAGCCCCCCGGCCTGATGGTGACTGTTCCCCAGGGGTGTCTCGACCTCAGCCCTGGCACCGCCTTTGGCCTGAATATTCTCCAGGAGGGTCGCACTGTGCGTCGCCATTTTTCTACCCAACAGCCTGTCCGCCCGCCCTTTGGCCCCCTGCTCTTTACCCTGGCCGACAATAGCTGCGCCCGCCTCAGCGATGCCCTCGCTTACCTCGCCTGCACTGTGGTAGAAACCTTGCCCCTGGGGGATCACCTCCTGATCTACGCCACCGTAGCCCAAGGCAGTCTGCTGGCCCAGGGCATGCCCGCCGTGGGACAGTAGGCCGCCACGGATGCGCCGCCACGGATGCGCCGCCACGGATGCGCCGCCGTGGCCGCTAGGGCGTAATACCTTCCGCCGCTAAGATTGACTCCTGCTATACTCAAGTCCCTTTTTAATAAGCTCAGCTTATTTTCTGCATTGAAAATTGCAGGGAGGTTTCGAGCCTTGGGGCATTCCATCCCCTGGAACTTTTGTATAGACTGAGAGATATGGAGAAAGATTGAATAATTTATAAAAGTAAATTACTTGATCGTCGTCTCCAGTGCTGCCTAGCCCTTGTCCCTGATGGCAATTGTCCTGATCGTCTCTGGCGTTTGCCCGTTCTCGTTTTACAGTCTTGGCTCAGGCATGTGGATCTCAGAGTGGGCCGCATCCCATCGCCAAAGGTTTGCTGCGGCATCATCGCCCTCTGAGCCTGGGCCAGCCTACCCCCATCGCCTCCTCCCCCAGGCGGGTGGTGAGGGTAGGTTTCCTCTTCATCCCTGGGCCTGGTCAGGATCAACCAGTGGCTAGGAGGGCGTGGTAGTAGGCATCGGGGACGTGGGGCAGCACGTCCAGGGGTTGCAGACGACCATGGCTGAGGTGGAAGGCTCGGTTCAGGCCAATGCGGCTGAGGAAATCTACGTCGTGGGAAATCACCCAAAGCGCCCCCCGGTACTGGTTAAGCGCATCTACCAGAGTGTCCACGGTTTCGAGGTCGAGGTTGTTCGTCGGTTCGTCTAAAATCAGTAGGTCAATAGCAGCAATGCTGACCATGGCGAGGGCTAATCGGGCCAGTTCGCCGCCACTGAGCGCCGAGGCGGATTTCTCCACGGCCTGCCCAAAGAACAGGAAATGGCCAAGTTGTTGGCGCAGGGCTTGGTAGGGCCAGTCGGGGTTGGTGGCCTGCATGTTGGCAAGAACACTCCGACAACGATCCACCAGGCTATAGGTTTGATCGAGATAGACCACCCGGAGCGGTTCGGCTTGGCGGTGGTGCTTGGCGGTGAGAACGATACCGTCGGCGGCACCCAACGCCGAATCATGGGCCAGTAGCGCTTTGATGAGGCTCGATTTCCCGGAGCCATTGGCCCCGGCAATGACCAACCGATCCCCAGACACCACCTGCAACTGAAGGTCTTGAATCAGCGGGTGGCCTCCCACTCTCAGACAACCATCCTGAAGGTCTAGAAGTGTGCGGCGTTTAGAGTTCACCTCCTCTAGGTGAATGAGGCTGGGCTTGGAAGTTTTTCCCTTGGTGTCGGCTACCCGCTGAGCGGCTTGCTCTAGGGTGGCTTGGTGGCGCTTGGCCGCTGTCCCCGCTGTGCCTGAAGCCCGATTGGCCAAGTAATGTTTTGCCATTTTGCCCATGCTGCCGCCCGCCGCCTTCTGTTCACCACGGCGTCGAGATTGCGCCGCCCGTTTTTGTTCTGCCAGGGCCGTTGCCTTGGCGCGGGCTAGGGCTTTTTGGGCCACCTCATGGTGACGAGCTGCGGCCTGCTGTTGGGCTTGGATTTGGGCTCGATAGGAGTGGTAGTTGCCGCCGTATTCCCGCAGTGTATGGGGCGTGAGTTCCCAGATTTTGGCAACCACTTGATCTAAGAAATGGGGCCTGTGGGAAACTATCACCAGGGCTCCCTGAAATGCCCCTAGACTAGCCTGAAGACGATCCAGGGCCATTAAATCAAGGTGGTTGGTTGGTTCGTCCAACAGCAAAATATCAGGGGTCGATGCCAGCGCAACGGCTAATAGTAGATGGGTCAGTTCACCTCCGCTTAACTGGGCAATGGGCTGTGAGAGATCTAGGGAGGTGGCTAACGGATTGCCCCATAAATCATTGATGCACCACCAGTCTTCAGAGGCATGGCTCAGCCAGTCTAAAATTGTCTGAGAATCAAGCTTAGACGACAGCGTACTCACCTGGGGAACATAGGCTAGGGAACCGTAGGTGGCAATGGTGCCCTGCATCGGGAGGATCTGCCCCGCCAGCAGCTTCATCAGTGTCGATTTGCCGCTACCGTTGCGACCGATTAGGGCAACACGATCTCCACGGTGCAGGCTGAGGTGAATGGACTCAAAAAGGGGAGAGGTGGGATCACAGTCGTAACGGAGATCCTGGGCAGATAATAGTAGTCTGGCCATGCTGGTTGCTTAGACTAAAGACCGAAACGGGGTAGCAAAATGCGGGTTTCTGGCTTAGCAAAAGCTTCATGGCACGAAATTCCAATAGGATATGGAGTGAGCAATTCAATCCAGCAATGGGGTGATTAAAAATGAGATGTCATCCAGGGATCGCTCAAACCCTGAATTGGCCCTAAAAGGCCCATCTCACCCCCGTCTTGCTGACTATGCTACTGCATGATACAAGCCCTAGGGCTACAATTCCGAAGGGGAATCCCTTGGATGTTAACCCCTGCCATTTTCTGCTGACGTGCCCATGACCGATCTATTTGCCCGTCGGGTGGCTGTCCTCGCCACCATGCACCGCAAAGAGCAGGCCATCGCCCCCCGCCTCGAAATGCCCTTGGGCCTCACCGTCACCGTGCCCGCTGGGTTTGATACCGATGGTTTTGGCACCTTCACCGGGGAAGTGACGCGCCCCGCCGACCAGCTTGCCACCGCCCGACTCAAGGCCGAAGCCGCCCTCGATTACACCGGAGAAACCCTAGCCATCGCCAGTGAGGGCAGTTTTGGGCCGCATCCCCAGATTCCCTTTGTGCCCTGCAACCGCGAACTGGTGGTGCTGATCGACCGTCAGCATGGCCTAGAAATCGTCGGCGAGTGCCTGTCTACGGAAACCAACTATCGTCAACAGCCCCTTCGGAGTTGGCAAGATGCTGAAGCCTTTGCCGCCGCCGTAGACTTTCCCAGCCATGGGCTCATTGTCCGCGCCGATGGCACCGTCCTCGCTAAGGGCATCACCACGGAATCCGCCCTATCCACCGCTGTGGAAGCCGCCCTTCGCCAAGCCGCCACCGTCCAAATCGAAACGGATATGCGCGCCCTCTACAACCCAACCCGCATGGGGGTGATTGCCCAAGCCACTGAGGATTTGCTGCGGGCCATTGCCCAAACCTGCCCAAATTGCGCTTGTCCTGGTTTTCGGGAGGTAAAGCGCTGGCCCGGTTTGCCCTGTGGTCTGTGCGGCACTCCCACCCTGCTAACTCGCTTGGTGCGCCACCAGTGCCAGCGCTGCGACTACCAACAAGACCAAGCCCCCGCCGACCTGCCCACCGCCGCCGATCCCCTCCACTGCCCCTACTGCAACCCCTAGGCCCACCCGGAACTAGCCTCCCCGCAAGGCAGGCTGACGATGGCGCGTGTACAGCACCCATCCAGCCACCGCCATTGCCGCCACGGACAAAATATGCACCACATTGAAGGGAGTGCCCGGAAAAAACCAGGAGTCTGTCCGCAGGAACTCAAGGAAAAAGCGGCCTAGGGGATACCAAATCAAATAGGCGAGGGCTAAATCCCCCGGTTTCAGTTGTTTTTCAAATCTGCGGGCGATCCACAACAGCAGGGCAAAGCCGATCAGGTTCCAGACTGATTCGTACAAAAACAGAGGATGAAAGCGGGTGGAGTCGGGGTATTGGGCTAGGTTGTTGTAGGGCGGAATTCGATGCTGGGCATCAATCCGCAGGCCCCAGGGCAGGGTGGTGGGCGGGCCATAGAGTTCTTGGTTGATGAAATTTCCCCAGCGACCGATGGCCTGGGCCAGGGGCAACCCCAGGGCAATGCCATCCAGGTAGGGCAGGGGGTTGAGTTGGCGGATGCGGCTGAAGAGAAAAAGCGCGATTGCCCCAAAAATAAACCCGCCAAAGATGTGAATGCCGCCCCCCCAAATTTGCAAAATCTTGCCCGGATTGGCGAGGTAATAGCCCAGCCCTTCCGGCCCCCGTGGCGACTGAATGAACACGTAATACAGCCGCGCCCCAACAAAGCCGGGAATCAAAATCCAAAACAGCATATCCCACAGGTTGTCGGGGTCTTCCCCTTGGCGGGCCACATAGCGACTGGCCACCGTGGCCGCGGACAGAATAGCGACTAACATCAGCAGCCCATACCAGCGCAGGGCGAAGGGGCCAAGCTCAAAAATGATGGGGGAAACGGGAGGATACATGGGGCGTCAGAAATGGGGCGTTGGGAAAACAGATGGAATCGGGCGAGGGTTTGGCCCAGCGATGCCCTCCCATGATACCAAGCCAGACCCCTAGGCCTTGGAATAGCCTTGGCTGGGCCTCCGTGGGCGGCTAGGACGACCGAAAGCCAATGCGCCCACGACCAAGCCTGACTATCAGCTAGGTGAATAACCGCAAAGATGTATCGGAAACAACAGATTTGCCAGGGTTTTCTAGCGATTACTTATGGCTTGAGTCGTTTTAGTCCTTTGTGAGGAGTTGCGTCGTGACCCAGCCGTCTGAAGACCTACAAACCCCGCCAGGAGGAGGGCTACAGCCTTCGCCCGGTGGCGGTGGCATCCCAGGCACCATCGCCAGCTTTTTTGATTTTGAAGGCCATCGCACCAATCTACGTACCGAGGTGATTGCCGGGGCCACCAGCTTCGTTACGATGGCCTACATTTTGATCGTTAACCCCGATATTCTGTCAGCGGCGGTGTTTCTCAATGAACCGGGGGATCTGTTCGGCGAGTTGGTGATGGCCACGGGTATTTCCTCAGCCATTGCCACGCTGATCATGGGCCTCTACGCCAAGTTTCCCTTTGTGCTGGCCCCCGGCATGGGTATCAATGCTTACTTTGCCTTCACCGTGGTGCTGGGGCTGGGGATTGATTGGCGAGTGGCCCTAGCCGCTGTCTTCATCGAAGGGATTATCTTCATTCTGCTGACCATTACCAATGTTCGCAGCAAAATTGTGGAGGCCATTCCCGAAGCCATTAAGCACGCCACCACCGCCGGGATTGGCATTTTCATTGCCTACATCGGCCTGAAAAATGCGGGCATCATTGTGGCCTACGAGCCCACCTTTACCACCCTGGGCTCCCTCCAAACCCCCTCCACTGCCGTGGCTATTTTGGGGTTGCTGGTCACGTCGGCCCTGTTTGCCCGTCGGGTTACGGGGGCGCTACTGTGGGGCATTTTGGGTACCGCCATCTTCGCTTGGGTGTTTGGGGTGGCCCCTTGGCCCACGGGGGTTGTGGCGATTCCCAGTGCGCCCGTGGATCTCTTTGGTCAGGCCTTTGTGGGCTTAGGAGAACTGCTGCGGATCAACTTTTGGGAGATGTTCAGCATCGTCTTCGTGTTCCTGTTTGTGGACTTGTTCGACACCATTGGCACCCTAACCGGGCTGGGATCTAAGGCCGGATACATTGATTCGGAGGGTAAGTTCCCTGGCGTCGAAAAAGCCTTCATGGCCGACGCTGTGGGCACCACCGCCGGAGCCGTCCTTGGCACCTCCACCGTCACCACCTACATCGAGTCGGCATCGGGCATTTACGAAGGGGGACGCACCGGGTTCACCGCTGTGGTTGCGGCCCTGCTATTCATCGTGGCGATGCTGTTTATCCCCTTCTTTTCGGGCATTCCCTCCTTTGCAACGGCTCCGGCTCTGATTCTGGTGGGGGTAATGATGATGTCCGCCGCCCGCATGATTGACTGGGATGACCCCGCTGCGGCCATTGCGGCCTTTCTGACCATTGTGGTCATGCCCCTGTCCTTCTCCATTGCCGAAGGGCTGGCCATGGGCCTGATTGCCTATCCGTTGATCAAAGCCTTCCAGGGCAAAGCCAGCGAAACCACGCTGGGCATGTGGATCTTGGCGGCGATCTTCCTGCTGCGCTATATCTTCATTGCCGAATAGAGCAGCGGGTGCCAGATGGGCAGACTTTGATGGCTGTCCCTCCGGCTTCATTCACCTAGCAGGGGCGCATTTCTTTGAGGACTGCGCCCCTGCTAAGTCCGGGGCAGGGCACCGGAGAAGAGACCACCGACTTCCTGCCGCGCCAGGTTCCCCGTCCGCCTAGTAAATCAGCGGCAGTTCACCGACCACATCTAGGCGCTTGAAGGGGCCAATTTGCATATAGGTTTCGGCCAGGGTGTCAGCCACGGCGGGGAGAATCCAGCCCATTTGTTTGAGGGTGAAAATGGCGGTCGCGTACTTCGCCCGTTTGGAGCCATCCATCACCTTAATCGCCAGTCCCAGGCCATCGCCCACCTTGCCAATGCACTGAATCCCTTCGGCTCCAGATTTACTCACCAGTTCGCCGTCGGTCAGTTCCATGAGCTTCGTGTCAAAGGCGTCGGCCCCGCCGACTAGGCTGGGGTGGCTGGTCATGGCGCGGATGATGCGTTCCATTTCTAGGTTGTCGCCGGAGGAGAGCATGGCGAAGAGGGTGGCCATCTGGCGCAACTGCATGAAATAGGTGGGGGCACCGCAGTCGTCGTGGGCCATGATGAACTCATCGGCGGGCATCCCCAGCAGTTCGGCCATGCGGGAGAGGATCAGCTTTTGGACGGGGTGGTTGCGGTCGAGGTAGCTTTCGATGGGCCAGTTTTGCTGATGGGACACCGCCAACATCCCCGCGTGTTTGCCAGAGCAATTGTGCTCTAGGGGGCTTTTGCGGCCCGCCGGGGTAGGACAGCGCAGGGCCGTAGAATCCAAATCCGACTGCCAAAGAATATGAAACACCTGGCGCACCTGCTCGATGGTGCCCTGGTGGGATCCGCACATAATCGCGAGATCCTGGTCGTTGAGGTTGTAGCGCTCCATGGCCCCAGCGGCGGTCACAGCCAACGCCTGAAAGGGCTTGAGGGCCGAGCGAATGAAGGTGGCCAGTTCGGGATTGCCCGCCACCGAGAGGGTGCGCCCCCGCGCATCGCACACCACCACATGGGCCGTATGGCTAGATTCCACCACCCCTTCGCGGAGCAGTTGCACGTCAAGTTCTTTGGTTTGGTGGCGGTTTACCCGGCTGCTGGTCATAGGGAATGCTCTGGCTGAAGGATGGGGGTTGGGGACTAGGGGTTGGGGACTAGGGATTGGGGGTTGGGGACTAGGGACTGGGGCGCAGTGAGGTTGTGGGCAGGGGTGGCATTGTGGTGGAAGCCAGTCTGGGAGGACAGGCATCCCTAGACCGTGGAACCCTTGCCCTGTCATCTTAGATCACTGGTAGATCACTAGCTCGCTAGATTAATTGCCAGGTGATGAGCCCTAGGCTGAGCAGGGCAGCGATGGTGCCGATGGTTTTGCGGATGCGCTGCAAGACGGGCTGCACTTGGTAGTCCACAATCAGGCGGTCGCGGTTCAGCACATCCTCCGGCTTAATCCACACTTGCCCGTCATACCAGCCCGATTCTTCGTAGGGTACTTTATCTTCCTTCAGGCGTCCGCCCACATGGGCCCAACCGACATAGAGCTGCATCAGGGCCAGCATCGGCAGCACTAAAGCGCCCATGGCGGCACTGAGGGCAAAGGGGATAGGATGCTTGGCCGGGGCAAAACTCGCCGCCGCCATGGGGCCAGCCACCAGCCAGCCCACCAGCCAGAGGATGACCACAGGCTTGAGGTAGCCCGTCAAGTCGCGGCTACCCCAGCTGTAGAACCAAGATTCGCGCACATCCTGGTATTCGTTAATCGGCTGCTGTTCCGCCGGAACCGGACATCGTTGCGCCATGCCATCCATCCAAAACCTAGTTTCTAGCCTAAACGAATTCCCCCCAATTCGGTACGTTACCTCTTGACCTACCGTCGCCTCCGTCGTTCGGATTGCCCCCACGGCCCGTACAATAAAGGATGGATTTTTCGCGTACAGGATTTCGAGGAGAGCAGCCATGCCACAGGCCGTAGGGTCCCTGGAGACCAGAGGATTTCCCCCCGTTCTAGCCGCCGCCGATGCGATGGTGAAGGCCGGACGAGTGACGTTGATCGGCTACATTCGGGCCGGGAGTGCCCGGTTTGTGGTGAATATTCGCGGCGATGTGTCGGAGGTGAAGGCCGCGATGGCGGCGGGGGTAGAAGCGGCGGAAAACACCCCCGGCGGCATCCTCGAAACCTGGGTGATCATCCCCCGTCCCCACGAAAACGTGGTGGCCGTGCTGCCCATCGACTTCAATGAAGAGGTGGAAATCTACCGTCAGGCCGTGGAAATGCCGATTCTACCTGGTTCGACGGGGCGGTAACGGATCGCTTTACCTTGCCCTGGGGCTATAGCGGCCCTCGCTGGATCAACCGCCCAACGGTATTGGCGGAAATCCGGCGAGGGCTATTCTTCTTCCGGCGAGGGCTATTCTTCTAGGGGGATACCTGGATGATATGCCCCAGGGTGCGCTGGTTTTCGGCGGGGCTGCCGATGGTGATGCGAAGGCCCCCGCCCGTATGGCGAATCAGGGTGCCCTGGGCCTTGAGGTGCTGGAACCAGTGGGCGAGGTCGTCCTCCATGGGCCGCTGGGGGGCAGCGGGGCGGGCGTAGATAAAGTTGGCGGCACTGGGCCAAGGGTGCAGCGGGGTTTGGCTGGCCATGGCAGTGCTCAACCAGTCTCGCTGGGCCTGGATTTCGGGAATCACTGCGAGGAGATCCTGGCGGTGGGCCAGGGCGAGGGCGGCGGCGGCTTGGGTGGCGCTGGGCAGGTTGTAGGGCAGGCGCACCTTCTCTAGGGCGGCGGTGAGGTCAGGGTTGGCCACGGCATAGCCCACCCGAAAGGCCGCCAGCCGAAACGCCTTGGAGAAGGTTCTCAGCACCACCCAGTTCGGTCGTTGCCGCACCTCGGCGGCGGTGGTGTGCTGGCTAAATTCAAAATAGGCTTCGTCCACCACCACCAGAATGTCCTCCGGCAGTTGCTTTAGCCACGCCAGTTCGGCCTCGGTGAGGGCGTTGCCCGTGGGGGAGTTGGGATGCACCATAAACACCACTCGCACGGGTAAGCCTGCGGGTTGGTCGATGGCCTGCTGGGCGGCGTCTAGATCCACGGCGAAGGTCTCCTCGTCCCGGCCCACGGCCACGACGGGAATGCCCAGGGTGCGGGCCAAAATGGCATACATCGAAAAGGTGGGATTGGCCACCAGCACCGATCCTTCGCCACCGACGCAGGTGGCAATCAGCAGGGAGCGAATCAGTTCATCGGAGCCATTCCCCACCGAAATGTGTTGGGCCAAGATGCCCGGTGCAGATTCCGCGACATAGGCGGCAATGCTAGCCTTGAGGTCGGCGTGGCCCCCGTCGGGGTAGCGGTTGGCGGCGATGGTGTGCTGCACCGTCCAAGCCAGCTTTTCCTTCAGTTCGGCGGGCAGGTCGTAGGGGCATTCATTGGTATCAAGGGGATCGATGATCTGGGGTTCTGCCTCACCCGCTGCTCCGGGATGGGGCTGGTAGGCCGCCAGTTGCACCACATCAGACCGCAAAAAGGAAAGCACCATACCCTCACGCCTACCACGTCATAAATTTCCCCGGATGGGTTTTGCCGGACTTCAATTATGGCAGGATTTAGGGTCTTTGCAGGGGTTTCCGCAGTTCCTGGGGTGATCATCATCTGGCCAACTAGCTCTATGAAAGATGATGAAATGCGGTAGTCTTTGATAGGTATACATCCTGCCAATCCGTGCTACATAGGCAAGTTCGACGGGTTGTCATTGACACATCGAAAGGTTCGTTTTGGTTTATGGCGACCTTTCCTGGGTCAATGAATTGATGGGGATGCAGGAAAAATTGTGATGTCATTATCTAAGAGGATCGGCCATTGTCTAAGCGCTACCTGTTTACCTCCGAGTCTGTGACCGAGGGGCACCCGGATAAGATTTGTGACCAGATTTCCGACACCATTTTGGACGCCATGCTGGCCCAAGATCCCCTCAGCCGGGTGGCTGCTGAGGTGGTGGTGAATACCGGGCTGGTGCTGGTGACGGGGGAAATTTCCTCCCAGGCGAATGTGAACTACGCCAACCTGATTCGCCGCAAAATCCAGGAAATTGGCTATATAGACCCCACTAACAACGGCTTTTCCGCCGATAGCTGCGCGGTGATGATTACCCTAGACGAGCAATCCCGCGATATTGCCCAGGGCGTGGATCAAGCCCACGAAACCCGGGCCGCCTCCAGCGACGAAATGTTCGACGCCATTGGGGCGGGCGACCAGGGGATCATGTTCGGCTTTGCCTGCAACGAAACCCCAGAATTTATGCCGCTGCCCATCAGCTTGGCCCACCGCATTGCCCGCCAACTGGCGGCGGTGCGCAAAACGGGTCAGCTTCCCTACCTGCGCCCCGACGGCAAAACCCAGGTCACAGTGGCCTACGAAGACGGCAAACCCGTGGGCATCGATACCGTCCTGGTCTCCACCCAGCACACCGCCGCCATTGGCGACATCACCGACGACGCAGCGGTGCAGGACAAAATTAAGGCCGATCTGTGGGAACAGGTGGTGCTGCCCGTCTTTGGCGACCTGACCATCCAGCCCGACGCCAACACCCGTTTCTTGGTCAACCCCACGGGCAAGTTCGTCATCGGTGGCCCCCAAGGCGACGCCGGACTGACCGGGCGCAAAATCATCGTGGATACCTACGGCGGCTACTCTCGCCACGGGGGCGGGGCCTTCTCCGGCAAAGATCCCACCAAGGTAGACCGCAGTGCCGCCTACGCCTGCCGCCACATGGCCAAAAACATCGTAGCCGCTGGCCTGGCGGAAAAGTGCGAAGTGCAGCTCAGCTATGCCATCGGCGTGGCCCGTCCGGTGAGCATTTTCATCGACACCTTTGGCACGGGCAAAATCAGCGATGACCAAATCCTAGCCCTAGCGACGGAGCACTTTGAGCTGCGTCCCGCTGGCATCATCGCCACCTTCAACCTGCAAACCCTGCCCCAGGAAAGGGGTGGACGCTTCTACCAAGATGTCGCGGCCTACGGTCACTTTGGCCGCACCGACCTCGACCTGCCCTGGGAAGCCACCGACAAAGCCGAAGCCCTGGCCAAGGCCGCAGAGGCGTTTTTGGCGGCTGTCTAGGGGATCTGAAAATCACTCTTTCGGGCAAAACCTGACTCCATGTTCGGCACTGGCCCTCACCCCCTCAGTCCCCCTCTCCCAAAAATGGGAGAGGGGGAAGCCAGACAAGGATTTCAAGGATTTTTCTAGCTCCCCTTCTCCCGTCCTGGGAGAAGGGGTTGGGGGATGAGGGCAAAGCCCTGGTAGAAAGGGCTTCAAGACTTATAGTTGATTGACTTTAGACTGGGACGTTTTTAAGCTATTTATAAGCGGAGTGATGGTTGAACGAAGAAACGATGCCTTACAGTCTGGATTTAAGGAAGCGCGTGATCGACTTTGTAGAAGGAGGTGGCAGCATCTCGAAGGCGGCGAAAACCTATCAAGTCGGTCGTGCGACAATCTATCGCTGGTTAAATCGAGTCGACTTGGCCCCGACCAAGGTAACCCGACGCCAACGTAAACTCGATTGGGACGCTCTTCGCAAAGATGTGGAGCAGAATCCAGAAGCCACGTTGAAGGAACGGGCTCAGAAATTTGGGGTGAGCATTAGTGCGCTCTCTAAGGTCTTCAAGAAAATGAAAATCACCCGAAAAAAAAAGAACTAAGGTATCGAGAGCGAAATGCAGAAGAACGCATGAAATACTATCGAACCCTGAGAGCATTGATTCAGGTGTATGGCGTCAAAAGCCTGGTCTATATTGATGAGTGTGGGTTTGAGGAAGGCGTGGCTTGTCTGTACGCTTGGTCGAAACGGGGAAAGAAAATCTATGGAGAGCGCCAGGGCAAGCGAGGGAAGAAGGAGAATCTGATTGCGGCCCGGAGGAAAGGCAGAAAAGACTTGATTGCCCCAATGTTGTTTACCGGAAGCTTAGATGCTGAAGGATTTGAGGGATGGTTTAGTCTGTTTTTGTTGACGAACGTCACGACCCCCTCAGTTTTTATTCTAGATAATGCTCCCATCCATCGAAAGACGAAGATTAAAGAACTAGCAGAAGAGGCAGGGCATCAGATTTTATTTTTACCGAAGTACTCTCCCGACCTAAATGATATCGAGCATGACTTTAGTGCCTTAAAGAGAGCCAGAATGTATGCGAAACCCGGCACTTCTCTGGATGACATTATTCGAGACTATTGTGCTTCCTGATGTCTCATTACTAATTCCATCAACTATATGTATATACAGCAGCCCAGGGAGAAGAGGGGAGCTAGAAAGCGTCAAAGTCCCTCTCCCCACGGGAGAGGGGTTTAGGGTGAGGGCCAAAGTGCACACGGCCAGAAGGCTTCTCCAGGGTACAGGATTCGGCTAAACCCGAACTCAGGTTAGGTTAAGGGCAGCTTTCTAAAGTCGTTTTCCTGACAACGAGTTTCTAAAAGCGGGTTTCCTAAAAGCGATTTTCGATGAGGCGCTGGATGACGTCTTGGACACCAGCGCCTCGTTCGTGTTGGGTGGTGTAGTCGGCAATGGCCTTGAGGGCGGGTAAGGCGTTGGCTACGGCTACCCCTTGGGTGCAGGCTTGGAGCAGGCTGCGGTCATTTTCGGCATCGCCAATGCCCACGATGGGTAGATGGGCGAGATCCAGTGCCGCCAAGGCTGCGGCCAAGCCACTGGCCTTATCCACGCCCTGGGGCAAAATCATGATGGCCCGCTTGTTTAGAATCACCGTTGCCCCTAGACCTAGGTCTTGAAGGGTGCGCCGTACTGTGTCGCCGTGGGGCTCCCAGGTGGCGACAATCACCTGGCCTTGGCTGAGGGGCTCAACGCCAGCCTCTCTAAGTGTTTCTACGAGAATGGGCGGAAAGGGATCGGCTAAAAGCTGCACCCGATCCCGCTGGGGCTGGTAGAAAACCGCGCCATTTTCTGCCACAATGCCCTCAAACCAATGGCTATGGGGAAACACCCGCAACAGATCATCCAACTGTCGCCCCGTCACCAACATCAGGTGGCCACCGTGGCGGCGGTAGCGTTCTAGGGCAGACAGGGTCGCCTCATCCACGATCCCCTCCGTAGCCAGGGTGCCATCGTAGTCTGTGGCGATGATGGGGTAGTCCATGGGGCTGGCTCCTGCGCCTGCGTAATTGGATGCTGCGTTGTCCTTCCGCTTCTGTGTACCACAATTCACGGTTTCCCTGCACCATGACTCCGTCGTCATCCCAGAGCCGTTCTCACCGCCTAGGCCGTCCTGACCTTCGGCCCTTAATCGATGCCCTTCCCAGAACCCTAGCCTTAGCAGGACTAGCGCTAGGACTTGCTGCGACGGGGCAGGTTGCAGCCCTGGCGGAACCATCCACTGATCCCTCGGCCACGCTGAGCCCTAGTCGTGATCAGCGTCCGTCTGCCGCCGTTGCCCAACTCAAGCAGGACACGCCCCTCGCCCTGCCGCCCCTGCCGGAAACCATCCCCAACGCTGTGACCCCGCCCCAGGGTGGCATTGTGGGCCTTACCCCCGGCCCTGCGGAGGAGTTGGGGGTTGGGCTACTGCAACCCCAGGACTTGTCTTTTCTAGAGTCGGCAGCCTGGGAAGACAACTCCCTCGCCTACGGACGCTGGCTAAGTTCCGTGGCCCTGCCCCTCTACGTTGGCCCTGGCGGCGACCATTGGGGGTGGATGGTGAATGGATGGCTGATGATTAACGGCTTTGAGCCCTTGGCCATCGGCCAAGACGCCAGCTTTTCCATGGTGGAGGCCCAACCGGGGCTGTATAGCTTCCCGGTTTTGGAGCAGCGCGCCGACGGCTGGTTTCGGTTTCAATACACCCCGGCGGGTAGCGCCTGGGCGCACATGGATCACCTAAACGGCGGATCCACGGCTCTCGCTGTCCAGCCCTGGGATGCGGTGTTTGCCACAGCCCCCCAGATTCGGTTTCGTCGCCATGGGCTCTCCCAAGCCCTGCGGATTGACCCCAGCCCTAGCGCCTCTTTACGATCCTTGGTGGTGCCCAACAGCCGGATTCGGCCCCTGGCGGTTGAGGGCGACTGGATGCGGGTGGAGGTAATTCAACCCGTCCAGGGCTGCACCATTCTCCCCGGCCACACCACTGAAGAAGGCTGGCTGCGCTGGCGCGACGAGAACCAATCGCTGCTAATTTGGACGGTCAATGCCGACTGCTCAGTCCCGGAGGATGAGTAAGCCCCACCTCAGATCCTGACTCATGCCCCCGATTCCAAGGCTGGTTCCCGTTTTCGACTGGGGCAATTGCGGATCGTGTCTAGGGGTGGCGCACCAAGGTGAGCAGCGTTACCTCCGGTGGACAGCGCCAGCGCCCTGGTGAATAGGTGCCTAGCCCTCGGTTGACGTAGATCCAACTGGGGGTGATTGGGTTGCAGGTGACAGGGTGAAGCCCAGAGGCCCAGTCCCAATGGCGGATGGCCTGGGCGGCTCTGCGCTTGAGTTTGGGGAACGGTAGCACTGTGGCGAGCCCTTTTTCCCAGCGCTCTACCCAGGCGGGTACGATACCAAGCTTGGGCACCACAATTTGGCCCCCGTGGGTGTGGCCAGAAAGCTGGAGATCTACCCGCCAAGGGGTTAGCGTATCTGCGGTATCCGGCTGATGGGCCAACACCAGGCGCGGTAGGTGCGGTGGCACTTGACCCAGCACCGAGGGCAAAAAGTCCTTGGCCCACAGTTCCGCCAGACCCACCACCGGAAAGTCTGGCCCCAGAGGATAGACCACCTCGTTCCACAGCGTTTGAATGCCGACGCGCCGCAGTTCTTCCAGCACTTTAGATCGGTGTTTAGGGGAATGGTTATCGTGGTTGCCCAGCACCGCCAATACCCCGCAGCGGCCCTGGAGTTGGCCTAGGTAGTCGGCCAGTTCGGCCACGGGGGCAGGGCTGCGGGTGATGAAGTCCCCCGTGAGCGTGACTAAATCCGCCTGGAGGGCGTTTACCTGGGCAATGGCCGCTTGCAGCAGGGGCAGGGTGAGCCGCTGGCCGTCGTAGTGCAGGTCGGAAAGTTGGGCGATGCGGGTGCCGACTAGGGCTGAGGGCAAATCGCAAATCGGAACGGTGACGGTTTCTAAAGTTAAGGGGCCAACCCACAGGGGACGCATAGGCTAGAGCAGACAAGGAATGGGCACAATGGGGGACGCCATGATGCCTACGGTAACACTTGCTCAGGGTGGCTGCTACCGATGGGCAGTCTCCCATCTGGGCACTTCCCACCCCGTAGCCTAAAATCGTGGACAGCCCCTTGCCCCAACGCCAACGGAAGCCCACCCATGCCTGTCACCATCACCCAGCGTAACGGTCTATTCAACGATGCCGCCTTTACCCGTCCTGGGGCAGGTGAAGAATTAACCCGATCTATTTTGGTAGTGGGGGGGGCCACAGCGGCCTATACCACCGCCCTAATGGCTCTGCGGCTGAATTGGGATGTCTGCCTCGTGCAGCCCCAGGCCCTGGTAGGTGGTCAGTTTACGGCCCAGGCGTTGCCCGCGTCTGACGATGGCGATTTATTGCGGGACAAGGCCACCCTACAAACCCTGGATGGAGAGCAGTTTGCCATCTCCAAGGCGCAGCGAGAATTTCGAGAACGCCAGCGGGAACTTCAGCCCGTGGCCCAGCGCAAGGTCGAGAATCCGGGGGGCGGCTGGGTGAGCCCCCTGGCGACAACCCCGGTGGTGGCAGCAACGGCGATGAATGAGGCACTCATCCCCTACCTGCGAGATGGCCGACTGACCCTGATTCCCTTTGTGGAACCTGTGGAGGTGCGGCTGTCCACCGATGGCCCCCGGCCCAAGGTGACGGGGGTGGTCTGTCGCGATCTCCAGCACGGCCATACCTTTACCGTCTACGCAGCCATCACGGTGGAAGCCACCGACCTGGGCGATCTGCTGGAGGTAGGGCATTTCCCCTCCCGCATCGGGCAAGAGGCTCGCCACGAAACTGGAGAAGCGATTTTGCCGGAGGAGTCCCGCCCCCAGTGCCAGCAGGCGATTACCTGGGATGCCGTGGTGGAATATGCAAAACCCGGTCAGGGCGTCCCCATCCATCCGCCGGAGGGCTATGGACAGGCTAGTTGGCTCGACCCCCTGGAGTTCACGGCCAACTTTTGGGTAAAGCGCAGCGGTCAATGGCAAAAACGAGAATTTTTGAGTGATTTTGGCATTTTTCGCTATCGCCGCTTGTATCGGGCCAAGGCCCACGACAAAACGGTGCACCCAGGGGATGTGGCCGTGATTAACTGGGGCACCTCCAGCGATCCGGATCGGGGCGTTTGCTGCGGCAACGACTACCGCCCCGGATGCCTCGTGGGGGTGAGCCGAGAGGAACGCCAGCATCACCTGCATCGGGCACGGCAGCGCACCCAAGCCTACCTGCACTACCTGCAAAGCCAGGATGGCATTGACCTCAAAACCAGGGGCGACCTCACCTGGACGCCGGACGGCCTCGCCCTGGAACCCTACATCCGCGAAGCAAGGCGGGGTATTGCCCTCACCACCATTCGCCACGAGGATGTGGCCGAGCACTTCTTCCCCAACCGAGCCAGAGCCCGCTGTTTTGACGATTCCGTCGGCATTGGTCAATACCACTACCTCGACTTCCATCCTAACGATGCCCAGGGCCACATTAACCTCAAAGGCAAAGACTTGGTGGCCCTGCCCTTCACCCTGCCCCTAGGTGCCCTGGTACCAGCGGACATCGACGGCCTTATCCTCTCAGCCAAGAGCATCGGCACCACCCACATCACCAACGCCGCCTACCGAATGCATCCCGTGGAATGGGCGATTGGCGAAGCGAGCGGGGTCTTAGCGGCCTTTACCCTACAGACCGGGCTAAATCCGAGGGATCTGGCCCAGGACGAACGCCATATCCGCAAAATTCAGGGACTCATGGCCCGCAACGGCATTCCCATCTTCTGGTTCAACGATGTGGCCCACGATGACCCTGATTTTGAGGCCGTTCAGGTGATGGCGGCGGCAGGCATCATCCGCAGCGAAAACGCTGAAAACCTGAGCTTTCGGCCCTTTGCCACCGTCAGCCGAGCGGTGGTAGCCACGGCCTTGATCAACGTGCTCAAACTGCCCAAATCTAGCCCACCCCAGCCTACCTTTAAGGACGTGCCGCCCGACCACTGGGCCTACGACGCCATCGAAACCCTCTATGCCCACGGTATGGTGGCTGGTATCACCACCTCGCGCTTCGACCCCGATAGCCCCATTACCCGCGAACAGCTTGGCTTTTTGGTCAAACGCGCCATGCCCACCGCCTACGACCAAGCCTTCATGCGTACCCCCACGGATCGCCAATTTCTTCAGCGGCGGGAGCTTTCGCGGGTACTCTACGAAGTCCTAAAAGGGCGATTAGGAATCTAAAAAGCGCTGCGATATGGAAACATTAAAGACACGAATCAATTCAACTTTGGGACTGCAATATTTCAGATAATCTCAGCCTAAAAGTCCCAATTTGTCCCTGATTTCCTACAAAGAACTTCCTGTGAGCAACCCACGACGAGCACTCTTTTTATCCCACGGCGGTGGGCCACTTCCCCTGTTAGGCGATTCAGCCCACGCAGAAATGGTGGACTGTTTGAAAACCATGGCCGCAACGATTGAACGACCGTCGGCCATGGTCGTAGTCAGCGCCCACTGGGAAGCCCCCTATCCCACTATTACATCCGGTTCTAATCCGGCACTCATCTATGATTACAACGGGTTTCCGAAGGAATCCTACGAAATTCAGTATCCCTGCCCAGGTGCACCCGACCTGGCAAAGGTAATCGCTGAGTGCCTTATTCAGGCGGGCTTTTCGGCCTATCTGAACGACACCAGAGGCTTTGACCATGGCCTCTTTGTGCCCCTCAAAATGATGTATCCATCGGCGGATATTCCCTGTGTTCAAATATCTTTGATAAAGTCCCTAGATCCGGCAGCGCATATTCAGCTAGGCCGCGCCCTGCAAGGGTTGTCTGATCCGTCTATCCTGGTGATTGGATCGGGATTTTCCTTTCATAATATGCAGGCTTTTTTTCGGTCAGAAGCCAGCGATGAAAAGGCCATGAACCAAGCCTTTGAAGATTGGTTGATCGACACCTGCTCCAACCTCAATTTAACCGAAGAAGAACGCCATCAACGACTCATCCAATGGGATTCTGCCCCCTCTGCCCGCTATTGTCATCCAAGGGAAGAGCACTTGATTCCCCTCCATGTTTGCTATGGCTTTGCTGAATCGGCCTGTACCCAAACCTATGCATTAAATATCCTCAATAAACGCGCCAGTATGTATCTATGGGAGGTGACGGGTTAGTTTTGGTATTGATTCCCTGAATCCCCCAGCGATCCAAGCCCATTGGGGTAGGATGAATAAGCCATCTATAATCTGAGCAATCTAATCCTAGGGCGCCGATAGATCCCCTTGGCTGCGGTTTCTGTAGGACAGGACAGGCTAGAGCTGGGTTGTGGTTGGTTGGCGCAAGGCTCCATTCTGCTGGGATGGTTAAGACCTAGGACTTTGCATCCCTAGTTTTCATCCTTAGATCGTGTCGTTAGTTGTATTTTTGCGTGGTTATGGTGGCCCAAAAGTTAGAGCAACTAAAAGTCTTGTTTGCCGAGATGGATCGGGCCTTGATTGCCTACTCTGGTGGCATTGATAGCACCCTGGTGGCCAAGGTGGCCTACGATGTGCTGGGAGATCGCGCCCTGGCGGTAACAGCCAATTCCCCCTCCCTGATGCCGGAGGATTTGGAGGACGCCCGCATCCAGGCGGCAACCATCGGCATTGCCCACGAAGTTGTGCAAACCCACGAGCTAGACAACCCCAACTACGCCAGCAACCCGGTCAACCGCTGCTATTTTTGCAAAAGCGAACTCCACGACACCCTGCGGCCCCTGGCCCTGGAACGGGGTTATCCCTACGTGGTGGACGGGGTGAATGCCGATGATTTGGGGGACTATCGACCGGGCATCCAGGCGGCGAAGGAACGGGGGGCACGGTCGCCCTTAGCTGAGATCGGCATCACCAAGCTGGAGGTGCGGCAGATTTCCCAGTTTTTGGGTCTGCCCTGGTGGGATAAACCCGCCCAGCCCTGCCTCAGTTCCCGCTTTCCCTACGGCGAAGAAATCACCCTGGAAAAGCTGCACCGGGTGGGCCGAGCCGAGCGCTACCTGCGGGATTTGGGTCTGCGGAACCTGCGGGTTCGATCCGCCGGAGAAACGGCCCGCATTGAGATTCCGGCGGAAGACATCAAAGATTTTGTGGCCGATCACGACCTAAATGCCTTGGTCAACGCCTTCCAGGGGTATGGCTTCACCTATGTCACCCTAGACCTCGAAGGCTTCCGCAGCGGCAAACTCAACCAGGATCTCCCCCTTGTGAAGGCTTGACCCCACCCCGTTTTGGCCCTACCTTGGCCTTGGCCCTCGCTGGGCAGGATGTCCCTTCGTTTGGCATGGCCCCCCTTGGCCCTCGAACGGCCTGACCTCTAGCCCTTTCTCCTTGTCATGACTTACTACCTCGCTGGCGACATTGGCGGTACCAAAACCATCCTTCGCCTGGTGGATGCCACGGCGGAAGCCTCTGTCCATCCCCACGTGAAAACCTGCTTTGAACAACGCTACTCCAGTCAGGCTTACCCTGACTTGGTGCCCATGGTGAAGGAATTTCTGCACACGGTGGCCGACCAGGCCGGACAGCCGATCCAACCCGTGCGGGCCTGCTTTGCCATCGCTGGCCCGGTGGTAGACAACACCTCCAGTCTCACCAATTTAGCCTGGTCGCTGGAGGGGGATCGGCTGAAGGAAGAGCTAGGTTTAGAGCGAGTTGAGTTGATCAACGACTTCGAGGCTGTGGGCTACGGCGTATTTGGCCTAGAACCCGACGACCTCCACACCCTCCAGGCAGGGGACTATCACCCCCATGCCCCGGTGGCCATTTTGGGCGCGGGCACGGGGCTAGGCCAAGGCTTTGCCATTCCTCACAACGAGCGCTGGCAGGTGTTTCCCTCCGAGGGTGGCCATGCGGACTTTGCCCCCCGCTCGGAACTGGAATTTCAACTGCTGCGCTACCTGATCGACAAGCACCACATCTCGCGGGTCTCGGTAGAGCGGGTGGTGTCGGGCCAGGGGATTGTCTCCATCTACCAATTTCTGCGAGATCGGGAATTTGCCCATGAAACCCCCGCCGTGGCCGAAGCCATCACCGCCTGGGAGCGCCAAATCGGCCTCAAGACCAAAACCATCGATCCCGCTGCCGTGATTGCCCAAGCCGCTGCCGAGGGTCATGATCGCCTCTGCCAAAAGGCGATGGAGATTTTTGTGGAGGCCTACGGGGCCGAAGCTGGAAACCTGGCTCTTAAGCTGCTGCCCTACGGCGGGCTGTACGTAGCCGGGGGGGTAGCCGCCAAAAACCTCCCTCTGATGACCGCTGGCCAGTTTATGGACGCCTTTTGTCACAAGGGTCGCATGAGTTCCCTGCTGGATAACGTCCCGGTTCACATTGTCCTCAACCCCCAAGTGGGGCTGATTGGAGCGGCCCTGAAGGCAGCGCAAAGCTAGCCCATAGCCCTAGCCGCCCAACCTCAGCCGCCCAGACTGCCAGGGCTGACTGCCTGACAGAAGTGGGTGAAAGGCTTGAAACCTCGTGGTGGGAGGGGAAAAGGTGAGGTGACATGAGACGCTGGAATTTGCGTATTTCAGGGTCTTTGCCATGTCATCCACCACCTGTCTCTATGATCAAGTGCTGTCCTTGCTGCGTCAATATAGCCATCGTCGGGATTTACGGCACCTCAAAGCGCTGGCGTGGATGGTGACGGCGCTGGTGTGCAGTGGTCGGTTGAGCCTGCCGGAGTGGGAGGCCTATGTTCCCAGTCGCGCCCGCCAAGCGCAAAGCACCGAACGACGATGGCAACGGTTTATGAGCAATCACCGGGTGCGGATTAAAAGTCTGTACGTGCCCTTGGCGTTAGCGGCGATTCATCGGTGGAAAGGACGGCGACTCTACCTAGCCCTCGATACGACGGTGCTGTGGAATCGGTATTGCATGATTCACCTGTCCGTGACCTGTTGTGGGCGGGCGGTGCCCCTGCTGTGGCGGGTGTTAGAGCATCCTAGTGCCACGGTCAGTGCCCAACGGTATTTGCCGATGCTGCGCTTAGCCCATCGACTGTTGCAGGCTTATCCCGATGTGATGCTGTTAGCCGACCGAGGGTTTGCCAACCATGACCTGCTGGCGTGGCTCAGCGACAGTCGATGGCACTATGCTTTACGCTTGCCCAGTGATGTGGTGGTGCATGGCCCCCGCCGTCAGCCGATTGAGGTAGGTGTTCTGTGGCCCCCCAAGGGCGAAGTTCGTTTCTATGAGGGCATTGGCCTGTGGGCCGATGGGCGCTGGCGCTGCAACCTGGTTCTGGCTAACGTCAAAGGCGTTAAGGAGCCCTGGGCGGTCATCACCGATGAGCCGCCGACCCTCAATACCCTGTGGCAATATGCCCTCAGGTTCCGAGTTGAGGAACTGTTCCTCGATTCAAAATCCGGGGCCTTTGCCCTCGAATCTTCCGGCATCCGCTCCGCCCAAGCCCTCGAACGTCTCTACCTCGTCGCGGCAGTCGCCATCCTCTATGGCACCACCCAGGGCATGGCCGCTCAACTCGACGGTCTCCGCTCTCAGGTTGACCCTCATTGGACACGGGGCATCAGCTATCTCAAAATCGGCCTCCGCTGGCTTAGAGGGGTGGTCAACAAAGGGCGTCCGTTGCTCAACCCCATCCCCCTATTGACCGTTGACCCAGATCCCTGTTTTGCATCTAAAAAGGCAGAAGCCCGATATTATGACCGCATCTGGTTCTCTAGGATCCAGTCCATGCGCTGTCAGCTACCCCCTTGGGAGGCCGCATAAAGATGTGTCAGGCAGTCAGCTGCCAGGGTGTGCGGTATCTCTAAACTTCCCCAGTTCTCTGAAGAATCGCAGACAACCCAAGCGGGCGCAGAAGCCTCGCCCCTGCGGCTAGCTAGGCACAGATCGGCCCTATCCTAGTCGGCTTTAAGACCAATCGTGTAGCAGCCTATGCCTTGCGGGTGTGTTCGGCCATTTGCATCGTAAATTCGGCCTGGGTAAGGGTAGCGGCTACCTGGCAGGCCACCTCTGGGGAGAGGCTGGGCTGGGTTTCGGCCAGGAAGGTGAGGTAGCCCTGGAAGGTGCTGGTGATAATAACCTTGTTTTGCTGCATGGTGAAGTCTCCTGGGAAAGGCGATCACAGGGCGGTTGCCCAAGCGTTTCCGAACGGTGGGGGCCTGTCTGATCACAGTCCCTGTCGGCATAGGTTGGCCAACCCTGTCCCCTGCGAGGACGCCGGATTCAGGACTATACTGTAACCCGGCAATCCTGCGGTTCGGGCGTTTTTCATGGCAGATTTAATCCTTTTTTGGCATCGTCGCGATTTGCGCCTAGGGGATAACCTGGGCCTGACGGCGGCACGGGAACGCAGCGCCCAGGTGGTGGGGGTGTTCTGCCTCGATCCGGCCATTTTGCAAGGTAAAGACATGGCTCCGGCGCGAGTGGCCTACATGATTGGCTGTTTGGCCGACTTGCAGCACCGCTACACCCAGGCCGGAGGACAGCTTTTGATCCTCCAGGGCGACCCGCGCCAGCAAATTCCGGCCCTGGCCCAAGCCCTGGGAACCGCCGCCGTGTACTGGAACCGCGATGTAGAACCCTACTCTCGCCAGCGGGATAAGGCCGTGGTGGAAGCTCTCAAGACCGTCGGCGTAGGCTTTGAAACCGTCTTTTGGGATCAGCTCCTCCACGCACCGGGGGACGTTCTCACCGGATCTGGTCAGCCCTACACCGTCTACGGCCCCTTCTGGAAAAACTGGCAGCGACAGGCCAAGCAATCCCCACTGCCAACGCCCCAGGGGCTCCAAGGCTTGAGCGCCACCCAACAGCAGGCCGCTCAGGCCGTCGGGTGCGTTCCTCTGCCCAGCGCCCAAGATTTAGGGTTTCTGTGGGACAAGGGTTTTCCTGTGGAACCAGGAGAACAGGCGGCCCTGGCGAGGCTGGCCAGCTTTTGCGACGATGATCGCCGGATTGGCACCTACGACGACCAGCGCAATTTTCCAGCGGTGGAGGGCACCTCTGGCCTTAGTGCCGCGCTGAAGTTTGGGGCCATCGGCATTCGCACCCTGTGGGCCGCAGCCGCCGAAGCCTACGACCGAGGCCGCAGCGACGAAGCCCGCAGCAACGTGCAAACCTGGCAGCAAGAACTGGCATGGCGCGAGTTTTATCAGCACGTTCTCTACTTTTTTCCAGAACTGGCGGATGGCCCCTACCGCCCCCAGTGGAAAGATTTTCCTTGGGAGAACAACCCCGACCACTTTGCCGCCTGGTGCGAAGGCCGCACGGGCTACCCGATTGTGGATGCCGCCATGCGCCAGCTTCGAGAAACGGGCTGGATGCACAACCGCTGCCGCATGATTGTGGCTAGCTTTCTCACCAAAGACCTGATCATCAACTGGCAGTGGGGCGAACAATACTTTATGCAAAATCTCGTTGACGGCGATCTCGCGGCCAACAACGGCGGATGGCAATGGAGTGCCTCCAGCGGCATGGATCCCAAACCCCTCCGCATTTTTAACCCCGCCAGCCAAGCCCAAAAGTTTGACCCCGACGCCGACTACATCCGCCAGTGGGTGCCCGAACTCAAATCCCTAGACACCCAGGTGTTGGTAACGGGCAAAATTCCGGCCCAAGTTTGCCGACGCATCGGCTATCCCGTCCCCATCGTCGATCACAAGGTTCAGCAGGCTATTTTTAAGGACAAATACAAAGCCCAAAAGGGCGCTTAGCTAGGCGTAGGTGCGCTTAGCTGGGCGTAGTTTTTGATGGGCAGTGCGCCAAGCCGACACCCTACCCCACCGAATCAGCACTATGTCCTGCAACCTACACCGCCAACTTGCCCCGGACATCCCGCAACCACCAGGTTCCCCAGTGGAAGCCCATCACCAGCCCTAGGGATCCGGTGGCTAGGTACATCACGGTGGCCAGGGCACCCACGATCATGGGGCGGGCCAAGGTGAAGAGCGGCGTTACTGAGGTAGATCGCTGCCGCAAGTGGTGGTAGATCAGCCAGAGCCCCAGGCTGATCATCGTCCAGAGGCCAATTATGGAGGGACGCACGCCCTCGGTGGGGTGGGGCAGCAGCAGCACCCGAAACACGAGTTCTTGCCAGAGGACAGGGCTGATCAGAGCCAGCAGGGCGGCGGCGAGGGTCGGGTTCGTTGGGGCGATGGGGCGTGGTAGGTGGGATTGGGCAAGGCCGAAGATTCCTAGGCCCAGCAGCGCTATCACAACGTCCCAGCGAGAGGGCGGAGCAAGGGACTCGATCAGCCGGGAAAAGACGACGGGAACAACGACAAACTCCCCAAACAGCGGCGTGGCAGCGAGAGGCAGGATGGTGGGATCCTCGCCGCCCACTTGGTAGGTGTTCAAAAACCAGAGGTCGCCGCCCTGCTGAAGGAAAATGGCGGTCATGTTGTCGTGGGCCACGCGGGGAATCACCGTGCGCCAACTCAGCAGGTTATTGAGCCAGGTGGTTTGGTTGGCAAAGGCGCTGGCGGGGTCGGCGACGGATGGTGTGCCCTCAATTCCGGTGAGGACGGAGGCATTGTCGCGCCAGTCGGGTCGCACGATGCCCAGAGGCACCAGTTGCCCTTGCAAGCGCTGACCCAGGGCCACCAGGTCTCGAAACAAGGCCGTTTGGGGATCGTCGGGATGGCTGGTCAGCCAGTCTTGGGCGGCGGGAGAACCGCTGACCTGGTTCCGCAGCACCCGGATGGTTTCGTAGAGGGCTTGGCTGGAATCTTGCACACAGGACTGGGCCGGGGTGACGATGGAGGCCCCAGTGCCGTCTCCAGTGCGGTAGCGGGCCATCATCACCATGAGCTGCCGATCTAGTTCGGCTAGGGGCGAGAAGGTGAGATCGCCCAGCCGATAGGTGTGGCTGAGGGCGGGCAACAGCACCAGCGCATCAACGATGGGACGGGTGCCCAGCCAGCCCCGTTTGAGGTTGCCGCTATATTCCGCCCACAGGGTGCGACCTGCCACAATTCCCTGGGCATTGTGGGAATAGACTTGGTCGTAAATCACCCGAATCTGCGGCTCTTGGGTGAAGGGATCGGTGACGACCTCCCCCAGGCCAAAGGCAAAGTGCCCCGTGACGGTGCCCGGTACCGAGCGCGGTTCCGCCAGTTCGCCCCCAATGCCACCAAAGAGATGCAGCAGCAGCAGACGATCTCCCACGGCCCAGGTGGGCGCTGGCGGGGATCCATCCTGGGCTTTCACCAGCACCGATTCCAGCGTTCCCTTGCGCTGGGGCGTCCGTCGCCAGTTGCCAAAGCGAATGCGGTTGAGCCCCTGAACCTGCCCTACTAAGACCTGCTGGGGCTGAAGCTGAAACAGCCGTCGGGGCATGATGGCCCGCACCACCAAGGTGCCCGTGGCATCGGGGGAACCATAGAGATACCAGCCCGCCGCTCCAGCGGGAGACTGGGCCAAGGCTTGGGGCGTCGATGAAAACACCCCGGTCTTGGGATGGGCGGGCACCTGGGGCAGATGGACGGTTTCCGTGGGGCCATCAAAGGCTTGGCTGGCGGGGTTGTAGTGTTGTACCTGCACAAAATCGCTGGGACACACCGCCTGACCAGGACACTGATCCGGGGCAGGATACCCCTCGGCTGGCCCCAGAATTTGCACCAGGCCATAGAACCGCTCTGGAATCTGGGTCGGCATTTCGTCGATCAACAGGACGGGGTTGCCCGCTGGGTCTGGGTTCCCCACCGCAACCGGAGGCAGCGCCACCAGCATATCGTCCTGGGGCCGAGTGCCCGCCAAGGATTGCAGCGGCCCCACCCTGGCCCAGCCATTCAGCCGAGTGGGATGCACAATGCCCTTGGCGATGCTCTCTAGGGCTGCGTCGTTAAAGAGAATTCCGCGAGTGACCAGGGCCAAAAACGCATCGGTTTCCGGCGTTTCCTGCCATTGCAGCCGTACCCGTTGGCCAACCCAGGCCGTATCGGGACTGGTCAAAACCTCCATCCAGACCCAGTCTCGATCTTCGGCTTCGGCAGCGGTTTGATCCGGCAAGATCAGCCGTCCGGCCCAGTCGGCCACGGGGCGATAGTTCTGGGGTGTTGCGGGTTGAATCGGTAAGGGCGTCGTCCAGATATCAGGGGACTCGGTGGTTGGGGTGTGCTGATTTGGGTTCCCTAGGTTTGGACTGTCTGGGCTTGGACTGTCTGGGCTTGGGTTCCCCAACCCTGGAGTTGTGATCGCTGGCGTATCAGGAACTTGGGCCACCATTGCCGCTGTCATTGGCCCAAACCCGCCCCAGGCCAAGCAAAGCAGTGCCGTCAGCAGGGTCAAAAGTCCCCAACGACAGTGCTTCCAGGTCGATTTTAGGCAGGGCTGCTGAGTCCGTCGTGGGATCATCAGGACAAGGCGAGACCAAAGACCAAGGCGGTTCATGGGTGATCCTGGGCAAGGGCTAAAACGATGTCGGCGAGACGGGCGGCGGCTCCGGCGGGGCCACGGACGGCCCGGAGGTTTTCCCGGATGGCCGCTAGGGTGTGGGGCTGGGTGAGGTAGCCCACGGCCTGGTCGGCAACGGCTTGGGGGCGGAGGGGGCCGATCAGTTCTGGCACAATTTCCGCCTTGGCCCACAGGTTGGGCCACGCAAACAGGCGACCTTCTTTATAAATTTGCCGCAAAATCACGGTGTTGATGCCCTTCGCAAAGGCATCCCCCACCAGGGGCAGGTTGGCCAACAGACCCGGAATGCCGTCCCACGCCTTCATCACCGAGAGCTTTTGGGTGGGCAGCAGCACCATCATCGGCACGCCCAAGGCCCCTAGTTCGGCGGTGTTGGCCCCCACGGTGGTAATGCACAACTGAAACTGGCTCATCACCTCATAGGCGGGGTGCGGCTGCCACAACATCACCTCCAGCCCGTTGGCATTGCGAAGCACAGGCAACCGATCCGGCGCAACCACTAACTCAGCGGTAGTGCAGCCCTCGAATAACTGGGTATCTGGATTTTGGTGGGCATCGGCAAACTGGGCTAGGGTTTCGAGGGGCAGCAGCGGGGCCACAGGAATCACAAACCGCGCCTGGGGATATTGGCGGCGGATGGCCTCGGCGGTGGCTAGGCAGAAGGGCAGGCCCACGCTCAGTTTGTTGGCCTTAGAACCGGGCATGATGCCCACCAGCACCTCGTCGGGCTGGAGGTTGAGGGTGTCGCGCAGGTTGGCCAAGCCTGCCGTGGATGGGGCCACATCGGCCATCAGGTCGCCAATCACCTGGCACTTATGCCGAAACGGGGCCGGAGCCGCCTCCACAATGTTCGGCGTCATACAAGCGATGCCATCCACCCAGCGATGCCAGCGGGCCTCCCATTCGGCATAGATCACCGTGCGGTAGCCCAGGCGTCGGCCCAAAATCACCGGATAGACTTGATCGCCACCTAGAAACAGGACAACACCCTGGGGCCGCCAGTCCCAGTTTTCAGCGGTTTTGCCCGCCAGCAAAAACGGGAAAAAGTGCGCCGCCCCCTGCACCCGATCCACCCCTGGAATCTGCGCCGCCATCGCCGCCTCGCGCCCGGAGGCATTGGTACAAGGGGACAGCACCACAGAAATACGCAGCAGGTCGGGATCGTCCACCCTCGCCCGTAACGCCTGCACCACAGGCCGCACCCAGGTCGAAATTTCCCCCGGCCCATTCGACAAAATCAGCAGATCGATCCCTGGAGATCCATCCCCTAGCGGTGTTTTGGTGTCATTTCCCATCCTGTCCTCACCTTTGGTTGGAGAACGTCCTGTCCTGCACCCCAACCCATTGTTTAACCACGGTGCCTGCCACCAAGGCGAGAATGACCGCTGCATTTCCGCTGCATTCCACCCTCCGTTAGAATAACAGTGCCGTTGCCCCCCGCTGCCCTGTGACTCCGCCCCCCAGCCCTTCTATGGAACCGTTGACCCGATCCCAGGTGTTGGTGGCCATGGGTGTGACCGCTGTGGTGCTGCTGATTATCGCCAAGGCATGGCTTTATTTTGAGCCATCCAAACAACTGCCCCTCACCTTCTCCTGGCGCGATGGGGGGCTAGGCATGGCGCTGGGGCTGGGGATTACCCTGGCCAGTGCCGCCATTTACGAGGTTTGGGGCCACTATCGCAAAAGCGCCGATGAGTATCTGTCCATTGTGCTCAAGCCCTTATACTGGCCGGATTTACTGTGGTTGGGGCTGCTCCCTGGCCTCAGCGAAGAACTGTTGTTTCGGGGCGTCATGCTGCCCGCCATTGGCCTCAACGGGCTGGGCATTCTGGTGTCGGGGGCCAGCTTTGGGGTGCTGCACCTCAGCAGTTTGCAACAGTGGCCCTACGTGGCGTGGGCCACTGCCATTGGGGTGTTATTGGCCATCAGTGCCGTGGCAACCGGAAACTTATTGGTGCCCATTGTGGCCCATGTGATGACAAATTTGGTGTCTAGCGTGGTGTGGAAACTGCGCCAGACTGGCCCAACTTTGTAGATGCGACACTGCGCTTAAGGCTGGGGAGAATGGCTGGACGATGCCTGTTTCCGGCGCTGATGAATTTGAGCCATAAAAAATTCCTCTAGGCTAGGGCGGGCCTGCTGTAGAGAAATGAGTTCAGCCCCCATTTGGGCAAGCTGCTGCACAAATGGGTAGGGGTTGCCGCTGAGATGACCATGCCACAGATTTCCCTGCACCTCTAGGTTGTCTAGCCAAGGATCAAGCTGACTGAACTGTCCGCCCCGACCCTTCACCTGATATTGGTCGGCTGTACCGAGCAGGTCACTGAGGTGGCCTACACAGACCAAATTCCCCTGATCCAAAATGGCGATGCGATCACAAATTACCTCCACATCCGACAAAATGTGGCTGTTGAAAAAGATGGTTTTGCCCTCCCGTTTGAGAGCCAAAATAATTTCCCGTACCTGGAAGCGTCCGGTGGGATCAAGGCCCGACATCGGTTCATCTAAGAAAACCAAATCTGGGTCGTTAACAAGGGCTTGGGCAATGCCAATGCGTTGCAGCATCCCTTTGGAATATTGCCGCAGTTGCTTCTTCTTGGCCGCCTCCTGAGATAGTCCAACTAGGTCTAAAAGTTCGACGATGCGCCGCTGACGGGCAGCGGCAGAGAGGCCAAACAGTCCGGCGGTGTACTGCAAAAATTCCCACCCGGTTAAAAAGTCGTAGAAGTAGGGATTTTCGGGGAGATAGCCCAACCGTCGTTTCACGGCTTGATCGCCCAGGGGGTGCCCAAACAACTGAGCCTGCCCTGTGGTGGGGCGAATAATGCCCAGCAGGGTTTTGAGCAGCGTCGTCTTCCCAGCCCCGTTGGGGCCAAGCAGGCCAAAGGTTTCTCCCTGGTAAATGGTGAGGGAACAGTGCTGGAGCGAGGTAATCCGCTGGTTCAGCCAAAACCCGGTGCGATAGGCTTTGCCCAAATCCTGGGTTTCAATTACCACGGCCTGTGGCTGGGAATTGGCCGCAGGAGAGGACACAACGTTGCTCATAAAACCGCCAGCCCAACAAGGACATCAACACCTGTCCTAGAATACACAGACAACCCCCTAGGCGTGCCCCTAGGGGGAAATATCTTGGGAAAACCGCCATGGATCGCTCAAAAATCGTTGCCATTGTTACTGGGGCTGTCTCGCTGCTGCTGGCCGTAGGCTATTTGCTGCTGGTGCAACTGTTAGACTTTCGAGGGGAAATGATTCCCGCCCCGCTGTCTCTGGTGGCTGCTCGACTGATCGGGTAGGGGGTGAGTGACCCAGCCTGCTCATGGCCCTGGGCGTTCCCCATAGAGTCATCTTGGGGAGAACCCCAGCATGAAATCTATCGCCCCCACGGCCTTGAGGATAAATTGACTGAAAACAGCCCCAAGGATTAGAAAAATCTATCTTAGGCTAGAAATCTTGCTCTCATCTCCCAAAGGGCTGAACTGGCTAAGACTAGCGGCGTCTGAGTCCACCATTCTTCTCCGTTAAAGCCATCGCCCAGTTCCAAAACTGCCATCGGGTTAACTTTCCCATAGTATTATTGCGATTAAAATCGAAAAGTTTATTCCTTAGCAAACTAGCAGGACACCATGGCTATGCAATCCTTAGAGACTGAAACCATCTTTGACTATCAGTCTGAGAGCTATAAAGACGCCTACAGCCGCATCAATGCGATTGTGATTGAGGGTGAGCAGGAGGCCTACGACAACTACCGCAAGCTGGCGGAAAGCCTGCCCGACCATGGCGAGGAACTGCTGCGTTTGGCCAAAATGGAAAACCGCCACATGAAGGGCTTCCAAGCCTGTGGCAAGAATCTCGCTGTCACCCCAGATATGGACTTTGCGCGGGAGTTCTTCGCCCAACTGCACCGCAACTTTCAGCAAGCCTGGGCCGAGGGCAAAATTGTCACCTGCCTGCTGATTCAGTCCTTGATTATCGAAACCTTCGCCATTTCGGCCTACAACATCTATATCCCGGTAGCCGACGACTTTGCCCGCAAAATCACCGAGGGCGTGGTGAAGGACGAATACATGCACCTCAACTTTGGCGAAGAGTGGCTGAAGGCCAACTTTGAAGCCTCCAAAGCCGAACTGGAGCAGGCCAACCGCGAGAATCTGCCCCTGGTGTGGGCCATGCTGAACCAAGTGGCCGACGATGCACGGGTGCTGGGCATGGAAAAGGACGCCCTGATCGAAGACTTCATGATCACCTACGGCGAAGCCCTCGCCAACATCGGCTTCTCCAGCCGCGAAGTGATGAAGCTCTCCGCCCAAGGGCTTGCTGCCGCCTAGATCCTACGGTCATGTCACACGCCCTCGCCCTAACTCCCTCTCCCTAAGGGCGAGGGACTTTGAAAACAGTTTCCGGCCCCCCTCTCCTCCCTGGGAGAGGGGCTGGGGGTGAGGGTCACAGAAATTGCATCCCATCCGCCAACCCTACCCCACGGGCTTCTTCCTCCCTGGGGTTTCCGCCGCCTAGTTTCCATTAGGTCGGTGGCGGTTTATTCTAGGTAAATTGATCCCCTGCACCAATTCCCCTGGCGCACCCTACGCAGTAACGTAATTTGCAATGTTTGGCCTAATCGGACACCTTACTAGCCTCGACCATGCCCAATCCGTCGCTCGTGATCTGGGCTACCCAGAATACGCAGACCAGGGAATTGATTTTTGGTGCAGTGCGCCGCCCCAAATTGTAGACACCATCCGCGTCACCAGCGCCACGGGGCAGCAGATCGAAGGCAAGTATGTGGAGTCCTGCTTTTTGCCGGAGATGTTGGCCTCCCGGCGGATCAAAGCGGCCACCCGCAAAATCATCAACGCCATGGCCCACGCCCAAAAGCACGGCATCGACATTACGGCCCTGGGCGGATTTTCCTCGATTATTTTTGAAAACTTCAACCTGAACCAAATTCAGCAGGTGCGAAACGTCACCCTCGAGTTTGAGCGCTTTACCACGGGCAACACCCACACCGCCTACATCATCTGTCAGCAGGTGAAAGCGGCCTCGGCCATGCTGGGGATTAACCTATCCGACGCCACCGTGGCCGTCTGTGGAGCCACCGGAGACATTGGCAGTGCCGTGTGTCGCTGGCTGAATGCCCGCACGGATATCAAGGATCTGCTGCTCGTCGCCCGCAACCAGGAGCGTTTGCAGAACCTCCAAGAGGAACTGGGCCGGGGGACGCCGATGGATTTGGATTCGGCCCTGCCCAAGGCCGACATTGTGGTGTGGGTGGCCAGTATGCCCAAGGGCGTCACCGTTGACCCCACCACCCTGAAGCGCCCCTGCCTGATGATTGACGGCGGCTATCCCAAAAACCTCGATCAGCAGTTCAGCTTCGAGGGCGTCCACGTCCTCAAGGGCGGCATCGTTGAGCACTCCCTCGACATCGACTGGAAGATCATGAGCATCGTCAACATGGATGTGCCCGCCCGCCAGCTCTTTGCCTGCTTTGCCGAGGCCATGCTGCTGGATTTTGAGAAGTGGTACACCAACTTTTCCTGGGGCCGCAACCAAATCACCCTCGACAAAATGGACATGATCGGCCAAGCCTCGGTGAAACACGGTTTCCGGCCCCTGCTGGATCTCAACCGCCAGCCCCTCACCGCCCAAGCCTCCTAGGGTGATGCCCCCAACCCCCCAGACCCGTCTCCACGACCTAGGGCCTGTGTTGGCCACGATGGCGCAGGTGGCCAGGGAAGCCACCCAACAGCCAGCGGGGTCGCTGGATGGTCGTTCCATCGCAGATCGCGACCCGGCTCAAATTGACCGGATGCTGCCCTTCTTCGACTGGGTGTATCACCACTACTTTCGGGTCAAAACCGACGGTTGGGAGCACATCCCCACCCAGGGGCCAATGCTGATCGTGGGCTCCCACAACGGCGGATTGGCTGCGCCCGATACCCTGATGATGACCTACGACTGGCTCCGCCGCTTTGGCAGTCAGCGCCCCTCCTACGCCATCATGGATCCTCGCATTTGGCGCGTTTCCCCCATCCTAGGCCGCATGGGAGCCTGGATGGGCTGCCTGCGGGCCGATTCTCCCGCCGCCGTCCGTGCCCTACGAAAAAAAGCCTCGCTGCTGGTCTACCCCGGTGGCGCAAGGGACGTCTTTCGGCCCCATCGCCTGCGCGACCAAATTTGTTTCTTTGGCCAAAAAGGCTTCATCAAACTGGCCCTGCGGGAAGAAGTCCCCCTTGTGCCCGCCATTTCCTACGGTGCCCACGATACCCTCTGGGTGCTGGAAGACTTCTACGATCTGGCCAACACCTGGCGACAACAACAGGGCTGGAACTGGCCCCTAAACCTCGATCCGGGCACCCTTCCCCTCTACCTCGGCTGGCCTTGGGGTGTCGCCTTTGGCCCCCTGCCCAATCTCCCCTGGCCCAAGTTTCTGCACACCCGCGTCTGCCCCCCCATCACCTTTCCCCGCTATGGCCTCGCCGCCGCCCAGGATGAGGATTACGTGAACACCTGCTACGAGCAAGTCTGCGGCACCATGCAGAAGGAACTTGACCAACTCTTCGCCCTTTACGAATAACCCTATTCCCCACTCCCTATTCCCCACTCCCTATTCCCCACTCCCTATTCCCTACTTCCCACTTCCCACTGCTGACCCATGACCATGACCAACCCCACCCTCCCCACCGCTGCCGCTGGCCTCACCGAAGCCACCTCCGTCGCCATGGCCGAGGCGATTCAGTCCGTTGAAATCCAAACCTCCCTGGCGGAAAATCCCATCCCCACGGCCTATGCCCTAGCGGGAACTGGGGACGCCCCCATCCTGCTGATCCACGGGTTCGATAGTTCTCAACTGGAATTTCGGCGGCTGTGGCCCCTGCTGGCCCAATCTCATCAAACCTGGGCGGTGGATTTGCTGGGGTTTGGCTTTAGCGACCGTGCCCAGTGCCCCCAACTTTCCCCAGCGGCGATTAAGCAACACCTCTACGCCTTCTGGCAGCAGATGATCCGGCGTCCGATGGTGCTGGTGGGAGCCTCCATGGGGGGAGCCGCCGCCATCGACTTTGCCCTCACCTACCCCGATGCCGTGGCCTCCCTGGTGTTGATTGACAGCGCGGGCTTTGCCGCTGGCCCCGCCATGGGCAACCTCATGGTGCCACCCTTGGATAGCCTCGCCACAGGCTTTTTGCGCAGCGCCTGGGTGCGTCGCAGCATCAGCAAATCCGCCTATTTTGATAAAGCCTTCGTTACCCCCGACGCCGAACTCTGCGCTGCCCTGCATCTGGAATGCCCCCGATGGAAAGAAGCCCTAATTGCCTTCACCAAAAGCGGCGGCTACAACTTCCTCGACGACAAAATTGCCCAAATTACCCAGCCGACTCTGGTGATTTGGGGCAAGCAGGATCGGATTTTGGGGACTCGCGATGCAGGGCGTTTCCAGCAAGCTCTCCCCCACAGTCATCTGGTGTGGATCGACGCCTGCGGCCATGTGCCCCACCTCGAAAAACCTCAGGACACCGCTGAAGCCATCCAAACCTTCCTAGCCCGCCTCTGCCCCACCCGCGCCTAGTGTGGGAAGGGCAGAATGAGCCGAGCGTTGGCGCTTATGCCGCGCCTCGGTTTCTTCACACCGTCTTTGTCTGGTAATCGGGATGAGATAGCTCTAGATCATCTAACGGAGAAAACGATACCCTAGAACCTCATGGAATTTTTAAAGACTATCGCATGGAGTATTCATAAAAAATACACTTCAGTAGCACTTTAGTGGTCAATTTATAACTTTGCCTGGTGACGCTGTACCTCAGTCCATAACAGAAAGCTCATGTCGAACCGATCCCGTCGAGCTGGCCAGAACATACGTGAACTTGCCCTAAGGAGGCGCTTTAAGGCGGTAGCATCCTTCATCGGTGCAGGTTTACTCATTACTTTGCCATTTCTCCTAGTTGAAATTTTCAATAACTTCTTCAACCAAATTGCACTTGGCAATCCCGATCAACCACAGACATCGCTTGATATGCCACTTGTTTTCTACTTGGCATTTGTAGTTGCAGCTCTGAGCCTAGTGGTTAATGGCGTCTTCATATGGCAGCAAGCTAATCGTGCTGACCAAGGTGCTAAGGGAGAAGAGGAGATTGGTCGCGAACTATCTTCCTTAGAACATGATGGGTGGAGCATTGAGTATGGAATGCGTTTAGGTAATAAGCTCGGTGATGCTGATATAGTGTGCATCTCACCTCGGGGCAAAGCCTATGTCATTGATTTTAAATCCCATAAAGGTGAGGTTATAGCTGATGGAGATCAGCTCCGTCGTCGCATGGGGAAAGAAAAATATCCCTTTGAAAAGGATTTCATCAATCAGGTGATGAAGCAAGCTCTACAGGTTCGGAAGCAAAAAGACCTGAAATTTGTTACCCCAATCTTAGCCTTCTCCTCAGCTAGGGTATCTGTACCATCAAATAAGTTGCGTAACGTTTATATAGTTGAAAAGGTGAAATTAGTTTCTTTCTTAAGATCTCTAGGTTGATTTTGGCTGGTTATTGAGTTTCCAGAACCGCATGTCAATCGTGAACGAGGAAACTGTTTAATCGAACAATAGTTGTATTAGCTGATGGTGAATTTTTGCAATATCATTGCAAACCTTCTTTACTCGCTCTCGTCCTCTACTTGGCGCAGGAGGATGATGGTGATGTCGGTTTGTTGGGCAATTTCTAGGGGCACGTTGCCTTTTAGCACCTGGCTGAGTAGGTTTTCGCGGGACGCGCCTAGGAGAATTGCGTCGCTTTGGCACTGGTGGGAGAGGTCAATGATGGCCTCAGAAACGGAGGTGTGGGTAACAACGTGGGTACGGACGGGCCGATGCAGAGCGGTTTCGAGGTCGTCGGCCAGAACCGAGAGGTATTGCGGCGTCAGGCACTTGCCCTGTTCGGGGTGGCAGATGGTGCAGAGGTGAATGTCGGGGGTTTTGCCGAGGGTGATCAATCCCGGCAGCAGACGGTGGGCACTTTGGGCATTGGGGCCACCCGCCGTGGGCAGCAGCCAGTGGTTAAAGGTGAGGTTGCGCCCTGGACGGACGACCAGGACTTGGCAAGGGGCTTGGCGAATCAGGGTATCCACCACGCTGTTGATGACGCGACCGGGGGTGAGGGTGGGGTGGTGCCAGCCCATGAGGACAAGGTCGATGTGGCGGTCGCGGATGATTTCCAGCAGGGTGCGGCCAATTTCGTGGGCGGCACGGACTTGGAAATGGACGGATAGGCCGCTGTGTTCGGCGTAGGAGAGGGCCAGTTGGCGCAGGGGTTCCGCCGCTTGCAGGTCTACCTTGGCCTCGGCGGGAGCCACGCTGCGCGGCACCCGCACCACATGGACGCACTCTAGTTCGTAGTGCAATCCGTGGGCGATGGCGGCGGCGATTTTGATGAGATCAGGGGCGGTGTTGGGGTCGGCGAGGGGGACGAGTAAGCGACCCTGCCCGGTGGCCGGAGCCCGTTGTTGGAAAACCACATAGGAGGGTTCGGCCTGGGGGCCAAGTTCTGGCAGGTCGCCGCTGACCTGATCGGACTCGGCCCGGATGATGTCGGCGCGGGTGATGATGCCCACCAGTTTGTTGCCCTCGGTGACGGGCAAACGGCTGAGCTTGAGGCGGTTCAGCAGGTGCAGCACCCTGGGCAGAGGCGCATCGGGGGAAACGGTGACGGGGTGAGGCGTCATCAAATCCTTCAGGGTGAGGTAGGGTTCGAGGCCGCTGGCCTCGCCTAGGTCGCTTTGGGTGACGATGCCCACCAGTCGGCCTTCTTCCAGCACCGGGAAGCCGCGATGGTGGGATCGAGAAAAGGCTTGGACAACTTCCGGCAGAGTGATTTGGCTGGAGAGGGTTTCTACCCGCCGCTGCATCAAGTCCGCCGCTGTGAGGTGCGCCCAGGGGTTGTTGGCCTGGGCCACGGGTTCGAGGTGAATGCCCTTCATTTCTAGCAGGCGATTATATATAGAGCCTTGATTGGCTCGGTCGGCAATCAGGTAGGCGATGCCGGAACCAATCATCAGGGGCAGCACCAGGTTAAAGTTGGCGGTCATCTCAAAGACGATGACGATGGCGGTAATGGGCACCCCCGTCACCGCACTAAAAAACGCGCCCATTCCGGTGAGGGCGTAGGTCGTCGTGCTACCTAGCGCTTCTGGCATGGGCCAAGCCCCGAACCCTGTGTAGGCTGCCTGAGCCAGGAAACTCACTAGGCACCCCAACGCCGCCCCCAGCACCAGGGACGGGGCAAAAATTCCCCCCGCTGCGCCTGATCCGTAGGCCAGCAGCGTCAGCAAAAACTTGACCACAAAGGCCACGGCGATCAACTGCCAACCCGCCGATCCGGTAACGAAAAATTCCTGAAGGCCCGTGTTATCCACCGCCGCCACGGGCACAAACACCCCCACCAGGCCCGTGATCAACCCCGCCAAGCCAATGCGCCCCGGCAAACCCAGGGTTTTGAACTGCCGAAAAAAGGCCAAACTGCCGAAGATACCCCGCCGAAACAGCGACCCCAGCAGTCCGGCCAGCAGCCCCAACACCACCAAAAACGGCAGGTCATAGACCGACAGGCTGACGGGCTTGGCTTCCATCACCAGGTTGAGCCCCTGGCCCCCCAACAGCCGCGACACCACCGCCCCAATAAACGAGGCCAAAATGGCGCTGCCCAGGGTGAGGTCAGAGAAATCCTGGAGCAGTTCCTCCACCACAAACAGCACCCCGGCAATGGGTGCATTGAACCCCGCCGCCAGCCCCGCCGCCGCCCCCGCCGAAATGAGTTGCCGTCGATACTCCGGTGAGGTGGGCACCCAACGGCTGAGCTGCGCCGCTAGGGCCGCTCCAATCTGCACCGTTGGCCCCTGGCGTCCCAAGGATAGGCCCGACCCCAGGGCCAGCAGCGTACTGCCCAGTTTCACTAGAGCCACCCGCAAATTTAGGGGCATTTTGGCAAACCCCAGCGCCGCTTTTACCTGGGGAATGCCGCTGCCCGACGCCTCCGGGGCCAGCCGCTCCACCAGCCAGCCCGACAGGTAGCCGCCACCCAGGCCAATCAACGGCAGCGCCAGCCAGAGCGGTAAGGTGGTGTGGGTGCGCCACAGGGTCAGCCATTCCACCCCCTGCTTTAGCAGCACCGCCGCCAACCCCGACACCAGCCCAATCACGCAGGCTTCGACCACGGCTACGCGCTTTCGACTGAGGAACGGCTCTAGGCGCTTTTGTAACATTACAGATCGGCGGACTGGCCTAATTTTTCTAAGGAAATGCCCTCAAAATAGTAGCCCGTCCTGGCTAGGATGACAGGCCAGAGGACTGTTTTAGCCTTGAGACTCACTTGCCTGAACTCGATACTGAACCTGGTAAAGTAGCCAATGTACGGTTATGGTCTGGCAGCCATGAATGACCCCAATGTTTCTATGAGCGGCTGTTCCACCTTCGCGAGCCCCGATCCAGGAATCTCCTTCTCAACCCCAGAACCAGGGCTCACGATTGACGATGTGCAGCGCCACCTCAACCGCTCGCGGGCCTCGGTTTACCGCTACGCCAACACCGACCCCGCCCTGCTCAACCCGCCCTACAACCCCCAAAAGCTGAATCCTGAACTGCGTCAGAATAAGGACGAACCGCTGCTATTCCGTGCCCAGGAAGTGCGCCGCTTTGCCGAGGAAGTGCTGGGGCTTCAGCCCATCATTCAGGTGCAGCCCGCCCCTGAAACTGCCACCAACGACCTGCTGCGGCAAATTCTGGCGGAACTCAAGGCCATTCGCCAGCACCTAGAGCGGCAAGATTAGGGCCAGAACCAGATCGCCACCGCCTCCATTGGCCCAGGGATAAGGTTATTCAAGCTTTTCACCCCTATCAGGAAAATCAATCGTAAATCTGGTGGGATTTACCGAACAGAGATGTTATCGTTTTATTCATAGACTTTTGTCGATGCAAAAGTTTTCAACATTTATTAACTTCAATAAAAGGATTTACGGTGATGGCGATGGGCATCACGAATCGGATTAGCTTCCGCCACTGGCGGGGCGACTTGTTTGGGGGCGTCACCGCTGCGGTGATTGCGTTGCCGATGGCCCTGGCCTTTGGGGTGGCCTCTGGGGCTGGCCCTGCATCGGGTCTCTATGGGGCCGTGATTGTGGGCTTTTTTGCGGCGTTGTTTGGGGGCACGCCGACCCTGATTTCCGAGCCTACGGGGCCGATGACAGTGGTGTTCACTGCCGTTATCGCTCAACTGGTGGCGGCAAATCCCGAAAACGGCTTGGCGATGGCCTTTACGGTCGCCATGCTGGCGGGTTTCTTCCAGATTATTTTTGGAGTTCTCAAACTGGGGCGCTACGTCACCCTCATGCCCTACCCGGTGATTTCCGGCTTTATGTCGGGGATTGGGGTAATTCTGATTATCCTGCAACTGGGGCCATTTTTGGGCCATGCCACCCCCAAGGGCGGCGTGGTCGGCACCCTCACCAGTTTGCCAGAACTGATCAGCACCCTGGATCCGGCAGAGGTGGCTCTGGGGGTGTTCTCCCTGGCGGTGCTGTTTTTAATGCCGAAGCAGATGAAGCGCTGGGTTCCCCCCCAGTTGCTGGTGCTGGTGGCTGGGACGATTCTGGCGCTCACCGTATTTGCGGGGTCTGACCTGCGGCTGATTGGGGAAATTCCCACTGGATTGCCTATCCTGCAACTGCCCATCTTCAGCGCTGACCAACTGCGGGTGATGCTGGTGGATGGCCTGGTGCTGGGGATGCTGGGCTGTATTGATGCCCTGCTGACGGCGATGATTGCCGACAGCATTACCCGTACCCAAAGCGACCCCAACAAGGAACTGATCGGCCAAGGGATCGGCAACCTGATGTCGGGTCTGTTTGGCGGTATGCCCGGTGCCGGGGCCACCATGGGTACGGTGGTCAACATCCAGGCTGGGGGGCGCACGGCGCTATCGGGGCTGATTCGGGCCGCGATTCTGCTGGTGGTCGTCCTCTGGGCGGCTCCGCTGACCAAGGTGATTCCCCTGGCGGTGCTGGCGGGGATTGCCGTGAAAGTTGGCTTTGACATTCTGGACTGGAGCTTCCTGAAACGGGCGCACCATGTGTCTTGGAAGGGCACCGCCATCATGTATGGGGTGATGTTCCTCACCGTGTTTGTAGACTTGATTGTGGCCGTGGGGGTGGGCGTGTTCATCGCCAATATGCTCACCATCGACCGCCTCAGCAGCCTGCAATCGGAGGGTGTGCGCACCATCACCGACTTTGACGGCGACTTTCCCCTCAACGAGGAAGAAAACGCCCTCATGGATCGGGCCAAGGGTCGGATTCTGCTCTTCCACCTAGATGGCCCCATGATCTTCGGCGTGGCGCGGGCCATTTCCCAAGAGCACACCGCCATGGAAGACCACGATGTGCTGATTGTGGACTTGCAGGATGTGCCTCACCTGGGCGTCACCGCTGCCCTGGCGCTGGAAAACGCCATCCAGGACGCGGCAGATGCCGGACGCCAGGTGTTCCTCGTTGGTGCCAAGGGCAAAACCCTGAAGCGTCTGGAAAAACTGGGTGTGCTGCGGTTTGTTCCCGCTGAGCACCTGGTCCAAACTCGCGCCGAAGCCCTGAAGGCATCTCTCAAGGTGCTGGCGACCATCGACGGCATCGACTCCTCCAGCGACATGGCCGAATCGGAAGTCCCCCGCATGGTCTAGGGTTCCCTCCCAACCTAGGGTGGGCACTAACCACCCTACACTTCCGGCTTCCTTCTCCTGGGGGAAGAGGCGCTGGGGGTGAGCGTCAGCCCGCCAATTTTCAACCATTGTGTTAGAAGGTATCCACACTGATGACTGAGATTCTATCCAGCCTATCCTGGCTATCCTGGGCCGACACGCCCCTGACCTCCACCCTGTCGCCCCTGCTGGCGGCGGCAACCGAAACCGACGCCGAAACCGGGCCGATTGTCCTGGCTGGGGTGTTGCTCAGCCTGGTGGTGATCTACATCGCCAGCAAACTCGGTGGCGAACTGTCTCGCCTGGTAGACCTGCCCCCGGTGTTAGGGGAACTGGTGGCCGGGGTGATTGTGGGAGCCTCCGCCCTACACCTGATTGTCTTCCCCGAAAGCGGGGCCGTTGCGGCAGATTCCCAATTGATGAGCCTGCTGCAATGGCTGGGTGGATTGTCCCCCGAAGCCGTCACCGAGGTGTTCAAAAGCCAGAGCGAAGTGGTCTCGGTGCTGGCAGAACTGGGCGTGATCATTCTGCTGTTTGAAATCGGCCTAGAATCCGACCTGCGCGAATTGCAAAAGGTGGGCTACCAGGCGGCAATTGTGGCCGTTGTGGGTGTGGTTGCTCCCTTTGCTCTGGGCACCGTTGGGCTGATGACTCTGTTCCATGTGCCCACCATTCCCGCCATTTTTGCGGGTGCTGCGTTGACCGCCACCAGCATCGGCATTACCTCCAAGGTGCTGTCGGAAATTGGCCAGCTCAAATCCGCCGAGGGCCAAATTATCGTCGGTGCAGCGGTGATTGACGACGTACTGGGCATCATCGTCCTAGCCGTGGTCGCCAGCTTGGCCAAAACGGGCGAAGTAGACGTGATGAACGTCATCTACCTGATCGCTAGCGCCACCGGGTTCCTGCTAGGCGCTATCTTCCTGGGCAAATTCTTCAACACCTCCTTCGTCGCCATTGCCGACAAACTGCAAACTCGCGGCAACCTGGTGATTCCGGCCCTCACCTTCGCCTTTTTGATGGCCTTCCTCGCCAACGTCATTCACCTAGAAGCCATTCTGGGGGCCTTCGCCGCTGGTCTGGTGCTGGATGAAACCGACAAGCGCAAGGAGCTTGACCTCCAAATCATGCCCATCGCCGACATCCTAGTGCCGATCTTCTTCGTCACCGTGGGGGCCAAGGCCGACCTAGGCGTGCTCAACCCCGCCGTTCCTGCCAACCGCGAAGGTCTGGTCATTGCCCTCTTCCTGCTGGCCGTCGCCATCCTGGGCAAAGTGGTCACGGGCTGGACCACCTTCGGCCAAGCTCAGCTCAACAAGCTGGCCATCGGCATCGGCATGGTGCCTCGCGGCGAGGTAGGCCTGGTGTTTGCGGGCATCGGCTCCGCCAGCGGCGTGCTGTCCAAACCCCTGGAAGCGGCCATCATCATCATGGTGATCGCCACCACCTTCCTGGCTCCGCCCTTCCTCCGCATTGCCTTCAAGGGCTCCGAGGAAGAGACCACGGCCAAAGCCGACCCGGCCTCCTAACCTAGCGCTAGGGCCAACCCGTAGGGGCGAGGTCTCCTCGCCCTGGGCATCCCCCCATCATCCTTACCCTATCGTGGCTCACCTGGTTTCCTAAAACCCAACCCAAAGCGTCAACGCTGAGACGATGGCTCCTACGGTAGGGGCGCTAAACTGACACCATTTCTCTTTGGGCGTTGGCGATGCATCTGTTTCCATTTCGGCGATGGTCTGAGGTGACAGGGAACTTTCCAAAGGCCCTGTCAATGCTATTGATCTTGGGGGCAGGCATTCTCCTACTTAGCCTCAAAGTTGGTCTAAATCAGTGGTCATTGGTACCCCAAGCCTCTCTGAGTCAGCCTGCCGCCCTGCCCACCCAGATCGAGCGAGTAGAAACCGGAATTTTTGCCATCAGCGTTTACGATATTGACCTCACAAGCAACTCGTTTTATGCCGATTTCTATGTGTGGTTTAAGTGGAGAGGAGCCATTGATCCCATTACCTATCTAGAAGTCACCAACAGTATCAGCGATTGGTCAATGATGTCTGTCCCGGCCCACCCTGAACCAGAGCAATTACCCGACGGGCGCTTTTACCAAATCTCACGGGTGGAGGGTCGTTTCCTCCAACCCTTTGACCTCAAACGCTATCCCCTCGATCAGTACAACCTCAGCATTTTCATGGAGAACTCGGCCTACACCACGGATCAACTGGTCTATGTCGCGGATAACGAGGCATCGGGCTATTCCCAGTTTTTGACCATTCCCGGTTGGTCAATTATGGGATCTGCCATCGATAGTCTGGTGCGAACCTACGACACCAACTTTGGCGATCCGCGTCTGTCGAGTCAGTCGGAACATTCGGTGCTGTGCTACTCCCTCAACATTGCCCGCCCCTGGAGCTTTTTTGTTTGGAAACTGCTGTTGCCGCTGTTAATTGTGCTGGCCTCAAGCTGTGCCGCTTTGTTGCTGGCTCCCCAGCACATTGATTCGCGGGTAGCGCTTCCGGTAACGGCTCTGTTGACGGCGGTTTTTCTGCAAGAGACCTACGCAGACGCCCTACCAGACCTAGGCTATCTAGTGCTGATGGATAAAATCTACGTGATTGCCTACATCCTAATTTTTGCCTCCATTGTAGAGGTGATCATCACCGCCTACTGGATGGATAAAAACGATGCCACCTGGACAAAGCGAGTGATGTGGGCAGACTGGGTTCTGCTAGGTTTACAAATCGTTGTGATGACCACTGGATTAACCTGGTTAGTGACACAATCTTAAAAGCATCTGAAGCATGATGAGCGGCCATGGCAGATTCCAATTGATGCAATATTCACAATAACCAAAGGGCTTAGGTGTCCTGTCTCTAGATCGGGGCAATGCCATCTACGGGGATGGCATTCTGGCAAGATAAAGTTAATCTAGAAAGTTATTCAATTGTCATTGAAGAAAGTTATTTGGGGAGGCAAAGAAAAGAATGGAAATCGGGGGAAGTACGATACTCTATGCCTGTGTCTATGCCACCATTTTGATGGGCTTTTTCGGCATCATCTTTAAAGAACACTTGGTCATGAAAATCATCGCCATGGATGTGATGAGTACCGGAGTGGTCGCCCTATTTGTGTTGGTGGCAGCAAGAACTGGGGTACGTACTCCCATTTTGACCGAGGGCGCAAGTTCTAGCTATGCCGATCCGGTGCCCCAGGCGGTAATTTTGACCGCCATTGTGATTGGTTTCTCCATCCAAGCCTTGATGCTGGTGGGGGTGATGAAACTGGCGAGGGATAACCCCACGCTAGAAGCTCGCATTATCGAAAAGGGGTATGAGCCATGACTCCCCTAGCAACACCCCCCTTGACGATGACGCCCTTTACCATCCTGTGGATTACGCTGCCCTTTGCGGTGGGTTTCAGTATTTACCTGCTGCCCCAGGTAGATCGCATTCTCACCCTGGCGGTAACGCTGGTCTCGGTGGCCTACGCGAGTGCGCTGGTTTTTCAGCCTGAAGCCCTCACCATCGATCTGCTAGATAGTTTTGGCGTATCGCTGCTGGCAGATAAACTGAGCGCCTGGTTCATTTTGACCAATGCCCTCGTTACCGCCGCCATTGTGCTGCACGGTTGGGATAGCCCCAAAACCGAGTTTTTCTACACCCAGTTAATTATTCTTCACGGCAGCGTCAATGCCACGTTTATTTGTGCAGATTTAATCAGCCTCTACGTGGCCCTAGAAATGGTTGGGATCACCACGTTTTTGCTGATTAGTTATCCCCGTACCGATAAAACCCTGTGGGTGGGGCTGCGCTATTTATTTGTCAGCAATGTGGCCATGCTGTTTTATCTGATGGGGACGGTGTTGGTCTATCGCACCCATCAGTCCTTTGCCTTTGAGGGGCTGCGGGGTGCCCCCATCGAAGCGCCTGCTCTCATTTTGATGGCCCTATTGGTGAAGGGTGGCATTTTTGTCTCTGGGCTGTGGTTGCCGCAGACCAACGTCGCCGCCGATAGTGCGGTATCCGCCATGATGTCGGGGGCGGTAGAAAAAGCGGGGGTGTTTCCGCTACTCCGTATCGCCCTGACCCTGGAGGAGTTGGAACCTGTGATCCAAACCTTTGGTATGGGGACAGCCCTGCTAGGCGTGACCTATGCCTTGGTCTCCACTGATGCCAAGCGGGTGCTGGCCTGTAGCACGCTGTCCCAACTGGGCTGGCTGCTGGTGGCCCCAGCGGTAGCAGGGTTCTATGCCCTGGCCCATGGGTTGGCCAAGGCAACGATGTTTCTCACCGTGGGGCAGTTGCCCCAGCGAGACCTGGCCCAACTGCGCCAGCGCCCCATCCCCACCGCCCTGTGGATTCCCCTCACGGTGGGGAGTTTGTCCATTTCGGGGGCTCCCTTTCTGGCGGGGTTTGGGGCCAAGGTGCTGACCCTTGATGCCCTACTGCCTTGGCAGGCCACGGTGATGAATACTGCTGCCTTGGGCACAGCGGCCACCTACGCCAAATTTATCTTTTTGCCCCATCGGCCCACCCTGGTGATGGCTGGGGACAATGCCCCTAAAAAGGGATTCTGGCTGGCGATCTGGCTGTTGTTGTGCAGCGTCATTATCGCCAGTGCCGGATACCGGGATGCCTATACCTGGGCCAACGCCCTGAAGGTTCTGGCCTTTTTAGGGGGGGGCTGGCTGGTCTATGGGCTGCTGCGTCGTCATCTGACGATGCCCGTGCCTCGGGCTGCTGAGGAGTTTGAACCGTTAATTGGAGGAATGAGCGTCATGTTAGTGGTGCTGTTTTGGATGGTGTGGTCATGGTCGGTGGCCTAGGGCAAAAACGGGGTAGCCCTATCACCCCAAGGAAAAGCGCGTCCCCAATCTGGCTTGGCCAAGGGGGGTGGCGATGACTCTATTCACCGTTGTGTGGATGGTTCTACCGTTCTTGGTAGGCTTCAGTATCTACCTGCTGCCCCGGCTAGATCGGCCCTTGGCCTTGGGTGTCACCCTGGTGTCTTTGGCCTACGGTATCAGCCTATTTTTTCAGCCCGGTGGTTTTGATATCCGCTTGATGGACAGCTTTGGGGTGACGCTACTCGCGGACAACCTCAGCGCCTGGTTCATCCTCACCAACACCCTGGTGACGGCGGCGGTCGTGATCTACTGCTGGCCTACGGCTAAATCGGCCTTCTTTTATACCCAGGCCATCATTCTCCACGGCAGCATCAACGCCACTTTTATCTGTGCCGACTTCATTAGCCTCTACGTGGCCCTTGAGGTCGTTGGTATTGCGGCCTTTTTGCTGATTGCCTACCCCCGCAGCAACAAAACCCTGTGGGTAGCCTTGCGCTATCTGTTCATCAGCAACACCGCCATGCTGTTCTACCTGATCGGGGCGATTTTGGTCTACCAAACCCACCAGTCCTTTGCCTTTACTGGGCTGCGCGGTGCCCCCGTCGAGGCTGTAACACTGATTATCGGTGGGTTGCTCACCAAGGGCGGTATCTTCGTATCTGGGCTTTGGCTTCCCCTCACCCACTCCGAGGCAGAAAGCCCGGTGTCGGCCCTGCTGTCTGGGGTCGTGGTAAAGGCGGGGGTGTTTCCCCTGGTGCGCTTTGCCCTAATGATGGAGGAACTCACCCCGCTGATGGCTGTGCTGGGGGTAGCCTCTGCCCTGCTAGGGGTGATCTACGCCCTCTGCCAAACCGATGCCAAGCGGGTGTTGGCCTGTAGCACCCTATCCCAACTGGGCTGGATTTTGGCCGTGCCCCCGGCGGCGGGGCTCTTTGCCCTGGCCCATGGGCTGGCTAAGGCAACCCTGTTCCTCACCGTGGGCAACTTGCCCAGCCGCGACCTACCCCGCCTGCGCCAACAGCCGATTCAGACGAGCCTGTGGGTGCCCCTCACCCTGGCCAGTCTCTCCATTTCTGGCTTTCCAGGGCTGGTGGGCTTTGGCTCCAAACTGGCAACCCTCAAAGCGGCCCTGCCCTGGCAACCGCCGCTGCTCAACCTCGCGGCAGTGGGTACGGCGGTGCTCTATGCCCAATTTATTTTTCTACCCCATCAGCGAGACGACAAGGACAACTGGCTGTCGGCCAAGCCAGGATTGTGGTGGGCATTGGGGCTTCTGATTGGGGCGATGGTCGTGGCCAATGGAGCCTATGTTGGAGCCTACACCCTAGCAAACCTAATCAAGGTGCTGGTCATTCTTGGGGTGGGTTGGCTGCTTCAACAATGGCTGTTGGTGCGGATGTCGGTAGGTTTTCCCCGTGGCCTAGAAGCCTTTGAGCACCTAATTGGAGGCATGAGTTTGGCCTTAGTTGCACTGTTTTGGATGGTGGGATCATGGTTGGCAATTTAAATATTCTGCTGCGGCTGACAATCTGGTTTTTGCTGACTGCCGATTTTAGTATTGCGAATATTTTGATTGGCCTTGCTGTAGCTTTCTTGCTGCCCAGGGGCATTCCTCGCCCCAGCAATATTAAGCAGTGGTTGCACGTCCTGGGGGAGGTGATAGTGGCCATTCCCCAGGCTTACAAAGAAGCCATTGAAATCATGATCTTTCCCCACAACCATGAAGTAGTGACGGTAGATCGGGCGAAACGACAGCAAACCCCTAGTCTGTTATTTTTAGATATTTTTCTGATCACCTTCACCCCCAAAACCATCGTCCAGCGCTACCGCGAACAGGGCTGGTACGAAGTCCATCGTGTTACCCGGAGGCCCAACCCATGACCGTACAGCCCATGGTCTTGCTGCTCATTGCGATGATTGGCGCTCTGCTGATCCCGATGATCGAAGCCTTCCTCGATGACGACATTTGGCAGCGAATGCTGGCCTTTGCTAGCATTGCCACTAAAACCTCCGTCATGATTTTGGTGGTGTCCGTCCTGCGCGACGACTGGATGATCGGCGTGGTGGGTATCCTCATCCTCAGCGTGGGCAATGCGGCCCTAATGCTGTTAGCCCAGGTACTCAAGCGCCTGAGTGCGGTCATGGATGGGGAGGGCTGAGGGCAAGCTATCCCAAACGCAAAGACTTATTGAAAAAATCCCACGTCTGGGGAGGGACTACCTACAATAGGCCACAATCCTTTGGTGGTAGCAAGTAGGTATGAGATCCTGGCTGAATCAACTGCGGCTCCGCTGGTTTTTGGCCACAAAATCCCTGGGCTACGGCACAGATTTTGTGGAAGTTCTGTACCGTATTTACCTCAACCACAGCAAAATCATTCACTTTCGGGATGGCTATCCGGTTTACTCGCTTTCTACCCCAGCGCTGTTTAGTAAGCCCGCCGCCCACTTCATCGCCCGCACCCTATACCGAGGCATCCAAAACCGCAACCTGCCCAATTTAATGAGCCTTGCGGTGAACGACACCTGCAATGCCCACTGTGGACACTGTAGCTTTTACGATGGCGTAGACGATCCCCACCGCCAGCCCATGACCCTGTCCCAGTTTGCCCAGGCCATTGCGGCGGCTCAAGACTTGGGGGTTTCGGTGATTAATATTGTCGGCGGTGAGCCCCTACTGCGGCCCGACCTAGCGGGGATTATCCGATCCGTAGACAAGGATCGCTCCACCGTACTACTCTTTACCAACGGCTGGCACCTGGCCGACCGGGCGGCAGAATTGCGGCGGGCTGGACTAGATAGCGTCTACGTCAGCCTGGATGCGGCGGACGCCCAGCGCCATGATATTCTCCGGCAAACCCCTGGATTATTTGAACGGGCCGTATCGGGGCTGAAGGTGGCCCAAAAGTTGGGTTTTTCCATCGGTATTTCCGCCACCCTAACCCCAGAAGCCTACCAATCTGGCGAACTCAAACGCCTGGTAGAACTGGGTAAATCCCTCGGCGTCCATGAAGTTCTTGTCTTCGATGCCCTGCCCAGCGGACGACTTCAGCACCGAGAAGACCTGATCGACAACGGCGACTGGGTGGAGGCCATGATCCAATCGGCGGTGCCCTACAACCAGGATGATCGCTATCCCGGCGTCGTTTTTTCGGCCTATATCAGCAGCCATCGGAGTGTTGGGTGTTCCTGCGGCACTAGCTATTTCTACTTATCACCCTACGGCGATGTGATGTCCTGCGACTTTAACCACGCTATCTTTGGCAACGTGCTAGAAGAACCACTCTGGAAGGTGTGGCAACGATTGAGCAGCAACCCCGATTTTGCCCAGGCCAAGTGGGGCGGATGTAAGGTAAAAGACTCCGACTTTCTACAGAAAGAAACGGTACAGATTGGCAGCAGAGTGCAGCAGGTCTGGCCTGATGATTAACCGCTGGGTTAGACGGGCATTAGAGCAATCTTGCAGAACCCCATAGACTGACGCAGCGTAGCAAGGTTTAGTGTATGAACCAGGATGGGCCATCAAAATGTTAATCAACTCTCTCTGGTTATTGGGCCATTGTGCCTTTGAAAGGACAGCAACCCCAGCGACCTTGATTTTTCAGGCCGTTGTGTTTCTAACGGTAGGATTTGGGCTGTGGTTTTTGAGTAAGGTTCAAACCCAGATTCTAGCCCGCTTCGGCATTATGGCCGTGGGTGTCCTCATTTTTGAACTGTTTACTGCTCCCATGTGGCGAAATGCTCACCTGGGAGAATGGGCCTACCTATACCATGACGTCAGCTGGATTCTGACCATCGGCTGGAGTATTTTGTTTCTCGGCGTCGTCGAAATTGTCGATAAGCTCCTCCCTAGCTGGCGAGAATGGAAACGGTTTTTGACATACTTAGGGGTGCTAATTGTTCTGACCTTACCCCTAGAAATTTGGGTGGTGAACATCGATATTCGCAGCTATGCACCCGAAGTATTAGACTCCCTGAGTGGGCTCACCATGGCTAGTGTTCCCATCGAGCTAATTTACTATGTCCCTGTCTTTGCTGGATTGGTCATTGGCTTTTACAAATACTGGACGTTTGTCCTAGAAGATAAACTGTTGATTCCCCTCAAGAAAATTCGCTGGGCGAGGGGTATTGCCATGACAGCCCTCGCTATCTTCATGTTTGAGGTGATGGTGGAACCTATGGTGGTGAATGCAGGCTTTCCGAGCTGGTCTTTTATTTTCCACGACATTAGCATCATTATGACCGGAATTTGGGTGGGCGTAATTGCGATAACAGCCCTGTTTGTCTATCGCTTTTTTCCCCATTATCCCATTGCCACTCGATACGCCCTTGCGCTCTCTATTTGTACGGCCATAGCACTGCCTATTGAATACTATCTGTTCGTTAACGATATTCGAGTTTATGGGCCTAGTGCCATCGCTAATTTTTCAGGATTCACCATCCCAATTATCAATGCCCCCATCGAAATTGCCTTTGCCATTCCCTGCTATATGGCTTTGGTGATTGCCCTAGTGCGCTACTGGGAAATTGCCCTCGATAATCGCCTGTGAGGATTCTATGACCTTTCCTAAAATTGCTCTGAATACGCTGATAGGTAGTCTTGTGATAGCTGTGGGCTTAGCGATGACTCTCGGCCCTAGTACCGCTGGCATTTTATTCCTCTACTCGATTATTTGCACCCTAGGTATTGGGGCGGTTTTTTGGGCGGCCCTAGCCTTTATCGTTGGCTGGTTAATGACGACCCTTGTGGCGGCAGTTCGGGGAGAACATGCCCCCACCCAGCCTACCTCCAGCCCTCAATCCGATGCCCTCACAGCCTACGTCCGCCGCGCCCTACAAGCGGGGGCCAACGATGACCAACTTCTGCGCCGCCTAGAACGCCAGGGCTGGACAGAGGACGAAATTATCCAGGCGATCCAGCGTGTTCAGGAGATCCCCGATGCGCCCAATGCTTCAGGGGCGGCTTAAAGACTGTCCTAGGGATGCGGCTATGGTAGACGAATCCATTTACCTTGGGGCTGTATGTCGTCAATCTTGCTGAACTATGCCGCCTGATCCCCAGGAAACGAACGCTTTTCCACCACAGCAGCCCAGGGATAGATTCCCTACGCCTACCCCTAGCAATGTAGGTGAACCTAGGGCGAATCTAGGTCTACTTAAACGGTTTTGGATCTACCAAAAAGAACGCTTTCCCCTGGTTAAGCATGGTTTCTTGATAGCTATTTTTAGCGGGTCGGCTGTGGGCTATGGGGCCAGACTTACCAATACTTCCCCAACCTTTGCTTCGGCGCTTGTTGCTTTTTTAAGCACCTTTGCTTTTTTCTGGCAGATGCGAGTTGCCGATGAATTTAAGGATTTGACTGACGATGCCCAATATCGCCCCTATCGTCCGGTGCCGCGAGGCCTGGTGAGTTTGCGGGAGTTGGCTATTGCAGGAGTTATCAGTGCAGTTCTTCAGGCCAGTTTAGCGCTGTGGTTAGCGCCTGCTTTGCTAGGGTTTATGGTGTGCGTTTGGGCCTACTTTGGTCTGATGTGCAAAGAATTTTGGGTGCGAGACTGGCTGAAAACCCGCCCCGTTTTCTACGTCCTCAGCCACATGGTCATTGTGCCAATGATTGGCGGCTATGCCATAGCAGTTCAAACCGTTCCTGCGACAGGAATTGCCCTGAATTGGAACCTGATTCCTTTTCTGCTCACCTGTTTTTGCAATGGTTTAGTGATTGAAATAGGCCGCAAAACTCGCCTCCCTGCCGGAGAAGAAATCGGCGTCGAAACCTATAGTGCTCTGTGGGGCTTGGCGATGGCGGTGCGGCTGTGGCTAGGGGCTGTTGTCTTGACCGCGATCTCTTCGCTGTGGGCCGCTGGACAGATTCAGACCCTAGGGGTGGTGGTTCCCCTCTTGATGGCACTGTTGGGATGGGTGGGGTTTAAGGCATGGCCGTGGCTAGGGGCATCTGCCGCTGGCTTGGCCATGCAACCGTCCTCGCCCTCGTCTGCGACACCGGAGCCGGAGGCAACTGCCAGAACGCCCGCAGCCTATGACCTGCTAGATGGGCCAACAGCCCTGTGGACGCTGGGAGTCTACCTAGGGCTGGGCTGGCTACCGTGGTTCTGGGGAGGGGGGTAGTCGCTGCTGTTACTACGGTGTGGAGAGTATCAATCCTCTGATGTATCCTCTAGCGCTGGTTCAGCGGGCGACCGTTGGGGCGCTGGGGACTGGGGAGCCTCGTCTTCAGCGCGTTTGAGTAGCGTGTCGGTGGCGATGCAGTCATCGTCGCTGTAGAGAACCCTGACCACGGCGCGGTAGAGGGTGCCGGGGGCGAGGGGGGTTTCGGAATTGGCTGCTAGGGTCTGGAGATTTTGGGCCGCGGCCTGGTTGAGGAAGGGATAGCCCGTACTCTTGAGAACGGTGGTGGAAATGTTGAGGGTGTCAGCGTCTTCTCCGGGCAGCAGCACAAAGCCTAGCATCCCGTCGCTGGGCTCAGGTTGAAGGCAGATACGCAGGTCGTAGGGCACCTCCAGGGAAAAGGTTTCCTCGGCCAGGGTGGGAGGTTCGCCAAGGACTTCAGCCACGGTGCGTCGCCATGCGGTGAGGGCCGTTTCGGCTTCGGTGGTTGTGGTGAGGGTAGGACTATACTCCACCCTGGCAATGAGGTCGCGAGCAGACTGCGACGGGCCTAGGTCGGCGGCTTCCTGGCGGGGGCTCCGGGAGGCTGCATCACCCGAACTAGCCGCCACTTCGCCATTTCTGGGTCGCGATGGTTCCTCAGCCCTGGGCGCTGGGTTCTCCCGGCCATTCTGGCTGGTGGGGGTAGAGGCGGCGGTTTCCTCCGAGGGGCTGGCCTCCTCGTCCTCTGCTAGATCGGTTGGGATGGGAAGGTTGGGCCGATTTCCGGGCGTATTGGGAATCACGATGGGACTGCGACTTCCCAAACGGGACGGGAAAGGGCTGACCGTGAGGGGCGCACCTAGCCCAGAGGAGGGAATGCGGGGCAGGGAACTGAGCCCACCGGGCAGGGGCGGCAGCGGAGTAGCGCGGGAGGTGACGGGCGGAAATAGATCGTTGAGATCACGGCCAGCGGAAAAGTCGCCCGATGGGAAATCTCCCGGCAGCCCATCTCCCGGCTGAAAGGAATAGGCGGGGCTGTTGAAATCGGGAAGACGGCTTTGCTCTTCAGCGGAGAGCTCGATGATGGGCACCCGGCGCTCGGCCTCGCGGTTGCCCGGTGCCCCCATCGCCATGCTCTGCAAATTAGCAAAGGATGGCCCCACCGCAAACAGCGCCCCATGGAAACCCACCGAGGCGATGGCGGCGATCCACTGAGGTTGACGCAGGACAGCAGGAATCCCCTTGAGCGCTGCGGGGTTAGGTTTGAGCGCCGCTAGGTTGATGGGTAGCCCTTTCAACAGTTTCATCGTGCTTCTAAATCCCTCACCCATGGGGTGAATTCAGTGTGTGGCGCGTTGGCGATCCCCATCCATGGACGGGGCTCCGGTGGCCAAGTTCCTGCCCTAGCCTAGCGAATCATGCCCCCCTTTGGGGTGGGTTTAGCGGCCAATTAGGCGCTGGCTAGGGGCCAATTAGGGGCCAAGCCTTGCCAACGCGAATTACCATCAGCGAGAAGTAGGGCAGATCTAGGTCGGGATAGGCGGCTAGGTCGCGATAGATGATTTGATCGGGCTGGCTGGCCCGCACCACCACGGAGCTGGTAGATAGCAGATCCCGCTGTTTCAGCACCGCCCACACCGAGGCATAGACAGAACGCACCTTCATCAGCACCACCACATCGGCCCAATCGAGGGTGCGTTCGAGGTCGTCCACGCCGTAGAAGGCAGGTAGCACCGCCAGTTTTTCCGCCTGCACCGTGAGGGGAATCCCCAGGGCACTGACCGCCGCCATGGGGGAACAGACCCCCGGAATCCGGTGAATGGTGACGTCAGAATGGGCGAGACTTAGGGCATCGGCTAGGTAAGTAAAGGTGCCGTAGAAACTAATGTCGCCCTCGCAGGCAAAGACCACATCCTGCCCGGTTTTCAGCACTTCCCACACCTGATCCGCCGCCCGCCGCCATGCTGCCTGGAGCTGGTCATCCTCCACTACAAAGGGGAAGTCTAGGGGCAACTGCCGCTGATGGGCTTGCAGGTGAGGGGTCACAATGCGTTGGGCCACTCCTATTTGTCCCGGTCGCCCCTGGGGAAAGGCCACTACCGGAGCGGCCTGCAATGCCTTCAGGGCCTTGAGGGTAATCAGGTCGGGATCGCCGGGGCCAATGCCCAGACCCGTGAGGGTGCCTAGCTTGGGGGCAAGCCCTTCGGAAGCCAGACCTTCGGGAGCAAACGCCATAGACCTAGGATGCCGCCACCAGGGAAGGCTCTACGGCGCTGGCCAACTGCCGCAGCATGGTGGCCGTGGTCTCGAAGTCCACACAGGCATCGGTGATGCTTTGGCCGTAGGTGAGTTCCCGCAGGTTGTCGGGGATGGGCTGGTTGCCCGCCTTCAGGTGGCTTTCAATCATCACCCCCAGAATGTGGCGGGAGCCACCCCGCACCTGGCTGGCTACGTCCTCCAGCACCGACACCTGGCGGGTGTGGTCTTTGTTGGCGTTGGCGTGGCTGCAATCGATCATCATGCGGTGGTTCAGCTTTAGCTTGGCCATTTCTTCGGCGGCTTTGTCCACGTGGGCTTGGCTGAAGTTGGGGCCACCCTTGCCGCCCCGCAGGACGAGGTGACAGTCGGGGTTGCCCGTGGTGGTGACGATACTGGCCAACCCATGGTGGTTGATGCCCAGGAAATGGTGGGGCTGGCTGGCGGCGACCATGGCATTCTCCGCCGCTTGCAGACTGCCGTCGGTGCTGTTTTTGAAGCCGATGGGCATGGATAGACCGGAGGCCATTTCTCGGTGGGTTTGGCTTTCGGTGGTGCGGGCTCCAATGGCTGTCCAGGCAATCACGTCCGCGATGTACTGGGGCGTGACGGGATCCAGCAATTCCGTGGCCGAGGGCAGACCCAGGTGGGCCAAATCTAGCAGCAGCTTGCGGGCGAGGCGTAGCCCGGTGTTGATGTCGTAGCTGCCGTCGAGGTGGGGATCATTAATCAAGCCCTTCCAGCCCACGTTGGTGCGGGGTTTTTCAAAGTACACCCGCATGATAATTTCGAGCTGGCCCGATAGCTCGTGGCGCAGGTTCACCAGCTTTTGACCATACTCGTAGGCGGCATCCACATCATGGACAGAGCAGGGGCCAACAATCACCAGCAGGCGGCGATCCTCGTTGTAGAGAATGTGGCGAATCCGATCCCTAGCCTCAGACACCAGCGCCGCCGCCTCATTGGTCATCGGTAGCTCGTGGTGCAGCAGGGCTGGGCTAACGAGGGGACGGGTCTCAACAACATGAAGATCTTGGGTTTGCTGCATAGCCATGGCCTAGGGGAACGTGCAACGGAAAACAAATTGAGCCTAACGCACCCAGGGACCTGGAACCGTCGGGCTGATGGAAAGGTTTTTAAATAGTAACGTACGCCACTGGGTCGTCTGAGGGGATCGCTAGGTTCCTGCGGCCCTCACCCTAAATCCCTCTCCCAACTTGGGAGAGGGACTTTGAAGAATCTTCCGGCTCCCCTCTCCTTCCTGGGAGAGGGGTTGGGGGAGAGGGCTCAACCATGGCAGGATCTACTGGGCCGATGAAACTAAGGATGGGGCGGTGACGCTTTCGGGTTGGCCGAGGGCGGGGAGCATTTCTACGGCGGTGTTGTTGAACAGCACCATGGTGGTAGAGGCGTTTTCCTCGAAGCCAATGCGCTGGTAGAAGCCCTGCTGGCGTGTGGTCATCAGATAGACCCGCTCCACCCGGCTCATGTGGGGATGGCTGAGCAGGGTTTCCACCATTTTGCGGCCCAGTCCGCCACCCTGGTAGGCCGGGTCGATCACCACATCCCAGATGGTAGCCCGAAACACGCCGTCGGAGGTGGCCCGCGCAAAGCCCATCAGTACCTCACCATCCCAGGCTGTGACCACCGGAAAGCTGTGGGCAATGGCGGTGGCCATGTCGGCCTCCGTGCGATCCTGCGCCCAAAAGGCCGCTGTCCGAAACAGGCGAATGACCTGGGCCATGTCGGCCTCAGAGAACTGGTCGGCATACTTGAACTGAATGGTGCTGCAATCCATCAGAAACCTGCTGTTCCCGGTACGGGCTATGGGTGGGTAGACGAAAGACTATAGATGGACAGAGAACTGCCAAGGGTCGTTTCCTCAGGGCAAGCCAGGGAGTAGAGAAGATTGGCAGTGGAATCACAGAGGCGGACAGGGGAAAGCTGAGAAACGTGAACTTTCTCTAGTCAGAATAAACAGATTTTCTGAATAGTGGTATACCAAAACGGAAATTTTCTTGACATTGTCAGGGCTTCCTTATATCGACCTGGCATTGCATGGGCTCCTAGATCCCCCAGAGAGGATGGGCTTGGGGTGTAGATGGGTGCTCGCGAACCCAGCCTTGGGAGGAGAAGGCACTCCCGCTAGACGCAGGGCACGGGCGGGAGATGCTGCGGTGAGGCTGATTGTGGGGGAGTAGGTTAGATGGCCAAGCCAAGCTGTAGGCCCAGGAATGCATGGATGAACATGATGCCCAGGGCAACGGTGCCTAGGTAGGCGTGGACGGTGCGGAGAATGGGCTGTCCGCCGCCAAACTTGGTGATGGAGATGGCTCCATTGGTGCCCAGCAGCCCAATGACTAGGGTACCTGTCCAAAAGTGGGCGCTTTCAAACAGGGGTTGACCCTGCATCACCAAGGACAGCACGCCCCCGGTATATCCCAGGGTGATGAAGGTAAACATCCACAGGGCAAGGCGCTTGTGAATGGTGCGCTGCTCGGCCATTTTTTCGGTGTCGCTGCCCAGCCGCCCCTGCCAGCCTGCCCAGGCCGTGTAGGAACCCATCACAAAAATCACAATGCCCATCATCAGGGGGTGGCCCCAGTGAACAATGGGTTCGGGGGTGCCAAATCCGGCAAACCAGTCGGCAATGGGCTGTAAAACGCCGCGAATCGTCTCAACCATCATGGTCTCCTAACTCCTAAACTGCATTCAGTGCATGGTGCAGTGAACTCTCTTACCGTGCCATATTTTGGGGTTGCTAGGGATGATTTGGCCCCCAGGATGGGAACCCTGATGCCCGTGGGAGAGGTCGGGTAGGGCAGGGGTTTGATACAGTCGATACAGACATTCCCCAAGGGTTCTATGGCTGGTTCTGACACGCATTCTTTGGATCCGGGTGTGTTGTGGAGCAAAATCCAGCACCAGACCCGCCACGCCCTGGCCTGTGGGGCACTTCAGCCGATCCACACCGAGTATGAGTTTGTGGAGCAGGGCGGTATGCGGTTTTTGGTGCGGGTGCTGGCTAATTTAAAACTCAAGGAGCAATACAACCGCACCCAAATGGTGCAGCATCGGCAAGGAAAGCCCGTCAATCCGTTTTTGCCCTACGACCCGGATTTGTTTGTGGCGGATTTATCCGATAGCCACCTGTGCCTGTTGAATAAGTACAACGTGGTAGATCACCACATCCTGATTGTGACGCGGGCCTTTGAGGAGCAGGATACCTGGCTCACCTCGGCTGACTTTGAAGCCCTGGCCCTGGGCATGGCGGAAATCGACGGCTTGGCCTTCTACAACGGTGGTCGCCTCGCCGGAGCCAGCCAGCGCCATAAGCACCTGCAACTGGTGCCCCCGCCCCTCTGCCCGGATGGTAGTCCTCTGCCCGTAGACCAGGCTATTGCTCCCCTGCTCTTGGGGGCTAGCGGCGATCCCCAGACCATCGCCGTCTACCAGCATCCCCAATTTCCCTTCCCCCACGCCATTGCCAGACTCGAAGGCCCAACGCCCAACGCCCAAGGGTTGCTGGCCACTTACCATGCCCTGCTCGACCATCTGGGGGCAGACCGCCGCGCCGCCGCGACAGAATTTCCCTACAACCTCCTCGCCACCCGCCGCTGGATGATGGTGGTGAGCCGCCGCCAGGAGCATTACCGATCTATTCCGGTGAATTCCCTAGGATTTGCCGGGTCGCTGCTGGTGAAGAGCCATGAACAACTGGCTCTGCTCAAAACCCTTGGCCCCATGACGATTTTGCAGGGGGTGGCGGCAGCGGCGAATTAGGCCATTTGGCTGGCGGCGAGGGCAATGGCCGCAGGATAGATCCGGTGCTCCTGCACTTGGATGCGGGCCTGGAGGGTGTCTGGGGTATCGTCTGGCAGTACGGGCACTACCGCCTGGATAATAATCGGGCCACTGTCCACCTTCAGTTCGACATGGTGAACCGTGCAGCCCGACACTTTGACCCCCGCCGCTAGGGCTTGATCAACAGCGTGGATACCCGGAAAGCTGGGCAGCAAGCTGGGGTGAATGTTCAACACTTTGCCAGGAAAGGCATCAATCAACACCTGGGTGACGCAGCGCATCCAGCCCGCCATAATCACCCAATCGGCCCCGTGGGCCTGGACGGTGCTGATGATGTCCTGGTCGAGGGCTTCCCGGCTGGGGTAGTGGCGATGGTTGAGCAACACCTTGGGCAGGCCCAGTCGTTCTGCCCGCTCGGCTACCTTAGCCTTGGGGTTGTTGTAGATCACCACCTGCACCTGGGCGTGCAAATCGCCTTGGGCAATGGCCGTAGCGATGGCCTCCAAATTGCTGCCATTGCCCGACGCCAGCACCGCCAGCTTCAGCGGTTCTGAAAAACGAGGCCAGGGCGAGGGCGGCAGCGGGGACAGAAGAGCCAAATCGGGGTCAAGCATCATCAGGGCCTTGGGCGCATGAAAAGTAAGCCATTTACGGCCATCATCCTAGCGGGAATAGGGGCCAGACGCGAGTTTTCTACGGATTCCGGCTAGAAGCAAGCGTTCCGAACGACCGGACGACCTAACGGCGGCGACGACAACGCTCCGAGCAGTATTTCACCTCGTCCCAGCAGTCGGCCCACTTTTTGCGCCAGGTAAAGGGCCGCTGGCAGACGGGGCACAGTTTCGTGGGTAGATCGGCCTTAGCACGCTGTTTTGCCATTGGTTAGCGGTTGTTTTCGTCCCAGGCAGGGTGAGACAGCAGAGAGGCCATCATCCGCACGCCGCGCAGTTGGTTAGACAGGGGCAAGTGGCCATCGGGGGCGCTGAGATCCCAAATAAAGCCGCCGGGATAGCGCGTCCAAATGTTGTCGTCTTTCCAGGCGATACGAGGCCAGAGTTTATCCCAGTTTTGGCCCAGCCCCAGCCACAGGCGACGCTGCACCGAAAAGCCAAACTTGCCTTCGGAATAGATTTGCCAGAGCCGATCAAGGGTCTGCAAGTCTAGGTTGGGGAACATCTCCACTTCGGTGAAGTAGACCCATTTGCGCTTGACGGCGGTGGGGCCAGCCAACTCACACATTTTGACCAGGGTGAGGCGGTCGGCTTCCTGAAAATCTTGGGCGATCAGGCAATCTTGAATGGGGGAATAGTCGATCTCGGCGGCGGAGGGCATAGGTACGCGACCGTCCGGCCAGGTTTCGGCCAAAAAGTCTTGCAGGTCTTCCTGTTGGGTGGCGTAGAGCACCTGCACCATGCGGCCATCCAGCAGGGTGGGCGGCGCGTCTTTGCGGTTTAACAGGGTGGTTTTGAGGGTGTCTAGACCGTCTGCGCCTAGGGCCACCAGTTCGTGAACCGCCGAGAGTTGCCGCTTAAGGGAATCGCCCTGAAGCTGTTGTCGCAAGTCCTCCAATGTGCCGCTTTCCGAAACCATAAATCCTTAAATGCCATGCACTGTGAAACTGCCCTTTTCAATGATATGGCAATATCGGCGGTTTCTGGGGTTGGGCCTAGGGTTGGGGCAGGTCGGGCAGGGGATGGCTGAGGAAGGCGTATTCTTCGACCACTTGGCCACCGATTAGGTGTTCTTGAATGATGCGCTCAATCACCGATGGGGTGGCGCTGTGGTACCACACGCCATCGGGATAAACCAGCAGAATTGGCCCCTTTTGGCACACCCGCAAACAGTGAACCTTGGTGCGAAAGATGCTGGTGGGCCGCTCGGCGGTGGGAATGTCTAGCTTTAGTTCCTTGAGGCGGTTTTTCAGGTAATCCCACGCCTCCAAGCTGGCGGCTTTGTCGCAGCACTTGGGGATGGATTGATCGGCGCAGATCAACACATGGCGCTGAATGCTGGTGAGGGCCAGGGCATCGACACTCTGCTGGAGAACACCTTGCTGGAGGGCCGTTTCCGAGGTTGAGGAAGCGGGGATAGGAGAATTAGTCATCGCGGTTAGGATCGTCGGACGGGATGGGTGATGGGGAATCGTCGGGGGTGGTGGATTCGACGACATCGGAGAGTTCGACAGAGTTCTTGGACTTGGCAGCACTCTCCGAAGGGGCGTCCTTAGTGGCGGACGGGGTCGCCTCTACCGTCGCGGCTTCTGCTTTTGCGTCTACTGCAGCGGAACTGAGGACGGGGGCTGAACCTGAATCGGTCTGAGGTGTGTCGGATTCCTTGGCCGCTGCTTTAGGAGCGGTATCCAGATTTTCGGGCACCACGGGGGAGGTGGGCCGCACCCGACGGATGGGTAGGTTAGCAATCAGGGCGGTCATGCGCTGGTCGCTTTCTAGGTTAAATTCCAGGTGCTCCTGATCCAGTTCCACGTAGCGCGACACCACCTCCAAAATTTCCTGGCGCATTTGCTCTACCAGGTCGGGGCTGAGGTCGGTGCGGTCGTGGGCGAGGACAAACTGAAGCCGTTGCTTGGCCGACTCCCGGCTGGTGGGGGTGCGGTTGCGGTTAAAGAGTTTATCGAGCAGGTCGCTGAGCATGGGGACGGGGGCTGTGAATGACATCGAACACCGAGGGCAGGGGCGGAAGCGGGTTTGTGGGACGTTCTAGATGGGGGAACACTAGACTACAGCTACAGCTTGCAAGCGATGGATTCCAGGGGATGGCCTCTGCGCTACAGGCTCCAAACCTAGGACGATTCCCGGAACTTATCCCCGCAAAAAACGACGAATGCGGCTAAAGATGTCGTCGTGGGTGGCGGTGAGATCGAGCAGGGGCACCTCTTCCCCCAGTAGCCGCCGAGCAATGTTTTGGAAGGCCATCCCCGCCATGGAGAGCTTCTCATCCAGCACCAGGGGTTCGCCCCGGTTGGAGGACACAATCACCCGCTCGTCGTCGGGAATCACCCCCAACAGCGGCACCGCTAGGATATCTAACACATCGCGCACGGACATCATTTGGTCTTCCTGCACCATGGCGGGTTTGAGGCGGTTCACCAGCAGCTTGGTGTATTTCACGTCGCTGGCCTCCAGCAGGCCCACCACGCGGTCGGCATCGCGCACGGCGGACACCTCCGGCGTCGTCACCACAATGGCTTCGTTGGCGGGGGCAATGGCGTTCTGAAACCCCAGCTCAATCCCCGCCGGACAGTCGATGATCACAAAGTCGTACTGGCCCTTCAGCCCCGCCACCAGTTCCTTCATTTGGTCGGGGGTGATGGCTTCTTTGTTGCGGTTTTGGGCCGCTGCCAGCAGGGCCAAGTTGGGCTGGCGCTTGTCTTTTACTAGAGCTTTTTCGATGGTGCAATCCCCTGCCAACACATCCAGGGCGGTGTAGACAATGCGGTTCTCTAGCCCCAGCAGCAGATCGAGGTTCCGCAACCCAAAGTCGGCATCGATTACCACGACCTTTTGGTTGCGCTGCGCCAGGGCCATGCCCAGGTTGGTGGTGCAGGTGGTTTTGCCTACCCCGCCCTTGCCAGAGGTCATTACAATGATGCGCGTCATAGGCTAACCCAGCGTTCTACCGTCTAAACTTTACAACTCCAACGAATTTTACGAGGAATTTACACAACCGAGACATCCGGTTTCAGAATCCTTCGTTGTATGAAGTTTGGCCCCGCGCCTGGGGGAATGTGCGTAAAGGCACCGCAAGAATTGTATCTAAAGGGTTAGATAGCTCAGGAATTTGGGTACACCAAAGGTAGACCCGCTATCCTTAGCCAACGAACAACAGCCAACGAACAACGGCGGCGGTCGGGGGGGGATCCGGGGCCAAAACCAAGGGATAGCCGATCAGCCGTAGTCCATCAACCGTAGGGATCAGGAGTGAAGTATGGTGGTTAGCCTTGATGGAGAGCTTGTTCCTTCTAAATCTCAGGGCGTGGTAGATCTCGCCCGGTTCTCAGCCCACGAACAGCTTGTCCTGCGGCAGGGGGAGGTGTTAATTGTGCCCCAGTCTCGGCCCCAGGAACCCGCAGCGGTGATGGCCCATATGTACGTCCCGCTAGATCGCTCCCACATTTGGCCGCAAATCACCAGCTATCGGCGCTGGACGCAGTTTTTCCCGAATATTACCCACAGTGAAGTGCTGGAGTCCGTCAAAACCGCCGGACAGCGCTACCGCCGCCTGTACCAGGTGGGACGCAAGGGGTTCATGATGATGACGGCCCAGGTGGAAATCTACCTTCAAGTATTTGAAACCGCCTGCGAGCACGTTCAATTTCGCCTAGAGCAAGGCACCTTCTCCTACTTTGACGCCGATCTGCACCTGCAAGACATGGGCGAGGGTACCCTGCTCACCTACCGCGTACAGGCGGCTCCTACCATCCCCGTGCCCACCTTCCTGATCGAGCAGGGCATGAAGATCGACCTACCCGGTAACATGAGACAGATGCGGCAGGTATTGTGTCAGGGCTATGGCGTGGGTTAAGCGGCTACGAGGTACGTTTTGGCTGGGGTTGGGCTACTTGCTGTCGCCCCTCTCCTGGTGGAATGACCTGATTTTTAACTTTCCCTTGGCCTACGGCTTTGCCTATCTAGTAACCTGGGGCCATCGCGATGGGTTTTGGGCGGCCACGGTGGTGGGCTACTGGCTGTCCAACGTGCTGGGCATGGTGATGATGCAGTGGGGCACCACAGATATTCTGTTCACCGACCAGCCCCGCAACTGGAAACGAGGTCTGTGGGTAGGCTTGGCAAGCTCCACCGCCTATACCTTGGCGATTGCAGGGCTGGTGTATTTTCACATCCTCAATCTGCCGGATTTTCTGGCTGTGGACTAGTGGTAGCGTTCCACAAAGGCCCGTCCGGCAGACATGGCCGCACTGCTGGTGGTATAGAAGGTGCCATCGCTGAGGACGTCTAGGGTGGGGTTCACCAGCCAGCATTGGTAGCCGTTATCCTTGGAGTGGCTAACGCCGATGATCCAGCCCGCCATGGCCGATAACTGCACCACTGCCTGGTTGTCCATAGTTGTCTCCTCCGCCCGACCTCGGCCATAGCGCTGTGCGAAGGCTATGGTTCAGACGCTTAGGGCGATTGTGAACTACCCGTATTAAGCCAGGTTTTTGCTTAAACGACCAGGATCGTCTACTTTTATTTGGTTTTATGGGGATATTGGGTTGGATGGGGAGCCTTGCGGAGTCACGTCTGCCCTACACCCGGAAGGGTTCAGATTCGGGGGTAAATTCGATGGGCAGCACCGCTTCCACGTTTTCTTGGGGGTTGGGAATGATGACGTGGGTGGTGACTTCGGCGTAGCCCGGACAGGCACTCGCCGCTTCTAGCCCTGCGGCCACCGCCCGATGCACTTCACCAATGGGGCCGCGCACCGCCACAAACTGCCGCCCACTTTCCGAGCGGTCATACTTGGTCAATGTCACCCGTCCGGCCTTGACCATGGCATCGGCAGCGGCCAGCACCGCCGGAAAGGTTTGGGTTTCAATTACGCCAACCGCAATGGTCATGGGAGGTGTCCTTGGTGGGTAGGTGGATTAACAAAACGGTATACAAACTATACCCTGAGGGCTAGACCTTAATACCGCTGGGTTCTCCGGGGGCGGCGATGATCCGATCACAGCCAGATTCGGGCTTGGCCCAGTCGCAATGGCAGTCCTTGGGATCGCCCCAGCAGAGGGTGAGGTACAACTCTGTTTGCGCCGCCGCTATCTCGGCCCATTCACAGGTCGCTATCAGGGGGTCTACCTGGTCGAGGTCGGTGGGCTGGGGTGGACGCCCCGCCAACCACAGATGTAGGTTGGGGATGGCATTGCGCCAAAATTGGATGATGGCAGGCTTGGCAGCGGTGAGGGCCAGCTTGTCGTCGGGGATGGCAATCAGTTGGGGATGCAACTCTGGTACCCGCAGGCTATGACCCTGGAAATGGCAGGTGTTCCACACTAAACCCGACACGCCATGCTGACGCTGGTAGCTGTGGATCTGCGACCGAAAGTCTTGAATGGCAAACACCTTACTGAGCTTGTCGGCCCCTAGTGCCTTGGCAATCACCGGGTTATCCAGCCGCTCATGGGAAGACAGCACCACCCGCTCCCCTCGCCAGGTGGCCCGCAGTTCTTGATCTAAAAATGCCAGCAGTTGTTCGGTGGTGTAGGTCATGGTTGGCCTTTGCCGTGGTGATACCAGGGGAGCGATCTGCCTCGCTGGGTATGCCCATCCTAACAAGGGATCCAGGGTAGTTTTGTTCTCCTCCTGTTGTTTTGCCTCCGACGTTGGCGGTTCGCACCCCCTGTTTGGCGATCAATCGCTATCTCACCAGCGCCATCCCACCAGCACCCCCTCAAGCTCAGCCCTACAATCGGGCCAGTCGCTCGGTTAACAGCCGATAGACACCATCCCCATGGACGGCTTCGAGAATGGTGGCATTGGCTGGGGTGGACTCGGTGGGGTGGGGGTTGGCCACGGTGCGGCCCAGGCAGAGGGGGCTGTCGGTTTCAATGGCCAGGTGCATGGGGCGACCGGAAAACAAATCGGGATTGAGAAGATAGGCAATCACGCAGGGATCGTGGAGGGGCGCACCTGCAACGCCATTGCCTTCGCCCTCCCGCTGACCGTAGTAGCGCAGCAGCCCAGCGGCAGCTTGGCCCACGGGGGTACCGAGGCTTTCCAGGGCGGCGAGGCGTTCTGGGGTGGTGATCACCTGGTGAGTCACGTCCAGGGGAATCAGGGTGAGGTTGAGCCCCGCTTCTACCACGATCCTGGCGGCGTGGGGGTCGGCATAGAGATTGAATTCGGCGCTGGGGGTGACGTTGCCCCGGCCTAGGGCACCGCCCATGGTGACAACGTGATCGATGGTTTGGGCGATCTCAGGGGCCTGAACCAGCGCCACCGCCAGGTTGGTGAGGGGGCCGAGGGTGGCCAGGGTGATGGGCGCTGGGGCAACTTTGCACTGGTGAATGAGGAAATCAACGGCGTGCTGGGGCAGCAAGGGCTGGGTGGGCTCTGGCAGGGTTGCGCCATCCAGCCCCGTTTGGCCATGGACATGCTCGGCGGTGACGGGGGCACGCAGGATGGGCCGAGGACATCCTGCGTAGATAGGAACCTCCCAGCGCTGGGCCAGTTGGCCAATGCGGCGGGCGTTGTACTGGGTCAGGTGTAGGGGCACGTTTCCCGCCACGGTGGTAATGCCCAGCAGGTCAAACTCATCGGGGCTGGCCAGGGCCAGGAGCAGGGCGATGGCATCGTCAACACCCGGATCGCAGTCAATAATGAGGGGTCGCCGTACCATGGGTTCGCTCCAATGCAGGATGATTGCCCCGTCGGGGAAAGGCGGTCTTCCACCCTCCGCAACGTCGATGGGCGGCTGCTACCGTAAGATAATCCTACGTTGTGTTGGGGGTTGCCTTGGCCCGGTTTGCGTCGTCCCGATTGGTATGGCTTGCGTTGGCGAGTGTGGCTCTAACGGGCTGTGCTGGCGGTTCCTTGGGAAATTCTCTGCAAAAATCCCTGGAAGCGGATCCCCAACTACAAACTCAATTTCCTGCCGACAATGAGGCCGCCCAGGCAGAATCGACCCCCACGATAGATGGGGCTGGCCCCTTGGCGGAGGCAGAACCCAACGCCGCCACAACGGCCCGACCCCAACCGGGGGATACGGCCTTTATTGGCCCTGCTGCCCCCCCAGGAGAGCGTGTGCCCAATGGCAATGGCGCTGCCGCTAGCCCAGGATCACAACCCGCCCAGATCGCCGATGCCAGTACGCTGCTTGACGACGTTCCTGCCGATCTCAAACCCTACGTGCAGGACTGGCTAACCCTAGGGAACACCGCTGGGGAGGGCTTTGCCGACATTCCCTTTCAGCCCAGCCGCACCATTAGCCGGGGGGAATATGCCCACTGGCTCTTTGCCGCCAATAATCAGTTCTACAGCGATCAGCCCACCAAGCGGATACGGCCCGGATCGCCCACCAGCACCCCTGCTTTTCAGGATGTGCCTCCCAGTCATCCCTACTTTGCCGCCATTCAGGGCTTAGCCGAGGCCGGAATCATCCCCAGCGCCCTCAGCGGTAATGCCGTCGCCGTCACCTTTCGCCCCGACGATCCCCTCACCCGCGAAAACCTGCTGCTGTGGAAGGTGCCCCTGGATACTCGCGCTGTTCTGCCCGTGGCCACGGTGGAGGCGGTGCAATCGGCCTGGGGGTTTCAGGATGCCGCCGACATTGAACCTCTGGCCCTGCGGGCGGTGCTAGCGGATCGTCAAACCGGAGACTTTGCCAATGTGCTGCGGGCCTTTGGATTTACCACGCTATTTCAGCCGAAACGGGCTGTATCCCAGGCCGAATCCGCTGCGGTACTCTGGCGCTTTGGCCACCAAACCGAAGGCGTCTCGGTACCGGATGTGATTCGCCGCACTGCCACCGATGCTCCCTCGGAGGCGGCCCGCTAGCCCCTGCATTTATCCCCCATCCACGGGAGCGTTTCGCGTTGCACACCCCACAAAAGAACGAACCTTTCTAACCCTAGGGTTTCCCTAGAAAATGTCAGAAAAGTTCGTTGTGAAATCGTTTTTTAGGAAACAGCTTGCTTGATAAAACTCGGCAAACTAAAGACCCTAGCTATTACAAAGCGCCCAGGTTAGCAAGGCCCAAAATCACCCCGGCTCCTAGCAAGTGGCCAAAGCTGGTGGTGCCTAGCACCGCGCCCACGCCAAAGCCGCCAAACAGGTTGGAGGAGGGCATCGCTGGCCCCACGCTGGGATATTTAATCGTGAATTTGCCAATGGCGATGGCCAAAATATTGCAGACAATCATCACCGCAGCCACCTTGGGGCTCCAGGTGAGGGTGGTGGGAACCACCGCGAGGACAGGGGCCGTTAGAACAGGTAGAAATGCCACAGGAATAACCTCCAAAACACAACCGAGATGAGCAGACGGCGATCACCCAGGGGGGGAAGGCCGATGGGTCAGGGTCGTCTATCCCCGGCTGGCTGGGCTACCAGGGGCATGACCGCTAGGCTTACTTTTCCACGGAGCTATGGATTTCGGTGAAGGGATGTTGCAAGAATTTACAATCTTGGAAAGTACCGACGGTAGATCTATGGAACATGCCTTAACCTGGTTCCCCCTGCTAGGAACGTTTATCTGGCTGGCCTGGGCGGGCTGGAATGAATATCAAAAGGTGCAAACCTACGAAGCCTGGGCCACCGGGGCCGAACGTAGCAAGTACGACATTCGCGCGGTCTTAGCCCAGCGGGGTACCACCCTCACCTGGGGTAAACCCACTCGCCAAGGCCCCATTGATCTGACCAGCGTTGCCCTAGAGAACATCGACACCATTACCCTGCATATCAACGGTGCGCCCGCCCCAGCAAACACCTTCGTTAAACGGGGGCAGCGGATTGAGCTAGCGCTGATTGACCGCCAGGGCACGACCCATCGGGTTCCCTTCATTGAGTTTCCTATGGCCCAACAGTGGAAAAAAGCCTTGCAGGAATCGCTACAGGCGCTAAAATCGGCATCATCTTAATGGCTCTGAGGCGCTGCCGACGCTGCTATGTCTGACGTTTCTTCTGTTTCCCGCGACCAACTTCAGGCCCGTCGTAAAACCCTACGCCGCCGCCGCCGCTTGTCCCTCAGCCAATCCCTTTGGCGCTGGTTGGCCATGGCAGGGCTGACGGGAGCGGCATTTTGGGGAGCTACCCGCCCCATTTGGCTAATCTACGGCCCCCACCAAATCCAGGTCAGCGGCAATGAGCGGCTCAGCGATGAAGCATTGCAGGCCCTAGTTCCCATTGACTATCCCCAGTCGCTCCTGAAGCTAGAGCCCGAGGCCCTGGCCCAGCAACTCCGCCACCGTGCGCCCTTGGTGGAGGTCAAGGTAAGTCGTCAAATGCTGCCGCCTCGGCTCAATGTGCAGGTGCGAGAGCGGGTTCCGGTGGCCGTTGTATTGCCAGCCCTAGGCTCCGAGGGAGAAGCCTCCGAGTATTTGCAGGCGGGCTTGATTGACGCCCAGGGCGCTTGGATGCCCACCTCTAGCTTTGGTTTACAGACCGCCAGCGCCGCCAACCTTCCCACTTTGCGCCTGCGAGGTCTCCAGCCCCACTATCAACGCTACTGGCCCCAGATCTATGCCACCATCCGCACCAGCCCCGTGGCTGTCCAAGAGTTAGACTGGCACGACCCCAGCAACCTGGTGCTCCACACGGATTTAGGTGTGGTCTACCTCGGCTCCTATGGCCCCGATCTTGAGCGCCAACTTGCCACCCTCGACCAAATGCGCCACCTACCAGATCAGGTACCCCCCGCTGAGGTGGCTCATATTGATCTGACAAATCCTGACCGTCCGTCTCTGTCCCTCGCGGCTCCCTCAGAGACCGAACCCAGCCCCGCAACGCCCTAAACGCCACCCAGAAAACAGGTCTAGCAATGAGCCCCAGGATAGACCCTCTACCTGGTGCTCTCGGGACTCGGGGGATCCTGTCTCAATCAGCGAAGATGCGATGGACTGCAACCGTCACAGATTGCATCACAATGACCTGGATCACCATCCCCCTGGATGATTTCGCCCACCGTACCGCCAATAATCTATTGCCTTCGGGGGCTACTTTTAGATTTTCTTTAGAAATTAGACAAAGCGGTCCGATTTTTGATTTCGTTTGTTTTTTTTAACTGAAGTAATCTATAGTTGTCTAGAATCAGCCAGGGTTAGCCAGAGTAGACCTCAGGGCTATTGTTCATCCTCTGTATTCAAAATTGCCTATGATTTTTGAGCCCCCAAGTTCTGGCGATTTTCCCAGTGGCAAACCTCGCTCCCACACCGACAACCACCTTGTCTCTAGCCCCGCCGACGATGGTACTTCGGTCGATGAACAGCCCGATGCTACCGTTCCAGTTTTTCACCCCATTGGAAGCCAGCCTAGTCAACCCAACGATGCTACCGCTATGCCCGGAGATACGCTAAACCACAACACCGCATTGCCCAGTAGCGTTGCTCGTATCAAAGTGATCGGGGTCGGTGGCGGTGGCTGCAATGCCGTCAATCGCATGGTTCACAGTGGGCTGACTGGGATTGAGTTCTGGTCGGTCAACACCGATGCCCAAGCCCTGGACATCGCCGCTGTTTCCAATACCTTGCACATCGGCCAGAAGCTCACCCGTGGGTTAGGGGCGGGTGGCAACCCCGCCATTGGTCAAAAGGCCGCTGAGGAGTCTCGGGAGGAAATCGCCGCTGCCCTCGAAGAGTCTGACCTCGTCTTTATTACCGCTGGTATGGGTGGAGGGACGGGCACCGGGGCCGCTCCCATTGTGGCCGAAATTGCCAAGGAAGCCGGAGCGCTCACCATTGGGGTTGTGACCCGTCCGTTCACCTTTGAAGGTCGGCGACGGATGACCCAGGCTGATGAAGGCATTGCGGCCCTCCAGGGGCGTGTTGACACCTTAATTGTGATCCCCAACGATAAACTTCTCTCCGTTATCTCCGAGCAAACCCCCGTCCAAGAGGCTTTCCGCACCGCCGACGACATTCTGCGCCAGGGGGTACAGGGCATCTCAGACATCATTATGATTCCTGGCCTGGTCAACGTGGACTTTGCCGACGTCCGAGCCGTCATGGCCGATGCGGGCACCGCCCTGATGGGGATTGGCGTGGGTTCCGGCAAGTCGCGGGCCAGGGAAGCAGCCATTGCGGCTATTTCCTCGCCTCTACTGGAAGCCTCCATTGATGGCGCGTCTGGGGCGGTCTTCAACGTGACGGGTGGTTCTGACCTCACCCTCCACGAAGTGAACGCAGCGGCGGAAATCATCTACGAAGGAGTGGATCCAAACGCCAACATCATCTTTGGGGCCGTCATCGACGAACGCCTGCAAGGGGAAGTGAGAATTACCGTCATCGCCACGGGCTTTAATACCCGCCCTGGGGTGCCGCCAGCAGTAGAAGCCGAGCGGGTTACACCCTTTAAGCGCAACCTTACCCCTCCCCCTCCTCCCCCTCCCCCTCCCTCTGGTGGTGGTGGCCTAGGCTCAGGGCTGGATATTCCAGACTTTCTCCAGCGACGACGCCCCAACAACCGCTAGGCGTTCGCCCCCACGAACGCGCCTTCAGAAAAGTAACGCCCCCGTAAACCGTCACGGCTTCTAGACTGTGACCTCGTTGAGCTGTGATCCGATGACTTCGTCTTCTAGGTACCCAGTCGCCCTCACTATCGCGGGTTCCGACAGCGGTGGTGGGGCGGGCATTCAGGCCGATTTGCGAACCTTTGCCTTCCATCGGGTTCACGGTACCAGTGTGCTCACCTGTGTTACCGCCCAAAATACCGTGGGCGTCACCCGAGTGGATGCGCTGTCTCCTGAGGCGGTGGTGGCCCAGATGGAAGCGGTGACGAGCGACATCACGGTGAACGCAATCAAGACGGGAATGCTGCTCAACGATGGCATCATTCACGCCGTGAGTGACCTGATTGGGCAACTCCCGCACCCCATTCCTACGGTGGTGGATCCGGTGATGGTGTCCCGCGCCGGGGCTCAGCTCATTGATGATGCTGCTGTTGCGACACTGACCGAGCGGCTGATCCCCCAGGCCACTATCCTGACCCCCAACCGCTACGAAGCCGAACTGCTGACGGGGCTTACCTTGGCTACCCTAGCTGACATGGAAGCCGCTGCCCGCCAAATTTATCAGCTTGGCCCCCAAGCGGTGCTGGTCAAAGGCGGCGGCATGGCCGACGACCTCAAGGGTACCGATGTGTGGTTTGATGGCCAGACTCTGGAGGTGCTCACCACCGAAATCGTCCACACCCCCAATACCCACGGCACCGGATGCACCCTTTCCGCCGCCATCGCCGCCAACCTGGCCCTGGGAAAACCTGCCCTAGATGCTGTGCGAGCCGCCAAACAATACGTCACCCAGGCTCTACACCATTCCCTCACCATTGGCCAGGGCCAAGGCCCAGTGGGGCACTTCTATCCCTTGCTAAGTCTAGATTCACAATCCTGAAGAGACTGTGAAACGGGAGCTATTCTAGGATGCCTCAACCCCCAACAGCCGCGCCACCACAGTTTCGATAGCGGGGGCGAGGGCTTGCAGCACGGGGGACAATATCACCACCGTACCTGCCGTGATGATGATGGTGCGGGCAATCATCAGGTTATCCCGCGAAAGCTGGAAGAACCGATCATCCCAGCGTTTAATTTCCTCCGCCAACTGCTGATCCCGGCGCTTCCCATCCTCCGTGAGTTGGTTCACATCAGTTGTGAGTTGATTGACATCGGCAGTGATGCGGTTTACATCGGCAGTGATGCGGTCTACTTTGATGCCGATGCGATCAATAGTTTCGCTGTTTTTAGCCACGAGGGCTTCGATGCGGTCTAGGCGGTCGTTGCTTTGGGTCATGGTTAAATCGCAGAAAACCCCGTGCCTACAGTATGCCAAAGGAACCTACGACCGAGGGATGATCCATCCTGGCAGAGGCTCCGACGTGCTTGTCTCGCGGGGCACTGCATGACAAAGACGCTACCGACCAGGATGGCGAACTGGCCCTTGCCTAGGCTTTTTCCATCAGCGCGATGTTGGAGAAGACAAAGTCTTGCACTTGGGGGCCGTTGTCCGTGGTGGTCTCGATGTGGCGGTGGGAGAGGATGTGGTAGCCACCCACGGCGTCGTAGTTGTCCTCGAAGGTGCTGAGGCCACCCTTTTGGGCTCCGGTTTGGGGATCGTGGTAGACAGAATCGTAGCGGTGGGAGAGGTAGCCCGCCCCGGTGTCGTGGCTGCTGAAGGTGTGGATGGTGACGACCACGCCGTGGATATGGCGATGCACCATGGAAACCTCGTTATCGCGGATGTGGTACTTGTCGCCCTCGGCTTTGCCGCCCATCAGGATTTCGATGGATCCATCGGCGAGGGTTTCGCCATAGCGGAAGGTGTTGGCCCCGTGGGTCGCTTCAAAGCTGCGGCGAACCCGGTGAATGGCCACTTCAAAAAGCTGGCCGTGGATGGCTTTTTGGGCGGCTTCATCCTCAATCCCGGTGACTTCCGGTTTTAGATCCGCGCCCACCTTGGCCTTGCCTGTGTAAACCTGGCCGTTGTCGGTAAAGGTGACGTCGGCGGTGTAGCCTGGAAAATCTTGATCCCAGGTGTAGCGGTTTTCGTAGGCGGCGCGAAACAGTTCCTGAGCCGCAATTTGGGTTCCAACCATGAAAAATCTCTCCGGTTAAAGCGTCGGGGCACCTAGGTCTTGAACAACGGTCTTAGCCACCGTTGCCTAGGTGGTGTGTTCCCTTAGCATAGCGAGATTTGCCCCCGGTCGCCGCCGTTGCGCCCTTGGCTTAGCGGCTGGAATAGGTGAGGGAACGCCACGCGAAATGGGGCAGGGCCAACATCCGTCGCCAGCGCCAGGGTTCTTGGTAAAGCCGATAGAGCCACTCTAGGTTGTAGCGGCACATCCAGCCTGGGGCGCGAGTTTTGACGCCTGCCCAAATGTCAAAGCTGCCGCCCACGCCAATCCAAATGCTGTTGGGGCACAGGTGGCGATGGTCGCGGATCCAAAGTTCCTGCCGGGGGACGCCCAAGCCTACCAAAATCACGCTGGGTTGCAAATCCGCCAGCCGTTGCAGAAAAGCGGGCTGTTCTTCGGGGCTGAGGAAGCCGTGCTGGGTGCCCACGATGCGAATTCCCGGTGCCTGACGCTGCCAATACAGGGCGGCGTGATCGGTAATGCCGGGGGCACCGCCATAGAAAAAGGCAGTTTCTGGCGCGGCCAACCGTTGCAACACTTGTCCAGCCATCTCAATGCCGGGGGTGCGCTCGACACGTTTGCCCTTGGCCCGAAAATAGAGGACGACCCCTGCGCCGTCGGGAATGACTAGGTCGGCCCCCAAAATAATCTGGCGGAGGGTTGGGTTGCTATCGGCCTGCATGGCCATTTCAGCGTTGAGGGTGACAACATGGGATCCTTCCCCCGCCCGATACTGGGCTAGCAGCCAATCTGGATAGTCTGCGCCCACATGGACAGGCAGCCCCATCACCTTCAGGGTTTTTACCGCATCCGACCGATTTGCCAGCACCATGGCCCTTTTCCTCACTCTGCCAGTGTTCTTGCCCCAGCCATCGCCCCAACGTCTTCCTAGAAGCGACGGAACCACCCTGGGAACGATGTCGATTAATCAATGTCGATTAACCATAGAGACCATACCTCGGAAGCGATCTGATTTGTTGCATTTCTCAACGATTTCCTGGGAATTTCATCATAGCCCTGCAACGGTGCAAGGTAGGATGAAACTCAACTAGACTCGATCCTCGGTTGGGAGAGGTTTTTAGCGCCATGACAGACCCCCTTGCTCCCCTTCCTATTACTTTGCCCCTGCCCGACGACGCCCAGCAGGAGGGGGAATGGTTGCGCTCGGTGCTGCTGCGGTGGCTGAATGCCGAATATCTGCCCGAACCCGCCAATGAGGCCATTGCCGAACGGGTGGCCCAGGTGTTTACCCGGCAGCGCATGGAGGGCGAAGACGACCTGGGTTCCCTGGTGATGGCCATTTTGACGGAACTGCAAGCCTTTGATTTTTCCCAAAGCTTCTATGGCGAGTTTGCGGTAGCCAATGCGGTGGGAGATTTAATTTGTGACCGCCTGGGCATTGATCGCTGCTGTGGTCGATCCAGCACCCTAGATGTCAACGAGGTTTGAGGCCAAAACCTTACGGAACGACACCGATTCCTCGGTGGTGCATTGCGACTCATCAGTCTCGTCAAGCCCTAACCGAGGCGCGATCTAGCCGCGAGCGCACCCTATAGTTCTGACTGTTGTCACGATAAATCTCACCTTATGCGGGTTGGGGTCTATGGTGCCTCTCGATCAAGACAACGCCCAAATCGGGGACGGTGGCCCTTAAGATAGGTTAGGTAAAAGACTGTTAAGCGCCTGCCATCAACCCCATGAGCCTAACCCTAAGTCCCGATTCCGTGCTAGAGGTGTTGCGTCCGGTTCAAGACCCAGAGCTGCAAAAGAGCCTGGTGGAACTGAACATGATCCGCAATGTGGCCATCCAGGACGGTGAAGTGAGTTTTACCCTGGTGCTTACCACCCCTGCCTGTCCCCTGCGCGAGTTTATTGTGGAGGACTGCGAGAAGGCGGTGAAAACCCTGCCGGGGGTGACGGCGGTGAAGGTGGATGTCACCGCTGAAACGCCTCAGCAAAAATCCCTGCCCGACCGCACGGGCATCGACGGCGTGAAGAATATTGTGGCGGTCTCCAGCGGCAAGGGGGGGGTGGGCAAAAGCACCGTGGCGGTGAACCTGGCCGTTTCCCTCGCCCAGGCCGGGGCCAAGGTGGGCTTGATTGATGCGGATATCTACGGCCCCAACGCGCCGATGATGATGGGCCTGAGCGATGCCAACGTGATGGTGCGCCAAGGGCCGCAGGGAGAAGTCCTCGAACCCGCCTTTAACCATGGGGTGAAGATGGTTTCCATGGGCTTTTTAATCGACCGCGACCAGCCTGTGATTTGGCGCGGCCCCATGCTCAATGGCGTGATTCGCCAGTTTCTCTACCAGGTGCAGTGGGGCGAACTGGATTACCTGATTGTGGATATGCCCCCCGGCACGGGCGATGCCCAACTCACCCTGGCCCAGGCGGTGCCCATGGCGGGGGCGGTAATTGTCTCCACGCCTCAGGATGTGGCGATTTCCGATGCCCGTCGGGGTTTGCGGATGTTCCAGCAGCTTCAGGTGCCTGTCCTGGGCGTGGTGGAAAACATGAGCTATTTCATTCCGCCCGATGCCCCGGAAAAGCGCTACGACATTTTTGGATCTGGCGGGGGCGAGAAAATTGCCGCCGACCTAGGCGTACCACTGCTGGGCTGCGTTCCCCTCGAAACCGCCGTGCGCGAAGGGGGCGATCAGGGGGTGCCGATTGTGGTGCAGTTCCCCGAATCCGCCTCGGCCAAAGCCTTGAAGGCGATCTCCCAACAACTGGCGGCAAAGGTGTCGGTGGCGGCGTTGGCTAGCTAAGGTATGGGGTCTAGCCTGGGAGCCCTAGCCTGTAGGGACTCGGTAGGCATTGCTCACCCTACCCCTCGCCGTTATTTGTCTGTCCTTGTCTTTCCTGTTTCCTACTCCCCACTCCCCACTCCCTTCCATGGTCAATCTGCAATTTTCACGCAACTGGCGGTCTTGGTTCAGCCCTTGGCAGGGGGTGGACTGGATACTGATGGTTTTGGTGGTAGGGCTGACGGGGTTTGGTGCCCTGGTGATCAACAGCACCCAACTGCACCTAGATACCTCCTACGGCCTGAATCACCTGGTACTGGGGGGCATCGGCCTGGGTATTTGCCTGTGGTTTGCCCGCTGCCGCTACGAAAATCTGCTGAACTGGCAGTGGGTGATCTATGGTGCGGTTAACCTGTCCCTGCTGGCGGTAATTTTTATCGGCACCGTGGGCCTGGGGGCGCAGCGCTGGATTACCATCGGTGGGTTCAACATTCAGCCCTCGGAGTTTGCCAAGCTGGGGATGATCATCACCCTCGCCAAACTGCTCAGCCAGCGAGACGCCTCTACCTTGGGGGGCGTGTTCAAGGCCGTGGCCATTACGGCAGTGCCCTGGGCGCTGGTGTTCATTCAGCCCGACCTCGGTACCTCCCTGGTGTTTGGGGTGGTGGTGATGGGGATGCTGTACTGGGCCAACTGCAATCCGGGCTGGCTGGTGCTGTTTATCTCCCCCTTGGTGGCGGCGATTATGTTCCACCTGCTGTTTCCGGGCTGGCTGGTGTGGAGTGTGCTCATGGGGCTGATTGCCTGGAACACCCTGCCCTGGCGCTGGTTTAGCAGCATTTTGGCCACCGCTGTCAACCTCGTTTCGGGCAAGCTGGGGGATATCTTCTGGGGGCTGCTGCAAGACTACCAAAAGGATCGCCTCATCCTGTTCCTCGACCCCGACAAAGACCCCCTCGGCGGCGGCTACCACTTGATCCAGTCTCGCATTGCCATTGGGGCGGGCCAAATTTGGGGCCAAGGGATAGGGGAAGGGAGCCAAACCCAGCTCAACTTCATCCCCGAACAACACACCGACTTTATCTTTTCCGCCGTGGGGGAAGAACTGGGGCTGGTGGGCTGTGCGGCCCTGCTCATTACCTATCTGCTGATCTGCTTTCGGATTTTGATCATCGCCCAAAACGCCAAGGATGATTTTGGATCCTTGATTGCCGTGGGGGTGTTCTCCATGCTGGTGTTCCAAATTTCCATCAACATCGGCATGACCATCGGCCTTGCCCCCATTACCGGGATTCCCCTACCCTGGATGAGCTACGGACGCTCTGCCCTACTGACGAACTTCATGGCCCTGGGCATTGTGCAATCGGTGGCCAACTATCGACACCGCCTGAAATTTACCGATTAGCCCCTGCGCCATCTGGGCGGTTGTTTGCTACAGTGGCAGGGCAAAATTCCGTTCTGGCTGGGCTATGGTGTTTCAGAGGTTGAAGGCAAAGCCGCTGGCGTTAGCCGTGGGGGTTGCCCTGTTTGTGGGGGGCGGGGCACTGGCCTTTTGGGCGCTGGGGCGTCGCAGCAGTCTGATGCAGGGGCTTCCGGCGGGGGCCAATGCCATCCCCAGCAATGCCGTTGTGGTGGCCTCCCTCTCCACCGACGAAGGCCAGTGGCGACGGCTGCGTCAGTTTGGCACCGCCGAAACCCAAGCCCAGTTTGACCAAGCCCTGGTGGACTGGCGAGATCGTCTCCTCACCGACGCAGGGCTGAATTTTAACGCCGATCTTCGCCCTTGGGTGGGGTCAGAAATTACCCTAGCTGTGCTGCCGTCAGATCGCCCTGGGGCCTCTCCCCTCACGGATCTTGAGGGATCCTTGGCCTCTAATGTGGTGGTGGCGCTGCCCATTAATAATGTTGGACAGGCCCAGCAGGGTTTAGGCAATCGCTTGGTGCAGGCGGAGGGCATTGGCGACAACCCCTATCGCGGCATCACCATTCAGCAGATGGAGAGCGGCGAGGGAGAACCGATCTACGGGGCGGTGCTGAGCCCGGAACTAGCCCTGGTTAGCCCCCAAGTGGCGCTACTGCGGCAGTCCATCGATGCTTTTCGGGATAATCAATCGGTGGTGGAACGGCCTGGATTTACGCGGGCCTTTGAGCAGGTGGAACGCTCCCGCGCCCTTGCCCGCCTCTATGTGGATGTGCCCTCGGCGGTGCAGGCGTTGGCCAATACCGCCGATCCCGCCATTCCCGCCAGTCGGCTAGAGGCCCTGCGTACCCCTCGATCCTTGGTGGCGGCGGTGCTGGTGGAAAACCAAGGGGTCGCCATTCAGGCAATTAGCTGGCTGGATCAGGGGCCTGTGGTCTTCAACACCAGCAACCCGGCGGATCAGATGCCCCAGCGCCTCCCGGCCAGCACTCTGATTATGCTGTCCACCGGAAACTTCCAGCAGTTTTGGGAAGATTTCAAGGCGGGAAGACAACTCTCGGCGGCCTTTCCCCTCCGGCCAGAGGAAATTGCCCTAGGCATCCAGTCCAGCACGGGCCTGGTGATGGAGGAAGACCTGGTGCCCTGGATGGGGGGCGAAATGACCCTAGGCATTCTAGAACCGCCAGCCCCCAGCGGCTCGGATGCCCCGGCCATGCCCAATCCGGCCCTGGTGATGATGGTGAAAGCCAGCGACCGAGACGCCGCCACCGCTGCCCTCAATCGACTGAATGCGGTGATGGCCGACCGCTACCGCTACCGCGTGGAAACCGTGGATCAGGGCGGTGTAGCCATCACCCAGTGGGTGGCCCCCTTCGATTCCCTCACCATGGCCCACGGCTGGCTGGAGGGAGATGTGGTCTTTTTCACCATTGGGCAGGGCATCACGGATTTGATTGTGCCCCGGCCCAACCGGGCGTTGGCCACCGCTTCCGCCTTCCAAGCCACCACCGGACGGGCTCCTCGGCCCAACAATGGCCACTTTTTTATCAACCTGCGGGACATGGCCACGGTGGAAAATAGCCTGCTGCTGCCCCCGCTGCCCACCGAAGGCTTGATCAGTGCCGCTGCCCTAGAGGCCATTGGTGTCACCGCCACGGTGCTGAGCGACCGCCAAGTGCGCTACGACATCACCACCACCCTGCGCCGAGGCAACCGCCCAGGGCCACTACCCGCCCCCGCCGGAGCCGCCGCCCCAGAGGTCGAACCCAGCCCAGACCCCGAACCATCCCCAGAACCCGCTCCAGAGGCCAACCCCCAATAACGCCCCCAACCCCAACTTCCCATTCCCGACTCCCCAGTTCGCCATAGACATGACCCCAGGTTTGCAGTCGGCAAAAGTCGGTAGGATAGAAACAGACCCTTCCTTCACAGAACTCCTATGGATTTGATCGCGCTCCAGGGCTGGCTGGATAATGCCTCCTTTGCGGTGCTGTTTGTCACCCTACTGCTCTACTGGTGTGGCGTGGCGTTTCCCCAAGCCCGCCTCTTGCCCAGCCTCGGCACGGCAGGCATGGCCGTAGGCAACCTCACCATCGCCGCCCTGCTGATCGCCCGCTGGATGGAGGGGGGCTACTTCCCCATGAGCAACCTCTACGAGTCGTTGTTTGCTCTGGCCTGGGGTATCACCGCCATGCACCTAGTGGCGGAACGCATGAGCCGCAGCCCCCTGGTGGGGGCCGTCACCGCTCCCATCGCCATGGCCATCACCGCCTTTGCCACCCTCACTCTGCCCGACAATATGCAGGGGTCTGAGCCATTGGTGCCCGCCCTCAAATCCAACTGGCTGATGATGCACGTTAGCGTCATGCTGATTAGCTACGCCGCCCTGTTGGTGGGGTCGTTGCTGGCCATTGCTTTCCTTGTCGTCACCCGTGGCCAAGCGGTGGAACTGAAGGGGAGTTCCGTCGGCACGGGCAGCTTCCGCAACCTCAAGGTGCAGCGGGCCAAGCAAGCCGAGGCCGTTGCCCTGGGCAGCGAGACCGCCAACGATGTTCTCCTGGGCAGCGGTGGCACCGCAGTCATAGAAAAGCCTGCGGTACTCGCCAGCCAGACCGTCACCCTCTCGCCCCAGCGCCTCACCCTGGCCGACACCCTCGACAATATCAGCTATCGCATGATTGGCCTGGGCTTTCCGCTGCTCACCATCGGCATCATCGCCGGGGCCGTGTGGGCCAACGAAGCCTGGGGCTCCTACTGGAGCTGGGATCCCAAAGAAACCTGGGCGCTAATTACCTGGCTGGTGTTCGCCGCCTACCTCCATGCCCGCATCACCAAGGGCTGGCAAGGACGCCGCCCCGCTATCCTTGCTGCTACAGGGTTTGCGGTGGTTTGGATCTGCTACCTGGGGGTGAATATCCTCGGCAAAGGGCTGCACAGCTACGGCTGGTTTTTCTAGGCAGCCTCAATTGTCTGAGCGGTCAGCCAAAGCACCTACAAGATAAACTTTTCCCAAAACTTTGACGTGGCTTAAGGCAGAACCGATAGGCTAATGGCAATCTCCCTAGAAAATGGAGGACTGTCATGAGCAGTTTTAACGCGGATCTTTTGAATCGAGACTACGAAGTGAAAATCGGTGAGTATTTTGGTCGTGGCTGGGCCATCTTTAAAGAATTTGCCTGGGGCTATATTCTATTTACCCTAGTCATCGGGATTATCAGCGGGCTCCTTTCCCAACTGCCATCGCCTCTTGGTATGAGAGCACCTGAAGGTGAACTGGGCGGCGGCAACTTGCTTTTCAGTATTATTTCCCCCGCTTTAGGAGCGGGCTTTTATTTTGTTTCCTTTCAAATTGCCCGTAATCGACCGAAGAACTTCAGTGATTTCTTTGGCGGCTTCAAGAAGTTCTTGCCCCTATTCCTGACTTCCCTGGTCTCAGGCATCCTGATTTTCCTGGGCCTGATTGCTTTAGTTATTCCTGGTATTTACTTAGCCGTTGCCTACATGTTTGCTCAGCTCTTTGTGATTGACAAAAACATGAGCTTTTGGTCAGCCATGGAAACCAGCCGCAAGCTGATTAGTAAGCGATGGTTTTCCTTCCTCATCTTGAGTTTTGCGTTGGGTCTGCTTGTGCTGGCAGGTTTCCTGTTACTGGGAGTTGGGGCGCTAGTGACCATTCCTCTGTCTACCTGTGTGCTAGCCGCTGCCTACGAAGATATTGTGGGGCTGAACTCCGTGTCGGAAGAGAGTTCCTGGAGCTAGCCTACGGCTGATCCAACCTTCGACTTCGGACGCGACAACCGTGTCCCAACCGTCTTGGAATCATGCAGGGGTCAGGTCTCCTGACCCTTTGATAGGTCCGAGTTCTAGCAGGTTTTGTCCGTGAAATGGGAACAAGGACTTGAGCATCGATGTCTAGCCTTGGCCCTGGCTTAGGGTTTGCTGAAGGTTGGTAGTAAAGGCTTCCAGTTGGGTGAGCTTGGTCAGCATTTGGTGCTGGCGCTGGTGGCGGGTATGGGGCTGGCGGGCGGTTTGCAGAAAGGCCACATCCATGGCAATCAGGCGTAGGGTGCGGCTCATCTCGGTTAGAACGGGCTGTAGATTGGGGCCGTTGGGGGCGTCATCGGTGCCGAGGGGGAGAATCTGCTGCTGAAAAAGCTGCTGCACCGTCAGAAAGTGGCCTTGGAGGTCTCTGGGGTTGGGGTTGGCCCGTTGGCAGAGGTCGCTGACGGTGGATAGGTGCGACTGGAAGGCTTGGACAGCGGTAGACATGGCAGAAGTGACAGCGGCTATGGCAAAAATCATAGAATATTTATGGCAAATGGTGATATTTTGATAGAATGAAATCTATAGAAAAGTTCGTGTGCCCACCAGGGAGGCAGAACGTTGATCCACGCCACGCTACACCAGCTCAAAGTCTTTGAAGCCACCGCCCGCCACGGCAGCTTTACCCGCGCTGCGGAAGAACTCTACCTCACCCAGCCTACGGTATCCATTCAGGTGAAGCAACTCACCAAGGCGGTGGGGCTTCCCCTGTTTGAGCAAATTGGTAAGCGTCTCTATCTCACCCAGGCGGGCCAAAAGCTGCTGGAAACCTGCCAAGAAATCTTCAGCGGTCTAGATCAGTTTGAGATGGCCATCTCAGACCTGAAGGGGCTCAAGCAAGGCCAGCTTCGCCTTGCCGTCATTACCACCGCAAAATACTTTGTGCCGCGCCTGCTGGGGCCATTCTGTCAACGCTTCCCCGGCATTGATATCTCCCTCAAGGTGACGAATCACCAAAACATCCAGGAGCGCATGGCCAACAACGATGACGACCTCTACATCATCAGTTCGCCGCCAGAGCAGCCCGACCTGAATATCCATCCCTTTTTAGAGAATCCCCTGGTGGTGATTGGGCCGAAGGATCACCCCTTGGCAGGCAAAACCAAGGTGCCTATTCAGGCCCTCAATGGCGAACAATTCATCATGCGCGAACCTGGTTCTGGCACTCGCCACGCAGTGCAAAAACTGTTTGCCGAGCACAATGTAGACGTGAAAGTGCGCCTAGAACTGGGCAGCAATGAAGCCATTAAGCAGGCGATTGCAGGCGGGCTGGGGGTGTCGGTGTTGTCCCTCCACACCATCATTTCCGAGGGCACCAGGGGCGAATTCACCATCCTCGACATCGAGCATTTCCCCATTGAACGCCATTGGTATGTGGCCAGTTTGGCGGGTAAGCAATTGTCCGTTGTTTCCCAAGCCTTCCTCACCTACCTGATGGAAGAAAGTCATGCCATGGTTGAAAAATGCCTCCCTGGCATCAGCCTCACGGGCCATGCGATTTCTCCCGTCGGTCTTACCCTGCCCGCCAAACTGGAAACGGCCCAAGGACAAGCACGGGATCGCGCCACTGTTCAAGCCACGACAAACTAGGCGTCCTAGAGTAAGCATCTTAGAGTAGGCGTCTTAGATAATGGAGCGACGTTGGGCTGTTGGTTAGTTCGTCCTCAAGCCCTAAACTGGCCTAGCGTCATCTGCTATAACTGGATGCATCTTCCTGTGATGCATCCATGCTTTCCTACGTTAAAACTACGGTTTTCCCCTACTTAAAAAATCAAGTTCTGCCCTCACGGCCTGTTCAGTTATTTCTACAAACGGGGCTGAAGTGGGATCGAGATAATGTGCCTGGCATGGCAGCGGCGCTTTCGTACTATGCCCTCTTCTCAATGTTCCCACTGTTGTTAGTGCTGCTCAGTATCTTTGGTGTGCTGATTGGCCCTAATACGGAGGCTTTCCTGATGATTCAAGACGTTGTTGAGCGCTTTCTGCCCGTAGAAGTCCATGAGTTAATCAAAGAAACTGTCATTGCTCTAAACCGCAATAGTGTTGGTGCTGGTCTCGTCGGATTTGTGCTCTTGCTTTTTATGGCGAGCACAATTTTTGTCATTCTCAAACGCTATGTGAACCAAATTTGGCAATCTCCTAGTCGCGTTACGGAAGTAGGATCACCTGTGAAGATGGTTGCTTTCTTTATCGCTAACAAGCTGTCTGGATTCCTGCTCGTTTTTGGAACAGCACTGCTGTTAGTAGTGTCGCTACTCTCGAATATTATTATCAAAATTATCTTGAAAACCGTAAATGAGTTTCAGGCTCTCTTGCCATTTATTCAGGTGGATGAAATACAGCTTACGCGAGGATTGCAAGTGAGCTCATCCTTCTTTATTCTATCCATTGCCTTTTGTGTTCTGCTAAAAATTTTGCCAACCGTTCGTGTTAGTTGGAATGATGTTTGGCTGGCGGCAATTATCACCGCATCAGCTCTGGTTGGCTTGCAGCAGCTTGTGAGTAATAGCGTCATCTCGATTGGCAGTCGTTTCCTCTCCTATGGCGTCATTGGCAGCGTCATGATTTTGATGCTGTGGATATTTTTGACCTGCCAAATTTTCTTCTTCGGCTGCGAATTTTCCTATGTCTATGCCCATTTATTTGGGAGTCGCCGTTCCCGCTCTCTGAATGAGTAGCGCTCCTGATAACGGCTATCAGTCGGGCACCTGGATTAATTACTTTATTGCGAATTCCTAGGGCCTGAAATCGTTGGAATTTTGTTGCCATTCTCAATAAGATTTGTATTTTTCGAGGTGCCCAGTCACAACTTCACCCCGGCTATCGCTGCCAGATGGCATCCGTAAGTAAGTGGTCACAATTATGGGTAAAACGCATTTTGACTTCGCTCAATGCCCCCCCACAAGGCCGCAAGAGGGTTGAGCGCAGTCGAAACCCGGAGCCAAACTTAATTTGGCTATTCTACTTATCCATTGCCCAAAGTTAACAAATCTTGTCGGATATTCAGGATTGGCTAAGGGGAAATGCTTTAATGCTGGCTACCCCCCATTTTTACCGCTGACACCGATGAGCTTCTTAAATCTGAAATCCACAAACCCCAGCCCCGAAGATATTGCCCGCTGGTGCCGTTGGTTGGGCTGGACGGGCCTGGTGATGCAGGCAATGTTGGGCTTTATTCCGTTGCTGGTGGTGGTCACGCGCATCTTTACGGGGCAACAGATTGGCCGTTTTGGCTGGGGGCTGTGGTTGGCCATGGCGTGCTTGCTCTTGCTGCTGTTCAGCATTTACTGGTGCTTCCGCTATACCCGCATCGCGGCCCGCCTGGTACTAGCCGAGCGGCGTCCCTCCAAGCCAGCGGTGAAGCGTGCCATCAAACTGGGGCTGCTCTCCAACCTCGCCATTGTCACCCTGGCCACCGTCATTGCCCTTTGGCAGGTGAGCGCCATGACCCTGCGCCTGTTATCGGTTCCTCAAGGGGCTACGGTGATTGCGCCCAATGCGGCGGTGCCTGCTGCTGCTGCCCTGATCACGCCCTCCAATATGATCACAATCTATGCCATGATCAGCACGATTGCGGCGGGGTTGGTGGGGTTAATAGTGGCGCTATTGCTGATTTATCTGATTGGTCGTCATCGTGTTTCCCAGGATTCCTTTTAGTTGGGAAAACTTGGGCAAGCTATACCAAGGGGTGAGGGAAAATTATGGAATCAAGTCGTTGGCAAGAGTGGATATTTGTGGCGGGCTATGTCTCTTTTTTGGTGACGGTGACTTGGCTGGTTGTGCGGCCAAGGTCTGAGGATTGAGCTGCGCTATGATGAGCAAGTACCTGCCGAGCACATGAGAAACATTAGATCTGAGAATACAGACCTGAAACGATAGGCGCTACCAACATCGGTTCCGAAGATAAACCTGCTGAACGTAGGGGAGGCACGTAATGGTACTAACTGCTCAGCAACTGGCCGACTTAATGCCAGATGCTACCCAATTAGACAGTGATGAGCCGGAGATGGAAAGTTCGCTACACTACGCCCAATTGGCTTTATTGGTGGCCTGTCTAGAATGGCTTTGGCGAGATCGGGATGACTTTTTTATTGGGGCCAATCTCACCATTTACTTCAGCCGGGAGCAGCTTAAAAATCGGGATTTTCGTGGCCCTGACTTTTTCCTAATTAACCAGACCCAGCGGCATCCCCGTCGATCTTGGGTCGTGTGGGAAGAGGGTGGACAGTATCCTGACTTAATCATTGAGCTACTCTCTCCCGCCACCGCCAAAACTGACCGCAGCCTGAAAAAGCAGCTTTACCAAGATCGCTTTCGCACCCCAGAATATTTCTGGTTCTCCCCAGAAACCCTGGAATTTGAAGGTTATCGGCTGGTTGGCCAACACTACGAACCCATTGCGCCATCCCCCACAGGCCAGCGCTGGAGCGAGGTTTTGGGTCTTTACCTAGGTGTGCGAGATGGCGTGTTGCGCTATTTTTACCCCACTGGTGAGCCAGTTCCTACCCCAGAGGAAGCCGCCGCCGCCGCCATAGCCCAAGCGGAGCAAGCCCAGGTTCAGGCTAGGCAGGCCCAAGAGCGAGTCGCTCGTTTGGCAGAACAATTGCGGGCGCTGGGCATTGAACCGGAGGATGGGTGAGCTCGCCAAATTCCTGCTCTCTACGTCGGCATCCATGGCGGCATCCAGAGAGACACCGGACAACATCTCACCACTGGCGACGATAATCGTGCTCGACATAGCGCTTGATTTGGCGAGTCATGCGGCGGATGCCTTCCTTTTCGTCGCGGCGGATGAAGGGCAGAAAAGCGCGGGAAAGCAGCCCAGAGATGCGTTCTTGGTGGATATATTTGGTACGGTTAGGGCCGATGTCTTCTAGCTCAAAGACGTGCTCGCTACGGAATCCAGGCACTTTGGCAATCCAGCGCAGACAGCGGTTGGGCTGGACTACCAAAATGCGGGGTTGAAATTCGGTTTCGTCTTCCCCTTCTAGGCGGCGCAGGGCCAGAAGGATATCTCCGCCCGGACGGATGGGGCGGCTGGGGTCGCAGTCGTAGAGAAAGGTATTCCAGCGATGCCATTCTTCTTTACGAATCAGGGCATCCCAAACGGCAAACCGGGGCGCGTCAATGGTGACTTCACTGTAGAGGCTGGGCATGGCAAACCGGGAACGAGGCGAACTGGGGAACCGTGCGCCAAAAACGGTAGCTCTATTTTCCCACAGAGGTTTCCCCTTGGTGGATCGGCCACGGAGGGGCGCTTTTGGATAGCTAAAGCGGAGGAAAGGGCTGGATCACGTCAAGAAAGCTTGTGATTGACCGTGTTGGGCGGTGAGATTTTGGTGCGCGGGAGTAAATTCGGCTTAAGATTCCCTACGTAACGCCTTCGTGCATAGCGTTTATACCCAGCGATTGTCTACAGGTTTTGGCATGGCACAACTCACCCCCAACTCTAGCTACAGCCTCAATTTGCGATTGAAAATTCCCAACCGGGCGGGGATGTTGGCCCGCATTACCCAGGCCATTGCCGATGCGGGGGGGAATCTTGGGGACTTAACCCTGATCAGCCGCAGCCGCCACGATGTAGTGCGCGAACTCCATGTGGATGCCTCCGGGGAAGACCATGTGGAAGCCATTGTGCAGGCGGTGAAAGCCGTTGAAGATATTGAAGTTCTAGACATTTGCGACCGCACCTTCCAAATCCACGAGGGCGGCAAAATTAGCGTGGAAAGCAAGCTGGAACTCAACAACCAGGACGACCTCGCCATGGCCTACACCCCTGGGGTGGGGCGGGTGTGCTTAGAAATTGCTGAGCATCCCGACCGTGTGTTTGACCTGACAATTAAGGGCAACACCATTGCCATCGTCACTGACGGTAGTGCCGTGCTGGGCCTGGGCAACCTTGGCCCCGCCGGAGCCCTGCCCGTGATGGAAGGCAAAGCCCTGCTGTTCAAAAAGTTTGCCGGACTGGATGCCTTTCCCATTTGTTTGGATACCCAGGACACCGATGCGATTGTGACCGCTGTGAAGCAGTTGGCCCCGGTGTTTGGCGGCGTCAACCTGGAGGACATCAGCGCTCCCCGCTGCTTTGAAATCGAGGCCCGCTTGCGGAAGGAACTGGATATTCCCGTCTTCCACGACGACCAGCACGGCACCGCCATCGTCACCCTCGCGGCGCTGATGAACGCCCTGAAGCTGGTGAACAAAACCCTGCCCACGGTCAAAGTGGTGATTAACGGGGCCGGAGCCGCCGGGGTGGCCATTGCCAAGCTGCTGCAACGGGCGGGGGCCAGCCGCATCGTCCTGTGCGATTCCAAGGGCATCCTCTCCCACAGTCGCGATGATCTCAATGAGCAAAAGCGGGAGTTTGCCGTTGAAGAATCCGGCACCCTAGCCGACGCCATGGCAGGGGCCGATATCTTCCTGGGCGTGAGTGCGCCGGGGGTAGTCTCGGTGGCGATGGTGGAATCGATGGCTAAGGATCCCATCGTCTTTGCCATGGCCAACCCGATTCCCGAAATCCAGCCGGAACTGGTGGCCGACAAAGTGGCGGTGATGGCCACCGGACGCAGCGACTACCCCAACCAAATCAACAACGTGCTGGCGTTTCCCGGTGTGTTGCGCGGTGCCCTCGACTGCCGCGCCCGCGAAATTACCCCCTCCATGTACCTAGAAGCGGCCTTGGCCATTGCCGATCTGGTCAGCCCCCAAGATCTCAACCGCGAACACATCATTCCCTCGGTGTTTGATGACCGGGTGGCCAATGCGGTGGCTTCTGCCGTCAAACACGCCGCCCGCGTGGATGGGGTGGCCGTTAAGTAGCCTCTAGGGGGCTTCTCGCCTACGATACCTGTCCTGGAGGCAACTCCAGGACGCCTCTCTACTACGGGCAATCGCTTGCCCGTAGGGCGGTTCAGCCTGAAGCTATCCGGTTCTGTCATGAAACTCGCTACCGTCCACCTCACCCATGAATTAGCCCAAACTTCAGCCGATCTGCCTTGGGCAGCGTGTGGCAAAGTGGCGCTTGATTTAGCCCATACGCTAGACATCCAAAGCATTACCTGTAAGGCTTGCCTGAAATCAATAGCAGGAAAGAAACTCCTCGGTGAACCGCTCAAACCTGTCACTGTTCATCTCATTCACGAGTTAGCCCAAACGTCAGATGATCTCCCGTGGATGGCCTGCGGAAAACTTGTGCTCGACGGAAGCCATACTTCAGACATTCGAGACGTTACCTGCAAAGCTTGCCTCAAATCGGTGGCAGGTCAGAAACTTTGGCAGGATGAGTAGATCACAAACGCACTCTTTTGCTACGATCCAGCCCTCACCCTAAATCCCTCTCCCAAGCTGGGCTACTAAGTACACACAAGTCAGGTTGGAGTAGGATGCGGTTAGTAATCGTGGGGGAATTGCGGTGGAAAATCCTATCCTAATTCACGCTGAAGTATCACAGGGCAGTGCTTTTGGGGATCGCCGCCTGGAAAAAAGGGGGCGGCGCTGTATGACTCTATGCGTGAGTCGCTATCGGTGAACATCCGGGCGATGAGCCGCAACCGAGCGGAACAGGTAGGGTACTATCGCTTTCTGGAGAATCAGAATGTGAGCGTCTCAGAACTGGTCAGGAGTGCCGCAGACCACTGCCAGCAACAGGTGGCGGGGCGTCATGTGTTGGCTATCAGCGACAGTAGCGAAATTAACTTGCAGGCTCAGGCGAAGCATCTCAAGCCTGAGGACGTCGGGGTGGTCGGCAATCATCGTGATATCGGGTTTTTCGTCCATCCGACCCTAGTGGCCGATGCGGAGAGTGGCTTTCCCTTGGGCTTGAGTGCGATTCAACGATGGCATCGTGACCCGAAACGACCCGACAAACATCAGCGGCACTATCCTCAGTTGCCGATTGAGGAGAAAGAATCCTATAAGTGGCTGCGCTCTGCCGAGGACAGTCGAGTCCCCTTGATGGCTGGGGATGCTGTGTGTGTGACCCATGTGGGTGACCGTGAGAGCGATATCTACGAAGAGTGGGTTCGGGTGCCTGATGCCCACACGCACCTGTTAGTGCGCGCTTGCCGTAACCGACGACTGCACGATAAGTCCACGATGCTCTACGAGACACTGGCTCAGCAACCCGTTGAGGGCACCTATGCCGTTGAGGTGCTGGCCGACCCTCGTGGTCACCGAGAGTCCCGTGAAGCTTGGCTAGCGGTGCGCTTTACGCCCGTTACCCTTCGCCGCCCCCGGAAGGTCGATGCCCACGACTATCCCGAATTGGTTTCCCTCTATGCCGTGGAGGCCAAAGAGGTCACGCCACCTGCCGGAGTCAAGCCCATTCATTGGCGCTTACTGACGACCCATCCCGTCACGACCGTGGAGCAAGCGTTACAAGTGATTCAGTGGTATCGGTGGCGCTGGCAGATTGAACAGTTCTTTGCGTTGCTTAAGCGAGTCGGCCTTGACCTTGAATCCACCCGCCTGGAGTCGGTTAAGGCCATTGAACGCCTCACCATCCTGGCCTTAATGGTGACCTTGAGGCTGCTCCAACTGAAAACCGGTCGAGCCGATGAATCTCTCTCCGCCTCGGTGACCTTTAGCGAACCGCAACAGCAATGCCTGGAGCAGTTGATGCCGACGTTGCAGGGGCGAACCCGAAAACAGCAGAATCCCTTCTCCCCAGGCTCCCTACCTTGGGCCACTTGGCTCATTGCACGCCTGGGGGGATGGTCGGGCTATCGCTCCCAACCGCCACCCGGCATTCGTACCTTGAGCCAAGGACTTAGAAAATTTGAGGCCATCTTTGAGGGATGGTCACTCGCCCAAAGCTCAGTTGTGTGTACTTAGTAGCCCAGGGAGGAGAGGAACTTTGAAGGATTTTCCGGCTCCCCTCTCCTTCCTGGGAGAGGGGCTGGGGGTGAGGGCCATAAAAGATTTGTGATCTACTGATGGTGCCTATTCCCAAAGGGCTGGGCTAAGTGCTGTGCCTAACTCGCCTCAATTTGCTGTACCACCGTGCGGGCCGAGTAGCTCACCCCAGCGGTACCTTCGCCGGGATGGGTGGAATCGCCCACCAGCCAGAGGCCGTTGATGGGGGTGCGGTTGGCAAAGCCAAAAGGGCCATAGCTGCTGACCCGCATTCCCAGCCCGCCGACGATGCCCTGCTGACGGGCGGTGAAGTGGGCGAAGGTGCGGGGGGTGGCGGCTTCGACGTGGATGATGTGCTTGGGATCTAGATCGAAATAGCTGGAGAGGCGGCGAAGGGCTCCATCGGTGTAGGCTTGCTTGAGGGCGGCGTAGTCCTGGGTTTGCCACCAGGGGCCAACCTCGGTGAAGGTGGAGGCGATAATGGTGGCCTGCCCCGCCGGAGCCCGACCATCCCCAGGATGGCTGACGGAGACAAAGAGGGAGTTGTTTTCGCCGATGGGGCCGTCGTAATTATAGAGAAATTGCAGGTGGGGCGGGCAGTTGGGGGGGATGGCCTCGGCTTCCACGCCCAAGTAAATGACGAAAGCCCCGCTGCTGGGGGGCAGGTTTTTCACCCGACGACGGTAGCCCTGGGGAGCCTGATCGCCCAGAAGTTCCACCAAATTTTGCACCGTGACATTGGCGACGACGTGATCCGCAGGCTCGACCCAGGTTTTGCCGGATTTCTGCTCCTGCACCGTCACCTCTGTAACCCGTCCCCCTTGGGTGTGAACCTGCTGGACGGTGTGGCGCAGTTGCAGCAGTCCACCATCTCGCGCCAGGGATTTTTCTAGGGCATCGCTCAGCGTCTGCATACTGCCCTTGAGGTGAAACAACCCCTGGGGCGCTTGGGACACACTGAGGGCGGTGGCGGCGTAGAGCAGGGCGGTTTCGTCGGCGTTGACCTGGGAATAAAGCTTGAGTTGCAAATCCAAAAAGGTCTTCAGGCGGCGATCCTGGGCCAACCCCAAGGATTGAAGCGCTTGGCCCACGGTGGCAAAGGTGTAGGGCACAGTGCGGAGGGTGTCGGGTCGCAGGGATTGGAGCAATCGGCCCAGATCCCACAGATTACGGGGGGGCAACACCGGATCGCGCCCCTGGAACCGCCAGCTTGGGGCAAACAAATCCCGCAACAACTGCCATAGGGGTTCGCTGCCGGGAAATTGCCGCTGCCGTTCCGCCTGCCATGCGTCGGGATCGCGCCACACCTGGATCGGCTCGGTTTCCCCCGGTAAAAAGACCGCACAGGCCGGATCGCAGAAGGTGGCCTCCGGTAGGGGAAGGTCTAACTCGGTAAAAATTTGGTGATGGATGCCCCCCGGCTCTAGGCCAGCGACTTGGGTGGCTCCCACATCAAAGGTGAAGCCTCGTCGCCGAAAGGTGGAAGCGCAGCCCCCGGATACTAGCGCCTGATCAAACACGCGTACTGCATAGCCCCGTTTGGCCAGCAACGCCGCCGCTGTGAGGCCGCCAATGCCCGCCCCAATCACCACTACACGTTTGCCGTTCGCCGTTGGATTGCCGCCTGCCACCGTGGGGCTTGCCATAGTCGTTACAGTTCTTAACCATTGTTCTCAGTTTACGACCTTGGGGGCCTCCCGAACCCATGGGGCTAGCGGCTATCCATGCAGATCTGTCGATGTCTGGCCTATGGTAATTTTGTACTAAAAAGTGCGATTTCCGTGAGGGCCTATGGGCAATTTGGGGGTGCCAATTGGGCTCTCTGGGCTGCCTTTTGAGGGCAAAAGCTAACCATTCTAATCTTGCTTCTCTAGAAGTCAAGGATTTTCTGCTAAATCGGTCACTTTTGGCCTTGTGCTTTAAGGGCGTCGGTATAGTCCTCTCCATTCAGCCCGCTGAACGAGGGCTGATGCCTACCCATTCAACGAAGAGGACTTGCTATGTCACTGTCATTGTGCTCCCAATGCAAAAACTATTCTGAGGAGGTTTGTCTACTGGGGCAGAGCTATGTCGATGTGTTTGGCACGATTCAGACCATTGTGGACGACCAAGATCGCCAGCGGTTGACCAGCTATCTGGCCAGCTGTGCCTATTGGGAAGAATCAGACCTATCCAAGCTGTTTAGTCAGGATGTGACGCTGAGCTACCACGCCTGGAGCCGTTTGGCCTACATGAAGATCCACAATGGGGATCAGGAGTTGTTCCAAAACCTCATCAAGGCGGCAAGGACGGTGATGGTGCAACAGCGTCAGATGACGGATCCTGTTGGTCAAGATCAGCCCACGCCCAGCGAACTTTTGACGCCCAGCCCCAGCCAGTCCCCAGAACCAGACGCCCTTGAACCAGAAGCTGCGGCGCTTGAAGACCCTCAGCCTACTCCCCTGGAAGACCCTCAGCCTATCCCCCTGGAAGACCTGGCCGAGGATACGGCGATGACCTCCGGTGAGGAGCCGATTGCCCTACCGCCCTTGGTTGAGGTGCCCCCCGTCGAAAGCCTGTCGTCGCTAGTGGTAGCGGAGGTGGGATCGTCGTCACCCACATCGGTGATGCCGCTGCCTGCTCCCGTGGCGCTGCCCTCTGCTCCGCCCGCCTTTCATCCTGAAGTCACTGGCCAGCCTGGGGTTCCCGTTGCTACCCAGCCTGGGGCTGATCCCATTGAAGTAGCCATGCAGGAACTTTGGACCATGGCAACTTCCGGTCATCTGCACCACGGGCAGGGGCTTGGCACCATGGCGGACGCGAATCGCGGTACCGGACGCATTGATCCGCTGACCCGCTAGACAGAAGCGGTAATGGGGTGGGCCAGACCCTACGGTTTTGCCGACGCTAGGACAAAAAGCCCTCTCTGCCAAGGTGCTTTTCCATGGGCGAGGAGTCTATTTTAGGCGACCTCGCTTTTTTGTCGTCGGGTTGAGCCCCAGACTGGCCGTAACCCCAAATGCCCTCGCCCTGGGGTTTTGGGCCTAGAAGCTTGGGGCAGCGACGGCCTCCATCGGTGGCGGGCCTCTGTGTCCATAGGGGGTGAGATACCTGATGCCGTAGAGGGTGAGATACCTGATGCCGTAGAGGGTGAGATACCTGATGAAATGTGTTGTATAGCACCCTTGCTCCGTCCCAGTCCGTCGGCCAAGATGAACCTAGGGCATCCACCAACACCAGCATCAGGGATTGGCCCCAAGGAATTTCCTATCACCATCAAGGAGTGCACTATGCGCCGCCATGAGAAGAGCCAGCGGGTTGACATCGACGAATATTTTCAAGGATTTGAAGATGGGGCAGATTTTCGCGCTATCGAGGCAAGCTTGCCCATGGAAGCCTTCCTGACGGCCCAGCCGTTTAAGGCTATCCTGACAGGCAAAGTGGATCAGGCCTCCTCCGTCTTAGCCCCTTACCATCGCCAAAGCCGTGGGGGCAGTGGGCCTAAATTGCTGAATTCCTTGGAGCTAGAATCTGCCCATCGTGCGGTATTCAGCATCAAAAGCCAGCTCGTTGGCGATCCCGATCCCTCCATACCCACCCAAGTCTATCCTCCCGATGCCTGGGACGTGACCCCGGAGAATAGCTCAGGGGCCGAGGCCGAGGCCACAACTCCGGTGAGTTCAGCATTTGCCAAGTTTTTCCACCTCCGTCCCCACGGGAGGACGCAAGGACTGTCACGCCTTTGGCGAGGCAGCCTGATAACGCTGGCGGGCACCACGGTGGTGGCGATGGCTCTCTATGCCTACAGTCCTGCATACCTCCAACCCTATCTCACCCAGGCGCAAACCCTGAGCCGCCTTTCCCTCGTGCAAGTCCGTCACCTGGGCCGTCAGCTCTTGGCCCAGGCCGACCGCGCCACCGCTAAATCCCCCCTGGGCATTATGGCCCACCGTAGCGAGGATCACGGGGCTATGGCGCAGGCGATGGAACTAGCCTACACCGCCGCAGAGTTGACCCAATCGGCTACTACCCATGAGGACTGGCTACAAGTGATCACCTTTTGGCGGCGGGCCATCGACGAGCTACAGCCCATTCCGGCCCAGAGTCATCTCTTTCCCTCGGCCCAGGCGCGTCGTCAGCTCTACCAAAGCAACCTAGCCTATGCCCAGGGTGAGCTTGAAATGGCTCCCTTTCGGTTAGCGGTAAACGCTGCCGAATCAGCTTCCCAAATGGCCGCCAGCGCCTCCACCTTGGAGGATTGGGCTGACGTAGCAGCCACTTGGCAGGACGCCCTGCGCCATATGGAGTCGGTGTCTACCCAGAGTTCTCGCCACGGGGTAGCTCAGGAAAAACTCGCGGAATACGCCGCCAAGTTTGCCTACTCCCAGGGACGCTACCTCACCCTGCAAGCTCAAGACCTCCGATAGCTAGGCTCTGTAGCTGAGGGCAAAGCACTCTGGCGGCGACTTGGGGCCAATGAGCGTCAATACCCCATAGTCGGTTCTCGAATAGTCGGCATCTTTGTAGTACAACACCACCGCCGATACTTCTGGATTATTCTGCTCAATGGCACCAATGCAGTGCGGATCGGTCAAGTTTTGCTGCTCCACGAAGGCCAGCTTTGGCCCCGTAGCCAAATCCGTAAACACGACAGCCCCTGGGCCATATTCCACAAACCCCTGCCAAGCCAAGGCCAGAATCGGCTGGTAATACTGAGTTAATCGCTGCAACGTCACGGTTGAAACCGCTTTGGGGCTGGGCTGGGTATGCTGCAAAATCACCGCATTAGACGAAGGTTCTTCCCTGACCGTACTTCCTAGAGACTCCTGGCGACGCAAGTGCCCAGACAACGGTTGATCCTCCGCCACCCATTCCAGCAGTTCCCCAGGCTGACAGTTCAGCACCTCACAAATACCCTCTAGGCGCTGGGGCGTGAGCCGAGGCATATCCTCCGCCTTCCGCAAGCGGTAGACAGAGTTTTCAGTGATGTCCAACGCCTCCGCCAGATCCTTGTTGCGAATCCGCCGTCTAGACATGACCTCATGCAGCTTCCATCGGATAGGCATGATTTTCAGGAAGGGAACCGTAGATAGTCTTACCACAAAATCAGAATCTACGTCTCGTGTAGATTTATGGCCCTGAGGTGTTGACTTTAATCTACGTCTCGTGTAGAGTAAAGTCAGGTTGGCAACCATAGCGCCGCTCCACTGTTCCCAGCCCGCTCTACATCTCACCGCTCAGGCAGGTATTGACTATGAACCATCGTGAAATCGCCCCCCGCACCGCCTCGCGTCGATCCAGCTTTACCCCCCTTCGTCCGTCTCAGTCTGAGGGACTGCCCCTCGGCACTCGGTTCTTCCAGGCTGGCCACTGGTGGGAAGTCGATGGCCTCATCCATGGACGAGCCACCAGCTACTACAAATGCAAGCCCGTGTGCGGTGTAGAAAGCCGCTTCTACACCGAATCTGAAATTCGACAAGCTCTAAATACCCAATTAACCGCCATGAACATCAGCCATAACTTCCAAGATTCCGACGGTCGAGGCACTGGGCGCTTTGCCACCGAATCAAGCCACGTCGCTCTCCGGCCTGCCGTTGCAAGACGTCAACTCGGCCCGAGCACGAGACAATCCTCCGCTAAAACAGACACGCTGAAGGTTTTGTTAGTGGGTACCCGAGATGCCGTGAAAAAGGCTATTGCTGCTTTCCATGCAACGGGCTATGCCAACACGGCAGACTGGAGCCCATTTCAAATTCGCCCCAACAGCAAAGAAGTGCTCAGTATTTTAGTGCAGAAGATCTAACGATTACCCAATGTCCTGTCCCAGCTAACGGAAATAGGACTGGATTCTGTGAAAACTTCCTTGCAAAGCAATGCTGAAAGCCATAAATCTATGGGCCTAGATGCATCCTATTAACCCTATCAAGCCTAATTTCAACAGGCTACCGAGAAACGCTATGCGAAAGAATCCGGCTGCTGTTACCTTTGCTTTGCTCATTAACTACAGCTTTGAGCTTGGTGGAACTAATCTAGTCGATCTCATCTATTCCTGGTTGAATTTATATCCCGGTAAATGGGTCATTACCGCTACTGTAGAAGCCATTTATCAGGGACGCTATAAGGTCAACTCTGTATCCAGAATCCTAGAATTTTGGAGTCTTAAGGGATACCCCGTCCACCACTTCGACTATGACTTTGCTGACGTAGTGTGTAAAAAGCTTATCGAGCTAGATGTCAGCGAAACAACACTCTCTACCTTTCAAGGAGCCCTCACCATGGACAGCACCACGACTAAATCTGCCAGCACCTACCCTGTAGCAAAGCCATCTTTGGTTAATTCTGCTGCTGCTCAAGCTAACTCTAAGCCTAAGCATCATGCTGTCGCCATCAATAATGCGAATACCAATATTGATCAGTGTGAGCGACTAGTTGTCCATCTTTCTGCCTAACATCTGTTTGGATTATCTCTCGCTTTCATGACCTTGATGGATGTAATGCCTGTTCTTGCCTCTTCTATCTTTCTTCTTTCAGCACGAGGATCGCCATGAATTTCCAGGCCCCAGCCTTCCACTGCGATACATTTAGCCATTACCCGTCAGATTCATTCTTTTCATCCCCGGTCAATTTGAGTCATCAGCAATCCTATCCCTATAGAACAACTTCTGTCCGAGAAGGCTATATCCAAGCATCAGAAGTTGTCATCCTTGAGCCCCAATCCTTTGAGGAAGTGCCCCCCGCTGTTCAGATTTTACGCAATAACAAAGTAGTCGTTCTGAATCTCGCTCATATGATGAATGCAGAAGCTCAACGATCCATCGACTTCATAGCAGGTGGTGCCTATATGTGCCAAGGTTCCCTAGAGAAAATAGATGCCAATATCTTCTTGCTCACACCTCAAAGCACCAACATTCGCGTTGAAGCAAGTCAGGCTCAAACCGCAACTGACCTGGAGTAAGAATCACTATTTTATAATCCTCAATCTACCTTTCCTATGGCTTGCCTCCCTTGATGATCGATGAATTTTACTTATTCTGAGTTGTGATAATAGGTCATCATCCTAATCGTTCCAATTGCCTAAGGATAAGCACATCAGCTCTATGGCTATCTTCTCTTATCCATGAAGACTTCCTATTAGTTCATTTCATAGCTTAGTGACTGTCATGATTCCAGTTGGTGCTATTCAAGGTATTTCAATCATCATCTTTAAGTCGCTCTGGGAGACAAAGGATGAAGCCTATAAATTACTTAGTCAAAGACTGAGCCATGCAATTTTCTATGCGTCAGAAGAATACAAAGAGAATTTTGTTCTTCGGCATGGCTTCATACGACAGGAAGAGTTTAGACCTTCTGTATCCCTTGAAGATATCTATGTGAATCCTCATTTCACTGATCAGGCAACTTTTCTAGAGAGATCTCAAAAAATAATGTTGCCCTATGAAGAAATCAATTACCTAGTAAACTTAAACTCAGTTTGTGATGGACTAGAGCTAAGTCAGAAATATTCCCATTTAGTAATCAAAGGAGAACAAGGAATTGGCAAAACGACGTTTCTCAAAAAAATTGGCCTATCAGCTCTAGATGACCGGGATTCGTTGCGAATGATGAAGCGACATATTCCCGTTTTCATTCAAATTTCTCAACAATTGAATGAAGACATTAATATCAAATCAATGATCAGCCAGGAATTTCAAGCCTGTGGCTTTCCAGAGCATGAGGAATTCGTTGAGTCAGCCTTGAGAAAAGGAAGACTTCTTATTCTCATTGATGGCCTAGATGCTGCTCCTCCCGAACTTCAGGATCAGCTTTTGCTCAGAATCAAAGATTTTTCTGATAGCTATGCAATGAATCGATTTATTGTTACCTGTCGAACTTTCAGAAAAACTCAAGCTCTCAGTCGATTCCATGAAGCGTTAATTTTAGGGTTTGATCATCAAAGGATTCAGGAATATATTCGCAAGTCTATCAAGGGAAAAAGTCCTGACTTGAAAGATGAAAAAAGAATCTCAAAGTATTTGATCAGTGAATGTAAGGCTACAAAATATGTTATTCATAACCCCTTTGCTTTAAGCATTGCTTTGTCTTTGTATCAACGCAGTGAGAATCGCATTCTAGGTCAAACTTTTTTGTACGATAAAATCCTCTCCAGGCTGATTTCCAATGATGAATCTGTAAAAGTATCTCCTTGCCACACTCAAAACTTTGAAAACTCTTTTAGCCTAAGACTAAAGGTCTTAGCTGAAATGGCTTACCTGTGCTTTAAAAGTGGCAGAAGTAAGTTTCATAAAATGGAAATATACCGCTTATGCAGTGCAATATTTGAGCGGCACTCAATGCTTCGTGATCTAACTCATATTGAGCGATTCAAAGAAGAAAGTTTGTTTGATATTATCGTTGTTTCTGGTGATGTCTGCCAGTTCAAAAATCCCATGATTCAGAAAATACTGATAGCTTACCACTTGATGGAAAGTATAAAGCTTCAGAATGATGTGATTGAGAAGTATTTTCATGAATCTGCCTGGAAGGATGTATTTATCTTTCTGGCAGGGATCCAAGGGACAGATTATTTAATTGACGCTGTTCAACCCCATCTAAGTCGATATCTTTGTACTGCACGGCTTTCTTCTTTTATGCATTTGACTGCTCAGCTTGCTGCAAAAGTAACGCTATCGAGCGATAGAACGATCAATTACTGCCACGTTAATTTTATGATCTTGGATATTGTTTTTCTATTTGGTCATCGCCAATATGAACAGAAGTTGATTGCTAAGGTTCTAAGAAAAATCAGGAAAATTATTGAACTAATAGGACCAGAATCTAAACTTTTATCATCTTCAGAGCATCCTTCTAGTTATAGAGGCGTTTTGGGCGATCAATATCTTATTGATCCTAGAATTGTTCGAGGTTTATCGATAGATAGACTTTTTGATCTGGCGCTTGTTCTAGCAAGTAAAAATAAAGACTATGGATTAATTGAAGATCAGGAGTGCCAAGCTTTGATGTCAACCATATCTCGACTAAAAAAACAATTGAAGAATAAATCAATGTCATCCTATCATCGAAGAGTTTGTGAGAATAATCTCTATAAACTCTGGCTTAAGGCGTTAAAAATTAACGATCAGGATCTCAATTTTACTGTTGATGAATTGCAAGCAATCTTTCTCTACTATCAAAGTGTCTGTTTGATTTTTTATTGTATGAAAGAGGCTTTTTACATTTCAGGTCGAATGTCCAGAGAAGTGAGTGAAATATTTTTGAGTCCTCAGTTGACGGCCAATTGCCCAGTGGCACACCCATGAATGACATTAACCTGCCTGCTCAACCTCCAGTCCAAGATCACGTAGGAGATTTCCAGATGATTGAAAATGATTTGCTTCAGTTGAGTTTTGAACAACTTGAAGAAATTAAAAGTCGAGTTAGTCAGATCATTTTGAATAAGCGATCTGCACGAATTTCTTCGGCAATTAAAGACGTGCTTTGCTTGCTTAATACTCATTATCCAGATGTCAATCTATGGGACTTTCTGAATGAACTAGCGGATGTATATCAGGAGTGTGATCTTACAGAAATTTCTGTAGCAGTAGACTTAGAGAAGAATGACGACCTACAACACGAAGGCAAAAATTCTCAAACGACTAACGACTATATGGCGCCTACCACTGCTAATCCTTTTAAGGATGTCGTTAACCATCAGCAATTTAGTGAAACTCCGCAAATTCAATCAGAGCCTTCTGTCAATCTGCCACTTGATACTGCGAGTTTATTGAATCAGCAACATGATGTCCTTCTTCTTCAGGATCCTGATGCATTTTATGAACGATTGAAAACTATTAGAAGTGAGATTTTACAGCACGAAAATGCTCGTTTGTTGTGGTTAACGAATGATGGCAGCCAAAAAACCTCTAGGGTATCAGGAAAGGCTCTTGCTGATCTGCTGCAAGAAACCCTCAAGAAGCTAGATCGTCTCTGTGATTCTGAGACGGAACTAGATATTGAAACCTTGAACCGAGAGGTGTTGCGAATTAGTGAGTGGAGTGAGTTTCACTTAGGTGTTTCTTTACGCAAAGGAACGCTAACTGTGATTACGCCTTTTGCTACTCGGGAACTTGCCTCCTCAGGACAACCATCTATGCTGACCATTGCTGATATGCAAAAACAGGCTGGCAACGGTGATGTGCATATTCCCTTTTCCTATCATCGCTAGATTGATGATGTCTAGATCTCTGCAAAGAATATCAGAAATATAATCTAGAGAACTTCTTCCTTATTAACCTATAAGGAAGAAGTTTTTAAGTCTTGTTGATAAAGCTAACTCGTATCTTTCCTATTCGAAATATTTACAGCATTATGATTAGAAGAAACTAGCCTTAACTACGATGCTTCTCTTTGCTTGAAAGAAAAGCATCGTAGTCGTATTGCTAAACAGGTACTAGGTATTTAATCCATAAATATCAGTACCTGAACCCAATTCTCAGATTTGTAGAATATCCATGTGGCGAGAAAGTAAAAATTGAAGTGCAACTTGATTAGTTGCACTCTCGGAGTGATACTTGTCTGCCCAGTCTCGCACTAATTGATCGAGTTCCTGAAAAGCAGCATCTTTATTTTCAGGAAGAATTCCCAGGGTTTCAATGCCACGCATAACTTCAGGCTCTTCATCAACCCAGGCATACATTCCCTCGAAATAACGAGTTAAATCCTGAATCATCATATGGATCCGGGCCTGTCGATCACGAGGAGAATAATCTGTCTTAGCTAAGATGTAGGCCGATGGCCCTTGAGCTAATTTGACTTCCTGCACTGTGCCAGATTCTAAAAGCCGAAACTTGGCATGTTCGCCTAGCGCATCACTAAAAGCAATGCGTTTTTCTAAAGGTAAGGAAGCCTGCGACTTTTCATGGAGCTCCTTGATGAGAAAATGTAGGTCTTCCTCCTTAATCGCTAAGCATTTGGGAATATTTGTGGTAATACTAGCCTCTATGATCAGACGCTCACTCATGGTTAAGTTGAAGAGCTTGAGTCTTGACTCCCCCGGATGCATGGGAAATTTTTCAGCCCATATATAAGAAAAACCAATGAGATAGGAAGGCTCTACGCTGCCCAGTAAATGTAGAGTTTCTCCATTTTCAACTAAAGCCTCAAACTCGCTGACAATCTCCTTGACTCGACGAGGCTCAACATGATGAAGAAATCCAGTTCTTCTTAAATTTTTTCCTTCTTCTAAATAGGTTAGATAGACTGTGAACTTGGCAGCCATAGAAACGGCATCAATGACACGGCCATAGCGATGACCTAAATTCTTAATCAAGTTCACCACTAGCACAATCAGCAGAAAGTCAATATCGCTAACCTTCATTGCTTTTGCTAGTTGCTGATGATTAATCTTAATCCCGACCATGATGCAACGAACCTCGAAATCAATAAATGTACCCTGGAGAACTGACGCAATAGGATTCTTTTTTGCCCCTTGAGAAGACGACCGTCACTCAAAGTAGCATTCTCGAACTAGACCAATCACCTAAAATAGATTCAGTGGACTTTAGATGATTAGGAAGAGAGAAAACACTACGTTGTGAGTTTAAGACTGCGATTACTCAAGAGTAAAAGCGATGCTCCTTAAATTATACATCCCTAATAGGATAATTGAATACCTTGCATAACGTTTTCATGGTGTTAGTGATGCTCTTGGAATGGAAATATGAAAGGATGATCAGTGTGATTGGTCTTTTGGGGATGGTCTGAAAAGTTTTAAGCTTCACAAAAATCTTAAGGTTTCTTCCTAAAAGTAGTCTAGGGGGAATAAGCATATCGCAATTCTTCCTTTGCAGAGATCTTTGGCTTGGTGAGACGAGCTCTTGAACATAAGGTATGACTATAATTAAAATCTGAAGCTGAAGCTCTTTTTGTGTCTCAGGGAAATGCTTTCTGTTGCATTATTAAAGGGAAATTATCTGTTGTGACAGTAGGCCACTTGAAGCATATTTCTGATTCTTTCAACTGTTATTTTGCAGAGCAATCGCCGTCAAAATATGTAGAATCAGAAGGATTTTCGGAATTCTGAATTCAGCTATTCTATAAAGCTTATTTGCCCTAAAATCATTTCTTTGAGAGTGTTGATATTTTTCCGGCTCATGAATTATAGTCACTTCAATTAAATTTGAAATGGTCGCGGGATTGCTTCACAAGGTTTGTAGCCGATTAAGCTGTCTTATCCTTGTCGGAAACGACCATAAGGATTCTAGGAAAGTGGGTTTTGAAAATAGGGCGGCAGTCTGTTGACCCAGGGTGAATGACTTTTTGGTGGGTGATGATGAGCCAATTTTTTGCCTAGGCACAACAGAATGTTCAGTCTCGCGGAAAAGCAGGCTATAAGCATCATGTAACTTATATCGTGATCTCAGAGGAGTCTGACGCATTTGTGTGTGGCCTTTGTGAGGTTTCTGAGGTGTCAAGATTATGTATCTATAGTTACTTTTAAGTCTCCCTTTATGCCTTTTTGAGATTGAGAAGTGATGACTGCAAAAAACTGCTTCAAGGTGGGCTGCTGTGGAGTAAGCTTTGGGTAAGTAAGGATGATCTTGATTCCCGATGGAAATGCTTCTGTTGTCATTACGCTTGGATAGCCATGCAGTGTCCTCTGATCTGATCTACCTGATATAGCTTCCGCGCAGGTTGGGTTCGGCGAAGGGAAACCCAGCACTTGTTGAGGGTTTAGGCTATGGTGGGATCTGCCCGTCACATCTTGCCACTCACGAGTCATCGGGCTTTGGCTAACCCTGTCGTTGTCCATCATGTCGTTGTTCATCACGATGTACGGTTTGGACTTGGGCTGGACTGCGGCGGTTCATTTCAGTGACCTAGACCTGCTGAACCCGGGTCGAGCGGTCTGTGCGGATGCCCAAAGGGCTGCCCAGTGAAGCCGCCCATCATAGCTCTAAAGCTTTCTTAGGAGATCGTCGGCTTTCCCAGATTCCCCATGGCCAGATGAGTGACTACGGGAATAGACGGGTGGGGAGATCCGCCATGCCCCAGGTAGAACCCGGTTCGCCAGCGCGTTACACTGTTAAAAACCCGTATTTGGGCAGGTTTGGTCTATGAGTATGGAAATTAAAGCTGTGCAAGCCCCCTACTATGGCGATGCCATGTATCGCACGCCGCCCCCAGATTTGCCCTCTCTGCTGCTGAAGGAGCGAATTGTGTATCTGGGGTTGCCCCTGTTTTCGGGGGACGACATCAAGCAGCAGGTGGGCATCGACGTGACTGAACTGATCATCGCCCAGTTGCTCTACCTGCAATTTGACGACCCCGACAAGCCCATCTTCTTCTATATCAACTCCACGGGCACCTCTTGGTACGACGGCAATATGATTGGCTACGATACCGAAGCCTTTGCCATCTGCGACACCATTAATTACATCAAGCCCCCCGTCCACACCATTTGTATTGGTCAGGCGATGGGCTCGGCGGCGGTGATTTTGGCGGCGGGTACCAAGGGCTATCGAGCCAGTTTGCCCCATGCGCGGATTGTGCTGAACCAGCCCCGCAGCGGTGCCCAAGGCCAAGCCACCGACATCGAAATTCGCGCTAAGGAAGTGATCGACAACAAGCGATCCATGATGGAAATTCTGGCCCGCAGCACCGGTAAATCCATGGATGAGGTGATGCGCGATTCCGACCGGATGTTCTACATGAACCCCCAAGAGGCCAAGGAATACGGCATCATTGACCGGGTGCTAGAAAGTCGCAAAGAACTGCCGAAAATGCCTGCCGGAGTTGCCTAATGGGTGGCTGCTTCTTGATGTATTAGGCTCAGCCACCATGCATCAAAAAATGGTTTGAAATGGGTTACATCGTACTAACTCATCCTACCGAAACCGGACTATCAACATTTTCAAAAGCCTACCAAGCCTACGTTGTTTCTCATTAGTGAAGGTTGCAAAAACGCTATGCCCATCGGTACTCCCAAGGTTCCCTATCGTCTTCCCGGCAGCCAATACAGCCAGTGGGTTGATATCTACACCCGCCTCAACCAAGAGCGCATCATTTTTCTTGGTCAAGAAGTCACCGATACCCTGGCCAACTCTATTGTGGCGGCCATGCTCTATCTCGACTCCGACGACAACAGCAAGCCCATCTACCTCTACATCAACTCCCCCGGCGGCTCGGTGACGGCAGGCATGGCTATCTACGACACCATGCAGTACATCAAGTCCGACGTGGTGACGATTTGCCTGGGTCTGGCCGCTTCCATGGGCGCGTTCCTGCTGGCAGCAGGTAGCCCCGGCAAGCGGTTGGCCTTGCCCCACTCCCGGATTATGATCCACCAGCCCATGGGCGGCACCGGACGGCAACGCCTCCAGGCCAGCGACATCGCCATCGAGGCCAAGGAAATCCTGCGGGTGCGCCAGGAACTGAACGAAATGATGGCTCGCCACACGGGCAAACCCATTGAGCAAATCGAAAAAGACACCGACCGCGACTACTTTATGTCGGCCGAAGAAGCCGCTGCCTACGGCCTCATCGACAAAGTGATTGAAGACCGCAATCAGGAACTTGCCACCGCTGCGGCCTCGACGATTTAGTCTGACGATGACCTAGCCTGATAGGGCTGATTGGTTTTGCGATGGGTCTGCGTTTGTCTCAGCCCACCTATCGTCATCTTGAACTAGGGTGCGCTCCTATCTCAGAAAAAAACTGGCTGTTCTAGCTGTGTTTTTTAGGGGCGCACCTTTTTTGTACCCATTTGCTCCTTTGCCCTAGTAGAAAAAAGTGCGCTATTTCCCCTGAAAGTTGGCAGAATAGGGGCGACCTTCACGACTCTGCGTTCCCTAGGCTAGAATCCAGTCACCGGGGCGATTACCAAAGGTAGGATTCCATGGCGGCGGCACACTACTATCGAATTTTGGGTCTGCGCACCGGGGCCGATTTTGAGGCGGTGAAGCTGGCCTATCGTAATTTGGCGCGGCTATATCACCCTGATGTAAATCCGGGGGATCACCTCGCCAAGGAAAAGTTTGTTCAAATTACCCAGGCCTACCAGGCTATTGTCGATGCGCTGCCCGCCGGGGCGTCTAAGGTTAGGCCGCGAACTGCGGCCACAGCAGACTCTCAAACCTCAAAACCTACTCCCCCATCTGCGGCCACTGCGACCCCCTCAACGCCCAGTGCTGCGGTATCCGGTCGTGGGACGACTACTCGATCAGCGACAACGCCCTCAGCTACGCAGAAGAACACGGCCTCAACGCCACCGCCGCCGCCCATTCAGCAGCCCCCCGGTGGATCTAACGCCGACCAAGATTTGAAACAGAGTAGCTTCATTCAGCTTCAAACGTTCCTGCAAAACCAGCGCTACCCTAGGGCCGTCGCTTTGGTGGAAGGCTTGGCCCATCGTTTCCCCAACGACGTAGAAATTCGTCAGTGGCACGCCATTACCTACTACCGCTGGGGGCAGGCCGTCATCGGCGAGGGCAATTTCACCAAGGCATCGGCCTGTCTGAAAAAGGCGGCGCGGTTAGATCCGCTGAATCGTTCGCTGCAAAAATCCCTTCAGCAGGAATGGCAGCGGTTAGCCGAGGCCAGCCAGCGTCCGGTGGTTGGGGGGCGTCGTTAAGGGGTACGGCAAGGGACTGGGCCGTAAGGTTTGTCGCAAAAGATTAGGCCACGGGCTGGGGAACGGCCATTAGGGACTGAGCTTCCGCCAAGTGTTTGACCAGGGTAGCCTTGGGGATTGGGCCTTGCAGGTGATCCCAGGGCAGGGGCTGGTCGGTGGGCCAGGTGTCGTGGACGTAGAAGTCCAAGGGCGGAAGCTGGCCTTTCATGTCCTTAAAGGCGCGTTTGTAGCTGCCGAGGGAGTCGCCGTAGTGGCGCACCTGCTCCAAAAGCGGGGTGAGGCGGCGATCTCCCCTGGAAATGAGGGCTTGGATCACCGACCAGTTGTAGCTTTCGGGGCGAAAGTCTGCGCCGATTTTGCCCAGTTGTTTTTGCAGAAACTTCAGCCGTTTTTCCGCCTCGCGGTTGATGCCATACCACTGGAAGGGGGTGTGGGCCTTGGGTACAAAGGTGCTGCATCCGAGGGTGAGGCGCAGGCCGGGGGCGGCTTTTTTGAGGCGCTGCATCATGGTGGCGGTTTGTTCTAAATCCTCCATGTCTTCACCAGGAATACCCGCCATGCCGTAGAGCTTGAGGGCACTTAGCCCCCCGGCCTTGGCGTTGATGGCGGCGGCTTCGATCTCCTCCGTGGCCAGCTTTTTGTTGACGATCTGGCGTACCCGTTCCGAGCCACTTTCCACCGCAATGGTGACGGATCGGGTGCCGTGGCGGGTGAGGGTTTCCGCTAGTTTGGGGTTGACGGTGTTGGTGCGTACCGAGGCAATGCTGAGCCGGATGTGATCGAACTGGGGCTGGTTGAGGTAGTCCAGCAGGGTATCAAATTCGGGGTGCTGGGTCACAGACGCGCCCAGCAGGCCCAGGCGGTCCGTCACCGCTAGGCCGCGCTCGATGGCGGGGATGAGGGAGCCCTCTAAACTGGCGGTGCGAAAGGGCAAGGTGAGGTAGCTGGCGAGGCAAAAGCGGCACATTTCCGGGCAGCTTCGCACTACTTCCACCATAAAGATGTTTTCCCAAGCGGCCAGGGGCGTCACCACGGTAGAGGTAGACAGCACATTGCCCCGGTAGGTCTGTTTTTGCACCTGGGCGGGGATGCCATCGTCGATGGGTTCCATCGCCACCATCGGCCCAGTGGGGTCATCGTAAATGGGGCGATACAGCGCAGGCACATACACCCCCGGCATTTGGGCGAGGTGGCGCAGCGTTTCGGAGCGAGAAGCCGTTTTCAAAGCGTTGAGCTGATCAAAAAAATCATCCAGCAGGGTTTCGCCATCCCCCAGCAAAATCACGTCGAAAAAAGCGGCAAAGGGCTCTGGGTTGGCCGTCAGCACTGGGCCACCGCCAAACACTAGGGGATGCGTCTCCTCCCGATCTGCTGCATGGATGGGCACATGCAGGTTCTCTAGGTGGGTCAGCACATTGCCGTAGTCCAATTCCCAGGACAGCGAAAACCCCACCACATCGGGCCGAGCGGGCAACGGTTCCTGGTGATCCATAAACAAACGGCTTACCGTTACATCGGCCCGCCGCGCCAGGGTGGCCCACACCACTTGGTAGCCTAGGCTGGTAATGCCGACGCTGTAGGTATTGGGAAAGGCAAAAATGACGGCGAGGGCGTCCTCCGTGGCGGGAGTGGAATCAAACAGCAGGGTTTCGTCGGAGAAGGGAGAATCAGCCACGGGGTCGGTTAGGGATAGCGCCATTTCCTATAGTAAGGGCTATCGCTGGGGGACGAAGACCGTGACAGCCGCGATACGGTGGGCTAGGGTGAGGGCTTTCAAAGATTTATCTGCCAGGTTTTGTCAGTCAATCAGCCCAAGCCCTACCGCGTCCGGGTGTGATGCCTAGCAAAAACTAGAAAACTTGCTGATAATGGGGGGCGATCTCCGATGATTTTCTGAGCCCAAGCCCTGGCTATTGTGTCGTTAAGATGTGTGGTTGCACGGTGTTCGCGGATAGCTTTGCAAAGCTACGATGAAGGCATCGTCGCTACCCTCAGCTAACGCGAATCTCCAAGCTGGTTGAGGAACACTGTATCGGCAGTCGGCCTGTCTCCACAGCGTCGCTGTGTTTTAGCCATGCAACCCCTGCCCCCGTCTCGGCCCAGGCCCCTCCTCACCATTGAGGACGAAACCCTCCGCATTCCGCAACCTGCGGCCCCGGTTGCGCTGGCCGCTGAGGCAGATCGCCCCCGACTCGCAGCCGTGGCCCATCAATCCCTGCGCCAGGGCCTAGATCGATTTCGGCGGGGCCAGTATCCAGAGGCGCTAACTCGTCTACAGCAAGCCCTAGCTGGGTTTCAGCAAGCGGACGACCAACTCAACAGCGCCAAGGCGTTGCTGGTTTTGGCCAGTGCCTACTACCGTTTGGCGGATTACCTCTGGGCCGCTGACTATGGACGCCAATGCCTTAATTTGGCCGAGAAGATGGGCGACCTGTCGTTGCAGCAGCAGGTTTTAGAGCACTTGGGCAACTGCCATCGCCACCTGGGCGATCCGCAAACGGCCCTAGACTATATGGGCCAAAGTCTGCAACTGGCTAAGGACTTGGAGGACACCCCATCAGAAATGCGGGTGCTCAATAATTTGGCTATGATCTACCGGGCTAAGGGGCTCAATCGCCAAGCGGCCACCCTCTACGAAGCTAGCTGGGTGATGGCCAAAAGCCTAGGAGACAAGAAGGTACAACTGCAAGTGCTGCAAAACCTGGGCAATACCTACCAAACTCTCCACCACTACGCCCAGTCCATCGAGTGCTACGAGCGGTTTTTGCAGCTGTACGAGACGACTCCTGACGATGTGGCCAGCAACCAGACAACGCGCCGTGTGCTAACTCAATTAACCCGCGCCAGCCGCGCCATCCAAGACTACAGCCGCGCCATTGTGTATCTTCAGCGCCACCTCGACTTAGCCTGCACCCTGGGCGATGCCAAGGGGTCAGCCCTGCTCATTGATGAACTGAGCCAGTGCTACATTGCCTTGAACCAGGTGCGATCCTTTCAGTCGCCGCCCATGGTGTCTATGGAGTTTAGCCATTGACGCCCTGCCCCCTCCATATCCGTATCGATATCCATATCCGTCGCCCATGCCATATCCGTCCGATGGAGTTGTGGCTATGGCTCAAACGATACCGAGTTTGGGCGGGGTTAGCTAGGATAAATCCTAGGGGAACTCATGGGGTGGCTGATGCAGTCCTAATTTCCTAGCCGTCCTCGCTGACGGCCCTTTCTTAACAGCATGGCTATGGCACACACGGTTCTAACACGATTGGCTTCAGGATCTCTCATTCTGGGTACTTTGCTGGGGGGGTTGCCCCTCTCGCTGCCAAGGGACGGCGGGCGCGTCCTTGGCCCCCAAGCAGCCCTGGCCCAATCTACGCTGGATGAAGCGACGACGGTGCGGGTCTATGACCGCGTCAGTCCGGCGGTGGTGTCGATTCAGACGCGCACAGGAGGAGGCAGCGGCAGCATTGTGGATGCCGATGGCCTGATTCTCACCAATGCCCACGTAGTCGGGAGTGAACGCGTGGTGACGGTACGCCTGACCGATGGGCGCACCTTTCAGGGCGATGTGGTGGGCTATGGAGCCAACCGACTCGATTTGGCTGCTGTGCGCCTGCGGGGCAATCCTCGTAACCTCCCGACCGTAACGATAGCGCCGCCTAATTCGGTGCGGGTGGGCCAAAGTGCCCTGGCCATTGGCAGCCCCTTTGGCCTCCAGGGTACTCTCACGGTGGGTATCGTCAGCCGCATTGACACTGAGCGCAACCTGATTCAAACCGATGCCGCCATCAACCCCGGCAACTCCGGCGGGCCGCTGCTGAACCGAGACGGCCAACTGATTGGCGTCAACACCTCCATTTTCACCACCGGGCAATCGGGGGGCAACGTGGGGATTGGGTTTGCCATTCCCACCGATGCCGTCCAGCAATTCCTGGCCTCGGTGCGGTCGGGGCAGGCAAGCACCACGGCCCAGGGTGGGCGCACCGACCGAGAGCCTGTCGCCATTGCCCTCAACGGCTCCCCCGTCCAGGGAAGGCTCGACAGCAGCAGCAACATCCTCCCCGACGGCAGCTACTACAACCCCTACAGCTTTCAGGGGCAGGCCGGGCAGCGCATTACCATTGATATGGTCAGCAACGAAATTGACGCCTACCTGATTCTGATCTCCGCTGACCACGACGACTTTTTTGTGCAGGATGACGACAGCGGCGGCAACCTCAATGCCCGTCTGTCGGTGCAGTTGCCCCATACCGGAACCTACGTGATTTTGGCCAACGCCTACGCTGAGGGCGAAACTGGGCGTTACCAACTGCGCCTGAGCAGCCGCGACACCGGGGCCACCCCCAGCGTTCCCCAAGGGAGTGGGGCGATTCTGCGCCAGCAGGGCACCCTAGCCCCCGGCGATGCCACCCTCAGCGATGGGTCTCTGTACCAGGAATATCGCTTCCAGGGGCGAGCGGGCCAAACCGTGCGGATTCAGCTCAACAGCGATGTCTTCGACACCTACCTGATCCTGCTGGATGACCAGGGCAATCGCCTCGGCGAAAACGACGACCGCGCCCCCGGCGACACCAACGCAGAACTGGTGGTTACGCTGCCCCGCAATGGCTCCTATCGGGTCATTGTCAATGCCTTTGACCGCACCGGACAAGGGCCTTTTCTGCTGACGGTAGACTAGAATCCTGTCTCTGGCTGGCCTTTTCCCCCTGGCCCTTGGCTCCCAACCCAGCGGCCTGGGCCAAGGGTGAAGCAGGCTGGGTTAGAGTAGGGAAGCGCCAGAATCCTACGGGGTGGTGATGTGTTTCAAGCGAAGGATAGGGCGATGAGGAATAGCCAAAATCAACGCAGATGGCTGCTGCCTGGAGTGGGCGGCTTGGCCTTGGCGATTAGCCTGGGGTGGGGGCATCCCTGGGTGCAGGCCCAAGATACGATTACCCTGCGATCCGACATCCAGGAAGCCAACACCACCACGGGCATCATCACCGCCCGTGGCAACGTCCAGATTGACTACCCCGCCCAGCAAATTCGGGCCACGGCGGCCCAGGCCAACTACTACAGCAACGAGCGGCGCATCGTCCTGAGTGGAAATGTGTTGGTCAATCAGCAGGGCAACACTCTGCGGGCCGAAGTCGTCACCTATCTCATCGATGAGGGGCGTTTTGTGGCAGCCCCTCGCCCCAGCAACCAGGTTGAAACCATTTACCAAATCCCGGCCTCCCAGGCCCCGGCCCTGGCGATCCCAACGCCCACGCCCCCCCGCGTACCACCGACGCCCCCCGCTGCCGTGCTGGAGGTCAGCCCAGTGGAGCGTGGCCCTGGGGCCGATCCCTCCCTTGAGGTCGATACCTTGCCCCTCGGTCGGTAGCGATGGCGGCTTTGGCCCTACCCTTTGCTCGTGGGGCCTATGGGCCTTTGATACAATCACTCCAGACTGCTTTGCCCTTTACTTGCCTAGGCCCTTTGAAAATCGTTCTAGACAATGTGCAAAAAATCTATGGCAAACGCCAGGTGGTGAACCGAGTCAGTTTGTCGGTGGCCCAGGGAGAAATTGTCGGCCTGCTGGGGCCAAACGGGGCTGGCAAAACCACCACCTTCTACATGGCTACGGGGCTCGAACGGCCTAACTACGGCAAGGTTTGCCTCGACCAGATTGACATTACCGATCTGCCCATGCACCAGCGAGCGCGGTTGGGTATTGGCTACTTGGCCCAGGAGGCCAGCATTTTTCGCAACCTCTCCGTGGCCGATAATATTCGCCTCGTGCTGCAACAAACCCGCGTCCCCGTTGAGGAGCACGAGGAACGGCTGCACCATCTCCTCAAAGAATTTCGGCTGGAGAAGGTTGCCAACACCCTGGGCATTCAGGTCTCTGGGGGTGAGCGGCGACGGACAGAGCTAGCCCGATCCCTAGCTTCGGGAGCCGATGGGCCAAAGTTCCTCTTTTTGGATGAACCCTTTGCTGGGGTCGATCCCATCGCCGTGGCCGAAATCCAAGACATCGTGGCCAAGCTGCGGGATCGAGACATGGGCATTCTGATTACCGACCACAACGTGCGCGAAACCCTGCGAATCATCGACCGAGCCTACATCATGAGTGACGGCCAAATCCTCGCCTCCGGCAATGCCGAAGACCTCTACCAAAACCCCCTCGTGCGCGAGCATTACCTCGGCCAGGATTTTTCCCTCTAGGCCCGCCCCCGCCCTGTCTCCCTTGACTGTCGTTCTACCTTTTCCCTGCCATGGCTACGGTCTCGTCTCCGCCCCAATCCCTTGTTCGGCCTCGGCCCTCCTGGTGGCCCCACATCGCCATCATGGATCGCTACATTGCCAAGGAGCTGACCCTACCCTTTTTGTTTGGGGTGGGAGCCTTTTCCTCCATTGGTATTTCCATTGGGGCGCTGTTCGAGCTAATTCGACGCATCACCGAATCGGGGCTATCCATTACCCTGGCGGCGCAAATTTTCCTGCTGAAGCTGCCGGAATTTGTGGTGCTGGCCTTTCCCATGTCCACCCTGCTCTCCACGATGATGACCTACAGCCGCTTCTCTAGCGACAGCGAGCTGATTGCGCTGCAAGGGGTGGGGGTCAGCATTCGGCGGATTATTGCCCCGGCGGTGGTGCTGAGCTTCTTGGTAACGGGGCTCACCTTTGTGTTCAATGAGTTGATTACCCCCGCCGCCAACTATCGCGCTGCCGTCACCCTTGAGACGGCCCTCAATTCTGAGCGGCCCCCCTTCCAAGAGCGCAACATTTTCTACCAAGAATTTCAGCCCGCCGCCGATGACCCCAGCGCCCAAGAACTCAAACGCCAGTTCTACGCCCGCCGCTTTGACGGCACCACCATGCACGGGCTGACGATTTTAGACTTTTCCCAGCAGGGACTCAACCAGGTCGTTAGTGCTGAAAGCGCCACCTGGGACGTGCAAAATAACGTCTGGACGTTCTACAACGGCACCATCTACGTGGTGGCTCCCGATGGGTCGTTCCGCAATATTGTCACCTTTGAAAGTCAGGCATTACAACTGCCCCGCACTCCCCTCGACTTGGCCAATCGCACCAAAAACGACACCGAAATGAACATTGCCGAGGCCACCGAGCAACTTGAGCTGGTGCGCCAAAGCGGCGATGAACGGAAAATCCGGCGCTGGCAAATTCGGATTCAGCAAAAGTATGCCCTGCCCTTTGTGTGCGTGGTGTTTGGGCTGGTGGGTTCCTCCATTGGCGTGCTGCCCCAGCGCACCAGCCGCGCCACCAGTTTTGGTATCAGCATTGTGATTATCTTTGGCTACTACCTGCTGTCCTTCATCACCAATGCCATGGGCGAAGTGGGCCTAGTGTCGCCCTTCGCCGCCGCCTGGATTCCCACCTTCCTGGGCCTCGCCATCGGCCTATACCTGCTCTTCCGGGCCTCTAAATAAGCCCAGCAGAGCCGCTTAGGAAATCCTCCCCCAAAAAGCCAGGAGCGGCAAAAGTGCTTCAAAGTCCCTCTCCCAAGTTGGGTGAGGGATTGAGGGTGAGGGCAAGTCGTTAGCCTAGGAACTGAGGGGCGAACCCGCCTCATCGCAAGTGCCCCCCAGGGCGTTGACAATGGTGCAGGTGTTGATCACCAGCATGGCCTGGGTCGTAGCCGCAGGGCTATCTGGGCCTTCTGGCCCCTCCACAATGAGGGGAACCTCGGCCACCGTCACCCCCGCGTTGTTGGCCACCGTTTGAATGAGAGCTGGATTGGTGGTGGACTCAGCAAAAATAGCAGGCACCGTGGCGGCTTTGATTTGATCCACCAGGGCCGTCAAGGCTCTGGGTGACGGTTGAGCATCGGTATTGAGGCCACTCAACGCTCCCTTGACCTCAAACCCATAGGCTTCAGCAAAGTAGCGAAAGGCATCATGGGGCGTAACCAACCGCCGATTGGGAGAGGGCACCGTCGCCACCTGGGCCTGAATCCAGGCGTCGATCTCGGTAAACTCGTCGGCCAACTGATCGGCCCTAGCCCGGTAGCGACTGGCCTGATCAGGGCTCACCTCCGAGAGGGCATCAGCAATGACAGCGGCCATAGCGGCGTTGTGACGGGCATTGTGCCACACATGGGGATCGGGCACCGTCTCTTCTGCCACGAACTCTGAGGCTGAGGAATCGCCGTGATCGTGGTCGTGCTCATGGTCGTGGCTGTGATCATGGTCGTGGCCGTGATCATGGTTGTGCCCCGCCCCCAGGATGGGATTCGGTACTGCCAGTTCCAGCACCGCCACCCTTGGAGCCGGATTTTGGCTCGCCATCACCACATTGAATACCGATGGCGCAAAGTTGTAGCCGTCGTACAGCACCAAATCTGCGCTATCCACAGCCTGTCGATCTGAGGGGCGGGCCTGATAGGTGTGGGGGTCTTGCCCCGGAGCTAACAGACAAACCAGGTCTACACTATCCTCGGCGACCTGCTGAGTTAAATCGCACAGCACACGACTGGTGGCCACCACCTGAAGACGATCTCCATCGACCCCACCCCCAGCGCTGTTTTCCCCGCTGCTGGCACAGCCGCCTAGAGCCGCCGCCACTAACGTTAACCCCAGCGCTACAAAACTTCGATACTGCTTCACCATAACGTCTTGAGTGAATGATAATCGTTATCATTCTAGCTGAAGGCTAGCCCTAGTGACGGTGAACGACGGTGATCAATCCGCTAAGCTCAGCCTGAGCGGGATTAGTTTTTCAGTTGGAGGTAAACGGCTGGGATGTAGTGTGACACAGCGCCAACCAACGCTTATTTCTTCTGGGTGAGGTGGCGCGGTGATCGAGCCCCAAAATCCTAAAACCCTCAGCCAACTCAGGGCACTGCTGTGCTACACCCAAGCTACTTTAGAGCAGGATTAGATTGAATACAGGGCGGATGAGGAGACTCGAACTCCCGAATGGTGGAACCACAATCCACTGCCTTAACCACTTGGCTACACCCGCCATATTTGCGTTTCCGCGTTTTTTACTCTAGCACATGGAAGGTCACACTGTAGGGAATATTCAAGGGTAAGTTTTTAGACCCGCTGGATGAGGGTTAGCCCAAGGGGCATCGTTGCTTTGGGTGCAGGAAGCTGTGGATGGGTCGAGAAAGTGGCGGTTGGTGTGAATAACAATGCTGGATTGCTGCATCGGATACCAGTGATTCCTGGCGCAGTTTCTATAATAGGTAAACATTCGTTGCCCTAGGATCTCTAGATTGAAGGTAGCGTGAGCTTAGGAGGTATCTGCGGTGTCCACCAACTTGTTTCCAGCAACGGCCTATCTGCTGGTGTACCACGGCAGTCGCGATCCTCGGCCCGGTCAGGCGGCAGAACGACTGGCCCAGCTCGTGCGTGAACAACTCAACTCTCCCCATGGGACAACGGTTTCTAGCTCACCCCCCCTCCCAGGTACGCCCCTGAGCCCCTTTGAACGCTTGCCTGCCGCAATGTATGGTAGCGGTCTGGCCGCCGCCAGTCAGCCGCGTCGGGCTATGGCAGATCCCATCCTGGTGGGCACCGCTTGCTTGGAAACAGGGGCACTGCCGCTGCACCAGCAAATCGTAAAATTCGGGCGGCGGGCGGCGGCGGCGGGGGCAACGGCGATTCGCATCGTTCCCATCTTTTTGCTGCGAGGGGTGCATGTGCTGCGCGACCTTCCTGCTGAGATGCAGATGGCCCAGCGGTCTCTGCCAGATCTAGCGCTGTCCCTCACGCCTTCCCTGGGTGATCATCCAGGGCTGCGCCATCTGGCACAAGAACGTCTACAGACGACGACGGCAGAGGCGTGGCTGTTGCTAGCCCACGGCAGTCGGCGGCCAGAGGGCAACCGCGCCATTCAAACCCTGGCCCAGTCTTTAGGGGGAGCCGTGGCCTATTGGGCGGTGCCGCCTCACCTAGAGACCCAAATCATTCATCTGATCCAGCAGGGCGTACAGCGGCTGGCTATTTTGCCCTATTTCCTGTTCACGGGCACAACTACCGACGCCATCACCCAGCGCACGGAGGAACTGGCGGAGCGGTTCCCAGGCTTGGGGATTCACCTGCTGCCTCCCCTTGGCCCTTCTCCGGCCCTGGCTCAACTGGTAGCAGACTTAGCCCTAGGACAGGGTGCTGTTGCCCCTGCTCAGCCTGCGGTATCACTCAAGCGGATGGCCCGTCGTTCGCTGTTGCAGCCGTCTTCGATGGTGTCTTAGCGGCTTCCTAGGAGTGTGTTTTGCCCCAATTATCCAGGGCTCAGCAACGATAGATCACATCTATGGAGCTGGCCCGGTTCGGTGGCATGATGAAGGTTCAGTAGTTTGGCGATGACCTTGACACCTTCTTCAATGGATGCGGCCTCGATTCCAGGCAAAGTCTATCTGGTGGGGGCTGGCCCCGGCGATCCGGGGTTGTTTACCCTGAAGGGCAAAAGTTTGCTGGAGTGCGCCGATGTGGTAGTACACGATGCCTTGGTGAGTGCGCCGATTTTAGCCATGATCAACCCCCAGGCGGAGGTGATCAATGCGGGTAAGCGGCAGGGCAGCCATTCCATGCTCCAGCCAGATATTACCCAGCTTTTGATTGACAAGGCCACTGATCACGCCATTGTGGTGCGGCTGAAGGGGGGGGATCCCTTTGTGTTTGGCCGGGGTGGTGAGGAAATGGCTGGGCTGGTGGCGGCGGGCATTGCCGTGGAGGTGGTGCCGGGGATTACCGCTGGAGTGGCGGTGCCTGCCTATGCGGGCATCCCTGTCACCCATCGAGAGGACAGTTCCTCCGTGGCCTTTGTGACGGGGCACGAGTCGGCGGGGAAGTATCGGCCCCAGGTGAACTGGCGGGCCTTGGCCCAGGGCGTGGAAACCCTGGTGATTTATATGGGTATTCGCAATCTGGACACGATTACCGCCGAACTGTTGGCCGCTGACCTCAGACCAGAAACCCCCGTGGCGCTGATTCGCTGGGGCACCCATCCCCAACAAGAAACGTTGCTAGGCACCCTGGCCACCATTGCAGATCGGGTGGAAGCCACGGGGTTTAAGGCTCCAGCCATTGCGGTGATTGGCCAAGTGGTGCGTTGGCAAGCGCAGTTTCAGCACTGCCGCCCAGGGCCTAGGGATTGGGGGAAATGAACCTAGCCTAGGAGGCACCTTTATTGAGGAGCTTCCCCATCACGGCTTTTAACCGCTCTGGCTCGCAGGGCTTGGTCAGATAACCGGAGGCTCCGGCGAGGCGGGCTTCTTCGCGATCTCGCTGGGTATCGCGGGATGTGACCATGACAATCGGGATATTTTTGAACCGGGGCAGGCTGCGCACGGTGCGACACAGCTCAAAGCCATCGATACCGGGCATGGAAATATCTAGCAGGAGGGCTTTGATGGAGGTTTCCTGATAAATCACCGAGAGGGCATCCACGGCATTGTCCGCCAGCAAGACACGGTAGCTGGAGTCCAGCGCGCGCTTAATCATTTGCTGGCTGATCAAACTGTCGTCTACCGATAAAACAGTTTCTTTCGACGCGACATCGGTGGACATGGTGGGCAACCTCTTGGGGCTAACAGACAGACACTGGAGCGCTCAATGCCAGAAAAACTCGTTTTTTGAGCTTTTATGACCAACGACAGAAACGATGCACCCCCTTCCACCTAGATCATTCCCCATTCTATTTTCAGGGACCCTAAATGTTATGGTTTTTAACGCATCGCCCCTAAGAACTCCACATTCTGGCTACCCCTCTATTTTAGGGGAAAGGGCCAAAACCGGAGTTGTCCTACCGATCTGACGCCATCTACCCGGATTTACCCCCGATGGCTCGGAATGGGGTGGGCCAAGCCTGTCTCCGGGCTTGGTCTGTTTGCCCTGACCCGTTGTCATCTGTGGGGGTTGCTGTGAGTTCTGCCTTAGCCACCCTGAAACCGCTTCCTTCTCTCGTGGCGCTGGTGCTGGCGGGGGGGCAGAGCCGCCGGATGGGAACGGACAAGGCGCTGCTTCCGTGGCAGGGAGAGCCATTACTAAGCCGCACCTGTCGGGCCGCGCTGGCCTGTACATCCCAGGTCTATGTGGTCACACCCTGGAGGGAGCAGTACCGATCCATCCTGCCTGCCACGGTGGATCTGTGGCCAGAACCGCCCACCCTGGAGCCGGATGGCAAGCGCCCTGGCCCTTTGATGGCCTTGGCGTCGGTAGTGGCAGAACTGGCGAATTGTGACCTAGCCCATCGCCCCCAATGGGTGCTGGCCCTTGCCTGCGACTTGCCGAACCTGGATGGGACGGCGTTGCAGCGGTGGGCGGAGCATCTGGCAACCTTGTCCCCGTCGGTGATGGCCTACCTACCTCAAAGCCAGGGCCGATGGGAGCCCCTGTGTGGGTTTTACCGTGTGGCCTGTGTTGCCAGTTGGAATGCCTACCTCGCCACCGGAAAACGGTCTTTTCAGGGCTGGCTGCATCAGCAGTCGGTGGCGATGATTCCCGATGTGAATCCGGCCTGGTTGATGAACCTCAACACCCCAGATGACCTGGCTGACGGACAGGGCTCTTAGAGCCCCCCTGGATCGGCATCGACAGAGCCTCTAGATCCTCTGTGAATTGGTGCGGCCCTCTAGCTCTGGTTTGGAGCACGTTTGCCCGTGGTTGTGGGAATGGAGTCGTTACACATCCAGCTCTAGGGAAAGCTGGTAGATTCGCTTTTTGGGTTGCCCAGTGGCTTGGGCCAATTGGCGGCTGGCGTCGGCGCGGGAAAGCCCTTGGCGGATGAGGCGTTCTAGCTCGGTGCGGAGGGCGTCGTCGGTGAGGGTGATTTCGCCCTGGGGGGCACCCTGAATAATCACAGTAAATTCGCCCTTTGGATCCTGGGTTTGGTAGTGGGCGAGGGCTTCTGCCAGGGTGCCGCGCCAAAATTCTTCAAACCGTTTGGTGAGCTCACGACCTAGGGTGATGGGACGAGCTGGGCCGAGACGCTCCTGCAAATCCGCCAGGGTTTTGACCAGTTTGTGGGGCGCTTCGTAGAGAATCACCGTGCGATCTTCCCGCTGGATAGCCTCTAGGCGGGCGGTGCGCCCTGTGCCCTTGAGGGGCAGAAATCCCTCAAACACAAAGCGATCCGTCGGTTGCCCGGAAACACAAAGCGCCGTCATTGCCGCCGTGGGGCCAGGGATCGGCACCACGGGAATATCCGCTTCTACACAGGCTGCGACGAGTTCGTAGCCCGGATCGGAAATTCCGGGCATTCCGGCATCGGAGACCAGCGCCACGGAATGCTGCCGTTCTTGCAGGTGGTGCAGCACTTCCCCCAGACGGCTTTGGCGGTTGTGTTCGTGGTAGCTAATTTGGGGCGTGGTGATCTGAAAATGTTGCAGCAGCTTGCCCGTGTGGCGGGTGTCCTCCGCCGCAATCAAATCCACCGATTGCAGGATACGCACGGCCCGAAAGGTCATGTCCTCCAGGTTGCCGAGGGGCGTCCCCACCACGTAGAGATATCCCGGCTTTGGATCCGATGGTGCGGCGTCAGGCATAGTGTGTGTCGTCTTAGTGCGTTAACAGACCGATTTATCAGAGAATCGCAAAGTTCTTGACGCCCTCACCCTAAATCCCTCTCCCAATTCGGGAGAGGGACTTTGAATCTCTTCTAGCTCCCCTCTCCTTCCTGGGAGAGGGGCTGGGGGTGAGGGCCAGATCGCGCTAAAGGAGAACGTCTGCCATCCGCGAAGTATCCCAGGTTTTCGGGCAGAACCCTAGGCCATCACCATGCCGCCATCGACATTGAAGACCTGCCCGGTGATGTAGGCGGCGGCGGGGTCGGCGGCGAGGAAGCGCACCATGCCTGCGATGTCTTCGGGTTTGCCAAAGCGCCCTAGGGGAATGAACTTGAGGATATCTTCGGTGTTGGGCAGGTCGCCCGTCATGTCGGTTTCAATGAAGCCCGGAGCCACGGCGTTGACGGTGACGCCTCGGCTGGACATCTCCTTAGCCACGGTTTTGGTGAAGCCGATCACCCCGGCCTTGGCGGCACTGTAGTTAGCCTGTCCGGGGTTGCCCATTTGCCCCGCCACCGAAGCAATGTTGATAATCCGCCCAGAGCGCTGCTTCAGCATCCCCTTAGCCACAGCCTTGGTGCAGAGGAACACCCCGGTGAGGTTGAGGTCGATCACCGCCTGCCAGTCCTCTAGCTTCATCCGCAGCAGCAGGGTGTCGCGGGTGATACCTGCGTTGTTCACCAAAATATCAATGCGGCCAAAGGCTTCTAGGGTTTGACTGATCAGCGCATCGACCTGATCGGCCTGGGAGACATCCGCTTGCAGGGCCAGGGCTTGGCCACCCTCAGCGGTAATTTGGGCCACAATTTCCTCGGCGGCGGTGGAGGATCGGGCGTAGTTCACGACTACCTTGGCCCCTTCCGCCGCTAGGGCCAACGCCACGGCGCGACCAATTCCCCGGGATGCCCCCGTGACCAGTGCAACCTGTCCCTCAAGCTGTTGTGCTGCCATCGCCAACTGTCTCCTTCGTCCCTGTAATTCTCATAGGCCTGTTTGGGATCGGTGTGGCCTGAGCCTGGTCGGCCCCAGTGCCGTTGGTATTGCTCCATCGATCCGCCCAATGGTTGTATCACGAAATTGGCCTTGAATAGCCTGGAATAAAGGTTGTGAATAGGACTTACCGCTGACTGGCGTTGAGCACTGTCAGCCCAATGATGGCATTAGCCCCGTTGTAGCGAATTACAATATTTTCGTCAGTTAGCTCACTATCCTCTGCGGATTGGGGGGGGTAATGAAAGTCGATATAAAGCACATCAGCTTCGTCATCATAAACCATAAAAAAGGGCTGTTTAGGCAAATCATGGAGCAGGGGCAAGACATTCAGATAGGATTGCGCCTCTTGATAGCTAGCTACGGCCATAGTTGTTGCCTCCGATTTAGGGAATTGACTTTCCGGGTCGAGAACGCTGTAATCACAAAACCGTCGTTTTCTTCTTCCTTATAGACTACAACTAGCCACTTTCCAGGCTGAATTTCTCGCAGGGCCATCAAGGCTTCTTGGTCGCCAGATATAATCCGAGTGGGTGTAGCAATGGTTTCTAGGAGTTGCTGTTTTGCACTGTCAAGATCAGCATGGCGCTGAATAATATGATTCCAACGCTCATCCGGCAAGCGAATGGCAACGCCGTTGATGGAGATAGCAATACTGACCATGGTGAAAAATTAGACGAAAATTCCCTAACTGAGAGCAATTAAATGAGTTTTCTCAAGCGGTATTTACTCTGAAAAGGGCGAGCATTAGTCGCCTGTCTGAAGCACCTGGCTGGGCCGAGAAATGCCCCGTTGGGTTAGTCCTGCATCAATGTCGCGCAAAAGTTGGGTGTCGGCGTCGCCCATGGGGGAATGGAGAGCAGCACCAGGCCGTAGAAAGTCGAACGCCGCGAGGACTTCCTGCGGATTGGCGGCGATGGGGGCGTCCATGTGGGCCGGAATCACCCGTTCAAACTGCCAGGTGGTGATTTGTTTGGCCCAGTCCATTACTTCCCTTGGCCCTCGGTTAAAAATCAGGGTTTTGAGGATGGGGGCGACGGAGAGTTTGCCTTGGTTGTGCAGGGCGTTGAACGAGGCGGGCCAGTTGGCTTGCCAGCGGAAGGGGTAGAGGCCGAAGTAGTTTTGGCGAGAGCGATCCGGGGCTTGCTTGGCTTCGCGGAACATTTCCCCGGTGGTGGCCACTTCCAAACTGCTGGGCCGAAAGTAGAAGGCGAATAGGGCGATGCGCTGCCAGCCTTTGCGACGGTTTTCCGGCGTATCCACGATGGCATCGGTGGGGCTGTCCTTGGCGTGGAACAGCAGCGGAAAAGGGTTGAGCTGCACAATGGCGGGGGGCTCGGCGGGAATGGACACCAGGGCATCCGTCACCATCAGCGTCCGGCTGGGGCGATGGAAGCAGGCGGTTTCCCCAAAGGGGCCAAGGCCAAGGGGAATGGGGGGCAGAATGGCGCAATCCACCTGGTCGGCAAAGGGCAGACGAGAACAGTCCTGGGGCAAGAGCTGGGTGCGATCCGCAGGCAAACCCAGCCAGGGCAGGGGCAAATTAAGCGGGAAGCTCCACTGGTTGGGGGTGACGTAAACCTGGGCCTGGGGGAAACGGCGGGCAAAGGGGCCAACAAAAACCTTGTGCTCAATCCCCGTCACGGTGGACAAAATAATGTGGCGTACCGGGCCGTGGCGATCCTCCAGTTCCCGCAGCAGGCGAACGCATTCTGCCGTCGGAGCCACTGGAGAATAGACCAGCAGGCCACGGGGATCTAGCCGCACCACCGTCATCCGAATCGGCACCACCACGTAGAAAATGCCCTGGAATTGGTCAAAGGTCCACACCGTATCTTTGACCACCTCGGTACGCAGGGTGGGCCGCTGGCCGTAGGGATAGAGGGGCACCAGGGGCCAAAAGGGCCAAGCGGTGTCATGGGAACGGGACGAAGCAGGAGCGACGGTCATGGACAGGATTTTGATGGACAGTTGATGGTTCGCAAAAATGTTGTGAGGCCGTTTTTGGCCCCTTCTCCTGCCTGGAAGAGGAGCCAGGGGTGGGCGTTAGCGATGGCAAGATAGGCTAGACCTTGTTTATTTTAGGGCTGCTTCCCACTTCCGCCCATCTTCATTCTCCCCGAGCACACCGGGGCTGGGGCGATAGAATTTGGGCAGACCCGCTGTTCATTTTCTAAAAACTATGCTGAAGGATGCAAAACACTGGCTGTCGGCCTACTGGCCTTGGTGCGTCCTATCGATAGCGGGGCTGTTGACCGTGGATGCGGGCATTCGCTTGCTGGCGGAGCATCTGTGGTTTGTGGAGGTGAACTATGTGGAGGTGTTTTGGCTGCGGCTGCGGTCTCAACTGCTGCTGGGACTGGTTCCCATTGGCCTGACGCTGCTCTTTACCTGGGGCAACCTAGCCCTGGCCGACCGGACGACGCCCCTGCCGCCGCCCCCAGAGCGAGCCTCGAAAACCCAAGGATTAGACCTGCGGGGAGTGCTGCTGCTGTCGGGGCTGCTGAGCTTTTTGGTGGGGCTGCAAGTGGTCTATCAAGGGCAACTGGTCGCCAACTTTTGGCGTGAAACCACAACGCTCTACCAATCCAGTTCACCCCTACCCCTGTGGCCCACGCTGCAACTGTTTTGGGTCATCAGCGAAATTTTGCTGACCCAGCCTTGGCTGATTGGGGCACTAGGGATCAGTACGGTGGCCTTCGTGGTCTACCCCCGGCAGTTGGGGCGGCTGGCAGCGGGGCTAATGAGCCTGGGTTGTGGCCTGATTTTGGCCCAGCAGTGGCCGACGGTGCTATTGGCCTTTGATCCTGTGGCTTTCAACGAAACGGAGCCCATTTTTAAGCGGGACATTGGCTTCTACATCTTTCAACTACCGCTGCTGAATTTGGTGGAATTTTGGCTGATTGGGATCCTTTTTTTCACCTTTGTGGTCGTTTGCCTGGTCTATCTCCTGCGGGGAGGAACCCTAAGCCGGGGTCGGTTCTACGGCTTTTCCGCCTCCCAGCAGCAGCATCTCTATACCCTGGCGGGGCTCCTGTTTGTCATTACCAGCTTTAGCCACTGGTTAGGCCGCTACGACATCCTTTATTCCCAGGAGGGCGTAGTTTATGGGGCAGGCTATACCCATGTCCATGTGCTGCTGCCCGTCAACGGGGTGCTGATGCTGCTAACCCTGGGCCTGGGCCTGGTGTTTCTGTGGCGGGGGCTGCTGTGGCGACCCAGCTACTTCAATCCCCTAGGTAAGGTATCGCGACGGCAGAGCCGCATCTGGGGCTGGTTTGATCTGGGCTGCACCAGTTTGCTGGTCAACGGTATTAGCCTGTACCTGGTGCTGGCCCTGGTGGGGTTGGTGTTGGCTCCGGCGGTGGTGCAGCGGTTGGTGGTGCAGCCCAATGAATTGCAGCGGGAACGCCCCTACATTACCAACTCCATCGCCCTGACGCGGGCCGCCTTTGACCTAGAGGCAATTGATTCAGAACCCTTTGACCCCAGCGGCGACCTGACGGTGGAGGATTTAGAACGCAATGATTTGACCCTAGAAAATATTCGCCTGTGGGATACGCGCCCGCTGCTGGAAAGTAACCGCCAGCTTCAGCAAATCCGGCTGTACTACGAGTTTAAAGACGCCGACTTCGACCGCTACAGCATCCTCAACCAAGAGCGCCGCTCGGAACGGCGACAGGTGATGATCTCAGCGCGGGAACTCAACTACGAACGGGTGCCCGACATCGCCAAAACCTGGGTGAACGAGCACCTGGTCTACACCCACGGCTTTGGCTTCACCCTCAGCCCCGTCAACACCGCTGGCCCCGATGGTCTACCTGTCTACTTTGTACGCGGGATTGAAAACATTCCCAGCAGCGAGGAGGTGCGCCAGAGTATCCCCATCGGCGATCCGCGCCTGTATTTTGGGGAACTCACCGACACCTACATCATGACCAACACCAAGGTGCTAGAGCTGGACTACCCCAGCGGCAACGAAAACATCTACACCACCTACCTGGGGCGGGGGGGCATTCCGTTAGATGGCCCCTGGCGACGGCTGCTGTTTGCCCGCTATCTCAAAGATTGGCGGATGCTATTCACCGAAGACTTTACGCCCGATACCCGCCTGCTGTTTCGCCGCAACATTGCTGAACGAGTTCGCACTATCGCTCCGTTCCTGCGGTTTGATACCGACCCTTACCTGGTAACGGTAGATATTGGCGGCCAATCCCGCCAGTGGGGCACCGGAATCGCCCACGGCAGCGCCCCGCCCGAACAGGTCGATCTCCAAGCCTTTCGGGATCGCGATCCCAGCTTTATCCAGTCCAACTTCAATACCCAAACCGGGGAAAACTACCTGTATTGGATCATCGACGCCTACACCGTCAGTAGCCGCTACCCCTACTCCGATCCGGGCGACAAGACCTTCAACTACATCCGCAACTCGGTCAAAGTGGTGGTAGATGCCTTTAACGGATCCGTTTCCTTCTTTGTGGCAGAGCCCGACGACCCCATCATCCAGGCCTGGAGCGGCCTATTGCCCGGTATGTTCGAGCCTCTAACCGCTATGCCGGAGGATCTCCATGCCCACATCCGCTACCCCCAGGACTTATTCTCGGTGCAGGCCGATGCCTTGATGACCTACCATATGACCGACCCCCAGGTGTTCTACAACCGGGAAGATCAGTGGCGTGCCCCCACCGAAATCTACGCCAGCGAAACCCAGCAGGTGGAACCCTACTACCTGATCATGAAACTGCCTGAGGAGGACAACGAAGAATTTATCCTGCTGCGGCTGTTTACCCCGGCCCAGCGCAATAATCTTGTGGCTTGGCTGGCGGCGAGGTCAGATGGCGACCGCTATGGACGACGCCTACTCTATCGCTTCCCCAAACAGGAACTTGTCTTTGGCCCCGAGCAAATCGAAGCCCGCATCAACCAAGACCCAGAAATCTCCCAGCGCATCTCCCTCTGGGATACCCAAGGATCCCGGGCGCAGCAGGGCAACCTCCTCGTCATCCCCATCGAGCAGTCGTTGCTTTACGTCGAACCCCTCTACTTGGTGGCCGAACAAAACCAGCTGCCCACCCTCACGCGGGTGATCATGGTCTACCGCAACCGCATCGCCATGGCCCCCACACTGGCCGATGTGCTGTCCGCCATTTTCCTGGAAGAACCGCCCCCCACCTTGCCCATCCTGCGGGAACTGGAAGAGGAATTACCTGACAATGTTCTCCCCGCTTCGCCCTCAGAGGGAGACGACGCAGGTGCTCTTTCTGTAGAACTACTATCGGCTAATGGTTCCTTGGCCCCCACAGCTCAGCCTCGTTAAGGGCTTACAGATTCACGCCATACAACAGCGATAGGATCCCCTGGCCCTACAGCAGGTTTTGGCTGTGGAGGAAAAAGTAAACTAAGCGGGCCAAACTGAGGCCAATAAATGCCATCAAAATAACCGCCGTGGCTACACTGACGATCTCACGTAGGGTCTTCATCAAAATCGGCCTCGGTAAAGCGCTAAGGTGGACTAGTATTTTCTCGTTTTTGGGGCGATCTCGCTCCTTTTTCCATGCATCGTCGCACGTTCTTGGCGAGTACCGTTGGTGTTACCCTGGCGAGTCTGGCGGCAGGCTGTCAGCGCTGGCCGTCTGGCTCTCTGGTGCTGGCCACGTTGACGGGGTCTGTGCCAGGGCAGTTAGTGCAAGCCTTTCAGCGCCAAATCCAGTCTTCCTCTGGGGATCAAGTCTCGGTGGTGGCTAGAGATTCCCTGTTAGAACTCTATGGCCTGCTGCAAACCTGGCATGGGACGACTCAGGCCAATCCAGCCCCTTCCACGGCCCCTCCCATAGCGGCCCAATGGGTGACGCAGGCCGATACTTGGCTGGCCCCCGCTATTCAGCAGGAATTGATCCAGCCCATCACCACCGACACCCTAGAGCGCTGGCCTCAACTGCCGGATACCTGGCCTGCCCTAGTGCGCCGCAATGCCCAAGGGTTGCCCGATGCCGCAGGTGAGGTGTGGGGGATTCCCTACCGCTGGACCCCGCTGGCTATCCTCTATGACCGTCGTACCCTGGGGGCTAGGGTTGCTCCAGTACAGGGCTGGGCCGATCTTCTGCGCCCAGAGTGGAACCAGCGGTTGATGCTGCCCAACGACGAGCGCCTGGTGATTGGTTTGGCCCTCAAAGCCTTGAACCTCTCGGCCAATACCCTCGATTTGGCAACCATCCCTGAACTAGACGCCTTTCTTACCCAACTCCATCGCCAGGTGCGCTGGTATAACGCCACCCAAAGCCTCAAAGCCTTGATCATAGGAGATGCTGCCGCTATCGTTGGCTGGCTCGATGCCCTGCTGCCCGTAGCCCAGCGCTACCGCCACCTCACCCTAGCCATTCCCACCGAGGGCACCCTCGCCAGCGCCGATCTGTGGGTGCAGCCCAGCGCCGCCCCAGCCCCCAGCCCCCTCGCGATAGACTGGCTCAACTTTTGCCTCAGCGATTCGTTCACTGAGCAAATGGCCATCTACAGCCAAGGACTCACCCCTTGGCACTGGAAGGCAGCGTCCTCGGAACTGCCCCCTGCCTTTCAATCGGCGGCAGACTTGATCCGCAGCCTAGATGGCCTCGCCCAAAGCGAGTTTCTCTCGCCCCTGCCCAACGATGCCCAAGCTCAATACGCCGATCTCTGGCAGCGCCTCAGAACGGGATAGGGACAGCCGCTGGTTTGTGAACGGAATGGAGACTGGCCCCTTGACCTCAACACCTTTGGGTAAAGGCATCCACCTGCGGTCATCTATCCCAACTGCTAACCCAGCTTTTCTTCCATTACCTGGGTCAAACTCACCCATGTCCCGCGCTCGTCATAGGTACGAATCAGGCGCTGCCGTAGGGTGGGGGTAATCAGCCAGCCCACCTCTAGGAAAAACGGCTGTCCCGGCACAATCGCCGTCGGAAACGTTGCCGACGCCCCACTGGGTAGCAGCAGCACCGTCACAGGCTGCCGCCCCTGACTAAACTGAATCGTTGAACCTACCCGCTGGCCCTGACTTTGCAGCGTTGCCCCAGAATCGAGGCTCAGGGTTTGAGTCACAGTGTCGCCGCTATCCGTGATCATTAGGCGGCTGGCCAGTGCCGTCTCCGGCTGATAGTCCGGGTAAACCGTCGTGCCTCGCCCCACCCAAGTCCCCAATAATGAATCCACCGAGAGCGGTGAGCGCAAACTAGGACGTTCCCCCTTCAAATGCTCCCGAATCAGCGTCAGCCGACCCAAGCTCGCCTGCCGAGGAAACACCAGCGCCAGCCGCAGCCGTTCCTGACCATAGATCAACCCCAGCTCCGCCCCAAACTCACTCACCGGGCTCCACTGAATCGACCCTTGGGAAAATGCCCCATCCTCACAGAACAGCACCCCTCGTCCCAGGGAGCGATACTCCAACACCGTCTCTTGTATCGGTTGGCCTGTTGGCCACTTCCGAATCTCCTGACGCATGAGACTGCCCCCGTCCTGGGCCAGCAACGCTACCTCCGTCGGCACATCCTCCAATATCTCCCCCCCTGGAGATACCTGGGTGAACGATCCCACCCATACACCCTGATTTTTCAGCAATCGTTCCCACTGTGACGCCAACGCGATAACTCCCCTACGTCATGCTTCCCCATCTTGCCACGGGCGAAACGCCACCAACCCCCAAGCCTCCATCTCAACTCGGCCCCACATTGTCCCCATCCCTTCTATATAGACGGCATCAATTGTCTGGCCCTCGGAACCGCCCCAAACCCTGATGCCATCAGGGTTTTCCCTCAACGCCAAGAACCGCCCACCGTCCACCACAGCGTAAAGATCAGCTTTTCCAAAAAAATTGAAACAACGGAAAGCCTTGCCAAATAAGGGATTCAGCCCTATTGCTAACGTCTCTTCAAGCCTTCTCGAAGAAAAAAATCAAAAAAAATCTCAACTCAAGCCACTTTTCTCGCCCGCCCAAAGCCCAAAACCCTTGATTTGCGAGGCTTTCAGGGCTCAAAAATATTTTTGAGGAAAACTGTTGACAACCCTATGGAATCTAGCTATATTGATTAAGCGCCTGAGGGAAACGCGCTGAGCGCGCCACTCCCGAGGGAATCGCACTGAACCTCGACAATTACATAGCTTAGAAACAAAGCCAAGGTTCCTGTCAATGAAATTGGACTGATGATAACCTGAGGGTTACTGAAAGTCAAGCAAGACAGAACGGATACTGAGGTATCCGGGATACAAACACCGGACTCTAATTTCACGGAGTCTAATTGAGGCTGGTCTTTCGAGATTAGTCACTAACATGGAGAGTTTGATCCTGGCTCAGGATGAACGCTGGCGGCGTGCTTAACACATGCAAGTCGAACGAAGTCTTCGGACTTAGTGGCGGACGGGTGAGTAACGCGTGAGGATCTGCCCTTAGGTTGGGGATAACTACTGGAAACGGTAGCTAATACCCAATGTGCCGAGAGGTGAAAGGTTTACTGCCTAGGGATGAACTCGCGTCTGATTAGCTAGTTGGTGGGGTAAGGGCTCACCAAGGCGACGATCAGTAGCTGGTCTAAGAGGATGATCAGCCACACTGGGACTGAGACACGGCCCAGACTCCTACGGGAGGCAGCAGTGGGGAATTTTCCGCAATGGGCGAAAGCCTGACGGAGCAACGCCGCGTGAGGGAGGAAGGCCTTAGGGTTGTAAACCTCTTTTCTCTGGGAAGAAGACCTGACGGTACCAGAGGAATAAGCCTCGGCTAACTCCGTGCCAGCAGCCGCGGTAAGACGGAGGAGGCAAGCGTTATCCGGAATTATTGGGCGTAAAGCGTCCGCAGGCGGTTTCTTAAGTCTGTTGTTAAAGCCCACAGCTCAACTGTGGATCGGCAATGGAAACTGGGGAACTTGAGTGTGGTAGGGGTAGAGGGAATTCCCGGTGTAGCGGTGAAATGCGTAGATATCGGGAAGAACACCAGTGGCGAAGGCGCTCTACTGGGCCACAACTGACGCTGAGGGACGAAAGCTAGGGGAGCGAAAGGGATTAGATACCCCTGTAGTCCTAGCTGTAAACGATGGATACTAGGTGTTGCGCGTATCGACCCGTGCAGTACCGTAGCTAACGCGTTAAGTATCCCGCCTGGGGAGTACGCACGCAAGTGTGAAACTCAAAGGAATTGACGGGGGCCCGCACAAGCGGTGGAGGATGTGGTTTAATTCGATGCAACGCGAAGAACCTTACCAAGGCTTGACATGTCGCGAATCTCTTGGAAACGGGAGAGTGCCTTCGGGAACGCGAACACAGGTGGTGCATGGCTGTCGTCAGCTCGTGTCGTGAGATGTTGGGTTAAGTCCCGCAACGAGCGCAACCCTCGTCTTTAGTTGCCAGCATTGAGTTGGGCACTCTAGAGAGACTGCCGTGGACAACACGGAGGAAGGTGGGGACGACGTCAAGTCATCATGCCCCTTACGTCTTGGGCTACACACGTCCTACAATGCTACGGACAGAGGGCAGCAAGCTAGCGATAGCAAGCAAATCCCATAAACCGTGGCTCAGTTCAGATTGCAGGCTGCAACTCGCCTGCATGAAGGCGGAATCGCTAGTAATCGCAGGTCAGCATACTGCGGTGAATACGTTCCCGGGCCTTGTACACACCGCCCGTCACACCATGGGAGTTGGCCACGCCCGAAGTCGTTACTCTAACCGTTCGCGGAGGAGGGCGCCGAAGGCAGGGCTGATGACTGGGGTGAAGTCGTAACAAGGTAGCCGTACCGGAAGGTGTGGCTGGATCACCTCCTTTTAGGGAGACCTACCCTTGATAACTCTGAACACTTTTTATTAGGAGTATCGAGCGGTCACTCTAGGTCGTTCAGGAACTTGAGTGGAATTTCTAAGCTATGGTTGAGGTTTATTTTTCATTGCTCATCTAAGGATGACGTGATGGGATTAAACACACGGGCTATTAGCTCAGGTGGTTAGAGCGCACCCCTGATAAGGGTGAGGTCCCTGGTTCGAGTCCAGGATGGCCCACTGCGTGGGGGTTTAGCTCAGTTGGTAGAGCGCCTGCTTTGCAAGCAGGATGTCAGCGGTTCGAGTCCGCTAACCTCCACTGAGAGCACACATTCAGCACAGTATGTACTGATTTTTGAATCACGTATATAGTCTGCTGGGTGAAAGCCTAGCAAAGAACCTTGAAAACTGCATAGTTAGAGAAGTGTAAGGTAGTACACACAGATATTGAGTCGAGAGAAAAGCGCGATTCCAATCTGTTACCGAGTCTGCAAGGACGAAGTAATGGTGAGGACAAGGTCAAGCTACAACGGGCTCACGGTGGATACCTAGGCACGCAGAGGCGAAGAAGGACGTGGTTACCGACGATACGCCTCGGGGAGCTGGAAGCAAGCATTGATCCGAGGATTTCCGAATGGGGCAACCCTATATACGGCCACCTGAATCCATAGGGTGGCGCGAGCGAACCCAGCGAACTGAAACATCTTAGTAGCTGGAGGAAGAGAAAGAAAACTCGATTCCCATAGTAGCGGCGAGCGAAGTGGGAAGAGCCTAAACCAGGGGTTTTTACTCCTGGGGTTGTGGGACAGCGACATGGATTCGAGCGGCTAGACGAAGCATTGGAATGATGCACCAGAGAAGGTAAAAGTCCTGTAGTCGAAAGCTTAACGATACTAGCTGAATCCCGAGTAGCACGGGGCACGAGAAATCCCGTGTGAATCATCGAGGACCACCTCGAAAGGCTAAATACTCCTGCGTGACCGATAGTGAACCAGTACCGCGAGGGAAAGGTGAAAAGAACCCCGGGAGGGGAGTGAAATAGAACATGAAACCGTGAGCCTACAAGCAGTTAGAGCCCGATTAAACGGGTGATAGCGTGCCTGTTGAAGAATGAGCCGGCGACTTATAGGGTCTGGCAGGTTAAGGCGGGAATGCCGAAGCCAAAGCGAAAGCGAGTCTGAATAGGGCGATAGTCAGATTTTATAGACCCGAACCCGGGTGATCTAACCATGGCCAGGATGAAGCTTGGGTGATACCAAGTGGAGGTCCGAACCGACCACCGTTGAAAAGGTGGCGGATGAGCTGTGGTTAGGGGTGAAATGCCAATCGAACCCGGAGCTAGCTGGTTCTCCTCGAAATGTGTTGAGGCACAGCGGTATCGATTATATACGGGGGGTAAAGCACTGATTCGGTGCGGGCTGCGAGAGCGGTACCAAATCGAGTCAAACTCAGAATACCCGTAGCACACGATGCCAGTCAGACGGTGGGGGATAAGCTTCATCGTCGAAAGGGAAACAGCCCAGACCACCAGCTAAGGTCCCCAAATGGATGCTAAGTGATAAAGGAGGTGGGATTGCAGAGACAACCAGGAGGTTTGCCTAGAAGCAGCCATCCTTAAAAGAGTGCGTAATAGCTCACTGGTCAAGCGATCCTGCGCCGAAAATGAACGGGGCTAAGCATCCTACCGAAGCTGTGGACTTGCTTTATGCAAGTGGTAGAGGAGCGTTCTATGTGAGTTGAAGCGTTAGCGAGAGCAGGCGTGGATTGCATAGAAGTGAGAATGTCGGCTTGAGTAGCGAAAATGTGGGTGAGAATCCCACACCCCGAAATCCCAAGGGTTCCTCCGGAAGGCTCGTCCGCGGAGGGTTAGTCGGGACCTAAGGCGAGGCCGAAAGGCGTAGTCGATGGACAACAGGTTAATATTCCTGTACCTGATTTGGATTGTGGCGGGGGACGGAGAAGGCTAAGACAGCCGGGTAATGGTAGTCCCGGTTTAAGTGTCCGAGGTGATGAGAGACGGCGAAAACGTCTTGAGCTGAGGCACGAGTACGACCCGCTACGGCGGGGAAGTGTCTGACGTCAGGCTTCCAAGAAAAGCCCGAACCACGTTAATTCAAATGAGCCCGTACCCTAAACCGACACAGGTGGGAAGGTAGAGTATACTAAGGGGCGCGAGATAACTCTCTCTAAGGAACTCGGCAAAATGGCCCCGTAACTTCGGGAGAAGGGGTGCCACTGAAAGGTGGCCGCAGTGAAGAGTCCCAGGCGACTGTTTACCAAAAACACAGGTCTCCGCTAAGTCGCAAGACGATGTATGGGGGCTGACGCCTGCCCAGTGCCGGAAGGTTAAGGAAGTTGGTCAGATTCTTCGGAGTTGAAGCTAGCGACTGAAGCCCCGGTGAACGGCGGCCGTAACTATAACGGTCCTAAGGTAGCGAAATTCCTTGTCGGGTAAGTTCCGACCCGCACGAAAGGCGTAACGATCTGGGAGCTGTCTCGGAGAGAGGCTCGGCGAAATAGGAATGTCTGTGAAGATACGGACTACCTGCACCCGGACAGAAAGACCCTATGAAGCTTTACTGTAGCTTGGTATTGGGTTCGGGCTTGTCATGCGCAGGATAGGTGGGAGACTATGAAGCAGTCCTTGTGGGGGTTGTGGAGTCACTGGTGAGATACCACTCTTGACAGGCTAGAATTCTAACGTTGACCCGTTATCCGGGCAGCGGACAGTATCAGGTGGGCAGTTTGACTGGGGCGGTCGCCTCCTAAATGGTAACGGAGGCGCGCAAAGGTTCTCTCAGGCTGGTTGGAAATCAGCCATCGAGTGTAAAGGCATAAGAGAGCTTGACTGCAAGACTGACAAGTCGAGCAGGTACGAAAGTAGGCCTTAGTGATCCGACGGTTCCGCGTGGAAGGGCCGTCGCTCAACGGATAAAAGTTACTCTAGGGATAACAGGCTGATCTCCCCCAAGAGTTCACATCGACGGGGAGGTTTGGCACCTCGATGTCGGCTCATCGCAACCTGGGGCTGTAGTCGGTCCCAAGGGTTGGGCTGTTCGCCCATTAAAGCGGTACGTGAGCTGGGTTCAGAACGTCGTGAGACAGTTCGGTCCATATCCGGTGCAGGCGTAGGAACATTGAGAGGAGTCTTCCTTAGTACGAGAGGACCGGGAAGAACGCACCGCTGGTGTACCTGTTATCGTGCCAACGGTAAACGCAGGGTAGCCAAGTGCGGAGTGGATAACCGCTGAAAGCATCTAAGTGGGAAGCCCACCTCAAGATGAGTGTTCCCATGGCATAAGCCAGTAAGGTCACGGGTAGACCACCCGTTAATAGGTTCTAGATGGAAGTCCAGTAATGGATGCAGTCGAGGAATACTAACAGACCGAGGGCTTGACCTTATCTCATTCGCAGCACTCAGACTCATTCCCTGAGTGTTCAATCAACATCACTTCTCTAACGTGTAGTCCAAGGACACAACCAACATTTCACCTTTCCTGGTGTTTATGGCGGTGTGGAACCACTCTGACCCATCCCGAACTCAGACGTGAAACGCACCTGCGGCGAAGATAGTGAGGGGGTTGCCCCTCGTCAAAATAGCTCAATGCCAGGGTATTACTGAATTCCCCCTGCTTTCCAGAGTGAAAGTGGGGGGAATTTGATATGAAGGCTGTTAAAAAAGTTTCTATATGAATACAAATAAAAGAGTAGGCTATCTCAATCGACAGCGCGGTAGGCGGGTAAGATTGGAGTAGAACGGTTGAGGTCGGCAATGGTGACAACGACAGGCGTGACGAATAACCCTGAGAAGCAGATAACGGCCTTTTCGAGCTTTGCCCCGGAGGAGATTAAGGGAGATCGCATCCTTGCGGCTATCGATGTCGGCACGAACTCAATTCACATGGTGATTGTCAAAATTCAGCCGGATCTGCCAGCTTTCAGCATCATTGACCGGGAAAAAGAGACGGTGCGCCTCGGCAACTTTGATGAAACGACTAAGACCTTAACCTCAGAGGCGATGGATCGGGCGGTGTCGGCCCTGAAGCGCTGTTGTGCTATTGCAGCTAGTCTTCAGGCGGAAGACGTTATTGCGGTGGCGACCAGTGCAGTGCGTGAAGCCACTAATGGGGCAGACTTCATTGACCGGGTTTATCAAGAGGTTGGGCTGACGGTTAATGTTATTTCGGGCACTGAAGAAGCCCGTCGAATTTATTTGGGCGTGCTGTCTGGGATGGAATTTCATAGCCAGCCCCATGCAGTGATTGACATTGGCGGAGGATCTACAGAGTTAATTTTGGGAACAGGGGAACCCCACCGCTGTCTTAGCAGCACTAAGGTAGGTGCGGTGCGGTTAACCGCCCAATTTGTGAAGACTAATCCCATTAGTAACTCAGAATTTATCGCTCTAAGAGCCTATGTGCGGGGGATGTTGGAACTGCCGATTCAAGAACTAAAAGCAAAGCTTGAAAGTCAGGAAACTATTCGCTTAATTGGGACTTCTGGGACGATTGAATGTTTGGCGGCGCTGGTGGCCTATAAGCGCTTAGGCCTGGTGCCCGATCCTCTCAATGGCTATCAAATGACCTATGAGGATTTGTCGAAGCTCGTGGAGGAATTACGGCGGGCTAGCTATAGCGAGCGACTAGCGATGCCGGAAATGTCGCCTCGACGGGCAGAAATTATTGTGGCGGGGGCGGTGATTCTCCACGAAGCCATGGGGCTGCTAGGGGCGAAGTCCATCACAATTTGTGAGCGAGCCCTGCGAGAAGGGGTGGTGGTGGACTGGATGATCACCCATGGTCTAATTGAAGACCGAATGCAGTTTCAAAAGTCTGTCCGTCAGCGTAATGTGCTCAAAACAGCCCATAAGTATAAGGTTCACCTTAACCGGGCGGAGCGAGTTGCTCAGTTTGTGATGGATTTGTTTGATCAAACCTACGGTAGCTTGCACACCTGGGGACCCCTAGAAAAGGAACTGCTTTGGGCCGCAACTATCCTCCACAACTGTGGACACTTTATTAGCCATTCGGCCCACCATAAGCATTCCTATTACCTCATTCGCCATGGGGAACTTTTGGGCTATACAGAAACAGAGCTAGAAGTCATTGCCAACATTGCCCGCTATCATCGCCGCAGTGGGCCTAAGAAAAAACACGATAACTTCCGCAGTTTGCCGACCCGTTATCACCGTCAAATGGTGAGTCAATTAAGCGCATTGCTACGGGTGGCGGTGGCTTTAGACCGACGGGGAATTGGAGCGATAAAAAGTATTCACTGCCATTTTGATAGTGAAGCCCATGCATTGCATTTAGAAGTTTTACCCTCCCATGCGGGGGAAGATTGTGCTTCCGAACTGTGGAATCTGGGCTACAAAAAGCAGTATTTTGAAGAGGTCTTTGAAACCCAACTCATTGCCCGGTTAGTGAGTGGTTAATGATGTTTGTTCGTCTTTGGCGACCGAAAAACTAGGACACCATTGTTGAAATAACGTGAGGATAGCGCGATGTCAAAAATTCAGCATATTGCCGGAACTGGAATCCCCTTGGTTGGCAACGATATTGATACGGATCGGATTATTCCAGCTCGGTTTCTGAAGTGTGTCACCTTTGATGGACTCGGTGAACAGGTGTTTGCGGATGATCGCCTTTCCCTGGCGGGTCGGCATCCTTTTGACCAAGAACCCTATCAAAACGCCTCTATTTTGGTGGTGAACCGCAATTTTGGCTGCGGATCTTCCCGTGAACATGCGCCCCAAGCCATTGCCCGATGGGGAATTCGCGGCATTGTGGGGGAAAGTTTTGCAGAAATTTTCTTTGGTAACTGCGTAGCCATCGGCGTTCCCTGCGTGACGGCAACGGCGGAGGCTGTCACCCAGATGCAGCAAGCGCTAACCGCCGACCCCACCCTTGAGGTGACGCTGGACTTGGATAATCTGCGGGTTCACTATGGCGATCAATCGGTACCTGTGGAAATGCCGGAGGGGGTGCGTCAGGCATTTTTGGCCGGAACCTGGGATGCCTGCGGTCAGTTGGTGGCCAATGCTGAAAAAATCGGGGCAACGGCGCGACAGTTAGCCTACATGACCTGGTAGGGTGCGGCGATCACTTCAGCGGTTGATTCTATCCATGGGTTAATCCCATAGATTTGCTAAGCATTTGTCGCCTTTTGGGGTTCATCTAGGCATTCTCTAGGAGTAGCCCTTTGTGTTGGGGCAATGGTGATTGCGATGGTTGCAACGGTGATGCCTGCCTTATCCCCCTGGCCCCCGACTGGATCCTGGTCTGTGGGGGCCACCGCTGCGCTGCTGCGGCAATCGATTTGTGACCTGTCGCCCCTGACGGGAGAGTTGGCGGCGGCGGCTCCAGATCTGATGCTAGCCTTGGATCAGCTCACTGCCATTGTGATGAAGATGCGGTCGCCCACCGTGGGTTGGCCTGCGGATACCATTCTCACCCCCAATCTTTTGGCCCCCTACATTAGCGAGGAAGTGTGGAATGTGCTGGAGCGCTTGTCTCAGGATGGCCTGGGACAGCGGTTGGCCCCTACCTTGCCGACCACCATGCTGCCGATTCCTTCCCTCATTCCCCGTTTGCTGTGGATGTTAGCCAGCAGCGGCTATGAGGTGATGCACCTGGTTGAGGGGGGACGAGCAACGGTGCGCCGACCGGGGGAAGCAGGGAGCGTGAGCGTTATTCGCCTGGTGCCTGTGCTGACCTTGGCCACCGAGCAGGATACCTACGCCCTAGACTTAGTGACCCAGGCAGATCCCTCCCCCTCCCTCTGGCTCACACCGGAGACCACAATTTCCCTGCTCGATTATGACCTGGATGGGTCTTGGATCTCGATAGAAACCCTAACATCGGGAGTGCTGGAGGTGGTTGCCCAAACCCAGCCCGCCCTTTATGAGGGGCTCACCACAGGATGGCGGGTACAAGCGCTATGCCCGTTCCAGCCCTGGCAAACGGCACTTCTGCGCCTACATTTGTTTGTGGCGGATATGGGCGTCCAAGGGGGAAGAACGGCCCTAGCCACAGATCCCAGTGCGGCCCTGGTGCCCGCAGAAAAGCCGGACTCCACCGCGTTTACCCTCGACGACTTTGCTAATACCCTGATGGATGAGGCTGCTCCTTCCACAGAGGGTATTTTAGGCAACTGGCTCACCTTCACCGATGAAGCCTGGGTGCGGCGGTTTCTCCATAGCCACGCCCAGCGGGTGTTGGTGCAGGGGCTGCCCAAACTCATCTCTAGCGACGAGGCGATTCTCGACGAAGACCGCGAACTTGCCTGTGCCACCTTGGCCTACCAGGCTACCCAGAGCATCGATGGGCCAAAGGCGCTGTTCAAACACACCTTCGTGCGAGTTCCGGTGCTGGTGGCAGATCTGTGGCCTCGGTTCCGCTGGTACTTGGCCCAAAGCTCAGAGCGGGTCATGCAGCTGATGGGAGGACTCCCTGCCCAGGTCTTGTCTCCTGGTCGAGGCTGGCAGCAGGGAATTTTGTCGTTACGACCGCTAATGCAGCTCACCACGTCCTCAAAAACCTGGATTATTGATCTGGGGAGCGGTCGGCTGCTGCCCACCCTGCCGCTAGCTCTGCCGGGGGATGCCGTAATTGAAACCACCCAAGCTGGAGACTGGGCTAACCACCAGACCATTGCGACACTGATTGCCCTAGTGAATCAGGACTTAGCCCAGTATGCGCCCGCGATGGCAGAACTGGCCGAGGGAACTGACGTCCACCTGCGCGATCTCGCTGTGGAGGAAGCGGAATCCCTCGTCCGACTGACCCTACATTGGTGCTTCACCTGGGCCTATGAGAGCTAGGCCCCATCCTCAGCTCGACCGTAGCAGGCAATGGCAGGCTGGCTGGGGTTAGCCTCTCGCTGAAGCCATGCCCAAAGTTGATCGCCCAAGGAAAAATGCCACCATTCCTTGGGATGGCGACAGAAGCCAGCCGTAGTCATCGCCTGGTGAAGAACCTGGCGATGGTGGTGAAAGCGCTGGGCCTCGGGGTCGGCCTTATCTGCAAAAAAGTCGGGCCAAGATCGCTCAGAAATTTCATCAATGGGCGACCCCATGGGGATAGGGTCGCCTGTGGCATCTACGAGACAGATATCAACCGCCGCCCCGGTGCTGTGGGGCGGTGGCGTGCGTGGGTCATTGCTGGGAATCGCCCAAAACTGAATGACCTCAGCCATCAGCGTACGGTGCTGATCCTCGCTAAGAGATGCCTGATTGGGATAGCGCCGCTGCCGCAGTTCCTCTAAGGTGTGGTTAACCATAAACTGCTGCACCGCAATGGGACGGTAGGCGTCAAAAATTTGAATCCGCCACCGGGGCTGTTGCCGCTGAAGCCAGCCTTGGGCATTCTGAAGAGCCCGTAAAACCCCAGCCCTTAATTGATAGGGAGACTGATGGCCGTAGGGTGCCCCAAGCCGCTGGTAGGGGTGAGGATAGACGAGGGCAAAGCTCTCCGGTGGAATCACAACCAGCGGCTCACCGCAGTCCTTGATGGGAATGGCATGATAGGGCTTCATTGAGGGTGAGTGGTAAAAAGCATGGACAGCACAAAATGGGGCAGGTCGCGTTACTCAACCAAGGATTGACGTTGGGTAAGCCACCGTTGCAATGAGGCTTGGCTTTCCTCGGAGGGTTGGCCCAAAATAATGTTTTTAAGGCTGATATCTTCGTCGAGGTGCGGCCAGTGAATGCCTGAACCGTTGCCGATGAGTCGCCAGGTTTGGCGTTCTTCGGGAGAGCTGTGGAGGAGGCGCGGATACCAAGCTAGGGGGACAGTAATGGTACGTCCATCTGAAAGATCGACGGATAGAGAGTCGTCTGTGATTTCAATGGCTTGAATAACGGGGAGATCCATTAGATCAATCGTTAAAGAAGTCATGCCAACCCTCTAATAATTGCTTTTGGTGGGCTTCGACTAGTTTTTGCATTTAGTGCTATCCCGATTTTTGTTTATACACCTAGGCAACTTGCAGGGTTCTAGGTGCTGGAATAGGATCTCCTTCGGCTTGCCATGCTTCTAGGTACATTTCGATGACTTCTTCGCCATTACGGATGGCTTCTTCACGGGTTTTGCCGTGGGTGCAGGGCATGATGACAAGTTCGGCAAATTCTGGGATGGTGACAAGAAAAAGCTGATCTTCGTCTGACCACTGAACAATCATGCTATATCGATTCATGGGTTTTCCTCATTTCTTAGGGTTTCTAGTTCAGCAAGCAGGGTTGTGAGTTGTTTTTCTAGGTAAAGTGGTACGTCGTCGCCGTCTTTGCCGGGTATTGTTAGTGTTTTTCCGAGGAGTGGATGTCGCCAGCGTTCATGGCTTCCTCTTCCTCGTTTGGGCAGGTAGACAAATCCTTCACGAGAAATCTGGGCTTTGAATTCTCGAATTTTTCTAGGCATGGAGTGTTTTCCCTAGGGTTGAAGGATGAGAATGATAGATTCTCTCAAGTCTATCTGCTTTTTCGATGCCATTGTAGAAAAGGGGCTGGTGATGGGGTGTGGGTGGTGTTGTGGGCAATGCCCATCCTACCTACTTTCTAAAGCATATTCGATAAAGCAATGAAATCAGCAGCGTTAACGATTTCGATTGAGTCGTATTTTCCCATTGAGAGGAGATGTTTATCACCAGTGATAATGTGAGTTGCGCTACCAACGACAGCACATTCAACTATCATGTCATCATCTGGATCGGCATCGACTGCTTTTAGGGTTTGCGATATTTTGACTAATCGAGAGAAACTAGGAATTTCTGCAACGGCGGTTTGTGTCATTTCTTGAGAAAACTTGAATTTGACAAGCAATTTATCGGCAAATTCGTCCAGAATTTCTTGACAGGTGACAGACTCAATTTTGCCGATCTTAGCAAGGGCTAGGCAGCGAAATGGATTGCTCCTTGTGGATAGCAGGGCCGATATCAAGATGTTGGTATCGAAAACGACTGTGTATCGCACTAGTTTTCATGCACTAATTGATCAACAAAGGCTTCTCGCTCTTCTTCGGTCATGGTATCCCAGTTATGACCGTGGTCTTGGGCTACACGTCGGACTTTGTCTTCGCCATATTTCGATAACGAGTCCCAGGATGGCCATTGTTGAAGGAGCAAGAACTGGAATACTTCGGTTTGTTGTTCCGCAGGGAGTTGTTTTATCAGTTCTACAACTTGCTCGTTGGTTAGTGTGATGCTTGGCATTACTCACCTCACAGGTGTGACTAATAGAAATTACTCTAGATTCTAGCTCATGCAGTTTAGCCAATAATTTCCATGCCGTTTTAGAAAAGGGGCTAGTGATGGAATGTGGATGGAGTGATAGACAGTACCAAGTTACTTTAACTTTTAGAATCTTCTAAAAAGTGGCGTCCATGAGGATTCTACATTACACCATAATATTGGTAAGGAATTGTTAGGACAAGTATCATAAAAGACAATTAGAAGTTGACCACCATCGAAGCCAAGAGGCTGCTTTTTCTGAATCTTAACGCCATATCTATGTGCAATTTCTTTTGCTTTTTGCCTTTCCGCCTCGTCATCAAAAATTGATGATGCTTCAGTGAAACATCTGTTGGAATCATTAAGCGTATCACACATGTATATTTCAACTTTAAATGGTATTGCCTTTTCAACCTTGCTCTCGACTGCTTCTCTTCCCGACTCAAGGCCACAGATAGTAGAAATAACAACTTTAATGTTTCTCTCTGCAATAGTTTCTCCACATAGCTGGTTCAGTCTTTCAATTCCATCAATAATAGAACCACCCGATGCTATGATGTCGTCAATGAAGACGATTGCAGAAATTCTTCGATCATGGTCTTGTTGAAGACTCTTCGGTATATCTTCTAATGAAGCAACGTTTGTGCTAATTACCTTATTCTCAGATGCATACATGCGTGCGTAAGAAGAGCTGCTCTTCGTTGGCTTATCAAAGCTGCTTAGCAAGATCTCACGGCTATATTTCTCATCGTCTTTAATGAGGAAAGTCATTTGCTTCCTAACATTGTTATGAATGATTTTAAGTTTTTCTCGAACTTTGACCTCGCTATAAAACGTAATATTTTTTAGCAATTTAAACATGAGGCGTCGTTCTAAGTTATTTGGAAACTGATTTAACCAAGCACGTATATTTTCAGCAGTAATCTTATCGGTTCGGTATAGCCCCCAATTTTTCGCTAATTCAGTTATTTCTTGACTAGTTACAAACGCTTTATCTTCCTTATTTTTTAATTCTTCAAGAGCATTAGCATCTGAGAAACTGCTAGTCAACAGTTGACTACCTCTTTGAATAAGCCATTCATCAAAGAGATCAGGCTTTAGACGAAAATATCCTTCTTCATTGATAAGTATGCCTCTGTTGACAAAATTTTCTATCATAGAGTCAGTCGCTACATCAGTTAAAATCCGAGACTGATGTACTTCCTGATACTCTACCTTTCGATTACAGCGCTTGATCTCCGAATACGCTATTAGAAACTTCCTTCTTTGTGTCTGAGTTTGATCTCTTCGCTCAGGTTGATCTTCCCAAATACCATCAGTCCAAAAGTGATTAACATTGACCATATCTAACATTTCAATTGATTCAACTATTGATTCTTTAGCTTCATCAATCGAGATATATGAATCTTTTCTGTCACAAGCCTTTCTAAATAAATGGCCACAAATAAATTTTGTAAAAAATGGATTTCCTTCTGTCAGTTTATATATTTCATCAATAGCCTCATCGCTAAACTCAAGCACATCCTGAACAGGATGTTTTATCAGTTCCCTAAAATCCTCGAAGAATTTTCCTTTGTCGAAGTAGTCAACCTGAAACGGTGAGAAGAGATTTAGTCTATCAGTAGACTGGCGAATAATCTGCATGTTTTCTCCACCGATTAGTATAAAGCCTATCTGAGTACCTTCCTGGCTTAGACTGCGAATATTATGGAAAAATGTATTTCCTATATCAGTATAACGATATAGATCGCTAGGGATTTCATCAAATTCGTCAATTATGATAATGAACTTCAACTTTGGAGAAAGTCTTTTGATACGTTTAAAGTATGTGGCAAGGGGAGGAGATAAAACAGTATCAAAGACTGGTTTTTCAATTCTCATTTGATTAATTTCGTCACAGTAGAGAGTCTCTTCTACAATTGCCTCGCCAAGAGTTTTGACAAAATTTCTCGGAGAGGTTTTATCTAAATCTCCAACCTTTATAAATACAGAAATAAAGTTTTCTTCTTTCTGAATTTTATTTGAAATGGCTTGTGCAATAGATGTCTTTCCGACGCGCTTTTGCCCAAATATTATCACTGACTGAATGGTATCTGAAATCAATTTAGTATATATATTAGCTACCAGTTCTTTGCGACCTACAAGTTCTTCTTCTGTTGTAACAGCTTGCAAGCTATAAGGAGTTCTTAGCTTTAAGTTGTCCCAGTCAACATCTTCTTTCTGAGCTTCAATTTCAAATAGATATTCCTCAGTAGTACAATGGCCATCATAATTCATCCATGAATATTGGATGAGTAAACTCGGAATATTAGTTTTTTGAGATAAAATAGTAACTGGTACAATAATAGCAATTTGCTCAACCTTCATTTCTGTTGCTATAATTTGACTAAAGTCCGAACTTACCCCATCTGAGTCTAAGACTTCGACTTCGACGTTAAATGCATGTCCAGGGCCTTTATTTTCCAGAAGAAATTTTAGTTCGATTGCTTCACCAATCTTATGGAGTGGATACTTTCGACTGGGGTGATCAAAAGTGATATTGGCTGGTTTTATAATGTCGTTATTACCAAAATCATCGCGGATTAATTCATGAATTCTAGAGAATATGTTTTTTAGGCAGATTGATGCAAGCTGCGAATGGCACTGATTGACATCACTTTCATACGCCAAAAAAATGCTGTCTACATTTTCAAAAACTTCTACGCGAGAAATTCCAGATGCTTCATTGTAAGATTGAAGGGCATCAAATAATTCTTTTAGTCTCTCTTCTGAAAGAAAAGAAGAGTTAATAAAATTTCCCAGAAAAAACCTATTCATAGGCTTTCTCAAGGTTTTCATGATTGTCTGTTGATAATCAATTGCAAGGTTTAAATTTTTTAGGTTTGATTTAATGTCGCTAAACTCCCGTATTATTCCCTCTTCGATGCTTTTGAGTTTAGAAAGTTTTTCATGATTTTCTAGCCTCTTGTCAATTTTTAGACTGAGGTAAATCTTATCTTCAAATTGCTCGTCAAAAAGCTCGAAAGTTTTATTGCGAAAATCCATGTCCTCCCATATGACATCTTCATTATGACAAAGCAGTCTTAGTAAACACGCCGTAATAAACTGTTTTTGGTGAGGAGTATTCGTTAGCCTAAATAAAACCTTTGTTGAAAAGTCTGAATTGGAGAGATTTTGAGCTTGAATAATGTTCCGCACATATTCATTTCTTTTTTTGCGCATTTCTTTGCCTTTCAGATTTTCTATTTCTGAAAGTATTTTTTCAAGATCATCAATTATTTTTTCCATAGCTTAAGCCTGATCAAATAGCAATTATGTCTTGCTTTTGACCAAGGCGGATAAAATGACAAACCCGCCTTGGATGATGTAATGCAAGGAGCTAGACGTGAAATTTCTTCACGCTTACCTACCGATACACCTCCCGAATCACGCCCCCATCGGCAGCGACCAACTGCACATGGAGGGGCATTTGCCCTGCGGCGTGGGTGGAGCAGGAGAGGCAGGGGTCGTAGCAGCGGATTCCGGCTTCGACGCGGTTGAGGAAGCCTTCGGGGATATCTTCGCTGTGGATGTAGTGTTTGGCGATTTGGGTGACGGTTTTGTTCATGGCCAGGTTGTTTTGGCCCGTGGCGATGATCAGGTTTACCTTTTCGATCAGGCCGTTGTCGTCTACTTTGTAGTGGTGGAAGAGGGTGCCACGGGGGGCTTCGCTGACGCCGACCGCTTCTAGGGCATTCACTCCGGCGTGGGCGCGGACGCGGGTGGAGAGGATATCGGGGTCATCCATCAGGATTTGGATGTGCTCTAGGCAGGCGAGGATTTCCACCAGGCGGGCGTAGTGGTAGAGGAAAGAGGAGGTGGGTACGCCGCCCGCGTAATCGCGCAGGTTTTGCAGTTCGGCGTCGGCTTGGGGGGTGCCGATGCGGTCGCACACGTTGAGCCGTGCCAGGGGGCCGACGCGGTAGATGCCGTCGGGGTAGCCCATGGGTTTGTAGTAGGGAAACTTGAGGTAAGACCAGCTTTCCACCGCTTCGCCGAGGAAGGTTTGGTAGTCGTCTTCACTCAGGTTATCGGCGACGATGTTGCCGCTGCTGTCGGAGAAGCGCAGGTGGCCGTCGTAGTGTTCCCACAGGCCGTCCTTGCTGACGAGACCCATGAACAGGGAGGGAAATTCGCCGAAGACCTCCACTTCTTCCTTCATGGGGCCGTTGATGAGACCTTTGAAGATGTCCAGGGCTTTGCGGATGGTCTCGAAGGATTCGGGCAGACGGTCTACGATCCAGGCGCGGCCTTCTGCGCTGAGGGGTTCGCGGACGCCACCGGGGACTGTCCAGGCGGCGTGGATTTTGCGACCGCCGAGGATTTCGATCACCTTTTGGCCAAACTGGCGCAGACGAATTCCGGCGCGGGCCAGGTCGGGGTCAGCGGCGATGAGGCCAAAGACGTTGCGTTTGGCGGGGTCGCTATCCCAGCCCAGCAAAAAGTCGGGGCTGCTGAGATGGAAGAAAGAAAGGGCGTGGGACTGGGTGAGTTGGCCCAGGTTCATCAGGCGGCGCAGTTTGTCGGCGGTTTCGGGGATTTTCACCGCCAGGATTTTGTCTCCGGTTTTGGCGGAGCAAATCAGGTGGCTGACGGGGCAAATGCCGCAGATGCGGGCGGTAATTCCGGCCATTTCAGTGTAGGGACGGCCTTCGCAGAACTTTTCAAACCCCCGGTATTCCACCACATGGAACTGGGCATTGGATACGTTGCCCGCATCATCCAAAAAGACCGAAATTTTGGCGTGGCCTTCAATGCGAGTGACGGGGTCGATGACTACGGTTTTTGCCATGGTGGGGTCTCCGGGGAGGGTGAAAGGTGGGTTGTGGCCCTCACCCCCAACCCCTCTCCCCAAGGGAGAGGGGGGCCGAGCCGTTCTCCGGTTTCCTCAGCGTGAGAGGGCTAGGGGGTAGGTTCTCTGGTGTTCTCTATCGGATAGGAGAACGTTAGCGTGAGAGTTTTCCGGTTCCCTCTCCCACGGGGAGAGGGAGAGGGTGAGGGCGAGCAGGGGCTTAGCTGTCGTACATCAAGCCTTCGATGGCATCGGGGTTTTCTTCGAGGTACTTGTCGAAGCCCGTTTGCTTGGGCTTTTGGTGCTGGTGAGACACTTCGGCCCGCATCTCTTCGACGGCATCCCAGGCGGCGGCGGCTTCGGGGGAGGTTTCGCCCTTCTCTGCCGTTACCTGGTGGGCATAGTCGATGGCCTTTTGCAGTTCTTCATTGAACTCTTTGCTGTCAACGCTCATGGTTGTTCCTCCTAATCGAACTATCCGAATTTAATCATTTCGCGTCCTACCATATCGGGCTGTTGCCCGTGGAGTAGCGGTTCAATGGTAGCCCGGATGCGATCGGCAGAGGGAGGACAACCGGGCATAAAGATATCCACGGGGACGATCTCGTGGACGGGGGTGACCCGATCCATCAGTTCCGGCACGATGCCCGGAGCATGGGGAAGCTGGGCGTTTTCGTCCGCCAGTTCCAGGTAGCCGCGCTTGAGCACGCCCTCAGCACTGTTGCGCAGCATATTCCGCATGGCGGGCACGTTGGCCGTTACCGCACAATCCCCAAAGGAGATCAAAACCTTGGTTTTGCGGCGCACTTCGTAGATCAACTCCAGGTTGTCTTCGTTGGCCACCGCCCCTTCTACTAGGCACACATCCACATTGTCGGGATAGTCCTTCAGGTCGCAGCCCACGGGGCTATAGACCACCTCCACCAGGTCGGCCAGGTCAATTAAAAATTCATCCAAATCCAAAAACGACATGTGGCAGCCCGAACAACCCGCCAGCCATACCGTGGCAAACCTTATCTTGTCCATTGATGCTTCTCCCGTGCGGTGGATAGAAATTCGAGCTTCTCGGCGTCGGCCTGTTTTTCGCCCGTGGTGCTGCCTTGCTTAAAGATGGCCCCCGTCGGGCAGGCATCCACGCATTTGCCACAGGAGGTACAGGCGTCCACCTCGCCCCAAGGTTGATCCAACCCGGAGACAATGTAACAAGCCGCGCCCCGATTGCCCACATCCCAAACGTGGGCACCCTCCACCTCGTCGCAAACGCGAACGCAGCGGGTGCAGAGAATACAGCGGTTGTGGTCAATGCCGAAGAGGGGATGGGAGAGATCGACGCCGCGATCCGGGAAACGGTAGGGGAAACGGCTGTGATCCATGCCCACTTCGATGGCCACATCCTGCAATTCGCAGTTGCCATTGGCCACGCAGATGGAGCAAACGTGGTTGCCCTCGGCAAAAATCAGCTCCACCGTCATGCGGCGATACTCTTGCAGCTTGGGCGTTTGGGTGTGGATCACCATGCCCTCCCACACCTCCGTCACGCAGGCGGGCAGCATCTTGTTCATGCCCTCAATTTCCACCAGGCAGAGGCGACAGGCCCCCACCGGAGTCACGCCCTCCAGGTGGCAGAGCTTGGGGATGGCCACGCCAGCTTCCTGGGCGGCATCCAAAATGCTGGTGCCCGCCTCCACGGCAATGTCTTTGCCATCAATATTTAGGGTGTTTACGGCCATATTAAGCTCCTTCGCCAGTACAAACCAAAACCAACTGTCCCGCCACCGCCCCCCGGTCGAGCAACTGGTGAGCCGCCACGGCCTCCCGCAGGGGCAACCGCTGGGCAATCACCGGACGAACGCGCCCCGCCGCCAGCCAGTCCAGCAGAATGGCGAGATCCTGCTTAAACCAGTCGGGATGGGATTGCTTCAGTCCGGTAATGCTGTAAAACGAGACCCGTTTGCCATCGGGCCGAACTTTGAGGGCGGTCATCAACCCAAAGGTCGCGGCAACCATAAGCTGCCGCTGCCGACTCTGCATCGCCGCCGAAAAGCCGTAGCTCAGCAGATGCCCACCGGGGGCCAGGGTTTGGTAGGACGGCCACAGATGCCCGCCGCCAATGCCGTCAAACACCGCATCCACGCCGTTTTGACTGAGGGTACGGACTCGCTCAACAAAGTCCTCGTGCTGGTAATCGATGGGAATGCCCCCTAACTGCCGCACGAGATCGTGCTTAGTGGCAGAGGCCGTCCCGTACATTTCTAGTCCTAGGATTTGGCCGATTTCCAACAGCGCCGTACCCACGCCGCCCCCCGCCCCGTGGATCAGCACCCGCTGTCCTGCTTGCAGTTTGGCGACCCGGTGGATCAACTGATACGCCGTGACGTATTGCAGCACCAAACAGGCCGCTTCGTTGGCATCTACCCCGTCGGGCAGGGGCACCAGTTCGTCCGCCGCCACACAGAGGGATTCGCTATAGCCCCCGGTGACAGTGAGCGCGACGACTCGTTGACCGACGGTAAAGCCCGTGACCGCTTCCCCCAGTTGGTCAATTTCGCCCACCACTTCGTAGCCTGGAGAAAAAGGCGGCTTGGGAATGCCGGGATACATCCCTTCGCGAATCAGCACATCCGTATAGGCCGCACCCACCGCCAACACCCGCAGCCGCACCTGGTCGGGCTGGGGGAAGGGCAATTCGGCCTCCTCGATCAGTTGCAGCACCTCGGCGTTCCCGTGGCGGGGGATGATCACACGCTGATAACTCATGGCGACCTCCTGGTATGGCGAAATGGTTGTTGGCGCAGCTTGGCCCTCACCCCCAGCCCCTCTCCCAGGGAGGAGAGGGGGGCCGGAGTTCTCAAAGTCCCTCTCCCATTTTGGGAGAGGGATTTAGGTGTAGCTTGCTTCCCGCAGGGTGGGCAAAACCCGGACTTCATGCGTTCACCTCTTGGGGCGCTTCCTTGCCGTTGAGGTCGCTGAGGTATTCCGGTTCGATTAGGAGTTCCTCGTACTCTTCCCGGAAGTATTTCAGGGTGCTGAGGACGGGGTTCGGCGCGGTTTGGCCCAGGCCGCAGAGGCTAGTGTCGCGCACCATTTCGCAGAGGGCTTCCATTTTGGCCAGGTCGTCCTTGGTGGCTTGGCGCTTGAGGATTTTGGTCAGCATGGCGTAGAGCTGCACCGTGCCCGTGCGACAGGGAACGCATTTGCCGCAGGTTTCCCCTCGGCAGAACTCCATATAGAACTGGGAAATGCCGACCATGCTAGTGGAATCATCCATCACCACCATGCCGCCCGACCCCATCATGGAGCCGACCTTGCGGAGGGAGTCGTAGTCCACCGGGGTATCCAGCATGGATCGCGGGATGCAGCCGCCGGAGGGGCCACCCGTTTGCACCGCCTTCACCTCGCCATCGGGGACGCCGCCGCCCATTTCCTCCACGATCTGCCGCAGGGAAATGCCCATCGGCACTTCAATCAGGCCGTTGTTGCGGATTTTGCCCGTCAGCGCAAAGATTTTGGTGCCCTTGCTGTTGTCGGTGCCAATGCTGGAATACCAGTCCGCCCCGTTGCGAATAATGGCGGTAATATTGGCCAGGGTTTCCACGTTGTTGATCAGGGTTGGGCAGTCGTACAAGCCCTTTTGGGCCGGATAGGGAGGCCGAGGAATGGGGTTGCCGCGCCCGCCTTCGATAGACTGAATCAGCGCCGTTTCTTCGCCGCAGACAAAGGCCCCCGCCCCAATGCGGATGTCGATTTTAAAGTCGAAGGGGGATTCAAAAATCTGGCTGCCCAACAGGCCGTACTTTTTGGCTTGCTGAATGCCCTTCTGCAACCGGGCAATGGCCAGGGGATATTCCGCCCGCACGTAGATATAGCCGTGGTTGGCACCCACCGCATAGCCCGCAATGGCCATGCCTTCCAGAACGAGATGGGGATCGCTCTCTAGGATGCTGCGATCCATAAATGCCCCCGGATCGCCCTCATCGCCGTTGCAGATGATGTACTTCTGGCCTTCGGGCATCTTCGCCACCGTGGCCCACTTCAGCCCGGTGGGATAGCCGCCGCCGCCCCGCCCTCGCAGGCCGCTCTTAGAAATTTGATCCACCACCTCGGCAGGGGTCATTTCGTAGATCGCCTTGTGCAGGGACTCGTACCCGCCCACGGCAATGTATTCCTCGATCCGTTCCGGGTCGATTTTGCCGCTATACTCCCGCACCACCCGCATTTGCCGCGCAAAGAAGGGATGGTTCACATCCCCCTGAATGGGCTGAGCCGTGCCACCATCCATCGCTTCAATGATGCTGGCCGCTTGGTCGGGGGTCACTTCTTCGTAGAGCAGTTCGTCAGGATCCACCTGCACCAGGGGGCCACGGCCACAAAAGCCCATGCAGCCCACGCCGACGACTTCCACCCGATCCTCCAGGTTGTGATCCGTCACCGCCTGCTTCAAATTGCCGTAGATGCCCATGGCATCCGCCGCCCGACAGCCCGTGGAGGTACAGCAATGCACCCGCACCGACTTTTGGCGTTCCTGTTCCGCCTGGGCGACGGCCTTGAGTTCTTGTAAATCCATGATGTGTCTCCTGTAGGAGGGGCGTTATTCGTTATTTGGGGGGCGTTATTCGTTATTCGTTATTTGGGGGGCGTTATTCGGGGTTAGGTTAGCGGATCAAGGACAGCAATATGGATCCACCCAGTAACCAGTAACCAACAACCAATAACCAAAATTCACCCCTCCCCTTCCCAAACCTTGACCTTGGCGACGGCTTCCTCTGGCGAGAGCTTGCCGCCCACGGTGCCGTCAAACACCACGGCGGGGGCAATGCCACAGGCTCCAAGGCAGCGGGCCGCCATTAGGGACACCTTGCCGTCGGGGGTGGTTTCGCCCAGTTCGATGCCCAGTTCCGCTTGCAGCTTTTCCACCACCTTGTCGCCGCCCTTCACATAGCAGGCGGTACCCATGCAGACCACACAGGTGTGGGCACCATTGGGCTTGAGGGAAAACAGGTGATAAAACGTGGCGACCCCATAGACCTTGCTGAGGGGCAGTTTCAGGCCGTGGGCGACGTATTGCAGCACGTCTTCTTCCAAAAAGCCAAAGGCTTCCTGGGCGACGTGGAGCACCTCAATCAGGGCATCGGGGGCATACTGCTGCCGCTTCATGGTGATATCGAGGCGTTTGAAGCGCAGATCGGGCTTGGCGGCTTTTTCCTTTTTGGCGGTGGGTTCAACGGCGGACGTGGTAGCAGTGGGTGACATGGCACAACCCTTTGTAGAGGTCGGTTATAGCCCTAGAAAGCACTACAACCAAAGTGGCAAACAAAATGGCGAGAAAGAATGGTTTAGTAATCCAAACTTACTTTCAAAATAGTTGGTGTTTGGCAGAAAACAATTTAAGAGAATCTTATGATTTTGGGTAGAGAAGTCTAAGAAATTTCAACGCAAATGGAGAATCGTGGACGCTGGATATCCGTGGATTCAGGTAGGATGAACAGAAGGACACTTAATCGGTCAGTACGCTATCTCAGTCGATGCATTTAACAACATTAGACTTTCAAAAGTCCGCCGATTCAGACCTCTAGCCCAATCTCACGTTATCTGATCCCCCCAGAAAAATCAGGGTTCTATTCACAGATCTACACCATTAGAAATTCCTGGCTTTCTTTCACCTTGCAAATTGTGAATCACTACCGTTAAAGAATAGATTTTCTTAAGCATTCAAGGCCAAGCCCACTGTTTGCGACAGATATTGTTGGCGAGAGATGCGTGGATGCCAAGCCTAAAACAGGGTCAAATCCCATTCCGCATCGCTAAATTGGTCTGGCCCTACTAGTTCAGCTCGGATGGCGAGGTAGCGGCTGCAATAGATCGACGACTGCTTGAAGCGCGGGTTGGGGCGTCCGGCCAGGGCGTCTTGCTCGGCGTAGGCTTCGAGGTATTCTGGGGCAATGGCCTGGGTTTTCACCTGGACAGAATGCGATTCAGGGGCAGACATGGGCTCCTCCCACCGTAATAGCGGATTTTCCTGCCTCTAACGATAATCCCGATGACTGAGAAGTGGGTCAGATTTTCAAAAGGTTTAAGGCGGCGGGTGGTTTGGCAGGGGGTGATGGAGCGGGGCCGCTTCTGGCCTTGGTCGGTGGCTAGCTTGGTATGCGGCTAGCTTGCGATGGGATCCGCCAGAACCTACGAAAGCCCCAGGACTTAGGGCGTGTTAACCGTCCGTGTTAACCGTCCGTGGGGGGGCTATCAGGGTAGGGGGGTGCTGAACCAGGATCGGCCACCTTGGGCAAAGGGCTGTCCTCAACGGCGTAGAGGGGTTGGTTGGGTACCAGTTCGAGTTGCCGGGGACGCCGAGGCTGAACAGCTGCCTGACGGCGTTGGGAGACATTTTCCTCGGTGGTTTCCTCCGCTACCACTTCGTAGAGGATGGCCTGTTTGTGGCCACTGCCCTTGCGAAGGATGCGGCCTAGGCGCTGCACATACTCGCGGGTGGAACCCGTCCCCGACAGCAAAATAGCGATGCGGGCGTCGGGCACGTCTACGCCTTCGTTGAGAACGTGGCTGACGACCAGGGTAGGATAGTCGCCCTGGCGGAAGGCTTGCAGGATGGCGTGGCGTTCCTTCACCGGGGTTTGGTGGGTGATGGCGGGGATGAGAAAGCTTTGGGAAATGCGGTAGACGGTGGCGTTGTCGTTTGTGAATATGAGAGTGCGCTCTGGGTGGTGCTGGGCCAGCAGGTCTTCTAAAACGCGCAGCTTGCCTTCGGTGCCGAGGGCGATGGTTTTGGCTTCTCGGTGCGCCAGCATGGCCCGCCGTCCGGCTTGGGATTGGGCGCTGGCCCGCACAAATCGCTGCCAGCCCTGGGCAGAACTCAGCCAGATGTTAGCCTCCTGCAAAAAGCGGTTGCGCTGGGCGATCCGTTGGTCGTAGCGGTGGCGTTCCTGATGGGAGAGCTTGACCTTAATCGGCACAATCTCAAAGGGGGCGAGGGCGTGGCCGGAGAGATCTGCCGCCGATTTTTCGTAGACCACGGTTCCCAGCAGGTGGGTAAGGTCTTCGTGGCGACCATCGGCGCGGTCGGGGGTGGCGGTGAGGCCCAGGCGATAGGGTGCAATGGAATACTCGGCAATCACCCGGTTAAAGTCGCTGGGCAGGTGGTGGCATTCGTCGCAGATCAGCAGGGCGTATTGGTTGCCCAGACTTTCGGCGTGGATGGCGGCGCTGTCGTAGGTGGCCACCAAAATTGGGGTGCGATCCTTTGATCCACCCCCCAACAGCCCCACCTCCACATCGGGAAACGCCGCTTCCAAATGGGCATACCACTGGTGCATCAAATCCAGGGTCGGCACGGTGATCAAGGTATGGCGCGGCGTGGCCTGCATCGCCATCTGGGCCAGGTAGGTTTTGCCGGAAGCCGTCGGCAGCACCACCACCCCGCGCCAGCGATTTCTCACCCAAGCCGCCAGAGCTTCCTTTTGGTGGGCGTAGGGTTCCATCGTCATCTTGGGGGCCAAATCCAACGGCTGAAACCCCTGGGCTTGGTCGTTAAAGGCCACTTGTTCTGCCCGCAGGGTTTCCACCAGAGCACGATACTGATGGGCCGGAATGCGGAATTTCTCTACCCGGTCGTCCCAGTGGGCAAAGTCCATCCAGCCCTTACCCCGTGGGGGCGGGTGCAAAATCAGCGTGCCCCGGTCGTAGGTGAGGGTGGAGGTGCGGCCCATGGGCGAAAACTGACGCTAGCGCGAGGGTTGGTCTTGCCGCTGGCGGATGGTCTCGATAAATTCCAACACGTCGCTGGAAGGAAAGAGACGAACCTGATTGAATTGGTTATTGGTGGTGGTGTCGTCGCTATCGGCCATGGCTGCCAGCAGCCACTCCAAGGACATCACCTCTACCTCAATGTCCTGGGCTCCGGCGGGGTTGTCCTCAAAGACCCAGTTCACGTAGGTTTGTAGGTCTTCGCGGGAGAAAAACATCGGCAGCGACACCTCATCGCCCTGCACAAAGGGGAGGTAGGAGTTGCTGTTGGCGCGTCGGGGTACAAATAGAGGTACACCCTGAAATTCAGGCTGGATAGCCACCGCCGCCGTCACTTCAGACCGGATAGGGAAGTAGAGGAGGGGAGCGACCCCGTTGCTGTCGGCCATTTCGCGGTAGACACTGCCTAGGTCAACCACTTCAATTTGAGCATCCTGACCGTTCGCTTCCACTTGGTTGAGCACAGCGGCAGCGGTGGGGCCATCCAAAAACACCACTGGGGCTTGAACGTTGGCATCGGTCTCGCTGACGGCCTTGAGGCGTTCTCCCTGGGCATCCAGAATCATAAAGACCGGGATTTGGGTAAGCTTGCTGGCAATTTGTTCGGCGGTGAGAGCCCAAGCCTGCTGGGCCATTCCAACCAGGCTCAACGCCAACCCACCTGCCACCGCCCTAACCACGGAAAGGGAGACGCCCATACCAGGGAACAATTTGCGCATAAAGCCTTCCAAGATTTTTTGAGGGATTCTACCATACCAGGTCTTTATCCTAGCCAGGGTGAGGTGAGCCTCATCGTGCCAGTGTGACAGTCTATGGCTTGGCTATAGGCAAATCTATCGTCCCTGGGGGTGTGCCGCTAGAGCCACGGTGGTTTGAGGGATGGGGGACGCTGCACGAACGCGCCAACGGACGGTCATGGGACGGGCCGCGAGGCGAACTGGCCTACTCGCCCTTGCCTACCCCCATCAGATAGAGAAGCGCCATGCGGACAGCCACGCCGTTGGTGACTTGCTCACTAATCAGGCTGAGGTTGGGGTCATCCATGAGGTCGGAGCTGATTTCTACACCGCGATTGGCGGGGCCGGGGTGCAGCACCTTCACTGTGGGCTGGCAAACTTGCAGTCGGTCGCGGGTAAGGCCGAAGTTCTCGTGGTACTCCCGCAGGCTGGGTAGCCGATGCTGGGTCATGCGTTCCTTTTGGAGGCGCAGGGTCATGACAAAATCGGCCCCTTCTAGGGCGGGGGCGAGGGTGCTGTGCTGCACTACGCGGCGGGGAATACCCAGGGGCGACTGCTGTATAAAGGCTTCGGCAAAGCCCGGTGGCAGCAGGGTGGGCGGGGCGGCGAGGTGCACTTCGGCCCCACAGGCGGTGAGGCTCCAGAGGTTGGAACGGGCTACCCTGGAGTGCAAAATATCCCCCACAATGGCGACTTTCAGCCCCGCTAGGGCTTGGCTGGTGGGTTGTTCTGGGTTGAGGGTCAGGGCCAGGGTAAACAGGTCTAGCAGGGCCTGGGAGGGATGGGCATGGAGCCCGTCGCCGCCGTTCAGCACCCCCACGCCGCTGTGGATGCGATCCATCTCATCGGCAATGGTCTGGGGCACTCCGGCGTCCTGGTGGCGGATTACCATCAGGTTGGTGCCCATGGCCAGGTAGGTTTTGGCCGTATCGAGGATGGTCTCGCCCTTGGTGAGGGAGGAGGTGCCCGGCGCAAAGTTGAGGACATCCGCCGACAGCCGTTTCGCCGCCAGTTCAAAGCTGCTGCGGGTGCGAGTGGAAGGCTCGAAGAACATATTTGTAACCACCACCCCCTGCAAGGCCGGAACCTTGCGCGTACGGCGGGACAGCACATCCCGAAAGCTTACGGCGGTCTGGGTTACGGTCTCCAGGTCTGCCGCCGTAAAATCTGCCAAGGACAATACATGCCGCCGCTCCCAGGTCGCCTCAGTCATGGCCCCGTTCCCTCTATCCCGTTATTGACCAGTCTGCCGTCCTCACCATACCCGGAAGCGTCCCCCTCCTACACCTGTTTTTTAACCTGGGATTAGAGATTGGGGCACAAGGCTGGCGGTGAGGCTGGCGACAACGTTTGGGGAGCGGTTTGAGGCGACATTTTTAGACGCTCTATTGAGACCCTTTCGACGACGGCTTGGGGAGCGGTTCTGGAACGATTTGCAATGATTCACTTTGAATAATCTGCGCTAACATCCACTTGGCTAGGAGCAGTATGGGCCGCAACACCAAGGGCTCCTAGGGGTGCTGGGTTGCCTGTTGGCCCAGGTTTGCGAGACCTGTGATGTGGGCTTGACAACCGAGCCCTGCACACATCAGTCCATGTTGTTGTGATGGGTAGGAGTGGTGAATACCATGCAGCATGATTCCCGATTAGTTCCGAGATTAGGTTGGTTAAGCCCAGGATCTCCTGCGTCTCGTTGCGCTCGCTCCCTGGGCCTTGGGGTGTTGTCGGTCTTAACCCTTGTGTCTTGGGTGGGCCACGGTGCTGCCCAGGGCCAAGACTACGACATTGTGCCGCCCCTGCCCGTTGGCGTGGTTCCGGTGCCCAGCAGCCCCATGCCCCAGGCTCCGAGCAGTGGTCAACAGTTTGTGGTGTTTGTGAATGACACCAGCGAAGCTACCCTGCGTCAGGTGCAGATGATCGAGCCTACGGCCTTTCGGACAACCTTCCAGGGCCGACCTGTGATTCAGGCGGGGCGATTTAACCATTCGGCCAATGCCCAAATGCGGGTCAATGACCTCGCGGGTCGGGGAATTTCGGCCCAGATGAGCGCCGCCCCTGCTGCCCAGCCCGTCTTTGCCCAAACCCCGGCCCTGCCCGGTAATGTCTATGCCGCCGCTGGCACCCTGCCGCCCCTGCCCGGAGTAACCGTGATCCCCCCTGCTGGGGTTGCGCCTCTGCCGATGCCCAGCCAAATGCCCCCGGTCAGCCCGTCTGGCTCCGGCAACGTGGAGTTTGGCCAGCAGTTGTCCTACACGGCCCCCGCTAGCCCTGCCAACAGCTATCCGGTGAATATGCCTCCGCCCAGCGGCACCACGGCCCTGGCTTCCCCGGCGGCATCCCCCACCAGCGCTCCCTTCTATGTGGTGATTCCCACCTCGGCAAACAACCTCCAATCCCTCAGCGCCCAGGTGATTCAGCTCGGCACCCCGCCGGATCGGGTGCAGATGCGGACGGAACCCCGTGGCCCCCATGTGGCCGTTGGCCCCTTTGCCGACCGAGGCTTGGCCAACCAGTGGAACAATTTTTATCGGGATGCGGGCTTTGGCGGCAGCCGCGTTTTCTTTCAGCGCTAGGTTGGCGTTCCTAAGGTAGCGTGGCTATGGGTTCTCCGCTGGGCTCAACGCATTCTGGCGCTGCTGTTGTTGCGGCTCCGTCGCCCGATTGGGTGGTGACAGCGGCCACCATGCAGGCCATCGAAACCGCGATGTTTGAGGCTGGTATGCCCGTCGCCGCCCTGATGGAAAAGGCGGCCCAGCGGCTAGCGGCCTGGGTGATGGCGGAATATCCTAGCGTGGCCTACCCACGGGTAGCGGTGCTGGTTGGCCCTGGGCACAATGGCGGCGATGCCCTGGTGGTGGCGCGGGAGATGGCCCATCGAGGCTATAGCGTTCAGGTGCTTGCCCCCACCGACCGCCACAAAAGCCTCACCGCCGATCACCTACGCTATGTCTGTGCCCTGGGGGTGCCGATTGCCCCAGGGCTGTCCGATGATGCGCCTTCTCAGGCCGTGGATCTCTGGATTGACGGTCTGTTTGGCTTTGGCCTAGAGCGTTCCCTAGAAGGATCCCTTGCCGACTTAGTGGCGGTGGTGAATGCCCACCCGGCTCCGGTGGTGAGTCTGGATTTGCCCTCCGGGCTCCACACCGACACCGGGAACGTCCTAGGTGTGGCTGTTCGGGCTACTCATACCCTTTGCCTGGGGCTGTGGAAGCGGGCCTTTTGCCAGGATGTCGCCCTGCCCTACCTGGGCCATCGCCATCGGATTGATTTTGATATCCCGCCCTTTGCCCTAGCCGCAGGGTTAAATAACTTGCCCCCGGTGCGCCACATCAGCACCTCAGACGCCTTGGCCCGCCTGCCCTTGCCCCGTGCGGCCAATTGCCACAAGTATCAGGTCAGTCACTTGCTGATCGTGGCTGGATCGCGCCAGTATGCCGGGGCGGCGCTGCTGGCAGGATTGGGGGCGAGGGCCAGCGGCGTGGGGATGCTCACCCTGGCGGTGCCGGAATCCCTGCGGTGGATGGTGGTGGCCCAACTGCCCGAAGCCCTGGTGATCGGATGCCCTGAAACCGACGCCGGAGCCATCGCCCAGTTTCCGACGGAATTAGCCCTCAATCGTTACGATGCGATTACCTGTGGCCCTGGCCTTTCGCGGCAGGCGGGGGCGGTGGTAGATGCAGTGTGCGCTACGGATCGCCCCCTCTTGCTGGATGCTGATGCCCTAAACCATCTCGCAGAACGGGATCCGATAGCGACCTTGGCCCAGCGCCCCGCCCCAACCCTGATCACCCCCCACCTCGGCGAGTTTCGGCGGCTGTTTCCTGATTGGTCTGCCCAGCCCTCCGAGCAATCCCTTGATTCCGGCCAATTAGCCCAAGCCGCCGCCGCCCACAGCCAGAGTATCGTCGTGCTAAAGGGAGCCTGTACCGCCATCGCCCACCCCGACGGTCGGCTATGGTTCAACGCTGACAGCACCCCCGGCCTCGCCCGTGGCGGCAGTGGCGATGTGCTGACCGGGCTCATGGGCGGACTCCTAGCCCAAGCCTTTGCCCCGTCCAGTCTTTCCCAACGCCAAGGCGATCCGCCACCCCCCAGTCATACCCTGGATTTAGCTCTAGATGCTGCCCTGGCTGGGGTATGGTGGCACAGTCAGACGGCCAAGGACATGGCAACTCGCCATACTGAACTGGGGGTGGATGGCCCCCGATTGGCTGCGGCCCTCACCGCCACCCTGGCCGCTCGTTCTCCTACCCTAAAGCTTTGATGACCGACTGGTTTGCCCTACCGCCCCTACCCGATGGCTTCCGCCAGGGGATTACCCTATTGACCTACTGGCTGCTGCTGATCTGGGCCTTGGCCATCGCCGATCTCTTCACCGGACGGCAGTTGTGGCGGCATTTAGGCATTCGGCCCCGTCGCCTGGGGGGGCTACCAGGCATCTTGGTTGCGCCCCTGCTGCACCAAGACTTTCGCCACGTCGCCGCCAACTCTGCCCCCCTGGTGATTTTGGGTAGCCTCATTTTGCTCCAAGGGCTGGAGGTGCTGGGACTGGTAACGGCTCTCTGCTGGCTACTCAGCGGCCTAGGTATCTGGATTCTGGGTCGTCGAGGCACCGTCCACCTGGGGGCCAGTGGGGTGGTGTTTGGCTATCTGGGCTTCTTGCTGCTGCGGGGCTATTTTGACCGCAGTCTGCCCGCCATGGCCCTGTCGATTTTTGTCGGGTTGCTTTACGGCGGTGCCCTGTGGGGATTGCTGCCCCTCCAGCGCGGCAAGTCCTGGGTGGGCCACGGCGCAGGATTTTTGGCCGGAGCCTGGGTGGCCCGTGATTTGGATGCCATCCAAACCTGGTGGATGCAGAATTCTGGCTGGTAAGGCAAGCCCCCGCTCCAATCTCTGAGGCTCCAGCCCGATCTCCGTGTCTCCGCGTCCCCACGCCCCCGTATCCCCGCGTCCCTAATCCCCCCTAATCCCCAATCCGATAGCCCTTGCCGTAGATGGTGTGGATCAGGGGTGGGGTGCCCTTGGGCTCAATTTTGCGGCGCAGCAGCCGCATCTGCGCCGCCAGCACATTGCTGCTGGGCAGGTCTTGGTCGCCCCACACGGCTTGGTAAATCTGCTCGTGGGGGAGGACTTGGTTGGGGTGGCGCAGCAGGTAGGCCAGCAGCGCCGTCTCCTTTTCGGATAGTTCGATGGCCTGTCCCCGACGGTAGGCGAGCTGATTGGCCTGATCTAGCTCCAGATCGCCAAAGCTAAACCGGGAGGGGGCTGGAGCAGATTCCAACGTTGCCGCCCGTCGGCCCAAGGCCCGTACCCGCGCCAGCAGTTCCCTCAGTTCAAAGGGTTTCACCAGGTAGTCATCGGCTCCGGCATCGAGGCCATCTACCCGATCATCCAGGGTGTCCTTGGCGGTGAGAAACAGCACCGGGGTTGGATCCTGGCGAGAGCGCACCTGGCGACAAATCTCTAGGCCATTGAGCTTGGGCAGCATCCAGTCCAGAATCAGCAGGTCATAGCCCCCCTGCTCGGCCATGGCGAGGCCCATCTCACCATCGGTGGCCACATCCACCTGATAGCCCTCGCGGGTCAGCAACCGACTGAGGGGGTCGGTGAGTTCCACTTCGTCATCCACTAACAGAATGTGCATGGTTTGCCCCAAGATCGTGATTCCCAGCGCCATGATTCCCAGCGCCATGATTCCCTAGAGTCCGCCGCGCCCTAGACCGGATGGAAGAAAAAGGCGGCTCCCAGCAGGGCAAAGGTGGACAGCAGCAGCACGCCCTCCAGCCAGTTGGATCGGCCATCCTGGCTGATTAGGTTCACCGTGGCGACGGCCACCGCCACCGCGACGACCTCAAACAGGCCAAAGTTTAAGTCCATGGGCTGATCGATGATTTCCCCAACAATCACGAGTATCGGGGCCACCAGCAGCGCCACCAGCAAACTCGATCCCATCGCCACCGACACCGCCAGATCCATATTGTCCTTAGCGGCCATGCGAACCGCAGTGACATATTCCGCCGCACCACCCACCAGGGGCAGCAAAATCACCCCGGTAAACAGCGGGGTTAGCCCCAGGCTTTCGGCGGCTTCCTCCACCGCCCCCACAAAAATCTCCGACATCACCGCCACGCCCAGGGTGGCCACCAGCAGCACCCCCACCCACAGCCAAATGTTGGGCTTCTCCTCATTGTGGCCCGATTCCTCGCTGTGATCACTAACGCCCACATCGTAGAGATAGCTGTGGGTTTTGAGGGAAAACAGCAGGGTGAGGGCATAGACGGCAATCATCACCACTGCCACAACAACAGACAACTGGCGAATCACCCCAGGTTCCACAATGTTGGAAGTGTTGATCACCAGGGCCGGAATCAGCACCGCCGTCACCGCTAGGCCCATGGTGGATCCGTTAATCCCCGCCACCTTTTGGTTAAAGGTTTGCTCCTTGTAGCGCAGCCCGCCCACAAACATCGACAGGCCCAGTACCAGGAGCGTGTTCGCCAAAATCGAGCCCGTAATGCTGGCCTTGACAATGTCAATCAGCCCCGCCTTTAGGGCCACCAGGGCAATAATCAGCTCCGTGGCATTGCCAAACACCGCATTCACCAATCCGCCAATGGTGGGGCCAGTCACTAGCGCCAGTTCTTCCGTGGCGGTACTGAGCCAAATGGCCAGAGGCAAAATCGCCACCGCCGACAGCCCAAACACCGTCAGTGCCCCCCATTCCAGGCGTTCCGCTACAATGGCGACGGGAATAAAGACCAGCAAACCGTAGGAAACCAGATTCTTGGTGCTCATTAGGGCCTCACGGCAAAAGAAGCCCCCAGGTCACTGTCCCAGGGGAGGTTTCCAGGATTTTAGCGGATCTTGCTGAAGGTCATCGCCCTTGTGGTTCGTGGAGAAGCCGAATTTTCCACGGACGATAGATTTTGCCGTAATGCCCAACCACAGGAATTCCCGTGATATGATTTAAGACTGTGTCGAAAATTAGGGTTAACCATGCCAAAACTGAAGTCTCGCAAGGCCGCCGCCAAGCGCTTTCGCCGCAGTGGCAGTGGCAAAATCATGCGCCGCAAAGCCTTTAAGAACCACCTGTTGCAGCACAAGAATGCTGAGCGCCGCTCTCGGCTGTCTAAGGCCGTTGTGGTCTCCGAGGAAGATGCGCCCAACGTGGAGCTGATGCTGCCCTATCTCTAGGCGGTGTCGCGGTTCAGGCTAGCTCTGATGAACGCCTATCGTCACCGCTGGTCTTGGTTGATTGGATCGAGCATATTTGATCGAGAGTAAACGTCTCCCCAAGGATTGAAAGAGTCATGGCACGTGTGAAGCGCGGCAATGTTGCCCGGAAGCGCCGCAATAAAATTTTGAAACTGGCGAAGGGCTTTAGAGGATCTCACTCGAAGCTGTTCCGCACCGCTAACCAGCAGGTGATGAAAGCCCTACGCTACGCCTATCGCGACCGCCGGAACCGGAAGCGCGATTTCCGTCGGCTGTGGATCACCCGCATCAATGCGGCGGCTCGTCTGCACGATATTAGCTACAGCCAACTGATGGGCCAACTGAAAAAGGCCAACGTCGAGATCAACCGCAAAATGCTGGCCCAAATGGCCGTGCTAGACCCGGACGGGTTTGCCAAAGTGGTTGAAGTGGCTGGCAACAAAGCCTAGATCCCAGACACAGCCTCAGTCATTGGCATGGTGATGAGGACACGGAGCAAGCGATGGCGATAGAGTTTCTCAAGATCGTATCGCTGAGTTTCGGACTAGTCCTGGGGATACAGACCGTTGTGTCCCCAGTTTTTGCTGCGGACTTAGCCACCATCCGCGCCCGAGGCTACCTGACGGTGGCCGTACGAGAGCATTGGCGTCCCCTGAGCTTTCGGGATGACACCGGGGAACTGGTGGGGTTAGAGGTCGATCTGGCCCGACAACTAGCCCAGCGCCTGTTCAACGATCCCAACGCTGTGGTGCTGGAGGTGGTGCCCAATCGGGATCGCCTGTCGGCGGTGCTAGAGGATCGGGTGGATCTAGCCATTGCGGGCCTTACCCAAACCCCTGAACGGATGCGGCTCGTCAGCTTTAGCCTGCCCTACTACCTCGACGGGGCTGGCTTTTTGGTGCTAGAAGATCGCCCCGTCACCCTTCAAAGCCTAGCCCAAGGGCGCATTGGCCTGCTCCAGGGGGCAAGTACCCTGGCGGCGGTGCGCTATCTGCTGCCCCAGGCCCAGTTGGTGCCCCTGCCCAGTTATCAAGCCGGACAGGGGGCTTTGAGTCAGGGCCAAGTGGATGTCTTTGCTGGGGATGTTAGTACCCTCGTGGGCTGGCAGCAGGAACAGACGGGCTACCGCCTCTTGCCCACGGTGATCACCGCTGATCCCTTGGCCATCGCCCTACCCCACGGATCCCAGCACCACGATCTGCGCCAGATGGTCAACCAAAGCCTGCGCGACTGGCACCAAAACGGCTGGCTGGAAGAACGCACTTCCTTTTGGGGACTACCCTAAGCCCTCGCCAGGGGCTAACTCGTGCCAAGATAGGAAGGGAGTTGGAGGGGAGCGATTCCCAGGCACAACCCTTCACCGCGCATTTAAAAAGAGGACGCTGATTTAAGCTATGGAGAACAGCAAGCTGCTTTTGACCTACCTGGCCATCCTGCTGGCGCTGCTGAGCGTAGCGGCTTTTTTTGTCGTGCGTCAGGTGCTCAAAACCCGCCGCATTGAGGGCACCCTGTCGCGCCTACAAAACAAGCTCACCAAGGAAAAGGGAACCGCCAAGGAATACTATGAACTCGGCAGTTTGTTGCTCGACAAAAAGCTCTATACCCAAGCGGCCCTCTATCTCCAGCAGGCACTCAAGCAGGTGGATGACGAGGAACTAGAGAATACCTCGTTGGTGTACAACGCCCTTGGCTACGCCTACTTTGCCCAGGAACAGTACGACCTTGCCATCCGCAACTACAAAGAAGCCCTCAAAATTGCGCCCGACTACGTAACGGCCCTCAACAACCTAGGTCACAGCTACGAGCGCAAACAACTGATGACCCAGGCCCTCGAAAGCTACGAGAGCGCCCTTGCCCTAGAGCCTAGCAACGGCACCGCCAAGCGTCGAGCGGAATCCCTCCGTAAGCGCCTGGTTCCCTCCTCAGGTCAGTAATTTCCGTGACTGGTAGATGGCCTAGCTTGGGTATCCTAACCCTATAGGATCTCAGGAATGCCCATCTAGCCAGGGTTGCCCCTGTCGCGCTGCCCTCAGCCAAGCGGCGGCGGTAACGGCGGTGGTCGATAGTTCATGGTCGGTAGTCCATAAACGCTGGACGGGTTCCGGATCCTGCTGAGTTATCAGCGTAATTGTACTTATGCCTTGGGAGGTGCCTCCGAGTATCCCCAGGCATTATGGGTTCTTTGGTGTTCCCTGCTTCGCTTCTGATTAATGCGAATTGATTAGATTAGGAGGTAGTTCAATGCGTATTGACTTTAGCCCAGCCTTTCAACAATTTGTCTCGATGGCCACGCTTGGCCTTGCGCTGGGAGCGTTTGGCTGGGTAGCCTGGACGGCGGTAGACACTTGGACAAGCGATCCCTATCTCAACCAGATCCAGCAGATTCGCGAATCGCAGTAGGTCTGGCCATGGGCCTAGGCCCAACGGTTGCGCCGACCTTTTCCCATCGGCTGGAGGCAAAAACAGGCTCTGGCATACCGCTGGGGCTACATGCTTTCGCCGTGATGGGTGTGATAATGCCCGTCTGAGGCCCATCTCGCGATACTCGTCTAGCCCTACCCATCGAGTCACACCCGTCTAGTCACAACCTAGGAGACAATGGCCCCAACGGCCAATCCTGCCAGAGCGCCCAGGGGCACGAGTTGCCAGGTGGGCCACTTGAATCGCACCAGGGCAACGAGGGCCACTAAGCTGAGGGTAAGGGCTATCAGGGTTAGGGGGAGGGTGTTGTGGATGAGGGCAGCCTGGGCAAGGGGTAGGGTGGCCGCTAGGATAGCCCCCAATACCGCTGGCAGCACCCCTTTCAAAAAGCACTTTACCCTGGGATTTTGGCGCAGTCGCATCAAAAAGGGAGAGGCCAACCCAATGAAGCCAAAGGAGGGCAGGAAGATAGCCACCGTAGCTACCAAAGCCCCAAAAAAACCTGCCACCTTGTAACCCACAAAGGCGGCAGCAATGACCACTGGGCCGGGGGTAAGCTCACCCAGGGCCACGCCATCCAAAAATTCGCTGCGGGCCATCCACTGAAAGTCGTCCACTACGGAGGTCTCTAGGAGGGGGATGATCACCAGCCCGCCGCCAAAGATGAAAGCTCCTACCTTAATGAAGAAAGACGCCAGGGGCCAAGCATAGGTCTGGATTCGGTCTAGCCCCCAAAAGCTAGAGACCGCTAAGGGTTCGCTAGGAATTTGCGCAATTAATCGAGGGAGAGACTGCCCCACGGGCCACAGCGGCCCTAACCAGGCAGGATTGAGCTTTTGGGTTGGTGGGGTTGTGGAGGTAGAAGGGTCTGACGGTGGGGCGGGTGGACGATAGACCATCAGCCCAACGACGCCCGCCAGCAAAAACAGCAGCAGGATATTGAGCTTTAGGCCCCAAGCCAGCACAAAGGCTCCGAGGGCAATGGCCACTCCGGTTCTGTCTTTGATAGATTTTTTGCTGAGTTTCCAGCTAAAGGCCAGAATGATGGCGATCACCACTGGGGAGATGCCAAAAAAAAGGTGATCAATCTGGGGCACCCCCTGGAACCGAAAATAACCCCAGGACAACACCACCATGATGATGAAGGCTGGCAAAATAAAGCTCGTCCCGGCTACCAACGCGCCTAACAATCCGGCCCGCCTATAGCCTGTGTAAATGCCTGTTTGGGTGGAGGCTGGCCCCGGCAGCATTTCGCAGATGGCTACCCCCTCTAGAAACTGTTCTTCACTGAGCCAGCCTCGCCGCACCACCGCTTCATCGTGGATCATGGCGATGTGGGCCTGGGGGCCACCAAACCCCACAGCCCCCAGTTTTAGAAACAGTTGGGCTAGCTCAATGAGCCTTGGCCCCAGGGGCGTTGGGGGAGGCACAGTTTGCGGGGTATGGGCAGGGAGCATGGTATTAGAGGCAACAAAAATGGTAGAGGTTGGCTAGATTAAGGAGCGATGCTGCTGAGAGGTACTATAGCCGCCTAGGCTGGGCAGCTAAAATCTCCGGCGATACATTTAGCCTAGGGCGTTGCCTTCTCCCCTTCCCCATGGGGGAGGGAGCTGGAAGTCCTTCATAGCGTGAAGGGGGCAACGGGTTCGATATCGGGATTTTCGCCGCCGACTTGGTTGGTACGCAAGACCCAGAGGGCGGCTCCGTGGTCGAGGCTGAGTTCGGTGATGGTGTCGCTGGCCTTCCGGGGAAGCATAGTACGCCAGCTTAGCAGTCCTCGGCCCAGGTTTTTGAGGGGATAGTCTGAAAGGTTGCTGCCGAGGGTGTCTTTGGCGGTATCCCAGTCGGCGCGGGCGCTGCCAAAGGGGAGCAGTTTCCGCTGGATGGCTTTACGGAATTGGATGAGTTGCCGTAACTGTTGAGCCTGGTGGGGGTAGCGTTTCTTCCAGGCTTTGAGTTTGGCGCGGTGTTCTAGGATGGCCTCTTCCAGATATTTGGCGCTGGCGTACATGGCTTGGTTCGAGTCTTGGGCGCAGTTGTTGGCGGGGCCGATGTAGGTAACGCCGTTGCCATCTCCGGTGCGGTAGCGGGCGGTCATAATTTCCAGTTCTAGGCACAGGTCATCCAGGGCCGACCAAGCGCTGCCGACAAAGGCAAAGGGTTCGGTGTAGGCGGGCAGTTTCACCAAAATATCCGACACGGGCCGAGTGCCCAAAAAGCCCCACTGACGGTCGCCCATGTAGAGCGTCCAGTCTAGGGTGCCCGCGATGAGTCCGCGCCGATTGTGGGTATAGACCTGGTGGTAGCGAATCTGAAACTGAAGCTCGTTAGCTATGGGTTCGCGCACCACCCGCGCCATGCCGTAGGAAAAGTGACCGAAGTAAACGGGTTTCTGCGCCGAGGGCTCTGCCTTGACCCCGCCAATGCCGCCGTAGACATGCACCAACAATGCCTGATCCCCTTCTTGCCACTGGGCGGCGGATTCCTCGGCATCGGTGCAGCGCGGATCAATCAGTACCGATTCAATGGTGTTTTGTTTGGCTGATAGATTCTGCCAAGACTCCCGCTCCAAATACTGCCGCCCCTGGCGATGGTTGCCAATAAACCGACCGGGCCGCACCTGAAGCAGCCGCCGAGGCCGCAGGGCTTGCACCACAAACTCGCCGCTGGCCGCACAGGCTCCATAGACATACCAGCCGTCCTCATTCAGGGCAGATTTTTCCAAATCCTGATTCACCGAGGCCGGAGTGTCGTTGATATCCAACACCACCGTCGGCAACCACAGGGTTTCAGTCAGCCCATCAAACTGCCCCGTAGCTGGGTTGAAATGCACCACCCGAAACCGCTCTGGCCCCACAGCCTCCACAAACCGCACCAACCCATAGAACCGCCCAGAGGTCTGAATCGGCTCCTGAGTAACCGTCAACCGCAAGACTTTCCCTGAAACCGTAGGTCTATCACCACTCCTGTCCCCCTCTCCCCACGGGCGAGGGGCTAGGGGTGAGGGCCGCACCCACTCCACCGTCACCGGATCCGGCAACTGCACCACCACATCATCCACCGGACGCGCCCCCGCCAGGGATTCCAGGGGCGACACCACCCGCCAATGGTTCAGCCGAGTTGGCAAAATCAATCCGTCCCGGTGGGACGCCTCGGCATCGGCACTGAAATGGATGTCGCGACTAACGATTTGGAACTCGCGCCGAAAGTCGGGGTCGGGTTGCCAATGAAGCTGTACCACCTGACCGATCCAGTCGGCGTATTCCGGCGGCGCATGGAGCACTTCTAAACCCACATCACCCTGGGGATGGCGGTTTTCCAGTTCGGGCAAAATCAGCCGACCCACCCAGGGGGCCACGGGGCGATACCAGGGAGCAGGGGGCGCGATGCCGGGAGGGTAAAAGCTGGGGTGATTGAAGTCGGCGACTTGGTAACGGTAGTAGTTGCCCTTGGTGAGGATTTCGTCCTTTTCCAGATCGAGCTGTTGCCGCAGATCGCCCACCAAAATATCCAGGGTCAGATCCACGGTTTGCTGAAGGTGGCTGCGGCCATCGGGCAAAAAGGCGTTGGGATCCACCACACCCCCCGGCACCTGGTGGGCCACGGGGCCAAGGGAAATGAAGCTGATATTGCCCTGACGTTTGGCCCGGTTCCAGTAGGACAGCCGCGCTACAGGCCAACGACGGGGAAACATGATTGGCCCCAGCCGCTCCACCCTGTCGCGGTCGCCCACCAGATGATAGAGTTGCTCGGCCTCCAGGGCGCGGACATTGCCGCTAATCACGCCGCCGAGGGAAATGACCTCAATGGGGGCAAACAGCGCCCGCCGGAGAAAGGGCATGATGCCCATGGCAATTTGGCCGCCGCCGCTATAGCCAATCAGGGTGAGGGGGATGCCGCCAACCAGGGGATAGCCCTGCTGCACCAGGCTTTCGTAGACCCGCTGGGCCACGCCTTGGTTGTAGATGGGGCCATAGCGCGAGTCTGCCGACACGGCCACAATCAGCAAATTACGCAGGTTAATCACCATGCCCAGCCAGCCCGCAAACCGCTTGGACATGGCCTTGGTAGATCGCCAAAAGAAGGCCAACGGTCGTCCCTGGGTGAGGGAACGGTTCAGCACCGAGTAGGGCATTAAGCCTTTCACCAGGGCCATATCGGCGGGAAGGCACTGCTCCAGTTCCACCAGGTATTGAGCCACCGCTGGCTGATAGTCTGCCGTGGCCTGGTTGATGCCATCCAAATAAACAATGTAGCGGCGCAGAGCCGGAGCCTCTGGATTAAGGGGGTTCGCATCCTCCAGCGGGGGCAGGGTTTGCACCGGATCGCCATACCAACCCGCCCACCAACCCAGGGCTTCTAGGGGAGCCAGCAACCCCGCCACCACTAGCGCCAAACTGCCAATCCACACCAATTCAAACAGTGGCCCGGTGGGCAGGCGGGTAAAACTAAGGCGGTTAAACACCCCTAGCAACACCTCCCTCACGGGTTCGAGGGCGAGGCTGATCACCAGAGTCAACAGGGCCAAGCCGCCGTAGATCACAAACAACCGCAGCCATCGCCGCAGCCACACCATGCGGGGATCGGTGGCGGCACGGGTCAGGCGACGCTGAACTGACGGGGCTAGGGCTGAATGAGCCTCGCTCCTAGGCGTGAGACTATCAGAATTGGGGAAAGCCTCGGAATTCGGGAAGTTAGGATTATAATTCGACGGATTTTCCCTAGAACTCGACTTAGACAGGTTTTCTTGCGACGGGGAACCGCCTTCTATATCACCGGATTCAACGGAACTTCCCCAGCCCTCGGTCATGGCTCGCTGGTTAATCAGCGTCCGCAACTGGTTTTGATCCACCACCAACTGCACCCCGGCCACCTTGTTAGTCAGCCAATGGCCGAAGTTCACCAGGGGTTGCCCCACGGTTTGCTGAAGCACTAGCAGCACCACCCAGCCCAGCCCCACATGGGCCACCACCAAGGGCGCGGACAAATTGGCGAAGCTTTCAAAGGCGGCGACCACCACCAGCAAACTCCACACCGCCAGCAGCCGCAGAATGGGCAACCCCAGATAGGGCAAGGCTCCCAAAAAACTCAGCGTCAGCGGCAAATAACCCAGGGTCAAACTTTGGGTCACAATCGTCCAGGGAATGGGCGCATCCAGCAGCCAAGCGCTGGCCAACCAAATGCTGAAGGCCCAGGTGCCGTAGCCCGCCACAAACAGCAGCGCCGCCAGCACCAGGCTAATCACAAACCGCAGGGGCCGCACCTGGTTGACAAACAAAATGATGCTCTGGGCGATAGCCTGGGACAGCCCTGCCAAAAACACCACCCAAAAGCCGTTGTTTTGAAAGCTATCGCTCCAGGGAAGAACCTGCCCTAGGGCATTCAACCAATTACTGACCATGGATAGCGGCATGTAGGGATGCCTTGGCCTGCCGCAGTGGTTCCAGCAAGGCCAGCGGCAACTGAAGCTGATTCAGCCGAGTCTGGCTTTTGGCCCTGGCAGCATCGGGGCTGGGGCCGTGGTAGTCGCTGCCGCCCGTCATAATTAGGCCGTAGCGCTGACAAAATTCCTCCAGCCGCCGCACATCACTGGGGCTGTGGCAGGGATGATACACCTCGACCCCCATCAGCCCCGCTTCAACGAGCTTCGGCAACACCGTTTCCACTGTCCCGCCCCGAAACAGGTAGGGATGCGCCCACACGGGCACCGCCCCGCAATCCCGCAACAGCCGAATACCATCCACTGCCGAAAAATCCGCATAGGGCACGTAGGCAGGGCCATGATCTCCTAACCAACGGTCAAACACCTCATCCATGGATTTGGCATAGCCCGCCGCCACCATCGCCGCCGCCAAATGGGGCCGACCCGGTGCGCGGTTGCCCTCCATCGCCGGGAGCGTAATTGGATAGCCCAACTCCGCCAGCCGCTCCACCATCGCCGCCGCCCGCTGCCGCCGCACCTCCAACCGTTCCTGCAACGCCGGATCCAGCGCTTCCCGATTCGGATAAAACCCCAGCACATGGAGCGACCGCCCATTTTCTGTGGTGCTCAGTTCCACCCCCGGCACAATCTCCAGAGCCTCCCCCGCCGCTGCAAATGCCTCATCCCAGCCCGCCAGAGTGTCGTGATCGGTGATGGCTAAGGCCTTGACCCCAGCTATGATTGCCTCTCTCACCAGATCGGTGGGGGATAGGGTGCCGTCGGAAAAGGTGGTGTGGTTGTGGAGGTCGAGCATGGCGGTGATGGGGAGGAGGGCGTGGGCAGGCGGAGACTTAGCCTAGGCGGTGGCAGCGGTGAGGGCTTGCGTAATCAACGCCTTGGCCTTTTCATCTAGGGTAATCCAATCCACTTCTCCATCGGCTTCTACCAAGCTTTCATCCACGGTGACGGGTTGACCTGGCTCATAATCCACAAAGCACAGGCGAAAGCAGAGTTCCCACACATCCAGCGTCGCCACCCGTTCCCCCTGGGTGAGGCGGAGGTGGTAGATCGGGGTGGGGGTGGGCAACTGGCACAGGGCTTGCTCAATCTGGGGGACGGTGTCCGCATCGGCCTGATCCAGTTGGGCGGCGAGTTCGGCCACCTGCTGCCGTTGGGCTTCGGTGGTGCCCTCTGGCCAATGTTGCGCCTGGGTATACTCGATCTGCCAGTCTAGGTTTTCCGTGGCCTTGCGCAGGTTGTCGATGATGCGAATCAGGCAGGGCTGCATCAAGTGGTTGGCGAGGGCGTGGTCGCGGTCGGTGGCAAAGGTGGGCAGCATAACGGCAAGAAATCCCGAAACTCCTGAATACCTGCTCAGGGGTCATCACCATAGCACCCTGATTGCCCTCAGCCTCCAGCGACCAAAGGCAGTTCATCCCCGCCTATCGCTGAAGGCAGAACGTTACAAGTATGCTACCGATTATCGCCCACTCGGCCAGAGAACCCGCTAGCGGCCTTCTAGAAGCCGGGGTGATGTTAGTCGTCGCTCCAGGTTTCGCAGGGGAGGAGGTCGCCGATGCAGTCGCGCAGGAGATAGTCGTATTGTTCGAGTTCAAGCTCAATGAGGGGCCATTCGCGGGCGGCGATGTGGCCACAGAGGGTGAAGATGGGCTGATGACGGCTGACAAGACCGCTTTCAATCAGTTGGCGGGCTTCGTCGCGAATCATGGCAATGGTGTAGTGTGCGGTGGCTGTTTTTGGCAATGGCGTCCTTAAGGGTGTGGTAGTCATGGGTACAGCCTCCAAGCCTAGGGCAATTATGGGAATGGAGAAGGGCAGCTAATCCTGGGGCAAAACCCTGAGAATATATGCCTAAATCCATCTCCATCGTCCCTCGGTTGGGGCTAGGGATGAGGGCTTTGCAGCGTATCATTACCTTTATTCACAGAGGTCAATATAAAGTTTTGTCTTTTGCAATACTTAGTCTGGGCGGATGCTAGGCTGAGGATCCACCAGCCCTAGAGATAGGCACGGGACAGCCCCAAGGCGAATACCCCCATCCCGCACCCACCTTGGGTTGCGACGGTCGGTTCCTGGATAAGGTGGCCCAAAGAGACTAAACACTTCAGGCCGTAGGCGTTTTATTCCAGCGATATCGGGATGACAGGATTTGAACCTGCGACATCCTGCTCCCAAAGCAGGCGCGCTACCAAGCTGCGCTACATCCCGTAGGCAATTTGCCTAGACTAGTATAGCTTGCTTTCTTGCCCCGTGGGCTACCCCAGGAGGTTCGATGGCTTGCACAAGGTTGTTCTGAGTAGGGCGGTAAACAGTTTGGCCAATTTTCCTATCCATCAGTTACCGGGGATCAGCGAACCCCAAGCCCAAGCCTTGGCCAACCTGGGCCTAGCCACAACGGAGCACCTGCGTCGGCAGGGAAAATCGGTGGCCCAACGCCAAGCCCTAGCCCAAACCCTGGCGGTGCCGGATCGCTACGTGGCGAAGTGGGTGGTTTTGGCCGAACTGGCCAGCCTGCCCTCGGTGGGCTGCACCTACAATGGCCTGCTGCTCCATGCGGGGGTGATATCCATCGCCCAACTGGCCGAAACAGCGACTTCCACCCTCTACACCCGCATCAAGCGTCTCCATGTCAAAAACATGCAGCGGGCCGACCTTTGCCCCAGCCCCGACCAGGTGAGCACCTGGATTCAGCAGGCTAAGCAGGCTAAGCGCTAGCCCTCGCGTTGGCCCTGGCCCCAGGGTTGCCCAAAAAACAGAGCTTGGAAAATCCTGAAGATTGCGGGGTTGCTCGATCCCCCGTGACACAATGGGGCCGGATCGGTATGTCCCTGGTCGGGTCAGAGTTAGGAAAATTGGTATGAAACTGGTAATTGTAGGCGGTGTGGCTGGTGGAGCTTCGGCGGCGGCGCGGGCGCGGCGGCTGGATGAACGGGCCGAAATTGTGGTGCTAGAGCGAGATCATTACGTGTCCTACGCCAACTGTGGCCTGCCCTACCACATCAGCGGGGTGATTGCTGACCGGGACAAGCTGCTGGTGCAGACCCCCGAAAAACTCAAGCGTAACCTGAACCTCGATGTCCGCACGGGCCACGAAGTCACCGCCATCGACCGAGGGGCTAAGCTCGTCCATGTCCGCAACTTAGACACCAACGAAACCTACACCGAACCCTACGACAAACTGGTGCTGTCCCTGGGGGCGGTACCCATTCGTCCCCGTCTGCCGGGGATTGATCACCCCAGCATTTTTGTGCTGCGGAACATTCCCGACATGGACGCCATTATGGCCAAACTGGGGCCGGATACCCAGCGGGCCATCGTCATCGGCGGCGGCTACATTGGCGTGGAGGTGGCGGAAAACCTGGTGCATCGCGGCCTCAAGGTGCATGTGGTGGAGATGATGGATCAGATCATGGCCACCCTGGATGCCGAGATGTCGCGGGATTTGCAGTACCACATGGCCGACCACGGCGTCCTCCTGCACCTGGGCACGGCGGCGGAATCCTTTGTGGATGTGGAGGGCAAAATCCAGGCCAACCTCTCCAACGGCGAAGTGCTGACCGCTGATTTGGTGGTGATGGCGGTGGGGGTGCGCCCCAATACGGAACTGGCCAAGGCGGCGGGGCTTCCCGTGGGGCCAAGGGGTGGCCTGGTGACGGATAAGCACATGCGGACGGTAGACCCCGACATCTACGCCGTGGGCGACATGGTGGAAACCGAGCACACCATCACCGGGGAACCCATGCTGGCGGCCTTAGCAGGGCCAGCCAACCGTCAAGGTCGCATCGCCGCCGACAACATTTGCGGGCGCAATTCCACCTACAGCACCACCCAGGGCACCGCCATCGTCAAGCTCTTTGACATGGTGGGTGGCGGCACCGGAGCCTCGGAACGAATGCTGCGACAGGCCAATATCCCCTACCGCAAGGTGTATCTGCATCCCTCCGGCCATGCTACCTACTACCCCGGCACCGTGGCCATGCACCTCAAAGTGTTGTTCGCCCCGGAGGACGGCAAACTCCTCGGTGCCCAGGTGGTGGGCTTCGACGGCATCGACAAACGCATTGATGTCCTAGCCGTTGCGATCCGTGCTGGCATGACCGTCTACGATTTAGAACACCTGGAACTGTCCTACGCGCCGCCCTTTGGTTCCGCCAAGGATGCCGTCAACATGGCGGGCTTTCTGGGGGCCAACCTGCTGCGCGGCGACTACCTGCCCTGGTATCCCGAAGACTACCCCGAAAAAACCAACCTCGGCACTATCGTCGATGTCCGCACCCAGGCGGAATACGAGGAATGGCACATCCCTGGCGCGTTCCACCTTCCCCTAGATACCCTACGGGAGCGTCACAGCGAAATTCCCGCCGATTCCCCCGTATTTGTTTATTGCCGTGTCGGATTCCGGGGCTATATGGCCGCTCGCATTCTCATGCAGAGCGGTTTTGACCATGTGTTCAACCTCTCCGGCGGTGCCCTCACCTTCAGCAGCGTCCACCCCACGGTCTATTCCACTGGCAAAGCTCGCTACCCCTTTGTGGCCCACGCCGAAGATCTCCCATTCCTGGACTAACTCATCCCGTAGGATCTATTTCCCCGGGGCGCACCGCAACTTCTAGGGGCTGCCATCTCCGTAAACCGGGCCTCTCCGTGTAGGAGGATCATCTCCCGATCCCTCTATTTTGGCTATTGTGGCGTGTCACGGTTGAGTTAGCGATCATGGCTTCTAGATTCGCTCACGTACGGGGAAAGATGGGCCTAATGGCGGATTGTCATCCCACTGTGGGGCCAGAGGGTGATGTCGGGGGCAGGGCAGGGCAAGCTAACCCTAGCATTTGCAAGGGGACGCACCATGTTGGCCAGAGTTTGGAGTGCATCATTGATGGGCATCGACGCCCTGAAGGTGGGGGTGGAGGTGGATTTATCCGGTGGGTTGCCGGGGGTGGTGATTGTGGGGCTCCCCGATACCGCCGTGCAGGAGTCGCGGGAGCGGGTGAAGGCGGCGCTGAAAAACGCTGGGTTTCCCTTTCCGATGCGGAAGGTGGTGATCAACCTCACCCCGGCGGATCTGCGGAAGGAGGGGCCAATTTTTGACCTGCCCATCAGCGTAGGCATCCTTGCCGCCGCCGAACAGGTGCAGACTGACGCCCTGAATGACCTCTTGTTTTTGGGGGAAGTCTCCCTAGACGGCAGTTTGCGGGCCGTGGCGGGGGTGTTGCCCATTGCCGCAGCAGCTCAAAAGTTGGGGATTCGGGGTTTAGTCGTCCCCGCCGACAATGGCCGAGAAGCCTCGGTAGTGCCCGGTCTGACGGTCTACGGCTTCAAACATATGTCTGAGGTGGCTGATTTCCTCAACAATCCCAGCGGCCACAGCCCCGTGGCCTACGACGACCGCAGCCTAGAAACCAACCACGCCGGAGCCCTGGATCTGCGAGACGTGAAGGGCCAAGCCCAGGCTCGCCGCGCCTTGGAGATCGCCGCTGCTGGGGGCCATAATCTAATTTTTGTGGGGCCACCGGGCAGCGGCAAAACCATGCTGGCTAGGCGACTGCCCTCCATTCTGCCGCCGTTGCAGTTTGAGGAAGCCCTGGATGTCACCCAAATTCATTCCGTCGCCGGACTGCTGAAGGAAAAGGGCACCCTGGTCAACACGCGCCCCTTCCGCAGCCCCCACCATTCTGCCTCTGGGCCGTCTTTGGTGGGGGGCGGCAGCTACCCCAAACCGGGGGAAATTTCCCTGGCCCATCGCGGCGTGTTGTTTCTGAATAGCTAGACAATGGTAAATTCATTGATTATGGCTAAACGAATTGGTTACGCAAGGGTCAGTAGTCGGGAGCAGGCCGAAAACAGCCATGCTCTGGAGCAGCAGATGCAGCGGCTGCGGGTAGCTGGGGTGGAGGAAATCTACTCCGATGTGGAGTCTGGCACCAAGGACGACCGCAAGGGCTTCAACCTGGTCATGGACTTAGTGAGGAACAAGTCTGTGGATGAGGTGGTCATTACTCGGCTTGACCGCCTTACCCGTTCCCTGATTACGCTACGCAAAGTGCTAGACGAGTTCCGCGAGAATGGGGTCAACATGAAAGCCCTCGATGACAGTGTGGACTTGTCTACGGCAGCAGGGAAGTTTCACCTCAATATGCTGGGTGCCCTAGCCGAGATGGAGGTGGATCGGCTGTCTGAGCGGGTCAGGCATGGGTGGTCACACTTAAGGAAGCGACAGGTTGCCATGAATCCGCCCTTTGGCTATGTCAAACTGGACGATAAGCATTGCCTTGACCATGAGCCATTCCTATGTCTCCTAGAGACTCAGCAGGAACGATCTAGGGCTGAGATTGCCCGTGAGATTGTAGAGACTTTTTTCCAGGAGAAAACCCTGAGAAAGTGCTTGCGGGTAATCAACCAGAAGTACGGCATCCACACCTTTGCCCACAATCAAGGCCAGCATCGCCGGGGCGGTCGAGTAGCACGGGGGGTATTCCGCTTCAGTCCGGCTGGGCTGCGAGGGTGGCTAATCAATCCTGTCCTCCAGGGGCACCTGTGTTATCTACGAATGCAGGATGGCCAGCGCGTTCCCCAGACAGACTGGATCATTCACTACAACACGCACCCCGACCAGCGGATTGTGTCGGATGAAGAGGCTCGGAGGATCGAGGCCATTTTGCAGCACAACCAGCAGGTGAGGGGCTTTGGCAGTACAGCTTTGCGGTATCCCCTGTCGGGCCTGGTATTCTGTGGTGAGTGTCGGGGTTCCTGCTACTCACTAACTGGACAGAACAACTACCATCGAGCCAAGCGCCTGGGCCTTGAACCAGAGATGAATTACTACTTCCAGTGCAAAAACTGGCGGACGCGGTCATGCAATCAAAAATCAGCCGTGCGGATGGAAAATGCTGAAGCGGCGGTTATCGAGGCGTTAGTCAATCGGGCAGAAACGATTAGTGCGACGGCTGAAGTCACTGAGGAACAGATTGATCCCCCAGGCCTACAGGCGCTGAAGGCAGAGTTAGCCTACTATCTCAATGCTCCAGGTAGCCGTGCTGAGGCGATTGTGGCAGATCTAAAACAACAGATTGAAGCGTATCGATACAACCAGCAGGCTTCCACTTCCCTCAGTTCAGAGCAGCGGGATCTCCTACTCCAGACCTTTAGTGATCCCCTGTACTGGAAAACCCTTACCCCTGAGCAAAAGCGCGAACTCTACCGAGCTTTAGTAGAGCGGGTAATTGTCAAAGATGGTCAGGTGGAACGGGTGGATCTGCGGGTTTAGGCAATCCAGCTAACCTGCCCTGCCCCGTCTAAGTCCAGACTTTCAACGATGACGACCATCTGCTGGGCCAAGTCAATGAGATCCTGGGCGGCGTCCTCGGTCGGGATGTTAAAAAACAAGCAGGCGGTACGGAGTCCCTGGAGCGAGGGATGGTAGAGGGCATAGATCCCCGAACCCTCACAACAGTAGAGTTCTAGGGCGATGTAGCCCAAGGAAATGCGGTCATGGATGAGGTATCCCTGGGTGGCCAGCCAGTCCATCCAGTTGCCGTCCCCGCTGGTGGGTAGGTCGAACTTATCCTCCGTCTGGAGGTTAATGGCCGTGATATTCATGGGTTTATCTCCTGAAGGGGCAGCTAAATGTGATGAATGAGCACTTGCGGCTGGGTTGTCCTGGGGCTATGGGCGTCTTGGCCAAAGCTGTGAGCGATGGCGGGGCGCGGATCTTTCATGGCTTCTTCTTCTCCCCAATGAAGGTCAAAATGTCCGCCACAGGTCGCCGTTGGTGGATCATCTCGTTGACCCGGTGAACTTTCCCGGCTGGCACGTAGCGTTTCCGGCAAACGCCCTCCTCCAGCCAGCCGTAGTAGTAGCTAACGCTGGGGGTCTTGCGCTTCTTGTTGCCCTGGCGTTCCTCCATCCAGCCTGAAGCCTTGCCCTTGGGACTATGGCGGCGCTGGGGCCGTTTCCGCACCACGGAACACCGCTCTAGACAATCCACCGGGAAGGGTAGCTCTATCGTCCGCTGGCTGTGGAGGATGGGCAGCTTCACCCAAACACGGGTACGACTGAGCCGATGCACCACGCCCCGCTTCCCCACCCACGCCTTCGCCTGGTGGCGCTGTACGTCTAGGATCTTCACCTCGTCCCCAATGGCAAAGGCTTGTTCTGGGGATAATGACCGTTCTGGGGATGGGGGCGGTGCTGGGGATGGGGGCTGGCCATAGCTGGGGGGTTCCTCCGCCACGACTCGGCGCAACAGATCCCGGTGGATCATGGCCAAGGGGCCAGTCAGCGGCTGTGGGGCTAGGGCATTGTCCTGGGGTGTCTCGTAGGACTGACCTGTAGGACAGGACTGGGACGGATTACTGAGCCAGCAGGGATCCACATCCGGCAGTATGGCTAACTGTTGACCAATCAGGGGTTTCATTCCATGGCCTCCATAAGGTTGAGTTGTCCAAACCATTCGCGTTTCAAAGCCCGTTGCTTCGCTCGAAACTGGCGGTCGTAGCGCAGATGACAGACCGTGCAGAGGGCTTTTAGGTTGTCCTCAGAACAATTCGTTGGGTCTTGGTCAAGGTGGGCCACCGTCAGCAAGTATTGACGGGGCTTGGCCTTGCCAATGCGTTGCTGGAAATGTTCTGGGGATTCATCGGGCCGTTGGCAGGGGCGACCGCATTCTTGACAGCACCAGTTAGCCTTTGCCTTCACCGCCAGGGCGATGGCTGGCCAGGTGTCGGGGTATCGGGCCTTAATCATCGGCATCGCACACCTCCAGGGCACTCTCTGGAAACTGCCCCGGCTGGCCAGCCACCTCGTACCACCAAGCCGTGTTGTCCCAGTCGAGCCAGCGCCGGATAACACGGGTAGCGAGGTACTGGCCATTCCAGGCCACCTCCACGGCCTCGTACAGGTCGAACTTGGGGGCTTTAACTTGAACTGGGTTCTGGGTTGTCATCGGGCTTCTCCTGTGGCCCATCGGGGCCGATAGTGAGGTTCCAATCTGGGTTGTCGTCGATGGCCTTGCGAATGCCGCTACGACAGACCGGGTTTTGCCATAGGGCTTGGTAGCGTCTGAGGCGATCATCGGGGGCTTCCTCCGTGGGGGGCGGTAGGCGGGGTGGGGGTGGTGTGCCGCTGTGGCCTGTGCTGTCCCTCTGCGGCCCAGCAAGCCAGGTCTGGTACTCCGCCTGTAGCTGTGGGCCATGTTTTTCTATCCAGCCCCTTGCAGCGCTCCTAGGCGAGGCGGGCCGCTGGGGTAGACGTGGAATTTTGTAGGTCACAACCCAATCAAAAAATTCGGCCTCGGCGGCGGCGGCGGAATTTTCAGTCCCCTCCGACGACTCCTGGGTGGGGGAAGGACTCTCGGTTGAATCTGGCAAGGGGGGACAATCTTGCGGGATCGGTTCGGGTTCGTTAACCCTGGCTGTGCCTGTGGAAAACTTCTCGCGCCTTTCTCTCTCTCTCTTCTTGTTTAAAAGAGTTTGAATAGTATGAAGAGTATGAGGGGTTCTGGAAGCCTTGCAGGACAAGGGTTTCAGAGACCAAGTGTTGTCTACAGACAACAAGTGTTGCGTCAGAACAACACTTGTTGCGTCAGAACAACACTTGTTGCGTGGAGACAACAGTGTTGCGTAGAAACAACACCCCTCTTTTGGATCCAATTCTTCTGATTTTTCAGAGATTGGATCCGTATAGGCGGGAGTGTCTGGCGGGTCTTCAGGGATGTCGGGAACCGCTTCAAGGTGAGGGTGATCCGGTCTTCGGATCCGAATCCGTACCCCAACCCGTAGCAGGTCAATGTTGATGTAGTCTTTAGCATCCAGCGATTTCAGGGCGCGACTAATGGTGCCGGGGTCATAGTCCAGGATGCGGGCTATCTCTCTCACCCCAAGCTCCAGGTAGCGATCTCCAAAGGGATCGAGGGTGCGTAGGTAGTAAAGAACGTCCTTCTCCGCAGGCTTGAGCATTCGCACCGCCTGTATCCACTCTTCATTGGTGAGGCGATAGTGTAGGCGCTGGGATTTAGCGGGGGCGGACTCCCGCTTTGATGAATTTTCTGGCATGATCGGTAAAGCATTATTACGAAAACGCCCCTGGATTTGTGGCCAGAGGCGTCTTTTTTTGGCAACTAATCAGCGGAGGTCGAGGCTAAGTCCAGGGGACTGCTCTCCTCCAGCAATTGCTTGGCCCGTTCGATGTGCTCCACAGCCGCTTTGGTGTCTGAGCGGCTAAGGGCAGCAGCAGCGGCATCTAGGCTGTCAGCGGCGATATCCTGGCGTCTTTTGCGATTGGGCGTCTGCTCGTTTTGGGTCATCGTTCTCTAGATGCACTTCCTGGGAGGCAAGACGCTTAACCGCTTCCCCTACCAGCTTGTCAAATTCCTCTTGGGGAACATCGGGATGTTCCGCCATCACCATTTCCTTGGCCTTCAGATAACGCAGGGCAGTACGACGCAGTAACTCTGACAACATCAGGCCACCATGCTTAACATCTGAAGCCGATCCCGAACCGCCATCTCCATCCAATCACTGAGGCTGACTCCCTCTTCGATAGCGGACTTCTGAGCCTTGAGCTTCAGGTCAGGATTCATGCGAATCGTGAGGTTCTGTCGTTCACCTTTGCTGGCTATAGCCATGATTGATTGACCCCTCATATTTGAGTGATTTATCTATCAATCAAATATAGTTCATCAAGTAATCATGTGATTCACAGCATTTAGGGGTGTGTGATGATCTGTTAACCTATGTACACAGGCATTTCATGCGGGATACGTATCACGCATGAAATGCGTATCACGCGGGATACACAGAGGTTGCCGCAGATCCGGTCTAGCGCTGTTCCAAGGCCCATCACCCTTTGGCTAGGTTTCTTGAGTGGATGAGCATTTTCGTCAACGATTGGCCCATATCGTCACGCAAACCCGTGGCGATATGAATCAGCGTGATTTTGGGGAAAAGCTCGACGTTTCCCAAAGCACGGTGGTTGGTTGGGAAAAGGGAAGCAATATCCCGACGCTAGAAAACCTGGCTAAGCTAGCGACCTTGCGCGGACAACTGCCGGAAGAACTGCTGGCTGACCTATACGGTAGAACTTGGGCCTCAGACTATCCCCTCGAAGAGCGGATTCTGATGATGACGAGTAAACAACTGGTAGACCTGCTCAATCTTTTATCAACGCAATTAAGAAAGATGGATTTGTAAAAACAACCATAGATGGACTAAGCCATTGGCCTTTGAGTCTATAGAGAAACCTAGGGTGATTGATCCGTTATCCTACGGACTTCGCCATACAACCCTGGATAGATCAGCCATTGAGCGGAATCAACCATTGGCCTCCATCGAAAAGACCCTACCGAGGGCGGTAGAGTCTCCTGGCTTCAAGGGCGTGGGGCTAAAAGTCAATCACCTCTGTGACGACTTTCACCATCTGAAGTTTGTGACCCACAGCGGCCACCAGCAGCAGGGCCGTATCGAGCCGACAGCCTCCGGTATCTAAAGCTCTCTGGATCTGGTTGCGGCGATTCATGTAGCTGGCTGGTTTAGCCTCACCTGACTGCTGGTTTTCCAGCCTGACATACTCCTTTACCAGTTCCTTAAACCAGTCCTCTTCTCCCCAAAGCTCGATGGCACGGGCTTTTACCGCATTGAGAAGAGAGGTACTGGTCTGGGCTTCCATGATGATCACAGGGGCGGGATAGCAACACTGGCTTGCTAATTTTAGGGCATTATTCGCTTTCGTCCCCGTGGGCAAAGGTGAGGGCGCATTTGGCGCGGGTCAGGGCCACATACTTCAGGTTCATCTCCTGCTCCTTCTCCCAGGACTTCGTCGCCTTGGGGTGGGGCATGAGGTGAGGGTGTAGCACCACCACATGGTTAGCCTCCAGCCCCTTAGCTTTGTGGACGCTCGATAACCACACCTTCGCCCGTTGGTCGCTGAACAGCATGGCGATCTCTCGCCCTAGGTCTGCAACGGTATGGGGCCGGGTGGCTTGGTAGATCGCAAGGATCGTATTCGTCCGATCCTTAAAGTTAGCCATGGCCATCTCTAGCTCGTCTGAGTCCAGCCCTGCCCGTAGTTCCCGCTGCTCGACTAGATACTTCTGCAAGTAGACCTCTAGGCGGCTCATCTGGAAGCCCTGCATCTCTTCAAGCTGGTGAAGAATGCTGATCAGGTTTTTGCCGATGTCCGTCCCACGAATCCGGGCTGGAATCCCGGCGCGGATCAGGCTAAAGCACACGGCCACCAGGGGGGCATTTGTCCGGCAAACAATCAGATCCCCGTCGTTGATGTGCTGAACAATGTCCTCCTCGTCGATGTCCTCAATGGTGCCCTTGGGTGCCCCTGGTCGGGCCTCGATGCCGGGATAGACTTCGTTAGCAAGTTCGATGTGTGAGGTGGGGCAACGATAGCAGATCGATAGGGGTAGCACCTGGGCTTGGGTGCGCTGGGTGATGTTGGCGATACTCTGGGTGTCGGCTCCCGTGAAGCCATAGATACTGTTGCAAGTCACAATGCCATCCGCTACATATTTGTGATGGGTCTCAATATCTAGACTGTAAACCTCACCTTCAAACCACTCCCTATGTACATCAAGGGTTTCCCATTGATTTAAGCTACGCAAGGAACTATCTAATCCATCCGGCGCAATTGGAACACTCATGTAGCCTGGAATGAGATTACAGGCTTGGATCTCAAATAAAGTGTTCCTTCCTTGTCGGGTTCGATTGTTTCCATTGCGGCAATAAATGGGAAAATCCAACTTCCGCCCATGGGCTTCTAAACAACGCTTAGCATTGTCCTCCTGGGGAGTAAGCTGCTCATAGATGCGTTCAACCACTAAGCTGCTGTAGTCACCACTGCGTATTGGAGAATAGAACACAACCTGGGGCAATCCAAACTTCGCAGCGACCACGGCCTCATAAACTAGGGCGTCTTCGTGGGTTTGGTGAACTTTCAGTATCCAAGCTTCATCAGCCCTTTCCTGGCGGCAACGAGCAGCTAAGCCGAAATCGAAACTTGAAGTGCTGGGTTTTAGAAATAACCGACATTTCCCGACCCGAAAGCGTGACCCTTGACGCATCAGGTAGGTACAGTAGACCTCTGGATCAAAATTGCTCCAGCGAACCAGCCATTTGTGGGAATCTGTACAACGGGTTTCCCGATCCCCTGCTTTTACCGTATAGAGGTAGCCAGCATAATTTCTAGAAGCAACTTCTTGAACCTTGGCTTGCATAATAAAGCAAGCACTATCCCTTGAATAACTAACTACGGTATCGCCCGGTTTTAGCTGCTCAATGGGAACTTCATCACATTCCTCTGAATGCCAACGACTACTCCGTTTACGGGTCATCACCATTGTCCCTGCTGGCTGACACTGTCGCTTGTCGCCCACAAACAACATTCGGCCACCCCCGGCGCGGGCCTTCAGCACTAGCTCAAGCTGGGCCTTATTCAAGTCCTGGGCCTCGTCCACAAACACCCAATCAGCGGCTTTGGGCGATAGTTGCATCACATGGGGCAACCACACCATGTCGTTGTAGTCGATCACCTGTCGGGCCTGGTCGATGCCCTGGTACAAAATCGGAGCGATGGCCTTACAGGTAAACTCCCAATCCTTGCGGTCAAGGTCAAATCTAGCCGCTAGGGCGTCTAGGCCGTCCTGGTCGTCGGGTTCTGTGAGGGTGAGCTGCACCACATTCAGCAGGGCTTTAATCCGGGCGCTGGCCTTCTGGGCGGTTTCAAAGTCAGTCACACCATGGTCTGTCAGGTATTGGCGGATCAACTGGCTGTACTTCCGGCCTTCCACCTGGGGCCGTCCTAGGGACGATAGGGCCGATAGTCCTAGGGAATGAATGGTCTGCGCTCTCATCCCTTGGAGTTTGGTCTTTAGCTCCTCGGCAATGTGCCGATTGAACGCACAAAATAGGGCGTTGCGGGACTCTAGGCGCTTTGAGGCTTCTACACAGGTGGTCGTCTTGCCGCTGCCCGGTACAGCATCCACTACGGCATCACCAGCACCGCTGGCCACAAAGTCAAAGATGGCGGATTGATACTTAGAGGGTTCAAACATGATCGTTCTGGGGATAGATAGGGGAGTCAGGTTAGGCGGCAATGTGGATGTGGTCTGTCCAGTGGACTGTCGCATGAGACGGTGAGACTCGAATCTGAGCTTTGGCAATGGTGGGCTTGGCATAGCCCAATACCCCTAGAATTGCCTCGATGTCGGCGGGGGTGATCGGGGTCTGGCGTAGGTGGTCGTCTAGCTCAATGTGAAGGGTGTAGTGGGTCATGGCCGTTCTGGGGATAGAGGGAATGCCCCTGTAGGCAGGGGCTAGGGTTTACAAGGGGCTAGGCGGTCTTCAGTTGGTCAAGGCCATGGATCATGCTCACCAGCGCATCGCATTGTTCTGAGGTCAGTTGAGCAGGGCTAGTACAATTAAACTCAACTTTCATGATCATCTTCACCTCGTCGAGGCTGACCCCTACCGCTTCACGGGCGGCGCGAATCCGTTGTCCTTTTTCCTCGGCGGTTTCTGGCGCTTCCACGCCATCACTGAGCCAAGCCATCATGGTTTCTGCAAGGGCTTTGCCGGGGTTGAGGTGGGTGGTGTTGCTCAACTCAGGGCAACGGCTTTTAGAGATCGTCAGCAGGTGGTTCAGGTCAATTTCCCCGGATAGATCGAACTCGTACTCAATCCCGCTGGACTGAATCGGGGCGGTGCCGACCTTCCTAGGCGCTACACAGGTCTTCCCAGCTTTGTTGACGTACTCTTCCATTACCCATTCGGTTTTGGTACGCATGGTGCCGATAACATGGGCGGGGCTGGCCAACATGGCATTGATCAGGGCACGCTCAAGGGGCTTAACGTTCTTCCAGCCATCAAAACCTTTCCCGGCTAGGTCTAGCTCGGCAAACCACGCATGGCTAAGGCTATCAATCACAATTACGTCATATCCTGCCTGTCCGGCGTACTGGATCGCCTCCAGGTATTTGCTGGGGTGAAAGTCGGTCAATTGGCATACATCAAAATTAAACAGATCGGCATACTTGCTGGCGCTGCCGTGTTCGGTGTCAATCACCGCAACCTGTTTACCCAGATGTTGAGCAATGGCTAGGGCGCTGTAGGTCTTCCCTGCACCACTGGGGCCACAGAGGGCTAGGCGTAGACGGGCTTGGGTCTTGGTCGCTTTTTGAAACATGATCGTTGTCCTTCTTCGTTCTGGATGGATAAAGCCCGTGTGGTCGTCACGGGGGCGGCTTTTAGGGACTTCCGCCACAGGTCGCAGGGGTTAAGCCGCTAGGTGGGCTTGAACCATGAGCTTGGCGGCTTCAAACTGATTCATCGCAAGCTGGCGGTCAATCTTGAGGGATTGGTAGTCCTCCTGGGCCTTCTGTAGCCGTTGCTGGGCCGTTTGGTAGGCTTCACCCTGCATCAACTCAGACCGTTTGGCCTTGCGCTGCTGGTCATTCTTGAGGCTGCTATCCTCGGCAATGGTGCGCTCGATCTCTGCGGTGGCGGCGTCTAGTTTGGCCTGGGCCTGGTGCATTCGGGTTTCACTCCACAGCACAGCCCTAGACAGGCGCTCGATCTTCCCTGGAAGGGGGAGTAGCAGATCCGATAGGGAAATCCGGGTGGTGCCCTTGCAGTAGGAACAATTCTCTAGATCCTCAATGGCGTGGCGGTCGGTGGTGCGTTGGGTGCCGCTGGCTTCGCAGTATAGACAGGCGTAATCCATGATTTTGCTCTCCAAAAGTAACGGGGTGGGCAGATAGGCTCTGCCCTGGCCATGGGGATCTAAAATTCGCAGTCGCAAGGGTTGGGGTCGTCGTAGTGCCCAGACAGGTAGGCGCGGCTAGGAACTGACCACTGCACCTTTGAACCGTCCTTGCTGATCCGCTCGTGGATGTCTGCAATTTCGTGAAGAATGGTCTTGATGCCCCAAGACTTGACCATTTCCTCTAGGGCTAGGCAGTCCAGCCCCCACGCTGCGGCCTGTTGGTCTTCGGCGCTCTCGCGTTGGGCCTGGTCGCGTAGATAAGCAATCTCAAAGGGTTCGCGTACAATCATGGGTAGATCCTCTACTTCGTTCTGGGGATTGAATCTCCTGCCTTGCTTGGTCGTGGGGCAGGTTTTTTGTGGGCCTTTTAAGGCCATGCCCAGGGCGCGGGATTAAGCAGCTAGGGCTTCGTCCTCGGCCAACATTCCGGCATTACTCAGCAGGAATTTAGAAGCCTTCTGGGCTTGGCTTGCAGCCTGTAGAAATGCCTTCTTGTCGGACTTGAGAATTTCAATCCAATTCGATAGATAACTCGCGTGATTTTCTAGCTGGCTGGTCATGGCCAATTCATTGCAAATAAAGGCGGCGCTTAACTCTGCAATCAACTCCTCAAAAGCGTAGGCTTGGGAACCAAACTTATTGCCCAACTTGCGGTCTAGGCGGGTGCTGTGGCCTGTCCAGTGGCTTAGTTCATGGGCAAAGGTGGCGTAGTAGGCTTCAGCACTCGTAAAGTCTTCATAGGTGGGCATTTGAATGGTGTCTTGATTGGATGAATAGCAAGCCATATCGCCGCCAAACTTGACCTTTGCCTTCTGGGCTTTGATGAACTTCTCAGCTACATCTAGGCGGGGTTCTGCGTTGTTTCCACCCTTGCGATATTTCGCTAGATAATGCTCCTTCTTGGTGGTGGCTTCACTGTCGTCGATGCAATCCAGATTGAAGACACTTAACCACTTGAACGCATTGAAGAACTTCTGGCTAACTTCTCCCGTGGCTGCATCCGTCACTTCTTTACAAGCTCGTCCGCCCCAAACGAGACAGGTGGCCTTGCTGCCTTTGATGATTTTCCAATTCAACGCCTTAGCTTGGCTAAACCCCACAAACAAGGTGCTTTGGTAGTCGTTTAGCATCACGTCAATAGTGGCAATCAGGGGGTTCATACCTTGATATTGATGCCCGGTGATCGCGTTAGCGTAGGGGGTAGAATACCAAGGCTTCACCCATGGGGTTTTCCCGGCTTCCATCAGTGTCAAAATCTTATCGGTCAATAGCTGAAACTTATCCGTAGCCTGGGCTTTCTTAGCCATAATTTTTGTCCTTCTTCGTTCTGGGGATAAACCTGTGTGGTCGTCACAGGGGACAGTTTTAGGCCATGTCCAGGGCACGGGATTAAGCGGTTTCTGCGTAGGCTGATTCAATCCTTGCGCTACATCCATCGCAGAAAAGCTGTGGATTTTCCCAGTTAATAGCGGTGGCCTTAACGCTTTCTCTGTCTTCATCTGCACAGGTGGGGCATAGTACCGAACCCTGAGCATTTAGATAGAGGATGGGATAACAACCAACTGAGCTATAGGCTCTTAACTTGCCGTTTAACAGATAGTCTTCAATGCTCATAATTTCCTCTTCGTTCTGGGTGGATAAACCTGTGTGGTCGTCACAGGGGACAGTTTTAGGCCATGTCCAGGGCGCGAAATTAAGCGGCGTATCGGGCTGGTCTTTCTGCCACATTGGGGAATGGAATAACTGTTTTGGCTTTGATGTAATCCCGTAGCGAACCAAAGCCTAGTTTGGCTAGAACGGCATAGCCATGTTTGCAACATCCCCAGCCGAAAAATTCAAGCTGGTTATTGAGGTCATCACAGGTACAAAACACACCTTCCCGGCGAACTTCCACCACGTAGGCGGTATCTTTGTGTAGATTGCGAACCGTGTAGTGATTGGCTAAATCTAGACGCTCTGTGACCTTCAACCCTTTGATCTGGGCCTTGCGAAAATCAACAAAGTGCTGCATGAATACACGCTTGCTGATAAAGGTAGGGCGCTGTCCTTTTACCCAAACCCAGATCACTTTGAAGAACTGGCGGATCTCAACTTGGGCCGATGGCCGCAACCCCAGCAGACGGCGAACGGCGGCGGCGGAAAACAGAATGTTGAATGCTGTGACCATGGCTAAACCCCCTTAATGCTTACTTGCTAATTATAGCAAGTTTACTTGGTAAATTTAGCAAGTTAAGAGAGTTTAATACAAGTGAACCATTAAAATAAGCTGGGCTGAACAATGGCGGGGGCGGCGTGGAACCATCCACCACCGAGGGACACCAAACCCCAACCAGCCGGGGCGGGGACACCAGAGGGGAGGAACACCAGACAGGGAACCCCAGAACCCAGGGCAAAAGCCAAAGAAGCCCAAGTGCCAGAACCCAGCCCAGAGAAGGCCACAGCAGACCGCCCAGAGGGCCGCAACCCAGCAGGGCAGGGCGAAGCGGGGAACGACACCCAAACCCCACCAGAGGCCGACACAGCGCGGACACAGGCCACAGAACGGGCGGCAAAAGCACCCCGCCCAGAACCAAAGCTGGACGCAAAGAACACCTGAGCGCCGGGGAACGCCACACGGGCCGCGTGATCGATGCCACGGGCACAACCCACCACCACAGCCGCACCGGGGGCCACAGCGGGAACCAGCCCAGACAGGGCCGACAGGGAAGCAGCAGCAGGGGAACGGGAACCAGAGAACCCCACGCACGGAAAACCAGCAACCAAAGCAGCAGCAGACATAGAAACCACCTAAAACACTCTCTATATTGTACTAAATTTAGTGCAGATTACTTGCTAAATTTAGCAAGTTTTAGGCTATAATAAGGACAGGCAAGGGGGCGACACCAGCGCGAAGGCCACCACACCAGGGGAACCGCTAGCGGGGAACCGGAAACCCGGCAGGGAAGGGTAGACCCAAAGTAGGCGCAAGGCAAGCCAAGCCACCTAGCAGGCGGAAACCGACCGGAGTAAATGTGAGAGCCACCCAGGGGCGCAAGGGCGGCAGCAGCAGAGCAACGGCAGCAGACGCAAGCCTGAGAGGAACGGCAACCCACCCACCCCAAAGGCCACGGGGCGGGATGCCTAACCCACCACCACCGACCGGAACCGCTACAAGGGGGACACCCTACCGGACGGATGGCCAGGGGGCCACAGACCAGATCCACCAGCCGGGGGCCGGGGCCACGATCACCGAGGGCCGCACCGGGGCCGGGGCCACCTTCTTCTCCTCTGTCTAGAAACTAGGGTGGGTGGGCGGGGGGTGGGGGCGGGCATGGTCTTTCACAGAAGAAAACTCCCACCCTGGGCGGCGGGTGCCGGGGGGTGTGGGAAACTTCCTCGCTGAATAGTTGGCAGCAGGCGTTGGTAGCCTCCATCAAGCTTGTCCGTGGGGCGTCTGTTTTCCATGCCCCCTGGCGGGTATTGAACCGAAGCCGATAACCTTTTGGGTAAGCGACCCCCGCCGCCCCGTAACGCTATTGGGCTAAGCAGATAACCCCCCTAGGCTTGCGGGTGGCTGCTGGGGGCTGGGTACACAGGATAGGTTTTTAGAGGATAGCTGGGGTGCCGGGGTGGGGGCGGCAGGTGGCACAGGGCATTTCGCCGCCTAGAGTAGGTTTCCATCGGGGCATCGCTTGTCGATGCCTGGGGTGCCGGGGCTGTGGGGCGGCACTCGCCGTAGACGCCCCAAGCGCTAAGGCGGCAATCAAAGCCCGAAGGGCAACCTTATCCCTCGCTAAGCAGATCTACGACGAATGACTTACCCCTGAGATCCTTCCCTTCATCCAGGGAACACTCAACCCGTAACTTCTAACGACAATCCCTCACCTCAGCAATGGCGTGGGGGTTTCTTTATGCCAAAACAAAGCCCCTGGCCAGTGGCAGGCCAAGGGCAGACGATTTCATAGGTGCTTCAATGTCCACTACAGATAGCTTGCCCAGAACTAAACCGTTACTACCATCTAAGTCATTTGGCTGACCAGTGGACTGTCCTATGAGACTGCCTTGGCACTATATAGAGAGTAGATAGCAGCCATTGAGAGCTTGGCCACGAATGGCGCGGAGGGAAAGGCAGGCTCACCCACGATGTAGAGCATGTTGGCTGGATGAGGGTGCAGACATAGGATAGGTTTTACCGCCTGACCCCTCGGCGGGGTGTGCGGGTGGGGTCTTGGAAGGTAGGTTTGCAGAAGGTGAGGGCGGCGTGACAGCGCGGCCCATGTTACCTCCAGAGAGGGTGTGTTCTGAGGGGGATGGGCTGAGCAATATACTAGATTGAGCCTGTCAGTGGAGTCAGCCATGATTCAGGATATTCACTATGTAGTCGATGCCTTGGGTCATCGAGTAGCCGTCTTATTGGATTTAGCCACTTATCAACGGCTGGCAACGGTCGATCATGATCCTGATTTACTGATAGGGCTAAGCCACGATGAACTCACCGCCTTGGCCAATAGCGTTCTATCTCCAGAGTCACAAGACCAACTCCATGACTTATTGAGTCGCAACGCAGAAGAAGGGCTGTCAGAAAAAGAGCTAGCCATTCTCGACCAACTGACATCACAGGTTGATCATCTCAATAACATTAAGGCGAAAGTTCGCTATACCTTGGAAAAGCTCAATCAGGTTAGTTCCTAAAAATCTAGGGCCAACGCACAAAAAAGGGGAGCCGCAGCCCCCCAGGAAACTAGCCCACCAGCCGACAGCGAACCCGACCACCCCGCACACCGCCGACCAGAGCCACCTGGCCACCGGGCACCACACAAGGAACCGACACCGCAAAGCGCCCCGGCCCAGAGGACACCGAGCGCACCAGCACGAAGTAGCCCACGACCGCCGCCCACCGAGCCGCAAAGCCCGAAGGCAACTCAGCGAACCACACCTCAGCCACGAAGCCCGTGAACGAGCGATCCGACTCCCTCCAGGCGCACTCAACCGCACCGAACTCAGCCGCCAAACCCTGAACGAACTCAAACGGAACTGCAAGCATGACAACAACCAAACGCAACAGGCTTTAAGCACGCGCTCCAGAGAGGATGTCACTCCCAAGAGTAGGCGCAAGGGCAAGGCAGACCTCAAAAACACCAGCGAAGCACCGCTCCTGCCTTGCATGGCTCCGACCCTTGCGCCGATTCCCAGCGCGTATAATAGAAAAGCCTGCGTTGGTTGGCTTACAGAGTCGTTCGCATCCCCAGGGAAGCTCTACACCGAATTATCCACCCAGCCGCAATGCTCACAGTCCCAATGCACACGGGGCGGCTCGGTCTGAAGCAAAGGCATTTCACAATGGGGGCATCGTCCCGTAAACAGGGGGTGACTATCCAGCAGCTCCAGCCGTTGGGCCTGGGTCAACCGTTGCACAGGTTCTAGCACCAGGTCATCCCCGTAGTAGCTAGCCCCCTCTGGTTGCCACGGTTCCCCATACCAAGCCACTGTCTCAGCGTCGGGAATGGTCAGGTCAAGCTCGAAGTCTGGGCAGTGGGTTTCCTCCACTCCCGTAGGATGCACACCACAGACCAGGAGAGGACTGCGGGCATAGAACTTACATCGGCTACAGCAGTCCAGCTTCATTGACCACACGCCTCAACGCCATAGGCTTCAGTAACGGTGCCATCGGGGCTTAGGGTGGCACACCAAACGCCCCCGGCCCTCCACAGTCGATACTGGTGACTCCCCGCATGGATCGCCGTCGTCAGCAGCATCACCGCCACCACACCCGCGCCGACCGCTCCCACCACTCGCAGGGGCCGTACTGTAGTTGGGGTTATTGGAGCGTCTTTCATACTGCACCTGAAGTCACTGGGCTTAGAGTGCCCAACAGGTTAGATTCTGAATCAGGTGTGGTGCCATGAGCTTTGAACAGGGCAACTAATCATCAACGTAAATCATTGATCCGCCCATCATGCCACTACCACCAACTTTCTTACCGCTCTGGGTGATTAGACGGATTCGGGCTTTGTCTGCATCAGTAACACCGCTGTACCTGACCCAAATCGTCCATAGTTGAGTAGCGACTTCTTGCCGAGTAGCTTTGTTGAGCCCTAAAAATCCAGAGGATACGGTGATGTCGATGCAGGTATCGCAGTCTGTCATAAATCGGTCTGGTGCTACGCGAGTGACCAACTGGCCACTGGGGTCAATGCGCCTTAGCTCAGCCGCGAAGTTTTGCATGGGAGCTTGTCGAACCTCTGCTCGCGCTTGTGCTAGCTTGGCTTCGTAAGCTTGACTATGATTCCGCGCTACCTCAAAGTTAGCGGTATATTCAGCGATCTTGGCCTGGGCCTCGGCGTAGTCAGGATGATCCGCAGGAACTTGGCTCAGCGAGTTAATGGCGGTGTTCCACTGCTGAGAGACAGACCGCCATTGGTTCTCAGTGGCCCCCTGCGCGGCCAATGCTGCCTCATAACCTTGCTGCTTGCCCAAGGTGAGAAAGTCTGTTTCGACGACTGGGGGGGCTTCAGCCGCAACAGCAGCAGGTGGCGCAATTTCTGGGGCGGTAGCCTGGGAAAACCCACAGGACGCTAAGGGCACGGCTAGAGCAAAGACGGTCAGATAAAGCTTGAACATGGATATCTCCGATGGTGAATGGCCTTTATGGCTTTCACGACCGTCCCCCAAGGCTTTGTAGCGGATTCTTGAGTTGATTAGGGGGTTTAGTTGGAACGATAGGCTTAGTGTGCCCAGGAATCTAACCAACACACCACCCATCCAATAAAAAACCCTCGGCAATGCCAAGGGTAATACTCTCGCAAGGTACTGAGTTTAGGATTCCCAGGGGATAGGCGCTTATTTCATCTATCGGCCATACGGCTTAGTCCGTTATTCCCCTGGCGGTAGGCAGAAGTCACTAGAAACCGGACGAATCATGCCCTTCCGCATCCAGTATTTAATTCGGGCCATGAGGGGCGCAGGAGAGCGGAGGTTACTCAGAATCTTCGTCCTCACGTCGGGCGTTATCTGCTCTAAATAGGCTCCAAAAACCCTGTTGAACTTCGGCTTCATAGTATTCGTCCTCATCGAGCCTACGGTTACATTCGTCGTGCCAAGCGTCGGGATAGTCCCCGTTATAGTAGCCTCCTGTGGGAATGCCATCCTCATCTGGGCTGGAGTCGAAGGCTTCACCTCCTTCCCGCATCGCCATAGCCTGTTCGTGGCCACGCTTCGCCCAATCCTCATCGGTCATATCGTCCTCGCCGTCTTCACCGCGCCAGGACTGTCCACCAAAGGGCCAAGCCATTTGTACTATTGCACCTCATCTTACTGGATCTAAAAACCGTTGCCTAGGGTCTGTCGGGGGTGGATGGGGTGGCCCTCGCCCCCAAGAACACCACCTAGTCATGGTTCACCCTTTCCCTGCATCCGCTGTTGCCGTAGGGCGTTGTAGGCGCTAACTTCCGCTTGGGTTTCCACCTTGAAGCGCTTCACTCCGCGCAATGCCCCCTGAGCCTTAAACCGTTGAAGCTCCGCCTCAGAGAAGTCATCCTCAGCGGTGTTCAGTTGATCCACAAAGGCTTGGATATCTGCCATCTCTTGTTGGTAGGTGGCCTGGAGAGAACTGCCTTGGGTCTGCACCAGCGCTAGGGCGTTCCCCACCTCCTCCGGCATCAACTCGCCATCCATCACCCCCACCGAACTCCACTCATGGGCATAACGGCGCTTGGCGTCCTCGACCCACGCCTTCGAGTCCATGCCATCCCGCTTCACCCGCTGGGCAAAGTCATCAAACAAATCAGCCGCGAAGTCGGTATAGCGGCGGCCATCCTTCAGCAACGGTTCGGGGGCCACCCGTCGTAACCACTCAAACCAGCGGGTGCGAACGGTGGATGCCTTCACCTCAATGTCGGGATAGCGATTCGCAATGTCCTGGGTGCTGTAGGTGCGCCCACGGTGCGGGGGGCTGTGCGACTGCACACCGGGCGTTACATCCTCAACGGGCAAGGGGGCGTACTGTGATCCGTTTTCCATCGGTGTGTCCTGCTAGGGGAATTCGGCCAACCCCTCATCAATCGGGGCTGTGAGCCTGTGCGCTGCCTGTATCCCCGCTGCACCAGAGCTGTGCGGTAGTGGGTGTATCCGGTGTGCGCTGACTTCCCTGTTCGATAGCACGGATGTACTTTAAGGTAAAGCACGTTAAGGTAAAGTACATTACCCTAGGGTACTTTCAAGCATTTAGGATGATGGCTATCCCCAGAACATCTCCCATGGCCACTACAAAAGAAGTCCTCTCGGTTTATCTCGATGCTGATCTCAAGGAAGACCTAGCCCGGATGGCTAAGGCAGAGGATCGGTCGATGGCCTACATTGCCGCCAAGGCCATTGAGAAGGCGGTGCAAGAGTGGAAAGCAGGTCAGCCTTGATGAGCTACTGCCATGAAAAAGCCCTAGGCCAAATGGCTTAGGGCTAACGTGGATGTAGTGTGATAGTACAATAATACCATATCTGTTCTGGAGTTCACAGCGGCGATTATCGTGGGTAGGGTGGCAAGACAGTCCACTGGACAGACCTGCCATGACTAGCACGATTGATATTGATGAATTGCCTCTTCAAAGCTTGCCCGACCGTTACGGGGTGGCTCGTTCCCAGGTCTTCAACCGCATCAAGGCACTGGGCATCGAAACGATTAAGCGCAAGAACAAAGCCTACGTCAATCAAGACCAGTTGGCCCTATTGGATGATCTCCATGACCTCATCCAGGATGGCAAGACCCTGGATGAAGCAGCGGCTATCGTCAACCCCACCCCAAGACAGTCCCGCGAGACTCCAGGACAGTACATCGTCCCAACAGCAGGGGCCATGCTTGGGCCGTCCTACGAGACACCTGGACAGCTAGAGCTACTGCAAGCCCTGGTGGCCACCCTTGCCCAGCAGCAGCCCTCGGCCCCCATCAATCCCCTGGCCCGATTCGAGCAGCTTCAGGCCATGGCGGATCACGACTGGCGACCTAGCACCCAAGACCTCGCAGACCTCCTAGGGCTGGCCTCGCTCTCTGGCCCATCCTTCGAGCGTTATGGATTCCGCTTCACCAGGGCTGGCAAGAATGGGTCACAAACCGCTTGGAAAGTGGAGAAGCTGTAGCGATGGACTATCGGTTGACTCGTCACGCCATCGAAGGATTGGGCGAACGCAGCATTCCGCTCCAGCTTGTGGAGATGGTCTTAGCCGATCCAGAACAGCAGTTCGAGGAAGATGGCCTCATGGTTTACCAAAGCAGATTTGAGGGGACACAGGGAAAAACCTATCTCCTACGGGTCTTCGTCAATACCGCCGTTTCCCCCGCTAGAGTTGTTACCGTTTATAGAACCAGCAAACTTAACAAATACTGGAGGTGATCATGCAAGCCAAGTACGACTCTGAAGTAGACGTTTTGAGAATCCGTTGGTCAGATGCTCCTATTGATGAAAGCGATGAGGATAAACCAGGGGTCATCCTCGACTACGACAAAGATGGCCATGTCGTTGGAATCGAGATTTTGAATGCCTCCAAACGGATTGAGGACATCGCCCAGCTTTCGATTCAGGCCACTCAGGTTTCCCAGTAATAGAAACGGCCCTATGCCTTCTAAGCCCCAAACCCTCACCTGCGGCGACCTAGTGAAGCTGAAAGACCCCTACCAAGGCCGCTACGGCTATGGCGTGGTGGTGGAAATTACCAGCCGTACCCGCCAGGGCCAGCCGCGCAACGTTAGCCTTCACCTCTACGACGATGAAGGGCAGCTTTATATCGAGCCGCTGTATGTCGCCAAGGGGCTCATGGTGCCCAGCTATGTAGACTTCCATGTATCAGAACTGACCTGGTATCGACGGGTTAGCGATCAGGGCTACCACACCATTCCCAAGCCGCCCGATTGGTCAGTGGAGCGGTATTTGGCTTAGGAGTTGTCTTGCTGGATGGCGAACGGGTCTGAGTGTATGGAGCGATACTTGGCAATCACCTGACGCATTTCCTCTCGCACTAACCGATGTAGCTTTGGGTCAGCCTTTAGGGGTTCTGTGAAGTCTGGGGCAATCAGGGAGACATTACCATCCTTGTCAAAGGCTAAATGCATCTCGGTCACATTGACGAAGGGTTCCAAGTCCTTCAAGAGGTGGTGGAACGCATTGTAGATTTGGCTAATATCCTGTCCTGAAGCCATGGAGACAATTACTGTTGGATGGTGTTGGACGGTTGCTTTGCCATTATAGGACAGTCCCACAGGACAGCCCTAGACTACCTCAACATAGGGCGTTGTGGCTTCCGGGCGGCGCTGCTCCTTGAGGATGGACACAAACTCCGCTACCACCTGCTGGGGTCGCCTTAGACAGTCCTGGGCCGTGAACCGTACCGTCGGCAGTCCTGCCCTCAGCAGCACTCGGTCACGGGCATAGTCTCGTACCGCCTGATCCTGAGCATTGTGGTGTTGTCCATCTACCTCCAAGATGAGGCCCACCCCTTGGTAGAACACCATGAAATCAGTCTCTACCCGCCCTGTAAGCTGGCTGTCGCTGACGATGGTATCTTGCAGCCCCACTCGACCCCGAACATTGGCAAAGTAAAGTAGCCCCGTTTGCTCCAGGGCTTCTGCGATGCGAATCTCGGCCTCAGAACGGAGGTATAGCCCACCCCATTCCTTGGTGTAGTTGCCCCCGGCCTGGGAGGTGGAAGGGCTAGACGTGGTGAGGATCGTCCCATGGAGGATTTGCTCGACCTGGGCCTTGTACCCTTCATTACAAAAAATGTGCCAGTGGTGCTGAGACCCGGCACCCCCCGGTTGTCCCGCATAGGCGATATGGAACACGCCTTCCTTGATGAAGCAGACAAAGCCAGGGCGTGTCCGGTTATAGAGCCACGCATTCATCTTTTGCCGTGCCTTTGTCCTCGCCGCCCGCTTCAGGTTGCGGCTCGACGCATTCAGGGCCAAGAACACATCCAGCAGCTTCCCGGTCGGCACCAGGTAGACATAGGGTAGGTTGCCCCCGATAGAAACCAAGGTATCGCTGGTGGCTGACTGGCCAGTGGTGGCAAGGTTGAACTCTAGAGTCTGGGGATCATCGACAACGGTAGGCATCGTTACCTCTTGGGCGCTTCCCCTAGCATTCCCAGCCCTTCATCAAATGAAACAGTCCTGTAGGACAGTCCTGTGAAAGGTGTCATAAGCCACCATTAGATCTGGCAATCAGGACAGTAGTAACCCGCATCTAGCTCTAGGCGCGGGTAGTCTGTCGCAACATATTCAGTGAACAGATAATGCCCACCAACAAACTTGTTACATCGACGACAGGTGTTAGCAATGTAGGATTCTCTAATTATCTTGCTGTACTGCGTTTTCATGAAGACGCCATGCTGGGCCGCTAACTTGGCATCACTGGGGCTAAAGTCTGGTTCATAGCCCATATCGCCCTGGATAGCCGCTACTTTCATGGGGGCATTACATTTCCAACATTTGCCCTCAATAATCAGCAGTCGTTTCTTAGGCATAGGTTCACCACACCTAGAACACCGAGGGTTAGGGCAAACACTGACGGTATCGGGCTTTAGGCCATCGGCGTCCAACTGGTGGATATCTTGGTCTGAGGTCAGCTTAAACGTGACTACCGCAATACGATTGGCATCATAGAAGGCTAGGGCTTCTTCCTCTGGCGCATGGCTCACAACCACCTCAATCGCTGCAACAGGCCGCTGATGTTCATCAAATAGCGTGATGTCCGGCTGTCGTTCGCCTAGGCTATGCTCCACGGCTACCGATACCGCTTTCTTGAGCAAATTCCCTGCATGAGAACCCTCGCACTTTGGACAGTCCCACGCTATCGGCAACGGTTTTCCTTCAACCAAATGACGTTGGATTTTCTCAAAGAGCAAGGTCTTAAAGCCGTGGTGTAGCGCTGTTTCGGGAGTGCAGTTGGGCGATAGCACTTTATGGGCAAAGTGAGGCCGCTTGCGAGAACCCCGGTGCTGGACAAACGGCTGCTGGCAAGATGGACACAGGTAGGAACGATTAGGTTCGGCGTCTGCAATGTGAACCAGTTCACCACTCGGCGCTTGCCCCAGAGAATAGAGAATGTCCTTTTTCATAGCTAACTCCACAAACTCCTTAGCGCCTCATCGGCGTCTGATTGGTTTACAGGAGTTCGCTCAAAGCAAGGCTTCTGACTCAGAATTCTCTGTTTTTGCCAATCACTGTAGTAAATTAGCCTTTGAGGATGTAAGGTTCCCATATCATAGAGTGTCTTGATAAATTCCTCCCTATTACTAAAATCCACATTACAGAAGACGCCATGCGCTGAATAAAGATGTCTTTCCGACATATCTTCATGGGAAGTGCCTCCATTCCAAGCAGGAAGCAAATCTTTAATCAACTTCTGTTCTAGGCGAGTTGGGGATTCACTGGACATATACCAGTAGGAAATAGCCATTTCTAGACTCAATGCCACATTGAGGGCCGGATGTCGCCGTGAAAGACGTTTCGCCAAGTTTTCAGCTTTACCAATATATAGCCAGTCTTCACGGCTCAAAAACCCATAAACTCCAGGGCACCTTGGTATTTCATCTAAATTCAAAGGCAACCACTCCACTACTGCTTTCCTCCTACCACTGAATCCGGTCAAACCGCCTGGGATTCGCCGCTGTGTACCTCACGGTGTGCTGAATGTTCTTGTGCCCTAGGTATGCCTGGATGTCGCGGGTGGGCATCCCCTGTTCCGCCAGATGGTAGCCACAGCTATGTCTCAACATATGGGGATGAACGGGCAAGGGTAGCTTAGCCACCTGGCCCGCCCTGCCCACAATCTTTGAGATCGCATCGGTGCTGAGCTTCGCCCCCCGCTCACTGACAAATACATAAAGACTTTCCGGGTATCGTTCCTTCACCTGCTCCAGAGCCTTCAGTTCATCCTCCTGCAACCGATGAACCCCTCCCTCGCCCCGCTTCAGCCGCTTAATGCTGATGGCCCCAGCGTCAAACATGATGGCATCCCACCGCAGCGCCACCGCCTCACCTGCCCGTAGGCCATGGCGAAACATCAAGAGTAATAACGTCTGATCCCGCAACCGATGACGCCCCCGCTCACCCGCTGCTTCAATCAAGCGCGTCACTTCCTCCAGGGTCAGATGCTCTCGACTCCGGTAAACCTCATTTTTGGCGCGAACAGGTACATACATAAGTATCATTCTACAAACTGTCGGTAAAATAGGCAAAAATCCGACAGTTTTAGAGCCTCAAACCCGCATTCTTTCGTAGAATGCCTACTTCAGCTTTCCTTATTGAGAATTATTCCTACAGCCTCACCAGGGGAGTTTTGGATCAGGGGTGGCCCGAATCGGGTCAGGTGCCCCGACATCATGGTTCCCAGAGTCCACCCTATCCGGTTTACCCCTATCACCCGTTTAGGTTGGGTCTACTCAGTCTCACTCAAGACAAGCTGAATCACCCGTTTAGGTGGGTGAGGTTCACCCGGATAGGGGGGTGTGAGTCTTCGCCCGATTCTGGGCACAATAGCCTCAACCCCATCAGGCTTAACCATGTACTCCGGCACCCTCACCACGATTACCGAGGCCACAGATTTCCTGGCCTACTTCCGCAAGCTGCCCAGAACTCAGCAGGATATGATTGCGCCCCACCTGGACGAACCCCAGCGCATGGCCCTGAAGGTACTGAACTGCTGTAGTGAGTTGGAAGGACAGAGCGTGGTGGCCATTGCTAGCCTTGCGGAACTGCACCAGGAATCGACCAGGGCGATCCTCAAGGCGCTGGAGGGCAAGATGGTGGCCGCTGAAGTGACGGCGATGGGTAAGCTGTGGCGGCTTGCTTAGCCTTTAGTCTTATTGACACAATAGAAGCTTTAGCCTTTTTAAAAGCTTTACATTATCTGTCCTGATAGCATTCTGCGTATAAGAAGTTGTGAGTATGACTCTTTACCTAGAGGGATACTTATGGCAAACTATGCTGGTCGCAGTAGATGCCAACTTCTAAGAGAAATCTATGCGGAAATCTACAACCTTGAAGCACTAAATCAAACACAAAGAAATAGCTTATTATCAGCAGTCCAGTCCTTACTTAACTACTACCGCTGCACTCTTTAAGGATGGCAATTATTAGGCATTGTGTTAGCCATTGAATTCATCAGGCAGTTGCATCAGGAGTTCATCAAAGAACATCTTCAAGTATTGCACCTGATTCGATGTCAAACGCTCCCAGCCACCTTGATCCCTTATATATGTTATGGCTGCCACATAGGGGTCTGCTGATGAAAGTAAAGGTTTTTCAACAAAGCGACTTAAAGGATTGTTGTCTGGATGGCCAGTGAAATACATGCAATCATAAATCCAATTCACATAGCCAGTGATATCTCTCTGAAATCTTTGAATCTTCTTCTCTCGATTCCAAGGGAGAATTTCAGGTAAGGTAACAGAGTTTTTCTTGTATTCTTTGATAGCCTGTTTAGAAGCTATTCTAGACAAATAAGGAAGCTTTCTTTGCAACTCAGTTGCTGCAACCTTGTAGTCATTCAACTCCTCATTTAATCCCTCCCAGTTTTTCAGTTTTCCTAGAATACGATTCAATCTAACAATGTCATTTGTGCTTAATTCTTGTTGATTTATGGTCTTTAGGGTTTCGTCAAGAGCTTGGTATGCTATTTCCACATCTTTAGCAGCATCGTTGGCCTTTCTTTGCCAATACTCTTTATCACGCTTCTCATGCTCTAGTTCACTTTCCAGCTTATCTTTCTGTGAACTAAGTCGATTTTCAACTATCCAACGCTCATAAGTCAGAGCGAGAGTAGCGCCAGCTATAAATACAGTGATGTGAGGCAACACATTCAATGAACCCGAAGTAGCTTGAGCAAAGAAGTAGGGCGTCTGCACCATGATCTAAATCGCTAACTAAGGTTTTTTGCTTATGTTACTACAGCCGACGAGAAAGAGCGAACACATAAATATAGTGCGATTGAACTAAACTCAGCTATGGTTAATCTCATGTCTCAGATCGGAAACGATATATCTAGCTACCATGCACTGCGCGAGAAGCAGCATGAACAGGTTGTTCGTTGGGCTTACGACTTCATAAATGGTTCTGGTACTTCTCTCTATAGAAAAACTTTAAGAGCTTTCTTAAGACAAAATCCATCTGGCTTAGAGAAATTACCTTTAGCAGACCATAAGCGACTTCAAGCGTTACTGAATGACACAGATGAATAATGTCATTGTCTTCCGAGCAGTTAGCTTAATCGTGCCATGGGTACTCTAGAAGGGCTGACATCGGAACATGGCAATGAAACACTGGCAATTTGGTCTAGCAGCCCTGCTGTTGCTGGGGGGCTGTACCACAGCGGTTGAAGCTCCTCCAGCCTCGGTCGTAATCATCGAACCATCCCCCGCCGTCGAGGCACCCCAGGCCACCGAAGACCAGGCGCTTACTCCAGAACCAGCGGCCCCACCAGTAGCAGCCACCACCACCGATCCAGCCCCCGCTGTGGCCAGCCTCAACCTTCCGGTGGCCACCGTTATCTCCGTGGGTGATGGCGACACATTACGCATGGACTACCAGGGCCAGACCGTCACCGTGCGCTTTGCCTGTATCGACGCCCCTGAAACATCCCAAACCCCTTGGGGGCCAGCCGCCGCCGAACGCCTCCGACAACTTACCCCTAGGGGTTCTACCATTCAGTTTAGAGAAGCCGATACCGACCGCTACGGGCGCATGGTGGCGGAAGTCTACGCCGGGGGCCAACTCGTCAACCTCCAGATGGTGAGGGAAGGTCATGCCGTGGTCTATACCCAATTCCTCAGCAGTTGTCCCCAGACCCAAGACCTACTGCTTCAGGCCGAAGCTGAAGCCCAACAGCAGCGCCTCAACTTTTGGAATCAGCCTAACCCCGTGATGCCGTGGGACTATCGCCGGGGAGATCGATCTGGTACAGCCCCCGCCCCCGCCCAAGCAGCCACCAAGGACAGCAGCCCGCTCCCCAACCCCAGCGGCACCCCTAGCCGTGCCCCAGTGCAGGGAAGTTGTGAATGTCCCTACGACACCGACTCAGCAGGGCGCTCCTGTGGGGGACGGTCGAGCTATAGCCGTTCTGGGGGGAGTGAGGGGGCTTGTTATTTGTAGGACAACTGCTGCTTGGTGCTGGCCTCCATCTCTACTTGCTCAACGCCTTACGGCATCAGAGGTTCGGCACATCCTTGGTTGTTGTTGCGGATGATGGCAGTGTTGCGTGCTCAACGCCTTACGGCATCAGAGGTTCGGCACATCAAATTGCTGAACCAAACGCGGGACATGGAGGCGTGCTCAACGCCTTACGGCATCAGAGGTTCGGCACAGGGCCACATCCTCGGGGCATTTATTCGGCGTGGTGTGCTCAACGCCTTACGGCATCAGAGGTTCGGCACATTCAAGACCTGGGCAGCGCCAACGGCACCTGGCTGTGCTCAACGCCTTACGGCATCAGAGGTTCGGCACTAGCTCCATGCGGATGACTGGGTAAAAGAGTCGCTGAGTGCTCAACGCCTTACGGCATCAGAGGTTCGGCACCAACTGCTGAAATTGACCTTTAGAAGCCCGCATATGTGCTCAACGCCTTACGGCATCAGAGGTTCGGCACCAGATGTGCCCCTAAACCGCTGCCAGCCAGAAGAAGGTGCTCAACGCCTTACGGCATCAGAGGTTCGGCACCCCCGCCATCGGGCCGAGGTAGGTCAACTTGCACGTGCTCAACGCCTTACGGCATCAGAGGTTCGGCACTTCCAGTTCGCCTTTGCCCTACGCCTGAGCATCCGCAAGTGCTCAACGCCTTACGGCATCAGAGGTTCGGCACAGTCGCTCAAGTGGGCCTGCCTACGCCAATCCATACAGTGCTCAACGCCTTACGGCATCAGAGGTTCGGCACTCTAACGCCTGCTGCACCAGTTGGGCTACCTCACTGTGCTCAACGCCTTACGGCATCAGAGGTTCGGCACGAGCGGATCCACTCGTCTTTATGCCTGTCTAACAAGTGCTCAACGCCTTACGGCATCAGAGGTTCGGCACACTGTACCTAACGGCCAATGTGGTGATTGACGCGGAGTGCTCAACGCCTTACGGCATCAGAGGTTCGGCACTTGCCGTTCGAGCACTGGCCCCGCTAACCCCAACCCAAGACGTCCGTGCTCAACGCCTTACGGCATCAGAGGTTCGGCACTACCCACAGAATGACCACTAATTAAAAGTTGCCTAAGTGCTCAACGCCTTACGGCATCAGAGGTTCGGCACCACAAACGTCTAGGTTGTTTCTTATCCCTTATGTGTACGTGCTCAACGCCTTACGGCATCAGAGGTTCGGCACGGCTCAATGATGTCTCTGGCATGAGTCCAATTTTGTGCTCAACGCCTTACGGCATCAGAGGTTCGGCACCCTAAACTTCGAGATGTCCAGTACCAAACGTCCGAGTGCTCAACGCCTTACGGCATCAGAGGTTCGGCACTTGTTCGTTTCTCTGGTTGTTTTTTGGTTTCTGATGTGCTCAACGCCTTACGGCATCAGAGGTTCGGCACCTTGACCTTAAACGTATGGAATATGACTTCTTCCCTGTGCTCAACGCCTTACGGCATCAGAGGTTCGGCACGGGTACTTGGTTGTTACGGATGATTTTTCTTGTTTGTGCTCAACGCCTTACGGCATCAGAGGTTCGGCACGGCTCACTCACAAACCAGGTCGGCTCGAAGTAGGTGTGCTCAACGCCTTACGGCATCAGAGGTTCGGCACCCAATCCTCATCTGGCGGGAACTTTACCCCACCATTGGCCAGTGCTCAACGCCTTACGGCATCAGAGGTTCGGCACTGCCAGGAATGCCTAGGGTGAGGGTGCCTGTTGCGTGCTCAACGCCTTACGGCATCAGAGGTTCGGCACAGTTGTGTCATTGATGCTGACGGAAGTGATCCTATGTGCTCAACGCCTTACGGCATCAGAGGTTCGGCACTTACAAGTGTTTTACAACTAAGTGAAAGAGAGGGTAATCGGTGCTCAACGCCTTACGGCATCAGAGGTTCGGCACTTCGGGCCGCAGCCTGCGCTGTTCGTCTGCGGCGTCGCGTGCTCAACGCCTTACGGCATCAGAGGTTCGGCACTCCCTCCTACAAATCAGCCCAAACCTGCCTGCGCCGCGTGCTCAACGCCTTACGGCATCAGAGGTTCGGCACTGATCGGCAGGCTGCCCACTTGCGATATCACGATAGCGTGCTCAACGCCTTACGGCATCAGAGGTTCGGCACAGCGACCCCTTGAAATCCTTGCTATACAAGCTTTTGAGAGCCTGATTTGCAAGGTGGAAAGCGGTGCATCGTGCCATTGCTCCATACTGCTGATTTTACCAACTCCTGCTGTGTTCAAACCCTTACAGCACAAAGCCTTCACGAATTGCAAGCATCTCCAGGGGGGATAACAGCATGGTAAACCTTGCTAGGTAAGCTTTTCGGCGCGAGTTCAATCAACAGGATTTACGACAATCAGAGATCCTTGCATCAGAAGATCTGGTGTAGGTTGTGATCCACATCCCAAGCTTCGGGCCGATTACAAGCCTCGATACGCTGTACGCACCGCTGGCATAGGCCAGCAATCAATAAACTATCCTCCTCAGCAAGGACTTCTTCAAGCTTCCATCGCAATTGCTCTCGATCCCGTTGACTTAGGCGACAGCGAAAGATAGAGAACTGAATACTCTCGCCATAACCCTTCAGCAGCTTATAGGCTTTCCGCCAGCGTTTAGGGTCGCGGATGTCGTAGCAGATGAGGTAGTAATTCTTGCTTTCTGCCATGTCACTACCTCACTACCAACTGAGCGAACAAACCACCCTCACCCATCCACTCCTTCTCCAGTAGCCTTACCTCCAGTTCAATGAGGCGGCGATAGGTGAGGGAATATTGTGTAACCGGATGTTTCCATTGCTCTTCCTTGCGGCGTTCGTACAGGCTAATGAACTTGCGGCGACCTGCATCACTTAGCCATACTTGATCCCGCTGCACGTTGAAATCTTCATCCACATCCCACTGGTTGCGATTTACAGAGGCCATGACGGGCATATCCACCAGGGGCACCCGAAAAATCTCCATTAGGTCGAGGGCCAAGGGTGGAGCTTGGGTGCGGGGTTGGTGATAGAACCCTAGGGCTGGCTCCAGACCAACGGTGAGAATGGCATTCATCACATCCTTCAGCAGCATAGAGTAGCCAAAGCTCAGCAGAGCGTTAAAACGATCCTTGGGTGGCCGTCGATTGCGTCCAGAGAACTTCATCCCTAGGGCCACATTATCTGAGATGAGGTGGGGGAGAGCTCCAAAGTAGAGGGCGGCCAAATTGCCCTCCAGTCCCAGGAGAGATGCCGTAGATTGGGCCGTAGATACCCCCTTCAGTGTCCTTTGCATCTGAGCAATCGTCTGCTCCAGGGCTTCCCTGTGCTCATCAGCGTTGCGCTGGCCCCGCATCAGAAACTTACGCTGGCTTTGGCCACGGCACTCCACAAGCTGCTTAGCGAGCTTGAGGCATTGCTCAGAGTCCGTTAGAGCCTTGTACTGCTGAATGCGGCGCTGGATGCTGCCCTGACGAGTATCCAAACTACCTAGGTAGCGTCCACCCCCAGAGATGAAATGAACCCCCACCTCCTGCTCAGCACAGAAGTAAATCGCCTGGGTAGATAACTGAGCAAAGCTGTGGACCACCAATTGGCTCACCTGCCGGGAAGGAAGCGTCACCACCTGGCCATCCCGCTTCGTGATTTTGAACTGGTCGCCGCTTTTGCCGATTCGAGTCCCTGCCTCAGTCACATGAATGACCTGGCGCTCATCGTCTTCAGGAAACAGCCGCACCACCTGCTCTGTAGTCCCCTGGGCCAACCGAGTCTCTTCAGGTAGACAAACTGGGGAGAGAGAACATCGGCCACATAGACGCTCGTTGGTGGCTACTGGAGGCCGCTCTGAGGACATCCGTAGTTGTCTAGCCTTATCAATGCAGTTGAGCACGTCCTGTCGTCCCTGGTCGTCGAGGGGCACATGAACTAGGACATTATCAGCATGGTAGCGAACCCGCCCCTCTGGCACGATAATTCCCAACTCAGCCTCAATGAGCAAGGCATAGGCCAAGACTTGAATGCGATCACTCTCCCAGGCTTGGGGCTTATTGTTGCTGTCTCGGTAGCAGCGGCCTCGCTTATGCTCGTAGGGAATTGTTTGGCCCCCACGGGTACGGAGAGCGTCAACTTTGCCGCGTAACCCTAGTTTCTCGCTCTCCAGAACAAACTGTTGCCAGTCGCCATCTTCATCTTTCTCAAGCTCCACATGAAGCCGCCGCCCCGCAAAGACAGAAGCATCCTGGGTATAGAGTTGTTCAACTTCTTCAAGGTAGTAAAGCCGTGGGCAATAATTCAGTGCATGGAGCGCATTAACACGAATTGTTTCTTGAGACTCTACCAAAGCCTCAGTGGAAGTGATAGTCATAGTTGAAATCCTAACTGTGTGGAATAAACCAACTATGACTACAGAAGCAGGAGAATTTATTTCCGACTTAAAAGATACGTGTAATTCGCCATCTTTTAAAGAAAGAACACTCGTACTTCAGAACTTTCTTTGAAGATCAAGTGATCTTTAGTATGGGTGCATTGGTAGACAAAATCGCCTAAAGGCATCAGAGGTTTTTATGTGGCTAATAAATATTTAATTTTCAAGGTTCAAAAACTGTAAAGAAAAAACATCAGGTTTTCTTTCGTAGCTGCTTACCCTTTTGAGAACTTAAAACAGCTTTCAAAGGGGTAGGTATTTTTGTGAAACAATCTACCTGAAACTCATCACTCCAACTAAAGCGTTGAAAGGTTCCCTGCCCTGTCTTCCGATCAATCCATATAGGAAGGCTAATTAAACCACGATTATCTCTCACTAGCCAGCGAACTGTACCATCTGTTTCTCGATACAAGCGGATACCATTGATCATCGCCCAAGATTCGCCTAGGCTCAGACCTCCAAAACGAGTAATTTGGGATGGAGTAGCAAGGGCAATTTCTACTCGGTCTGCTAGTTTTATCGTTGCTGTCTCTTCACTGGAGTCAACTTGAACGGCTATTCTCAAGTCAGTTAGAAGCTCCTGATGGTTAGGCTTTGAGAACTTACTAGTGGGATAGGTGCCCATGTGAGTCTTGCTAAACTTGTGATGACGCTGTTTCCTCACAATGCGAGAAATGGGCGGATCATCACCAATGATGCCCAAAGCTAGTTTGACTCCTCGATGGGCTTCCATATTTACCTCGCCAATTAGCGAAAGCAGCAGCCCATAGACAGTTGACGGTGGTGGATAGAGATAGGTTTCCTTATAATCCCGTGCAAAGCTTCGAGGGAAGCTAGTGCAGGGACAATCGAGGTACAACTGCATTAGGCCGTTACCTCCACCTTGAGTAGTGCTTTAGCAGTGGTGATCGCTTCTTTAACGCTACGGAAAACCCCAACGCCCAATTCCCCTAACTTCTCTCCATAGGGTGTATCAGCAATTTCACCAGCGACAATCAATTCATTAGCAGCCACATCACCGACTTCAACCAACCTAAGAAGTTTAGGGCAACCTACTGCATCACCCATGCGTTTGAAGCTATCCATAATCCAGGGACTTGGATCATTGGTGACACGAATAACAATAGATTCTGGGTGAAAGTCGTATAGGAATCGTGAGTGATTACCACCAACATGACGCACCGCCGCAATTGCATCCAAGGCTAAGGCAGCACGGGCAGGATTCTTCAAGTGCTCTGGGGTAAGGGCCACGGTGTACTGATAAGCCGTACAGTGAACCTCGGTTTGGTGAATAGAGGTTTTACCTTTCTCACCGCCTTTAGACCCAAAGGCAATGTCTCCCCAGTAAGGATCGAGACTAATAGCCCGACTAATTTCTAAAGCACCTCGCCGTTTGGTGGTAGCATCCTCATTATCTTTGCCCTTTTTGGCGTCCATATAGCCAAACAAATCATCATCAATGTAGTCTTCGGCACTAAAACGTTCATCTTTGAAGCTGTACTTATCTGTATCTGGGTTAAAGGTGCGATTCGTTACCGACTCGTTGTGATGTTGAAAATATTCGCGTAAGCCCCAACGAATAGCTTCAGCACTAATAGTCGTGTATTGATCGTTACCACGGGTAATCTTTTGCAGAGTGGAAAGGGTGCTACCGTCCCCTTCTCCTCGGTTATTGGCGGCTACAGCGGTAGCTGTGACGATAGTAGCGAAAAGATGTTGAGTCATTGTTGAGTGCTCCAAATATTGGTGAGTAAATGTATTAAAGGACGTTAGCTGTTTCTTCAGTAGAGTTTTCCTCTAGTAGCTTTTTTTCCTCCTTGGTTTTACTTTGATAGGTTGCGATTGCAAGCAAGGCTAAATCTCTAGCAGTTTTCCAGTTTCCCGGTTGATTTAGCCTTGCAAAGATTTGTAAGCCATTACCCAGTGCTGCTCCACTCCGAAAATCACTTAAGAATTTCACCAATGCAGTCGTGAACTGTTGCTGTGTTCCAGGTCGCTGTAGCCGATAAATAACCTTATCGGTAACTTGTCCGTAGTCTAAAGGTCTGCCTTGTTTCTGTGCTTGCAAAATCTGCTCTCGTAAGTAAGTGCTAAAGGCACCTTGAACAGCCTCAAAGAGTACTTTCTCATCTGCGCTTAGATGTTCAGTCATTACAACTAATCCCCTGCGATCATCTGGAAAAATAGAATTTGCCTTGCGAAACTCGAAAAATCCGTCATACCATGACTTGTTGACGATTAAGTTGTCACTAATCCAGGCTAAAACTTTGGACTCTGCTAACCATGTCCCGTTACCATCCTTTTTAAGCTGTACTCTGGGAGGTAAGAGCCTAGAAGCAACCTCATACAGTCCTAAAATCTGATCATTGATCTGTACTCGGTGTACAGCTTGCTTGAGATAGGATTGATTACCATCCCAAGGCTGGCTACCTAGACGGTATACCTCGCAATAATCGATACGAAACAAACTTGAGTCATCTGCTAACTTCTCTCGCAACAGGAAATTTAGGGCTGATTCCCCTGCACTGCTAGAGCGGAAGCTTTTATAGGTGCGTCCCGGCATCTTGCGGCGTAACTTAACCCATTCGTTGATATTGCGAATTTCAGGAATAACCAATGCTGAGCGATAGCCAGTTAATTGATAATAGCCGCAAGCAAGCGGCAAAAATAGTAAAGCTAAAAAGCCTGTGGGAGATTCAACATAAGCTCCGTTAACAAAACACTCAACCAATCCAGGAAGGTGATGCCCTTTCAAAGGAATTTCCTTTTTGAACATTCCCTTGCTATTAAAAGCATCTTGAATACCACGGGTGTAGTAGCAATCCACTACTGGACGATAATCAATCCGAATTTCAGGCTGATCATCGTCAACGGTAAAGTTCAGGGGTACAGCTTGCTTTTCACGACTGCGCTGCTTGCTGTGCTGCAAGAATGAGTTCATCACCCCTTCACTAAAGATGTAGCGCCCCTGCTCATCTAGATTCAGTGCGGGTGCTTCTAAATAGCCTTCATCAGAACGATAGGTCTGTGCTAAGAGCCATTGAATAGCATCTATGTCTTTGCCCTCCCAGGATAGGGTTACAACATCTTCTGTAACCTCCCACTGTAAAGGAGCATCGGTAGAATCGATAGCTGATAGTGCAAGCCCTAACCCAGCGATTCCGGCTCGATGCGGTAGTAGTGTGTTGGGGTCAAAAATGGAGAGTGTCAGTTCAGTCAATTCAGTTACCTCCTTCCTCATACTCCCAAATGCGCCAGTAGTCTCTGTGATTTACCTGTTCAATAAACTCAATCCGTACTCGCCCTTTGCCGTGAGGAAGGTTGTAATCGAGGCAGGAAAGCTTCTTGGCACGACGCAAAGCACTTTCTGGGATGCCTTCACGAATTGCAGATTTTGTTGTTATCCCTCTGGGCTTTAGTCCCAGGAAGGGTAGTCGCTGCGCTTTTTCCAACTCAGCAGTGGCATAACCTAGCAGGGTCAGTTGCTCAGCAGTCATGGGGAACCTCGCAGTAAGTCATCCTCCATAATATAGCCCATCATCAGAGTGAGTTGTCTACATCAGCCAAAATTACTTCTAAAGATAGCCAGCCTCATGGAGGGGATTCCTCAAAGGCTGGCTTGGTCGTGCAACGCCTTGCGGCATCAGTGGTTGGCTCCAACTTCTGTAGTTTTACTACAGAGCAGAGTGGTCTAGTGCTCAACGCCTTATGGAGCATCTGAGAGGGACACTGATACATCATACCGATCTCCTTGCTAGTTCATAGGCACCAATTTCTGATGAATAGCCCCATGACTCCGCAGGGGCTACCGGATAGCGTCTGCATTTTTGCCAGCCTTTGGTTTGCTGGTTTCTAACCACTAAGGGAACCGTGTACCGAGGAATCAGCTTGGCAGGCAATTTTTCAACGGTTGGGACATCCCGCTCCAGTAAAACGGTGGTGGTGTAACCTGCCTCCCGTAAAGAGGTTGGGTAGGTACGCCACTCACCATCGAGCCAAACCGAGTTGCGATCCGGTTGTCCTTGAGTAGCTGCCTTTTCGAGCCAAGATGCCAGATCAGCTTGGCAAACCTCGCCAGCAAAGCTCTGAACTAATTCGAGGCCAGCCTCCAAGTCTTCTTGCTCGTAGGGAAAGCCAACTTTTTCATCGGGGTAGAACAGGGCATCAAGGGCATGGCCGCAGTATTGGCGATTCAATCGACCCAGGCGCTGCACTAAGCCTGGTGGATCGGCAATTTGAGTTACGAGTAAGGTTGCAGACAGATCCAATGACATCTCAGCTACCTGGGTGGCAACTGCCATCACTGGGCCATCAGTCTTAAAACGGTCAACGACCTCTCGGTGGTGCTGGACGCGATCACCATATTTATAACGGCTGTGATAAAGCAACGGGCTTAGCCCAATCTTTTTAGCATTTTGGTAAACGTCAATAGCTGTGTTGACCTGATTACAAACCCACAGAATTTTGCCTCCTGCCTCATATTCAGCCTTCACCCGTTCCCAATTGGGTGCATCGGCATAGTGAAAGCGGTAACGGGGCTGGGTTTCAAGATCCTTTGGCCCGTGAATAACATCTAAGGGTGCGCCTACCGCTTGCTCAATGGCCTGTAGCTGCCAGGGTAAGAACGACGCTGACATGAGTAAGATTGGTGCTTTAACTACCTCCAGGAACCGCAAAAGTGCCCCAAAAAGCTTGTTGTCATAGCAGTGGACTTCATCAAATACAAAGGCTGCTTGGGCAATTGCAGGAAAGCAATACAGAGGACGGCGGTTACATTGCAGCAGTCCTAAAACTGTATCTACGGTACAAATACTGACCTTAGTGCTCCAGGCTTTGAACGATTCCAGTTTGGTTTCCAGGTCGTCATCATCTCCGGTTGAGTGCAGGTCTAAATGCTCCAAGTCAACTGCTGCACGAGTGTGGACCAGCGTTGAATCCACTTTGTCGTAGACATAATCTAAAAAGCCTTCGGTACTGGTTCCCGTCGTCGGATAGCAGAAGAATAGCTTGCGCCCGATGGCATGGCGTTTGGCCCAATTGTAAGCACCCAGGGTTTTCCCTGTTCCACACCCTGCCCGTGCAAGCGTCACTCGTTGTTCTGCTTTACCCAAATTCTCCTGAAAAGGACGTAGGGAATTACCCTCCAATCGTTCCGCTACCACATGCTGTAGTTCAGTTTCAGTCAAGGTATACCGAATTTGTTGCTCAATCCAGTCACGAATCGAAACATCGTTTGCGGGTAACGCTGAACCACTGGTGTCTCCTGCCACCAATAGGGCTTTAACAACCGCTGTGAAGACTGGATCAGTGTCCCATTCGACAAATTCCCTAATCAGTGTTTTCTGCTTTTGCTTGAGGTCTGTGATTGTCCAATGTGTAGGTAAGTTATTGGGCAAAGATAGGTTCAATCCACATAATTTCTGGCCGTACTTTAGTAGCCCGATAAAGTGTTTATGGGTGGTGTAGAGCCATAGGAGATCGCCCCTTGTCCATTGATCACAGCCAGAGTTACGGATGACTCCAATCTCATCGGTTTGCTTACCTGCTTCGCCACCCAGCTTGAAATGGTGTCCACCAGCCGCTGCTAGAGCCACATAAAAATTTCCCTGACCAGTTGAAAGCCAGTCCCGCATTTCCCAAGCCAACAAAACTGATATCACTTCATGCCGCATCAACTGCGGGTTATTCATTGGATTCTTAAACTTGCGTACTACAGCCTGGAAGTGATCATTTGCCTTGCCTAAATCATGTAGAAACGCTGCCAGTTGAACTGTCGCCTTTAGTTCTTCAAGACTTTGAGATAAGCCAAACTGTTGCAGGCAACCAATACCTAGCTCATCAACCAGTGTAGTGACAGCTTCGACGACATCAGAGGTATGGCCTGTTAGCCCATAGGCAGACTTCCAGGGCTTATCCATCGACTTCGCTAGGAGTAACTTAGGCCGTAAGGCTGGCTTCTCAGGCAGCATACGCATCTTCCTTTAGTGGATAAAACCAACCACAACCAAAGTGCTTTCGTCCACCTAAGCCATGCCACTGTAATATAAGTGAGTCTTCATTACTCAAACCCTCAACTACGACACTAAATCCTAAAACCTTCTTATCTTTTATTTGCAGAGTTCGTCGAGCTAAATCGCCATCAGGATCGCTAGGAATAAATACTTGTCCTTTAAGACCAAGACGATCTAACCCATTCTGACAAGATTGCAGAAAGTATCGAGGTACTTCTGCATGATCAATTTCTTTTAGCTTAAACGTCACAAGTCGCGACTTTAAAGTATCACTGGCTTCTGGCAAAGTAATCCTAGGCTGAATCAGTCGAATAAGATGTCCGCGAATATCCAAAACCTGATTTTGCAGGAAGCGATACCAAGTCTGCACCTGATCAGCCGGACAACGAAGTCGCAAGGATGAGCTTTGATTTAAATAAATCATGCCAGCATGATCAGGAATACCTGAAATTGTGCATAGATGTAAATCGTCTGGCAAGTCTTTAGGCATGGATGCATCTTCAACCGCTTGGAGACTTTTTTTCACTGCTGAGTAAAGCGCGTAGCCATGATCCGCAGGGAGCGTTTTACCCCTCAGAGCAAATTGAATTTCGAGAAAGTCCATATTTTCCCCCCTGTGTTGCACTTCTAAGCATGAGCAATTACTCATTAGACTTGGAAGAGTTCAAATAATTATAGTTCATTAGTTCTATTTCCTCCTTCATCACTGTGACTAACTCCGGTGGCTCCAACACTCTTGCCCCTCTCCCATAGCCCAACACCCACCGCTTCACATCATTAATGCCCCTTACTACAATCTGAAGCGTCACCGCCCCGTCCTCGTGCTCCTCTAGCTCTTGGGTAGGATGCCAGCGACGTTCCCGGATGTAGGGGGCGGTCTTGGCATCAAACCAAATTCGTACCGTGACTGGGACACCCCCCACCTCATGCTGGAAAATCATCTCCAGGTGATCCTTGGCATTGAAGTCCGGCTTGCGCTCAAAGCTATCCTCCAGCAGCTTTAGCTCGCGAATCCGGTCTACCCGGAACCAACGCACCTCATCCCGTTTGTGGCACCAGCCAATGACGTAGGGGTTCGTGCCCCGGTAGATGTGCAGTAGGTATGGGTCTAGCACCCGCTCGGAGGTGGCGTTACGGCTGGCGGTGTAGTAGCTCATCCACACCTGCTTCGATTCCCGACACGCTTCCTCTAGCTGCTGCCAAACGTCCAAATTCAGATTGGTTTCCGCCCCAGAACGAAAAACCAGGCGATCCTCAGCAATCTGTTGGAAATCTAGCCAGGTTTGTTCTGGTAGCCGCTCGGTTAATCGGGTGATGGCTGACCGCAGATCCAGGGCATAGGCCGACCCGGCACAGGCTTCCAGCATCCTAGCCCCCAAGGTGAGGGCAAAAAGTTCCCCTTTGGTGAGTTGGACGGTTGGAAGTCGCCAGGTCGGTTCTGTGTAGTGGTAGCCGTGGGTACGGTGAAATTTCACGGGCGCATGGAACCGATCCCGCATAAAGGCAATGTCATCGCGAATCGTGCGCTCACTCACCTCCAGCACATCCGCCAACGCTTGAGCCGTCTGCCGTTCAGGCTTACGGATTAGCTCATCAATTTTCAGTAGTCGCTCTAGTTGAATGCGCGACATCAGAATGCCTCAACGTGAATGACCCCAGCCTAGTTAACCAACCCGGCAAAAAAGCTTCCGGGTTGCAGGGCCACCGTCAAAATCGCTAAAAAAGTTTGTTATCCCCAGAACATCCCCAGAACATCCCCACAGCAAAACCAGGCACACGGAATGCCTGCCTATGATGGGTTTATCGAAACAACGACCAGGGGAACGACCATCTCACGGGTCTAGAACGACCTCAGACTCCGCGAGCTTCACTTCGCTTAGAGTACCCAACTCCAGCGGCGGAATCACACCATTACAAAACTAAATATCTTGCCCCTGAGAAATACCGTCGTCTCTAGGATTTCAGACTTCCACCACCGAGGACACCGGGGCTGAAAAGATAAGGATATTATCTGGGCCATGCTGGCATTTACAGTTCAGGCAAGGCCCATGAATCATTAACCTGTAGAACTACCTAGGAAATAGGAAAATCTAGATAAATGCCGTCATTTTTATAGAGAAAATCCCATAGTGTGCCTGACGCCAATTCACGGTTGGAAAAAGTACGTTAATACGAGTGTTCCCTTCCAACCCTTCAACGTAGATCCTCGGTATGAAAAAGCGTACATTCTTGGCAATAGGCGGGATTGGGCTGATAGCCGCTGGCTTCGTAGCTCCCCTGGCACTGGCGCAAACCTTTAGCGGCAATGCTGTCTACAAAGTGATGCGTTCTAATGGTACTCCCCAGGTGATTGTGGCCAATCGCACTCCTGGGGAGCGGCTGACCGTGACCTATCCAGGGGCGACCAGCACTCGACGGGTGACGGCTAATGCCTGTGGACTGGTTGTGCTGCGGGATAGTACCACCAGTCCCCTATCGAGTCTTCAGACCGTGGATGGGGCCACCATCAACCAGGCTACCTTGCCCACCCAGCTATTGCCCCGCTGTGTGAATGGTGCCCTGGAAGAAGCCCGTACCGCCAACTTCAAGACGGGGACGGGGGAAGTGGTCATCGTCAAGACACCGAACACGGTCTATGAAGCGGTCTATGGCGGTGGTCGTGAACGCAGCGTAACCGCCAATGCCTGTGGCTTTGCCGCCATCAACGAGAGTACGACCTACCCCTGGGCTTCCAACCCCACGATCATGATTGGTGGCACCACTCACACCTTGGCAACCATGCCGGATGCGGGCTCTGAACCCCTCTGTCGCAGCGGGCAACTCTACACCCCGGCGGCGTGGCCCTAGGGGCTAGGCTGGCTCCGTTCCATCTTGGTTTAATGCACCCTGATATCCAGCCTCTCTATACGGAGAGGCTTTTTTGTTATGAAACATCTGCTCCTCTCTGCCCCGTTGCTTCTACTTCTGAATGCCCCGGCGCTGGCTTCCCAGGGCCACATCTACCGAGACAGCGACGGGGCCATATCGGTCTACCGCCTAGCACCCAACGCCCAGGTGAGAATCGGCATTGACACCCCACCCAGCCGTACCCTCACCTCTAATCCCTGTGGCCTCCTGGTGGTGAGCGCATCGGAGAACTACCCAACCGCCACCATTCAAGTCAATGGGGCCACCATCAACCCCGCTAGCCTACCGACACAGATCCGGCCCACCTGTCGGCAACGGAGCGGTGGCCATGGTCTTGACGAGGAACGACCTCAACACTTCAAAACCCAGGATGGCGATATTGTCGTCGTTGGCAACCCGCCCAATACCCGCTATGAAGTCACCTATCCAGGGCAGCTTCGGATTCTGAGCCGTCGCGTCAATGACTGTGGCTTTCTGAGAATCCGGGAAACACAGACCATCAACTTCAACCAAAGCATCCTGCTACCCACCACCTCCGTCGAAACCTACGCCGAATTTCAGGTGAGCCAAATCCCAGAGACTCGGCCTTTGCTCTGCTATCGCGGGAACCTCTACTATCCCCAGCCTTGGGTTGATATCTTTGCCCCCGCCATCCCTGGTACTAACCTTCCGGCCACCGTAGTCAATACGACCCGTACCATCACGAGCGCCATCACCACCGCTGGGAGTGGAGGCACCACTGGGGGAAGTTCCACCGGAACAGGGGGCGGCAGTGGCTCAACGGGAGGATCTGGTACTACAGGGGGCAGTGGGAGCGGTTCTAGCGGCACGGGAGATGGATCTAGTGGAGGCTCCACAGGCGGATCGACAGGAGGCTCCACCGATGGATCCACGGGCGGCTCCACGGGCGGCTCCACGGGCGGTTCAACAGGTGGCTCTAGCGGTGGTAGCTCTACCGATGGATCCACGGGCGGTTCAACAGGTGGCTCTAGCGGTGGTAGCTCTACCGATGGATCCACGGGCGGTTCAACAGGTGGCTCTAGCGGTGGTAGCTCTACCGATGGATCCACGGGCGGCTCCACGGGCGGATCGACGGGGGGTGCAGACGGCTCCACTGGGGGCTCGACGGATGGCTCTGGAGGTTCTACGGGCGGATCCACAGATGGCTCCACGGGCGGATCTGGGGACTCCACAGGCGGGACGGGGGGCGGTTCGACGGGGGGCTCTACAGATGGCTCTGGAGGTTCTACGGGGGGCGGCTCGACAGGGGGAGGCTCCACGGGTGGGACGGGTGGCGGCACAGCGGCCATGAATGACTTCACCCTAGCCACCTATAACCCAACCATCCATGACTTCAATGGTGATGGCCAGGTAGACGACAGCAACGGCGATGGTATTCCCGATGACCGAGATGGGGATGGCTTTCCCGATGGGCCTTGGGGGCCAGGAGATATGCCCCGTTCCGCAGGGCCAGGGTTTACCGTGCCCACCAATGCCGAGGTTTGCATAGCCTACAACGGCAACATTGTGGCGTCCTCCTATGGCTTCATTCGCGGCTATAGTTACGGTCTATCCGCCGATGATGGCCTAGCCCCCATCTCCAATGACAATCCACTGTTCACTGCGGCCAATGCTGGATCGCTCTCTGGGCCTCCAGCCATCCGCTGGTCGGGGAATTTCAGACCACCCAACTTCCCCCATAGCTTTGAGGAAAGTCTACGGAATGGCTATATCTTGAGGGAATCAGACTACGGAGAAGTCACGTCCTTCTCCTTTGAAAACCTACGCTCCTGCCTAATGCCGCCCTGGCTGGCGAATCCGCCTGCTTGGATTACCTTTGATTAGGCGAGTTCTCACGGAAAATCGAGTCCTAGACCAATGAGCCTCACCTGCATTGAGCCAGTTGAGGCTCTTTTAGTTGCCTTTAACTTGTCCTTCTGTTTTATCCCTAAAGTGTGCCTAACCTACTCATCTTTAGGTTCTAACTCCTCATGGGAAGGTACTCTAGACACCTGATCCGCCAAGCTGGGAGCAAAGCGCTCACTAAAGCCTGCCACAAAGGCAATCGCAGCAAAGAGATAGAGCTTTTCATTTTGTTGTCCTGGCTTCTCTAGCTCTAGAAAGCTCGAAAAGATGCCAGATTCAATCAGCGACACCACAAAAATTGCAAAGGCCATTCCAATGAATGGTCTAAAAAAGCCAATATAGAAAGGATCTACTTTCTTTCTCTTCGTTTCATTTACAAGCTTATCTGAAGTCATAATCACACTGACTGATCCTCCTAACGCACCCATGGTAATCGCAATAAGTAGCGCTAGAATGCCTGTCATTGGGAGGGTGCCTGACTGAATGCCAAAGATTTCTAAGATAGCCTTATGAATCAATGCAACACTTTGCTTACTGGACTCACCGTTAAGGAGATTTTGAGTCGCTGTAGCAGCATGGGTATAGTCGAGTTGATTTTGAAGCGCTTTTGTGACATTGCCATCAATTTCACTAAGAATAGAGATTGGCACATTGATGGACTCTACGCTGTTTGTTTCTGATGGATTAGGATTCTGTTCGGCCCCTTCAGCTTTTTCCACCGGAGGAAGAATCTCGTCAAGCTGAGAATCTATGTCCCTTAAGGACTGGGTCATAACGGAATTATTGGAAATTAGGGTATTCAGATTATTTTTGATATTTTCTCCATTGACATTGTAGGTTTTTAGGGTGTAGACGACCAGAATAGAAAGTACCAGAAGTGAGGGAACCACGAAGAACAGATTGAAGAACCAAACTGTACCTGACAGTAGCCTATCCTCTAGACTGTTATATCGTGCAAGTAAGCTGGATACTGGATTAGGGAAATGCCGAGACTGAATATCAATTTTGTGGATGATTTCTCTTGAAAATATCAGCCTTTGCCGCTTATATTTTTCTTCTTCATCTAGACCTTCTGTTAATACAATAGACGTAGTTTCAAGAATCTCTAAAAGCTCTTCTCTTGGCACAGATATATCTGCATTTCCAAATAAAGAGCTAACGGCAGAATGAAGAAAACCAGGCTTTTGGTCATCAATATCCTTGGTTCTAGCAACCTGTGCCACTAAACCTAGAATTTGAGATAGTTCATAGGCCGTGGCTGGAGATACATGGTCAATTTTTTTATGAATTCTATCCCGAATTCTTCGTATAATTTCCTTTTCAGCAGGGCTCAGATTATGCTCAAAGCTATTGCCATGATAGCCAACTTGCTGTGTCATAATATCTAACCAATTTTAAGTAGTGTATTCAAGAACTTTGTCATATAAACTTACTAGCTCACTGCCATTTCACCCATGGCAAAACCATCGGATCTTCAGTTAAGAGAGTCCAAGTTATGACCTTTTGTTCTTGAATCAGGACACTACCATTTTATTTAGAATACTTATGTGAATGTGCTATTTAATACATTGCCGCCATGTCTTTTAACGAAACTTTAGCTGATTTGGCCTTTACTCTTCCTGCCCCAGCACCATCATCTGAATCCTAGCCAGCCGGGTTCTGAGCCTTGCCCAAGCTCGGTAGGTATCGGCCTTTTGGCGGTCTAGCTGGGAGAGATGGCCTAGGTAGGTGACGCTGTCGATGCGGCTACTGAAGCGATAGTCAATCTCTAGAATGCGGTGCTGTACCGTGGCGCGACGGGCAATCTCCTGGGAGATTTGGAACTCTCGGCGGGTAGCATCGAACTCCAGAACTTCGAGCATCACCTGTTCTCGCAAGGTTTCCGCCATCTTGCGCTTCTCCTGCTCAATCTGCGTCACCTTCACCTGGAGGTCACTAATGGCGAGGGCATTGGTCTGGGCAGCGGTATTGGTTTGGGTAATGCCGCGCACCAGGGGAATGCCAATCAGGCTAAGGATTTCATTGATCGAGCGTAGGGGGTCGGTAAAGATGCCAAACAGGTTATTGAGGAAGCCCCGGCCCGATGATTGGTCAAACTGAAGGTAGCGGGACATCAGGGGGTCAAGGACATCCATGCGTACCGCCTGCTGGTTGAGGCTACGGGCTTCGTCGATCCGCATCTCAATGGCATCAATGCGCTCCTGGATGATGGTGAGGGCCAAGTTATTCTCAACCGCCATGGTCTGGAGCTGGGCGATACATTCCGTGGTGGGGTCTAGGCAGGGCAAGTCTCCCATCATGGCCGCCCACAGGTCAGCATTGATCTGGGTCTGAATCAGCAGATCGAGGTTATCGCCCAAGGGATTGAGGGGATTGTCATCGAGTTGGTAGAACTCATCGGGATGGGAGATCAGGGGTTGGGTGTTGCCGCTGCCCTCATCCCCCCAGTCCTCCTCAAAGACCTCTTCCTCAAAGACTTCCTCCTCAGTCTCCTGGGCCTGGACTGGGGAGAGGCTGAATCCCAGCAGCAGGGCTAGGGCTACCGCCAATGGCCAACGTAATTTCCACCGTGAGGCGGGTGTCACTTTGGCCCAACCACTTGACCCGTCGAATCGTACCCGCATAGGGACTCCTTACCGTTGAAAGGTCTGATAGTTTGGCGTTGATGGTTTCGATCTGGGCCTGAAGCTGGGCCTCTTGAAAGGTCTTCTCCCGGCGCTGGGCCTCGGCCTGTTGCCGCTGTTGGTTGTGGGCGAGTCGCTGCTGGTTGGCCTCCTCCGCCCGTCGCGCCATGGCCAAGGAATGTTCATACTCCTGATGGGCACGGCGTTCCTGGGCCTGCTTCAGTTCCGCCTTGGCCCGTTCGAGGTCACGATACAGCCCCTCCAAAATCCGATCCTCATGCTCGCGCATGGCCGGGGGCACATCAGCGGGGGGCATCGTCGAGAGCAGGTCAATCTTGCGCTTCTGGAGGTCGATGCTGTCCTCAACGGCGGCGATGGTGGCCTCTTGGGTGCCGTAGAAGACTGGGGGTAGGCCCGACACCGGGGGTACGGGTAACGGCTCTGGGGGGTCAAGTACCTGTTGGGCCTGGATGCGCTGGAGGGAAAGGGTCGTCTGGGCAAGCTGGGTCTGGAGGGCGGTACGCTCACGGGTACGGTCGGCCAACACATCCCCCACCGCTACGGTGTCCCCCTGCCGTACCTTCAGGTCATCGGGTTCACTCAGGGTTAGGGTGAAGGTCAACACCCGTGGTTGGGTACTCACCGGGGGCGTGGTGACGAGCTGCGGCGGCTCTAAATTGGGCGTAGACGCTTGGCCCTGACTCGGTTCTGTCCGCGTCAACCATAGGATGATCATTATCCCCAGAACATTCACCAACCCAAGGAAGACAAGGAAGAGGGAGCCTTCATAGGGTCGTGTGGGCTGGGTCATGCCTTCACTTTGACGATGACGCTACCGTGGAGAATCCAGAACTCTTGCAGTAGAGAACGAATCTCTTGGGGATGAGCATTTTGTAACTCAATTTGGCCGCTACCCATGCGAATCGTAGGATAAGTTTCAAGATTGACCGGGGGTGGCACCTCTAGCAGGTCATCCAGCAGGAGGCTACCGCTGATGTAGGCGTTCTGGGGAACCGTGGTTAGCCATTCCGTCACCCCCACCTCTTGTAGGTTAAAGAACTGGGCCGCAACCTGCACTGGATCGCCCAGCCTTGCCTTAACTCGTATGGGGCGGATCTGAGCATCATTGCCCTGGCCAATTTTATAGAGGCGTTTGGTGGTTACGTCCTCAACAATCAGGTCACTGCTGCCTGCCTCCAGGACTTCATAGGTGCCGCTGACCGATTGGCGGGTGTGGGTGTGGATGCCCTCGATGTCGATGTAGATCCGCTGATTGGCTCCATGCTTATGAAATAGCTCCGCTGCTGTGGCGGCGTCATTGAAGAACGTCCGGGCCACGCTCTCGGAAAGTCCCCCGGCGCTGGTGAGGTTGACGCTGATGATGGTCAAGAAGAGAGCGGTAGAGAGTACCCAATACTCAGCCGGGGAACGAGTATCGAGTCTGGCCCTAGGGTTGCCGGGAATCACCAGCCTAGCGGGATTGGGATAGAAGGCTTCTACGCCAGACTTGGTGAAGGCATCGGCAAACCAGCCCACAAAGTAGCCCAGCACGATAGCCCCAAAGAAGGGTGGGTTAATCCACAGCAGGGGCGCGGCTAGTCCTGCCACCAGGCCCGTCGCCAGGAAGGAGTGGGTGACGGAACGATGGGGAAACCGTTGCTCTAGGAAATTGGTCAGAGGCCAAATCAAGCGACCTGAGAAGCTTTCCGTGGTGTCGATGTCGGGAAACTGGGAGGCCACCGCAGCGGTCGCTAGAACGTAGGGATCTGCGGTACTGAGGCCGATAGCCGTAGCGGCCACCGCCAGGGCGGCATGGGTCACACTCATCATGGCTCCACCTCCACTGGTTCTAGAAAGTAGTCTTCTGTGGTTAAGTCGCCCAAATGCTTGACCTGGCAGGTGTCGTAGAACTCCAGCCCCAGATCACTCACCTGCCATACATTCACCCATTCTTCTGGGGCTAACTGGCTAGATTCATCTCCCCCAATGCCTCGAATCCTCATCGTCCTAACCTCGTACTCTTGCGGTTAATCGAATAGAACAACGTCCTCAAGGTCAGAGCTAGCAGCGTGGCCACCCCACCGACGATGTAGAGGGCTTTGTCCCCTAGGCCAATGCCAATGAACCGGACAATGCCAATGGCACTGAGGCTGGCAACCAGGAAGGGGGTGCCGTCGATGTACTGCCGATGGTCGGTACTCATCTCTTCACCAATGCCCAACAATTCCTCATGCACCACCCGTTTCGCCAGGGCTGGATTGCCCCCCACCCGCTGCTGTAGGTCAGCAAATTTGGCGGGGTTGATCGCCATGCCTTGAGCGGTGGCTTCGGCATACATGAGGGTGCGGATCTGGTCAGGGGTCAAGGGTTCTAGCTCCATCCGAGGCAGCTTCAAGAAGACATCCCTTGCCGGAGGCCGATCCGCCAGCAGCAGCAGCAGCCCCTTCCCCCGTAGCAACTCCTCCATCCAGTAGCGCAAGGATGCGGGCCACCGATGGGCATCATCGGCAATCAGCAGCCGTCGGCCACCGTTCATGTCCTGGGCAATCTCCACCCGCAGTTGGTCAGCGGTCAAGGGCTTAGGTCGGTCATCGGCGGTTTCTGTGGGAACACCCAAGGCTTCGGCAATGGCAATCAGGGTTTGCTTGGCACTGCCAGAGTAGGACGCCACCGCAATGCGGTACTCAGACCCCAGACGATGCCTCACCTCCAGACCAAGGACGCTCTTACCGCTGCCCGATTCTCCCAACACCAGAATGGACTGTCCCTTCAGGAGCGAGTTAATCACCTGGGCAATGTCGTCCTCACGAAACTCCACCACCAGGGCATTGCCGTCCCGGATGGGGGGCTTGGGCGTCCCTAGGCGGCTTGAGTCCCGCGTTGACTGCGCCACTGCTGCATGATCCGGTTGGCGATCTCGGCGGGGTTGGATTTTGGGTGGGTAGCCTCCCGCACCCCCTGCACCTTGCTCTGTAGCTCCGGCGTTAGGTCGTCAAAGGTCATCTGCTGGGCCAACTGCGCCACCACCAGGTCGCCCATGGCCATGTGGTGAGCGGCTAACTCCTGGGCCTGACGAATCAGATGCTCTAGCTGAGAGGGGTCGGTACTGTCCGCTGGACTGTCCTGCGACCAGGGCGCACCACTGCTGCCTAGGCCCGACTCTTCAGCGGTGGCTAGCGCCGTTTCCTCAAAGCCCTCAATTCTGCCCGTCTCTTGTACGTGGGATCGTAGCGCCCGAATCCGATCCGCCTGGTCTGGCTCTAGGTACGCCTTGCCGTCACCGTCCCGCTGGGCCTTGATGTCGAGGTGCTTCAGGTAGGCATAGTAGGCGTCCTTCTTGATGCCCAATTCCTCCATCAGGTCATCGGGCCGCACCTGGCACTCGATCACCGCATTCTGGTCAGGCGGGATATCCGGGGCCGAAATCGGGTCTGACATAAAACTAAATTTTTTTTAGGGAACGTACATATTATGGGAAACGTAGAGAATTAAAGGGTTCCGGCACACTACCCGAATTCTGGTTAAGCCAACAAATCGTTCATTGTTGATGAATTTGCTATTGGCTATTTGTTTCTGGACGAACTCACCGAGTTTAAGCGCGACGTGCTGGAATTTCTGCGCCAGCCCCTAGAAGACGGCTACGTCACCATCACCCGCACCCGGCAATCCGTCGTATTTCCAGCCCAGTTTACCCTGATTGCCAGCACCAATCCCTGCCCCTGTGGCTTCTATGGCGACTCTGTGCAGCCCTGCACCTGCACCCCTCGCAGCCGCGAAAGCTACTGGTCTCGGCTATCGGGGCCGCTGATGGATCGCATTGACCTGCAAGTGGTGGTCAGCCGCATCAAGCCGGAAGAAATGACCCAGCACCAGCCCGGAGAAGCCTCGGAGGTGGTGCGAGATCGGGTGCAGCAGGCCCGTCAACGCGCCCACGACCGCTTCAAGGCCGAACCCAAGCTGCAATGCAACGCCGATATGCAAAGCCGCCACCTCAAAGACTGGTGCCCCCTCGACGACCCCAGCCGCACCCTACTGGAAGGCGCGGTGCGTAAACTGGGCCTCTCCGCCCGCGCCACCGACCGCATCCTCAAGGTAGGGCGCACCATTGCTGACCTGGACGGAGCCGAACACTTGCAAACCCACCACATTGCCGAGGCGATTCAGTACCGCACCATTGACCGAATGCAGTAGGCCCAGGTAGTAAGCCCAGGCCATAGAGGCAGCGGGCCGTGAGGGGTCTAGGTGTCCAACTGAAAATCCTGGCCTTTGCCCTGGCGCAGGGTGGGGTAGTAGCTAGCGACGAGGGCAATGGAGAGCCACCACAGGGTGCTAATTTGGGGCCGATACATCACCGTATCAGCAATGCCCTGGCCCAGGATACCCACCATGGAAGCCAACGCCCCCATCAGCCAATAGCCCTGCACAGACTGAAGCTCCCGCAGCTTTTGAATCTGCACCCAGCCCTGCTGAAACACCACCAGCAGCATCCACAAAAAGGCCGCAAGACCGATAATCCCGCCCTCTACCAACACCTCTAAGAAAACAGAGTAGGCGCTGAGGGCGTTGTAGCGGGGGCGCTGATAGAGAGGATAGACCGCGTTGAAGGCGTTGTTGCCGGGGCCAATGCCGAGGATGGGGCGGTCTCGAATCATTTCGATCACCGCCACCCAAACGTTCATACGGAAATTGTTGCTGCTGTCGGATCGTCCAGCAAACATACTCAGCACCCGCACCCGCAGAGAACTGACAGACAGCACCGCCAGCACCACAAAGGCCGCAACCCCGCCCAAAAGCAGGGGCATGGCCCAGCGTCGCCAAAAGGGCGTGAACCGAATGCTCCAGTAATGCACCGTCAGGCTGAGCAGCACAAAGCCGCCGAGCACGAAGCCAATCCAGCCGCCCCGGCTGAGGGTGAGCACCAGACAGAGGGTATTTAGCACCGCCGTCAAAGCGGCCAATCCCTTGGGTACCCAGCGCGGCCAAGCAAATACCGCCATCACCGCGAACATGACAGCGGGAATGAGATACCCTGCCAGCAGGTTGGGGTTGCCCAAAAAGCTGTAGACCCGCGTGGCGGTGGCCAGTTCGGAGGTGGCATCTACCCAAGTGGCGAGGGCCGTTGCCCCAAAGAAATATTGCCGCAACCCATAGATGGCAACGGGCAAGGTGGTGAATAGATAGGCCGAAATCAGCAGTGTTCTGGCTCTGGGCCGTCGGCTAATGCGGGCCGTCAACAAAAACAGCAAGATATTGAGGGTGAGGCGAATCAGACCCGTTAGGGCCGCCCCCCGCACCGGGGAGAAGGCGGTGGCGAGGGCCATGGCTCCCCAAAACACCGCCACCGTAATGTGGATGGGCGTCATGCCGACCCCGGCCTCATCGGTGAGGGTGAGCAACACCCAAAAGGCCGCCGCCGCCATCAACAGTACCCCAATCAGCGTGGTAGACACGTAGGGGGCGAGGACGTAGATCACCGCCACCAGAGCCAGCCCAATCCAATCGCCCCAGGGCAACAGCCAGCTTCCTTGCCGCCACTGCCGCAGCGGGGCCAAGAGACGATGGAGGATACTCACCTGCCGCCATTGGTCGAAGGCAAAGGTGGAGAGGGTTAGCTGCTGCCAAAAGGACGTCAACATAGATCAACCGATGGGGTCGCCAGGAAAGTCTTTCCCATCATGCCAAGGTTTGGGCGAACTGGGGTAAGCAAAGTTGATAAAAGCACCCCCCGGATCGGGGCTGTCAGCCTCCTTGACAGCCCTTCACAACTAATATCTGAATATTCCTGAACAAAATGCGATTTTCCCGCCGGGTACGGTGAACCATACTGACAATAGCTCCAGCTCGTCACCCTCGCCCCACCATGGAAACCTTCCTGATTCTCTTTGTTCTTGGGCTGATGATTTACCTCGGCCTGCCCGAAAAAAAGCCTTCCCCCAAAGACCCCTGGGAAGAAATGGGCCGAGCCATCGGCACCGCCCTCAAGACCCTCAATGCCCCTAGCGATGGGGGCAAAGGGGGTGGGGGCGGCGGCGGCAAAAAAGACGGCTTCCCCTGGTTTCTGACCCTCGCCATCCTGACCGGACTGGTGGTGTATTTGCTCAGTCCATAGCTTGGGGCCGTTCCTGAGATCGGCCCATCTTGGCAGGACTTTAGCCCGCCCTAACCCTGCGTCTGAACTGGACTAAGCTGGGGCCGAGGGGCGTTTGTTGCGGCTAGAGGGCTTAGAAGGAGTAGCCGATGCCTGCAATGCGGTCTAGAACGTTTTGGACAATGGCCAAGGCCAAGATAGCAAAGGACGCCGACAGATCCATCCCAGCGATGGGGGGAATCACGGCGCGAAAACAAGCTATGTAGGGATCCGTAAGCTGCCGCATCACCGATAGGACGGGATTCTCCCAATTCACCGTGGGAACCCAACTCCAAATGACGCGAAGCAGCAGCACCAGGAGGTACAAGGCCACAAAGTTAGCTAGGCTATCAACCCAAAGATCCATCGAGAGCTCCCCATCGCAGGCTGGGTAACACTAAGGCAATCGCATCGGCTCTGCCTCAAGACTATCGACGCAGCCATGACAATCAATGCTGTCATTCAATGCTGTCATTGGTGCGAAGAGCAGGGGTGATCCCCTAGAAGTAGGCGTAGGAAGAGGACAGCGCCAGCGCAAGGGTCATAATGCCTTGGCGCAGGAAGGACAGCAGCAAAAAGGCCAGGATAGGCGATAGGTCAATGCCGCCTAGGGGAGGAATGATGGATCGAAACAGGTTTAGGTAGGGATCCGTAAGCTGGCTAAGGACGGAGAAGGGTGGGCTGAGCCAATCCACATTGGGGAACCAGCTCAGCAAAATGCGGATGATGAGCAGGACGGTGTAGATCGAAAGGAAGGTGGAGAGGGTCTGTACTAAAATATCCATCGGAAGAGCCTCAGCTTGAGTCGTTACTCACAATACATGGAACGCGGAAACCTGTCAGTTAGTGTAACGAAATGCGGCAGGAAGCGCCCGATGCCCCATCCGCTGCCAGGTCTTGCCCTAGTTTTGTTCGGCTTGGCCATTGATGTGGCCGAGCTGCTGGCGTACGTCGTCGATGGCGTCGTTGAGCTGGGCAATCTTGGCTTCTAGCCCTAGGCGGGCCGCTTCCATGGCCTCCTCAGAGGCTCCGTCCAACTCCTCTAGGGAAAACTCATCGCCATCCGATGACCCCAACCGCGCCCCCTGGCTCGAAATGCGGGAGGCCGCTAGGGCACCCACAACGCCGCCCAAGGCCCCGCCTACCAGGGTACCCAACAAAAAACCGCCGACAAAATTGCCTTGCTCACTCATGGTGCTATCCGTAGTTCTGTTGCCGAATCTGTAAGGGGTTGAATCGTTTGGTTAGGCTAGGGGTTAAGAGCCGAAGGTGCGATCTCCGGCATCCCCCAAACCGGGCACGATGAAGCCTTGGTCGTTGACCACTTCATCAATGCCAGCGGCAAAAATGGTGAGGGAGGGGTAGGTATCGGCCAGTTTGCGGAGGGCAATGGGGGAGGCCATGATGGAGATAATCCGCACCAGGGCCGGATCTACACCTCGGCTTACCAGGTCGGCCATCATCGCCATGATGGTGCCCCCGGTGGCTAGCATGGGTTCGCTAATGATGACGCGGGTTTGGGGATCGATCTCGGCGGGCAGTTTGTTTAGGTAGCAACTGGCCTCCAGGGTTTCCTCATCGCGCACAAAGCCCACATGATAGACCGAGGCTAGGGGCAGCAAAGCTTGGATTCCCGGCATCAGCCCTAGCCCCGCCCGCAAAATGGGCACGATCATGATGGGCACGTCGGGGTTAACAAAGGTGGCATCGCAGGGGCCGAGGGGCGTGTTCACGGTGGTGTCTAGGGTGGGAAGCCACTCGCGAATGGCTTCATAGGTCAGCCAGCGGGCCAATTCCTCCATGGCCGACCGAAACAGCGGCGAGGGAGTATCTGCATCGCGGGCCACCGCCAGCCAATGCTTAATTAAGGGGTGGGGCGGAACGAAAATACGCAGTTGAGGAGCCATGAACCCAGAGAAATGCGCCAATCTGCCACATCATACTCCGTTGCCCGTCCTTTCGGCTGTTTGGGTACGGTCGATTCGGTGTAAAACACCTACTTTTTTAGGGGCAAGCCACACCTGTGCAAACCCGTCTGCTCTGACAAGATAGGGATGTCAACGACAGGGATGTTACCCCACCGGAGCGGGCCATGAGCAAGGGCATGAAGACGGGTATGAACAAGGGCACAAAGAACGGCCCCATGCAGAATGGATTTGTGAAAAACGGACTATTGAGCCAGCCCATCATGCAGGGCTATCGTCGCCTGATTCGCCACCCCAAGTATCGCTGGGCAATTCTCCTAGGCACCCTGGTCTACTTGGTTAGTCCGGTGGATATCTCCCCCGATGTGTTTCCGGTGGTGGGCTGGGTCGATGACGGCCTGATCGCCACCCTCGCCATTTCGGAAGTGACCCAGCTTTTGCTAGAGCGCAAACGCAACCTGCGCCGCGCCACCCAGGCCCCATCCTCCGCCACCGAGACTGGGCAAACCCAGGTGCTGGATGTTAATGCGGTGGTGGTTCCTCGCTAGGGGAAGGGGGGGTGAAATCTGAAAACATGGCCTGATACAGCCCCACCGTCCAGCCCACAGCCAGTAGCCAGCCCCCCACTACATCGCTGGGATAGTGCACCCCCAGGTAGGAACGACTAAGCCCGATGAGCAGCGCCAGCAGCCCCCCCAGCCCCCCCAGCCAGCGGTGATGGGGCCAGCGGTGATGGGGGCTCGTCTGGCTCAGCAGCACCACCGCTAGGACAAAGGCAGCGGAAAAAGTCGCGTGGCCACTGGGAAAACTAGGGTCAGGATAGAGCGGAATACCCTCCCAGAGGTTAGGCCGCGCCCGTTGCCACAGCCCTTTTAACAGCAAGTTCAAAACCAGGGCTCCCAGCACCGATAGGACGAGGAAGGCACTCTGGCGCGGCTGGCGACGCTGTAATAGCACAACTCCCAAAAGGACGGTTCCCGGCAGCACACCCCACACAGTGCCCAGGTCGGTAAACCCCAGGACAAAGCGATCCATCCCCGGCGTAGCATAGCGGTGTAGGGCTAACAGAAGAGATTGATCCCAACGGGTGAGCGCGGGAGAAAGCGCCACGGCCCCACCCAGGGCTATCACGCCTCCCAAGGCCAAACCGGGCCATAGCCATCTCTGCTTCCAGGCTTTCCAGGGGAGTTGTTTCACCTCGATCCTCCTTGCGCTAACAGGACGCACCCGCGTGGCCTAAGCCTCTGCTCTGGGCGGGGGCTGCGTTTGTTCGGCCAGCCAGTTTAGGTAGGCTACAGACCCCGCCACTAAGGGTAGAGCGATGATTTCTGGCACGTCGTAGGGGTGGTGCTGGGAAATAAACTGGGTGATCTCCTCTAGCCGGGTGAGGTTGGTTTTGAGGGTGAGTTGCCATTCACGCTCCTGTTGGATAGCCCCCTGCCAACGGTAAATCGACTGCACGGGGGCAAGGCTGACACAGGCGGCCAGACGAGCTTCTACCAGTTTTTGGGCCAAGGCTTGGGCGTTGGCTTCGCTGTCTATGGTGACGAGTACGAGGCCGAAGGGTTGGCCGGGACGAAGGAGGGAGGGAGGCATGGGGGCAGGAAGTCAGGAGTCGGGAGTCGGGAGTCAGGGAGTCAGGGAGTCAGGCGAACTCGTAGGGGCGAGGTCTTCTCGCCCTGCTGCTCTGGGGCTTGGGGATTAGGCCACAATGCACCCGGTTTGGGTGCCGTGGGGTTGGTCGAGGGTGTCGCCTTGGGTTTGGCCCGTGTGGTAAGCCGCGAGGAGAACGTCGCTGGTTTTTCCCCAGAGAATGTGGCCGCCTTGGGTGAGGCCGATAGCCCCAAAATCCCGCTGGTTGCGGGTTGCTTCGGTGAAGGATTTAGCCAGGGCATCGGCGGGGGGCATGCCATCGCTGATGCGGATGACCAGTCGGGCGGCGAGGCATTCGTCGATGATGTCTTCACCGATGCCCGTGCAGCTTACGGCGGCCTGGGCGTTGGCGTAGGTGCCCGCTGGCATGGCGGAATCACTCACGCGACCGATGCGCTCTAGTCCTTTACCTCCAGTGGAGGTGCCCACCGCCAAACGACCTTCTGCATCCAGCACCACGACGCCAATGGTGCCCCGTCGGGCGTTGGGATCTTTGGCATCCGAGGACTCGGCCACCACTCCGGCCATCGACCGCTGAAAATTGTTGGCCCGTTCCTGCATCCATTCCCGCAGGCGTAGGTCGGTGATCGGGTCGAACAGCGGTATGGCCAATTCTCTAGCCAGTTCCATCGATCCCACGTCTGACAACACCCGGTCATTGGCCCCCTGCAAATGGGCGGCGAGGGCAATGGGATGGGCCACCCGCGATACGTTAATCACCCCGCTCAGCCGTTGGGCTTGACCATCCATCAGCGCTGCGCTCATCCGCACTTGGCCATCGGACTGCAACACCGACCCATAGCCTGCATTGAACCGAGGGGCATCCTCCAGCAGTTGACAGCCGTAGACTACGCAATCCACAGCCCGATCTCCGGCTTGGGCGCGTTGATAAATTTGACCCACGATGGTGTGTAAATCCTGACGCACCGCCGCCAGCCCGCCTTTGTCTTGGAGGGCACTGCCCGCACCACCGTGGATGATCACCTTGGGATTCATGGCGGGCCTACCTGTGCGTCTAAAACAGCCTTCCCATTGTAGGGCCGACCGGGAGGCCGCGATTGCGCCGCTCTGCGCCGAATTCTGCCCTCCCGGCCTAGCTCCTGGGTCTAACGCTTTGAGTTAGCGCTCATCCTTCCCCCTCAATCCCCCGCACCCAAGCGACTCTGGGTGATCTGATCCCGCAGCAGACGCCCCCGCAGCAGCGGCCCTACGGTTGGCCCACTGGGACGAGAAGCCCCGCTGGCAAAGGCTTGCTGAAATCCAGCAACGCGGTCTTCGCGCCGTTCGCGGGGGGTGGGCATCCAGAGGGACTCGTAGAAGAAGAAGGACATACCGGAGAAGCGACGATCTCGGACGGCCTTGATTTGGTCGCTGATGTGATCCATCCCCACTGGGGCCGCACGGAGACCGCTGAGAATACCGACGCTGGTGGGAATTTTGCGGAGAGCGGTCTGCATGTAGGGTTTGTTCATCTCCCAGATGAAGCGGTTTTGGTCATTGCGGTAAATCTGCACAATTAGCTCATCCACAATGCCCCGATTCACCCAGGTGGGCCAGTCTTGCAGGTAGTAGGCGTAGGCAAAGGGGTGGGGGTTGGGGGAAATGGAAATCACCGCGTTGGGCCGACGGGTCTTCACCATTTGGTAGACCTCGGCTAAGAAATCGGAGATTTTGTTGGCTCGCCAAGCCATCCATTCCGGGTCTTGGTAGTTGGCTGGGGGCTCTTGGCCGTTGTGTTCAGACTTGTAGAGGTTGATCGTATAGGCGTCGTAGCCAAACTCTACGGGTATGCCCAAGTGGTCATCAAACTGAAAGCCGTCTACGTCGTAGTTGCTGACCAGTTCGTTGATGAGCTGCAACAAAAATCGCTTGGCCTGGGGATGGAAGGGGCTGAGCCAACGGCGGGGCAGTCGTCCCCCCTCTAGCCAAATGCCGGGGTCGGCCAGCACCTCTGGCGACAGACCATTCTCCTCGGGTTGGTCGCCATCCTGCTTGGTCTGAACCAGGCTTGGGACAGCCTCCTGGCCCAGGGCTAGCTTGGCCTGCCGACTGGCCTCCTCCGTGGGGGTGAGGGCTCGCCCTTTGGGGGTAGCCGCCGTTGGTGATGCCTTGGCCCTGGCCTGGGGTTCCTCTGGGGCGGGGGGCTCAACCCGCTTGTGGGTAAACCAGTCGGGGTGGCGGCGATACAGGTCGTAGGGTTCGGGGGCCATAAAGCCAAACTCAAACCAGGGGATGACAGCCATACCCTTAGCGTGGCCGAGCTCTACGGCCTCCAGCATCATGTCCCTGGCTCCGTCTACGGCTCCTCGCTGGGGTGGGCGCAGGTCGGCGTAGAGGTGTTGACTCACGCCCAACTCTCGCTCAGCGGTGATGCTGGGATATAGGGTATAGCCCCAGTTCCAAACCACGGGGTAGAGGGTGTTGAAGTTGAGGTCGGCCAGTTGTTCGACCCCTGCTGTCAGAGCCTCGGTGGAAAATAGCACCTGGCTGTCAATGTTGGTGAGCCACACCCCTCGCGTCTCGGCAAGGGGAACGGGGACGGAACCGGGGCTTTCGGCTACCGCCACCCAGGCCGGATCAATCCACCGCCGTAGGGCTAGGCTAGGATCGGCCTGACACACCAGCGCTGCCGCCTCGCCTCGGGTGAGCCGCTGGGTTGAGTGGAGCTGATTGGCTTCGGGATAGTTCACCACGAGGCCCTGGGCCAAGGCTGCGGCTACCCCCTCCCGCGCATACCCAGGCACCTGCGCCCCATCCGCTAGGCTGTTGGTTACTAGGGTATTGGCGGCAATGACGTGGTTGGCCCCTAGCTTTGCCGCCAAGGCCATGATGCCCTCGGCCCGCACCAGGGGGCGATCCGGCTGGTAATACTGGCTGGGATAGTGGGACGCCACCGTGGGCGCGGTGGTCAGCCCTAGGGCGCGTTCCAGGGGGTTGGCCCAGCCCCCCGCCACACCGGGAGGAATGAGTCGGTTGAGCAGCGCCACATAGTCGCCCCACAGAATGGGCTCATCGGGATAGAAGCGGGCGCTTGGGTCGGCGGTGATGATCTGGGCCTGGGCTAGGGCGGCCATGCAGTCTGCGGCCCAGTGTTGACGAATGTCGATGGGAATTACTGGGGGTGGGGCGACGGGCTGATCTGGGGGCAGGGCTTGGGCCAACGGACGAACGGAGGCCATCTCCCCAGTCGCCATCGCCGCCCATAGCGGGAGGCCGCTCTGAACACCCAACACCAACACCAAGGCCAGGACAAAACTGCCCAGCCGCCGCCAAATTTTCCGTTGCCCCATCCATCCCATGCCCATCGGTGCTCCTTGAAATGCTGGAAATTCTTACGGTTAACGTTTGGTCTCAATCCTGGTCGGTGAGTCCCTGAACCTGTTCCCCCCTAGCCCCTTTGTGAAGGGGGGAATAGGTTCAGCATTCCTTGAAATGTAGAAAATACCTTCACAGTCCCTCGTAAAAAGAGAGATTTATGGGGATCTCCAACCTTCATTGCCCGCCGCTGCGTTTTACCTGATAGCCCTTGGCCGCCAAAAGTTCCAGCAGTTTGGGCGCATGGTCGCCTTGGATTTCAATGCTGTCCTCCTTAGCGGTGCCCCCGGTGCCGCACTGGGCTTTTAGCTGCTTGGCCAGGGTGCTGAGGGTGTCCGGTGGGTGCTGAAAGCCGCTGATAATAGTGACAGTTTTGCCGCCCCGTCCCTTACGGCTCACTTCCACCTTGAGTTTTTGCTGGTTCGGAGGCCGATCCGGTACTGCCCGCGCCATCGGATCCGCTGGGCCAAACTCTCGATACACCGCCCGATCACCGCCCGCACCAGATGCCTTGCGTTTCCCCATCGCCCTCACCTCGAACTGCTTGATTTATATCACGCGGAGCCACCGCCTAGGGCCAACCCCCCAATTCCTGGCCCAGGGCGGCGGCTAGCTGTGGGGTTCGCCAAAGAGAATGAGGGAACAGGTGGCTTCGTCAATAACGCGGTGGGTGACATCGCTAACGGCCAAGCCCCCTACGGTGCGGCGGCGCATGGAACGCAGCACCACCAGATCAAACCCCTGAACCACCTGGAGAATCACCTCCGCCGGATCATTGCCATCCACGGTTTGGACGTTCCAGGCAATCGGTGGCCCCTCGGCCATGACCTTGGCCAGTTCGGCTTTAAAGGCATCAATGGCGGGGGCAGGGGTGTAGGGATCGTGGACGTGGAGCAGGGTAACGGCGGCGGCGTGGGTATCGGCAAAGATTTGGGCAAAGCGGGCGATACGGATGGACTGGGGAGTAATCGCCTTCATCGGCACCAGAATACGTTGGATCTCGATGGGTTCGGTCAGCAGGCGGGCCACCGCCACCGGACAGTGGGACGACCAAAACACGTCGTCAATCAGGGTGCCAAACAGCCGCGCCCGAAAGCCCCGCCGACTCCAGCCCATCAAAATCAGGTTGGCGTTTTGTTCGCGGGCGGCGCGGGTAATGCCCCCAGAGACGTCGTCATCAATCCGCAGCACTGAAAAGGCATCGGCCTTGAAGTCTTGGCTTAGCCGTTCAGCCCTTTGCAGCATTTTGCGCCCGTGGCCAATGGCGGCGGCCAAGCCCGGTTCATCCATGTGTACCTGGGCGCGGGTGATGGTGACGGGCACCACCCGACCGTGCTCATGGCTGGCCAGCAGCGCCGCCATCTCAATCAGGTAGCGCTGGGTGATGGGGTTGTAGATGGGTACCACCACCGTGAAGGGGCTGGCCAGATGGGCCTCTGGGGCTAGGTGGCCGAGGTCGGTCTCCAAGGTCTCAGGGAGGTCATCCTCTCGATGGAGAGACGCTCCACTGGCCTTCAAGACGGGAGTGGCCACCAGCTTTCCGGCAAAGCGGGCGGTGAGGAGCGGCCCAAGCACTGACGTCACGAGCATCATCACAATTACGGCATTAAACTCTAGGGCCGTGAGAATGCCCTGCTCTAGGCCCACCAGTGCCGCCGCCAAGGTGGCGGCTACCTGGGGCATCGACAGCGACCACATCGTCAGGGTTTGTGCCCAGCGGTAGCCGTAGAGGGGCTTGATGATCAGGGCGGCGAGAAACTTGCTGCCAATGAGGGCGACGGTGAGGGTCACGGTAAACGCCAAGTTTGTGGTCATCGACTCCATGAAGAGGTCGAGGTCAATCAACAGGCCCATACAGACAAAGAAAAAGGGGATAAACAGCACTCCCCCCACAAACTCCACCTTTTCCTTCACGGGGCTCTCGCCTACCACATCGTTGACCGCCAGCCCCGCCAAAAAAGCCCCCACAATCTTATCGACGTTAATCATCTGCGACCCTACCGCCGCCAGGAAGACCGCCGCCAGCACAAACAAAAACTGGTTGCCCTCCCTATCGCCGTTGTGGCGAAAGTAGCGCTTGCCCGCCCGATCTAGCCCCACCAGCACCAGCAGCGAAAAGGTGGCCAGCATAAACACCTGACTGACCACCGTTTGGGCCGAAAAATCTCCGGCCTGGGCGGCCACACACATGGCCAGCACCATCAGGGCTCCAATGTCGGTGAAAATGGTGGCCCCCACCGTCGCCCCCACCGACACCTCCTTGGCAATGCCCAACCGCATGATGATGGGGTAGGCCAGCAGGGTGTGGGACGCCAGCAGCGACCCAATTAAAATCGCCTTAACCCAGCCAAACCCAAAGGCCAAACTCAGCACCATGCCCGCCGTTAGGGGCACGGCAAAAGTGGTAAAGCCAAACCCTAGGGAGCGATTGCGAGTGTTTTTGAAGTCGCGCAGGTCAATTTCCATCCCCGCCACAAACATGAGATAAATTTTGCCCACATCGGAGAGCAGCTTTTCCAACTCTCCATCGGGGCTGAGCAAGCCCATCGCACTTGGCCCCAAAATGACCCCTGCCGCCAGCAGCCCCACCAGTCCGGGCAGCCGCAGTCGCTCAAACAAGGGTGGCACTGTGAGGGTGACGAGCAACAGAATTGTGAACCCAATGATGGGGCTATCGGGTAGGGGGCTAAACAGGTTTTGCATAGAACGCCTCAACAACGGTAGGCCCTGGCTCAGGCTAGGGTATGGCCTTGGCTATTCTCACACCCTTGGCCTAGGGCCGCGCGACCTAGCCCAGCGCAAAAAAAGGACGAGCCGAAGCCCGTCCACAGATACAGGAGATTACAAGGAGATTACGACTACAGCCAAAAGCTCCAATCACCGATGCCACCGCCTGTTCGGGCCATCCAGAAAGCGTAGCCTTCCTTTGGCTTTATCCAGGAATTATTGCGGCAAGTCAATGGTTAAAACTTTATTGATATAGCCATTTCAATGTCATATTGGAGCAGAAAAAGTCTTAAAAGTCAACCCTTCGTATCGTTTTGATAATTTTTGTCTAATCATGGCCCACTTCTCCTAGGTCTGTGGTTCATGCTGAACGTCTCAAGCGGGCCTTGGCCCTGGGAGTGACGCCCCTCGCATCGCAGATGGGCTAGGGTTCCAAGCTTTTGGGGCAGACGGCTCTAGGAAAAATCCTTTGGGGGGCTCCCTCTGGGGTAAAACGGTCTAGGGTTGAACGATACGGAAAGACTCAAAAAGAACTCAGAAAGGACTCAGAGTTGCCATGACGCCCTATCTCGCTCGGATTGATTTGTTTCCCATCAAGTCCTTGGATGGGGTATCGGTGCTAGAGGCCACCGTGCTAGACCAGGGAGCCCTCCAGGGAGACCGTACCTACGCGCTGTTTGATGCCCAAGAACGTTTCATCCACGCCAAGCGCACCGCAACCATCCATGGCCTACGGGCCAGCTATAGCCCGGATTTAAAGACTGTGACCTGCGCCAAGGCGGGCTTTGGGTCGGCCTCCTTTCGGCTGCCAGACGACTTGGCATCGCTGGCCCATTGGCTAGGGCAAGCCCTCCAGCAGCCCGTTACCCTCAAATCCAACGTCGAGGTAGGCTTTCCCGACGACACCGTTGCCGCTGGGCCAACGGTGATCAGCACCGCCACCCTCGAAACCGTGGCCCAGTGGTATCCAGGGCTCTCCTTAGAGGATGTGCGCCGCCGCTTTCGCAGCAACCTGGAAATTGGCGGTGTGCCCCCCTTTTGGGAAGATCGCCTCTTCAGCGCCAGGGGTGCCCCCGTCCCCTTCACCGTGGGAGCAGTGACGATAGACGGCATCAACCCTTGCCAGCGCTGCCCTGTGCCCACCCGCGATGCCCTCACCGGGGCCGAAACCGTCGACTTTCAGCGTCAATTTGTGGCCCAGCGGCAAGCCACCCTGCCGCCTTGGGCAGCGGCCCAGCGGTTCAACCATTTCTATCGCCTTGCGGTCAACACCGTGATCCGCCATCAAGGGGGCCAACGCTTAGCGGTAGGGGATCCGATCCGCCTAGGTCAGCCATGAGGTCGGCGGACGTGGGGGGCAAGGGCTGGACTGAACCGAGGGGGGCTGGCTGAGGAGGATCGAGGTGGAGGAGGGGCTAGGCGAGGGCTCTCAGGCGATCCGCCAGGGCATCCACCTCCGATTCTAGGGTTAGATAGTGGACGCAGGCCCGCACACAGTGGGGCGACAGCAGCGTGCGGAGAAAAATGCCCTCCGACTCTAGGGTTTCGACCAGGTGGCGATGGCGTTGGGGGGAGGGCTCGCCGTCCTGGAGCACCCAAAAGGAAATCAGGCCAGAATCGGGCGGTGTTTGCCGCACAGGGCGCAGGTGGGGCATGGCGATGATCTGGTGCCATAGCCGCTGGCTGAGCTGGCAGATCCGCTGATAGCGTTCCTCGGCAGTGCCCCAGGTGGCCTGGTGGGCGAGGGCCGCTCGCAGTCCTGATTGGAGGGCATAGTCGGAGGTGGCCACCTCAAAGCGCTGGCCGTTGGGCTGCCATCCGGTGGGGTTTCCGGCGGCATCGGTGGTAATGCTGCGCCAGCCAATGAAGGTGGGATGGATGGCCTCCATGGCTTCTGGGCGGACGTAGAGCCCCCCCAAGCCTCCTGGCCCGCACCACCATTTATGGCCCGTAAAGGCGTAGAAGTCTACCCCCAGGGCAGGCAAGTCTAGGGGCAGCGACCCCACAGATTGGGCCGCATCGACCAAGACCCGTACCGGGTGAGGGCGCTGGTGGCAGAGGTCGGCAATGGCTTTCAGGGGCAGCACTTGGCCCGTGTTCCAAAAGATATGGCTGATGACCAGTAGTCGGGTATTAGGCTGAAGGGCTTGCTCAATCACCGCCATGGAATCGCCGCCGTTCACGGTGGCCATCAGCGGACAGGTGCTATGGGTGACGCCATAGCGACGGCCAATTTCCTGCACCGCAGCAATCACGCCAGGGTGCTCACAGTCCGACAGCAGGATATGATCCCCCGCTTGCCAGGGCATCCCCCAGAGGGGAATGTTGCAGCCCACCGTGACGTCCTCGGTGAGGGTGAGGGTGTCGGCGGTGGTGCCCAGTTCCGCTGCTATTACCTGGCGAGTACGAACCGCCTCAGCCCCAATCCACTGGTTCACGGTATTGGAAAACGGCCCCACAGTTTGGATGTGGCGATGGGCCTCAGCCATGGCCTCTAGAGCCACCGATGCCATGGGGCCTTGGCCCCCATAGTTAAAATATTGCCCCCGCTGAAGAGCCGGAAAACTTCGACGGTGCTCGATCAGAGCTGCAACATCCATAGGTGCGGCAGGGGCGGGTGCGGGCTGAGAAGGATCAAGGGCAGGGGACGAAGTCACGGCGGCAGGTCTCCAAAGGCACTGATCTTTAACCCTAGCCTACCGCTGTGCCCTCCCGCAAAGCCAGATCGCCCGTGGGGTATCGGCGACTCGGGGGCTTCAGTCGGGCTGGCGCTAGCGAGGGCCATCCCCTTGGAAATTGCAGAGCGTATTTGACCTACCTACCATTGGCTCCCACCGTGGCCCAACCGTAAAAATTATGATCTCTTCCTGTAGCTCTTGCTAAGACCGCTAGGAAGGAATACCGATTTTTGAGAATTCCGACTATGATCAGTAGCGGCAGATTATTCGGTCTCCGTGGTCTACCCCCTCTGGGAACCTCAAGGGCGCTGCCTGTCGTCTAGTGTTATGACTTTAGGTGTTGTCTGCGGTATGTCTATCTCCCCTTACACACCGGGTTCACTCCAAAGTCGTGGGGGCGAACATCGCCAGTCTAGCCCCCGTTTCGGTTCCGCTGTAGCGATATGTTCGGACCTAGATGTGATGAAACGAGATCGCTTTGAACTCCTCAGTGCCTACCTCGATGGGGAAGTTACCCCAGAAGAGCGTCGCCTAGTGCAAACCTGGCTTAGCCACGACCCCACCGCCAAGTGTCTATACGACCGCCTCATGGTGTTGCGTCACGGCCTGCGGGAAGATGACGCCCCCGATACCTGCGAAGCCGATGTCACCCTGGCCGGAGTCTTTCAGTGCCTCAATCGGCGCTTTCGCATGGTGACGATGGCTGGGGCTGGCGTCGTTGTCTTGGGCGTGTTGAATGTGCTGTCAGGAACGGTAGGCCCCAGTCCGGCTCGGTGGTCCCTAGCGAACCAAGCCGCAGATGAGGTAGTCATTTCCAATACCCTACAAATCACGCTAGATCAGCCCGCCTTTCCCATTCCAGACCCCATGGCCACCCCCGCCGACGGAACGAGCCTAAAATCGCCGGGTACTTTTCCCCTAGGGACAGACCTTTAGCGGTAGGCCATAGCTCAACTTCGCCCACCCCAGCACCCCGAAGCCATGCCCCCAGGCTATTGCCAGCGTCGGCCTAGGGGCCGTAGAAAATGGTGCTCAATCTGAACCTGCATCCCAGTTCCCGGCGCTGAACCGGAGACCAGGTGTGGTCTACAGGCGGTCTACAGCAGCGCCAATTGAGACTTCAGAATTGCCGCTTGGGCTTCGGTGAGGGCATCGCGGACACCCCGCACCACATCGGCGGGGGTTTTGTCCATCAATCCAGCGTTGCTGAGGCGACCGGAGGGGGCCTTGATTTCGCCTGAATTCTTTATACTGACAATACTGGCCTAAGATTCCATACTCGACATCGTAGGCTGAATGTAGGCTGAATTTTTTCGGTTCCTTCGGCTTTAAGGGTGATACGTCAAGCTAATATCGAGGTGCAACAAGGCTGCCCGTAAATGAATAACTATTCAGTACTTGAGTGCATCGCGGCGGCACCAGACGGTTCATGGTGATCTCAACAGCAGAGAGATGCCGAAGAGATCTGGGATGCACACCTATGAAAGCACTGTAATGTCACCGCCTTTCTCGCTGACTTGGAGCAGGAAAAAGCACAACAGCTATCTCACAGTACTGGGGATGGTGCTGTTTGCGGTGCTCCTGACTCTCTTCGGGTTGATTGGTGCAGAGTTGATTCGTTTCGAGTCTGAACGGCACCAACAGCGCCAGAGAGAGCAGGTGAAACAGGATCTCGATGAGTTGGCGATGGCCCTCCAGAGTCGGATCTACGCCAATATCTTCTCTGTCTCAGGGGTGAAATCCCTGGTGGCGATGAATCCGAATCTGACCCAGGAGGATTTCAGCCGCGCCATGGCGGTGCAGTTCAAGGAGCAACAGGATCTGCGTAACATCGGTCTGGCCCGCGACATGGTGATTCGCCTGGTATACCCCATCGAAGGCAACGAAGCAGCCATTGGCCTCGATTACCGCACCGTTCCAGATCAGTATGCTGCCGTCAAATTGGCGTTGGATCTAAATCAGATCGTTCTCGCGGGGCCAGTGGCCCTGGTGCAGGGGGGGGAGGGGTTGATTGCCCGCATACCCATTCATATCCCCGATGCGGCCTCCGACCAGGAACAGTTTTGGGGCTTTGCCTCAGTGGTCATGATCGCGGACGCCGTGTTTGTGGGTGCTGGCCTCACAGACCAGCCAACCCTGCGCCTCGCCATTCGAGGGCGGGACGGCAGTGGGGCGCAGGGACCTGTCTTTTTTGGAGATTCAGGGGTCTTTAGCGATCAGCCCGTCACCCAGTTGATTGAGCTTCCCTACGGGAACTGGCAGATGGGGGCCGTGCCGATGGGCGGATGGACACAGTATCAGGCGCTATCCGACCCGACCCTGTGGCTGTACGGCTGGGTGACTGCCGCTATTCTGGCCTTTTCCGCCGCTATTGTTGGGCTGTTAGCTGCCAATCGCAAGGCCGTGGATGCGCTTCAGACGGAGCGCGATCTGTTTGCCGCAGGGCCAGTGTTTACCATCGAATGGGCTACGAAGCAATCAGGCCACTGGCCGATCAAGACGGTTTCCTCGAATGTCGAGCAAATTCTAGGATATCGTCCGGCAGAGATGTTAAAGCCTGACTTTTCCTATACTCAACGGATTCATCCCGACGATGTGGAAGCCGTTATTGGTCGGCTCGAGCACAACATTGCCCAGCACCTTGATCGCTACGAAGATTCCTATCGGCTCAAAACCCAATCTGGCCAATATCTCTGGGTTTACGACTTTACAATTTTGCTGCGCGATGGTGCAGGTCGTCTAGTGGGTATTCGCAGCTATATGTATGACCAGACGGTGCAAAAGCAGACAGAGGAGGCTCTGCGTATCGCTGAGCAACGGCTAGAAAAAACCGCCTACGAACTGACAGAAAATATCCCTGTCGGCACCTATACCATGGTCCAACCTGCCGATAGCTCCATGGCAAAATTTGCCTTTATGAGTAGTCGTTTTCTGGATCTGTTAGGTTTGGCACGAGAGGAGGTCGATGCCGACCCCCAAAGCCCCTTCGCCCGTATTCATCCCGATGACATTGATGCCTTCATGACACGCAATGTCCGGGCCTTTAAGGAGAAAATCCCGTTCTTTGCCGAAGCCAGGATAATCCCAGCTAATAATGAAGTCAGATGGATTACCGCCGAATCCAACCCGCGTCCCTTGCCGGATGGAACAACCGTCTGGGAAGGGGTAGTGACCGATATTTCCGACCGCAAGCGGGCCGAGGCTGCCCTGAGCGAAAGCTTGCAACGCTTCAATGATTTGGTGGCCTATGTATCGGTGGGGGTGTATGTATTTTGGCAGCGAGCCAATGGCACCATGGAATTTGAGTATGTCAGCGATGGTTGGTGTGAACTGAACCACATCCGCCGAGAAGAGGTGCTTAACAATCCAAGGCTGGCCTGGGACGTCATTCATCCAGACGATTTTCAGGCTTTCAACCAGTTGAATCAACAGGTTGTGCTTGAACGCCAGCCGTTTGTTTGGGAAGGGCGAATTCTGGTCGAGGGTGAGGTACGTTTTGTCCTGATTGAGTCACGTCCGATATTTTTTGAGAATGGCGATAGTCGCTGGTTCGGCTTCGAGCAAGACATTACCGAACGAAAACAAGCAGAAGCCACCTTGCATGCCACCAACCTCGCCCTCGAACAGGAGATCACCGAGCGCAGACTGATCGAACAAGAACTTAAGAACAAGACGAAAATGCTGGAAACACTGTCTATGCAGGATGGCCTGACGGGAATTTCCAATCGGCGTTATTTCGATCAATGTGCAGAGTTAGAGTGGCAGCGAGCCCGACGCAACGGCCTGCCCCTGTCGCTACTGCTAATAGATGTGGATCATTTCAAGCAATACAACGATTGTTATGGGCACGGGGCGGGTGATGACTGCCTCAAGCAGGTAGCCTTGGCGCTGTTAGACTGCTGCGAACGCCCCTTTGATCGGGTGGCGCGTTACGGCGGCGAAGAATTTGTTGCCCTACTCCCGGAAACGGATATGGAGGGTGCAGTCCGCCTTGCCGAGAAAATGCGCATCGCGGTGGAAGCACTCTCCATCCCCCATGCCCACTCTAGCGCTGGCGCAGTGGTGACTGTGAGTATCGGCGCAGCCAGCCACGGCACAGACCGAGTCAAGCGCGACCTCTGCCACCTACAAAGTTCCGCCGATCAAGCCCTCTATCACGCCAAGCACCAGGGACGCAACCGGGTTCAGGAAGACGACCCCTCCCCCCACTAACCCGTTAGGTCTTGCCTGGGGAAGTGAATGGATGAAGCACGACTATCGAGGGCAAACCCCCTACAGCAGCTCTAATCGAGACTTGAGCATCGCCGCCTGGGCTGCGGCTTCGGCGAGGGCATCGCGGGCACCCTGCACCACCTCGGCAGGGGCCTTATCCACAAAGCCAGCATTGCTCAGCCGCCCAGAGAGGGACTTGATTTCGGCTTCCACTTTGCCTAGGTCTTTTTCGACCTTGGCGCGAAGGGCGTCTACATCCACAATGCCCGTGAGGGGAATCAGGACTTGGACGGTGCCCGTTACGCCAGCAAAGAGCTTGCGAGATTCGGTGGGTTCCGAGGTCGCTGGGATTGCTTCACCTTCAGGAACCACCGCATCTGGGGCAGCACCTTCTGGGGTAACGACTTCAGCGGCAACGGGGGCCGGAGCCTTGGGCCTCTCGGCTCCAAAAATACTGATCCGCCATTGGTTAATGGTTTGGAAGGTGTGTTGACGAGCCTTCGCCGTCAGCAGGTTTTGGGCGATGAAGACTGCCGTTACCCAAACACCGATCAACTCCAATAGATGACCAATCAAAGGGGTGCTATCGATGGCGCTGATGAGACTGGTGGCTAGCTTGAGGGCAAAGAGCGCCCCTAGCACCCACAGCACACTGCGTCCGGGTCGGCTAATTTTCGCCATGGCGGTGTTGGTGTAGTGGAGGGGATCCTCCAGCAGGGGCCGGATGGCGTCCCAGAATTCCTTGAATTCACCAGCCACCTGTTCGGGGGTTGGAGTGCCCGTAGTGGCAGGAACGGTCGCCGTTGGGGACTCAGTGACCGTGATCGCGATGGCGGGAGGTGCTTCAGCGCCCTCGGGCGTGAGGATCTCCGCTGAACTCGCGGTGGCGGGGCCATTGGCAGGCGTTGATCCGGCGATGACCAGCTTCTCAATTTTGCCGAGGTCTTTGATGTAGGCGGCGGTGGATTGCAGAATGTGCCGCTCTTCTAGGTTGTCAGTTTCCAGGATGGTTTCGATGCGCAGACCCGGTTTGATGCCCGCTTCGGCCCGCAGGTTACGCACAGTGCGGACGGTGTTGAACAGCAGGGTGAACTGTTGCTCTAGGTGATCGTCGATCAGGCTGGAGACAGCGGCGGGGTAGGGTTGCACCGCCAAAAAGTCGCCCTCGGTTTGGGTGAGGGTGTGCCACACTTCTTCGGTGATGTGGGGCATGAAGGGGTGCAGCAGTTTGAGGATGCCGTCTAGCACAAAGGCGAGGGTTTGTTGGGCGGTGCGTTTGCTGGTGCCCTCGGCTTGGAATCGGGGCTTGACCAGTTCGATATACCAGTCGCAGAAGTCGCCCCAGATGAACTCATAGAGGTCTTTGGAGGCTTCGCCCATGCCGTAGGCGTCCAGGTGATTCCGCACGCTTTGCACCACCCGGTTGTAGCGGGAGAGAATCCAGCGGTCGGCCAGGTCTAGGTTGTCCAGATCCGGTGCGCCCAGATCAGCGGGGGATTGGCCCCCCAGGTTCATCATCACAAACCGAGAGGCGTTCCACAGCTTGTTGGTGAAGTTGCGGCTGGCCTCCACCGACACCGACTCATCGGTTTTACGGTCGTACTCCAGGCGAATATCCTGCCCCGCCCCGGTCACTTCGCGGATTAGGGTATAGCGCAGGGCATCGGTGCCGTACTTGTTGATCAGCACCAGTGGGTCGATGCCGTTGTTGGCGGATTTCGACATTTTTTTGTTGTTTTCGTCCCGCACCAGCCCGTGAATGTAGACGGTCTCGAAGGGCATTTTGTCGGTGAAGTGGCCTGCCATCAGGGTCATGCGGGCCACCCAGAAAAAGATGATGTCGAACCCGGTGACGAGGGTGGTGGTGGGGTAGTAGGTCTGTAAATCCTTGGCGGATTCGTCGGGCCAGCCCATGGTGGAAAACGGCCACAGACCGGAGGAAAACCAGGTATCCAGTACGTCAGGATCACGCTCTAGGCGGACGCGATCCCCAAACTGAGCTTCGGCCTTGGCGCGGGCTTCTTCCTCGGTGGCGGCGACGACAAAGGGCGTGTGGTCGGTGATTTCCCAATTGGTTTCGCTAATGGCGTACCAGGCCGGAATTTGGTGCCCCCACCACAACTGCCGGGAAATGCACCAGTCCTTCAGGTTCACCAGCCAGTCGCGGTACACCTTCGTCCAGCGTTCGGGCACAAAGCGGGGGTCTTGGTGGTTGTCGAGGTAGTCCAGCGCCTTGTCTGCCAGGGGTCGAATTTTCACAAACCACTGGGTCGAAAGCAGCGGCTCTACGGGCACCTTGCCCCGGTCGCTGTAGGGCACCGTGTGGCGATAGTCTTCCACCCGCACCAAAAAGCCATCGTCATCCAATCGCTGCACCACGGCTTTGCGGGCCTCAAAGCGATCCATGCCCTCAAAGTCTCGCGCCAGTTCGTTCATGGTGCCGTCTTTGTTCATGACGGTGATCATGGGCAAATCGTGGCGCTGGCCCATCGCGAAGTCGTTGGGGTCGTGGGCGGGGGTCACTTTCACACAGCCCGTGCCAAATTCCGCATCCACATACTCGTCGCCAATGACGGGGATTTCGCGGTTCACGATGGGCAGGCGCAGTTTTCTACCAATCAGGTGCTTGTAGCGTTCGTCGTTGGGGTTCACCGCCACCGCCGTATCCCCCAGCATGGTTTCGGGGCGGGTGGTGGCCACTTCCAGATAGCCGGATTCGTCGGTGAAGGGGTAGCGGAAGTGCCAGAGATGACCGTCCACCTCCTTTTGTTCCACCTCCAAATCCGACACGGCGGACTGGCTGGCGGGGCACCAGTTCACCATGTAGTTGCCCCGGTAGATCAGCCCTTCATCATAAAGTTGGGTGAAGGCCGTCAGCACCGCATGGGACAGACCCTCATCCATGGTGAAGCGCTCTCGGCTCCAGTCCACGGAAACCCCCAATTTGCGAAGCTGGTTCACGATGGTGCCGCCGGATTCCGCCTTCCATTCCCAGGCGCGTTTGAGGTAATCGTCTCGCCCCAGGTCTTCCTTAGCCTTGCCTTCGGCCTGAAGCTGCTTGTCCAAAATCGTGGCCACGGCAATGCTGGCGTGATCCGTCCCCGGCAACCACAGGGTATTGCGTCCGGCCATGCGTTGATAGCGCACGATGGTATCGATCAGGGCGTTCTCGAAGGCGTGGCCCATGTGCAAACTGCCCGTCACGTTCGGCGGCGGAATCACCACACAAAACGGCTCGCCGGGGTGGTCGGGGTCAGCCTTAAAGACCTGGGCCTCTTCCCAGCGGGTTTGCCACTTGGTTTCCGTTTGGGTGGGGTCATACTGTGCCGAAAGGGCGGGAGTGGGGGCCGTCATCGCAAAACCTGGACGCAAAGACTACATCATTACAGAATATCGTTACAGAACAGATTACCGTGATCGCCCATCCTCCAGCAGGGTTTTCTCGCTAACCGTCTGTTCTGTGGCACACTGATCTTTAGATAGAACGTCCTGTGAGATAAGAAATTTCACTGAAGAGCCCCTCTAGGCTGAAACTATCCTGACAGCCCAGCCGTCATCAGCTGTAATTAGCCAGGTTCCAGTCTAAAGTTTGCCAAAATCCGTAAGTAACTTGGCGGATATGTAGCCCATTTGTCATTTAGAGGCTGTCAACTCCCTTAAGGTGATAAAAGTTTGTTTCAGTGTTTTAGCTTAGGGCATCCGTAGACCGTTGAGTGACATCAACTCTCAGGCTCTAGCACAGCTCACAGATTGGGTATCCGTTGTCAGGCATCTATCAACTGAGGGTTTCTATCCGTGGACTCACCACAAAAGCTGGCGTTTGTTATCCAAGCCAATCGATTGCAGGGGCTGATCTGGCAAGCCTTACTCAAGTCGCAGTCCCTAGCCGTCATTTTGGAGCCATCCCGGACGGATTTGGTAGACTGCATTCGGCAAATTGCTGAGGCTGGGCTAACGCTCCCGGATGTCATTATTTTGGACACGGAAATCAACGACCTCAACCCCTACGAGTTTTGTCGCTGGTGCCAGCAAAACTTTCCCAGGATTGAAATTTTTCTAACCCGTACCCATCGCGGCCCCATTGCCGAAACCGAGCGACGATGGGCAATGCAGCAGGGGGCTACGGGTTTTCTGCACGGATTCCATCGAGAAACCCTGATGAGTGCAGCGACGGACAGTATGCGGTTGATCCTAGCCTCCCTGGACGCTCCCTTCCTCAACGAGAAAGCTTTGCTGTCTGTGCTGCTCAACATTCGCCGCCAGATGAGTCAGTCTACCCCCAGCAAAACCACTCTATCCTCCACAAAAGCCCAGGATACCTTCATGCCGTCTTCCGGCAATGGCAGTTCCCCAGAGCGTCAACGCTTCAATCAGGGTCAGGCGTCTCCAGGTGGAGATCTGTTCAACGATATTAGCTGGGTTTCCGCTGGGCTGCGCACTCTCAATGGGCACGCCTCATCGGGTAGTGGGGCTGCCAACGATGGCAGATCGTTGCCCGCCGCCGCTTCGTTATCGAGCGACTCTGCGCCTGCAACGCCCACCGAAGTCACCCCTTCCCTCACAGAGGCTGATTCCGGTGAGCAGCCCGGTAAAACCCGCCGCTACCGAGGAGTAACCTACTAAAGCCGTTAACGTCTCCATACCCCGTCTCCCCAAGCCTACCCGTCGCTACGAATAAACCAGGCTGCCGGAGTGTCATGGCCCATGCCTTGAGCGCTAGGGCCATGGTGTTCCTGTGCTGCGATGCCCAGCGTAAGTAGCGACTCGGGTCGCTGTTGCTTGTCATCCCTAGGCTCAGCCGGAGGGATTTCAAGCTATCGTTGATTCATAGGGACAACAAACAGCCCCTTGATCGAGCAACGACTAGGGCGTTAGGGAGTAGACCGATGGTCATTGAATGGCTCACCTTTGCGGTGGCACCCGAACACCGAGAAACCTTCATTCGGGTTGACCACGAGATTTGGACCGCCGCCCTCAGCCAATATCCCGGCTTTATCTCCAAGGAAGTGTGGATTTCTCCGGATTTGAGCGATCAGGTGATCGCCGTTATCCGCTGGCATACCCGCGACCAGTGGAAAGCCATTCCCCAAGCCGATTTAGAGCAGATAGATCAGCGTTTTCAGGCAACCCTAGGAGCACCCTACCGCCTGATTGATGCTAGGGAATACCAGGTACGCCGCTATCCGTCGCCCTAAGCGTTGGGCGAGCAACCCGGTTTCTTCAGGGTGGGCGGCGTTCTCTGGAGCCCAGGGCAGAAGTCGGGCTTCTGCATCGACTCCCTAGGCCGCTCGTTTTTTGCCGATTAACTGTTTTAGCCAGCCCTTAGAACGCAGATCTACGTAGGCTTTGCAATGGGAGCATTGGCGAATACCAGGAACCCCTAATCGGATCAGGGTCGTGCTTTGGCAGTGGGGACAGCGACGTTTGGCCATGGTTAAGAATCTGGAGTGGAGGGGAAAGCCCAGGGCAACCATTGGGCTCTAGGCCGTTGGGTTTGTGTAGGCATTAGTTTCAGTGTGACAACTGCTTTGAGGGGAGTTGGACGGCTCGTTGACAGTCTTGAAATTGTCATGCATGAGCGGTTCCCGGCCTTGGAGGCTATTCCCTTGGGCAAAAAAAGCCCAGGCTCACGACCTGGGCTCAGCGACTGATTTGAGATTTGAGACCTAATCGATTTGGCTGGTGATGAGGGCCGGAGCCTCGGCCACCGTAGCGCTGGGCAGGGTGAAGACGTGGGCATAGAGGTTCCCAGGTTGCTCAGCCACCAGCAGGGTGTTCTGGATTTGGCTGGCTACTTCCACGGTCTTCACGTCATACACCTGGGTGGCCACTTTGGGATAGAGGCCAATCCCGATGATGGGCACCAGCAGGCAAGCAGCGACGAAGGCTTCGCGGGGGCGGATGTCGATGATGTTGGGCACCTTGGCAACCACAGCCCCGGTATCTCCGTAGAAGATGCGGCGCAGCATGGAGAGCAGGTAGATGGGGGAGAGCACCACACCCACGGCGGCGGCGATGATAATCACCGTTTTGAAGGTGGTGCTGTAGACATCGCTGGTGGCCAAGCCCAGGAAGACGGCGATTTCGCTGACAAAACCGCTCATGCCAGGGAGGGCCAGGGAGGCCATGGACGCTGCCGTGAAGAAGGCGAAGGTAGTGGGCATCTTGCGAGCCATGCCGCCCATTACATCCATGTCGAGGGTATGGGTGCGCTCGTAGGTGACACCGGAGAGGAAGAACATCACCGCCGCAATCAGACCGTGGGAAATCATTTGCAGCATTGCGCCGCTCATGCCCAGGGTGGTGAAGGAGGCGCAGCCAATCAACACGAAGCCCATGTGAGCCACGGAGGAGTAGGCCATGCGGCGCTTCAGGTTGTCTTGGCCGAAGGCGGTGAGGGAGGCGTAGATGACGTTGATAACACCGAGGATGACCAGGATGGGCGCAAAGTACACATGGGCATCGGGCAGCATCTCGATGTTCATGCGGATCAGGCCGTAGCCCGCCATCTTCAGCAGCACACCCGCCAGAATCATCGACACCGCAGCGGGGGCTTCACTGTGGGCATCGGGCAGCCAGGTGTGCAGGGGGAAGATGGGCAGCTTGACGGCAAAGGCCACCAGGAACGCCGCATACATCAACAGTTGGAAGGTGAGCGAGTAGTCTTTTTGGGCCAGTTCCGTCAGGTTGAAGGTGACGGTGTCGCCGTAGAAGGCCATGGCCAGAGCGGCTACCAGAATGAAGATAGAGCCGATGGCGGTGTAAAGAATGAACTTGGTCGCTGCGTAGAGTCGCTTAGCGCCGCCCCAGATGGAGATCAGGAGGTAGACCGGAACCAGCTCCAGTTCCCACATCAGGAAGAACATGACCAAATCCTGGGCCAGGAACACGCCGACCTGGGCGCTGTACATCACTAGCAGCAGGCTGAAGTAGAGGCGAGGGCGCTTAGTGATGTTCCAGGAAGCCAGAATTGCCAGGGTCGTTACCAACCCGCTCAGCACCACTAGGGGCATGGCTAGGCCGTCAGCGGCTAGGCTCCAGGTGATGCCCACTTGGGGCACCCAGTTGTAGCTTTCTACGAGCTGTAAACCAGACTGGTTAAGGTCGTAGAAATTAGCGAAGGTGTAGAGGATTAAAGAAAATTCAATAAAGCCTATGCCCAGGGCATACCAGCGAATGGTTTGGCCATTGCGGTCGGGCAGGAAGGGAATGGGCAGAATCGCTAGAAGCGGCAGGATAACTAGGGTGGTTAGCCACGGAAATTGCTCGGTCAGCATGACAATTCTCGTGAAGGTTAGTACAAAACAGCCAGCGCACTCGGTATTCCGGTCTTGGGGGTCTGGTTCATCAAGAGCCAGACTTACTGGTGCTGTTCGCGGCGGCCTACCCTAGCGGATCAGGTCGGAGGACTTCAGCGGGCGGGGTCGAGATCGGTTAGGAGACGACCCGGTTACGAAACCGGACTGCAAGGTCGATAGAGATAAATACCTATCTTTGCGCTCCTCCATAGTATAGGAAACTTAATAAACTTTTGAGAACTACTTTTTTGATGAGACTGTGAAAATTGCCTTATCAATAGGCTGAAAGCCTTGCCCTGCAAGGCTTTAGGGTATTAAGATCTTTGATTTAATAAAACAGAGTGTTCACATTTAGGTATGTCAATGCTTCGGAAAATAATTTTTGTAACGATGGGCCTTGAACGGCCAAAGTAGCCCAATATCAGGCAATAGGGGAATTGCCTGTAGAGTTAGGTCGCCCAAAAACGTTCTTGGCGCAGAGGGGATGAGTCTCTGCGCCAAGCCATGGATCAACCTGCGGTAACGAAGCGTAACGAGATTTGCGATGGGGTGAGAGTCTTACTCCTAGCGAATCCGCACCGTCAAGGTGTAGCGGTCATTAGTGCCATAGGTGTGGACTCCCACGTAATAAACGCCATCCATGGGCAGTTGAATCGCCACGGATCCTAGGGCCTCCCGCACCATCACGACCCCGGTGGGTGCATACACCGAGAAGTAGGACACATCATCCTCCGCACTCATGTCAATTTCCATGAGTTGCCCCGCCCTAGCCTGGAGTTCGTAGCTGTGGGCTTCGATTTCGGTGATGCTGGTGCTGAAGGTAGCGCGATCACTGCCTCTAGGAAACTGCACCGGGATGGTCTCGAAATTGGTGACTTCTACGGGCACCACATCGCTGGCGGTGGGGCCACCCGTGAGATCGCTGGGCTGGAAGCGCATCACCTCAGATTCGGGAACGTTGCTGGGGGTTGGAGTGGTGCTTGGAGCAGCACTGGCGCTGGCGGTGGTGGAGCGACTGGGGGCGCTTGGAGCGGCGGCGGGGGTGGCAGCAGCGGCTTCGCTACTGGGGAAGCGACTATCCACGGTGGCACAATCTACCGCCTGGAAGGTATTCGTGCCATCGTTGAGGCGGCTACTGCTGACGTCCCAATCCCAAGGATCATCGCCTTTGTTAAGGCCATTCCACATATGCACCGTCAGGGTTTGCCCCTCCAGCACCGCGTTAAAGCTGTTCAAGCCCGGATCCTCTGGGCCACTCACCTCCGCCACAGAAATCATGCCCTCCACGGTTCCCATGGAGTCAACGGTCATTTTCACCACCTCCTGCATGGTTTCTCCGCCCACGGTGACATCTGCTGAGAAGCAGTGAGTACCTGCGCCTAGGGGGGCATCGCTGCTGGCCATGGCGGTGGGGGCGGTAGGCTCTGGGGTGACAGCAGAGGTCGTGGTGGAGGCGGCATCGCCACAGCCCAAGCTAAGCGCCGTGGCAGCGAGGCCAACGACGGCCCAAGGAGAACGGATTCTGATCATGAAAAGCATCAAAGATTAAACAGCATCGAAGCTGTACGGAGAAGCGCGGATCCGACCTGGAATACCCATTTCCTTCAGAAACCACGCTGCCGCACAGTAGGCTCTACACCATGGTAGGAAGGAATTACGGAAAACCTTGCTCAAAGGGCGATAAAAATCCCCCGATCAGTCTGTCCGACTGCCGGGAGAGTGCTGGGGGTAATGGAGCACTGTGGATCGCCTGTCGCTAAAGCCTTTACCCCATCAAAATCACGTTGTCCAGCACATGGATGATGCCGTTGTCGGCCCCAATGTCGGCGGCGAGGACGGTGGCATTTTTCACCTCAAAGCCCTCGGTGCCGTCGATAGGAATCGGTGCGCCCTCCAGGGATTCGACGGTGCCTAGTTTGATCAACTCGTCCTTGGTGTATTTGCCCGCAACCACATGGAACTTGAGGATACGGCCCAACTGGGGCGGATTTTGCACTAGGGTTTGCACGGTGCCGGGGGGCAGCTTGGCAAAGGCGGCATCGTTGGGCGCAAAGACGGTGAAGGGGCCGGGGCTTTGCAGGGCTTCCACCAGTCCGGCGGCTTGAACAGCGGCCACTAGGGTAGAAAACCCTTCGTTGTTCACGGCAATATCGACGATGGTAGGCATAGGTGATGAAGGGGTGATGGGGTGGAGGGGGTGATGGGGTGAAGACCCAGGGCTCTCTAAGAACCCTAAGATCTAGGCCACTAACGATAGTCCTGCCGCTGGATGTCGCGTAGGCGGGCTTCGGGGCGCAGGAAGCGATCCATTTGGGCCTCGAAGAATTTGCGGTTGGCGGCGAGGTGGCGGGGGTTGGGGTCATCCAAAGGATAGAGCAATGCTGTCCGCAGGGCTTGGATCACCGCTGAGGTAACGTTATACATCGACCGCTGGAAGGTGATGCCGAGCTGAATTAGCATATCGTCTTCGCCCCGGCAGTGCTTTTCGTAGTACTCCAGCAGGTAGGGCGGCAGGAAGTGCAGCATATCCTGCATGAGCAATGTGGGCGGAATCCCGGCACTGCCCACGGGGAACACATCGGCGTAGAGGATGCCGTAGTGGAAATCGTTTTGATCCATCGGCACCTGGCCCGCCTGGGCATTGTAGGATTTGGTGCCCCGGAAGGGAGCGGTGCGGTAGAAGACAGCCTCCACGTAGGGCAGGGCTGCTTCATAGAGCCAGGTAAATCCGCAGGATTTGGGAATCAGTTCAAAGCATTCATCGCCAATGTAAACATGGTGGTAAATGGGCCGACCTGCGACGGCAAAAATACCGTTGGTAATGAAATCCATGGCATCGGGTACGCCCTTAAAGCCACCCTCATCAAAGATGTCCGACATTTCAAAAAATACCGGAGCCATCACTTCCCAAAACAAGCCCAGGTTGGAATAGTAGGACAGTTCCCGACATTTTTCGTAGAACATCTCTGGGAACAGCTTGTGCAGCCCCAGCATCACCGGATTGCCCTTGAAATAGGCTTTAATCGCCCGATCACAGGCGGTTTTGTATTCATCGGTATAAAGGTAATCGTTAAACCGTCCGCCCATATCCTGGTGCCACAGCATCGCCGTCATACAGGCTTCGGCAAACTCCATATTTACCCGGTCATGCCAGAGGTGATGGAACAACTTGGGCAGCTTGCGCTTCATTTCGCCCTGTTCCATAAACTCCAGCAGTTCAGGATGGGCGGTGGCTTCCCCTCGCCAAATGCGGAGATCGGCGGTGTTCCCAGCGTAGTGATTATGGAGATCCAAATATTCCTGGGGCAGGAAGTATTTAAAGGCAGGAACCGGGTTCAAAAATACCCGCTCGGCAATGTAGAGCAGATCGCGCCAGTAGAAATCCATCGGCACCGCATAGGCTTTATAGATGCCGATGATTTGCATCAAGTTTTCCGGCGTATCCGGCAGCATCGAACCACCTGCTTCCAGGCGATGAATCACATCGGCGTGGGGATGGGTGGAGGGAGGAATGAGGGTTGGGGTTTCGGTGAGGGTGGGCATAGGTAGGTAGGGAATGGGGAGTGGGGAGCAGGGTGCGTACTACGGGAGGGTAGTGGGGATGGTAGCGACGGGGAAGGGAATGGCCTCGGCGGTAGCCGTATCCGCTGGGGTTAGATCTATCGGTAGTTGTTCGATCACCTCGTCGGCAACGACTTCGGTTAGCACCATCGGTAGGTTGGCGACCATGGCGGTGGCGGTGGGTTCGCCCCATTTCACCAGCCAGTTGGGTTGGATGCCGAGGAAGAGGATCAACCCAGCCAGGACGTAGGCGGGTAGTTTCTCGGAGAAAGTGACTTTGGGGAAGTAGGCGATGGCGTTATCGAGCTTGCCGAAGCAGGTGCGGTTCAGCAAAATCACGAAGTACACCGCCGTTAGGCCTGTGCCCACCACCCCCAGCAGGGTTTGGATGGGGTAGACCGCATAGCTGCCCTGGAAAACTAGAAATTCCGTCACAAAGCCCACCAGGCCGGGGATTCCAGCGCTGGCCATGCCACCGAGGACGAGCAGGGCACTAACCATCGGCAGACCACGCACGGGGTTCATCAGGCCGTTGAGAACATCCAGCTCACGGGTGCCGACTTTGGTTTCAATCACCCCGACCAGGTGGAAGAGGATGGCCAAAATCAACCCGTGGGAGACCATTTGGCTAACGGCTCCGGTGAGGGCCAAGTCCGTCATGGCGGCACCGCCCAGCAGCACGTAGCCCATGTGGCCGATGGAGCTATAGGCCACCATGCGCTTGATGTCCTTTTGGGCGATGGCCGTCACGGCACCATACATCAGGCTCACTGCTGCCCACACCGCCAGGTAGGGAGACAGTTCCGCCCAAGCATCAGGGAACAGCCCCAGGCCGAAGCGAAACAGGCCGTAGGTGCCCAGCTTGGCCAACACGCCCCCCAGCATCATCGCCACCGGGGTACTGGCGGAAACGTAGGTATCGGGCAACCAGGTGTGGAAGGGCACCAGGGGAATTTTGATGCCAAAGGCCACCAGCAGCAGGCTCAGCAGGATAATCTGCCAAGACATCGGTAGGCCATGGCCCATCACCGCCTGGTAGGTGAAATCTTCGGCACCGCTGAGCCACACCACGCCCAGGAATCCCGCCAGCATCAGCGCCCCAGAGAGGGCCGTATAGAGCAGAAACTTGGTGGCGGCGTAGCTTTTTTGGCCCCCGCCCCAGATGGCAATCAGCAGGTACAGGGGCACCAGTTCAATTTCGTAGAGCAGGAAGAACAGCAGCAGGTTATCCGCCAAAAACGCCCCCGCCACCCCGCTACTCACCAGCAGCAGCAGACTATAGAACAACCGAGGCCGCTCGATTTGGGGCGAACTGCTCCAGATGGCAATCCAGGTGATCAGGCTGTTGAGGGCCACCATCAACAACGACAGACCATCGAGGCTGAGTTCGTAGTTCAACCCCAGGAAGGGCAACCAGGGCAAAAATTCGTGGAACTGAAAGCCGCCAAAGGACAGATCAAACTGCGTAAACAGCCACAGCGTCCACAGCAGCGCCGCCCCCGACACCACCAAGGCCCCCTGGCGCGACCGCTGGCTAGACAGCCCCGGCCAGCAGCCAATGGCCACCGCACCAATTAACGGAATGAGCAGAAGAGGAGTGAGCAACATAGCGAAGTAACGGATAGGGATTTGTGATGGAGAAGGTTGGCCCTCACCCCCAGCCCCTCTCCCCAAGGGAGAGGGGAGCCGGAGGAATCAATAACGTTTGACTAAGCCGTACCAATTCCCTTTCAAAGTCCCTCTCCCTCTGGGAGAGGGATTTAGGGTGAGGGCTTCCGGGGATTTAGGGTGAGGGCTCCTAGGACTTTCGGGTAAGCACAACTCGGCCTAAAACAGCGCCGTCAACGATGACCAGCCCAGCAGCACGCCGATGACCGCCACACCCACGGCAATGGTGAGCACATAGAACTGAAGCCGTCCGCTGTTGCCGTATTTCAGGGTTTCGCCACCAAAGAGAGAGGCTAGACCAATGGCGTTGACGAGGCCATCCACCACGTAGCGATCTAGCCAGTCCGTGGCCCGCGAGAGTAGATCAACCCCCAGCACAAAGGTGTTGCGGTAAATCTTGGGGGTATAGAAATCGTAGGCCAGCAGGTTTTGCAGGGGTTTTTTCACCAGCTTGGCGGGGCTTTCCAGCACCCGGTTGACGTAGAGCAATGTGCCCACTGCCGCGCCCAGAATGCTCGACCAGGTGAGCAACAGCGCCATATCTTGGCTGACCTCGGCCCAGTTGGGCAACAGGTTAAACTGCGCCATCACCAGGGGCAAATGCAGGGTAAAGCCCGCCACCAGGGTCATGGGGATCACCATCAGCCAGATGGGTTCCGGGGCGCGGATGGTCATCTGTTGGGTGTTGCCTGCAAAGATGAGGCCCAGCATTCGGGCGAGACTGAAGGCCACCAGCCAGTTCACCATCAGCACAATCGCCACCAGCAGACCCCGTTGTTCCGCCCACAGGCCCGACACCAGGGACAACATCGCCCAGAATCCACCCAAGGGAGGCAGTGCCACCAAGCCAGCCGCCCCCGCCAGCATCGACATCGCCGTCACCGGACGCCGCCCCCACAGGCCGCCCATCTGGGTCAAATCCTGGGTGATGACGCTGAGGATAATCGACCCCGACCCCATCACCAGGGTCGCCATGCCGAGGGCGTAGATCAGGGCCAGCAGCAGGGCCGCGTTGGGCAGGTGGGCACCCACCGCAATGAACATCAGGCCCATGTAGGCACTGCTGAGGTAGGACAGCACCCGCTTAATATCCACCTGGGCGGCGGAAATTAGCGTGGCCCCAATGGCCGTTACGGTGCCCACTGCGATGGCAAAGGCGCTGGCGGTGGAGGACAGGGCAATCACGGGTTCCAGCTTCACCAGAATCCACACCCCGGTTGTGACAACGACCGCATTCCGCAGAATCGTGCTGGGCAGGGGGCCTTCCATGGCCTCATCCAGCCACAGGTGCAGGGGGAATTGGGCGCATTTACTCATGGGGCCAGCAATCAGGCCAATGCCGATCAGCGTCAGCAGCCCCGGTTCAATCCCGGTCGCCGTTTGTGCCCAGGCCGCCAGTTCCCGAAAGTCCCAGGTATGGGCCAGGGGATAGATGGCCAACACCCCCATCAGCAGCACCAGATCGCCCACGCGCTTGGTCAAAAAGGCATCCCGCGCCCCCGTCACCACTAGGGATTGGTTGTACCAAAAGCCCACTAGCAGGTAGGTACCGAGGGTGAGAATCTCCAGCAGCATGTAGGAAAACAGCAGGGAGTTACACAGCACCAGGGCACACAGCCCCGCCTCGAATAGGGCCATCATGGCGAAGAACCGTCCCCAGCCCCAGTCCATTTCTAAATAGCCCACCGCGTAGATTTGGGCCAGCAGGTTGAGGGTGGTAATCAATACACAGGCCCCCAGGGTAATGGCGTCCGCCTCTAAGGGAATGGTTAGATCCAGCCCCGCCACATTCAGCCAGGGGGCAAAGAAAAACTGGGGCGACGACTTGCCCCAAAAGGCCACAAACGCCAGCAGACTGTGGGTTAACGCTAGGGCCGTCATCACAATATTGATATAGCCCGCCGGACGTGGCCCGGTGCGGCGAATCATGGCGGGCGACCAGGGGATGGTCAATAGCGCCCCCATCAGGGGATAGAGCGGGATAAGCCAGCTCGTTTCGGCCAAGAGCGGTGTGAGGATGAGGGTCATAGACGGACTACTCTCTGGCAACAGGACAGCACATGAATATCACCCCCTGGCCCTAGACTAGAACCTAAAGGGATCCTAAAACGAATTGACTGTGTTCAATCGTTTTTTTGTTTCGATAGACTTAAAGCTATCTATCTTGGATAGAGTTTAACCAATGACTGCCCCAAAAAGGAAGGTGCTACTCGATTACTTATGCTTATTCATGCTATTTTCCGTAGTGCGGTTTCCTAAGCTAGGATAAGCTTCAGGTTTGCTCATCAAACCCTTGAAACTGAGTCATCCCGTAGACCAGATGGTGCGCTACAGGAGGCTAGCTGTTGGGGCTGGCCGAAATCAGGGATGAACCATTTTTTAAGGGATATTTCTACACTTACCACGTCCTCCTTATCTATTGGGCCGATTGATCAGGCCCATTTAGCCGATGGCAATACCGGGCTACGAAACCCATCAGGTTTTGCATTGCAGCGATGTATCTATCGTTGAGCGCGGTCTTTGGGATGGGCGACGGGTGGTGGTCAAGCGGTTGAACCGTCCCTATCCTCTGCCCCAGGATTTAGATCGCTATCGCCAGGAACACGATCTTCTGAGCCGCCTGGATAGCGATTGGATCATCAAAAGCTATGCCCTGATGACCGAACACCACACCCTGGCCCTGGTGTTGGAGGACATGGGCGGGGATTCCCTGCGGCAGCACTATCCAGCACAACCCCTCGACCTGGACACCTTTTTGACCCTGGCCCTAGCCATTACCCAAGGGTTGGGGGATCTCCATCGGGCCAACATCATCCACAAGGACATCAACCCGGCCAACATTATTTTTAATCCCCAAACGGGCCAACTGCGCCTGATCGACTTTGGCCTATCGAGCCAAGTGCAGCAGGAGATCACCCTCCTGCAACATCCCAACACGCTAGAGGGCACCCTGGCCTACATTTCGCCGGAGCAAACGGGGCGAGTGAACCGTCTGATTGACTACCGCAGCGATATTTACTCCCTAGGCGTCACCTTCTATGAGCTGTTGACGGGGAGCCTGCCCTTTAACTCAACGGATCCGATGACCCTGGTGCATGGCCACCTGGCCAAGACGCCCCCCAACTTGGCGGATCAACGGCCCGACTTGCCAGCGGCCCTGGTGGCCCTGGTTAGTAAAATGATGGCCAAGGGCGCTGAGGATCGCTATCAGAGCGCCTGGGGCATCCAAGCCGATCTGGAACGGCTCCAGCGGAAAATCCCGGATTTTGCGATTGCCCAGGATGATTACCCGGTGCAGTTTCGCTTGCCCCAGCGGCTGTATGGCCGGGAAGCGGATTTGAAGCGCTTGCTAGCCGGGTTTGAGGCCATGCGCCAGGGGGGGCACGGGCCGTTTGTGCTGGTGACGGGCTACGCGGGCATTGGCAAGTCTGCCCTGGTAGGGGAGCTGCATCGCCCTGTAACCGAGGCCCAGGGGTATTTTGCAGCGGGGAAGTTTGAGCAGTTTCAGCGGGTAACGCCCTACTCGGCGTGGATTAAGGCGTTGGGGGAACTGCTGCGGCAGGTGTTGGCCGAAAGCACAGAGCGGCTGGATCACCTGCGGGCCCAGCTTCTCGACGCCTTGGGCCACAATGGGCAGGTTTTGATTGAGGTGATTCCTGACCTAGGGCTGATCCTAGGGCCACAGCCTCCAGTGCCCACCCTGGCCCCCGCCGAGGCCCAAAACCGTTTTGAGAATCTGTTTCAGCGGTTTGTGCGGGTCTTTGCCCAGCCCGATCATCCTCTAGTGTTGTTTTTGGACGATTGGCAATGGGCCGATAGTGCCAGTCTGCGGCTGTTGCGCCTGGTGTTGGGAGATTCGCAGTGTCAATCTCTGCTGCTGATTGGATCCTATCGCAGCAACGAGGTTGGCCCCACCCATCCCCTGATGCGCCTGCTGACCACCCTGGCCCAAGAGGGGCTGGTGCCCACCACTCTGGATCTGCAACCGCTGGGCCTGGGCCACATTCGCCAACTGTTGCAGGATGCCCTTGCCAGCGATGGGCCTACGGTGCAGCCCCTAGCCGAACTGGTGCTGGCCAAAACCAACGGCAATCCCTTCTTTGTCAACGAGTTCATCAAAACCCTGGCCACCGATGGGCTGCTTCAGTTTGACCCCAGCCAACGGGGCTGGCGGTGGGATTTGGCCCAAATTCAGGCCCAAGACATCACAGACAACGTCGTGGTGCTGATGACCGACAAGCTGAAAAAGCTGTCGGCGGCGGTGCAGTACTTGCTTTCCATCGCCGCCTGTATTGGGACGACCTTCGAGGTGGAAACCCTCAGCCTCGTGGCCGATCAAGATCGGGAGGTGGTGCAAGTCGAACTCAGCCAAGCCACCCAAGCCGGGTTGATTTTGACCACAAAGCAGAGCCAGGAACTGCGTTTTCTCCATGATCGGGTGCAGCAGGCGGCCTACGAACTGGTGAGCCCCGACGAAAAGGCCGCGCTTCATTTACGCATCGGCCAACAGGGGCGAGGGCAGCTCACCAACCACCCAGAAAAGCTGTTTGATGTGGTGGATCACCTCAACCTAGGTCGGTCGCAGTTGCCAGAGTCGGAACATCTGGACGTGGCCGAACTGAACCTGGAGGCCGGACGACGGGCCAAACAAGCCACCGCCTACCGTGCCGCCGCCCAGTACCTAGAGGCGGGCATTCGCCTCTGCCCAGCGTGTGACACTCCGGCGGAACTGCGCTTTGCTCTCCACCGCGAGCAGGCTGAGGTGCAATACCTGCTGGGCGAACTGGCGGCATCCCAACAGGCCATCGACGAACTGCTGCGCCAGGAATTGTCCCCCCTTCAGCGGGCCGATGTGTTCAATGTGCTGATCGTCCAAAACACCATCCAGACCAACTATCAGCAGGCCCTCGCCGCTGGTCAAGAGGCGCTGGCCGCCCTAGGCATTACCCTACCGCTGACGGATTTGGATCAGGCCTTTGCGGAGGAGTACGCCAAGCTGCAAGCCGCCCTGGGGGATCGGCCCCTGGCCTCCCTAGAGCACCTGCCCGCCATGACCAACGCTGAGCAGCGGTTTGCGGTGGAGCTGCTGTCTAACCTGGGGTCTGCGGCCTATCGCTATGACCGCAAAATTTGGCAGATCATCGTGGTTATGTCCATTAACCTGTTTTTGCGCCACGGTAACGGGCCCCAGTCCTGCTACGGCTACTCCAACTATGGCACCCTGCTGGGGTCGGTGCTGGGGGACTATCCGGCGGGCTACGAGTCGGCCCTGGTGTCCCTGGGGCTGGCGGAGCGCTATGGCAACCGCACCCAGGTTTCGCGGGCCTGCTTTATTCTCAGCAACTTTGTGCAGTCTTGGGTGCGCCCCGTGGCGGAGGCCGACGCCATCAACCAGGCCGGGGTGGATGCGGGCCTGGAAACAGGGGAGTTTCAGTACGTGGGCTATACCCTCAGCTACCGCATCTCCAACCTGTTTTTTCAAAGTCGCCCCCTGGCTGAGGTTTTGACTGCCTTGCAAGAAGCGATGGCCTTTTGTCGGCAGGTGAACAACCAGTGGGCCATCGACGCCCTGCTGGGCTACCAGATCACCCTGGCCCAGCTCCAGCCCGACAGCGCTGCCGACGCCTTACCCACCGCCACGGACTATATCGAAACCTGCCGCCGCCACAACAGCCTCAGCGGATTGTGTCGCTACCACATTTTGCAGGGGCTAGTGCAATACCTCGACCACCAATTCGCCGCCGCCCTTGACCACCTCGACCAGGCTGCTCCGCTGCTGGACTTTATTCTGGGGGTGGTGTCCGTGGCGGAATACCACTTCTACACGGCCCTGGTCTTAGCGGCCCTGCCCCCCACCGCTGACCACCAGCAGCGCCTAGACCAGCACCGCACCTGGCTTCATGACCGGGCCAAAACCTGCGTCGCCAACTTCCTGCAAAAGGCCCAGCTCATCGACGCTGAGTGCGCCCACATCAACCAGCAGCCCTGGGAAGCCATCCATCACTACGATGCCGCCATTGCCAGCGCTGTAGCCCACGGGTTTCTTGCCGACGAAGCCATCGCCTGCGAACGGGCCGCTCGCTTTTGGCTGAGCCACCACAAGCCCACCCTGGCCCAACCCTACCTGCGCCAAGCCCACTACGCCTTTACCCGCTGGGGAGCCACCCACAAGGTGCAGCACCTAGAGCAGGAGTTTCCCGAATTGGCAGGCGTCCGTTCGGAATCTACCCACCGCACCCTAGCCAGCCAAGGGAGCGGCAGCCGCCTAGGCGAAACCCTGGATCTATCCAGCTTGCTGAAGGCGTCCCAAGCCATTTCTAGCCAAATTGTGCTGGGAACCCTCACCCGTGACCTGATGGATATTTTGGTGGAAAATGCTGGGGCGCAGCTGGGCTATCTGCTGCTGCAAGGGGAGGATCAACTCACGGTGCAAGCCTATAGCGGCCCCGAAGATCGCCCGATTGCCACCGAGGCCAACGACCCCACCCAGCTACCGCTTTCCCTGTTGAATTACGTGCGGCGAACGCAAACCCCTGTTCTTTTGGCCGATGCCGTCAATGGCGGTGACTTTACCCAAGATCCCTACCTACGCGCACAGAAACCGCAATCGGTGTTGTGTGTGCCCCTGCTGCACCAAGGGGATTTTATCGGGCTGGTGTATTTTGAACATCACCTTACCACCAACGCCTTTACCCTCAAACAACTCGAAATTATTAATGTATTGTCTTCCCAAGCCGCAATTTCAATTCAAAATGCCCAGCTTTATAACACCCTAGAACAAAAAGTAGCCCAACGCACCGAAGCCCTGGCGGCTGAACGGGCGAAATCAGAACGGCTCCTGCGAAATATTTTGCCCGCATCCATTGTGGAACGGCTCAAGGAAAACGAGCGAGACATTGCTGACAGGTTTGATGAAGTGACGGTGATGTTCTGCGATATTGTGCAGTTTACCTCCCTTTCCAGCCAGATTCCACCGTCCCGACTGGTGCAATTTCTCAACCAAGTTTTCTCAGAATTTGATCATCTGTGTGAAGTGCATCAGCTCGAAAAAATCAAGACCATTGGCGATGCCTACGTGGCCGTGGGTGGTTTGCCAGGGAGTGCTACGAACCATGTAGAAGCGATAGCCAATATGGCCCTAGATATGCTGAAAATCATCCAATCCGTTAGCCTACCTATTGCCGAGTTATCTCACCAATCTCCCAACCTTCGCATTGGCATTCACGTGGGGCCAGTGGTGGCCGGGGTGATTGGCAAGCGCAAATTTGCCTACGATTTGTGGGGTGATACCGTCAACGTCGCCAGCCGCATGGAATCCCATGGAGAAGCCGGAAAGATCCAGGTCACGGAGGCCATTTATCGCAAACTTGCCCACCATTACCGCTTTGAACGCCGCGCCCCCATTGAGGTCAAGGGCAAGGGCAAAATGACCACCTACTGGCTGCTGGGTCATCCCTAGCGCTGGGCCTCGCTCTCAAGGTGACAAGGCTTCCAATGCGGGGCTGGGCCAAGCTTTGAGCGCATGGGAGTGAGGAAGACCCTAGGCCCCAATCGAGGTCGCAGGCTGCGCCAGAGCGATGAATGGGCGGATGGCATCTACTCCGACATCTGGGCACCCCAGTCGAGGGCGGCTTCCCAGCCCTGACCTTGGCGCAGAATGGTGGGTTCATCGCCGATGACGTCGATAATGGTAGAGACGTCGTAGGTCATGGGCTCGTCATCTTCGATCATGATGTCTACCAGCTTTTCAAGGGCATCGAACACTTCGGCTTTGTCGATGAGGCGGGGCTTGGTGGTGGGGTGGGGCACCACGCTGAGGGCCGAGGTGGAAATAATCGGATGCCCCAGCGCTTCGATCAGGTCTAGGCAAATGGGGCTATTGGGCACCCGAATGCCTGTGGTGCGGCGTTTTGGATCCATCACGAGCTTGGGTACCAGCTTGGTGGCGGGCAGCAAGAAGGTAAACGGCCCCGGAATCAGGCGGCGGATGATGCGGTAGGCGCTGTCGTTGACGATGGCGTAGTCGGTAATGTTGGACAGCGACGAGCAGAGAAAGGTGAGAGGTTTGTCATTAGAGATCTGCTTGATCTGGCGCACCCGCTGCACCGCGCCTCGATGGTTGAGGTCGCAGCCGATGGCGTAGACTGTGTCTGTAGGGTAGAGCGCAATCGCCCCTTGGCGGAGGGCCTCGGCGATGGACTGCACCTTTCGAGCCTGGGGGGTTTCGGGATGGAGTCGATAGTGCGTTGCCATGGGGTTGCGTCCTCAAGTATCCCGAACCGTGCCGATTAAAGGGGCATACCACCGACCGATCTTGTCCTACGACAAATCAAGGTCATCCTGTGGCTCTCCTATTGTGGAAGAATTCTGGCATAGCTCAGCCGATTTGTATGAAAACGATAGCCTACCTCGACTGCCCATCCGGCATTTCTGGCGATATGTGTTTGGGGGCCGTCCTGGATGCTGGAGTGCCCCTCGACTACTTGCAAACTCAGCTCCACCGTTTGGGGCTAGAGGATGAGTTTCAGCTATCGGCAACCTCTGTTTTGCGGCAGGGGCTGCGTGCCCTCAAGGCCAAGGTGGAACTGACCGAGCCAGCCTTTGCCGCTGAGCCGGATCCTTGGGACACCGACCCAGAGTCCGAATCAGCCCCCGATTCGGCCCACGGACATTCGGCCCACGGACATTCGGCCCACGGACATCCTGGCCATCGGCGTCACGGCCCCAGGCACTCGGATCATCGCCCTGGATCGCGTCATCGCCACCAGGGCCGCGCCGATAGCCACAGCCACAGCCACGTTCATACCGATGGCCACAGCACCGTTTCAAGTTCGGCCCACAGCACCACTCGCATCATCCACAATGGCGAGGTGCAAGTGCATCACCACCATGCCTATCGCCACAGCCACAGCCCCGATCCTGCGGAGGCCCATCATCCCCCCGATAACTACGCTGAGCCGAGCCCCGATCCTTCCCATTCCCACGCCCCCGGCACCCGCCATCTCCCAGAAATTGAAGCCCTGATTACCCAGGCTGGGCTACCGGATCGGGCTTGTCGCTGGAGTTTGGCGGTGTTTCGGCAACTGGCCGAGGCCGAGGCGGCGGTGCATGGCATTGCCGTTGACCAGGTTCACTTCCATGAGGTGGGGGCCACCGACGCCCTGGTAGACATTGTGGGCACCTGTCTGGGGCTAGATTATTTGGGCATTGACGCGCTGTTTTGTTCGGCGCTGCCCACGGGCCAAGGTCGGGTAAAAGCGGCCCATGGCTGGCTTCCGGTGCCTGCTCCGGCGGTGCTGAAGCTGATGGAAATGCGAAACATCCCCCTCTACAGCAACGGTATCCAGGGCGAGTTGGTGACGCCCACCGGAGCGGCCCTCGTCGCGGCCCTGGCCCAAGGATTTGGCGATCCTCCGGCCATGACGCTGCAACGGCTGGGATTGGGGGCAGGCCAGAAAGACTTTCCCCAGGCCAACATTCTGCGGCTGTGGGTGGGCACCGACTCGGCAACAGGTTCAGCAAGCGAGACATCACCCCAGACCGAAACCATCGCTGTGCTAGAAACCCAGGTGGATGACATGGTGCCCCAAACCATGGGCTATCTCTATGATCGGCTGTTTGAGGCGGGAGCTTTGGACGTGTTTTCCCAGCCCATCGCTATGAAAAAATCGCGCCCTGGGCTGTTGATTACGGTGCTATGCCTCCCCGAGGCCGAGGCCCGCTGCACGGAGGTGCTGTTTGCCGAAACACCCACCCTAGGCATTCGCCACCGCCACCAAGCCCGCACCATTCTGCGGCGCGAGTTCCACCGCCTAGAAACCCCCTACGGCCCGGTGTCGATGAAGGTGGCCTACCACCCCCAAACCCAGGCGGTACTGAATGTTCACCCCGAATACGAGGACTGCGCGGCCCTGGCCCGTCAGCATGATGTTCCCTGGCAGGTGGTTTACCACACGGCCCTGGGGCTGTGGTATCAGACGCCCCCCTCAACGGCGACCCAGCCCGCCTCCGAATGAGCCGTACCGGGTAGCATGGGCGCATCGGATAGCCAGCCCCTATTTGGGGGCTTACTGCTGGAGAATCGGGGGTATCGAAGGTGGATTCGGTCGCCTGTGGAGGCCAACCTTAGCCGAGGGTTTCGAGGTAGTCGCGGATGCGGTTGCGGCGTTTGGGCTGACGCAGCTTTTGCAACGCCTTGGACTCAATCTGGCGCACCCGTTCCCTCGACAGTTCTAGGGCACGGCCAATTTCTGCCAGGGAGTAGGGGGTGCCGTCTGTGAGGCCAAAGCGCATGGTAATGACGTCTTGCTCGCGGGTGGTGAGGTCGGCCATGAGCTGTTTCAGGTCTCGGCGCAGGGATTCGCGAATCAGAATATCCTCCGGCGAAAGACCCTCGGTTTCTAGCAGGTCGCCCAGTTCTGTGTCGCGGTCTTTGCCCACTTTGGTTTCAAGGGACACCGAGCGCGGCACCCGCAGCAGCACCTCCCGCACCTGTGGCCCGGTCATATCCAGCTCCTTGGCGATGTCGTCCACCGTGGGAGTGCGGCCCTTTTCTTGGGCCAGTTTGCGCTGGGCCTTTTTAATTTTGTTGAGTTTTTCGGTGATGTGAACCGGGAGGCGGATGGTGCGGCTTTGGGTGGCAATGGCGCGGGTGATGCCTTGGCGAATCCACCAGTAGGCGTAGGTGCTGAAGCGATAGCCCTTGGTGGGGTCAAACTTTTCCACCGCCCGCTCTAGGCCCAGGGTGCCTTCCTGGATGAGATCCAGCAGTTCCAGCCCCCGGTTTTGGTATTTCTTGGCCACCGAAACCACCAGGCGCAGGTTGGCCTTAATCATGTGTTCCTTGGCCCGAATGCCCTCGGCAATCACCTGCTCCAGTTCGGGCACTGTCAGGTGGCTGAGATCGGCCCAGGCCCGTTTTCCTGCGGCCAACGTCGGCTTCAGTTCGGCGATGGGCACTTGGGCTTCCGTGGCCCAGCGCTCTAGGGAAGGTCGATAGCCCAACTGCGACGACAGCCGATCCCGTGTGCGCAGCAGGGTATGGTAGGTGCTGAGGATGCCGCCGTCGGCCTGGGCTGTTTCGTCAAGGGTTTGCAAGAGCTGCATATAGCTCTGAACGCACTGGGCTTCGGAGACCTCCTCATCCTTGGCCAGCAGTTTCACCCGACCAATTTCCTGGAGATAGAGCCGGACGAGATCCGTTGTGTGTCGGTTCTTCAGCAGCGCCGCCGCCTCGGCTTCAAGTACGTCGCTGTCCACGGCATCCGGCTCTAGGGCATCGACATCAGCGATGGTCAGGGTTGAAGGATCCATATCAGGGGCCTCAAGGTCTAGGGCATCATCGGTTGCGTCGTCATCATCTGTGCCATGGGGGGATCTCAGCCCAGCCGCATCGGGGGTGGATGGGGAGGCAGAGCCAGAATAGACCCCTCGAACATGGCCCCAGGCCAAGGACAAACCCAACGGATCGCTGGCCCGCAGGGCGTCGTCGTCTTGGCTATTGTGCGGTGTGAATACCATGACACTCTCGAATAACGCGTACACATAGGCCATCAGTTGGCGATGTTGTTAGTGTTCCCCCCTGGCTAAGGTTTAGAAACAGTGTTAAGCAATCCAGTCACAAAGTAGAGGGGCTAGGCCCGCCTGGGGTTGATCTCCCTTCCGTCGCCGCTCCCTGAGTGGCTGCCGGGTGAATTTACTGACACTGTAATCTACGCTAAGGTTGCCGCCGATTCCTGATCAAACGTTACGCCTTTGTCAAAACCTCATCATGAGGTTGCCTGTCCCGCGTAGGATAGGAACATCGCCCGCCTTCAGGGATCGGCGGCCATGGCTTGCCGTTGTTCCTGTGGCTTGCCGTTGTCTCCGTGATGGTCATTCGCCCATGTCAGACCTACCCGCTTGGACGCCTGCCGCCCAGGCCAAACTCAAAAATATCCCCTTCTTTGTGCGGGCTCAGGCTCGCAAACGCATTGAAGATGTGGCCCGCGAACAGGAAGCCGAGGCCATCACCGCCGATATTGTGGAGCAGGTGCGGCTAGAATTTGGCCAGTAGCCCCTGCCCAGACCTATCCCTCCACCCCCAAGGTACGGTAAAAGTCCAGCAATTGCTGGGCCAGGGCGGTGTTGGTGTAGTGGGTCATGGCTTGGCCATAGGCCCGTTCGGCCAGGGTTTGGCGCTGGCTGGGGTTATCGAGCAGCAGGCGCAGGCGGGCGGCGAGGGCCGCAGAATTGGCGGCGGGGAAACTCAAGCCAGCCTCCTCGACCACATGGGGGGCGGTGCCACCGTCTGAGCCGATAATGGGGACAGCACAGGCCATAGCGGACAGCAAGAGATGGATCGATGGCTCTGGCCAGTCGGTGGTTGGGCAGGATGGGCCGTTGTGGGTCAAGTGGGTGGGCAATACAAGGGCATCCATCAGATTGAGGTATCGCGACACCTCGCGGTGGGGAACACTCTCAACCCAGCGCACTCGGTCGGCAATGCCTGCGGCCTGGAGGTGGTGGGGCAGCGTATCTTTGAGGTCTCCTCGGCCCAGCAGCAACCATACCCAAGGTTGGGGATGATCTCTCAGGGTAGCCAGTGCCTTACAGAGGGTGAGCACCCCCTTTTCCGCGATGAATTGCCCCACAAAGCCCACCACAAAAGTACCCTCCGCAATAGGGATCTGGCGAGCGAGGTCAGGCTGAGCCTGGGGAAAAAAGCAGGTCTCATCCACCCCCACCTGGGGCATGATGCGGCATGGCCCCCGGTAGCCACGCTGGCAAAGGGCCTCCACTCCCTTGGGTCGCCCGGCTACCAGCCCGTGGGTGTGGCGCAGGTTGTAGGACTCTAGCCAGGAGACCGGAGACTGGAAATTGTCTTGGGCGGAGGGCCAGCCCGCAAACAAGACATTCTTGGCCTTCAAGTCGAGCAGGCGGTTGAGGGTGATGGTCTGGGCATAGGCGAGGGACTTAGCCCCCTCCTCCACCTGAATCACCTGGGGCTGAAATTCTCGCAGCAGCGTTACCAGGTCGGGGCCAAACCCCAGCAACCCCTGGTTATTTTGGCTAAAGTTGCCCAAGGGAATCAGCCGAAAGTTGCCGTCATCCCAAGCCTGGGACTCAATCAGGCGATATTGGGGATTGCCCACACTCCAGCGGCGGGGCACCCCCACGGCCACCTCCAGGTTGGGATCAAGGTGGGCCAAGGCTCGCAGTTTTCCGCAGTTGAGATTAACAATATAGGTATGACTCAGCACCAGCACGCGCATGGCAAAAACCGTCCGGCGGCGGCAGGGAGGGACTTATCCCTAGGGTGCCCAAGTTTGGCCCAGGGCTAGCAGGGTGAGCTAGGGACGGTGGGCAAAGGTGTCGGTGGCGGTGATGAGAGCATCGACAATGCCGGGTTCTAGGGCAGAGTGGCCCGCCTCTGGCACTAGCACAAATTCTGCCTCTGGCCATGCCCGGTGAAGTTCCCAGGCCGTTATCGCTGGACACACCACGTCGTAACGCCCCTGCACAATAACGCCTGGAATGTGGCGAAGGCGGTCTACGTTGCTCAAAAGCTGATCGTCCTGCTCAAAAAAGCCCCGATTGACAAAATAGTGGCACTCAATCCGAGCAAACGCCAGGGCAAACTCGTCGGCCCCAAAGCGGCTCATCAGGGCGGCGTCCTGGATTAGCATACTGGTGCTGGCTTCCCAAATCGACCAGGCGCGGGCTGCTTCTAGGCGAAGGTTGGCGTCCTCGTGGGTCAAACGTCGGTAGTAGGCGGCTAACAGGTCGTCCCGCTCGTTTTCTGGAATGGGCGCGAGGTAATGCTCCCAGGCGTCGGGATATAAAAAGCTGGCTCCCGCTTGGTAAAACCAGCGAATCTCCTTCTGGCGCAGGGTAAAAATGCCGCGCAGAATGAGCCCACAGCAGCGGTCGGGATGGGTTTCGGCGTAGGCCAGGGCCAGGGTGCTGCCCCAACTGCCCCCAAACACCGTCCATTGGTCAATCCCTAGGGCTTTGCGAATAGCCTCGATATCGCTGACCAAGGCCCAAGTCGTGTTCTCCTCCAGCTCGGCATGGGGAGTACTTTGGCCACAGCCTCGCTGGTCGAACAGGATCATCCGCCACTGCTGGGGGTCAAAAAACTGGCGATAAGTTGGGTTGGTGCCGCCCCCTGGCCCACCGTGCAAAAAAATGACGGGCTTGCCCTGGGGGTTGCCCGCCTCTTCAATGTAGAGGTTGTGGAGGGGAGAGACCTGAAGCCGAAAGGTGTTGTAGGGGTCGATAGGGGGATAGAGGGTACGCATGATTGCCAAGAAGAAGAACCCAGTCCTCTGCCCATACCCCTCTGAGGAAGGATGGGGAAACGGAGGGAGTGAGGGTATTCTATCGCTGGTTGCGATGCTCGAAAATGCAGAGCGGCTGGTTTTTATCCCCAGGAATTATTGACGGTTCCTGGGGCTGCTCTTTACCACGCGCCACTCTCCCGTTTGCGGATCCCGCAGGGAAATAAAGGGGTTTGCCTTCAACGGCTTATTGCAGGGGCTGGCCATGGGAAGTACCCTCCTACACTTTTTCCCATGGTATGAAATGTAACCCCTGGCGTTGGTGACATACCAGGGGTGTTAGTCGTGATTGTGATCACGCTGGTGGGTGATTTAGATCAGGTCAATGGTGGGTGTCGTAGATCAGGTCAATGTCCCAGCAACGGTGAAAGCCCTACAGGCTGGCGGGTTCCTTGCCGGAGGACACGGGGGCGATGGTGCTGAGCTTGAGTTCGGGGTGATCGCCTGCAATTTGCTGACAGTTCCACTCGTTGCGGAACAGCAGCACCGGACGTTCCCAGCTATCCTTCACTACCACGGTATTGAACAGGCGTCCGGCCTTTTCCAGGGCTTCCCAGCCGCCTTCTACCCAGCGGGCTACGGAGTAGGGCAGCAGTTCCAGGGTGGTATCGACGTTGTACTCGTTTTTCATGCGGAACTGCACCACCTCAAACTGAAGCTGGCCCACCGCCGCCAGGATTGGATCTCGCTTAGATTCGTCGGCGGAGAACATGATTTGCACCGCCCCCTCTTCCCGCAGTTCCATCACGCCCTTTTGAAACTGCTTGTATTTGGAGGGGTTGGGGTTTTTCAGGTAGGCGAAAATTTCCGGCGAAAAGCAGGGGATGCCTTCGTACTCTAGGCGCTGGCCCTGGTAAATGGTGTCGCCAATGGCAAAGACGCCGGGGTTATTCAGGCCAATCACATCGCCGGGATAGGCTTCTTCCAAGGATTCTCGCCCCTGGGCAAACAGCTTTTGGGGGTGAGATAGGCGCACGGTTTTGCCAGATCGGGCGTGGTTGACCACCATGTCCTTCTCAAACTTGCCGGAACAGACCCGCACAAAGGCGATCCGGTCGCGGTGTTTGGGATCCATATTGGCCTGGAGTTTGAACACAAAGCCGGAAAATTCCTCGTGGGTGGGGGGCACTTCGCCGATGGTGCTGTCGCGGGGGGAGGGGGGGAGAGCGTAGTCCAAAAAGGCGTCTAAAAAGAGCTGAACGCCAAAGTTGGTCATGGCGCTGCCGAAGAAGACCGGGGTCATTTGTCCGGCGTGGACGGCCTCCAAATCTAGCTCCGGCCCCAGTTCTTCAATCACTTCCAGTTCTTCCTTGAACTGGTCATACAAATCCTGCCCTAGGAGGTCTTCTAGGCGCGGATCACCCAGCTCAATCACCGTGTCCTTGGCGGCGCGGCTACCGTGGGCGGTGCGCTCAAACAGGTGAATTTGGCGAGTGCGACGGTCGAACACGCCCTTAAACCGTTCTCCCATGCCAATGGGCCAGTTGACGGCGTAGGTCTGCAAATCCAGCCGCTGCTCAATTTCGTCCAGCAGTTCCAATGGCTCACGGGCGGGCCGATCCATCTTGTTGAAGAAGGTGAAAATCGGCAGCGACCGCATCCGGCACACCTCAAACAACTTCAGGGTTTGGGGCTCCAGACCCTTGGCCGCATCCTCCAGCATCACCGCATTGTCCGCCGCCGCCAGGGTGCGGTAGGTGTCTTCGCTAAAGTCTTGGTGGCCGGGGGTATCCAGCAAATTGATGGTGTAGCCGCCGTAGGCAAACTGCAACACCGTGGAGGTAATGGAAATCCCCCGCTGTTGCTCCAGTTCCATCCAGTCCGACGTAGCGCTGCGCTGGGCCCGTTTGGCCTTCACCGCCCCCGCCTCTTGGATCGCACCCCCGTACAGCAGCAGCTTTTCCGTCAGCGTGGTTTTCCCGGCGTCGGGGTGGGAAATGATGGCAAAATTGCGCCGTTGCTCCACGGCTTTGGCAATTTCAGAGGCAGGAAGAGCAGCGGCTTGGGTCATGGAACAGGTGGCCTGGTAACAGGAAATGAAGACAAAACATTCAGGTGGAACCGCTATCTTAGCGGTCTGATGAGCGGCTTGATCGACCAGCCAAGGACGGACTCGGCCTCACAGGTTTCAATCCGTTGCAAGAATCGATGCGCAAATCGGGGATTGACCGATCATCGCCGTTCTACCCATTGTAATAAGGTAGGTTCCTGTTTTGCCCTGTCCTACGCGCTGTCCCATGCGGTGGCGCAAGCTCCTTGCCTTTGGCCCTGGGCACCCTCTAAGCGGATGATTCCGCTCCCGTGGTCGGATTGGGGGTCAACCAGGGGGCGAATTCTTCGGCGAAGCGATCCGCCAGAATGGCCTCCCGAATCCGCTGGGTGAAGCGGATCAGTTCTGTAATGTTGTGGATGGAAATGAGCGTAAACGCCAGCATTTCCTTGGCGTGGATCAGGTGGCAGAGGTAGGCGCGGGTGAAGGTTTGGCAGGTGTAGCAGGGGCAGGTGGCATCGAGGGGGGTGTAGTCGCGGCGGAATCGTTGGTTTTTCAAGTTCCAGCGTTCGCCATCCACCAGGGCCGCACCGTGGCGGGCGAGGCGGGTGGGAATCACGCAGTCGAACAAATCCACCCCGGCGGCGATGGCCTGGGCCATTTCGCGGTAGGTGCCTACCCCCATCAGGTAGCGGGGTTTGTTCTGCGGCAGGCAGGGCGCGGTGGCCTGGACGATGGTTTCAATCAGTTCCGGCGGTTCCCCCACGCTGACGCCGCCAATGGCATAGCCCGGTAGATCCAGTTCCGCCAATTCCAGGGCCGCCTGCCGCCGCAGATCGGGATAGACACCCCCCTGCACAATGCCAAACAGGGCTTGATCAGGCCGCTGATGGGCGACGATGCACCGCTTCAGCCAGCGTCCGGTGCGCTCCGTAGCGGCCTGCACCGCCTCCCGACTGCACGGGTAGGGGGGGCATTCATCAAAGGCCATGATCACATCGGCCCCCAGGGTGTTTTGGATCTCGATGGAGGTTTCGGGCCGCAGGTGAATGGTGCGGCCATCCTTAGGGGATTTAAAGGTGACGCCGTCCTCGGTGATGGTGCGAATTTGGCTGAGGCTGAAGACCTGGAACCCGCCAGAATCCGTCAGCATGGGGCCGCTCCAGCCCATGAAGCGGTGTAGCCCTCCGGCCTCGGCTACGATATCCTCCCCCGGTTGCAGGTGCAGGTGGTAGGTGTTGGACAGCACCATCTGCGCCCCGGTGGTGGCCAGTTGGTCGGGGGTAACGGTCTTCACGTTGGCCAGGGTGCCCACGGGCATAAACCGAGGCGTTTGCACCGGGCCGTGGGGGGTATGGAAGGTGCCCGCCCTGGCGTGGGTGTGGCTACAGTTTGCTTCGCAGTGGTAGGAAAAATGGGAGGACAAAGAAACCACCTCAGGCCAAGGATCAGCCGCAAAAAATCAAAACAGGGTTGGCAGGATAGCCCTCAGTCTTTGAACCCTCACCCCCAGCCCCTCTCCCAACTTGGGAGAGGGGAGCCGGAAGATTTCTCAAAGTCCTTCTCCCTTGGGGAGAGGGATTTAGGGTGAGGGCCAAATCAGATTGGGTTGGCCCTCACCCCCAGCCCCTCTCCCTCCTGGGAGAGGGGGGCCGGAAAGTTCTTCAAAGTCCCTCTCCCAGCTTGGGAGAGGGATTTAGGGTGAGGGCCAGCAAGGACTTGGTAATCTACGGAATTTGCCAAAGCGATCTTCGATAGGCAAAACCGGGGTTCAATCATACTACGGATTTCCCCTGGTTCTGCCCTAGCGTCCTTTGAGAGGGAGGTCGGCGTTGATGGCGTCCATTTCTCGTTGTTCTAGGGCGTTCACTTCTTGGATGTAGCGCACCAGCAGGGCTTGGAGGCGGGGTTCGTAGAAGCGGTGCAGGCTGTGGTTGGGCGTGGCCGGAAATCCGCGTCGTTTTTTGTGGCGTCCGCCCGCACCGGGGTCAAACATTTGGATGCCGTTGGCAATGCCCCACTCGATGGGCGCATAGTAGCAGGCGTTGAAATGGAGGTTGTTGAGTTCCACCTTGGATCCCCAGTAGCGACCGTAGAGACGATCTCCCTTGGTCAGGCAAAAGGACATCCCCACGGGGTCGTCGTCATCGTCGCTAAAGGCCGCAAACAGCACCATGCGGTGACGGTAATCGTGATGGATCAGGTTAAAAAACTTGCGGGTGAGATACTTGCTGCCCCACCAGCCAAACTTGTCGCAGGTGTCGGCGTAGTAGTCGTACATGCGGTTGCAGAGGGCGTGGGTGATGGCGTCTCCGGTGATGGCCTCCATCCGCAGGCCCGCCGTGGTCACGGATTTGCGCTCTCGCTTGATGTTGCGCCGCTGGTTGGCATTGAAGATATCCAAATAATCGTCAAAGCTTTGAAAGCCTTGGTTTTGCCAGACATAGCTGTGGTGCAGCCATTGGGAAAAGCCCAAGTTGGCCATCCGCTCCCGCCATTCTGGATCCACGTACAGAAAGTGACAGCCGGAAATATCGTTGCGGACGCAAAAGCCGTCGATGGCCTCCACCATGGCCCGCGTGACCATCGCCTCATCCTCCTCCGGGGCGATCAAAAAACGGTAGCCCTCCGCCGGGGTGAAGGGCGACATCCCCAGCAGTTTGGGGTAGTAGTTCACCCCCAGCCGATCCGCCAAGTCGGCCCACTGATGGTCAAACACAAACTCGCCGTAGCTGTGGCCCTTGAGGTACATGGGCGCGGCCCCCACCAGGGTTTTGCCCCGCCACAGCGTGAGGTGACAGGGTTGCCATCCGGCATTGGCCACTGCACTGCCCGACCGCTCCATATGGTGCAGCCAAGTCCATTCTAAAAACGGTGTGGCCAGGGGCAGCGCCAAGCGATCCCACTCCGCCTGGGGCACTTCCTCAATCTGTCGCACCCAGGTGGCCGTGAGTTGGGGCGTGGGGGGATAGCTCATGGTCGGCAATCACGGAACGCGCTGACTTCCCTGACACAGTAACGAATTCGGCCAGAGAAGACAAGGACGCCTCCCGCTAGCCGTCGCCAACTCGCGCCCCCGCCAAGTGGCGAGGTTTCGCCAACTCCAAGCTTCACCATTGCCGGGAAACCACAAAAACAACAAAACCCCGCCAAGTGGCGAGGTTTCGATTAATCGGAGCGGCGGGATTTGAACCCACGACCCCCACTACCCCAAAGTGGTGCGCTACCAAGCTGCGCTACGCCCCGAATTTCCGCGCATCAGTTGCGCTCAACTAGAATAACACAGCTCTTGGTCACAAATATCGACCTGCTAAAAAATCTCTGTCGAAAAACCTCCGCCTAAAAATCTCGGTACTTCATCTACCCCCAGCGCGTTAAGGACGTTGTCTATGAATCCCAAGACTGGCCCATCCGGGTTGAGCGAATCGCTACGGTTCAGCCGTTTCGGTCGGCTGGCGGTGGCGAATATCCTGTCGAACCTGATGGTGCCCCTGGCGGGGTTGGTGGATACCGCTTTTTTGGGCCACCTCGACGACATTCACCATTTGGGCGGCGTGGCTCTGGCGACGGCCATTTTTAACGTGGTCTACTGGAGCTTTGGCTTTCTCCGCATGGGCACCACGGGCACCACGGCCCAAGCGCGGGGGCGGGGCGATGGGGTTGGCCTCTGGCTGATTTTGCTGCGCAATGGTGCGGTGGCCCTCGGTGGTGGCCTGCTGATTTTGTTGCTTCAGGTGCCGATTCGTGAGGCGGGTTTCTCGCTGCTGCAAGCGGAGGCGGCGGTGAAGGCGGCGGGCTATGCCTTTTATAATGCCCGGATTTGGGATGCTCCGGCGGTGCTGCTAAATCTGGTGCTGCTGGGCTGGTTTTTGGGCCAGGAGCAGGGGCGGCGGGTGTTGGTGCTGTCGCTGATTGGCAACGGCAGCAATGTGTTGTTTAACAGCTTGTTTATCGGCTACCTGGGCTGGGCCAGCGCCGGGGCGGGGCTGGGGACGGCCCTCAGCCAGTACGTCACGATGCTGGTGGGGGTGGGGCTGATTCTGCGTGACGGGGGCTTTGCCAAGCTGCGCCAGGTTGCGCCCCAGGGCTGGGATAGGCAAGCCCTCAAGGGCGTTTTTTCGCTGAATCGCGACATTCTGATTCGTACCTTTGCCCTGGTGATAAGTTTGGCCCTGTTTACCAACCTCAGCTCGGCCCTGGGCACCCAAACCCTTGCTGCCAATACGCTGCTGCTTCAGGTGGTGATGCTATCGGCCTACTTCATCGACGGCATCGCCTTTGCCACCGAAAGCTTTGCCGGACGCTACTATGGCAGCGGCAACCGGGCTGAACTGCGGCGGCTCTTGTGGCTGGGCGGCGGCACCAGCGTCGGGCTGGGGCTCACCTTTGCCCTCACCTTTAACCTCTTTCCCCAAACCCTCTTTGGCCTGCTCACCAGCCACAAAACCGTCATCGACACCGTAGAAATCTACGTCCGCTGGCTGCTCCCGATTCTCTCGCTGGGGGCCATTGCCTATATGCTAGACGGCTATTTTCTGGGGCTCACCGCCGGAAAGGTGCTGCGCAATGCCACTGTCCTAGCCGCTGGCATGGGCTTTTTCCCGCTGGCGATGGTAGCCCAGCGCCTGGAGAGCCCCCACCTCCTCTGGCTGGCGCTCACGGGGCTGATGGCGGGCCGAGCCGTAACCCTGTTGTGGGCCGTTCCCAAATCGCTTCAACCCGATCCGCCACCCGGCACCCCCTAAAATGGGGTATGGACGCCGTCATCCAGATCAACAAAGCCCGACTAGATCAGGCCCGACTCAGTTTCTAGATTTTATCGATCCCCGTGCGATCCCCACATCCCCTCGGAAAGCAAGCCCCTCAATGCACCACGACTTCTCCCTGGCTGATTTTGCGATTTTCTATTCTCCCGTTTTCCTCACCCACGATACGGGGCAAATTCACCCGGAAAATGCCGGACGTCTCACGGCCATCCTGAACGCCCTCAACGCTTCGCCCTGGGCCGATCACCTCGACTGGCGCGAGCCTACCCCCGCCGATTCGCGCCAGGTGGATGAAGCGATTGTCGCCGTTCACGATCCCGCCTACATCGCCAAAATTCGGCAGTTTGCTGCAGCGGGCGGCGGCTACTGGGATGGCGATACCGCCGTGTCTCCCGCCAGCTATGAGGCGGCACGGCTGGCGGTGAGCGCGTGGCTAGACGGGGTGGATTATGTGCTGCAAACGGGGCATTCGGCCTTTGCCCTGGTGCGTCCCCCCGGCCACCACGCCATCCGGGATAGCGGCATGGGCTTTTGCCTGTTTTCCAACGCCGCCATTGCCGCCCACTATGCCCTCCAGCAACCGGGCATTCGGCGGGTTGCTATTTTGGATTGGGACGTCCACCACGGTAACGGCACCCAGTCTTTGGTAGAAGCCAACCCCGCCATCGCCTACTGCTCGCTGCACCAGTTTCCGGCCTATCCCGGCACCGGGCGCAGCACCGAAACGGGCCTCCATCACAACGTCCTCAACCTGCCCATGCCACCGGGCAGCACCAGCGCCGACTACCACAAAAAATTTGACCAGCAGGCGATTCCCTTCCTGCGGGCGTTTAACCCCGATATTTTGCTGATCAGCGCCGGATATGATGCCACCGCCGCCGATCCCCTGGCCAGCATAAACCTGCATCCCCAAGACTACGCGACCTTTACCCAATTTGCCCTGCGCGTGACCGACAAAATCCTCTTTGGCCTAGAGGGCGGCTACGACTACAACGCCCTCAGCCAATCGGTGATGGCTACCATTGGCGCAAGGCTAGGGCTAGGATCTGGCCTCCTGCCCTGACCGCCAGCCACCAAGTCCGGCCCACCCCAGGGAAGATTGGCCTGGGGTTATGCCCGGTACTGTTTAGACTGGCGGCGGTTCAAAGGGCGGGTTAGATTCGTTGACGGCAAGGTTTGCTGAGGGCGGCTAGAGTAGCAAACCCGCTAGACTGGATGGGGTGCTGTGGGTGACTGCTCATTGCCATCGCCCGCAATGTTCTGTGCTGAAGTTGATCCTAAGCCACCTTTTCCTTCTAAGTCGCCCTACGGAATGTCTGTACTAAGCCCCCTTTACCCTGCCCTCCAGGCCATCGCCACCCCGGCCCTGGTGTACGACGAAGCGCGACTTCGGGCTAATGCCGAGCGGATTCAGTCCTTGGGGCAGCGCTACGGATTTACGCCCCTGCTGGCGATGAAAGCCTCCTATGCGGGGCTGGGGGCGTTGTCGGAGGTGCCGGGGCTGGTGCCTGAAGTGGGTTCCATTGGCGAACTGCGGCTGTCCCAAACGCTCTTTCCAGAGGTGCCTGCCCACGGTTTTTTTGTCGCCATCGTTGAGGAAGAATGGGACGAAATTGCCCAGGGCGTTGGGCATTTGTCCTTTAATTCCCTCAATCAGGCGGCGCAATTTGGCCCTAGGGCGGCGGCGGCGGGTATTGCAGCGGCCATTCGGGTAAACCCCTTGGTGCAGGTCTCGTCCCACAGCGACTACGATGCCGGGGCAAAGGGCTGTCGGTTTGGGGTGCCCCTGGCAGAATTGCCCTCGGAGTTGCCGGACTCCATCGCCGGACTCCATGCCCATGTGTTGTGCGAAAACGGCGCGGCAGACTTGGCCCAAGTGGTGGAAGTGTTGCTGAAAGAGGGCGGACATTGGCTCTCCCAGGTGCAGTACCTCAACCTGGGCGGGGGCCATTTGATGACCGCTGAGGACTACGAGGATCAGCACCTAGGGGCAGCTTTGGCCCACCTCAAACAAGCCCATCCCCACCTAGACCTGTTTTTAGAGCCCGGTGCCGCCTGGTTTTGGGAGGCAGGTCAACTGGTGGTAATGGTGCGGGACATTGTGCGCCCCAGCGGCATTGCCACGGCAATTATCGACTGCTCCTTCCGCGCCCACCTGAACGATTTTTTAATTGGGTCACTGTTGGCGGATCTGCCGCTGACCATCACAGGGGCATCCTATGTCTCCCCAGAGGACTACGCCCAACTATCCGACGAAGCCCGTGCCCGTACTTACCGCATCGGTGGCCTATCCTGCGCCACCTGCGACTCTAAAGAGTATTACCAGTTTGCCCAACCGCTGCGGGTGGGCGACCGTCTGGTGATGGAAAATATGGGCCACTACGTCGATGTTACCTATAGCTGGTTCAATGGCCTGCCGCCGCCGTCGGTGTATCGCCTGACGAAAGCCGCCGCCACCCTAGAGCGAGACCACCCCTACCGCGAGTTCCTTCAGAGCAATCTCCCCTTCCATCGACGATAATCATCCCCTATTCCGGCTCCCCTCTTCCCGTGGGAGAGGGGCTGGGGGTGAGGGCCAATCCCCGCCAAAGAGGGTTTAGGGAGAGGATTGGGAAGTGAGGACTCCCTAGGAGTTCAACAGCTCAAACAGGCCGTCGTCGATGTCGTAGCCCAGCATTTGGGTCATAAATTTGAGCTTGGTGGGGTTGAAGCGGCCCTGGGATTTGAGCCATTCGGCAATCACAAAAATCTTTTGCATCACAAAGATTTCTAGGGCTTCGGGGTTGTAGCGGATGCCGTCGGTGGGGCTGAATTGGTGGGGCACCAGCATAGCGGCATAGCGACCCAGTTCACCCGCTTCCCAGTCCAGCACCAGGGGGAGCCAAGGATAGCGGCTATCCAACCGAATGAACCACAGCCGCACCTCCGGCAGTTCCGACAGTTCCCTGGGGTCGGTGGGGTCGCGGGTGATGTCGATATCAAACCGCAGGCCCGCCTCGGTGATGCCCGGTTCGCTGGAGAGCAGGGCCTCAATCACCGCTGTGGCGGGGCCAAGGTCGAGGGTTTGCAGATGGCTATCGCGGAGGGTGATGGTGTGGGCCATGGGAAATCGGGCGAAACGGGACAGCCTCTATTGTGGCAGGGGGGTGGCAGCGGGGAAAGGGCGTGCCATGATCGGGGGCGGTTTTGCGGTCTAATAGTTGGGTATTGAGTGGACTTTGGCGATGACGGCTTCTCCCCGGCGCGTGTGCATTATTCTTGGAACTCGGCCCGAGGCCATTAAGCTGGCCCCGGTGATTCGGGCCTTTCAGCAGGATGCCGAGTTTGAAACCCAGGTGGTGCTGACCGGGCAACACCGGGAAATGGTGGATCAGGTGATGACCCTGTTTGACCTGCGGGCCGATGCCGACCTGGCGATCATGCAGCCAAAGCAAACCCTCACCGATATCACCTGCCGCAGCCTCCAAGGGCTAGAGGCCCATTTTCAAACCCTGAAGCCCGATCTGGTGATTGTGCAAGGGGATACGACCACCGCCTTTGCCGCCGCCCTCGCCGCCTTTTACCAACACATCCCGGTGGGCCACGTAGAGGCCGGACTTCGCACCGACAATATCTATAGCCCCTACCCCGAAGAGGCCAACCGACGGCTGATTTCCCAGCTCACCACCCTGCACTTTGCCCCCACCACCAAGGCCGTCGATCACCTCAAAGCCTCCAGCGTGGTCGGAGCCATTCACCACACGGGCAATACCGTGATCGATGCCCTGCTCACCGTGGCCGCCCAACGGCCCGACTGCCCCATCGACGGGCTAGATTGGGATCAGTACCGGGTGATTTTGGCCACCGTCCACCGTCGGGAAAACTGGGGCGCACCCCTGGGCGACATCGCTGCCGGATTCCTCGACATCCTAGAGGCCCAGCCCGACACCGCCCTGCTGCTGCCCCTGCACCGCAACCCCCTCGTGCGGGAACCCCTCACCGCCGTTCTGGGGAGTCATCCCCGCGTGTTTTTGACCGAACCCCTGGACTACCGCGCCCTGGTGGGGGCCATGCAGCGCTGTCACCTGTTGTTGACCGACTCCGGTGGCCTGCAAGAGGAAGCCCCCGGTCTGGGCAAACCCGTCCTTGTGCTGCGCGACACCACGGAACGCCCCGAAGCCATTGACGCTGGCACCGCCCGCCTGATCGGCACCGACCGGGACGCCATCCGCGATCACGCCCTGGAACTGCTGACCAACCCCGCCGCCTACGACGCCATGGCCCAGGCCGTCAATCCCTTCGGCGATGGCCACGCCTCCGAGCGCATCCTCGCCATCGTCAAAGCTTACCTAGGCTGAGTTTGGGTTAAACCCAGGAACATTGAGTTGCTCTAGCTCCCCTCTCCCCACGGGAGAGGGGCCGGGGGTGAGGGTGCCAGGACATGGGGCCGCTGAGCTTCATGCTCCCTGAAGTTACTCCGGTGGGGGATTCGCTACCATAGACACCATCGTCATTCTGCCCTGCCGCTGTGACTGCCGCCCAGCCCCGCCCCACGGATGTGGCCCCCGCGCCCAGCCCTGACCCCATCCACTACCCCAGTTCCGACGGTGAGCCCGTGGCTGAAACCTACGTCCATTTCTATGCGCTCCTCGCGACGCTGGAGGTGCTGCGCCAGTATTTGGAGGGCCGACGAGCCACGGTGCTGGCCAACCAGTTTCTCTATTATTCCCAGGGAATGCCGAAACTGCGGGTGGCCCCCGATGTGATGGTGATTTTTGACGTGGAGCCCGGTGGTCGAGACAACTATAAGGTGTGGGAAGAGAGCCAGGTGCCCAGTGTGATTTTTGAGATGACCTCGGCGGGCACCCAAGACCAGGACAAAACCTTCAAAAGAACCCTCTACGAGCAGATGGGCGTGGCGGAATACTGGCTGTTTGACCCCAAGGGTGAATGGGTCGAAGGCCAGTTGCAGGGCTACCGTTTAGAGCATGATGTGTACTACCCCATCACCGATGGCCGCAGCGAGCCCCTCCAGCTACGGCTTCAGGCGGAGGGTTCTTTAATTGGGTTCTATCGCGAAGACACCGGGGAAAAATTGCTGATTCCCGGCGAACTGGCCCAGGCGCTCCAGCAAGAATCCGTCGCCCGTCAGCAGGCTGAACAGCGGGCTGAACAAGAACGCCAGCGAGCCGAGCAGGCCGAAGCTCGCCTCATAGAACTGCAAGCGCAACTAAAGGCCCACGGTATTGATGTGATTGATCCTTTGGATCCAGGGTCTCCGTCCCAGAGCGAGTGGTCTGAAGCCTAAAAGACCCCAAGGTTCCCTAGGCTTACGGAGCGACGTCAGGACGATATCCACCGATTGAAAGACGATCATGGGCCACAATTTGCCGTCGTCCTCTGGAAATTGACCCGAGAGCCATGTAGATTTACGGAGGCTGGCATGGCATCTTCACAAAAATCTCTAGTAAGCTAGGAAATCATCCGACTGTTTATGGCGGAAAACGTGAAGAACCGATGAAAACCATGAAGGAACCCTGACTATCCCCTCCGGGAGTGGCGATAGCGCCAGGAGGTTCAACCTCGGTTTTTCAGTCCTCACCCTTTCAGTCCCCCTAAACCCAAGGTGCGATCATGGCGGAAGCCAAAATCCTAGTTGTTGATGACGATCCTGCCATTCGCAACCTGATCTATCGATTTTTGTCGAAGCAGGATTACACCATGGAGGCGGCTGAGGACGGCAAAAAGGCGCTAGCGGCGTTTGAGCAGTTCACGCCGGATCTGGTGATCCTCGATGTGAACCTGCCCGACACCAACGGCTACGACCTCTGCAAGGAGATGCAATCTCGCACGGGGGTGTTTGTACTGATGCTGACCAGCCGCACCGACGAAGCGGATAAAATTCGCGGTTTTGCCGAAGGGGCCGATGACTACCTCACCAAGCCCTTCAGCCTGTTAGAACTGGAGGTGCGGGTGGGGGCCATCCTCAAGCGCCAGCGCCCCGTCACCGCCGCCGAGCAGCAATGCCTCTCCTTCGACAGCCTAGTGATTGACCCGGTACGGCGAGAGGTGATGCTCGATCATGACCTGGTGCCCCTCACGGCCCTAGAGTTTGACTTGCTGCACTTCTTGGCCAGTCATCCGGGCCGGGTGTGGCGACGGGCGGAGCTGATCCAAAAGGTCTGGGACTATGACTACGTGGGCGACCAGCGGGTGGTGGATGTCCATGTGGGGCAAATTCGCAAAAAAATTGAGAAGGATATCAACGAACCCGCCCTGATCCAAACCGTGCGGGGGGTCGGTTACAAATTCGAGCCTCCCCATGGCGTAACGGAAGGCCAAGCCTCTGCCTAACGCCCATGGAGCCTTTGGCCTGTCACAGCCTAGGCTGGCGGAATTGGGGTAGATTCGGGGTTAGGCCGAGCCAAACGAGTGAACCGTGCGCGGCAGGGTGGGCCTCTGGCCTGCTGGGGAGGCCGTCCAGCCGGATATTTCCTAGGAGCTTGGAATGGGCTAGGACTTGTCTCCGTCGCGACGGCTTTGGTTGCGGTAGTCCCAGGCTTGTTTGAGGACCTGACTCCAGGTGCGGTGCACCTTCTTCGACGTCCAGCCTAGACAGCGGGCCAGGGTATCTTCATCGCCCTGATCCGCTCCATCGGTCTGACGTTTGAGGTCGATGAGGCGGCGATGATCAACGGGCAAACTTGCCAAAAAGCCCTGCCATTCTTCAGGCGTCATGCCTAGGCTATCTTCTAGGTTGGCCCCTAGCCACTGGTGTACCAGCGCCCACTCGTGCTGTTGGGCGAATTTTTCGACGTGGTACTTGAACCGCTGTTGCAGGTAATCGCGCTGACGGGGGGAGAGCCCTAGGATTTCATCAATTTCGGCGGCGGAACAGTCCTCCAGCTTGAGGACGAGGTAGTCAATGCAGTCTGTTTGGTTTTGGGCTTTGAAATAGTCCACCAGGGTAGCAATGACCCGATCTCGCATCACCGCTGCCCCTGGGTCGTAGGCGTCGGTTTTCAGCTTGTCGCGCACCTCCTGCACCAGGGAACTGCGAGCGTAGGTTTCGGCTTCTTCGGATTTGGCTCCATCGCTCACCAGACCCATATCCACGGAGGTTTCGGCGGGCTGACGGCGGCTAAAGGACTGGGCTCGCAGCACAATCAACTGCTGGCTATGGCGACCGGGGAGGGTAATGCGGCGCTTGGCATACTGCTCGCTGAAGGCCATGTATTCCGCCAGTTCTAACTGGGTGCGCGGGGTGTAGGTGGCGGGTAGCTGGTGCTCTCGCCGAAAGGCATTCAGCACTTCGATATAGAAGATTTGCATGAAGTCTTCGATCAGCGCATAGCGGCCCTGAAAGCTGAGGTAGCTCTCCTTGGGGGCCACATGGCGATAGACGATGGCGCTGAGGTTGCTGTGCAGTTCCACCCGGCCCCGGCGAGACCCCATCTCATAGTAGGTCAGGCATTTGTCTACCCGATGGCGCACCAGGGCCATGGCCCAATGCTGTACATCGCCAGAGGACTGGATGCGGTCGCTGCGGTGGCAAATGCGATTGACCTCAGCCGCTAACCGTGCCGCCACTCCCTCCAGCCCCCCAGGGCGACGCTGGAGCCGTTCCTCAACGAGTTGTTCGATTCTTGGGGCCAACCCCCCGATGACGCCATCTTCCCCTGCCCTCCCAGGCTGGGACGATGAGTTGGAGGGAGGAGGTGCTCCTGGAGAGGATGCCGCCATAGTACAGGTGGTAGATGCAGTCTTCATAGATACCCAATCCTAGCAATGACACCGAAAGGAGAACCAGCGAGGCGAAAATTGCGCCGTGGTGTTCTGCTCTATCCACATCATCAGGGGAACTCAGCCGATTTCGAGGAATCTGTGTCAGTGCTTAAATTGGCTTCCGGAAATCGTCCTAAAGCCTCTGAAACCTAGTGTTTGACCCCTATTATTTGGGCCAATGGACAGATTGCCCCCGTGCCCTCGCCCGATGCTAGCCATGGCGACGAATGTATCACTTTATTACAGCCTCGGCTTCGTAGGGCTCCGTAAGGAGGGTAATCCTACGACATGGGAGCGCTGTGGGTAACGCCATCGTGATCTATCTGTCGCCACGACCTCTTCCCCCTGGCCTCTTCTACGGAGGGCCTACGGACTATCGCTGAGATTCCTGCGCAGGATGTCCTAGAAACTACGGAGCATGGCGATGGGGAAAGGTGAGGATGGCAAAGAAAGCTGAGACACGGACAATGAAGACAACTCCAAGCACAGTAATGTTTTGTGATAAACCTTTAGGGCCGAACGGTGTTTTCTTCGATTCTAACGGGCATCCTAGAGTTAGGGGAGCCCTGAACTGGCCCTCCCTAGCAAAACCTAGGTCGATGAACTAGGTTTGCCGTTAATATACCCACTCTTACCCCACCGATCCCCGATTCTATCCTGTACTGACGAGGCTAACCATGGCAAAGATTTTGGTGATTGAAGACGAGAAAGGCGTGCAGGATAATGTGGTTGACATTCTTCAACTGGAGGGGTTTACGGTCACGTTTGCAGACAATGGCCTGCTGGGGGTGTTGATGGCACGGGCAGAACAACCTGACCTCATCATTTGCGACATCATGATGCCCGAACTGGATGGCTATGGCGTTCTAGATCAACTGCGCCAGAATCCGGAGACTGCTACGATTCCCTTTATCTTTCTCACCGCCAAGGCCGACACGGTGGATTTGCGCCAGGGCATGGAATTGGGGGCCGATGACTACCTGACGAAGCCCTTTACCCCCCAGGAATTGCGTAAGGCGGTGGCTGTTCGCTTAGAAAAACAGGCCGCGATGATGGAAAAATACCAGCAGGAGCGAGAACGGGCACTGACCTATCAGCGGCAGGCCCAGGAGCGGCAAAATATCATTGACACCCAGGAAGACTTTCTGCGCAAGATGATTATGGACTTGCGGGATCCCCTGTCTAATATCAATATTGCCATTCAGCTTTTGGCCAGTAGCCAAGAAGAATCGGCGCGCCAACGCTACCTCAAGGTGCTGAGGGAGGAATGTTCTAAAGAAATTATGATGCTGAACCAAATGGCCCAGCTTCAAGACTTGATGTCTCCCCAAAATCTCAAGCTGTTGAATCAATTTAAGCTCATTCAGTAGGCGGCGCTGGATGAGCAATATGTCTTTTTCTGCACTGCCCCCAGAGGCCCCATGACTAAAATTTTAATCATTGAAGATGAAGCCTTCATCCGAGAAAATCTAGAGGATATTCTCTCCCTAGAGGGATTTGAAACCGTCACGGCTGCCGATGGAATGGCCGGGATTGCCATGGCCCAACGCGATCTCCCGGATTTGATCATCTGCGACATTATGATGCCCTACGGGGACGGCTATAGCGTCATCCAAGCTCTGCGCAACGGCCCGCAGACGAAGGCTATTCCCTTTATTTTTCTCACGGCCAAGGCTGACCGGGCCAGTTTGCGCCAGGGCATGACCCTAGGGGCCGATGACTACCTCACCAAGCCCTTCACCCCCCAGGAGGTGATCGGTTCCGTCCGTACCCGTCTGGAGAGACAGTTGGCCCAACAGGCGGCGTTCCAGACTCGGCTCCAGGATCTTTCCGCGCAGTTGAGTGATCAGCGCATCATGGATGCCGTGACCCGTCTGCCCAATCGCCTTGCCCTCACCCAGGCGTTCCATCGTCTACTGGCGGAGGACTCAGGGGCATCTCTGGCGGTTCTGTACCTAACCCTGAACCAAATGGGGTCGATTCGGGCGACCCTGGGGCCAGACCTCAACCCCACCCTAATTCGGCAGATTGGTCAGCATTTGATGGCCCTAGAGGCGGTGGGGGGGATGGCCTACCTGAGCGATCATCAGTTTGCGTTGGTGATGAGGCTAGGTGAGGGCCGTGACCTTGAAGGTCAGGTGGAGGCTGTGGCAGGAACCTTTGCGACCCCGATGCAGATATCCTCCCACGAGATTTTTCTGGCCCCTCGGTGGGGGGTAGCGGTTTATCCCCAGGATGGTGACGACCTCGATACCCTGCTGCTAGCGGCGGAACTGGCCGCGAGTCTATCGGAATTTAGCCCGAACGCCATCACCTTTTATTCCGACGACCTACAGCAGGATGCCAAGCATCGCTTTACCATCGAGGCTGACCTCTACCATGCCCTCGACCAGCAGCAGCTCCAGGTCTATTATCAGCCCCAGTTTGCCATTCAAACGGAGCAACTGGTGGGGGCAGAGGCGCTGATGCGGTGGCTGCACCCGGTGCGGGGCTACATTTCTCCGGCTCACTTTATCCCCATCGCCGAAGCCTCAAGGCTGATTATCCCGATGGGAGAATGGGTGCTGCGGGCCGCCTGTCAGCAAGTCCAGCAGTGGCCGCAGTATCCCGCTGGGGGGCACATCTCCGTCAACCTATCCACCCGACAGTTTACGGAACCGAACCTGATTGACACGGTGATCCATATCCTGGCGGAAACAGGGCTCTCTCCCCAGCGGCTGGAGCTCGAAATTACCGAAAGCATTCTCATGCAGGACGCCCACCTGGCGGAACAGACCCTAGCTCATTTGGCCGAGTTGGGGGTGCGGATTGCCATTGATGATTTTGGGGTGGGTTATTCTTCCTTTAAGTATCTCCAGCGGTTTAGCCTCAACACGTTGAAGCTGGATCGGTGCTTTGTGCAAAGTATGGCCACCAACGCCAAGAATCCTAAAATTGTGGCAGCCATGATTCACATGGCCCACGACCTGGGGCTAAGCGTAGTGGCGGAAGGCGTCGAACGCCAGGAAGAACTGGATCAACTGCGGGAGTTTGGCTGCGATATAGCCCAGGGCTATTGGTATAGCCAGCCGATTCCCCCTCACCAGTTTGAACAGCAGTATTTTACTAGCCCAGTCACGCCGTCCGCAGGGCCAACCCCGCGATGACCGCAAATGAGGGCGGTAGCCTAGGATATTGCCATCAGTGTGTTAGCTCCGCGTTTAGGTTTGATTTTTTGGCCCCGCTGAACCGTAAGACCGAACTTGGGCTCACCACTTCAGCCTCACCTTAGGAAAGACGAAGGACGTTCACCATGAAAAAGATTTTAGTCATCGAAGATGATCTCCAGGTTCAAGACAATATCTACGACATTTTAAGCCTGGAGGATTTTTATACCATCACCGCCTCCGATGGGGCCGAAGGGTTGATGCTGGCCCAAGAGGAGCGTCCTGATCTGATTATCTGTGACATTATGATGCCCCAGATGGATGGCTACGCAGTCCTCGCTGCGCTGAGGGCGGATGAGAATACGGCAGCTATTCCCTTCATTTTTTTGACGGCTAAGGCCGACCGCGACGATCTTCGCCAGGGGATGGCCCTCGGAGCCGATGACTATCTCACCAAACCCTTCACCCCCGACGAACTGCGGCAGTCCATCAACGCCCGCCTCGCCCGCCTAGAAAGCCAGCAACAGCAGACCCAGCGCCAGGTCGATCAACTGCGAGACACCATCTCCTACGCCCTGCCCTACGAACTCAACACCCCCCTCGTCGGCATCATCAACGGGGCTCACCTGCTGCGTACCAGCTACGCCTCCATGGATAAAGCCGAAATTGAAGAACTCCTCGGCGACATCGAGACCTCCGGCAATCGGCTCTATGCCCTGATCCAAAACTTCATCACCTACGCTGACCTAGAACTGGCCATTGCCAATCCCGAAACCGCCGACAAACTCCGGGCCCGAACCGAACCCTGCCTCACCGCCCCCGTTATCACCGCCGCCGCCGTTCAGCGGGCCAAGGCCGTCAACCGCGAAGCCGACCTCCATCTCGAACTTCAGGATGCCTACGTGCAAATTTCCGACTGGCGGCTGAAAAAGGCCGTCCAGGAAGTGGTCGATAACGCCTTCAAGTTTTCGCCAGCGGGCAACCCCGTGAAGGTCATTAGCCACGTCAAAGATGACCATCTGCACATCTTCGTCATCGACCAAGGCCGAGGCATGGACGCCGATCAAATCGAAGCGATTGGGGCTTATATGCAGTTCCAGCGCCGTCTCTATGAACGACCGGGAAGCGGGCTAGGGCTGGCCATCGCCAAGCTCACCATGGCCCTCTATGGTGGCGAACTCAATATCGAAAGCTTTGTGGGTCAACAAACCACCGTCCGCCTCACCCTCCCCACCGCCCAGGATATTAATATTGCCCACCGCGCAGACGACACCTCAGCCTAGGCACAAAAAGCCCCGGCGTCTGGAGGAAACCGGGGTTTTAGGTTATCTAGGTTCAGTAGATCACAAACGCACTCTTTTGCCACGATCCAGCCCTCACCCTAAATCCCTCTCCCAAGTTGGGAGAGGGACTTTGAAGGATTTTCCGGCTCCCCTCTCTTCTCTGGGAGAGGGGCTGGGGGTGTAGCTTGCTTCCCGCAGGGTGGACGGCGGGGGACTTTGCGATCCACGGAGGGTATCTCCGTGGATTCAGAACGCTTAGCCGACGAGTTCCTTCACCTTGGCCATAATGCCCACGGGATCAATGCCTTGGTGGGGATACTGTTCCCACAGACCGCCGCAGCCTTCTTCGTGGGTGCCCAGGTAGGCGAACTTGGGCGTATAGCCCCGCTCTAGCAGCCAGGAGCCAAAGCGGCTACCCAGGCCCGTCTTGCGGTTGAAGGCTTCCGTCACCAGCACAAAGGGAGCCTTGCCAATCTTGGCCATCATCTCTTCATCGACGACGTTGAGGGTGGCTTTGTTGATCAGACCCACATCAATGCCTTCCTGCTTCAGGCGTTCCACCGCATCCAGGGCGCGGTAGACGGAATCGCCAAAGGTGACGATGTAGCCAGCGGTGCCCTCACGGATGACTTCATCCTTACCGGGGGTGAAGGTGTAGTCGCCGCCGAACATTTCGTTGCCGTCGGCGTCGAGGATCATCGGCACCTTGGAGCGGGTGGAGAAGATGAAGCGCAGGCCGGGGTTGTGGAAGACCGTTTTGACGCAGGCTTTCATCTGGTTGGGGTCGGCGGGGAAGTAGAGGCGGGTTTCGTAGCCGTCATCCAGGCCGTTGTCGGCAAAGAAGTTGTTGAGGCCGAAGTGACAGGTGTTGTCGGCCATGTCGTCGATGCCGGAGTGGGAGAAGTGGCACAGCAGGTTGGAGTAGTTCAACCGGGCCATGGTGATCTCGGAAATGCACATTTCCAGGAAGGCCGCGAAGGTGGCGAAGACGCCCTGCTTGCCCTTGGCCATACCAAAGCCCGCCGCCGCCGACAGGTTGCCCCGCTCTTGGATGCCGCCGCTGACAAAGATTTCGGGGTAGGCTTTGCGAATTTGGGCCAGACCACAGGAGCCTTCCAGGTCGCTATCCACCACGAGGACGCTCTCTTTGCGGGTGGCTTCATCCAGGCCACCGAGGACTTCCACCATGGCATCGCCAAAGGTGTTGCGGTTGGCCCCGGTGGTTTTGCTAGAACCCAGGAATTCGTAGGTGCTGGGGCTGGGGGAAATGCTGTTGAGGATTTCCACCGCTGCGGTGTGGCCCTTGGCCGTGAGGTAGGCAATGGCGGCTTTGACGGAAATCACATCGTGGCCGTGGGTGCTGCCTTCGATGCCTTCGATGCCCACCGCCATGGCCCGCTTGTTGATTACCGCCACGGGGCCGGGGGTGTTGATGGCCTTGCAGATGTTGGCGTAGAGGCTGTCGATGTCTTCGCCGTCGCCCTCAAACACGGTGAGGCCGTGGCCTTCTAGGGTTTTCTTAACGCTGTAGCCGCCCATGTAGCTGGAGGGATGTCCGGCAATGGTGACGTCGTTATCGTCGATCAGCAGCTTCACATTGACGTGGTGGGCCACCGCAAAGCGGGCTGCTTCCGCATCGTTGCCCTCCTGTTGGGAACCATCGGAACCGAGGCAGAACACCGTCTTACCAGGATTGGCCATGGCCACGCCGTTGACGTAGGGCCACATGTGCCCCAAGCGGCCAGAGCTAAACTTCACGCCGGGGGTGAGGCCCAGTTCGGGGTGTCCGGGCAGCTTAGATCCGGCTTCGCGGTAGTGCATCAGTTGCTCGGCGGGCATATCGCCGTTCAGCACCGACATCAGGTATTGGGTGGCCACTCGGTGCCCCGCTTCGTCAAAAAACACAGGCACATACTTCTCGCCCGCACCCCGGAACAGGGCGTCCAAAATCACCACTTCGGGCACGGTGTCGTAGGGGCCGCCCGTGTGTCCGCCCACGCCGCGAGCGGCACCCGTGGCGGTAAAGAAGACAATGGCATCACGACAGAGCTGAATATTGGCCTTGATGGCGCTGCGCTGCTCGTCGGTGAGGGTGGGGTTAGCGGCATCTAGAGAAATTCGTTGGTACGCGCCCAGGTCAATGGGAAAGCTCGTCATAGTGATGTTGTCCTAGTGATTGGTCTAGTGGTTGGTCTAGCGGGGGAACGCCGCCACAGGGGACAGGCCACCGCCCATCTCGCCGCCGCACAGGTACGGTTAGAGATTCGTCCCTCTCCATCATTCAATACTGTGGGATCGCTGTGAAGGGCTGCATCAAGAGTTGGTTAAGGTTGGCGAGGCCGTGACCCAATGCCCTCCATCGTTCGGCGAGATCACACCAGCCTTGGCCACCCAAGCATCGTCCTTGGTACGCAGCCGCCACACCTCACCTCCAGCGCCAGATTCCCGCTCAGATATTGGGGAATTCAGCTCGGCCCTAGGGAGACTAGGCGGCGTCTTCTAGGCTGAGGTAGTCGGTGTAGCCCTCGGCCCCGCCGCCGTGCAGAAAAATCCGCCCGCCTTTTTCGTGGACGGCCTGGGTGACGGTCTTCCAGCCTTCCACTTGCTCGGTGCTGTGAATGCCGGGGGTAGCGGGGTAGCCCTGCCCTTCGGGGCACACCTGGCTGGCCTCGGAGATAATCAACCCCGCCGAGGCCCGTTGTTGGTAGTACAGCGCATTCAACGCCTGGGGCACATTGCCAGCCCCAGCCCGGTTGCGGGTGAGGGGAGCCATCACAATCCGGTTGGGTAGTTCGTAGCGCCCAAGCTGGATGGGGGTAAACAAATTCTTGTCGGTCGCCATGCCCATGATTCGCTTGTATCCAAAATGTCCTTCACTACTTTACGGACTTTGGCCTGTTCTTCGCCTCTCTCTTAATCGGTACGTTTCATTAGTACGCTGATGGGCTAATTTCATACGCCCGACTGCCGAGGTGTCCAAACGCCAATCCCCCTTCCCCTTCGCCCAAAAACATGGACGTCAGCCGCTCCCAAATTCAGGAAGATGCCAACGTCCAAGCCTGCCTTTAGCAGGGGAATGGAGGGGGATTGGCTAGCGCTAGCCGTTCAGTCCGAAGACTGCTCTGCGCCGACGATCTACGCCAATGGGGCTATCCGTTAGTGGTGGTGGCCGTGATCGTGGTGGTGACCGTGATCGTGGTGATGACCGTGATCGTGACCGTGGTGATGGCCTTGGACGGCGGCGGCTTGCACGGCGGCAAGGCTGGGATTCACGGCTAGGGCTTCGGCCTCTAGTAGGTCGGCGATGGGCTTATCGGCCCAGGTCGCGGCCATGGCCAAAAATTCGGGATGGTCGTTGACGCAGGGCATTTGCACGTAGGTCACATCCGGGCGGCGGCGGCGCAAACCGCTGATGATGTGCTCCACATCCAGCAGGGTTTCGTGGTTTTCGGTGGCAAAGCCGATGGGCATAAACACCAAGGCAGTGGCCCCCAGGTCAATCAAATTGCGGGCGGCGAGATCGGCATTGGGCTGCGTCCATTTGATGAGTGGTGTGTCGTGGTTGAGCCAGCCCACGGAAATCAGCGGATACTTTTGGATCAGCCTATCCCGCACCCGGTCATAGAGCTTTTGGCTTTCGTCGATGCCGGAGGTGAAGCCCTTGGCCTCGTGGGGGCAACCGTGGTTCATCAGCACAATGCCCGTTTGGGACGGCAGGTGGGCGACGGCCAAATCCTGGCGAATTTTGTCCTCAACGATGCGGGCCAGCAGGTCGATGTAAGCTGTTTCATCGAAAAACGAGGGAATATAGCGCATTCCCTTCACCCAGTGCTCCGTACCGTCCGCAAGCTTCGTTAAGGCTCCGTTGACCTGCTCTACCGCAATGCCGCTGGTAAAAATAGAATCCACCACCAGCAGGGGATAGATCAGCAGCTTGTCGAAACCCTCCTGCTTAACTTGCTCTAGCACCTGCTCCGGCAGAAAGGGTTTGCAGAAGTTGAAGGCCTTAAATACCTTCACCCGATCCCCCCAGCGCTGCTTCAGTTGGGCCTCAATGCCCGCCCGCTGGGCCTCAAAAATGGCGTTGTGGGGCGAAATAAAGTTGCCGTGCTGGTGGCTCCATTCGTGCAAATCAAAGGCCGCCAACAGCTTAGCCAAGGGGGGATAGACCCAGGTAGGCACCGGGGCAAACTTAGCCGTCAGCAAATTCAGCGCTTGCTCGTTGTAGTTGGCAAAGTCGTCGTAGCTTTCCACTTCGCCATAGCCCATCAGCAGCACCGCCACCCGGTTTTCGCCGGACGCCGCCGTAAAGGTCTCTGCACTTTGGATAATATCGGGGGTTGCAACCATAACGCTTTGCTCAGCTAGGAGATTTCCTCCAGGCTAACATCCCCCCCAAGGGGATCGTGTTAACAGATTATGTATCTTGCGCGCTGGATGTCATGGATCTTGATACCGTCGCGACGCGGATTTTGGGATGGCTTCACCCTTCGTCCAGGGGGCACCCACAGTTGCCCAAGGCAACCTAAACTCAGCATTGTTTAACCGCTCTGTTTTGTCGTATGCTTGTAAGGTTGTCAAGTTTAGCGTATTGCAGCCATGGCGGTTCCAAAGAAGAAAACCTCCAAACAAAAGCGCGACCAACGTCGGGCTACTTGGAGACGCACCGCAGCCCTTCAGGCCCAAAAGGCTATGTCTTTGGGTAAGTCGGTTCTCACGGGTCGTTCCACCAGCTTTGTCTATCCCTCCGATGAAGCCGACGAGGACGAAGAGTAGGTTTCCCGTTCGCCCCGTCGTAACTATGGAAATCCTGGCGTTATAGGCAGGGCAAGTTTTTGTCCTGCTTTTTGCGCGTCTAGCGTTCACGGGCCTGCGAGGGCTACGACACTTTAACCCCCTGTTCCATCCCAAAAGCGATGGATAACCGATGACGGAAAGCGACTGCCATGACCTCCAAACTGCGTGATATTCAGACGGCCCAAGGTGCTGTGTTTGAGCTACCCCAAGCGCCCCCGCTCCATTTTGGAAATGATGCGGCGGCCCTGGCGGCTGTCACAACGGGGGCGGTGCTGGTAGATCGCTGCCATTGGGGAATTTTGGAGATGACCGGGGCGGATCGGCTGCGGTTTATCCACAACCAAACCACCAATACCTTTACCCAGCGCCAGCCGGGGGAAGGCTGCGACACGGTGTTTGTCACCTCCACGGCCCGCACCCTAGATCTGGCGACGGTCTACCTGGCCGAAGAAAGCCTGTGGATTGTCACCTCCCCTGGTCAGGCTCAGCCCTTGATGGACTGGATGGATCGCTACATCTTTCCGGCGGATAAAGTGGCTTTGGCCAACGTCACCAAATCCACGGCGCTGTTTTCCCTGATTGGGCCTAGCAGTCACGCCCTTGTGCAGTCCCTCGGCGCAACCTTGGCTCCACAGGCTCCCTACGGCCAGCACGAACTTCTCGGCGACCTGGGCTGGCGGGTGGCGGTGGGCAGTGGCCTGGGCTGGTCGGGCTACACCCTATTTGGCCCGATGGACAACGCCGATGCCGTGTGGCAGCGGTGCCTACAGGGCGGGGCCATTCCCGCTGGAGAACGGCTGTGGGAACAGTGGCGCATTCAGCAGGGGCGACCGATGCCGGGGGCCGAACTCACCGACGAGGCGAACCCCCTAGAGGCGGGGCTGTGGCACACCATTTCCTTTGATAAGGGCTGCTATATCGGCCAGGAAACTATCGCTCGGCTGAATACCTATCGAGGGGTGAAGCAGCAACTTTGGGGACTGCGCCTCAGTCAGGGGGAAGAACCCGGCGCTCCCCTATACTTGGGTGACGAAAAAGTGGGACGACTTACTAGCGTGGTCGATACTGCCTCCGGGGTTCTGGGCTTAGGCTATCTTCGCACCAAGGCCGGGGGCGAGGGGCTAACCGTCACCCTAGGGTCATCCACCGCCGAAGTGGTGGAGATTCCCTTGGCTTCACGGGGCTATTTAGCGGAGGAAGCTTCGGCGTCAGCGCCCGACTCCTAGCGAGGTGTGCCCCCGCCGTCCCCGTGAGCCACTATTCCATTAACGAGTCAATTAACGAGATGAGATACTGATGAGCCAATCTAAACGCGCACTGATTACGGGGATTACGGGCCAAGATGGATCCTACCTAGCCGAGTGGCTGTTAGATCAGGGCTATGAAGTGCACGGCATCATTCGCCGCACCTCCACCTTCAATACCGACCGTCTGGATCACATCTACGTTGACCCCCACAGCGAAGACGCCCGCCTGTTCTTGCACTACGGCGACCTGACCGACGGCACCATGCTGCGCCGCATCCTCGAACAGGTACAGCCCCAGGAGGTCTACAACCTGGGGGCACAATCCCACGTGCGGGTAAGCTTTGATTCGCCGGAATACACCACCGACACCGTGGCCATGGGCACCCTGCGCCTGCTGGAGGCGGTGCGCGACTACCAGCAGCGGACGGGCCTAGAGGTGCGCTTTTACCAGGCTGGCTCCTCCGAAATGTTCGGTAAGGTGCAGGAGATTCCCCAAAAGGAAACTACCCCCTTCTACCCCCGTAGCCCCTACGCCTGCGCCAAGGTCTACGCCCACTGGCAGACGATCAACTATCGCGAATCCTACAGCCTCTTCGCCTGCAACGGCATTCTGTTTAACCACGAATCTCCCCGCCGGGGCGAAACCTTCGTCACCCGCAAGATTACCCGTGCCGTGGCTCGCATCGTGGCGGGTCAGCAGAAAAAGCTGTACCTGGGCAACCTCGACGCCAAGCGCGACTGGGGCTACGCGAAGGACTACGTGCGGGCCATGTGGCTGATGCTTCAGCAAGACCAGCCCGATGACTATGTGGTGGCCACCAACGAAACCCACTCCATCCGCGAATTTCTCGATCTCGCCTTTGGCCACGTCAACCTCGACTGGCACGACTACGTGGAGTTCGACCCTCGCTACCTGCGCCCCGCCGAAGTAGAACTGCTGATCGGCGACTCTACCAAGGCCCGCCACCAACTCGGCTGGGAGCCCAGCGTCACCTTCGAGCAACTGGTGCAACTGATGGTCGAAGCTGATCTCGCTGCTGTGGGGGTTGGCCCCGGCCACAGCGATGACATCGCCACCATCCGCCAAGATCGGCTGCACCTGCTGTCCTAGGTGCCGATTCTCTGGAGCGCTAACGCTCCCTGAACGGCCTAGACCAGTGAAGGTTCCCAGCCCCGGCGATTTTTTCTAGGGGGAACGCGCTTTTGGCCAAGGCTTTCCCTTAGTATGGAGTTGTCCCACGCGCTGGGAAGTGGAGTGGGCTTGACCAACCGTCTAGCCGCCCTCCCCGTGGTGAATCAATTCGGTTCAAGATTGGTTGTCGATTTTAGTACTACGCCCTATGGCTGACGAAAAGACCCCCCCTGCGGCTCCTGCGGCTGATGCCAAGCCCGCCGCCAAGGCCCCCAAAAAGGAAAAACCTCCGGCCCTAGAGGATAAGCCCTTCACCGAGTTCATCCAGCAGCATTTTTTGCCCAGCCTAGAAGCCGCTCTGAAGGACAAGGGCATGGGAGATGTGACGCTTAGCTTTGCCCAGCAACCCCTGACCGTGTTTGGAATCACCGACGGCGAAGCCTACTGGCAGGTTAAGGGGCAGTGGCTAGGGGATAGCCGCCAGTTCACCATTGCCTTTACCAAAGACAGCATCAGCAGTCCCAAGCTGTTTTACCTGGCCGATGGCGGCAGCGAACCCAGCACCATCGAGCAGTTCATGGGCGACGAGCGCAAAATCACCCTAGACCTGATGGTGCTCTACACTCTGCAACGGTTGAACGGCCAAAAGTGGTTAGTCCGCAACTAAGCAGGATTCGCCCCTGGGGCTGGCATGGCGGCCATGGCTAATCGCAACCAATCCGCCTACGCCCAGCCCAGCCTGGTTCGCTACTACACTCAAATTCAGCAGCTTCAGCCCGCCGAACAGGGCCTTTGGGCAGAACTACAGGCTCGTCTACCCACCCTGACGATGCTGGATCTGGGCATTGGTGGCGGGCGCACCACCCAGTATTTTTGGCCCCAGGTTGGGCAATATACAGGCATTGACTATTCCCCAGAGATGATTGCCGCCTGTCGCGCCCGGTTTGGGAGCGATGGGCCAAACATGGCCGTGATGGATGCCCGCGATCTGTCTACCTTTGCCGACAACAGCTTTGACCTCATTTGGTTTAGCTACAACGGCCTAGATTACGTCTCCCACACCGACCGTCTGCAAATTTTGCAGGAGGTTCATCGCGTTGGCAAACCGGGGGGTAGTTTTGTTTTTTCCAGCCACAACCTACAGGCCATGGCCCACGTGTTTGACTATCGTCAGCACCTTAGCCTCAACCCCATCACTACCTATGTCGATTTGGTCATGTGGGGACTCTTGCGCTGGTTTAATCGGGGTCTAACGGTTGCCGACTTAGTCAAAGCTGATCACCTCATCCTGCGCGATGAATCCCACAACTTCGCCCTGCAAACCTACTACATTCATCCTGAAGCCCAAATCAAACAGCTTGCCTTCGGCTTTCGGGACATTGAAGTCTACCCCTGGACGCGGCCCGATCCCATCGCAAGCCTCAAGGATCCAGCCCTCGCTATCCCCCTCTGGCTCTACTACCGGAGCACCATCGCTAAAGCCTAGGACATTCTCAGGGGCGGCACTCAAGGTTGGCATGGCCCTTCAACCGTAAAGGGAGTGATGGGTGGCTGACGGACAAAAGATTCTGCGTCGGGCGCAAAACCCTGCCCCTACCGGATTGGGTTCCCGTAGATGGTGCGTTTCCATACCAAGGATCCTCCTCGCTTTAGCGCAGGGAGGGTTAACGAAAGGCTGGAGAGGCCACCCAAAAGCTAATCAAAAATCCAGCAATGGTGGAGAACGTCACGGAGCCGCCGCCCATTTCGTAGGCTTCGGGCATCATGGTGCTGGCCACCATGGCGAGGATAGCACCGCCAGCGGTGGCCTGGGCCACATCCACCACCCAGGGAGTTGTAAACCCGACCATCAGGCTACCCAAAAGGGCCATGAGACCACTCAAGAGAACGGCTCCGCCCCATAGCCCAAGGATGCGTCGGGAGGAGGTTCCGGCCTGCTTCATCCCCAGGGAACTGGACATGGCTTCGGGAATGTTGGAGATAAACACTGCCAGCAAGAAGGATGATCCGGCGTGGCCCACCCCGGCATTGAACCCAATGACCAGGGCTTCGGGAATATTGTCGATGAGGGTGCCCACCAGAATAGCCAGGGGGGCAGAGCTTTGGGCAAGCTCCTGAAATTGATGTTCGGACAGCGGAATATCAACTTCTACGCTGTCTAGAACGCGCTGCCGCCAGTGGTCATCATCGGCGGGCTTGAAGCGAGCGGTGGACTGGGTGGTTTCCCGCAGGCGACGGGCCAAAATGCGGCTGAGCCCGCTAGCCATTTGGGGCGAATGGGTAATCATGGTGTCAAAGTCGCCCTTACCCAGTTCGTAGAGATCCATGGGGGTTTTAGCAATGACGGTGGCGGAGCGATCTTCCCCGGTGAGTAGGGCCATTTCCCCAAACATTTCCCCGGCCCCTAGTTCGGCCATCAGTTTGGAGTCTTTATAAATTTCGGCGTCGCCTTCCACAATTAAGAACATGGCGTTGCCCGGTGCCCCCTCCCGGCAGAGCACCGTCCCCGGCTCTACGGAGAGCGGTTTGAGCAAGGGAATAATGGCCTGCATTTCCGAAGGCGACAGGCTGTGTAAGACTTCGATGTGCTCAATGCGATCCAGCACTTCCGAGGCTTCTTCCTGGCGATGGTGGTAGAGAAAACGCCGGGAGGAGGAGGGGTGGCGGATAAACCCACCCTGGTTGTCGATGTAGTTGACCAGAACCGTAAACAGGGTGCCGCCTAGGGCAAAGCCCACCACCAGGGGCCAAAAACCGCTGCTTTGGAAGACGGGCAGCGTAATATCAAAGGCAATGGCGGAAATGAGGGTGCCACTGCCGAAGGCCATCACTGCCGCTGTGAAGGATCGTCCTGGTTGCCAGCCAATGCCAAGGACGGCCCCCACCAAGAGGCTGGAGGCAGCAAGTAACCCTTGGATCAGGGCGGTTAAGGAAGAGCTCATTGGCGAGATTCACGGGGTTGTATCAAGATTACTCCAGAACGTTACGATTCCTGGCACACTAAGTCCTAGGATTTTATTGGTTCTTTAACTTGCCATGAATCGCGTATCCCGGCGGTTGTCTCGCCCAAACTCTCCCCCCCCAGCTAAGCGTCGTCGTCCAGGAACAGGGGCAGGGCTAGTGATTCTCTGCGGTTTGATCTACAGCCTCGTCGGCTTTTTAGTAACGGCGTTGCCCCCCGTGCCTTGGCTGTGGCCTGTGGTCTTGGTGGCGCTGGGGCTGCACATTGGGGCCGTCTCTTGGATGGCAGCCTCGGCGGGGGGCTGGCTGGCTCGCCTGGGCACTGGCTTACTGCAAACCCTAGCGGCCCTGGGGCTGGTGGTTCCCCTGGCGGTGGCCTTAAACTACATCGGCAGCGACCAACTCAACGACATCGCCGTTTCCGGTGCGATGGGCCAGGTGATCCTCCTGAGCCTGGGGGCCGTGGCAGTGGCCTTGGTGTGTCGATGGGCGACCCATCGTCTCAGCCAACAGTTGCTAGCCCGTCTGCCCCGTCGCCAAATGCGCGGGGTGCTGGCCCTAGTGGGGGTCGTCGGCCTCACCCTGGGCGGCGCGGCTGGGCTGCTGCTGCCCTAGCCCCCCAGCGGGCTGAAGAATCTAGCATTTTTGCTGTCGCCATGACCCTTCTCCCCGGCCCAAAAGCGCGGGAAGGAGGGTATCCGCCCCCAAGCCTTTCCCAGAAAGGGCAGACTACGCCCAGGGAGATGAGGGAACCTTAGGTTTGAGTTGGCCCAGCCCTAGCGGAAGTTATCGGGGTTGAGGGTGCGCCCGCCCGTAGGTTGAGGGGCCGTGGAGGTACCCGTTAACCGTGCCCCCGTGCCCCCATCGGAGGGAGCCAGGAACGGCTGGAGATTAATGGCCCCACCACTCACACGGGTTCCGGTGCTTCCCGACGGTACCCCCAGAATGTTGCCAATCTGACCCAAAATACTGGAGTTGTTTCCATCGGCAAAGGTCGTGACCCCTTCGGTTGTACGACCCTGGTCGGCGCTAGCGAGATTGCCAAACACCTGATCGCGGGTGAGGGTGGGGTCTTGACCGGGCGGCACGGTGAAGACAATGCGGCAACCGGGTGTGGCCTCAGTGGTGACACAGACTGTGTTGTAGCCATTTTCCATGCCTGTATCTAGGGTAAGCAGGCCATCGGGGCGGTAGGACTCTAGACGGGCGCTGATGGCCTCACAGCGGCGCTGGGCAGGCCATGCGGTGCCCATATCCTGGGGAACAGCCCAGGGATACATTTGTCCGGGCTGGCTGCTGGGGGCATACATCACCGTGGGACGGCCCTGGTACATTTGGCAGGCAAAGGAGGAGGCCGACGTGGTTTCGGGGGTGGGTGTTTCGCCTTCTGCGGTGGGTTCAGGGGCAGGATCTGTGGTCTGCGCCAACGAGCTCAGGCTGAGGCCCGTGGCTAGGGTGACGAAGGCTAGGCTAGCGCCAACCGTGAGACGTTTAGACCAAGGGTGTGTGAGGACGGCCATGGGTTTCACTCTCTCAAGTTATAGACAAAAGCTGTGGGCGAACGGATTGCACAAATAAATTGCACAAATAAATTGCACAAACAAACTGCACAAACAGGCTGGAGGGACAGGCTAGGAGCAGGCTAGGGGCTCAAGGTCATAGACCAGGGATGACCTGGCGTTGTTTCTCCTGAAGGCATGGCTAGCCCACTTTATTTAGAACACCCCGATTGATGACCTAGGATGTCATGGTGTTAAAGAACTTGACATAAACACCTTAACCTCTCCTTGAAGTGATGTCTCTAAGCCTTGGGGGTGAGACGATACTAGGGGCAGAGATCGCGGTCGGCCTGGGGCACCTGGGGGTTGGTGCGTAAATAATCGTTCACCCAGGCACAGGCGACGGTGAGGGGATCTAGGGTCAGAATTTCATCGAGGTTCCAATGCACCAGGCTACCATCGTCGCTGATGGAGGTGAGCACCTGGCCATCGGGGCGAAAGGCCACTGCCCGCACTCCAGAGGTATGCCCCTTGAGGGTGGTTAGGGCACGACCTTCCAAATCCCAGAGTCGCACCGTTTCATCTACACTACTGGTGGCCACTAGATTCCCCTGAGGACTAAAGGCCACCCCCCACACCGCTGCCTCGTGGCCATCGAGCGTGGCTACCAGGGATCCATCTTCACTGCGCCAAAGCTTGGCCGTGTTGTCGCCGCTGCCGGAAATAATCAGCGATCCATCAGGGCTATAGGCGACTCGCCAAGCGGCGAACTCGTGACGGAGGGTGTGGAGCAGGGTTCCATCCGGTTGCCACACTTTTACTAGGCCATCATTCCCCGCCGAGGCGATCTGCGTGGCTTGGGGATGGTAGGCCACATCCCAGGCGGGGGCCGTATGGGCGTTCCAGGTTTGGAGCAAATTGCCCTGGATACTCCATCGCCGCAGGATGCCGTTGGTGGTGGTAGCCACGATCTCCTGCCCCTGGGGATGCCACGCCACCCCTAGGATGGGGCCACCGGGCTGGGAAATCGATTGCTGAAGTTGTCCAGTTCGAGCCCAAACCTTGAGAGTGCCATTTTCTCCAGCGGAAAGCAGTTCAGTTCCTGCGGGATAGAGGGCCAGGTTGGTGGTGGTCACCTGCTGGCTGTCCAGAATGTCATAGGTTAAGGCGGTGGCGGATATGCGTACGATGCCTGCCCCAGTCAGGGCTGCCATCAGCGTTTGGCCATTGTCGGCATACAACGCTTTAAGGTAGTGGCCCGCAGGTAATGACTTGAGACTGGTCTGGAAGGTATTGCGGGGCTGCCAAATCCGCACCGTGTTGTCGGCCCCCGCCGAGGCAATGATCTGACCATCGGGACTGAAGGCCACCCCCCAGACAATGGTGCGATGGCCTTGGTAGGTTTGCAGAAGATGGCCTTCGCGGCTCCAAAGCGCAAGGGTTTTATCGCTACTGGCAGAGGCGAAGGTTTGGCCGTCAGGGCTAAAGGCAAAGTCTTCCACAGAGGCTTCATGGTGCCGAATTTCCTTCAGCAGTTGGCCCCCACGGCTCCAGATGCGAATACTTTTATTGATGCTACCGCTAACAATCAGATTGCCATCGGGGCTAAAGGCCAGTCCTTGAACAGGTTCTTGGCCATGCTGCAAGGTGAGAAGACATTCCCCCTGGGCCGTCCATAGGGTAATACTGCCGTCATTTCCCCCTAGGGCAATCGCGTCCTCCACCGGGCTATGGGCTAAGGAGCGCACCCTCGATGGTACTCCCCCCGTATCAATGGCCTCCAACGGTGTCCCATCCACTCGCCATCGATCCACATGATTAGCGGATCCTGCAACCAAGATCGTTTGACTATCGGGGCTAAAGGCCATCCCCCAAATTCCCGAAATCTCCGTGGTCAAGGTTTGGAGTAGATCCCCATCACGGCTCCACAGGTTGACCGATCCATCTTCGCCGGAGGAGGCCAACCACTGGCCATCGGGGCTGAAGCGCAGGGCGCGAATGGTGGACTGGTGCCCCGCGAGGGTGTTGATCCGGGAACCATCTCGGCCCCACAGATGAATGACCCGATCTACCCCCGCCGAAGCCAGACGAGTGCCATCGGGGCTGAAGTCTACCGCCAGAACGGTGGCTTGATGACCATCGAGACGGTTGATCTGGTGAATGGTGAGGATCACTCGTTCTAGGATAGCCCTGGCCTGTTCCTTCAAGGCCGGGGGCACCCGATGCCAGCGTTCGAGCCGTCGCTGACCCCGAATTGCTTCAATCAGGGCATCAAAGTCCTGGTTGGAGGCAAACAGAGCCTCCGCCGTCCGAATGATGGACTGGGCTTCGTTGAGGGATGCCTGTCGATACTGACCCCAGGCCACCAGCCCCAGACTAATAGCCGTCACCATAGCCAACCCCATGCCCGCCAGCAGCCCCCGCTGCCGTTGCAAACTGCGCTGCTGCTCTTGGTTGCGCTGATACTCTGCCGCCAGCCGTCCCTCCATCTCCTGTAGGCGGGCGGTTTCCATGGCGGAGATGGTTTCCTGGCGGTCGAGATCCTGGCTAGCCGCCAAAAAGCGATAGTCCAAATCGCTGAGGCTTTGGCTTTGCGACCACCGCAACATTTCCTGAAGCGCCTGCCCCCGCAGCAACCAGGCGCTATCTCCCCCAGAGGCCGCCCAGGCATTTAGGGCTTGGGAATAGGGCCGCAGGTGATCCAGTTGAGTCTGAATCCAATCTAAGGAAAAGACGGCTTGATAAATCCGGTTCTTGGCTACCAATTGACCCTGGCGCTTCGTCACCAGGCCCGACAGCAGCAGTTCCGTTTGCTCCGGGCTACCGTCCACGGGTACCGAAGTCCCTGGGCTAATCACCCGTTGATAGAGGCTCAGCAACCGGGGCGCACGCTGTTCGTTGTACAGCAGACGGTTGCGAATCGTCCGCAGGTGTTCGGGAATGTCCTGGCTTTCCCAGTTGCCCAGCACATATTCCTGCACCAGGGTTTCTACCCAGGTAGCTTCCGTTCCTGGCGGCAGGCTGAGATCCTCCCTGGCGGCAGAATGACTCAGTTGGGCCACCAACCGACAGAGTTTTTGCGTCAGGAAGGGCTGGCCCCCCGTCCAGTCGAAGATGGCTTTGAGGAGGGCCGTGGGGTGATCCACTTGGTGCTGAAAGCCCACCATCAGCGGCTCAGCCTCATCCAGGCTGAAATCCTCCATGTCAATGGAGCGGCCAATGTTGAAGGGAGTGCGCTGGGGGTCTTGAATCAAATCCGACGGAGTGGCTACCCCAAACAGCACCCAGGTCACGCGGTGGTAGGCGGGCTGGGTCGGTCGTTGCTCGTGACAAGCCCGAATGAAAGCAAAAAAGTCATTGACTGGAAAATCCAGCCCCAGCACGCTGTCTACCTCATCCAGCAGGATAAACAGCCGGGTATTGGGGAGGTGGGCCAAAAGGTCATCCATCAGCAGCCGCAACTGCTGGACTGGGGGCTGATCGGCCCAATCTTGCCAGTGGGCCTTGAGGTCAATGGTGCTCAGCATTTGCAGCCTAGCTACCAGCTCCAGCATCACCCCCCGATACCATTGGTCGTGGGTCACTTGCTCGCTGCCCAGTTGGGTCATATCCAAATAGATGCAGCGATGACCCTGGTGCTCTAGCCGCCGCTGCATCCGCACCCGCAGGCTAGATTTCCCCATCTGGCGGGCGTTGAAGACGTAGCAAAACTCACCCCGATCTAGGGCTTCGTACAGTTCCCGATCCGCCTGCCGCACCACATAGACCGAGGCATCGGCGGCGAGACTGCCTCCAACTTGGTAAATGGTTTCCAAAATGCGCTGTCTCCGCGAGGTGCCTAGCCCAGCGTGATGCCCCTAGCAATTCAGCCCCCGGAGCCCTCACCCCCAGCCCCTCTCCCAACGTGGGAGAGGGGGGCCAGAAAAGGAGAGGGGGGCCGGAAGTTTTTAAAGGCCCTCTCCTTCCTAGGAGAGGGATTTAGGGTGAGGTTCTACTGATCCACCGGAGCCCTTACCCCCAGCCCCCGGAGCCCTCACCCCCAGCCCCTCTCCCAACGTGGGAGAGGGGGGCCAGAAAAGGAGAGGGGGGCCGGAAGTTTTCAAAGGCCCTCTCCCATCGGGAGAGGGATTTAGGGTGAGGGTCTACCGATCCACCGACCCCATGATGATGTCGATGCTGCCGAGGATAGCCATGATGTCGGCGACTTTGACGCCCTTCAGCAGGTGGGGCAGAATTTGCAGGTTGTTGAAGTCGGCGGCGCGGATTTTGAACCGCCAGGGGAAAACGTTGTCGTCACCCATGATGAACACGCCCAGTTCGCCCTTGCCGCTTTCTAGGCGGACGTAGTGTTCCCCAGCGGGGATTTTGAAGGTGGGGGCAATTTTCTTGCCGATGAACTGGTAATCAAAGCCGTTCCATTCCGACTTGGGGCCTTCAGCCATGCGCTTGGCTTCGAGGTTCTCGAAGGGGCCACCGGGGATTTGCTTGCAGGCTTGGCGAATGATTTTCACCGATTCGCGCATTTCCCGAATCCGCACCTGGTAGCGGGCCATGCAGTCGCCAGCAGTTTCGTAGTGGATATCCCAATCCAGTTCGTCGTAGCATTCGTAGTGGTCTACCTTGCGCAGATCCCACTTGACGCCGGAACCGCGCAGCATGGGGCCAGACAGCCCCCAGGCAATGGCTTCATCCCGCGTGATGGTGCCGATGCCCTCGATGCGGCGGCGGAAGATGGGGTTGTTGGTGATCAGCTTTTCGTACTCGTCTACCTTGGGCAAAAAGTAGTCGCAAAAGTCTAGGCACTTGTCGATCCAGCCGTAGGGCAGATCGGCAGCGACCCCACCGATACGAAAATAGTTGTTGTTGATCAGGCGCATCCCCGTGGCCGCTTCCCACAGGTCGTAGATCATCTCCCGTTCGCGGAAGATGTAGAAGAAGGGGGTTTGGGCACCCACATCCGCCAAGAAGGGGCCAAGCCAGAGCAGGTGGTTAGCAATGCGGTTTAGCTCCAGCATGATCACGCGGATGTAGCTGGCCCGCTTGGGCACTTCGATGTTGGCCAGCCGTTCCGGGGCGTTGACGGTAATGGCTTCGTTAAACATCCCCGCCGCATAGTCCCAGCGAGACACGTAGGGCACAAACATCACGTTCGTGCGGCTTTCGGCGATTTTCTCCATGCCTCGGTGCAGGTAGCCGATGACAGGTTCGCAGTCGATCACATCTTCGCCATCCAGGGTGACAATCAGGCGCAGCACCCCGTGCATGGAAGGATGGTGCGGCCCCATGTTGATCACCATGGGTTCGGTCTTAGTTTCAATAATTGACATAGGTCAAACCAAGGATCAGCGGCTATTTGGGGGATATCTTTGAGTATCTTAATGTGGATCGTCCGCCTTGGCGAGATCGTCCACGACGGAAACCGTAATCGTTCTGATAACGGAAAACGATGACGGCAACGGAAGGCAACACCGCAGGCGACGGGGCCAGGGTAGGCGTCGGGCTGGAGGGTGATCTCCCCAGGGCTAGACCGGGAAGAACGCCTATTCATTTGCCCAAAGTTTGTAAAATCTCGAAAAAATACGCAACTCTGACTGTGAAGTTCTCACTAAGATAGAACCTAGAGGTGTGTGTGAACGAGATGGTTTCGGAATGGTTTAGCTGCGTTGATCCTAGGGCCAAAAGGCCCAGGCCACAACGGCTCCGGGAATTTACGCAGGCTCGATTCGAGCTTCAATAAAAGGATGCCCTCCCCCCAGATTGATGCTAATTGTGAACCCAGGCCAACCCCTGATCGCTCCGCTACAATATCTGGGTATTTTAGGAATAGGCCTTGCCTGTTCCTAGATAGTTCTCCCCTTGACGAAAGGGGATGGGGTTTGCATCACCCCGGCAGCACACGCCCGTTCGGAACATAGGTTCAGCAAGGTTAGCCCGGTATCGGTTTCCATGGTCTGTGGTGGTGTGGCCCTTGGCTAGGGGTCACTCTAATGTGCCGCCCGGTCTGGCCATCGATGATTTCCCTGTAGGGTCTCTAGTCCAGCCGAGTCTCTGGTTTTGTCGTTTGGCGAAGCGGTTTTAAGAACTATGCATCTTCACCTGCTTAGGAAAATTTGGCAGTTTCCGAGAACTGTCCTGAAGCGGTTTATTCAAGATTTATTGCGGCTGACGCTGCTGAGCACCCGACCGAGGCGCATGGCCCAGGCCGGGTTTGTGCTGCCAACGACGGTACTGCTGGTGCTGATGGTGGTGCTCACCGCCACCGCCCTCACCTACCGCACCTTCACCCGCAGCGAGCAGGCCATTGTGCAGCGCGAACAGCAGGTGATTGCCAACGCCGCCACCCCCGCCATTGACCGCGCCAAGGCGAAGATCGAGTTTCTATTTCGCAACGACCCCCGCTTTCCGGGCGACCTACCCAGCAGCGACTTCCTCTACGACATGATGTCTACCCGGCTGGGGAACCAAGAAATTTCGGGCTTTACCGGGCAGGTGGAGCCCCTGACGGGAGGTGTGGGCACGGGCACAGGGGCAAACCGTCCGGTAGACCCCTATACCCTGGCCGATGAAACCCGGGTAGATATCAACAACGACGGTCTCCTAGACAACGCCTGGAGCTTCCAGTCTCAAGGGCGCACCATTGTCTATTCCATTCTGGTGGATGATGAAGTGGTGGCCACCGAACGCAACGCCCCCGCCGCCACCGAAACCCGCCTAGCGCGGCCCTACGCCACCGCCAACCTGAACGTGATGATGCCCGTGAACCGGGCCAAGGCCAACGCCCTGATTACCCGCACTGGCCCCCTTGCGGCTGCCGAAGCTATCCCCAACTGCCCCAACGCCAGAGCCCAAGCAGGCTGGCAACCCGTGGCCCAGGGCAACTCTTCGACTCTGCAAAAGAATTTCCAAGTTACCGCCTTTGTGGCCAATGCCAACGGTGGCCCTGGCCAAACCTTTGAAACCCTAGAATTTCAGCAGTCTCGTCAGGCGTCTACCGCCAGTAAGTGGGGGGCCTGGTTCCGCTACGACCTCGACCTCTTCCCTGGGGCCGACTTTAACTGGAACGGGGCCATGCACACCGACAGCAGCCTGTTTGTGAACCGGAATCTGGTTCACCTGCATATGGTGAGCTCCCACAATTCCTGCGTGTATAGCCAAGAAGCTTCGGAAATTACGGTGGGCCAAGACGACACCACCGGGTTCCAGGGCCAAGTGGTGAAGGGCAACGCCGTTAACGACACCTACCCGGCGGGCGATAACCCCACCATCCACGTCTTCACCAGCCTCGGCAACCCGCCCCGCACCGGAGATACCCTCACCAACGCCAACCACTCGGTACAGAATGGTCGGCCTTCGGATATTTCGGCTAACCCCATGGCCCTCTACACCCGCGACCGCATGGAGCACATGCGGAGGGATTCTTGGCAGCGGCGGGCCGGATGGGATACCGATGCCAACATCTTTGGCGTGTTGGGCGGTGGCCGTACCGTCAATGCCCTGGTGGCCCGCCCCTTTGTGGATGACTTTTTCCGCGCCGACAACCGCTGGGGGCCAAAACCCCGCTACGATGCCCGCACCCCCGCCTTTGACGTTTCTAATACGGCTGGTCGCCGCATTGGGGATGCCATTACAGAGCCTGGTACCAACAGCTTGACCGATCCCTCCATTGGTTTAGACGGCTTTTGGGAACGGCAGGCCATGCGTACCGGGCTGCGCCTGGTGGTGGGCCAACGGCTGGAACTGGGCAATAACCAAGAGTGGAACAGACCCCCCGCCGGAGTTCCCAACGAGGGCGATCCCCTCTATCCGGCCACGGCCCGTCCGGTAGCGAATGCTCGCTTTGGCGGCAACCACGAATATATGCAGCGCCGATCCTTGATGGATAACCTGGCGGCGGTGCAGGGCATGGTGGTCTACCACTACCAGAAAAACGGCGCAGCTGCCGCTACTGCAGATGCCCCAGGCGCATTCCCGGTAGCCTGCGTGGCCGCCACCGCCCATCCCGGCACCCGCCAATCTATCCTTAATAGCCGCACCTTTAGCAGGTTCCAGCGTGCCGACGGCACACCCACTACCCTTACTCGCCTAGACTTTTTCAATGGTGTGGGCACCAATGGATGGGAAGTGGCGTGGCCTACCAGCTTTGACACCGAGGGCAAGTTTGCCACCGAGATTGCCCCCAACCGCCCCCTGGGTATTGCCCTGCGCAACCTGGCCAACTTTGCCGGAGACCCCAGCGGTGGGGCACCCTCCTTCTCGGCCTTCCAGGATGATTTTGTCCACCCCTTCCCCTACCAAAGCATGTGGGGAGATTTTTCGCCCCTGCGCCGGATTCTGCTGAACATCGACTCGGCAGGAACCTACAGCACCGCCCGCTACGACGGCCTCAGCCCCGCCGACAAAACCACCCTGCATACAGCAGCCTGCACCATTAGCCTGCTCGCCTACAACCTAGGTAGTGCTTACGCCATCCTGGATAGCGAACTCGGCACGCCACTCCCTAGCAACCTCAACTTCCAGAATATTTCCACGCAGTTGAGGAATGGGATGCGGAGCATGCTGGGCTTCATCGAAACTGGCGCTGACCAAGGTGGGAAAATGCTGGCCCTATTCCGTCGCTTGGCCAACGAAGGGAGCTACAAACCTGGCCGTCCGATCCCCGGTGTGACTCCAACTACCTATCCACCCGGAACCCGGTGGGACGGCGTCTTTCCGGCGGCGGGGCCGCTCCAGACCCCGGCGGTATCTTTGGTGAATACATGGATTGACCCCAACCCCGGTACGGTGCTGAATCCACCTCTTAATCTGGATGGAACCCCCGCAACGAGGCCCAACGGCCAGCCAATCCCCAGCGTATGCCCACCCGGAACTGATGGGCCAGGCTTCCAACCCGACTGTGATGCGGCGGAGTTCTTTGCCCAGTTTACCCGGCAAGATTGGCTCATTATGCTGGATGAACTGACCCCTGCCACTCCTCAACAAATTGACCTCATTCTGTCCTATGGCACGCGGATTGATGCCGTGCGCGACACCATGCGAGATCGGGCCTTGGGCTTTAGGGAGGGACTTACGCCTGAACGGTATCGGCTGGATAGACAGGATCTGACCACAGGCAACAATGTCCGCTGGGATAAGGACAGTGGCATGACGCAGGAGTACATTCCGATCAGCAACCTTGAATATCCCTTCCAACTCGGCTGTAGCCCCAACCTATTCTCTGAGACCATTGCTAAGGGGACTGGCGGCAAGGATGACCAAGTGGCGCTTACCCTAGTGGCCTGTAGCCCAAATCCTGATCAAGAAAGGGAAGCTGTACGTTTCCCATCGCTGTTCTATCTGTTCCCCCTTGAAAACCATGGCCTAGTTGGCACGGGGCCGATTGAGCAACCGGGCGGTACTCGTACCCATCCCGGTGATCCCCGATGGATCGACCGTATGACCGCCTACAACGACAACTATATTGCTGCCACGACGAATGGTGGTCGCGGTCTGCCCAGCCTCATGGGGGCCAATACCTTCCGAGTTGTGGGCACTGGTGATCGGGGCTTCACTGCTATCTCCGCTGTGCCCCGACTGGAAAGCAACTTGCCGAACTGGCAGCTTCCAGTGGCTACCACCACAGGGGCCTTAACCGTAGACAACCTAGACGATCAAGCTTCGGCCTTTAAGATCAACACTGGGACACTGGTGTTGCAGGTTCCGTTCCTTGAGAAGGGCATCTTCAATGGCCGAGAACAAATCAACACCCGCGTGCTAGACATCGACCTCGATGCTCTCACCACCCAGCCCGTGAGGGGCACTGTCACTGGAACCGCCGACTTCTGGCTTTCCGCCGACCGGGATGGTCGCCAAGCAGAGGGGGCTGTCTACGCCTTCCGGGAAGACTCGGTGCGGGAGGACGAAATTGTCCGCCCCCGGCAACCGGGTGCCACAGATTGTACGGGCATCACAGCGGTGGTACCCCGCCGTCTGCGGATTGAAACCGAGGCCAACTGTCGGATGCGGGTGACGAATCCCTCCGAGCCTGTCTTGGCCAATAACCAAGATCCACCCCTCACACCCCAGGGCATTAGCCTCAAGCCCATCGACTTTGCCCCCGACCCTGAGCGTCGGCCCTACGGCTTCCGGCTGAGAACCGCCAGCGGCAACCCCGCCGACTTTAGCGGCCCCAACTTTGCCCGCCGGGTGGGGATGACCTTCGTCACCGACGATGCGGTCTACATTCAGGGCAACTTCAACCCCCACAGCACCACCGGAGGCCAAAACGCCGCCGGGGTGCCCAACGGCCTCGTGGAGGAATTTACCCAAACGCTGCTGGATCAAGACGCCGCCAACTTCCGCACCCGCTTCTACAACGGGCGCACCACCCTCAACATCGCCTCCTTTGCCAACCTAGCCGTAGATCGCTGGCGTCCGGTAGAAATTCTCTCCGACTCGGTTTCCATCCTGTCGAGAACCTTCCGCGACGGCGAAGTAGAAGATGCCTTCCTCAACGCCGAACCCACTGCCGAAGGGGGGGCCAATTCCTCCTACATGAACCAAAACCGACCTCGGTTTGCAGCCAACCTAGCCGCAGATGCGCTAATTCGCTATCAGCGGAACGAAGCCCCTGGGACATTGACCAACGAGGTTCGAGCCAATAGCCGTCCCCTCTACATTGACCGCAGTGGTACCTACTACCTGCCTGGGGCCGACGCTGGGGATCCCCCTCGTCCGTTCTTTGATGTCTACAACAACAACAACGCCACCAGCGGATGGATGGAGTTTACGACCGCCGACGGCACTCGGCGGCGCAACACCCAGGCGGCGGCTAATACCTTTGTTAATGCGGTGTTTGTGAGCGGCATCACCCCCAAACGACCGAACCAAAGCTATGGTGGTTTGCACAACTATCCCCGGTTTATCGAAAACTGGAATGGCCGCAGCCTGAGTATCTTGGGTTCCTTTATCCAGCTCAACTTCTCCACCGCCGCCACCGCCCCCTTCGACCAAGACGTTTGGGAACCTGGTGTGGATCCTGTAGCCAATGAGGTCATTGGCTACTACAACGCCCCTCAACGGCGCTGGGGCTATGATGTGGGGCTGCTGTATGTGCCGCCTGCCCCCGCCGCCCGACGGTTTGTTACCATCGGTGCCCCCCGTAGTGAGTACTATCGCGAGCTACCGTCCGATGATCCCTACGTCCAAAACCTGCGCTGTGCTAGGGCTGGCAATGCCTTCGTCCTCCCCGAGGCGATGCGAGCCACCGCTAACTGTCCGGCCTAGCGCCCTGTTCCTGCATCCCTCTGGAGACCCTACGGCCCATGAAACCCACCCGGTTCCTCCCCCCATCTGTCCTTAGGGATCGCGGCTCCCGTCTGGCTAGGGGCCTTCCCCTGGCCAACCATGCGGGCCTCACCCTGATTGAGTGTTTGGTGGCCATTGTGATGGTGGCGCTGGTGGCTAGCGCCATTACTCCAGCCCTGGTGCTGTCGGTGGCCACACGGGTACAAAGCCAAAAGGCCGAACAGGCCATGGCCCTGGGGCAATCAGAAATCGACCGCATCAGAACCCTGGCAGAACGGGGGCAGTTAGTGCCGCCGACCCCGTTGCCAGCCTTGACCGCCGACTCCGCGTTTCGGGGAGTTACGGAGGTGCCTGTGGCGGCTAACAATGTGCTGGATAACGACCCAGCGGCTCAGGTGGGGGCTGCCGTAGGGCTCAACAACATCGTCAACCGCAATGGCCCGGCCCTGCCCGCGACCACCAACCCCACCCAAACCCGCCAGTTTGACGTTAACAACGACGGCACCCCCGACTTTGTGGTACAAACCTACCGCACCCGTGGGCTGGTGGTGAATGGCGAACCCGTGGCCTTTGCCGTGGGGGTGCGGGTCTACGACTATAATGCCGTGGCCAATGGCACAGGCGGCAACCTAGAGCGAGAGCCCATCTCCCTGGGCATTTCTGCGGGGCAGGGGCAGCGGCTACGACGCCCCATCACCGCCTTCTACACCACCGTCTCGGTTTCCGAACGGGGAGACTCTCTCTGCGATCTCCTGCGCTATTCCCAATCCACCACGGGCGTGAATGTGACGCGCCCGCCGGGTTGTCCGCCCTAGGGTGGCTGTAGCCCCGCCGCTGGGGTAAGCCCTGCCTGCCCCATGCGCCCACCTTGTTCAACTCGCCCAATTCCTGCCGTTACCTGGCCTAGCGCTATGGCTACTTCTCCCTCCTCCCTCCCTTTCTTTCGCTGGCTGCTGCGGGCCAACCACACCAGCCAGCGCGGCTTTACGCTGATTGAACTGCTGGTAGCCATGATCATTGGCTCCCTGATTATGGGCAGTCTGCTGTTTTTGGTGGTGGAGCTGATGCAGGCCAACCGCCGCGAGGAGGTGCTGACCCAAACCCAGCAGGATATGCAGCGGGCCATCAACTACATCACCAGCGATGTGCGGGAGGCGGTGTTTGTCTACCCTAACCCCGCCGCTATTGTAGAACCTACCGTGGGCACCACGGTCGGCACCGATACCCTGCTAGACGAACTGGGAATTACGGTAAATGCGGCGGGGGTGGTGACGGCCCCAGCGGCCCTAGCGGGATCTACGCCGATTATGGCCTTTTGGCGGCTAGATCCGGTGCCTGCGGATAGTAACCTGTGGAATCGGGTGTGCTCGACGGCGTTTACGGGCAACCAGATCAATGAGTGCAACACCCTCAAACTACGCCAGAGCTTTTATACCCTGGTGCTATACTTCCAGCGGCCCAACCAGCCCAACGAGCTTTGGGGTGGCCCCTCGCGTATCCTGCGCTATTCCCTGCCTAAATACGGCACCGCCGATATCGCCACCCTCACCCAGCGCCGAGGCTATTCTGACCCTACGGTGTGTAACTCCTTTGCCACCTGGAGCGCTCCCCCAGGCCGGATTGCGGCTCAGCCCTGTGATGCGGGCAATGTTGGAGCCCCCGCCGCCGATATCGCCGTCCTGACAGACTACGTTAGCCTAGACGTGATCTCCCCAGCCCCCGCCTGTGGAACGGGGGGAACGACCACCCCAGCGACCAATGCACGGGGCTTTGCGGCCTGTGTCAATTCAGGTGCCGCTGGCGACCTGGGGGAAGGGGCTGGCGTCAACCAAACCATGCGAATCTTTTTGCAGGGCAACGCCACCCAAGGGCGTCCCGGCCTAGTCAATACCTTTAACGAGGCGGGGCGCTTGCCCGTCCTAGAGGCTGAGGTGTTGATTCGTGGGGTGTTGAACAAGCAACCTGGCATTGTTCCCCAATAGCTTGGGTCTCCCGCGTCCATAGCCTGCTTCCTTCGTCGTCCTGTCTATCCGGTTGAACCATGAAACCCGCTCTGACTGCTCTCTATCGCCTAACCGCCCGTCAGCGATCTCAATCGGGGTTTACCCTCCTAGAATTACTGGTGGTTGTGATCATTGTGGCGGTGCTAGCCGGAATTGCTGCTCCGGGCTGGTTGGGCTACCTCAACCGTCAGCGGGTGGGGGCCATCCGCAGCGATTTGGTTCAAACCCTGCGCTCGGCCCAGCAGGATGCCCAACAACGCCGACAAACCATGACCGTGGCGGTGGTTAACGAAAATGGTCGGCCTCTGCTGCGGCTAAATGGCGTTTCCCAACCCCTGGGCGGCGATAGCAACCCCAGCAATATCCGGGTAACGCCCTTCAGCTTTAACCCCGATGGCAGCCGCAACACCACCATCACGCAAATTAGCTTCAATCACCAGGGTATTCCCGTCGGCAACGTTCCCTTTGTGGTGGATATCGTTAGCGATGGATCCTCAGCCCGTCAATGCGTTCGCATCGAAACCCTCCTCGGCACCATCAAAACCTTAGACGGCGCGGCCTGCGATACCCCCAACCTCGGCATCTAGGCTAGGGCTTGCAGCACCAGGGCCTGCACCTGGGGATGGTTCATCATGAAGGTGTGCCAGACAGGCACCTGTAGGACTTTGTCTTGGGGCGTGATATAGGTTTCGGTAAGGGCCACGACCCCATCGTTGATCTCCTCCCCAAAGGGGCTGAGGGGGCCAGTGGGGCCACCCGTCCCGGCGATGATGGTGTAGGGGCTTGGCAAGGGCGGCAACTGGGCATAAAACCGCTGACAGGTGAGGTTGCGCCCGCACTGCCCGGTCAACCACTGAAAGGGCCATAGATTCCAGGCCAGGGGGGCCAACCGAGGGGGTTGGTTGGGGGTGCCCAGCATCACTACCTGGTGCGGCAGGGTGGGCACTGGCCCCATTCCCAGGGCGGCACGGGTGAGCACCCCGCCGAGGGAGTGGCCCACAATGCCGTAGGGGCCTTGGTGGGCTAGGGCTTGGATCCGCTGGTGTAGCCGTTGGGCAATGGCGTCAAAGTCTTCGGCAAAGGCAACGTAGCTAAAGGGTTCGGTGTGGTGTCCGGCATGGCGCAGTCGTTGGTCTAATAGGGCTAACGAGAGGGAGGTACGGGCGAGGCCGTGGATGAGCAGCAGGTGCATGGGGAATCGGGGTTGCAGAGGGGAAATCGGGGGTGGAGGCTGTGGATCCATTCACCATTGAGGGTAAATGGCTGGGCGTAAAATGTGAGCGGTGAATCGGAGGTAGGGCAAGGATGACGGGCTGGATGGTGGTGCTGAAGGGCATGGGCATGGGCTTGGCCATTGCCGCTCCGGTGGGGCCGATTGGGCTGCTGTGTATTCGGCGGTCGCTGGCCCAGGGGCGCTGGATGGGGCTGGCGACGGGCCTGGGAGCAGCTACGGCGGACGGCCTCTACGGGGGGCTGGCGGGGTTTGGGCTCACGGCGGTGTCGGATCGGCTGATCGATCAGGCGTGGGTGCTTCAGCTTGTGGGCGGGCTGTTTTTAGTCTACCTAGGCTGGGCCACGGCGCGATCTGCCCCCGCCACAGAACCCGCCCTACTCACCGGACGAGGGCTGCTAGCGGCCTACGGGTCTACCTTTGTGCTAACCCTGACAAACCCTGCTACTATTCTGTCGTTTTTTGCGATTTTTGCGGGGCTGGGACTGGTGGCTCCTGGCCAAGGCCCCTGGGGGGCGCTGGCCTTGGTCTTGGGGGTGTTTTTGGGGTCGGCCCTGTGGTGGCTGTGCCTAAGCTGGGGCGTTACGTTTTTTAGCCCTTACCTCACCCCTTCCCGGCTGATCTGGTTAAATCGACTGGCTGGGGCCGCAATTTTTGCCTTTGGCATAGTAGCCCTAGGATCCCTGATCGGGGCAAGAGTGATGAATCGGATGAATGGGGTGAATTGATTCAGGATTTCGTTCGCTAGGGGCAATCCATACACCGTTCTAGAGGGACACCGCGACCGTGAAACCAAGGCTGCGACAACGGGGTAAACAGGGCCGTTTCTTCTCCTGGGTACGGCTGGGCTGGGGGCTGGGGTTGGCCTGGGTCGTCATTTGGTTGGGGCTAGGCAACTGGAGTCCGGCGATGGCTCAGATGGGGCTCAGAGGCACGGGTAATTCCGCTGGCCTGGTGGCCCAGTCGGTGCAGGAATTGGAGCAGCGGCGGCAAACCCTAGAGCAACAGCGCCAGCAGCTTCAAGAGCAGCAGAACGAACTGGAGGGCCGTCAGAATGCCTCGGAGGCCAACCTCGACACCCTAGAGCGCAACATTCTCTACACCGCCAACCAAATTACCGAGACCGAATTTCGCCTCGCCCAGGCGGAACAGGAGTTGCAGCGGCTAGAGGCCAACCTGCGGCAGGCGGAAACCGACTACGAAAATGTGCGAATGGCCACCGTGGCGCGGCTTCAGTTTCTCCAGCGCCAACAGGGCAGCGAGGGCTGGGCGGTGCTGCTGCAAAGCCAAGACTTCAACGAATTTTTAGACCGCCAGTATCAGCTCAAGCGGGTCTATGCGGCGGATCGGCAGGTGCTCCAAGATTTGAAGGTGAAAGCAGACGCGATTCAGCAGCAAAAAGCGGCGGTAGAAGACCAGAAAAACCAAGTGGCCCTGCTGCGACAGCAGTTACTCTCCCAAAAACAACAGTACGAAGCCGAAGCCGACGAAGAGAAACAACTGATTACCCGCCTCCGAGATCAGCGGTCGGCCCTGGAGGCGGCGGAGGCCCAGCTTGTCCGGGATTCTGAGCAGATTGCCAACCTGATTCGCCAAAGGCTGGCGGCCCAGTCGGGGGCAGTGCGGGGCACGGGGCGGTTTGTGTTTCCGGCCAATGCCCGTATTTCTAGCGGGTTTGGCAACCGGGTTCACCCCATCCTGGGCTACAGCCGCTTCCACGGCGGGGTAGACTTTGCTGGCCCCCAGGGCACCGCTATCTATGCCGCCGACTCTGGCCAGGTGATTTTTGCGGGCTGGTATGGCGGCTATGGACAGGCGGTGATCATTGACCACGGCGGCGGTCTCACCACCCTCTATGCCCATGCCAGCCGCCTGTTTGTGCGAGAAGGGCAGGCGGTGCAGCAGGGGCAATCCATCGCGGCCATCGGGTCTACGGGCCTATCCACCGGGCCGCACCTGCACTTTGAGGTGCGCCAAAACGGCAACCCCGTTAACCCCATGGGCTATCTCTGAGGGGTTGGGGTAGGCTTAGCACAGTGAATCTGGGCTAGGAGGCTGGGGATTGATGCGTCGTCGTCGGTTGCTGATGGGGGGAGGAATGGCGGCGGTGGGCCTGGTGGGCCTGGGCGCAGGGGGATCAGGCATGGCTCAACCCTCGGTGACGGTTCAGCGTCCACCTCGGCTCAGGCCGGGGGCCACCGTTGGCATTTGCAGCCCAGCCGGGGCCACCTTCGAGCGGGATCGCCTGGATTTGGTGGTAGATGCCGTGACGGCGATGGGCTGGCGACCCAAGCTGGCTCCCCACGTCCTCGAACGCTACGGCTATTTGGCTGGCCCCGATGCCGTCCGCGCCGCCGATGTCAACGCCCTCTTTGCCGACCCCAGCGTGGATGCCCTGCTGCCCGTGCGGGGAGACTGGGGCAGCGCCCGCATCTTGCCCTACCTCGACTACGACCAAATTCGGGCCAACCCCAAGGTGATCATCGGCTTCAGCGACATCACCGCCCTGCTGCTGGGAATCTACGCCAAAACCGGACTGATTACCTTCCACGGCCCCCACGGGGTGACGGCGTGGCGCAGCGACCAGGTGGACTTTCTGCGGCGCGTGGTCGTCCAAGGCGAAACCCTGACCTTTACCAATCCCCTGCTGGGGGCCGACCAAGACCGCATCATGCGCGACCAGGGCCGCATTGACACCATCACCCCCGGTCGGGCTACTGGACGGCTTTTGGGCGGCAATTTGTCGGTGTTGTCAGGCCTGGTGGGTTCCCCCTACCTGCCCGACCTGCGGGGGGCGATTTTGTTTTTGGAGGACATTGGCGAGCGACCCCACCGGGTAGACCGGATGATCACCCAATTAAAACTGGCTGGAGCCCTAGACGGCTTGGCCGGGTTTATCTTTGGGCAGTGCCGTTCCTGCGGGCCGGGGGAAGGGTTTGGAGCCCTCACCCTCTCGGAAATTCTGCGCGATCACATTCAACCCCTCGGCATTCCCGCCTGGAGTGGAGCCTGGATTGGCCATGTGGAGCCGATGTGGACGCTGCCCCTGGGTGGACAGGTGGCCATCGACGCCAACCGAGGGGAAATTCGGATGCTGGAACCCGCTGTGATCTAGCAGGAGGGGATCTGAACCTAGATGGCCATCCTTGGGGGGCTGGGCCAGCGGCGTGGGCGATTGGTATGAGTGGTGATCTGGGCCGTGGTGGGGTGGGGCCTTCAGCGGGTGAGGGGTAATTTATCTCGGTGGCAGGCGACGAACCGGGTAGGATAAAACATGACCCTGACCTGGAGGTGCCCGTGGCGACGATTGCGGTAATTGATTACGACATGGGGAATCTGCACTCGGCCTGTAAGGGCTTGGCCATTGCCGGAGCAACACCCCACATCACCGACCGCGCCGCCGACCTAGCCGCCGCCGATGCCCTGGTATTGCCCGGAGATGGAGCCTTTGACCCAGCCATGCAGCACCTCCGGTCGCGGGATTTGGTGGGGCCAATCCAAGACGCCATCGCCAGCGGTAAGCCCTTCCTGGGAATCTGCCTGGGTTTGCAACTGCTGTTTGACTACAGCGACGAAGGCACCGAAGCTGGACTGGGGCTGATTCCTGGCCACATCAAAAAGTTCCAAAAAGAACCAGACATCACCATTCCCCACATGGGCTGGAACCAGCTCACCCTCACCCAGCCGGAAATGCCCCTCTGGCAAGGCATTCACACCGGAGACTGGGTGTATTTCGTCCATTCCTACTATGCGGATCCGACGGATCCCGCCGTGATTGCCGCCACCACCACCCACGGCCAGCAAACCGTCACTGCGGCCATCGCCAAAGACAACATCATGGCCATGCAGTACCACCCCGAAAAATCAGCCCCCGCTGGGCTCACCATGCTGTCTAATTTCGTTAACTTGGTATCGCAGGCGAAGACATCACAGGCGAATCCTTAGGGTAGGTGGCCTAGGCATGGGTTGATCGTGGCCTATGGATTACCGACTGGGGCTCCCTAGGCAACCCCGCCCGTCTGGCCCCTTGCGTTTTTGAAAGACATCGGTATACTAGGGCAGATTTTTGACCCGACTTACTTGGGTAGCTCGAAACTTCTCTGCTACTTTGAGGCAAGGCACCCACGCGCATAGGCAGGAATGGGGTATGGCTCGAAACCGAGGCCCGTCAGATCGATATGTTTACGAAGAGCCTGATCCGGGGCCAGAGGATTGGGTTCCCCAGCCGCACCCGGTGCCGCCCTATAAGACTCCTGCCCGTCCCCAGACCGAACGCTACGACCCCCTCAGCGATCTGCGGCAGCGGTCGGTTGCGCCCACGGAATTGCCCTGGCCCGTGGCAGCCAAGCCCAAGCGTTCCTTGGGTCAGCGGGTTGCCCAAAGCTGGCCCCTGTGGACGATGGGTGCCCTGGCAGCGGTGATGGGGCTGGGCGTGGCTTCGGCGGTGGCCCTGTTCCGCATCCCCAACCTGCCCAACTGTCGGGCTATTTTTTGGCCCACGGCCTCCGCCAGCACCCGCCTGCAATGTGCCGAAGCCTTTGCCGAACAGGGCACCGTAGAAGGCTACCTGGAGGCCATTGCCCTGATTGAAGCTCTGCCACCGGATCATCCCCTACGCGGCGAAATTAGCCAGCGCATTGAAACCTGGGCCGACCGAATCTTGGATTTGGCGGAACGCGCCTTCCAAGACGGGCAGATCCAGGAGGCCATCGCCATGGCGCGACGGATTCCTAACCACACCGCCGCCGCCCAGGTGGTGGGGGAACGGGTAAACGGCTGGAACCAAATTTGGCAGGAGGCCGAAGCCATCTACACCGCCGCCGAGGCCGAGCTAGAAAACCTAAAATTCCAGGAAGCCTTCACCCAGGCTACCCAGTTGCTCCAGGTGCGGAATACCTACTGGAGAACGGTGAAGTACGACGAACTGACGGCCAAAATTACCGCCTCCCGTGATCACCTCAACCAACTGGGGGAAGCCAAGCGCTTAGCTAACCAGCGCACCCTCGACGCGCTCAAGGAAGCCATTGACATCGCCCGCAAAATTCCGGCGGAAAGCCCCATCCACGGTGAAGCCCAGAAGGTTTTGGGTGAATTTGGCCAAATTCTGATCGAAATGGCCGAAGGTGCGCTAGAAAGACGGGATGCTACCGCTACCCAGCAAATCCTGTCGGCGGTGCCCTCCGAGGCCAATTTAGTCGGCGATGTGACCGACCTGCGGGTCATCCTGGAGGCCAGCCAGCTCTCTTGGCAGGGCGGCATTACGGGGCTAGAGGGCGCGATCACTCGTCTTCAAAGCATTGACAGCAGCCGTCCCCGCTATGGCTTGGCCCAGCGTCTGATGGGGCAGTGGCGAGCCGAAGTGGAAGGCCGCACCCAACTCGCCTGGGCCGAACAACTGGCCATGGCGGGCACCACCGCCGATCTCCGAGCCGCCATCGCTGAGGCCGAGCAGATTTCTCGATCTAACCCGGTGTGGAACGAGGCCAGCAGCCAGATTGATCGTTGGCGGGGGCAGGTGGAGACCACGGAAGATCGGCCTATCCTCGACGAAGCGCGGCAGTTTGCCCGCAACGGCGACCTGAATGCTGCGATCACCACCGCCCGTCGTGTGGGGGATGGCCGTGCCCTGCACAGCGAGGCCCAAGATCTGATTCGAGGCTGGCGCAGCGACCTCGAGCGGGGCGAAGACAGCCCGACCTTGGCCCAGGCTCAGCAGCTCGCCACCGCTGGCCAATTCCAGGACGCCATTGCCGTGGCCTCTCGCATTGGTCGAGGCCGTGCCCTCTACGATCAAGCCCAGGGGGATATCGCCCTCTGGCGTAGGCAAATTCAGGGACAGCAGCAACTTCAGCAGGCTTACCAACTGGCGCAGCAGGGCAGTGTCACTAGCTTGGTCAGCGCCATCCAGGCCGCTCAGCAGGTGCCCGAAAGCAGCCTCCAGCGATCTGAAGCCCTGCGCGTCCTCAATCGTTGGAGCCTTGACCTGCTGCGCATGGCCGAAAGCGAAGTCCGTCTCAACCCGGCCCGTGCCATCGAGATTGTCTCTGCTATCCCTCCCCAAACCGAAGCCTATGCCCAGGCTCAACTCCGTCTGCGCGAATGGCAAGCCCCGCCCACTATCGTCCCCTCCAGTCCTCCCCAGCCCCTCGACAGCCTGTAGCCTGGTTCCTCGATAGCTTTGATGGCCGCTAATCGGCTAGCGGTAGCTGCGGACGTGCTTATCGGGGCGCTGCTTACGAATCCAGGTCAGAAAGGATTGCATCTGGGGGTGGGCCTGGAGTTTGTCGAGGGTATTGAGGTCTTGGGCGAGGGTGTGGTTAGAAAAGAGCGTGTGGATGTGTTTGTGGCAGGGCCGACAGATCTGTACCGTGGGGCCAGGGTCAAGCTTGCGTCGCTTGGTGTATTGGCGAGGAATGAGATGATGTTCCGTGAGGTCAGAAACCGGACGCTGACACAACTGACAGGACATGGGCACCCCCGATTACAGATCAACTCATCACCTCAATCCACTGATCACCTCAATCCATTGATCACCTCAATCAACCGCTGATTAACCTCGCAGAAGGGTTAGCTGACGGATTTTGGATCTTGGCCGTAGGCTTGCCATGCCAGGTCAACTAAGCCATTGACAATGGCCGCAGCAACCACCGCACTGCCCTTGCGGCCATCAATGCGAACGTGGGGAATCATCGTATCCTGTAGTCGATCCTTCAGCGCCACGATGTCTAAAAAGCCGGAGGGCGTGCCCACCACCAGGGCCGGACGGACTTTTTGGTTCTCTATGAGGTCTACCAGGGTGGCTAGGGCTACCTCAGAATCGCCCACCACAAAGATGGCCTCTGGGTAGCGCAGGGCGAGGGTTTCAATGCCCCAGGCGGCTTGGCTTTTGCCTTTCTGGGGCCGGGTGAGGGCATCCATGCTGCAATAGACCGGGTTGGCAAAGGTAGCCTGAATGGCGGGGGTGATGCCCACCTGCACCATCGGGACATCCACTACAATGGTCGTACGAGCCGCCAGGGCCGCAGCCCCCGATTGCAGCGCTTGGTCGGAAAATCGGATGTGGGTCGCATAGTCAAAATCTGCGGTGGCATAGATGACCCGACGCACAATCTCGTACTCTGCCGGAGAAAAGCCGTGGTCGCCAATTTCGCTATCAATGACTCGCAGGCTTTGGGCGTCGCTCACATGCCATTCCATGAATTTGTCCAGACCGCATAAATTCTGTAGCTACCATAGCTCACTTTAGGCCGCAGAAAACCTGAATTTCCGACCTCACAGAGCCGCTTCCTGCTTCGTCCGATTGCTTGGGATCCGGTATAGGTGGCGAGGTACGGTTTTGGTTTGAGGCCGTGGCCGACAGCGATCCCTCACCTCCAGGAAAAGTCCTAGCGGTGACGGAATCCGATCAGGCTACTCCCGTCCAGACTGCGCCGAGGCCCATCAGCCGCTCAGCAGGGCTTCCACAAACTCGTAGCTGGAGAAGGGGCGCAGGTCTTCGATGCCTTCCCCAGCACCGATGAAGCGGATCGGCAGACCCAACTGTTCAACCACCGCGAGGGCTACGCCGCCCTTGGCCGTACCGTCCAATTTGGTTAGCACCACACCGCTAAGGTTGGCCGCTTCGGCGAAGACTTCCGCCTGACGCAGCCCGTTTTGGCCGAGGGTGGCATCGAGGACGAGGAGGGCTTCGATCTTGGCATCGGGGGCGTTTTTATCGACAATGCGGCGAATTTTGGCCAGTTCGTCCATCAGGTTTTTCTTATTTTGCAGACGGCCTGCGGTATCCACCAACAGCAGGTCAATTTGGCGAGAATTGGCGGCGGCGATGGCGTCGTAGACCACGGCGGCGGGGTCAGTGTTCTTGCCGGGATTGGCGATCACCTCCACGTCGCTGCGGGCACCCCAGGCTTTCACCTGCTCCACGGCGGCGGCTCGGAAGGTATCGGCGGCGGCGATCAGGGTGTTGTAGCCCGACTTTTTCGCCACGTGGGCCAACTTGCCGATGGTGGTGGTTTTCCCGGCCCCGTTTACCCCGGTCATCAGCCAAATGTTGAGGATCTCTTTTTCGGGCACAAACAGCAGATTGTGGGAGTCGCCCAGGGGGGCATCCAGCATATCGCGCAGAATGGTTTTGAGGTAGGCAATGGCCTGATCCGGCGGCAGCACCTGATCTCGCATCCGGTTTTGCAGGGCTTCGATCACCTTATCCGTTGCCGCCACGCCCACATCCGCTTGGAGCAGCAGCGCCTCAATTTCCATCACTGCATCGTCATTCAGCGGCCCCTGACCCACGATGGCCTTCAGTTGGTTCACCAAGCTCAGGCGGGTTTTGCTGAGCCCCTGCCGCAGCCGCTTCAGCCAGGTGATTTCCTCGGCAGAAATCTCGTCCGGTCGCCGCCCCTGGGCCGCCAACACTTCCGCTGACCACAGGAAGGCTTCATCCAAATCAATGTCCGGCAGAATTAGCTCTGGCTCGGCTACCGTCGCTACGGGTTCCGGCTCTGGCTCTGGTTCCACAATGGCGGTGGCTTCCAATCGTTCCAACCGCTGCAAGCGTTCTTCCTCGGCCCTCGCCCAAAAGGGAACACTGGCCTGGGGTTCCGGCTCGGCCACAGGTTCGGCAACGGGTTCAGAAACAGAGGCTTCCGCGACGGGTTCAGCCACGGACTCAGCGACCACTTCGGCCACGGGTTCAGCCACGGACTCCGCAACGGGGATGCCTGCCTCAGAGGAAATGTCTGCAACGACGGCAACGGGTTCTTCGGCAATAGCCTCTTCTTGGACGGATCCTTCTGATTCGGGCGCTTCAGCAGTGGATTTCTCAAGGCCGGATTCTTCTGCGATGACCGCTTCTGATGCGGTTGCCTCAAGGACGGCCTCTTCAAGGACGGATGCCTCGATGACGGCTTCCGCTTCAGGGGCGACTTCTGGCTCAACTTCAGCGGTAACGGCAGGTTCCGGTTCCGCCACGGATTCTACAGCCTCAGCAACCTGTTCCTCAACGGCTTCAGGGACGACGGATTCAACAGGTTTAATAGGTTCGGCAGCTTCGACCGGGGCTTCAGTCTCAGGTTCCACCGCTGCGGGTTCTGGGGCGGGTTCAGCGGGGGCTTCCGTCGTTTGGGCTTCGGCCTGTTGTTTTTGAATATTTTGCGCCGCTGCCTTGGCCCAGGCCAGTTTCTCCTCTGGGGTCATTTCCGCAAAGGATTTGGGCGCGGTGGGAGTCTCAGCCTTGGCTTGCTCCGGGGTCGGTTCCGGCGTCACCGATTCGGCGGGTTTGGGCTCGGCCTTGGCCGCATCGGACTTTTCAAAACCACGCCGAAACCAGTTGAAAACCATACCAGCACTACCTTGGGGAGACGTTACGCTTCTTTAATATTGATACTCTATCGCGGCACCGTCGGTAGGTATGATGCCCGTACCTTTGGCCGCATCTAGGCTAGCCACGCCGGATCCAACCCATAGCGATAGGCCAGCCACAGCAGGGCCAGCAGCGTAAAGCCCAAGATCCACAAAGGCCAGCGAGGGGGTGGTGACAGCGGGGGCGACATGGCAGCGGTGGGAATGGATTGGTGCGAGGCAGGTAATGGGGACGGGTTAGGTTGTTACAATTTTTTAAGTCAGCATAACGCTATTACCATTTAGTCGCATTTCGCAGGAGAACGAAGCACCATGGCCATTAACTGTGCGGTAGATTGCAAAGACGGCTGCATTTTGGGTGATGACTGCCCCAACCTGAAGTACACCGAAGAAGCCAGCAAATTCATCGCCGATACGTCCCTCGACAAAATGCTAGAAATGGCAGAGGAAGCCGTGCGCCGTAAGATGATGGAACGGGCTTCTCAGCCGCCGAAATGGGTTTTGCCTGAGGACTAAGCTGCTGGACTCTAGCCATTATGGAACCTCACAATTAGGAGGCTGAAATGCTTTCTTCTTTCAATGGTCTAGGTGGCTGAAAAGCTGAGTTCCATCATCCCAAAAATTCAGTGGTTCTACAGCCAAACGAAAGGGCGAGAAAACCTCGCCCCTACGGTTTTTGGGAAAATTGATCCAGCGTCGTCAGGATTCATTCAGATTGTCAGCAAATCTAGGAGACGCCTAGAGTTCGCCTCGGATGGCTTCGATGATGCCATCGCGAATCAGGATTTCGACCTGGAGCTTTTGCACCAGGTTATCTCCTTCGGAAACGTTGAAGAAGCTTTCTACTTTGCCCTGTTCCACTTCCACTTCCATCTCCAGGGTTTGCACCTGCTGGAGTTGTTGGAGGGTTTGGTTCTTTTGCTGAAGTAGTTTGCTCTTGTCCTGGTTTAGACGATTCTGCACATCAGCAATTTGCTGCTGAATGCTAACGTTTCCGGGTTCAGATTCGCCCTGCTTTTGCAGTTCGCTGACGACCCGCTGGCCCTGCATTTCCAACTGCTGAAGTTGGCCATCAATTTGATTGATTTGACCTTGCAGTTGCTTTTGGGCTTCTTCCTTCCACAGCGGTGTCACCACAGCTTTGATGTTGACAACACGCTTGAGAAGCAATGTTTTCTTGTCCTCCATAACCCCGCCTATACAAACATAGCGTCAATCATATCGCGATACCGTTCAGTCACCACGGGGCGACGAACTTTTAAGGTTTGTGTAAGCAATCCATTTTCAATGGAGAAGGGTTCGATCACCAGGCGGAAGGGGCCAATGCGGTCGTCGGGCCGATAGCCGGGACGGTTTTTCACCTGACGCACCATTTCGTCGCGCAGGAGCTTTTGGATGCGGTCGTCCTCTAGGGTGATGGTGCCCATGCCCTCGGGTACGGGGGTTTCATCCCCTGGAATGGCGATGAAGAGGGACTGGCTAGCGGCCCAGGCTTGCAGGGCGTCCACATTGGGCACCACCAGGGCACCGAGGGATCGCTGATCCTGCCCCACCACCATAATTTGGTCGATGTAGGGGCTGCGGATGCAGGCGTCTTCGATGGGCTGGGGTTCGATGTTTTCGCCGTTGGTGAGGACGATGGTGTCCTTGGCCCGTCCGGTGAGGACGACGTTACCGTCTTTGCTAATCCAGCCCAGGTCGCCCGTGTCGAACCAGCCTTCGGGGTCGATGGCCTTTTGGGTAGCTTCGGGGTTGCGGTAGTAACCCTCCATCACCTGCGGCCCCCGTGCTAGGACAAGACCTTGACTGCCCTGGGGGACTTCCTGGCGGGTTTCCAAATCCACCACCTTGATTTCGGTGAAGGGGATGGGTTGCCCCGCCGCGCCGCGCAGGTTGCTCCAGGGGCGACGGGCGGAGAGGACGGGGGCGGTTTCCGTGAGGCCGTAGCCCACCAGCAGGGGTACGCCGATAATTTCAAAGAAGCTGTCAATGTGCCGCGCCAGGGAGCCGCCGCCGCTGATCAGTTGCTTCACCTCACCCCCGGTGGCTTGGCGCACCTTGCCGTAGACCAAGGCTTTGCCCACTTGGTGCAGGGGCCACAGGGCCAGGGCGGCGATCCCCGAACTCAGTCGCTCCACGGTGGACAGGTTGGGGGCGTCGATTTTCATGTCCTGGTAGCGCCAGAGGTGGGTGACGTAGCGCTCGCTGAGGCCGAAGCAGGTGAAGATCAGCTTTTGCTTGCCAGGGCTCTGCTCCCGAAACTGCTTCTGCGCCCCTTCATAGATGGATTCCCACAGGCGAGGCACCCCCACCATGTACTGGGGTTTGGTGCTTTTTAGATCGGTTTTGAGGTGGCGAATGTTGCTGTAGATTTGGCTGCACCCATTGGACAGCAAAAAGTATTCCGCCGTGCGCTCGAAGCTGTGCCAGGAGGGCAAAATCCCCACCACTCGATCCCCTGGTTCGGGCTGCACCACCGACCGCAGGGTGTTGATTTGGTGCAGCAGGTTGCGATGGCTCAGCATCACCCCCTTGGGCTGGCCCGTGGTGCCGGAGGTGTAGATCAGCGTCGCCAAGTCCTCCGGTTTAATGGTGACGGGGGTGTAGGGGTGCTCCTGCCCTAGGGCCATCAGTTGGCTAAAATTCAGGATTTTCAGCCGTTCATCGGCGGGCGGTTCTTCGTCAGACAGCAGAATCACCAGGGGAATGGGCAGGGACTCCAGGCGATCCCCCAGGCGCTTCAGCAGGGCGACGTTCTCCACCACCAGCATCGTACTTTCGCTGTGTTCGGCAATGTAGAGCAGTTCCTCGGTGTCGGCGGTGCCACTCCGCACGGCATCCATGCCCCCGGCGGTCATAATTCCCTGGTCGGCAATGAACCAGCGGTGGCTGTTATCGGCAAACAGGGCCACATGGGTACGGTTTTCAATGCCCAAGGCCTGCAAGCCGCTGGCAAAGGTGCGGATGGCCTCCCCCAGTTGCCGATAGGTGAAGGTGGCGGCGGGTTTGTAGTGGGGGTCGTTGAGCGCCACGATGTCGCCATATTTTTCCGCCACAATGGGCCAAATCTCGTGGAGAGCCTGGAGGTGTTCGTAGGGGTTTTGGGCCGACAGATAGGCCCGATCACGCTGGCGAACTTCTTGCAGGGCGTCACTAAGGGTCATGGGGGGGCACCAATAATAACGATAAGATACCGAGGGAGTCACAAAAGCGGGTTGGGCTAATCCTACCGCAGCCTTGCTTTAGGCTAGCCATCTGTAGCCTAGCGATCTGTGGTGCCGGATAAATCCCTAAAAGAACCAGATATTCAACTGGATTGGCCTGGAAATGCCTCCCATTCCCCCAGCGATGTCATCGGATCTTGCTAAACCAGTGTGAGCCAAGGCAAGAAACCGTGGATAATATTACCCCTGTAATGCAATAGCAGGGATTGACCATGGGTCGCGCAGAGAAAGTTGTTTTAGCCTATTCCGGTGGGGTGGATACCACCGTTTGTATTCCCTACCTGATGAATGAATGGGGCGTGAAGGAGGTCATCACCCTCGCCGCCGACCTGGGCCAAGGGGATGAACTGGAACCCATTCGCCTCAAGGCGCTCACCGCCGGGGTGAAGGAGTCCCTAGTGGCCGACCTGACGGAAGAATTCATCACCGACTACGCCTTCCCCGCCATCCAGGCCAACGCCCTCTACGAAAACCGCTACCCCCTCTCCACCGCCCTGGCCCGTCCCCTGATCGCCAAGGCCCTGGTGGAGGCGGCAGACCGCTACGGTGCCGATGCGGTGGCCCACGGCTGCACCGGAAAAGGCAACGACCAGGTGCGCTTTGATGTGGCCATCGCCGCCCTCAACCCCGGCCTGAAAGTCCTTGCCCCCGCCCGTGAGTGGGGCATGGGTCGCGAAGAAACCATTGCCTACGGCGAAAAAATGGGCCTCGCCTTCCCGGTGAAAAAATCTAGCCCCTACAGCATCGACCGCAACCTGCTGGGCCGCAGCATCGAAGCTGGCCCCCTAGAAGACCCCATGAACGAACCCCTAGAAGAGGTGTTCCTCATGACCCAGGCCATCGAAGCCACCCCCGACCAGCCGGAATACATCGAGATCGGCTTTACCAAGGGCATCCCCACCCACCTCAACGGTGCCGCCCTAGCTCCGGTGGAGCTGATCACCCAAATTAACGACATCGCCGGACGCCACGGGGTAGGCCGCATCGACATGGTGGAAAACCGCCTGGTGGGGATCAAATCCCGCGAAATCTACGAAGCCCCGGCCCTGCTGGTGCTGATCGACGCCCACCGCGATCTGGAAAGCCTCACCCTCACCTCCGATGTTACCCAGTACAAGCGCGGCATCGAAGAAACCTACAGCCGCCTAGTCTACAACGGTCTCTGGTACAGCCCCCTGAAGCTGGCCCTGGATGCCTTCATTCAGCAAACCCAGGAGCGCGTGACGGGCACCGTGCGGATGAAGCTGTTCAAAGGCAACGCCCGCGTTGTAGGCCGCAAGTCTGACCTGGCCCTGTACAGCGAATCCCTGGCCACCTACAGTTCCGACGACCAGTTTGACCACAAGGCCGCCGAGGGCTTTATTTACGTGTGGGGTCTGCCCACCCGCGTGTGGTCTGAAAAAGTGCGCGAGGGCTAGACCTCCAGCCTGGATTGGCCCCCGATGGCTTGAGACCATTCGGGGGCAGAGGGAGGGGGCTAGTCGTCGGCAACGGTACGGGCAATGGCCGCTAACTGAAGGCCGGGGGGATAGGCACCCTCTTCTTTGATGCGCTGAATCATCGCTGGGGCGACGCCCAGCCCAAGGCGGTCGGCAATGGCGCGGACGATGTCTCCCCGGTCAAGCACGCCTGCCACAGCGTCGGCGGGGGTGAGGACCGTGAGGCGGGGTAGGGCAAGATCCTCTAGTTTGGCGATTACCTCGGTGAGGGGGGTGGTTTCGCGCACGGAGGGAATGGTGAGCAGGGGTTGGGCGATGTCCTGGAGGGTGCGCTGGTTCCACTGGCCGCGCTCAATGGTGCGGATGGAATCAATGCTGACCAGGCCCCGATAGCGCCCCTCGGAGGCGGCAAAGTAGACGGGGGGATGCTGATCCTCTAGCAGATAGGCTTCGGCAAAGTCGCGCAGGCTGGTGTGGGCATCCACCACCCGAAAATCGCGCCCCATGGCATCGGCGGCGGTGAGGGCTAGCATGGCCTCTTGCAGACTGGTGACTTGCTGGTAGGCGGCGGCGTTGCGGAGGGCAAACCAGCCAATGGCGGCAATCCACAGACCAGAATAGTCTTGGTTCAGCAGCACTCGTCCGAGGCCCAGGGCAATGGCCAGCCAGCCCAGAATTTGCCCCGACCGCGCCGCCCAGCGAATTCCCTGCATCCGGCTGTTGGTCATTTTCCACACCACGGCTTTCAGCACTTGGCCCCCATCCAGGGGCAGACCGGGAATGAGGTTAAACAGCGTTAGCACCAGGTTAATGTAGGCGACGTTCATCAACACGACGGTGATGGGCTGGGGTAAACTTACCCCCTGCACCAGGATGGACAGCAGTACAAAAAGTCCAAAACTCACCAGCGGCCCTGCGATGGCGACCTTCAGGGCTCCCCAGGGGGTTTTAGATTCGCGATCAATGGAGGCAATGCCTCCAAAGAGAAACAGCGTGATGGAGTTGACCCCGATGCCCTGCACCTTGGCCGCAACGCTGTGACCCAGTTCGTGGAGCAGCACTGAGCCAAACAACAGCAGCGCCATGGCAAAGCCCATCACCCAGGCCAAGTCTCCCCACGCCGTCTGCCATTCAGGGTTGATCCCGTTGGCGAGGGTAATCAAAGCCAGGATGATGAACCAAGAACGGTCGATAAAGAGGGGAATACCAAGAATAGACCCCACGCGCCAGCCAGATTGCATTGCCAAATCCTCTGAAGAACACCCCCTCACCCGGTCAACTAGGGGACAGAGGGAGGGAGAGATGTTCCTATTCTAGACAACTGCCTGGAAGAGCACGACAGACGCTCTACAATAGGCCCGCGTTGCCTAGGCCCAAAATCATCCCAGCGCCCAGGATGTGGCCCAAGCTACCGATGGCAAGTAATTCGGGCAGGCCAAAGCCCTCAAACACCATGGGCAGGCTGACGGGCAGGGCAGGCCCCACCCCAGGCCGCTGGATGGCGTATTTGCCAATGGCCAGCACAAACAAATTGCAGGTGATCATAATCAGCGCCACCTTAAAGGACCATTCGGCGGTGGTGGGGGTGGTGAAGGCCATGAGCAGTGCGGTATTCAGCAATGTTATGTCTCCCAACTAAAGCAGTTTTGAATCATTCTGGATTATAGGAAGCCGTAGAATCGAACTGGTGGAATGTTCAATAGAGTTAACATGTAGGTCGAGTATGCAGGTCAAAATTTGCGGCATCACCCAGGTCGATCAAGCCTTGGCTATCGCGCATCTGGGGGCCACTGACCTCGGGTTTATCTGCGTGGCCCAGTCTCCCCGCTACGTTGCTCCGGTTGCTATTGCCGCCCTGCTCAAAGCCCTCGCTGCCGATGGTTGGATGGGGGGTACCGTGGGCGTTTTTGCCAATGCCGAGGCTGAGACCATCCTTGAGGTGGTTCATCAAACGGGGCTCAATACCGTCCAACTCCATGGGGCTGAATCCCTGGAGTTCTGTCAGGCGCTGCGCCAAGCCCTGCCTCAGCACCGCATTATCAAAGCGATTCGTGTCCGCACCCCGGCAGATCTTGACCAGGCGCTTGCCTATGCCGACCCGGTGGACGCGCTCCTACTCGATGCCTACCACCCCGATCAGCTCGGTGGCACTGGGCTTACCCTAGACTGGCAGGCCCTTGGCACCTTTGTTGCGCCCTGTCCTTGGTTCCTGGCGGGGGGGCTGCGTCCCGATAATATTCAGCAGGCTCTCCGCAGCCTCCACCCCTACGGCATTGATCTGTCCAGCGGCGTTGAAACCTGCCCCGGCGTAAAAAACCTGGCTTTGGTAAAACAACTATTTGATCAGCTACACCGCTTGGGGATGGCTGACTCTAGGGCCACTCCTGCCTAGGGTGGGGGCCTCAATCCTTCGTTCAGCCTCCTCCCTAGGCAGCTATGCTGAACTGCGTTCGGAAGCCTTAGCCTGCTGGGGTGCTTGGCCTAGTGTGTTGCTCCCCACAAGAAAGGGTCAACGAGGATCGACGAAAAAGGGAAGCCCATCGGACTTCCCTATCATCTTTGATTATCTTAAGTGATGACCTTTCAGGAACCTATGCCATCGTCAGATCAAAACCTAGCGATGGGTAGGTGAAGATTACATCAAACCAATCTGAGACAAAATCCCTTGGCCAGTGAGCAGTTCGGTAGCTACACCGATCACGAAGCCCAGCATTGCCAGACGGCCATTCCAGGTTTCAGCAAAAGCCACAAAACCAAACTTGCTGTCGTTGCTTTCCATGGCAGATAACTCCTAATGGATAGAGGGCAAACAATTCAATATCCTTGTAAACTAAATTAACATAATTTTTCTGAAGTGGCAGGGCGTCAGCATAACTTTTTCTCGATGGTAGAAATAACAGACGCCTATGGATAGCATCGCCACCCGATGTCGGGGGCTATTCGGTGGGGCCGACGGAACGAAAGGCTAGCGCTCAGGTTTGATTCTCCTCGGTCTGACCATTCCTCATTTTGGTAAGATCATAGACTGGCAATCTCAATGCCCCAGCCTCAGAAGAACAAGGAGACTCAATCCATGGCCCGCATGTATTACGACAGTGACGCCAACCTAGACCTACTCAACGGCAAAACCGTGGCCATCATCGGCTATGGTTCCCAGGGCCACGCCCACGCCCTCAACCTCAAAGACAGCGGCGTCAATGTCATTGTGGGCCTCTACGAAGGTAGCAAATCCACCGCCAAGGCCGAAGCCGAAGGGCTAACCGTGAAGCCCGTGGCCGAAGCCGCCAAGCTGGCCGACTGGGTGATGATTCTGCTGCCCGACGAAGTGCAAAAGACCATCTACACCGAAGCCATCGCCCCCAACCTAGAGGCGGGGAACGTGCTGCTGTTTGCCCACGGCTTCAACATCAACTTCGGCCAAATTGTGCCCCCCGCCAGCGTGGACGTGGTGATGGTGGCCCCCAAAGGCCCCGGCCACATGGTGCGCCGCACCTACCAAGAGGGCCAAGGTGTCCCCTGTCTGTTTGCCGTCCACCAAGACGCCACCGGGCAGGCCCGTGATCGCGCCATGGCCTACGCCAAGGGTATCGGCGGCACCCGCGCTGGCATCCTAGAAACCACCTTCCGCGAAGAAACCGAAACCGACCTCTTCGGCGAACAGGTGGTGCTGTGCGGTGGCCTTAGCGAACTGATCAAGTCTGGCTTTGAGACCCTAGTGAACGCTGGCTATCAGCCCGAACTGGCCTACTTCGAGTGTCTCCACGAAGTGAAGCTGATTGTGGATCTCGTCGTGGAAGGTGGCCTCGCTGAGATGCGTCGCAGCATCTCCAACACCGCTGAGTACGGCGACTACACCCGTGGCCCCCGCATTATCACCGACGAAACCCGCGCCGAAATGCGCAAGGTGCTGAAGGAAATCCAAACCGGACAGTTTGCCCGTGAATTTGTGCTGGAAAATCAGTCCGGTAACGCTGGCTTTACTGCCATGCGCCGCCGCGAAGCCGAGCACCCCATCGAAGAAGTGGGCAAGGATCTGCGGGCTATGTTTAGCTGGCTGAAGAAGGTCTAAGACCAATTCCTAGACGGGTCTCTTCTGCCTTTACCCTATCGGCCAGGAGATGTGTAGCAGCAGAACCCGCTAAGGCTTGCCAAGACTGGGTTCTGCTGTCTCCGACCTCTTGCCGATATACACGTCCATGCCGGACTCAAGAACTGGTGTGATTGGGGGTGTGTCAATGTTCCTCAAGCAGCAGAACAGGTTTGCCCAACAGGTGATCAAACACAAGGGGCGCACTCTGAAAAAGTGCGCCCCTTGTGTTTCGGCTATGCAGTCCTCTGGGGCGTTAAGCGGCGAGGAGCTGGCGCAACACGTACTGCAAAATGCCGCCGTTGAGGAAGTATTCCACTTCATCGAGGGTGTCGATGCGGCAGAGGAGCGGCACGTCGGTACTGGTGCCATCGGCGCGATGAATCACCAGATTAACGGTCATCCCAGGCTGGATGCCGCCGCTGAGACCCTTCAGATCGAAGGTTTCGGAACCATCCAGGTTCAGCACCCCGCGATGGGTGCCCTCTGTGAACTGAAGCGGCAACACGCCCATACCCACCAGGTTGGAACGGTGGATGCGCTCGAAGCTCTCGGCGACGACGGCTTTCACCCCTAGCAGGCGGGTGCCCTTGGCGGCCCAGTCGCGGGAGGATCCGGTGCCATATTCTTTGCCCGCGATGACGATCAGGGGGGTGCCCTCGGCCTGATACTTCATCGAGGCATCGTAAATGGAGAGGGTTTCGCCATCGGGCATGTGCTTGGTGACGCCGCCGGAGGAGCCGGGTACCATCTCGTTTTTCAGGCGAATGTTGGCAAAGGTGCCGCGCATCATGATTTCGTGGTTGCCCCGCCGAGAACCGTAGGAGTTGAAGTCCGCCGCGACCACGTTGTTGCCCACCAGGTAGTGACCCGCCGGACTGTCGGCCTTAATCGCCCCTGCCGGGGAAATGTGGTCGGTGGTGATGCTGTCGCCCAGGATGGCTAGGGGACGGGCACCGAGGATGTCGCCGAAGCTCTGATCGCTGGTGCTGGCGGCCATCTCCACAAAGTATGGCGGATTTTGCACGTAGGTGCTTTCGCCCTGCCAGGGATAGGTTTGCTGCTCCACGGTGTCGATTTGCTGCCAGCTTTCGGTGCCGAGGAACACGTTGCTGTAGCGGCTGCGGAACATTTCGGGGGTGAGCGCCTGGGCCATGACTTCCTGGATTTCGGCGGCGCTGGGCCAGATGTCCTTCAGGTAGACGGGATTTCCGGCGGAATCTTGGCCGATGGGGTCGCTCTTCAGGTCGATGGCCAGGTTTCCGGCGATGGCGTAGGCTACCACCAGGGGCGGCGAGGCCAGGTAGTTGGCCTTGGTGTGGGGGCTGACGCGGCCCTCAAAGTTGCGGTTGCCAGAGAGGACGGCACCCACGACCAGATCGTTTTCATCAATGGCGCTGGCGATGGGGGCGGGCAGGGGCCCAGAGTTGCCGATGCAGGTGGTGCAGCCGTAGCCCACCAGGTTAAAGCCCAGGGCATCGAGATCCGCTTGCAGGTTGGCTTTTTCCAGATAGTCGCTCACCACCTGGCTCCCCGGTGCCAGGGAGGTCTTCACCCAGGGCTTCACGGACAGCCCTTTCTCGCGGGCTTTGCGGGCCACCAGACCTGCCCCAATCATCACCGAGGGGTTGGAGGTGTTGGTGCAGCTCGTGATCGCCGCAATCACCACATCGCCATCGGTGAGGGGATAGTCGGCCCCCGCCACGGGCACGGAGCGCTTCTCGGCGTAGTCCTTACCGCTGAAACCGGGGAAATCTGCGGTCTTGAACTGGTTGGCCAAGTCCGACAGACGCACCCGATCCTGGGGACGCTTTGGCCCTGCCAGGGAGGGTTCCACCGTGGCCAGGTTGAGGGAGAGGCTGTCGGTGAAGACGGGGTCGGGGGTGTTGGCATCGCGCCACATGCCCTGGGCCTTGGCGTAGGCTTCCACCAGGGCAATGCGTTCGGGGTCACGCCCGGAGAACTCCAGATACTTCACGGTTTCGGCATCGATGGGGAAGAAGCCGCAGGTGGCACCATACTCTGGGGCCATGTTGGCCAGGGTGGCCCGATCCGCCAGGGTGAGGTGATCTAGCCCGTTGCCGTAGAACTCCACAAACTTGCCCACCACGCCCTTGGCCCGCAGCATTTGCACCACGGTCAGCACTAGGTCAGTGGCGGTGGCTCCTTCCGGCAGTTGCCCGGTCAGCTTAAAGCCCACCACTTCGGGAATTAGCATGGAAATGGGTTGACCCAGCATCGCCGCCTCGGCCTCAATGCCGCCCACGCCCCAGCCCAGCACCGCCAAGCCGTTGATCATGGTCGTGTGGCTGTCGGTGCCCACCAGGGTGTCGGGGTAGGCTTGGGTTTCGCCGTCCACGTCCTTCGTCCACACCACCTGGGCCAGGTATTCCAGGTTCACCTGGTGGCAAATGCCCGTGCCGGGGGGCACCACCCGGAAGTTATCAAAGGCATTCTGCCCCCAGCGCAAAAAGGCGTAGCGTTCGTGGTTGCGCTCAAATTCCTTCTCCACGTTTTCGCCAAAGGCATGGTCGCTGCCAAAGGAATCCACCATCACCGAGTGGTCAATTACCAAATCCACCGGAGACAGGGGATTGATCTTATTGGGATCGCCGCCCAGATTCACCATGGCATCGCGCATGGCGGCGAGATCTACCACCGCAGGCACCCCGGTAAAGTCCTGCATCAGCACCCGCGCCGGACGGTAGGCAATTTCCCGATTAGAGGTCTGGGTTTGCAGCCAAGTCGCAATGGCTCGTACATCCTCCGCCGTCACCGAGCGCCCGTCTTCGTAGCGCAGCAGGTTTTCCAATAGCACCTTCAGGCTAAAGGGCAAACGGCTGACATCACCTAGGCTTTTTTCCGCTTCGGGCAGACTATAAATCGTGTAGGTTTTGTCCCCAACGGGCAGGGTGGTTTTGGCGTTGAAGCTATTCACAGGGGTGCTCTCTCCGGTTGCGATTATGCGATTTAGCGGGGGATTTAGGGTACTTGTAGCGCAGCACCTAAACCCCAAACGATGCGATCTTACCCCGTCTTCAGTAAATTACTGTAAACCCCGTGGCGAAATCCTGACGGTCTGACAAAGGATTCTGCGTTGGGTGCGAAAACCGCGCCCCTACAGCATTGGACTCCCGTAGGGGTCAGGTCTCCTGGCCCTTCGACAAATAGGGACTCTAGCAAGTTTTGTCAGTCAACCAGGACGAAATCAGTCCCCCATATCGGGCCAAAAGAAATCGAATCAGAATAACTTACCGATTTGGGCAGAATCTATTTAATATAGAGAACAAGTTATGGTTTTGTGAATCGCTAGAAAATCTGCCGTTTCGGTCAATTTCTAGGTTCTGATTCTGGATTTTGAAGGTCGCCCCGGTTTGCCATCATCAGCGTCGATGCCTCAGCCCATCGAAACTCGGGGATCAGGGCGAATTGTCCTCCCTTGGGGGTGTGTCTATGCATTGTCCTTTTTGCCAACATCCCAATAATCGCGTGCTAGAATCCCGTGCTGCCGAGTCGGGGCGCAGCATTCGGCGACGGCGAGAATGCCTCCAGTGTGAGCGACGCTTTACCACCTACGAGCGCATCGAATACGTCCCGGTGACGGTGATCAAACGCAGCGCCGATCAAGAATTATTCGACCGTTCCAAACTCCTGCGGGGCATTGTGCGGGCCTGCGAAAAAACCCCGGTTTGCTCCCAAGTGATGGAGGGCATTGTTGATGACATTGAGGCCGAACTGCAACAGCGCCACCATCGAGAAGTCAGCAGCGCCGAAATTGGCGAAATGGTGCTGACCAAACTGCGCCCCCTCAACGAAGTCGCCTTTGTCCGGTTTGCCTCCGTTTATCGCCAGTTCCAGGGCATCCGCGACTTTACCGACACCCTCAGCCAGCTCCAGGATGTTGAGTCCTCGGTGTACGAGGAAGATCGTCCCCCGTCGGAGGGGAACCAGGCCGCAGAATCTCCGCTGACCTACCCCGCTCCCGCGTTGTCTTCCTAAAATCCCCAGGCCTGCCCCGCCCGGAATCTTTCAAAACCCCTCTTCAAGATCATGGCCCCATCGGTTATAATCGTAATCCTGTGGGTTTATCGGGCTGTCTCGGGCCGATGCATTTTGTGTACGGTACGAGCCTCCATATCACTGAGTCGATTGTTTTGTACGTCTGCACAGAAAACCGCAGTATTTACGGAGAAAACCTTAGGAAAACACTAGCATGCTCAATCAGGACGTAAAGGACACGGGAATCGGGTTTACACACGAAGACTTTGCTGCACTGCTGGACAAGTACGACTACCACTTCAATCCTGGCGACACCGTGACCGGGACTGTGTTTAGCTTGGAGCCCAGAGGTGCCCTGATTGACATCGGTGCTAAAACGGCAGCTTATCTGCCCATCCAAGAAATGTCCATCAACCGCGTGGATCATCCCGAAGAAGTGCTGCGCTTCAACGAAACCCGCGAGTTCTTCATCCTCACCGACGAAAACGAAGACGGTCAGCTCACCCTGTCCATCCGCCGGATTGAGTACATGCGGGCCTGGGAACGGGTACGTCAGCTCCAGCAAGAAGACGCCACCGTGCGCTCCGGCGTGTTTGCTACCAACCGAGGCGGTGCCCTGGTGCGGATCGAAGGTCTGCGCGGCTTTATTCCCGGTTCCCACATCAGCACCCGCAAGCCCAAGGAAGACCTGGTGGGCGAAGATCTGCCCCTGAAGTTCCTGGAAGTGGACGAAGAGCGCAACCGCCTGGTGCTCAGCCACCGTCGTGCCCTGGTAGAGCGCAAGATGAACGGTCTGCAAGTGGGCGAAGTGGTGCTGGGTGCCGTGCGCGGCCTCAAGCCCTACGGTGCCTTCATCGACATCGGCGGCGTCAGCGGTCTGCTGCACATTTCCGAAATTTCCCACGACCACATTGACACGCCTCACAGCGTGCTAAACGTCAACGACGAAATCAAGGTCATGATCATTGACCTGGATGCCGAGCGCGGTCGGATTTCCCTATCTACCAAGCAGCTTGAGCCGGAACCGGGCGACATGGTGAAGAACCCCGACCTCGTGTTCGACAAAGCCGAGGAAATGGCTGCCAAGTATCGCGAGAACCTGCGTAAGCAAGCCGCCGAGAAGGAAGCCGCCCTCCACGGTGAAGAGGTTTACGAGGACGAGGAAGCCGCCCTCGCCGTTGACTAGGGTTAGCGGTTATCCGTGCTCCGTTGTGGTCAGCGGTTTCTGCCAGGGGTAAATGCCGTCATTTTTGACAAGGACGGCACCCTGGCGGATTCACGGCAATTTCTCATTAAGTTAGCCCAAGCGCGTAGTCAGCGCTGTGCGGATGTCGTCCCTCGTGGGTCACATTCAGCCCGAACATCGCCAGGGGATCTCGTTATGGATCTCTTGGCGATGTTTGGTATTACGGACACCGCCATGAACCCCGATGGGCTGATGGCGGCGGGGACTCGGCAATCAAATATTGAAGCGGCGGTTCAGGTATTGCGACGGGCGGGCATTCCAGCCAACGAAGCCTTAGAAGCTTGGGTGTCCGAGCAGTTTGACCTAGCAGATCGGGATCTGATTCCTAAGGCGCGTCATACGCCGCCCTTCCCCGGCACGGGGGCGATGCTTCAGCGCCTTAAGCAGGGTGGGCTGAAAATCGGCGTATTGTCCTCCGATGGCGGAGCTAACGTCGCGGAGTTTTTGCGTCACCATCACCTCATGACCTGGGTAGACGACTGGCAGGGCACCGAGGCTCACGAGCCGCCCAAGCCCGCCCCGGATTTGCTGTATCGCCTGGGTCAGCGGATGGGGGTGGAGGTCGCCCATACTGTAATTGTGGGGGACAGTTGGGCCGACCATGCCCTGGCCCAAAATGCCGGAATCCCTTTTATTTCAGTGTCTGACGCCTGGGGCCGACCGCCCATCGCAGGGGCAGATTTTGTGCTTCACACCTGGGACGACTTGAGGACAGCTTGAGGGACGTGGGAGCCAGCCTTGAGAGAGTCCCGCTCTGATAACCACCCCGTTCTGGTGGCGATAATGGGCGGATGACTACGCCCTCCAGGTAAGGTCGTCCCCACTGGATAGGGGGTAGACCGTCTGCCACAATGGAGAGCGGCAGCAGGTTTGGGCCAGCTTTGTGTTTCAGGTTGAGGTAGGCAGCGCCATGGCAGTGAAGCAATTCCTTTGGAAGCGCCCGTTGGTGGTGGGTGGGCTGGGCCTGTCGGCCTCCCTGTGGTTACTGGAGGCGTCCCACCTCAGCGCGTTTGATGGTTCTACCTGGCTCAGCGCCTTGGCTTTAGGGTCTGGGGTTTGGTGGTGGCGGCAGCGAACGTCTGGGTCGCCCGCCAGTCCTCGACCTGTCGCCGCTCCGGTGGTAGATCGGGCTAGGGTAGAAGCCCAGATTGGAGACCTGCGCAGCCTGATTGAGACCCTCGCAAAAGAGACCGCTTTCATCCCAGAATCAGAGGTGCCAGCCTTGGTTGTTGGCATCCCAACTCGGATGGCAACCTACGAGGCCCAGTGTCAGGCGTTGGCCCATGCTCTAGACCGTACCAACCTGACGGGTGTGGTGCTAGGGGAACGGCGCAGCGGCAAAAGTACCTTGATTCAGCACCTCACCACAACATCGACAGGCTCCCTTGCGGCCCATCGCGAGGGCGATGAGAACGTTACCAGTTGCCCAGTCGTCACCTGGACAGAAGTTCTCCCTGTTGAGTCGGCCCTCATTCCATCGGGGGCGGTGGAGCCCAGCCCGACTGAGTTCAACCCGGCTGAGTCCAACCTTGATGCAGTGCCAGCCGCCCTCGACGCTGCCGATGTGGTGCTGTGGGTGACGGATGGCGACCTGACGGCGTCGGCCCTGGGGCAGCTTCGGCAGCGGGTGATTGCCGGACAGGGCGTAATCGTAGCCTTCAATAAAACCGACCATTACGCCCCTACGGATCGGCTAACGGTGCTTACTCAACTTCAGCGCCAGGGCGAGAGCCTTCCCGGATCGGTGAAGGTGGTGGCGGTGGCGGCCAACCCTCGCCCCATCACCGTGCGGCGGCATCAGGCAGAAGGGGGCATGGAGGAATTTCAGGAGGCCGTACCGCCCCAACTAGCCGACCTGGATCAGGCATTGTCTGAGGTGCTTCAGCAGGGGCCAACCTGGGTGGCGGCAACCACGCTGCGCCAAGGGGAAGCCCTACGCCAGCGGATTCAGCAGGACATCAATCAGGTGCGTCGCCAGCGGGCGATGCCGTTGATTGATCAGCTTCAGTGGGTGGCCGCTGCCGCTGCCTTGGCCAACCCTGTGCCCACCCTAGATGTCTTGGCCACCGTGGCCATCAACGGCCAGTTGATGATGGACTTGGGCAAAATCTACGGGTTCAATCTTTCTCTGGAGGACGCCAAGGCCGCTGCCTCCACCCTGGCCGGACTCACTGTAAAACTGGGCCTGGTGGAGCTCTCGACCCAGGCGCTAACCCTGGTGCTCAAAAGCCACTTTGCCACCTACCTGGCCGGAGGCATGGTACAGGGGCTCAGCGCCGCCTACCTCACCCGCATGGCTGGGCTGAGCCTCATCGACTATTTCGAGCAAGCTGCCCTGGCAGGCACCCCCACCCAAGCCCTGTCTTGGGACGCCATTGCCCAGCGGCTATCCACCGTCATTCAGCAAAATCGCCAGATCGGTTTTCTGCAAAACCTGGTAAAACAGGGCATCAGTATCCTCCAACCCGCCCAAACCCCAGCCCTGATGACCGCGACAACCCAGGAACCCCTTTCCCTCACTGTCCCTGCCCCCGAACCCCTCACCGTCTCCGCCCAACCCGTCCAACCCGCTCCCCTTCCCCTCAACCCCTAACTCCCTTACTCCCTACTCTCCTCCCCGTGCCTCCCTCCCTCCTCCACCGCACCCAAGCCCTGCTCAGCCAAGCCGCTAGCCGCTACCAGTCCGCCCTACCCCTCGCCCGTGAGGATCGGTCAGTGGCAGTGATGAAAACCGGGCTGGAGCAACTGCAAAATCTGCAAACTCAACTGGCGGGGCGACGGCTGACGGTGGCGGTCTTTGGCCTGGTGAGCCGAGGAAAATCGGCGGTGATCAATGCCCTGGTGGGGCAGTCGATCTTGGAAACGGGGCCACTCCACGGGGTGACGCGCTGGCCTCGGTCGGTGTATTGGCAGCCGGAGGTCAGCACCTCGGACGGGGAACCCTGGCAGGTGGAGTTGGTGGATACTCCCGGACTCGACGAGATCGATGGTGCGGGACGGGCAGAAATGGCCCAAGCCGTGGCCCAGCAGGCGGATTTGATTCTGTTTGTGGTGGCGGGGGAAGTGACGGCGACGGAATACCGGGCGCTGGTGGATCTCTATCGCCAGAACAAGCCCCTGGTACTGGTGTTCAATAAGGTGGATTTGTATCCCGATCTAGACCGCCAGGGCCTTTACGACCGCCTGAACCACCTGCGCCAAACCCTAGCAACGGAACTGGGGGAGCCACCTTCCCTAGCCGTAGATGAGGTGGTGATGGTGGCCGCCAGCCCAGCCCCGGCGCTGGTGCGGACGGAGTGGCCCGATGGCCGGATGCAGGAAGCCTGGGAGACGCCGCCACCGCATATCAATGCTCTGCGGGAGGCCCTAGCGACCCTGCTTCAGCGGGATGGAGAAACCCTGGTAGCGTTGAACACGCTGCATCGGGCGCGGCGTTTAGAGGCGGATTTCGTAACTCAAGTGGCGCAGATCCACGGAGATCAAGCCGAAGCGACGATCTGGCGTTTTGCCAAATATAAAGCCGTGGCCGTGGCGCTGAACCCCATTGTGGGCCTGGATGTGGTGGGTGGCGTGATCAGCGACCTGGTGATGATTCGCACCCTGGCGCGGCTCTACGGCTTTCCCCTCACCAACCACGAAGCCGGACAGTTGTGGAAGGCGGTGCTTAAAAGTTCGGGGGTGCTGCTGCTGAGCCAGTTGGGCAGTGGCTTGCTGGGGGCCGGAAAAACCACAGCGGCCCTGCTGAGTTGGGGCGATAGCGCCACAGGGATTACCGCCCTCGCGGGAGCCATCACCGCCCAGGCCAGCGCGGCGGGCTATGGCAGCTATGTGGTGGGCAAGGCGGCAAAAGCCTACCTAGAACGGGGCTGCACCTGGGGGCCAGAGGGAATCAGCGCTACCCTCGCCGCTATTTTGCAGGAGGCAGACACCTCCCCCGCTCTGGATCGCCTACGTCAGGAGTTGACCACAAGCCTAGCGCTGGGAGACGCCTCCAACGGCGAGCCCGCAGCGAAGGTAGGCTAAGATCAAGGCCACCGAGCCCTAAAATTACCCTAGATAGACTGTCGCTTTTCCCTTAGTAACTGGGTACTCTGGGGACACAGGTAGCCCGATGTAACAAAACGTAATGGCGGCATCCATAGCCCATGTTGGCGTTATCTCCCCTCACCACTGCGTCCCCGGACATCCTAGAGGCGTTGTCCATTGACGCGCTCATCGACCCTTGTCCGCCCATCGTCACGCCCCAAACCTCCATTCTGGAGGTTGCCCAAGGGATGGAGCAACGGGGCTGTTCCTGTGTCCTTGTGATGGGGGAAGGCACCGAGGGGGGGATTGGGGTGTTCTGCGAACGGGCCGTTCTCACCGCCGTGACCGCCGGGCTGGATCTGGCAACAACCCCCGTCAGCCCATCCACGGTCATGCCCGCCCCTACCCTGCACCAGGGGGATTCTTTGGCGGTGGCCCTGGCTCTGATGTCCCGCACATCCCTGCCCGGACTGCCCGTGCTGGATCATCGCGGTCAACCTTGGGGTTTCCTGTGTCGTCATCGGTTGGCCCAGGCCCCGCTGCCCCAGGTCGAGGCCCCGCATCAGCGCACCATGGCCCCACCGGAGGCCTCTGCCGGGTTAACCCTGATTACCCACATTCACTACCAACTGCTCAGCCTGCATCGCCATAATCGGTTGCGTGTGTATCAACGCTGTCTAAAGTTGATGGGCACCACCATTGGGGCCAGTCGGGTGGCCCTATTTAAGATGCACCACCGCGATGGCAGTGATGCCTGGGTGAGCCTGCGGACGGCCTGGGAACAGCCCGGACTCCCGGCCCTCCTAAGTGAGGCGCGATTTCAAAATATTTCCCCCGACACTCTGCAACGGTGGCACCCGATTTTGGCCAAGGGCAGCGTGATCCAGGGCACAAGGGCCGATTTTCTGGGGGCGGAACAGGAATTTTTGGCCACCCTAGAGGCAGAATCCGTCCTGATTTTGCCCCTGCGCTACCGCAGCCGCTACTTTGGGTTTTTGCTATTTACCCGCTGCCCTCACCTGGGGCCGTGGGGGGCCGAAACCATTAAGATCCTGCGAACGGCGGCCATCAGCATTTCCCTCAGCTTTGAGCAAAGCTATACCCAAAAACGGTTGCGGGAAACGGAAACCGCCTTCGCTAGCCTCTTCCAGCACATTCCTGACCCGATGGCGATCACCACCTTCCCCGAGGGACGGCACCTGCTGGTGAACCAGGGCTATGCCCAGTGGATCGGCTGTGATGAGGAGACCCTTATCGGCAAGCGCCCCCAGGAGGTGGGCCTGGTTCATGATCGGCGGCAGTTTGCGCACCTACGGCGGCAGCTCCTCCAGAACGGATGGATCAAAAATGCTGAGATCGACACTCGCACCCCCGATGGCCAGGTCAAGACGCTGCTGGTGTCCTCAGAACTGACGGAGTTCCAGGGACAAACTTGCCTGCTCTCCATCGGCAAAGACATTACCGAACGCAAACAAAGTCAGGCGGTGATTAGCGCGGCTGAGGCGCGGTTTCGGGCCATTTTTGAACAGGCCAGTGTCGCCATCTGTCAGGCGGATTTGAGTGGGCAGCTGGTGGACGTCAATCCCGGCATGTGCCAAATGCTGGGCTACAGCCGCGAAGAACTGATGGAAAAAACCTTCCAAGACATTACCTACGCCGAAGATCTAGGGCGCGATCTCGTCCAGTATCGCCAGCTTTTGGCGGGGCAGGTCAGCTCCATAACCCTCGAAAAGCGCTACCTCCACCGTGATGGCCATCCCATTTGGGTAACGCTGACGGTGTGCCTGGTGTACGACAGCCAGGGCAACCCACTGTTTAGTTTGGGGGTCTCCCAGGATATTCAAGACCGCAAGGCAGCAGAAATGGCCCTGCGCCGCAGCGAGGAACGCTTTGCCCTAGCGATTCAAAACAGCAAGGTGGGGGTATGGGACTGGTACCCCGCCAGCGACGAACTTTACGTTAGTCCCAACCTAGCGCAGCTCCTCGGCTGCACGGCCAGCCCTTGCACCATGGCGTCCTGGCTGTCCCACGTTTACCCGGAGGATGTTGAGCCTCTGCGGCAGATGCTGACCCAATACCAGGCCCAGCCCGGACAGTTTGAGCACACCTATCGCATGGTGAACCATCAGGGAACCCTGAGCTGGATTCTGTCGCGGGGGCAGCGCATCGGCGATGGGGAAGACTCTCCGCTGCGGCTGGCGGGCACCCACACGGACATCACTGACCTCAAGCAGGCGGAGGCAGCGATCCAATCCTCCCACCAGCACATTGCCGATATTCTAGAAAGTATCACCGACGCCTTTTTTGCCCTGGATCGCCACAGCCAGTTTACCTACCTGAACCAGCGGGCAGAGCAGTTGTTACAGCGATCTGGCCAGGATCTACTGGGCCAAAACTTCTGGTACGAGTTCCCGGAACTGTTGGACACCGAGTTTTCCAACCAGTTTTTTCAGGCCATCACCCACCGCCAGAGCGTTGCCTTTGAGGAATATTCCGCTGCGGCTAAGCGCTGGTACGAAGTCCATGTCTACCCCACCCAAGAGGACGGGCTGGCGGTCTATTTCCAAGACATTACCGAGCGACGGCTGGTCTACCAGAAAATTGAGCACCAAATTCGGCGGGAACAGGCGCTGAATCGAGTGATCCAGGCGATTCGGCAATCCCTTGATCTCACCACGATCTTTGCCACCGCTGCCCGCGAGGTAGCCCATCTGTTGCAGGTAGACCACGTCAACATTCAGCGCTACCAGGAAACGTCTCTGCTGTGGCAGGTGGTGGCGGAGTATCGCGCCCAGCCGGATCAGGTGAGCCTGCTTAACCAGGTGAGTACGGCGGGAGAGACCGAGATTACCCAGCGGCTCAAGCAGCTTGACATTGTGATGTTGACCACCGAAGACACGACTCCGCCCCTGGTGCAAGCCCTGCCCGGCTGCTGGCTGCTGGTGCCCTTGGCCGTCAACGCGACTCAACCCTGGGGCTGTTTAGGCATTCATCGCCCCCCCCAGACCGAGGGCTTAGCTTGGCAGTCCTCGGAGGTGGAGTTGGTCGCCACGGTGGCTGACCAGTTAGCCATTGCCATTCAGCAGGCCCAAACCCTCGAACAAGCCCGCCACGATCTGGAGGAACGCCAGCGGGCCGAGGCTCGTCTGAAGGAAGCCCAGCGCATTGCCCACACGGGCAACTGGGAACTGCGCCTGCCTAGCCGCACCCTGCTGTGGTCGGAGGAAATGTTCCGCATCTACGGTCTAGAGCCTCATACCCAGCCCCTAGGGTTGGATGACCTCCTGGCCGCTCTCGATGAGGGAGACTGTCCTCAGTGGCAATATCATCTGGCAATGGCCTGCCTGGATGGCCAAACCCTCAACCTGGAGGGAACCCTTTGGCGACCAGACGGAACTCGGCGAGCAGTGCAACTGCTGGGTCGCCCCCAGCGCGACGGAGAGGGCAAGATCGTCGGTCTGGTGGGCACCCTCACCGACATTACCGAACGCAAGCAAATTGAAGAACGCCTTGCCTACGAAGCCCTCCACGACCCGCTGACGGGCATTCCCAACCGGGCCTACTTCATGGAGCAGCTCAACGCCGCCACCCAGCGGGGACAAGATGGCCCCGAACAATCCTTTGCGGTGTTGTTCATCGACCTCGACCGTTTTAAGGTCATCAACGACAGCCTGGGGCACTTGGTGGGCGATCAACTGCTGATTGAATGTGCCCATCGGCTGGGTAGCGTGGTGCGGGAGGGCGATCTGGTGGCCCGCCTGGGGGGGGATGAGTTCGCCATTCTGATCAACAGCATTGCCCATCTGGATGAAGCCGTGAAGGTGGCAGATCGTATCCATGAGGTGCTCCAGGTTCCGGTGCTGCTAGAGGGGCGCGAAGTCTTTATTAGTGCCAGTGTGGGGGTGTCGTCTAACCTCACGGGTTCGGTGGATGCTGTGGACTTTCTGCGCGATGCCGACACCGCCATGTATCAGGCAAAACACAATGGCCGAGGCCGATCCGCCCTGTTTGACCCGCACATGTACGAAGAGGTAGCCACCCAGCTCACCCTAGAGAACGACTTGCAACGCGCCCTAGAGCGGGGGGAACTAACCCTAAAGTATCAGCCCATTGTGAATCTGGCCACAGCCCAGGTGGTGGGCTTTGAGGCCCTGCTACGGTGGCACCATCCCCGTTGGGGCTACATTGCGCCGAGTACCTTCATTCCCCTGGCGGAGGAAAATGGGTTGATTCTGCCCATTGGCGAATGGACACAAAAAACCGCCTGCCATCAGCTTCAGCAGTGGCGACAGGTCTTTCCCCAGGCCCAGCATTGGATGGTGAGCGTGAACCTATCGGTGAAGCAGTTTGCCAACCCCAACCTGGTTGCCAGCATTGATGAAGCCCTTGCCTCCGCTGGCCTCTGCCATGGCGACCTGCGCCTGGAAATTACCGAAAGCGCCCTGATTGAAAACCCTGAAACCGCCGAATCGCTACTGGCCGACCTTCAGGAACGGGGCCTGCAAATCTGCATCGATGACTTCGGAACTGGATATTCCTCCCTCAGCATGGTGCATCGCTTCCCGGTGCAAATCCTCAAAATTGACCGTTCCTTCACCAACCGCCTAGGGGATGATCCTCGCGGGGTGGCCATGGTGCAGTCTATCCTGGCCCTGGCCCACAGCCTGGGCATGACCGCCATTGCCGAGGGCATCGAAACGGCGACCCAGTGGCAGGAACTTCAGCACCTGGGCTGCGCCTATGGCCAGGGCTACTACATTGCCCAGCCCTTGGCCGAGGACGACATTGAAGCCTTCGTGCAAGGCTGGCCCAGGGATCCCCTCGGTGGGAATGACACCCAGACTACATGACCATTTAGGCAACTGTGCGTATACTGAGGGCACTTTACTGCATCTCGTCCTTGGTTATGGATCCGTTTAGCCGTCGTACCAAAATTGTGGCCACCATTGGCCCCGCCAGCAGCTCCAAGGCCACTCTCAAGCGCATGATTGAGGCTGGCATGAACGTGGCCCGCCTCAACTTTTCCCACGGCAGCTACGAAGACCACGCCCGCATGATTGCCCTGCTGCGGGAGGTCTCGGCAGAACACGACACCCCCATCACCTTGCTCCAAGACCTGCAAGGGCCAAAAATTCGCGTTGGGAACCTGCCCGATGGGGCGATCCATCTTCAGGAGGGGCTGACCGTGGATCTGGTGCCCCTGGCGGAGGCGGAAAACTTCCCCGGCAGCGTCGGCATTGACTATCCCTACCTAGCCGACGAAGCCAAGGTTGGTATGCAGGTGCTGCTGGATGATGGCCTGCTGGAACTGGAGGTGGAGGACGTAGTTCCGCCCAAAATCACCTGCCGCATCATCCAGGGCGGGCCGCTGAAAAGCCGTAAGGGAGTAAACCTGCCCGACCTCAATCTGCAACTGCCCTCCCTCACCGAAAAAGACAAGCAGGACGTGGAGTTTGGCGTTTCCCAGGGCGTTGATATCATCTCCCTCAGCTTTGTGCGGCAGGCGGCGGATATTTTGGCCCTGAAGGCGCTACTGGCAGCCAAGGGCGGCGCAGACATCCCGGTGCTGGCCAAAATTGAAAAACCCCAGGCCATGAAGAACCTCGATGAAATTCTCTCGGTGGTAGACGCCATCATGGTGGCGCGGGGCGATTTGGGGGTGGAAATGCGGGCGGAGCGGGTGCCTCTGCTGCAAAAGCGCATCATCCGGGAATGCAAGGAGCGCAACATCCCGGTGATCACCGCCACCCAAATGCTGGAGAGCATGATCCATAATCCCCGCCCTACCCGCGCCGAGGCCAGCGACGTGGCCAACGCCATTATCGACGGCACCGATGCGGTGATGCTGTCGGGGGAATCCGCCGTGGGAGATTTTCCGGTGCAGGCGGTGCAAATGCTGGCCCGCATTGCCCGCGATGTTGAGAAGGAGCTCGCGTTTATCAACACCCCCGCCTTCAAAGATGACGAAACCCATGCCCTCGGCGAAGCCCTCAACGTCATTGACGATACCCTCAATCTGCGGGCTATTGTCTGTTTTACTGAAACTGGATACACCGCTAAAATTGCCGCCGGAGAACGGCCCAAAGCCCCCGTGGTGGCCTTTACCCCCAACGACAAGGTTTACCACCACATGAACCTCATTTGGGGTGTCCATCCCCTGCTGATCGACTCGCCGCCCCCCACCTTTGAAGCCATGGCCGAAACCGCCGAAACCACCCTCAAACATCGCAACCTAGCTAAGCCGGGGGATAAATTGCTGATTATGGGCGGCATTCCGGCCAAAATTTCCCAGGGCACCAACTTCCTCAAAATCCACACCGTCCACAGTGATTAGTCCACAGTGGCTCATGGGTAAATTTGTTCACGGATAACGCTACGAACTCGCTCACAGCCCCATTCGCCAGGTGGTCAGAAGTCGCTATCCTAGAGAAGCTGACTGAACCCTAGAACGGCGGAACCCTGAATTTCCATGGCGATTGAACCGATTCACGTAATTGGCGGCGGGCTGGCAGGCACCGAAGCCACCTGGCAGATTGCCCAGGCCGGGGTGCCCGTGGTGCTCCACGAAATGCGGCCCCAGCGCACCTCTCCGGCCCACCACAGCGAGGAGGTGGCAGAACTGGTGTGCAGCAATTCCTTTGGGGCGCAGGCCACGGATCGGGCGTCGGGGTTGCTCCATGAGGAACTGCGGCGGCTGGGGTCGGTGATTATCGCCAAGGCCGACGAGCATCAAGTCCCCGCTGGGGGTGCGTTGGCGGTGGATCGGGGTCGCTTCAGCCACGACCTCACCGCAACCCTGGAGCGTCATCCCCTAATTGAACTGCGGCGGGATGAAGTCCACCAAATTCCGACCGATGGGATTGTGGTGCTGACCACTGGCCCCCTCACCACCGAAGCCCTCGCCGCCGACTTGCAGCGGTTTACGGGTCAGGATTACATGAGCTTTTTCGATGCCGCCAGCCCGATTGTGGTGGGCGACAGCATCAACCGCGACGTAGCCTTCATGGCCTCCCGCTACGACCGGGGCGAGGCCGCCTACCTGAACTGCCCCATGAACCGTGAGCAGTACCTCCACTTTTGGACGGAACTCTGCAAGGCGGAACAGGCGGAACTGAAGGACTTTGAGCGCGAAACCGCCAAGTTCTTTGAAGCCTGCCTGCCCATCGAAGAAATGGCCCGCCGAGGGGAAGACACCATGCGCTACGGCCCCCTCAAACCCGTGGGGCTGTTTGATGCGCGGTTCGGAGATTTCAAAGATCCCGATAACAAAGACAAAAAGCCCTACGCCGTGGTGCAACTACGCCAGGAGGATCGCCAGGGCCAGCTTTGGAACATGGTGGGATTTCAAACCAATCTGCGCTGGGGCGAACAGGCGCGGGTGTTTCGGCTGATTCCGGGCCTGGAAAACGCCGAATTTGTCCGCATGGGCGTGATGCACCGCAACACGTTTATCAATTCCCCGGAACTGCTGCACCGCACCCTTCAGTTCAAAACTCGGCCTACCCTGCTGGCGGCGGGGCAACTGGTGGGCACCGAGGGCTATACCGCAGCAACGGCAGGCGGCTGGTTGGCGGGCACCAATGCGGCACGGCTGGCCCTGGGGCTGGAACCCCTAGAGTTACCCGTCACCACCATGATGGGAGCCCTGTTCGACTTCATCAGCACGGCGGAGCCGAAGCACTTTCAGCCGATGCCGCCCAACTTTGGCATTTTGCCCGCCCTGCCCAGCAAAATTCGCAACAAGCGCGAACGCTACGGCCACTATCGAGATCGGGGTTTAGGCGACCTAGACACCTGGGCCGCTCAGCATCGGATGCACCTAGTTGAACGGCCTCTCAGCGCCTAGGCTAGGGGGCGAAGGGATATCTGAGTTTTCGGCATTCTGGGCCTTGATTCAACAGTCTAAGAGACCGATCTCCTAGGGTGTGATGGGTTGATGCTGAACCTGCGGCTTAGGAGTTGAGGGCGACGACTTCTCTGCTCAGTCGATCACCGATCTCGTCTTCAGCCACATCGAGGTCGTAGTCCATTTGTAGCCCTAGCCAAAACCGGGGCGACATCCCAAAATAATGGGCGAGGCGGAGCGCGGTGTCGGCAGTAATGCGCCGATTGCCGTGGACAATTTCGTTGATGCGTCGGGGCGGCACCCTCAGAGCCAGGGCGAGTTGGTTTTGGCTGAGGTTCATGGGTTGAAGAAATTCTTCCAGCAAAATTTCGCCGGGATGAACGGGGCGTAGCCTTTCGTTATCCATGGGTTTACCTCAGTGATAGTCTACAATTTCCACATCAAAGGCTTCGCCAGCCTGCCAGACAAAGCAAATGCGCCACTGATCATTAATCCGAATGCTGTACTGGCCCGACCGATCTCCACTGAGCCGTTCGAGGCGATTAGCAGGCGGAATCCTAAGATCTTGAAGGGTTTCGGCACGATTTAACATTCGCAATTTGCGTAGAGCCACCTGCTGAATTTCGGATGGCACCTTACGAGAACGCCGACGCTCAAAGATAGCTTGGGCTTCTTTATCTTTGAAACTGCGAATCAATGGATAGCAATCCTCACACACATCCTATCAGCCTATAACGATTCGCGTTAAACGCCAATGGATAAAGTGGGCTGGGGCGACCGATTGGACTGGCGGGGCCGATGGCTAGGCGTTAGGCCATTCGGGTAACGCTAGACAGGCGAGGAGCGAGGGTTGGCCGGATCGCAGATTTAACCAACCTGAGGTTTTGGCTGAGGGTCGAGGTGACTTTCCTTGAGATTGCGGCTGCGGTATGGTTTGGAAATAATCGTTTGGCAATCGTGGATTTTTCCGGGGTGGGAGGTCGTCCTTGAGCCTGAATACTCTGAACTACCCAGCGGTGGCAGGAACCGCAGATTGGCATTTGGTGGCGCTCCACGGATGGGGAGCCAATGCGGCGGATTTGGCGGGGTTGGCTCCCTATCTGAAGCTGCCCCACTTTTCCATGACTTTTCCCGACGCGCCCCACGCCCATCCCCAGGTGCCGGGGGGCCGGATGTGGTACGGATTCCCTTGGGGGTACGATTTCCGCCAGCCCCACAATTTTGAGGCCCAGGACGACCTGAAAACCAGTCGGCAGATGCTGAAAGATTGGCTATTGAACCTCGCCAAAACCAGCCAAATTCCTCTGGAGCGCACCATTTTGGCGGGGTTTTCCCAGGGGGGCGCGATGGCCATTGATATTGGGGGCCAATTGCCCTTGGCGGGACAGATTATCCTCAGTGGCTACTGTCACGGGGCGCTGAATCCCCCCATCACGCCGCGCCCGGTGATGATGGTGCACGGCACCTTCGATCCGGTGGTGCCTATCGAAAACGCCTACGAGGCCAAGGACGCCCTAGAGGCGCAGAATCAGCCTGTCGCCTTTCAAGCAGTAGCCATGGGACACGAAATTTTGCCCTCGGTGATTCAGTCCATCACCGCCTTTTGCGAAGATTTACGGCGGGTTGCAGGGGATACCGAACCTTAACCTTTAGGATAAAGAAGTGAACTGTATGGCCCAAGGGGTGGTGAGAGCAGCGGCTTTCCCTTAACCCCGGTGCAATGCAGATAGCGTAAGGGGGAAACTGATCATGCTGAGCGTCCATGTTTCGCAAGAAGCGGTCTCAGAAATGACGCCGGACACCGTGGAAGAACTGGCCCGTCGCCTGGAGGCCGATGCCTACGACAACGCCTTTGAGGGGTTGCAAGACTGGCATTTGCTGCGTGCCCTCGCCTTCCAGCGGCCAGAATTGGTAGAATCCTACGTCTACCTCCTCGATCTTGAACCCTACGACGAATCGTGAGCCTCGCCCTCGTTCCAGACCCGTCTAACGCCCAACCCATCGTGCCCGTGGGGCAACCCCAGCCGGAAGTCGATCTAGAAGCCAATCTAGATCCCGCTGGCCCACGGGTGCTAATCGGCATCACCGGGGGCATCGCCGCCTACAAAGTCTGTTCCGTGATTTCTGAACTGGCTAAGGCGGGCGTTTCTGTGCGGGTAATGCTGACCGACCAGGGGCAGGCGTTTATTCCGGCCCTCACCGTCGCCGCCCTCAGCCGTCATCCTGCCTATACCGACGCGGATTTTTGGTCGAACAGCCAGGGTCGTCCGCTGCACATTGAGCTGGGGGAATGGGCGGATTTGATCGTAATTGCGCCCCTCAGTGCGAACACCCTCGGCAAGCTGGCCCACGGGCTGGCGGATAATTTGCTGACCAATACCGTGCTGGCCTCCACCTGCCCCGTGCTGTTGGCCCCCGCCATGAATACCGATATGTGGCAACAGCGGGCGGTGCAGCGCAACTGGCATTTGGTGCGCCAAGACCAGCGCTTCCATAGCGTGGGGCCAACCAGCGGCATCCTCGCCTGCGACCGCATCGGGGCAGGGCGCATGGCCGAACCGGAGGACATCCTGGCCTATGTCGAATCCCTGATGCACACCCAGGGGCAGCGGGATTTGACGGGCAAGAACCTGCTGATTAGCACGGGCAGCACCCGCGAATTTTTGGATCCGGTGCGCTTCATCGGCAACCCGTCTAGCGGCAAAATGGGCGTGGCTCTGGCCCTTGCCGCCAAGCACCGAGGGGCCAACGTTACCCTCGTCCACGGCCCCCTAGAGGGCGATCTCCAGGCCAGGTTGGGGGGCATTCGCACGGTTTCTGTCGTCACCGCCGCCGCCATGCACCGAGCCATGGTGACGTACCTACCCCAGGCCGACTGGATTTTGATGGCTGCTGCCGTGGCCGATGTGAAGCCCGCCACCCAATCCCCCACCAAGCTGGCCAAGGCCAACCTGCCCAAGGCCCTACCCCTGGCCGCCGTGCCCGACATTGTGGCTGACCTCAACCGCCGTCGCCAGCCCCGTCAGCGCCTGATTGGCTTTGCGGCCCAAACCGGAGACATTGTGCCCCCGGCCTGGGAAAAGCTCCAGCGCAAAGGGTTAGACGCCATCGTCGCCAACCCTATAGATATCCCTGGCAGTGGCTTTGGTAGTGATACTAACCAGGCCGTCCTGATCCAAGCTGACGGCGAAAAAGAGGTTTTCCCTCCCTCTCCCAAACTGGTGTTGGCCCATCGGCTGATTGATGCGCTGCTGGCCCAACAGTTTTAACTCAATGCCCTGCTGTCCCATCAGGTTATTCCAGTCGCCTGGGACTTATCGCCTGGGACTCATGGTTTGGGACTTATCGCCCAGGACTCATGGTTTGGGACTTATCGTCTGGGACTTGTCGCCTGGGACTCATGGTTTGGAACCAAGCGCCTTTCCCATTGGCAGGCACAGCGATTTTTCTCAGGATTGGGTATGATACGGCTGAGCCATAGCTCCTGGAACCCTGGCGTCCAGAGCCTTGTTCTGCTATGGAGACGTAGACTTTTCGCAAAGTTTTTTGGGCCTAATCCGTGGGGCAGAGTATAGTCCAGGTATAAGATGTGACTTCAACCTGACTTTGCCTTGACGTCAAACCACAACGGAACTCAACCACAATGCTGGCCTTTTTTCTTCCGGTAGGTGTTTCTGTGCTGGGGAGTGTCGCTGCTCGCCTGGGCCACTATCACCCTGGTTTGGTGGGGTTGTCGGTTGCCATTGCCATCTTTACTGCCTACACAGCCTTTTTGATGGCTCAATTTGCCGAACCCATCCAAGATCGGTGGCTGCGACATACGCTGCTCGGCCTGAGTGGTATAGCCATGGGCGTGGGTATTTGGGCCATGCACTTCATTGGTATGTTAGGGTTTCACCTCAATTGCCCGGTGACATACCACCTTGGCCTCACCATGGTGTCGATTCTGCCGGGAATAGGAGCCAGCATCTACGCCATGCATCTGATCACCCAGCGTCGCCCACGGGCCAGGGTGCTTTGGCTGGGAGGTGCTCTGTTTGGTTTGGGCATTGGCACCATGCACTATACAGGCATGGCCGCCATGCAAATCGATGGCCTGATTCGCTATAACCCAATTGCCGTGGTGGCCTCGCTGATAGTCGGCGTGGGGCTGTCCACCCTGGCCCTGTGGCTTCGTTCCTGGGGCGGTAGGTGGCTAGGACTAGCCCAGCGTCATCGCCTTGGGCTGTCGGGTGGGGTGATGGGCCTGGCCACAGCAGGAATGCACTACGTAGGCATGGCGGCGGTACGGTTTTTCTGCTACCCCGAGGGCATGGGCCTCAGGAGAAGCGGGCTGGCCCTGGATGAGCTGGCCACCGGGGTAACGCTCACCACAGCCCTGTTGACCGGGACGGTGCTGCTGGTGGTGCTGCGAGAAACCAACCGTCAGCGAGATCAGCAGCGTCTCTTAGCCGAAACTGAAGCCTGGTATCGGGCCATGATTGAACAGGCCCCCGATGGCATGGTGGTGGTTGATGCAGAGGGTCGGATTGTGCTTAGCAATGCGGCTATCGAAGTCCTGTTTGGCTATACCCATCAAGAACTGGTGGGACAGCCCCTAGATCGCCTGGGTTTGGAAGCTTGGTACGATGCCCGCCGTCTAGGACAGCCTGACGATCCCCACGCCTTTGCCGCCTGTGCCATAGACGAGCGTCCTGGCCGTAGTCGGTCGGGCTGGGGACGACGCAAGGATGGCCAAGAGTTTCCCATTGAGGTAGGCGTTGCACGGCTTCCGGCCATCGGTAATCATGGCGCTAGCTTGTTCGTGGCGGTGCGGGATGTCACCGAGCGACAACAGGCCGAACTAGAAATGAATCGTCAGCGGGAAATTCTGCAATCCATTCTTGATAAAGCCCCGGTGGGAGTCGCTATTACCGTAGAAGGGATTGTTCGCTTTGCCAATCCGCGAATTTTAGAATTAGTGGGCCTGGGCGTGGGTGATTCACCCCTCAAAATCTATGCTGATCCCACGGTTCGCACCCAAGTGCTGGCCACGTTGGCCGAAAGGGGTATCGTAGAAAACCAGCGATTTCAAATGTATGGCCCTACGGGTGATATTCGAGACATTATGGCTACCTTTGTGGCCACAGAATATGAAGGAAAACCGGGCGTTCTGGGCTGGCTAACAGATATTAGCCAAATAAAAGCGGCAGAGGATGAAATGCTTCATGCCAAAGAACTTGCGGAGGAAGCTAGCCAGGTTAAGGCCGATTTTCTGGCCAACATGAGCCACGAAATTCGCACCCCTCTCAATGCGGTGATTGGCATGGCTCATCTCTTGCAAAAGACTGATCTTAGTCCGCGTCAGCAGGACTACCTTCGTAAACTTCAGTCCTCTAGCCAGCACCTGCTTGGAGTAATCAACGACATTCTAGATTTCTCTAAAATTGAAGCTGGAAAACTCAATATTGAGCACATTGAATTTGAACTAGATCGCGTTCTTGATAATGTGGCTACGCTGATTACCGAGAAAGCGGCCCATAAGGGGCTAGAGGTTGTTTTTGAGATTGACCCTAACCTACCGTCCCACTTTGTGGGTGATCCCCTACGGCTAGGGCAAATTTTAATTAACTACGCCAACAATGCCGTCAAATTCACCGAGGCAGGCGAAATTGACATCATCGTAAAAGCCCAGGAATACCGAGATACTGAAGTGGTGCTGTATGTGGCGGTGCGGGACACAGGCATTGGCCTAACGCCAGAGCAACTGGGACAACTGTTTCAGGGTTTCCAGCAGGCCGATACCTCGACCACGCGCAAGTTTGGCGGCACGGGGCTGGGGCTGGTGATCTGTAAGCGCATCTCGACCCTGATGGGGGGTGATGTGGGGGTGGAAAGTGAGTATGGCCGAGGCAGCACCTTTTGGGCCACGGTGTGTGTCGGGCGCAGCACAAAACCCCCTCGCCGCCTAGTACTCAGCCGCGATCTCCAGGGCAAGCGCGTGTTGGTAGTAGACGACATCGAGTCGGCGCGGCGGGTGTTGAAGGATCTGTTGGAACCCATGAAGCTGGACGTAGATTTGGCCAGCGATGGCCCAGAAGCCTTGGAAAAGGTGAGCCAAGCCGATGCCCAGCAACGTCCCTATGACCTTGTTTTTCTCGATTGGCAGATGCCGGGGTGGGATGGTCTAGAGGTGGCCCGACGAATTCAATCATTGCCCCTGACCCACACCCCCCACCATATGATCGTCACGGCCTATGGTCGGGAGGAGGTGTTTAAACAGGCCCATGCCTTAGATATTCGCGATGTTTTGATTAAGCCTGTCAGTGCCTCCATGGTGTTTGACAGCCTAGTGCGCCTGCTGGGGGAACGGGTTCCGGGCGATGTCACCCCCAGTTACGCTCCCGCCGACGACTGGATGGATCGCCTCCGCCCCATCCAGGGAGCCAGAATTTTGTTAGTAGAAGATAATGAAATTAACCAAGAGGTTGCCACAGAACTGCTGAAGGATGCGGGATTGATCGTGGATGTGGCAGAAAATGGCCGTATTGGCGTAGACAAAGCGAAAACCGGGCACTACGCCTTAGTTTTGATGGATATGCAGATGCCAGAGATGGATGGTGTTGCGGCAACGATTGACATCCGCCGCACCCCTCAGCTTGCCAACCTGCCCATCGTTGCCATGACCGCCAGCGTCATGCAGGAGGATCGCCAGCGCTGTCTAGAGGCAGGCATGAATGATCACCTAGCCAAGCCCATCGAGCCCGATGAACTCTGGCAAACCCTCCTAAAATGGATTCCGCCCCAAACGTTCGCGGTCGATCCAGAACCCGCCTTGGCTGCGTCCCATCCTGTGGAGTCTGTGGCTATTCCCCCCACGATCCCTGGCCTAGAGGTGAAGGAGGGATTGCGGCGAGTTTTGGGCAAACAGGCACTATATCTCTCCATGCTGCGAAAATTTATGGCTGGACAGGCCGACACCCCCAGCCACCTCGTGCAGGCCCTCGCCGAAGCAAGGCGGGCTGATGCCGAGCGGTTGGCCCATTCCCTGCGTGGCGTAGCAGGTAACATTGGGGCCGTGGAAATCCATCGGTTAGCGACCGATGTGGAAACCGCGATTCGAGATCATCAGTCTGAAGAACAAACCACAGCTCTCATTCAGCAGCTACGCCTAGCCCTAGGGGAATTGATCGGCCACTTAGAGGCCCAATTGCCCCCAGAGCATCCTCCTGCCATGGTCAGTGTGGATTGGCCGCAACTGCACAGCGTCTGTAATCGCCTAGGACAACTGTTAGCCGACGATGATGCTGAAGCCGCTGATATTTTACAGGAATATGCCGGACTTCTGCACCAAGCGTTTCCTCAGAACTACAGCAAACTTGAAGCCGAAATCAATCAATTTGACTTTGAATCTGCCTACGCTACCCTCCTAGCAGCCCAAGCCCAATTACCGTCAACTTTGCCTCCAGAACAACCATGACTATGAACACCGATTATGCCTTGGATGATCTAGATCGGGCTACTATCTTAGTTGTTGATGACACCCCTGACAATCTCACTTTTATTAGCGGGCTGCTGCGGGATCACTATCGCGTCAAGGTAGCTACCAGCGGTGAAAAAGCTATGCTCATTGCCCAGGTTGAGCCCCATCCAGATTTAATTTTGCTAGATATTTTGATGCCTGGATTAGATGGCTATGAGGTCTGCCAACAACTCAAGGCTGATTCAAAGACAAAACAAATCCCTATTATTTTTCTTACTGTAAAGTCCGACATTGAAGATGAGCGTCGAGGATTAGAACTCGGTGCAGCAGACTACATTACAAAACCCGTGAGCCCACCAATTTTAATGGCTAGAGTAAAAACTCAACTTAACCTCAAAGCCTCCTACGATAGCCTCCAAAATCTCCTGCGATCTAGAGAAGATATGGTGAATATGATTATCCATGATCTTCGTAATCCAATCACTAATATTCTAATGCTGTCAGAGATTTTCTTAGAGAATACTGATCTGCCATCCCAAAAACTACGGAAACATCTGGATATTATTTGGCGCAGCGGCCAGAAACTACGCACCCTAGTCGATGATCTGTTGATCAAGGCCAAACTTGAGTCAGGACACTTTATCCTTGATCGCCAAAAGGCTGACTTGGGGGAATTATGCCAGATGGCCCTCAGCGAAGTTCAGGAAATTGCAGGACAGAAAAATCTAGCCCTCGACCTTAGCTTGCCAGCGCAAAAGGTATCCCCAGCCTATGTTGATCCGGTCTTAATTCGTCGCTCAGTGGAAAATCTTCTTTCTAACGCAATTAAATACTCCCCTAGCCATAGTACTATCCATCTTAAGTTAGTCTACGCCTCCCCCACCCAAGCCATGATTCAGGTGACTGACGAAGGGCCTGGGGTGAACGCTGAACTGCGACAACGTATCTTTGATAAGTATGAGATCGGTACGTTGATGCAGGGCGTTAGTCAGATTGGGCTAGGACTAGCCTTCTGCAAACTCGTGGTCGAAGCCCACGGAGGAACCATTACCGTAGAGGACAACCAGCCCAGGGGCGCTATTTTTAGCATCACTATTGAAACAAAGGAGCCCAACGAATGAAAAGCCTAGGGGAACGGGCAACGATTCTGGTAGTAGATGACACCCCAGAGAATCTTTCCTTTATGAGTGGCTTATTGAAAGATTTTTATCGAGTTAAGGTGGCGAACAATGGTGAAAAAGCCCTTGCTATTGTGCAGTCTGATAATCCTCCTGATTTAGTTTTACTAGATATTATGATGCCGGGGATAGATGGCTATGACGTTTGCTACTCCATCAAGGCAAGCCACCGAACTGCCGACATTCCCATCATTTTCTTGACTGCTAAGTCGGAAGTTGAAGATGAGCGAAAGGGCCTAGATTTAGGGGCAGCAGATTACATCACTAAGCCCGTTAGTCCACCAATTCTGCTTGCTAGGGTAAAAACTCAGCTTGCTCTCAAGGCTTCAGCAGATTTCCTGCGTGACAAAAATGCCTTTCTAGAACAGGAGGTTTTTCGTCGCACCCAGGAAAATCAGGCAATTCAAGATGTTACAATTCAGCTCATGGCTTCCCTCGCTGAAACTCGCGACAACGAAACAGGAAATCACATCCGACGCACTCAAAACTACGTAAAGATCTTAGCAGAACACCTCAAGGATCATCCCCGATTCTGCTACTTTCTCAGCGATGCCATCATTCAGCATCTCTATAAGTCTGCCCCCCTCCATGACATTGGCAAGGTCGGTATCCCCGATCATATTTTGCTAAAGCCTGGTCGCCTGACGCCGGAAGAATTTGAAATTATGAAAACCCATACCACCCTGGGTCGTGATGCCATTACTCAAGCAGAAAAAAGTCTGGGAATGACGGTGGATTTCCTGAAGCTGGCTAAGGAAATTGCCTATTCTCACCAGGAAAAATGGGATGGAACGGGTTATCCTGAGGGGCTGACTGGAGACAACATTCCCATCTCTGCCCGACTGATGGCCCTTGCGGATGTCTATGATGCCCTCATCAGTCGTCGAGTTTACAAAGAACCCATCCCTCACGAAGAGGCAGTGGCAATAATTCAAGGCCAACGCGGTTCCCATTTTGATCCCGATATGGTGGATGCCTTTCTTGAGATTCAGTCGGAATTCCAGGCTATTGCCCAGCGCTTTGTCGATCCTTAAGGGGGGTATTGAAATTGCACGGATGATAGCGGAGGACGCTCTGCGCTACAGTAGGCCCAGGGGAAATTCACAAAACTTGACAATGGCGGTAACGGCGTTCCGATACTGGATTGGCCTGGGTCTGGCGCTGGGGGCTCTAGGCTGTAGCGCCATGGTGCGGCATAGCCCCTCATCCGAGCCTCCGCTTGTCCCTGCACTCAAGGCTCCTACGGCTTCTGTCGCCGATTTGGCAACGTCTCTACCGCCCTCGGTGCCTGCTACGGTGTGGGATTACCTGAGGCAGGGGGATCAGCGTCTCTATGTGGTGCTGTTGCGCCATGCCCTGGCTCCCGGTACAGGGGATCCGGCTAACTTCCGACTAGGCGACTGTGCCACCCAGCGCAACCTTTCTGAGGCAGGGCGACAGCAAGCCATCGCTATTGGTCAAGCCTTTCGACAGCAAGGGGTGACGGTGGAGGGGGTACTGTCTAGCCAGTGGTGCCGCTGTTTAGAAACTGCTGAACTCCTGGGGTTAGGCCCGGTGGAGCCCTTCGCACCGCTGAATTCCTTTTTTCGAGATCGGCGCACCACCGATAGCCAAACTGCTGCGGTGGAAGCCTACCTGCGCCAGCAACCCCAAGGTGTGCTGATCATGGTGACGCATCAGGTTAACATCACGGCGCTGACGGGCATTTTCCCTCCCTCGGGCCATGGAGTGGTGGTGGCCGTAGAGGAGAATCAACCCTTCACGACTATCGGGACGTTGGAAACCCTTGCACCCTAGGACGGGGCATGGTGCGACAATGACCTTGGCTGTTGTCGCTAGAAACGGCGATGGCCCAACTGCTCTGAGGGCAACCCATGACGACGAAAACCATTGTGCTCCATCACCTTTGTGGCCATCGGTTCATTGGGCATACCGAAGCCGGAGATCGCATTCCCGTCGATGGCGATCAACCCGCCATTGGGCCTAAACCCACCGACCTGCTTCTGGCTGCCCTCGGATCGTGCACTGCCTACGATGTGATTGACATCATGGCCAAAAAGCGCCAACCCCTTGCCCACTACCGGATTGAGGTTGTTGGTACCCAGGCCGATACCCATCCTCGCCGTTTTACCCACATCACCGTTACCCACTATGGCGCTGGCCCAGCCGTGACCGAGGCCGCCTTAGCTCGATCTGCCGAGCTTTCCCACACCCGCTACTGCGCCGTAGCCGCCACCCTCAACGCCGAAATCGCTATCAAAACCGTTGTGGAACCCTGGGATCCCGACCAGGTGATGGGATCCCAGGAAGATAATTCGGGGTCGTCTAATGTCTAATTGGCTTTACTGCCTAAGGGTTTACTAAACCGCAGGGGCCGCTTCTAGCAGGGGTTCAATCCCGCCCTGGGCATTGAGGGCATGGAGGTCATCACAGCCGCCGACGTGGTGATTGTTGATGAACACTTGGGGTACCGAGCGACGACCATTGGCGCGTTTGGCCATTTCGCTGCGGGCCGTTTCATCGCCATCGATGCAGTATTCGGTGTATTCGATGCCCTTGCGATCTAGCAACGCCTTGGCGCGAATGCAGAAGGGGCAATACGTCCAGGTGTAGATTTCAACGGTGGGGGACATGGCGATACCTCCGCAATTCATGATTCTTCATATTCTAAACCACCCGACCCCTCACCGTTCCCCAATTCCCTAGGGCGAGGGGATCGCGCCCCTACCTGAATCTCTAGGGCGAGGAGACCGCGCCCCTACCTGAATCCTGTCATCCCTTCAGCGCATGGGCGATAGCATCCACCACTCGCGACACTTCCACAATGGTGAGGCCATCTACTTTTACGTTTTGGCCTTTGGGGACGATGGCTTTTTTGAAACCGAGCTTGACGGCTTCCTTGAGGCGCAATTCCAACTGGGAAATGGGACGCACCTGTCCGCCGAGACCGACTTCGCCGATGAGGACGAGTTCGGGATCTACTAGGCGATCCCGGAAGCTGGCTACTACGGAAATGGCCACGCCCAAGTCGGCGGCGGGTTCTGCAACGGTCAGCCCACCGGAGGAGGCCACATAGGCATCGAGTTTGGAGAGGGGAATGCCCACCCGCTTTTCCAGTACCGCCAGAATTTGCAGCAGCCGATTGAACTCAATCCCCGTGGTAGACCGACGCGGCGAACTGTAGCTGGTGGGGCTAACGAGGGACTGCAATTCTACAACCAGGGGGCGTGTGCCCTCGCAGGCGACGATGGTGGCAATTCCGGGCACCTGCTCATCTCGATTGCCCAAAAACAGGGCCGAGGGGTTGCTGATTTCCGCCAGCCCTCGATCCACCATTTCAAAGACGCCCAGTTCGTGGGTGGCTCCAAAGCGGTTTTTCACCGACCGCAGCAGGCGATGGCTGGCAAAGCGATCCCCCTCGAAGTACAGCACCGTATCTACCAAATGCTCCAGCACCTTGGGGCCAGCAATCGCGCCCTCCTTGGTGACGTGACCGACAATAAATAGAGAAATATTCGCCCGTTTGGCCAACTGCATCAGCGCCGAAGTACATTCCCGCACCTGGGACACCGACCCCGGAGCCGAGGTGAGTGTAGCGTAGTAAAGCGCCTGAATACTGTCAATAATCGCCACCGTGGGCCGCAGCGACTCCAATTCCATCAAAATTGTCTCTAAATCAATCTCTGGCAGCAAATACAACTGCCCTTTACCCCCAGAGACTTCCTCCAAGCCCGAATCTTCGGACTCATCCCAATCTTCTCCCCCTTTTGCCTTTTGCCTTTTGCCTTTTGCCTTCCCCCCTGACTCCCGACTCCCGCCCCCCGATTCTCCCTGCCCCAACCGCTGCCAGCGCAACTTCACCTGCTGCCCCGATTCCTCCGCGCACACATACAGCACCCGCTGTCGCATCGCCAACTGGTTCGCCACCTGTAAAAGCAAGGTCGATTTGCCAATCCCCGGATCGCCCCCCAGCAGCACCAGAGAACCGGGCACAATACCGCCCCCCAGCACCCGATCTAGTTCCCCATAGCCGGAGGGCAGGCGCATTTGGGGATGGTCTTCGATTTGGTTGAGGGTCAGCGCCAAACGGGGCTGTTGGGTCGTTTTGGTGGATGTGGCGGCACTGCGTCCACGGGAGACCCCCGGCAATCGGGCTGAGGCGGATTCCTTGGCGGGGAGTGCCTGCTCCACCAGGGAGTTCCAGCTCCCGCACACCGGGCAGCGGCCATAGTACTGAGAGGACTCGGCCCCGCACTCGTTGCAGACAAAGATCGACCGGGATTTAGGCATCGTCACCGCCCTGATTTAAAGCAATAAACCTTAAAAAACCTTGAAATAACGCTGTTACGCTTATTCATCATGGATTAATAGCGATTATAGATGGACGCCCTGGGCGCTAGGCTTTGGGAGGACGGCAAGGGGGGATCGCCCGCTCCACAGATTGACCCAGTTGTGAAGCACAGCGTCACAAACCTGGCAAAATAACGAATTAATCGTTGGATTTCTTTATAGAATAGGGCGTTATGTAGGGAGCCTGAAGAACCTTGGAAAGCAACAAAGAAAAAATTCTCGTTGTCGATGATGAGGCCAGCATTCGCCGCATCCTCGAAACCCGCCTGTCCATGATTGGCTACGATGTCGTCACCGCCGCCGATGGGGAAGAAGCCCTCGACACCTTCCGCAAGGAAATCCCCGACCTGGTGGTGCTGGACGTGATGATGCCCAAACTGGACGGCTACGGCGTCTGCCAGGAACTCCGCAAAGAGTCCGACATTCCCATCATCATGCTCACCGCCCTAGGCGACGTGGCCGACCGGATCACAGGCCTAGAACTGGGTGCCGACGACTATGTGGTCAAGCCCTTCTCCCCCAAGGAGCTAGAGGCCCGCATTCGCTCCGTGCTGCGCCGGGTGGACAAAACCGGGATGTCCGGCATTCCTAGCTCTGGCGTCATTTCCGTCAACACCATCCGCATCGACACCAACAAACGCCAGGTCTACAAAGGCGACGAGCGGATTCGGCTCACGGGCATGGAATTTAGCCTGCTAGAACTGCTGGTCAGCCGTTCCGGGGAACCCTTCTCCCGCTCCGAAATTCTGCAAGAGGTGTGGGGCTACACCCCCGAACGCCATGTGGATACCCGCGTGGTGGATGTCCACATTTCCCGCCTACGGGCCAAGCTAGAAGATGACCCCAGCAACCCCGAACTAATCCTCACCGCACGGGGCACAGGCTACCTGTTCCAGCGGATTGTGGAACCTGGGGAAGAGTAGGGTTAGCAGCTACCTTGACGGCTCATCTCCAGGGTGAGCGACCAAAGGATAAGCCAGATGAGTCTCCCATCATCACTGCCCCAGTACGTCCTAGACCTAGTTGAGATCTATGGCCCTCCTAAGCAGCGGGCCTGGGGTACGGCGGTGTTTTATGATCGGCTGGAGCCGGAGAACGCTTCAGCGGGGGAGGACGGGCTAGAAGACGGGTTAGAGACCGTGGCCCTGCGGCAATACCAGTATTTCGCGAACGCGGCAGACTGGTCTACCAAGCCCCACTGGCGGAATACGTGGCAATGCATCTATCAGCGACCCGTGGGCGTTCCGGCAGATTTCTTTCGTGATCTAAGGGATGCCACCAGGGCGGGGGGTGTCGATTACGATGATCATCTGCTGGATAGGTTGGAAATCGCCATCGTCTTTGATGATCAAACCGATAGTCGATCCGTCCAGCCCAACCCGCGCACCGCAGCAGTTTTGTCCGCCGCCTTTGATGCCCCGGAGGTGCAGGACTTTCGCGTATATCGCATCGGTGATTCTGAGGTTCTACAGGGGCTATGGATGGCGGCTCGTCGCGGCAACGGCGAAGTGGTGATGCTGGCGTTCATCCACGACTGAGGGAAACTGCGGACAAGGACGCTTACCGACGAATCACCTCTATGCCGCCTCATTTTGCTCGATGGCGCGCTGAATTTCCTCTGGATGGGCCTCGGCATAGCTCCAGGCTTGGGCTAGATGGGTGGCGGTGAGTTGGGGATAGGCTTCTAGAATCTTGGCATCGGAGGCCCCCAAATGGCGGTACTGCACCAAATCCCACACCGGAATGCGAGTCCCCACCAGGCAAGCATCTCCCCCGACCACGCCGGACACTTTTTCAATCCCTGGCCAGCTATTGCCCAAACTTTGCACCAGCAAATGGACGATTTCTGTCTTCTCCGCTGGGGTCAGCGCCAGCAAGTGAGTACGCAGTTCGTCGAGGGTCATGTTCATGGCTTGGCGATCAGGAAAGTGAAAGCTTGATTCCGGCTGACACATCGGCCCTCACCCCCAGCCCCTCTCCCATGGGGAGAGGGGAGCTAGAAGGAAGCAAAGTCCCGATCCCGTGGGGAGAGGGATTTAGGGTGAGGGCCGCCAGAGATGAGGGCTACCGAGCTTAACCCAAACTCAGATGAGTGATGTCCTAATTATGACCGATGCCTAGCGCCAGGGTAATTCCCGTGCTGCTTTGACTTGTTCCCATTGTGCCCATGAGTTAGACATGGATACCTGATGCCGTCGCGGCCATGCCCCATCCCAGATCTTGGTAGGGTAGGTAGTCTGCTAGAATTTCCTAAGGTTTTTGAGATGCAGCAGATGGGGCTCAACCGGGCACGAATTGCCATTGACGCAATGGGGGGCGACTATGCCCCTGGAGAAATCGTAGCAGGGGCCATTAGAGCCAAGGCCGAACTGGATGTGGATGTGCTCCTGGTGGGCGATCTGGATCAAATTCGCGCCTCCGTTGCCAATCCCGAACACCTCCAGGGAATTGAACTGGTGGCCGCCGAAGGCACCATTGAAATGCACGAGGAACCCCTCAGCGCCCTGCGCCGCAAGCCCCAAGCCTCCATCAACGTGGCGATGGACATGGTGAAGCAGAAGCGGGCCGATGCGGTGGTTTCGGCGGGGCACTCTGGGGCGGCGATGGCGGCGGCGTTGCTGCGGTTGGGACGGCTAAAGGGCATTGACCGTCCGGCGATTGGGGCGGTGTTCCCGACGGTGATCGCCAACAAATCCGTGCTGATTCTGGACGTGGGGGCCAACGTAGACTGTCGGCCCAAGTACCTCGAACAGTTCGCCATGATGGGCACCATCTACTCCCGCTACGTGCTGGGCGTAGAGCATCCCAACGTGGGCCTGATCAATATTGGCGAAGAACCCAGCAAGGGCGACGAGCTTTCCCTCCAGGCGCACCAGCTTTTGCAAGATAACCCCAACATTCCCTTTGCGGGCAATGCCGAGGGGCGCGATATTCTCTCTGGCCAGTTTGATGTTGTCGTGTGCGACGGCTTTGTGGGCAACGTGCTGCTGAAGTTTGCCGAGGCCGTGGGCGAGTCGGTGCTGCAAATTCTGCGGGAAGAGCTGCCCCAGGGCATTCGCGGCAAAATCGGCACCGCCATCCTCAAGCCCAACCTGCGCCGGATTAAGCAACGGGTAGACCATGCCGAACACGGCGGCGGCTTGCTGCTGGGCGTGGCCGGGGTCACGGTGATTAGCCACGGCAGTTCCCAGGCTCCCTCAGTGTTCAATGCCGTGCGATTGGCCAAGGAAGCCGTTGATAACCAAGTCTTAGACCGCATTCAGGCCCAATATCAGCGGGTGGCCATGCCCGCCGCAGACGGAGAATAGCTTGTGGAACAGTTTATGCCCGGTGTCGCTCTGGTCGGCAGTGGTTCAGCCCGCCTACCGGAGACGCTCACCAATGACGCCCTCAGCCAGGTTGTAGACACCACCGACGAGTGGATCAGCACCCGCACGGGCATCCGCGAACGCCATCTCGCCACATCAGAGGATTCCCTGGCGTCCCTCGCTGCCCAAGCCGGACGCGCCGCCCTAGGGATGGCCCAGGTATCCCCAGAATCGGTAGACATGATTCTGCTGGCCACCTCCACCCCGGATGATCTCTTTGGCAGCGCCTGCCAGGTGCAGGCCGAACTGGGCGCAACCCGTGCCGTAGCCTTTGATCTCACAGCCGCCTGTTCCGGCTTTGTGTTTGCCCTGGTGACAGCGGCGCAATATATCCGTACCGGAGCCTTCCAGACGGTGCTGGTGGTTGGGGCCGATGTACTCTCTCGCTGGACAGACTGGAGCGACCGCACCACCTGCGTCCTCTTTGGCGATGGGGCTGGGGCCGTGGTTTTGAAAGCCAGCGAACAAGACAACCTGCTGGGCTTTGAGCTTTGCAGCGATGGCTCCATGAACAGCGCCCTGCGTCTGCCCTACCAGGCCCAATCGCAACCCCTCACCGACGGCACCACCGTGCAGCAGGGCACCTTTACCCCCATCACCATGAACGGGCGCGAGGTCTACAAATTCGCCGTCAGCCGCGTCCCGGAAGTGATCGAAAAAGCTCTGTTCCGGGCCAACCTCACCACCGCTGATATCGACTGGCTGGTGATGCACCAAGCCAACCAACGCATCCTCGATGCCGTGGCCCAACGGCTGAAGGTGCCCAGCGAACGGGTGATTAGCAACATGGCCCACCACGGCAATACCTCCGCTGCCTCGGTGCCCTTAGCCCTGGATGAAGCGGTTCGTGCTGGCAAAATCAAACCGGGCGACACCATCGCCACCGCTGGCTTTGGGGCTGGTCTAACCTGGGGTTCCGCCATTGTGAAGTGGGGTTGATCACCCAACAGCACGTCTATAGCGGGTAAGCAACGCTGTCATCACTCCTCAAACTCATGAGGTGGCAATAAGGTGTTGGACGGTTCCCATGGACAGCACTTCAGGCTCAAAAGGGTGCCCTATAGCCGACGCTTCCACTGGTCTAAGGCCAAGTTGATGATAGTGGACAACTCATTAGACAAGTATGGTTGATTGGTAAGTTTTTTATACATCTCAAAGGTCATAGCAAGACCTGATGAGTGATGTGCGTTTCTATAATTTTGACCTTGAAATTTAATATGCTTCTCCTTAGCACCAGGTCGATTGTAATAGGCATCTAGCATAAAATTTACTGTGGGCAAAAGCTTCTTAATCGGCTGAAATTCCCCCGAATCCCATTCTTCAATGCTAATGGTGCGCCCCAAAAGTTTTGGTGTGTGTGCAAGCGCAGAAACTGTCTTCCAGTCTGTCCACAAACGCAAACGAGTTATTTTGTCTCTCTTTTGATATGGCGTGGCTTTGTAGGGCAACCAAAGCAGTAAGGCAACTCTGGCTCGCATGGAATCATATTTCAGTTCAGCACAGAGTTTAGATTTACCCTTGCCATAGACGATGCTGCTGCCAAGCGGTATTTCTTGCATTCTATTGTCATATCTTAAAAGAATTTCCCTGAATGCCATAACTCCTTGACGATCTTCATCAGGAGATTTAGCCAGCATATTGAGCAAACCCCTAGGCAACGCAGGAATTTCATTGGGAACTTGTGGCTTTTGGTAGGGAATTATTGCTTCCCAAGTGCTGCTCGTATCTTGGTCTTTCAGAATAAAGATAAACTTGCCTTGTCTTTGAGAGACTTGATATTCAAAGAATTCGATATTTAGTTGATTATATTTTCGATCTGTCCAGTTATCACGGTGAAAGCCTGGAGTGACAGCAATCAACTTGATGGGTTTAGAGTAGTCAACAACTTCTTGGAAAGGCTGTTCTTGTACAACAACATCAAAATAACGAGTTAACTGCTGAACAATATAGCGATCTTCACAATTTTTTAGCTCAATAATTGAAAGCTCTCCAGACGGAGAGGCTGCAATCAAATCACAAATCTGTCCGCTGATATAGTGTTGCTGACTTAAAACTTTTAGCCCTAATATTTCCTGAAGACTTGCCCGAAAGAAATCTTCTAACAGTGCTTCACTCTCGAACTGCCAACTGTCTCCTATTTGCTTTAGCAAAATTTTTCTCTCCCTTTCGCTGACTTCAGAGTGCCCACTTTTTTGCAGTAAGCAACACGTTACAAAAATAAATTTCCCCCTAGAATCTGCCTTAGCTCCCAGGCTCCGATGGCCTCTCCGAAGGCTCTACAGTTCCCCGGCAGCATCAACCCTTGCGTTGCCAGCCTCTTGGGTGCTTAACCGATCACAGGTTCAGCGGCAGCATGGTGAAGCTCAACCATGACAGGCAACATATAAGTAGATCCTTCTGCGTGTTGCTCCTCAGCCCCATGATTCCTGCTCCTCGTTCGGCCTACGTCCACATTCCCTTTTGTCGGCGGCGGTGTTTTTATTGCGATTTCCCCATTTCGGTGTTGGGCAACCAGCGCAGGGGCGAAACGTCGCTGTCTGTGGAAGGTTATGTGGAAACCCTGTGTAGGGAAATTCAGGCTACGCCGAACTTGGGGGCAAATCTGGGGGCATCGCTGCAAACGGTGTTTTTTGGCGGGGGTACGCCTTCACTGCTGTCGGTGGCTCAGGTGGAGCGGATTTTGGCGGTGTTGAATCAGCGGTTTGGGATTGATCCAGGGGCGGAAATTTCCATGGAAATGGATCCCGGCACCTTTGATTTGGATCACCTGAAGGGCTACCTGGCGGTGGGGGTGAACCGCATTAGCCTGGGGGTGCAGGCGTTGGATGACGCGATTTTAGAAAGCTGTGGCCGCTACCATCGGGTGGCGGATGTGCATCAAACCGTGGACTGGCTGCACCACGTCGCCATGCCCAACTGGAGTTTGGATTTGATTTCGGGCCTGCCCCATTTGACGATGGACATTTGGGAAGCGGGGCTGGAAAAGGCCGTTGACCTAGGGCCACATCATCTATCGGTGTATGACCTCACGGTAGAGCCGCAGACGGTGTTTGCCAAGCGCTACCAGCCGGGGGATGCGCCTCTGCCGACGGATCAGCAAACGACGGCGATGTATCGCACCGCCCAGTGCCATCTCACCGCCCAGGGCTACGAGCATTATGAGGTCTCGAATTACGCCAAACCGGGGCACCGTTGTCGGCACAATCTCACCTATTGGCGCAACCAGCCCTACTACGGCTTTGGGTTGGGGGCGACGAGCTATACGCAGCATCAGCGGGTTAGTCGGCCCCGCACCTTGGCCACCTATGGCGAATGGGTGAAGGATTTTCAGGCATCGGGCAGCGTTTACGAGGAATCTCCCACGCCCGCCCTGGAGCAGTTGTTAGATCGCCTGATGGTGGGGCTTCGGTTGGCGGAGGGCATCGGCGGCGATGAGGTGCGGTCGCTGTGTGATGCGGCCACTTGGGACAAGCTTTATGCGGCGTTAGAACCTCACATTCAAGCGGGTTGGGTGGTGATGGAGGGCGACCGTTGGGACAACGTGCAGCGCATTCGCCTCAGTGATCCCGAAGGTTTTCTGTTCTCCAATGTGGTGCTGGTGGACGTGTTTCAGGTGTTGGATCAAGACGATAGTCCCTAGCCCGCATCGCCAAAGCCTGATTGGGCAAGGCTTCCTCACGGTGGCTGCGATCTGTGGCAACGGCCCAATCCATCGCTGGTATCGTCCTCTGCCCATCCCCCTTTGCAGTAAAGTAGATCCCTGTGACATTTTTATGGCCGACCCATGCCCAAGGTTCTCGTTTCCGACCCCATCGATCAGGTAGGTATTGACATTCTTTCCCAGGTGGCGCAGGTGGATGTAAACACCAGCCTGTCCCCGGAGGAATTGGTCAACGTCATTGGCGACTACGATGCGCTGATGATTCGCTCTGGCACCCGCGTCACCAAGGCGGTGATCGAGGCTGGGAACAACCTCAAAATCATTGGTCGGGCCGGGGTTGGCGTCGATAACGTGGACGTGCCCGAAGCCACCCGTCGCGGCATTGTGGTGGTCAACTCGCCGGAGGGCAACACCATCGCCGCCGCCGAGCATGCCCTGGCCATGATGATGTCCCTGTCGCGCTATATTCCCAGCGCCGATGCCTCGGTGAAATCGGGCGAATGGAAGCGCAAGGACTTTACCGGGGTGGAGGTCTACAAAAAGACCCTCGGCGTAGTGGGTCTGGGCAAAATCGGCTCCCACGTCGCCACCGTAGCCCGCGCCATGGGCATGAAACTGCTGGCCTATGACCCCTTCATTTCCGCCGACCGGGCTGAACAGTTGGGTTGCCGTCTGGTGGAACTGGATTTCCTCTTCCGCGAGGCCGACTACATTACCCTGCACATCCCAAAAACCCCCGAAACCGCCAACCTGATCAACGCCGAAACCCTGGCTACCATGAAGCCCACGGCGCGGATCATCAACTGTGCGCGGGGCGGCATCATCAACGAAGCGGATCTGGCCCAAGCCCTGCGGGATGGCGTCATCGGCGGCGCGGCCCTGGATGTGTATGCCTCGGAACCGTTGGGTGAATCGGAACTGCGGGATCTGGGCAAAAACGTGATCCTGACCCCTCACCTGGGAGCCTCCACCGAAGAAGCCCAGGTGAACGTGGCCATCGACGTGGCCGAGCAAATTCGCGATGTGCTGCTGGGTCTACCCGCCCGCTCGGCGGTGAACATTCCCGGTCTGCGGCCTGAGGTGCTGGAAAAACTCGGCCCCTACCTGCAACTGGCGGAAACCCTGGGCAATCTGGTCAGCCAACTGGCCGGAGGGCGCGTGGAAGAGTTGACGGTCAGCATCCAGGGCGACATTGCCAGCGGCGACAGCAAGCCCATCGTGATTGCGGCCCTCAAGGGTCTGCTCTCCCATGCCCTACAAGAGCGGGTGAACTACGTCAACGCCAGCATCGAAGCCAAGGAACGGGGCATCCACGTGATCGAAACCCGCGACGAAGACAGCCGCGACTATGCCGGAGCCCTCAACCTCAAGGCCAAGGGTAGCCTGGGCGAGCATTCCACCACCGGGGTGCTGCTGGGCGGCAGCGAAATCCGCGTCACCGACATCGACGATTTCCCCATCAACGTGCCCCCCACCCGGCACATGCTGTTTACCCTGCACCGCGATATGCCGGGGATTATCGGCAAAATTGGCTCCCTGCTGGGCAGCTTCAACGTCAACATCGCCAGTATGCAGGTGGGCCGCAAAATTGTGCGCGGCGATGCGGTGATGGTGCTGAGCCTGGATGATCCTCTGCCCGAAGGCATTCTGGAGGAAATCATCAAGGTAGACGGCATCCGCGACGCCTATACCGTCAATCTCTAGAGGGTTCATCGCTGGGTAGCCTCAGTAGATCACAAACGCACTCTTTTGCCACGATCCAGCCCTCACCCTAAATCCCTTTCCCACATTGGGAGAGGGACTTTGAAGGATCTTCCGGCTCCCCTCTCCTCGCGGGAGAGGAGCTGGGGGTGAGGGCCGCGAGGATCTTTTGCTATATGATCCGGGGTGAAACAACCTAGGCAAAGTACGGTGATCATGGCGTTGGGCAATAGCTGGTGGGAAGTTCAAGTTCTGTGTGATCCGGCCCTGGAGGATGACATTTTCTGGCGGTTCGATAACTTTGGCAGTCAGGGCACCTCAACCCAGCGGCGAGGGTCGGCGAGCCTTGTCCAAGCCTACTTTCCCCAGCATCGGCTGGAATTGCTGGATCTCTCGGCCCTGGCTTTGTTTGTCAAACAAGATGCCCTGTGCAGCGACTTGGCGGTGCCCCGTGTTACCTGGAACCTGATTGACGAGGAAGACTGGTCAAAGAGCTGGAAGGAGCACTGGCGGCCCGAACCGATTGGGGATCGCTTTCTGATTACCCCGGCTTGGCTAGAACCCCCCGACGACAACCAGCGCATCGTGCTGCGGCTAGACCCCGGCGTGGCCTTTGGCACGGGCGCACACCCCACCACCCAGCTTTGCCTAGAGTCCCTCGAAATGCGGCTCACCTACGGCTCTCCCAACATCACCATTGCCGATATTGGCTGTGGGTCGGGCATTTTATCCATTGGGGCGCTGCTGTTGGGGGCCAAAAAGGTCTATGCGGCAGATATTGATGATTTAGCTGTCCACTCTGCCGCTGGCAACCGCGACATTAACCACCTGACCGCCGACGAGATGCCCATTCTCCACGGCGGTCTTGAGGCCCTCGCCCAAGCCATTGACGCCCCCGTGGATGGCGTGGTGTGCAACATTCTGGCGGAGGTGATTATGGACTTAATTCCCCAACTCCACACCCTCGTCACCCCCGACGGCTGGGGCATCCTCAGCGGCATTCTGCTAGATCAATCCAAACTGGTGGCCGACACCCTAGAACAGCATGGCTGGGTGGTGGCGACCCTCTGGCGACGTCAAGAATGGTGCTGCCTGAATGTGCGACGTTCTGGCAGCTAGCGCCTGGGCATCGTTCAGATCCCTAGTGCCCTAGCCACCACCGCCAGTCCTTTTGGGAGCATCCCAAGGCTCGACCCGGTGTTTTGTACCGTAGCTACGACGTCGCGCTAATCCACCCTTGACCGGGGCCTAGCAGGCAAGACAGCCTTTGCCCTTTTGACCCTGAACTTGGTATAACAGGGGTCTTGTCTACAACGGCACAATGCCGATCCTGTGGCTCGGTCAAGGGCGGCTTGAGGCGTGTGGCCCTAGGCCTTTTGTCTACGCCGTTGCATTGGCCATCCATTGTCCTTTATTCCTGGTTTTGAACTCACCCATGACCGAATCTACCAATCCCAAGGTTTTCTTTGATATCACCATTGGCGGTACCCCAGCGGGCCGCATTGTGATGGAACTGCGGGCCGATGTTGCGCCCAAAACCGCCGAAAATTTCCGAGCCCTGTGCACCGGAGAAAAGGGCATGGGCACCTCTGGTAAAGCCCTGCATTTCAAGGGCTCCAGCTTCCACCGGATTATTCCTGAATTTATGTGCCAGGGGGGCGACTTCACCCGTGGCAACGGCACCGGGGGCGAGTCCATCTATGGAATGAAATTTGCCGATGAAAACTTCACCCTCAAGCACACTGGCCCCGGCCTGCTGAGCATGGCCAACGCTGGCCCCAACACCAACGGATCCCAGTTCTTCCTCACCACCGTGGCCACCCCCTGGCTTGATGGCAAGCACGTCGTCTTTGGCAGCGTGGTAGAAGGTATGGATGTGGTAGAAACCATGGAGCAGGTGGGCAGCCGCAGCGGCCAAACCTCCCAGCCTGTGGTCATCGCTGATTGCGGCCAACTGTAGGCCCAAGCCGTCTGGGGGCAAAAGCGAGCTGGTTCAGCCTCCTCAGCCCCCAGGACACTTCTCTCTAGCCTAAGGAGTGATTTTTGCCACGGCCATTCGTTACAGTTTGAAAACATCCCCCACAAAACTTCAATAGATAAATTTTCTAGAACGAAACCGGGTAGGATTTTGGGGTCACGCTACTCTAAAAGAGGACAGGGTGAAGTCGCTTCATAAAAATACCTGTCTAGCCCTAGTTTTGGGGTTTACTCGATAGGCCATCAAGGGATGGCAAGGAGTTAGTGATGACCCAAAATGTCCTTTCTTCAGGTTTGCGTAATGTTGGCATTGTCGGTGCTTATTCTAGCGGTAAAACCACGCTCTTAGAAAGTATTCTTTCTGTCACCGGAGCCACCACCCGCAAGGGGAGTATCGAGGAAGGCAACACTGTTGGAGACAGCACTCCCGAAGCCCGCAATCGCAAAATGACGGTGGAACTCAATGCCGCTAGTACCGAGTACGGCGGCATTCGTTTTACGTTTTTAGACTGTCCAGGTTCGGTGGAACTTCAGCAGGAAACCTGGAATGCGTTGATCGGGGTTGATGCCGCTATCGTCGTTTGCGAAGCCGATCCCAACAAAGTTTTGACCCTCTCACCGCTGCTGCAATTTTTAGATACTTGGGAAATTCCCCACCTAATTTGGATTAACAAATTGGATCGGGCCAATGGTACCTTTGCCGATGTGTTGGCCTCGCTGCGCCAAATTTCTGCCCGTCCGGTGATTCCGCAACAATATCCCATTCGCCAAAATCACGACCTGGTGGGCTTTATTGACCTCGTAACCGAGCAAGCCTACCACTATCACCCCGGTGCCCCAGCGGATCCAGTCCCTCTGCCACCCTCGCTTCAGGCGGAGGAGCAAGCCGCCCGCACGGAAATGCTGGAAGCCTTGGCCGACTATGACGATCACCTGCTGGAGGAACTGCTGGAGGAAATCGCGCCGCCAGAGGAAGAAATCGTCAAAGACCTGAAGATGGAACTGGGGGCGGATTTAATCGTGCCCGTGTTCATCGGCGTGGCCGCCAGCGACTACGGCGTGCGGCCCTTGCTGGATGCCCTGGTGAAGGAAGCCCCAGAACCCGACGCCACCTGCGAAAATCGCGGCATTCAGGCGGGGGATGCGCCCCTGGCCCAGGTGCTCAAAACCTACTACACCCCCCAGGGCGGCAAGCTTTCCCTGGTGCGGCTGTGGCGGGGGGAACTGCGCGACGGCGACGGCCTCAACGGCGAACGCATGGGCGGTCTCTATGACCTGATGGGCACCCAGCAGAACAGCCTCTCCGTAGCCCAGGCGGGTCAGATCGTGGCCATCGCTCGATTGGAAAATGCCAAGACCGGGGATACCCTCACCACCAACGGCAACACCGTTGAGCCCCTACCCAAAGCACCCGCCATCGACCCGGTGTATGCCCTAGCCGTCACCCCCGAAAAACGCAGTGACGAGGTGAAACTCAGCGCCGCCATCGGCAAGCTGCTGGAGGAAGATCCCTCCCTGGCCTGGGAACAGCACGGCGACACCCACGAGGTCATCCTCTGGGGCCAAGGGGATGTGCACCTGAATTTGGCCATTGATCGCCTAGGCCGCAAGTACAACCTGCCCATGACCACCCATCTACCCCAGGTGCCCTACAAGGAAACCATTCGGCAATCGGTGGAAACCGTCCACGGGCGCTACAAGCACCAAAGCGGCGGCCACGGGCAATTTGGCGATGTGTACCTGTCCATCAAACCGCTACCCAGGGGCGAGGGCTTTGCCTTCAACGACACCATCGTCGGCGGTGTGGTGCCCAAGCAATACATCCCCAGCGTGGAAAACGGCGTGCGGGAATTCCTCAACCGTGGCCCCCTGGGCTATCCGGTGGTGGATGTGGCCGTTACCCTCACCAACGGCTCCTACCATACGGTGGATAGCTCCGATAATGCCTTCCGCCAAGCCGCCCGCCTTGCCATGACCGAGGGCCTCCCCATCGGTGGCCCCACCCTGCTGGAGCCCATCGCCCAGGTGGAAATCTCCGTCCCCAGCCTCTACACCTCCAACGTGCTGAAGCTGGTCAGCGGTCGGCGCGGCCAAATCCTCGGCTACGAGGGCAAAGCCGACTGGCCCGGTTGGGATGTGGTGACGGGCTATGTGCCCCAAGCCGAAATGCAGACCATGATCTTGGAACTGCGCTCCCTCACCATGGGCGTGGGCTTCTTTAAGTGGGCCTACGACCACCTCGACCCCGTGCCGGAAAAACTCACCGAGAAAATCCTAGCCACGGCGGCAGCCAGCTAACCACCGTTCCGCCCCAGGGCGGCATGGCGATCAACTTAGCCCTTAGCAACCCTCACCCTAAGTTCCTCTCGCTCTGGCAGAGCAACTGGGGTGAGGGTACACGGGTTTCTCCACCTAATCATTCTCGCTTTCTCGTTCCCCGTAATCTTTGTGTGGCCGGGGCTCTGAGAATCCTCTCGCTTTAGCTGTCTAGGGCCTGTGGATGCAGCCTGTGGGCTAAACCCGTGCAATCAGAACCTAGCATCACAAAGATATGGATACCAAGTCCGAATCCCCTAGCCCCGATTCCCAAAAGGTCAGACTGTAGAGTATATTCGTGGCGCTAACCCTACCTGAAAATACTCTGAATGCCCCGTGCTGTCAGCTTGCGACCAGCCAAGCGTTCATCTCCCCAGCTCAAGTTTTGTCCCTGTACCGTGGGGGCAGAGGGGCCACACGGTTTTCAGTCGATCTAAAAAGGCATAGACCGGGGGCGGCAGCAGAGCATCTTTCAGGATAATCACGCCGATGGTGCGCTCTAGGGGAATCGGCAATTCGGCCACTTGCAGGTGGGGCGGAATAGGCTGGGCGGCCAGGTGGGCCATGATGGTGGCCCCTAGGCCCCGCTCTACCATGCCGAGGATGGTGGAGTCTTCCCGGACGGCGTAGGCAGGTTTGAGGGTTTGGCCCTGGCGGCGCAGCAGTCCTTCTAAATGTTGACGATCCCCATCGTCGCTGGGGGGCAAAATCAGGGGATAGGCGGCGAGGTCGGCCCAACTGAGGGGGCTGGCCACAGGGGCGGGAGTAGGGGGCAGCAGCACCAGGTAGCGATCCCGCAGCAGTTCCCAGCTTTCAAAGTCGGCTTTGGTGGGCAGGTAGGTAAAGCCCACATCGGCGTGGCCCTGGCGCACGGCGTCTTCCACCATTTCGTAGTGGGATTTTTCGTCAATGGCGATGGGAATGTGGGGATACTGCTCCCGAAATTGGCGGATCACCTCCGGCAAAATGTGGGTGGCCACGCTACGAAAGGCGGCTAGACGCACTTCGCCACTTTGCAAGCCTTTGGCCAAATCGGCCTGGTGGCACAGGTTTTGCAGGGATTGCAGCACCAGACGGGCTTCCTCGGTAATCTGCTGACCGACCGGGGTGAGGACGGCCCCGTGGCGGCTACGGCTGAGCAAAATCACCCCCAGTTCGTCCTCTAGGGTGGCGATGGCATGGCTGACGGCGGATTGGGACAAGTCCATCTGCAAGGCGGCTTCGCTGAAGGAACCCGTATCGGCAATGGTGACGAGGGCGCGAAGCTGGGAGAGCTTGACGCGGTGGGGATCGGCCTTGGCCATGGGGTTAGCGCTCCTGGCGCACCGTGATGGAATTGAGGGACTGACCGGGGGGCAGATCCACAAAGACGGGGTCGCCCGCCTGTAGGCCGTTGGTGACTTGAATTTGATCGCCCACCTGGGGGCCAAGGGTCACAGGTTGAAACAGAATATCGCGACGGCTTCCCGGCACCAACACCCCCGTTTGCCCCGCCTGTGTCACCACCGCCACCGTGGGCACCACCAGCGCCTCCGCCAGTTGGTCGCCAATGAAGGCCACATCTACATTCATGTTAGACCGCAACTGCTCCTTGCCCTCCTCTAGCTCAATTCGCACCTGAAACAGGGTGACATTCAGACGACTAATCGCCTCCGGGGCCACCAGCTTCACCCGTCCGGCAAAGGTTTCGTCGGGGAAGGCATCGGCCACCACCTCCACCCGCTGCCCCACCTCAAGCAGGCTGATGTCCGCTTCGGGCACCTCCGCCAACACCTCCAAATCCTGGGCCAGGGCCACAATGGCGGTGGAGGACGCGGAGGAGGCATCGGAGGCGGTGGTCGTCGGCGTCACAAAGGCTCCCACTCCGGCAAAGCGCTGGGTAACGGTGGCGCTAAAGGGGGCACGAATTAGGGTATCCTCTAGCCGCACCAGGGCGGATTGCAACTGGGCCTGGGCCTGGGCCAACCGGGCTTCAGCCTGGGCAATGGCTTCGGGTTCCGGCAGGTTCCGCAGATCATCCGCCCGCTCCTGGGCTTCTCGCAATCGGGCCTGGGCTTGGTCTACCCCCGCCTGGGCGCTGCGCCGTTCCCGTTCGGCGTTATCCAATTCCGTCCGGGCCACCGCCCCCTGCTGCTGCAAGCGCTGAGTCCGTTGCAGATCGCTCGTGGCTAAATCTAACCGCGCCTGACTATCCCGCACCTGGGCCTGGGCCTGGGTGACAGCGGCTTCGGCCTGGGCAATTTCCTGAGGACGACTGCCCCGCCGCACATTCTGAAGGCTGGCCTCCGCTTCCGCCACCGCCGCCCGACTCTGCGCCACCTGCGCCGTCAAATCCGCACTGTCCATCCGGGCAATGGGCTGGCCCTGCACCACCCGATCCCCCTGCTCCACAAACAATTCCGCCACAATCCCAGCCGTCTTAGGGCTAAGGTTCACGGTCTGTACCGGACGCACCGTGCCGCTGGCGGAAATTCGCACCGTAATCGGCTGAAGGCTGGCTTCGGTGGTGTAGTCGGCAATGTCGTAGGCCGGACGATTGCGCCCCAGCGACCAAGCCACCCCGCCCCCGGCCACCACCAGCGCCGCCAAGCCACCCCCCAGCCACAGCCAGGGACGACGCAGTTTGCCAATCACAGGAATCTTCATCGGAGCGCACCAGGAACACGGCGGGGCAAGTCCCATTGTAGGATGGGCCATCTGGGTCAGGCGATGCAACTACCCATGCCGCCTTTGGATTCCTTGGGCTAGATTTACTGAAGAGGCGGCGTCAGAAAGCCAGGAAACGGGGAACTATAGCCGACTGTGAGTGAGCGCATGGCACGAGAGGCAGCACCGCTAGCTGAGCGGGTGAAACATCAACGAAATCGCATTTTAAGTATTGCCGAACAGTACGGTGCCTATGATGTGCGAATATTTGGGTCGGTTGCCCGTGGAGAGAGCGGCCTAACCAGTGATGTGGATTTTTTGGTAGAGATGCAGCCTGGGCATAGCTTGTTAGATCGCATTGCCCTAAAGCAAGCTTTAGAAGATTTGCTGGAATGTCGGGTTGATGTGGCAACTCCTAGGACGCTGCATGAGTGTATGAAAGACAGCGTTTTGCAGGATGCCAAACCGCTATGAGTAGGGATCAGCTTTACCTGAGCAATATTGTGGAGTGCATTGGCCAAATTGAGCAGTATGTGGCGGGTGGAAAGGAGGTGTTTTTGCGTGATCGCATGGTTCAGGATGCGGTGATTCGTAATTTTGAGGTGATGGGGGAGGCTGTTAAGCGTCTCTCGATGGAGTTGCGAAAAGTGAATGATGATGTGCCTTGGCGACAGATGGCAGGGTTTAGAGACATGCTCATTCATGATTATCTGCGTGTGGATATGACTGAGGTTTGGGCAGTAGTCGAGCGGGATTTGCCAGTACTAAAGCCCAGATTGGTTGAATTGTTAGAACAAGTTAGGCACAATATATGAACTGTCTAGCCCTCTGCAAAAACACCACTGGGCTGATGACATGGGCTAGATTTACTAAAGAGGCCGCGTTAGAAAGCGTGAAAATAGGGCGCTTGAGGGCAGAAAAGATTGATTTACCATACGGAGAATAAGCTTATGTCTAGCCTGAAAGGACTAAGGTAAAATAGAGAGAATTAGATATTAGATGGAAAATACTTCTGCCAGCTTAAAATCATTGGCAAGAACTATATTTCCCTGACAGTTTAACGGCAATAGTTATTAATTCTGATTAGCAAAAATGAAAGACAACAAGAAAAGTAGTAAATTAACTGAGCTCGTCGTGTATCCTATTCTGGTGGCTGCCTTGGTGGCAGGAACATCTCCATGGTGGCTGAATGAAATAAGAAGTTTTTTGGAGCCAAAAAATCTGCCTTTGCAAGTAGGAAATTATGAATCTGGTTCGCGTTACATCACTCTCTTTAAAAGGGGGGATAGATTCTGTTTCCTTGGATCTACAGCTCGTGGCAGTAGCATTGCTTCAATTTTTGAAGATCCAAAAGGAAAGAATGTATATCGAATTAACGGCTTCGGAAATGCTCAATTAATTCAAAAGGATTATGAAACGCTGTTTTTCGGAGGAGGTAATTACGAATTATCTGCAGATCAAAGAGAGTTGCCTACAATAGATAACACAAATGATCAGGATATTCGTCAATGCCTTGAAAGTTCTGAGCCTTTTCTTATTCGCTATGTATATGATCATGAATAATCGGCAAGTGATAAGTGATTTGGATGAAGCGAAACCCAACCACCAAAGTCCTTAAACACATCATCGATCACCAAATCCTCATTCTCCAAGATGCACTATCGCCGTGCAAACAACCCAGGGGAAACCTACTTTTTTACCGTTGTTACCCACCAACGGCAGCCCATCTTCCAAAATATCCAAATCATCCACCATCTTCGCTAAGCCTTTCATTCCGTCAATGGAAACTAGCATGAAAGTACTCGATTACCAAATCCTGCAAGAGTTTCTGCTCAAGTGCGCCAGCAATTTCCTGATGCAAAAATTTGAGCCTTTGGCTCACGCGCCAGGGGTGATGCTCAGCCCGACTCAGACTTTGATATTTGTGTTGTGGTAAACGAACTAGACCGCACCACTTGGAGAACGCTTAGCGATATTGCCTGGGAAATCGGTTTTCAGCATGGCGTAGTCATTACCACCGTCAAATATTCTCGCCAGCAATTCGAGTCTAGCCCCCACAAAGCCAGCCCCCTTGTGCATAGCATCCTGGAAGAGGGTATTGTGGCATGAGCCAAACAGACGATATTCGCACTTTGGGAAAGGCACGAATTCAGCAGGCTCAAAATTCCCTAGATACGAGCCAGATCATGCTAATGCCCACCCTATCAGTGGAGTGAGGGATGGGATAGCTACAATAAAACCAACCTCCCTAGGCAAGACACCTATGCTGATTCAAAAAATCATGCAAGAACTCCAGGGTATCCCCGAAGATAAGCTGGAAGAATTATTCGACCTTATCCACTACTTTCGTCTGGGCCTCGCCAGCGAGATTTCTCAGCCTCGTACCCCCGGTCTTCTCTCTGGCCAACTCAGCGATACTTTCTTTGAACCCCTCCCTGAAGAGGAACTTCAACAGTGGGAATAACCTACCTACTCGATACCCATATTTTGCTCTGGTGGATTTTCAACGATCCAAAACTTGACGAGACTTGCCGCACGATGATCGCCAACCCTAGCCGCACACTGGGTTAGAGCCCTGTAACAGGTCTTGGTAGGATAGACCTCTGAAAGGGAATTGCACGACGACTCATCCCCTTCTCGCCCTAGGGAAGAAGTGGGGTATTACGTCGGTTTTAGGGATCGGTTATTTGAGGAAAAAACAGCGATGGCAACCACACTAGGCGTTGGCGTTTTGGGCACTGGGTTTGGGCAAAAGGTTCATATTCCTGGCCTCCAGGCCCACCATCGCACCGAGGTTGTTGCCGTTTACCACCGAGATTTGGCCCAGGCCCAGGCGGTGGCGGCGGCTCACCACATTCCCCACGCCTGCGATAGTGTGGATGCCCTGCTGGCCCTGCCCGACGTTCAGGCTGTGACTGTGGCCACGCCGCCCTTTTTGCACCACAGCATGGCCATCGCCGCCCTCCGGGCCGGAAAGCACGTTCTGCTCGAAAAACCGACGGCCCTCAACGTCGCTGAAGCGTTGGAGATTCAAGCCCTGGCCCAGCAGCACCAGCGGGTGGTGACGCTCGATTTCGAGTTCCGCTTTGTGCCCGCATGGCAGTACTTGGCGGAATTGTTGGCCGAGGGCTATGTGGGCAACCTGCGCTTTGTGAAGGTGGACTGGACGGTGCCCGGACGTGCCGATGCGAATCGCCCCTGGAATTGGTACGCCCAAAAAGCCCTGGGTGGCGGTGCCCTCGGAGCCTTTGCCTCCCACAGTTTTGACTACATCAATTGGCTATTTGGCCCCATCGCCCGCCTCAGCGCCCGCCTCAGCACCGCCATTCCCCAGCGGCCCGACCCCGCCAGCGGCACCCTCAAACCCGTGGATGCCGACGACACCTGTAGCCTCACCCTGGATCTGGCCTGCGGTGCCCCCTGCCAAGTGGCGATTAGCTCCGTCACCTACGCCGGACGGGGCCACTGGGTGGAAATCTACGGCGACCAAGGCACCCTCATTTTGGGCAGCGATAATTTGACGGACTATGTCCACGGCTTCCGGCTGTGGGGCAGTCAGGGCGGCGCACCCCTGGCCGAACTGACGATTCCCGAACGGCTGGCCTTTTCCACGACCTACGCCGATGGCCGCATTGCCCCCTTTGTGCGGGTGGTGAACCACTGGGTCAACGACATCGACCAAGGCCAAGCGACGGCTCCCTCGATTGCGGAAGGCGTGCTGTCTCAACGGCTGATGGACGCCGCCCACCAAGCCCACCAAACCAACGCCTGGGTAGACATTGCTTCAGGGCTATGACGCCCAAGCTATTCAAGGTCACATCCGTAATCCTCACGTTTGGCGCTGATGATCACGTTAAAGCCCTTCTTCAAATTCCTATGACCTTCACTTCTTTGCCCCTAGGTTCTGCCCTTGCCGCAGGTTTGGCGCTGTCCTTCGCGACGGCCTGTGTGCAGCCCACGCCCACGGCTTCCCCAGATCTCGCGACCCCCACCGAGACCGCCCTGGCCCTGACCGGAGAAGGGCTATTTTTGGTGGATACAGAGAGCGGATCAACCACGCTGCTGCCCTTTGGTACAGAGATGGCCACCGTGCAAGCGGCGGTGAGCAATCTATTGGGCAACCCAGAAACGGTCAGCGCTAACGAGGAATGCCCCGGCGATCCCTTCATCAGTGCCCTGTGGGCCGAGGGCTTGGTGCTGAATGCCGATGATGAGACCTTTGTGGGCTGGTCGGTGCGACCTGAGGCGGGCAGCGATCAGTTCACTACCCTAGCCGGGATTGGGGTGGGTTCCAGCCGCGAGGACTTGGAAGCAGCCTATACTGTCACCGTGTTTGAGAGCACCATCGGCACCGAGTTTGCCGCTGGCCAACTGGCAGGGCTGTTGTCTGACCCGACCGCCGCCGCCGAAATCACCGACTTTTGGGCCGGAACCGTGTGCATTTTCCGCTAACCTATACCCCTCTTTCCCCCGTTGCCCCATAGAGCAGTGATACTTTCCACGGCCAGGATCCGCCGCCTTGACTCAGGCACATTAAAATAGGGACGCTGGCCTTTTGGCGTATATCCTACCTTTGGTGCCCACCCCGTGCCTGATCTTGCCCAACTGTTTCCCTTTCCGTTAGATCCCTTTCAGCTTCAGGCCGTGGCGGCCCTGGATGCTGGGAAGTCGGTAGTGGTCTGTGCGCCCACGGGATCGGGAAAAACCCTGGTAGGGGAATACGCCATCCATCGCGCCCTGGCCCACGGCAAGCGGGTGTTCTACACCACGCCGCTAAAGGCGCTGTCGAACCAAAAGCTGCGGGATTTTCGGGAAGAATTTGGCGTAGAGCGGGTGGGCCTGCTGACCGGGGATATTTCCATCAACCGGGACGCGCCCATCGTGGTGATGACCACGGAAATTTTCCGCAATATGCTCTATGGCACCCGCATCGGCGAAACCGGGACGACCCTGCAACAGGTGGAGGCCGTGGTGCTCGACGAGTGCCACTACATGAACGACCGCCAGCGGGGCACCGTTTGGGAAGAATCGATCATCTACTGTCCGCCGGAAATTCAGCTTTTGGCCCTCTCCGCCACGGTGGAAAACAGCGGCCAGCTCACCGACTGGCTCCAGCAAGTCCACGGCCCCACGGAGCTGATCTATTCCGACTTTCGGCCCGTACCGCTGGAATTTCACTACTGCACCACCAAGCGCCTAGTGCCCCTGCTGGATAGCAGCAACAAAAAAATGCACCCCCAGCTCAAAAAGCAGCGCCCCCCCCAGCGCCAGCCCGGTCGCCGCAACCAAAACCGGGTGGGCCTCGCTTTTGCCGTGGGGCAGTTGCAGCAGCGAGATATGCTGCCTGCGATCTACTTCATCTTCAGCCGTCGGGGTTGCGACAAGGCCGTGGATGAGGTCAGCGGTTTGTCCTTGGTGAATGAGGAGGAATCTCGCCGCCTGAAGGAACGCATCGACACCTTTTTGGCCCACAACCCCGATGCCGGACGGGCCGGACAGGTGGAGCCGCTGTATCGCGGCATTGCCGCCCACCACGCCGGAATTTTGCCCCTGTGGAAGGGCTTGGTGGAAGAACTGTTCCAGGAAGGGCTGATTAAAGTGGTGTTTGCCACGGAAACCCTGGCGGCGGGGATCAACATGCCTGCCCGCACCACGGTGATTTCCAGCCTGTCGAAGCGGACGGACATGGGCCATCGGCTGCTCACCGCGTCGGAATTTTTGCAGATGGCGGGGCGGGCCGGACGGCGGGGCATGGATTTGCAGGGGCACGTCGTCACCGTGGAAAGCCCCTTTGAGGGATCCCGGGAGGCCGTTCACCTGGCCACCTCCGGGCCGGATCCCCTGGTCAGCCAGTTCACCCCCAGCTATGGCATGGTGCTGAACCTGCTGCAAACCCATAGTTTAGACGAGGCCAAAGACCTGATCGAGCGCAGCTTTGGGCAATACCTCGCCACCCTGCACCTGCAACCCCAGCAGGAGGAAATTGCCCGACTGGAGAAGGAAATCGGCCACAACCAGGCCCAACTCGACACCGTGGACGAGGCCATCCTCGCCGACTACGCCAAGCTGAAAGAACGCATCAAGGAAGAGCGGCGCTTGCTGAAAACCTTACAACAACAGGCCGCCGCCGTCCTGTCCGAAGATGTGGCCAAAATGGTGCCCTTCGCCATCGCCGGAACCCTGCTTTCCCTCAAGGGCAAGAACATCCCCGTGCCGCAACCCGTCCCCGCCGTGCTGGTAACGAAGTTGCAGGGGTCGGGCCAGTTTCCTTATCTGGTCTGCCTCACCCACGACAACCATTGGTACGTGGTCACAGCGGGGGATGTGGTGGGTCTCCATGCCGATATTCCCCGCCTGCAAGCGGTGGATCGCCTTGCGCCGCCCACGGATTTGCCCCCCACCCCCGGCCAGCACCGCCGAGGGGATGCCGACACCGCCGCTGTGGTGGCTCGCATGGTGCAGCCGCCCACCCTGGAAGAACTGGCCCCCGAAGTGAAAGACCAGCTCGACCGGATGCAGCAGGTGGAGATCGCCCTGGAAAACCACCCCGCCCGCCAGTGGGAGAACCCCACCGGATTGCTAAAGCGGCAAAAATACCTGCAAAACCTGCGCGACGAACTGGCCGACCGCACCGACAAACTGGCCAAATACACGGGCCGCTACTGGCAGGAATTTTTGGACATTATGGATGTCCTGAAGCACTTCGGTGCCCTCGATACTGATAATCGCCCCACGGAACTGGGGGAAATGGCCGCCGCTATCCGGGGTGACAATGAACTGTGGCTGGCCATGGCCTTGGCTTCTGGGGAATTTGACCATTTGGATACACCCCAATTTGCCACCGCTTTTGCCGCCCTGGTGACAGAAAACTCTCGGCCCGATAGCTGGTGCCGCTACAAGCTTTCCGGCGCGGTGGAAGAAGCCCTCGGAGGCCTACACAACCTGCGCCGCCAGCTCTTTCAGCAGCAGCACCGTCGCCGTATCGATGCCCCGATTTGGCTGGAGTATGACCTGGTACCCATCGTCGAGCAGTGGGCCTTGGAGGAAGACTGGGTAACGCTCTGTGCCAACACCAGCCTGGATGAGGGCGACATCGTTCGCATTTTGCGCCGCACCCTAGATGTGCTGTCCCAAATTCCCCATGCGCCCTACTTGGCCGACCACCTGCGCCTCACCGCCCGTCAGGCCAAGGATTTGCTCAACCGTTTCCCCGTCAACGAGGAAATGGAGAATTGATGGGCTAGACGGTATTGATGGGCTAGGCGGTGCGGAGTAGGCTTAAAACGGCCTGGGCGGTGGCTTCAGATGAGGCGGGATTTTGTCCAGTCACCAACAGGCCATCGCTGACCACGTAGGGCTGCCAATTGTCGGCCTTAGAGTAAGTGCCGCCGTTGTTTTTGAGCATGTCTTCTACCAAAAATGGAACAACGTCCGTCAGGCCCACGGCTTCCTCTTCGCTGTTGCTAAACCCGGTGACGGCCTTGTTATGGACTAGGGGCGATCCGTCGGCAGCTTTGGGGTGGCGCAGGGTGGCGGGGGCGTGGCACACCGCACCCACGGGCTTGCCCGCCCCATGGAATGCCTCAATTAGGGCAATGGAATGGGCATCCTCGGCCAAATCCCACAGTGGGCCGTGGCCACCGGGGTAGAACACAGCATCGTAGTCTTCGGCGGATAGGCTGGCTAGCACCACCGTATGGGCCAGGGCGACCTGGGCCTCTGGGTCTTGGCGGAACCGTTCTGTGGCCTCGGTTTGGGCATCGGGGGCATCGCTTTTGGGGTCGAGGGGCGGCTGTCCTCCCAGGGGCGAGGCCAGGGTAATCTCGGCTCCGGCATCTTTGAACACGTAGTAGGGTGTGGCAAATTCCTCTAGCCAAAATCCGGTCTTTTGCCCAGTATTGCCAAGCTGATCGTGGGAGGTGAGAACCATCAGAACTTTCATCGATATTTCCTGGGGATGTTAATGGAGGTGGGGCACCACAGCCCTTTCTGCCCTTCTAGGGTAGGCCATCGCCCGCTGTTGTTGCTTGGGTTGGGTTGCCAGGGCCGCGCTAGGGGCGCAGGTTGATCAACGGCCTACACCTACCTTACCTGGAGGGCTGGCCTCAAGCGGTGAGTTAGCCCCCTCTAGACCGTGGGCAGGGGCGCGAAGATGGTAAGCCCCTGGGGAATACACTCAAATTCAACGGGGTTCGCTTCCACCATTTCACCATCAATCACCAGTTTTTGCGGTGGGTTCGTGGTGATTTTGAGCTTGGGGGTACGGAAGCCCAGAATATCCTCCCGCTGGTTAGGGTTGCCCCGCGTTGCCGAGGCCGCAAGGGATACTAAAGCCGTGAGGTTTTGGAGGCGCGTTTGCCCGGTGGCAATGGTGACTTCCATCAGGCCGTCGTCAGGAATCACGCGCCCCAGCCCCTGGGCTAATACGGAGGTAGCGGGGGCCACGTTGGCAATGGTGATGGCGGTAGTCGTAAATTCGGTCACTTGATCACCAAACTCCACCGTGGCGGTGAAAGGTTGGGCCGTGGCCAGTTGCTTCACCCCGGCCAACAGGTAGGCCAGGTTGCCCAGTTCGTTTTTGAGTTCGCGGCTGGCCTTATCCACCATGCCTGCCTCAAAGCCCAGCCCCGCCAGCAAAATCATGGGCGTCTCGTTGCAGCGGGCGGCATCCACCACGTGGGTGTTGCCCGCCAGGATGGTAGCGCAGGCGGCCCGGAGGTTGGTGGGAATGCCCAACCCTACAGAAAAGGCATTGGCGGTGCCGCGAGGGATGATGCCCAAGGGGATGCCAGTGCCGATGGTGGCCCCAGCTACGGCGGAGACGGTGCCATCGCCGCCAGAGGCAATGATTAAGCTCCGGCCAATATCGTTGTCCTGCTTAGATTGGATGGTGGCGATGATCTCCCGTGCCTGATCGGCTGGATCTACATGGGGCTGGGTCATCACCACGTTGACTAGGATTTGGGGCTCCAGGATTTCGCGAATGGTGGCCAGATCCACGTTGGGGTTGCCCTGTCCTGCTACCGGGTTAAAGATCAAGTAGGCCACCGGGCTTTGGGCCAGCCCCCGCAGCATCAACCGAGCCGAAGCGGCATTGAGGGCGACGGGAACATCCTGAATTTGGCAGGCCCGCAGCACCAGGGGAAAGTTGGGGGAGGCGTTCATCATCGCCTGGGAGTCGGCCCAGAAGCAGACCCCGGCCACCTCTCCGGCCAAAATTTGGTTAGCGAGCACGATATCGCCCCCCATCTCCGCGTGGGGAATGGTGGCCCAGCGAGGTCTGGCGGTGCCCCACTGCTGCTCTAGTGCGGTGAGAATGTCCGTCGTTGTCAGGAGGTCAAAGTGGTTGAGCACTTGGGGATTGTGCAAGAGCCAATCTACAAGGGGGTTGACCTGGCTGGGGTGGGCAAGGAGAGCCAACGTGCTGGACATGGCAAAACCGACTTCAACGAAAGGACTGGAGCCGCAACCGCAGCATCAGGGGCAAGTGTAGCTTACATTTGCAGGTGAGAGCCTGTCCGGGATCAAGATGTCGTTTAGCCCACCCTCACCCCTGCCCGGAGGTGGGGATGCGGCGTCCTCAGGAATGCCGAAACAGATCTGGCAGCTCCAGGGAGAAGCTAGAACCTGGCCCCCCAGGAAAGCCGTTGCCGCTGCATGATTAGTCTGCGTTGGGATCCGAGGAAGAATCGCTGAGGGGCTCACTCAGTTGCTCAGATTCGGGACAGTCATCGGCAATGGACAGTTCCACATTGCTGCGAGACACCGTGGCCAACCGCTGGGCAACAGAGCCAATGCTGTCGAGGCGAATGATCTCTTCCCAGGAAGAAATTTCGTCATCTTCTTCCATTTCGTAGCGCAGAATGACGAGATCGCCCTCAATGTCTAAAATTTGTGCCCGCTCTATCCACCGCTGTTGATCCCGCAGGTAAATCGACACCTCCCGACCGTCACAACAGAGTTGATAGATTTTGCGGTGTAGCATGTTGCGTCTCCTAGATCGGTAACATCAACGCTAGATCGAACCCAGAGAAGGCCCGTAGTGGTTCATTCTAGCTAAGATTAGCCCAGTGCCTTAGTATTTGCTGTTGCTGCTGCCTTTGCCCTATGCTGCTCCATCTCTGCACCTGGCCCGAAGTGGATGCCTACCTCACCCGTTCCCAGGGTTTGATTTTGCCCATTGGTTCTACAGAACAGCACGGCCCCAATGGTCTGATCGGTACCGATGCTCTCTGCGCCGAGGCGTTGGCCCAGGGCGTTGGGGAAGCTACCCAAGCCCTAGTTGGCCCCACCATCAACGTAGGCATGGCCCTGCACCACACGGCCTTTCCGGGCAGCATGAGCCTGCGGCCCAGCACGCTGATCGCCCTGGTGCAGGACTACCTCAAACCCCTGGTGCGCTACGGCTTCACCCGGTTCTTTTTCATCAATGGCCACGGGGGCAATGTGGCCACCCTCAAAGCCGCCTTTGCCGAAACCTACGCCACCCTGGCCGAAGCCCAACTCCCCCAGGCGGGGGCGGTGCGCTGTGCGGTGGCCAACTGGTATATGTGCCGTTCGGTGTATACCCTGGCCAAGGAACTCTATGGCGATCAGGAAGGCTCCCACGCCACCCCCAGCGAGGTGGCCCTCACCCAGTATCTCTATCCTGACTCGATTAAGCGGGTCGAACTTGATCCCCCCGTGGCCCCCAGGGGCTTCCCCATCTACAACGCCGCCGATTTTCGCCAGCACTACCCCGATGGCCGCATGGGCTCTAACCCGGCCCTCGCCACCCCAGAACACGGCCAGCAACTCTACGAAGCTGCCGTCAAAGACCTCACGAACGATTACCTGAGCTTCCTGTCCGCCGAGTGATCCTCTAGGTGAGATCCTGGATCTATCCCTTGGCGTGCCTTGATCCCTTGGCGCTTCTCGATTTTGAAGGGGCAGGATCCTGGGGCTCGGCAGCGGTGAGGGCTTCGTAGCCAAGGGCGGCAGCGGCCTGTTCGGCTTGTTTTTTGGTGGGGCCGTGGCCTGTGCCCAGGCAGCGCTCTTGGAACCACACCTCGGCCCGATAGCGCTGGGGGTCGCCATCCCGTCCGGGTTCGGTGATGCGGTATTGGGGCAGGGCGCGGTGGCGTTTTTGGGTGATTTGTTGCAGCAGATCCTTATAGTTTTGGCGGCTGGGGTCGGTTTTGAGCTGTTGGGCCAATCGCTGAAAGTGAGGATCGAGCCAGGGGCGAATCCGCCGGAGGTCGTGGGTTTCGAGGTAGACCACGGCTACCACCGCCTCCAGGGCATCGGCCAAACGCTGGGTAGGAACGCCCCTAGATTTCAAACTGGGGTCGGTCATCAGGTAGGCATCTAGCCCTAGGCGAGTCGCCAACTGGGCCAGGGTGCGATCACTAATCAACTGAGAGCGCAGGGCCGATAGCTCTCCCACCGACGCCCCAGGAAAGCACTCCTGCAAACATTCCGTGGCCGCCAGCCGCAGCACCGCATCCCCCAAGAGTTCCAACTGTTCATAGTTTTCGGTGGCATGGGCCGACTCGTGGGTGAGGGCCAAATCCAGCCGCTCCCAGTTCACCGTTAGATCGGCGGGGAGACCCAACTTTTGTAAACACCGCTGAAGAGAATGGGAAGGCACCGCTGGCATATCCTACATCGCTATTGACGATTGACCCTCACCCTACATCCCTCTCCCATAAGGGAAAAGAGACGTTGAAAGGCTTTCCGGCTCCCCTCTCCTGCCTGGGAGAGGGGCTGGGGGTGAGGGCCAATCCCAGCTTTAATGGGGGATTTGAAAAAACGGGAAGGAGTTGGGCATAAGCCGGGTTCTGTTCCCCGTTGCCGGGGGGCGGTTATCTATCTGGGACGACTGTTACCAGCCGCCTCATGCGGTACACAAAGACGGGACAGGAAAAAGACCAACCCTTGCCCCTTCGACCTTGCTCCCAACCGGGGTTTACCGAGCCAGCACCTCTCGATGCTGCTGGTGCGCTCTTACCGCACCCTTGCACCCTTACCTGTGCCTGGAGACACCCCAAGGCCATCGGCGGTATGTTTCTGTGGCACTATCCTCACGGTCGCCCGCACTGGGCGTTACCCAGCAAGTTTGGTCTTTCGGGAGCCCGGACTTTCCTCAGGCCAGCCGCAGCCAGCCCGCAACCACCTCGCCAACTCCTTCCTCACCTCTAGTTTAAATCCCAACGGCCAGGGACGATCAAGGGCTGGGCCAATCTGGATCAGTTTCCCGCGTGACCCGCGATCTAAGTAGACTTCCCGACTCCCGACTCCTGACTCCCGACTCCCGCTAATCCAACCCATGACTTTTCCCAATCACCCAATGGCGACGGAAGAACCGAGCGAGGCTAGCCTCTTGCAGGGTGAGGCAGATGGGCCGTCCGTGGGGGCAGGTGCGGGGGTGGCGGGTGCGCTGCCAATCGTTGAGCAGGGTTTGCATTTCCGGCAGGCTGAGGGGGGTGCCGTTGCGGAGGGCGGTGCGGCAGGCCACGGCTACGAGGGCGGCATCGAGGCTGTGCCCCAGACTCAGTTCCCGCAGGGCATCGGCGAGGTCGGGCCGATCTTTCAGGGGGGCAGGGGCATGGCGGATGGCCCAGCGTTGGGGGCCAAAGGGTTCTACGGCAATGCCGATGCGCTGGAGCTGTTCCTGCTGATGGTCGGTCAAGCCTTCCAGCACCACGGGCTGATCCAACGGCACCACCGCCCACTGTTCCTGAAGTCGCTCGTATAGCACCCGTTCATGGGCGATGTGCTGCTCAATCAGGCAGAGGCTGTCTCCCTGCTCCGCCACAATGTAGCGCCCTTGCACCTGGGCCACTGCCGTCAGTCCTGTCCCCAATAGCGTTTGCCCCGATGGAGTTGGCCACGGCCACGGATCCGATAGATTGACCGTTGCCGAAAAGTCACCATTTTCCCAACGCTCCGACCGTTCCTCGGTTACGCCATCCGAGGCTCCGGTGGGCGCGTTTATCCTGCCGATGTCGTCCCGACTGCTATCCGTGAGGCCGAGGCCGTAGCGCCCCCCAGCCTCGGCGGCTTTGATCAGGTGGATTACCCGTGGGTTGCCCTCGGTGGTGGGGGTTTGGCCCAGCAAGTCTTGCACACAGGCTTGGCCCTGGGCAACCCAATCCTCTAGGTGGTGGAGATAGAGGGCGGATTTGTCGGGGCTGCGGTGCCAGTCGATGGCCTGGGGCGGCAGGGAGAGATGCAGAAAACAAAGGGGGAACCGATGGCGAGGCAGGGTGTGCCGAAAGGCTTGGATTACCCCTTGCTCCACGTCGGGCAGGCTGACGACACGGCCATTCACCGCTACCTTGACCCAGTCGGGTCGCGCCCGGTGGCAGCGGTCGGGCAGGCCAATGACGCCGTAGAGACTGGGGCGGGTGGTTTCTCGCAAATCGGCCTCGGCCACACGGGGGAGGCGTTGGGGCAAGATAGCTTTGGCGGTTGGCCCAGGGGCGATAGTAAACCAAGGGCGGTCGTTGGTGTGGGCCATCCAAGCCACCTGCGGATGACAGAGGGCCAGGTCTTGAATGATGCCCTGCACAGCCCGCATCTGGCGGCTGGGGGAGGGCAAGCCCTGACGACGGGACGGCCACTGGGCAAACAGATCCGTGACCGTGGCGATGGTACCGGGAGCCATGGCGATGGGCTGTGGTGGGCGGGGGTCGCCATTGGGAGCATAGGTCATCGCCCAGCCTTGAGCCGCCAGACCCTGACGACTGCTGAGGGTGAGGGTGCCCACCTGAGCAAGGCTATGGAGGGCCTGACCCCGAAAGCCCAGGCTCATCACCTGCCATAGTTCCTGGGGAGAGCGGATCTTACTGGTGCTGTGGGGCCGAGCCGCCCAGGGCAGAGAGGCAGCGGCGATACCTCGGCCATTGTCTACCACCTGGACACGCCCCTGTTCTGGCCAAAGCTGGATGGTGATTCGGCTGGCCTGGGCGTCTAGGGCGTTTTCGGCCAGTTCGCGCACCACTGCCGCCAGAGAATCCACCACTTGCCCCGCCGCCATCTGGGCCGCCATGGCCGCTGGCAGGGGGCAAATCTGGTCAGGATCGGGGCGCGATCCGGCGTCAGTGATGGGGCTCAGCCAATTCTCGATAGCGCTGTCCTCGGCAAAGGGAATATTAGAGATAGAAACGCAGGATATTGAAAATTTTCAATCTTTTGGAATAATTTAGCCTCGCAAATGTCCATCTTTATTAACAAAAGTTTGCACAAACTAGAGGGGCTTGTTACATTGCAAATAGCTGCTGTTCTCCACCCCCTCCTCACCTATGAACCTGTTTAGCTGGTTGCCCAAACCCAAGCCCCTGCGCCCCGAATCCCGCGTCTACGATCTGAAGGAACGCCTAGACTGGGGTGAACCCGCCCTATCTATTGTGGATATTCGCGACCGAGAAGACTTCAGCGCCAGCCATGTTACCGGGGCCATCTCCATCCCCTCTCACCAACTTCTCGAAACGGCTCACCGCTGCTTTGAGCTCAATCGGGATCTCTATATCTATGGCGACACCGACGCGGATGCCACGACTGCCGCTGAGCACCTACGATCCGTAGGCTACAACTCCGTGTCTATCCTGCGGGGTGGCGTTGCAGCTTGGAAGGCGGCTGGATTTCCCGTCGAAGCGGTGCCCCAGGTGGTGGCCTAGGGGCTCGCTGTAGCCCAACAGCCTAGCTGCTAGAAGATGGAAGAGCTTAGCTACCAGGTAGGATCCACATAGAGGTTAATCACCAGCGGATCGACGCCAGCGGGCACCGCCGAGATACAGGCGCAAATGGGGTCAGCCTCGCCCTCCACCTCCACCTCACAGGCATGGCAAGACCCCATCAGGCAACCCGTGGGGATGGTGATGCCCGCCCGGTCGGCCACCTTCAGCAGGGGTTCGCCTACCTCAGCGGTGACGGTAACGTTGTCAGGCAAAAACTGAACCGTGACCATGGTTGACTTCATTACGCGGATTCAGCGGCGGCGGGACGACTTTTGAGCATGGCTACCAGGGTGTGGTGAGCGTCCTCGGCCCCGGCTAGGGTGTGGTCAAAGGCAATCCGCACGGTCTGGGGTTGTCCGTCTACCGTGGCGGTCAGATCCATGCCTTCGGGGTCGATGGCGTTGAGGGTGGCGTCGGTGGCGCTGGGCAGGTTGCCGTAGGCGGTGGCGTAGAACAGGACGGCCTCTGCGTGATCCTTATTCATGTGCTTGCAGATGCGATCACTGACGGCGCTGGTGATGGGTTCGGCCATAGGAAATCTCGTAAACTACAACTACATCCTCCTAGGATTACGCCAATCGGGCTCTCCTGCAACTCCGCAAGGGCAGATCCCGGCCCGGCATCATCCGCCAATCTCAGGTTTTGCTCCGCGTCTCCCTGCCCATGTCTTCCACGCCTCCCCCTGCCACCGCCCATCCCTGGCCCACGGGTCATCTCTTCCAGAGCCCAGGGGCGCACCTCACCTATCGCGTGATCGGCCCCTGCTGTCGATTGTTTGACCGCGAACAACTGCCCTGGCCCTGCTGTCGCATTCAATGGCGGGGCAAAGAACCCAGTTGGCGACGCATTGGCAAACGCCTGGTGCCCGATCTCGCGACCCGAAAAGCCCCCTCCTACTGCGTGGAAATTGTGGGCCAGGGCTACCACACCCAGCCCTTTGTCACCACCCTCTACACCGCCGAATTTGACGCCGCCACCCGCAACTGGTGGTACACCAAATCGGCCCACCTCACCCAGGCCAAGGAGCACGGCACCCGCGATCCATCGCCAGCGACCGACGCCACGGAAGGGAATGCACAGCCTGGGCCAGCCCCAGAAACCGCCTTGATTTTGCCCAGCGCCGCTGATTGCCGGAGCGAAGGGGCCAGTTTATAATGCCAACACGCTAGGGGTGTCCGACCATCGGACTGAGATCATACCCTCAGAACCTGACCTGGTTAATGCCAGCGGAGGGAAGCCAATCTTGAGGTCACTAGCCGTTGCCCATAGACCTAATGTAGGGCAGCCATCTTGGCTGTTTATGCCCTAGACTGACCCATTTGTTGGGTGATTCTCGTGGGAGCTATGGCAGGCTGGAAGCCCGCGCTACCTTGGGGCAAAGCTGACGTTTTGGGTGACACTTTCTAGCTTCAGTAGATCGCAAACGCGCTCTTGGGTTGTGATCTGGCCCTCTCCCTAAATCCCTCTCCCAACTTGGGAGAGGGACTTTGAAATGCTTCCGGCTCCCCTCTCCCACGGGGAGAGGGGCTGGGGGTGAGGGCCAGACCTTCGCGACTACTGAACCCTTTGTTCTAGATTAGGAGGTGTTTGGATGACGCTCGGCATAACCGCCATTGCGGTAATTTTGATCACAGCAGCCAGTTTTACCCTGCTAGGACTGTTGCAGGCCAGCCGCCACACCATCAGCCTGGAAGACTACTTGGTGAGCCGCAACCGGGTAGGCACGGGCATGGCCTTAGCCACCATCGTGGCCAGTGCTATGGGAGCCTGGATTTTGTTTAGCCCGCCGGAAGTAGGGGCCACCAGCGGCATCGCCGGAATTGTGGGCTACTGCATTGGGCAGGCCACCCCCGCCGCCCTGTTTGCCTTCATGGGCACCCGAATGCGGTTCCTCATGCCAGCGGGCCACTCGCTGAACGAGTATGTGCTGCACCGCTTTGGACAGGCCATGTATCGGCTGACCCTAGCGATTGTGGTGTTCTATATGTTCGTTTACCTGGCGGCAGAACTGACGGCCATTGCCAAGGCGGTGGAACTGATGGCTGGGGTGCCCCTCTGGCTGACAGCCCTGCTGGTGATTTCCGCCGTGTTCATTTACACCCTGGTGGGTGGCCTAGAGGCAACGATTTTCACCGATGCCGTGCAGTTTGCGGTGATTGTGCCGCTGCTGCTGTTGAGCTTTGGCATTGCCGTCTTTGCCCTGGGCGGTTGGGGCAATGCGGTGGCCCCGGTGCAGGATGCAGCCCCTCAGTTGTTGACCCTCGCCAACGGGCCGGGGCTTAAATTTGGGGCCACCTTGGTGATTGCGGTGATTTCCGCCGAAATGTTCAACCAAACCAACTGGCAGCGGGTCTATGCCTGCAAAACCGATACCGTGGTGCGTCGCTCCTTTTTGGGCTCGTTTTTGGTGATTTGGCCGATGCTGTTCATCTCTGGGCTGCTGGGCATTGTGGCCATGCACTTCGGCTTCAATGACGACCGCGCCTTTTTCTCCCTGATCCAAGCCCTGGAACTGCCTGGATGGGTGAATATTGCCGTCCTCGTCCTGGTGCTGGCCCTGGTGATGAGCAGCCTGGATTCCCTGCTGAACGGCATTGCCAGCGTCTTTACCACCGACCTGTTGCGGATCTTTCCCGAAAAGTCCACCAGCGGCATCCTCAACCTCACCCGTGGGCTGACCCTCATCATCGGCATTCCCGCCATCCTGATCGCCGCTAGGGGTTACAACGTGCTGTACCTATTCCTGCTGGCGGATTTGGTCTGTGCTGGGGCGCTGTTTCCCGTCCTGTTTGGCCTCTACTCCAGACGCCTCACCGGGCAAATGGCCCTCTGGAGTACCGTGGCCGCCATCGCCGCCGGAGCCTTGTTCTTCCCCAAACCCGACTTTAGCCCCTGGAATGGTCTACCCTTCGCCGGGGATTTGCTGGTCAGCTTTGCCGCCCCCATCGTCGTCTCCACCGCGCTTTGTCTGGGGTGGATTCAACTCCGCGCCCGCCAGAGCAAAACCGAAGCCTACGATTTTGGTCAGCTCAGCCGCGATATCCAAGCCTATGGTTGGGCCAAGGAGGACGCCCCAGAACACCGTCCCTAAAGCTCTAAAAAGCGAACCAACCGCTCGACAATTTGTCGCTGCTTGGCACAGGGTTGGTGGGACATCAAGCTCAACTGCTGACCCGATTTTAGGTCTACGCTGGCGCTACAGGGGCGTCCTCGCCCAGAAGTCCGGCGCTTTACCTGGATGGTGCGAATGTCTCGCAGATTGCAGGTAAGGTGCCGGGTTTGCCCCAGGATGTTGCGCTGGAAAATGGTTAACTGCCCTGTGCCACGGTCGATTAAACAGCCGCAGGGGATTTTTTCGATGAAGGCATAGGCTGAAATCCCCCCGGCAAAGAGCAGCCAAAGTACACTCCTCGCCGACCCCTCGACCAAGACCAACAGCACCGCCACCAAGGCGGCTACCCCTAGGAACGCCCCTACCCCAAGTTGCCACGCGCATTCTTCCCGAAACTCGATGTGTAGTCTGTAGGGCGTCTCTTCCAGGATTTTCATCGTCTACCTCCACACTTTGCCCCGCAGCCCATCGGGGGGGGTGATGCCGTAGCGATGCAGCAGGGTGGGCAACACATCATAGAGCTGTGCGCCCTCCAGTTCTCGACCCGTTTGGGGTTGGGCGGGATCGTGGAAAATCATCAGGCCGAAGGGGGCGTGGTTGGCGTCGTCGGGGCCAGTGTCGTTGTCTACGGTGTAGAGGCTGTTGAGGCCCACGCTGCCAACGGAACGCCAAGCTAAGTCATCGAAATACACAATCAAATCGGGAGCCCGTCCGCGCACCTTCTGGTAGATGTTCTGGGGTTTGAAGACCTTGATGGGCAAGGGCTTACCTGTGGGATCGGTAAGATGGCTGAGCTTTTCCGTGAGTTCCTGGCGCAGCCTTTCGTAGTCGGCCATGGTCACGGTGCCCTGGGGTTCGCGGCCCTTAACATTAAGGAAAATTCGGGCATAGTAGCCCCCGGCACCCCACACCTGGGTTTGGCCCCAATCCACCGCCGCCTGGTCGAGGGGCATTACCTGATCGGGGGTTTCTTTCAGGGTGAGATAGCCCTGGGCGATCAGCCATTCGTTGATGCAAATGCCGCCCATCAAGGGTTGCGCCCCGTGGTCAGACACCACCAGCACGGCGGTCTCCTCGTCGCAGTGGCTCAGCAATTCCCCCACCCGCTCATCTACATGGACGTAGTAATCGTGGATGGTGGTGGCAAAGGGAGAGTCCGGCTCGTACTGGGGATGGCGCGGATCCATTGGCTTCCAAAAGGCGTGGTGCAAACGGTCTACACCCATATCGACCAGCATGAGGAAGTCGGGCTGATCCCGCTGAATTAGTTTTTCAGCCAGGGTAAAACGCTGGTCGCACAGTCGATAGAGATTATCGAGGATACGGTCTTTTTCGTCGGAGCGGAAATTGGGCACATCCATCATAAAATCCGGCATCCAGGCTTTGATTTGGTCGCCCAGCTCCGGCGGATGGGTGAAGGGGACGTCCGTGCTGGGGGTGAGGAAGCAGGACACCAGAGCACCGTTAACCGCGTAGGGGGGCGAGGTTCCCGGCACACTCAGCACCGCCACCGACCAGCCCGCCTCGGCCAAAATGTCCCACAGGCGCGGAAACTTCACCGCCCGCCCGTCGGAAATGGCCATGGAGTGATAGTCCCGATCCCGTCGGTTGCGAAAGCCGTAGATGCCCAGCTCCCCCGGATCTCGCCCGGTCATCATGCAGCTCCAGGCGGGTACGGTGATGGCCGGAATACTGCTCTCCATGCGGCCATACATTCCCTGGGCCATCAGCCGACTTAGGTTGGGCAAATCCTCCCGCCACTGCTCAAATACCAGGGACGGCTCCATGCAGTCGAGGCCAATAATCACAAGGCGAGGCGTAGGCATGGCAGGGTTCGCGAAACATCCAAGACGCCTCCATTGTACGGGCGTCCCTGTAAGGACGCCTAACGACACGCCTCAGCCCCAACCCCCGACTCCCGACTCCCGATTCCCGACTCCCGACTCCCTAGCCCCTCACCGCCCGAAACATCCCAAACCGACACAGCCCCGCCCCAAAGGCCAGCCGCATCAGCAGAATGGTAGGCACTTCCCGCAGGGATTTGATGAATCCAGAAACGCCAAACTTAATCAAGCCCTTGGGCCGCACAATGCCCTGCCAGATGGAATCAATCCAGGAGGGTAGGGTTTCCTGCGTCCAGTCGGCGGTGGTAACGGTGCCCTCCACCAGGCCCGTGGCTTCGAGGTGTTCGGCAAAGCCCTCAATACTGGCAAATTGGGGGTGCGCCCACTGGTCTAAAAGCTGCTGCATGACGGGCTTTTCCCAGACATTCAGGGGCTTCTTCCGGTCATCGCGCTGGTTCCAGTCCGCCACAACTAGCACACCACCGGGCTTTAGCACCCGCATCAATTCCTTAGCAAAGATGGCCTTGTCGGGCATGTGGGGGCCAGCCTCCACCGACCACACCACATCAAAGCTGGCGTCGGGGAAGGATAAATTCATGGCGTCATCCACCTGAAACTGGGCGGTGATTCCGGCGGGGGTGAGTTCCGTGGCCCGCTGCACCTGCTGGGGGCTAATGGTCACGCCCGTCACCTTAAACCCATAGTCTCGCGCCAAAATTCGGGCACTGCCGCCAATGCCGCAGCCCACATCGAGGACGGTGGTTCCAGTCGGCAAGCGATCTAACCCGCCCCAGCGCACCATTTCGTGGACGAAATCCGCCTTCGCCGCCAAAAACGACTTGCGACGGGGCGGCGACCCATAGTGCCCTAGATGGATGTGCTCGCCCCAGTAAAACTCAAGGATGCCGTCCTGGGTCCACTGGTCGTAGGCATTGGCCACGGAATTAGCGGACTGGTAGCGGCGGGCGGTGAAAAAGTAAATCGCCAAGCCCAGCCCCAAGAGCCCGACCAGCAGCCCCAGAATCGACAGAAATCCCATGCTGAAAATGTTTCCAATACTTAACAATCCTGCCCTTCATTGTGGCAAGGTTGGGGGATTGGCGCAACGATTCTAAGGCAACGGTGCTAGGGCTAGGGCTGGGACGGGGCCGACACCCATAGGCATAGTGCTGCCGGGGGCATAGCGGACGAAGCCAAGCCGTGGGTAGCCATCTGGGCATGGGCAGCCCCGTTCAGCAAGACGGTATTCAGCAAGACGGCCAAACCACCCGATACGGCCATTAACCCAATCCACTCGACATAATCTCTCATGGGCGTTTCCAACCTAGTCCTAACTTGATGGGGCATGGTGCTAATGGGGCAGGGTGTTGATGGGGCGTTGCGTCTGGGATACAACGGCGGCGAGGTGCGTCTTGCCACGGTGGCGCTTGGGAGCATCCCCAGCCAAACCTAACCCATCATAGGACGGCTCCGGTGGCTTCGATCCCGGCCTGTGCCGCTGGGGTGAACTGTCCTGAAGATGGGTGCAGACGTTGTTCCCCAAGGACGCTTTACAGCAGATTCTCGAACTGTTGGCGGAGGCGATCCAGTTCAGACTGGGAGAGGGTCGATCCGCTGTCTTCGGCCTCCGGGGGTTGGGGAGCCGCGTCGGGATCGGCGTTGGGATCCCAGTCCAGTTCTTCCACACGCCCCTCCGGGGGGATGGCCAAGGAGCCTTCAGGGACAATTTTGCAGCCGTAGCCAGCGCTATCGCAAAAGGCTTCGATATCCTCCTGTTCCATGGCTTCCACGGTGGCTTCTGGGAAATCCTGGGCCTCTAGCATGACGGCAAAGCGGGTGGCATCGTCTTTGTTTTCAAACATCAGCACAATGTCTTCGGTGTCATCCACCCGAAGGGTGTGGATGCCCTCGTTGTCGGTGCGGGCATTGAACAACAAAACGTATACCACCATCGCCAAATTACCAATGCGGTTGCTTAGGGTTTATACCAAGTTGCGTCTAGCGCCGTCCAGTGCTGGCGGCCTACCCCCGGCCCAACGGTCTCTAGCAGCCCGTATCGCCGACGGCCTCTAACGTTAGGCTTTCACCCTCCTGCTCGATGCGGATGGTGGCCCCTTCAATGGCGAGCACCTCCTGATCGCCTGGGTCAGCGGTTTGGGTAATCTCTACCACCACCGTAGTTTGGCCATCCTGGCTGACAAAGGTTTGAGAGGCGAACTGTCCGCCAATGAGTTCTTCACCGCTGGTTTCTGTGCGAACAAAATTCACCACTTCGTCGTCTAGCTTCATGCGCATGGATCCAGTGGGGTCGGTATCATCGGGCAGGCCGCTAAACAGGTAGAACCCATCGGCACGGGCATCGGTGCCGGGGGGCAGCAAGGTGAGACCGCAGCCAAAGAGATCGATGTCGTCAAAGGCGAGGGTGCCTACGGTGGGCAAGGCGGCGGCGGGGGGTGGCGGCTCAACGGGCATTTCGGCTTGACAGCCCATCGCGAATAGGGCGGCACAGACAAGACTGGAACGGAGGATTGACGCAGAAAAAGGGGCCATGGGCGAACTCCAGAACGTTCTCGGTTGCGTTCAGATTGTCTTAGGGAGACACCCCTAAGGTATCCGAGGCAACAACTCTGTCCGAGGGCAGTTGTGACAGAACCACAGATTGGATAGGCAGAACGGCGGGAGTTCATTACACTGTTGGGTGTTTCGTGGTGTGTTGTGTCGGGTGACGGGGGCGGATATGGCTGATTCACAGGAGCCAGGATCCGAGGAGCGATCCGAAGGACAATCAGGGGAAAGGTCTGGGGCTCAATCCGAGGCTAGGCTTCATCCTCCAGCCGAGGGACGGTCGAGGGCCATTCCCCGCTGGTTGGGCCTCAGTGTGCTGGTCGGATCGACGCTGGTGCTGGTGGGGGCTGGGGCGGCTTGGCGCGGTTGGGTATGGCTTCAGAATGACCTTACCCCGTGGCTAGAGTCGGAACTAACCACCGCCATCAACCGCCCGGTGGAACTGGGCGACCTAGAACGGCTAACCCTGTCTGGGGTGCGGGTAGGGCCGTCACAGATTCCCGCCACCGCTACAGATCCCGATACCCTCACGCTTCAGGCCGTGGAGGTGCAGATCAACCCCCGCGATTTGCTGCGGCGAGAATTGACCCTCAATGTGGTGCTAGAGCAAGCGGATCTCTATCTAGAGCAAGCCGCCGATGGCCAGTGGATCGCCCTGGATGTGGAGTTGCCAGAGGCGGAGGACTTGACGCGAGATCCCTGGATTAACGTGCAACCGGGCACCCTTCGCCTGCGGGATAGCCGGGTGGTGCTGGTGCCCTACGACCGCCGTTCCGAGGCCGAGTCCTCCCAGCCGGAGCAGGGTACGACAGATCAGCCCCAGGTGGAGATCACAGCGGTACAAGGGCGCGTGCAGTTTAGCCAGGGGCCAACCGAGGCCACCACCGGGCGGCGCACTCGCCTGAATGGGCTGACCTTTGACATCAGCGGCACCTCGGTGGCGGGGGGGCAAATTCAAAGCCGAGGATCGGTGCAGTTTCCCACGGTTGGCCCAACCACCGACTCAGGGGCTACCCCAGGGGCTAACCCAGGGGCTAACTCAGGGGCTAACCCAGCGGCAGAAAACTACCCCACCTGGCGGCAGGCGTTGAGCCAGGGGCGGCCCCTGTTTGGGATGGCTCCGGCTCTAGCCCAGGACTCGGCAGCGGCGCAGCCCCTGCGGGCCAGGGCAAACCTCCGCATCCAGGAGGCCACCGTCCCAGAAATTCTGCTGATCGTCGAGTCATTTCTGGAGGAGCCGCTGCCTGTGCAGTTTCCCACCGGAACCGTGAGCGGCACCGTGGATGCGGTCATCGGAGACGGGGATCCCACCTTTACGGGCACCGCACGGGTGGAAGGGGGATCGGTCGTCACACCCGGTTTGCCAGAACCGATCCAGGATATCCAGGGCGATGTGCGGCTTCAGGGGCGCATCCTAACCTTTGAAAATGTGACGGCGCGGCTGGAGGACATCACCGCTAAGGGCGGGGGCACCCTGGATTTGGATGGGGACTACAACCTAGCGGGGCAGGTCAACCCCTTCACGGTGGATCAGGTTGCGGATCTGTTGGGGACGTCCCTGCCCGTGGCAACCACCGGGCAGTTTATCGCCGATGTGGCCATGACTGGCCCGCTAACCCAGCCCGTGTTCACCACAGAATTTCTGTCCCAGGATGCGGTTGTTGTCGATCAGGTGGCCTTTTCCCAGGTTCAGGCCCAGGCGAGCTTCCAGCGCAACAGCGTCATCATCGACGGGTTTCGTCTGATCCCCCAGGCGGGGGGCAGCGTCACTGGAAGCGGCCTCTGGACCTTGGGAGATCCCGGTCGCCTCACCCTGGCGATGACGGGAGATCGCCTGCCCGCCGACGCCCTAGGCCGCCCCTATGGCCTGCCCAACACCGTAGAAATTGGCCCGGTTTCCTTTGAGGCCAACCTGACGGGGCCACCGGATCAACTGGTGGGCCAAGGCCGCTGGCAAGCACCGCTGGGCACCTATCCCTCCCAGGGGCGGGTAGCCTGGATTGACCAAACCCTGGCCTTTACCGATACCTTTGTGCAGGTGGCGGGGGGCACCGTGGCCGGGGAGGGAACCGTGGGGTTAGACCGTCGGCAATGGCAGGCGGATGTGCGGGCCACGGGGCTATCTCTTGCGGCCCTAGGATCGGGGATAGCCGGAACGATCAACGGTCGCGGCGAACTGCGGGGCACCCTAGAGAACAACCCCCTCGCCACGATGGCGGGGCAGGGCATCGCCCAGGCGGTGCTGGCCCAGGGTGGTGTTATCAACGGTCGGGGAACGGTGGGCCAAGGCCGCTGGCAGGCCAATGTGGTCGGACGACAACTGCCGATGTCTGCCTTTTCGCCGCCGTTGCAGGGCACGGGCAGCGGTCAGGTGGCCCTAACTGGCCCGGTGAACAACCTGACGCTGGGGGCGGTGCGAGGTCAGGGACAAGTGGTGTTGTCTGATGGGTTGGCGACGGCGGCGGCTTTTGCGCCCCAACTGGCGGCGGTGCGAGAACCGCTCAGGGCAGATTTAGCCTGGAATGGACAGTCCATCCAGGTTGCCCAGGCCAGCACGGCGGGGTTGCGGGCCAGCGGCACCGTGACGCCCCAGCTATCGGGGGCGGCGGCTCCGGGGTTGGCCAATGTGGATTTGAACCTCAGCGCCAACGGCGTCAACCTAGCGGCGCTGCCCATTCCGGCCCAGGTGGTGCCTGTGCGAGGTGCGGGGTTCTTCGATGGCCGTCTGGTGGGCCGACCGGGCACCTTCCGCCTCGCCGGAAATGCCCGGTTGGATAACTTTGCCGTGAGTGAGGTCGCCTTTGCCACACCCATGGCGGGGCCAGTAATCTACGACCAACGCCAAGGCTTTACGGTGGACTTACGCGACCCCAGCCAGCGGGAAATGGGGGATCGCCTGTTTGCCAGCAGCCAGCAGGATCCCTACGACCTTGCCTTTACCCTACGGCGTAGCTCTACCCTTGCCGAGGGCCATGTTCGGGGCAGCGACCTCTTTGCCACCCTCACCAATTTGCCCCTAGATGACCTGCGCCTACCCCAGGGCGGGATTGAGGGGGTGGGGACGATCAGTGGCACCGTGGCCTCGGCGGTGATCAGCGGCAACTGGCGAGAGCCCAACCTTCAGGCGACCTTTGACATTGTCGATCCTGGATTGGGCTACCTGGCTCTTCCTGCGGCCCAGGTGATTGGCGATGGGGAAGCGCCCCTGACGGGTGCCAGACCTGCGGAGAATTTGCAGGTGAGCTATGGACGACTCCAGGGCACCCTGCGCTACGCCGATCAGGTGGTGAGCCTAGCGCAGGGACGACTCATTACCGCCCTGGGAGAAAGCCACTATCAGCTCGATGGATCCTACGCCCTAGACGGAACCCAGCAGGTGAACGGCAAGCTGACGGTCTCCAACGCTCAGATCCAGGACGTTTTAACAACCCTAAAAATCTTTGAGCTGTCAGACTTTCGGCTGAACCTGCTGCAACCCCCAGATTGGTACCGACCCGCCACCGCCGCCGATTTGGCCAACCTTGCCACCACCCAGGTGGGAGATCGCAACGCCACTTTCCTAGAGCAACTCCGACGCTTTGCCGAGGTGATGGAGCTTCAGGATATTCTCACCGCCGAGGCCGAAGCGGCGGTGCTGCCGCCCTTGGAGGGCCTAGAGGGACAGTTCTCAGGTACGGTGACGGCCCAGGGTGCCCTCCCTCGGCAGGTGCGGGTGGCCATGGACATGACCGGAGCCAACTGGCTATGGCGCGACCCCCGCAGCCCCAACGGCATTGCCTACCGTTTAGACACCATCCTGGCTCAGGCCACCTACGACGATGAGGTGCTGAGGCTGAGGCCGATTCAACTGGTGAGCACCTTTCCGAGCAGCGACCCAGAAAACCCCACGGTGGCCCAGGCGGAACTGAATGGCGAACTGAGCTTCAACGCCGAAGATACGACAAATCGCACCCTGCGCCTCAACCTCACCAACCTGCCCCTCATGGCCGTGCGGCGACCGCTGCGGATTTCCGACACCTTTGACGGCTTCATCAACGCAGACGCCGCCCTCACCGGGAGTCTGGCCAATCCCCAGGTGCGGGGGCGCTTAGCCGTCAACGACGCCACCATCAACCGCCAGCCCGTGGATGTGGCCTCGGCGGACTTCCTCTATCAGCAGGCCCGCCTCAACCTCCGCAGCAATGTGGCCATTGAGGATCAAGTTGATCCCCTCGTTCTGCTGGCGAGTGTGCCCTTGCCTATCGCTGGCACCAACCAGGTTCCCAGCCGCGACGATGTCACCGTCCGCCTGCGGATGAAGGATCAGGGTTTTGCGTTGATTAACCTCTTTACCCAAGCCGTGACCTGGGAAGAGGGCGCGGCAGAACTCGCCCTAGACGTGGATGGCACGTGGCCCGTTAACAAACCCATCGAAGAAGCCCTTACCTCTCTGGTGGTGACAGGGGCGGCCAAGTTTGACGGTGTCACCCTCAGTTCCCGCAGTTTGCCAGAACCCCTCACCAACCTGCGGGGGGATGTCACGGTTGTGCAAGGCCCAGGCAACGGCAGTCGCGACTCCCTCTATTTCAACGGCCTGGTGCTGGATGTGCAAGACCTCCGGGGCGACTTTAGCGCTGGAGAACTGGTGGCCCAGGGCAAACTCAAGGTGCTGCCCTCCATTGACGATCTGTTTCCTGGACTGGTGGGTGCAAGCCCGCTGGCCGCTGCCGACGACGGGGCCGAACCCGTGGATGACCGCTTCCGCCTCAGCCTCACCAACATTGCCCTCGACCTCCGCAACCCCGCTGGTACCTACAATGGTCGGCTGGATGGTGACGTGGTGGTAGACGGCAGCCTCTATCTACTGGAGCCCCTGATTTCTGGCAATTTGCGCCTGTCCAATGGCGTGCTCACCCTGCCCGATTCCCAGGATGAAACCACCCTAGTCGGCGGCGGCGGCGGCAGCGCTAGCCCCAGCATCTTCCAGCCCCTACCCCCGGTGATGGAGGACTTCTCCATTACCTTGGGAGACAATGTGCGGCTGGCCATTCCGGGGGTGGTGGATGTGAGGGCTCAGGGCGATCTGAAACTGGTGGGCACGGTGCCAGACATACGGCCCGATGGCCGCATCGATCTGCCGTCGGGGCGCATTAACCTGCTAACCACAGAATTTCGGCTCACGGGCAACGACAACTACGCCGAATTTAGCGCCACCGATGAAGTCATCGATCCCCTACTGGTGGCCAGCCTATCGGCAGCGGTCTCCGACACCCTGGGCAACGGCACCAGCCTATCGGCGGCCACGCCCTTTCCCCGCAACGAAGTCCTCGACTCCCCCATCAGCCAACTGGGGCTGACCCAAAACGGGATTCAAACCATCCGCATCCGTGCCAATGTCAATGGTCGGGCTAGCCGAGTGATTCAACTCCAGGGGGTAGAACTCGCTAGCACGCCCCCCCGCAGCGAAGGGGAAATCATCACCCTAATCAGCAACGAATTTCTCACCGCCCTAGAATCTACCCTGGGCAGTGTTTCCGGTGGGGGCGACAACTTCCAAGGGCTATTGGCCTTTGCCGGATCCGCGATTCTCAACCGCATTCAAAACCTGATTGGCGCTGGCATCGACAACACCGAACTGCGACTCTACTCCGCTTCGCCGCCCGGATCTCAGCAGGTAGACGTGGGCGGCGAGGTGAGCTTCAACGTTTCCCCCAGCCTGGGTCTGTCGGTACAGAAGACGTTTACCAACGTCACTCCTGCCCTGTTTGGGGTGCGCTATCGGATTACCGACCAAATTACCGTGCGGGGTGTTACCAGCTATGAACAGTTCAATGAAAATACGGGGGCCATTGTTGAATTCCGGTTTTAAACCTAGCCCCTGGAGAAACTTTTTTTGATCAGCAGGCATAAATTTTGGGGCATCTTAACCCTGCCTTAAATTAATAATAACCTGGAGCTAAAGGGGAAATTGATATAGTTAAAGTATCCTCTCTTAGTAGGTTTTTGAGCGGCTATGCGCCTCTTCGCCGTCGGTGACATTCATGGCTGTGCAACCGCCCTAGATACCGTATTAGGCGCAATTTCTCCTCGACCGACCGACCGGATTGTTACCCTCGGCGATTACATTAATAAAGGGCCAGATTCCAAGGCTGTTTTAGACTGCCTGGTGCGCCTGTCTCGCTGGGGTATTTTGGTGCCCCTGTTGGGCAACCACGAGCTCAAGTTTTTAATTGCGCGGCGCTTAGGCCAAGCCGTCATCAATGGGGAGGTCTTTGTCGATCAGCACACCCTGGCTTCCTATGCCCCAGATCGGCTCAGCCACCACCCGCTCGCAGCAGAGGTCTCGGTGGATCAGGCCGCCATCCTCCGCCACATCCCCGACAGCCATTGGCAGTTGCTGCAAGACCAAGGGCTGCGATGGTTTTCCACCGATCAGCACATTTTTTTGCACGGCACCCTCGCCACCCACCTGCCCCTTCTCCACCAGCCCGACCGCGCTATTTTTTGGGATAAGTTAAAGCACCCTGCCCCCCACCCATCCGGCAAAACGCTCATCTGTGGCCACACCCCCCAACGCAGTGGGTATCCCCTCAACCTAGGCCACACCGTCTGCCTCGATACAGCGGCCTGCGAAGGGCAGTGGCTCACCTGCCTAGAGGTCAACAGCGGTGAGATTTGGCAAGCCAACCAGGAAGGGCATTTGCGCCGTTCTCACCTAGCCGACTATGGCCCTATCCCCCCCACGTTTCCCCACCGGGCCGATCCCCAGTTCGAGGGAAATCATGGCCTGCCCGCTGGCCCGGTTCCTAGTTGGCCCACCGCTGCCTGTATGGCCACTGCCGCCCCCTAATTCCGCTCCAACCCTGGCCCGATCTGGGCCGACCAGAGGTCAGCGGAACAGCCATAGCAAAAGGGCTATAAGTCCGACTGACACTGTGTTACAAACCATTCACGACCCAATGCCTTGTGTTACAGTAAGCGGGTAACATGTTTTGCTTTCGGTAGGCTGGTTAATCACAGTCTGATCTCAGTGTCTGATCTCAGTTTTCGGGTAAATCGGTGAGTACCACTCCGAATCGAACTTGTCTACATTTCATGTCTAATTTGGAGTTGTGCCATGTCGATTTATGTAGGGAACCTAGCCTACAACGCTACGGAGGGAGACATTACCGAGGTCTTCGCCGAGTATGGAGCCGTTAGCCGAGTGACGGTGCCCACCGACCGGGAAACCGGACGTCCCCGTGGGTTTGCCTTCGTGGAAATGGAACAGGAAGCCGACGAAGACGCTGCTATCGAAGCCCTCGATGGCGCAGAATGGATGGGCCGCGAGCTGCGCGTCAACAAGGCTCGTCCCAAGGAAAAGCGGGCAGGTGGCGGCGCACCTCGGGGCAACTTTGGCGGTCGGGGCAATGGCGGCGGCGGCAACCGCGAGTTCTCTCGCTGGTAAGCCCAGGACATTTCGGTTGGCCATCTCGATGGCCCTTTAACCAATCCGTTGTTTAAAGCCATGGCAGGGGAGTGATTATCCTCTGCCATTTTTATGGTGGCCCTAGGTTAGCCCCCAGGGCTGAGGACTGGCCCTCCTCACAACGCCAACCCGTGGATGCTGCGGGGAGGCTGGGCCACCGGGCGTACCGCTGGGGAGCCCCTAGGGATCTTTCCCTCACCACACCCCGCCGCCTAGAGTGAGCCGCTCACCCGGCATAAATCAAAGAATAATTTTAGATTTTTGGCCTATTTTCAAGAATTAAACCGCCAAAATCTGGGATTCCTAGGAGTATAGCCAAGCTGCATCTGGCTTGGTGCCCCTTGTCCCTTTGATCGTCCTGTTGCTATGCGTTTTCAAAATCTTGATGACCTGCGCCTGCTTTGCCGAGATCAAGCGGCTTTCCAAAAACTTCAGCAGATCTTGGCTGAACAGGACGTCCTCTATCAGCAGTGTGCCACCCAAGTGGCCCAGCAGCTTCGAGAGCAGCAAGATCTGTCTGCCCAGCAGCGAGCTGCCGAGGCGGCCAGTCAGGCTAAAAGCCAGTTTTTGGCGATGATGAGCCACGAGCTGCGCACTCCTCTCAATGCCATTTTGGGTCTGTCATCCCTATTAACTCAGCAGGCCGTGGGGCCGTTAAACGCCAAACAGATAGAATACCTCCACTATATCCAGGCCAGTGGCGATCATTTGCTGGCGCTGATTAACGACATTCTAGACTTATCCAAAATTGAAGCGGGCCGGGAACTGCTGCGGCTCTCGACGGTGGATGTGCAGGGGCTGTGCCAAACCTGTCTCGCCATGGTAGAGCCCCGTGTAGCAGGTAAGCCGATTACCCTGGCGTACCACGTAGATGCCGCCACTGAGACCTGCATGGCCGACGAACAACGCCTGAGACAAATGCTGCTTAATCTGCTTTCCAACGCCGTCAAATTTACCGAGCGGGGGCAGGTGCAGCTCACGGTGAAGGCGGTGGGGGCGATGGTAGAGTTTGCCGTGACCGATACAGGCATCGGGATTCCCAAAGATAAGCTGAAATTGCTGTTCCAACCCTTTACCCAACTGGATGGCAGCCTTAATCGCCGCTACGGCGGCACCGGGTTGGGCCTCGCCCTAACCCAACAACTGGCTCAGTGCCACGGCGGCTATGTCACCGTAGAGTCGGTGGTTAACCAGGGGAGTTGCTTTTTGCTCTACCTTCCCCAAAAGGGCCACCCTGGTAGAGGGGCCTCATTAACGGCATCCTCTTCGTCCATTCACCCCGGCTTAACGGCTCCCGGTCTACCCTGCCCCGCCCCCTACCTCGTACTGCTGGACTCTGATCCTGAGCGTTCTCACCCCTGGCTGGTCTATTTGCAGCACTGCGGCTGGCAAGTAGAACGCCACCACCGATGGGACCAGATCACGACTCCCCAACCCCATGTGTTGGCGATTGCTGTTGGGTCTGAGGATTCTCTGATTTCCCTCGTCCCCGATAGGTGGCCCACCCCGCACCCCAAAGTTGTTGTGCTGGTAGACGCTGAGCCGCTGGAACCCTGGCCACCCAATGTTGATAACCCAAAGGTTGATGGCTCAGATGTTGATGGCTCAGATGTTGATGGCTCAGATGCCAATAGCCCAAACGCCGCTTTACCAGACGTCAACCTGCCGCCATCCCAGGCCGAGTTTCTGAAGCAGATCGCCGACCTAACGCTAACGCTACCCTTGACCATACCCAAGCTAGAGCGGTTGATTCACTTGGTTTTCCCCTGAAGACCGCTACCGCCTACAGAACCGAAAGGTCGGGTATAGTGTGGGTCGGTGACGTGCGATGTCCCGTGTGTTGAAGTCTCTCTGCTGCGTAAGTTGCCCCCATGAGTGCCAGCCCTCCCGTTGTCGAAATTTTGTCTGCCGAAGAAATGCGACGGACGCTCAACCGTCTGGCCTCAGAGGTGATCGAGCGAGGGGGCGACCTGCGCCACCTGCTGCTGTTGGGCATCTACACCCGTGGAGTGCCCCTCGCCCATATGTTGGCCCATCAAATCCAGCGCATGGAGGAGGTGAAGCTGCCCGTAGGAGCCATCGACATCACCCTCTATCGCGATGATCTAGACAAAATCAGCACCCGCACCCCTGCCCGCACCAAAATTCCCTTCGATCTCACCAACAAGGTCGTGATTTTGGTAGACGATGTGATCTACAGCGGACGCACCATTCGCGCCGCCCTCAATGCCGTGTTGGACTATGGCCGTCCTAGCGCCATTCGTCTTGCCGTGCTGGTTGATCGGGGCCATCGAGAACTGCCCATTCACCCAGACTTTGTGGGTCGCGTGCTGCCCACCGCCAAGGATGAATCTGTCAAAGTCTTCCTCCACGATACCGATGGCCGGGATGGGGTGCAGTTGTTAAAGCCGGAGTGAGGGGAGTCGGGAGTCGGGAGCCGAGATCTGGAACTTGGGAACTGGGAACTGGGAACTGGGAATCCAGATAGCTGGATGTTTCCCTCCGCATCCCGTTCTTTTTTACTATGGAACACAGACGTTACTGAGTGAACCCTGTGACCAGATTGCCCCTGGCTACCCACGAAACCCAAGTTCGTAAGGCGGATCATCTACGCATTTGCCTTGATGAGAGCGTGCAGTGCCGCCAGGTAACAACAGGCCTGGAGCGGTTTCGGTTTCGCCATTGCGCCCTGCCCGAAGTGGACTGGCAGGATTTGGCCCTAGAGACCACCTTCCTGGGCCATCGGCTGGGGGCACCGCTGCTGATTTCCTCCATGACGGGCGGCACCGAAGAAGCCCAGCGCATTAACCAACGGCTCGCTACCGTAGCTCAGCGCTATGGATTCGCCATGGGGGTTGGCTCTCAGCGGGTGGCCGTGGAAAACCCGGATCTAATGACCACCTTTCGGGTGCGGGAGGTGGCCCCCGATATCCTACTGCTGGCCAACCTGGGGGCGGTGCAGTTGAACTACGACTATGGCCTCGATCAGTGCCGTCGGGTGGTGGATCACCTCGAGGCCAGCGCCCTGATTTTGCACCTCAACCCACTCCAAGAGGCCGTGCAAACCCGAGGCGATACCAATTTCAAAGGGATCTTGAACAAAATTGAGCACATCTGCGCCGCCCTACCCGTGCCCGTGGTGGTCAAAGAGGTGGGCAACGGTATTTCTGCGCCCCTGGTGCGGCGGCTGATGGAAGCAGGTGTTGCCGCCGTGGATGTGGCCGGGGCCGGAGGCACCTCCTGGGCTAAGGTGGAAAGTGAGCGGGCAACGGATCCACTCCAGCGCCGCCTGGGTCAAACCTTTGCCGACTGGGGCATTCCCACCGCCGATTGCCTCATTGCTGCCCGTCAGGTGGCCCCCACCCTGCCGCTGATTGCCTCCGGTGGCCTGCGGAATGGCCTAGAGGTCGCCAAAACCCTCGCCCTCGGAGCCGACTTGGCCGGACTCGCCTATCCCTTCCTCAAAGCCGCCAGCGATTCCGAAGACGCCGTAGCCGCCCTAGCCGATGTCCTGATCGCCGAACTCAAAACCGTCCTCTTCTGCACTGGGCAAGCGACCCTCTCCGGCCTGTGCCAAGAGGGCGTTTTATTAGCCACTTCCATCACAGCCCCCTAACCCCCACCTATCCCCCATGGCCTTCAGCCCTCTGATTCGCGACGAGACCCCTGACGACATCCCCACCATTCGGGCCGTCACCATCGCCGCCTTTGAAACCCTTGCCATCAGCCTCCACACCGAACACTGGATTATTGAAGCCCTCCGAGCGGCAGGAGCGCTTACCGTGTCCCTGGTGGCGGTGCTGGAGGATCAAGTAGTTGGCCATATTGCTTTTTCACCCGTCACCATGTCCGACGGTAGCGCAGGATGGTATGGCCTGGGGCCGCTTTCGGTGCTGCCACCCTACCAGGGCCAGGGCATTGGTACAGCTTTGGTGAAAGCAGGGCTATCGCGCCTGCAAGACCTCAAGGCCCAGGGGTGCTGCGTGGTGGGACATCCAGCCTACTACCCACGGTTTGGCTTTGAACCGTCCTTGGTGCTGACCTGCGAAGATATTCCACCTGAGTTCTTCTTTGTGCTGTCTTTTCAGGGCCAAGTGCCCCAGGGCACCGCCACCTTCCACAGCGGATTCGAGGTCGATGACGACCCCGCCGAACCAGACGAATCGCAATCGTTTTCCTTAGGATGAACCGGAGCACAGCCTGGGCTATTCTGCATTTATCCTGTGTTCACTTGGCCGAATAGCTGGAAACACTTGAAAGAAGATCTTCTGCCTATTAACGCTAGCAAGCTGCTGGCTTGCCTGATGCTTTAGTGAGTGGATGTCTACTTTGAGCGTCTTCACCTAACCCTGTACCGTGGTTCCGGTGCGGCTGTGACGTTCTCCGCCGTATTTGCTGTGATCTGGCCCTACGATCTGCCGAGTTCGACCAGGCGCTTCAACTTTTGTCCCCGTACTGAGCGGTAGATGAGCACGCAGGGCCGCTTGAAGTCGGTTAATCTGAGTCATGGGGAGGATCCGGCTAAGGTTGTGGTAATCCCTAGCTCACCTCCCTATTCCTGATTCTGTCAACCCCCTACGGGACAAGGCTTCAGCCCTCTCTCCTCAAGTTTTGTCCCTGTACCGTGGATTCTTTTAGGCTGATTTAAGCCGCAGCATAGATCACATTTGGCTCTGGCAGTGGTTCACCTGTCGCTTCATAGGCGATCACTAGGGATTCTAACGCCTCAATACCATTAGTCACCGCCTCAGCGTAGGTATCTCCATGAGTGCGCCATTGCTGCCCTGGAAAATCAGGAAATCCTACCAAGAAGCTTTGATCTTCTTCAGACCATTGAATAACCATTTGATATTTGAGATGTTTAGTCATTATTTTGACTCCTTACAGCTTGAATCGCGTTATCGACTTCCTTTTCTTGATAGGGTTTGGCATCTGCGCCATCTTTTCCAGAAACGGTGATTTTGCCGGGATAACGAGGATGTATCCAGTTGGTATGGCTACCCTTACCTGGAACCTCCTGAAACCCGGCCTGACGCAACTTCCGTTTTAGCTCTCGGATTTTCTGCGGCATGATTTTTGGCTACTTTGCCTTGGCCTCCAACGTCTCCAACCGACTCTTGAGTTCCTGATTCGCCTTCTTCAGGTCATCCACCTCCTGGCGCAATTGCTCCACCGCCTTGTCTTTACCAATCGCCTTTTGCACCGTTTGCACGGCTTCCTGGGCGCGGCGGCGCACTCGGCCATCGGGGGTATGTTCCGCCAGGTTTTGCAGAATGCGGATGCCGCGGGCGCTTTCCACCCCTTCCAAGGCCGCCACAGCAGACACCTGGGTGAGGAAAAAACTTTCGCTGGCGATGGTTTCTAGGCGATCTAGGATGCGTTCGAGGGTGGGTTTGGTTTGGCCCTTGGAGATCGCCCCCAGGGAGCGAATCGACGCTAGGCGCAGGGCTTGGGGGGTGCCGGGTTCGGTGTATTTCAGCACCAGGTCGAGGGCTTCTTCGGAGGATTTGAACTGGCTGAGGGCGGTGATAGCTCCAGAACGCACGGTTTCGTTCCAGCCCTGGCGTTCTTTGAGGATGCTTTCTAGCAGTTTGAGGGTTTTCTTGTCCTTGGGTTTGCCCTCCAGGTCGGCGGAACCTACCGCACCGAGGGAACGAATTGCCGCCGCTTCCACGTAGTAGCTGGCATCGCCCTTTTCGGCAATGGCTTTGAGGGCTTTGTAGCTGTCGGCGGTTTTGATGTCGCCCAGGGTGCTGACCACGGCACGGCGGACGCGGGCTTCGGGGTCTTTCAGTCCTTTGAGTAGTCCTTCAGCGGCCTGATCGAGTTTGATGGAGCCGAGTTGTTCCGCCACTTCGGCCCGCACGCCCCAGAAGGGATCGTCGGTGAGGGCGGTGGTGAGGGCGGCGACGGCTTCCAGGTTGCCCTTTTTGGCCAGGGCGATGGCGGATTCGATGCGAGAGAGGGGGTCGGGGTCGTGCTGGAGTTGGGCCTTGAGTTCGGCGATGGGATACTCTAGCTCCACGGTTTTAAGGAAGTGGTTGCCGAGGTCAAAGCTAATGAAATCGGGCTTTTTGTCGAGGGGGAAATAGAGGGCTTGCTCCCGTTCGTGGATGCGGACGGTGAAGGATTTGACTTCGACTTTGGCGGTTTTGCCCTGGCTGACGAAGCCAAAACCGATGGGAATTCGTAGGTCGAACAGGCCGCTGGTGCTGCTGGTGTCGCCGTCCTTGGCCTGGGTTTGGGTGACGGTGAGCTTGGCCAGTTTGCTGTCGGCATCCCAGCTATAGGCCACTTTGTAGTCGGGGTGGCCACCGCGCAGCACGTACTGGTCGAACAGGGGCCGCAGGTTGCGTCCGGTGGCTTTGTCGATGGCGCGCAGCAGGTCGATGGTTTCCACGGTGCTATGGGCGTGGTCGTTGACGAAGGTGCGAATCGCCTTCCAGAACAGGTCATCCCCCAGTTCGGCGCGGATCATGTGGTAGACGCAGGCCCCTTTCTCGTAGATGTGGCGGTCGTAGAGTTCGATGGCTTCGCGATAGACGTGGGTCACCATGGGGCGACGGTAGCGGGTTTTGTCTTCGGTTAGGTAGCTGCGGGCTTCGCCCAGACGGTAGTAGGCGGCTTCGTCGGGGCCGTATTCCTGCTCCGTCCACATCACTTCGGAATAGGTGGCCATGCCTTCCTTCACCCAGGCGTGGCTCCAGTGGTTGATCACCAGCAGGTCGCCAAACCATTGGTGGGCCAGTTCGTGGACGACCAGGGATTCGGAACCCCGGTTATCCAGGGCGGCGCGTTCATCCAGCAGGCAGCGGTCGGTCAAAATCGTAATCGACGTATTTTCCATGCCGCCAAAGATAAAGTCGGCGGCGCAGACCTGGGCGTACTTGGGAAAGGCATATTTATAGCCATACTTGTCGCTGAGGAATTCGATCATCCGAGGGGTTTTACCCATGGTGATCTGGCCTTGATCCTTGCGGCCCTTTTCCACGTAGTAGGTGACGGGGATATCCTGCCACTGGTCTTGAATGATGTCGAATTCGCCCACTGCCAGGGCCATCAAATAGGTGGGGTGAACCTGCTTTTGGTGCCAGTGAAAAACCTTGTAATCACCGTCTTCGGTCGTGTCGATCAATTCACCATTGGACACCACCTGGTACTGCGCCGGAACCCGCACCTTCATTTCCGAGGTAGACAGCATCCCCGGATAGTCGAAACATGGGAACCAGTAGCGGGAGTCCTCATCTTCGCCCTGAGTCCACACCTGTACGGGTTTGTTGGGGTAGTGCTTGTCGGGGCCAATGAAGTAGATGCCCCGCTCCGGCTGCTCTAGACGATAGGCAATGGCCACCGTAAAGGCTTCCCCCGCCGCTGTGGGCTTTTTCAGGCGAATGTGCAACCGCTCACCATCGTAGTCAAAGGCTTGCTTGGCGCTGCCGACTTTCACCGACTCAATCTGCTGATTTACCGCATCCAGGGTTAAACTTTCTACCCCATCCCGCACGGGGTTGATGCGAAGTTTGCAGGTGCCCTCACAGATTTTCTGCTCCAAATCGAGGCTGATGTCCAAAAAAATATGCTCTACCTGCCCCGGACGGTCGGGGTTGTAGTGGGGTTTGGCCCCCGGCATTTCAAAGGATTTATAGCCGTTGTTGTCGTCTTGGAACAGTTCAATCTGGGCGATGCGATGGGCGTTGGGCATGGGAAGGAGCTGCCTTTTGGAATAGAACGATGGTGAAGCACAATGGATAGCCCCCTAGCCCTCGGCTGACGATGCTTAACCCGCTCGTTAATGAGGGCAGGGCTTTCTCATTGTATGAATTTTGAGATGCAGGAGGGTTGACGTCGCTCCTGGCAGCGGCACTAGACGGTTAATCCGGCGGGCGACCCCTGACAGGAGAACTGACCTAGGGTTCTCCTGCCATGCCTAAAGTGCTCTGAACCGACGCTACCCCCGGCTGCTAGCGAGGGCGGCGTAGATAACCTCCTGAGACACATCTCCGGTGACAATGGCGGAACCCACGCCCTGGGGCAGTACAAACCGCACTTGGCCGTCCTCCACCTTTTTGTCGCCCTGGAGCAGGCGCAAAATATCCTCATCGTTGAGGTTGGGAGGGAGGGCGGTGGGCAATCCGGTTTTTTCAATGAGGCGATACTGACGGTCGGCGTCCTCTTTGCTCCAGTAGCCTAGGCGGGTGGCGATGTGTCCGGCGGCGATCATACCAATGGCGACGGCTTCCCCATGGTTAACGCCTCGGTAGTGGGTGAGGCTTTCCACCGCATGGCCGATGGTGTGGCCGTAGTTGAGGATGGCCCGCAGTCCAGCTTCTTTTTCGTCTTGGGAGACCACATCGGCCTTAGCTTGGCAGGAACGGGTGAGGATTTGGTGACGCAGGTTGTCGCTGAGATAGCGGAACTGATCCAGCCGTTCGGCGGATTCTAGGGCGGCGAAGAGCTCCGCATCCCAAATAACGCCGTACTTGATCACCTCGGCCATCCCGGCGCGAAACTCCCGCAGGGGCAAGGTTTTCAGCACGATGGGATCGATCACCACGAGCTGGGGCTGGTGGAAGGCTCCGATCAGGTTTTTGCCCCTGGGATGGTTGACCCCAGTTTTGCCGCCAATGGAGGCATCCACCATGGCCAGCAGGGAGGTGGGAATTTGCACAAACCGAATCCCTCGCAGCCAGGTCGCCGCTGCAAATCCGGTCATGTCACCAATGACGCCGCCCCCTAGGGCCACCATGGCCGACTGGCGCTCTAGGCGAAACTCTAGGGCGGCATCGTAGAGAGACTGAATAGACTTTAGGTTCTTGTAGCGTTCGCCAGCGGGCAGGAGATGGTACTGTACGGCGTAGCCCGCCTGGGCCAGCGACTCCATGACCGTTTCTCCATAGTGGCGAAAGATGGTTGGATTGGACACCAACAGCAGCCGCTGACCGGGCTTGACTAGGGGCTGTTCGGCGGTGGCCAACCAGGAGCCAACATGGCTTAACCCTTGATCAGCCACTACGATGTCGTAGGGGGCATCGGGTAGGGGAACGGGAATTACAGTTTTCATAACGACACACCAAGACCTAAGGGAACGGAAACAACCAACCAGGAAAACAACCCCATCCGCCGAAGCTGACAGGGGGCGGAGACAACAGACAATCGGCAAGGAACAACAGAACCAGCAGAACACCTTGGGCGGCAACCGAGGGAATGCCCCGGGTTGCCAGGAGGTTATCTCATCAGGACGGTGGGGCAACCTCACCTCTGCGGGGTAGGGCGCGGGACGCAGATGGCGCAGGCGTTGGCCTAGATGCCCAGCCGCTGATAGACCTGATCGAGGTTACGCAGGTGGTGGTTGGGGTCAAAACACGCCTCGATCTCGGTCTCGGAGAGGTGGGCTTGCACCCGTTCATCCTGGCTGATCAGGTGGCGGAAGTTGCCATCATCGGTGTTCCAGGCGGTGTGGGCGCAGGATTGCACGATGGCGTAGGCTTCCTCACGGGCCAGCCCCTTTTCCACCAGGGAGAGCATCACCCGCTGGCTGAACACCACCCCACCGTAGACGTTCATATTGCGGGCCATATTCTCAGGATAGACCAGCAGATTCTTCACTAGCTCAGTGGTTTCCACCAGCATGAAGTGGGTGAGGATGCAGCTATCGGGCATGGCCACCCGCTCTACAGAGCTGTGGGAAATGTCGCGCTCGTGCCAGAGGGCGACGTTTTCTAGGGCAGCCATGGCGTTGCCGCGCAGAATGCGGGCCATCCCGGTCAGGCGTTCGGAGCGGATGGGGTTGCGCTTGTGGGGCATGGCGGAAGACCCCTTCTGCTTTTTGGAGAAAAATTCCTCCACTTCCAACACATCCGTGCGCTGAAGGTTGCGAATTTCCACGGCAAACCGCTCGATGGAGGCCCCCAGCAGGGCCAGGGCGTTCATAAAGTCGGCATGGATATCGCGGGAGATCACCTGGGTCGAGGCGGTGTCGGGCCGCAGTCCCAAATGCTGGCAGGCGAGGGCTTCGATTTGGGGGTCGATGTTGGCGTAGGTGCCCACGGCCCCAGAGATTTTGCCCACGGCGATGGTGTCTTGCAGGTGGGTGAGGCGTTCCCGGTGGCGCAGCATTTCCGCCAGCCAACCCGCCAGCTTAAAGCCAAAGGTAATCGGCTCGGCGTGGATGCCGTGGGAGCGGCCAATCATCACCGTATCTCGGTGCTCTTGGGCGCGGTAACGAATGGCCTGGATCAGGTTTTCGACGTGCACCATGATCACCTGGAGGCTGTCCACCATTTGCAAAGACAGGGCGGTGTCGAGCATGTCGGAACTGGTCATGCCTAGGTGGATGTAGCGGCCCGCATCCCCCACGTATTCGTTGAGGTTGGTCAAAAAGGCGATCACATCATGGCGCACCTCGGCCTCAATTTCTAGGATGCGCTGGGGATCGAACTTCGCCTTCGCCTTGATCTCCTCTACCGCCTCCTTCGGAATATAGCCTAGTTCCGCCTGGGCCTCGCACACGGCGATTTCTACCCGCAACCAGGTCTTAAATTTATAGTCATCCGTCCAGAGGTTGCCCATTTCGGGCAGGGTATAGCGTTCAATCAAGGCTTTGGGCTGAATACAACCGTCTTATTTTACCCGCCTTTTACTCGCCCTATGGGAACCGCTCCACATTTTGCTGGGCATAGGCCAAGTTGGGCTGGTAGGCCACCGCCCGATCCTGGGCCGTGGCGTAGTTGGGGTCAGACTCTGGCACCTGCTCCATCAGGGTGATTGCCTGCTGCCAACCCTCAGCGACGGCTTGCCACTCTTCCCTGGTGCTGGCGGTTTGGGCCAACTGGGAGGCCTGGGTGGCTGCATTCACCGCATCCCGGAACGGGTTGACCGATACGGGTGGCTCAGTGGGCAGCTCCGTCGGTGGTTCCGTCAGCTCAGTGGGCGGCTCAGTGGGCGGCTCGGTGGGCGGTTCGGTGCCGTCATCGGGAGGTGTCGGAACTTCTACCGGAGGCTGGGTTACGGGCACATCGGGCTGACGCATCCGGCCCAGCAGTGCCGTAATGCCAAACACCGCCAGCAGCAGCGCCAAGGCCGCCGCCCCAATTCCCAAAATCAGCTTGAGGCTAGACCCCGACCCCGCCTTACCGGGGGTGCGCTGGTCTACTTCCTCTGGTGATACCGGAGCGAACTTGTGAATAAAGTCGTCGGTGGCATCAGCGGTATCGGCAGTATCGGCGGTATTAGACGGTTCCTCTTGATGGAATCCGTTGGTGTCGTTGCCCGCAAAGTCATCCTCCGCAAAGGTAAACCCACCATCCTCATCGTCCGAAGTTAAGTCTGCCTCATTCCAATCAATGGGCGCGAATGCCTCCTCAGCTTCCAGGAATTCCTGCGTCGGCAACTCTGGCGGGAACGTCTCAGCCGTTGGGCCTGCATCGGGCTCCTGAACTCCGGATTCCTCCTCCCAAGCCATAGAGGCCAAGCCACCTGCCGCCAAACCGCCTGCCGCCAAACCACTCGCTAAGCCCAGGTCAACCCCCGCTTCATCTTCCTCGGAGGGCGGCTCGGAGACGCCTTCCCAGGTATCAGAACTTTCAACCGAGGACATATCACCTAACTCTTCGCCCCACCCTTCATCTAGGGGAAACTCTTCCCCAAAGGGTGATGTGTCATCCACAACATCCTCGCCAAAATCAGGTACCTCAAAGGCGAAGTCTTCATTATTCAGGGACTCTTCCTCAAAGTCCGTTGTGCTAAAGGGAGAGGCTTCGCTGGCAGCATCTTCACCAAAATCTGGCACCTCAAAGCCACCAAAATCGGGTACTTCAAAGGCGAAATCTTCCGCCGGAGAAGCCTCCTCAAAATCAGTTACATCAACCAGAGGAGGTTCATCTACTGCACCCCCTCCAAAGTTTGGTGTTTCAAATTCGCTAGAGGTGTCTTCCCCAAAGTCAGGAATATCGAAGGCGCTGTCATCGGTTAACGCCGCGTCTTCAAAGCCTTCTGTCTCAAAGCCTGCCGATTCAAAGGGGGATTCTTCTGCTAATGATTCTTCGCCAAAATCGGGGATGTCAAATTCACCACCTGCGCCCAAGCTGTCTGCTTCAGCTTCACCGATTTCAAACGGAGATGGCTCGCTGGAGATATCTTCCCCAAAGTCAGGAATATCGAAGGCGCTGTCATCGGTTAACGCCGCGTCTTCAAAGCCTTCTGTCTCAAAGCCTGCCGATTCAAAGGGGGATTCTTCTGCTAATGATTCTTCGCCGAAATCGGGGATGTCAAATTCCCCACCTGCGCCCAAGCTATCTGCTTCAGCTTCGCCGATTTCAAACGGAGATGGTTCGCTGGAGATATCTTCCCCAAAGTCAGGAATATCGAATGCACTGTCATCGCTTAATGCAGCGTCTTCAAAGCCTTCTGCCTCAAAGCCTTCTGCCTCAAAGCCTGCTGATTCAAAGGGGGATTCTTCTGCTGATAATTCTCCGCCGAAATCGGGGATGTCAAAGGATTCTTCCGCACCCGAAAAATCTTCACCTAAGTCATTGTCTTCAAACGATACGTCTTCCTCATCTTCGCCAAAGTCAGGGGAAGACTCGAAGCTAAGGTCTTCGGTGAGTGGTGTTTCCTCGAGGCCAGGGCCGCTGTCGCTAAAGGCGAAGTCATCCTCTGATGCCGATTCAGTGTCTACGCTCAGAGAAGATATCTCATCAATGACAGGCATGGAGAAGGCTCCTGCTCCAATTTCTTCATCATCTGAACTGCTCCACAGATCCTCATCCTCCAATTCAAACGATGGTGGTGCCGTAGTGCCAATGTCTAATTCAAAATCTGCACTGCTTTCTCCTTCGGCAGACTCCTCATCTAGGGCTAAATCAAGACCAAAGCCACCTTCTTCAAGGGTCTGATCTGACTCTAGACTAAAACCACTTTCCTCAGCTAATTCCGCACCCAGATCAAAATCATTTTCTTCGATAGTTGCTTCTGCGCTTAAATCTAGGTCAAAGCCACCTTCCTCGCCCGATTCCTCCCCTAAATCAAGATCAAAGCTACTTTCTTCGCTTGATTCTGCACCTAAGTCAAAATCAAAGCTGCTTTCTTCCGTCGTTGGCTCTGCATCTAAATCAAGATCGAAGCTGCTTTCTTCGGTAGCTGCTGCTGAGCCTAAATCTAGGCTGAAATTATTGTCCTCAGCAATAGGCTCTGAACCTAAATCAAGATCAAAGCCACCTTCTTCACTTGATTCTGCACCCAAGTCAAAATCAAAACCACTTTCTTCGGTAGCTGCTGAGTCTAAACCTAGATCGAAATCATTGTCCTCAGCAATAGGCTCTGAACCTAAATCAAGATCAAAGCTACCTTCTTCGCTTGATTCTGCACCCAAGTCAAAATCAAAACTACTTTCTTCTGTGACAGGCTCTGCACCTAAGTCAAAATCAAAGCCACCTTCTTCGCTTGATTCTGCACCCAAGTCAAAACCTAAGTCTGGGCCGAGATCACTTTCTTCTGTGACAGGCTCTGCACCTAAGTCCAAGTCAAAGCCACCTTCTTCGCTTGATTCTGCACCCAAGTCAAAACCTAAGTCTGGGCCGAGATCACTTTCTTCTGTGACAGGCTCTGTACCTAAGTCTAAGTTAAAGCCACCTTCTTCGCTTAATTCTGCACCTAAATCAAGATCGAAGCTGGTTTCTTCGGTAGCTGCTGCTGAGTCTAAATCTAGGCCAAAATCACTGTCTTCAGCAATAGGCTCTGTATCTAAGCCTAAGTCAAAGCTACCTTCTTCGCTTGATTCTGCACCTAGGTCAAAATCAAAATCTTCTTCAGTTGTAGCTTCTGAGTCTAAATCTAGACTGAAGGCACTTTCTTCAACAATAGACTCTGTATCTAAGCCTAGGTCAAAGCTACCTTCTTCGCTTGATTCTGCACCCAAGTCAAAATCAAAACTACTTTCTTCAGCGATAGGCTCTGTACCTAAGTCTGAGTTAAAGCCACCTTCTTCGCTTGATTCTGCACCTAAATCAAGATCAAAGCTGGTTTCTTCGGTCGCTTCTGCTGAGCCTAAATCTAGGCCGAAATCATTGTCCTCAGCAAGAGACTCTGTACCTAAGTCCAAGTCAAAGCCACCTTCTTCGCTTGATTCTGCACCTAGGTCAAAATCCAAGCTGTTGTCTTCAGTTGTAGCTTCTGCACCTAGGTCAAAATCAAAATCTTCTTCTTCAGTTTTAGCTTCTGAGTCTAAATCTAGGCCGAAGTCACTTCCTTCGCTTGATTCTGCACCCAAGTCAAAATCAAAACTACTTTCTTCGGTAGACGCTTCTGAGTCTAAACCTAGATCGAAATCACTGTCTTCAGCAATAGGCTCTGTACCTAAATCAAGATCAAAGCCACCTTCTTCGCTTGATTCTGCTCCTAAATCAAAATCAAAGTCACTTTCTTCAGTTGTAGATCCTGAGTCTAAATCAAAATCAAAGCTACTTTCTTCAGTTGTAGCTTCTGAGCCTAAATCTAGATCAAGGTCACTTTCTTCGCTTGATTCTGCACCTAGGTCAAAATCAAAGTCACTTTCTTCGGTAGTTGCGTCTGTACCCAGGTCAAAATCAAAGTCACTTTCTTCGGTAGTTGCGTCTGCACCTAAATCTAGGTCAAAGTCGCTTTCTTCATTGGCAGATTCTACGCCGAGGTCAAAATCAAAGCTACCTTCCTCGCCTAATTCTGCACCTAAGTCTAGGTCGGAATTCCCTTCTTCACTTGATTCTGATGCACCTAGGTCGAAGTCAAAATTACTTTCTTCGATAGTTGATTCTGAGCCTAAATCTAGGTCAAAGTCACCTTCTTCAGCAAGAGGTTCTGCACCTAGGTCAAACCCAAGGTCTTCTTGGGTGGTGGATGGCTCTAGGTCGAGGTCAAAATCGCTGGTGACAGCAGCAGAGTTTAGGCCTAAATCTAAATCGAAGTCACTATCATTAGTGATGTCGAGATTGAGGCCAAAATCATCGGTAATGCTGGGAGTTTCGTCGTCAAAGTTTAGGTCTGAGGGGGTGCTGTCTAGAATGGAAGCGTCAAAATCGAGATTGTCGTCGGTGGTGTTGGGGTCAAAGACGATGGACTCAAAGGCGCTATCAAAATCGCTGGTGTCGGTGTCAAGCCCCGTATCAGCCAAACCAAGATCGAGGTCGTCGGTGAGGGGAGCATCTAGGTCTAGGGCGTCAAGGTCTAGGGCCTCTGAGCCCATACCTTGACTGGGTGGCGGTGCCCCTTCTCTCATGGGGATGAGTTCTGTCCAGGCGACGGCGTTGGCCCCCTGCTGTTTGCCGCTCACGCTGAGGTGATCTACCGTAGCCAAGCCAAGCCCGGTGATGCCCATTTTGACGTAGTTGACCAGATCACTTTGGGCCGGAACGCCAGCGGCTTCGAGCACCACCTGCAACAGGTTCCCCTGCTGAGTCACATAGGCTGTGATACCTTTGCTCTCTAGGTGCTGGTTCATGAGCGCGGCGATGGCGTCAGGTTGACCTTGCCTTGCCAGTTGCAGAACTTCAGGGGGCGTTGTAGACATGGTGGTCTTAGAATTCAGTGAATTCAGCTAAGGGGCCGAAGAATTCCTTATAGTATGCCCGGAGTGTTTGATCTTGGCACATCTCCATAGCTAGACTTGTTCAGATGTAACGATGTTTGTAATAGACGGGGGCTCTCCATGACCATGGTGGGGTGATCATGGAGCAAAGGGGAGAACAGGGTCACTGTTATCGCTTGCGAGCCGCGACAGCAAATGAACTAGACCACCAACAGCGAACCCACCACGGACTGAGTTACCGGGTGGGTTCGGCTCTAAATCCCTGATTGGGAGGTAGGTTTATCTAGGTGTTGGCCTGAAGATTGTCTAGGGTTGCTAGCACTTCTTTGCTGTGGATCACTGGACGTACCCCTAGGAACTGGGCGCGAAGGATACCGTCGGGATCGATAACGTAGGTGTGGCGCAGGGAAGCTGCCCCTAGCCAAGACCCATAGGCTTTGCTGACCTGGCCATTGGGGTCAGACAACAGGGGAAACTCAATGCCCTCAGCGTCGCAGAACTCGGCGTGGGAGTCTACACTATCGGCGCTGACGCCCAGAATTTGGGCATTACGGGCCTGATAGGCGGCCAAATCCCGCTGGAAGCGCTGGGCCTCGATGGTGCAGCCGGAGGTGAAATCGCGGGGATAGAAATACAGCACCACCCACTGATTGCGGAAATCGGCCAAGGACACATCCCCATCGCCGCTGTTGGTGGGCAGGGTGAACTCTGGGGCAGGGCTACCGATGGGGGGCTGAGGGCCTCCCATGGCCAAGGCAGGGGGTGGATCGATGACCCAAGTCAACCCAACCAGGCATAGGCCCAAGAAAATCGAGAAAAAACGATGACCCATAAGGCTATATCGATAGAAGGTCAGGGTAAATGAGATAACGTTACTTAAATTAACACTCATTAGCCCTGAGCCTTCGTCTCCCGCCCACTCCGGGGTGGGAGGTAGTTACGGACACGGCGGTGGCTGGATTTAAGGATGTCGCCAGCGAAAGGGGGGAGCCATGCGAGTGGTCGTACAACGGGTCACAGCGTCCCGCGTATGGGTTGCGGGGGAAGTGGTGGGATCCATTGGCCGAGGGCTAAACCTGCTGGTGGGCATTGCCCCCACAGATACGGCGGCAGAACTGGACTGGATGGCCCGAAAATGCTTGGATTTACGGCTTTTTCCGGCCCTAGATAGGGATCGCTGGGAGCGGTCTGTCCAGGAGATTCAGGGCGAGATTCTCGTAGTTAGCCAGTTCACCCTCTACGGTGACTGTCGCAAAGGTCGGCGTCCGTCCTTCGACAAAGCGGCCCCGCCCGCCCAGGCCGAAGCCCTCTACGATCAGTTTGTGGAACGCCTGCGAGCCAGCGGATTGCGCGTCGAAACTGGGCACTTTGGGGCCATGATGCAGGTAGACATCACCAACGATGGCCCCGTCACCCTGCTGCTGGAGCGAGAAGCCCAGGATTAGGGAGCCGTCAGAGAGGGCTTGATCTAGAGTGCTTAATCCACGGGCACCCGGCGCGTTTCCACGACCATGCCGTCTTCCCGGATAATCACAGCGGAAATCCAGCGCTGGTCGGGGCTGCTGGGGGCAGTACCCACCCGATACAGCCCCCCCGCGCTGAGCACATCAAACACCACCGGGCGGGGCTCGAAGAAGTCGATAGCCGTCACCCCTTCATCCACGGCGACCCCCATCAAAGATCGGCCCTCCAGGGGTTCCATGACGATGGTATCGAAGGCAAAGGACTGGCCGGGAGACAGGCGATTGGGCAGCAGGGTTTGCAGGGTGGGCGGGTTGGTGCCGGAGGTGATGCGGCTCGTTTCCGACAGGGTGTCTTGGCGGACAATTTGGCCATTTTCTAAACGCTGCCGCGAAGTGACATCGGCGGTCAGGTTCAGCCGTCGGTCGGGCAAGACCTGCACCCCATTGACCTGCGTCCGAGTTTCGAGGGTGTAGGTGCCTGGGCCTGCTGCCTCCCAGCTCAGCAACTCTACCTCGTAGGTCAGGGTGCTGTACTGCTGCCAGAAGGTTTCCAGGGTTTGGCGCAGTTGGCTATGGTCAAAGCCCGTATCGCTGGTGAAGGTGGTGCTGTAGGCCGCCATCACGGCCTCAAGATCCTGGGCATTGGCGGCGGTTTCAATCCGCTCTAGGGTTTGGCGCACCGCTGCGGGGGCCGTTGTTGCCGTCGCGGCCCAGGCCGGAGCGCTACCTAGTCCCAAGGTCAGCACCCAGGCCGACCCTGCCAAGCCACCCATGCGCCCGATGGCCGATAAACCCACACCACACTGCCCCATACCGATCTCCTCACCAAAAATTGACGCCTGCGGGAACACGGACGCCATCGGCCCGGTTTGCGTTCCCTTAGCACAAGCTTAGGGCAAGGGACAAGGAGTTGGTATAGTGAAAAGCGTTTTTACGGGCGAGAAAAGACCGTGGCCCAAACCGATTCATCCCCTCCGTTGAATCTGCCCCATCTAGACGCCGATCCGTCGATGACAGGGCAACCGATGGCCCAACGCTCTATGGCCGATCAGCGAGGCAAAATCCTGGTTGCCGCCAGTGGCACTGGGGGGCACCTGTTCCCAGCCCTGGCCACCGCCGCCGAGCTTCAGCGCCTGGGCTATACCCTGGAATGGCTGGGGGTGCCGGATCGCCTGGAAACGACTCTGGTAGCCGATCAGTACCCTCTGCATACGGTGAAACTGGCGGGGCTTCAGGGACGGCCTGGGGTGCGGACGCTGCGGCTGCTGAGCCAGTGTGCCCTAGCCACGCGGCGGGTGCGGAAAATTTTGAAACAGGGCCAGTTTAGCGGCGTGTTTACCACCGGGGGCTACATTGCCGCCCCGGCCATCCTTGCGGCCCACTCCTTGGGCCTGCCCACGGTCTTGCACGAATCCAACGCCCTGCCAGGGAAAGTTACCCGCTGGCTGAGTTCCTGGTGCACCACCGTGGCCGTGGGGTTTGAGGCTGCTGTGTCCTATCTTCCCAAGGCCCACACCGTCACCGTGGGCACCCCCGTGCGGGACGATTTTTTGGCCGTTCCGTCCCCGGCCCTAGTCGATCCCGTCATCCCTGAAGACGTACCGCTGATCCTGATCTTTGGTGGCAGTCAAGGGGCCGTGGCGGTGAATCGTTTGGTGCGCCAAGCTGCCCCTGCTTGGTTAGAGCAGGGTGCGTGGATTATCCACCAAACCGGGAATAACGACCCTGATACCGACGCCCTCAGCCATCCCCACTACATCCACCGTCCTTTTTTCAACACCATGGCGGCGCTGCTGAACCGGGCAGATCTAGCCCTCTGTCGTTCTGGCGCGGGCACCCTCACCGAGCTGGCCATCACCCGCACCCCCTCCCTACTGATTCCCTACCCCTCGGCGGCGGAGGATCACCAAACCATCAACGCCCGTGTATTTAGCGATGCCGGAGCAGCCCAGCTTTTGCCCCAGAAGGAGCTAACGGCAGAACACCTAGCCGACACCGTCACCCAGCTTTTGCAACACCCCGACCGCCTCGACACCATGGCCACCGCCGCAGGGCGTCTGGCGGTGCGAGACAGCGCCCAAAAACTGGCAACCTTGGTGCAGCAGGTGATGGGGTAACGCCCTCCCCCCAGTTCCTCTCCCTGTGGGAGAGGAGAGCTAGAAAGGTTCAAAGTCCCTCTCCCCATGGGAGAGGGATTTAGGGTGAGGGCTAACGACGCGGCTGGGGGCAGATATCTTCACGCTTGCAGTCTTTACTTAACCCGAACTGAGGCTAGAACTACCGTTTCAAGATTCTCCTAGGCCAGACCAGCAGCCCTTTGGTAGGCTAATCTAAAGAGCAATGGTTTCCTGCACCCCTGTTTTCCTAGCCCTCATTGGTGGACGTCATCTATGCCCAGAACCCAGCGTAACGACAACTTCATCGACAAGTCCTTTACGGTGATGGCGGACATGATTCTGAAGATGATGCCCGCCAAAAAAAGTGAGAAGGAAGCCTTCGCCTACTACCGAGATGGCATGTCGGCCCAGGCCGATGGCGAGTATGCCGAAGCCATGGAAAACTACCGCGAAGCCCTCACCCTAGAGGAAGACCCCTACGACCGCAGCTTTATTCTGTACAACATGGGCTTGATCCACGCCAGCAACGGCGAGCACGAACTGGCCATGGAAAAGTACCAGGAAGCTATCGACCTCAACCCCCGCATGTGCCAAGCCCTCAACAACATGGCCGTGATCTACCACTACAAGGGCGAACAGGCCGAAGCGGCTGGGGATAGCGACTCCGCCGAAACCTACTTCGACGAAGCCGCCCGCTACTGGCTGGAGGCCATCACCATCGCCCCCAACAACTACATCGAAGCCCAAAACTGGATGAAAAACACCGGGCGTCTGAAGAACGACATCTTCTTCTAAGTCCATCCTCTTCTAAGTCCGTCCTCCAACTCCCCTCTTCCCGTGGGAGAGGGGCTGGGGGTGAGGGCCAAGGTTCTACGGGTGAGGGCCAATCCCGCATATCATCAGTTATTTTTGCGATTCCAACACCATGATTGATCTCGAACAGGTTCAGAAAGTTGCCCTCTTGGCTCGGCTGGAGCTTTCCCCCGAAGAGGAACAGCAGTTCACCGGGCAGCTCAGCAGCATTTTGGAATACGTGGAGCAGCTCAGCGAACTTGACACCACCGACGTAGAGCCCACCACCCGCGCCATTGAACTCAACAACATCACCCGCCCCGATGCGCTAGAACCCTTTGGCGACCGGGAAACCATGCTGAACTGCGCCCCCGACCGAGAAGAGGATTTCTTTAAGGTGCCGAAGATTCTTGAGGGCGAGGGCTAACGCTCGTCCGAGACGTTGTTTGGTCGCAGTTCAGAACCCTGTCAGCATTGTTATGCTCAGGGTATGGTGTCGTTCATTTGCGGGGAAACCATGACCCAGAGCCGCCTGCCGACCTACTCCCTAGATCCCGACCTACAACCGAATATCGACGATTTAGTGATTGAGGACGGTGATCCTCCCTACGAACCCCTAGACCCGGATCTCTACCCCAACATCGACGATCTGGTGATTGAAGACGATACCCCCGTGGATAACTTTTTGTCGGCGAAGCTGCAACGGCTGCTGGTGGAGATTCTGTATAGTTCCTGGGCCAGCCTGGGGATGGATCGTCCCTTTTTGGCTGATGCGGACATCGGTCTATTTTGGGCGGTGGGTCAGCCGCCCATCGTCCCCGATGTGTTCCTTAGCCTGGATGTGGAGGTACCCCAGGATTTTCGGGAAAAGCGCCATCGCACCTACCTGCTGTGGGAAATTGGCAAGTCGCCGGAGGTGGTGATTGAGATTGTCTCGAACCGGGTGGGCAACGAACTAGGCCGCAAGCTGGAGACCTATGCCCGACTGGGGGTGGCCTACTACGTCGTGTTTGATCCACTGCGCCAGTTGGGCGATGAGCCGCTGCGGGTGTTGGGCCTCCACGAGGGGCGCTATGCCCCGCTGGCAGAACCCTGGCTGGAGCAAGTGGGCCTGGGGCTCACCCTCTGGGAGGGCAGCTTTGAGGGCTTGACCACCACCTGGCTGCGCTGGTGCGACCAAGACGGCAACCTCCTCCCCACCGGAGCCGAGCGGGCGGCACAGGCCGAGGCCAAGGCGGCCAAGCTGGCGGCACGGCTGCGGGAACTGGGGCTTGATCCTGATGCCCTGGGGGAATAGCCCAACGGTTCAGCCCAAGACTACACTGGACAACCTCGACTTCCAACCCCGCCAACCGTAGGGGCGAGGTCTCCTCGCCCGCTGATACCGAAGGGCCGCAAGCCAGATTGAAGTTCAGCCTAGATCCAGGGGCTAGGCCGGAGCAACCGCCAGCGCTGCCGTGTGCCGTTGCAGTTCCTCCAATTTGGCCAGGGCTTGGCCTTGGGTGATCAGATCATCGGCCAGCGCGAGCCCCGTTTCCAGGGACTCGGTAGCGCCCCCCTGCCACAGGTAAAAGCCCGCGTTCCACTGGGCGGTTTTGAACAGTTCCGAGGGCTGACCCGCCAGCACGGCCAGCAGCGCTTCATCGAGGGTGGTTTCGTCCTCCAGGGGCACATCGTCGCCCTCAAAGCCGTAGTCGCGGGGGTGGAGCAGCAGTCGTTCCACGGGGGCATCGGGGGCGGCGTCAGCGGGATGAATCCCCACGATGGCGGTGCGGCCACGGGCTAGGTCACAACTGCCCTCCAGCCCTTTGACGGCCATCCATTCCCGCTGGCCGCGCAGGGCAAAGGTGGCCTGGGCCAAAACTTCGGTGGGGGGATGCACAAACCCCAGCACCAGACGATGGGGGCCAGCGTAGGGCGACCACATCAGTTCCACGGTGGCAAAGGGGGGACGTTTGCCAATTTGTTCCCGGTAGGGCACCAGGGCGTGGGCCTGGGGGAAATGCTGGGGCAGATACACGAAACCAAAGCCCGTTTGATTCAGCATCGCGTGGCTTTGGGCTAGGGAGAGATCCGCCAGATTTACCCCCAACTGCGCCCACAGTTCCACCAGGGGAATCCCTTCCTTGGTGGGCATCCGGTCGCCGCCGTGCAGCACCACGGGCACCCCCGCCGCCAGCAGCACCAGGGTGGTCACAGGCGTGACCGGAACCGTGCGGGAACGACCATCGTAGGGACAGCTCAGCACCAGGGCTTTGCGACCATCGGCGATGGCAGGAAGGGTTGGCCCCAGGGCGGCGTAGGCATCGAGGGTACCCGCCAGTTCTTCTGGGATGGGGCGTTTGATCCGGTGGGCAATCATAAAAGCCCCAATTTGGGCGGGGGTGGCGGTTTGGGTCAGCATCATTTGGGTGGCGGCATCGGCCTCCTCCCGGCTGAGGGGCTTGGAGGTGTGGCTACCGCTGCCCACCTTTTTGAGTAATTCCCGAAATTCCTGACTCATGCTGTCCCTCGCCATTCCGCCCTAGGTCGTTTTTATCCTACCGAGTTCACGTCCTAGAACGATATCGGCCCAGCTCATTTTTTGTCGCTGGAGGAATACAACCCCAACCTACCGTTGAACCATCGCGGCCTCCACCTGTTTCACCGAATCCAGCACCGTGGCCGACACCCCCTGCACCAGGTCGTAGAACCGCCGAATGGGGGGAATGCTCAGGCGATCCCGCGTTGTCACCATCACCACCGACCGGGTCAGGGTCGGATCCTCGGTGGGGCGCACCGCTAGGGTGGGGTCGGCGTAGCATTCCACCAGGGCCGACTGGGGCAGCAGGGCGATGAAGTTGCCCTGACGAATTACCCCCCGAAAGGCGTCTAGGGTGTTCAGTTCCAGGGCCGCATTCAGGCTTTCCCCTCGGTGTTGGAACTGCTCTTGCACCAGGCGCTGCATCCCGTAGCCGTCTTTAAAAATCACCTGGGAAAATCGAGACAGCGCCTCCCAAGACACCTGGGGCTGGCTGGCCAGGGGATGATCCGCCCCCATCAGCACCTCCACATTCTCCTCAAACAGCGGCGTCACCACCATTTCTGACTGCGACACCAAGCGAGGGTTGTGCATCACAATGGCCAAGTCCACCAAGCCATCCCGCAGCACCTTGAGGGATCGGTCGCTGCCGAGGGCCGTCACCCGGAGCTGTACCTGGGGAAATTCCGCGCAGAACCGTTGCAGCACTGGGGGCAGCAGGGTAGAGCAGACCGACTGAATCGCCGCGACGCACAGTTCTGGCTGCTTCCCGGCCATCAGGTCAGCAATGTCCCGCGCTACCTGCGTCCAATCTTGGTAAATGCGGCGGGCCTTGGGTAGGAGACGCTCTCCGGCCACCGTCAGCTTGGCCTGGGAACCTCGATGAAACAGGGGCGCGTCTAGCTCTGTTTCTAGCGCCTGCACCTGGCGGCTAACGGTGGATTGCGTCACCCGGCACTGGTGCGCCGCTGCCTGAAAGCTACCCGTGTCCGCCACCGCCAAAAATGCCTGAAGCTGTTCGATCCGCATTAAACCCCTTGTCCAGATAGAAGAATCGGCGCACCGAAGGCAGGCCACCACTTCCTTTTCGTAACAGATCACGGGTTCCCAATTCGTATCAACGGTAGCGAATGACCGGGCTGCACCCTCCCTTCCCGGGCTTAGCCCTTTCTAACTAGAGGCGGGACTCCGTAGAGTAGCGAATGACCGGGTGCATCCTCTCTTCCCCTACCCTGGATCGCCATGCCAGCGGTTGCAGCTTTGGTTAGCCGTCTTTCGGCCCGTCGCCATAACCGGATCCGCCCGCACCTAGGCCCAAAGCGCCCTGTCCATGGCGGGGTGAGAATGCAGTAATGTAGAAGACGACATCCGGGACGTTCCCCCCGACATCCTCAAGGAGATTTTTTCCCATGGCAGACGCGGCCCAGTATTTAACCCTAACGGCGGATAACTTTGAGGCCGAAGTGCTCCAGAGTGAGGTGCCCGTGCTGGTAGATTTTTGGGCGGCTTGGTGTGGCCCCTGCCGCATCATGAACCCGATTGTGGAAGAACTGGCGGAAACCTTTGCCGGACGCGCCAAAATCGCCAAGCTGAATGTGGACGACGAAGATTCCCTGGCGCTTCAGTACCATGTGATGGCCATTCCCACCCTGATTTTCTTCAACAAGGGTGAGCGAGTCGCCACTATTGAGGGGGTGGCTTCCAAGGACGACCTCACTGCCAAATTAGAAAACCTGATCACCAGCGGTGCCATTGCCTAGACCGTAGCCTAGGTCGTAGGGTGGGCACCGCCCATCACGCTGATTGATAACCCTCAGCCCCCTCATCCATGGTTGGGGTCAGCATTGTGTAACCCAATCCCCAACCCCTAACCCCCAATCCCCAACCCCCATGTCCCGCTCCGCCGCCCTGCGCTACTACGTCCTCACCCGGCTGATGCTGGCCCCGTTGATGATTTGGACGATTACCACGGTGGTGTTTTTGCTGCTGCGGGCCACCCCCGGCGACCCCGTAGATGCGCTCTTGGGGGCCAGGGCTCCGGCGGCGGCGAAGGATCAACTGCGGGCACAGTTGGGGCTCGATCAACCCCTGTGGGCGCAGTACCTAGACTATCTGGGGCAACTGCTGCGGCTGGATTTGGGCACCTCCATCGCCACCCAGGGGCAAACGGTGTGGGCCATCATCCGCGCCCACTTTCCGGCCACGGTGGAGCTGGCCCTGTGCGGCATGATTGTGGCCACGGTGGTGGGGGTGACGGTGGGCGTCATTTCCGCCTCGCGGCCCAACTCGCCCCTGGATGCGGGGGGGCGGCTGTTTGGCATCATCACCTACGCCATTCCGATGTATTGGTTTGGCATGATTTTGCAGCTTATTTTTGCGGTGCAGTTGCGCTGGTTTCCCATTGGCACCCGCTATCCCCTCCAGGGCACGCCCCCGACTGGCCTCACGGGGCTGTATCTGCTGGATAGCTTGTTGACTCTGAATTTGCCTGCCTTTGCCACCACCCTCTACTACCTAGCCCTGCCTAGCCTCACCCTCGGCGTGCTGATTAGCGGCGTGTTTGAGCGCATGGTGCGGGTGAACCTAAAGCAAACCCTCACCGCCGACTATGTGGAAGCCGCCCGCGCCAGGGGCATCCCCGAGCGGCGTATTGTCCTTGTCCACGCCCTCAAAAATGCCCTAATTCCGGTGATTACCATTCTGGGCCTCACCTTTGCCTCGATGCTGGGCGGAGCCGTGCTGACGGAAGTGACCTTCTCCTGGCCCGGTTTGGCCAACCGTTTGTACGAAGCCATCTCCCAGCGCGATTACCCCGTGGTGCAGGGGTTGATGGTGTTTTTTGGCATGATCGTGGCCATCATCAGCATCGCCATTGATATCCTGAACGCCTACATCGATCCCCGCATTCGGTATTAGAATCGGCTGCTCTGAACGGCCCAATAAAAGTCCAAAAAATAAGTCGAAAAAATAAGGTGCATTTGCCAAGCGAATGCACCTTACGGTCGTGTGTGGCACCGGGGTCTAGGCGGTGAGCCAGCCTTTCACCCGTTGTAGGCTGGCCCAGTCGGGTTTGCGGCTGAGGCCGTCTTCGATGTTTTGCAGCACTTCGGTGCGAAGCTCTTCCGCGATGGTCATCACCTGTCCGGCGATTTCAACGTGTTGGCGCACACCGGGTTTGCCCGCCTCCAGCATGGCTACGGCCAGGTTTACACGCCCCTGGGGATCTTGGGGGCTGAGCTTGACGGACTTTTGGGCGGCTTTCAGGGCGGAAGTGGGTTTGTCCGTCAGCAGGTAAAGCCAAGACAGGCAGGCCCAGGCGGCGGCACTTTTGGGGGCGCGGTCGCAGATTTCCTTGAAGACAGGGATTAGTTCAGCGGGATCTTCCCCCGCTTTATAGCGCTCAATGGCCGCATCAAAGAGGGATTCAACGGTTTGGGTCATGGTGTTTTAAGGTTAGGCCCCAAAGGATTTGCCGCAGCCGCAGGTTTGGCTGGCGTTGGGGTTGGTGAACTGGAAGCCACCGCCAATCAGGGCGTCGCTGTAGTCGAGCATCATGCCATAGAGATAGAGCAGGCTCTTTTTGTCGCAGACAACCTGAAAGCCGTCGTAGTCGTAGACTTCGTCGTGTTCGTTGATGTTGCTGAGGTCTTCAAAGTCCATGGTGTAGGACATGCCGGAGCAGCCGCCCTGGCGCACCCCCACTCGCAGACAAAGGGCTTTCTCCCCCTGCTGCTGTTGGAGCGCCTTGACGTGCTTAAGCGCCGTTTCGGAGAGCAGAATGCCTCGGGTTTGTTCGGTGACCTGTGCCATGACAACCTTATCGACTAAAAATCTTGGACGCAGACTGAGCAGAACGGGGCCGCTATAGCTTAGCGGTTAACCATTCTAGCGGTTTATGACGACCCCGGAAATGCCAAAAATGTTTTGAAATCTAACACTTTTGAGGGCCAACCTTCGCGGTTTTACCCGGAACTTTCTATAGTTTACTCTGAGGCTCTGGTTGATGGGGGAGCTGTGGGCTGTCCCTGGCGGGGTTGGCCATTAAACCCCTCAATGTTGACCGTTGTCTTTTGCCTATCTTTGGCCTAGCCCTGAGACGGCCTTGCCTAGGCTGTTATCCTTAGTTCGCCCCCCTGAGACCCTAGTCCATGACTCGATTGAACCGCATCACCATCGACCGCCTCAAGCAACTGCCTCGGGTAGCCAGCGTGTGGGAGGGAGATCGGCGACCCATGAGCGGGTTGGTGGAGGAAGACTCGAATCCTTGGGGCCGCAGCGGCCAAGGCGAACACAGCGATTGTATTCTCTGGGTAGACAGTGGCCAGGGCGCGGTGCGCGGTATTACCATGGTGCCCTCCAGCAGCGGCTACGAGCCCGTGGTGCGAACACTGATCCAGGCGATTGAGTCGCCCCAGGGGTCGCTCACTCCGGCGCGGCCCAGAAAAATTGTGGTGAGGGATCGGGAAATTCAGTTTTACCTGCGGGGGGCCATCCAGGGGCTTGATATTGAGGTGGACTATGCCCCGGAGCTGCCGTTGATTGATGAACTGTTCAACGCCCTTCAGCAGGCGGGCGGCATGGAGGAGGCGGAACTGCCCGACCGCTACGGCGACGCCATGCTCGACAAGGCCATGGAAATATGGGAGCTTGGCCCCTGGCACAGCCTTAATGAGCAGCAGGTGATTGCCATTGAACTGAACGCCTGGGACATTGAAACCCTCTACGTGTCGGTGCTGGGCATGGGCGGGGTGGAGTATGGTCTGCTAATGTATCGCACCCTAGATTCCCTCAAACAGTTTCGGGATCGGGTGCTGATGGGGCAGCAATCGCCCAAACAAATGCAGGAAGCCTTTTTGGAGCAGGACTGCCTGTTTGTGAACTTTGAACTGCTGGAGGATTCCCCCCCTAGCGGCCCCTTTGCTGCCCTGGGCTGGGCCAACGCCGCCCCCGATGCCGTGGATCCGGTCTTTGGCAGCATTCACCCCCTGGAAGGGTTACGCAGCCAACTAGCCGATGAAGAAGGGGCCATTTTTCTGGTGGCGATGGAGGCGCTTCAGCGGTTCTTGACCAAGCATCGGGCGCGGCTCGAAAAGCCTCCCTACCCAGCCCTACAAGGCAGCTACCGCATCCCTAACCCCGAAAAAAGCCAGGGATCTGCCCTCAAGGTGACAGTGAAAACTCTGCCATCGGTAACGGAAGAACTGCTAGAGCAAACGGAAAGCGCCCTAGACGACAATGACGCCCGCCTTCCCGTACTGCGGGATGACTATGTGCCGGAGGGGGCGATCATTTTGCTCACCCAAATCCAGCGTTCCTGGCTCGATCTGGTAAAACGCGACCCCCTCGTGGCCTATGTGGACAACCCCGACCACCCCCTGCCTAACCAGGCTACGATTCCGGCGGTGATTATTCAAACCTCGCGCCCCAAGGCCAAGACCCTAATCAAGAACCTTAAACAGGCCCAGGACGTGCAGGCTGTCTGCTTTAATCCCGGCAGTGACCCCTTCAGCGGTACTAGCTTTGACCTGGGGCTTTTGCAAACTGGAGATGGCGAACTGCACCTCTTCGCCGAATACGACGATGGCCCTGGCCCTGACCGCCAGCACTTGATCCGATGGGAGCAGTGGCAAAAAGCCAGCCAAGGCTGCTGCGCCGTGGTGATTACCTGCGGCATTACCGGACAGGCCAAGGGAAACCCCGGCCTTAAGGACATCATTGGCGTTTTTGAAGCCCGCCACCGCACCCCCACCGACCTCAAGTTGCCACCCCTGCTGCTGCAATACGCCGCCGAGTGGGAATGATCAGAGCCTAGGAAATGGTCATGCGGTAAGCATCCCCAGGACGGGGGGCTTGGTATAATCCCCTGCAAAACACCATCCACAAGGAAAAACGGCAATGGCGGAGTGGCAGATCATTGAAGGCGGCGTCACGGCTCCTAAGGGCTTCCAGGCGGCGGGCATTACGGCGGGGCTCAAGCCCTCCGGTGCGCCAGACTTGGCCCTGATTTACTCGGAATGCGACGCCATTGCGGCGGGGGTCTTCACCACCAGCCACGTTCGCGCCGCCTGTGTAGACTACTGCCGCCAGCGCCTAGAGGCCCGCTCCAGCAGCCGCGCCATTTTGGTCAACGCCGGACAGGCCAACGCCTGCACGGGCAACCAGGGCTGGGTGGATACGGTGGACAGTGCCGAAACCCTCGCCGCTGCCCTGAATATCCCCGCCGATGCGGTGCTGATTGCCTCCACCGGGGTGATTGGCCAGCGGATCAAAATGGATCAGCTTAAGGCGGGCATTCCCAACCTGGTGCAAGCCCTCTCGCCCACGGGGTCCGAAGCGGCAGCGTCCGCCATCATCACCACCGACCTGGTGCCCAAAACCATCGCTATGGAGACCATCCTCCACGACCGTCCGGTACGCATCGGCGGCATTGCCAAGGGATCGGGGATGATCCACCCCAACATGGCCACCATGCTGTCCTTCGTGACCTGTGACGCCACGGTTTCGCCCACCCTGTGGCAGGATATGTTGCGCCGTGCCGCCGACCGCAGCTTCAACCAAATCACCGTGGACGGCGACACCAGCACCAACGATTCCCTGATCGCCCTGGCCAATGGCGAATCCCGCACCCCCGCCATTACCGACGAAGGCCCGGAGGCCGAGCAGTTGGAGGCCATGCTCACCGCTGTGTGCCAATACTTGGCCAAGTCCATCGCCCGCGATGGCGAAGGGGCTACCTGCCTGATTGAAGTCACCGTCTCCGGGGCCGTCAACCAAGCCGCCGCCAACCAGGTGGCCCGCACCATCGCCGGATCGTCCCTGGTCAAATCCGCCATCTTTGGCCACGACCCCAACTGGGGCCGCATCGCTGCCGCCGCCGGACGGGCGGGCGTCACCTTCGACCAAGATGACCTGCGGGTGCAGTTAGGGGACTTTTTGCTGATGGAGCATGGCCAACCCCTGCCCTTTGACCGCCCTGCCGCCAGCTCCTACCTCACCCAGGCCAGCCAAGGGGAATACCTCAAAACCGACACCGTCGCCATTCAGGTGTCCATCGGCGACGGCCCCGGTTTTGGCCAAGCCTGGGGCTGCGACCTCAGCTACGACTACGTGAAAATCAATGCCGAATACACCACCTAGGGCAGACGGGAACTCCCGGCAGAGGGTGGCACCGTGAGGACGCCCAACAGCAGAGCATGAGTGAGGGTGTGCCAACACCCTCCAGGCCCTTTTCCCTGTGCGGCGGCTAGAACGTTACGTGATACCAAGTCCGAACCCCATAGCCCCGATTCCCAGAAGGTTGCGTCAGATCCCGGCAACGGATTCCGCCAGGGGGTGATCTTCAGCCTGTGGCTCTGGTTCTGGGGCCGGATCCGCAACAGCCACCTCTTGGGCGCTGAACACCAGGCCATCGTCGCCCTGATCGACGCGGATGGTGGCTCCTTCGGCGAAGGTGGTTTCTAGGATTTTGGTGGCGATGGGGTTTTCCAGTAGGCGCTGAATGGCCCGTTTGAGGGGACGGGCACCGTAGACCGGGTCGTAGCCGCTTTCGGCAATGAAGTCGATGGCGGCATCGGTGATATCGAGGCGAATTTTTTGGTCGGTGAGGCGTTTTTCCACCCGCCGAATTTGGATCGCCACAATTTTCCGCAGTTCCTGTTTCCGCAGGGAGTGGAACAGAATCAGGTCGTCCACGCGATTGAGAAATTCGGGCCGGAATTGTTTTTGTAGCGCCTTCAGCACCAGGCCGCGCATTTCGTCGTAGCGGTCGTCATCCCCCGCCAGTTCCAAAATGTGGTCGCTGCCCAGGTTGCTGGTCATGATCACCACGGTGTTGCGAAAATCCACCCGATGGCCCTGGGAATCGGTGATGCGGCCATCGTCCAGCACTTGCAGGAGGATATTGAACACGTCGGGGTGGGCCTTTTCCACCTCGTCCAGCAGCACCACGGAGTAGGGATGGCGGCGCACCGCTTCGGACAGTTGGCCCCCGTCTTCGTAGCCCACGTAGCCGGGAGGAGCCCCCACCAGGCGCGATACGGCATTTTTCTCCATGTACTCCGACATGTCGATGCGGATCAGGGCATCTTCGGTGTCGAACAGGAATTCCGCCAGGGCGCGGGCCAGTTCCGTTTTGCCCACCCCCGTTGGCCCCATGAACAGGAAGGAGCCTAGGGGCCGACCGGGATCATTCATCCCCGCACGGGCGCGACGGATGGCGGCGGCGACGGCGGAAACCGCTTCATCCTGGCCAATCACCCGGTCGTGAAGGTGGCCCTCCAGTTGCAGCAGCTTTTGCCGCTCCGAGGCCATCAGGCGATTGACCGGAATGCTCGTCCACTTGGCGACGATTTCGGCAATGTCGGCATCGGTGACTTGTTTGCGCGATAGGGTGGTGCCCTGGTCTTGGATTTCCGCCAGTTGGGATTCCAGAGCTTCCCGTTCCTGCTGTACCGCTTCTAGCCTGCCGTATTTAAGCTGGGCGGCTTTGTTCAGGTCGTAGGCCCGCTCGGCCTGGTCGATTTGGCGGCGTAGGCTCTCTTCTTCTTCCTTCAGTTGGTGGATGGCGTCGCGGGTTTGGTTTTGCCGTTGCCACTGCTCATCCAGGGTCTGCTTTTGGGGCATCAGGACGGAAATTTCCTGCTGAATGCGATCTAGCCGTTCGCGGGTGGCCCGACTGGCAGTTCCGGCCCGGTCTTCGGCCTCCAGGGAGAGCTTTTCCATCTCGAGCTGCATCAGCCGCCGCTCCATGGCCTCTAGCTCGGCGGGTTTGGAGGTAATCTCCATCTTCAGCTTGGCCGCCGCTTCGTCGATTAGGTCAATGGCCTTGTCGGGCAAAAATCGATCCGCAATGTAGCGATCCGACAGCACCGCCGCCGCCACTAGGGCGCTATCGGCAAACTCCACCTCGTGGTAGCTTTCGTAGCGATCCTTTAGCCCCCGCAGGATGGAGATGGTGTCCTCGGCGCTGGGCTGGCCGATGTAGACCTGCTGGAACCGCCGTTCTAGGGCGGCATCTTTTTCGATGTGTTTGCGGTACTCGTCCAGGGTCGTCGCCCCAATGCAGCGCAGTTCGCCCCTGGCCAGCATGGGTTTGAGCAGGTTGCCCGCATCCATGGTGCCCTGGCCCGCCCCGGCCCCCACCACGGTGTGTAGTTCGTCGATAAAGAGAATGATCTGCCCCTCGGAGTCAGTGACTTCCTTCAGCACCAGGCGCAGGCGTTCTTCAAACTCGCCTCGGAACTTGGCTCCAGCAATCAGACCGCCAATGTCCAGGGAAATCAGCGTCCGCCCCTTGAGGGATTCCGGCACCTCGCCGTTGATGATGCGCTGGGCTAGGGCTTCGGCGATGGCGGTTTTGCCTACCCCCGGTTCGCCAATCACCACCGGATTATTTTTGGTGCGGCGCGACAGCACTTGGATCACCCGCCGAATTTCCTCGTCGCGACCAATCACCGGGTCGAGCTTGCCATCCCGCGCCGATTGGGTCAGATCCAGCCCAAACCGCTCCAGCGCCTCATACTGGGCTTCGGGTTTGGGATCGGTGACGCGCTGACTGCCCCGCACCGCCTGGATCGCCGCCATTAGTTCGGCGGAATCCACATTAAAGCCCCGCAGCAACCGCCGCCCAATGCGTTCATCCTGCTGAAAGCCCAGCAGTAAATGCTCCACGGAGATGAGCTTGTCTTTAAAGTTCTCCCGCGCCTCCTCTGCCTTGTCCAGCATTCGATCCAGGCTTTTGCCCAGGTACAAGTTGCCGTCCATGGGGGCGCGTACCTTGGCCTGCCGCTGGGTAAAGGTTTCCAGTTCGTCCAGGATGAGATCCGTATCTAGCTTGGCCTTGGCCAAAATGCGGTGAGCCAGCCCGTCCTCCTCCTGGTCGAGCATGGCAATCATCACATGCTCCACTTCTAGATACTGATGTTTGAAGCGGCGGGCGACATCCTGCGCCTCAACAATGGCATCCCAGGCTTTGTCGGTAAACTGATCCGGATCGGTGGGCTGCATAATCTCCGTGGGCAGACGGTTGGCGGGAGGGGAACCGTTGGTATGTAACAAATGTTGTAACGGTTGGAGATTCAGTATATCAGGTACGGGCGGGGGGCATGGTTGGGGAGTCGGGAGTGGGGAGTCGGGGAGTCGGGGAAAGGGAAGGGGGAGAATGGTAGGGGTGGGGTCTCCCCACCTAGAGGGTAGGAGAACTGGGCGTCGGGATTAAGATCTGTGGGCTTTTTGATGGGGGCTGACGGTTACGATCCGGGAGACGTGGTTCGATGGGGGTATTCCCTGGATGTTGTGAGCCGAGATCGTCATGGCCAGTGAGGATTTTTATCAGTCGCTTCCGGTGCTGGAGCGGTTTATTGACCTGGCGGATCCGACTCATTATCGGACGGCTCCACCAGATTGGTATGTGGTGATCAGCGATGTGGCCGGGTCTACCGCTGCCATCGAGCGGGGGCAGTACAAGGCCGTCAACGTGCTGGGGGCTAGCTCCATCATGGCGGTGCTCAATGCCATCGCGCCCTTAGACATTCCCTTTGTGTTTGGAGGCGATGGGGCGGTGCTGTTGGTGCCGCCCTCGGCCTTGGGGCAGGCGCGGGCTGCTCTGCTGGGGCTGAGAACCATCGCCCGTGAGACCTTCGGGCTGACGCTGCGGGTGGGGGTGGTGCCCATCGAGGTTCTAGACCCGGAGCGGCCTGTGAAGGTCGCTAAATTTCGCCTGACGCCCACCTACTGTCAGGCCAATTTTTTGGGCGGAGGCATCAGCCAAGCGGAACGGTTGATCAAAACCGAGGCCCTGTATCGGCTGGAGCAGGATGGCGACCCCGCAGCGGCCAATTTGACGGGGTTGGAATGCCGTTGGCGGGCGATTCCCAGTCAACCCGGCCACACCCTCAGCCTGATTGTGACGGCCCCTAGGCGGGGGGTGCCCCTCTCTGCTGCCCTGTTTCGGGAAGTATTGGATACCATTCAGACCCTCTACGGTGTGCCCCCCAGCTATCATCCTGTTGCAGTAGATCGATTGAGGCTGACGCTCAGTCCGTTTCAGCTAGAGACGGAAGTTAAGGCCCGCAAACCCAGATCGGGGCAAGGGGTTTACTGGGTCAAAGCCTACCTCAAAACCCTGCTAGGCTATGGGTTGATGGCGCTGGGCCTCAAAGCTGGCGGGGTAGACTGGGGGCGCTATCGCCAGGACGTGTGGGCGGCGTCGGACTACCAAAAGCTGGATGACTCCCTGCGGATGGTGATCGCGGGCACCCCCGCCCAGACCCAGCAACTGACGGACTATCTGGAAGACCGCTACCAGCGGGGACAGCTTGCCTACGGCCTCCATATTTCCGACCGGGCGCTGATGACCTGCCTCATCCTCAACCGCCAGGATCGCCACTTTCACCTGATTGACAGCGCTGATGGCGGCTATGCCCTTGCCGCCAAGAAACTGAAGGCAAGGCTGCGTCCCTAGGCTACTGCCTGGGTATTGTGGCGGTTCCATCAAGGGCACTGCGGTTTCAAGAACACGGCGATTTCCTCCAATTGCCGGGTGCAGTCTTTAGCCATCAGACTAGGATAGGGAAACCGGGTAGCGACTTTCAGGGGTCTGGGCTAGATTCCGGGGTTGGGTAGGTTGTGATTGGATAGGTTGAGCATTTCGTGACGGCATTTTCCTCTAGGTCTACCTCGCAGCCCAGCCAGGGCGAAACGGCCCGGTTGCCACGGCAGCGGTGGCGTCTGCCCACGGTCAACGCTGGGTTAGTGGAAACCTTGGCGGCGGCAACGGATCTCTCGCCGTTGATGGCCCAAGTGTTGGTGCAGCGGGGCATTTTAGATCCACAGCAGGCGGAGGATTTTCTCAACCCAGAGCGGCTTCAGTTGCCCTCGCCACGGCTAGAGTTTGAGGATTTAGCCCTTAGCTTGGATCTGCTGACCGAGGCCATCCAGGCGGGACGGCGCATCGCCATCTGCGGCGACTACGACGCCGACGGCATGACCAGCACCGCCCTCTTGCTGCGAGCCTTGCGTACCCTAGGGGCCGAGGTGGACTACACCATCCCTAGCCGCATGAGCGAGGGCTACGGCATCAACTCGCGCATTGTGGAAGACTGCCACGCCGACGGGGTGAGCCTGATCCTCACGGTGGATAACGGCATCGCCGCCGTGGCTCCAATTCAACGGGCGCGGGAACTGGGGCTGACGGTGATTATTACCGACCACCACGATTTGCCGCCGCAACTGCCCCCGGCTAACGCCATTTTGAACCCCAAGCTCTTGCCCGAAACCTCGCCCTATCGGGGGGTGGCCGGGGTGGGGGTGGCCTACATTTTGGCCGTGTGCTTGGCCCAGGCCCTCAACCAAACCCAAGACCTGACCGCTTCGCTGCTGGAGTTGTTTACCTTGGGCACCATTGCCGACCTCGCCCCGCTGACGGGGGTCAACCGTCGCTGGGTGCGGCGGGGGCTGGGGTTGCTGCCGCGCTCCCAAATTTTCGGCATTCAGGCGCTGATTCAAGTGGCGGGGTTGTCTGACCAAAGCAAAGCCCTTAAGCCAGAGCACATCGGCTTTCGGCTGGGGCCACGCATTAACGCCGTAGGACGGCTCAGCGATCCGCAGATTGTCATCGACCTGCTGACCACCAACGACCTCGGCACCGCCCTAGAACGGGCCATGCAGTGCGAGCAAATCAACACCACCCGCCAGGAACTCTGCCAGCAGATTGAGCAGGAGGCCGTGACCTGGTGCGAACAGCAGCAGGCGGCAGGCGACCTAAATTTGCTGCAAGATCGGGTGCTGGTGGTGGTGCGGCCCCAGTGGCACCATGGCGTGATTGGTATCGTGGCCTCGCGGCTGGTGGAGCGCTACGGGGTGCCCGTGTTCATCGGCACCTATGAAGACGAAGATGGATCGGTGATTCGCGGCTCGGCGCGGGGCATTCCCGAATTTGATGTGTTTGAGGCCCTGCAAAGCTGCCGCGACTTGATGGAAAAATTTGGCGGACACCGGGCGGCAGGGGGCTTTTCCTTTCGGGCCGAAAACCTGTCGGCCATTCGTTCTCGGCTGTCTCACTACGCCTGCCAAACCCTCACCCCCGACCTGCTGAAACCGCTGATTTCCGTAGATGCCCAGGCCCAACTCAGCGACATCAACTACGCCCTCTACGAACAAATCGACCATCTCCACCCCTGCGGCATCGAAAATCCGGAGCCTATTTTTTGGACGCCCCAGGTGCAGATTGCCGAGCAGCAGGTGGTGGGCCGCAATCGGGAACACCTCAAACTCACCCTGCGCCAGGGCGATACTACAATCAAAGCCATTGCTTGGCGCTGGGGCGACTACTTTCCACTGCCCGACCGGGTGGATTTGGCCTATCGCCTGAAGCAAAACGAATGGCAGGGCGTCACCACCGTAGAACTAGAGCTGGTGGGCGTTCGCCGGGAGGAACCCACCCTGCCCCAGGCTCTATCGCGCCTGGTAGAATCAGCGGCTCGTCCCTTGACCCCCGCCCATGCCGAAGCGTCTCCCCAGGTCAGCCCTGCCACCGAAGCCCAGCTGTTCTCTCAGCCCAGTGCGCCCTCGGCCCCCGATGTCTCAGAATCCAGCGCGTCGGCCAACGGTGACGCTGATCCCAACCTAGGAACTGGCCCCAGGGTTGCGCCGAACCCGATAACGCTTCACCCCGCCACGGCTCCAGTTACCGATCTAGCCGCCGATTCAGCCCCTGATCCTTCGGTCACAGATCCAGCCGTTCCACCGACTAATCCAGCCCCAGCTTCCGATTCCCAGCCCAGCCCAGCGCCATCGGTTTCCGACAGGCTGGGGACAGCATCTCCAGCGGCGACCGATCCGCCAGGAATCACCTTTCGGGTGGGTCAGCGCGACTACCGGGTTCACCCCACGGCAGACCCCCAGCAGTTCACCATTACCAACGCCGAGGGCCACAGGCTGGCGATTAACCTCACCACCCAGCAGGGCTCCCTAACCGTGCCGGGGCAGGCGGATCAGTCGATCAACATCACGGCTCCGGGCTATGCGGCCCTGATTCAAGCGGGGGTGGATGCGCTCGATCAGGGGCTGATTCAGCGCCTGAACCAGGAAATCCAGGCCCAATCAGCGGCGTTGGCAGCGAAGGATCAGCAGCTCCAATCCCACCAAGCCCAACTGGCAGAACGAGACTGGCAGATCCAGGCCCAGGCCGCACAGATTGCTGATCTAGAGCGACAACTTCAGACCCAGGCGGAGCAGATCGCCGACCAAGCGCAGCGCATTCAAGCTCTGCAAGCTCAGGTAGCCCTGCTAAAAACAGCCCCGACCTCGCCCACCCGTGGGGCCAAGCCTGCGGCCAGGGCGTCAGCCAAAACCAATTCGGTGATCCAAACGCCGTCCTTGTTTGATCTCGATGCCTTGGCCCCCGTGGCGGAGATGGAGGGCGCTGGGCCAACAGCGCAACCCTCCACCCCAGAAGAAGCCCGCTGGCAGCAGCAGGTTCGCACCGCCCTAGGGGATGGCATCTGGTTTTGCCTGATGGAAGCGACCCAACAGGACTTGCTGCTCTCCTTTCAGCGGCGAGAACAATTGGCCCTACAACCCCACGCCGCAGACCCGTCAACCGACTATTCGGCGGTGGCTTTGCCTTTGGTGATGGCGCTAGAGCGAGAAATTTGGGCTCCCCTCGTCGCGGGCCTCGCTGACTATGGCCAGCAAATGCAGGACGACGACCTGATCCAACTGACCCAGGCTCTCCAACAGCACGACAGCTTGGGCGTGTTGCCCGGTTTGGTGGCGGAAGCCTGGAAAGTGCTTTCAGACAAAATTCTGCCCGCCGAGGAGAAGCCGCGCAAACTCAGCTACCACACCATCCAGGCCGATACCTGGGGAGCTGCTTGGCCCATCGGCGGCGACCCCCTCCACGACACCCACCGGGTACTGCTCGACGAATTTCTCCAGGGCTGGAACCACCCCGTCTCCCGCTGGCTCACCGCCCTACCCGAAGACGCCGCCACTGCCCTCGCCCAAGTGCATCAGCTCCATCAGATCGCCCTCAGCCCCGCCCCCATGCGCCCCTGGCACCAGCATCTTTTGCAACAGTGGGTGTTTGGAGAACGGCCCAAGGTGGGCATTTTGCCGCAGATTTTTCGCGAAGGATAGGGGTTACAACCGGAGTATTTTGGGGGAGCAGGGCAGGGCAATATCTACGTTTTATGACGCCCCCGCCCCAGAGCGTTAAGGGACTGGCGGTGGCTCGTTAAGCTGAGAGGGAATAGGGCGGGTGGCCATGGCTGGGTGTAGCGCCCAAGGGCGACGGGGTCTGGATTCGTCAACATGGGCCGCACCCGCAGCGACAGTGGAGAACATCATCATGGCGCAACACAGCGGTAATGGAGCAATGAACGGTAGCGACCTAGGGCAAGACTCGGCATCCCAGGGTCTGTCTCCCATCGTTTCCCCATCACGTTCCGTTACGATCTACGACACCACCCTGCGCGATGGCGCTCAGCGGGAGGGGCTGGCCCTCTCCACCGAAGACAAACTCCGCATTGCCCGCAGGCTAGATGCCCTGGGGGTGCCGTTCATTGAGGGCGGCTGGCCGGGGGCCAACCCCAAGGATGGGCAGTTTTTTGGGCAAATTCAGGAACAACCGCTGACCCAGGCCCAGGTGACAGCCTTTTGCTCCACCCGCCGACCGGGCCAAGTCGCCGCCGAAGATACCCTACTTCAGCCCGTTTTGGCCGCAGGCACCACTTGGATTACCCTGTTTGGCAAGTCCTGGGATCTCCATGTCACCGTGGGGCTAAACACCACTCTGGCGGAAAACCTGGCCATGATTGAGGACACCATCCGCTACTTTCGCAGCCAGGGCCGACGGATCATCTACGACGCTGAACACTGGTTTGATGGCTACAAAGCCAACCCTGACTACGCCCTGCAAACGCTGGCGTCTGCCGTCCATGCTGGGGCCGAGTGGCTGGTGCTGTGCGACACCAACGGCGGCACCCTCCCCCAGCAGGTGGGCGAGATCACGGCGGCGGTAAAAACATGGTTGCAGAACTTTCCAGCGCCTCGGCCCCAAGTGGGCATCCACACCCACAACGATGGCGGGGTGGCAGTGGCCAATGCCCTGGCGGCGGTGGAGGCCGGGGCCACCATGGTTCAGGGCACCATCAACGGCTATGGGGAGCGCTGCGGCAATGCCGACCTCTGTACCCTGATTCCCAACCTCCAGATCAAGCTGGGTCGCCCCTGCATTGCCCCGGCTCGCCTAGAAACCCTGGCGGAAACCAGCCGTTTTGTCAGCGAAGTGGTGAACCTCGCCCCCGACGACCACGCCCCCTACGTGGGGCGGTCGGCCTTTGCCCACAAGGGCGGCATCCATGTCAGCGCCGTCGAGAAGGAACCGAAAACCTACGAACACATCGACCCGGCCCAGGTGGGCAACCGTCGCCGCATTGTGGTGTCCGATCAATCGGGGCTGAGCAATGTGCTGGTGAAGGCGCGTCATTTTGGGTTGACTTTAGATCGCCAAAATCCCGCCTCTCGACAACTGCTCACCCGGCTCAAAACCCTGGAACACGAAGGCTACCAGTTTGAAGCCGCCGAGGCCAGCTTTGAACTGCTGATGCGCGAAGCCCTAGGCGACCGTCCCCACTTTTTCGACCTCAAGGGGTTCTACATCAACTGCCAACTCCAGGGCAACGGAGCCGACCACAGCAGCCAAGCCATGGCCACCATCAAAGTCGCCGTCGATGGTCAGGATATCCTCACCGCCGCCGAGGGCAATGGCCCCGTTGCCGCCCTCGATGCGGCCCTGCGGAAAGCCCTGCTGAACTTCTACCCCGCCATCGCCCAGTTCCACCTGTCGGATTACAAGGTGCGGATTATCGACAGCGGCGCAGGCACCGAGGCCAAAACCCGCGTTTTAGTGGAATCCAGCAACGGCCACCAGCGCTGGACGACCCTGGGCGTCTCCACCAACATCATCGAAGCCTCCTATCAGGCCGTCACCGAGGGGCTGGAGTATGGCCTGATGCTGGAAACGGGGCCAACCCAACTCCCCAAGGCCCGCGTGGAGCCGCCCCCCAGTTCGTTGACGTCCTCCTCAATCTGAGGGACGAGAATTCCCAGTCTGCCCGCTATCGACGGATTCCTGATGGGGAGAAGTTGCCGCGCTGCTGTGTCCTGGGAGAATCAGCCCTCTGAAGTGGGGGCATCGGAGGCGGCAGAGGGCGGGTCGATTACCTCCACCAGGCCGTTTTGGCCATTCAGGCGTACCCATTGGCCGTCGTGCAAACGGTCGGTGGCGTGGGCCACATCCATCACCGCCGGAATGCCGTACTCGCGGGCAATGATTGCCCCGTGGGAGAGTCGGCCCCCCACTTCGGCAATCAGCCCCTTGGCCCTGGCGAGGATGGGCGTCCACCCGGCATCGGTGTAGGGCACCACCAAAATGAAGGGAACGCTGCCCACCTCCACGGTTTCCAGGTGGGTCATCACCCGCACCGGGCCTTCCACGATTCCGGCACTGGCCCCGATACCCTTGAGTGCCTGTAACCCGTCGGCCTGGGGGGCCAACAGCATGTGCTCTAGGGCGGGGGGATCGTCGCCAAACACCAGGTAGGGAATCTGCTGCCGCTGGCGATCCTGCTGGAACTGCTCGCGGCGGGTGCGGATGCGGGCGCGAAGGGTGTCCCAACTAGGGGGATGATCGGCCTGGAGGACGGCCTGAATTTCGTCGAGGGTGAGGAAAAAGATGTCTCCGATTTGGGTGAGGTTTTCCGCCTGCATCCACTGGCTTTCTAGGGCCAAAATGCTCCAGCGCAGTTCCGCCAGCAGCCGATTGTAGAGGGTGTTGACTTGGCCTTTGAGGTCGAACCGTCGCTGGGCCAGTTCCAGCAGCGGGCCTTTGGTTTTGCCATTGGCTTTACCGTTTTTCGGCGTCTCTGGGGCGGGCTTGGGCGGGGGCGGATGGAGGACAAACTGGGCCAGCAGTTCGCGCACGGGGGCGGGGTTTTCGTGCCAGGTGGCCACGGCGATGTCGGTGCCCACGGGGCTGAGGTAGCCGTATTCTTCAATGAAATGGTTCAACTGGGCCAGAATCATCTCGCCGTCGGGGGTTTCGGCCAGAAGGGTCATCAGGGAAGCGCCGTTGGTGATGGTCTTTAGTTGGGAGACAGACAGGATTTGGCGGGTTTCCTTGGCCAGGGTAAGCAGGTCTTCCACGGCAGCTACTTCGGCGTTTTGGCGGGCATCGAGGGCGTCTTCGGGCACCCCCATCACCGCACGGCGCAGGGCAAAACTGAGGGGAGCCATGATGTTGTAGTAGGTGACGTGGCGCAGCAGCACCAGCACGTCGTCAATGCGATCCAATAGCTCCACGGGACTCAGGGTTTCCCGCCGCACCATCGTCAAGGCATTGAGGCCAGCGGCGAACAGGGTGGAATTTTCTCGCTCAAAATCCATCCACAGGCGGCGTTCTCGGTTCAGCAGGCGCAGCAGTCCGGGCAGGGCTTTGAGGGTGGTGGTCAGGGGCGGACGGCTGAACTTCGCCCCACGGGTAAGGAACTCCAGGCTTTCCGTCGGCAGGCCCATGCGGAGGAAGATTGCCCCTAACAGCGTGGCATTGAAGTAGGCGTAGGCATGGTGCAGGGTGGCGGTTTCGGTGAAGTCCAAATCCTTGGCCTGGTTGCCCAGCACCACGGTAAAAATTTCCCCCCACACGCCACAGGTGAGGGGGCGGTTAATCGACCAGGTGAGGGGCCGAATCGCGCCAGGGATCACCTCGGCGGCAATCTTGCGCGTCCACAGGGGCCGCAGGGTGGTGATGGGGCGGCTCTGCAATAACCAGAGGGTTTCGCCGTCGTAGGTCCATTCAATGTCTTGGGGCACGCCCTGGTAGCGGGCCTCTAGGTGACGGGCTAGGTAGGCGACCTGCTGCAAGAGGCGGCTGGGGGTTTGGCCTTCGCCCTCCACGGTGAGGGTCAGGGCATCGGGCAGAATCCAGCTTTCGGCGGGCTCTAGTTCCGTGGCGGAGGGAATGTCGTTGGGCTGCACCATCACCCGATACTGCTCCGGCGTTTCCTGGCCAGAGACCACCCGATCCGCCCCACCGGGCAGGGCTTCGATCACCACCGCATCGCCACAGCGGGCAATGGGATCGCGACTGAAGGCCACCCCCGAAAATTGGCCGATCACCTGCTGCTGCACAATCACCGCCATGGCCCGCTCTGGCAGGGCGTTATCCTGGCGATACTGCACGGCACGGGGGCTGTTGTAGGCCGCAAAGCAGCGCACCAGCGCCAGGGACAGTTCTTCCTTGGTGGCGATGTTCAGGTAAGACTCGTAAATGCCCGCCGCCGACACCAGGCCCGAATCCTCATCCTGGGCCGAAGACCGCACCACCACGGGTTCACGCGGCGAGGGATCGGTGATGTCTATCAAGGCCGTTGGGTCATCCCCCGCCTGCAACACATACCCCGGCGGGACAGGATAGCCCCAGGCTTTCAACTGCCCTAGGGTCGCGGCCTTGGGGCCAAACTGGGTCGGGTCGAGGGGCCGATCCAGCGCCACCAGCCCCCGATCTCCCCGAAAAAAACGAAACATGGTACGAGACTCCAAACGTCCCCCCTCGGTCGGGAGGTCTAAATCATCGGGCAGCTTTTGGTAAATCCAGGCAATCAGCCCGCTGAGGCAGGCCACCGCCAGCACCAGGGGGCCATCGTTAGTATGGCGCAGGGCCGTCAGCAAGGGCAGCAACACCAGCACCAACAGCCTCCCCTGCCGCCGCTCACGGAAGATCGTAAACCCTAGGCCGCTAATCAACCAGGTCAGCAGCGATGTGACCCAATCATGCACCACAAAGCCCCAAACGACGTTGGTGGTGCCCGCCCCCTTGGCAAACCAGTAGCGCCCCATCACCAGGCCAATCAGGGCGATAATCTCCCACACCGGGTCGCTGGGGAAATAATGCCGCGCCAACAGCACCACGGAGATCCCCTTCGCCGCCTCCAGCAGCACCGCCAGAATCCCCGCCACCTTGCCGCCGTGGTAAAACGCCGCCGACACCCCCACATTGCCCGTCCCCACCTGAGACAGCCGCTTCCCCGAAATCCAGCGCGTCACCCAGCCCGTCAGCGGCAACCCGCCCACCAGGGGCGACAACACAAAAATCAACAGCGCACCCCATACCTGGGTGAGGGTCATGGCCATGGCGGAACCAAAGGAAACATCGGGGTGACGACCGGGGCTAATCCGAGGCCAAGGCTATCGACGGGGCAGCAGTTGGGCGGCGTCGTAGATGCGCTCGTTGGCCTGGGCCGATTGGGCCAAATCTACCACCGGACGAGGATAGTCTACCCCCAGTTGCACCCCAAAGCGGCGTTGCTCGACGGGCTGGAGCTTCCAGGGGGCGTGTACCTTGGCGGCTGGGAGGGCTTTTAGTTCTGGGAGCCAGTGTTTGACGTAGGTACCGTCGGGATCGTAGTCCTTAGACTGCTTGGGGATGTTGAAATAGCGGAAACCCCGCGCATCGTTGCCCACTCCGGCGGTGTAGTTCCAGTTGCCGTAGTTGCTGCATACGTCGTAGTCAATGAGCTGCGACTCAAACCACTCGGCCCCCATGCGCCAGTCAATACCGAGGTTTTTGGTGAGGAAACTGGCCACATTTTGCCGCCCTCGGTTCGACATAAACCCCGTAGCCGCGAGTTCCCGCATATTGGCATCCACCAGGGGAAAGCCCGTCATCCCGGTGCGCCACGCCTCAAAGCGCTCCCAGTCCTGCTTCCAGGCGATCTGCAACCCCCGCAGGCCGGAGGGATAGAACAAGTAGTCGCCGTGTTTGGCCGCGATGAACCGAAAATAGTCCCGCCAGAGCAGTTCAAACACCAGCCAGTAGGTGGAGTCGTTTTTGATGCGCTCTCGCTCGTAGCGCTGCACGGTGGCGTAGATTTGGCGCGGCGACAGACAGCCCAAGGCCAGCCAGGGCGAGAATTTTGACGAATAGTTGGCCCCCACCATGCCGTTGCGGGTTTCTTTGTAAACCTTGAGGCAGTCCGCTGTCCATACATAGTCTTGCAGTCTAGCCAAGCCAGCGGCTTCGCCTCCCTGGAAGGGCAACACACCCCTCGGATCAGCCTTCGGTGCAGTCAGCCCTAAATCCGCTAGGGCAGGGATGGGGCCAGGGGTGATGGCGGGCAAGGGCGGTAGGGCTTTCGGTGTGGGTAGCGCCTCATCCACCGTGCTGCGCTGCTCCACCTGCTTGCGGAACTGGGTAAACACCTCCGGCACCCGATCCAGGTCAAAGGGCAGGTTGTCGGGGTGATACAGGGTGGCTCCCCAGTAGACCTCCGTCTTGACGCCCAGGGTGGCCAACTTGGCCTCTAGGGCCGATTCCACCGCCACTTCCTCAGCAGTGACTTCCTCGTGCCAAACCACCGTTTCAATGCCCAGTTCGCGCACTAGGGCCGGGATTTCTACCTCAGGCCGCCCCATCCGCACCACGAGGTCACTACCAAGGGACTGGAGCGATTGCCGCAGATCCGCCACGCTCTCCAGCAAAAACTGCGCCCGGAAAGCCCCGGTTTTGGCAAATCCAAAGGCGGTTTGGCCAAACTGGCGCGGGTCAAAACAGTAGCAGGGAATCACCCGCTGCCCCGACTGCATCGCCTCCCAGAGGGGCTGATGGTCGTGGAGGCGAAGATCGTTACGAAACCAAACGAGGACAGCCATAGAGAAATCAAGAAAGAGAGAAGGCTAAACCCTAGCAGGGTGATGAGGCAAGCTTCCGACTCCCCTCTCCTGAGAGGAAAGGGGCTGAGGGTGAGGTCTGTCAGTAATTTTGCGATCTGCTGCACCGAGATCACGCCCTAGGCATCGATGGACAGCATAGATAAACCGAGGGCACAAGGGGATTATTCCCCAAGAAAAGAATTACTTTATTAAGTATTCTAAAGGTCTATTCGGACTTTTTCAGGAGACGCCCCCATGCCGATTCGCGTTGGCGACCTCGCCCCCGACTTTACCCTGCCCAACCAGTCTGGCCAACCTGTCACCCTCAGCGACTTTCGGGGCAAGAAGGCCGTGGTGCTGTACTTCTACCCCAAGGACGACACTCCGGGCTGCACCATCGAGTCCTGCACCTTCCGCGACAGCTACAACGACTTCCAGACCACCGGAGCCGAGGTGATCGGCATCAGCAGCGACTCGCCCACCTCCCACCAGCAGTTTGCCGCCAAGCACAACCTGCCCTTTACCCTCGTCAGCGATGAGGGCAGCAAGGTGCGCAATGCCTACGGAGTGCCCAGCACCCTAGGGCTGCTGCCCGGTCGTGTCACCTATATCATTGACCTAGAGGGCAAGGTGCGCCACATTTTCAATTCCCAGTTCAACCCCAAGGCCCACGTTAGTGAGGCCATGAAGGTGCTCCAAACGCTCTAGTGTCCCCATTCTGTTACCCCGGTCTGTCATGGTTCAGGCGCTCTCCGACGATTCCTTTCAGGCCGATGTTGAGCACTTGAGCCTGCTCACGACAGACCTGTGGTACCCCAGCGAGACTGATGCCCCGGTGACGGTGGTGGCTTGGCCTGCCCCCTTGGCAGACCCCTGGCCCCCATTGCCGTCAGGATCCGTCGTCACTGAGCACCCGGCAGACCAGTTTTTTCGGCCCATCCTCAGCCAGCCCTTTTGGCATTCTGCCCAGGGAGAGCACCTTGCCCAGCGCTACCAAGCGCTGCAAGACTTTCTCTACACCCATCTGACCAACCTGCGTACCTACCGCGTTGGCCAGGTAGAAGTAACCCTCAGCATAATGGGGCACCACGCCAGCGGCGGATGCCTGGGGGTTCAGACCACCCTGGTTGAGACCTAGCGGCGGCTCACGACAGCCCTCTGTGCCTAGTCGCCCTTGGGCGCGGTGTGTTGCCTTGAGGCGGTGCAGGGCTAATTTATGCGGAACCCTGCGTTAACGATGCGGGATCTGCATGATGGGCCAACCATGGGATCAACAAATTTGTTAAACCAGGTATGAGCCCAAAGGTTGGCAACAATGGGCCAGCAATCCACCAATGTGAATGATTGGGGGGCCTTTAGGCTGTCTTCCTACGGTGCCTATTCCCAACTTTTAGGCTTGAAGCCTCGCTAAGTCCTTAACCATAGGAGTATCTCATGCCTGTGTCTACCCGATCTGACTACCCTACCCCATCCCAGGCCGCCCACAACGCCCTCAATAGCCGGGAAGACTTTAGCCTGTGGGCAGAAGCGGTGCGCCAGCAAATGCTCCACGCTCTGCAAAAGCGCCAAAAAGCCTGACGGTGGCCTCAGCTCTAGGCCACCCGCTGGAGAACAGCTCTGCCTCATCTCTCAAGCCGTCGCTAGGAAGCGGTCTTTCCTGAAGCCGTGGCCCAAGGAGTTGCCCTGCCCCGATAGCGATCTCAGCCAAGCTAAGGGGTTCATTTTTCGGTACCCTAGTGGCTGACCCTTCTCCCCCAGCATTGGCTATGTCTGATTTTGACGATTTTTTGAAGCATAAGTATGCCTATGTGGCTATCGGCGAATTTAAGCCCGGTTGCTTCCCCGAAGCCCGCCAGCTCTACGAAAAGGCCGTCTCTACTTTTTCCAAAGGTTTCCAAGGGGCCTACCTGTTGCAGGAACCGGGATCAGACCGGGGTATTGCCATCATCCTCTGGGAAAACATTGAGGATATGAGCGAGCACCACAACCTGATCTATGAGCAAACCCTAGCTAAAATTGCCCACCTGTTTGCCGCCCCGCCCGTCACCACCTTCTATGAGGTGTGCAGCGAGATTGGTCTACCGCAGATTCTCTCCCAAGCCCTCGACCCCAACTAACGGCAAGATGCCGAAATCGCATCCTCACACGACTCCCTTGGGATGCCACCACCAACGCTCTCGACTATGATTAAGGCTGATCTGTTTGAGTTCCACGTCCATGGCCAAGCCCAAGCACACCCAAGCCCACCTATCGCGCACGGTACCCAAAAACCAGTCTGAGTTCTTTAAAAAACGCACCCGCGATTCGATGGAATACTACATGGGCGCAAAACTGCTGGAAGTGGGGGTAAATCCCAAAAATACCGTCTATCGGTGGCGCTCTGAAATTAGGGGCGATCAAGAAGTCATTACCGTCAGCGCCTACTGGGGTGAATCTCGGCAAAACCTGGACAATGAATGAAGGTCTCTAGCGCCTAGGGTTGAACCTCATCCAATTTCCGTAAGCAGCCCAGTCTACGCCTTGTTGCCCCAGCCGCCCTAGGATCTCCTCCATGGCTGTGGCTGGCGCACCCTACCCTCAGCATTGCCACCCAATCCAACCCCAGGGCAAAATCAGGCCAGCCCTGCCATGTGAACAGCAGCGCCGCAACCTCGTTACGATTGCGGTACTGCTCGTAGGCTCAACTATCCCCAATTATCTGCCGTTTCCACAGCCAAGCAACCCTGTCGTCCCACCGCCCGCCTTGGTGAAGTGGATCCCCGCCGAGAAGTTCTACCCCTAGCGGTAGAGCTTCGACGTTTTTTGTCTGGCGCTAGGTTTTTTCTTTATCCCTACATTTTTTGCCAGCCCGGTGTTAGCCACCGTGACAATCTGGGCACCCTAAAAAAGACGATGCCAGCCTCAGTTATTTTACGTTAAGTAAGTTCGGTGAGGTTCAATTTGTCACCTTTCTTACTTTGCCTCGCTGTAATCAAGCCAAGTGACCCATGATGAATTTAGAAGAAGCTCTCAGGACTCTTCCTGTGGATGCTGCCGAAGTGGTTGTAGAAGCCAATTTCTCAAGGGTATTCCTCAATGCCCTTGGCTTTTCTGACCTAGAGATGACCCCTGGATTTAAGATAGATAAGCTTATTGTCGATCATGCTGCTAGGAAGAACGTCACTGCCGAAGATATTTTTCTTCAAACTAAGACCAATCCTTATCTGTATATGGAGGTCAAAGGGCGCACCGAAAACCTATCTAGTGAACACTGCGCTCCGCACAAAAGAGCGGCATGGCAACTCAAGCGATATATGCGTCATCCCCAATCTAAGTCTGTTCAGTGGGGTGTTCTCACCAATTCTCTCCATGTCCAGCTCTATAGAAAGCATGGGAAAATTGTTCATCCTGTTACAACCTGCTTGTCGTTAGAAGGTAACTTGAAGCAGATTGTTAAAGAGATCAAGAGTAAAATTGAGGTTCCAAGGAAAGCGCTTATTATTACGATATACAACAATAAGGGTGGAGTAGGGAAAACCACTACTGCCCTCAACATTGCGGCTACTCTGGCAACTCGCAAAAAGCGTGTTCTAGTGGTTGATTTTGATCCCAATCAAAGTGACTTGGGAGATTCCCTCAATCTCGCGCCCTTAGAAGGCCAAGTCTTTAAAATGCTCAGCAGTACCGATCCTGATCCCCGTGATATCATCACGACCTACCGATTCAAACATCCTAGACTAAAGGATACTTGGCAGTTTGATGTTCTACTGGCGGATTCTGATCTTGTCATGGGCGATATTGACGAGACTAAATTTAGGCAGCAGGTTAAGTTCACAGCCTTAAGAAAAGCGCTGGAATCTGTCCAAAATGAATACGACTATATTTTGATAGATTCACCTCCAAACTGGCGAATTTTCTCCCAGAAAGCGGTTTATGCGGCTGATGTTATCCTGATTCCAGCACGTCATGACAATCTACACTCTTTGCAGAATGCCGCTGCCGCCATTAATAAATTCATCCCAGAAGCCCAGGCTTACAGGCAAGAGAAGGCAGGCGAATATGGGCCGATTGCGCTACCGATTTTTATGAATAATGCTCCATTGCCCAGAGATCCAGCCCTTGTTCTCATGCACAAAGCCATTGATAAAATCATTCAGGAGACTAAGGCTGTCCATAAGCGTGATATCACCTATTTCTTTTATCCTAAGTGGACTCCAGGTAAAATAAACCATGAGATGATTCGGATTCCCCAGTTAGCCAATATTGCAAAGGCAGACTTTATGCATATTCCTGCTGCCTTCGCTTTCAGGCCCGCTAATGATTGCTACTACAACCTTCTGACGGAGTATTTCCTACAATGAGCTTAACTGACGTTGGCAATTTAATGCTGCTCTCCTTCGATGAAATTGAACCTGGAAAACCAACTGAGGCTCATGACTATATCATTCAGTTTGCATCTAAAAAGCTTGGGCCAGAAGGACGCAACTGGATACCTGTGATTGTTAGGGAAAATGGCCCAGATCGCTATCAGGTCATTGGTAATTCTTTTATCTATGCTGTAGCGGCTGAGGCAGGCTTGGATAAAGTGTGGTGTATTATTGCCGATGAACGGCCAGAATCCATAGAGATTACCCAGGCTTTGGCCCAGGAAATACAGCCTAAAACTAATCTATCGACAGCAAGCCGTGATGAGATAGCTTCGGCTTTAGACTATCTAATGAAGCAGCCTGGAACCCCCTTGAAAGGTATCCGAGTAGCCTCTGTTGTTGCCCGCCTAGATGAAGCCCCCCGGGAATATTGGCAAGATCTTAAGCCGATTGCTAAACTCAGTTGCGGTATTACTGGCGGCGCTAAGCTAAAGGCCCTAGAGCAAGTTTTTTATCTCACTCCTCAACCGATTCCTGAAATCACAACGGATATTCGTCTGTTGGAGATGATGTCGGCTACGGATCTAAAAACTATGGCTAAAAAACAGGGAATTGCGCTGCCTCAGAAGCCAACCAAGTCAGACTTGGTAAAACGACTCTCTAATCCTCCAGAGGCAAAGCCAGAACTAGCAAGCCAGAGCCCTTTGCCAGAGAAGAATGATTTAGCAGAACTGGAAGCTATGAACCTTACCCAACTAAAAGCTATGGCTAAGGAGAGAGGGCTAACGGGCTACAGCAAGTTCAAAAAACCAGAGATGATCAAACTTCTCGCCGCGTCTTCTGCCTAGCGACGCACAAAAGACTCACAGAATTAACGGCATACCTTTGGTCGTGGTTGTGGCTGGTTTTTCTGGCCCCAGAAACTTACACCAGCGCGTTTAACTTGGGAGTGATCTCCATAGATACTGCTGGGGTTTTTGACAGCGGGCGACAACGCTAGGGTAATGGTGATGCCACTGCGTTCCACCCGACAAGAGTTCGGTGGCTGGGTAGCCCTGTTGCTTGAGTGCGGAGAGTAGCCAAGGCGATACACTTTATAGAGTTATCGCTGTGCCCCCATGTTAGATACCGTCTTTCACCATATTCCTGTCTTGCCTGAAGCGGTGATCGAGGGGTTGCAGATTCAGGCTCAGGGGGTGTATTTGGATGCCACCGTGGGGGGCGGCGGACACAGCCAGCTCATTCTCGCTAGTGATCCAACAGTGCGGCTAGTTGCGGTGGATCAAGACCCCATGGCCCTGGCCGCTGCTCAGGAAACCCTAGCGGCGTTTGGGGATCGGGCTCACTTTTGGGCGGGTAACTTTGCCCAGTTTGATCCAAAAGGTCAACAGTTCCACGGCATCTTGGCTGATCTGGGCGTTAGCTCAGCCCAGTTTGACATTCCCGAACGGGGCTTCAGCTTCCGCCACACGGCCCCCCTAGATATGCGGATGAACCCCCACCAATCCCTCACCGCCGCCGACATCGTCAACACCTGGGACGAAACCGACCTCGCCAATCTGATCTATACCTACGGCGAAGAACGTCTGTCGCGCCGCATTGCCCGCACCCTAGTAGAACGACGGCCCCTCACCACCACCACGGCCCTCGCCGATGCCATCAGCGGCTGTGTGCCCAAAGCCTATCGCCATGGCCGCATTCACCCCGCCACCCGCACCTTTCAAGCCCTGCGAATTGCGGTTAACCAAGAACTGGAGGTCTTAGAAACACTGCTGAGCCAAGCACCTCAGTGGTTGCTGCCGGGGGGGCGGCTAGCCATCATTAGCTTCCACAGCCTAGAAGACCGCATCGTCAAACATCGCCTGAAGGATCACCCCGACCTCACGGTGATCACCAAGAAGCCCATCATCGCCACCGACGACGAAATTGAGGCCAACCCCCGATCACGATCCGCCAAATTGCGGATCGCCGAACGCCGCGACCCCAACGCCGAACCGCCCAAGGGCAAGTATCAGCGTCGGTTGGCCATGCGCCCTGAACAGTAGCAACGGTGGTCTGAGAGGCTGGGCAGCGGCCAGTCCCACGGTTGCAGGGGGGCTCCGCCTGGGTAGGCCACCCGCGAGGCGAGCACCTGGCCGTGTTGGTCAGCCCCTAGAGTTGGCCAAAGCCTTTTTTCTTTTTCTGGGCCTTCTGTTTTTTGCTGCTGGGGGCACGGAAACCAGGCATGGCCCCGCCGCCCATACCGGGCATTCCGGGCATTCCACCCATACCGGGCATTCCGCCCATACCGGGCATTCCGCCCCCCATGCCGGGAAAGCCGCCGCCCATGCCGGGTAGGCCACCGCCGCGCCCCATCTGCTGCATCATGGTACGCATTTTGGTGAAGTCGCTAATCAGTTTAGAGACGTCCTTTTCTGGGTGGCCCGATCCGGCGGCAATGCGGCGGCGGCGACTGGGGGAACTGGAGAGCAGGTTGGGGTTTTTGCGCTCCTCCCGCGTCATGGAGTTGATCATGGCTTCGCAGCGTTTGAGCTGAACTTCGCCCTGCTCCAGCATTTCGTTGGAAATTTGCTTGCCCATGCCGGGAATCAGCTTCATGATGCTGCCCAGGGAGCCCATGCTCTTCATAAAGCGCATTTGCTTGAGGAAGTCATCGAAGTCGAACTCGGCTTCGAGGATTTTTTTGGTCAGCTTTTCGGCGTCGGCAATGTCTACGGCTTCCTGGGCTTTTTCCACCAGGGTGAGCACGTCGCCCATGCCCAAAATGCGGGAGGCCATGCGGTCGGGATAGAAGGGTTGCAGGGCTTCCACCTTTTCGCCCACCCCCACAAATTTGATCGGCTGGCCCGAAATTTGCCGCACGGAGAGAGCTGCCCCACCCCGCGCATCGCCGTCCATTTTGGTGAGGATGGCCCCGGTGATGCCGATTTGGTCGTGGAAGGTGCGGGTGAGGTTGGCGGCCTCTTGCCCGGTCATGGCATCCACCACTAGCAGCACTTCATCGGGCTGGATGGCGGTTTTGATGTCGGCGAGTTCCGCCATCATTTTGGGGTCGATCTGCAATCGGCCCGCCGTGTCCACAATCACAGTGTCTACGCCCTCGGCCTTGGCCCGTTCCACCCCCTGGCGGGCAATGTCTACAGGATTTGCGTCGGTGCCCAGATCAAACACGGGCACGTTGATTTGTTTGCCCAGGGTGATGAGCTGATCTACGGCGGCAGGGCGATAGACGTCTGTGGCCACCAGCATGGTGCTGCGGTTTTCCTTGCGCAGGTGCAGGGCCAGCTTGGCAGTGGCGGTGGTTTTCCCGGTACCCTGTAGGCCCGCCATCAGGACGACGGTGGGTTTCTTGTCGGTGCTGGCTAGGGGCACGTTGGTGTCACCCATCAGCCGCACCAGTTCGTCGTGGACGATTTTGATGAACTGCTGATCGGGGCTGACGCCTTTGACCACCTCGGCCCCTAGGGCTTGTTCCTTCACTTCGGCAATGAAGGCTTTGATCACCTGAAGGTTAACGTCCGCCTCCAGCAGCGCCCGCCGTACTTCGCGCAGGGCGTCGTTGATGTTGGTTTCGCTAATTTTGTCTTGGCCGCGCAGGCTCTTCCAGGCTGACTCAAGACGTTCCGACAGGGCTTCAAACATGGTGGTTTAAGGAGAAACTAGGGGAGTGGAGACGCAGATTATGAACGACCGCCGCAAGGGCGGTTTCCTATTGTAAACCGATTGCCATCCCAGCGCCCGACCATCCCCCAGCCTCACATTTGTTGAAGTGGCTACCGATTTTTCCTGGTTTTTAGGCAGACTGGAGGTAGGGGTTGTCCTGTCCTTCTGGGGATAGATTTTTTCCCAAGAAAGAGTCTGGTGGCCGCCGTGGGGGAACTTGGCCCTTGCCCAAGCTGTCCTAGGCCCTACGATTCATCGTACAGGACTACCCAGACGGATCGTTCAACCAGCCGTGCATCTCCGTAACCGTTCGCGAGTCATCACCCTATCGCCATCTAATCAACATTGAATCTTGTTCAGATCATGCCCTGCCCTTCGGCTTGGATCACCCAAGACGTTGGCCGCGCCACTGCCACGGGTTGCCCCAAGGCCACCCTTGCCAAGGGTGTTTGGCGGGTAGATCAAGGCAGGGTAGCGAGGGGTAAGCGATGTACGGAATTCCATCAGGGAGGTCTGTATGAGTGTTTAGGGTGTTGTGGTGGCAATTGCTATGGTTACAGATCCTTTGGATAATCTGACTTTAGATAGTCTGGCTTTAAATAACCTGGCCAGTCCCTCCTACGCTGGATCGCAGTCGTTGGAGGGGCTAGGGCTAGAGGGCCAGGGATCCTCCCCAGCCGATGCTCCCGCCCTAACTGGGACGGTCTGGGTTGCCCCGGAGGGGAGCCCGCTGTTGACCTCCGAGGGTAGGGCTCCGGCCTGGTTTGACTTGCTGCAACACCACAGCCAACTGGTGGTGGCCGTGGTGGAGGTCAGCACCCGCCTCAATGCGTTGCCCCAGGCCCACCGAATTGTCTTTGCCAATGATTATTTTGGGCGGCTCACGGGGCTTGGCCCCACTGCCCATCCCGTACCCATGGGCGACCTGACCTGGCTGACGCCGTCGGCATCGCGGGCGCTGCGCCATCGGTTTCGGCTACATTTCCTCCAGGCGCTGCTCAGTCAGGTCTATGGGCCAGAGGTTTGGGTGATTCCTCGGCTGCGCCACGAACCGCTGATGGTATCGCTGAACAACCCCGCCACCGACCAAATTCGCCACATCGAACTGCGCCTCCGCACCGCCGATGAGGGGCTTCAGGTGTTGGCCATTGCCCCCGATCTCGAAACTCAGTTGCGCGACTGTTGGCCCGACGGCCCCGCGCCGTCTGAGGTAACAACCCAGCTTTTGACGAGGGGATCGGCCCTGAATCGCCTGCTGAGCAAGCTATATCCCGACCGCTACACTATCCAGGGGCAGATTTTAATAGAGGGCACCGACGTCACCGAGCGGGAAACTTCGCGGGCGCTGATTCACCTGCTGGTGGGGCGCGAGTCCGTCATGGGTACGGAGCAGTTTGTGCAGGCCAACACCCTGATGAAGCAGCTCTTTGGTGCCCAAGATAGCTTCTTGCTGATTGCCGAGCACGACCGCGCCCAGCTCTGGACGGGCCTCGATCATGCCGACTGGCAGAGCCAAGCCTATGCCCTTGGAGAATTGCAGGGGTCTTCCTTCCTGTGGGCCACAGAGCGGGGGGAGGTCTTGACTATCCCCGATCTGAATCTGACTAGCTCCACCGCCGCCGAACGGGCCTTGGTGGCGGCAGGAGCGCGGTCGTTGCTGCTGATTCCCCTGGTGATGCGCAATCCCTCCCTGGGGCGGGCGGTGAGCCAAATGTTTGGCCTGGTGGGCCTCACTAGTACCAAGCCCTACGCCTTCAACCAGTCTGACTGTAGCCTTGCCACCACGCTGATTCCGGCCCTAAACGCCTCCATGCGCCACAGTGTGCGAGATCGGTTTACCAACATTCATCCGTCGGTGCGCTGGCGGTTTGAGCAGGAGGCCGAACGCCTCAGCCTAGGGCTGCCTCCTGCCCCCATCATGTTTGAGGGCGTGTACCCGCTCTACGGCATTTCCGACATTCGCGGCTCCTCCGACGAACGCAACCGCGCCATCCAGGACGATTTGCTGGCCCAGTTCCGTCTAGCCCTGGCGGTGGTCGGTGCAGTGCGCTCAACCGCCGTTCACAACGCCCTGGTCGAACAACTTTGGCTGGATCTCCAGGATCGCATTGCCTGCCTAGAGCAGGAGGTCACGGTGGAGGCGGAAGTGACGCTGCTGCGCTACCTGCAAAGCGAAGTTGAGGCCCATTTTTCCTACTTTGCCCAGGTTTGCCCCACCGCCAAAGACGCCATTGACCACTATCGCCAAGCGATGGATGAGGAACATGGCTGTATCTACAGCACCCGCGCCGTCTACGACCAAACCATCAGCTACATCAACAACCTGCTGCGGGAGACCTGGAACCGCTGGCAGCAGTCGATGCAGGCCATCACCCCCCACTACTGCGACCTAGAGGCCACCGACGGCATTGATCATATGATCTACACCGGAAAGGCCATTGACCCCAACTTCACTGATTTTCAGCTCAAGGCCCTGCGCTACGAGCAGTTGCGGGCCATGTGCGACTGTGCTCGTCAGGGGCTGGCCCTAAAGCAAAAGTACAACACCGATATGGTGATTACCCACCTGGTGCTGGTGCAGGTGATAACGGTGGATATCGTCCACGATGAAACCACGGAGCGACTGTTTGACGTGCGCGGCACCCGCGATACCCGCTACGAAATCGTCAAAAAACGCATCGACAAGGCCCGCGACGCCGCCACCCAGGATCGTATCACCCAGCCCGGAATGCTGACGGTGGTCTACTCCACCACGGAGGAATGGGAAGAGTATCGGCAATACCTGCGCTATCTGCACCGGGAAGGGCTGGTCGGCGATGCCATTGAAGAGGGCAACGTGGAGCCACTGCAAGGGGTGAGCGGCCTCAAGTTTGGCCGTGTGGAGGTGCTGCCTGCCCCGCCTCAGCAGGAGGAGGCATCACCCTCCGAGGGGGCTGATGCCACGGCCTAGGGCGTCTCAAACCCTAGATAGCCCCTGGGGGTAATCAGCCAATCTTGGTGCTGGCGGGTGCTGGCGTTGCCAATCAGCACCACCGTCAGCATATCAATGGGGGCGTGGGGCAGGTCGGCGAGGGTGGTGAGGTGGATGTCCTGATCGGGCCGATAGACGGACTTGACTACCGCTACCGGGGTTTCGGGCGCACGATGGGCCATCAAAATCTGGTGGGCGGTGTCGATCTGATGGGTGCGGGTTTTAGACTTGGGGTTGTAGAGGGCGATGACAAAATCGGCCTGGGCCGCCGCCTCCAGCCGTTTCACAATCATCTCCCAGGGGGTGAGCAGGTCGCTGAGGCTGATGGCGCAGAAGTCGTGCATCAGGGGTGCCCCCACCTGGGCCGCTGCCGCCTGGAGGGCCGAAATACCCGGAAACACCTCCACCGCAGGACGTTTGCCGTCCCAGCCCGTGGCCTGCAACTGCTCGAACACCAGCCCCGCCATGCCGTAGATGCCGCAATCTCCCGAAGACACCACCGCCACCGACAGCCCCCAGCGGGCCAAGTCGATGGCTCGCTCAGCCCGCTGTCGTTCCTGGGTAATGGGCCAGGGCTCTACAATTTGGCCGGGACGACACAGGGCGCGAATTTGGTCGATGTACAGGCCGTAGCCAATCACCGCATCCGCCCGCCCAAGGGCCTGCTTGGCGGCGGGGGTAATCTGGTCAAGCCGACCGGGGCCAATCCCCACCAGGAAAAGCTGCCCGGTTCGCCCGATAGATTCTCGCTCGGCCTGGGCCACCGCCACGGTCACAGCCCCCGGTTCTCCTTCCAGACGAATCACCTGTTTAGGCACTCGCAGCGTCCCCCGATCCGCCGCTACCATCGCCGCCGCCTCCGCCACGCTGGGGGTTTGCACCGCCGCATCCACCACCGCCGAGGGATTGGGCACAGGAATATCCTTCAGTTCTGCCGCCGCAAAGCACCGCAACGGCCAGCGCCGAGATTCGCACAGTTCCACCAGGCCCACCTCATCGGCCTTGAGATCTAGCGAGGCCACCCCCGCCACCGATTCCAACGCCAAGCCATGGGCCTGAAATACCTGCTCTAGGGCGGTTTCAATCACATGGCGAGGGGTGCCCCGTTCGCAGCCGATGCCCACCCACAGCACCCTAGGGTGCCACTGGGCAGTGGGGATATCGTTGCTGGGGTCAACGGAATGCTGGTTAGCACTGATCCGCAGTCGGGCCGTGGGGAGGGGGGAGGCGGGAGGATCGAACCCAAAGGGGTGATCAGCAGGGAGATGATCGCGCCAGAGCGTTGTACCGCTATCTTGATCCACCGCGATGGGCTGCCCCTGGGCAAAGGCCGCACTCACCGCTGTCCAATCGCCGCTGCCTTTGACCCAGCCAAAGGGGGTGCCGAGTTGGTCGATGCCCTGGAAATGCTTGGCGTGGGAGGCTCCCGTAATCACCGGGTCAGCCTCGATGAGCTGGCTGATTTGGCGGGTCAGTCCATCGGCCCCGCCCTGGTGTCCACCGCAGAGGCTAATCACCTGTCGGCCCGTTTCTTCCACCACCACCACCGCCGGATCGGTGGCTTTATCCTGCAAGAGAGGGGCAATCAGCCGTACTACAGCCCCCGTGGCCAGGGCAAACACCAGGCCAGTCTGGGTCGGCCAAAGCTGTTCGACCACGTCCCGCAGTGGCCCATCGTAGGGTTGAACCTGATGCTGCACAGGGGCCAAGTCCGCCGCCAGGGTAGCCGCGAGGGATTGAGACAACCACAGCTTGGCTGGGAGGGCGACACAGATGGGAATTAAGGTTTTGACGCCCGCAGGGGTGGTGGCAATGGCCGCAATGCTAGACACAGAAAGCCCTCTCCAAAGTTTTTGATCCTATCATTACCGCTTCGGCTCCGTCTGCGCACCCTGGGCGGCCCAGCGACGGTAGTTGTCGGGTAGCCAATTGGTCATGGGAGCGGTTGACGACCTTATCCCCTTGCCTGCCCCCCTAGGTTTTGACCCACCCGTTGATGGGGGCTGGGCGGTTTGTAACGATTGTTGTAAGGCTAGGGCCTTGGTTGGAGGAGATGGGCACGTTGTAGGAAGTGCTGGGCCATCGGATCAATCCCAAGCCCAGGGCCTACCGATGCATTGCGAGGCACCATTGCCATGACCTTCTCCCGCAACCCCGATCAGGACGACATTCGTAAGGATGCGCTGCTGGCCTTAACCAGCGAGTTTGTGCGCCAGGGCCACCCCATCCAATACGCCAAACACATGGCTACCGCCACCATTTTTCAGGCGGATCTAGATTTGCGGAATGCTCAGTTCACGCGTTTGTTGGCCTGGTTAAAGGAAAACCACGACGATATCTATCCCCAGGCCCTAGAGATTGCCGAAGGGGTGCGCCAGGAGTTTGAACGCCGCGTTACCGATGATTTTTAGGGTAAGGCGGACGTTACCAGGAATAGCCCCAAGGGGTTGCCATGGTCTAGCAATCCGGTGAAAGCTGGGCCAGCAGCAGCAGCCACTCGTCAATTTTGGCCCGCAGGACGCTGGCGTGTTGGTTGGAGTGGTTGATGGCGATGCTGACGATCAGCGGCGGATGGTTGGGCGGCTGTACGTAGGCCGAAAGGGACACATGGCCCGTCAGCGCCCCGGTTTTGCCCATCACCCGTCCGCTGAGGGGCGTATTCACCAGGCGATTGCGGAGGGTGCCGCTTTCTCCGGCCACCGCTAAGGAATTGCGAAACACCTGGGATTGGGGATGGATGGCCATGGCTTGCAGGGTATCCACCACAGCGGCGGGGCTGATCAGGTTATGGCGAGAAAGGCCTGACCCATCGGCAATGCGTAGCGGTTCGGCATTCACCCCCAACTCTGTCAGCGCAGTTCGGATCGCGCCTGCTCCGGCTCGACTGGCATCGGCTGGAGGCTCTGTCACCCCTGCCACGCCCAAGGTTTTCAGCAGCACTTCGGCATAGATGTTGTCGCTGTCGCGGTTGGTGGGCACCAGCAACTCCGCCATGGGGGGCGACTCTATGGCTGCCAGTTCTGGCCCTAGGCTGGCGGCTGGAGTTTGGGCAATGTCTACCTGGGCGGTGGGGATGCCCTGCTGAGACAACGCTGTTTGCAAGGCAGCAGCGAACTGCTCCGCTGGGTTAAAGACGCCGAGAACCGGGCTGGCCGGATTGGCATCCGCAGCCATCTGGCCCGTCAGGTACAGGTTGAGGGAATCGCCATGGCGCTGGAGGGACATGGGTTGAGCGGCGGTGCCGGGGGCCACGGTGCGGCTGTGGTTCACCAGGGGCCAAGGGCCAGCGGGAAGCGCCTCTAGCCCAGTCAGGGCAAGGGGTTCGCCCACCTGGGTTGGGGCTACCCGCACGGGCAGGGCGTTTTGGTTAAACATCAGTCCGTTCACGGGCACCGCAAAGTAAAACTGGGCATCCTCCCATTCCCAAGTTGGATTCGTAGCCCAGCCCGGAAAGTAGCTGTCATCCATCACCAAGCGGTTGACCTGCGTTACCCCCGCATTTCGCAACTGGGTAGCGAGGGCGGTCATCTGATCGGCCCCCACGGTGGGATCGCCGCGCCCGACCACCCGCAGCGTGGCCATGCCGCCCGGATTCACCGTGCCATGCACCGAGGTACGAATGCGGTAGCTTGGCCCCAGCCGATGCAGTGCCGCCGCCGAGGTCAGCACCTTCATATTCGAGGCCGGAACAAACAGAGCGTTGGGACGCTGGGCCAAAAGCGTGCGCCGCTGCTGAGGGTTCGCCGCCTGGGTTTGCGCCAAGAGTCCCACGTAGGCCGTATCCAGGGGGGCTTGGGCGAGGTCGGCCTCAATGCGCTGGTTCACCTGGGCCGGACAGAGGGCCGCCTGCACAGCATCGCCAACGCCCACCAGCCCCAGGGCCATCACCGTTCCTGCTAAAGACGTTCGCCATCTCCGGCGCAAGGTCGTGGGTGCCATGGTTGGGTTGGTGTGGGTCATCGCCCGAAAATCCTTGGGAGCGCATCGTCAATCGTTATCCTAGTCTGGCCCCTTGGCCACCGTCACCTCCTTCAGGGTTGCCGAGGGTTCCGTTGGGGCGGTAAGCTCAGTCCACCGAGTTGGGACGATGTGGTGGGGATTTCAGAGCAAACCGTTGTGGTCAATGGGTTGACGTGGTTTTATCGGGAAGCGGCCCCGGTGGGCGAGAGCCCCAAACTTCCGGTGCTGTTGCTCCATGGGTTGGTGTCCCAGAGCTATAGCTGGCGGGGGGTGATGCCCACCCTGGCAGAACAGGGGTTCCGGGCCATTGCGCCGGATTGGATCGGCCACGGTTTTTCTGAAAAGCCCGACAAACGCGATTTTGCCTACACTCCCGCCGCCTTGGTAGAAGCCCTCGGTCAGTTTTTGGATGCCCTCGCCATTCCCAAGGTGCATTTGGTCGCGCAAGGGTTTTTGGGCCATGTGGGGATTCAGTTTGCCCTGCAAAACCCCGACCGGGTGGATCGCCTCGCCATCATCAATGCCCCCCTCAGCCCCGCCGCCAAACTGCCCTGGAAGATGAGCCAGTTCGGCATTCCCCTGGCCGGAGACATGATTACCCAGGATCCGATTTTGGTGGATCGCACCCTAGAGGGCGGTGGCCCCTACCAGATCGACGATGAGGATTTGGATATTTACCGTCGGCCCTTTTTGCAAAGCTCTGACGTGGGCCGCGCCCTGCTGGTGACGGTGCGCCGCATGGACTTGCCCGCCACCACCGCCGCCATTGAAGCGGGCCTCAAAACCTGGGATCATCCCACCCTGCTGCTGTGGGGCATTAACGATCCGTGGCTTCCGGTCAGCCTCGCGGAAACCTGCCTAAAAGACCTCTCCAGCGGCCAACTCAAAACCCTAGAAGAAGTCGGTCACTATGCCCAGGAAGACTGGGCCGAAAAGGTGGCGGATGCCCTCAGCACCTTTCTGCGACAAATGGCGGTGTAAACGACATCATGGGGCCATACGCGGTTTGTCCAAAACAAGTCCTCACCCTCACCCTGCCAGGGCCGACTCCCCACGCCCCACTCCCCACTCCCCACTCCCCACTCCCCACTCCCCACTCCCCCATCACCCTCACCGCCGACGTCTACACCCCCGACGCCCCCGGCCCCTTCCCCGTCCTGCTGATGCGGCAACCCTACGGGCGAGCCATTGCCTCCACGGTGGTCTATGCCCATCCCACCTGGTACGCCAGCCACGGCTACATCGTGGTGATTCAGGATGTGCGGGGGCGGGGCAGTTCTGGCGGCGAGTTTCGGCTGTTTGAAGCCGAGGACGAGGACGGGGCCGCCACGGTGCAATGGGCGGCCAACCTGCCCAAAAGCAGCGGCGAGGTGGGGATGTATGGCTTTTCCTACCAGGGCATGACCCAGCTCTATGCCGCCGCCCGCCGCCCAGAACCGCTGAAAGCCTTGGCCCCGGCCATGGTGGGCTACGACCTCTACGCCGACTGGGCCTACGAACATGGGGCGCTGTTGCTTCAGGCTGGGCTGGGCTGGGCCTTCCAACTGGCGGCAGAAACCGCCCGCCGTGCCGGAGATGCCGCCGCCTATCACGCCCTCTACCAAGCCGGACACCAGTTGCCGCTGGATGGCCCCATTCCCGCCGACCCGGCCCTTTTACGCGACCTCGCCCCGGATTCGTTTTTCCACGACTGGCGCAACCATCACCAGCCCGACGCCTACTGGCAGTCCCTCCAGCCCGACTTGACCGAGGTGGATTTGCCCATGCTGCACATCGGCGGCTGGTTTGACCCCTACCTGCGCGGCACCCTGCGCCTGTATCAGCAAATGCAGGCCCAAAGCCGCGCCCCCCAACACCTGTGGATTGGCCCCTGGGGGCACCTGCCCTGGAGTCGGCGGGTGGGGGCACGGGATTTTGGCCCAGCGGCAGAAAGCCCTGTGGATCGGCTGCAACTGCGCTGGTTTAACCAGTTTTTGAAAGGTCACGATGAGGGATTCGGCCAAGATTCCCCGGTACGCCTGTTTGACATGGGCACCAACCGCTGGCAAGACTGGCCTCAGTGGCCCCAGATCCTCCCTACGGCCTACGCGCTGACCAGCAGCGGGCTGGCCGGAATGCGCCTTGACGATGGCCTGCTGTTGCCCCCATCCGCCGAAGCCGCCGAAGCTGCCGAAGCCGACAACCCAGCACCGGGCTATGACGTGATCGTTCACGACCCCTGGCGTCCGGTACCTTCCCTGGGGGGCCACAGCGGCTTTCCCTCCGGCAGCTTTGATCGGGCCGCCATCGACGGTCGCAGCGATGTGTTGACCTACAGCACCTCGCCTTTAACAACTCCTTTACAAGTGGTCGGTACCCCCACGCTTACCCTCTATCTCACGGTGGATGCCCCCAGTGTAGACATCAGTGCCGTGCTGTCGGAGGTCTACCCCGATGGCCGTGCCTTCAACTTTACCCAGGGCTACGGTCGTTTTTGCCTGCCCCAACCCGATGGCGTGGAGGGCGGTGTAAGTCCTCAACCCATTGCCCTAGCTCTACAAGCGACGAGCTTTACCGTGCCCCAGGGCCATGCCCTCCGGCTCAGCCTTGCCGCCGCTGCCTTTCCGGCCTACCCCGTCAACAGCGGTACTGGGGCCACCTTAGATGACGTGCCCCAACTTCAGCACCGTATCATCACCCTTGCGGTCTGGCACGGGCCAGAATGGGCCTCCTGTTTGCATCTGCCAGTATCCCAATAACGGAGCAGAACCATCCCCAAGAGGGCGTTGGACAAGGGCGTAGGGGGTAGCCCAGTACGAGTTGTAGGGGCAGGAGACCGGGCCCCTACGTGAACCTAATGCTGTAGGGGCGCGGTTTGCGTGCCCGCCGCAGAATTTTTTGTCAGCCAGTCAGGTAAGAGGCTGGTGCAACCTCTCCGCTCAACAGACTAGGCCCCAGACCTAGCGAGCCCGATCCCGCTTGAGGGTCAAGGCCATTAGGGTATTGTGGGTGCCGCGTTCGTCCTCACCTTCGGCGGGGCGTCGTTGGGTAAAGGTGCCATCGGCAGCCATATCCCAGGCTTGGCGGTTATCGGCCAGGGAAATCTCCAGAATCTTCTGCAACTCTGCGACGAGAATTGGGTCTTCAATGGGGGTGATGGCTTCCACCCGTCGGTCTAGGTTGCGGGTCATCCAGTCGGCGCTGCCAATGTAGTATTCGGGCTGACCGTTGTTGTAGAAATAGAAAATGCGCGAGTGTTCTAAGAAACGTCCAATGACGCTGATAACTCGAATATTTTCGCTGACCCCAGGAACACCGGGACGTAGGCAGCAAATCCCGCGAATAATAAGATCAATTTCTACCCCAGCCTGAGAGGCTTCGTAGAGTAGCTTGATAATTCTACCGTCTACGAGGGAATTCATTTTGGCAATCATTTTGCCCGGTTTACCACTGCGGGCTAGGTCAATTTCTCGACGAATTAGCCCTTCCATCCGATCTCGTAGGGTAAGCGGTGCCACCAGCAATTTGCGATAGGCTTGCTGTCGAGAATATCCCGTCAAGAAGTTAAATAGATCACTCAGATCGGCTCCCAATTCCTCTTGGCAGCTAAATAAGCCTAAGTCGGTATAGAGGCTCGATGTTTTGGGGTTGTAGTTGCCTGTGCCAATGTGGACATAGCGGCGGATTTCGTTGCCTTCTTCTCGCACAACCAGGGTTGTTTTCGTATGGGTTTTTAGCCCCACCACGCCATAGACCACATGGACTCCGGCATCTTCCAGGCGCTTGGCCCAGACAATGTTATTGGCTTCATCAAAGCGGGCTTTGAGCTCTACTAACGCCACTACCTGCTTACGGTTGGCCGCCGCATTGATCAGCGCCTTCACAATCGGGGAATCCCCAGAGGTGCGATAGAGGGTAATTTTGATGGCCAACACTTTGGGATCATTCGCGGCTTGGGTAATAAATTCCTGTACCGAAGCCTTAAAGGATTCGTAGGGGTGATGCACCAAAATATCGCCCTGGCGAATAGCCACAAAAATGTTGGGAGCTTGCTCGGCATAGCCATCCTCTTCGACCTCAATCACCGGTTTGAGGCGGGGCGGTGTGAGGGCCGCCCAGGGGGTTTCCTTCAATTCCGGCAAGGGTAAAGACGCAAAGAAAAAGAGATCCTTGAGGCTCAATATTCCATCAATGTCATAGACCCGATCATCGCTGACCTCAAGCTCTCGCATTAGCCCCTGACGCAGATCTTCAGGCATCTTATTCTCAATTTCTAGGCGACAAATAAAGCCCTCTAGTCGCCGTTTGCTAATTTCCTGCTCAATGGCAATCAGTAGGTCATCGGCTTCTTCTTCTAAGACTGGAAAATCAGCATCGCGAGTAATGCGAAAGGCGTGATGTCCGGCGATGGTCATGCCTGGGAATAGGGCGTCTAAGTTCTCAGAAATAATCTGCTCTAGGGGCACCCCTACCCACACGCAATCTTTCCCTTGGTAATGGCACAGCGCCTCCGGCATTCCCACAAAGCGGGGCAAATTGCTGGGCACCTTGACCCTCGCGAACCGCTCTTGCCCATTCTCAGGATTCACCACCCGCACCGCCAGGTTTAGGCTCAGATTAGACATGCGCGGAAAGGGATGGGCCGGATCGACGCTAAGGGGAGTCAGCACCGGGAAAATGCGATTTTCAAAGTATTCTCGCAGGAATTGCTGCTGATCTATGCCGAGGTCGGCGTAGTTCAGTAAATACACCCCATGCTCAGTGAGGGCGGGGCGCAGTTCCTGTTCAAAGGTGCGGTGCTGGAGGGCAATTTTTTCTAATAAATGTGCCCGCATGGCCACCAGTTGCTTCTTGGGCGAAAGGCCATCGGGGGTTTTGGGGTGCACGTCCGCATCGGCCTGCTCCATCACACCGGAGATCCGCACCATAAAAAACTCATCGAGGTTGGAACTGAAGATGGCGAGGAACTTCAGCCGCTCGATCAGGGGCGTGCGCGGGTCAAGGGCTTCGTGGAGTACCCGCTCGTTAAAATCTAGCCAGCTTAACTCGCGGTTAACGTAGTACTGCGGATTATCCAGCCCTACATCGGCCTTTGGGGCTTTTTCTGCCGCACCCACCGCCAAATCAGAGCCGTTTTCCTTCGCCTTTGCCTTTGCCATCGCCTGCCCAATCGAACCAATGGCTGTATTCTATCCTCCCAACCTAAACCCTAGGTTAAGATCGAGACCCATCAGGCTTTCCACTCAAAGTCGCCCTGGCTCTGTCCAGCTTGACCAGCGGCGGTTTGGTGAATGTCAATCTCACCACTGTTGGCCCGTTGAGCGAGGGAGAAGACATCCTCCATCAGGCTGGTATTGTGGCCTGCAATTTGGCGATCCTGTCGTCCGGCCATGATCAACCGGACACCTACCACAATCAGCACGATGCTAACGCCCAGACTGACTAGGGAAAACACCATGACTAGGCCACCGATACCCACAAAAATCAGGTGAAAGTGGCCGTCCATGCCATCTAGGCGGCGGGCATTTTCCGGGGCCGATTCCGAGTAGCCGATGGTGACGGGATGGCCAATGCTGGGGCGATGGCTAGAGCGCACCGATGAGTTGAACTGATAATCTTGACCATTAACGGTGTAGCCATAGACGGGACGGTAGAGGGTGTCGCCGTCGCTGTCGGTCACTCGATCTACCTGTACAATTTGCCCGGTGATGACGATTTCATCCTCGAAGGTTTGGGGCGCAGCGAGCAAGCCGATGCCCACAAAAAAGCCCCCTACCACTACGCCGATGGCACTACCAAATAGGCCACTGCCGCCGTTGCTGGGGCGTCGTCCCGAGATTAGGGATCGCCCCACGCCAAAGACCCCTTCGGCGATCAAAATTGCCCCAGCGGCCATTTTAGCGGTGCCACGGGTGCTGGAGTTGTAAGACCACTGGGTTTGCAACGTATTAGTTAAATGCTGAAGACGCTGAATCATGGCGGGGTTGACCAAAACGACTTAGAAGACCCTACACAGCCCTGGGGACTGATTCCTGTAGCGTTCCCAAAATTTGTCCCCACTGCTTCATGCACTTTGTCACTTCACCGCTTCATTTTCATATTCCATCAGACCGCTAGGGCGGCATGACGCTGGGATATGTTGAGGCCCCTAGGGTAAGGCGGTGATCACGATAGACTGAGTAAAGCTAACATTCGCCCATCATACCCCCAGAGCCGTCAGAGCAACCATGGCACTTGCAAGGGATCGCTTCACCCCATCCACTTCCCTGAGCTTTGATGCGTTCCTGGCTCAGTATGGTGATGACCATCGCTACGAACTCATTGATGGAGAGTTGTTTGACTTGGAACCGACAGGGCCACACGAGCAAGTAGCGGCGACCATTGCCCGCTGGCTCAACGACGACATCATGCAGCAAGGGGCTGATTATTTCATCCCCCATCGCTGCTTAATTCAACCCCTCGCTAACCAGACCGGGTTCCGTCCCGATGTGATTGTCCTCGACCGCGCCGCTCTGGCTCAAGAGCCGCTGTGGGCGAGCCAACCCGTCGTTACTCTCGGCAGCACCATCAAATTTGTGGCGGAGGTCGTCAGCAGCAATTGGCAAAACGACTATGCCCGTAAACTCGAAGACTACGCCCTGCTGGGCATCCCAGAATACTGGATTGTCGACCATCAGGGGCTGGGCGGCGAATTCTTCATTGGGCGTCCGAAACAACCCACCTTAACCCTTTGCATTTTGAATTCAGAGGGGCGTTATGAGCGGCAACTGCTGCGCGGCGACCAACGCATTACGTCATCTATCTTTCCCAACTTGAACCTAACGGCCCAAGCCATCCTTGGGGTGGGATGAGATCGACAAAGTCCGTAGAATCATCGTGGGTCGTTGCACTCTAGTGATAATCTGAATGATGGCGCTTTGGAATGTAACAGTGACATAGAAGCCGCCAAACTAGCTGATCATACGGAATAGGCGCAAGCATGGTCACCACAGCAGAAAAAACAGTTGGCTACATTACTCAGATTATTGGCCCCGTTGTGGACGTGAAGTTCGCAAGTGGCCAATTGCCCAAAATTTATAATGCTCTAAAAATTCAAGGCACCAACCCCGCCGGGGTTGAGGTTTCCGTTACCTGCGAAGTGCAACAGCTTCTCGGTGACTCTCAGGTGCGAGCCGTGTCCATGAGCTCCACCGATGGCCTCACCCGTGGCATGGAAGTGGTCGATACCGGGGCTCCCATTAGCGTGCCCGTGGGTACTGCCACCCTGGGCCGTATTTTTAACGTGCTGGGCGAGCCCGTAGACGAAAAAGGGCCAGTCAACAACGAAGCCACCTCTCCCATTCACCGTTCTGCCCCCAAACTCACCGACCTGGAAACCAAACCCACGGTGTTTGAAACGGGCATTAAGGTGATCGACCTGCTGGCTCCCTACCGTCAGGGCGGTAAGGTGGGTCTGTTCGGTGGTGCTGGTGTGGGCAAAACCGTATTGATTCAAGAACTGATCAATAACATCGCCAAGGAGCACGGTGGTGTATCCGTGTTTGGCGGTGTGGGCGAGCGTACCCGCGAAGGGAACGACCTCTACAACGAATTTATTGAATCCGGTGTGATCAACGCCGACGACCTCAGCCAATCCAAAGTGGCCCTGGTCTACGGTCAGATGAACGAACCCCCCGGGGCACGGATGCGCGTGGGTCTGTCTGCGCTCACCATGGCCGAATACTTCCGGGACGTGAACAAGCAAGACGTGCTGCTGTTCATCGACAACATCTTCCGCTTTGTGCAAGCCGGGTCTGAAGTATCTGCCCTGCTAGGCCGGATGCCCTCCGCTGTGGGTTATCAGCCCACCCTGGGTACCGAAGTGGGCGATCTGCAAGAGCGCATCACCTCCACCCACGAAGGTTCCATCACCTCCATCCAGGCGGTGTACGTGCCTGCGGACGACTTGACCGACCCCGCTCCCGCCGTAACCTTTGCCCACTTGGATGCCACCACGGTACTTTCCCGTAACCTGGCTTCCAAGGGTATCTACCCCGCTGTGGATCCCCTGGATTCCGCTTCCACCATGCTCCAGCCCAGCATCGTGGGTGAAGAGCACTACCGCACCGCCCGCGCCGTGCAGTCCACCCTCCAGCGCTACAAAGAGCTGCAAGACATCATCGCCATTCTGGGTCTGGATGAACTGTCTGAGGACGACCGCCAGGTGGTGGCCCGCGCCCGGAAGATCGAGCGCTTCCTGTCCCAGCCCTTCTTTGTGGCTGAAGTGTTTACCGGGATGTCGGGTAAGTACGTCACCCTGGAAGACAGCATCAAGGGCTTCAATATGATCCTCTCGGGTCAGTTGGATGATGTGCCTGAGCAGTGCTTCTACCTGAAGGGCGGTATCGAAGAAGTGATTGCTGCCGCTGAAAAGCTGAAAGCTGAGAGCTAACCCCTCTCTGTTAAGGCAGGCTGCCCTCTCCCTAAATCCCTCTCCCAAGGTGGGAGAGGGACTTTGAAGGACTTCCGGCTCCCCTCTCCCTCCTGGGAGAGAGGCTGGGGGTGAGGGCCATCCTAGACTAGAGCGTCTTTGCCTTCCCCTTTTTCGACCATCCACCTCATTCGCAGTATTGCCATGGCCTTAACCGTTCGCGTGATTGCCCCAGATAAAACCGTCTGGGATTCCGAAGCTGAGGAGGTTATCCTGCCCAGCACCACGGGTCAGCTCGGTATTCTGGCTGGCCACGCCCCCCTGATGACCGCCCTGGATATCGGCGTGATGCGGGTGCGTTCTGACAAAACCTGGGTGCCCATTGCCCTCATGGGTGGGTTCGCCGAGGTTGATACCAACGAAGTCACCATCCTGGTGAACGGAGCCGAACGAGGCGAGAACATCGACCTCAACGCCGCCCGTACCGCCTATGAAGAAGCCGAAACCCGCCTGGGTCAAGTCAAGGAAGACGACAAGCAAGCCGTCATCCAAGCTCGCCAAGCCGTCAAGCGTGCTCGCGCCAAACTGCAAGCCGCCGAAGGGATTAAGTAAGCTCAGTTCGGGTTAAGCCAAAGACTGCAAGCGTGAAGATATCTGCTTCCAGCCTCGTCGTTGACCCTCACCCTAAATCCCTCTCCCAAGCTGGGAGAGGGACTTTCAAACCTATCCGGCTCCCCTCTCCCTCCTGGGAGAGGGGCTGGGGGTGAGGGCTAAATCTCGGTACAAGAGCGTTTCGTCACTGACCAAAGCCGTACCTTTTCTGGCTTCAAAACCAGTCCAATACCCAATAAAAAAGAACCCCATCCATGATGGGGTTCCTTTTTAGAAATCTATGGGCATCAACGCTGGGCGCTAACGATCCCAAATCACGAACTACCGGTGAAGGTAATTTCGGGGAAGCGGACTTGAGCATCGGTTAGGGATTTACCCTTGCCCTCTTCCTGCCAATAGTTGATGATTTCCGTGGCTTTGTTGAGGATTTCAACCCGTTCTTCTTCTTCGATCCAGGGCTTACTTTCCAGTTCGGTTTTCATTTGTTCCCAGGCATCGTTCCGTGGCCAGAAGAAATAGGACGTAAGCGGACTGGTGCCCTTGCCCACAACCTGATCCACCGCTAGCGCCACGTCATTTTCGAGCCAGAGTACTTTTAAGACAAATCTGGACAACTAGACCTCCGCCGCAACTCAGAAAATACTACAGTCTATAATCTTATCACTTCTAACGTGTTCCCTGGACAAATTGGCCTTTCCTATGACCGCATTTCCTGACCCCATGGCTCTGCTGGTGTTTGATATCGATGGTGTACTGCGCGATGTGGGCAACTCCTACCGCCGCGCCTTGGCCGATACCGTGGAGCAGTTTACCCAGGGCGGCTACCGTCCCAGCCCGGAGGACATCGACGCCCTTAAGGGAGAAGGGATTTGGAACAACGATTGGGAAGGGTCGCAGGAATTGATTTTGCGCTACTTTGAGGGCCAGGGAAAAGCCCGCGACACCGTGGCGATTACCTACGAGGAGGTGGTGGCCTTCTTCCAAAGCCGCTACCGTGGCCCCAAGCAGGGCGAAAATGACCAGTGGACGGGCTACATCACCCAGGAACCGCTGCTGGTGGACAAGACGTATTTTGACCAACTCACCACCGACGGCATTCCCTGGGGATTTTTCAGCGGGGCCACCCGTGGCTCGGCCCGCTATGTGCTGGAGCGTCGTCTAGGGTTGGCTTCCCCGGTGCTGATTGCCATGGAGGATGCCCCCGGCAAGCCCGATCCAACCGGGTTGTTCGAGGTGGTGGATCGCCTGACGGAACAGCATCAGCTTCCCCAAAACCTGCCCGTGCTCTATGCCGGGGATACCGTAGCCGATATGCAAACCCTGGGCCATGCCCAAGCCCAGCGCCCCCAACGACGGTGGATTGGGGTGGGGGTGCTGCCTCCCCACGTTACGGCCCTGGGGCAGGATTACGGCCATGCCTACCGAGAAACGCTGATTCAGGCGGGGGCGGCGGTGGTGGTAGAGACGATCATGGGGTTCACCGCCCAGGGGATGGAGCCTGTACTGTCGGCTTAGTGGCCTGCCATGCGGTGGCCAATTTCCTTCACGTCGGCGGCTTCGATGGGGCTGTCGTAGACAAACTGGCCTTCGCTGATGACGAGGATGCGGTCGCTCAGCATCAGTAGTTCATCGAGGTCTTCGCTGACGAGCAGCACCGCCACCCCTCGGTTGCGGGCTTCGATGATGGCGCTATGGATAAAGTCTACCGCCGAGAAGTCGAGGCCAAAGCAGGGGTTGGCGGCAATCAGCAGTTTGATATCTGGAGACGACAGTTCGCGGGCCAGCACGGTGCGCTGCACGTTGCCGCCAGAAAGGTTTTGGATGGGGGTATCAGGGGAAGGGGTTTTGACGGAAAAGGCGGTAATTAACTCTTGGGCTGCCTGACGGATAGACTTCAGCACCAGCCACAGGTTTCCTTTGGCATGGGGCGGGCGATCAAAATTTCGTAGGGCGAGGTTTTCCGCCACGCTCATCCCCGGTACGCAGGCATTGCGGAGGGGTTCCTCCGGCAGGGCAAACACGCCGAGGCGACTCATTTCAGCGCGGGTGGCTCCGTAGGGTTCGCCGTTGATGTGGATGTCTCCCTGGGTGGCGGGGCGCTGTCCGGCTAAGACTTCGACCAACTCGCGCTGACCGTTGCCCGAAACCCCGGCGATGCCGACAATCTCACCGCTGTGGACAGCCAAATCCAGCGGCCCAAAGGCATCTAGGCCATTGTCTCGGTGGGCAGCAAGGCCATGAACCTCCAGCCTGGGCACCGGGTCGGGATGGGCTACCTTGGCCATATCCTTGGTTTGGCGTTCTTCCCCCAGCATCATGTGAGCCATGTCGGCCACGGTCAGGTCTTTCACCTTGCCATGCCCCGCTAGGTGGCCCTTGCGCAGAACAGTAACTTCGTCGGTGAAGGCAGTCACTTCCCGGAATTTGTGGGTAATCAGCAGCACGCTCAGGTGCCCCGCTTGGACTTCCTCCCGCAACAGCCCCAGTACCTCGTCGGCCTCGTCGGGGGTGAGCACAGAGGTGGGTTCATCTAAAATTAAAATGCGGCTTTTGAGGTAGAGCTGCTTGAGGATTTCTAGCTTTTGCTTTTGTCCCGCCGCCAGTTGGGCCACGGGCAGGTCAAGATCGACCCGAAAGGGCGAGTCATCCATAAAGGCATGGAGCGCCTCGTATTCGGCTTTCCAGTGGATCACCTGACGATGGTCGTAGCGGGAGAGCACCAGGTTTTCGGCCACGGTCATCGCAGGCACGGAGGTAAAGTGTTGGTAAACCATGCCAATGCCGAACTCGTGGGCATCCTTGGGGCTTTTGATGGCGTGGGGCTGGTCGTCCACTAGAATCTGGCCAGCGGTGGGGGTATAGAAGCCCATGATGCACTTCACCAGGGTGCTTTTGCCTGCCCCATTCTCCCCTAGCAGGCCGTGAACGGTGCCCGGTGTGAGGGTCAGGCTAACATCTTGCAGCGCTACCAGAGATCCAAAGTGCTTGGTCATGTTGACCACCTTCAGCTCTGGGGGAGCCGTTTTGAGGCTGGGGGCAAGGGTGGAGGTTGTGGGGAGCATGGAACGCCGACGCTTGGGGAGAAAAGGTTCTCGCATCATAGGCACTCTACCCCGGCCAAAGCTGTTAGCAAACGCTCATTTTCGGCCTTAGATCGCACCGCCACGCGAAAATAGTGATCGCCTAGTTCCGCAAAGCTGAGGCAGTCGCGGATCAGCACCTGGCTTTGCCGCAGTAAGGCCGTTTGCAGGGGGGGAACGGGAGCCTGGGTTTTCACCAGCAGATAGTTGGCGGCACTGGGCAGGGGCGACAAACCGGGTAGCGCCGCCAGTCCATCCATCAAGACTTGTCGCGTGGGGGGTAGCCAATGCCAAGTTTGTTGTTGAAAGGCGGTATCTTGCACCGCTGCTATGGCTGCCGCCGCCGCTAGGGTATTCACAGGCCAAGGGTCGCGCCACTGCTGCCAACGACGCCAACGGTCGGGATGACCTACGGCATAGCCCAGCCGCAGCCCCGGCAAACTGTAGAACTTGGTTAGCGACCGCACTACCACCAGGTTAGGGTATGCCTCCACCCAGGGCACCAGGCTAGGAGCATCGTGGGTAGGCAGAAAGTCCATAAAAGCTTCATCCACCACCACCAGACTGAAGTGATCGAGCAGCGGGCGTAGGTTATCTAGGCAGAACAAATGCCCGGTGGGGTTGTGGGGGTTGTTAATCAGGCAACTGGCCCTAGGAGAACTGGCGGCAATCAGAGCTTCTGGTCGTAGGTCAACCCGCCTATCCGATAGCGGTGAGCCCAGCCTCTGCGAACCCGGCGTCCAGGAGTCTGATAGCCATGAACCCGATAGCGATGAGTCGAGGGTTAGCCAACCTGATGTTGACGAATCCGGTGTTAACAATGGCCAAGGAACAACCGTGACCCCAAAACCGTGGCAGGCTCGCTGATAGTCGTTGAAGGCTGGGGCCGGAATATGGGCGGTTGCATCGGGCTGGGAGGCCATGTCGCGGGCGACCCAGGTGATGAGTTCAGCCGCACCATTACCGGGCAGAATCCAGTCGGGGGAAAGCTGGTGGTGATCACCTAGGGCGTGGCGCAGATCGCCATAGGCCGGGTCGGGGTAGTGGCCCAGGGTAGCCATTGCTCCCTGAAGCGCCGCCCGCACCGAATCCGGTGGCCCCAAGGGATTAATGCTGGCCGAAAAATCGACCAGCACATCAGGGGAACAGCCCGCGATCTCAGCCGCCCAGGCTAAATTGCCCCCATGTACTGGTCTTGGTGGAATACGCTGTGGCAAAGCCCGTTACTTGGCCACTTTTTCTTTGAACAATTTGCCAGCGGAAAAGGCCGGAACGGTGGTGGCCGGAATCACCATGGTGTCTCCGGTTTTGGGGTTGCGACCTTCCCGCTCCTTGCGCTCGCGGGGTTCAAAGGAACCAAAGCCCACCAGGGTCACTTTCTTGCCCTCGGCTACCGCTTCCATGATGGCGTCGATAGTGGCCGTAATCACAGAGTCCACATCTTTTTTGGTGATGGTTTTGTCCAGGTTTGCAGAGGCTTTCTCGGCCACCTTATCAATGAGTTCGCCTTTATTCATGTCGTCTCCTAGGGGAAAAGGAACATTGTTGGGATAGATCCCAGGGGCACAGCAAAACCCACCGATAGCCTATGGACTGACTCGGTAGAATGGCTGAAACCCCCATAAACTCAGAATTTCACTGACCCATTCTAAGGGGAACTTTCCCAAAGTGGATCGCCAAAACCTTTAATTTATGTAGATTTCGGGCTTTTTTAAGAAAGTTAACGGCTTTTTTCCCAGGGCTAGATCCGTCGACGGCCTCCTTCAAAACCCCAAGACCCTTGTCCTGCTTGGCTTTGGTCAGTCTAAGGGCCTTTAGGGCGAATTTCGGATTGTCACTAAGCGTAAAGCGGCGAAAACCCCGTCTGTAGCCGTTTTCCACGGATGAGTAGAAGTGCTGACTACCACCCAGGGCCATGCCCGATTTCGGATAGCTACTAGCTGACGGGCTATCCAGTTGCCCAGTCATCCTGGAGCCCCGGCGGATAAATCCAGCGCGTTAGATCAACTTGCCCGTGGTTTGGGCCAGGGTCGCCCCTAGGTCGAGGATGCTCTGCCGCTGGACGTCGTTGGTGAGGTGGCCGCTTTCGTTGAACACCTGGAAGGCACCGGGCACCGCCTGCTGAGCCGGAATTACTAGCACGCCTACCCCTTCCAAAATTTGGCGCAGGTGGTTTAGCCCCCGCAGGCCACCCAGCCCACCGGGGGAGGTGGCCATAATCGCCGCCGTTTTGCCCACGAAGCAGCTCAGGGCTAGGGGGGCTTCTCCTTCCTCGGCACGGGAGACCCAGTCAATCATGTTTTTTAGGGCTCCGGTGAGGGAGCCGTTGTACTCTGGCGAGGCAATTAAAAAGCCATCCGCCGCCTTCATCAGCCCCTTGAGCTTTAGGACGGATTCAGGAAAGCCGTGCTCATCAAACCAGTCTTGGTCGTAGAGGGGCATGGGGAAGTCTTTGAGGTGCAGGGTGGTGACTTCAGCCCCGGCCTGGGCAGCCCCGGCGGCAGTGACCTGGACTAGGAGACTATTCAGGGAGTTTTTCCGCAAACTGCCCGAAAAAGCCAGTAATTTGGGTTGACGTGTCATAGAAAAGACCTCCTAAAGCATGGTTGACATCCAGAACAGGGGGCGACCTGGCACCGCGAAGTCACCGCAGCCCTGTTGTTATAGTTTGGTGTGGGCACCATCACAGAAGGGTGGGTTGGCCGTGCCCTTGCAGGCGCAGAGTGCTACCTGCTTCTGGGTTTCTAGGGTGAACTTCATGGGGGTGAAGTCTGTGCCCTTGTGGCCCCCATCGCAGAAGGGCTGGTTGGCGGATTGGCCGCAGGTGCACCAGTAGTAGTCGCCTGCTTCGAGGGTGGTGACAACGGGTTTGGTATCGGCAATGACAGGTTCAGCCATGGTGGTTTTTGGGGATGAAATAACTGGATTTAGCGCAATGGCCAGGTTTAAAAGCGCGGCTGGGCCGTGGGATGGAACCGCCGGACTTGGTCGCAGGATGGCCCACCTGGCGGCAGGCACATCCCATCTTCAGGCCCTCGTTCTGTTAGGCGACCATATCAAACAGCAGCAGCTCAGTTTCGGGGGCCGTGCTAGCTAAAGTGAGGTCTTGCAGGTCTTGAATCGCGGCCCCATCGCCAGCGGTGAGGGTTTGGCCGTTGAGTTCTAGCGACCCCTGGGCCACCTGAAGCCAAGCAACGCGGCCCTCGGCGAGGGTGTGGCTGACCTGATCGCCGTCGCCCAGCACCGCGCTATAGAGGCTGACATCCTGATGAATTGTCACCGATCCATCACGGCCATCCTGGGATCCAATCAGGCGCAGGTGGCCCTGCTTGTCGGCGGGGGCGATATAAATTTGCTCGTAGCCCGGTTCGATGCCGCTGGTGGCGGGCAGCAGCCAAATTTGCAGCAAATGCACCGGGTCGGTTTCCGATGCATTAAATTCGCTGTGCATGATGCCCGTCCCCGCCGACATCCGCTGCACGTCCCCAGGGCGAATGATGGATCCATTCCCCAGGCTATCTTTGTGCTCTAGGGCACCCTTCAGCACGTAGGTAACAATTTCCATATCCCGGTGGCCATGGGTACCAAAACCTTGGCTGGGGCTGATCTTATCTTCGTTGATGACCCGCAGTGGCCCAAACCCCATATATCGAGGGTCGTAGTAGTTGCTGAAGGAAAAGGAATGGCGAGTATCTAACCAGCCAAAGTTGGCGGATCCTCGTTCGCTGGACGGACGGATCGTAATCATGACGACACCTCCTAAAGAAAGGTTGAGTCAAACCCTGGGGCACTTGCCTTGGGCTTTTACCCTATTCCTACCCTAGACTGAATCCCGAATAAAGACAATAATCAATTTTATAGACATATTGTCTCCTTATCAAAGACAATCCTTCACCTACTCTCCACTCCCTACTCCCCACTCCCTACTCCCCAGCCCCATGGACAAATTCGAGAGCATCCGCGCCTTTACCCAAGTGGTGGAATCCGGCGGCTTTGCCGCTGCGGCCCGTCAGATGGGGCTATCGCGGTCGGCGGTCAACAAACTGGTCATCAGTTTGGAGGAATCGCTGCAAACGCAACTGCTGCACCGCACCACGCGGCGAGTCTCCACCACGGCGGCGGGGCGAGCTTTCTATGAGCGTTGCCTGAATATCTTGGCGGATTTAGAAGAAGCGGAGCTAGCTCTATCGCGCTTGCAGGAAGAACCTAGGGGCAGCCTGCGGGTGAATGCGCCCATGACCTTTGGGATTTTGCACCTAGGGCCGCTATTGGCAGAATTTATCACGCAATATCCTGATTTACAGGTAGAGCTAAGCCTAAACGACCGCTTTATTGACCCCATTGACGAAGGGTTTGATGTAACTGTCCGCATTGCCGCTGCCCCCGGTGCCGCCAGCCTCATTGCCCATCGTCTGGCCCCTTGTCCGATGGTGATTTGTGCGGCCCCCAGCTACCTACAGCGGCGCGGCACTCCCATCCAGCCCAGCGACCTAGAACACCACGCCTGCCTCCACTACGGCCACCGCACCCAGGACAACACCTGGACACTGACCAGCACCGATCAAGCCCCGGTCACGATCTCCATCCACGGCCCCCTGTGCTGCAACAATGGCGAAGTGCTAAAGCAGGCTGCTCTGGCGGGGTTAGGCATTGTGCTAATGCCCCGGTTTATTGTGGAAGACGCCCTCCGTCGGGGGCAGCTTCAGCCCATTTTGACGAGCTTTTGCCCCCCAGAAAATCAGATTTTTGCGCTCTACCCCATCAACCGCCACCTGTCGGTAAAGGTGAAGGCGTTGGTTGAGTTCTTGCAGCAACGCCTGTCCCACAGGCCGGAGGAATCAGCGGCGAAGGGCGAGGTGCGATGAGGATCTCCATCCCCACTCGCCCTGGTAAGCCTGCATCGGCGGCGCTGTCGATCTGGGTTAAGTTGAAGATCAATCCCAGATCCCTTCAACCCCAACGCGACGATGACCTCTCCTCCCGAACTTCAATCTCCCTCCGTTCACCCGGCCCTAGCGCCCCTGGAGGGCTACAACCTCACCCTGCAAGCGGCGGTGCAGCCCCCCGATTGGCAAAACCCCACCCCAGCGGATCGCTATGACCTAGTGGTGGTTGGGGCCGGAACGGCAGGGCTGGTAACGGCGGCGGGGACGGCGGGGCTGGGCTTGGGGCTGAGGGTGGCCCTCGTGGAAAAAAATCTGATGGGGGGCGATTGTTTAAACGTGGGCTGTGTGCCTTCTAAGGCGGTGCTGCGGTCGTCGCGGGCGGTGGCGGATATGCGGCAAGCGGCCTCCCTGGGGGTGCAGGCGACGGGGGTAAGGGTAGATTTTGCCGCCGTGATGGATCGCATGCGGCGGATTCGGGCCGACATTAGCCCCCACGATTCGGTGGAACGATTTAGCCAGCTCGGCATTGACGTGTTTTTAGGTGCAGGGCGGTTTGTGGATAGCCACACCCTTGAGGTTGCAGGCCAACGGCTGTCTTTTAAAAAAGCGGTCATTGCCACCGGGGCGAGGGCGCACCATCCCGCTGTGCCCGGTCTGGGGGAGGCAGACTTTTTGACCCACGAAACCATCTTTTCCCTAACGGATTGCCCCCCTCGGTTGCTGGTGGTGGGCGGCGGCCCCATCGGCTGCGAACTGGCCCAGGCATTGCAGCGGTTGGGCAGCCAAGTAACGCTGATCCAACGCCAGGGACGACTGCTGCCCCGCGAGGATCCCGAAGCCAGTGCCGTTCTCCAGCGGCGCTTCCAGGCCGAGGGCATCACCCTAGCCCTGGGGGCTACCCTGGATCGGGTGGAGGTGACACCCACGGGCAAGCGGGCCTGGTGCCGACCAGTGGGTGCGGCAGAGTCGCCATCCCAGGAAGAAGCTGCCCTTCAGACTATCGAGGTGGATGAGATTTTGATTGCTGCCGGACGGGTGCCCAATGTAGACGATCTCAACCTGGCGGCGGCGGGGGTGCGATACGACCCTCGGCAGGGGCTAATCGTCAACGACTATCTACAAACTAGCCAGCCCCACATTTTTGCCGCTGGCGATGTTTGTATGGACTGGAAATTTACCCACGCCGCCGATGCTGCCGCTCGCCTGGTCATTAAAAATGCCCTGTTTTCTCCCCTTGGTCTGGGGCGCAGCCGCCTCAGCCAATGGGTAATGCCCTGGGTGACGTACACCGATCCTGAAGTGGCCCACGTCGGTCTCTATGCCCACGAGGCCGAGGCCCAGGGCATTCCTCACCAAACCATTGCCATCCCGCTATCCACGGTGGATCGAGCGTTGACCGATGGTGAAACCGAGGGCTTTTTGCACCTCCTCCACAAAGCCGGAACTGACCAAATCCTCGGCGCAACCCTGGTGGCCCGCCATGCCGGAGATATCATCAGCGAACTCACCCTCGCCATCACCACCGGACAGGGACTCAATGCTCTCAGTGGCGTCATCCATGCCTACCCCACCCAGGCTGAGATCATCAAAAAAGCCGCCGATGCCTACCGCCGCACCCGCCTTACCCCGCGTACCCAGGGGCTGTTGCGGTTCCTGACCCGCCTGAGCTAGGCAGGAAGAAACATAATCCTGAATGGAGCGCTTCCCAATCAAGATTTGAGGCTGGCAGCCTGATAAAAACCTCGCTGACTGACACAACGCCGAAAAGTATTGACCTCTCGTAGGTTGGGTGGCACGGCAGCAGAACCCAACAAGCCCAAATTCTCCGTAAGTGTTGGGTTCTGCTTTGCTGCACCCAACCTACTTTGGAGATGTGTCAGACAATCAGGGCTAGATGAGGGCAGGGAATCCAGTTTTAGGTTAAGCAATGGGTGAGAAATATCCTTGAATTTGAACCCAGCAGGCGATGGGCCTACTGTGCCTTAATAGACCGGGGATTTCTCATCGTTCTCTGGATGGAAGCACTGATTGGCAGGGGCATTCTTTCCCCTGGCTGACCTTGGTTTACCTGAGACTTTATCCTAAATCCGAACGGAAAGGCCCGATAGGAACTGAGGTTTGCCTCGCTGAGAAGGCGGTATCAAGAAGTGTTCAGCCTAGATGAGATCGTTTTTTACCGAGGGTATACAATCAGGATTTAGTATTAGAGAATGACGGAAAATCAGTCTTGAGACTGCCATGAAGGAATCAAGGGCATGCTTTGTTGCAGATTATCCACAATCCTTGTAGGGATCTTGTAGAGGCGAGTAATATGGTGGGGAGATAGCTATATTTTGCAAAAGTTCGCTATAAAAGTTTCCTATAATTGAACGAATATAACTATTCGCTTCAATAATAACTTCTATAGAGTTATTTAGGTGACTTTTAAGCAGATCAATGGGTGCGAAAAGTTATTTTGTTAACCCTGAAGATCGGACACCCTGATAATGAAAAACCCTTGTCATCCTCGCGGCCCTTGGGTTTTGCGGTGGGGATCCCTATGTTTAGATTCTAGTCAGCCCCAGGCCTATTACGGAACCACTCGGCTGTCGCTCCCACCAATGCAGTATCGGCTGCTGGAGATTTTACTGCGCTGGACCACGACCACGCTGAGTGCCCGCACGCTGGCGGAGCGAGGTTGGCCCGATGGCCCTTCCCCCAGCCAGGATAAGATTCGTCAGCAGATGCAGCAACTCCGGCAGAGGCTGAAGGAGGTTGGTGCCCCGGCAGATTTTATTACCATGGTGCCTCGACAGGGGTATCAACTGAACCCGCGCTATGGCGATGGGGCTGCTGGTTTTCTGGGCGAACCACCAACAATAGGAGCGTTAGAAGGTGCGGCAGGGAAGCCAGAACTTCACCACTCCGAGGCTCATAGGGCGTTTTTGGCGGAGATGGCGAAGGACTTTTCTTGGCTGTCTACGGCCCCAGAGATTATGCAGCGCGTGGGCGAAAAGGTGGGCCATTATCTGGCGATTACCAACTGCGTCTTTGTTGAAATTGATGAGGCCCAAAATCAGGCGGTTGTCCAATACACCTGGCATACCGATGAGATGCCAGATGTGACAGGTACCTATCGGATATCTGACTTTATTACCGAAGACTTTCGGCGAACGGCGCGGGAGGGGCATCCTGTGGTCATTCACGACACCCAGAATGATGGTCGCATCGACGGCCAGCGCTACGCGGCCTTCAATATCCACACTTCTGTCACGGTGCCGTTTCACCGTCAGGGGGTTTGGAAGTATCTCTTTATGGTGAATGCGGCCCTTGCTCGTTACTGGCACAGCGACGAAGTTCAGCTTATTCAGGAGGTGGCAAACCTCACCTTTCTTCGCCTAGAACGGGCCTATGCCGAACAGGCGCTTCAGGCTTCGGAGGCCAAGTACCGGACTCTATTCAACGAAATGGATGAAGGCTACTGCATTGCCGAAATCCTATTCAATGGCGAGGGCAAACCGATAGATTACCGCATGGTAGAAGCCAACCCCCGGTTCGAGCAGTTGACGGCGCTATCGCTGGAAGTGGCCCTGAGTGGCCGTACCATGCGCGACATTGCCCCAGAGCTGGAGGAATACTGGTATGAGATCTATGGCCATGTGGCCCTTACCGGAGAATCGACCCGCTTTGAGCAGCAGGTGCGCCACTGGGGCCGCTGGTACGATGTCTACGCCTTTCGCATTGGTGCGCCGGAAAACCGCTAGGTGGCGATTCTGTTTAATGACATTACAGAGCGCAAGGCTGGCGAACTCACCCTAGAGCAGCAGATTCGCCAGGAGTATCTGCTGGGCGACATTGCCCAGGAAATCCGCGAATCCCTGGAACTGCACCAGGTGCTGCGTACGGCGGTAAATCGGGTGAGGGATTGGCTCGCCTGCGACCGGGCCATTATTTTTCGCTTCCAGCCTACCTGGCAGGGGGAGGTGGTGATGGAGTCTGTGGGGGTCGGGTGGTTGGCAATTCAGTCCACCAACATCACCGATCCCTGCCTGGAAGATCGCTTCATTGAGCCCTTTCGCCGGGGGTATGTGTCGGTCTTGAACGACATTTGCCAGCCCGATCTAGATCCTTGCTACGTTGAAATGTTGCAGGCATTCCAGGTGCAGGCCAGCCTCGCCGTACCAATTTTGAGGGGCAAAACCCTGTGGGGCTTGTTCATCGTCCATCAGTGCGATACGCCGCGCCAGTGGCAGGCCCCAGAAATTGCCATGCTGAAGCGCCTCACCACCCAGTTAGGCATCGCCATTCACCAGTCCGAACTCTATGCTCAAACCCGCAGCGAACTGTTGGCGCGGCAGGAGATGCAGGCGGTGATCGAAGCCAGTGAAGCCCGTTTTCGATCCCTCAGTACCGCTGCCCCGATTGGCATTTGCCAAACCACTGCCGAGGGGCTTTGTCTCTATGCCAATCCCCGCTGGTGTGAACTTTCGGGCCTATGCCCAGAGGATTGCCTGGGGGACGGCTGGCGGCAGGGGGTGCATCCTGAGGATAAGAAGGCCCTCACCACCGCCTGGGCCAACTACCTAGATGACCCTCGCCAGCCCATCCCAGACTTTCGCCTGCAAACTCCCACCGGAGTGATTCACTGGATTTCGATGCGCGTGGCCCCAATTTTATCCCCCAGCGGCGACACCATCGGCCATGTCAGCACCGCCATCGACATCACCCAGCAAACCCACGCCCAACAAGCTTTGTTGGCCAGCGAACAGCGGCTTCAGGGGATTTTAGACAACGCCCCCGCCGCTGTCTATATGCTAGACCCCGACAACCGCCACGTTTTGGTCAACCAGAGTTATGCCGACCTGCTGGCCTCCACACCAGCGGCCCTGGTGGGCCAGACCCTGCACGATCTGTGGCCCGCTGAGGTGGCCGATGCTTTGGTGGCCCAAAACCGCGCGGTGCTAGCGTCGGGCCAACGGCTGCAATTTGAGGACACGGTGTCCCTCGCCGACGGTCTCCACTACTACATCACCGCCAAATTTCCCCTCTACGATGGTGCAGGCAATCCCTACGCCCTCTGCGGCATCTCCACCGATATCACTGAACGCAAGCGGCTGGAGGCCCAGTTTTACCATGCCCAATGGCTAGAGAACCTGGGCACCCTATCCAGCGGCATCGCCCATGACCTGAACAACGTCCTGACTCCCATTCTGACCATGGCCCAAATCCTCCGGCTTACCCAGCCTGGAATGGATGCCAAGGGTCAAGAAAAACTGGATTTAATCGAGCGCAGCGCCAGGCGGGGGGCCAGCCTGGTGAAGCAGATTTTGGCCGTCACCCGTACCCCCAACGGCCACCCTATCCCCATCGACCCGGTGGCGCTGCTGTGGGAGGAAATTGCCCTGATGCAGCAGAGCTTTCCCAAAACCATCCAGATTTACCCAGATCTACCGCCCTCGAAGTCCCAAACTCCACCCCTCGGCACCATTAGGATAGACCCCACCTACCTGCATCAAATTATCCTCAACCTGGGGGTCAATGCTCGCGACGCCATGCCCCAGGGCGGTCTGCTCACCCTGGCAGCGGCCCTGGTTGAGGTGGATGAGGCCATGGCCCGCCGCTTTCCCGAAGCCCAGCCGGGAGCCTACCTGATGATTACCGTGGCTGATACGGGGGTTGGCATTCCCCCCGATGTGCAGCGGCAGATGTTTGATCCATTTTTTACGACCAAGGCCCCAGGCCAAGGCACCGGGCTGGGCTTGGCCACGGTGCGCGACCTGGTGAAGGCCAGCCAGGGCTTTATTCAGGTTTTGAGTCAGGTGGGCCAGGGCACCCAGTTCCAGATCTATTTCCCCTGCATCACCGAGCCGCTGCCGGAGCCTCGACCTCAGTTGAGCCCGGGAACGGGGCAACCCCAGCCGAGCGGGGCCACGGTACTGCTGGTGGAGGACGAAGCCCTGGGGCGCGATATGCTGCAAGCCCTCCTAGAAAGCCACCACTATCGCCTACTGCTCGCCCAGGATGGAGCAGCGGCTCTGGCCAAATACCACCAGCACCGCCACAGAATTCAGTTGGTGATCACCGATATTATGATGCCCGTCCTAGACGGTCTCACCTTAATTGAAAGCCTGCGAAGCCAAGACCCCCAGGTGCCTATCATCGCCTTCAGCGGTATTCCCAGCCACGCCAACTTTGCCCTCGCCGCCGGGGCCAATGTCTTCCTCGACAAGCCCTTTGATGCCGAAGCCCTGCTAAACCAGGTGGCCCTGGCCCTGGATCCAGCCTAAACCCTCCGCCCTACGGTGATGCCCTGGGCTATACCCGTGAGCAACCTCCGCCCCCAAGACTTGCCTCCTTACCAGGTGAAGCGCAGCCCTTGGGAGACGAGAAAGGCTTGCAGGGCAGGCATTTGGCCTGTGACGACAATCTGGGCAGGGGTGAGGTCAGCGGGTTTGCCTTCTCGCAGTAGCCAGCCAGCGGTGGCCCCAGCCGCTCCGCCCACGCTCCATTCACCATAATGAACGCGAGTAACGCCGTTGACGATGTGGCTGACGGCCATGCTTTTGCCGCCAATCAGCACGTTATCGACGCCCTGGGGCACGATGGCCTCTAGGGGAATTTGCAAGGGCCGCACCACAAATTCCTTGATGCTAGCCGAGGCGGCTTCGTAGGTGGGACGTCCGTCGCGGTAGCGACAGCCGTGGATGTCGATGTCGTAGTGGGCGAGGGCAACGGCGGTAGCGCTGAAGTCTCGGCCTCCGGTCATGTCTTCGCGCAGGTCGGCTTCCACGGCCATGAAGCTGTCTTGGCCGTAGGCAGGACGGCCCAAAATGCGGCGACCTTCGCGGATGTAGGGCACCATACTGAGGCCAGACTGGGTGCCGAGGGGCGCATCTTTGCCCGTCAGCAGGGTGAGGGGGAGTTTGTCGGTGGCTTCCCGGTCAATCAGCCATTCTGCGAACATCAGGGCGTGAATTTCGCCATAATTCAAGGATTCCACCGACAGTCCGCCCAGCCAGTCTTGCTTTTGTCCGGTGAGGCGAAGATCCTCTTCGGTCAGCACTAGGGGGGGATCCATAAAGTGCCAATCGTTGCCCTTGTTCCAGTTCATCAGCGTCATTTCCCCTGGTCGGGTGACGTTGACGTTGCCGCTGTCGGTGCTGTGGCTGACGATGCGGCGGTAGTTAAACACGCTGCTGCTATTGAAGAAGGGGAACCCCTCTAGGTCAAACACCTTCCAGTGTTCTTCGCGGGTGAAGGCGGGCTCGATCTTTTGCAGTTCCTTGAGGCTGGCGTTGCCGTCGTCTAGGGTGGCCAGCACAAAGGGATAGGTGTAAGCCTGGGTGCAGTCGGGGTTTTCGCGGGGGGCGGCGTTCACCTCCCCGGTGAAGGATTGGGCATCGGAGCCGACCCGATGGGGCAGGTTGGCCCAGCCCACCAGTTCTCCGGTGTCGGTGGCGTCAATCACCACCATGCGGCCACCGGGGGGCGGCTGCAATCGCACAGGAATTTTGTTGTAAATATCGCTGTCTGACCAGCTATACCATTCCTCCAGTTCGCGGGAGAGCCGCCCCGTGGGCACATAGTTGGGGTCGAGGGGAATCCGTCGCACGCCGTAGACCGCTGTGACGATACGGCCCGTGGGGTCAAAGGCCGCTCCTTTAAAGGCCGTCGAGGTGGCCCAGCGACTGTCTGGGGCACTCTGCACCGCTTGGCGCATCCACATTTCTGCCGCCGTGGCCCCGGCCCTAGGCGAGAAGCACAGTTCCCCCACCCAGCAGCTATTCACCGACGCCACCGACTGCGGACTACCCAATCCCGTCCAGGTGGGTAAATGTACAGGTTGCCGCCGAATCAGTGCCTTGAATGCCTCCCAACTGGGGGAAAAATTCCGCCGCCAGCGCATTGCCCGCGATTCATCAATGGCGGAAACGCCCTGGGAGCTAATCTGCCCGCCCAGCCAGGGGGTGAGTTCCATGACGCAGGTGGTGGCCCCGGTTTTCATGGCGTGGGCGGCGGCGGCAACCCCGCCTAGGGTGCCGCCAATCACCACCACTTCGCAGGTCCACACTTCCTCGGCGATGGGCAGTGGGTTCAGCACCGGACGCCCGTTGGCGGTCTGAATTTGGCGAATCCCCTGAGCCACCTCCGCCCGATTCACCACCTGCCCCACCGGACGCTGGGCCATCACCACTGGCCCCCGCCAGGGGCCGCTCACCGTGCGAAAGGCCGCCAGCAGCACACTACTGCCCAATACCGTCCCCATCACCAGCCCCGATAATCGGGTCATGCGGCGCTGGGTACGTCTGCGCTTGAGGGGAAGAGAACGATACCGACGACGTTCCAGCATGGACTAAGACGCAATACAACTTAGGATCTCGTCTGTGAAGTGTAGCAACGAAATCCAAAGACGACGCAGAATCTCCAAGCCCACCTTCGGAGTCCATCCGGTGCGCTTGACCCAGTAGCGACGTTGTCCCAGATATGGGTTGCCTTAGATATGGGTTGTTTTAACGAGCATGGCAGGATTCGAACCTGCGACACCTAGAACCGGAATCTAGTGCTCTATCCACTGAGCTACATGCCCTTAGGCTGAACAATCATAGCATCTCTGGTTTGGTCATGGCACAGTTGCACGGAAAATCCTTCTGAGGCGGTCGGGCTATCCTGGAGGGTGGAAAGGCGTCATCGGCAGGGAAGGGATGGCATGGATCGGTATGCAACGCTGCGCCACATTGAGCAGTTGAATCCAAAGCAGGATCACCAGCGCATTGCTCATTTGCTGGTGGGCTACGAGTTCCCTTGGGATATGACGCGGGCGCTGGAGGTGGCGCTGTTGCGGACGTTCTGTATTCCCAGCATTGCCCAACTGTTGGACAGAACGGGCGAGTTTCAGCACCATGCCCAAAAGCGCTACGACGACACGGGCATTGTGGTATCTGAGGTGTTCAAGCAGGGCTACGACAGCCCCAGGGGTGCGGCCTTCATTCAGCGGATGAACGCTATCCACGGCCACTACGCCATCGCCAATGAGGACTTTCTCTACGTGCTGTCTACCTTTATCTATGAGCCGATTCGCTGGGTCAATCGCTTTGGCTGGCGGCCCCTGGGTGAAGCAGAACAGTGGGCTTGCTACTACTTTTGGGTGGCGGTGGGAGAACGCATGGGTCTGCGAGACATTCCCCCTAGCTACGCCGACTTTGAGCGCTTTAACCGCGATTATGAAGCCCAGCGGTTTGCCTATGATCCCAGCAACCAGCGGGTGGCCAACGCCACGCGGCGCATGATGCTGTCCTGGTTTCCGGTTCCGCTGCGGCCCCTGGTGCAGGCTGGCATTCCGGCCTTACTGGATGAGGCGTTGTTGACCGCCCTAGGTTGGGAACCCGCCCCGGTTTGGCTTCAGCGCACCGCCGTCATGGCCCTCACGAGCCGGAGTCGCCTGCTCCAACGCCTGCCGCCAAGCACCAAATCCGATTTTTTCATCGATCAACCCATCCGCACCTACCCCAATGGCTACACCCTAGAGGACATCGGCCCCGATGCCCTGCGGGATCGCCTTTCGCCACCCACCTAGTGCCGGAGGCTTGTAGGTCAGGAGGCTTTCAGGTCAGGGGGCTTTCAGGTGTCGATGAATTGTGTACCCAGGCTGACTGAGGGCGAGTGAGGGATTCGGTTCGCCGCAAGTGTTAACTTAAATGAAGCAATGAGAGGGCGCGATGGTAACTGCGGCACTGGCCAATCCCCAAATCAAAACCTGGCAATGGCAGGGGTTTTCCATTCGCTATCAGCAGGTGGGCGAGGAGGGCGTACCGATCCTCTGTATTCACGGTTTTGGGGCCTCCAGCGACCACTGGCGCAAGAATTTACCCGTCTATGGCCAACGGCATCAAGGCCAAGTCTATCGGGCCTACGCCATCGACCTGATTGGCTTTGGCTTGTCCGACAAACCCACCCCCGGTCAGCCGCTCCCCTACCGTTTTGAAACCTGGGGCCAGCAAGTTCTCGACTTTTGCCGCGAGGTGATCGGTCAGCCCGCCTACCTGGTGGCCAACTCCATCGGTTGTGTTGTGGCGATGCAGGCGGCGGTGGATGCCCCAGAATGGGTACGGGGCCTGGTGATGATGGACTGCTCCCTGCGGCTGTTGCACGAACGGCGGCGGGATCAAATTCCTTGGCACCAGCGGGTGAGCACGCCGATCATTCAACAACTGCTGGGCTATCCAGCGGTGGGGCGCTTTTTCTTTAGCCGCATTGCCCGCCCCCAGGTGGTTCGCAACCTGCTGAAGCAGGCGTATCACGATCACACAGCCGTCACCGATGAGTTGGTCAACGCCATCCTCACCCCGGCCCAAACCCCCGGAGCCGCCGAGGTCTTTTTGGCCTTCGTGCGCTACTCCCAGGGGCCGCTGCCGGAGGATTTGCTGCCGCACCTGTCCTGTCCGGCTTGGCTGATTTGGGGACAGGCCGACCCCTGGGAACCCGTCGCCCTGGGTCGTACCCTGGCCCACTATCCCGCCGTAAAGGCCATGGTAGAACTGCCCAACGTGGGCCACTGCCCCCAAGATGAGGCCCCCGACCAGGTGAACCCCCTGGTGATGGACTGGATTACGGCGGACTGGGCCAAGCAACAGGCTGGGCCGGATACTGAGTCGAGCGATCAGCCAGACGCTGGGCCGAACGCTGGGCCGAACGCTGAGCCAGACGACCAGCCGTGACCATGGCAGAAGAACCCTCGCATGCCGCCACTCCAGCCCGCCCGGTATCGTCGCCACCGACAACGGGCGAGCAGATTTCCGGCACCGTTTTGGCCCAGTGGCGCGAGCGGGCCATGGCTGAAGCCCAGGCCGCAGGGATCGACCCCCTAGAGGTGGACTGGTTCCTGCGGGCCATCAGCGACCTAGATGGCCTGACCCTGCGGTTGGGGACGCTCGCCCAGCGGCCCAGTGTCGGGCTCAGCCTCTCCCTGGCCGACCTAGAACAGCGTTGGCAGCAGCGGATTCAGCAACGGGTTCCCGTGCAGTACCTCGTTGGTGAAACGCCTTGGCGGCAGTTTTCTTTGCGGGTGTCTCCAGCGGTGCTGATTCCCCGGCCCGAAACGGAATTGATCATTGATCTGGCGATGGATGCGGTGAAGCGCAGCCCCCAGCAGGACGACCTCGCTACAGGGCTGTGGGCCGATCTGGGTACGGGCAGCGGGGCCATCGCCATCGGGTTAGCCGACGCCTTTCCCCGGGCGCACATTCTGGCGGTTGATCATAGTGCCGAGGCCCTTGCCATCGCCGAGGAGAATATTCAGCGCTATGGCCTCACTGACCGCATCACCCTCTGCCACGGGTCTTGGTTCCAGCCCTTGGCACAGTACCGAGGCCAACTCAGCGCCCTGGTGTCTAATCCGCCCTACATTCCTTCGGGGCTGCTGCCCAGCCTTCAGCCAGAGGTGATTGGCCACGAACCTAAAGCTGCTCTCGATGGCGGCGACGATGGCCTTGATGATCTGCGTACCCTGGCTACCCAGGCCCCGGATTACCTGATCTCCGGTGGATTGTGGCTGGCGGAAATGATGGCAGGACAGGGGCAGGCAGTTGCCGACTTACTCGCCCAAGGAGGGGCCTATCGGGATATTCAGGTCATTGAAGACCTAGCCGGACGGGATCGCTTTACGGTGGCATGGCGGCGATGAGCAAAAGAACGGCGACGGGGACGAAGGCCCGTGGGGGCGCAGTTGTGACGTTCCCGTGGAACTGAGGACCCCTGCCTTGTTAGAGGGGAGAATAGCAAGGCCAGGTATTCGGTATCCAACGTCACAATTAGCCCTGGCTAAGCCGCTAAGCTGGCTATGGTTTTGCTGGTGGAACTGCCTCAATGACGCGCTTTATTTCCGCTGATCCCTACCCCTATCCCTACGATGGCGACCTGCGCCCCGACAATACAGCCCTGATTATCATCGACATGCAGACGGACTTCTGCGGCAAGGGGGGCTATGTAGACAAAATGGGCTACGACCTCGCCCTCACCCGCGCCCCCATCGCACCGATCCAGACCGTGCTGGGGGTGATGCGAGACCAGGGATTCACGATCCTCCACACTCGCGAAGGCCATCGGCCCGACCTGTCTGACCTTCCTGCCAATAAGCGATGGCGATCCCAGCAAATTGGCGCAGGCATTGGCGACCCCGGCCCCTGCGGACGCATTTTGGTGCGGGGAGAACCGGGCTGGGAGATCATTCCCGAATTGACCCCCAGGGACGGCGAAATTATCATCGACAAACCGGGCAAGGGATCGTTCTACGCCACGGATTTAGACTTGATTCTCACCGTCAGGGGCATTCGCAACCTCATCCTGACGGGCATCACCACCGATGTGTGTGTTCACACCACCATGCGCGACGCCAACGACCGAGGCTATGAATGTCTGCTGCTGTCAGACTGCACCGGAGCCACCGACTACGGCAACTACCTCGCGGCCCTCAAGATGATCAAAATGCAGGGGGGGGTGTTTGGCTCGGTGGCCACCTCTGCCGATCTCCTGCAAGGCTTGGCCTAGGACTGGGCTGACGTTGACAATCTCCTCCCTGGAGACTTGCTGAATCCCCTAACCGTGGTCTATCGTGCCTGTGCCTGCCTTTAGTGCAGGTTAATAGTTCGGTTTGGCCGTTTATCCCAGGACGCTGCCCCTATGATGCTCCCCCTTCTTCCCCTCCCTCCCTTCCCCTTGGCGGTTGAGTCAATGCTGGAGGATCCCAGCATTGAGGCCCATCTGCGCCAGTTTTGCCTGGTGTTGTCGGTATCCTTGGGGGTGGCCACCCTGTCGCGGGTGTTTAGCGTGCTGCGGAATATTCCCTACACCCTGCTGCTGCTGCTAGTGGGGCTGGGGTTGGCCCTGGTGGATGTGCGGCTGATCAACCTGTCGCCCCAGTTGATTTTGTTTATTTTTTTGCCGCCCCTGCTGTTTGAGGCCGCCTGGAACCTGAACTGGAAAAGTCTGAAGCAGTACGCGGTGCCCGTGGTGCTCTACGCCATCTTTGGGGTGGTGATCTGCGTGGGCAGTTTGGTGTGGGGGCTGCAAGCCTTTGCCGGAGCCTCCCTCGCCACGGCGCTGCTGGTGGGGGCCAGTCTGTCGGCCACGGATCCGGTGTCGGTGGTGGCGCTGTTTCGGGAGTTGGGGGTGGATAAAAAACTAACGACCATCATGGAGGGGGAGAGTCTCTTCAACGACGGCGTGGCGGTGGTCGCCTTCAACCTACTGCTGGGGCTGGCCCTGGGGCTAGAGCAACTGGATGCAGCGGTGACGGTGGCCCGATTTTTGGTGTTTGTGGGCGTGGGCGTCAGCATTGGTGGGCTGATTGGCTTTGGCCTTTCCTTCCTCACCCAGCGCTTTGACATTCCCCTTGTGGAGCAGTCCCTCACCCTGGTGTCGGCCTACGGCACCTACCTGGTGGCGGAGGAGTTGGGCGGGTCTGGAGTCATCGCCGTGGTGACAACGGGGCTGATTTTGGGCAACTTTGGTTCCCGCATTGGCATGAACCCCCGCACCCGCCTGGTGGTGTCAGAATTTTGGGAGTTTGTGTCGTTTTTTATCAACTCCATTGTCTTTTTGCTGATTGGTGATCAGGTCGAATTCGCCGGACTGATGGCCAACCTAGACAAAATTTTTATCGCCATCGTGATTATGCTGACGGCCCGCGCCATCAGTGTCTACGGCCTCGGAGCCCTCAGCAATGCCGTTACCGGGCCGAATATGGATCTGCCGCTGGCGGGGCAAACGGTGCTGTGGTGGGGCGGGCTGCGGGGGTCGGTCTCTGTTGCCCTGGCCCTCAGCGTGCCCGCTGTCCTGGGTGATCGGCAGGAGGTGATCGGCATTGTGTTCGGGGTCATGCTGTTTACGCTGCTGGTGCAGGGATTGACCACCAAGCCCCTGCTAGAGGCCCTCAATCTCCTGGGCGACCAACCGCTGCGGGTGGAGTATCAGCAAATGAGTGCCCATCGGGTGGCCCTCACGCGGGTGCTGAAGCGCCTGGATGAGGCCGACGACAATCAGGAGTTTGACTCAGAGTTTGTGGCCTATCAGCGGGCTTTGGTGGAGGGCCAGCTCAAGGACGTGCAAGAAAAACTGGCCAAGCTAGAGCGTCAGCATCCCGAAATTCAGCACTATGCCTTTGAACAACTGCGGGAGGAGCTGCTGGCCATCGAATCTGACACCTACGCCGAATTTATCCGGGCCGGACAACTCAAACAAGACCTTGCTCCGCTGCTGGAGGAACTGCCAGATCGGGGCGCGGAAACAGCCTAACCCAGAAATTCTGTGCGGTTTCGCGGTTCCTCGGCTATACTGACCCTGAAAATTTGGCCCGTCCATTCCGCTCGGCCCATTCCATCCAGCCCGTTCAGCTCACCATGGAGGGACAATCCGTTGAAACTCACCCACGTCATCCCCTGGTTTGATGCCACGGTGCCTGAATGGTCGGCGGAGGCGCGTTGGCTGCGTTGGCTCACCTTTTTGTGGCTGGGCTTTGGGCTGCTGATTCTGTTCTCGGCCTCCTACGCCGTCTCGATGACCGAGCAAGGCCATGGGCTGCACTATGTGCTGGTGCAGGGGATGTGGATGACGGTGGGCCTCGTTATCTTTAACCGCATTGTCCACACGCCCCTAGATCGGCTGCTGCGGGGGGCGGGCATGGTGCTGTTGGTGATGTTTGGCCTGGTGCTGCTCACCCTGGTTCCGGCCCTGGGGGTGACGGTGAACGGCGCTACCCGCTGGCTACCCTTGGGGCCATTCATGATTCAGCCGTCGGAGTTGCTCAAACCCTGCCTGGTGCTGCAAGGGGCACGACTATTCGGGCGGTGGGATCAACTCACCTGGCGCAACCGCCTGACCTGGCTGGGTATCTTTGTGGCCATTGTGGCGGCGATCTTGCTCCAGCCCAACCTCAGTACCGCTGCCATCTGCGGCATCATGCTCTGGCTGATTGCCCTAGCGGCGGGGTTGCCCTATTCCTACATTGGCCTCGCGGCTGTCAGCGGATTAGCCACCGCCACCCTCAGTGTCAGCCTCAAAACCTACCAGCGTCAGCGCATTGTTTCCTTCCTCAACCCCTGGGCCGACCCCGGCGATCAGGGCTACCAGCTCATTCAAAGCCTTCTGGCCATCGGATCGGGCGGGCTTTGGGGCCAAGGCTTCGGGCTCTCCCACCAAAAGCTCTACTCCCTCCCCATTCAATACACCGACTTCATTTTTGCGGTCTATGCCGAGGAATTTGGCTTCATCGGCAGCTTGGCCTTGCTCGGATTCCTCTCAATCTATGCCACTGTGGGCCTGGTGGTGACGCTGCGTCTTACCCATCCTCTCCACAAACTGGTGGCAGTGGGGGCCATGGTGGTGCTGGTGGGGCAAGCCCTCCTCAACATTGGCGTGGCTAGTGGGGTGCTGCCGACCACAGGGTTGCCCTTTCCCATGGTGAGCTATGGGGGGAGTTCCATGGTGGCTAGTTTGGCCACAGCGGCGCTGTTGGTGCGGGCCGCCCGCGAAATCCATGCCGATGATCCCCTGACGCTGCCCCTGCCCCGCCAGTCGCGTCTACGGCTGATGAACCAGCCCAAATCTTCGTCCCAAGGATGATTCCGAACAATCCATACAATCCATCCCCCGATGAATCTTGGGCGGCCCCGATCCATCCATCACCATCGTCTAGGGCTGGGTCTCATCGTCAAAGCACTTGCCGTGACGTCATGGGGCATAGTTCTAATTCTGCCCCTGACCTAGCCACTGTTGCAGTTGATTCCATAGCTCCGCAGGCCCAACGCCCCAAAGGACGTAGAGGGCGGTAAACAAAAAAGCCACCAGCAGAATGGTTTTGACGGTATTTTTAATCAGCTTAAACACCCAGCCCACAATCAGCAGGGCCAGGATGATGGCTCCCAAAACAATGGCCCATTCCATCGGAACCCTCCCTAGCGCAATGGATGTTAGTGGGATACCACCGTGGCCCTCGTGAGGGACTGGCTGACGCTGATGGCCTCAGATCTGGCCCATTGGTCAGCCGCCAGAATATCGGCCAAAACAGGCTGATCGACGTTGTGGGACTGGTGCCGCTCACAGACCCCTTCGATTACCTTGGGAATATCCAGGAAGCGGATTTTCTCATCGAGGAAGAGGGCGACGGCCTGCTCGTTGGCGGCGTTGAGCACGGCGGTCATGGTGCCCCCGGCCCGTCCGGCGGCGTAGGCCAGTTCCATGCAGGGATATTTGGCGTGGTCGGGCTCGCGGAAGGTGAGGTTGCCTGCTTTCACCAAATCCAGCGGCTCCCAGTCGGTGTAGATCCGCTCTGGCCAGGAGAGGGCGTAGAGCAGGGGCAGGCGCATATCCGGCCAGCCCAGTTGGGCCAGCACCGAGGTATCTTGTAGCTCAATCAACGAGTGAATAATGCTCTGGGGATGGATGACGATGTCGATGTGGTCGTAGTCCATGCCGAAGAGGTAGTGGGCTTCGATCACCTCCAGCCCCTTGTTCATCAGGGTGGCAGAATCAACGGTGATTTTGCGCCCCATCGACCAGTTGGGATGCTTGAGGGCATCGGCCACGGTCACTTGAACCAGCTTTTCCACGGGCCAATCTCGGAAAGCACCGCCAGAGGCCGTCAGCAAAATGCGCCGCAAACCGCCCTGGGGCACCCCCTGCAAACACTGGAAAATGGCAGAGTGCTCCGAGTCGGCGGGCAGCAACTTTACCCCATGCTTTTCCACCAGGGGCAGCACCGCTGGGCCTCCGGCAATCAGGGTTTCCTTATTAGCCAGGGCGATGTCTTTTCCGGCCTCAATCGCCGCCAGGGTGGGCAACAATCCGGCACAGCCCACAATTCCGGTGACGACGGCTTCCGCATCGCCGTAGCGGGCCACTTCCACCACGCCCTCTTCCCCGGCCAAAATTTGGGGCATCGGGTCTAGCCCCGCCAACGCCTCCCGCAGTTCGCCCACCCGTTCTGCATTGCAAATCGCCACAATTTCGGGCCGAAACTGGCGCACCTGCTGGGCCAACAGCTCCACATTATTCCCCGCCGCAATCCCCACCAGGCGAAACTGGTCGGGGTGGTGCTCCAGAATATCCAAGGTCTGGGTACCAATCGACCCGGTCGATCCAAGCAGGGTGATAGCTTTCACAGGCGTCCTCAGGGCTAGGTGGGCAATGACTCTAGAATCTCATGTTCCGGGATCAGGGATCACCACCCCGGAGCTTTCCCTAGGACGTTAATCGTCGTCGTCGAAAATGCCCCGGAAAAATTCCAGGGTGTCCTTGAGGGCGGCGATGAACTTATCCACCTCGGCCTTGGTGTTGTAGAAATAGAGGCTGGCACGGGCGGTAGAATCGACCCCCAACAGACGGTGTAGGGGCTGGGTGCAGTGGTGGCCAGAACGAATGGCGATACCCGACTGATCCAGCAATGTCGCTAGATCCTGGGCGTGAACGCCGTCAATCGTAAACGTGGCCAGGGCCGCCCGACCGCTGCCGTCAGCCTTGGGATCGGGGCCGTAGAGCTTTACCTCAGGGATGGCCCGGATTTGCTGATACAGGTAAGCAGTCAGTTCGTGCTCATAGGCGGCAATGTTGTCCATGCCTACGGAAGCCAGGTAATCCACCGCTGCACCGAGGGCAATGGCTTCGGCAATGGCCGGGGTGCCGGCCTCAAACTTGTGGGGCAGGTCGGCGTAGGTGGAGTGATCGAAGTACACGTCGGCAATCATTTCCCCACCGCCCAAAAAGGGAGGCATTTCCTGGAGCAGAGCCAGCTTGCCGTACAAAAAGCCGATACCCGTGGGGCCACACATTTTATGCCCAGAGGCCACAAACCAATCACAATCCATCGCCTGCATGTTCAAGGGCAGATGGGGCGCACTCTGGCACCCGTCAATCAGCACCTTGGCCCCGTGGTGATGGGCGAGGGCGATAATCTCTTCTACCGGGTTGATGCAGCCTAGGGCGTTGGAAACATGACCCACCGCCACTAGGCGGGTTTTGTTGCTGACCAGGGAGCGGTACTGTTCCAGGTCAAATTCCTGGGTGTCCGTCAGCCCTACAAACTTCAGCACCGCTCCGGTGCGCTGGGCCACAAACTGCCAGGGCACGAGGTTGCTGTGGTGCTCCATCACCGAAAGGATGATTTCATCCCCCGCATTCAGGGCGCTCATCCCCCAGGCGTAGGCCACTAGGTTAATGGCCTCGCTGGCGTTGCGGGTAAAGACAATCTCATCCCGGCTGGCGGCGTTGACAAAGGCCGCGACCTTATCCCGCGATCCCTCGTAGGCATCCGTGGCCCGCGCACTGAGGGCATGGATCCCCCGGTGGACGTTGGCGTTGTCCAGTTGGTAGTAGTGGTTCAGCGCCTCCAGCACCGCCCTCGGCTTTTGGGAGGTGGCCGCATTGTCCAGATACACCAGCGGGTGATCGTTCACCTCCTGATGCAGAATCGGGAAGTCGGCACGAACCTTAGCAGCCAGGGAAAGTTCTTGGGCGACGGTCATAGGAGGGCAGGGGGTAGTGGGTAGGGTGGGCACCGCCCACCGGGATCAGCATTCAGAGGGATAGCTTGAGGGTTGTTGTCCGACTCCCCTCTCCCACGGGGAGAGGGGCTGGGGGTGTAGCTTGCTTCCCGCAGGGTGGGCAACCTACGCCCATTGAGTAATCCGTTCGGCCAAGGTGGCACGAAGCGATTCTAACGGGATCCGCTCTAACATTTCCATGGCAAAGGCGTAGATCAGCAACCGCTGGGCCTGGTTGGCGCTGATGCCGCGACTTTGCAGATAGAAAATCTCATCGGCCTGGAGTTGGCTGATGGTGGCTCCGTGGGCGCATTTCACGTCATCGGCCACGATTTCAAGCTGGGGCTTGGTGTCCACCCTGGCCTTGTCCGACAGCAGCAGGTTGCGGTTAAGCTGACTGGCGCTGGTTTGTTGGGCCTTTTGGGACACCACCATGCGCCCGTTAAAGACACTGCGGGCCTTGCCGTCCACGATGGCCTTGTGTTGCTGCTCCACGGTGCCGTGGGGATGGCTGAGGGCCACCAGGCTGTGGGTATCGGCGTGCTGGGTGTCGGTGATGGCTCCTAGGCCATAGAGTTTGGTGGTGGTTTGTTCCCCGGTTTGGTAGGTTTCCCAGTGGTGACGGGCTAGCTTCGCGCCAAAATCTACCGCCGTACCGAGATACTGGCTGTCGCGGGCTTGGGTGACAACCGTTTTGCCGATGTGGTAGGTGCCTGTTCCCTCCCGCTGAATGCGGCTGTGGGTGATCTGGGCGTTGGCCTCTAGCCACAGTTCGGTCACGGCATTGGTGAATCGGACTGCCTCACCTGTGCCCCAAAAGTCTTCTACCAGGGTCAGCGCACTGCTCGTTTCCGCCACCACCAGACAGCGGGGCTGGGTCAGGGTGTCTTGGCCTTGGTGGACGTAGAGAATCTGCACCGGGGTATCCAAGACCACGTTGCGGGGCAGGTAAATCACCACGGCATCCTGAAAACCGACGGTGTTGAGGGCGGTGAAGACCTCGTGACTGCCGCTGGCTTGGCCCAGGCGTTCCTGAAGTTTGGCCATCAGGTCAGCATCCTGGCTGAGTTGACGCAGGCTACCCAGCGTTGCGCCTTCCGGCAGTTGCTCTAGTTGGGACAGTTCAGCATTAAAAACGCCGTTGACCACCACGATTTGTGCCCCGGTGGTTTCGGGCAGACGCAGGGCATTGATGGCCGTTTCCGTGATGGTGGAGGACTCCGCCACGGCAAAATTCACCGACAGCAGGGCCGACAGGTCGGTAAAACGCCAGTCTTCTTGGCGGGTGGAGGGGAAGGTTTCTTCCTTCAGCAGAGCTTCGGCGCGGGTGCGGAGATCGGCGAGGGCCAAGTCGGCGGGGACAGCGGCTTTGGCAGTGGCGATCAGCGCCTTCAGGTAGGCATCCCGTTGTTCGGTAAGGCTAGTTGAAGTGGGAATATCTAGGGTTGCATTCATCTCAGAAGAGTTTGCCATTACGCCACAGCCTCCGCACGGTGTTCGGCCAAAATCCACTCGTAGCCGCGAGATTCTAGTTCCAGGGCCAATTCTTTGTCGCCCGTGGTGATGATGCGGCCCTCGGCCATGACGTGAACGTAGTCGGGCACGATGTAGTCCAGCAGCCGCTGATAGTGGGTGATCAGCACCACGGCGTTATCGGGGGTGGTGAGTTGATTCACGCCGTTGGCGACGATTTTGAGGGCGTCAATGTCCAGGCCGGAATCGGTTTCGTCTAGGATGGCGAGGGCGGGTTCTAGCAGCGCCATTTGCAGAATTTCGTTGCGCTTTTTCTCGCCACCGGAGAAGCCTTCGTTCACGCTGCGGTCGAGGAAGGAGGCATCCATTTTCACTACGGACAACCGTTCGTCCAGCAGGTCGTCGAAGTCGAACACGTCGATTTCCTCTTCGCCCCTGGCCTTGCGGTGGGCATTGTAGGCCACGCGCAAAAAGTCGCGGTTGCTGACCCCAGGAATTTCGAGGGGGTATTGAAAGGCCAGAAATACCCCAGCGGTGGCGCGTTCGTGGGGTTCCAGTTCCAGGATATTTTCACCCTTGAAAATCACTTCCCCAGCGGTCACTTCGTAATCGGGATGACCCGCCAGAACTTTAGAAAAGGTGCTCTTGCCAGACCCGTTCAGGCCCATGATGGCATGGATTTCTCCAGCCCGTACCTCTAGGTTTAGCCCCTTGAGAATTTCGGTACCGTCCACGTTGGCACGGAGGTTTTTGACGGAAAGAATAATGTCGCTGTTTTCGTTAATCATGGTGGTTCAATGGGTGGGCCTGGTTGGCAATGTCCGGTAGGCTTCAGGGCAAAAAATAATCGGAAATATCCTTCATTCGTAGGGTGCATTCGCGAAGCAATGCACCATCTTCGAGGGATTCGGCGGGGTGGTGCATTGCTGGCGCGAATGCACCCTACGGTCTTTTCGGCTCCCCTCTCCTCCCTGGGAGAGGGGCTGGGGGTGAGGGCTACCCCACGGAGTTCTCCAGCTTGAGGGCCAGCAGCTTGTCGGCTTCGGCGGCAAATTCCATGGGCAGTTTGTTGAACACATCACGACAGAAGCCGCTGATGATCATCGACACCGCATCTTCGGGGGAAATGCCGCGCTGGGCGAAGTAGAAGAGTTGGTCTTCCCCAATCTTGGAGGTGGAGGCTTCGTGCTCGACCTGGGCGGTGCTGTTTTGCACTTGGATGTAGGGGAAGGTGTTGGCGCTGGAGGTGTCGCCGATTAGCATGGAGTCGCACTGGGAGTAGTTGCGGGCACCTTCGGCTTTGGGGCCAATTTTCACCAGGCCTCGGTAGCTGTTTTTGGACTTAGCCGCCGAAATACCCTTAGAAATAATGGTGCTGCGGGTGTTTTTGCCCACATGCACCATCTTGGTTCCGGTATCGGCCTGTTGCAGGTTGTTGGTTAGCGCCACGGAGTAGAACTCACCGACGGAACCTTCGCCCACCAGCACGCAACTGGGGTACTTCCAGGTGATGGCGGAACCCGTTTCTACCTGAGTCCAGGAAATCTTGGAGTTCTTCCCGGCACAGAGGCCGCGCTTGGTGACGAAGTTGTAGATGCCGCCCTTCCCGGTTTCGTCTCCGGCGTACCAGTTTTGCACCGTCGAATAGTTGATGGTGGCATCGTCCAGGGCGACCAGTTCCACAATGGCGGCATGGAGCTGGTTGCTGTCGTACATGGGGGCGGTGCAGCCTTCCAGGTACGTCACCGAACTGCCGGATTCCGCCACAATTAGCGTGCGCTCGAACTGGCCAGAGTCGCCGTTGTTGATGCGGAAGTAGGTGGACAAATCCATCGGACAAACCGTGTCCTTGGGAATGTACACAAACGATCCGTCGCTAAACACCGCCGAATTCAGGGCCGCAAAGTAGTTATCGCCGATGGGCACCACGCTACCCAGGTACTTTTCCACCAGTTCCGGGTGTTCCTGAATGGCTTCGGAAATGGAGCAGAAAATCACTCCGACTTCCGCCAGCTTTTCCTTAAAGGTCGTCGCCACAGAAACGCTGTCGAAGATGGCATCCACCGCCACGTTGGCCAAGCGCTTTTGCTCGGAGAGGGGAATGCCCAGCTTCTCGAAGGTTTCTAGTAGGGTGGGGTCAACCTCATCTAGGCTGCCCTTTTTCTCTTTAACCTTGGGAGCCGAGTAGTAAATGATGTTCTGGTAGTCGATGGGCGGATAGCTGACGTTGGGCCATTCCGGCTCCTGCATGGTCAGCCATTTGCGGTAGGCCTTGAGGCGAAACTCCAGCATGAATTCCGGCTCGTTTTTCTTGGCCGAAATCAGCCGCACCACGTCCTCACTGAGGCCACGGGGGATAACATCGGCCTCAATGTCGGTGGTGAACCCGTACTTGTAGGGCTGGCTAACGAGGGACTGAACAGAAGCACTCATAGACTCGACTCTCTAGGACTGGCCGGGAACGGTGGATGGATGGCACTGGAGACGTTCCGCCAGCGCCACCGGGATCTATTGATACTTGTTGGTCTCGGTACGAATGGTCTCGAAGGCAATCTCTTGCTGATCTCCCGCAAAGGGGTTATCGGGCGTGAGGAAGAGCATACAGTGACACTCTTTGCGCTCCTGCATGGGCACACAGGGGCAGTTCCAGTAGATGGACTTCACCTCGGCCTCTTTGTCCTCGTAGTGGCGGCAAGGACACAGGGGGGAACCCAGGTCATCCTTGTGCTTGGCCAACCCTTCCAGCACCACCGCCGTCACGCCGGGATCCGCACAGAAATAGGTACCCGTGCGCTTGGCGTAGCTTTGGGCAAAGCTGCGCATCATTTCGAGGTTTTTGTCGGAGGCTTGGGTGGGAGGGGTGACAGTCATCGCAGGACAAAGATATGGCTACACAGCCCATTAATTCTATACAATTAAAGCAACATTTAGGTTGTCTAACTCAATCTTAGGGTAGTTTAGCAACATTGATGTTGTCAAAGTATAGGCTGTTAATGTTTGCAAGTCCTTCACGTTGGCCGATGCCATGACCTTTGTGCAGCAACCCTCCTCTACCAAGGACGACATCCTGATCTACCTGCTAAAACGGGGCGAGGCCACCGCCCAAGCCTTGGCAGAACATTTCGAGGTCAGCGCCCAGGCCATCCGTCGTCATCTCAAGGATTTGGAGGCTGAGGGGTTGATCGAACACCGGGCCGTCCACGAGGGTATGGGTCGCCCCAACCATCTCTATCGCCTCAGTGCCAAGGGCCGCGACCGTTTCCCCGCCCAGTACGACGAGTTTGCCATTTCCCTGTTGGATACCCTGGCGGAAACCGTGGGCCGAGATCAGGTGGGCACCATCCTCCGTAAACAGTGGGAGCGCAAAGCTTTGGAATATCGAGCCCAGGTGGGGACGGGCACCGTGGCGGAACGGGTGGCGAAATTGGTGAACCTGCGGCAGGCCGAGGGCTACATGGCCGAATGGCACGAGGTTGATCCTGCCGAAATGCAGCCCCACATCGCCGTAGATCATCCCGGCCCCTGCTACATCATTACGGAATATAACTGCGCCATTTCCCACATCGCCGAGTCCTTCCCCAGTGTCTGTGGCCACGAGCTAGAGATGTTTCAAATCGCCCTGTCGGACTGTGCCGTGCAGCGCACCCACTGGATTGTCCAGGGAGAACACCGCTGCGGCTACCTCATCTCCCAACGCTGAATCTCAATCCTCGTCTCCCCAAGCACAGCCGCTCCCCACGGTTATTCATAGATGCTTTACAGATCACCCTACGGCGGAGAAGGTTGCTCCGTGTCAGTAGGAATCGGTCGCCGAGGCCGCATTCGGTAGCCGCCGTAGATTAGCAGCGCTAGGGCAACCCAGTAAGGACTGTAGGCCAGCAGCCAGAGGCCGATTTTCAGTCCGCCCACGGTGAACGCCTGCACCGATTGGGTGGCCGTTTGCCAGGTATTGCCCAGGGTTTCCCGGACGGGGCGTAGGGGGGGCACCGCTGTCATCGGGCTTTGCAGGGTGAGGTCGATGGTGGAGTAGGCCACTTGGCGCTTCAGGTTTTGCTCCTGGGCCGACAGCCGCTCGATGGAGTCGCGCACGGTGCTGAGTTCTCGCGCCACCTCTAGCACATGGGAAATTTCCCCCGACCGCTCCATGATGCCTTGCAGGGCGACTTCGGACTGACGCAGATTTTTAATTCGGGCGGATAAATCCACCAACTGCGACGACACATCCTCAGCGCTGAGGGCCTGGGATTGCACCGTGCCGAGCTGCCGCAGAGCTGTGAGGGTGGGCTCAAGCTGGGCCTGGGGCACCCGCAGGGTCATGTACACCTGGTGGGCGGTGCCTTCAGGGTTACGGATATCCTCCATGCTGAGCAGATCCCCCTGGGCCTGACGCACCACGGTTTGCACCTGGGCTATGGCTCCATCAATATCCGTAAGAGTCAGCACCAGAGTGGCCCGTTTGACCAGTTGGGGGGCAGCTTGGCCAATTTCGGTTCCTGGCATCGGGGGAGACTCTATTCCCCGCTGGGACTCCATCATCATGTCCGCCGCCGGAGCCGCCATCTCTGGGCTAGGAGCCTCCATCGCTGCTATGCCCGATTCGTCGGCCTTGCCCCCGTCGCTGGTGGTTTCCATCACCGAGGCCCCGGCACAGCCACCCATCAGCACTAGCCCCGCCAGCCCCAAGCCCAAGGTCAAGGGCCGAAAGTCTTGCAATCTACAACGCCATATCCAACTTGCCATGGCCCGTCTACTAACGCGATACCTTTACTATCGCCAATCCCTATGGTCGTTGGGGGCTGGTTACACAATGTGCAACGAGGGGGCCGAGGCAACGGGCAAAACATTAGAGGCCGTCGCTAAAGGCCTGAATCATTTGATCAAGGTAGCCGTTGATCATCAGGGCTCCTTCGGCGGGAAAGGTGGCCAGAACTTCCTGCTGCAAGGTGCGATAGGCGTCAATGGCAGAGGTTTCCTTGTGCAGAGCGCGGGTGATGTTCTGCATCCACAGCACATACTCTTCCATGAAGCCCTTGGGGTTATCCATCAAAATAGCCTGGGCAATGCACTGTAGGGTGTAGGTCATGTCTCGCTGACATTTTGAGCCATGCTCGGTAATGACTTTGCGGTGGGACGTTTGCATCAGGCGTCGCAGACTATTCAACACCAGACTCTTGCCCTTTTCCTTGAGGATGGCGTAGGTGGTAAAGCGGGTTTCATAGGAGGCCACAAACTGAGCAAAGGGACGTAACTCAATGTCGCTCAGGTAGCGACCGTCGGACTCTTTAATGGATTCGAGCAGAACTTTGTTCATAGGTAGGTGGTGAGAGTGAGAAAAGAGAGTGTTGACGGTGAGTCCCGGACGATTACAGTAAACTTTTCTAACCTTCTCAAATTTTCCAGAAAATAGAACCGTAAATCTACCTTTTGGAGGATGCAGTAGACTACCGACAATAGGGGACGTTGGTAGATGATCTCCCGGAGTTGTGTCCCCTCACCCCATCGGACTCCACGGACTCAAGGTTCCCTTGGGGGGCTTCTGAAGCGCCATAGGTGGAAGTCTAACGTAGCTAGTTTCCCTTCAACACCGGGGCAAAATTGGCTGCGCCCCCAAGCGATCACCCAGACGCCAATCCTAGACCGTGCAGGGGAACCGCAGGGCATTGGCGCTATCCTAGGCAAAGAGGCCGCCGGGGTCTGCGGCGATATGACATTAGAGGAGCCCGCCATGGTAAAAATCGTTAGCCGTCAATCTTTGGGGGTGCAGCCCGTCTACGATATTGGCGTCGCCCAGGATCACAACTTTTTGCTGGCTGATGGCATGGTAGCCTCCAACTGCTTTAACAAGTCTCACTCCACCGCCTACGGGTTTGTCACCTTCCAAACCGCCTACCTCAAGGCCAACTACCCCGTGGAGTACATGGCGGCGCTACTGACCTCCAACAGCGGCGACCAAGACAAGGTGCAGATGCACATTGCCAACTGTATCTCCATGGGTATTGAGGTGCTGCCGCCGGATATCAACCGTTCCCTGGTGGACTTTACTCCAGAGGATCGCAATATTCTGTTTGGTCTGTCGGCGGTGCGCAATGTTGGCCTAGGGGCGATTGAGTGCCTCATTAAAGAGCGCGATCAAGACGGCCCCTTCCAATCCCTGGCTGATTTGTGTGACCGCATTGACCTCCATGCCGTCAACCGCCGAGCGTTGGAGTCTCTGATCTTGGCGGGAGCCCTGGATAAAATTAACCCCAATCGCAACCAACTCATTCAACACCTGCCCCTGATGATCGACTGGGCGCAGGGGCGAGCCAAGGATCGGGCCATTGGCCAGGGTAGCCTGTTCGATATGATGGGTGGCGGCGCAGCTTCTTCAGCTTCGGTGCCTGGTAGCCATGAGGGGTCTCCCGACGCCCCCAAGGTCGCAGACTTTGATGACCAAGAAAAACTTCGCCAGGAAAAAGAAATCCTTGGGTTCTATATCTCCAACCATCCCCTCAAGTCTGTGCAGCGTCCGGCCCGCATTTTGGCCCCCATCAGCCTCTCAGAATTGGGGGAACAGCCCGATAACGTGACCCTCAGCGCCATTGTGCTGCTGTCGTCCGTCAAGCCTGTGATCACCAAAAAGGGCGACCGCATGGCCATCGTGCAGATCGAAGACCTGACAGGACAGTCGGAAGCTGTCGTCTTTCCCAAGTCCTTTGAGCGCATTGGCCAACACATCGTGGCCGACAAGCGCCTGATGATCTGGGGCAAGGTAGACCGTCGAGACGACCGGGTACAGTTCATCATCGACGACGCCGAACCCATCGAAGACGTGCGGATGGTCATCGTCGAACTCGATCCCAAATGCGCCGATGACATTACCCAACAACACCGCCTAAGAACCGTCCTCCGCGATCATCAAGGGGAGGATGCCCGATCAGCTCACGTCCCCGTTATTGCCAACATCAAAACCGCCCATCAGTCCAAGCTCGTTTGCCTGGGGGCTCAGTTTCGGGTCAGCGACCCAGAAGCCGCCGTCAACGCCCTTGTCAAAGCTAACTTCAATGCCAAAGCCACTCCCCTTGTCTCTACCTAGACCTGGCTATGGATAGCCTAAAATCCCCGTCACAGTGATGGATAGGAGCTTGAGTAACACCCTTGACAGGCCCACCAGGGGCACAAATGGCTTCATTGGTGTAACGAAATGTAAAGAAAATGACGTCATAACGTTAAGCTGGCTTGACAGCATCGGGAGGCCGTCGCTAAGGTAGCTACATACCTGGGTCATCCCTACCTAGACCTCACTAAAAGCGCGTTATGGAAGAGCAAAAAGCGACCAAAGTTACCCTCTATCTACCGCCAGAACTGCATCGTCAACTGCGGATTCGCTCCGCCGTTGAGGGAGAAGCAATGTCTTCCATTGCCAAACGCGCCCTTGATTTCTACCTCGCCCATTCTGAATTGGTGGATGAAGGTCTTGAGGTAGCCCACGGACATTCTCACCAGGTCTACGACTGCCCTAGTTGTTCAACGGCGGTGGTCGTGCGAGAAGGGGAACTGGTGGAGTTAGCTCGCATGGCCGCTTTGTCGGCATCCAGCAGCGCAACCCTCGACGATGCTGATCTCCCTGAAATGGTGGGTGCCCCAGGGCAGCGAGGTGAAGGCGAACTAGTCGTTTGCTAAAGCCAACTCTTTTTTGCTTGGATTGTTGTTTGGAACTCTCTCGAAAAGTGGCCTAATGCTTTGGCTGCTTAGCTTCTAGCAACCCTGCTGCTGTTTAAAGAAAAAGAGGTTAAGGTTAAGAAAACTAACAAGTAATTGAAAATAGTGTTGTCTTAAAAACAGAATCAAAAAACGGATTCGGTTACTTCTAAGAGACGGATTATTCCACCAGAAAAGCTGACGTCGTTAATGATTCGTTAACTGCCCCCTAGGGTAGCTGTTGCGTCCCTCACCCTCAAACAGGTATCGGCCATGAAAGAGGATTTAAATGTACTTATACAAGCCCAATATCCTCTGATCTACTTGGTCACGTTTGAGGAAGAGCGGGCAGAACAAACCATCGCCACCGTGGCTCGCCGCTTGGCCCATGAGCAGAATATCAAGAATCCCCTCAAGCTCTACACCTGGACGATGACCCGTGGCATGGTGGAGTATGGTAACTCTGGCTCTGGTAGTCAGCACAACAACACCGTTTCTCCCGAAGCTGCTGTGGAATGGGTGATTCGTCAGCGGGAACCGGGCATCTTCATCTTCAAAGATTTACATCCCTTCAAGGACTCTCCAGCGGTGACGCGCTGTTTGCGGGATGCCATCATCGCCCTGAAAGGAACCTCTAAAACCATCGTGCTGATGTCTCCGGTTCAGGAAGTCCCCATCGAACTGGAAAAAGAAGTGGTGGTTCTAGATTTCCCCATGCCCGACATGGTGGAACTGGATGAAGTGCTTTCTACCGAACTAAATCGGGCCAGAAATGGCAGCATCACCACCGAAGACCGAGAAAAGCTGCTTAAAGCGGCCCTAGGATTAACCCGCGATGAGGCCGAAAAGGTCTACCGCAAAGCGCGGGTGATGGCGAAGAAACTCACGGCAGAGGAAGTGGAAATTGTCCTCTCCGAAAAGAAGCAGCTCATCCGTCGCAACGGCATCCTAGAATTTATGGATGTGGATGAAACCATTGACTCTGTGGGTGGCTTAGAAGAGCTAAAGCATTGGCTGTATCAGCGTTCCGATGCCTTCACCGAACGGGCGCGGGAATACGGTTTGCCTCAGCCCAAGGGGATGCTGATTTTGGGGGTTCCTGGTTGTGGTAAATCCCTAATTGCCAAAACCACTTCCCGACTCTGGGGTTTGCCCCTGCTGCGATTGGATTTGGGCCGGGTTTACGATGGCTCCACCGTAGGCCGTTCGGAAGCCAATTTACGCAACGCTCTGCGTACCGCTGAATCCATTTCTCCCGCGATTTTGTTCATCGATGAAATCGACAAAGCCTTTGCCGGAGCGGGTGGTTCTTCAGATTCTGATGGTGGTACCTCTAGCCGGATCTTTGGCACTTTCTTAACCTGGATGCAGGAGAAAACCTCTCCGGTATTTGTGATGGCTACGGCCAACCGAGTGGAGCGTTTACCTGGGGAATTCCTACGGAAAGGGCGCTTCGATGAAATCTTCTTCGTAGACCTACCCAACGCCGAAGAACGCAAAGATATTTTCCAAATCCATCTGCAAAAGCGGCGGCGCGACATTGACCGCTTTGACCTCGATCAACTTACCAAGGTCTGTGATGGATTTTCGGGCGCAGAAATTGAGCAGGGCTTGATTTCTGCTATGTATGAAGCCTTTGCCCAAGGACGAGAGTTCACTCAGCTCGATATCATTGCCGCCATTCGAGCCACGTTACCGCTGTCAAAAACCATGAGTGAACAAGTGACCGCCCTGCGCGATTGGGCGCGTCAACGAGCTCGTCCGGCAGCAGCCTCCGTCGCTGAATATCAGCGGATGGAGTTCTAAAAGCTTTCCTCCCGGCTGCGGCTGGGGGAAGGGCTAGCGGTTTTTCGCTAGCAGTCCGTAGCCAGAAAACCTGCCTAGGCGATCTGGTGTCGTTACCTCTCAAAACCTCGTTGTTGTCTCTCTCAATTCCCCTACAGGAGGAAATCCTATGTCTCACTTCAGCACCCTTCGCACCAAAGTGACCGATGCTGAAATCCTCAAGCAGTCTCTCTCTGACTTGGGTATTGCTACCAAAACCGAGGCTGATGTTCGCGGTTACAATGGCCAGCGCGTCCGCGCCGACCTTGTCGCCGTTCTCGATGGTGAATACGATCTGGGCTGGTCTCGCAATGCCGATGGCTCCTTCGATCTGATCGCGGATCTGTGGGGTGTGGCCAAAAAGCACAACCAAACCGAACTAATCAACGCCATCAACCAAAAGTACGCTGTCAACAAAACCCTGGCTGAGGTGAAGCGCCCTGGCCTGCAAAACGCCAACGTGAAGCTGGTACTTCAGTAAGCACCAGTCTACCGTCTACGCGTTCCCTAAGAGTGGGTGGGCTAGCCAGTCTAGTCCACCCATTTTTTACGGACAGAGTGCCCTGGTGCAGCTAAATATCTAGAACAATTAGGATCAACTTTGGCACAGAACAGGAAACCAATCAGGCCCTAGTCCAAGAGCCCAATGGCTGACTGCCTGACACATCTTTATGCGGCCTCCCAAGGGGGTAGCTGACAGCGCATGGACTGGATCCTAGAGAACCAGATGCGGTCATAATATCGGGCTTCTGCCTTTTTAGATGCAAAACAGGGATCTGGGTCAACGGTCAATAGGGGGATGGGGTTGAGCAACGGACGCCCTTTGTTGACCACCCCTCTAAGCCAGCGGAGGCCGATTTTGAGATAGCTGATGCCCCGTGTCCAATGAGGGTCAACCTGAGAGCGGAGACCGTCGAGTTGAGCGGCCATGCCCTGGGTGGTGCCATAGAGGATGGCGACTGCCGCGACGAGGTAGAGACGTTCGAGGGCTTGGGCGGAGCGGATGCCGGAAGATTCGAGGGCAAAGGCCCCGGATTTTGAATCGAGGAACAGTTCCTCAACTCGGAACCTGAGGGCATATTGCCACAGGGTATTGAGGGTCGGCGGCTCATCGGTGATGACCGCCCAGGGCTCCTTAACGCCTTTGACGTTAGCCAGAACCAGGTTGCAGCGCCAGCGCCCATCGGCCCACAGGCCAATGCCCTCATAGAAACGAACTTCGCCCTTGGGGGGCCACAGAACACCTACCTCAATCGGCTGACGGCGGGGGCCATGCACCACCACATCACTGGGCAAGCGTAAAGCATAGTGCCATCGACTGTCGCTGAGCCACGCCAGCAGGTCATGGTTGGCAAACCCTCGGTCGGCTAACAGCATCACATCGGGATAAGCCTGCAACAGTCGATGGGCTAAGCGCAGCATCGGCAAATACCGTTGGGCACTGACCGTGGCACTAGGATGCTCTAACACCCGCCACAGCAGGGGCACCGCCCGCCCACAACAGGTCACGGACAGGTGAATCATGCAATACCGATTCCACAGCACCGTCGTATCGAGGGCTAGGTAGAGTCGCCGTCCTTTCCACCGATGAATCGCCGCTAACGCCAAGGGCACGTACAGACTTTTAATCCGCACCCGGTGATTGCTCATAAACCGTTGCCATCGTCGTTCGGTGCTTTGCGCTTGGCGGGCGCGACTGGGAACATAGGCCTCCCACTCCGGCAGGCTCAACCGACCACTGCACACCAGCGCCGTCACCATCCACGCCAGCGCTTTGAGGTGCCGTAAATCCCGACGATGGCTATATTGACGCAGCAAGGACAGCACTTGATCATAGAGACAGGTGGTGGATGACATGGCAAAGACCCTGAAATACGCAAATTCCAGCGTCTCATGTCACCTCACCTTTTCCCCTCCCACCACGAGGTTTCAAGCCTTTCACCCACTTCTGTCAGGCAGTCAGGCCCAATGGTCGCTAGGGCAATAGATCTGAAGTTGTATACAAAATATCAATAGGTCGAAAAATCGTAAATTCTCTGTAATTTTCGTCATCATTGCTTAACACGAGTTGGTAAAGTCCCGATCTACGATGGACAGGAGGAAACGGTGTTTTTAGACACAATTTTCTCAGGCATCGTTTTTTTGTAAGACACACGAGAGGTTGACGGCTAAACATTGAACGAACCAGGCAGAACCCGCCAACGGTGGCGCTGCCGGGGCCAAGTCTTGGGGAATTTCCCCTGTTGTCTGTTGGGTCTGGATGTGCTGCGGTGGGTCGTCGATGGTCGGGGAATCGTTCCATGCCGGGTTGCCGACTTCACCACGCACTACTTCAGAGGTCGAAGTATGGGAATTGCCAGCATTAATCCAACCACCGGAGTCACCATTCAAGTTTTTGACGAGATTAGCGAGGCTGACCTGGAGGCCAAGTTGGCCCAGGCGGCGGAAACGTTTTTGACCTACCGTCACACATCCTTTGACCAGCGGGCCGAATGGATGCAGGCAGCGGCTACGGTCTTGGAAAGAAACAAGCAGGCTTACGCCAAGCTGATGACCCTGGAAATGGGTAAGCCATTGGCCTCAGCGGTGGCCGAGGTGGAAAAAAGCGCCTGGGTCTGTCGGTTCTATGCCGATCACGCCGAGGACTTTTTGGCCGACGTGCCCGCCAGCACCGATGCCAGCCGCAGCCTGGTGCGCTATCAGCCCTTGGGGGCCATTTTGGCGGTGATGCCGTGGAATTTCCCCTTTTGGCAGGTGTTTCGCTTTGCGGCTCCGGCCTTGATGGCGGGGAATGTGGGCCTGTTGAAGCACGCCTCCAATGTGCCCCAGTGCGCCCTGGCCATTGAGGAGGTGTTCCAAAAGGCGGGATTCCCCACCGGGGCGTTCCAAACCTTGCTGATGGGGGCATCTCGGATTGCGGACTTAGTGGCCGATGACCGGATTAAAGCCGCTGCCTTGACTGGGAGTGAACCTGCTGGAGCGAGTCTCGCCTCGGCCTGTGGTCGCCAGATTAAAAAGACCGTCCTGGAATTGGGGGGCACCGATCCCTTTGTGGTGATGCCCAGCGCCGATTTGGATGAAGCCATTGCCGCCGCTGCCACCGCCCGGATGTTGAACAATGGCCAGTCCTGCATTGCGGCTAAGCGGTTCCTGGTTCACGAAGCCATTGCCGATGCCTTTGAAGCGGGCCTGCGGGATAAATTTGCGGCCCTGACCGTGGGCGACCCGATGGCGGAGGGCGTCACCGTGGGGCCATTGGCGACCCCCTCGATTTGCGAGGAACTGGAGCAACAGGTGAACGCTTGTCTAGACCAGGGGGCCACGGCGTTGATTGGCGGCGATGTGGCGGCGTTGAAAGCCACCTTACCCGCCGAGTTTCAAACAGGCAACTGGTTTCCGCCCACGATTTTGACCCAAATCCCCCCCGGTACCCCCGCTGACCAGGAGGAATTCTTTGGCCCCGTGGCCCTGGTGTTTCGGGTATCCAGCTTGGACGAGGCCATCCAGATCGCCAACTCCACTCCCTTGGGGTTGGGGGCCAGCGGATGGAGCCAGGCTCCTGCCGAGCAGGAGCGGATGATCAACGAACTAGAGGCGGGGGCGGTGTTTATCAACAGCTTTGTCAAATCCGACCCCCGTTTGCCCTTTGGCGGCATCAAACGATCCGGCTATGGGCGTGAACTGGGGCGGGAGGGCATCCTGGAATTCGTCAATACCAAAACGGTTTGGGTGAAGTGAGTTTGGCCCTCACCCTAGCCCTCTCCCCGTGGGAGAGGGAACCGGAAGGATGGATCGGCCCCCCTCTCCCCCCTGGGAGAGGGGCGGGGGGTGAGGGCTTCCGAAATCAGCGCAATTGTCCGAAAACAAAACATGAGGGGCTATGAATACTGCGGAATTGTTGGTTCAGTGTTTGGAAAATGAGGGTGTGGAGTACATTTTTGGCCTGCCGGGGGAGGAAAATCTCCAGCTTTTGCAAGCCCTGCGGCGGTCGTCGATTCAGTTCATTACCACCCGCCACGAGCAGGGGGCAGCGTTTATGGCCGATGTCTACGGACGGCTGACCGGGAAGGCGGGGGTGTGCCTGTCTACCCTGGGGCCTGGGGCGACGAACCTGATGACCGGGGTGGCCGATGCCACGCTGGATCGGGCTCCGCTGGTGGCGATTACGGGCCAGGTGGGTACTGACCGGATGCACATTGAGTCGCACCAGTACCTCGACCTCGTGGCGATGTTTGCCCCGGTGACGAAGTGGAACGCCCAAATTGTGCGGCCCAGCAACACGCCGGAGATCGTCCGCAAAGCTTTCAAACTGGCCCAGACCGAAAAGCCCGGTGCCGTCCACATTGACCTACCGGAAAACATCGCCGAAATGGATGTGGAAGGCTTGCCTCTGCGGAAGGACAGCCAAGAGAAAACCTACGCCTCCCTCCAGAGCATTCAGCAGGCGGCGGTGGCGATTTCCCAGGCCAGCAACCCGATGATTTTGGTGGGCAATGGGGCGATCCGGTCTCGCTCCAGCGAAGCCCTGACGGAGTTTGCCACCCAGCTCAATATTCCTGTGGCCAACACCTTCATGGGCAAGGGCGTGATTCCCTACACCCATCCCCTGGCCCTGTGGACCTTTGGTCTCCAACAGCGGGACTTTATCGCCTGCGCCATGGAAGCGGCGGACTTAATCATCGCCGTGGGCTACGACCTGGTGGAATATTCCCCCAAACGCTGGAACCCCGATGGCAAGCTGCCGATTCTGCACATCAACCTCACCCACGCCGAGGTAGACAGCAGCTACATCCCCAAGGTGGAGGTGATTGGCGATATTTCTGATTCTCTGCACGAAATTTTGCAGCGGGTGAAGCGGCAGGATCATCCTGAACCTGCGGCCCTCAAAGTCCGCGACGAAATCCGGGCCGATTACGAGCAGTACGCCGACGACTACGGCTTTCCGGTCAAGCCCCAAAAGCTGATCTACGACCTGCGCCAAGTCCTCGGCCCCGACGACATCGTGATCTCCGATGTGGGTGCCCACAAAATGTGGATGGCCCGCAACTACCACTGCCTGCGGCCCAACACCTGCCTGATTTCCAACGGGTTCGCGGCCATGGGCATCGCTATTCCCGGTGGGCTGGCGGCCAAGCTGGTGCATCCCAACCGCAAGGTGGTGGCGGTGACGGGGGACGGCGGTTTTATGATGAACTGCCAAGAACTGGAAACGGCCCTGCGGATTGGCACCGCCTTTGTCACCATCATCTTCAACGACGGCGGCTACGGCCTGATCGAGTGGAAGCAGATGAACTACTATGGCGAGTCAGCCTATATCCACTTCAGCAACCCTGATTTCGTCAAGCTGGCGGAAAGCATGGGGCTGAAGGGCTATCGGGTGGAATCCACCGAAGACCTGATTCCCACCCTGAAGATGGCCCTGGAAGACAATGTCCCCGCCGTGATCGACTGTCCGGTGGACTATCGGGAAAACCTGCTATTTAGCCAAAAAACTAAGGATCTGAGCTGTCTAATCTAACCTAGAAGATGTCAAACCTAGGTCAAGATCGATGGCCATGATCACCCACGGCACCCAATCCGGCCTAAACCAAGGCTGGACATACCGAGACCGAATTACGGTGGCCCAGGCTGGGGTTTCCGTTGTGGCCTACTATGCCGACCGCTATCGCCATTCCAGCCGGGAGGAATGGGCACAACGGTTGGCGGCGGGGCAGCTTTACCGCAATGGGCAGGCTCTTCAACGGGATGCGGTACTGGCTCCTGGGGATCACCTGGAGTACCACCGCCCTCCCTGGGTGGAGCCCTCGGTGCCGCTGGATTTCGACGTAATCTACGAAGATGCCGACCTGCTGGTCATTGTAAAACCCGCCGGGTTGCCCGTGCTGCCCGGTGGGCCATTTCTCACCCATACCCTGCTGCATCAACTGCGCCACCGCTATCCCGATGAGACGCCCTACCCGGTTCATCGTTTGGGGCGGGGAACGTCTGGGCTGATGCTGCTGGCCCGGTCGCCCCTGGCTCGGTCGGTGCTAAGCCAACAACTACGGCAGGACACCGCCACTGCCGAGGATCCCCAAGCACCCCACCACATTGTCAAAACCTATCGTGCCCTAGCGGAACCCGGAGACTTGCCGAATCGCTTCACCCTGACCACCCCCATCGGCCCGGTGGATCATCCCTGGCTGGGCCAAGTCTATGCCGCTAGCCCCGATGGACGCTTTGCCCTCAGCCATGGCCAGGTGATTCAGCGATCTCCCACCGCCAACCTGGTTGAGGTCACAATCCGCACGGGACGCCCCCACCAAATCCGCATTCACCTAGCGGCGGCGGGCTATCCGCTCTTGGGCGATCCCCTCTACGGCGTAGGCGGACACCCAAAAATCCGTAGCGTTCCCGACCAGAGAATTCCCGTCCCTGGGGATTTGGGCTACTGGCTCCAGGCCCATCACCTCACCTTGGCCCATCCCCGCACCCAAGCTCCCATGGCGTTCACCTGTCCGCTGCCTATGCCGGAGCCGGAAGCCGTCGTTGTTAGGCCATTGCCCTAGAAAAAAGAGGGTGACTAGGAGGGAGTTTAGGGAGACTGATGACTAGGAGGGAGACTGTCGCCAACGCCAGCGCTGATCAAGCAGGGTTTGGCTAAGCACCCGCAGCGGCTCGTTGGTTTCTCCAGAAAACAGGGCGAAATCTACTGGCCCCCAGGTTTGTTCGGCCTGTTCGGCCAAATCTAGCAGGGCGGGGTCATCCAAAGAAATGCGGTGATTCAGCCGTAGGGTGACGAGCGGGAGACCGTTGTGGCCCGCCCCAGAAACCAGCCCCCAATCGTACTGATCGAGCAGAGACTGAAGGACTTCACCGGAAGCCGACCGAAAGGACTCTAGTTGTTGCTGCTTCTGCTGAAGCTCTTGCAGGAGTTGGTGATCGGTTAGCATCGTACTCCTCTGCCCAATGACTATGTTGACCCTACCATGAGTGTAAAGGGCGGCTGGAGGTCTAGAGATAAAGACTTTCTGTTGCTATTGTGCCCTAGCCCATTGGAATCTGCCATGATCAGCAGCATCGTGCTGAGCCCATTGCCGCGAGAATGCGGATAACTTTGTAGACTTAGCGATTGTTCGTGATTCCCCATCAGCCTATGTCTTCCTTTGACCACATCAAGCTCGATCAGTTCCTCAAGCAAATGCAGGTGGTAGCCAGTGGTGGCCAAGCCAAGGTCATGGTGCAGGGGGGAGAAGTCCAGGTCAACGGCGAGGTGGAGATCCGCCGGGGCCGTAAGTTGGTTAACGGCGACCGGGTGGAGGTGGCCGGGGAGGTTTTTACAGTAGATCTACAAGGGTTACTTTAGGGATTACTTTAGGGGTTACTTTAAGGCGACCTCCAGGTTGCATGGGGGCGAATCGGGAAAGCTTTGGGGGGAAATCCAGCGCTGCACCGTACCCTCATGCGTCCATGGATCCGCGAATCCAATGCTGAATCTAGATACGCTCTAGACACTATGAGGAAAGCAAGCAATGGCCGACTGTGGATGTCACGTGGAGGCGCAAACCGCTGCCCAGCGACGGGTGCTGGTGTGGCTGTTGCTGATTAACGCCACCATGTTTGTAGCCGAGGGCCTGGTGGGCTGGTGGGCACAATCCACCGCCCTAACTGCGGATGCGCTGGATATGCTAGCCGATGCCACCGTCTACGGCATTTCACTCTATGCGGTGGGGCGGAACCAGAGCCACAAACGGCGGGCAGCAAGGCTGAGCGGCTATTTCCAGATCGCCCTCGCAGCGGTGGTGCTAGGGGATGTTCTGCGTCGATTTTGGGTGGGCAGCGATCCTCAGTCGGTGCTGATGGCGGTTGCGGGGGCAGTGGCCTTGGTGGCCAATGTGGTTTGCCTGGTGCTGATTGCCCGTCACCGCCAAGGGGAAATTCACATGCGGGCCAGCTGGATCTTCTCGCGCAACGATGTGTTGGCCAACCTGGGGGTTATCCTCGCAGCGGGGCTGGTGGCTTGGTGGCAATCCCCTTGGCCCGACTTAGTCATTGGGCTGGCAATTACTCTGCTGGTGCTGTGGGGGGGCTTCACCATCCTCAAAGAGACGACCCTAGCCCCTGATGCCAAGTCCCCCAAGTCTCCCTAGTCCCCCTATCCTGGGCTGTCCATAGCCATGGTTCTACACAGCATTCTTAAATTGCTGCTGGAATTTACCGAAGAATTTACCCAAACGTCCGGCCTTAACCGGAACAATGGGGACGAGAGTTTTACCATCACGGAGTATCGCCATGGGCCTGCCCAATTTGCTACAGAACGACGCTACCCGCATCAGCCTGATCCACGCCTGTGCTGACTTGATTGATACCCAGGTCTCCAGCAAGGGAGGTCTGGGTGGCATGGCCCTCAAGGCGGCCTATGGGGTGGTGAAGGGAATCGGGCCAGACTATGTACCGGGGGCCGTCGAGCGATTGTTGCCATCGGTTTTGACCGCATTGGATCCCCTCTGGAGTGAGGGGGTATCCACCGGAGACCCTGCCGCCTACCTCCAGGAACAAAGCACCCGTACCGCCGATAGTCTGCTCAGCGTCACTGATGCCCGCATTGCCAACAGCAGCAATGGCCTGATCAAAACCACCTACCAACGGCTGCGCCAGTCCGTAAAGGGCGATGTGGAGGCAGCGGTACCCGGTTTGGCCAAAATTTTGGCCACCCATGCTGTCCAAGCCTTGCCCCAGTAAGAGCGCAGCAAATCTCAAGTCCACGCTTTGAGTTCTCCAGCTCTCGCCCCCGACCCCTCTCCCATCAGGGAAAGGCTTTACAGTCCCAAATCGGCCCTGGCTTGGGCGGCAGCAGGCAGCACTAAATCATCGGGTAAGTCTTCCCAGGCGGTTTGCCCCACTTGGGCATAAAAGGTGCTGTCGTAGGGACGGGTACGAACCACGACGGGCATGGGCACCGCATGGCCAAGGATCAGCGCCTGTTGTTTAGAGTCCAACTTAGCGAGAACAGAGCGCAAATTTTGACCGCCAGAAACCCCGGTAAAGATAGCGTCAATGTCCTTTTCGTCGTTGAGCAGGGCAGTGATGCGGGTGCCAATTTGGGACATCACTTCGTTGTCAATGCCGGAGGGCCGCTGATCCACCACTAATAGGGTAACAAAGTACTTCCGCATCTCCCGCGCAATGGTGCCAAAAATGGTTTGTTTGGCGGTGGCAGGGTCGAGGAAACGATGGGCTTCTTCGATGGTAATCATCAGTTGACGAGGACGATCTACCGGGTTTTTGGTCTGCAAAAATCGGTCGGCCTTATGGACATAGCTGGCATGGATTCGCCGCGCAATCACATTAGTCGCCAGCATATAGGCCAGCATTGTAGACTGGGAGCCAAATTCTACAACGACATGCTGCCCTTCGTCTAATGCGGCCAGAATCTTGTTGACATAATTCGTTGTGCTGGTATTTCGTAAATACTTCAAATCTGCTAGACGAGTTAGTTTTCGTTGCAGGGCCATAATGGAAGACTTGCTGCCCATTTTGGTTTCGCAAAACTCCTGGATTTCCTCATTCGTCATCATCAATAGACGGTTAATCCAAGACTTGCCAAACTCGTTACGGAGGATAATCGCGTTTTCTAAACTCGCCTCAGAAAGGTTGAGTTCTCCTCGCACCAAGGCTAAATCTTCTACATCAATTTGGTCAAAGCCGATAAATAATTCCTGGGCATCGTTTACTCCTCGGCGCTGGGTAGAGTCTGGATCGAGGGTAAAGATTTGCACTTGTCCAGGAAACAGTTGTCGTAGCCCTTTGACTGTACTAAAGTGCTTGCCCTCGCTAACGGCCTCCCAACCGTATTCTGAGTGCATGTCAAAAATGAGGTTAACCGCCGCTCCCCGCTGGATGGTACCCGCTAAGAGCAGCCTGGTCAGAAAGGACTTTCCAGTACCCGATTTACCAAAAATACCGTTGCTGCGCTCCACAAATCGATCTAAATCTAAACAAACAGGCACCTCCATATCAATCGGCTGACCAATGGCAAAATTACGCCGATGGGGATCATCCTCCCAACCAAAAATGATCCGAAAATCCCGCTTGCTGGCTTCGTAGACCTGGCTAAAGTGGGCTGGAATGGTCTTCACCGGGAGCAGATCGACCTCTGCACTGCTCTGCGCCACATAGCTGCCCCCGCCATCCTGGACAGCATTATTTCGGCCTCTGCTTCCTGATCCCTGTTCCCTAGTTCGTGTGTCCTCCGTAAACATCAGCATAGGAATTAAGCTCAAGGTTCCGTAGGTACCCGTACCCGCCAACACCTCCTGCAAAAAGAGATTTTCCGGTTCTGGGGGATGGGCCAAGATTCGCTGACTTCCTGTCCCCAAGGCCACGTCGGTCAGCATACAAAAGAACTGAGATCGCCGTCCCCGCACCACCAAAAACTTACCCACCCGCATCTCCTCCACCGAAATATCAGGATGCAGGCGGATTTCAAGCCCTTGACTAAGGGAGCCTTGAATGACCGAACCGAGGGGATGGGGTGTCGTCATAACAGATTTTGTTTAGTACAAGAATACCTCAGTTCACGAAACTTGCCTAGTCCGTGGTTCTAAACTCGTAGAATAACGGACTCAGTCTGCCCAGCCTATATGTCTCAATAGGTACAATAAAGATACAATCCTTAGCTGCATCTCAAACAGGTATTTTTTCAATCAAAATGCCTGTATAACTACCCCAAAGTTACTCAAAGCTGAAATCTTAGTTCAAAGGTCAACGATGTCAGACCCCACTACAGCAGAGCTTCAGAGCCTTGAAAGCCGTTGGTTAGAAGAACTGCCTTCGAATCAGTCAATCCTCCAGCGGATTTTTGATGCTCTGCCCATTGCGACGGGTCTTTATCAGATTTTTCCCGAAGGGAGAATGCTGCACCTTAACCGAAGATTTACGGATCTCTTCGGCTATACTATCCGTGATCTCCCGCCCTTAGCGGAGTGGATTTCCCCAGCTCATCATGAGCCCGATCATTGTCAGCAACTGCAAAGCCAGTGGTCAGCCATGGTTCATCACATGCAGCAGACTCAGAAGCAGGTTGAACCCAAAGAATTTAAGGTTCTTTGCCAGGATGGTTATGCCAAAAATGTCTTGATTAGCCTTGCTCCTATCTACGACCTTGCCTTAATATCTTTTGTTGATATTACAGACTTTAAAGATCAGGAGAGGCAGCTAAATCTCGTTCAAGACGAATATCTTAAAATTCTTGAAAATGCTCCCATTGCCATTGCCAGTTACCTTGACTTAGAACCTGATCCTACGATCACGTTTATGAATAAGCGATTTCAAGAACTGTTTTCCTTCAATCAAAGCGAAATTTCTACCGTATCTAAATGGTTTGAACAAGCTTATCCTGATTCACAGTATCGCCATGAGGTATTTGTGAAATGGCATGATCTAATTGATCGACAACAAACTACTGGTAAAGTAGAGTATCTGCAATGCAAGGTCACGAATAAACGTAGTGAAGAATTAGAAATTCTATTTGGTGCGATCATCTCTGATGATCAAGTAATCGTGACGATGCAGGACTTGACGGAACTTAAAACCGTTGAGTCAGAACTAGATCAAGCTCGTGAAGCATTAGCTAAAACGGCTCTAGCCATTACTGAGGCGATCCCGGTAGGGACGTACACCATGGTAAAGCAGCCCGATCAACCTTTAGCGTACTTTTCCTTTATGAGTGAGCGGTTCCTTCAACTCACGGGATTAGAGCGTCAAGAAGCCGAGTCTGATCCGCTCAAGGGGTTTGCCTGCGTTCATCCAGAGGACTACGAGGCTTGGGTCGCCCTCAATGCAGAAGCATTTGCCCAAAAGAGACCTTTCTATGGTGAAACCCGAGTAGTCTTGGATGATGAAATTCGCTGGATTACGGCTGAGTCTATCCCTCGCGATCTACCCGATGGCACAACTGTATGGGAGGGCGTTTTAACAGATATTACTAAAACCAAACGCTATGAGGAAGAATTAAAGCAAGTTCACAACGAGCTTTCAAAGGCTAATCAACATTTAGAGGAGAAAGTCAACAAGCGTACGGCAGAGTTAGAGGCTAGTCGTTCTAAATTTCAGAGGCTTCTGGATGATATCGGAGATAAGTTTGTCGTGTTTAGTCACACAGACTCCATCATCACCTATGTGAGTAATGGTATTAGTCATATTTTTGGTATTAGTCCTGATGACATTATTGGAGAATCTTGGATAACTGCTATTCATTGGCATCCTGAAAGTCTCAAAATAGCCGAAATTGAATTAGCTAGGATGATTGCTCGCCGTAGTGATCTTCAGTTAGAGCTCTCCTTTACTCGACCGGATGGAGTACCAAAAACAGTTAGCGTTTTACAACATGGAGTTTGGGATCAATCTGGTAATTTAGTTGCGGTTGATGGCTTAGTTGAAGATATCACTGAACGAAAGAAGGCACTATCGGCCTTAGAAGCTAGCGAAGCTAAATATCGCAGCTTTATCGAAACAGCCAATGATATTATCTATAGTATTAATCCAGAAGGATATTTTATCTATCTGTCTCCCAACGTGGAAGACATTCTTGGGTTTTACCCAGAGGAATTACAAGGACTTCCTTTTGTAGAAGTCTTACATCCCGATGATGCCGATCACTGTCAGCAGTTTTTCAATGCTGTCATTAGCGGTGAGAGGAAACGAGGCTTAGAATATCGTGTGAAGCATAAGGATGGCTCTTGGCGCTGGCATACTAGCAGTGCTTTCCCTCAGGTAAATGAGCAGGGGGAGGTCGTGGCCTTCATGGGTTTTGGTTACGATACAACAGAACGAAAAATTGCGGACTTAAAACAGCAGGAACTCAACCAAGCGCTCATTAAAGCTAATCGCCTCAAGGATGAGTTTTTGGCCATGATGAGTCATGAACTACGGACACCCCTCAACGCTATTTTAGGTATGGCAGAAAGTCTTCAAGAGAATGTTTTTGGCGACATCAACTCACGGCAAGAGCAGGCCATTAGAATTATCGAAAAAAGTGGCGATCATCTACTCTCACTGATTAACGATATTCTTGATATGGCCAAGATTGAAGCGGGGAAAATCGAGCTAGACCTACAGCCTGTGGCGGTTCATGCTCTCTGCGACTCTAGCTTGGCCCTAGTAGATTCCCAGGCTCAGAAAAAACAAATTCAGCTTAAGGTTACTCTTCCTTTTCACCTGCCTAAAATTTACGTCGATGAAGGTCGAATCCGTCAGGTATTATTAAACCTTCTCAATAATGCCGTGAAGTTCACCCCTGACCATGGCCAAGTTATCCTAGAGGTGATTTATCCTGCTACCAGTGAGGATCAGGATTCTAGTCAACTTCGCCTTGCCGTGAAGGATACGGGCATTGGCATCTCTGCTGAAGATATGGCGCGACTCTTTCAGCCCTTTGTACAAATTGACAGTACCCTTAGTCGTCAACATGAAGGTACAGGACTAGGCTTGGTGCTCGTGAAGAAAATTGTGGATCTCCACGGGGGCAAGGTGTCTGTGACTAGTGAAGTCGGAATCGGCAGTTGCTTTATGGTTGATCTTCCCATTACATCTCCCTCCCAAGACCTTGTCCCTTTGCCTTCTGAGGTTCAGATGCAATCCAAGACTATGGTGGAGAATCGACCTTCCCGGAAATTACCCCGAATTTTGATTGCTGAAGATAACCCAACCAACGTTCTTACGATGAAGAATTACCTGGAGGCTAAGGGATATCGCCTATTAATTGCGAACACTGGAGAAGAAGCTATTCAATTGGTGAATACCGCAAACCCTGACGTAGTAATTATGGATATTCAGATGCCCAAGCTAAACGGCATTGACGCCATTACTACCATCCGTGCTAACCCTGAGTTTCAGCACCTGCCGATTATCGCGTTAACGGCACTCGTGATGGAGGAAGATCGGGAAAAATGCCTTGCGGCGGGTGCTAATGAATACCTGCGTAAGCCCGTTCGTCTGAGGGCATTATGGGAGGCGATTGAGCATCTCTATCAGCCAGAAACCTGATTGATGCAACGCTGAAAAGCCTTTATTTCTTGTAGATTAGGTGGCACGATAGCCGAACCTAACTCGCCCGAAATTCTCGGTACCGTTGCCCCTATTGATCTTGAGAATTCCGAAAGCCTATTATCACTTCACTCTGGCGAGAAGCAAGCTACACCCCTAGCCCTTCTCCCTCAGGGTGAGAGCTAGCGGCGCACCTGGAAGCGGATAGCTTTCCCCTTGCCTGTTTGGCGTAACCCAAACTCCGGTGAATTTAGAAGACCTCAACCCTCCGCCAGGCAGATAGACAAGAGGAAACCTCTCCCATCGGCAAGGCTGCAATGGCTGAGTCTAGGGAACTTGCCATGCCCGCTGGTGATAATCCTCTGGCTGAGGGAAGAGATCTACGGGTTCGCCATGGTGGTGATGGCCGTGATCGTGGCCATGGCCGTGGGCGTGACCATGATCGTGGCTATGGCTGTGATCATGACCGTGACCGTGATCGTGGCCGTGGCTGGCACCCGCCCCCACAGCGGCGAGGCGAAATTTGCACATTTCGCAGTTCATCTGCACTTGGCCGAGCTGGGTTTCAATTTCGCGCTCTCGCAAAATTTGCATCAGCCGGGGGTGGCTCCCCATTTCAGGCAGGTAGGTGACGGTGATATCGGGATGTTGGGCCTGTTCTTGCTGGGTGATATCGACGATCTTTTTCACCAGCACCCCGGTAAACAGGAAATAGGGCAATACAATGATGCGCTTGGGCTGGTACAGACGGGCGCGGCGAAAGCCTTCCTCTAGGCGGGGGTGGGTGATGCCGATGAAGCAGATTTCGACGGTGTGGTAGCGGCTCCCTTCCCACAAAATTCGGGCCAGTTTATAGACATCGCCGTTGGCGTCGGGGTCGCTGGCTCCGCGTCCCACAAACAGCAGTACGGTGTCTTCGCGGGCAATGCCCTGGGGGTTAAAGGCGGGGGTATCCAGTTCCTCTAGGCGATCTTGCCAGAGGCGAATAATTTCGGGGGTGATGCCAAAGTGGCGACCATAGTGAAACGTGACCTGGGGATGGCGCAGGCGGGCACGGTCGAGCTCGTTGGTGACGTCAAACTTGTTGTGGCGGGCGGCAAACAGCAAAATGGGCAGCACCGAAATATCGGTATAGCCCTGGGCTACGCATTGATCCACCCCGTCCTGGATGGTGGGTTCCGTCAGTTCCAGAAAGCAGGGGATCACGGGACGGGAGGTATCCAACGCCTGGTAAGCGGCGGCGAACTCCAGCAGGCGATCCCTGCCATCGGTGTCGCGGCTACCGTGCCCCACCAACAACAGGGGACGCTTCATCGGCAGGGGCTCCCATGGGGCCAGGGCGGGCGGGGTAAAGTCCTCTGGGGCGGTAATGATGGGAGCGATGGCCATAGCTGCGGTGTCTGCCTCGATAAAACTCTAGCGAGATAAAAATCCCGTTGTTCGGTTATCTTAGCCCACTCCACCCCCCAGAACCATCCTGGGGGTAGGGATTGACTTACAAACAAATGCTCTGACTGCCCCATACGCCAAAGACTTTCGACCAATCGCCATAGATCCTCAAAATTGCAGGTTGATTTTTTCTTGCCAGGTCGCCCTAATCTGGGCTGCATCATCTGTTGTGATCTTCCCCATCTGGACGATCAGTAGTCGTTGTTCTAGACAATCCAGTCGAGAAAGGCGAACGGTAGAAGGAACCCGTAAACCGCCCTCCTCCCAGGCTTGTAAGGCCACATCGGTTGGGGTGCGCGGTGGGGCCGAGGTCACAGCCGCAACGACAGCATCAAAGCCATCGAGCCACAGCACCAAAACAGGCCGTTTCTTGGAGGCTTTGCCATTGGTAAAGGGAATATCAGCAAGCCAAAATTCACCCGCCGAGATGGTCATAAAGTCCCTCATCTTCAGCGGTGTAACTGTTTAGGAAAGCGCTATGGTCTCGTGGAGCCGTGGCGTCAGGTTCCGGGTTTAACACAGGCTCGATGGTGATTTTCCAGCGTCCAGCCCCCAGGGATGGCTTCCAGTCATCGGGAAACACGAAGGCTTCACCGGGCTGTAGCTCGATTTCGTAGGTGAGGTTGAGGAGTTGGCTTTTCATAGCGCAAAGAGCAGGGTGAGGCCGTGGCTTTTCCTTAAGGATAGGCGAAACCCTTGAACCGCTGGTCGGGGATGGCTAAGCCATGCCGGGGAAATGGTCAATTTGGGCGTAGCCGCTGAAGACTAGCTGATTGCCCTTGGTTTCCAGACGGTTGACCCGCAGCAGGACGCCATCGAGGTTAAAGCGCTCCAGATCCACCATGCGGTTGAGGACGGTGGCAAAGCCCTGAGTCAAAACGGCGGAGAGAGACTTGATCGTGTCGGGGATGCCGTCAGCCAAAAATTCGGCATTGGCGAAGATAATTCGTCGCCGCTTTTCCACGGTGATGGTGGCCGTGAGCTGGATGGGCACGTCTTTTTTATTGGGCAGGTCGGTTTTGGCGGCAATCGTCACCTGCTGATCGGGCTGGAGGGTGATGTGAATATCGCGGAAGGTGAGGGGTTCGCCGCCGGAGAGGTTGGTGAGCGCTTCGTCGTTCACCCCTTCCAGGTGTTGGCGCACCAGTTCGGCCCCAAAGGCGCGGTTAATGGCGTCTTCGGTGAGCACCACCTGGGCGATGGCCTGGGTGGGCTGGCGCAGGCGAATTTTGCCGCCGATGGCCGCCCCCACGTCAATGGCGACGGCATCGGTTTCAAACATCATTTCTTCGGTTTCAAACTCGTTGCGGATCACCAGTCCGCGTCCTTCCATGCGGAAGCTGTCTACGGTGCCCTGCAAGAGCTTGCTGGGGGGCGAACAACGCACCGCCACGTCGATGGAATCGCTACGGCTGAACATATGCCGAAGGGACTGCGTGACCACGGAATTGATCATCCGTTCGCCGAAATCATTCGCTGCGTTTGGCTGGAACCCGGTAAAGCCGCCGAACATAGAGGTTAATACCAACCCAACATCTCTACTTGTTGTAACAAAGTATGAAGCATTTCGACACCTCCATTCTAGCGGGGGATGGCCGAAACCCACGGATTATCCCCCTGAAAGCCATGGAAGTCTTCTATGGCCTGCATAGTTTAGGCACCCACAGCGCGGCCCAAAACGCAATGGTTAAATCTTCTGGGCGCTGGGGCAAAAGCGACCCAAACAGGGGCTACACTGTGGCCGACCTATCTAACCTTTCCTCCCTAAGATGTCTGATTAGTCAAGGAGTTCGGGTTCCTTGTATGATGGCCTTTTGGCGGTTTGAGTGCTTTTGCCTAGGGCAGGAGGATAATTACCGCCGAACCAGGGTTTTCAATTGCCCGAAGGCTAACCTTTACACACCGTTCTATGACCTTCACCGCTGCCCCCTTCGCCATCACCACCCCGCTCTACTACGTCAACGATTTGCCCCACATTGGCAGCGCCTACACCACCATCGCGGCGGACGTGGTCGCTCGGTTCCATCGCCTGACGGGGCGACCCGTGCTGATGATTACGGGCACCGATGAGCACGGCCAAAAAATCCTCCGCACCGCCGAAGAACGGGGTGTGTCGCCCCAGGATCACTGCGATCAAGTGGTCGCTGGGTTTGAAAGCCTGTGGCAGAAGTTAAATATCCAGTGGGATCGATTTATTCGCACCACGTCGCCCCGCCACGAGGTGATTGTGCGGGAGTTTTTTCAGCGGGTGTGGGACAAGGGAGACATTTACCAAGGCCAACAACAGGGCTGGTACTGCGTGTCCTGCGAAGAATTTAAAGAAGAGCGGGATTTGTTGGACGACCACCGCTGCCCCCTGCACCCCAATAAAACCGTGGAATGGCGGGACGAGCAAAACTATTTCTTTCGCCTCTCCAACTACCAGGAAAAACTGGAGCAACTCTACGCCGAACGGCCCGATTTCATCCAACCCGAAACCCGCCGCAATGAGGTCTTGAGCTTCGTCAAACGCGGCTTGCAAGACTTTTCCATTTCCCGCGTCAATTTGGATTGGGGCTTTCCCGTCCCCACCGATCCCGACCACACCCTCTACGTCTGGTTTGATGCCCTGTTAGGCTACGTCACGGCCCTCCAGGATGCCGATGAAGCCCCCAATTTAGAAGCCGCTGTCGCCCACTGGTGGCCGATCAACATTCACCTAATTGGCAAGGATATTCTGCGGTTCCATGCCGTGTATTGGCCCGCCATGCTGATGTCAGCGGAATTGCCCGTGCCGGGACGAGTCTTTGGCCATGGCTTTTTGACCAAAGACGGCCTAAAAATGGGAAAAAGCCTTGGCAATACCCTCGATCCCGTGGAGTTGGTCGATAAATATGGCTCTGACGCCGTTCGCTATTATTTCCTTCGCGAGATTGAATTCGGCAAGGATGGAGACTTTAATGAAACCCGATTTATCAACGTTCTCAATGCTGATTTGGCCAATGATTTAGGAAATCTGCTAAATCGCACCATTAAGATGGCGGCGCGTTATTGTGGAGGAAAGGTACCCCATGGGGAACCTATGTCTTTAACGGATGATCATCGGTTGAAGGGCATGGGAACAGGCTTGGGAGAAACCGTTGCCGAGGCCTATCAACAGTTGAAATTTAGTCAGGCTTGCAGCGCTATTTTGGCACTGGTGCAGGCGAGCAACAAGTTTCTAGACGAAGAAGCCCCCTGGAGCCTCTTTAAGCAGGGCAAACAGGCGGAGACGGAATCGGTACTCTACGCCGTGTTGGAATCGGTACGTTTAGCGGCCTACCTGCTTTCCCCCGTAGTGCCGGGGTTGAGTAATGAGATCTATCGGCAATTGGGCTACTCGGTGGACTTTAACCAGCGATCCATCGGGGATCAATTGGTCTACGGAGAACACGCCGCCTGGGGTACCTTGCCACCGGGTCAGCCCCTAGGAGAAGCCAAGCCCATTTTTCAGCGCATTGAGATGCCTGAAGCGACAGCTTAGGGCATGGCAACGACGCTGAATAGGATGGTCAAAATCGCCCCCAAACCTTCCCTGAATGCCCCCTTACAAGTCCCCTTAGGTACATTCCCTTAGCCCCCATAAAAGCCCCTTTAACACACCCTCGATTTAATACAACTGGATAACACGCCCATGCTAGATTCCCATTCTTTAATTAGCGAAGACGCCATTTTTACCCCTGAGCAGGTGCTTGGCAACCGAGGTCGGGTAGCGATTTTCATTGATGGATCCAACCTGTTCTATGCTGCTCTGCAACTGGGTATTGAAATCGACTACACCAAGTTACTCTGTAAGCTCACCGCTGGATCCCGCCTGTTTCGGTCGTTTTTCTACACAGGCGTAGACCGCAGTAACGAGAAGCAGCAGGGCTTCTTGCTATGGATGCGCCGCAACGGCTATCGGGTGATTGCTAAGGATTTGGTGCAGTTGCCCGATGGCTCGAAAAAGGCCAATTTGGATGTGGAAATTGCCGTCGATTTGGTCGCCCTCGTAGACTATTACGACACCGCTGTTTTGGTGAGCGGCGATGGCGATTTGGCCTACGCCGCCGATGCCGCCAGCTATCGGGGTGCCCGCATTGAGGTCGTTAGTTTGCGATCCATGACCAGCGACAGCTTGATCAACGTGGCCGACCGCTACATTGACCTGGAACTGGTCAAAGACGACATTCGCAAAAATCCCCGTGCCCCCCAGCACAACTACACCTATCGCCCCCTCACCCCCGGCGTGGGTGGCACCGATGACCTGCCGCCAGAGTCTGCGACAAGGGGCTAGGATAGGTAGCGGTAACATGAGTGCGGGGATAGCCCTAGGGAAATCACGATGGTAAAGGCACGGCAGGTTGCCGTTGGAGGGATGGTCGTGGCTATACTCGGCCTGGGCGCATACTGGCTGGGCATCGGGCCGCTGGCTCCGCCGCCCCCGCTGCCCCCGCCGGAGGAGGAGGTGGAAACCGGGCTGACCCTACGCAATGTGACCCTAGAACAACCCGACGAAAACGGAGTCTTGCTGTGGCGGGTGAAGGCCGAAGAAGCGACCTACAGCCCGGATCGCTCTGTGGCGACGTTTACCCGCCCCGATGGCGAACTATTCCAAGACGGCGAGGTGATCTATAACGTCACTGCCGACAGCGGGGAAATGCGCGACAACGGCAACACCATCGTGCTGCGCGGCAATATTGTGGCTAGGGGTGTTCAAAATGGGGCTATCCTGCGCGGGCAGGAGATGGAGTGGCGACCCCAAGAGGACATCCTCGTGCTGCGCCAGGATGTCACCGGAAGTCACCCCCAACTGCGGGCCACGGCGGACGAATTTCGGGTGTTTAACCGCGAAAATCGGATGGAATTGCAGGGCGACGTGGTGGCCAATACCGTGGTAGAAGACCCCAGCACCGAACCCTGGCTGAAACTCCAGGCCCAAGAACTGGCTTGGGACTGGGATCAAGAACAAATCGATAGCCCCGAAGCCCTACGAGTTGAGCAGTTCAAGGACACGACGATTACCGAAGTGGTGCAAGGCCAGCGTGGGCAGGTGGACTTGGCCGATCAGGTGGCGACGCTCCAGGGAGCTGTGACTATGCAGTTCCTCACCCTACCCTTGTCCGTCCGCAGCGAGGCGCTGGAGTGGCGGGTGAAGGAGGAGCAAATTAACCTCAACCAACCGCTGACCGTAGTGCGCCCCACGGAAAATTTGGTAGTGACGGCCCGCCAAGGCACCATGAACCTGGCTGATGAGGTGATTACCGTTAGCCAAGAGGTGGTGGCCGTACGCCAAGATCCCCAATCCCGCCTCACCACCGACCGCCTCACCTGGACAATTCCTAGCCAAACCCTGTTGGCTGAGGGCCAGGTTAACTATCAGCAGACTAACCCCGCCCTAAACCTCAACGGCAGTCGGGGCATTGGTCGCTTGCAAGAGGGCATCTTTACGGTGGATGGCGGCGCTAACAATGATGGCCAAGTCGTCACCGAGATTGTGCCGAATTGAAGCTAGGCCGAATTGAAACTCAGTCAAATTGAAACTCAGTCAAATTGAAATTAGACCCAAGGGAAATCAGGCCGAACTAGGCCCACTGCCCCCGTCAACCTGGATACACTAGAAATTCAGTGTGATCAACCAGGAGGTGTAAAACCATGGCCTACGATTTTGATTTGTTTGTGATTGGAGGCGGATCGGGGGGCATTGCCGCCGCTCGCCGCGCTGCCGAATATGGGGCCAAGGTGGGGTTGGCCGAGGCCGGACGCCTAGGCGGCACCTGCGTGAATCGGGGCTGCGTTCCCAAAAAGCTGATGGTCTACGCCTCCCATTTTCCCGACCAGTTTGAGGCGGCGGCGGGCTACGGCTGGACGGTGGGCGACCGTCACTTCGATTGGCCCACGTTGATCCAGGCGCTGGATACGGAAGTGACCCGCCTCAACGGCATTTATGGAACCATGCTGGACAAGTCCTCGGTGCAACTCTTCCCGCACTATGCCCGCTTTGTGGACGAGCACACCCTGGAGGTGGGCGATCAAAAAATCACCGCCGAAAAAATCCTCATCGCCGTGGGGGGCAAGCCCGTCAAGCCCGACGTTCCCGGCATTGAGTACACCATCACCTCCGACGATATTTTCCATTTGCCCCAACAGCCCAAGCGGGTGGTGATCCTCGGCGGCGGCTACATCGGCAGCGAGTTTGCCTGTATTCTCAACGGCCTGGGTACCGAAGTGGTGCAGGTGATTCGGGGCGACAAAATTCTGCGCGGCTTTGACGAGGAACTGCGCACCGAAATTCAAAACGCCATGGCCCAGCAGGGCATCACCCTGATGACCCACTGCGAACTGATCGCCATCCACAAAACCGAAACAGGCGTGGACATCACCATCGCCACCCCCGAAAAACAAGAGCACATCCTCGCCGATGCCGTCAGCCTAGCCGCCACCGGACGCCGCCCCAACATTCAGGGGCTCGGCCTAGACAATACAGGGGTTAAAACCCACCAGGGGGCAATTGTTGTGGATGAACACCACCGCACCGCCGTGCCCCACATCTTTGCCGTGGGCGATGTCACCGACCGGGTCAACCTCACCCCCGTCGCCATCAAGGAAGGACGCATCTTTGCCGATACCGAATTTGGCAATAAGCCCGGTCTGGTGAGCCACGCCATTGTGCCCACCGCCGTTTTCACCACCCCCGAAATGGGCACCGTGGGCATGACTGAGGAACAGGCCAAGGCCAAGTACGGCGAGGAGACCATCAAAATCTACCGATCCCGCTTCCGGCCCATGTACTACACCATCCCCGGTATGGAAGCCCGCACCCTGATGAAGCTGATCGTCCATCAGCCCACGGACAAAGTGCTGGGGGCACACATGGTAGGCGACTATGCCGCCGAAATCATCCAGGGCGTAGCCATTGCCGTGCAGATGGGGGCCACCAAGGCCGATTTTGATGCCACCATCGCCATCCATCCCAGTTCTGCCGAGGAGTTTGTTACGATGCGGTAGCCCTAGCCTGAGACTCCCTGGGCCTTTGGGCTGGGGAGTCTCAGTACGAAGGCGGTGGTTAAATGTCCTGAAATAGTTGTGCCGAAATTTTGGCCATAGAGTAAGCTTAACGGCAAGTGTTCAGGAGAAGACACATGAGCCGCCTTGGGTGTTGGATCGAAAAGACAGCATATGCTTCGCTGTTGGCGACCGTCGTGGCAGGGAGCTTGGCTCTGCGTCCAGAGGCTGCTCAGGCTCAGGTGGCCTATGGTAGCTATGTGGGCCTAGGGGCTGGGGTTGGCCTCACCCGTGATGCGGCGACCAATGATGGTAGCGGTATCCAAGGGGTAATCGCCGGACGCTATCGTTTCCTGACTATGCCCATTTCCGCCCGTGCCCAGGCCTTTGTGTTTGGCGATAGCTTTGCGGTCGTGCCCACGGTCTCCTACGATTTTCCCCTCAGTTGGAATGCCGACGCCTACATTGGGGCCGGGGTCTCCATTCCGAGCGGCGGCAACACCCCCAGCGTTGTGGGCGACAAAACCGCCTTCGTGCTGCAACCTGGGGTAGACTACATGTTCCCCAACAGTAACCTGGTGGCCTTCGGCAATGCCATCTTTGCCTTCGATGCCTACCGCGATGGGGGCAACACCGCCATCTCTGTCCAAGGTGGTGTGGGGATTCAGTTCTAGGCCCCATCCTTTTTCGTTTCCCCAATCCAAGCGCCTGACTCCTTCCCCGTGGTGTTCACCCTAGGCCCAAATTAGCCCGTGCCGTCAGTAATTGGGATTCTCTCGTTTATTATCATCGGCTACTTAATTAGCTCGGTGCGCATTATCAACCAGGGCGAAGAAGCGCTGGTGGAACGCCTAGGCCGCTACCACCGTAAGCTCAAGCCCGGCCTGAATTTTATTGTGCCAACGCTCGACTACATCCGCCTCAAAGACAGCGTGCGGGAACGCATCCTTGATGTGGCCAAACAGGGAGCCATCACCAAGGACAACGTCTCCCTAGAGGTGGACGCTGTGGTCTATTGGCGCATCCTAGAATTAGAACTGACCTACTACGCCATTGAAGACGTAGAGAAAGCGATCCAAGAATTGGTGATTACCACCCTGCGCTCAGAAATTGGGAAAATGGAGTTTGAAAACACCTTTTCCTCCCGCGATGAGCTGAACCGGGCGCTGCTCTCCCAACTCGATGAAGCTACCGAACCCTGGGGCGTGAAGGTGACGCGGGTGGAGGTGCAGGAAATTGTCCCCCCCGAAGAAGTGCGCCGCTCTATGCAAAAGCAGCAGGCCGCTGAACTCGAACGACGGGCCACCGTCCTCAAAGCTCAGGGGGATCAGGAAGCCGCCATCAAACGAGCCGAAGCCACCGTGCGATCCATCCAAATGCTGTCTGACGCGCTGCAACAGCGGGACAATGCCCCCAGCATCCTACAATTTTTGATCGCCCAAGACTACGTCGAAGCCAACCAAAAGCTGGGGGCCAGCGAAAACTCCAAGGTTGTTTTTATGGATCCTAAAAATCTCACCGAAGGTCTGGCCCGCCTGATTGAACCCGACATCCCCAATAAACCCAAGGCCGACGACGACGACTTCCCCAGCCGCCGCCGCCGTTCGGGTTCCTAGGACGTTTGTCTGAGTACAGGGTTACAGTTATGGGTAAAACGCATTTCGACTTCGCTTAATGCCCCCCCAAGGCAACAGGAGGGTTGAGCGCAGTCGAAACCCGGAGCCAAACTTAATTTTAATTTAGCCATTCTACTTATCAAAAACCTGGGTCTAAAACCCCGTCCTTTTAGGACGGCTTTTCTTGATTCTCAATATAGTCTTTGAGAACATCTAGTGGCGCTCCGCCGACAGATGAGGCAAAGTAGCTGGGACTCCACAACGATGGCTTGCCATAGGGCTTAGGATGCCCAGCCTGCCCATATCGCCGACTCGAAACCCCTTTAAGGGCATTCACCATCTGCGAAACAGAGAGCTTGGGTGGATATTCTAGGAGCAGATGTACATGATCAGCCTCTCCATTGAACTCCTTTACCTCAAAGCCCATTTTTTGCGCCACATCGGAGAATGCGCCCTCAAGAGTTTTAAGGCTTTCTGCGGTCAAAATCTTCCTGCGGTATTTCACCACGCAGACCAAATGTAGATAAAGACTGGAAACGCTATGTCTTTCGCGTCTTAGAGGTGTTGTCATTGTACGGCTTAATGCTGTACAATGTAGGCATGGAAGCACAAACCGAGAAAATCACTATCAGGCTAACTAAGGCCGAAAAACTTGCATTAGTTAGTTACTGTCGCGCTGTAGGACGGAATCAATCCGATGTCATTAGGGAATTTATAAGGAGATTGCAAAATGATTAAAAGCTTGGAAGATGCCAAGTTGCTCAATCCCCTAGATCTCTCTTTCGTTAGTTTCAATCATAAGCCAAGACAATACCCTAGGCAGAGTGGCGTGTATTTCATTGCGGAGGGCACAAAGATTCTTTATGTAGGTAGAGCCTTGAACTTGTATTCAAGGTTGTCTAATCATTCTAGAAGAAAGCAGTTTTCTGAAAACAACTACTCAATTTCTTGGATATTGGTTGACAAGAAAGTTCCGGACGTTGTAGAGAATTTTTTGATTTCAAAGTTTACGCCTCCCATAAATGAGAGTCCTACAGGAAAAGATGATGACTCATGGGCTTTACATTCTTTAATTGCTGATTTAGGCTACGACAACCCAGATCTCCTAAATCAAAGAGAGGACGACATCAAGCAATCTTTTCTAAGCATGGTGCAACTATTTAAGGATGGCTCCCATCCAGCGAGTTATTTAATCAATTAGCATATACCAATGAAAGCCCGCTATCAGTACCGAATCTACCCGACCAACCAACAGAAGCAAAGTCTTGCTCAACTGTTCGGCTGCGTTCGGGTAGTTTTCAATGATGCGCTGGCATTCTCGAAGGAGTCTGGAAAATACCCAGGGGTTAGTGTCCTGTCATCTCAGCTCACGCTGTCTAAGAAGACGGCTGAACGGGAGTGGCTTAAGGACGTGTCTTCCGTGCCATTGCAACAAGCCCTGCAAGACCTGGATGTTGCCTATCGCAACTTCTTCAAGTCGATCAAGGGTGAGCGTAAAGGGCCGAAGGTCAGTCCCCCTCGGTTCAAAAAGAAGACCAGTCAGCAATCAGCTAGATTTGCGAAAACAGCATTTAAGCTGAAGGCATCCAAGGTCTACTTGGCTAAAATTGGGGATCTAAAAACCAAGTGGTCTAGGCCACTACCTTCTGAACCCAGTTCAGTCACGGTCATCAAAGACTGTGCAGGGCGGTACTTCCTGAGTTTTGTAGTCGAGATTCTACCTGTCACCGTCGAGCCTGAAAACCAAGGGGTCGGCGTGGATCTGGGAATCAAAACTTTTGCCGTGCTAAGCACTGGCGAGAAGGTGTCCTCCCCGAATTACGACAAATTGAACCGCAAGATTCGCCGTGAACAGCGAAAGTTGGCAAGACGGATTAAGGGATCAAAGCGTCGTGAACGGGTTAGACTCCGTATCGCTAAACTGCAAGCGAGAAAAGCCGATATTCGCAAAGATTTTCTACACAAGCTGTCTACTCGTCTAGTTCGAGAAAACAGTGTTGTGGCCCTAGAAGATCTCAACGTGTCGGGAATGGTCAAAAACCGCTGCTTAGCCCGTGCTATCAGCGAGGCTGGTTGGGGGACATTTAGGGCAATGTGCGAAGCTAAGTCTACGGTAATTGAGGATCGGCAAACGGTGGTGATTAGCCGCTGGGAACCCACTTCTCAGATTTGCTCAGGCTGTGGCTATCGCTGGGGCAAACTAGATCTCTCTGTCCGAGAGGTGGTCTGCTTGAATTGTGGTTCTATGCATTGTCGTGATGGCAATGCCGCCAAAAACATCGAAAAATCTGGGCTGGAGCTAGCCCAAGATTCAAACTGGACGGGGAGGGTATGTAAGACTGGCTTGCCAGCAATGCCTGCTGAACCGTCTACCTGTCTGGACGTAGCCTAGCTATTCCAGCGAATCCCCGCACCTTTAGGTCGGGGAGGATGTCAACGCTGATCTAGCGTTTGATGGCTGTGTGATCTACTGTGACTCACCCTGGGCTGCGTCATCGTTAGGTAAGTCCATCGACCCTAGGCACGCCCTCTAGGGCCGAACTGACCTGGGGAGTAATGCCTAAACCATCGCGGCTGCTGGTTAGTACCTCTACGGCTCGCTTCAGCTTGGCCTCTAGGTAGCGCTTTTGATCGACCAACTGACGCAGCTTTTGATGGCGGGCGATGGCCAAACTGAGGGTTGAGACTTGCTCTGGTGGGCAGGGCATACACTGCAACTGACCATCGGCATTGAGGCTACAGAGGCGGTAGCTGGGCGGCGCGGCGGATGCTGAAGCCTCCTGGCTCTCCTGTCCCTGAGTTTCCTGGGATTCGCATAGCCGATCCACATAGCCCGAAAGCGCCTGGGGATCGGCATGGCGCAGGAGGGCCGCTGCATCCTGGGTGGAGGGGGCGGGGCCGTCCGTGGCCTCTAGCCAGCCATCGACAATCGGGCCTTCCAGGTACAGGTTTTGAATGATTTGCACCGTTTGCCGCAGTTCGCTGTGCCAGCTTTCCACCGCCAGATGAATATCCTGAAGCACCTTGAGGGCAAGGGCTGGGTTGGCATCGTGGCGGTGGCGGCTAAAGGTAGGACGCTTCGCCGTCGAGGCTCCCGCAATCAGGGCGACATCTCCGAGGGGCAGCGACAAACCCTGAGGGCTCTGGCCTGCTTCCCCTGGTTGTGGCCCCTGACGGCCCAGGGCGGATGTTCTGGGGGTGAGGTCAAAGGACACAGGCCGCTGGGGAGGCCGCAGCATATGAGGCCCAACTCCATGGGGGGCGGTGGGCCGAGAAGGATCGAGATTGGGCAAACTGGCCATGGCAATAGGGGATAACAAGGCCGGAAAAACAAGGCCGACAGCAGCCACACCGCCACCGAAATCGAGCTTGGGGCAAAATTCCCCTAGAACAAGCTGATTTCGATAAAAACCTATGGTCAATTTATACCTGAATCTCTGGATTCTGCGCCACTGGATCGCAACAGCTCAGAAAACCAGTCAAACCCTAGGAGCAACCCAATAGAGACGCTTGATGGGTCTGGGCCGTTGCTTGCCCTGGGGCACGACCTACCAGAGATGATCGATAATCACCGCCGAAATGGCCGAAAACAGCGTGATCCCTAACCCCACGAACGGATTTTGGCCCTGGCTAACAGCCAATGTCGTAATGACGCCAGCGCCGAGGGCGGCAATGGCGATGGCGCTAATCCAGTCTTTTTGGGCGTTGTGCATGGGTATGATCAGGGATAATTGGATGTTATTGAGTCTTAAAAAAGGAAAATTCACCAAAACCTAAGAAAATCAACCTGAGAACAGCGATTTACGTCGCTAGACTTGCATTTCTTTGGCCTAGACTTAGTGGTTTCCACGGGTCAGATCCCGAATCTATCACTCCGATCAGCGGGAAATCAGCGGCTCCGTCAAAACTGCAACCAAGCGTTAGAGTTAGTCAAATTAGTTAACATTTCCCCAAAACCCGGTGGAATGGCCCCGATTACTGAGGCCCACCCAGAATGCCAAATGCCGATAGATTCCACGGAATCGGGGTGCTCGACAATCTGTGGCTCATCCGGGGGCTATCCGAGATATGCCATCGGCGATCCATCCGAGATACAATGGGGGCTGAGTTTTTCTAGGTAAGGGTCTCCATGCTCAAGCGCTCTCACTTCGACAGCACACAAATCATGCGCCGCAGCGAGGAACTCATTCGAGCCGCTTCTAACCGCTACCGAATTACCGTCCAGGTCGCCACCCGCGCCCAGCGCCGCCGATTTGAAGATTTTGAGAACTACGAAGATCCCAAGATGAAGCCCGTTCTCCGCGCCATCATTGAAATGTCCGACGAACTAACCCAGCCGGAAATCATCGGCGAGTAGATCGTCGTCCGCACCCCGCCAAGGACTCGCAATCGATGGGACAACGATCCATCCAAGAGGGAGAGGGCTGGCGCATCGGCTGGGATGAGGGCGCACCCCACTATCCCGGCTTACTGGCAGGATCGACCTGGGCGATGGAGCTGACAGCCCCTGAGTTTGGGGAGGTCTGTCGCCTAGCCCAGCAGTTGGCCCAGCAGATGCAGGCCATGGCAGAGGTGTTGATGGCAGAAGAAACCCTCACCTGCGATGCGGAGTCGGATCTGGTTTGGGTAGAAGTCACCGGATTTCCAGCGGCCTTTACCCTGCGGTTTATTCTGCAATCGGGGCGACGGGGGGAAGGATCGTGGGATGCAACGGCCACCCAGGCCCTGCTGCGGGTCATGGCAACGTTTTCGACCCAGCCGTTTTAGCCCCCCGCGATGGAAGATAGAAGTGACCCTGCCTCGGCGGGACAGAAGGCGCTGGGATTGCTTGAGGGGCGGCAGAATCAGGTTTCCGGCGAATCCTAGGTGGGGGGCTTAATGCAGGCGACGGCCTGGAGATGGATAGCGATTAAGGAGCAGGTTGAATGGCCTACGAATTGGAGAAACAGGTGGCGGTGGCAGCGGTGCGGCAGGCGGCGCAGTTGTGTGAGGCCGTACGCCAAACCTTGGTGCCCGAAGCCATCGAAAAAAACGACAAAAGCCCCGTCACCGTGGCAGACTTTGGTGCCCAGGCGCTGATCTGTCGGGCCTTGGCGGAGGCGTTTCCCCAGGATGCGGTGGTTGGCGAAGAAGACGCCAACGACCTGCGCCAGCCGGAGATGGCAACCCCTTTAGCCACCGTGACGACGCAGGTACAGCGCCATGTGCCGACGGCCACCCCTGACGACGTCCTAGCCTGGATTGACCACGGCAACGGCACGGTGTCCTCCCGCTATTGGACGCTAGACCCCATCGACGGCACTAAGGGCTTCCTGCGCGGCGACCAGTACGCCATTGCCCTGGCCCTGGTGGAAGATGGCGATCTAAAAGTGGGGGTGTTGGGCTGTCCCTATTTGAGCTTTGACGGCGGTGAGCAAGGGCTGATCTTCGTGGCGGTGCGCGGTGAGGGGGCGGTGATGATGCCCCTAGCGGGCGGCGATCCGCAACCGTTGCAGGTCGTGCAAGATCCGCAGTCGGAGCGGTTCCGGTTTGTAGAAAGTGTGGAATCGGGCCACGGCGACCAACGCCAGCAAAGTGCCATGGCCCAGGCCGTGGGGATTCAGTCCCCCTCCATGCGGATGGACAGTCAGGCCAAGTATGCGGCGGTGGCGGCGGGACAAGCCGCTCTATATTTACGGTTGCCTTCCCCCAAAACCCCCAACTACCGAGAAAAAATCTGGGATCACGCTGCTGGCACCCTGGTCGTCCAGGAAGCGGGGGGCTGCGTGACGGACATGCACGGTAAACCCCTCGACTTTGGCAAGGCCGCTCGGTTTGAGGACAACCGGGGGGTGGTGGTCAGCAATGGCATGATCCACACCGATGTTTTGGCTGCCCTAGCTGCCAAGTAGAGATAGATCCCGGACGGCGGTTACGGGGTCTGGGATGAAGGTGAATCCCTGGAGTCTGCGGTGAGATCGCCAAAGGTGGGGTGCTGGAAAGTGTAGCCAGCGGCCTTGATCTTTTGGTTGGAGACTCGCACGTTGTAGGGACGAGCACTGGGCTGGGTGGGATCCCACGGGGTGGGGGCGAGGCCGTAGGTTTGGCTCACCCGGTCAATCAACTGGCGAACGGTGGGGATTTCGTCTTGCACCAGGTTGTAGAGCCCGCTGAGGCCCTGATCTTTGGCCCAGTCGATGGCCCCCACAATGTCCTCCTGGTGAACCCAGTTACTCGCCTCGTCTCCGCTACCAGGGCGGGTGGTGCCTGCCGAACGACCGTAAATCTTCGCGAGTTCCCGCCCTGGGCCATAGATGCCGCCCAGCCGCAGCACACACACCTGTCGCTCTGCCGTCGCCGCCGATAGCAGAACGTTTTCGGTATCTAGCATAATGCGCCCGTTGTCTGTGGCGGGCTTGGCGGGATCGTCCTCCCGCACCCAGGATCCACCGTAGTTACCGTAGACCGAGTAGGTGCTAGTGAAGATAATCTGCCGTAAATCTGGGGCTTGATCGAGGGCCTGCACCACGGTTTCGGCAGTGTTGAGGTAGGTCTCGGTGTAGTTGGCCTGTCGTCCGGCCCCAACGCAGATCAGCAGCACCTGCTGCCCTGCCAGCAAATCCGCCACCGCTGCCCCATCATTGCCCCGCACCACCATCGCTCGATCCGCCACCCTCTGCAATGGGGGCAAACGGTCTGGGTGGGTCGTTGTGGCAGTGACCGTTATCCCCTGGGCTTGCCACAGTTCTGCCACGGCTTGGCCCACGTATCCACATCCTAAAATAGCCGCGTAGCGATAGCCCATGGGTTCACTCTCCAGAGGGTTCTGTACCCCAATACCAGATTACCGAATGGAGGCACCATCCCGGATAGCCAACTCCCATTGGCCTAGATCCCATCGACCTAGATCACATCAGCAAAGGTACGCTCCATGCGGCGGAAGTAGAGGATTCCGGTGAACAGCAGCACGAACACCAGCAGCAGCGACAGCAAAAATCCCGGCCAAAACAGCTGTACCTCACCGCCAATGATGGCCCACCGAAAGCCGTCAATCACCCCCACCATGGGATTGAGGGAATACAGCAATCGCCAGCGGTCGGGCACGATGGCGCTACTGAAACCCACCGGGGAGATATAGAGCTGACTGCCTGACAGAAGTGGGTGAAAGGCTTGAAACCTCGTGGTGGGAGGGGAAAAGGTGAGGTGACATGAGACGCTGGAATTTGCGTATTTCAGGGTCTTTGCCATGTCATCCACCACCTGTCTCTATGATCAAGTGCTGTCCTTGCTGCGTCAATATAGCCATCGTCGGGATTTACGGCACCTCAAAGCGCTGGCGTGGATGGTGACGGCGCTGGTGTGCAGTGGTCGGTTGAGCCTGCCGGAGTGGGAGGCCTATGTTCCCAGTCGCGCCCGCCAAGCGCAAAGCACCGAACGACGATGGCAACGGTTTATGAGCAATCACCGGGTGCGGATTAAAAGTCTGTACGTGCCCTTGGCGTTAGCGGCGATTCATCGGTGGAAAGGACGGCGACTCTACCTAGCCCTCGATACGACGGTGCTGTGGAATCGGTATTGCATGATTCACCTGTCCGTGACCTGTTGTGGGCGGGCGGTGCCCCTGCTGTGGCGGGTGTTAGAGCATCCTAGTGCCACGGTCAGTGCCCAACGGTATTTGCCGATGCTGCGCTTAGCCCATCGACTGTTGCAGGCTTATCCCGATGTGATGCTGTTAGCCGACCGAGGGTTTGCCAACCATGACCTGCTGGCGTGGCTCAGCGACAGTCGATGGCACTATGCTTTACGCTTGCCCAGTGATGTGGTGGTGCATGGCCCCCGCCGTCAGCCGATTGAGGTAGGTGTTCTGTGGCCCCCCAAGGGCGAAGTTCGTTTCTATGAGGGCATTGGCCTGTGGGCCGATGGGCGCTGGCGCTGCAACCTGGTTCTGGCTAACGTCAAAGGCGTTAAGGAGCCCTGGGCGGTCATCACCGATGAGCCGCCGACCCTCAATACCCTGTGGCAATATGCCCTCAGGTTCCGAGTTGAGGAACTGTTCCTCGATTCAAAATCCGGGGCCTTTGCCCTCGAATCTTCCGGCATCCGCTCCGCCCAAGCCCTCGAACGTCTCTACCTCGTCGCGGCAGTCGCCATCCTCTATGGCACCACCCAGGGCATGGCCGCTCAACTCGACGGTCTCCGCTCTCAGGTTGACCCTCATTGGACACGGGGCATCAGCTATCTCAAAATCGGCCTCCGCTGGCTTAGAGGGGTGGTCAACAAAGGGCGTCCGTTGCTCAACCCCATCCCCCTATTGACCGTTGACCCAGATCCCTGTTTTGCATCTAAAAAGGCAGAAGCCCGATATTATGACCGCATCTGGTTCTCTAGGATCCAGTCCATGCGCTGTCAGCTACCCCCTTGGGAGGCCGCATAAAGATGTGTCAGGCAGTCAGGATATAGAGGCCAAACTGCACCAAAAACGGTACGACGTAGCGAAAGTCGCGGTATTGCACATTGAGGGCGGCTAGCCACAGCCCCGCCCCCATGGCAGCGGCAAAGGCAACGGCGGTGAACAGGGGCAGGGTGAGGATGCGCCAGGAGGGCAGGGCATTGTACCAAGCCATCAGCCCCAGCAGAATAATGCCGGAAATTAAGAAGTCTACAAAGCTGACGATGACGGCACTGGTGGGCACCACCAGCCGGGGAAAGTACACCTTAGAAATCAGGTTAGCGTTGGTAATTAGGCTGTTGCTGCATTCCGCCAGGGCATTGGCAAAAAACTGCCAGGGCAGCATGGCCGAAAACACCAGGATCGGGTAGGGCGCATCTCCCTCGCTGGGGAGGTTGGCGAGGCGACCAAACACTACGGTAAACACCACCATAGTCAGGAAGGGCCGAATCAGCGCCCAGGCTACCCCCACGGCGGTTTGCTTGTAGCGGACTAAGATATCCCGCCATGCCAAAAAGTAAAACAGCTCCCGGTAGCGCCACAGATCCCGAAAATACTGGGCTTCTGTGCGCCCCGCCTCAATCACCAGTTCAGGAATCGGTTCCGTCATGGGTATCTCCCTACGCCTACTGCCTCTAGGCTACCCAGAAGCCCGAATTCTGCCCGCGCTCTGTCAAAAGTTGAGACATCCCCCGTCTGCCGGACGGTAAACCGCTCTCCCTAAGCCCCTAGACCATCCCCCTGGGCGCTAAAATCAGAAAGCCCATGGGCACAGATTGACATTAGATTCACATTAGCCGTTCGTTCGAGAGTAACTCCATGTCACAAGGTCAAGGATTTGGGTTTGGGTTAGGCAAAATGAAGGAGCTCACCGAAGCCTTCAAAAAAGCCCAGCAAATTCAAGAGGGAGCGAAGCAACTTCAGGAAGATCTCGAACAAATGGAGATCGAAGGGGAAGCGGGTGGTGGCTTGGTGAAGGTGATCATGAGCGGCAACCAAGAACCCCGTGGTGTCACCATTGCCCCGGAGGCGATGAACGAAGGCGCGGAGGTGTTGTCCGATCTCCTCACAGCGGCCATGAAAGACGCTTATCAAAAGTCCACCTCCACCATGCGCGACAAGATGGAGGAACTGACTGGGGGGCTCAATCTCCCAGGGCTCTAGGGGCTGGGGATGGCGTGGCTAGGGCCTCATCCTAGGGGCGTCAGGCCAAGAGGCTCTTGCGGTAGATGGGTTTCGGTGTCTGCCCGTGCGTGGCCCCTGGTTCTAACAACTACCCTGGATATCCCCCGTGGTCGCTGACGAGAATCTCGCTACGGGTGAGTTTTGAGGGCCTAGTCACCGCTCTGCATGTTTTTGATCCTCTATTCTGCATATCCCTTCCTGAATGGCTATGAGCACTCGCGTATTATTTGTGTGCCTCGGCAACATTTGTCGGTCGCCCTCCGCCGAAAATATCATGAACCATCTCGTGCAGCAGCGACAGTGGACGGATCGCGTCACCTGCGATTCAGCCGGAACCGCCAGCTACCACATTGGGAGTCCACCAGATCGACGGATGACCGCCGCCGCCAAGGACTTTGGCATCACCCTCCGAGGACAAGCCCGCCAGTTTGATCCCGCCGATTTTGAGCGCTTCGACTGGATCCTAGCCATGGATGCCCAAAACTATCGCGATATTTTGGCCCAGGATGTCACCCAAGTCTACGGCCACAAGGTCAAATTGATGTGCGACTTTTGCCGTACCCACACCGACCGGGAAGTGCCCGATCCCTACTACGGTGGCCCTGAGGGGTTTACCTACGTCATTGAGCTGCTCCTTGATGCCTGTGAAGGATTTTTGGATCAGGTGATTGATCATGGCGCTACTCCCTAGGGATTGCCCGCCGTCGGAGCCCAGGCTTCGCCCCCGATGCTGTCGCCCCTGGCGACGGTGGCGCTGGGGACTGGCGTCCTTAGCGGCGGCAGGATTGTGCCTGGTGGCGGTGCCCAGTCGGGCCGCAGAACGGCTGATTATTTCCTACGGTGCCCTAGAACGCACGATTCCCATTGCCGACATTGAAGCCTTTGTGGCCACGGGGCACCTCACGCCCCAGCTTCAAGCCTATAACCGCCATTTTAGGCTCCCCCAGGCGCAGCTCGATCAGGCTCGACAGGTGTTGGCCACCCCCGCTGAGATGCTACGTCCGGTGGGCATTGCCCAGTTTCTCTATACCCAGCAGGGGGAACGGCTGCTGCAAGAACTAACTAGAGTAGTGCGGACTCCGGCGCGGGTGGGGGATTTTTCGGCCCTGCGAGCGGCCATTATCCTAGGGGCGGTGCGGGTCGAGAGCGGGGTCACGCTCTTGGATGTGCTGCGGGCCTATCCCCTGGAGGCCATTCGCATCGACTTGGCGGAGGGCTTTGCCGTGGCCTCCGAAATTAACCGGGCTATTTTCCAGTCTTCCCAGGCGGTTGACCTAGTGCAGCGCCTGTCTCGCCAGGAGGCGGAGGCCGATCCCCTCACCCCAGCAGAGTTGGACGCCCTGCATCAGTTGCGGCAGGACAGCCGCATTTATGGAGTCAACCTAATCAGCCGCAACCTACCTGGCTTAGCCAATCCAGCCAACCTTTACCTGCCCCAGGTATCACCCGGACAAGTTCCTCCGCCCCAGGGCTTTCCCTTAATTTTGATTTCCCACGGGCTGGGTAGCAATCGCCACAGTTACGACTACCTGGCTAACGATTTGGCCAGCGCTGGCTTTGCGGTGGTGGCCATTGACCATGCTGGCAGCAATGACGAGCAGCTCATGGCTCTGCTGGAGGGGCGTACCGCCGACGTGGTGCCCGATGAGGAATTTCTCCGCCGCCCCCAGGAAATTAGCCTCGCGATAGATTCCCTCAAAGCCCTCCAGGCCCACGGATCGGTCTTGCCTGTGCGCTTCAACTTTGACCGCATTGGTGTGGTGGGGCAATCCTTTGGAGGCTATACGGCCCTAGCCTTAGCGGGGGCCACCTTTGATCTCAACACCCTCCATGGCGAATGCCCGCCGGAGGTGCTGACCTTCAATCCGTCGCTGCTGTTGCAGTGTCAGGCCACCAACTTAGTCGATCCCCAGCAAACCCTTCAGGATGCGCGGGTGGACTCCATTTTGGCCATGAACCCTGTGGGTAGTGCCCTGTTTGGCCCAGGGGGCTTTCAGCGCGTCACCATTCCGGTCATGGTGGTCAGCAGTGCCGCTGACACGGTAGCCCCGGCCTTTCCTGAGCAAATCCTGCCCTTCACCTGGCTCTCCACGCCAGAACGATACCTGGTGCTGCTGGGGCAGGGCACTCACTTTTCGGTGATTGGCGATGTTGAGGCCAGCGACCAACCCATTGCCCTGCCACCAGACATCATTGGCCCCCGCCCCGACCTGGCGCAGGAAGCCATGAAGATCCTGGCCCTGGCGCATTTTCAGATGACCCTCAATCAGGATGAACGCTTTCGGCCCATGGTGCAGGCGGCGTTCGTCAAGGCCATTAATGGTGAGACCTATCCCCTCTACCTCAGCACTACCCTTTCCACCGAAGCACTAGGATCGGTGCTTCAGCCCTAGCCCCAAATCGCCCCAGGCGGACTTAGCCCTTGGCCCTACCGCTCAGGACGGTGCCGATCAGACAGGCTCCAGTGGTGATCACGCCCTCAAGCCGGGCCTGGGTGAGGTCGGCGCAGAGGAGGTTGGCCCCAGAGAGGGATGCTCCGGCTAGGTTGGCTTGGTGCAGGTCGGCTTCCTCTAGGTTGGCATTGTTTAGTCTGGCCCCGGAGAGATCGGCCCCAGACAGATCGGCTCCCCGCAGGTTTACCTCACTAAGGTTGGCTCCCCGCAGGTCTACACCGCGTAAATCTACCCCTTGCAGGTTCACCCCGGTTAGGGTGCAGCCACTCAGGAAGGCCCCCGCCAAACTGCCCCCGCCAAACCGCGCTCCCATCAGGTTGGCCCCCCGCAGGTTGGCCCCCCGTAGATCGGCCCCGCTGAGGTCGCACTGCATCAGGTTGGCCCCCCAAAGGTTGGCCCGCCCGTCGGCCCCTGCTAGGCTAGCGCCCATCAGATTGGCTCCCTCTAGGTGGGCTTGGTGCAGGTTGGCACGGCTGAGGTTGGCTCCGACGAGGGTGGCCCCTGGCCAATGTACCCCGGCCAGCATCGCCCCAGATAAATCTTCATCGGCTAGATCAACCCCCGGCAAGTGGCGCAGTTGTCCAGCCTTGAGGGCGGTTAGATCCAGAGAGTCGGCGGTCGCAGGGGCCATGGGTTTGGGATGGGGAGGAGGGCAGTGGGGACAGATTACTGGGCAGTGGCGGCAAAGACCGTCCTGGGATCGGCAAGCTCAGGGTTGAGTAAGCCAGCGCCTAGGGTGATTTTAGTGGGAATGGTGGGCAGGCTCATGCCCTGTTGTAGCCCCATCACCAACAGGCTCAGAATTTCGACGAGTTTAGGATCCCACCGTTGCCCTGCTTCCTGCTGAAAGTTCCCCAAGACTTCTGTGATGTTAGCCATGGTCTGAGCGGGGTCTGGTGCGTGCCCCTGACCGGATGGATCGTAGCCCTTGAGGGCCACCTGGCGCTGAAACTCGGCCACCAGACCCAACAGGCGCGACTCTAGGGGGATGCTGTCTCCCGCTAGGCCAGCGGGATAGCCCTGCCCGTCCCAGCGTTCGCCCTGGTGGGTGATGATGGCGGCAATGGCGCGCATTCGGGGCATCAGCCGCAGGGCTTGAACCTCAGCCACCAGGGGGCAACTGGGGGCCTCGTGGCCGAGGGCGAGAACTTCGGCGGTGGGGGCAATGCGGTGTAGCATTCCGGCCAGCCGCAGGCGCTGAATTTGCCAAGCGGGTAGATCGAGCAGTTGGCCCATCATCTCTAGCAGGGCCACCACTTCGCTGCCCGCCAGGGGGTTGATGGGATCGCTCAGGTCTACGAGCTGGGCCATGCGTAAAAAGGCTTGCAGCTCGTTAGAAAACAGGTTGTGATCGAGATCTTCGGCCCAGTTAAAGGTGAGATTACTCTGCAAGTCATCGCGGCTGGTTTGCAGATACTGCACCACCTGGGTCACGGTGCGGCTCACGGTAACGGCATCGGGGCACGTTTGGGCGGGGGTCTGCTGGCGCAGGGCGTCAAGCTGTTGTGAAAGCTGGGCCTGGAGGGCCGGATCATAGCCTCCGATATGCTGGATGGCCAGTTCCACCGTTTGGCAAACCAGGGCGGCATCAAAGGTCCAAAACCCGTAGAACTTGCGCTCTAGGTCGTTGCTGGGCAGTCCGGTTTTGCCATAGTCAGCCTCGGATAGTTCTTGGCAGAGCACCATGGCGCTGTACTCCGGCGAGAGAATCATCAGGTGCCATTCCTGGGCCACCGGGTCGCTATCGGCCAAATCGACTAGGGCTACATTCTGGCGCTGGCTGGTGGGATGATCGTGAAAGCCCGCCTCTGGAGACGCCATGATGACAATCTGCTGGGATCGGTCGGCCAGGGCGGCGTAGCGCTCCGCCTCTTCTAGGTACCACTTGCCCCGCTGAAAGGCCGTGATGACCAGGGGATCGGAGTCAGCGGTGAGAATACAGTCCTCTAGGGCATGGCAGAGGGCCACCAGGGTATTTTTGTAGTACACGCCGTAGTTAAGGGGCGTAGTTTCCGGTTCGGTGCGCCCATCCACCAACCGTTGCAGTAATGACCCCTCCAGCATTGCAGTCCTCGGTATACCCTACAGCTATGTATTCTGGATGATAACGCAGCTTGGGGGGGGCAAGCCACGGCACAATAGCTACCCCTGGCGACAGGTGGATAGCGGCACCGGAGAAACCACCGATAAACGCCCGCTTCACCCAGAATCTTAGCGAAACCTGTTACCGTTTCAGTAACTTTTGAGCATCTCCTGTCCACCCTCGGTAGAGTGAGAGGTGGCAGGGCAGGTAGGCCATCATTCTCCTACGATCCCCGGCCCAATTCCCGTCAGTGGGGCTTGAGAAGCGGCCCCATGACTGAGGACTTGCCTAAAAATCGTCAATGCTGTGGATGTGAGGTCAACCATGATGCAAACTGCTGTGATCCGTCGTCTCAAGCCAGCCCTAGGGTTAGGAATTCTGAGCCTGGGGCTGGCCCTGGGGCTATCCAACCTGGGTCAATCGGCCCAAGCCCAAGCCGAGCCTGAATGGCACAACTGCCTCACCCGTGAAGTGTTTACTCCGGCTAAACAAGCCTGGTGTAATCGCTGGCAAACCCTTCAGGAGGGGACATTTCTGGTGCCGTCCACGGGGGTGCAGGACTCGGTGTACACCACGGTGACGCTGACCAATGGCCAGTACCAGGTGGCGGGTGAACTCATGGTTGCCCTGGCCAACGAACCGGGCTGGATAGCCTTTGGCGACGTGAATGGCGATGGGAAAGACGACGCAGCGGTGATCCTCGGCGTTCTGCCGGGGGATGGTACGGCCCTAGCCACCTACGTAGCGGCGGTGATGGACATTGACGGCAGTGCTGAGGCGCTGAATCCGGTGCTGTTGGGAGAACGGATCATGCTGAATGGCCCCATGACCATTGATAATCTGCGGATTCAGGTGCCCCAGCTCACCCAAGCCGAGGTGATTAACCGCGCCTTTGTGACCGATGGTGGCACCCTCAGCGAACTGGCCCAACTGCCTACCCCAGAGCGGGTTCCCGGCGGCGTTCCCGATGGCACCCTGGTGTTTAGCAACACGGCCACCTACGCCCTGCGCGTGTTCACGCAATCGGGCCAGCCCCATGTCAATCTGTTTAACCGCCAAACCGGGCGGCTGGAGGTAGACGCCGGACGGGCCATAGCCGTCTCCTCTGTTTCGGGCACCCGCTACGAGTACAGTGGATCTGAAACTAGTCCTTCAGTGCTGGTCAGCGTGGCCCGCGATGGATCTCAAACTTTGGAGGTCAATGGCACCGTGCAAACAGATCGATCCACCGTCAGCGGTACGGTGGCTTACCTGCCCCGCATTGCCCTACCGCCCAACGCTGTAGTGGAGGTGCAGTTGGTGGATGTCAGCCGCGCCGGAGCCCCGGCCATTGTACTAGCCAGCCAGAGCACGATCACGGGTGGGCGGCAGGTGCCCATTCCCTTCGAGTTGGTCTACAACCCCGATGGCATTGATCCCCGCATGACCTACGCAGTTCAAGCCCGGATTACGGTGGATGGGGAACTTCAGTTCATCAGCACTCGCCGCTTTACCGTAGACCTACTAGGACAGACAACCTCGGTGGAGGTAGTGGTCGATCCAATTCAGCGCTAGGCTGCTAGCTGAACAGACGGGAGTAGATCCGCAGGGCAGCCAGGCGGGCCATCAAGGCCATCCAGCCCAGCAGCCACAGCAGCGACAAGGGCCACCAGGGCGGCAACCCCAGGGGCCAGCGCAGCAAATCCACCAGGGAAGCCAGGGGCAGCAGCCCAGCGAACTTGGCCAGCAGGGGCGGCAGGGTATCCCGTGGGAAGTAGGTGCCGCAGAGGGTAAACATGGGAATCACGATCAAAAAGATGGGAACGTTCACCTGATCCACCTTGTTCACCACCCCCGCCACCAGCAAGCCAAAGGCCCCAAACAGAAGGCTCCCCAGCCCAATCAGCGGCAGGGACAGCAGCAGACTAGAGAGGTCGTAAAGCTGGGCGATGACGGCCACTAATCCAGTGAGGAATCCGGCGATGGTGCCCTTGGTGGCGGCCCAAAACCAGTCGCCCAGAAACACGTCCGTGTAGCTGAGGGGGGCGGTCAGCAACGCCTGCCAGGTTTTCTGAAAATTGAGGCGTATGAAACTGCTGTAGGCTCCCTCAAAAAAGGACTGAAACAGCACGCCAATGGCAATCATCCCCGGTGCGAGAAACTGGGGATAGGGCACGGGCTGACCCAGGTGCTGCACCTCGCCAATCAGCGGCGTGAGGCCGTAGCCAAAGGCCAACAGGTAGACGATGGGTTCAGAAATGGGGGGTAGGCAGTTCACCAGCCACGTACTGCGGTAGACCTGGAAATGCCGCCACCAAACGGAATAGACCCCCCAGGGGGTGACGGAGACGGGCTTGAGTCCGGCGATGGGTTTCATTCCAGCAGGCTCCCGGTGAGGCGCAAAAACACATCTTCTAAGTTAGCCTGTCGGCGCAGCAGGCGACGGGGGTGGTGGGCTTCGATCTGGCTCCAGAGGGTTTCGGGGTCGTCGTCGGGCAGGGTAATCAGGTAGCCGCTGCCAAAGGGCCGAGACCAAACGCCAACCTGTTCTGCCAGGGTTTTGATGGTGTCCCCCGGAATGCCTTCGACCTCGGCAATTTCTCGGCCCATCACCCGTAAAATCAGGTCGTCGGGGGTGCCTTCGTCAATCACCTGGCCCTGTTGCAGCAGCAGCAGCCGATCACACAGCCGCTGGGCCTCGTCCATATAGTGGGTGGTCAACAAAATGCCGCAGCCCTGGGCCTTGAGGTGCAGCACCAGCCGCCAAAAGTCTTGACGGGCATCGGGATCGAGCCCGGTGGTGGGTTCGTCTAAGAAGATCACCTGGGGCCGATTTAGCAGTGCGCGGGCTAACACCAGCCGCCGCTTCATGCCGCCAGAGAGCTCATCTACCTGGGCCGTGGCCCGGTCGGAGAGGTTCACCAAGTCCAGCAGTTCCCCTGCTCGCTGCTTGGCCGCTGCCCCAGTGATGCGGTAGTGGTGGGCAAAGTGGGTGAGGTTTTTGAACACCGTAAAGTCTGGGTCGAGGTTGTCGTCTTGGGTGACGATGCCCATCTGGGCGCGGGCCTGGGCCGCCTGGGCTGGAATGTGCCAGGGGCCAAGCTGCACAAAGCCCCGTGTGGGTACCACCGTGCCAAACAGCATCCCCACAGTGGTGGTTTTTCCGGCCCCGTTGGGCCCCAGCAACCCCACAATTTCTCCCGGATGCAGGGCAAAACTCACCCCCTGCACCACAGGCATCTGGTTGTATTCCTTCCACAGGTCGTAGGCCGTTAGGCTTAGGGCATCAGACATGGCGCTACACTACATCTCCTTCCTCACCCTAGCGCGATGCCAAGCTATCCGCCGGAATCATGGCTATCCTGCGGCGAAAAATCCTAAAAACTATCCTGATGAGCCACGCCACCGCTGAACGATAGGACGGTAGATGCACCCTGATGAAATCCTTGGCCCCTGGGCTAGGGATTTTTTTTGCGCCCACAGTCTGACCCTATGACTTCTCCTCACTGTTTTGCACGACCAGTACCGAACAGTGGGCATGGTGCAGCACATAGTTGCTAACGCTGCCCAGGAGTGCCGCCTGAATCCGCCCCCGCCCCCGCCGACCAATTACAATCAAATCGGCTTGGTAATGGTGGGCAATCTCGCATAACTGTGGCCCTACTTCGCCGCCGCGCCAGTCCCAGGATACAGCTACCCCGGCTTCCTGGGCTTGGGTTTCGAGGCTGGCTAGCCATTGGCGGGTGTGCTCTAGGTTGGTATCGAGCTGCTCCTGAGCAATGGCGAGAAATTCTTTGGCGCTGGCCCGGTAGCGGTCGCCAAAATCTAGATTGGTAGGGATGGGCAGGGTGAAACAATGGGCCAGATGCAGGTGTGCGCCCTGGGTCTGAGCCAGCCCTAGCGCTGTGGCAAACACCCGCTCCGACAGGGCCGACTGATCGATAGCCGCCAAAATCCGTTGGTACTGACCCATAAGACTCACCTGGAGAGACAACGCAGCTCCTCACCCGCAGGGCTTGGCCCCGGCGGAAAGACCCACGAAAGCATCTTAAACCTTGATCCTGCCGAAACAAGCAGCATGGCCCCAGAAAAGGGCACTAACGGTGAAGGACAGGGATGTTCAGCGGCAGGCTGATCGAGATTGCCTGCGTTAAGACAGGTTTCGCCGCAGCCACCCCCCCACCCCCCCTTGCGATACTTGAGCTATCTGTAATCGGGGAAAGTGCCATGTTCAAACGCATTATCGTTGCCGTAGACTGTGAATCCACCATGGCTAGCCCAGTGGTGGCCGAAGCCCAAGCCATCGCCCTAGCCCACTCAGCTCACCTGAACCTTGTACACGTCCTCTCTCCCCTGCGCCTGGGCTATCCCGATCCGGCCTATATGACCCTCGACGGAGCCTTCAGCACCATTAACCTCCAAAGCTATGAGCTGTACCGCTCGACCTGGGAAGCCCTGACACAGCAAACCCAGGTCAAACTCAATGCCTGGGTAGAGATGTCCCAAGGACAAGGCATTGACACCACCGCCACCCAACTGGCGGGAGAACCGGGCAAAGCCCTGTGCCTGCTGGCTAAAGACTGGTCAGCGGATTTAATGGTTGTAGGCCGACGGGGAATGCAGGGGCTTGGCGAACTTCTCCTCGGTAGCGTCAGCAGCTATGTTCTCCACCATGCCCCCTGCGCGGTGCTGGTAGTGCAAGGGCAGACCATCGCTGACGCTGCCGCCTAGGGGGCAGGCGAGATCCCTCCACCGTGAGGGCGAATCAACGCCCTACCCCACCATGATCTCCCTCACCATCCTCCCTAAAAACCTCCCTAGACCAAGGATCTGGGGAGGCTAGGGTGCTAATTGGCTGAGTTTGTCGCCCGTGCTGGCGGATCCCCAGATAACGGGCTACTTGCCAAAGCTGCTGATGGCAACCTTAGCCAACTCGATAGCTTGGGCTAGGGCCGTGCTGTCTTCCGTTAACTTACCCACGGCAGCGGCGGCGTCATCCACATTCAGCGCCCCTGTATCCTGACTCAGGGAGGAAAGGGCCTTAGAGACTCCGTTGAAAGCGGCTTGTAGGTCGTCAAACTTAGTGCCTAGTTGGGTTTCAAGAGCCGCTTGGATCTGATCTGGAGTGGCAGAGAGTGCCTTCTGAAACGCTGCCGTATCCTCCACCAGGGTACTGAAGGCAGTGGCAGCGGTTTCCAATGCTGTTTGAGATGCCACAAGTTTTGGTTCTAGTAGCGTTGTATCTGGCGTAGGAGAAATTGCAATTTTGCTCAGTTGCTTGGTCAAATCCTTCGTGACCGACTTCAGGGGCTTTAGGGTGCCATTAAAGCTGTCTTCTAGGACGTCTTCATACTCTCCCAACACCGAGGACACAAACTCCTGAGCAGCCTTGCTAATTTGTAGATCCATGGCTTCAGTCACAGAGCCTTCAGTGGCCGCTAAGGCCGGAGGAACAAAGGCGAACATCATCGTGCTCATCAGCCCTAGAAGGCAGATGCTAGCAGTCAATCCCTTAGCAAACCGACCTGTAATTTGGCGAAGGTAGTGAATCATGAAACTTTTCCTGAAATCAAACACATCTATACCCAGCGCTGCCTGGCCCATTGATTTGAGCTTTTATCTAGCTAACTTTCGCCCAAAAGTGATCCTTATTCCCGTCTTTCTGGGTGAGGAAAATTGAATTCCCATCCTGGGCTATCACCACCAGGAAATATGAGAACAACCGCATGCTTGGCGGTTTTTCTGGATGATTTGGGTTAACGAAAATTAAGCAGCTACAACGCTAAAACGAGTAATCCTCCAGCACTGTACACAATCGACAAGGGTTTTTCAACAGCCTGCTAAAAATCACAGACTCTCTACAGAATTCCCCCACGCTCCGCTTCCGACTCCCGCTTCCCCACTCCTGACTCCTGCCCCCTACCTAGTCCCCGACTCCTGCTTCCTGACTCCCGCTTCCTGACTCCCGCTTCCTGACCAGGGCAAACGCATACTCGTGGAAACAGGGATACTGATGGGGAAGGTTGAGATGGAGACATCCTATGGCCCCCACGGATAGGCTGCTGAATCATTTTGAGTCGTTAGAGGATCCGCGTACTCCGTACCTGATTGAGCACCGCTTGTTAGACATCATCGGGTTAACGATCTGTGCGGTGGTCTGTGGGGCGGAGAGTTGGGTGGAGGTGGAAGCCTACGGGCAAAGCAAAGCGGCGTGGCTGAAGACCTTTCTGGCGCTGCCAAGCGGAATTCCGTCCCACGACACGATTAGCCGTCTGTTTGCTCAACTTGACCCCGACCAATTGCAGGGGTGTTTTCTGAGTTGGGTGAAATCGGTATCGGCGCTGAGTGAGGGCAGTGTGGTGGCCATTGACGGCAAAACGGTGCGGCAGTCCTATGACCGAGGTCGAGGGAAGGGGGCCATCCATATGGTGAGCGCCTGGGCGGCGGAGAATCGCTTGGTGCTTGGGCAAGTGGCCGTGGATGAGAAATCGAATGAAATCACGGCCATTCCAGCCTTACTGAAGGTGCTGGCCTTGAGAGGATGCATCGTCACCCTAGATGCCATGGGGACTCAGAAGGCCATTGCCCAGCAGATTATTGAGCAGGAAGGGGACTACATCCTCAGCCTCAAGGGCAATCAGCCCGGCCTTTACGAGGATGTGCAGCAGATCTTTGACCATGCCCGACAGCAGGGCTTCAAGGCCATGCCCCACGAAGCCTATGAAACGATTGAGAAAGGCCATGGTCGCATTGAAATCCGCCGTCATTGGCTCCTGGGGGAGGTGGAGCATCTCGTCGATGCCGACCAGTGGCTCGGCTTAAAGCGGGTGGGCTTGATTGAATCGGAGCGTCGTCTTCCTGGGCAGGCTCCCACGATCACCCAACGCTACTATCTCACCAGCCTTGACGGCGGAGTAGAGCGCTTTGCCCAGGCCACCCGCAGCCACTGGGGCATTGAAAATAGCCTCCACTGGTGCCTTGATGTCGCTTTCCATGAGGATGACTGTCGCATTCGCACGGGCTACGCCCCCCAAAATATGGTCGTCTTGCGACACTTGGCCCTCAACCTTCTCACGCAGGAATCCTCCGCCAAGGTTGGCAAAAAAGCCAAACGACTCAAGGCCGGATGGGATAACGACTATCTCTTCAAGGTGCTGACGCTCACAAAATGAGTATGCGTTTGCCCTGGCTTCCTGACCCTCCAAATCCCACCAAAGCCAGATGGTATGATAAGTTCACATTGTTGCTGTATCGAGTGTTAAGGAGTTCGACCGTGGTTGAGCCGTTGCTAAGTGGCATTGTTCTAGGGCTAATTCCGGTAACGCTGGCGGGGCTGTTTGTGGCCGCCTACCTGCAATACCGTCGGGGCAATCAGTTTGACCTGTAGGCTCCAGTTAACGGGTCAGCGCTGAATCGGTTGATCCCCCCTTGGGCCAGATAGGCCGTCCCCACAGCCGCCTCGGTCGAGGTGGCTATTTTTATGGGCACTTGTAGGAGACCCTGGCGGATCTCGGCCCATGTTGGATTTTTGGCCCCACCTCCAGCGGTGTAGATGCGCTTCAGGGGGGACGACCCCTGCTGGACAAGGAGATCATAGCTCCGCTGTTCGATGCGGGCGATGCCCAGTAGTAGCCCATGGAGAAAGGCGACGTCATCGGCAGGACGAGGGGTGAGCCGGGGGGCAAGGTGGGGATCGTTGATAGGAAAGCGTTCCCCTGGCTGGAGCAGGGGGTAGTAGTCCAGATCCATCGGCGCAGCGGGGTCGATGTGTTGACTGAGGCGGGTGAGGGTGTCGGCATCAAAAAACTGCTTTAGCACAGCACCACCTGTATTAGAAGCGCCCCCCGCTAGCCAGTAGTCTCCTAGGCGATGGCTGTAGATCCCGTATTCGCTAGCCTCTACCCTGTGGGCGCTGAGGAGTTTAATCGCCAGGGTTGACCCCAGGGAGGTGACGCCATCCCCGACTTCGCTGGCCCCACTGGCCAAAAAGGCGGCGATACTGTCGGTGGTGCCCGCCACGATCTCGCACTGGGGCGACAGGCCAAACCGTTGTGCGATATCCGCTGTGACGTATCCAGCGACCTGGCCTGGTTCTAAGACCTTTGGCAGTAGGAAGGCCCAGGGTTGTCTAAGCATGGCATCGGGGTAAGCCAAGCGGCCCGGATCGTAGCCCAGTTTCAGGCTGTTGTGATAATCGCTGAGACCCCAACGTCCGTGGAGATGGGCGCTGAGCCAGTCGGCTTGGTGCAGAAAATATCGCCCTTGCTGCCACAGTTCAGACGGTAGGTGTGCCTGCCACCACAGTAGTTTGGCTAAGCTAGACGTGGCGCTATAGGCTGGGCTATGGGCGGGGACGAGGCTTTTCCCCTGGGCCAATTCCGTTTTGCCTCGGCCATCGTGGTACATCAGGGCTGGGGCAAGGGGCTGTCCTTGACCATCGCACAGCAGCACTGTGCCGGAGGTGCCATCTAGGGCAATCCGCTCAATGTAGGGGCTGAGGGCCGAGGGCAGGGCATCTAGGACGGCAAAAAGGGCTTGTCTCCACGCGGTGTAGGACGGCGGTGGATCCCCATAGTTGGTGCGGTAGGCCCAGACCTCCTGCCGCCGCTCCACCATCGCCGCTCTCACCCCGGAGGTGCCAAAGTCAATACCAAGGGCCAACACCATCTTCATACCCCACCGCAGATATACAAAAGGCATGACCGCCCATTGACCAGCCATGCCCCTGTTCTATTGTGTTCTGAAGTCGTGCCACCGAATCGGAACTGGCCTAGACGCTGAGTTCGCTCAGTTCGCGGCACATGTAGTCAAAGGGAGCTTCCACGACGGAGGGATTGGCTACCCCAGCTTCGGCTACCTTGGCTTTGATGATATCTTTCATGATTTGGATGCCGATGACGGTGGGGCCAATGGGCACGCCCAGGGAGTTGTAGGTTTCCCGCAGGCCCGCCAGCACCCGCTCATCCAGCAGGTCAGAGTCGCCAGCCACTAGGGCATAGCTGCCGTAGCGCAGGTAGTAATCCATATCGCGCAGACAGGCAGCATAGCGACGGGTGGTGTAGGCATTGCCACCGGGGCGGATCAGTTCGGGCACCTGGGCAAACAGGGTCGAACCAGCGGCCTTCACAATTTCCGAGGCGTTGGCGCTGATCACGGCTGCCGCTTTAATCCGGTCAAGGCCGCTGTCAAAGTAGGACTTAATGGAGCTAAGGGCATCCCGGTCGAGGTAGCGCCCGGTGTCGTCGTAGGTTTTGATCAGCGTCGTCACGGCATCCCGCATGGATTGTATCTCCCAACTCTCACTGGACAAACAGCAATTTTATTTAAAGGCATTCAAACCCGATCCGGCGCTTTATCGGGGACGTTCGTCGCGCCTTGGCAAGTCTGATTCTCGTGAAAGTTTACCACGGGGGTTTATCCCCCAAGTGCCCCTAGCCCGTTCAGGGGGCTTCTTTATGAGGGAATTGTTACAAAAGCACATATTTCGCTATGGATAGGGCCATGGTGCAGGGTTGGGCAAGGGCAGAGTAAGGCTGGGCCGAATCTGGGCCATGGGATGCGTAAATAAAGGGCTGAAACATCGTTACAAATCATCCCAATTTTGCCCCTGGGGCCTCGATTTCTGGGATAAGGAAGGGTTTATTTGTTGCGATCTCCTGACAAAAGGTAACTCCTGATACAAAACGAGCGTACCCCTATCCATAGGATGGGTCAGATGAATCAATGCTGTGGCAATAGCCCTGCAACGTGGTGCGCTTTGGCTCAGCCATAGGGGTTCCCGTTCTGGGGTGGGTTGAGCATAGCCAGTTGGTTGGCCATTCGGGACATCTGGCGGTTCTGTAGACCACCAAGCCTCACTGAAGGGCGAATGGCATTGATTTACTACACATTTCCACGCTTGTAGAGGTTAAGGAGTAGTTCATGGCAACCCCAGCAGACATCCTAAAGAAAATTGAGGATGAAGGGATTGAATTAATCGATCTGAAATTCATCGACATGCCAGGGATTTGGCAGCACCTTACCGTGCACAAGAGCCAGATTGACGAAAGCAGCTTTAGCGATGGCGTGGCATTCGATGGTTCCAGCATCCGAGGCTGGAAGGCCATTAACGAATCCGACATGATGATGGTGCCCGATCCTGACACCGCCTGGATCGATCCCTTCATGTCTCACAAAACCCTGAGCATGATCTGTACGATCAAAGAGCCTCGGACGGGGGAACTGTATTCCCGCTGCCCCCGCGCCATTGCTACCAAGGCCATCGAATACATGAAGTCTACGGGCATCGGCGACACCGCCTTCTTTGGCCCCGAAGCAGAATTCTTCATCTTCGATGACGTGCGCTTCGACCAAAACGAGCACTCCGCCTACTACTACGTGGACAGCGTAGAAGGCCGTTGGAACACGGGTCGAGAAGAGAAAGACGCCCTAGGTGTGAGCCGTAACCTCGGCTATAAGCCCCGCTACAAAGAGGGCTACTTCCCCGTCGCTCCCACCGATACCTCCCAGGACATGCGGAGCGAAATGCTGCTGACCATGGCCGAGCTGGGGGTGCCCATCGAGAAGCACCACCACGAAGTGGCCACGGGCGGTCAGTGCGAGCTAGGTATCCGCTTCGGCAAGCTGGTGGAAGCCGCCGACTGGCTGATGATCTATAAGTACTGCATCAAGAACGTGGCCAAGAAGTACGGGAAAACCGTTACCTTCATGCCCAAGCCCCTGTTTAACGACAACGGCTCCGGGATGCACACCCACCAGTCCATCTGGGGCAACGGCCAACCCCTGTTCGCTGGGGATCGCTATGCTGGCCTGAGCCAGATGGCCCTGTGGTACATCGGCGGCATCCTCAAGCACGCCCCCGCCCTGCTGGCCCTGACCAACCCCACCACCAACTCCTACAAGCGGCTGGTGCCCGGTTTCGAGGCTCCGGTGAACCTGGCCTACTCCCAGGGCAACCGCTCCGCTTCCGTGCGGATTCCCCTCTCCGGCGACAACCCCAAGGCCAAGCGCCTAGAGTTCCGCTGCCCCGATGCCACCTCTAACCCCTACCTGGCCTTCGCCGCCATGCTCTGCGCAGGTATCGACGGCATCAAGAACCAGATTGATCCCGGCGATCCTCTGGATGTGGACATCTACGACCTCAGCCCTGAGGAACTGGCCAAGATTCCGTCCACCCCCGGCTCTCTGCTGGATGCCCTGAAGGCTCTGGAAGCGGATCACGAGTTCCTCACCAGCACGGGGGTCTTCACCGAAGACTTCATCAGCAACTGGATCGAGTACAAGCTCGACAACGAAGTCAACCCCATGCGCCTGCGTCCCCACCCCTACGAACTAGCCCTCTACTACGATTGCTAGAGTTCCAGTCGGCCCTCACCCCCAGCCCCTCTCCCAAGTTGGGAGAGGGGGGGCGGAAAGTTCTTCAAGGTGCTTCACAGTCCCTCTCCCATGGGGAGAAGGATTTAGGGTGAGGGCCAAGTCATCAACAGCGGACTGTGTTCTACGGAATGCAGTCCGTTGTTGCATTCTGACGATTCCCGTCCCACGTCCTCCAATCCCTAACCCCTAATCCCTCACCTCCCCTAGCCGAAAATCCCCACATAGACTACTATTCCATCCAGTTTGTTCGTTAGACGCCGCCCCAGGAGGACACCCCATTGGCCAAGGCCAAATCCCCAAAACGTACGATTATTCTGGTCGTTTTGAACGGCAAAGGCGGTGTCGGCAAAACGACCACAGCGGTGAATTTAGCCGCCATTTACGCCGAAACCCAGTCGGTACTGCTGGTGGATGCCGATCCCCAGGGGTCTGCCCTGTGGTGGACGGGCCGCAGCCCCACGGCGCTGAATTTTGAGGTTATTCAAGCCAACGATCCCGCTCACCTCAGCGACCTGCCCAACCTGGGACGACACGACCTGGTGATTGTGGATACGCCCCCCGCCCTCAACTCAGCGGCCCTAGCGGCTGTGATCCCGGTGGCGAACTACGTGCTGCTGCCCACGCCCCCCGCCCCGATGGACTTAGCTGCCCTAATTACTACAGTCAGTGAAGCGGTAGCCCCTAGGGGGGTAGCCCATCGAGTATTGTTGACAAAAGTAGACTCCCGCAGTTTGGCCGAAGCCCTTGAGGCTCAAAACACGCTGCTGGAACTGAATATCCCAGCCTGCAATGCCTTTATTCGGACGTACAAGGCCCACGAACGCGCCGCCCTAGAAGGCATACCCGTGGTGCAGTGGCGGGGCAAAAATGCCCAAGAAGCCCGTTCTGACTACCACCGAGTGGCCGAAGAAATACAGCGAGACTGGAAGTAACCCTCTGGAAAAGACTATGACCAAGAAAAGCCTCTCCGACCTACTAAAAGAAGAAGCCAGCAAGGCCGACACGCCGGGGGAGGCTCCTGCGCCTGGAAATCCGTCGGACGAGGCCCCTCCTCTGCCCTCTGGGGATGAAACCGCCCGTCAGCCCATTCAGAGCCGCCGCAAAACGGCCAGTAGTCGCGCTAAGACGCCCCAAGCCCCCGCTGCTAAGAGTGCCTCTGCCAAAAGCACATCGGTTAAAACTGGCGGACGCACTGCGGCTAAGTCTCAAACCACCGTCCAGCCAAGCGATTTATCTGGGGATCAGCCCAGTGCGGCTAGCCCAGCAGCTACCCCGGCGGCGGCAAAAGTTGCTGCGCCCCCCAGTGTTCCAGCCTCCAGCGGCCCTTCTACCGCAGACTTAGAAGCCACCCTAGCCACCGTTCAGCAGGAAAAGGCTAACCTCGAAACCATCGTGCAAGGGCTTCAGCAGGATCTCGCTGCCCAGCAGAGCCGCCTGTTTGAACTCACCGATAGCCTCGACCAGGCCCAGGCCGATCTCAAGGCTAAAACCACCTCCCTTCAGCAATCTGAGGCAGCCCTCGCGGAAGCCAAGGCCACGATTTTGAAGCTGTCTGCCCCCGCCCCTGCCCCTGTCGCCGCCCCCAAAAGCCCTGCCCCGCCCCGCCGCTCCGGTGGAGACATTGTGCCCCGCCAACCCAGCTCAGGGCCAGCCCAACCCGGCTATGTACGCGGCGTCCCCTCCTATACGCCTCAGTCGGATCAACCCAATCCCATGCTCTCCGATGCCGATATTGGCTGGGTAGACTAGCTTGGGTCGTTCACCAGGGCAAATCATCAGAAAGATGGCAGGATGCCTGCGGCGAGGGCCGCAATAGAATACCCGCCTTCCTCCGACAGACATTGGATGAGGCGGGTATTTGGCTATTGCTGTCTAGGCTAGGCGGCTAGCGGATAGCTGGGCGGTGTGATCCTGTCCCAATGATCTCTAGCTTGGCGATGCTGCGGGATGGAGGCACCGCTGAGATTAGGCGACTAGTTTTGATCAAATAGGGAGTCAAGGTAAATTCGATTTACCTCGCGGCCACAGTGGCCGTTTTGCATCAAAAACAGGGATAGAGCGGCGCAGAACACCCGGTGCTGGCTCCAGTTGGCATGGCTAGCCAGGTAAGTCTGGAGGGCTTCATGGAGTTCTTCGGGGATTTCGGCTAATAGGCTAACGCGGGTCTGAGTCGTGGAGTTGGGGATCACTCGGAGTTCCTCCTCGGAAAACATTGATGAACTGTGGCGAACGGGGCAGGAAACCGTGGCTGGGCAATCAAGCGCAGCCCCTTTGCACCCATGCCGATACCCTAAATCGGCATGATCGTGGTCTTTAGGCATAGCAAAGCTGCGCTACACAGACGTTTAGACCTTCCTTACAACCTCAGCCGATGAAGAGCACCGCCTGAGGATGGCCGCTACGTTGGAGCGCATCGTATTTCCAGTCGCATCATTCTGCCCAACTCCCCCGAGACTGTCAATCTTGCCTAGAAGCCAAACTTGCGCTAATCCCTGTTCCCGGCAACGAAGCAATCAGGGTTTGATGGATCGCCCCTGGGGCCATGCCACTGCCTTAGGCAAAATAATCCTCCCGTAGGAGATGACCTTAAGTTTTCCACAGGTTATCCTCAAAGCCTGAGAACCCGTTTTTTCCTGTGGAGAACTCCAGCACTTCTGTGGAAAACCTGGGGAAAGATCTGGGGAAACTCAGCTAAAATAAAAACTTTTGTAACATTTCAGGGTTTAGGGGATTGACAATCGAGGGGGATTGCTGGGCTAGGTTGATGCTTTTTTACCCTTCACTGGATCTACCGATCTCTTCATGGAATAGAGGGGTGAGTCTTACCATCGCGCCCCCGCCCAACCCTCTGGAGAGCAGCCCAACCCTAGGGCTCCAGAATGCGCTGGGGTTAGGGCTCCTTGAGCATTGGAGCCCCCTAGGCTGATGTGTGGGCTTTGGGGATTGGGGATAGCCAGCCACCATTGTCGGCCTACCCAGCGTCGTCATCCATGGGCTGGCGATGCTGGCGTGCAGGCCCTAGACCCCAGGTTGTGATGGCCAACAGCAGCCCTAGTGCTAAGGTTTGGAGGGTTTCTGAGAAGGGGCGAGGGGTCTGCCAATCGAAGGCCTCCTGACCTTGACCCGACAGAAAGCTGCGGAGCCCCTGGACAACCGCATCGGGGGTGAGGGGCGTCTGCCATTCCGACAGCGTGAGGTGTTGCTGGGCTCCCACTAAGGTTAATCGGTGGCAAAAGCGCACACCGCCTTGGGGAATGTTGTCGCAAAGGCGGGACGCCAGGGTAAAGTCTGTCCAGTCTAAGGTTGTGTGCTGTGCAGGAAGCCAGCCCAGTCTACGGCCTCGCTCCAGTTGGCAATGGGCCACGGCGGGCGCGCCCGCTGAGGGGGCTGGGCAGTGGAGGCGCAGAGCCTTGCCGGGACTAGCTCCGTAGAGGCAGAACAGGAGGACACAAACAACGACCACCCCAGCAAGGCGCGGCACGACACGGGGTGGGGCGATCATCCTGGCTTAGGCTCCAACAAGACTCAGTTTCCAGCTAGAGGGCAGACGCGAGGATCTAGTAGTCCAGTTCTTCCTCGTATTCGGTGACTTTTTTCTTCTGGGGAATATTGATGGGAGTTGGCGTGTAGGGTTCAGCGTCGGCTTCCTCCGTCCAGGTTTCCTCCGCCACCTCTTGGTAGCTGGCATCGCTCACGTCGTAGGAGGATGGCACGGGGGGAGTGTCATCCCAGTTAGCATCTAGACTAGCGGCTCGGTAGGCTTCGGCAGCTTGGGCGCGGGCCACGGGCTCCTCCACCAGTTCTGGTTGTCCCCAGTCGTCATCACTCCATCGCTCCTCAGCGGCGGGGGTGCGGGTTTTGGTCAACTCTGTGGGTGCTTGAACTCCAGAGGGCAACTGGTTGGCGGTTGAAACGGGCATGATGTACTCGCTGTCGCTGGTGCGTTCCCAGGGGGCGCTGCCGATGCCTAAGCGTTCTAGGAGCCCAACGCTGAGCTGTACCATTTTTTCCTCGGCCCCTTCAAAGACAATCAGCCGATCGGGGCCGCTGCTGACGACTTCATCAATGGAAAGCTCGTAGGTGCTGATCACTTGGTCTGGAATTTGAGGTAGGCCAAAGGACGCCACCACAATGGTTTCGAGGCGACCGTTGGTGACGTCAAACTTAAAGCCTCGCACCCGCCCTAGGGGTTCCCCCGTTTCGGTGATGACTTCGCAGTTGACCAAGGTGCTGTAGGGGCCGATGTTAACCTCATCGTCTAAAACGGTGTCGTCGTCTACCAAAATGACGTCCCCAATTTGGCGAATACTGCTGAGGGGCATAATTTGCAGCGGGGCAGACACCAGGCTCGACATGATATTGTCTCGGAGCCCCACCGCCACCACTTCGCGCTGATCGACATCGACCCAAACTTGACTGACAATGCCAAGGCGCTGGCCAGAGTTACGTGTGATGACCTGGGTTCCCAGGAAGTCAGAGCGGAGGCGATATTTGTCTAAGGTCATGTCAGGTTTATCTCGTTTGCCGAGAGGCTAGATCGCTAGGGAAACATTGAGCCATTCTCAGACCAAGGCTGATGGATGGCGGAGCGGGGTGTTACGGTGCTGGGTCTAAGCACGGGCTAATCCGCCCCTGGCTTGAATGACTATCTTAAACAGAATCGCACTATTTTACAGGACGGAAGACCGAACCGCTAGCAACCGCAATCTGGCGGATCCACAAATAGACTATGGCCCTAGCTGCACCTCCTAGCCGGGTCACTTTCGGCGGCGGCTCTGGTTGTATTCCCGGTAGGAGTTAGCTAATGTATCAGAATGATGGAGACATCACTGTCCTCTTCCTGCGCTGAGCGTTTAGGTGATTGTGCGTACCTATAAGAGCCAGAAGATCGACCCCCAGTCCGACTACCCTTGCCCCTGTCGCCGCAGTGGTCGCCTACAGCCCATCATCCTCACCGAGGCCTTTGGGTGTGATCGCTGCCAGCAAATTTTTGTGGTGCAGGACGATGGCTATGTCATGGAGCAGCTTTCCACCCACTACCCCTACAAACGAGCTTGGCGCTGGACTGGCCAACAGTGGCGGCTAGACCGATCTGCCCTCAACCTGAGCTACCCTTCGCTCTTGGTGATGACCTCCTTTGTGTTGATGGCCTTTTTTCTCATTTTGGCCACCCTTCAGTCTCCCCAGGGAACGAGAGCCCTGACCCATCTGCTGATGACCATGGGAGTATTAGCTCCCTTGGGTTTTGTGTTCTGGCTAGCCTCTCGCCGTTAGCCCTCAACGAGAAAACGATGGTGACTCCCGGATCCCAAGAGGAACTTAGTGCAGCGGTCGGTGAGGTAGCCCAGGCGGGGTGCAACCTTTGGCTAGGGGGCGTAGAGGCCCAAAGCCAGATTCTAGAGGCCATGGCCGATCAGCTGGAGGCCGCACAGAATGACATCCTGGAGGCAAACACCCTCGATTTAGAAGCAAGTCTAGAAATGGCCGTCCCCGATCTGGTGCTGGACTGGCTGAAATTGACCCCCGAACGCCTCCACATTGCCAGTAAAATTCTCAGGCGACTCGCCTTTCTGGGCGATCCCCGTTGGCTGAATGCCTTGCCCGCCAGCCGCTGGGCCAAGGATGCCGCAGGCTATAGCCAGGTGGTGCCCGTGGGGGTGGTGGCCTTTGTGTATGAAGCCTTTCCAGAACTGGCCGCGATCATGGCTGGCTTCTGTGTCCGCACTGGAAACGGCCTCATTTTGAAGGGGGGCAACGAAGCTAGCCAAACCAATCAGGCCATTGTCCAAGCTCTGCACCATGGCCTGGTTCAGGTCAATCGGCCAACAACAGCCCTGCTGTTCCTCTCCGATGATTCTGGGGATGCGGCCCGATCCTGGCTGGTTCAAGATCCTGGCGTGAATCTCGTGATTCCCTACGGACGCCCGAGCTTGGTTAAACAGGTCATTCGCCAAGCGGCTGTTCCCGTCTTGCCCACCGCCATGGGCAACTGCTATCTGTACTGGTCAGCCTCCGGCAAAGCAGCCACCGTCGCTTCTATCGTGATCGACAGCCATCGGGGAGAACCAGATGCGGTGAATGCGGTGGAAAAAGTGCTCATCCATGAAGCCTGTACTACGGCGGCGGTGGCCCAGCTCTGTCGCCTGCTGTGGGATAGCGGGTTTAAGGTCTTGGGTGACGATGCCCTACACCAAGACCTGCCGGACTTGCCCCTTGCCGCGGTCAATGACTGGCACCAACCCCTGTTGGCCAAGCGAGTTTTGTTAAAGCGAGTGGACAATCTAGCCCAGGCCGCCGCCTGGATTAACCGCCACAGCAGTGGCCATGCCAACGTTCTCGTCAGCGACACCTACTCTGAGACGGTGCAGTTTCCCCGTTTGGTGAATAGTGCGGTGGTCTATGTCAATGCCTCCCCCCGTTTTGTCCGCAACCCTTCCCAAGCGGCGGCCATTGCCCTAGGCATGACTACTCAGCAGGGGCGCTGTCAGGGATTTGTGGGGCTCAATGCCCTGCTGACCGTCCGCCACATTTTGCAAGGTCTGAGTGAGGATCGGTAGGTCTAGCCCGGGGCCTAGGGCTAAGAACTGCCAGGGGCCAATCTTTCGAGGGAGAGACACCCGGCGGTCATGGCTTGAACTATCCAGGCGGCCAAGCCCCTTTTGGGGGGCTTCCCCTAGGGAACCTTCAGCAATCTTAATATCCAGATAAAAAATTGCCCAAGCTCAAATCAGACTATTCAGAGCACCAAGGCAATGGGTACACTCAGACAGATTCTCTTTCCGTCCCATCGTTGTTGAGAGCGTAGGTTATGGCAGCTTCCTCTGGCCCCATTGCAGCAACCCCGAAGCCGATCCAGTTTGGCACCGATGGCTGGCGCGGCATCATCGCCGCCGACTTTACCTTCGAGCGCGTTGCTCAGGTGGCTGCCATCTCTGCCCATGTGTTGCAGCAATGCTTTGGCGAAACCACAGGTAGTCGGACGGTGGCGGTGGGATATGATCGCCGATTTCTCTCCGCTGAATTTGCCCGCACGGCTGCCGAGGCCATTGCTTCCCAGGGCTTTGATGTCTGGCTGTCCCAAGACTATGCCCCAACCCCGGCCTTCAGTTTTGTGGCCAAGCATCAAAACCTCCTCGGGGCGATTGTAATCACCGCGAGCCACAATCCCCCTGCCTATTCTGGCCTCAAAATTAAAGGAGCCTTTGGGGGGTCAGTTTCCCCGGATGTCACTCAGCAGGTGGAGGCGCTGCTGCCCAATCCCCCTGCGCCCATTGGCCCTAAGGGGCAGATTACAGCGTTCGACCCCTGGCCTGACTACTGTGCCACCCTTCGGGCTGAGGTGGATATCGCAGCGATCCAGGCCGCGCTCGCCAGCGGCCAACTGACGGTTTTTGCAGATGTGATGTATGGCTCAGCCTCTGGTGGCCTACCTCGCCTTCTCGGAGAGGGTAATGTCCGTGAACTGCATCACCATGCCGATCCTCTGTTTGGCGGCAACCCGCCCGAACCTCTGCCCAAGTACCTGGGAGAACTGCTAGGGACAGTGAAGGACGAACCCGTTGCGGCGGGTGGTTTGAAGGTGGGGCTCGTGTTCGATGGCGACAGCGACCGCATTGCAGCCGTGGATGGTAGCGGCCAATTTCTCAGCTCCCAAATTCTTATTCCCATCTTGATTGATCACCTCAAGGCACGGCGGGGCTACAGCGGCGAAATTGTTAAAACGATCAGTGGCTCAAACCTGATTCCCGCCGTGGCCCAACTCCATGGCCTCGATTTGCACCAAACCCCCGTAGGCTACAAATACATCGCTGACCGCATGCAGGAAGCCCCGGTGCTGCTAGGCGGCGAAGAGTCGGGCGGCATTGGCTACGGCCATCACATCCCCGAACGGGATGCCCTCATGTCAGCCCTTTACGTCCTCGAAGCCGTGGTGATGTCGGGGCTAGATCTGAGCGACTACTATCGTCAGCTTCAGGAAAAAACGGGCTATTTTTCCGAATACGACCGCATCGACCTACCCCTGGCCAGTATGGAAGTCCAGGCCAAGCTGTTGAACCAACTCGCCACGGATCCCCCTCTGGAGGTTGCGGGTAAAGCGGTGAAGGATATCCTCGCCATCGACGGCTATAAGCTCACCCTGGCGGATGAGAGCTGGCTGCTGATTCGCTTTAGCGGCACCGAGCCTGTCCTGCGTCTCTACAGCGAAGCTAAGACCCTGGATGAGGTACATAAGCATCTCAGTTGGGCTAGGGATTGGGCCAATGCCCTAGCCACGGGCTAATGGCCCCGGCAATCCCTCATGGACAGGGACAGAGCCCACAGCCTAGGGGAAGCGGTCAGCCGATCAGCAATCCCCTGGGGGCCTAAACCCCAACGGGCCGATCTTTGCTGCCATTCTTGCGGCCTAGGCTAGTCACGGAATCCTGTCCTGGACGCAAAGCCTCCAGGGGATCAAGGGGGGCGATCCCACCGCGATCCAGGATTTGAGGAATCAGATCCTCCCGCCGCACCGCCATCAGGTGAACTCCTTGGCAGATCTGGCGAGCGGCTTGCACCTGCTCCGCTGCAATGTGAATGCCCTCTTGCAGCGGATCCTTGGCCTCGGCGAGCCGTTGAATAATGGTTTCTGGGATTTTGGCCCCCGGCACATTGCGATTGATGAACTGAGCATTCTTGGCGGACTTCAACAGAAAAATCCCTGCCAGCACCGGACGCCCCGATCCGGCTGCGATGTTATCCATGAACTTGCGTAGCCGCTCAAAGTCGGTGATGAGCTGGCTTTGGAAGAACGCCGCCCCTGCCTTGACCTTGGCCTCAAAGCGGCGTTGCAGCCCCGACCAACTGGCAGATTGTGGATCCACCGCTGCCCCAGCAAACAGGTTGAGTGCCCCATCGGTGAGGGGTTTACCGTGGCTATCTTCGCCGCTATTGAGCTGGTGGATCAGCCGCAGCAGCCGCACCGACTCTAAATCAAACACAGGCCGCGCATCGGGATGATCCCCAGCTTTGACGGGATCCCCAGTCAAAGCCAGGACGTTTCGCAACCCCAATGCTTGAGCCCCTAACAAATCGCCCTGAAGGGCAATGCGGTTACGATCTCGACAGGCAACTTGGTACACCGCCTCGACGCCTTCCCGCTGAAGCAGCACCGATGCTGCCAGGGAAGACATTCGCATCACCGCCCGACTGCCATCGGTCACATTCACCGCATGTACCCGCCCCTTCAGCAACTGCGCCATTTGCAGCATATGGCTGGGGTCAGATCCTTTCGGTGGCATCACCTCAGCGGTGACTAAAAATTCGCCAGCCTGAGCGGCAGACTGGAGGCGATAACCTAGGGGTGCAGCAGTCAACCCGATCTCCTCGGTGGCAATGGCATGGACGTTTGGCTAGTATATCCTGTCAATTGTTCCCTAGGGAAATCGCGGAACACCTTGATCCCTAGGGGGCGATGGAAAATCCTAGCGCTTGCTTGACCCTGGCCAGGGTGGGGTTAGCGACTGCCGCCGCCTTCTCTTCTCCGGCCTTGAGGATGGATTCTAGGTAGCCCCGATCCGCCATCAGTTCGTTGAATTTTTCCTGAATGGGAGCCAAGGCCGCTACGGCAGTCTCGGCTAGCAAGGGCTTGAACTGTCCCCAGCCCATCTCTCGACATTCGGCGGCGACGGCATCCTTCGTTTGGCCCGACAAAATCATGTACAGGCTCAGCAGGTTATGGCACTCTGGGCGGTTGGGATCATCAAACCAAAGCCCGCGTTCTGGATCGGTTTTGGCCCGCTTAATTTTTTTGGTCATCACATCCGGGGTATCAGTCAAATCAATCCGGCTCTGCTCCGAGGGATCGGATTTCGACATTTTCTTGGTGCCGTCGGTGAGGCTCATCACCCGTGCGCCCGCTTCCCGAATTAGCGGTTCGGGCACCTTCAGCACTGGATTTTCTTCGCTGCCGTACTGAAAATTGAGGCGGTTGGCAATGTCGCGGGTGAGCTCCAGGTGTTGCTTTTGGTCTTCGCCAACGGGCACCAAATCCGGCTCATACAGCAAAATATCCGCCGCTTGCAGCACGGGATAATCGAGCAAACCAATGCTGACGTTTTCCCCCTGTTTGATGGCCTTTTCTTTGAACTGAATCATCCGTTCCAGCCAGTTCAGGGGCGTAATGCAGTTGAACAACCAGGCCAGTTCCGCATGGGCCGACAGGTGCGACTGCACAAAAATGGTGGATTTTTCAGGATCGATGCCGCAGGCGATGTAGGTGGCGGCCACTTTGTAGGTGTTTTCGGCCAGTTGCGCCGGATCGTGGGGCACCGTAATCGCATGGAGATCGGCCATGAACAGGAACGCATCGTACTCATCCTGGAGGTCAACCCAGTTGCGAATGGCACCAAGATAATTACCCAGGTGCAAATTACCCGTGGGTTGAATGCCCGAAAGGATGCGCTGTTTGGCCATAGCGATAAAGACGGAGAGTGAAGACGACAGGGATAGAGCCATTCTTAGCTAAACCCTTTACGAATCTACACCACTCTTTGGCCCTCGCCTTGCTGAATCTTCGTAAATTATTTAGATTTATGACAGCAAGAGCATTCCCATCGCAGTCCTTGGGGCTAGGTTTCGCTCCTGTGTGCCCACCCTGCCCAGGTTTTGCCATGACTTCTACGGACTATGCTTCCACGACTGATCTCTCCACTCGCCTCCAATCGGCCCTAGACCTGGCTCAATCCGTCGAAAATCACGGAGAAGCCAGTCGATTGATTCAGGCGATTGTGGCAGAACTGCAAGATCAAAGCCCCGAAGCCATCGCCCTGTTTCAGCAGCTTTGGCAAGCCTACATTTCCTCCCAGCGGTCTTCCCAATTCTGGCAGCAGGTTTCTGAAGCTGAGAAGAACCTCTCGGATCGCCTCAGTGCCAGCCACGTTCAGCTCAAGCAAAACTATCTCCGCCTCATGCAGGAACAGTAACTCAGCCAACTGTCTGACACAGATCTCAAGCCGCCCCACGTCAACCAAACTCGTAGGGTACATTGCTTCGCGAGTGCACCGCAAAAGAAATTTGAAAAACCCCTCGGTTCTGCCCCATCACTCATGGGCTACCGAGAGGTTTAAGACCTGGGTGCTAGAACTTTTTAGCTGATCCCATCCGCCAATAATAACGTTCCAAAGAACGAAAGGCGTTGGCCTACAGCAGGCCCGTGTTGGTGCCTTGGCGACCCGTGGCCAATTCCACCTTAACGATTTTGCCGCCCATCTTTTGGATGCGCTGCTGCTCACGAAACCAGTTTTCGTAGGGCACTAGCTTGGTAAAAAAGGTGTTTTGCAGCTCTCGCTGGGTGCGAATGCGGCTTTGGCTGGGCACGCAGGCCGTAATCTTAAACATGCGCATGGTAAAACGCTCTCCTACTATCTCGCTGGACTACAGAATTGACGTTTAGGCTAACCCTACTGAAAAGCCAGAGTCGAAAGCCAATGCTGGGGACACCAGGAAGACAGCACAGCCTAACCCATTGTCCAAACACTCGCTCCTGACTCTGGCCTGTGACTACCCTATCACCCGATGGGAGAAGGGATGGCACCAGGATTGAGGCTTAGCTCAAGCCAGAGCTGATGTAGTCGAAGTACACGCCCATTTCCTTCCCAGCGTCAGCGCCCACCAGGCTGGCGGTCACTTCTTTCATGGCTTGGATGGCGTTCACGGTAGCACCGATGGGCACGCCCAGGGAGTTGTAGGTTTCCTTCAGGCCGTTCAGCACGCGCTCATCCAGGATGGAGGGATCCCCAGCCAGCATGGCGTAGGTGGCATAACGGAGGTAGTAGTCGAGGTCGCGGATGCAAGCCGCATAGCGACGGGTGGTGTACATGTTGCCACCGGGACGGGTGATGTCGGAGTACAGCAGGGACTTGGCCACAGCTTCCTTCACGATTTCAGCGGCGTTGGCGCTGATGGTGGAGGCGGCACGAACCCGCAGTTCTCCGGTTTGGAAGTAAGCCTTCAGCTTATCCAGGGCGGAGCTGTCCAGGTACTTGCCCTGAACGTCGGAGGAATTGATAACAGCGGTAATTGCGTCTTGCATGGGTGAAGCTTCCTTAGAACTGACGTAATCTCAACAACGAATCGACGAGGTAGTGCAAATGCGAGTAGGGCAAATGCGACTACTGCATTGCGCCGACAACATAGTCGAAGTAGGAGGCGGCTTCAGCAGCATCGTCGCTGGACAGCAGACCAGTTGCCACAGCCTTCATGGAGCGCACGGCTTCAGCCACAGCGGGGATGGGGGTGCCCAGGGAGTTGTACATTTCGCGCACGCCCACCAGACCGATTTCTTCGATGGGGGTCACATCACCAGCGACCACGCCGTAGGTGATTAGACGCAGGTAGTAGTCCATGTCGCGCAGGCAGGTGGCGGTCATTTCTTCGCCGTAGGCGTTGCCACCGGGGGAAACCACGTCAGGACGCTTTTGGAAGAGCTGGTTGCCAGCTTCTTTCACAATGCGCTCGCGGGATTCGGTCAGCACTTGGGCAATCCGCAGACGACGCTCGCCAGAGGTCACAAAACCCTTGATCCGATCCAGTTCGCCGGGGCTGAGGTAACGGGCCTCAGCGTCAGCATTCACGATTGACTTCGTGACAATACTCATTGATGGATTCCTCCGAAAGATATAACCAGATGTCTATAAAACTGGCTTTGACGGGCCAATGGACTGAGCAGGCGAGGGTGCCACCGCAGCACTATCGAGTTCAGCGAGAATCCTCAAAGGCTCAGTATCCTTCCCGAATCATTGTCAGGGATTGTGATCCCCTTCTTAAAGACAACGCAATATTTTGTAATAGTCTTCCTCAGTTTTCTAAATGCCCGTCCCATCTTGGTTTCGGCGCAAAGAGTTGGAAGTCTCACAAGCACAACCGCCTAGATTAAGACAATCCGGCGGTCATGCTTAATATTCCGTTGTGAATCTATCAGGAATTGGATCCAGCAGATTTGGCTTATACCCAAGCTAGCCTTAGGAGATCACAAAGATGTTTCTCAGCCTTGGATTGGCCCTCACCCCCAGCCCCTCTCCCAGGGAGGAGAGGGGAGCCGGAAATCTTTCAAAGTCCCTCTCCCAACTTGGGAGAGGGATTTAGGGAGAGGGCCAACCGTAGGGCGGATTATCGGGTTGGGCCTTTAGGACGCTCTAGCGACGGTAGGGCACGCCCTGTTCGCCAAAGTAGCGCTGGTATTCCGCTGAGGACAGCATCGCCTGGGCAACGGCCAGCCGCCCTTGGGCGTCAGCCATGGCCTGGTACTGCTGGGTTTCCTCGCCCTGGGCCAGGTTACGACCGAGGATTTGCCGCGCCATGATTTCCACCAGCTTGCTCTGGGGATAGGTATCCACAAAGCGCTGTTGGTAAGCCTCGGAGGCCAGCAATTCGGCCACAAAGCCACGGACGGTCAGGCTGCCGTTACGGAGAGCCTGTTCCGCCTGGGGCAAGCGCCAAGCCGTCGGGATTTCCCCGTCGTAGGCCATCATCACCTGGCGATAAATCGCCGTGATTACCTCTTCAGACTGAGCGGCATCCATATCCGCCGACCAGCGATAAAGCCGGGTGGCGGGCTGGGCCGTGGTCAAATCCAGACTTGCCGACTGGGTAGCGCGTCCAACGGAAGCCGCAAGGGCCGCTTCTTGGCTGGCTTGAGCCGCCACGGCATCCGCCATCAGGGGCATATCCGTCACCGGAATCGTAGATTTGGCGGGTACAAAGCTGGGCACCACCAGATCCCGATTTTGCTTGGTGAGACGGTTGTAGAGCCGCTCGGTGTTGGGGAAGTTGGCCGCAGGCAGGGTGGGATAGCGGCGGTAGGGCACCGTATCTTCCCCGAAGTTCTCGGCGTACTCAGGGGTGTTCAGCATGGCCTTGATGAAGCCACGGATCCCTTCGCTGGCCAAGATTTGGTTGTACTTGCGGATTTCCGCCTGATCCATCGGAGCCCGACCCAGGAAGTGCTTGGTGCCAAACTCAATCACTTGGGTATTGGGGTAGGGGGCGTAGAACTCTTTGATGTAGAGGCTCGAACAACCCAGCCCTTCGATGAACTCCTTCAGGGTGATTTCGCCGTTGCCCAGTTTGCTTTCCAGGGCGGTGAACTCGCTCTTCACAATGTAAGGGGCGATGTCCCGCTCGAAGATTTGGCGATAGGCGGCGGCAGTCACTTGCTTCAGGTTGGGCTTGTCGGCCAGGGAGGTGAGTTTGAACGCCTTGGTCTGCTGGCGCTGACGGTTCACCCCTTGGCTGATGCGACGCTGCACATCGGGGATGGAGCGGTCTTCGCCCACGGAACCCAGTTCCACAAAGCGCGGCACAGTGGTGTCGGGAATCGGCATCATCCCCTTCTCGGCCAAGGAACCCACCCGCATACTGCGGAGGGCCAAGCCCTTGGGCGTCAGGTAACGCTCGTAGGGAACGGTATCTTCGCCAAAGGCTTCCGCGTATTCCTGGCTGTCGATGATGCTGTCCACCAGGGCGTAGAAGCCCTTCTTGGCGCAAATATCGAAGTAGGCGTTGGTTTCCTTCCGCCCATAGGTGGGGCGACCCAGCAGACGACGGTGGATGTACTCCACGGCCTTCATGATGTACAGGGACGACCAGTAGGTCTTACGGAAGGCTTCGGACTTGGCAATCGTCCGAATGAATTCCTTCAGGGTAATTTCGCCGTTCTCCAGCTTGATTTCCGCCACGTTGGAGCGCTGGCCAGAGTACACCTCGCGACCAAACACCTGGCGATAGGCGGCGCTGATCACCGCCTGGGTGGAGCTTTCCGAATAGCGCACGCTGGCCTGGGTATTCCCAGTTTTGGGAATTTGATCCAGCTTGAACACCTTGGCCCCCAGAGAACCAGGGTTGAGACCACGGGCAGCGGGGTTGCTCAACTGGTTGTTGATACCAGCCCCACGGTGGATCAGAATCCGGCGGGTGTCTTTGTTGAAGAAGGCCGGAGTGGCGCTGACATCGCGGGTTTCCTTCGGGAAAATCGCCCCGAACTGAATTTCCAGCGGGTCGTTGCCAGAACCGTAGGGGTGCTGGTCGGGTAGGGGCTGCTCGTAGGCAGCGAACAGGGTAATGAACTGGGGCTTCTTGCGGAAGGGCGCACTGAAGTTAAACAGCTCGAACTGCGGCCCCCAGTTGCGGCATTCCTGGGCTTCTTGGCCCAAACCGCGCAGGTAGGGGACGGTCTCTTCCCCGAAGTAGTCGCTGTATTCCTTGGAATCTACCAGGGCATCCACCAGGGCGGGCAGACCACCGCTGGAGACGATGGAGAAGTACTTTTGAACTTCTTCGCGAGAGCTAGGCGCACGACCGAGGATATGGCGGAAGGCCAATTCCAGGGCGCGGCTGTTGATGTAGGGCTCGTAGAAGTTCTTGCGGTACAAAGGCGACTTGGCCAAACGACGAACGAACTCCTTCATGGAGATTTCGCCGTTCTTCACCTTGGATTCCAGGTCGGAGATCGACAGGGAGTAGGCGCGGGTAATGTCGCGCTCAAACACCTGACGATAGGCCGCTTTCACCACGTCATTCTTTTCGGTGGCGGAGAGACCGGGCTTCATGGCGTACTTGGGCCGCCGCTCCGCCGCATTGAAATAGATCTGGGGTAGTTGGAGCCCTTGTTGATCGCCGGAGGGACGCTGGCGCAGCTTATCTGAAGGGGTGGGAGCCTTGAACTCGGTGAGCAGCACATCGAAGTACTGGGACACAATGTCCTTAGCCTCAGAATCGCCGCTGACGTAGCGGACCGAGGCCGCTTTCATGGTCTGAATGGCCACGATGGTCGCCGCCGTGGAGCAGGCATTCTCAATGATTTCCCGCAGGCCGCGCACGTTTACCGAAATGATGTTGGGATCCCCCGCCACGATGGCGTAGGTGACATAGCGCAGGAACCAGCTCAGGTCACGCAGGGATTTCTGCATGTTGCTGGGGCCATAGCGAGACACGTTGATAGGCCGGAACCCAGGGGGAATAGGGCCAGAGGGCGTCGTACTGAAGAGACCGCTGAAGAAACCGCCGCCACCGCTGCTTTCAATAAAAGTTGCGGTGCCAAGCTTGGCGGCTTCCTGGGCATCGAGCACGGTGCCCGCCCGCGTTTTTTCCATGGGCTGATCGGCGTCGGGCCGTTCCAGGTAGGCCAACGGTGACCCCCCGGTAAAGATGCGATTGGCCGCCTGGGACACGATCAACTCGGAATAGCGAGTCAGCGTCTCAGCAATCAGCACTCGTTTCAGGCCGGAATTAAAAAAGCCGGACAAATCCTCCAGCTCACCCTTGGCCATGTAGCGGTCTTGTTGCTCAGCTTGGGCAATCGTTGCGACCGGAAGGGTTTGGTAGAGCTGGGGCCGCGCCACGGCACTTCCACCACTTGCTTTAACACTCATGCGTATTCAAAGGCTCCCTATGCGGACAATCACTGCATTTATAAGACTAAGGCGTCCCGGACGCAGGCTTTGAGGCTTGGCCCTAGAGGGGCAAAGAAACTTAACCTACTGGGGGCAAATCCGTTATCGACTGTTTCTAATCAATCTCAACTGATCGACATCAAGCCGAAACAGGTTCGTAAACCAATCTGGATTCAGATTAAACCGTTTCAGAACCGCAACACAGCTTGTTAAGAACTGTGTAACATCCCGTTCGAGAAAGGTCTTCGGTCATCATAGAGGATGGCCATCCCCCCCTGAGAAGACCTCTAAGTTTTGTAACGTTTCGTGATGAATAGCCCTGAGTCGAGTCCCGTTCAGTCCGTCAGCGATGCCGTCGCCCGTCTTTACAATACCTACCCCTTCCCCCCAGAGCCGATCCTGGATGAACCGCCTCCAGGCTACAACTGGCGCTGGTATTGGCCCACGGTTCACAGCTTTTGCACCGGGGCTGCTCCTGGTCAGTCCAAGGTCAGAATCCTAGACGCAGGCTGCGGCACGGGGGTCAGCACGGAATACCTGGGCCACCTCAATCCCCAGGCGGATGTGTTGGGGATTGACCTCAGCGAAGGAGCCTTAGCCACCGCCAAAGAACGCTGTCGGCGATCTGGAGCCACCAACGTCCAGTTCCGCCACCTCAGTATTTATGATGCCGATCAACTCGATGGGCAATTTGACTGGATCAACTGCGTCGGCGTTCTGCACCACATGCCGGATCCCATACGCGGCATCCAATCCCTCGCCGCCAAGCTGGCTCCTGGTGGGTTCCTCCATGTCTTTGTCTATGCCGCCATTGGCCGCTGGGAAATCTCCCTCATGCAGCGGGCCATTGCCCTCGTCCAGGGGGAACAACGGGGCGATTATCGGGACGGCGTCAGCGTGGGACGGCAACTTTTCGCCAGCCTGCCCGAAGGCAATCGCTTCAAGCAGCGAGAGAAGGATCGCTGGTCGCTGGAAAATCAGCGGGACGAATGCTTTGCCGATATGTACGTCCATCCCCAGGAAGTGGACTACACCCTCGACACCCTATTTGACCTGATCAACGCCTCTGGCCTGGAGTTCCTCGGCTTTTCCAATCCCCACATTTGGCAGCTAGATCGATTGTTGGGGAGTAACCCAGAACTGCTCCATCGGGCCAAACAGATGTCGCAGCGGGATCAATATCGCTTGGTGGAACTGCTGGATCCCGAAATCACCCACTTTGAATGGTTCCTGGCCAAGCCGCCCCTAGCCAAACAGGACTGGCACCAGGACAGCGACCTGCTGGCGGCTTACATCCTCCGCAACCCCTGCATGGAGGGCTGGCCCAGCCAAAGCATTTTCGACCATAACTACCAGTACATCACCCTCTCCCCCGTGGAGTTCGAGGTGTTGTCTGCCTGCGATCAATCCAACGCCCCTACGACGACGGATGCACTGGAAACGAACGCGACGCTGGCCGTGACGGATCTTCTCGATCAAACCTCAGCCAGCCTGGACGACCTGCGGGAAATGCAGCAAAAACAGCTCATCCTGTTACAGCCGCCACAGCTTTCCCCCTAGCTTTGCTCAAGAATCATAGATTTCCTTAGCGAGGGGCCTATTAAGTATTATTGCCGTGATATGATCTCCTACGGCCTGAAACAACGGGCCAAACCCCTTGACGGCTAAGGATTAGTGCTTTCGTGGCCTCCACTTCCTCTGAGCAAACCAGTGATGCGGTTCAGGTAACAGACAGCCCAGCCGAGGAGTCAATACTTCCCCCTCCGGTCGATACCGCGATGGGAGAATATTATCAGCTCCAGCAAAATCTGCTGATTTGTACGGTTGCCTTTAGTGCCGTAGTCTTTTTCTGCGTCTGGCTCACCTACTCCTTGCCCATTGCTCTGAATTATTTAATTGGAGCGTGCGGTGGTGTGGTTTACTTGAGGATGTTGGCAAAAAACGTCGCCAACCTTGGGCGTGGGCAGGCAAAGATCGGTAGCGGTCGCCTTGCGATTGTCATCGGGTTAATCCTCGTGGCATCACAGTGGCAACAGCTTGAGATTGTTCCGGTTTTTCTAGGTTTTTTGACCTATAAAGCCGCCCTGATTGCCTACACACTTTGGACAGCGGTTTTACCGAATCAGTCTTAAGCATGGGGCCGCCTAGGCTTTCAAAATTTTCCGGATTCCCGGAAAGTACGAATCAGTTTGGTAAAGATGGCGCTGGGTATGGTTATGTTTTATCCCTCAACTCTGGCAGAGTTAGAAGTTGGTCAACATCTTTACTGGCAAATTGGCAATCTCAAGCTCCATGGGCAGGTTTTCCTGACTTCTTGGTTTGTGATTGGTTTGTTGGTACTGGTGTCAGTGTTAGCCACTCGCAACGTTCAGCGGGTGCCTTCCGGGCTACAAAACCTGATGGAATACGCCCTAGAATTCATCCGAGATTTGGCCAAAAACCAAATTGGAGAAAAGGAGTATCGTCCTTGGGTTCCCTTCGTGGGCACGCTTTTCCTGTTCATTTTTGTCTCGAACTGGTCAGGGGCTCTGGTGCCCTGGAAGCTGATCCATTTGCCCTCTGGTGAATTGGCGGCTCCCACCAACGATATCAACACCACCGTTGCCCTAGCCCTACTCACTTCCCTGGCCTATTTCTACGCCGGGTTTAGCAATCGCGGTCTGGGATACTTTGCCAAGTACATTGAGCCGACCCCGATCCTTTTGCCCATCAACATTTTAGAAGATTTCACCAAGCCCCTTTCCCTAAGTTTCCGTCTGTTTGGGAACATCCTCGCTGACGAGCTTGTGGTGGCGGTTCTGGTTCTCCTGGTACCTCTCTTCGTACCGTTACCAGTGATGATCCTTGGGTTGTTCACCAGCGCGATTCAAGCGCTGATCTTTGCAACCCTAGCCGCTGCTTATATCGGAGAGGCCATTGAGGGGCATGGTGGCGAAGAGCATGAGTGACCTTGAAAAAGGCATTCAGAACCCGCTGGCTGATGGGTCAGGTGCCATCATCAGCAGAGTGGCTTAGAGGGCCGCAAGACAAAAGACGCTAAGTCAGCGTTGTTTATACCTGATTCGCTTGTTGTAGATTGTCAAAATCGAGGTAACGACATGGATCCTATTATCGCAGGCGCTTCCGTAATCGCTGCTGCTCTAGCCGTTGGTTTGGCAGCGATTGGCCCTGGTATTGGTCAAGGTAATGCTGCTGGTCAAGCTGTGGAAGGTATCGCCCGTCAGCCCGAAGCTGAAGGCAAAATTCGTGGCACCCTTCTGCTCAGCTTGGCGTTCATGGAAGCACTGACCATTTACGGCCTGGTGGTGGCGCTCGTTCTTCTCTTCGCTAACCCCTTCAGCTAAGGTTCTAGGCCGTGGGGGATCGGGTCAACCTGTCTCCCACGGTTTTTTAGAGATTACGTTCGAGACATCGCATTCGAGACATTGAAGTAATTGGGTAAAGACACCCAACATAGGGTGGGGGACGAAGAGGCATGATTCATTCAGTGTGGTTTTTGGCTGTAGAAGCGGCAGAGGAAGCAAGCGGCGGTCTGTTTGACCTAGATGCTACCCTTCCCCTGATGGCGGTGCAGTTTGTGCTTCTCGCGGTAATACTCAATGCCTTGTTCTACAAGCCCTTGGGTAATGCCATTGACGAGCGCGACGGCTACATTCGCAGCAACAAGGTAGACGCCGCTGAGCGCCTTGCCAAGGCTGAGCAAATCGCAAAAGCCTACCAGCAAGAACTCGCGGAAACCCGTCGTCAGTCCCAAGCCGTGATTGCAGCGGCCCAGGAAGAAGCCCAGAAACTAGCGGCTCAAAGCATTGCCGAAGCTCAACAGGAGGCCCAAGCCCAGCGTGAGCAAGTTCAGCGTGAACTGGACGAGCAAAAGCGCCAAGCTATGGCCACCCTAGAGCAGCAGGTGGATGGCCTAAGCCGTCAAATCCTGGACAAATTGCTCAGTGCCGCATCCTAGCCTGCCTTAAGGCCATGGTAAGCACGATGCCAGCGTCGTTGACGGAAAGAAAGATATGACTATTGGTTGGTTTCTAGCAACAGAGGGAGGAGTTGGTCTTAATTTCGACATTCTTGAGACCAACCTAATAAATTTAGCCATCATCATTGGCGTTCTCGTCTACTTCGGCAGCAAGTTTTTAGGTAAAACCCTATCTACTCGCCGAGCCGCCATTGAAGAGGCGATTACCGAAGCCGAGAAGCGCAAGCAAGAGGCCGCTACCGCCCTAGCTGAGCAGCAACAAAAGCTGGCTCAGGCCAAGGAGGAAGCCCAGAAAATTTTAGCCGACGCTGAGCAGACTGCCGCCCGTACCAAGGAGGCTATCCTGGCCCAGGCTAAGGTAGATGTGGAGCGGATGCGGGCGAGCGCAGCTCAGGATCTAAGCTCTCAAGAGACGAAGGTCATGCGGGAGTTGCAGCAGCGAATCGCGGCTCTAGCCCTAGAGAAGACCGAGCGCGAGCTACCCCATCGTCTCAATGATGACGTTCAGCGACGCCTGGTGGATGCCAGCATTGCCATGCTAGGAGGAGGTCAGTAATGAAAGACAGCACCATGACATCTGAAGTCACGCTGCCCTACGCCAAGGCTCTGATGGACATCGCCAAGGAAAATGGCGTAGTCGATGAGGTGGGCAACGAAGTGGCTGGCTTGCTAGCCGTCCTCAACGATTCGGCAGAACTCACCCAGTTCCTGGGCAACCCCCTGATGGAACCGGAAGCGAAGAAGGGTGCGCTGCGACAAATTGCCGAGGGGAAAGTGAATCCCGCTGTGTTGAGCGTGCTGCTTCTACTTGTGGATCGCAACCGCATCATGTACCTGGACGGTGTTCTAGAGCAGTACCAAGTGCTGCTGCGGGAACTTAAGCAGACGGTCTTAGCCGATGTAGTGTCTGCGGTGCCCTTGTCCGAGGAGCAAACCGCCACGATTCGCGACCGAGTGGCGGCTCTATCTGGGGCTCAAAATGTGGAGCTATCGGTTCAGGTGGATCCCGATCTTCTGGGAGGGCTGATCGTCAAGGTGGGCTCCCAGGTGATTGACGCCAGCCTGCGCGGACAACTTCGCCGGATTGGCATGCAGTTGGCAGCAGCGGCCTAGTCTTGGCCACCCTTTGTTTTTTCATGTTTGTGTAGGTTTAGCAGAGCAGATCCTATGGTTAGCATCAGACCTGACGAAATTAGCAGCATTATTAAGCAGCAGATCGAGCAGTACAACCAAGAAGTCAAAGTATCCAACGTGGGTACCGTGCTTCAGGTGGGTGACGGGATTGCTCGGATCTACGGCCTAGAGAACGTCATGGCCAGCGAACTGCTGGAGTTTGAAGACGGCACCGTGGGCATCGCCCTCAACCTAGAGGAAGACAACGTCGGTGCGGTGTTGATGGGCGACGGTATCAACATCCGTGAGGGTAGCCCTGTAACCGCGACGGGCAAAATTGCGTCGGTGCCCGTGGGTCAAGCGATGCTGGGCCGCGTGGTGGACGCCCTGGCCCGTCCCATCGACGGCAAGGGGGACATCGAAGCTTCTGAAACCCGTCTGATTGAGTCTCCTGCCCCCGGCATTATCGCCCGTAAATCGGTGTACGAGCCGATGCAGACCGGGATTACCGCCATCGACGCCATGATTCCCATTGGTCGGGGTCAGCGCGAGCTGATCATCGGCGACCGTCAGACCGGGAAAACCGCTATCGCCATCGACACCATCCTCAACCAAAAGTCTGAAGATGTGGTCTGCGTTTACGTGGCCGTGGGTCAGAAGGCTGCTTCCGTGGCTCAGGTGGTAGATGTGCTGCGCGAGCGCGGTGCTCTGGACTACACCATCGTGGTCGCCGCCAATGCCAACGATCCTGCTCCTCTGCAATACCTGGCTCCCTACACGGGTGCCGCCCTGGCCGAGTACTTCATGTACCAAGGCAAGGCCACCCTGGTGGTGTACGACGATTTGACCAAGCAGGCTCAGGCCTACCGTCAAATGTCGCTGCTGCTGCGTCGTCCCCCCGGTCGTGAAGCCTATCCTGGCGACGTGTTCTACCTGCACTCTCGTTTGCTGGAGCGGGCCGCGAAGCTCAGCCCCGAACTCGGCGAAGGCAGCATGACCGCTCTGCCCATCATCGAAACCCAGGCTGGCGACGTTTCCGCCTACATTCCCACCAACGTGATTTCCATCACCGACGGTCAAATCTTCCTGTCCTCCGACCTGTTCAACTCCGGTCTGCGTCCGGCCATTAACGCGGGTATCTCCGTATCCCGGGTGGGTTCGGCGGCGCAAATCAAAGCCATGAAGCAGGTGGCGGGCAAGGTGAAACTGGAACTGGCCCAGTTCGACGAACTGCAAGCCTTCTCCCAGTTTGCTTCCGACCTGGATGCTTCCACCCAGAAGCAACTGGCCCGGGGTCAGCGCCTGCGTGAACTGCTGAAGCAGCCCCAGTACTCTCCCCTGCCCGTGGAAGAGCAAGTCGCCATCATCTACGCCGGGATCAACGGCTACATGGATGAAATCCCCGCTGATAAAGTGGTGGAATTTGCCAAGTCCATGCGCGACTACATCCGCAACAACAAGCCTAAGTTTGCTGAACTCGTTCGCAGCGAGAAGAAACTGGGCGATGAAAGCGAAGCCCTGCTGAAGGCGGGGATTAACGAGGCCAAGGAAGCCTTCATGGCTGCTGCCTAGTCTCTGCTTCAATTCGCTCCTCCGACCGAGGTATCTGGCCTGCGGTTGGGGGAGCGCCCCCGCAACAATGGCTGAGGACAGATTATGCCTAACCTAAAAGCAATTCGAGATCGCATTAAATCCGTTAAAAATACTCGCAAAATCACCGAAGCCATGCGACTGGTTGCCGCCGCTAAGGTGCGCCGTGCCCAAGAGCAGGTGATTGCGACTCGTCCTTTTGCGGATCGACTGGCCCAGGTGCTCTACGGCCTGCAAAGTCGGCTCAAGTTTGAAGATGTGGATCTGCCCCTGCTCAAGCAGCGGGAGATCAACAACGTCGCGATTCTGGTCATCTCTGGCGACCGGGGTCTGTGCGGCGGTTACAACACCAACGTTATCCGTCGGGCGGAAATCCGCGCCAAGGAATTAGCGGCTGAGGGCATCAACTATCAGTACGTCCTGGTAGGCCGGAAAGCCAGCACCTACTTTAAGCGTCGGGAACAGCCCATTGAGGCTAGCTTTACCGGGCTAGAGCAAATCCCCAACGCCGAGGAAGCCTCTCGCATTGCCGATGAACTGTTGGCGCTGTTCCTGTCGGGCAAGGTGGATCGGGTAGAGCTGATCTATACCCGGTTTGTCTCCCTGGTGAGCTCTCGTCCCGTGGTTCAGACCTTGCTGCCCCTGGACGCTCAAGGGCTGGAAACCCCTGATGACGAGATTTTTCGACTCACCACTCGCGGCGGCAACTTCGAGGTTCAGCGGGAAAAAGTAGCGTCTCAAGTCAAGATGAACTTCCCCCAAGACATGATCTTCGAGCAAGATCCCGTCCAGATCCTGGATGCGCTGCTGCCCTTGTACCTCAACAACCAGATTCTGCGGGCTCTCCAGGAATCTGCGGCTAGTGAACTTGCGGCCCGTATGACGGCTATGAATAACGCTAGCGACAACGCCAAGGAATTGGCCAAGTCCCTCAACCTGACCTACAACAAAGCTCGTCAGGCAGCAATTACCCAAGAAATTCTTGAGGTAGTCTCTGGGGCCAATGCCTTGGGTTAACCAATTGAAAGTTAGGTGCTTATCAAACGCCTAGCTTTTCATCAGAAACTTCAATTTAACAGGGGAACTAGATCTTTTCTGGTTCCCTTTTATTTTTTCTCCACAGCTATTGCTGTATAAGTCATACCAATACAAAATGAAGCTGATTATAATTTAGGCTGTCTTCTGGAATTCAATTTGAATTGGCGTTGTTTTGAACAGGATGCAGGCGGAGGCAGTGGGCGAAAATCTCTGGCAAAAGCGGTATAGTTGATTGACTTTAGACTGGGACGTTTTTAAGCTATTTATAAGCGGAGTGATGGTTGAACGAAGAAACGATGCCTTACAGTCTGGATTTAAGGAAGCGCGTGATCGACTTTGTAGAAGGAGGTGGCAGCATCTCGAAGGCGGCGAAAACCTATCAAGTCGGTCGTGCGACAATCTATCGCTGGTTAAATCGAGTCGACTTGGCCCCGACCAAGGTAACCCGACGCCAACGTAAACTCGATTGGGACGCTCTTCGCAAAGATGTGGAGCAGAATCCAGAAGCCACGTTGAAGGAACGGGCTCAGAAATTTGGGGTGAGCATTAGTGCGCTCTCTAAGGTCTTCAAGAAAATGAAAATCACCCGAAAAAAAAAGAACTAAGGTATCGAGAGCGAAATGCAGAAGAACGCATGAAATACTATCGAACCCTGAGAGCATTGATTCAGGTGTATGGCGTCAAAAGCCTGGTCTATATTGATGAGTGTGGGTTTGAGGAAGGCGTGGCTTGTCTGTACGCTTGGTCGAAACGGGGAAAGAAAATCTATGGAGAGCGCCAGGGCAAGCGAGGGAAGAAGGAGAATCTGATTGCGGCCCGGAGGAAAGGCAGAAAAGACTTGATTGCCCCAATGTTGTTTACCGGAAGCTTAGATGCTGAAGGATTTGAGGGATGGTTTAGTCTGTTTTTGTTGACGAACGTCACGACCCCCTCAGTTTTTATTCTAGATAATGCTCCCATCCATCGAAAGACGAAGATTAAAGAACTAGCAGAAGAGGCGGGGCATCAGATTTTATTTTTACCGAAGTACTCTCCCGACCTAAATGATATCGAGCATGACTTTAGTGCCTTAAAGAGAGCCAGAATGTATGCGAAACCCGGCACTTCTCTGGATGACATTATTCGAGACTATTGTGCTTCCTGATGTCTCATTACTAATTCCATCAACTATATCTTGCTTGCGGACAACCTAGGGACGTAGTTAGCGCCTATGTTTGGTTAAAAAGCGATCTAGCTGATTGGCAAAGGCTCCAGTCACTCGCTGGTTGAAGGGAGCAGGCCCACCTGTATCAACCCCAGCGCTGCGTAGTTCATTCAGAAAGTTTCGCATCGATAGCCGTTCTCGAATATTGCCCTTGTCATAAAACTCACCCCTAGGATTGAGGGCGTAGGCTCCTTTGTCAATCGCTTCTGCGGCGAGGGGAATATCAGCGGTAATTACTAAATCTCCGGCTTCTAGGTGTTTCACAATGTAGTTATCGGCGATGTCTAGACCGGAGCGTACCTGCACAAATTCAATGTAGGGAGAACCTGGAATTTGTAGCTCCTGATTGGCCACTAGCGTCGTCTTGATTTCAACCCGTTTCGCGGCTCGAAATAGGATTTCCTTAATTACGTTAGGACAAGCATCCGCATCTACCCAAATTTGCATCATCTATTTACCGATGGGTGCCCGTTGAACGAGCTGAACTAAACTCTGGACATTGCTCTGCTTCAGCGCATCGAGCAGGAAAGGGGCATCATTCAGGAAGCGCTAGGGGTGTCCCACCATGGCATACTCTGGCGGCGCAGCTAACCAGGCTCAACGGGCCACAATACAGGCCGAAACGATGGGGGCTTGCAATAGCACAACCCCAAAGCCAGTCATCATACCCCCTAGCCAGCGATCTCGGCCCTTGCTCCATGGCGTCTTCCCTGGGGCTCTCTCAGTCTAGCGGTCGCGGGGTAGCGAGGGAAAACATGTTGTTTGTACAGGCTGAATGGGGCCTGGGCGTGGTGGCGAAAATCCTGACTATGCTTACTAGGTCTCAGCCTCGTCATCCTGATGGATCGCGCCCTAACCCTAGGCCATGGGGTTAGAAACGTTAGCAGAGTCTTGAGAAATTCACGTTTTTTGAACATTGATTGTCTGCATCGCGGGGGCTCTGGCACCATAGGAAGCAGCTTTGGTGTGAGTTGTGTACGGTTTCCGTTGGCGGGCTTCTCCGTCCAACCTCGTCACAGGTCTTGTTTTCAGTTCCTTTTTTTCGAGTCAACTGTGGTAGATAAATCTATGAATGCCTTTCGTACCGCCGCTTTTTTAACCGCTTCCGTCGCCTGGATGGGGACAGCCTGTATGGTGCCCGTCAGCCTGGATGATCAAGACAACCTCGTCGGCACGGTCTGGGAGCTTCAGCAAATCCAGATGAACGACGACACCCGGTTTACGCCCAGCTCGCCCCAAAACTACACCGTGGAATTCACTGAGCGCGGGGACGTATTTGTTCAGGCCGACTGCAACCGCGCCGCCGGAGCCTTCAACTTAGTGGATGGCCGCATTACCATTACCCTTGGCCCCACCACCCTAGCCGCCTGCCCCGAAGGCTCCATCGACACCCGCTTCCTGCAAAGCCTGCGCGATGCCAATATGCTCTTCTTCCAGGGCGACGACATGTTCATTGACCTCGCCTACGGCAGTGGCACCATGCAGTTTTCCCCCGCTTCAACGGTATCCCTCACGGGCCGCGTCTGGGAACTCCAGGACATTCAGTTCAACGACGGCAGGCTGTTGGTGGCCGAACCCACGGAAAACTACACCGTCGAGTTCATGGACGATGGCTCCATGGCCGTGCGGGCCGACTGCAACCGAGGCCGGGGCAGCTTTAACGTGCCTGAACCCGGTCGCCTGAGTGTGGCCCCCATTGCCACCACCATGGCCGCCTGTCCCGAAGGCTCCATCGGCGGCGACTTCACCCAAGCCCTCAGCAACGCCAACCTGTTCTTCTTCCAGGATGGTCAGCTCTTTATTGACCTCATGTTTGACAGCGGCACCATGCGATTCCAGGAAGCAACGGCCCCCAGCTTGGTGGGTAGTGTCTGGAAGCTCCAGCAAATCCAGATGAACGACGGTTCCCAGACCGTTCCCAGCAACCCCGAAAACTACACCATCGAATTCATGGGCGATGGCAGCGTGGTGGTGCAGGCCGACTGCAACCGGGGCCGGGGCAGCTTTGCCACCGCCGCCGACAACCGCCTCAACATCACCGGGGTAGCCACCACCCGCATGGCCTGCCCAGCGGGTTCTGCCGATGCAGATTTCCTGCGCGGGTTGGATAATGCCAACAGCTACTTCTTCCGTGATGGTCAACTGATCGTCGAACTGATGTATGACAGCGGCAGCATGATCTTCTCGGCGGATTAATTCCGAAGTTGACGGCTGACCCCTGAGCCCTCACCCTAAAGCCCTCTCCCCACGGGAGAGGGCCTTTGAGAGGAACTGGACTAGACGCGCTCCTAGGGTTGACTAAGCCGCCTCTGGGCTGGCGTTGAGCAGCGGGAACCCTAGGGCTTCTCGTTGTTCGAGGTAGAGCTGGGCTACCCGGCGGGCCAGGGCACGGACTTGGCGAATGTAGCGGGTGCGTTCCGTTACGGAGATCACCCCCCGCGCATCCAGCAGGTTGAAGGTGTGGGAACACTTCAGGACATAGTCGTAGCTGGGCAGCACTAGGCCGCGATCCATCAGTTGCTCGGCTTCTTTTTGGTAGAGTTCAAACCGTTGGAACAGCAGGTCGGGGTCGGAGGCTTCAAAGTTGTAGGTGGAGTTTTCGATCTCCGCCTGCATGTAGATGTCGCCGTAGGTGAGCTGGTCATTCCACTGAATTTTGGCGATGGCGTCCACCTCTTGCAGGTACATGGTGAGCCGCTCTAGGCCGTAGGTGAGCTCAATGGACACAGGCCGACAGTCAATACCACCGCACTGCTGAAAGTAGGTGAACTGGGTGATTTCCATGCCGTCGAGCCACACTTCCCAGCCCACGCCCCACGCGCCCACGGCGGCGTCTTCCCAGTTGTCCTCCACAAAGCGAATATCGTGGTCTTCGGGCTTGATGCCCAGCGCCCGCAGGGATTCGAGGTAGGTGTCTTGAATATTGTCCGGCGAGGGCTTGATCAACACCTGGTACTGAAAATAATGCTGATAGCGGTTGGGGTTTTCGCCGTAGCGGCCATCTGCCGGACGCCGACAGGGTTCGGCATAGGCCACGGCCCAGGGCTCTGGCCCCAGCGCCCGCAAAAAGGTGTGGGGGCTTTTGGTGCCTGCGCCCTTTTCAGTGTCATAGGGTTGCACAATTACGCAGCCCTGTTTGGCCCAAAAGTCATTCAGCGTGGCAATTACAGACTGAAAATTCACGGTATTTCCCCTATCCAAGCGGGCCAAGCCCATCACATCACAGCACCCGGTTAAGGCACTTGTCAGCTCTTTATTGTCCCCCAAAAGACGATTCCTTGAGGCGACAAGACGTTACTCATCCCGAATTCCGGCGACCTAGAAACCCAGCCAAGCAAAAAAGGTCTGGTGAGTGACCAGTTCCAGCAGCAGCAACGCCACAAAGCCCACCATGGCAAAGCGACCGTTTAGGCGTTCGGCGTAGGTGTTCCAGCCAAAGGTGGGGCTATCGGGGGCGGTGGGGCTGTCGGCAGCGGGCTGGGAGGGAATCTCGGTGGTGGAGGTCTCGGCGGGGGGCATAGTCGTTGGGTATGAAGGCCAGATGCTATTGTAAACCCTCGCCTCGTTCTAGTAGGCGGGCTGATCGGGCAGGGAAGACTGGCCAGGGGGGAGAGGGCTTAGTTGCCCTGTGTATACCAAGGTCTGGCGCAGCATGGCTATCACTTCGGCGCGGCTGGCTTCGCGGTTGGGCTCTAGGCGCTGGGGATCGGGATGGTTCACCACCAGGTTGGCTTCTAGGGTGGTTATCAGGGCGGTTTTGGCCCAAGGGGGCACTTGGTCGGCATCGAGGTAGGCCCTCAGCACGCGGTCGGGGCTGCTGCTAGACTTGAGATTGAGCCCGCTAGCTAGGGCCAACAACACCTGGAGTCGGGTAATTTTGTCCTCCGGGCGAAAGGTTTGGTCAGGGTAGCCCGACAAAAACCCCATTTCCACCGCATTCTGAATGGGCTGAGTGGCCCAGTGCTCTGGATCAACATCGCGGTATGAGGACGGCGGTACTGACGGCGGAGCTAGGACAAACAGGCGACTAATCTGGGAGGCAAATTCCGCCCGCGTCATCGGATCGTTGGGCCGAAAGGTGCCATCTGGAAAGCCCTTGATCAACCGTCGCTGGGCCAAATCTTCCAAAATGGGAGCCACCCAATCGGCTTCGCCACTGTCGCTGAAGTAGGGGCGGGGCTGCTGACTAGGAGCTTCTGGCCAAACCTCCTGGGGGGGCAAGGGCTGGGGCTGCACCAGGGGCGGAATGTCGAGAGGTGGGGCAGGTTGGGTGGTCAGGGCAGACAGCACGCTGAGGGGGTTAGGCCAGCCCGGCACGGTGATTTCGCCAACGGGCGGACTCTGTTCCGCCGAAGACTGCACCGGGCCTTGACCCCGCCAAAGTCCTCCCATAATTCCAATGACGAGGCCACCTGTGGCCATGGCCGTTATGAACTTGAGGCGAATACTTGGCTTCAAGAACGGCTGAGGTGGCATAGACACTCCCCACAAAGAACGCAAGCTAAGGCTAACGTAGATCGCAAGGCTTAGCGCCATCGTTTTGGCGGGGGCTTCCCCCACAAGCCCTGCTCTAGCCTAGGGCTAGCAGATCGTCATGGGCTCAACAACCGGGGCGCTTATCAACCGCCCTAGGAATCCTCATGGATATCGCGGCTCACCCGTGGCCCGTCCCCCAACGAGATCGCGTATAGTTGATAGGAGCGAAGACCCAACGTTTCAATCGTCCTAATCGTCAGAAAAGTATGAATCAACGTATCGGGCAACTCGTTATGATCACCCTCGCCGCTGTGGCAGGGCTAGGAGTCATAGCCTTACCCCAGAGTATTGCCCCCCAGGCAATGGCTAGGCACCCCAATGGCTCAGCGAACGCCTCAACCCCATCTCCGGTCTATCGGCTCCAGGCTCCAACGGTGCTTCAAGGGGTCGTCGCTCCCCTCAACTCCCTGCGCCTGATGAAGCGAGCCCTGGCCAATGCCGCCGACTCCGACAGTCGCATGAGCCTGCCGCTACTAGCCATTCTCAATGAACCCCTGAAAACCACCGGACTTGGCCCCATCCAAATTGGCATGACCCTAGCCGATCTGGAGGAAGCAGGGCTGACCCCCATCGCCATTGAGGGCAGCGGTCAGGGAGTCTGTCAGTACTATCGCATTAAGGGCAATAGCGAGCCGATTGGGATCATGGCCATCGATGATCGGATTCTACGGATTGATGTGTGGCCCGGTAGCCTCATTGAGACCCGCAGCGGCGCAAAAATTGGCTCAACGGAGGCCGATTTAGTTCGCATGTATAGAGGCCAACTAGAGGCTACAGCCAACCCCGTCACCCTTGGTAAGACCATCGTGTTTACTCCCCGAACCCCCGGCGAAGACCTGTTCCGCCTCGTCTTTGAAACCGATGATCGGGGCCGGGTCGTGCAGTATCGAGCGGGCCAGTTTCCATCCGTTAGTTGGCCAGGAGGATGCCTCTAGACGACGGTGGCTCCCCTCTCAGTCTGTGGGTCAGCCCGATGGTATTTCAACCCATAATATCCTTAGCTCGAATTGCGGTTGGTGTGGCGCACAATCCAATAGCTGATGGCCAGGGAAAAAATGGCAATAGCCAGCCCAATCAACGTGGCACCTGACACTTTATTGAGGTCAAGAATAATAATTTTGCGCCCAACGGCGGTAAGGGCTGTGGCGATCACCAATTCCACCTGCACCACATGGCTGCGAATGTAGCCTGTGATGTTTTCTAAGATTTCTAGGGCAATTAAAATACTGAGAAAGAAGCCAAAAATATCAATCACAGGCTGTCCTAGAAAGGCTCCAGGGCCAGTGGTAAGAATAGAACGGCCAATAACAATTCCCAAATCAATCACCATGGCAATGATCACAACGATCATGCCCAAGGACAATATTTTGGAAATGGTGCCCTCAAACTGATGCAAACGCTTGAGAAAAATATCGTTTTTCAACTGTGCGAGAAGCTGTCTAGCCGAACGTGCCATCAGTGCAAGGGAGGGAGGAACACAGACTAGGAGGATGAAAGTACCCCGGACGAATGGGTCTCAGGTTCAGATGATTTTACCGGATTGTGTGGAACCATCGCGACGGGCAGCGCCGTTCTTTCTTCCACCTGCGCCAATGATTGGGATTGATCCGGGGGCGACAGCGGCACGACCTGCACCGCACAGGCTTTGAGCTCTGGCTGAAGGGAAATGGGGCAGGCTTCGGGATGAGTGAGGGCGTTGCATTCGGCGTCCTCGGCCCAGAGGGATCCCCAGTGCATGGGCACAAACAGGGTACCGGGGCGAATGTTTTTGGTCACTAGCACAGGTAATCGGGCGGTGCCACGGGCGGATCGCACCTCTACCCAGTCTTGATCCGCAAGCTGGAGCCGTTCGGCATCGCGGGGGTGCATTTCTAGAAAGGGCTGGGGGTGCATTTTTTGAATTTTGGCGATGCGTCCGGTGCGGGTTTGGGTGTGCCAGTGGCCATAGAGTCGCCCAGTGGTGAGAACGAAGGGGTAGCGGTCATCGGCAGGTTCGGCCAGCCCTTTTTCGTGGTAGGGCATGAACCGGGCGCGGCCATCGGGGTAGGCAAAATGATGGTCGGTGTAGAGGCGTTTGTTGTGCTTGTCGGGAGCCGTATCAGCGGCGGTGTCGGCGGTTTCCTGGGTTGGACAGGGCCACTGGATCGGGCTAGTGGCTAGTTGTTCGTGGCTGATCCCGGTCATATCGCACAGTCGGCCTTGGGTGATTTGGACAAATTCCCGGTGGACGTCGGCACTGGTGGCAAACTGGAACTGATCGGCAAAGCCCAGGCGGCGACCCACTTCAGCAAAAACCTCCCAGTCGGCGCGGGCCTCCCCCACCGGGGGCCGAAAGGCTTGGCAGAGGGTGACGGTGCGCTCGGAATTGGTCATGGTGCCCGTTTTTTCGCCCCACTGGGCCGCAGGCAGCAGCAGGTGGGCATAGGCGGCGGTTTCGGTGGGGTAGTAGGCGTCTTGGTAGACGGTGAAGGGGGATCGTTGCAGGGCGGCTTTGGTGCGGTTCAAGTCCGGCAGGCTGACGGCGGGGTTGGTGGCGGCAATCCACAGCAGGCCCACTTGGTCGTGCTCTAGGGCGGGGATCATTTCGCCGATAGTGAGGCCACGGGTGGGGGAAATCTGGCCTTCCGGCAAGCCCCAAAACTGCTCGACTTCCTGGCGGTGCTGGGGATTTTTCACCAGACGATATCCCGGCAAAATGTGGGCTAAGCCGCCTGCCTCGCGCCCTCCCATCGCATTGGGTTGCCCGGTGAGGGAAAACGGCCCTGCCCCCGGTTTGCCAATCTGCCCCGTCAGCAGGTGCAGGCTAATCAGGGAACACACCTTGGCGGTGCCCTCGGAAGACTGGTTCAGCCCCATTGACCACAGGGATAGGACGGATTGGGACTTGGCCCAGGTGCGGGCGGCGGTTTCTAGATCGGCTTCCGCAATGCCGCAGCGTTCGGCGACGATACTGGGTTCGTAGTGGCGCAGAACGTCGGTGTAGTCTGCAAATCCTTGGGTGGACTGGTGGATGAAGCCCTGATCCAACGCGCCCCACCTCAGCAGCAGGTGGCCGATGCCGTTGAGCAGGGTGATGTCGGTGCCGGGACGGATGGCGAGATGTAGGTCGGCGACTTGGGCGGTTTCGGTGCGGCGCGGATCCACCACAATCAGCTTGACGTGGGGGTTGCGCTTGTGGTGCTTCCGCAGGCGGTTGAAGACGATGGGGTGGCACTCGGCGGTGTTGGTGCCGATGAGGAAGGCGCAGTCGGTGAGATCCAAATCTTCGTAGCAGCAGGGGGGGCCGTCAGAACCCAAGCTCTGCAAATAGCCCGACACCGCCGAAGACATGCACAGCCGCGAGTTGGCATCAAAATTGTTCGTCCCCAAGCAGCCCTTAATCAGCTTTTGGGCCACATAGTAATCCTCGGTCTGGAACTGGCCAGAGCCGTACATATAGACTCCATCAGGCCCTAAGTCCTCCAGGACATCACGAATCCGGTGGGTAATCTGGTCTAGGGCCACCTCCCAGGACACCCGCTCAAAGGGCGCATCCAAGGATTCCCGCAGCATCGGGTATAGCAGCCGATCCTGGTCGATGGATTCCGCCACCGTGGCCCCCTTCACACAGACCATGCCTTGGCTGGAGGGATGGGCGCGATCTCCCCTGGTTTGCCAGCGTTGGGGAAGCGTAGGATCGTCGCTGGGGCGCTGGGGCACAACCTCCAAGCCACACCCAACACCGCAGTAAGGACAGAGGGTTTTGTGAGGAGCGGCCATAGTTGCGTATTAACAGTAGGAAGGAATGGGAACGGGACGTAGATTACGGAAATGCTAAAGAAGCTATGAAACGGAGAAATCCTATGGTAGTCTGCAAACATTAATGCAAACTGTGTGTCCCTGACGTGAACGATAGCGGCAGGGCATTTTTTTGGCCTTAAGCCCTCATCCGTCCTTAATCGGCTTTATTGGGAATCCTTCTGAAGGCGCAGCTTTGGGTGGTGCATTGCTTCGCGAATGTACCCTACGGTCTGGCTCCCCTCTCCCCCGGTGGGAGAGGGGTTGGGGGTGAGCGGGTTATTCCATCGTGACCGAGACTGAACTACCGGGAGCCTCTCCGCCAGAGCGGGGTTGGGCTTGGAAATGCTCTATCAGCAGGGTTTTCAGCACATCGGGCAGATCGTCGCAGGGGATGCCCTGCATGACTTTTTCGCCGAGATGGGCATCTTTGCCGACCTTGCCACCCATAAAAATATCCACACCTTCCACGGTTTTGCCGTCCTTGCGGACTTTGGTGCCCATCAGGCCGATGTCCGCCACCTGGGGTTGGCCGCAGGAGTTGGGGCAACCTGTCCAGTGAATCCGCACGGGCTGGGGCAGGGTAAGTTCGGCATCTAGCGCTTTGGCGAGAACCTGGGCGCGTTGCTTGGTTTCTACCAGGGCGAAGTTGCAGAACTGCGCTCCGGTGCAGGAGACCAGCGCCCGCATCAGGGGCGAGGGATCGGTGGAGAACTTTTGGAGCAGCGGCTCCTCTAGTAGCACGGGCAGGCGATCATCGGGCACATTGGGGATAATCACGTTCTGCTCCACGGTCAACCGCAATTCGCCGTTGCCGTAGACTTCAGCAAGGCGGGCCAATTCGTAGAAGTCCTCGGCCCAGAGGCGACCCACGGGCACATGCAGGCCCACGTAGTTCAGCCCCGCCTGTTTTTGGGCATACACGCCGATGTGATCGCGCTTGTCCCAGTCCATTTCGTCCTTTTCTGCGGCGGGGGTGAGGGGCTGGCCATAGGCGGATTCCACCTCAGCCCGGAAGCGATCTAGCCCCCATTCGTCGATTAGCCACATTAGGCGGGCCTTTTGGCGGTTCACCCTGGGGCCGTTGTCCCGGTAGACCTCTAGGATGGCGCGGCTGAGGGCAACGACGCTGTCATCGGCGGGAACCCAGGCGTTGAGGGGAATGGCCGCTTCGCAGCGACGGGCGGAGAAGAAGCCCCCCACCAGTACGTTGAAGCCCAAAACGCCATCTTTAAAGGCGGGAACAAAGGCAATATCGTTAATTTCGGCGTGGATGGAATTGTCCCGTCCGCCTTCAATCGCAATGTTGAATTTGCGGGGCAGATTGCTAAATTCAGGATTTCCCTGGCCGTTGCCCGTGATCATATCCTGAACTTTTTGCACGAGTTCTCGCGTGTCGATGAGTTCATCGGCATCGAGGCCAGATACCGGAGATCCGGTGATGTTCCGCACATTGTCCATGCCAGACTGCACAGAGGTCAGCCCCGCTGCCTCTAGCTGGTGGAAAATATCAGGAATGTCTTCTAGTAAAATGCCGCGAAGCTGAAGATTTTGCCGAGTGGTAATGTCGGCACTGCCGTCTTCGCCATAGCGCTGAATAATGTTAGCCAGGGTGCGAGATTGGTAGCTCGTCATTACCCCGTGGGGCAACCGCAACCGCAGCATGAATTTACCAGGGGTAACAGGCCGAAAGAAGATCCCTAGCCACTTGAGACGATGGGTTAAATCGGCTTCATCCACTGCTTCCCAGCCAATTTTGGCAAAATGGGCTAGGTCGTGCCTAACCAGCAAGCCGTCTTTTTCAGCCTTTAGCTTTTCAAACTTATTCAATTTCGTGCTAGCGGCTTCGCTAGTCCTATCCATAGAAATAGTCACAGGCACACCGCCTTGCAAAAAAGATCAACAACACAACGAACACCTATTGACAGAAAACTTTCAGGCCAGGGTCATTGTTGACCTACCAACACTCTCTATGCACTTCCCATACAATTTCATGAAATTTGAATCGCGGTGTGGATAGACAGCAAAGGTAATGATGCCAGGAGTCAGGTTTCCTGCACCTCTTGAGAATGCTCTAGATTCATTGTTTTGCTTAGCGTAATCACCATAAGCGGCGCTTTTCCAATGATTTTGTATCTCTCAATACGCTTTTTGGTGATCCATGCAAGTCATGCAAACTCCCATTGCGCGACCTGCATAGTGCAGGGCCAGAATCGGCTATCACTATAGACAGGCATACTTTAACCATTGGCTCCTATCCGTTTTCTGATGGATGAAGGACACCTAAGCATCGCCAAACCTGTGAATCAAACCTGTGCATAAAACCTGTGAATCAGGGGCTGAAGCCCTTTACCCGTACTGTATCCAACGGCAGCCAGCGTGTTTTCCGCTCAGTCATGATGGCCTATCCCATACCCCATAGGGAGCAAGATTTTGTTTGATTTCGTTGACCCCTTGGCTTCACCCCAGGCTAGTTCCTCCCCCCCAACAGACTTGGTCTCTTCATCCACTACCGCGAGCCAACTTCGGGAGGGAGGTAATTTTCGGCAGGGCAGTTTCGCCGATCGTTGGGAGGCCGCTCGGCAGCTTCCCCGATTGGGAGGGGTGGCCATCGGCGACCTGATCACCATGCTTAGGGATGAAAGGCTGGACTGGGAGGATCGCTGGTTTGCTGCCTACAGTCTGAGACATTTTGACCACCCAGCGTCGATTGCTGCCCTCATTGACGCCTTGGGTACCGCTGACGAAGACTTGCAGAAAACGATTATTGATACCCTGGGCCACCTTGGCCCCAACGCCATCCAGGCACTCAGCACCCTTGTTACAGCATCAGCTACTCAGGCCATGGCCATTGAGGTGCTCTGTCGCATTCCTCACCCCGCGACCCAGCCCCTCCTGGTTGCCGCCATTGACCACACAACCGGATCAACCAAGGCCAGTATCATTCAGGCGTTGGGGCAATTTGCCGACCTAGACGTACTCTCTCTGGTGGTGGATGCGCTCCAAGACTGTACCGCCGCAGTGCGACTGGCCGCCATTCAAAGCCTGATTAGCTTTAGACGGCAGATTGGCGATCTCCAGTGGGTGGCCTTGATGCAACCCCTAGCCAAGGATATTCACCCAGCCGTAGCACAGCAGGCCATCTATGCCCTAGGGCGCACTTCCCACTCCGCCGCCACCCAAACTCTTCACGAGTTGTTGACGGTCAGTCATACCCCCGTTTCCCTCAAGCTAGCCACCGTGCAGGCTCTCGTTTGGCAAGACACGCCTGCGGCCTTTGAAGCCATTGTCCAGTCCTGGGATATGCTGTCCGACGCCATTCGCGTGACGGCCTTGCAAGCCCTCTCACGCACCACTAACCCTAGCCTACAACTCCGCTTGGTTATCCAGGTGCCGCAGTGGCTGGATGCGCTGCCTACTACCGCCGACCGTAGCCTGCTGCGTCGTCACTTGGTCATGCTGTTGGGGCAATGGGGAGATCGGCGGGCCATCCCCATCCTGCAAGCCCTCACCCAGGATGAAGACGCGGGGGTTCGTCTCCATGCCGCCGCTGCCTTGCGACACCATCACCCGTAGAGGCCCAGACTCACCCTGCTCCCCTAGATCCCTAGGCGATGCAGGTCTTCTGACTTTTTTTAGCCGTGGGTGCATCCAAACATTGCGGCAGATCGTACTCCTTAAGAATCTGCCGCGCAGGTTCAGTTGTTGGCGTATGAGATAGACCGATGTTTTACAACAAGATGTGGCAACGAATGGGCCTTGCCCTTTGTGCAGGCCTGTTGGCCGTGGGATTATCCACCCCTGCTTGGGCCAGGGTGACGGGATCCTACTCTGACGCTGTTTCAGTATCCGCGACGGCGATGACCCAATCCCTGGGGCAGCAGGTAGACTCTAACCTAGCGGCGGCGCGGTCAACCCTGTTGGCTCAGGGGATGATGCCCCAGCCGATGATGACCTATGTAGCTATTCTGAGTCCGCAGGCTGTGGTGCCCAATGCGCCGCGCAGCGATGCCCGTGGAGCGGTGGGAGCAGTGCTGGTAGGCAACCGTCTGGTGGTGCGGGCCAGCTTCCGCGATTTGACTAGCGGCCCTCGTAACTACGAGACCGATCCGGTGGATCCGCCAAACCCGAACATCACCTCTGCCTTCCACATCCATCGGGGCAGCCCCATGGAAAATGGGCCTTTCCAGTATGCCCTGGAGGTCATGCTGAATGATACGGGCATGGGGGGCGATGCGCGGGGTGAATTTACCCTAACCCCAGAGCAGGTTCAGGCCCTCAACGACGGAATGCTGTACGTTGATCTGCACACCACCCGCCACCGAGGGGGTGAGCTGCGCGGCGTGCTCATGGCGGGATAAACCCGCGCCGAGGGGGGATGACCTGCGGTGGCCCTAGGGTAGCGCCATCCCCCACCGCCAGCCCTTTAGCCAGATATGAACTTGGGCAAGATAGCGTTCCTGCCGCAGGTGAGGCAGACTAAGGTTAGTGTCTAGGTTTCCAGTGACGATGGATGTTGCACAGCCCAGCCAAGGGAATGTCGGTGAGCCGACCGACACAGACCTCTGGTTGGATCTCTGCGCCGGACAGCAAGAGGCGCTGGGGCAGCTGTATGATCGCCATGCGGGGCTGGTATACGGCATTGCCCTCAAACTGCTGGCCAATTCCCACGAGGCCGAAGATCTCACCCAAGATATTTTCCTTAAGCTGCCCCAAACAAACGCCTACGACCCTCAGCGGGGCTCCCTCAGAACCTTTTTAGCCATCATGACCCGGTCACGGGCCTTAGACCGCCTGCGTTCGCGCAGCGCCGCTCAGAACTCTGCCAGCCGTCTGCAAACCCTACAGCCAACTGCTAGTACCCCTCCCGAAGATCACCTGCACCAGGCCGAGCAGTGGGAACAGGTGCAAGCCGCCCTCGCCCAACTCTCCGATCCCCAGCGCCAGGTTCTACGCATGGCCTATTATGAAGGCATGACCCAGGCTACCATTGCCGAGCAACTGAATACCCCCCTGGGTACCGTGAAGGCCCACGCCCGCCGAGGCTTGCTGAAGCTGCGGCATTTGCTTCACGATTATCGAGACTAACCGCCCATGATCGGTTCGCTATCCCCAGAACAGCGGCAACAGTTGATGGCTGGCTACGTCCTCTACGATCTGAGTGCAGAGGAAGCCGCCATCCTCAAGGCTTTGCTGGCCGAGCACCCAGACCTACAACACGAATTGGCCCAACTGCAAGCCACCTGGGAAGCCGCCTGCGAAATTACCCCCCAAGCGCCGCCCGATCACCTGCGTCGCGCCATCTTGCCCATCGCTGGCATCCAAACATCTGCTGCGGTCAATATACCAACTCGCCAGAAACCCTCCCCCATTACGCCGCCGCCCATTGTCGTTGGCCCCTGGTGGCAGCGGGGGTTGGGGGCCGCTGCGGCACTGGTCATTGCGGGCCTGAGCATCAGCAACCTGGTGTTGTGGCGGGCGCTTCAGATGGCCCAGACATCCAGCGGCGAAACCCTAACCGTTGCCCTTGCCGATCCGACGGGTATGGCCACCGCCACGGCGGAGGTTCAGATCAACCCTCAAACCCTGGAGGGGTCGCTGACGGTGGCTAACTTGCCCCCCCTAGAGCCAGGAATGGTCTATGTCCTGTGGACGGTGGTTGACCCCAATGCCCCCGTTACCGTAGACGACAAAAACGCCATCCTCACCACCGTATTCACCGTGGATGAGCAGGGCCGCCAGTCTCAGCCGATTGACCTACCCAGCATCTTTCGGCGGGATGGTGATCGGGTACGGGCTATCGCCATCACCCAAGAATCCGCTGCGGATCCCCAGTCGCACCGTTCCGCTCCAATTTTGATTCAGCCGCTTTAGGGCGACCTCCCGTAATATCCGCAGGGTAACGCCCCAGTTAGGCTGACATCATCCTGCGGACAGGCGCGGTCAACGCCACCCTAGGAACTTCGCGCCCCGTTCGTTCGGTCTACTGGGTATCTCACGAAATCATCTCACGGAATCTCTGTGCCGCCTGACGGAATGCACAATAAGATGTAGGGCAAGTTGCGCTTCCCCCTAGGGAAAGCCTGCGGTACATTCCATCGGTAGCCCTACCTCGTCTATGGAGTTCCCCAATTTAGACACCCTACAGTCCTTTCTATCCCGCTGGCTAGAACAGCATGGGCACGATGTTTATTGCCAAGTTCCGGTACCCAGTGGCCGAAAGGTCGATATCCTCACCCAAGACTACGTTATTCGCTGCGCCCACACCCTCTATCAAGACACCCTACAGGCTGCGGCAGACGATCTCCAGATACAGCGAGGTCACTTCCCTGATCAGAAGCCTGTCATTGCTGGCCTTACCCCCGACCAGCAGTGGGATACGGCCTACGCCATGGCCGAACAGCTCAAGGGCAGCGGGATAGAAGTGTGGTTCATCGACCAAATGCCGCCCTTTGTTGGATACTACAGCCGACTGGCCAAACAGGGTGGCCCTGAGGTTGCCGCTCCCAGGCGCAAGGCTCCCTGGGGTGGATGTCTTTTGTCTACAGGCGTAGCCGCTATCCTGGGGCTCAGCTTTTGGCTGGCCTTCAATATTTTGGAACGCTACGAACTTCAGGTTGCCACCAATACCCAAGACGAACGAGCCTGGGAGCGACTGCACAGCGCTGTGGAGCAATGGGATATTAACAATGCCCAGCTAGCCTTGGAGCAACTGTCCAGCAGTCGCAATGCCTGCGTGTCTAGATTTGCAGATCAGTTCTCTGAAGCGCTCAACCAAAATGGAGCAGAAGGGTTTCGAGATATCAATCCAATCAAGCGCACGCTCAACCAGCAGGATAGATGCCGCCTTGAGATACAACCGTACGACTTCTCTCCCTAGCTCTCCATGGCCATAGCAGATTGCAGGGAACAGCGGTTCTCAAGCAGGAGGCTAGGCCCTTTGACCATAGGCGAATGGGGGATAGCTCCGTCCGCAGAACATCAGAAACCTAAAGCCCTGGATGACCAATGGGCAAGATAACCAATGAAAAAGCGCCCCCCTTTCGAGGAGCGCTTTCTCTTCCCTAGTCAACTATCGCTAGCTGACCCATGGACTGGTCACAATGGACTAGCCGATGATTTCAGGAGCCTCAGCCGTAGCCAGGTCGAGGGGGAAGTTGTGAGCATTGCGCTCGTGCATCACTTCCATACCCAGGTTGGCACGGTTGATTACGTCAGCCCAGGTGCCAATCACGCGACCCTGAGAGTCGAGGATGGACTGGTTGAAGTTGAACCCGTTCAGGTTGAACGCCATGGTGCTGATGCCCAGTGCGGTGAACCAGATGCCGATCACAGGCCATGCACCCAGGAAGAAGTGCAGGCTGCGGCTGTTGTTGAAGGAAGCGTATTGGAAGATCAGACGACCGAAGTAGCCGTGAGCCGCCACAATGTTGTAGGTCTCTTCTTCTTGGCCGAACTTGTAGCCGTAGTTTTGGGACTCGGTCTCGGTGGTCTCACGCACCAGAGAAGACGTCACCAGAGAGCCGTGCATGGCGGAGAACAGAGACCCACCGAACACAGCGGCCACACCCATCATGTGGAAGGGGTGCATCAGAATGTTGTGCTCAGCTTGGAACACCAACATGAAGTTGAAGGTACCGGAAATCCCCAGGGGCATCCCGTCAGAGAAGGAGCCTTGACCGATGGGGTAGATCAGGAACACAGCGGTGGCAGCGGCCACAGGGGCAGAGTAAGCCACGCAGATCCAGGGGCGCATACCGAGGCGGTAGCTCAGTTCCCACTCACGACCCATGTAGCAGAAGACGCCGATGAGGAAGTGGAAAATCACCAACTGGTAGGGGCCACCGTTGTACAGCCACTCATCCAGGGAAGCGGCTTCCCAGATGGGGTAGAAGTGCAGACCGATAGCGTTGGAGGAAGGAACAACAGCACCAGAGATGATGTTGTTACCGTACATCAGGGAGCCAGCAACAGGCTCACGGATGCCGTCGATGTCCACGGGGGGAGCAGCGACAAAGGCGATTACGAAACAGGCGGTGGCAGCCAGGAGAGTGGGGATCATCAGCACGCCGAACCAGCCAATGTACAGGCGGTTTTCGGTGCTCGTTACCCACTGACAGAACTGCTCCCAGAGGGAGGCAGATTGTTGCCGTTGAAGGGTCGTGGTCATGATTAGAAATGAGTGCAGGTTTACAAGGTTTGCTTCCCACAAGGGGTAGCGAGGTATGTATGTCACTACCTTAACCGAACTGTAACGGTTTGTAAAGCAGTCAGCTCATAACATTTACCGTCCCTATCGTCGTTCTGCCCCTTGTGGCTGAAAGCGAAGTCCCTAGGCCCCCAATCCCCCAGTCTTCCAAGCCTTTTACCTACGGACTAACCGCCTCCTGAAGCGCCTGCTGCACATCGGGGATAAACACCGCATACATGCCGCGTAGGTCGCCTTCTTTGAAGTCGTAGGCGAGGTCTTGGGGGTAGTTGGCTTTCACAAAGTCGGGTCGAGAACTTTTCATCCCGTGGCAGGCTAGACAACTGGCTTCCACGTTAATGCGCCGATAGTAGCGGGTGCCGGGTTGGCCGTTTAGCGTCTCTTTTTCCCAAAGGCCCATCAGTTCAGGGTTTTGCTCAAACTTAGCCAGGGCCATGGTGGCGTGGGGCGTGTCGAGGGCGTGGTCGGGGTTGCGGTATTTCTTGGCGAGCTGCTTCACCTGCCAGCCGTTTTCTTTGCTCAGTTCCATCGCCTTCATGCCCACGGGTTTGCAGACCTGCTTCATGGTGTCGGCGGTGGGGGGCTCCGGTGCATCTTTTAGGTAGGAGGCCAACCCACTGCGGAGGGCATCCAAATTTTCCACCGCTTCGACGGCCTTAGCCAATTCCGCTGGGTTCACCTCCGCCTGGGCCAGGGCAGGTTGCCAGCCCCACACCAGCGTCATCAAACACAGTCCTAGGCCAAAACGCAAAAACCATTTCATCACAGCACATCCTTTTGGCTAAACGCTACGTCAATTGTTCCAATCATTTCCTAGGGCAAGGGCGAGATCGGTGCAGACCGCAACATCTCTCAACCTCTGCCCTGCTGCCTTCCGCAGACACAGATCCCCTATTGCTGTGGGCCACCTCCAGGGAGATCCCCCTGAATTCCCCTTAGTAAGGGGACTTGGAAGCCGATTCCCCCCTTACTAAGGGGGGCTAGGGGGGATCCCAGCCTAAGCAGGTTGGGAAGGCACATGGCTGTCCACCATCTGGGGTGCCGAGGGCCGATAGTCGCTCAGCAGTTTGAGGCCAAACAGCGTCCGCAGCCCCAGCCGTTCGTACCAGGGCATCCCCACCCCAAAGCGCATTTTGGCCATGAAGTATTCCTCAAAGGCCGCTTTTACCCACACCACCCAGGGGCCACGGGCGGCGTAGGACTGCTTGCGTTTGCCCGTGGCCGGGTCGGGAATGACTGGCGCGGCGATGTAGGCGATGCCCGTTTCGCCAAATTCGGCAAAGCAGAGGGCATCGAGGGTGGGCACTTGCAGCGGGCCGTTGATGGCACCTAGATCCACGGCGATGTTGTGGGCGGCGGCGGTGGCCATGGCTTCGGCCATTTGTCCGCTCTTGGGTAGGCCGATGGGTACTTTGGTTTGGTCGGGCTGGGTCAGTTTGATGCTCACCCCGGCGGCGTAGATTTCAGGAAATTCGGGGTGGCGCTGGGTGGGCAGCACGGGGATGAACCCTTTTTCGTCGGCCAAACCGGGGACTTCACGGATGAACGGAGCGCCCCGGAAAGACGGCAGAATCATCGAATAGCGGAAGGGAACTTGGCGACCATCGCTGAGGATGACGGCATCGGGGCTGACCTGGGTAATGGCGGCATTGTCGATGAACTCTACCCCTCGTTTTTCCATCAAATCAGCGGTGAGTTCGCGGGCATTTTTTACCCCAGAAACGCCCAAATGCCCCACGTAGGGTTCTGGCGTGATGTAGGTAATGGGTACCTGGTCGCGAATGCCCAGGCGGCGCAGTTCCCGTTCGGCCATCAAAATAAATTCGTAGGCGGGGCCAAAGCAGCCCGCACCGGGGGCCGCCCCCACCACCATTGGCCCAGGATTTTTCACAAACTCGCGCCATGTTTCCCGTGCTTCTAGGGCGTGGTCGGGGGTGCAAACGGATTGCGTATAGCCGCCGTGGGGGCCAAGGCCGGGGATCAGGTCGAAGGCGAGGGAGGCTCCGGTGGCAATGGTCAGATAGTCGTAGTCCAGAGTATCGCCGCTGGCTAGGGTGATCTTCCGCTGCACAGGATCCAGCCCCGTTACCCGATCCTGCACCAAGTTGAGCCTGTGGCGTTGGGCCAGGGGAGCCAGATCCAACTGAACGTGCTTCATGGACTTGAGATCCAGCGCCACTTGGATGAGTCCTGGAATAAAGGTGAACTTGTCATGCTCAGAAATCAGCGTGACCTGGTGCTCGGCGGGGAGAAAGTGCCGTAGTTCGTAGGCGGCGGGCAACCCACCCAAACCAGCCCCAATCACAACAACGTTAGCCATAGAAAATCCTTTATCACTAAAGAGTGATGATTTAGACAGAGGAGATAATTTCAGAGGAGGAATGGGGCACATACCGCATTCTCAAGACCCTGAGGCTATCGGAGGCCACAGACCAGGACGACCCCTGAAAACATCTATCTTGATTATTTGACTATTTTACCATTAAGTTATATATTTAGAGAATGATTCTCATCGTATTCCTTTCGCTTCATTAACTTAGGTAAGGATTTTTAACCCATGTATCACTTCAGTAAAGTCGTGGCCGCCTCCTTTGATGACGCCATTGCCCTAGTCACCGAAGCGCTACGCCAGCAAGGGCTCGGCATCCTCACCGAGATCGACGTGCAAGCCGCCTTCAAGAAAAAGCTGGATGTAGACTTCCGCCGCTACAAAATTCTCGGAGCCTGCCATCCCCAGGTGGCCTACGCCATGCTGCAAACCGACGACAAAGCGGGCGTCCTCTATCCCTGCAACGTCGTCGTGCAAGAGCACACCGATGGCCGAGTAGAGGTCTCCGCCGTGGATCCCCTGGCCATGTTTTTGATGATCCACAGCCCCCAGGCCAAGGAAATCGCCCTCGATGCCAGCCAAAAAATGCAGGCCGTCATGGCCCAACTGCCCGAAGCCGTTTTAGTCGCCGCCTAGAGCGTTGGTTTAGAAGCCCGGTTTCTGCATCAGGTGGCATACCAGATTGGGTCTCACACCAAATCCGAGTTTCACAACCCCAAGTCCCAAAGCGTAGGACTGTAGGGTGCATTAGCGGCGACAACCCTACCTGGCAACACCCGAATCGCTTTGGTTCGCCGCAATGCACCACAGGAGAATCAGGTGTAATCAAGTGGGATTGAGGATTATCCAGCCAGAAACCGGGCTTCTCCTCCCACGACACCGCACCCCCTCTCACCTCAAACACCCCTCACCCGAATCAATACCGATCAACAACGATGGACAACACCTTTCCCCTCACCGATCCCCCTTCTTTATCTCGGCGGCAACTGCTGAACTTCCTAACCGGAGCCACCGTTGCTGCCACCGTAGGTTCGGCCCTGTACCCCGCCGCCAAGTTTATGGTGCCCCCCGCCGCCGCCGCTGCTGGGGGTGGATTGCTGGCCAAAGATAAACTGGGCAACCCCATCCCCGCCAGCCAAGTTTTGGCCGAACCTCCCGGCACCCGTGCCCTAGTGGCTGGATTGGCCGGAGAACCCACCTACCTCACCGTTACCGAAGACGGCTCCATCGACGCCATGGGCCTGGTGGACAACTGTACCCACTTGGGCTGCACCTTTCCCTGGAACCCGCTGGATCAGCAGTTTCAGTGCCCTTGTCATGGTTCCCGCTATAGCCCCGACGGTGCCGTCGTGCGTGGCCCTGCGGATCGCCCCCTCAAACTCACCCGCGTTGAGGTGCGCGACAACGCCATCTGGCTCTCCCCCTGGACAGAAACCGACCCCCGCACGGGAGAAAAACCCTGGTGGGTGTAGGGTTTCGTCATTGATTTTCAGCAACACATTAACAAGGGGCTTAAGCCCCTTACCAGAAATTCATATCCACTGATTACCCAAAGGTAGGCGCTTACTGTGTGGAAATTTCTAGGATTTATTCAAAAAAACCTGGTTTGGTCAGTCCCGATTTGTATGATCGCGGGGATTTTGGTCGGGGCCGTCATTAACCCAGCCCCGCTCAAGGCGTTGATTATTCCCCTCACCTTTTTAATGGTTTACCCGATGATGGTGAACCTGCAAATTCAAGAGGTTCTCTCCGGCGGCGACACCAAAGTTCAAGTAGTCACGCAGTTAATTAACTTTGCCATCGTGCCCTTTTTCGCTTTTGGGATGGGGCAATTATTCTTTGCCGATCAGCCCCTTGTGGCACTGGGGTTGCTACTCGCCTCCCTCCTACCCACCAGCGGCATGACGATTTCCTGGACGGGCTTTGCCAAAGGCAACGTCAGCGCGGCCATTAAGATGACCGTGGTGGGGCTGATCCTCGGTTCCGTTGCCACCCCCTTCTATGCCAAGGGTTTGATGGGAGCGGTGGTCGAAATTCCTCTCACAGACATTTTTCGGCAGATTATTATTATTGTGTTTCTGCCCATGCTGCTGGGTTTAGCCACCCGCACGGTGCTGATTCGTACCCTGGGGGCCGACAAGTATCACAAAAATCTAAAGCACAAATTTCCAGCTTTTTCGACGTTGGGTGTCCTCGGTGTGGTCTTCGTGGCCATGGCCCTCAAGGCGAAGGATATTATCAGCAATCCGATGATTTTGCTGTCCTTTTTGGTACCCCTGGCAATTCTGTATGCCGGGAACTTTCTCCTCAGCACCATTATCGGCAAGCTGTTCTTTAACCGAGGCGACGCCATCGCCCTAGTCTACGGCACAGTAATGCGAAATCTCTCCATTGCCCTTGCCATTGCGATGACCAGCTTTGGTCGAGAACAGGGTTCAGAAATTGCCCTAATTATCGCCATGGCCTATATTATTCAAGTGCAAGCAGCGGCCTGGTATGTGCGCTTCACCGACCGCATTTTTGGGCCTATTCCTCAACCACTAACCCAGCCTTGAACCTAAAAAATTGCTGAAATAGTGAACTGACGGGTATAGCCACCTTAATGGCGGGGGCGAAGGCGGTAACTCCCCTCGGCTGACCTCGCTGGGTAGGCTGGTGCCCCAGTTTGAGTCATGGTTTCAATAATGGCAACCTCCGTGCCACAATTGGCGCAACCCTTTAGGGTAGAGGAGAGGGGGAACGGTGGAGCGAGCGTCTCAGCCAGGGTCAAATGTTGAGCCCCAGGGTGGCCAAAATACCGGACATTCACTAGGGCAACCGTTGGCCCATTCTGCGCCGACGCCCCAGCAACTCCAGAGCATTAAGGCCCAACTTGATCTGGTGTTGTTGGCCCTAGAATCGTTGACGGGCGTGGGTTCTGAGGCGATGTTGGCGGCAGCAGCGAGCTTGGGCTTATCGGAACTGCTGAGTGATCGGGTCAACCTCTGGCGGTTGCGGCAATCTAGCCCCCTACGCAAGGGTCAAGGCCGTAAAAAGCTTGATATTGACGAAGCCCGTGCCCTGGTGTTGGTGATTACTGATCTCGCCCAGGCCCACCAGGCCACCATTCGTCAGGCCGTCGCCCAGCTCGAAGATGCCCTCGACCAAGGCCGTCCCCCCCACCGGGTAGCCATTCTGGGCAACTACCTAGATGCCTTCGCCAATGCCTACCAAGAGCGGATGGAAGCCGACCCAACGCCGACCCCCGACGACCTCAATGCCCTGGCCCTAAAACTGTTGATTGATCTGCTGTTCTATGGCGGCTCAGGTGGATCTCGAAAACTCTGGCTCACGCTCCTAGATCGTTCTCAAACCTAGCCCTAATGCCCGGTTCTTAACTCCCAATCCCCTTCCATGACCACCGCTGTCTCCCTTTCCTCCTATGACTATGCCGCTGGGGCCTGGACCCTGCGGCTGACGGGGCAGGTGTCACCGTTGACAGCGCTGACGGAACGGGTGGTGCTGCGGCGATTGCGGTTTCACTTGCGATTGCAGGAGGAAACCCTTGAGGCCCAGACTACAGCCCCAATTCCCCCCAAGGCAACCCGTTTTGAGTGGTCGGGGCCAGGGGCAGACTTAGCGGATCTTACCCAGCTTGTTCAGGGGTATGTGCAGCGATATTTGGCCAGTCCAGACCTAATCCCAGCAGCGACCCTGCGCCAAGGACAGATGGAACTGGCTCCGATAGGGCCAACGCGCCATCGTTTGACCATGGCCGATGCGGCGACGGCAGTGAACCTATCGATCCTGCATCTAGCCGATCTGGCGGCGGTCCTCGCCCAGGCCGATCAGGCGGTGGATGTACTGCCTGAGGCCCTAGCTCCGGCGCGGCCACATCGAGAACGGCGTCTGCGCCCCCGGCGACTGCCCCTGTGGACGGGATCGGTGGCGGCGGTGCTGGTGGCAGCGGTGTTGGGCAGTCAGTGGTTAGGCCAAATGACTCTGACGACGCAGCCAGTACCTAGCCCCACAACAGCAACCCTGCCCCCTCCCTCGGATCCTGTTCCTCTGGCCAGCGACGAAGCCAGTGATGAGGCCAGTGATGAAGCTAGTGATGAGGCTAGCAATGAGTTGGCAACCGAGGCCGATCCCGCAGTCACTCCGGCCCTGGAGGGAGCTAGGCTCCGAGGAGCAGAACCGTCTACCGGGGGGGATAGCGAGGAGCCCAGTCTAGGAGGAGCAGGCACCGCTGAGAGCGTTCCTGAATCAAGACCACCGACCTCCCTACCCCGGCCCCCTAGATCCCTAGACCGTCCGGCAGCTTCAGAAGCGCCCCCTCCGGCCAGTCCTTCTGCGCCTCCCCCGGCGGATCCCCGGCCTCCCCAGCGTCCGGCCCGCCTACCCCCCGACCGCCCTGCGCCTCCGGCTGGGGAAGCGCCTTCGGTGGCTCGTACGGCCCCGATGCCAGAGGCGTCTGTTCAGCCCGATCCCCTCGCCGCTGCGCCCCTAGCGGCGGAGCCTCCCGCTGGCATTACGGCGGCTGAAGCAGAATCCGATCCCCTCGCCCCTGACGACCTCGCTACGGGGATCACCGCTGTGCAGACGGCCCTAGAGCAACGGTGGCAGCCCATTCCAGGGATGGCATCGCCCCTGCGCTACCACCTCACCTTGGGGCCAACGGGGGAAGTGTTGGCCTGGGAACCCCTCACCGCCGCCGCTCGCCAATACCTGGCCCAGGGACATCTCCCCCAGGTAGGAGAAGTGCTGCCGAAGGTGAGCCTGCCTGACACCATCCTCCTGAGAGTTGACCTAGGGCCCTCAGGAGCGGTAGAGGTGGCTCCGGAGGCAGCAGCCCCAGGGCGTTGATCAGCGTCGTCCGACGTAGTGATAGATTTTGAGATAGCCTCGGCCCTTGACCAGCACCCGTCCGGCAGCCTCGAAGTGGTAGAGGTGCTTAACCCGCCGATAGGTTTCCTCCGTGACCTGAATTTTGCCCGGTTGGCCTTGAGACTCCATGCGGCTGGCGATGTTGACCGCGTCGCCCCAGAGGTCGTAGCTGAATTTTTTGATGCCAATCACCCCAGCCACCACGGCCCCCGTGTTGATGCCAATCCGAAGCTGGAAGGCTTGGCCATCACTGCGGGCCATGCCAGCGGCGGCGATTTGCATGGCTAGGGCCATCTCCATAACGGCTTCGGCATGGTCTTGGCTGGGCAGGGGCAGCCCCCCCACCACCATGTAGGCATCGCCAATGGTCTTGATTTTTTCGAGCTGGTAGCGATCCGCCAGTCGGTCAAATTCAGAAAAGACCTGGTTGAGCCAGTTGACCAAGCTGAGGGGGCTGGTTTGGGCGGCGAGGGGCGTAAAGTTGACGATGTCGGCAAAAAGGATGGTCACATCATCAAAGCGATCCGCCAGGGAACCCTGGAGCTGCTTGAGTTTTTCCACAATGGCCTTCGGCAAAATGTTGAGCAGGAGTTGTTCAGATTTTTGCTGCTCTAGGCGCAGGGCTTCCTGGGCCTGTTCCCGCTCCTTCATTTCCTGGTGCAGTTTGTCATTCTGGGCCTGAAGCAATTCTGCCTGCCGCCGCAAGGCCCGCTGAAGATCGGAGAGGAGCTGGGTTGGCCCACCGGAAGCAATAGCCCGCTGGGTCTGTCTCTGTAGGCGGCGGAGCAGCGCGTAGGTATTCACCTGCACCCGCAGTCGCGCCACAATCTCCTCAACCCCCAGCGTGAAGAGGATGTAGTCGGCCACGCCACTGTCAAAGGCCATGAGTCTGGGGGCAGGCGATAGATCGGCCCCTAGAACAACGATGGGAATAAAAGCCGTCTCGGCCCGCTGCTTCCAGGCTTGGCAAAGCTGCTGTTCGGTAGCCGTAAAGCTCGGAACCGACAGAACAATGACATCGGGCAGGGGGAGTGTAGCCGATAGATCGACCACAGCAGGGCCACAGGACACCCCAAACCCCTCAGCCGACAGCATTTGGATCAAATCTGGCGAGGCCGCAAGGCCGCAGTCGGCGATCAGGATCGTACCTGAAAGACTCTTGGGGAAAGGCTCGTTCATGCAGAGTTTGGACTCACCATGGCAATGGGGGGACGGAAGGCTTTCCCCGTGGGCCAATGCCCTAGGGGCAAGGACAGCGGCTCACCCCTCCAGGGTGATCACTGGCGCAGGAGATTCCGGCTGAACCATGGTGCGACGGCTCCCGTCCTTGTTGTTATCCTGCCTTAGCTTACCGAGGATAGCTACTGAATCCGGGCAGAGTTCAAGATTTTCTGTTAGAAACAGCTAGCGTTCCCCCAGGCTAGGCTGTCTGACCCCATTGAGGGAGACGACATGGAGGAAAGCGACACCGTAGTGCCCTGACTCTAGGTGATCCCGGTGGCAGGGAGAGCTAACATCCCTCAGATCTGGCCCCTACGCCGATGCATTAGGGTGTCCTGCCCTAGCGTCGTCGCGACCAGTTCTGCCACACGTAGGAGGTGCGAATCACCAGCCACAGCAGCAGCAGGGCAATCAACCCACCCTTGCGCGGGGCATCAAAGGTGAGAAAGGCCAGCATGACACACAGCCCATCAATGACAAAAAACAGCCAGGCTGGAGGCCGCTTGGGCCGATAGAACCAACCCACCTGCAAGAGCTGAATCACTAGGGCTAAAAGTGCTCCCACCACCGCCGTAATCACGGTGATCCAGGGAGCTAAATCCAACGTGCGCGCCACGGCAATAGCCGCTAAAACCGCCACCCCAGGGCTCAGGATCAGCTCCGCAATTTGAAAAATGCGCTGTTTATAGCTGTCCTTCGACAGCATTAACTCCGCCGCCGACCAACTGACCAACACCCCAATGCAGAGGGTGGGGGGCAACTGCGACAGCAGGGGGACGTTACCCCACAGTTTTTCCCCAGACATCAGGCCAATGATCAGCAGCGGCAGGGCCACTCGGAGCCCCGTCGCTGCTGCAATGGAAAGAATCGCCAGAATTTCAGTAATTAACACGGATGTGTGTCCTATCCGTAGCACCCACGTTTACTATGCCCTGGAGGTTTGAGGAATGCACGGGGTCAAGGGGCAGAAATGGAAGAAATCGTGAATGAAAATGTCAGAAATAGCAGATAGCCTGGAAAATCAACGCCTTTTGGGCTGAATAGTCGATGCTCTCAAGGGAAAAAGCTGGGATTAAACGATGATGGGACAGTCCAAGGCTAGGGTCTAGGCTGGAGCCTATTGACCCAGGGCATTGGAGAGGTAGTCGGCGGTAGCCTGCACCACGGCAACGGCGTTTTCGTAGACCATGCGAGTTGGCCCCAAAACGCCCACCGTGCCTAGGGATAAATCCTGCTTGGTGTAGTTTGAGACCACCAAGGCGCAGCCCTGCATCGGTTCAATGGGGTTTTCTGAACCAATCCACACCCGCACATTGGAGGACGAACTGGCGGGGGCGGGCGGTGCGAAGAACAGCGGCCACAGTTGCGATTGCTCCTCCTCCAGCAGCCGCACGATGGACTGAATCCGCTGGGCTTCGGCAAATTCCGGCTGGCGCAGCACCTCAGCGAGGCCACTCATTAAAAGCTGGGTGGTGCTGGGGGCTTGGGAGCGCTGGGCTAAATCGAGGATGGCCTGTTCCAGCATCGCTCCATAGCGCTGAAAGTCGAGGTCAAGGTGGCTCCAGTCTAGGCCCGCCACATCGGCTAGGGGGCGTCCGCGCAGGTGTTGGGTCAAAAAGTTGGAGAGAATATCGAGTTCTCGCCGTTCCGCATCGTCGCCTAGGGTAGAGGTGATCTCCGTGGGCAGCTTGAGCACTACGGATTGGGTGGTGAGGGAATCGAGCAGCACCAGGAGGAGTACCTGGCCTGCCTCCACCTGCACCAACTGGATATGGCGAATCAGGGCCGCGCTGGCCTGGGGCACCGTAATCAGGGCGAGATAGCCGCTCACCTGAGCCAAAATTTGGGTGGCTTCCTTCAGGAGGGCCTCCAGACTCCATCCGGCCCAGCCCAGTTCCTCCGAGAGCAGGGCGTCCACCTTTTGCCCCAAGGATCCGGCGGGCTGCATCAGGCGATCCACGTAGAGCCGATAGCCAAAATCCGAAGGCACCCGCCCCGCTGAGGTGTGGGGCTGGTAGAGGAGGCCGTATTTCTCCAGGCGACCCATGGTGTTCCTCACGGTGGCGGGGCTCACCTTGAGGTTATATTCCTGGACGATGGCCCGTGACCCCACGGGCTCGGCGGTGGCAATGTAGTGGCGCACCGTAGCCTGGAGCACCTGCTCGTGGCGGCTGGTTAGCGGAGGGGCGGCGTCCATAGGGGGGAGGGCGTTTAGCTCAACAGGGACTTTGCCTTACCATAGCAGATGCGTCCATCGACCTGGTATCAGGGGCGACTCCGTGGGGGGCGGGCTCCTCATGGGTATCTAGGCCGCAAAACCTAGGAGTCTGAGCTTTGGGTGAAGAACTCACCCACTTTGAAGCTGGCCGTATCCTCCAGTTGCTTGAGGACAGATCGGGTAATCAGCTTGCCCGTCTCCACCAGCACTTCCCCGGTAATGGGGTGCAGGAGGTCTTGCTCGGCCCGCCGCCCAATCAGCGCCTCAATGTCTTGGAGGGAGTTGACGTACATACCGGGCGGCAACTCCACCACCACACCGTTGCCAATCACGCGGGACTGACAGGCCAACCGAGAATTGGGCTTGCAGGAGGTAATTACCTCCAGGGTGCGCTGTTCGCGACGGTTGATGGGGGTGAGGGCTTCCATGCCCGACTGCACATAGATGTGGCAGGTGGCGCACATGCCTCGGCCACCGCATTCCTTTAAGACATCCAGCTCCTTATTTAGCAGCACCGAGAGCAGGTTGCTATTGGTTTCGATGGAGGTTTCTTGGGCAATGGGCTCTAGGCGAACGGTTTTAACCATGGGGACTGTTCTACTCCGGAATCAGGGGAATCTGGAAACCAGTGAAAGGGGCTATCTTACGATACTGCAAGGTTTCGGAATGGTTATCGGGAAATTGGGCGGCGGGCGGCGGGAATCAGTCGGCGGGAATCGGGACAATCCTAGGATGTATGACGCCAAGGCAAGGCGTTGCCAATGTGCAGCCACGCACCACGGCCCATCATCAGCGAGTGAGCGGACGGACGCAGGGCACATTCACCTAGCTATGCACCACCGTCGAGGGGCAGACCTAGGGTGATGACTCCTGATTGCCCACCAGTAGCGCCACCTCCTGGGGCGATAGGGTGCCCCCCTCTCCCACCATGCTCTTGAAGTTGCGGATGGTGCGGCTACCCCGATCTAAAAAGGCATTCACCCAGTCGCGTACCCACTGCTGCTGCTCTGGAGTGATGGTTTCAGCGGCGTTGGGCAGGGCAAAATGACCATCTTTTTGAATTTCAAACTGAGCCAGCCAGGGTTGATCGGGGCGAGACTGTTTCCAGGTGTTGGCCACAATGATTTTGCCGAGGTACTGGGTAGCCCCGTCGCTGAGGTGGTTCATCGCCGCCAGCAGATCCGCCACGCTAACCGCCGTGATCCCTGGGGAAGGCGAGGCTGCTTCCGTGGGGATCGCTACCGGGGCACCGGGGAAAGGAGTGGATCCATCGGGGTTCATCGAGCGGCTGTTGAGGGTGACACAGCCCGCCAGCAGCCGGAAGGTGGAAACGGCATTGTGGGGTTCTTCCATCAGGGTCTCGGTGAGCTGCCGGATGGCGGAACGGTAGGTGTTAAAGGCCATTTGGTCGGCCATGAGCACCAGCAGAATCAAGCCCTCGTCGAGCTTATAAATATGGACAAGCTGGTGAGTAAACCGAAAAGAAAAGGTGTCAAACCCGGCGGGGATCGTCTCAATCACCTGCTGAATCCCTTGGGCGAGGGCATCCTGCTGGCCCGTATTGAGCTGAATATCGGGGCCAAAGAAAAAGGGCCGATTCCGACCGTCGATCAGGCCAATGCCCGATAGACCGGGTAAATTCAGGAAGTTCTGAATAACCTGACGTTTCATAAATCCTTGGGGTATCCTGCCATTTTCTTTCTGGGAGTGTCCCGAAACAAGTAATCTAGGGATGGCGGCCTGATCGCCTAAGTCATCCCCCGTGGCCATCGTTGATCAGGGGTGAAGCATGGCTTAGCCGCTGCCCCATCGGTTCTGTTGCTTGTTGGCGTTTCAGCACTCCTGACGTTAGGGTTAATGCCCATGTCTGACCTTCCTTTCACCCTCGACCAACTGCGTATCCTCAAAGCCATTGCGGCGGAGGGCAGTTTTAAGCGAGCGGCAGATAGCCTCTACGTGTCCCAGCCAGCGGTAAGTCTTCAGGTGCAGAACCTAGAGCGCCAGTTGGATGTGCCCCTGTTTGACCGAGGTGGTCGGCGGGCTCAGCTCACCGAGGCCGGACATTTGCTGCTCAGCTATGGTGATCGTATTCTTAGCCTATGCCAAGAAACTTGTCGGGCGATTGAAGATTTACAAAACCTACAAGGAGGCACCCTAATCATCGGGGCCAGCCAAACTACAGGCACCTACCTGCTGCCCCGGATGATCGGCATGTTTCGCCAAAAATATGCCGATGTGGCGGTACAGCTCCATGTCCATTCCACCCGCCGCACCTCTTGGAGTGTGGCCAATGGGCAAATTGATCTGGCGATTATTGGCGGCGAAGTTCCCCCTGAGCTCCAGGACTCCCTAGAACGGGTGCCCTACGCCGAGGATGAACTGGCCCTGATTCTGCCCATGCACCATCCCCTGGCCAGCCAAGAGGTGATCCAGCGGGAGGATCTCTATAAGCTGCACTTTATTGCGCTAGATTCTCAGTCCACCATCCGCAAGGTGATTGACCAGGTGCTCACCCGCTGCGGCATCGAGACCCGTCGTCTCAAAATTGAGATGGAGCTGAATTCTATTGAGGCGATTAAAACGGCGGTGCAGTCGGGTCTAGGAGTGGCCTTTGTGTCCAACTCCGCCATCGAAAAAGAGTTGCAGATGGGGGTTCTGCATCGGGCCAAAATTGACTCAGTGGTGGTAAACCGTACCCTGTCGGTGATTTTTAACCCCAACCGCTACCGTTCCAAAGCCGCCGCCGCCTTTACCGAGGAAATTCTGCCCCAGTTCACCAATCTGCCCCTCAACTTCAAGGCCATTAACGCCGATAAAAATGGCAGCAAATCCCCAGCTCTGGGCGAACTCTACGCTAACGGCAGCGCAGCTAGCCCTCCGCCCTCCGCCTAACCCGCTCCATGCCTTCCTTCAGCGAGAGAGGGCTACCCATGGGGATAGGGCTTTCTCGTTGCAGCTCTAGGCTTCTTGGCGGAAGCTCATTTGGCTGGCTGGGATGGCAATCAGGCCGTCTTTGTAAATGTGAATCAGGTTGTGCTGGCGCAGCTTGCCCATGAGCCGGGTAACGGTGACGCGGGTGGAGCCGATGGCGCTGCCGATTTGGGCATGGGTGAGCGTCCAGGGTAGGTAGTAGCCCGATTCGCAGGGTTCGCCAAATTCTTCAATCAGCAGGGTAATAAAGCCCAGCAGCCGATCAATGGTGCGCCGCTGTCCCAGGGTGCTGAGCCACAGCAGTTTGCGCTGGTGTTGATACCGGAAGGCATCGAGCACTTCGCGGCGGAAGTGGGGCCAGTTGTCGAGGTCGCTCCAGTAGAGCCAGATGACGGTGGTGTTATCGGCATGGGCAAAGCTCTGGAGGCTAAAGGGCGACTGGGCCACAATTTCAAAGGGCTGTCCGGCCCCCACAAACCCCAGAAACGCTTCTTCGTTTCCAGCGAGGCTCAGGCCCCCGCCGCCCCTTTCATCGTCACCATCGGCCTCAAGGTCAGCCCCGGCATCGCTCAACAACTGGCTAGTACCCACCAAGCGCACCGCCCCTCGCTCTACTAGGTACAGGAGCCCTGCACGGGTTGGGATGCGCTCATCTTTGTTGAAGGATCGGGATCGATAGTGATCCTGGGCCCAGTCAGTAATGCGCTGCCAGGTTAGAAAAGGGCGCGGGTTGTCGGAATGGGTGGATAGCAGCATAGGATGACAGACGGGTGGAAGTGCAAAAAATTGACAGGGAGCACAGCCGGAAACCCAGTCATAGAACGGCAGGGAAACCGTGACCACCAACAGTAACCTGGATTTAGCCCCACCTCCCTAGCAATGTTGCGCCATGGAAACCGTCCCCTGGAGGCCCCGCTGCGTCCATAACGCTGTAGCGACCTCCCGGTGAGACGAACCTTCTGGGCTGGCAAACGCCGCCGTTGACTGAGGCAAATTCCAAGAAACAAGCTTGGGTGTCTACTATTGTAAACTATCTCCAGGCTTCCCTAGGTCTCTGTTTACCGTATTTTTACGGAAGACTGAAACTGTTAAGGATGATACTGCTTGCGCCTATCGTTCTATGGAGGCTGGGAAGTCGTGGGTGAGGATAGCCTGTCCACGCTGGTAGATTTCCTGGGCGTAGTCCGTCCAGGCTCCTTGGCCCCAGTAGCGAAAGCAGCTCGTTTGCAGCAGTAGATGGTGCAGCAGAGCGTTGCGGTAGCGATACTGACGCTCTAGGGGTTCGCTGCCGTCGGGGATAGACGACTGGCGGGCCATGGTGCGGTGAAACTCGGTGCTGAGGCGTTCCATCGGCCCCATGATGTTTGCGTAGCCCTGCACCCAACTGCGGTCGTTCGTCCAAGATCCGCCCTCCATGGAAAAGCGGTTATCTTCGGTACGGAGTTCCTGAATCGCTGCGGCCATGGCTTCAGGGCCAACTTGGTCGCCCATTTTCTGCCAGAGCCGATGTTGCCCCACGGCCTGACAGACGGGGAACTGGCTGGAATCTACCCCTGCCGCCGCCAGCAGTTCTAGGTATTCTGTCCCGTTAAAAGCCACAACACCGCACCGCCCGCCGCCCTGTTCCCGCATTTCGTGCCAAGACCGCATAAAGGCGCTAGGAAATTCGTTCATCATCACGCCGCCGTTTTCGCCGTCGCTAATTTGCGTCACCAAGGGCGGCACAGTGGCCGCACCCAGGGTCTGAGGCTGGAGCGTTTTGGCTTCCCAATAGGGCTGCATTTGGGCTACCAGCTTGGTGTCGGAGCCCTGGGTTTTGATTAAGACCGTAATGTCCGCCGTTTCCCCCTGGGCATTGCGGGAGACCAGGCGATGGGGCAGGTGGGGCTGGCTGATGCCTTGGCCTTCGGGGGTTTCCACGGTGTGTTCCTGCACCAGCAGCCAGCGATAGCCGCAGTCCTTCAGGGTTTTCACAAAGGCGTAGAGCACATCGGGATGGTTGGGCAAGTGCATCTCCGGCGGCGAAAAGCCCCGCACTCGGCTGAGCGCTTCTAGGCCAAAAATCGCCGCAAAATGGTGTTGCCAAGCCCGAATATGCAGCTTTAGATCGGGGATCGGCGTGGAGGGCACCACTGCATGGCCCCAGCAGGTGCCTAACCATTCCACGTAGGGTTGATAGGTTGGGTTGCAGGCCAGACGGCGCAGTTTTTCCAAAATATCTTGCCGCCCCATGTGCTGAAAGCCCCACAGCAGCGTGCCGGAATAGTCCAGCATCACCCTGGGGTTACAGCCTTGGTTCACCAGTTCAGGAATGAAATCTCCTAGACGGGCATAGCAGTAGGCAAAGGGGCCTGCGTTGTGGTTATCCCCCTCGTAGGGGTGCTCGAACATGTATTGCAGATGGTTGATTAGTTCTCCCTTGGCCCCCGCCGGAATCGTGGGCTGGTGCATGTGCAGGGCAATGGCAAACCCGGCAGACACGTCATCCAGCGCAAGGTTGGTGTGGGGTAGAAAAACGGGCGCATCCGAGGCCAAGGCGGCATCTATGGCGGCGTCCCAGCCAGAAAGGATGGGCAGTCCATCCTGAAGGGGCGGGATGGGCGTTGAGGGTAGCGTGGCGCTGGTCATAGGCAAATTGTGAAGACAGTGATGGGTATGCGCCTGCCTGAAGGCTACTTTTAGTGTGGCACTCGTTGGGCCTTCTTTACCAGAACCCAACGACCCCCACGAATTTTGACCAGCCCCGCGCCAAAGCAATGGGGAGTCTTGGTGCAGCGACCGAGTGGCACCGATCACAACTACCCCACCCCCATCAGAGGCTCAATCTTCTCTAACGGTAAGGGTGGCAACTCAATGGGGGCAAGGCACTAGGGGCTGCTTAGGGGAACGTGGCTGTACTCCCATGGCTGGGGTGTCACCATCGCCCAAAAGCCAGGACAGGAGGGGGCCAGGTGAGGAAACACCAAACCTGCCCCTTGCCGATAGACCTGACCGCAACTGGGGTAGATGGTATCCGTGGTGGGGCTGGGTTCTCTGAGATTAACCACTCGGTGCTCGTAGGTGCCGGGGCTCCCTGCCGATGGAGATCGCGTCACCATGTAGGTGTCTTCTCCCTCTTGCAGCAAAGCCACGCATTGATCGCAAATAAATTCGCCGGGGCTTTCCCGAAACACAAAGTTGCCTGGGAGTTGGTAGGCTCCCCCTTGGTCATCGGTGAGGAATACCGCTGAGCTTTTTTCGAGGGTGCCGTCGGCGTGCATCACCTCTTTCAGTTGGAATACATAGCGATAGGCGGTGCCGGGGAGGGTTTCTCCGGGTCTGATGCTGCGAAAGGCTAGGGATCGGTCGCCCACGCGATACCCCCCAACGACCAGCGCCACCACCGTCAGGATCGCTGCACCCAATGCTTTTCCGTTCACAACCCAGGGCCTCGCTATCGTTACTCTTAGCATTCCCAGGTTAAAGAATTTCTAGTCCTCGCGGCTAGGATCGTCGCCCGCATCGCAGGACGTATCGCCATCGAAGGCGCTATCATCCCCACCCTCGCAGGAGTCAGACGGACTGGGTTCCACGTCGCGGGGATCGCGATAGCCATCCCGCAGGCTGCCCAGACCCCAATCGTCGTCTGAGAAGGCATACAGCCCTTGGCTACGGCTCTTTTTGTTGGCGCTCAAGACTTCTGTTCCGGTGGCCGTATAGCCACAGTAGCGGCAGGTGCGATGGATAATGGCCTCCCCCGGACGGCTAGGGGTCGGTTTAGTGAGGGTCTTTTGGTGGGTAATGGCCATGGTCTTGTAGTGGCAGCGGGGGCACTGGGTGACTAGGCGACTGGGAGCGGCAAAGCGAAACACCTTGCGGCGCGTACATTGGGGGCAAATCGCCACGCTGTAAAAGACTGAGTCTAAATCCGCTTCGATCTGCTGGGCCGGATTCAGATAAGGTTTAGCCGCCTTGCGGTTGTACAACGTGGTGAGCACGCCACAGATATCGCACGTGGGACGATGCTTATACGACCAGTGTTGTAACAACCAGAAGATGATTCCCCCAAGCAGCCCAAAGAGAATAATCGGCAGCAAGGCGAGGATGATCGGCAGTAGAAGACTCAGCAAAAGCAAAAGAAGCGTCAGCCATGCCATCGGATCATCCCACGGTATCGGCTCGCCAAATTCAGGTTCGCCGAACTCCGGATCGGTGTCTGGGGTAGCGGGAGCCTGCACTAAGCCAGGGAAAACCTGAATCTGCCGATCCTGAGTGGCCACGATAGGGATCACGAAGTCTTCAGCCCGCACCAGCCCAGTTTGCCCGTCGGTAGCTCGTAGGACTAGAGTTGTTCTGTCCTGATCCGCCCACCCTCCGCCTTGGGGAACAATTCCCCAAGCCAGCGTGAGACTGAGGCCAGCTAAGATCAGAAAGCCTTTCGGTCGGGAGACTAGGGAGCGTCGGGGCATCGATCCTCCTAGGGCCGCTGGGGGCTGGGTTGTAATTCATCCGACCGCAAGGGGCAATAGGGCCGGATTTTTGCAAGATAACCTACACCCGCTGATACTGTCCATGCTGGCAGGATTGCATAGTCAACCAGGGTTAACGATAGGCAACGACTCGTTTTCAAAAGCTTTGGGGCTAACCCCTGATAGATAGGCCGCTGACCGTTCGCTAGGGCTGCCCCACCAACCCCTGCTTGAGGTCACGAATGGCGGCACTGGAGTTGCGGTCGTAGGCGATCTGAACACAGCGGGTGATGATCGCAGACAAGTCCACCCCTGGAAAGAACTGGCTTTGGGTAATGAGGTGATAGCCCGCGTCCTGAAACTGATACATCATAAGTTGCTGATGCCTGTAGAGCCAGACTTCCGGCACCCGAAAGGGCACATAATCCTGCACGTCCGAAAAGCTGGTCACGTCCACTTCAATGACTAAATCCGGGGGTGGATCCTGCTGCCAATCAATTCTGGTTTTGCCCGATATGGCCTGCCAATTCTCGATGTAAAAGCAGTAGTCCGGCTCTAGACCGCTGATTTCTGGCAGTGTCATCGTCACCGGAGTAAAGGCATCGTAGTCTTGGTTCCGATGGTCGAGCAGGGCTTTTACGATATCGGCGATCAGGTTGGCATCGCGCCCGTGCACAGGCAAGGGAGACATCAGCAGCACTTCTCCAGGACGGTATTTGAGGCGTGGCAGGGTGCCATCGCCCCGCTGATCGCACAGGCGTTGATACTCCGGCCAAGTGGCTGGCAACCGCACCACCGCCCCCGCTGGCAACTTAATGCTTTCGGGCGAAACCAAAGCGAACATAGTGGGCGCATCCCCAACGCAATCTACCGCCATCATAACGACAAAAAATCCCTGGGATTTGAGACAACCCCAGGGACGTATCCGCTACACCGTGGCCTTAGGCTACTCTTGGGTTCCGGCCAGGGCTTTTTGGGTTTCTTCTTTGTCTAGCTTCAGCACAATCACGCCCAGCGGGGGCAGGGTGAGATCGAGGGAGAAGGGGCGGTTGTGGAAGGCCCAGTCGTCCGACCATTTGCCGCCGAGGTTGCCCATGTTGCTGCCGCCAAAGTCGCGGGCGTCGCTGTTGAAGAGTTCTTTGTAGTAGCCCTTTTCGGGAACGCCGATGCGGTAGTGGCTGTGGGGTTGGGGGGTGAAGTTGCACACCACCACCACAAAGTCGCCCGTGCCCTTGTCGCGCCGCAGGAAGGACACCACGCTGTGGCGGTTGTCGCTGCAATCAATCCACTCAAACCCAGCCTGGTCGAAGTCTTGGGTAAACAGGGCGGGTTCGCTGCGGTAGAACTCGTTCAGCTTGGCCATGAACTGCTTCAGGTTTTGGTGCGGCTCGTATTGCAGCAGGTGCCACTCCAGATCGCCCCACACGTTCCACTCGCTCCACTGGCCAAATTCCATGCTCATAAAGAGCGTCTTTTTGCCGGGATGGGTGAACATGTAGGTGTAGAGGCAGCGCAGGTTGGCGAACTTCTGCCATTCGTCACCGGGCATTTTGCCGAGCATATTGCTCTTGCCGTGGACGACCTCATCGTGGGACAGGGCCAGCATAAAGTTTTCGGTGAAGGCGTACCAAATGCTGAAGGTGACGTTGTTTTGGTGGAACTGCCGGAACCACGGATCCATGTTGAAGTAGTCCAACATGTCGTGCATCCAGCCCATGTTCCACTTCAGGTTGAAGCCCAGACCACCGACGTAGGTGGGCCAAGACACCATCGGCCAAGCGGTGGATTCTTCAGCAATGGACAACACGCCGGGGAAGTAGGTAAACAGCAGATGGTTCACCTGACGCAAAAAGTCCGCCGCTTCGATGTGCTCATGGCCGCCGTACTCGTTGGCCACCCACTCGCCATCCTTACGGAAGTAGTTGAGGTAGAGCATGGAGGCCACCGCATCCACCCGAATTCCGTCGATGTGGTACTTCTCGAACCAAAAGATGGCGTTGGCCACCAGGAAGTTGCGTACCTCGTTGCGGCCATAGTTGAACACTAGGGTGCCCCATTCCTTGTGTTCGCCCTTGCGGGGGTCGGCGTGTTCGTAGAGGTGGGTGCCGTCGAAGAAGGCCAGCCCGTGGCCGTCCTTGGGGAAATGGCCAGGAACCCAGTCCACAATCACCCCAATGCCGTTAGCGTGGCACTGATCCACAAAATACATGAAGTCTTCTGGAGTGCCGTAGCGAGACGTCACCGCGTAGTAGCCCGTCACCTGGTAGCCCCAGGAGCCATCGAAGGGGTGCTCGGCGACGGGCAGTAGCTCGATGTGGGTAAAGCCCAGCTCCTTCACGTAGGGAATCAGCCGCGCCGCCAGTTCTCGGTAGGTCAAAAACCGTGCACCGGGCTTCAGTTCTGCCACGGTGACAACGGGTTCGGGGGTGCCATCGGGCAACAGGGCCGGAGTCGCGGAGGACTCGTGCAGCCAAGAACCGAGGTGAACTTCGTAAATGGAAACAGGCTGAGTTAGCGGATCGGTCTGACGCCGCTTCTCCATCCACGCGTCATCCTGCCAAGCATAGCTGTCGAGGTCGGTGACGATGGAGGCGGTTTTGGGCCGAGTTTCCTGCTGGAAGCCGTAGGGGTCAGACTTCTCGTAGATGTGGCCATCGTAGTTTTTGATTTCGTATTTATAGTGGGTGCCCACATCCAAACCTGGGATGAACAAATCCCAGATGCCGTTCGACAGGCGGCGCATCTGGTGTTTGCGGCCATCCCAATAGTTGAAATCCCCTAAGACCGAGACATTGCGGGCGTTGGGTGCCCACACGGCAAAGTACACCCCGGTAACGCCCTCGACCTCAGTATAGTGGGCACCGAGTTTTTCGTAGATGCGGTGGTGGTTGCCCTCACCGAACAGGTGAATGTCAAAGTCGGTGATGGAGCGGGTTTTGAAGGCGTAGGGGTCATAGATGACGTGGACATGGCCATCAATGATGTATTTGAGCTGGTAGTTGGCCAAATCCTGCACTTCCAAAACGCACTCAAAGAAGTGGGGATTGTGGAAGCTCTCCATGGGCACTTCCTTGTGCTCCTCCGGCAGCACCACCCAAGCCTTCTCGGCCTGGGGCAGGTAGGCTCGCACAGCCCAGACGGTTTGGCCGTCCTGCTGCACCATGTGGGGGCCTAGTACCTCGAAGGGGTCGTGGTGCTGGTTCCAGACGATGCGGTCAATTTGCCCAGGATCAACGGTTACAGCCATGTTTTAAAGTCCACAGGTGATGATGACGCAGCCTGAGGTGCCCGATGCCCTAACCTTGTGCCCGTGCTGTCAGTACCGTGCGCTGTTAGGAGTTTACCCCGCAACCCGACGTTCTGGGATCAGCCTTGAACCCCGACGACCGTCTTCAGGGGGCGTTTCAGCCCTCAGATTGGCGTAAGTTTACTATCTGCGGAATAGATTAACAAAACTTAGCGATTTCCTGCGGGATTTTTTTGATACCGACTCCGGGGGCGGCATCCTCGTGATTTTCCTGCCCCTAGCGAATAAACGGCAGGATCGGCTTCACCACCCGCCGAAACTGCAACAGCCCAATCAGTTGAGCAACTTCCTCATTAACCTGGGCATTGCGATTGGGATCCTGCAACTGCTCCATTAAGATCGCATAGGCCGCCGCCGATAGGGGTTCCCCGGTGAGGGGAGACCGAGCTTCGGTGATAATTTCCGTGCGAAGAATTTCCTCTGGGGTGTCCTCCGGCGGGGGCAGCGCTAGGGCCGGAGTTGCCACCATGAGACTGAAAACCAGGGCTAGGCTAGGGGGTGCAGCATTCATGAACTAAGGGCGGCGGCGGATAATCGACTAGCGGACAGTGCGTTATTTTTAACATACCCACAGACACCTTACACTTTGTCCCAATGGGGCGATGGCCCCTAATGGCCTGTGCTAAGGTTCAGGGGCAAGATTTACCCCCCTGGAGGCACCATGGCTTCGCTGCGACCCCTTGGCTCATTTATCACCCTCATGGCCTTAACCGCAGGTCTGGGTATAGGAGTGGCCTCGTTGCCAGCCCAGGCCCAGCCAGCCATCATCGAAACTGGGGGCACCATTGTTCCGGCAGAATCGGTACATACCTTTGAAGGCCAAGCAGGGCAGGTTGTCACTATCACCCTAGAAAGCGAAGACTTTGATCCGGTGCTCACGCTGCAAAATGCGGCTGGCGAAGAAATTGCCTTCAACGATGACTTTGGTGGTAGCCTCAACTCCCGCATTGTGGCCGAGCTTCCCGCCAGCGGCACCTATCGGGTTGTGGCTCGTTCCTATTCGGGCAACGGCGGCGATTTTAGCCTCACGGTACGGCTCGCCACCGAGTTTGAGATGGCCCTAGCCAAGGCCGACTCCCTCACCAATGAAGGACGCTACAGCGACGCCATTGCCGCCTATACCGCCGCCATTGCCCTCGACCCGAACCAGGCCATCAGCTATCTAGGCCGCGCCCAAGCCACCCTAAGCCAGGTTTACATGGATCAAGGCGAGACCATGGAAGGCCCAGAGGACATTCCCGCCGCCGCCCGCCAATCTATGATCACAGACTTCGAGACAGCCGCCGATTTGCTGGAAGCGGACGGCGATATCAACTGGGCGATGTCCCTTCGGGAACAGGCAGCATTCCTCCAGGGTGGGGGGGAGGGGAATTAACCCTATCCCACGAAAGCCTTGGGCTAGGTATCTTACTGGCCGTCCGAAGCCCAACGTAGACCTCTTCTCTGACCTAGGCAACCTTTTGAATTGTCGGTCGTCTAGGTCATCAGGTGAATGGTAGATACACCAAAGCCCAATCCCTCGGAATTTCCGGGGGATTTTTTTAGCCTCCCACTCCCGACTCCCGACTCCCCATGCCCAAACAAAAAGAGAGCCGCCCGTAGACGACTCTCTTTGTAGAACCGATGGCCGTTAGTGTCTAGTCAGACAGCTTGCGGTAGGGTACAGCGGTGGCGATGTTGATGTCGCCCACGGAAACACGAGCCGGAGCCGCGCCCGTTGCGCCGATGTTGCGGGCCATGGACAGGAAGAGGCTGGGGTTGCCAGCGGTGGCCTGCTTGTCTTGGGGTACAAACCGCTTGACCTGGGACTGCCAAATGATTTGGGGGAAGCCCAGTTGGTTGCGGTGGTAGGCGTCGTAGCGGGGGTTGCTGATGTGGATGGGCAGATCGCCTTCACCCTTACCAGGAAGCACCCGACGGCGCTGGTAAGGCACGGTGTTGTAGCCGAAGTTGGTCAGATACTCTTCGCTATCGAGCAACGCATCCACGAGGCCCTGAATACCCTTGTTGGCGACCACAATAGACCAAGCAATCTTTTCGCGCTCGTTGTACACTTCGCGGCCCAGGATTTTTTGGACGCAGTGCTCAACAAACTTGTAGTTGCTGTTTTTGGCAAAGAAGCTGTTGTAGAAGGTGGGAGACAGCGCCAACCCCCGGATGAAGTCGCGCACGGTGATTTGTCCGTTCCGCAGTTGAGACTCCAGGAAGATCTGACGATCACACTTGAAGGCGTGGAAGAACATCTGCCGATAGGCCGCCTCAATCAGGGCATCCATTCCGGTGCCGCTGTAGACATCGTCGGTGGAGAAAATCCGGGGCTGACGGTCGCCGCCCACGTCGATGTTGGCAACCCGCTGGTTTTGGCTGGACGGAGAATAGTTTAGTAACGGAAGAGACACGTTTGAATCTCCAGAATCTTAGGAAAATTTACAAACTTTGGGAACGATCATACGGGAATGCCTGACGCCCTCTGGGGTAATCTGAGGAAATCAACACAGTCCTTAACATTCGCCAAAGTGGTTATCCTCCCAGGGGTTGAGGAACCCGTTGGCGATCCTCCGGTTTTCCTTAGCTGGCTGAGAGAGGGGCCGCGTGTCCCCAACGCCGTCGTCCCCTGCCCCGGATCGCCACTCTTCTGCCCTGCCCTCTGCCCTGCCCAAACTGGGGCCAAACCAGGTTGAAGCGAGACTCTAGGCCCATTGCTCTATCACAAAAGGGGAGTATGGCCCACCCTCGCCCCGGCCATGACGTTATATATAGTTAGATATATTTAAACCGATAACTTAAAGTTATGAATATATACAGATCTTCCAAAATAAACCTTATCCAATCGCTGGTACTATGCTAATGCATGAGGTAATTAAAAATACCTGAAGCGTGTGGTGGGCAACCGTTTTATTGGGTTGTCTGCTCTTTGCTGCCATCTCATTGTTGTGGACATCTGGCGGGCACTTAGACTGGGCAATAGTTTCCTGGCTTGCTAAGGAAACGGGTTTGTCTGTGGCTGAGCCGCAGAGGTTCGCGTGAGAGATTTCTTAGATTCACAGGAAGGGAGATATGTCTTACTCTCAGACAACGACTCAGTCAAAAGCGGGCTATAGCGCTGGTGTAAAGGACTATAAGCTGACCTATTACACCCCCGACTACACCCCCAAAGATACCGATATCCTGGCGGCATTCCGGATGACCCCCCAGCCCGGTGTGCCCCCCGAAGAGTGCGCCGCTGCTGTGGCCGCTGAATCCTCTACGGGTACCTGGACCACCGTGTGGACCGACCTGCTGACCGACATGGATCGGTACAAAGGTCGTTGCTACGACATCGAGCCGGTGCCCGGTGAAGACAACCAATACATTTGCTACGTGGCCTACCCCCTCGACCTGTTCGAGGAAGGTTCTGTCACCAACCTGCTGACCTCCCTAGTGGGGAACGTGTTCGGCTTCAAAGCCCTACGCGCCCTGCGTCTGGAAGACCTGCGGATTCCCGTGGCCTACCTGAAGACCTTCCAAGGCCCTCCCCACGGTATCCAAGTGGAGCGCGACCGTCTGAACAAGTATGGTCGTCCTCTGCTGGGTTGTACCATCAAGCCCAAGCTGGGTCTGTCCGCCAAGAACTATGGCCGTGCGGTCTACGAAGCTCTGCGCGGTGGTCTAGACTTCACCAAAGACGACGAAAACATCAACTCCCAGCCCTTCCAGCGCTGGCGTGATCGCTTCCTGTTTGTGGCCGACGCGATCCACAAGTCCCAGGCTGAAACCGGGGAAATCAAGGGTCACTACCTGAACGTGACCGCCGCTACCTGCGAAGAAATGCTGAAGCGGGCCGAGTACGCCAAGGAACTCGACATGCCCATCGTCATGCATGACTTCCTCACCGCTGGCTTCACCGCCAACACCACCCTGTCCCACTGGTGCCGTGACAACGGCGTTCTGCTGCACATTCACCGCGCCATGCACGCTGTGATCGACCGTCAGAAGAACCACGGGATCCACTTCCGCGTGCTGGCCAAGTGTCTGCGGATGTCCGGTGGTGACCACATCCACACTGGTACCGTGGTCGGTAAGCTGGAAGGCGACCGCGCTGGCACCCTCGGCTTCGTAGACCTGCTGCGCGAAAACTACGTCGAGCGCGACCCCTCTCGCGGGGTGTACTTCACCCAAGACTGGGCTTCCATGGCTGGCGTCATGGCCGTGGCTTCCGGTGGTATCCACGTGTGGCACATGCCCGCACTGGTGGAAATCTTCGGCGACGACTCCGTGCTTCAGTTCGGTGGTGGTACTCTCGGCCACCCCTGGGGTAACGCTCCTGGTGCAACCGCCAACCGCGTGGCTCTGGAAGCTTGCGTTCAGGCCCGTAACGAAGGCCGCGACCTCACCCGCGAAGGCGGCGACATCATCCGCGAAGCTTGCAAGTGGTCTCCCGAACTGGCGGCTGCCTGCGAACTGTGGAAGGAAATCAAGTTCGAGTTCGACACCGTTGACACCCTCTAATTGTGCTTTGGCGGCGGGGATAGACTCCGGTTTATCCCTATCCAAGGCAGGGGGTAGGACATTCTCGAAGGTGAGCGTCTTGAGAAAACTTAAGATTGCGGCCTAAGTTACCGAATCCATCTGGATTTCGAGCTTAAATCAGGGCTACCCACCCACCGGGCGGGGTCTAGGTCAACTCTTCGAGGAGACACCGATGGACCTTAAGCAAGCGGCCAAGGACACCGCTAAGGTGCTGACCAGCTATCTGACCTTCCAGGCCGTGAAAACGGTGTTGAGTCAGCTTAAGGAAACCAACCCTGCCCAAGCCTATTGGCTGAATACCTTTTCTTCCAAAGACGCGCTCCAGGATGGAGAAACCTATCTGACAGCGCTGATGGCGGAAAAGCCAGACATGGCCATGCGCATCATGACGGTTCGGCAGCACATTGCAGAGGAAATCTGCGAATTTTTGCCGGAAATGGTGATCGCCAACCTTCAGCAAGCCAATATGGAACACCGCCGCCAGCATTTAGAGCGCCTGACTCAATTGGGCGATGCCGACCATCTGGATCAATCGGAGACCCTTAGCACCCTGGAGGTGCCCCAGGAATCCACCACCGATGGAGAGCACGTCCCGGAGTAGGCTCCAGGATTCACTACGGATGCGTCGAACTATCGTCGTTAACCCTTTGTTCACTCGCGGTCAGCCCCGGCTACCGCAGATTAGTAACCCCAGCGAGGAACTATGAAAACTCTGCCTAAAGAGCGTCGTTACGAAACGATGTCCTACCTGCCCCCTCTGACCGATGCGCAGATTGAGCGGCAAATCGCCTACATCCTGAAAATGGGCTACTTCCCGGCTGTGGAGTTTAACGAAGACTCCAACCCCGAAGCCTACTACTGGACGATGTGGAAGCTGCCCATGTTCAACGCTACCTCCACCCAGGAAGTGCTGAGCGAAGTGCAAGCTTGCCGCTCCGAGTACTCCAACTGCTTCATCCGCGTGGTCGGCTTCGACAACGTGAAACAGTGTCAGATTGCTAGCTTCATCGTGCACAAACCCGGTGCTAGCACCTATCGCTACTAAGATCATCTGTATCCCCTAGGGGATAAGCCAAGCCGATAAAAGGGGTGAGAAGTGTTGGCTTCTCACCCCTTTTGGGTTCATTCATGCAGAGCAATGGCTCATACTCAATCCAAATAGAAAACCCCCTATAAATTGAAGCTTTCCTAGTCGAGGAGGCTGCACTAACCACAAGTTCAACCTGAGCAGGGTTGGCTCTTAGATCGGGGGTAAGCCATCGGGCTTTAGTCTTAGATCGGAGCGTTAATCAAGCCAGGATGGTCTTGGGGACGCGGGCCAGGGGCAGACCAAAAGAAGCGGCGGTCTTCGGTGGCGATGGGTCGGTCGTTAATGCTGGCTTCGCGACGACGCATCAACCCATTCTCGGCAAACTCCCAGTTTTCGTTGCCATAGGCGCGATACCACTGTCCGGCATCATCATGCCACTCGTATTGAAAGCGGACAGCAATCCGGTTTTCGCCAAAGGCCCACAGTTCTTTGACCAGGCGATAGTCCAGTTCTTTATCCCACTTACGATGCAAAAAGGCACGGATGGCGTCGCGGCCCTGGAAAATTTCGGCCCGATTGCGCCAGTGGCTGTCCTCCGTGTAGGCCAAGGCCACGCGGTTGGGGTCTCGGCTGTTCCAGGCGTCTTCGGCCATGCGGACTTTGGCAACGGCAATCTCACGGGTGAAGGGGGGAACAAGGGGAGTAGAGGTCATAGCATTTAGAGGGTTGGATCAGATTTCAAGGGCGTAGAAGCTGACATGGATGTAAAAAAGCTGTCAGCCTTGGCCAACAGCCTAGAGTTTGTGAGTTAGGTATTCAAATGCGAGATAGCCTCAGCCTCATTAGGCCATCTCAACGAAGTCATCACCACTTTTTGTAGGGCAGAAACTTGCCGTTCATGATGACCTTGACTCGATCTCCCTTGGGGTCTTCAACTTTTTCAACATCTAAGGTGAAGTCAATAGCGCTCATAATGCCGTCGCCAAATTTTTCGTGAATCACAGCTTTCATCGGCATCCCATAGACCTGCATGATTTCATAGAAGCGATAGATGAGGGGGTCGGTGGGGATGACAGGATCTAGACCACCTTTTACCGGAAAATCCGTGAGGGCCTCAATCAAAGCCGCATCACCGCCAATGGCTTCAATCAACTGCGTAGCTTCCTCCAGCGAAGCACTGGCTTGACGGTAAAACACTGAGGCGATCCATACTTCGTCATAGCCCGTTTTGGCTTCGAGGTCGGCAAAGCTAAGACCAGAAGCTTTCTTAGCAGCTAGTAGCGTTTCTGTAGCGGTGGAAAGAGTCATGATAAGTCCTCCTAACGGACATCCAATAAATTACGTTGAGCGTCTGAGCTATCGCCGTAGATAGCACGAGTTTCGTCCTGACCAGAACTCCCTTAAACAGAAGGGAGAGCCTTCCAAACACCCCTGATCAGGACAGTGCGGAAGATCCCCGCTTATTTCCGAATTCGAGCCTCCTCCACAGCCCGGGTTTCACGGTAGAGATGGCTTTCCATCTCAGCCTTGAGATCATGGTAGGCAGGGTGTTGATCAATGGTTTCCCGGTTGCGAGGACGCGGAAAAGGTACTTCCAGAATTTCATCAATGCGAGCCTCAGGGCCACGGGTCATCATAACGATGCGATCACTCAACAACAAGGCTTCTTCAATGCTGTGGGTAATCATAATGACGGTTTTCCGCTTTTGCTCCCAAATGCGCTCTACTTCGTCCTGCAAAAAGCCACGAGTCAGAGCATCCAAGGCACCAAAGGGCTCGTCCATGAGCAAAATCTGAGGGTCAATGGCAAGGGCACGGGCAATGCCTACCCGCTGTCGCATCCCACCCGAAAGCTCGTGGGGATGCTTCTGTTCTGCTCCCACTAAGCCAACTAGTTGAATGTGCTCTTTAATGACCCGATTTCGCTGTTTAGAAGACAGGTGAGGATGAACCGTTTCGATAGCAAAGCGCAGGTTTTCTTCCACCGTCATCCAGGGCATGAGGGCATAGTTTTGAAATACCATGCCCCGATCTGGCCCTGGGCCGATAATTGGCTGACCATTGAGCAGGATTTCGCCACCGCTGATAGAACTGAGACCTGCAATCATATTCAGCAGGGTCGATTTACCACAGCCGGAAGGGCCAATAATCGACACAAAGGTATTGGGCTCAATCTCCAGGTTGATGTCTTGAATAGCCACGAAATCGCGACTGGTTTTGCCAGAGAGCTTGTTGATAAAGCCGCGTTTTCCGGGAAAGACTTTAGAGACGTTACGGATAGAAAGCTGAGCGGTATCTGAGGGCACATCCGCCGAAAGATAGCTATTCACAGGAGCTGTTCTCATGAGTTTCGACCAAAGGCAACAAATTTTTCCAGAGCTGCAAATAGGCTATCTAGAGTCAATCCAACTAGCCCAATGATAAAGATTGCCACTAAGATATTGGCAATCGACAGATTATTCCATTCGTTCCAGATAAAGTAGCCTAGACCTGTGCCAAGCAGCATTTCTGCCGCTACGATCACTAGCCAAGCAATTCCCATGCTGATGCGTAAGCCCGACACGATATTAGGTAGGGCCGCAGGAATAATCACCTTCCAGATGGTACGCAGGCGCGAAGCTCCCAGGGTATTTGCAACATCTAGGTAGTCTTGGTTGACATTGGCAACGCCGAACGTTGTGTTGATTAGCGTGGGCCAAATGCTGGAAATAAAGATGATAAAGATCCCAGTTTTTTCAGAGTCTCGCAGTAGGTATAGCCCTAGGGGCAACCAGGCTAGGGGCGACACGGGTTTGAGGAGCTGAATGTAGGGATTAAAGGCTTTGTAGGCGACGGGAGACATGCCCACTAAAATCCCGACCGGAACTGCCACTAGAGACGCTAAAATGTAGCCAATGGCCACCCGGCGTAAGCTAATCAGCAAACTCCATCCAATCCCAAGATCGTTGGGGCCGTTGTTGAAAAAAGGGTTGCTAACCCACCACCAAAAAGCTTGAATGGTTTCGCTGGCCGTGGGCACGCCTCTAACAAACCAACCGGCCTTGGCCCCAATTTCCCAGAAGATTAAAAACAGACTGAGGGAAAGGATAAATAGGCCAGCCGCTTTGATGCTTTCATTGTGCCACCAGGGGTCTTTACTGATGGTGGGCGAAAGACCCACAGGTGTTGGTTGACTCACGGCCATAATGAAGGTCTCCCATGGTTATTGAAGTTGACGATAATGAATCAGAATCCAAGCCTGACCCATCTCTGCTGCCTCAAGGAATGTTGGCCTGAAACAGCGAGAGATGACGACCTTTTCAAATAGGAGTTCGAGGGGAAATACCGCCTGAGTGAGGGCAATACCTTGGGGTAGGCACGGGCCTCTATTTCCTGGCGCTGGCCCTAGATTCCAAATTGATCGAGTTGGGATTGAACATAGGCCCCAGGATCAGCGGGGTCAAAGGTATCGAAGGCTAGCTGTTCCTCCCGTGAGGTTTCAGTGGGTGGATTTTGCCCTAACTCCTGGGCAAGCTCGCGGGCTAGATCGGTGAGGAAGATGTCTTCGCCAATGCTGGTAAAGGTGTCATCGTTGATGATGTCAGCCACACGGCCCTCTCCCTGAATATCCCAGCGCAGCAGTTGGGATGAAATCCATTTGGCAAAGCTCTGCCAGGGATAGGGATCAAAGTCAATCCGGTCGGGCACTGATTGGGTATTGCCCTGACCGTCTTCAAAATTGCCCGTCAGCACTGCTTCTACAACCTCTGGGGGCTGGTTGAGGTAGGCTCGACCGGAGATGGCCGCTGCAATTTCAGCGCGATTAGCCGGGTTGCGGGCATAGCCCGCCGCCTCAATGATGGCCTTGTTGAGGGCACGGAAGGCGTTGGGATGCGCTTCCATCCAGGTGTCGCTGGCGGTGAAGGCGCAGCAGGGATGGCCATCCCACAGATCCTTGGTGAGCATATGGATAAAGCCTGCCTCTTCAAACACGGCCCGCTGATTAAAGGGATCCGGCATCAGCATGGCATCAATGTCTCCCGCAATAAGCTGGGCGATGCTGTCTGGAGGGGGCACGGGGCGAATCTGCACATCGGTGTCAGGGTTCAGCCCACCGGAGGCTAGGTAGTAGCGGATCAGCAGGTTGTGCATGGAGTAGGGAAAGGGTACTCCAATGACGAATCCTCGGAAATCTTCGGGGCCGTTGACGTTGCCTCGGTGCCGCTCGGCGATGGTAATGGCCTGTCCGTTGATATTTTGGATGCTGGCCAGACGCACCCCAAAGGATGGAGACCCCATCCCTAGAGTCATGGCGATGGGCATGGGAGCCAGCATGTGGTAGGCATCCAGTTCTCCGGCAATGGCCGAATCGCGCACCGCTCCCCAACTTGGCATCCTCACCGTAGTGGCATTGAACCCATAGCGCTCGTAAAAGCCCAAGGGCTCCGACATAATAATCGGCGTCGCGCAGGTAATGGGAATAAAGCCCACCCGAATATCGGTTTTTTCCAGGTTGCTGGTGTCTATGGGGGCTTCAGCGGCCTCCTCCCCAGGGCCACTTCCCCCCGCACAACTGGCTAGGGTCACAAGAGCTGCCCCTACCGCCATGTTGCGCAGAAACTCCCGCCGGGTGGCACCACTATTGCGGATAGAATCGGCAAAAAACAAACCTGCCTGCGGCCCAAAGGCAGCGGCAAAGGCATTCTCTAGCCCCCCGGCCTGTTTGCACAGGGCCAAAATCAGCCTTTCGCGCTGCGGATCGTTGCGGCCCACTCGCTTCAAGAAAAGTGCCTTCCGCAGTTCGTAGGCATTCACGGCATCGGCGGCCCGCAGCTGATTTTCCTTGTAAAGGCCCATTTTCACCAGGTCATCCACCATGTCCACCGGGTCTTGGGGCATGGTTTGTAAAAACGAGGCATGATCGGTGGTGAAATGGACCGTGCCACAGGTGCGGCAGGGCTGATCTAGCCCCATCAGGGAAGGGGACGTACAGCTTAGGCTTCCCCAATCACTGAGCGACTTTGCAACGGCTGAAATAACCATAATAATGGATACACTGAATGCAACAACAACCTTTCCCTATCCGCCCAAAGGTACCTCTTTGCTTTGATTTTCAAAGCTAGCCACCGTCGGGTTAAATGTAACAGGTGAACGATGGATTTTCGTTCACTCTACTCAAACCAACCTTTCCCATCCTGAACTACAAACTCCATGATGGGGAGCCTGTAATCTCAATTCAAATCTCGCTGATTTAAAGCCTATCAAGGTAGGCTACAAAAGCCCATAGGATGTTTTTTAGATCTTCGTTGGATTTTCTTTAGAACTTTTCCAGCTCCATGGAATTTTCCTGATTTTTGTTAAATCTGTTACAGATACTCCAGGAAAATGATCAAACGTGATCGATAACTTCCTGTTGACAAAATGTTGTTTACGCTACAGAATTTTGCCTCCAGAACTGGGGGGAAACCCCGTGGAATTGCCGAAACTGTCGGGTAAAGTACCCGGCATCCCCATAGCCAGCCGCTTCTGCAATGGCGCGAACGGATTGATTGGTGTTCGTCAGCAAATAGCGAGCTTGGGCCATGCGCCGCTCAATGATCCACTGCTTCACCGTGCGTCCGGTGTGGGTTTGCACAAGACTCGTTAAATAGGCGGGGGAATAGCCCGCAGCCTGGGCCACATCCTTGAGGCTGATGGGCTGGCAAAAATGAGCTTCAATGAACTGGAACACGTAGGTCAGTTTAGGATCATTGGGAAAAAAATCAGGCTGGTTAGCGGAGGAATCTCCTGCCTTAGAAGGTTCCCTATCCCCTTGTCCAAGTGACAAGTCGAGGGGGCTCAAAGCCCCTGGTGCTGGGAGGTATGGCGTCTCTAGGGAGGCTATTCCGCCTCTGTCGTAGAGGCTAGAAAGCTGATCCTGGCGCTGCAACCGGGTATTGATGGCGGCTAGAAATTGATCTACGGTGCAGGGCTTAGTCAGGTAATCGTCAGCTCCTAGTTCCATCCCCCGACGCAGATCAGCCATCGTGACTTTAGCCGTGAGAAAAATTAGCGGAATTCCAGTGGTTTGGCGAGATTTACGTAGGGCAGACAGGACTGCATAGCCGTCCATATCGGGCATCATAATGTCGCAAACCACTAGATGGGGCCGATGCTGCTGGGCTAGGCTGACGCCACTGGTGCCATCGCTTGCGCCCACAGCATGGAAGCCTTCAAACTCTAAACACTTGAGAAAAATATTGCGAGTTTGGGCCTCGTCTTCAATGACCAAAATTGTTTTTTCAGACATGGGTGCGACAGTTACAAATGTCTCTAGCGTCGTTCAGCGTAGCGATCTGCATGACAAGACAACGTAGGCTAGGGCAACGACAGTGGGGATCAAAGTATGGGTTAAAGCATGGGCCATAGATAGTTTTTCCGTGGAAGCTCGGCTTTTCACGGGGCGTTCCACGGTGCGCTAACGTCTTCAATACTGTGAACTGAACCAGACACCCAAACCCTGAGTCCCCATCTGTCATGGGGTAAAAATGACCTACCCGGATGGGGTGCCGTTGCCTAAGTTGAAAGGAAATCGTAGTCTATGTTACTTTTATTTTATATTTGCAAGTTTTGATTCCTCCTTGGGCGGAGGAATTGAGATGTAAGCAAATAGCGCTGATGATCCTATGATTCTTTGATAAACCTGAAGCTGACTTCTTGTTGTGTTCGGTGATACAGTTGCTTCCGGCCTCTCCCATCCTGGCTCAGTCTGCTCGCGCTGCTCTTGCCGCCTTCACCGAAGATTCTAATGACCCAAACCTTTTGGTTGCCCTCCCGTGTAGCCCCAGAACCTGCCCCCCTTGGCCAAGAGCTGGAGCATTTGCGCCGTCAGCATCGCCTGATTCTCAATGCTGTAGGCGAAGGGATCTATGGCCTGGATTTGGAGGGTAATGTCACCTTTGTGAACCCAGCGGCAGCGGCAATGATCGGCTGGTCGGCGGAGGAACTGATTGGCCAACCTATGCATGCCGTGACGCACCATTCCCGCGAGAATGGTCAGCCCTATCGACGGGAGGACTGCCCGATTTATGCGGCGTTTCAGGATGGTGGCGTGCGGCGCATTACCCATGAGGTGTTTTGGCGAAAGGACGGCACCAGCTTTCCGGTGGAATATATCAGTACGCCCATGCGCGATGAGGAGGGCCATCTGATCGGTACCGTTGTTACCTTTCAGGACATTACCCAGCGGCGGTGGGCCGAGCAGATTTTGCAGCGGGCCAACGAGGAACTGGAGCAAAAGGTGCAGGAGCGCACCGCCGAGTTGCAGGCCGCCAACCAACAGCTTCAGCAGCTTAGCGACATGCGCTCTCGGTTTGTGTCCATGGTCTGCCACGAGTTCCGTAACCCGCTGAACACCATTGCCCTGTCGGTGTCCTCCCTCCACCGCTACGATACCCAACTGCGCCCGGAGGAAAAAACCGACTATCTGCGGGCCATCAATACCAATGTGGAGCGCATGACCCAGATGATTGACGACATTCTGGTGATTGGCAAAATTGAGGCCAAGGTGCTGGAGGTGAATCCGCAGCCGCTGGACGTTGCGGCTTTTTGCCAAGGGCTGCTGGCAGAGCCAGACTATGACCGCCCCCAGGCTCCGATTCAGCTGATCTGCCGCCATCGCCACCTGTGGGCTGAGGTGGACGAACGGCTGTTGCGGTCGATTTTGGGCAACCTTCTATCCAACGCCATCCGCTATAGCCCTGATCTTGGAGCCATTGCCCTAACGCTGACCGGACGGCAGGGTCGCCTCACCTTCCGAGTGCGGGATATGGGGATGGGCATTCCCCTCAGCGACCGCCGCGACCTGTTCAAGCCGTTCCATCGAGGCCGCAACGTCAGCAATATCCCTGGCACGGGGCTGGGGCTGAGTATCGTTAAACAGTTTGTGGACTTACAAAATGGCACCATTGACGTGACCAGCCGCCAGGGCCAGGGCACAACGTTTACCGTGCGTCTGCCCTGGCATCTGACCGCCAAAACCGTCTCAAACCACCGATTCTAGGGTAAAGAAATCCGCAAAAATTTTATCGCCTACCTTATTGAGGTGAACTTGTAGACCATCCAAAAATTCGTGGAGACCTTGCTGGGTAATTTCGTCGATGGTGAGGTAATCCAGTTCTGAACGCAGTCGGCCCAGGGCTCGGTCGCTATCCGTGCGCCAGGTGCCGGGAGCTGCGCCGGAGATTTCGTGCAGAGACCGCTCTGCCTGGAGTAGACAAAAGAGAATAGAGCGAGGAAATTCGCGGTTCAAAATCAGAAATTCTGTCACGCCCCGGGGAGTAATACGGTACTGGCGCTTGCGATACATTTCGTAGGCGCTGGCAGACTTCAGCAGCGCAATCCATTGCAGGTCATCCAGGGGCGACCCAACGTCTGTCACCGCAGGCAGCAGAATATAGTACTTCACATCTAGGATGCGGGCGGTTTTATCGGCTCGTTCCAGCAGCCGACCCAACTGCCCAAAGTGCCAGCCTTCATTGTGGGTCATGGTGGCATCCATCACCCCGGCAAACAGGTGACTCGCCATTTTGACCTGGGGAAAGAAGTGATGTAATTCTGACAGTTGCCCCCCGTCAGCGGCCTCGTTGACCATCAGATAAAAGTCATTCACCTGCTCCCACATTTCTGAGGAAATGACCTCCCGCACCGAGCGTGCATTTTCTCGCGCCGACCGCAAGCACGAAATAATGGAATTGGGATATTCCCGATCAAAGGTGAGAAATTTAAGGATGTTTTCCGCCGTGGCTTCCCCATAGCGCTGGCGGAAGGTTTCCTGATCGCCCGTGGTGATAACAATGGGGTCCCACTGCTGTTCCATTCCCAGGGGAGCATCTAGCAGCAAATTCAGGTTGACATCCACAAAACGGGCCACATTCTCTGCCCGCTCCACATAGCGGTTCATCCAGTAAATTGAATCGGCAACTCGGCTTAGCATCGGCAGCAGCAACCAAAACGCAGCGGCATGATTAGGACGGGAATAGCCTCCCGGTTAGCCTTCAGTATAGGGGCAGAGCCGGAGGGCGCAATCTGATTGATGGACAAAACTTCTCGGATCGCCCCCCGAAAGCCCTCTCCCTAGCCCCCAACTGGCGGACAAAAAATGCGGTAGGGGCACGGTGTTGGCGTCCCTACCGCCTTGGGTTCACGTAGGGGTCAGGTCTCCTGCCCCTGCTACAGCTATGGGTTCTAGCTAGGGAGGAATTTTCCCTGGGCGGCGCGTTCTATTTTGGTCATCCACCTCCATAATGGCTATGGCTAAGCAAGACTTAGGGCAACCATGATGAGCGGTGTGCGCACAATAACCACGGTAATCGCGAAGGCAGGGCAGGAGGATGTCCTCAAAGGGTTGATGACGGAAGTTGCTGACTTGGCCCGTCAGGAGGCGGGCTGTTTACGCTACGACCTCTGGCAGGGGCACGCCAACCGAGCTGAGTTTGTAGCCCTTGGGGAATGGCAGGATGACCCAGCGTTCCAGACCTATGCCCGCTCGTCCTACCTGGAGGAACTGATGCGGGAAATCCCTGAGTTGGTGGCCCATCCGCCCGACGTGCAGTGGTATACCTGGGTGCTCTAGGCAACGCTCACACTAATCGTCGATCAAGGACTGGTCAACTAACGACTCATCAACCAGTGGCCGGGGCTGAAAAAAGGACACCCCCGCCGCCGCTACCATAATCAGCCCAATGGCGACCACCATTTGAGTGGTCAAGGTTTCGCCCAGGGCCACAAAACTAATGGTGGAGGCGATGGCGGGTTCTAGGCTGAGCAGCACCCCAAACACCTGTACGGGCAGTCGCCGCAGAGCTGCCATTTCCAGGGAGTAGGGCAAGGCTGACGCCAACAGGGCCACGCCCAAGCCCACCAGCAAAATCCTGGGAGACAGCATGGCCCAGCCCTCTGCTGCCAGCCCCAGGGGCACCAGCACGATGCCTCCTACGGCCATGGAGAGGGCCAGCCCTTCCCCTCCCCGAAACGCCCGCCCCATCCGGGCAGACAAAATAATGTAGACGCCCCAAGCCACCCCCGCTAGTAGGGCAAAGGCCACACCCCAGGGGTCTAGGTTGTTGGTACGCAGGGGCGACAACAGCACCACCCCCACCGCCGCCAGGGCCACCCACAGCCCGTCTAACCAACGGCGAGAATGCAGCAGCGCCACCAGCAGCGGCCCCGAAAATTCGATGGCCACCGCCACCCCCGTGGGAATACGCGCAATGGCCAAATAGAACAGGCTGTTCATCACCGCCAGGGCTAACCCAAAGCTGATCAGTAGGCGATAGTCTGCTGGGGTATGCCCCCGCAGTTTGGGCCGCTGCCAAGCCATCAACACGATGGCCGCTAGCCCTAGGCGCAACGTGACCATCCCCAACGGCCCCACCTGTCCAAAGATACTCTTGGCCAGCGTGGCCCCCATCTGGATCGAGATCATGGAGCCAATGACTAGGAATGGGGCGGGCAGGAGGGCAGACCAGGCAGACAGCAAACGCAGCATAGGAAGCAGACAGGCGAAGGAGTAGGATCAGGATGTCGTCTAGCCTAGTCTGTTGGCGGTGCAACGGGAATCACCTGGGCTCGATGGAGGAGATCTTCACCGTGCCAATAGCCTAAATGACGCACCTGTACGGCCTGTCCTGGCTGCACCAAGGCCCCCGTGGCTTGGTAAATCTGATGGATTTTGGGATCGTAGGCGACCACGTCCCCCAAGGTTCCGATGGGGCAAACGGCCCAGGTTTGCAGGAGTTCCTGCCAAGGACGGGCCAGGGGAATCAGCTTACTCGCGGGCAAGCTGGCTTTTTGCTGCGCCGCCTGGGCCGCATTGGGCCACATCAGCAGCCAGGGTTCGATCACCCTCAATGCCTGCTGCTGCACCTGCCGCCGCAGGTCTTGTTCTTGGGTGGCCAATCGTTGCTGAAGGCGTGCGTACTCTTGATGTAGCGTTTCCACGGTGACTGCATGGCCCTGGGGCGCGGCTCCATCCGCCGTCCCACCGAGGGCTTCAGATTCGACTGACCGACTCCCGGTCCCCGCCGATGGGCCGACGGCGGGCGGGTTAGCGCTGGCCGTAGCGGCATTCCACCGGGCCACCAAGTCCCCCAGTTCTATCCCCAGGGCTTGGCTTAGCCGTTGCAGGGTTTCCAGGCGCATGGTTGCCAGTTGCCCCCGCCGCAGTTGGTTAATGCTAGACCGCGACACGGCCGCCCGCTGGCTCAAGGCCCGATAGCTAGGAATGTGGGCCTGGGCCATCAGCCGTTGTAGCAAGTCATCCTGGGGAAACGGGGTGGGCATGGTTTTGGGGAGAGAGTGCGCCTTTGCGTGCCCCAGGGCATCCCATGGGTTCCTAGATGAATGCCCTGACCTGCAACGATCTAGCCTTCAACTTGATCTTTATATTCTGCGGCAGACATGGCATCGTCTAGGTCGTCGAACTTGTCAACCTTAACCTTAATCAGCCAGCCATCACCGTAGGGATCATCGCCAATTTGCTCTGGAGCATCGATCAGGGCGTCATTGCGCTCTAGCACCTCGCCATCCACCGGAGACTTCAGTTCCTCCACGGCCTTCACCGATTCCACATTGCCAAAGCGCTCTCCCCTTTCCACCGTATCGCCCACATCAGGGAGTTCTAGGAACACAATGTCCCCCAGTTGGTCGATGGCGAAGGCGGTAATGCCCACCGTGACAATGCTTTCCTCCTCGTCTACCCGCGCATACTCATGGGTATCTAGATACTTCAAATCTTCGGGATATTCAAACGCCATGGCCTTACCTTTGTCTCCCCTGGAGCAGCGTTAATGGCCTGTATCAACAGGTTCCTGTGTGCAAGTTTGCCACGAGTTTGCCCCCTTGGAGCATCAAATTTCCCCCACCCCCTACCTCCCACCCCCTCCCAGCCCAGATCACAAACTGGCCCTTCTGGCCCAGCGATTTTGGCGCTTATGACTACAATGGGGCATGTCCTTTTGTGTCAGGCATTGCCCCTGCCATGACGAATCCAGATTCTTCTCCCCCCCCCTCTCCCGCGCCTGCGCCTTCTTCCGCGCCTGCGCCGCCGCGTACTCTCCTAAAGACTGTCACCCAGGCATTTCAGGCTGTTCAGGCGAAGGTAGACTTTGGCCAACTGTCGGTGAAGCCCGGTTCCCGTGCGGCCTCCTTGGAGGTGGTGGTGGATGGTCAGCCGACGACCTACCCCCTGCTGGGAGAACACTACGTAATGGGGCGCAGTTCGTCCCAGTGCGACATTGTGGCGGCCAGTCCCATCGTCAGCCAGGTGCACGCCACCCTGACGCGGGATGAGAACCGTCCGGGACAGCCCTTCGTGCTGAAGGATCGCAACTCCACCAACGGCATCTATCGCGGCAAAAAGCGCCTCAGCCGAGTGGTGATGAACCACGGCGATGTCTATACTCTGGGGCCAGCAGAACTAGCGGATGCCGTCACCCTGCGCTACATCGACCCGCCGCCCTGGTATGTGAAAGCAGCTCGGTACACCCTCTACGGCTTTACCGGGGTGTCTCTGGCGGTGGGGGTGTGGATTGTGGGAATTGAGTGGCCCAAAATTCCGGTGCGCCCCCTGCCAGATTCGGTGCAAGGCCCGGTGATGGTCTACGCCGAGGAAAATGGAGCCCAGGTGCCCCTGCGGGAACAGCGCAACCAGGCCCACCTAGAACTGCAAAGCATGGACGACTTTTCCCCCTACCTGCCCAAGGCGCTGATTGCCTCCGAAGATACCCGCTTCTACTGGCACCTGGGAGTTGATCCGCTGGGGATTGCGCGGGCTACGGTGATAAACGTGCAGGGGGGCAGCATTCGCCAGGGGGGTAGCACCATCACCCAGCAGCTTGCCCGCAGTATCTATCGGGAATACGTGGGCACCGGAGACTCCGCTGGTCGCAAGATTCGCGAGGCCATTGCCGCCCTCAAACTGGAGACCTTCTACAGCAAAAACAAACTGCTGCTCACCTACATGAACCGGGTCTACCTAGGGGAGAACCTCTACGGCTTTGAGGATGCGGCCCAGTTCTACTTCGCCAAGCCTGCCAGAGAGTTAACCCTCTCTGAAGCGGCCACCCTGGTGGGCATTCTGCCGGGGCCAAACGCCTTTAACCCGGTGACAAACTACGACGCGGCGGTGTTTTATCGCGACCGTGTGCTAGAGCGGATGGTGGCCCTGGGCATGGTCAGCCAGGAGGAGGGCCGTCGTGCCCGTCGTTCTCGCATTGAAATTAGCCCCGAAGCCACCCGCCAACTGCAAAGCACCCGCGCCCCCTACTTCTATAGCTATATTTTTCAGGAGCTAGAGACCGTGCTGGGGGAGTCTCTGGCGCGGGAGGGGAACTTTATTGTGCAGACAGGGCTTGACCTCAACCTGCAACGGCTGGCCGAAAATGCCCTCACTAGCGACATTGCCGCCCGTGGCTCGGCCCTGGGCTATTCCCAGGGGGCGGTGGTCACGGTGGATACGGCCTCCGGGGCCATTCGGGCCATGGTGGGTGGGGTCGATTTTGGGCAAAGTCAGTTTAATCGGGCTTCCCAGGCCCTGCGCCAACCTGGTTCCACCTTCAAGCTATTCGCCTTTGGGTCGGCCCTAGAGCAGGGGATGTCTCCCCGCCGCACCTTTGCCTGTGATGCCATGACCTGGAACGGCCAGCGGTTTGCGGGCTGTCGGGTGGGGTCGGCCCCCATGGATATGTATCGAGGGATGGCCCTGTCGGAAAACGTGGTGGCCCTACGCATCGCCAGGGAAGCGGGATTGGGCAACGTCATCGACAACGCCCAGCGTCTAGGGATTACTTCCCGACTGCGGCCCACGCCGGGGTTAACCCTAGGAGAAAGCGAAGTCACGCCCTTGGAAATTACCGGATCCTTTGCGGCGGTCGCCAACAACGGCATCTGGAACCGCCCCCACGGCATTGTGCGGGTGCTAGACAGCAGCGATTGCGCCAACCAAGACGATATCTCCACCTGCCGCGTCATCTACGAATTTGGCCAAGCCGGAGATGCCAACCGTCCCGCCGTTGACCCTGGGGTGGCTAATACCCTCGTCACCCTGCTGCAAGGGGTGGTGCAGGGGGGAGGCACAGGGCGCAATGCCTTCTTGGGCTTGGGCGAACACGGCAAAACCGGAACTACCGACGACAGCCGCGACCTCTGGTATGTGGGCACCCTGCCCAGCTACGGACTCACCACCGGGGTGTGGCTAGGCAATGACGACAACTCCCCCACCCGAGGCAGCAGTGGCCAAGCCGCCGCCGTCTGGGGGGCCTATATGCGTCAGGTGGTGCGATAGGTTAGTCGTCGGGAAACTGCCAGCAGGCAATGTGCTCTACCCGTTGGCTGCCGCAGGCACAGGCTACCTCATCGGAGGAGTCCATCCAGGTGGCATCGCAGTCGCGGCAGTGGCACAGCACGTTATTCAAATTAGCCTGGGCAAGGCCAAAGCGCCAACGCTTCAGTTCCTCGGGGCTGAAATGGGAGGGAGGCTGGGTCATGGCTATTTAGGGTTCTTGGCGGTTTGGGGAACGAGGCTGACGCCGCAGATTTCCCACAGGCTAAGGGCCAGCGCAGGTTTCCGCCTTGGGGAAGGGGTCGGCTGGATGAGTAGAGCATAACCCATTCTCAGGGGATCACAAGCGGCCTCCTTTGCCGCGATCCAGCCCCCCTTCGAGGTGGCGGGCGAGGTGGCGGGGAGAATCACCCAGGGCATCCCCATATCTCGTTATGATGAAAGACCGTCTCCTTCTTCTTGCCATGGCTGCTTCTTCCCGGTCAACCGCTCCTTCCCCAGCCCCAGCCCTCAGCGAAGACCATTCTCCGGCTATTGCCCAGCCGGAATCAGCGGCGACAGGGCATCCCTTCCATTCTGAACCACCCCCAACCCCAGAGACACAGGGCGGATCTCCCCTCCTTGGCCAGTCCCTCGAAGCGCTGACGGCCTGGATGGTGGCCCAAGGACAGCCCGCCTACCGGGGTAAGCAGTTGCACCAGTGGCTCTATCAGCAGGGGGCGCGGTCGCTGCAAGACATCACCGTTTTCCCCAAAGCGTGGCGGCAGCAGGTGGCGGCGGTTTCGGTGGGGCGTTCAGACATTTACCACCGCACCGAGGCCAGCGATGGCACCGTCAAGTATCTGCTGAAGCTGGCAGATGGGCAAATTATCGAAGCAGTGGGGATGCCTTCCGCCAAGCGGCTGACGGTGTGTGTATCGTCCCAGGTGGGGTGCCCCATGGCCTGCGATTTTTGCGCCACGGGCAAGGGCGGCTTTTTGCGCAACCTGCACACCCACGAAATTGTCGATCAGGTGCTGACGGTGCAGGAAGACTTTGGCCAGCGGGTTAGCAATATCGTCTTTATGGGCATGGGCGAACCGCTGCTGAATACGGATAACGTGGTCGCCTCCATCCGCTGCCTCAATCAAGATGTGGGCATCAGCCAGCGATCCATGACCCTTTCCACGGTGGGCATTCCGGGCCGCATTCGCAAACTAGCCGATGAACAGCTTCAGGTCACGTTGGCGGTCAGCCTCCATGCCTCCAACCAAACCCAGCGCCAAGGGCTGATTCCCAGCGCCGGGGCATACCCGCTGACGGAACTACTGGCGGAATGTCGCGATTATGTGAAGATCACCGGGCGGCGCGTCACCTTTGAATACATCCTGCTGGCGGGGTTGAATGACCAACCCCAACACGCCGCCGAACTGGCCCAACACCTGCGCGGCTTCCAAAGCCATGTCAACCTCATCCCCTACAACCCCATCAGCGAGGTAGACTACCAGCGCCCCAGCGAAGCCAGCATTCGCGAATTTGTGTCTCAACTAGAGTCTCGCCACATTGCCGTCAGCGTCCGCTACTCTAGGGGGCTGGAAGAAAACGCCGCCTGTGGCCAACTGCGGGCCTCGAAGGTGGCTTAACAGCGCAGGGGTTCACAGCAAAGCAACGAGAATAGACCCAAAAGCTAGCTGAGCTTGACGACGGCCTGATTGCTCAGGAGGGTATCGCCCGTAAGGATATCTTCCACGGTAATCCGCAGGAGGCGATCCGCATCCACAGAGAACAGCACCCGCACCCGGTCGCTGCCGGGAAATCCGGGCGGGTTGAGTTGGGCAATGGTGCGGGCACCGTCTTTGTCGTTGAGGGGCTGGATGGTGCGGTTGGCCTCGGTGAGTTGGCGGGTGACGAGGCGACCGTTTTCAAAATAGACCTCGGTTTGGGTGGTGGCTTCCCCCAGTTCGCCAATGATTAGCTCGATGCTGGGCTGTTTTTCCACCGACGCGCCCAGAGTCAATTCCACGGGCAGGGCCATGGGGTAGGGCTGGCCCTGGGGAATGATGGGATGCCAGCCGTGGGCATTGTTGCGCCGATCCCAGTAGCGGATGCCATAGCTGTGGTAGAGAAAGTCAGACACCTCTAGCCCCAGGCCCACTTGCAGCGCCCCCTGGGCTACGGCCTCGAAGGGTCGGCTGGCTTTAATCTTGTCGGCAGGAAAGCGCTGCTGCACCCAGGTTTGCACAGCAGGGATTTGGGCCGTTCCTCCCACTAGCAGGACGGCTTCGATATCCTCTGGGGCCACCCCCTGACGACGGGCCTGCTGAAGCACCTGGTTGAGGCTGGCCTCTAGACGGTCAAAAAACTGGTGCTGTTGCAGAATTTGGCCGAACTGGTCGCGGCTGAGGCTGAGGTCGTAGGTATCAAAATTCTCGGCGTCAAAGTAGGCTTCTTGGGCGGTAGCGGCTTCAGACAGCCGAATTTTCAGCCGCTCCGCCAACCGCTGGGTGAGGGCTGTCATCGGTAGGTTCTGGGTTTTGTGGAAGTAATCCACCAGCCAGTTGTCGATGTCGGCCCCGCCCAGATTCTCCCCCGCCTTGGCTAGCACCCGGGCGGTTTGGGGCTTTTGGGCACTGGGTTGATCGGCCCCTTTGCGGCCCCACTTCAGCAGAAACCCCATGGGTGCTTTCTCCACCGGGGCAACCAACTGCACCAGCGACCAATCCAACGTGCCGCCGCCAAAGTCCATCACTAGCAGGGTTTTCTCCTGGGTTAGGCCATAGCCCAGGGCCGCTGCGGTGGGTTCGTCAATCATCTGCACTTGGCCAAAGTCTAGCCGCTCCGCGAGTTCCCCCAGCCACAGGCGGTAGGCTTCAAAGCTGTCTACGGGCACGGTGAATACTAGACTGTCGCGCTCTCCCGTTTGGGCCTTGGCCTCGGTAAGGACAGCCTCTAGAAACCACTGCCCCACTTGGTCAAAGGTGATGGTTTGACCCTCGATTTCTGGCAAAAAGCCGCGCCAGGGAACGCCAATGCCCCGTTTCACATTGCGAAAGAAACGCGGATCGGTGACGACATCTAGGCCGCGATCCCGCACCGCCTGCCCCACCACTAGGCCATCCACCCCAAGCTGTTCTACATAGGCCAAGCTGGGGATGAGGGGAGGGTCGTTTCCTAACAGGGCACTTAACCCAGGCAGAGCGATGGTTTCCGGCTGCTGGAGGGCTGTATTCCATCGGGTAACAACGGTGTTGCTGGTGCCAAAATCGATAGCGAGGGTCATGGGACGGACGGGTGATGGGCCTAGGATCGGTCAGAGGATGGCTTGTGAGGCCAGGTGCGAACCAGGACGGTGGCTAGGGTAATCACGGTGATGGGAATGACAAACAGCAGCATGATTTGGCTAAACAGGCCCAGGTGGCTATGGTCTGCCGCCCGCAGAATGAGGTAGGTGGCATAGGCGACATAGTAGCCGCTAAACAGCACCCCTTCCCAACGCGAAATAACGTTGCCCGTGGCAAAAATGGGAATACAGGCCACCGCCACCGCCACCATCACGGGTAGGTCAAAGTTGATCACCGCATTGGGAATTGCTATCCCGGTGCCGGAAACCAGGGAGGTCACGCCTAGCACGGTCAAAATATTAAAAATGTTGCTGCCTACTACGTTGCCCACCGCAATGTCACGTTCGCCGCGCAGGGTAGCGACGACGGAGGTCGCCAGTTCTGGCAGAGACGTACCCGCCGCCACAATCGTCAGCCCAATCACCAGTTCACTAACCCCAATGGCTGTGGCAATGGCAACGGCTCCATTGATGAACAGCCGTGACCCCAGCACTAGCGTCCCCAAACCCAGGCCCATCCAGCCCAGGTTGATCAGCCAGTTGTCCTGGGAGGCTTCTTTGAGGCCGTACTCCTGGTCGTATTCGGCCTGCACCTCAGCATTATTTTCGCGACGACTAAGGTAGATCAAAAACACGGTGTAGACCGCACCGCCCACCAGCAGAATCACCCCATCGGAGGGCTGGAGGCGCTGATCTAGGGAGAAGATCAACAGCAGGGCTGAAACTCCGATCATGATGGGTACATCCAGACGAATAAGCTGCTGGGCCACCACCAACGGAGCCACCAAGGCGGACAGCCCCAGGATGACCAGAACGTTAAAAATGTTGCTGCCGATGACGTTGCCAAGGGCGATATCCCCCTGGCCAGCCAAACTAGACTGAATACTCACCGCCATCTCCGGGGCACTGGTGCCGTAGGCCACCACCGTGAGGCCGACAATCAGCGGGGAAATACCCAGCAGCCCCGCCAGCCGGGACGCACCCTTTACCAAGGATTCGGCTCCTACGAGCAACAGTCCGCCCCCAGCAATTAGCAAAAGGATGGCAACGATCATACGTGCAGTCTCACTTGGTCAGTAGGTGGGCTATGGGTCAGGGTCGCAGAGGATGGATCGTGCCATGGCTGGAGATCCTGGGCCAAACACCGTCGATCTCCACTGGTCGAAGGACACTGCCCTAGGCTTCGATCACAGCTTAGAGGACACACCACCCCCCGTAGGATATTCCTAGGCTAGGATGTTCCTCTGGCAATCTTGCTGCCTTCAACCCAATCTCTAGTATGTCTGATTTTGGAACGGCTGTTGTGAGCCCCGATCCCCTCGCCCCCTGGCGCAGCCCCTTAGCTAGGGCATTGCACCGCAACCGCAGTAAGCCCCACAGCCGCTATGCCCAGTTAGCGACCCTGTCGGCCAACGGACGCCCCACCAACCGCACCGTAGTCTTTCGCGGCTTTTACGACGGCAACAATGCCCTGATGTTTGTGACCGATATCCGCAGCGCCAAGGTAGCGGATGTGACCCAACATCCCTGGGGAGAACTCTGCTGGTACTTTACCCAAACCCGCGAACAGTTCCGCCTCGCTGGAGCCATTCACCTCGTCACCGCCGCCACCGAAGACCCCACCCTGCGCCAAGCCCGCCAGGAACGCTGGGAGGCGCTTTCCGAGGCCAGCCGTCAGTCCTTCTATTGGCCGGATCCGGGACATTCCCGCTGCGACGATCCCGCTGCCTTTGAGCCGTCCCCAGCGGTGGACAACTTACTCGACCCACCACCTAGCTTCAGCCTAGGCTTCCTTCAGCCCGATGCGGTCGATCATCTAGAACTGCGGGGAAGCCCCCAAAACCGCACCCAATACCAGCGATTAGAGGATGGCACCTGGACGATGCAGGCGGTGAACCCCTAGGACGACTGCCGCCGTTCGATGAGCTGCCGCCATTCTTCGTCGATTTTGTCCTTGTTGGCGATTTCCTGATCGGTCAGGTCGGTTTCGGTGGTGTAGGCCAGGTTTTCGGCAGTGACGATGGTTTGCCCCGCCAGGGTTTGGGCAAAGGAGAGCTTTTCTCGCACCGGATCATCCAGTTGGGCCAGCACCTCCGCCCGCTGTTCCCGCTCTTGGTTGCGGCGGGTAATTTTGCTGTTTTGCCGCTGCACCCAAAAATACCGGACGATGGGAATGCCCAAAAACGCTGACCCATAACCCAACAGCAGCCAGTAGATGGAACTGACAAAAATTGCCAACTCACCAGCGCTGGCCACTAGGGCTTGATCTTGCAGCATAGAGCCCAGGGCTAAGGCGGCGATCAGGTTAGCACTGCCGAGGGCAATGGCTCCCATAATCTGCCCAGAACTAGCGTTGCTAAACTTACGCGGAAGTTCTTGCAAAAACTGCGGCGGCGAAATACGTTTGCGTTCCTGGGCCGTTACCTGCAATTCAGGAAACTGGTAAACAATACCGCCCTCCGCACTTACCTGGGGCACACCATTAAAGCGGCTGAGCACCGGAATCATAAAGTCTTCAAATTCCTTGCTCCAGCCTTGGCCCAAATCGCTGAGGAAAGGGGCAACTTGTTCAGCGACAACGACCCCACCACTGGCCTTAACCACGGATGCAATGGCCTGCCAGCGGCGTTCTTCTAAATCGGCGTTGGGATCGCCATCACCAAAGAGGAAGGAAAAAATCGCTTCCAGGAAATTCATTTTGCTATCAGAAGCGGGTTGGGCAGCAGGACGGCGGTAGTACCGATAGTCAAACATCCGAAATAGATCTGGCCCCAGCCACATCCTGGGGATGAAAATCATGCCGCCACCAGAACGGCTATCTCGCCGATCATCGCCCTGCTGAGAAGCGGCTGTAGCCGCAATGGAAATCGCAATGATAGCCAGCACAATCAGCACGAGCGACAGGATTAAAACAATCCCAAAGGAAATGCGGATCAGGTAAAACAGGATTCGCCAAACCTTTTCCCAGGTGGCTTGCCAGCGCAATTTCCAGGATTTGCTCAGCAAAATGCCCTGGATATTTTTGGGGAAGACGTAGGCAATTTCCCCAGTTTCAGAAACTTGTAAATGGGCCTGGACTTCGCTAGCCAGGGTTAACATGCCCTGCTGCGCTTCGTGGAGAGGCAAGCCCGCCTCGGCAGCCACATCGCCGATGGTCACGCGATGATCGAGGCGTTCGATGGCTTTAATGAGAACGTTGGTATCGGCCATAGATCAGGATCCCCTGGGTTGGCAGCGTCGAAACGTGGGCGCTTACCCACAGTATAGAAACTCGACCTCCCATCCGCAGGGGACAGTAACCGTACCTGTTGGGGATGGGGGCTAGTTTTTGCCGAGCACCTGATCCCGAATGGTGGAGATATCGTCCAGCAGTTCCTGACGGTTGGAGGCTTTCAGCAGATAGCGATAGAGGAACCACCCGGTGTAGAACAGGCCGATTAACTCGAAGGTGGGGGCCAACAGGGGCAGATCGTTGATGGCATCCAGCAGGGCCAGGACAATTTTGACCGCGATGATGGCCGCCACAATCAAGCCGATGGTGACAATGGGCCGACGATACTGCTTAAAAAACTGAGAGACGTAATCGGGTAGATCGCCCAGCAGGCTAGACACTTTTTCCCACGCTTGCTTAATTTGCCGAGTGGCTTCATCGCCCAGCGCTTCGGCGGTGGATTCGGAGTCTTTGAGGTCTACCATGGGCTTTTCCGGTTCTGAGAAGGCGGTATCCGACTGAAAATCTGTGCTCATAATCCTGGGGCTTCCATAACGAACGACGGGGGAGGGGCGAACCGCGAAATTAACCGCAAAATTACGACAACAGAATACACCCAATCGGCCTTCAGCGTTAGCCGTTGTGGTCACGGATCAGACTAAGCGAACCTTCAGCTAGACTGGGTGCCTCCCTTTTCCCCCGATGGTTCTGGGGCGATGGTTGGGTAGATGCTATTCCCCAGATAGCCCTTCCAGGGAGGACAGGTATTGGCGAAGGCGCTGCCGATCCACCACAAAATCAGGGTCGGGCCGACGACTGGGAGGCTGCCCAGAGGCAGACACCGCCGACCATTGAATAAACGAACTGCCACGGCGACGGTCGGGTCTACGAGATGAAGTCATGATTAATAGTTACCATTGATACAAAACCACTATACCCAACCCTGTATACAGCGAACGCGATTTGTAATGAACCCAAACCTAGGGGGCCAAGTCCAGAGCGTCCCATGACCTGGGGCCGATTGCTCAAGGTGATAGGGATCGGCTCATCCTGGCCTGGGGAGGTTAAAACCAGGCCGCTTTCCCATCGGCGGCAATGTTCCTTAATATGGAGGCGTTCATCATTAGCAGGGGAAGTGCCGTGAAAGCATTGGTTGCCGGAGCCACCGGGGAAACAGGATCGCGGATTGTGGCGCAGCTCATCCAGCGTGGAATTCCCGTCAAAGCCTTGGTGCGAGACATTGCCGCTGCCCAGGCCAAACTGCCCCCAGAGGTGGAACTGGTGCAGGGCAGTGTGGGCAACAAAGCCAGTCTGCAAGCGGCCCTAGAGGGCTGTACTGTGCTGCTGTCGGCCACGGGTGCCCGCCCCAGCCTCGACCCCACTGGGCCGTACCAGGTGGATTATGACGGCACCAAAAACCTGGTAGACGCCGCCAAGGCGGCAGGTATCGAGCATTTTGTGATGGTGTCGTCGCTGTGCGTGTCCAAGCTTTTCCATCCGCTCAACCTGTTTTGGCTGGTGCTGTACTGGAAAAAACAGGCGGAAGCCTACCTCCAACGCAGCGGCCTCACCTTCACCATCGTTCGCCCCGGTGGCCTCAAAAACGACGATGACGACGCCCGCCCCCTGGTGATGGCCCCCGCCGATACCCTGTTTGAGGGCAGTCTGCCCCGGATGAAGGTGGCGGAGGTGTGCGTGGAGGCCCTGTTTGAACCCGCCGCCCGCAACCGCATTGTGGAAATTGTGGCCCAGGAAGACGCAACGCCCCAGGCTATGGCCGAACTCTTTGCCGCCCTCACCCCCTAGCCCCACAGGCACCACCCCAGAGATGCCTTCAGAGATAACCCTAGGGCGGGTCATGCCCCTGGCCCGATGACCAGTCAGCCAGGGGGCGGATGAGGATCTAGCGATCCGCCTTCATCGCCTGTTGAATGGGATCAAACCCGGCGGGAAAGTGGGTTTCTTGGGGGTCGTAGTCGGCCTGGTGGAACTGGGTGTCCGTGATGTTGGCGGTACGTAGGTCGGTGCCGATCAGCATGGCACCGCGTAGATCGGCAGCGGTAAGGTTGGCCTCACGGAGGTTGGCATAGCTGAGATCGGCACCGCGCAGATTGCTGCCGCTGAGGTTGGCGGCGCTGAAGTCGGCATAGCTGAAGTCGCAGCCCTTGAGGTCGGCCCCAGATAGGTCGGTGTCGGCCAGGATGACGTATTCAAAATTGCGTTGACCAGCAGCGTAGGCTGTGACCAGATCCGCCGCCGTGACAATTTGGGAAACGGGTACTGATGGGGTCGTCATAACACATTCTCTCACTTGCCCCTCTAGCTTAGGGGGTTGGGGGCGTCCTGTACCATGGTCTTAACGAAGGGTCTTGATTGTCCTGCCCTGGCGATCTGGGGTGGGGTAGGGTGGTGGGCTGTGGGTTTGTGAGCAGTAGGTTTGTTAGCTTAAGACATACTTCTATACACCCGGCCCTCAGTGGCCCAGGGCGTCCGCTGATTTCTCCCCTGCTATGGCCCTTGATTCTCCTTTTCCTGCGTTGCCCTCCCCACCGCCGCTGAATGCCCTTCTTTCCCCCGATCCCCTAACCTTGGCGACGGGGTTAGTGCGTCTCTCCGGGGTGGCGATGACGGTGACGGGCCAAGACCGGATTTCTCCCACCCTGCCTATGGTGCTGGTAAGCAATCACCGCAGCATTATGGATGCCCCGCTGCTGATGCAGGCTGTCCAGCGTCCAGTTCGGTTTGCCTGTCATCACTACCTAGGCCAGGTGCCTGCCCTGTGCGAAATCGTCCAGGCCCTAGGCTGCCTACCCCTCGACCCGCCCGGACGGGGACAACGCGCCTTCTTTCGCCGCGCCCTCCACACCCTCGGCCAAGGCGGGGCGGTGGGCATTTTCCCAGAGGGGGCCGCGCCTATGGTGCAGGCTACAACGCCCTACCATCTGGGGCCTTTCCATCGCGGCTTTGCCCATTTGGCTCTCCGCGCCCCCGTAGAGGAACTGGCCATTGTGCCTGTGGCCCTGGCCTCCCGCCAGGAGTGGAACCGGGCCGTGATGCCCCTGCGCTGGCTCAGTTGGTTTGATGCCACCGAGCCCCTGTTTCAACAGCCCGGATGGCACCCCGCTGTGGTCTATCGCACGGTGGAGGTGCGGATCGGTCGCCCAATTCACCTCGATGCCACGCTGCGATCTCACTATCGCCGCCGAGGGCAGGCAGCGCTGATGGCCGATCTCACCCGCAGTTGTCACGAAGAAATTGCGACTCTCCTGGGCTCGCCCCCGTCGCCATCCCGGCCCGCCTAGGGGCTGTTTGTGCTGCACCCTGTTCCCCACTCCCCACTCCCGCCCATGTCCGATACTCTCCACCTACTCACCCCCACCGAAGCCCAGCCCCATAAGCCCCTGTTGGTTTACCTGCCCGGTCTGGATGGGTCGGGGCGACTGTTTGACCACCAGGTTCCGGCCCTACATCGATCCTTCGAGGTACGTTGCTTGGCGCTGCCCAAGGACGACCGTAGTTCCTGGCATCGCCTGGTTGAGCAGACCATAGACCTCCTGGTGGCTACCGCCGCTGGACGCCCAATTTATCTCTGTGGGGAGTCCTTTGGCGCTTGTTTGGCGCTTCAGGTAGTGGCCCAGGCTCCCGATTTAGCCCATCGGCTCATTTTGGTCAATTCAGCCTCGGCGTTTCACCGCTTGCCTTGGCTGACGGGGCTGGGGTCGATAACGGCCTGGGTGCCGTCCTCAATTTTTCCGTTCTCGACCCTGGGCAGTATGCCGCTGTTAGCCAATCTCAACCGTATAGCCCCGGCCCAGCGCCATCAGTTATTTCAGGCCGTCCAGGCGGTTCCCCAGGCCACCGTGGCTTGGCGGATGGATCTCTTAGCTCAGTTTCGGCTCGATGCCCTGAACCTAGCGGCCTGGACAGCGCCCACCCTGCTGCTGGCGTCCTTGGCCGATCGGCTTCTGCCCTCCCTTGAGGAAGCCCATCGGCTGCTGGCTGTTTTTCCCCAGGCCCAAATTTATCCCTTGCCCTACAGCGGCCATGCCAGCCTCCTAGAGGAAACCATCAGCCTTAGTCAGATTTTGGCGGAAACTGGCTTCCTTCCTCAATTTAGACCCGTTTTTGCCTAGTTATGCCTTGAATTGCTGTTTGGGTGTAAGGTCGCCCCTGCCTAGGGGTGTAGCGATGCCTGCGCCGCCGCCAGGGCTGGCCTAAGCTGGCCTTGGTGACGGGTGAGCTGTTGCTGGGCCAAGTCAGCATCGAGCTGCCCCAGGTGCATCATCAGCGCCAGTTTGACCTGTTGGCCGCTACGATCTAAAAGTTCGGCGGCGGCGGCGCGGTCGAGGTCGGTGAGGTCACAGAGGATCCGCAAGGCTCGATCTCGCAGCTTGGTATTGGTGACAGCCACATCCACCATGCGATTGCCGTAGACCTTGCCCAGCCGCACCATGGCCCCAGTGGAGAGGATATTCAGGGCCATTTTGGTGACGGTGCCCGCCTTCAGCCGGGTGGATCCCGCCAGTAGCTCTGGCCCAACCAAAAGACGGATATCAATATCAGCTTCGATGGGAGCTTGGTCAGCGGGCACGCAGGCGATGAAGATGGTTTTGGCCCCTTGCTGACGGGCGGCGTGGAGGGCTCCTTTCACGTAGGGGGTTGTCCCTCCAGCGGTGATCCCCACCACCACATCCCGGTCATTCACCTGGCGTTCGGCCATGGCCGCTTCGCCATCGGTAAACACGTCCTCCAGCCCTTCAGAGCTTTTGACTAGGGCGGCTGGCCCACCCGCTAAGATTCCCTGCACCAGTTCCGGCGGTGTGCAAAAGGTGGGGGGACATTCCGCTGCGTCTAAAACACCTAACCGTCCGCTGGTGCCTGCACCGATGTAGTACAGCCTTCCCCCTTGGCCCAGGGCGGCGGTGATGGCTTCAATGGCCAGGGCCAGGGGTTCGCGGGCAGCGGCAATGGCGGCCACGGTGCGCTGATCCTCCTGGTTAAACAAATCGACTAATTCCAGCGGGCTGAGTTGATCCAACTGGGCACTGCGGGGATTGGCCTGCTCAGTGAGCAAGTGCCCCCGGTCGGTGGGGTCAAAGACGGAGGAGGACGAAGTAGACATGATGCTGGAGTAAAAAAGACACCACGATAGGCCAAGACTAGCCACGCTTTGCCAGCCACGTTAAAAGTTTAGACGGTCTGGGGGCAAAACTGACCCGTACCCCAGGGGCAGAGGGCAGAGCATGATAAAGCTCAAAATCTCCAGCAAGGGAGACGAGCTAGACGAGTCAGAACGCAGCAGCAGTGAGTTCAGACTACTTTTCCACCAGTTCACGGAACCAGTTATCGCTCCAGAGGTCATCAAAGGCGGGTTCGGTGCGGGCTTCTTCTCGATAGTCGGGGTCGAGGCGGACGGCCTGTTGCAGGCATTCCAAAGTCATATCGGATTCCCGCTGGAGGGCGTAGCAGAGGGCTTTGTTGTAGTGGGCCTTGGCATAGTCGGGGTCGAGGGCGATGGCTTTATCGAAGCTCTTGATTGCCTCTTCGTCGCGCCCAAGTTTGACCAAAGCGAGGCCGCGATTATCCCAGGCTTTGGGCAGTTCGGCATTGAAACGGGTGGCTTTATCGAAGGAGGAAAGAGCGTCTTCGTAGCGTTCCAGTTCCAGTAGAGAAAGGCCGCGATTGAGCCAAGCAATGGCATCATTAGCCTGAATTTGTACGGCACGATCAAAGGATTCAAAGGCGTCTTCATGCTGTTGCAAAATGCCGTAGGACACGCCACGGTTCACCCAGGCTTCGTGGTATTCGGGGTTGATTTCTAGGGCTTTATCAAAGGCGGTGATTGCGTCTTCTCGGCGTTTTAAGCGACTGAGCACCATGCCCCGATTCAGCCACACCTTGGGGTCTTCGGGGGTGATGTCCACCAGTTTTTCAAACACCGCCAGGGCGTCTTCGGGGCGGCGTAGTTCGCGCAATAGCAACCCTTTTTGGTACAAAGCTAGATGGTGACGGGGGCTGATGGCAAGAATCCGATCTAGGGATGTTACCGCTGCTTCCAGTTGTTCTAACTCCTGTTGAGCCTTGGCACGATTCAGCCAGGTATTAACGTTGTTGGGCTGAATTTCCAGGGCTTTGTCATACTCGCCCAGGGCCAGGTCGTAATCTTCGGCTTCCAGGTAGCGGTCGCCCGCTTGAATGTATTCTTCGGCAGTGAGGAATAGTTCGGGGCGGTTGAGTTCTAGGCGGGTGAGCTTGTCGGTGACGACCTCAAACTGCTGGCGGGTTTCGCTCATAAACACGTCCGAGATATATTCCGGCGTGACTTCGGCGAGGCGGTCGAGAATGTCGGATTTTTGGCGCATCGCTTCGGCCTGGATGGCCTCTAGGCGCACCTTGTAGCTTTGCTGGAGCAGGGCCAGATCCCCTAGAGCAACCTCGCGGCCCGCTTCCACATCGGCCTGGAGCTGAGTAAGACGGTCGCCCATTTCGGCCATCAGCGCTTCTAGCCGTAGACGCACTTGGTCTTGACGCTCGGTGGTGGCGGATTCCAAATTGGCTAGGTCTTCGCTGAGGCGGCGATCAAAGGTGTCGATTTTATCCAGCACCCGGTCGCGCTTGGTGAAGATCATCTCCCGCGCCTGGGTGAGCTGATCGGTGAAGGCCGCTTCCATGGCCCGCAGGCCGTCGAGGGACTGCCTTTGCTGGTCGCCCACCTGTTCTTGCAGAATGCGGACTTGCTGGCTGAAGGCCGTCGCTGTCGCCTCCAGATCGTTGAGGATGGTGGTTTTTTGAATTTCCGATTCCGTGGCCATCTGGGCAAGTTGGGCCTGAAGGCTTTGGGCCATGTCCTGAAATTCATCCAGGGTGCCTCGCTGGCGGCTATCGACCTCGGTGCGGGCGGTGGCAAAGCGGTCTAGGGCATCGTCGGCGGCGCGGCGCAGGTCAAACAGCAGGGCTTCCTGGCGCTGTTCGATGTCGCTGCGGAGGCCGGAAAACTGGCCCAAAAATTCGTCTGCCGAACGGCGCAGGTCTTGCAGAATGCGGCTGCGTTGGCCTTCCACTTCCGTTCGCAGGTTGGCAAAGCGCTGGGTGAATTCGTCGATGGAATTCTGGATGTTCTGAATCGCCAAATCCCGATGGCCAAAGGCGCTGACCTGCAATTCCCCCAGTTGGCGACTGATGTCCTGCTCCTGGGTTTGTAGGCGTTCCAAGCCCTCTCGCTTTAGGGCATCTAGGGATGCGGCAATTTCGGCGGTCTGTTGATTCACTTGGTCGCTGGCTTGGTTCGTCAACTGCTGCCGCAAGTCCGCCAGGGCAGACATGACCCGATCTCGCTCCTCCTGGACGGTGGTGGTCATCGCCGTCATCCGATCCGCCAAACTGGCTTCGCTATTGGCGAGCTTTTGCAGAACGGCATCCTGCTGCACCTCCACATCGCCGCGCAGGCGGTTTACGTCCCGCAGAAAGCCCGTCTGGTTGTCCTCCATCACCCGAAACACGGCATCCCGCTGCATTTGGGTCTCTTTGCGGAGGGTCGTCACCTGGTCTTCGGCAGTTTGGCGTAGGCTGACTAGGCGACCGACAAAATCCGCCTCGGTGGATTCTAGCTTTACCTGTAGTTCGGCTAACGTAGACTGCCAATCGTTGAGGGTGCGGGCCTTGAACTCGGCCAGGTCGTCCACAATGCGGTTGAGCACCTGCTTTTTGGTCAGGGCTTCTTCCTGAAAGCGGTCGGTGCGGCTGGTGATGGCAGCGGCTTGTTCTTCGGCCTGGTTGAGGATGTAGTCTAAATCGCGGGTGGCAGACTGGATGCGGGTTTCGAGGTCGGTAATTTCGTTGATTTGTTTACGAACGATGACAGACACTTCCTGAATCACCGAGCGCCGCATCAGCCAAAGCATGGCCACGCCCAGCCCCAACAGCAGCACGAGGGCACCCAGCAACACCATAAATAGAGTAGTGGCTCGTCGGAAGGCTAGGTCAGCCTCTCGCTGAAGTTGCTCAATTTGCGCCGTGCTGGCCTGGGCGATCAGGATCTCATTCTCCGTCGCGCTGGCTTGGGCCATGGAAATCTCATGCTCAGCCGCATCCTGCCCTGATACAACGGCCTCAACCCTAGGTATACCGACGACGGCACCGCCGCTCAGCAATGCCAGCGACAACAGCAACAGGGGACGGGGCAGGGTGGCAAAGGGGCGAGAAATCGGCCTCATCAGGGATAGTCCTAGGTGCGGGCTTGTGACGGCAAACCCGTTGAATATGCTTAGGATAACTGATAGCCTGACGGCCTGACACATCTCAAAAACGACCCAGTCCTAGGACGCTTGCCCATCTATTTCGAGCGATGAAGGGGGGAAACCTTATAAAAATCCTCAAATTTTCCCCAAGGGGCAGAACCTTCGCTAGCGTAGACGGGCACTCCCTAAAGTCAATTTTGAAGGACTCTGCCATGACCCAGGCTAAATCCGGCGACCTCGTTGCCATTCACTACACAGGTAAGCTCGAAGATGGCACCGTGTTCGACTCCTCCCGCGACCGCGATCCGCTGGAATTTTCCCTGGGCAGTGGCCAGGTAATTCCTGGCTTTGAGGCGGCGGTGATAGGCATGAGCCTAGGAGAATCCAAAACCGAAGTGATTCCCTCGGAACAAGCCTATGGCCCCTACCGCGACGAAATGGTGATGGTGGTGGATCGCCAGCAGATTCCCTCCGAAATTCCCCTAGAGGTGGGCATTCAGCTTCAGTTGCAGGGGCCAGATGGCCAAGCCGTTCCCGTCCTGGTATCGGATCTATCCGACAACGATGTCACCCTCGATGCCAACCATCCCCTCGCCGGAGAAACCCTGATTTTTGACATCGAACTGGTGGGCATTCAGTAACCGATGGTGCTTCCCTGGGGCGCTGACGTGTCGCCATCTATCGCTGATGCGTCAGGCTAGAGATCCCAGCTTCAAAGGAGCATCGGCCCAGCCACGGCCTGGGGCTACCACGCCTGGAACCGTGACCCTGGCCCCTGGAGTGAGGTAGGCTGCTCGGCGGCTTCTGCTAAGGCCGTGGCCACCTTGGCGGCATAGGGGCGCATCACCGACCAGGCTAAGGGCGACAGCCAACCCTGAAGCGTGATGGAATAGGAAATTTGGGTGCCCCGCAGGGTGGACTTGAGTTCGTAGGTAATCCGCTCCTCTAGACCCGGCATGGGCAAGACGCGGACGCTGATCAACTCCTGGGGCAGCACTCGCTCCACAAACACCGAGACGGGCAGCGGAAACAGGCGGGTAAAGGCGCGGTAGATCAGCCCTGGTTTGGGCGAGAGCCCCAAGGGCGCATTGGTACTCGTCAGCAGCGGATGCCACGAGACGTCGGCCAGATTGTTGATGGTCTGCCAGAGGGCATCCACGGAGGCCGTGCTGACAATGCGGTAGGACTTCTCTAGCCGTTGCTGCACCTGCACCCAGCGCTGAATTACCTGCATCAACGACAAAAAGGGCCGAGGAAACGACCACGCTTGAGGCAACCAGGCCCGAAAGATGGCGGCAATCATAGCGGCAGGCTCCACGGACAGCAAGAACTAGGGGGACATTTCCCCAAGCCACAGACTAAGGCAAACACCAGAACGCTAGATCGAACGTTCGCGAAGAGGAGCCCGACGGCCCCCTTCTGCCCTAGCCTATGCTTACTAGGTTAACCTGTGGCTTCAGAGTTACGTTTATTCGCTTTTTAGGCGTGTTAGCGTTCAGAATCGTCCATTTTCCTTGGTTGAGGTGTTGCCGATCCGCCCAAGCTATTGGACGGGGCGCGGTTTCCCGATGGGGATCAACCTTGGGGCATTGGCAGGCTAAACCTCTGACGGCAAACGCTTGTTCACAGAATGTTGAGTTTCGCAACATTATTAACTGCGTCTTTAGCCTTGGGGGAGGGTTTCACGGTAGCGTGAAGAAACCACGAATGGCTGCTATCGTTACCCTTGATTTTTGCATTGCACGCTCAGTAGACGCAGTATCTATGACCCTTTCTTCAGCACCTAACCCAACCGCCACCCCCAAAACCGCGCCCCCACCCTCCGATTCGCGGGATCGGGTCAGCGCCATGCTCAAGCAGCTTCAAGACAACATCTGTCAGGGGCTAGAGGCTCTAGACGGTGAGGCGACATTCCAGGAAGAAAGCTGGGAACGCCCGGAAGGGGGCGGCGGACGTTCGCGGGTGATGAAACAGGGCGGCGTGTTTGAGCAGGGCGGCGTCAACTTCTCAGAAGTCTGGGGCGATCACCTGCCTCCCTCCATTTTGGTGCAGCGCCCCGAAGCCGCCGGACATCGTTTCTATGCGACGGGCACCTCCATGGTGTTGCACCCCCGCAACCCCTATATCCCCACTGTTCACCTCAACTATCGCTACTTTGAGGCTGGCCCGGTGTGGTGGTTTGGCGGCGGCATCGACCTCACCCCCTACTATCCCTTCGAGTCGGATGTGGTGCATTTCCACCGCACCATGAAAGAGGTGTGCGACCGCCACAATCCCTCCTACTACAAAGTCTTCAAGCCCTGGTGTGACGAGTATTTTTACCTCAAGCACCGCCAAGAAACCCGTGGCGTGGGCGGCATTTTCTTTGACTACCAAGACGGCCAAGGACTGCTCTACCGTGGCCCCGATCAGGGCAAAGGCGCAGACCAGGTGAGTCAGGCCATTGGCGAACTGCCCCAGCGCTCCTGGGAAGACCTGTTTGCCTTCTCCCAAGACTGCGGCAACGCCTTTTTGCCCGCCTATGTGCCCATTGCCGAACGCCACCGCAACGACGAGTACGGCGACCGAGAACGCCAGTTCCAGCTCTATCGCCGGGGCCGCTATGTGGAATTTAACCTGGTCTACGACCGAGGCACCATCTTTGGCCTGCAAACCAATGGCCGCACCGAATCCATCCTGATGTCGTTGCCGCCCCTGGTGCGCTGGGAATATGCCTACGCCCCCGAACCGGGAAGCCTAGAGGCTCGGCTCTACGATATCTTCCTGAAGCCCCAAGACTGGGTGAATTGGCCCAGCGCCTAGGCCGCACCAAAACCGAAAGTACCTCGCCCCCGATCCACCTTCAGGATTGGGGGATGTTTTTAGAAGCGACAGGCTTACTCAGGATTTGTCCTTACCGCTGCCCACGGCACCGGGAAGGCGATTTTCCAGTCATCGCCCATCGTTCAGGCGAGGCTTTTTAGCGAAATACGGTTTCGTCCTCTTTGCGCCAAGCTGGATCAACCAGACAAATGAAAACGAGGGGCACATCACCCACATTGCGGATGCATTGGCGGGCGTTGGGCGGAATATAGATCGCGTCCCCTGGCTCCACCCGCTGGCTTTCGTCATCAATGTGCATTTCGCCGCTGCCGGACAGAATGTAATACACCTCGGACGTAGTAAGGGCATGGGGCAGAGACACCTGGCCCACGGGCACAATGGCATGGGCCAGACTGTAGCGCAGGGCGATGTCCTGCTTATCGGGGTGGAGCAGTTCCCGCAGGCGGGTGCCGTCTCCAGCAACAAATTCTGGACAATCCAGCAGTTTCCGAATCAGCATAGGTGTCTCCTCGCTCCCTATTCCCACTCGATGGTGCCAGGGGGCTTGGAGGTGATGTCATAGACCACCCGGTTGACGCCTTCCACTTCGTTGACGATGCGGTTGGAGATGGTTTCGAGCAGGTCGTAGGGCACCCGCGACCAGTCGGCGGTCATGCCGTCTTCGCTGCTCACCAGGCGCAGCACAATCGGGTAGGCGTAGGTGCGTTGGTCGCCCATCACGCCAACGCTGCGGACGGGCAGCAGCACCGCAAAGGCTTGCCAGAAGTCGTGGTACATGCCTTGTTTGCTGATTTCATCCCGCACCACAAAGTCGGCGTTGCGAAGGATTTCCAGCCGCTCTTCAGTGATTTCGCCGATGATGCGAATGGCCAAACCAGGGCCAGGGAAGGGATGGCGACGGACGATTTCTTCCGGCAGGCCAATGTTGCGGCCCACTTTGCGAACTTCGTCTTTAAAGAGTTTCCGCAGGGGTTCCACCAGCTTGAACTGGAGATCCTTCGGCAGACCGCCGACATTGTGGTGGCTCTTGATTTTCACCGCCACCCGTTCCCCGGTTTTGGGGTCAACGTTGGTGTCAGCGGATTCGATTACGTCGGGATATAGCGTGCCCTGGGCTAGGTAGTCGAAGGGGCCGAGGCGGCTAGATTCTTCCTCAAACACCCGGATAAATTCGTGGCCGATGCGCTTGCGCTTTTCTTCGGGATCGGTGACGCCCTGCACAATATTGAGGAAGCGTTCCCGCGCCTTGATATGCTCGACGGGAATGTGGAACTGCTCTTGAAACAGCTTCACTAACCGCTCCGGTTCGCCCTTCCGCATAAAACCCTGGTCGATGAACATACAGGTGAGCTGATCCCCAATAGCCTCATGGAGCAAAAAGGCTAGGGTTGAAGAATCCACCCCGCCGGAGAGGGCCAGCAGCACCCGCTTGTCGCCCACCCTGGCACGAACTTCGCGAATGGCTTCTTCCACAAAGGCTTCCGTCGTCCAAGTGGGGTGGCATTCGCAGATGTGGTAAACAAAGTTGCGAATCAGGGCAATGCCGCCGATGGAATGTACCACCTCCGGGTGGAACTGCACGCCGTAGAGCTTGCGCTGGTGGTCGGCGATGGCGGCGCAGGGGGTGTTGTCGGTGTGGGCCAGGACTTCAAAGCCGTCGGGGAGCGTCGTCACCGAGTCGCCGTGGCTCATCCACATGGTGGTGTTGTCTTCCACATTGGTGAGCAGGTCGGTGGGGTCGTCGATGAAGAGGCCCGCTTTGCCGTATTCGCCCCGTTCCGCCCGCTCCACCTGGCCGCCCAACTGCTGCACCATGAGCTGCATCCCGTAGCACACACCCAACACGGGGATGCCCAGTTCCCAAATGGCGGGATCGCAGTGGGGAGCACCAGTGTCGTACACCGAACTGGGGCCACCGGAGAGAATGATGCCCTTGGGATTGAGCTGCTTGAGCTGTTCCGCCGTTGTACGGTAGGACAAAACCTCCGAATACACTTCGGTTTCGCGGATGCGACGGGCGATTAGCTCAGAATATTGAGAGCCAAAGTCCAGAATCACCAGCATTTGGCGATTGACCTCCGGCATAGAGGTGTCGTCGAGGTGGGTAGTAGAATCGGTTTGAAGGGTCACGGGCTTAATCCTGTAGATGGAGACGGGGGTGACGAAAGGGCTAAAGCTCAAGGCACAGGGGCAAGGTGAGGGGGGAGTTTGGGTGCCCATGCCCTGACAGCGGAGCAATCAACCAAAGGATTTTAAAGGGCAAGCGAGGAATGGTATCCGCCGCAGGCGAAGGATTGTAAAGGGGGATTGGTAAAAAAGAATCTTTTCAGTCTAGCAAAACTTGCTGAAATAACGTCTTTCCTTGGGCGCTGGTAGCAACAATTTGGCGCTGGCGGTTAAAGAGCATCGATCCCACCCGCAGCCCTTGCCCCGTGTGGGCGTGGACGTAGACCGAGGCCCGTTCGTCAATGCGTTCCGCAATGGCCTGATAAACCTGGACAGCTACGGTCGGATCATGATCCCGTAGAAGTGCTAGTCCTGCTTCCACAGTATCCGCCTGAAAAATCGCCTGGGTGATTTCCAGCGGCACCCCCGCCGCTGCACAGTGGGCCGCTAAAATTTCCTGCCGCCCGTCGGCCACATGGTGATGGGTGTGAAAAATGCCCCCCGCCAGCTTAATCAGCTTGCCGTGATAGCCCAGCAGCAGCACCCCTTCGACACCCAACTGCCCCGCCTCCACCAGCAGCGGCCCCAGCCAGTTAGCGGTCTTCACCCGACAATCGGGGTTCATGCCCAGTTTCACGGCCAAATCCAGCCCGTTTTCCCCCACACAAAACACCAAGTCGCGGTACTGAGCAGCCTTCTCCCGCAGGATGTCCCGCGACTGATCTAACTGCCCTGGCGCACTCAGGGGCTCTGAAATGCCCGATGTGCCCAGCAGCGACAGCCCTTCCACCACCCCAAAGGCCGCATTGGAGGTACGCTCCGCCAAGGCCCGACCCTCTGGCAGAATGATCGTCACCCGCAGGGTTTTCCCGGATGGAATCAGCGGCGTTAGGTTGTGGGTGATGACCGTTTGGGCGTAGCGATAGATCGCCGGAGCATCCCCCTGGTTGACCTGGCGACCAATGCCCTCGCCGCCTTCGATTTGGATGGCTTCAGGTTGGTCAGGATTGCCCCAAGCCACCACCGACCACAGGGGCGTATGGCGCGTTAGGTCTAGGTTATCCCCCGGATCGCTGTGGGTCATGGCCAGCACTGATCCATCCGGCAAGGGTGCCACCTGGGCAATGGGGATTTCGGCTGCCTGGGCGGGCTGCACCAAGTCTAGGCTCACCACCGGAGGGGAATCCATAGGATTTATTAACCGTCGCAGTGCGGCTACGGCCCCTGCACAAGCAAAAACGGGCAAGGTATAACCAGAGCGGGCAGGGGAAGAAGACACCACAAGACACAGGGCAGATTGGCCATGGTAATAATAGGGCAGACATCAGTGCTTTGCAGCCTAGAGTTAATGCCAATCCATTATGAGATTGAGCATGATAGGGGGAAGTGTTTGAGAGGGTAGATTCGGATGACACGCCCCTTCGTGCTTGAGATAGCCGAAAGCGAAACCTTTCTGGAGAAAAGCTTGAAGCAGGCGAAAACTGGACTGCTCAAAGGGCGGTGGCGAATGCTGTGGTGGATCAAAACCAAGCAAATCTGCTATCGATAGGAGATTAGTGAGCCACTTCTCATCGAAATTGAGAAAGACCCCGTCCCTGCTGCCATAGCAAATTTGTAGCGCAAAAAATCCCAGGACTCTCCAAGAACCCTGGGACTTTTATGAGTATTAAATGACCGTTGGAACCCTAGTGGGGAGCCTTCGTCCATTCGGTGTGGAAGGTGCCTTCTTTGTCGGTGCGCTGGTAGGTGTGGGCTCCAAAGTAGTCGCGTTGGGCCTGGGTGAGGTTTTGGGGTAGGCGGTCGCGGCGGTAGCTGTCGAAGTAATCCAGCGAGGCGCTGAAGGCGGGGACGGGGATGCCCTGGTGGGCGGCGAGGGCGATCACCTCCCGCCAGGCGGCTTGGCGATCCAGAATGGTTTGCTTAAATTCTGGGGCCAGCAGCAGGTTGGGCAGGCTGGGGTTTTCGTCGTAGGCGTGTTTGATTTTGTTCAAAAATCCGGCCCGAATGATGCAGCCCCCCTTCCAAATGCGGGCGGTTTCGCCGAGGTTGATGCCGTACTCGTAATGGTTCGAGGCCGCGCCAATCAGCGCCATGCCCTGGGCGTAGGAGCAAATTTTGGAGCAGTAGAGGGCATCGCGGATTTTGTTCACCATGTCCTTTACGTCACCGCTGAAGCTGGCGCTGGGGCCAGACAGTTCCTTGGAGGCCGCCACCCGTTCGTCCTTGATGGAGGACAGAATGCGGGCGTTCACCGCTGCGGTAATGGTGGGAATGCCGACGCCCAATTCCAGGGCGCTCATCACCGTCCAGCGTCCGGTGCCCTTTTGGCCAGCGGCGTCGAGGATCAGTTCCACCAGGGGCTTGCCCGTATCGGGATCGAGGTTGGTGAAAATGTCCGTGGTGATTTCAATCAGGTAGGAATCCAGTTCTTCGGTGGTGTTCCATTCGGCAAACACTTCGTAGAGCTGGTTGTGATCCAGGCCGAGGACGCTTTTCATCAGGTCGTAGGCTTCGGCGATCAGCTGCATATCGCCGTACTCGATGCCGTTGTGCACCATTTTGACGTAGTGCCCTGCGCCACGGGGGCCAATGTAGGTGACGCAGGGGCCGTCATCCACCTGGGCGGCAATTTTCTGCACAATCGGCTCGATGGAATCGTAGGCGGCGCGGGTGCCTCCGGGCATCAGGCTGGGGCCGTTGAGGGCACCTTCTTCGCCACCGCTGACGCCCATACCAATGAACCGCAGGCCCGTGGATTCGAGATCCTTGGTGCGCCGCTCGGTATCGTCGTAGAGGGAGTTGCCGCCGTCGATGATCATGTCGCCTTCTTGCAGCAGGGGCCGCAGTTGGTCAATGACGGCATCCACCGCGCCGCCCGCCTTCACCATCAGCAAAATGCGGCGGGGGCGTTCTAAAGATTCAACAAATTCTTCCAAACTGTAGGTGGGCTTCACGTTTTTGCCCTGGGCGCGGCGCTCCATAAAGCTTTGAGTCACCTGGGCGGTGCGGTTATACACGGCTACCGGGAAGCCATTGCGTTCAACATTGAGGGCCAAATTTTCGCCCATCACGGCGAGGCCGATTACACCAAAACTCTGTGCCATAGAACTCTCTTGGTAACTGTTCGCTGGGAGGGACTGTTTGCTTAGGGTTGCCGTTCGCTGTGGCCTAACACCCCATCCGGTCTGCCGCCAAAGCCGGGTTGACGATGTCCGGTGGAAGAGGGCGAGGGAACCACGCCCCTACGGATTGACGGGTTGGGAGTCGGGTGTGCTTTTAGACGGTACACCTTGGGGATGAGGGCAAGGTTAACCCCCGCCTCCCCAAGGAAAACTGTCAACAGCGTAAACAACCTTTGGGAAAATCGGCCTCTCCCAAAGGTTTTCTTTAGGCCCTTGGCCCCTAAAACAGGAAACCCTGACCAAGGGGTGGCCAGGGTTCAGGGAAGGGGTATGTAAGGATCTGGGGCGCGAAAACCTACCAAAAGTCGGCGACGCGATAGCCCAGTTCGGCCAACATGGTGCGCAGCAGGGGCAGGCTGAGGCCGATGACGTTGCTGTGGCAACCCTCCAGCTTTTCGATGAACAGTCCGCCCTTGCCGTCGATGGCAAAGGCTCCGGCGCAGGCCATGGGTTCGCCAGAGTTCGCGTAGGCGGTGATGGTGTCGTCGTCGAGGTCGGCAAAATAAACGCGGGTGACGGCAGACCGGGTGAGGCAAACGCCACTAGGAGAAACTAGCGCGTGCCCCGTGTGGAGTTCGCCCACCTGTCCGCGCATCTCTTGCCAGCGGGCGATGGCTTCGGCGGGGCTGGCGGGTTTGCCGTAGATTTGGCCATTGAAGGCCAGCACCGAGTCGCAGCCGAGGACGATGGCATTGGTGAACTGGGGCGCGATGGTCTCCGCTTTGCGTTGGGCCAGAGTCAACACATGGCGGCTGGGGTCGGGCTCGTTCACTTGGGATTCATCGAAGTTGCTGGGGCAAACGAAGGGATGCACCCCCGCCCCCACCAGCAGCAACCGACGCGCCTTGGAGGCGGAAGCCAGGACAAATTGAGGTCTGGAAGACGCAGAAACCATTGGACTCAGGGACACTCCACAACGACAATCCACGACATTTCGCGACGTTGGCCTAGGAGACCTTGAAGGACGCCACGGACTGCTTTAGGATGTCCTTCATTTTGTCCCAGCGGTCTTCGTTGGTAGAGGCATTGAAGGTATAGAGCTTGCCCCGGCGGACGATGGCGCTAGCGAGGTTGTGGCGGGTTCCGGCGGGCAGATCGGCCACGTATTCCAGAATGTAGTAGGTTTTGTCGTCGGGGGTATCAATGCGCTGGGCGCTGACCAGTTCCACGTTGCTATCGTTTTCCGCGATGGCGTTGAAGCTCTTAGACAGCTTGTAGCCCACATCGGTGGGGCTACCCAAGTCTTCTAGTTTCGTGTTGTTGGGCACTTCGCTCACAACCACACTGACGTTTTCGGTTTCGTGGATGATGTCGTGGAAGACCACATCGGCGGCACCGGGCACCGTCACCTCAACCCAGCCCGTGGGATACATGAAGTCGTAGCCATCGTAGGGATCGGTGTAGCTGAGGAGGCCACCGCCACCGCCTACGCAGCTTTGGAGGGCAACGGCAAACACCAGAATCAGCACAGTGGCCAAACGCTTGAACATGGGTGGAAATCCTTCGGTCATGGTCGGTTTTATTGTCTCATTTATTGTTAGCTAGGAATGGCTTGTTCGCCAGGGATCGGCGGGGGCGAGGCCATTAGGCGGCGGGTTTCTCAAAAAATAGGAGGTGCTGCTGGGGCAGGGTATCGTCGGTCTTCAGCCAGCGCAACCCCACGGCGGCCATCTCGCGCTTCACCTGGGCCTCGCTCATTTTGTGGAGGCGCTTGATCATCACCAGGGGATTTTCCGCTCGATATTCTGCCAGCACCACCCGGCCACCGGGCTTCAGGGCAGCAACGATGCCCGTCATCATCTCGCGAGGGTAGGCAAATTCGTGGTAGGCATCCACCATCAGGGCCAGATCGAGGGTATTCGGGGGCAGGTTGGGGCTGTCCTCGGTGCCCAGGATGGATTCAACGTTGGTGATCTGGCTAGCGGCTAGCTTTTGGCCCAGCAGATCCAGCATTTCCGGCTGAACATCCACCGCCAGCACCCGGCCCTGGGGCACCCGCGCCGCCAGCCGCGTGGCAAAATAGCCCGACCCAGCCCCGATGTCGGCCACGATGTCCGTAGGTTGCAGAGCCAGGTGTTCCACCGCAGCTTGGGGCCGTTCCTGCAACCCGCGACTGGGGCGATCTAACCAGGCCGCCCCCTCGTGGCCCATGGTTTTGGCGATTTCTCGACCTAAATATACCCGCCCGATACCATCCTGGCTGGGGCTGATGGTTTGATAGGACGAACTCACCGCTAGGGGCAAAGATCCGCAGGCCGCTAGGGAGCCTACCACCAGCACCCCGACGATTCCCCGCACCCAAACCGAGACTAGCCCCGACCACCATCGCTGGCCTAGGGCTTTCAGCGGCAACCTCAATAGGGGCAAACCGTCTGATTTTCTCTGCACATCAACACCTCCTGGCTGGTTGAAAGGCACCACGACGCTTTCCCGACCCTGGCCCTGGGGATGCAGGGCGGGATGCTCCGTTGATTAAGCTAACCAAGAATTGGGGTTGTTGGCCATCTGGCCTAATGGTTGAGATGCAGAGAATTTTGGGCTAGGGGGAGAAAGGAATCCGCGACAGCAGGTTATTCAAAATTTCGCGACCATTGGGGTCGATCACCTGGAGGCGGATGTAGTCGGGATCGCTGGGCCGCCAGGTCACTTGGTATTGGTGGCCCCCGTTGCGCCAGGTATAGATTTGGCGATCCTGAGTACCCGATTGGGTGGCCCCAGACAGGTACATCTCACCACCATTGCGGCGGCTCATCGCTTGATAGTGCAGGGTTCCCTCGGCTTGCCACAGGTTAACGACCCAGTCGTCGTTCATATAGTCGCCCGTCATTGGCGATTGGGCCGAGACGGGAGTGGGGGTCAGTAGTTCCCCAACCACCATCGGGGCAGACATTCCTAGCAATGCACTCAGCACAAGGGCACGAAAATTCATGGGACAGATCCTTTTGGAACGTAAACAATAGAACGCGCAATCAACTACCAATTACGGATGACCTATTCCGAACAACGGATGGCCCAGTTACCTCCAATGGGCGATCCGTTGCTGAGACTTAGATGCGATCTCCCGGACAGAGTCCGCCGTCGCTGCATTCCGGCGTCAGCACATCCACCACCTGGCGGCGAAACTGAGCCATCATCGAGTCGGGTAGGGCTGGAACTGCCTGCTGGGTAGTGCCCAGGTCAAAGCCACCTTCTTCCATCTCCACCGAGATCTGGCGACCTCGGCCAAAGGTGTCCATCAATTCCTTTGCGGTGTTGCAGGGGATGAAATATTGCCCCATATACACGCTGCCGCCGTCGGCCTCGTAGTTAAAGTACGCGCCCCGCGCCGAGGGATTGCCGCAGAATTGATCCGCCGTCAGCGCCACCATGGTGGCCAAGTGCAGGTCGTACCAACGCATGGCCCCGCCCTCGGCAGAGACCGCCGTACCGGGCTGGGGCACAACCAGGGTAGCCCAGCGGTGATTAAAGTCTCCCCCGGTGCGAGCCAGCTTCACCATGCCGACGGGTAGGATGTCGGCGCTGCCATGCTTGGTTTGACTGGAGGATACCTCCCCTCGCTCCAGCCCTAGCTCAGAGCGCACGGTGGTAATGGCCATGCTGACCATGTCGATGGTATCCTGCCATTCCTGGATATCGTCTACGGCCTCCCACTCGCCCTGGCTGTTAGTAAAGACGATGGTTTTGCCGTCGTCAGCCAGCACCTTGCGGGTAAAGTTGCCGTCGAAGTAATCTTCGTGGGCATAGAACTGGCCGTCATCGTGGAACCAGTAGCGCGATACGGGGCCGTCGGGATAGCCCATCTCCACCCGCAGGGGCTGGTCGTTGGCTCCGGCGCAGAATAAATAAACAGTGTCGTTAATTTGCTGCTCTTCAAAGATGAGGCAATCCCGGAGCATCATCCGCTCTAGCTCGGCGTCGATGGTGGCGATGGAGTAGGCCGCAGGGTCGAAGGCGTTTGAGACAAGGGCGGTTCTGGGCGATCCAGCAGCGGCAGCCGATGGGGAAATCGCCGTTTCTCCGGCGGATTGCCCTAGGGATGTCGCGGCTTCGCCACAGCCCAGTAACCCGATGGCTAGTCCTAGGGAACCTATGGTGCCGAAGGCTTGGCGCAGCGCTTGACCGATTTTCTGACTCATTAGACTTTTACGATAAACGTTACGTTAACCAGAATGCCCAGCTGGTTGGCTGAGCTATCAGGCAACATCAACGCGATTGGAAATTTTACGGAAAGCGAAGCGGTTTATGAAGTTTCTATCCCTGTTTTCCCTTGGTTATCTTGACTTGGGCCATGGATGCAGCCCTGTCCCTTGCGATTCCCCAGCAGCTAGGGGGCTGATCTTGAAGATCGAGAGGCTGGCCCCCTGCTTTGACTTCCGTGGGGTGCAAGGTGCCCAAAACTGAGAAATTTAGCGCAGCGCACAGTCTTGGCACCCAATTCGTTTTATAACAATTATTAACATTGTTCCCGCACCCCTAGCGCTGCCCTACTGCTATGCAAACCCTGCAAGACCCTGCCCTCGAATCGTCTCCTGTGGCCCCGCCCTCTGGTAAGCACCGTGTTGTCATTATCGGCGGCGGTTTTGGTGGGCTCTATGCGGCCCAGCGGCTGGGGCGGGCTACTGATGTGGAGGTGACGCTGATTGACAAGCGCAACTTTCACCTATTCCAACCCCTGCTATATCAGGTGGCGGTGGGGGGGCTATCGCCCGGAGATATCGCTTCACCGCTGCGGGGGGTGCTGAGTCGGCAGAAAAACACCCAGGTGTTGATGGCGGAGGTGGTGGATATAGACCCCCAGGCTAAAACCGTTCGCCTCAAGGGCGATAGCACCCTGGCCTCCGATATCTTGGCCTACGACACGCTGATCGTGGCCACTGGCATGAGCCACTTCTACTTTGGCCGCGACGACTGGGCCGACATTGCCCCCGGCCTCAAAACCGTGGAAGATGCCCTAGAAATGCGGCGGCGCATTTTTGCCGCCTTTGAAGCCGCTGAAAAGACGACCGATCCTGACTTGCAGCAAGCCCTGCTCACCTTTGTGATTGTGGGCGCTGGCCCCACTGGGGTGGAACTGGCTGGGGCCTTGGCCGAACTGGCCTACCACACCCTCAAGCCCGACTTCCGCCAAATCGACACCGCCCAAACCCGCATTCTGCTGGTCGAAGGCATGGATCGGGTGCTGCCGCCTTTCCCCTCCGACCTGTCTCAGCGAGCCTACCAAGACCTAGAGGGCATGGGCGTAGAGATTTTGACCCAAACCCTCGTCACCGATATTCAGGGCCACCAAATCACTCTCAAGCAGGGCGAAGAGATAACCACCGTGCAATCGGCTACTGTGCTGTGGGCGGCGGGAGTACGCGACCCCGGCATGGGTGGCATTTTGGCCGAACGCACCGGGGCCGAACGGGATCGCTCAGGGCGGATCATCGTCTCAGAAGACCTGAGCGTGCCCAACTATCCCGACATTTTTGTGGTTGGTGACCTGGCCCACTTTGCCCACCAAGACGATAAGCCCCTCCCTGGTATTGCCCCCGTCGCCATGCAAGAGGGTCAGTATGTCGCCAAACTCATCCAAAATCGGCTAAAGCAGCGCCCTACCACCAAATTTGAATACAAAGACACCGGGGGACTAGCGGTGATTGGGCGACACTCGGCGGTGGTGAATTTCCCCTGGATGCGACTCACGGGCTTCCCCGCCTGGTTTGTGTGGCTGTTTGTCCACATCTTTTTCTTGATCGAATTCGACAATAAGGTGATTGTTATGATCCAGTGGGCCAGCAACTATATCACCCGCAAGCAGGGATCTCGACTGATTACCATCCCCCCCGATCCGGCCCCCAAAAGCGCCCTTTCCTAGGGCATGGGGAAGTTTGCTAGGGTGGTAGCAGATGCCCTCCCTCTTTCCTGGGGCAAAAGGTCGGACAGCTATGGGTGATGATGGCTTAGATGCCCTCTTGGCAGGGCCACCGATTGGTCGTCGGGTGCGGTCGCCCGGTTTGCGAGTGGCCGATATTCTCACCATGCCGGAGGATCAGCAGACGGTGGTGAACTGGTTGATCCGTCACTATGAAGCCACCCCTGCGGCCCTAGCCCAGCACCTCAATTGGGACACCAACCAGGTTCAGGCCCACCTGGAGGATCTGCTGAACCAGGGCTATGTGTACACCGTGGATGGTCGCGGTGCCTGCACCTATCGGGTGAAGCTGGCTCCCAAGTCGGGCCGCCAAATGCCCACGGATGTCTGGCAGGTGCTCGACCGCGACAGCGAACAGGCCAACGTTTTTATCTCCTACTCTCGCCGCAACAAGGAGTTTGTGCAGCAGTTACACAGCGCCCTAGAAGCCACTGGACGAGAGGTTTGGGTCGATTGGGACAGCATTCCGGTGGCGGGAGACTGGTGGCAGGAAATTCAGCTTGGCATTGAGCTGGCGGATACCTTCTTGTTTGTGATCAGCCCCGACTCGGTGGCCTCCAAGGTCTGTGGGCAGGAAATTGAAGCGGCGGTGAAGCACCACAAACGGCTAGTTCCCGTGGTGTTTGAGGATGTGCCCCCAGAACAGGTGCACCCCGAACTAGCTCGCCTCAACTGGATGTTTTTTCGCGCAGAGGACGACTTCCAGCCCAGCTTTCAGCGGTTGCTGGCGGCCCTCGACCAAGACCTAGACTATGTACGCAGCCACACCCGCTTGTTAGTGCGGGCGCTAGAGTGGGAACGCCATGGACGAGACATGAGCTACCTCCTGCGCGGGGCAGACCTCGACCGGGCCAACGAACATCTTGCCCAAGGCGAGAAACAGGAGCCCCACCCCACCGATCTCCACCATCGCTATGTTCTGGCTAGCGCAGAGGCAGAGGCCAACCTCCAGGATCGAGAACTGGGGCGGCAGGCAGCCGTTCTGGCAGAGCAGCGACGGTGGCTGCGGGTGGTGACGGTGGTGTCTGTGGTGGCGGTGGGGATGGGGGGAATCAGTGGCCTCCTGCTGCAACGGGCGCGGCAAGCGCAAACCCAGGCGGAACTGGGCCACTGGCAGGCAAGGCAACACCTGGCGACGGTGCTCAGCCAGACCAACCAGCCCTGGGATGCCCTGCTGGCCGCCACCCAAGCCGGAGTGAGTTGGCAACGATTGCCCTCCGACCTGCGCTCCCCCCAAGGGCAGGCCCAAACCCAGGCCAGCCTAACCCAGGCCCTAGCGACTATCGAGGCGCTGTCCGCCGACGATCCACCGACCACGGCATCGGCAGACTTGCCCCGGCTTCTGCAGCGCAGTTGTGCCTACCTCACCGAGAATGCCGCAACTCAGTTCTCCGCCGCCGAGGCAGATCTATACTGGCCCTGTCCCTAGGCCATGGGGTCGCAACCAGGAGCTACCACCACCCGGTTACGACCCACCGCCTTGGCTTGGTAGAGGGCGTCGTCTGCGGCCTTAATCAGGGTGCTGGCTGTCGATCCGTGGTGGGGGAAACAAGCTACCCCCAGGGAGGCGGTGAAGGGATTGATGAGAATCCCCTGGTAATCGACCCGCAGGCGCTCAATTTCTAGGCGGATGGCTTCGGCCCGTTGCTCGGTGACGGTGAGGGCCGATTCGGGTAGGATGAGGGTCATTTCTTCGCCCCCGTAGCGGCAGGCAATGTCTGACCCCCGCACCCGTTCCCGCAAAATTTTGCCCACCGCCTGAAGGGCCAGATCTCCGGCGTCGTGGCCATAGGTGTCGTTGACGGCTTTGAAGTAGTCAATATCCAGCATGATGATGCCGATGGGGTGGTTGTGGCGCTGGGCCCGTTGGATTTCCTGCTGGAGGGATTCCTCTAGGTAGCGGCGGTTAAATAGCCCCGTCAGCGGGTCGCGAATGCTCTGGTGCTGCAAGGTTTCCCGGAGATTGAGGTTAGCGATGGCGAGGGAGAGTTGCTCGGCCACGGTGCGGGCCAACTGCTGCTTGGCCGCAGGAAACTGGTCGGCTCCTGCGGCCCAGAGGTAAAACAAGCCCAGCGTTTCGCCCTGGGCCTGCATGGGTAAACAGAGGGTGATGGCCGTGGCGGGGGCATTGCTGTGGCGGCAGCGCAGGCCCGTTTGCCCTGGATCAACCTGGTGGCTCCGGCCCCGCCGTAGCGCCCAGCAGTCTTGGGGATGAAATTCGGTCATGGAGGTGTGGTCATGGCCCCAGGTCGTCACCATTTCTGCGTAGTTGCGGGAGGGATTGATAATGAAAATGCTGCCGCCACAGTGGGGAAACAGGGGAGCTACCAGGGTGGCCATGGCCTGGTAGGCTTCCTGCACTGTGAGGCAAGACTGAATAAACTCGTTCATTTCGCCGAGGTGCAGCATCTCCTCCTGGCGTTGTTGCAGGCTGGCCACGTTGTCCTGCAATTTTTGGTTGGATTGCTGAAGGGCCAGTTCAGACTGTTTGAGGGCGGTGATGTCTCGGCAAGTCACCGCTAGGCCATCCCCTAGTTTCACAGCAATCACCTCCAGCCAAAAGTCGCGATCTTGGTGGCGATAGTGAACGGACTGCTGCACGGGCTGGCCTGTGCTCACCACCTGCTGACACAGGGAAAATAGGGTATCCACATGGCGATGGGGATGGAGATCCAGCAGCCGTTTTCCGAGTAGTTGGCTGGGGGTGTGGCCCAGCAGATCGGCGGCGGTGGGGTTGCACAGCAGCCAGGTAAAGTCAATCACGAGGTCGCCCTGGCGCACCGACTGAAAGGCCATGATGCCGTCTAGGGAGCTGTTTAACACACCACTGAGCTGCATTTCTGAAGTTTGCAGAGCGGCCTGCATTTCCACCGTCGGTGTTACATCGAGGTGGCTCCCCACCATCCGCACTACCCGACCTTCGTCATCCATCACGTGCAAAATCCGGGTGAGCATATGCACTGTGGATCCGTTTTTGTGGTGATAGCGCTGCACCAGGGAAAAGTGATCGGTGCGTCCGGCGTTGTAGTCTTGGGTGAGCTGCTTAGATGCCACACGGTCTTCCTCGAACATGACGGTCTCCCACATGGCGAGGGAGTTCTCAAGCTCGTGGTCTTGGTAGCCCAAAATGGATTTCCATCGGGGGGAGAAGTAGATCTCGTGGGTCAGCAGATTCCAGTCTGAAAAGCCCTCGGAGGACGCCTGAAGCACCAGTTCAAGCTGTTCCTTGGTGGATTTCAGATCTAACTCAGCCTGGAGTCGATGGGTAATGTCGCGGGCGGCGGCGTAGATCACCTGCCCTACAGGTACCGACCGCCATTCTATCCAGCGGTAGGATCCATCCCAACAGCGGTAACGGTTTACAAAGTTGAGGATTTCCTGCTGTTCTGCCAGGGTGGCCAGGGTAGCCGCCGTGGCTTCGAGATCATCGGGGTGCACGTAATCCATGAAGCGCTTGCCCTCTAGATCCTCAATGGCATAGCCCAGGGTTCTTTCCCAGGCGCAGTTGAGGCGACGGAAGTAGCCATCGGTATCGGCAATGCAAAGCAAGTCCAGGGAAACAGAGAAGAACCGATCTAGCTCGTCAATTTTGATTTGGAGGGCGAGTTCCGTCTGCTTGCGCTCGGTGATGTCGCGCACGATCACTAAGCATTCTTCGTCACTACAGGGCACCAGGCGCACTTCTTCGTAGCAGGTTTTGCCGTGTTTGGGCAGTTTTTGCTCCCATGCCTGCAACTGCCCGGAGGAGAGTGCCTGATCAATGCGCTGAAGATGGTAGTGCAGCAAATCGAGGGGTAGTACCTCCGACAGGTGGCGTTGAATAGGCAGAAAGATCCCAGTTGTGCCATCCTTGGGGGGCAGCACCATAAAACAGGTGCCATCTCGCCCCACCCGCAGCAGTAAATCGGGAATGGCCGACAAAATTGCCTGATTGGTAGCCTCACTCTGGCGCAGAATGATCTCCATCTGCTGCCGCTGGGTTTCCTCCCGCTTGCGATCACTAATATCGGTGTGGGTGCCAATGAGGCGCTGGGGTTGGCCTGCGGCGTTCCACTCAATCACCTGCCCCCGATCCAAAATCCACTTATAGCTGCCATTTTTGCAGCGCATTCGGTGTTCGTTTTGGTAGAGGGGTGTGTCGCCCCGCAGGTGGGCTTCTAGGTCGGCATAGCACTGGGCTTTGTCGTAGGGATGGACGCGGCTGTCCCATTCCTCTAGGCGATTGCTGATTTCGTGATCGTCGTAGCCCAGCATGGTTTTCCACTGGGCCGAGAAAAAAACCTCGTTGGTAATGGGGTTCCAGTCCCACAGGCCATCCCCGGTGCTCTCTAGGGCCATTTGCCAGCGCCGTGCCGTCGCCTGTTCTGCCACTAACTGCTCCCGCAAGGACTGGTTGGCCCGGTTCAGGGCCATTACCTGCGCTTTTAAGGTGGCGACGGTATCCCCAGGGCTAACCATCGCCTCTAGGGTAGAACTAGGCGAAATCAGGGAGGGACTATCTACCGATACGATCTCACCAGTCACGGCGGTACCTTGGGATCAGAACGGGAGCCGAGAGAAAAGGACGTGGATGGGGTCAACCCGGCCCTAGCCAAAGGTAGGCAAGGGGGAAGACCTTTCTCTCTTTGTGTGCCCATTCCTAGGGGAAAACCACGACCCGCGCTATCATTCTTTAACCTTCTTAAGATAAGAAAATTGAAAGAGGGTTCGAGTCCACAATAGCTACCCTAATCTTGGCCGACGACGGATAGAAACGTGATATTGATCACATTTTATTTAGGTTACTGAGCAAGTCTTGAGCAAACGTGACCTGTTCTCTCCAGGATATTACTGATGCCGTGGGCCGCAGTGTGACCTAACTCCTTGCCTAAAGCAGGCCCCGATAGCGGATAAAGAGCAAGATCGCCGCCCAAGATCCTAGGGCCACCTTAAGGGCTACCAGAACATTGAGCAAGGGAAGGATACCACCGCTGAGGAGGGAGCCAACTTCCCCCTGGGGAAGCTCGAAACCTACTAGGGTGAGCGCCGCAAGCACAATAAAAACCAGCACCGAGACCTTCTCTAGGGCGGCCGCTCGCCAGCGTTCGTAGAGGGCTTGGATCCATTCTGAGGAGGGAGCCGTAATCGCCACTAGGCCGATGGCGGTGCCTCCCGCCACTCCAGCGGCAAACCCGCCCCCCGGACTCAGGTGCCCTCGAATGGCAAGCTCAATGCTGACGAGGGCTGCAATGGTTGCGCCCAGCCGTGCCAGCACGATGGAGGGTTCGTCAGTAAAGCGGTAGAAGGGGGCGTTGGGGACTTCGTCTGCCAGCAAATATTTGGCTCCCATAATCGCGATGGTAAACACGACCACCTCAAAAATGGTGTCGTACAAGCGATTGCGAAAAATGATGCCTGATACGGCATTGGGCACGCCGCTATCAGCCACCACTGCTTCAACGATATTGGGCATGGGTGCTACCACGGTGGGATCGGGCAGCACCAAAATTTTCAGAAACAGCAGCGCACCCGCCACCAGGTAAATCCACTTCATGGTTATCTCCAGATCAGCGCAGGGTTTTCGATAGGGGCTCAGCCAGAGGAGGGGCTGGGGGAACTTGAGGCAAGGACTGGATATCGACCAGGTGGTCAGGCAACTCGGCGGTTAGGATGTCGTAGATCCGGGGTATACGCAGGGTTAGGGTCGGCGCAGCCTCGGGCTGATCCAGTCGATCTGGCTCCGCTGCCCCCCGGTCAATTCCGCTGCTAGGGGGATAGTAAATCCCATGAACCGCTTTATCGCTTAGGGCCTGGGCCAAACTGTCTGAATCGGGGTAGGGCACGAGTTCTAGGCGCAGATAGTGACCCTGGAGTACGGTTCGCAGAGGGGTGAGCACCTGACGCAGGGAGGCATCCGGGTCGGCCTGGACTTCCTCCAGTAAGCCCAAGCGCATCACCAGGGAAGATCGCACGGCCACGGCATAGAGGGTGACGGCCAGCATGGTGCCCACCAGGGCCTCGGTGAGGGCTACATCGGCCGCTCCTACCACCACGTAGACCAGCGCCGCCACGGCCCCCATGATGCCCCGAATGACGAGGGCTTGATAGGGGCTGGTCTGAACCATGAGCATCAAGGCCGACAGGGGCAACAGGGCCACAATGGCGTAGACGTAGCTATCAATCATGGCTATCCTCCGGGGTAGAGCAGTAGGCCAGCACGTAGCCCAGCACCGTGTTCCACAGGGCTAGGGTGATCAACCCCAAGACCAGCAGGGGCCATTCGCTGGGAATTTTCAGCAACAGCCCCACCACAATGGCCATCGAGCCCAGGGTATCGGCCACGGAAAGACTATGCAGCTTAAACAGCACCGACCTCGGCCCCAGCAGCGGCCAGGTGCCCCAAAACCAAAACACCACCCCCAGAGTGATGCATCCATAGCTGAGCAGATCAATCACAATTAAAATCTATGGGTTTATGAGTTTAGATGTATTTTAGTCTATCTTCTCCCCCCCCTGAATGGGTAGCTCCCCGCAATATCTGTACAAAATCGGTGTCAAGCATCGGAGGATCGGGCGCTGGGGAGATGCGGCTCCGGCCCATCGGGGTGGGGCACGATGGCTCGGTTGCCAAGCGGGCAGTTTCCAAATTGGTAACTTGGCCCCTGGAGCTGTGGGCCTATGCCAAGGTGAAGCTAACCCCTTGGAGATGTACGACAATGACGCCCCGATGGAATGATATAGCCCTAGGTCTAGGGATTGTGGCCCTGGTGGCCGGGGGCTGGCGCAGCGCCCAGTCTATGCCCCAATCCTCTGAATCGCTGACCCCAAACCCTGTCCCCATGGAGACCGTGATTATGCCCCCAGGTGCAGATTCGCTGACGGATGGGTTGGTTGCCCCCGATGTGGTGGCGGCGCAAACGGCCTTTGGCTTGGCCCTCCTGCGCGATCTGTACCAGGAAGCCCCCCAAGACAACCTGCTGATCTCACCCCTCAGTGTGGCGATGGCGCTGACCATGGCCTACAACGGAGCCGCCGGAGACACCCAGGCCGCCATGGCCGAGGTGTTGCGGCTGCAAGGGCTTGACCTCGACCCCATCAACCAGGGCAACCAAGCTCTGATGGAGCGGTTGGCCACAACGGCCCCCGGCCTTGATATCGCCATCGCCAATGGCCTGTGGATGAACCAAAACTTGCCCGTTTATCCCAGCTTTGTGGCCGCCATGACCCAGCACTATGGTGCAGAGGTGGCCGCTGTGGACTTTGCCGATGCCGCCATCCCCAGCCAAATTAATCGCTGGGTTAGCGACCAAACCCGTGGCCACATTCCCACGCTGGTCGATCAGATTGACCCGAACCAACTGCTGCTGCTGGTGAATGCCCTCTACTTTAAAGGCGACTGGACCACCGCCTTTGACCCCGCCCTCACCACCGATCAGCCGTTTACCCTAGCGGATGGCACAGCCATTCAGCACCCCGCCATGGAGCGTCGGGGAAGTTTTAACTACTTTGCCACCGACCAATGGCAAGCCGTTAGCCTACCCTACGGCCCGGAGGAAACCCTCAGCTTTGAGATCATCCTCCCGGCAGAAGATGTGCCCCTTTCAGAGGTGGTCGCGCAGCTAACGCCAGAAGCCTGGGCCACCTGGATGGGCCAAGGTCGCAGGCGGGATGGCCTGGTTCAAATTCCCCGTTTCACCACTGCCTATGAAGCAGATTTGATCCCCGCCTTGACCCGCCTGGGCATGGGTGTGGCCTTTACCGACGCTGCCGATTTCTCTGGCCTCACCTCCCTCAGCGCCGCCATCAACCAAGTTCGCCACAAAACCACCCTAGAGGTGACAGAATCGGGGGCCGAAGCCTCCGCCGCCACCGTCATTGGCATCATGCCCACCTCCATCATGGTCGATCCAGAACCGCCCTTTGCGCTGCGGGTAGATCGGCCTTTCCTGGTGGCCCTACGGGATCGACCCACGGGAGTGCTGCTTTTTGTGGGCACCATCGCCGACCCGCGCTAGACCGACCTATCGCCCCAGTGCCTATGCCCAATCAGGATGGCAACGGCACCCAAGCCCGATTCCCAGCTGTGTCGCTACAGGCAGAGGCCTAGGCCCGCCCAGAATTGCGGTCTAGGCCCAAAAACAGCAACTCAGTGGGCGTTAAGAAAATAGGCGCAACGGCAGAATAACCCAGACTCTCGATCTACAACAGAGGAGGGGGTTATTCTACATAGGGATCTCTGGTCATGGTCGATACAATCCAGACAGCAGCGGATCGGGCCTACGATATTTTGCGGGTGGATCGTCAGCCCTTGGGGGCCGTGTTTAACCCGGAAACCGTGGCGGTCATTGGGGCCACAGATCGCGAGGGCAGCGTGGGCCGTACCCTGCTGTGGAACCTGATCAGCAGTCCCTTTGGCGGCATTGTCTATCCGGTAAACCCGCGTCGGCGCAGTGTGTTGGGCATTCGTGCCTACCCCAGCATCCAGGATATTCCTGACAAAATTGATTTGGCCATTATTGCCACCCCCGCCCCCACCGTGCCGGACTTGGTCAAAGCTTGCGCTGAGGCCGGAGTGAAAGGTGTGGTCGTCCTGGCCTCTGGTTTTCGGGAAATCGGCCCCGCCGGACTGGCCCTAGAGGAGCAAATTCAGGCCCATCTAAAAGGGCAAAAAATGCGGCTGATTGGCCCCAACTGCCTGGGGTTGATGAACCCGCTGACCGGGCTAAACGCCACCTTTGCCAGCACCTTTGCCCGTCGGGGCCATGTGGGGTTTATCAGCCAATCCGGGGCGCTCTGTACCGCCGTGCTGGACTGGAGCTTGCAGGAAAACGTGGGCTTTAGCGCCTTTGTGTCCATCGGCTCCATGCTGGATGTAGACTGGGGCGATTTGATCAACTACCTCGGCGACGACCCCAACACCCGCAGCATCGTCATTTATATGGAGTCCATCGGCAATGCGCGGTCGTTTTTGTCGGCGGCGCGGGAGGTGGCCCTGACCAAGCCGATCATTGTGATCAAAGCAGGCCGGACGACCCAGGCGGCCCAGGCGGCGGCGTCCCACACGGGTACATTGACGGGCAGCGATGCGGTTCTGGATGCGGCGTTTCGGCGGTGCGGGGTGCTGCGGGTAGAGCAAATCTCTGACCTGTTTGACCTGGCGGAAGTTCTGGCCAAGCAGCCCCAACGTCCCCAGGGGCCAAGGCTGACGATCATCACCAACGCGGGCGGGCCGGGGGTATTGGCCACGGATGCCCTGATTGGCACTGGGGGACAGTTAGCGACTCTCTCGGACGACACCCTGGCGGCGCTGAACCAAGCCCTTCCTGGACACTGGAGCCACGGCAACCCGGTGGACATTTTGGGCGACGCCGACCCCGACCGCTACACCCAGGCCATCCAAGCCGCCATGGACGACCCCAACAGCGACGGCCTGCTGGTGGTGCTGACCCCCCAGGCCATGACTGCCCCCACCCAAACGGCGGAACGATTGATTACCCTGGCCAAAACCGCCACCAAGCCCCTGATTGCCAGTTGGATGGGCGGATCGGAAGTCACCGAGGGAGAGTCCCTGCTGAATCGGGCCAGCATTGCCACCTACCGCTACCCCGACACCGCCGCCCGCCAGTTCAACGCCATGTGGCAGTACAGCTACAACCTGCGCGGCATCTACGAAACCCCGGCCCTGCTGCCGGAATCCGAGTTTGGCGAGGGCCGCGATCTGGCCCAGGTGGAGACCATCATTCAAACCGCCCGTGCCGAAAACCGCACCCTGCTGACGGAACTGGAGGCCAAGCAAATCCTCCAGGTCTACGGCATTCCCGTGGTAGATACCCGCCCCGCCTTTTCCGCCGAGGAGGCCGTTGCCGCCGCCGAAGCCGTGGGCTATCCCGTGGTCGTGAAGCTCCTCTCCCGTACCCTCACCCATAAAACCGACGTGGGGGGCGTGCGCCTGAATCTGCAAACCGCCGAAGAAGTCGCCACTGCCTACACCGAAATGGCCTCCGCCATCCGCCATCGCTTTGGGGATGCGGCCTTCAAGGGCGTTACCGTCCAGCCCATGCTCAACCTCAGCAAGGGCTACGAGCTAATCCTGGGCAGCAGCGTCGATGACCAATTCGGCCCGGTGATTCTCTTTGGCACTGGGGGCCAACTGGTAGAAGTCTATCGAGACAGCGCCGTAGCCCTGCCGCCCTTGAACACCACCCTGGCCCGTCGGCTGATGGAGCAGACCCGCATCTACGAAGCCCTCCAGGGGGTGCGCGGTCGCCAAGCCGCCAACCTCACCGAGCTAGAGATGATCCTGGTGCGGGTCAGCCAGTTGGCCATCGAACAACCGCAAATCAAAGAACTCGACATCAACCCGCTGCTCGTCTTCGAGGGCGATACCCGCTATCCCCTGGTGGCCCTCGATGCCCGTGCGGTGCTGACCGAACCGGGGGAAACCCCGCCGGGGCCAGCCATTCGCCCCTACCCCAGCCAGTACGTCACCACCTCCACCCTGCGGGACGGCTCCCCCGTTACCCTGCGCCCCATCCGCCCCGAAGACGAGCCGCTGCTGGTGCAGTTCCACCACACCCTCTCCGAGGAAAGCATCTACTTCCGCTACTTCCATTTGATGACACTGAACCACCGCATCGCCCACGAACGGCTCACCCGCATTTGCTTCATCGACTACGACCGGGAAATGGCCCTGGTGGTGGATCACAAAGACCCCGAAACAGGCGACCACAAAATCCTGGCCGTAGGGCGGCTGAGCAAAAGCCACGGCACCAACCAAGCCGAATTCGCCATGCTGGTCAGTGATGCCTACCAACGCCAGGGCGTTGGCACCGACCTGCTGCGTCAGTTGCTCCAAATTGCCAAGGACGAAGGCTTGCAGAGCGTCACCGCCGAAATTTTGCGGGAAAATCGCCCCATGCAACGGGTCTGCGAAAAGCTGGGCTTCACCCTCAAGCGCAAACCCGACTTTGTAGAGGCGGAAATTCAGCTATCGCTGTAGAGGGTGGGCAATGCCTCGCGCCATTCTGGGAAGAAGTCAGCCTGATCACTCCAGCTCACCCCAAAACGGGCCTCTACTTCGGTGAGTGTTCTGAATACATCAATCATGTTGGTGGCGGAGTCGGGACTTCCATGAGTAAACTTATACTAGCCATAAGAAAAGCTTAAGTTACAGGGCATCCAGGGCAACGGCTACTTATACTGAAATTTTCTGCCTAAGATCCTATATTCGGCATTTAGACTGAATTTTTTCCACCTAAGATCCCCACAGGGGTATTTAGGCGGACAGATTTCCACCTAAGATCCCGTATAAGGGGATTAGGCAGAAAGTTTCCCTCTAATAAAGAGTTATGCGGCTCAGGCAATCGGTGAAGGCGCAGCTGAAAAACTCCTGATGAGACATGATCACACGGGAAATGCTTACTCTCAAGATGAGTTGAGCCTAAGGCTTTACATTCGCTCAATTTATATGCATAATGCATACACATATAGAAGCGAGCATTGATTCATGAAACTACGCCATGGATGACGAAAGAACAGTAAACCTTTTGGGTGCACTAGCACTCAGCATTGTAGATGCGTTGAATTCGGTTGTTGAGGTTAATGCTGGCTACGGGGGAGAGGCTCCTGCTGCTCTTGTGACTTTGGGCGTTGATCCAGGCATCTCGATCAATGCATTACGACAAATTCTTAACCTCTCTCATCCGGGAACTGTTCGACTCATCGATCGCTTGGAATCTGAGGGGCTAGTTGAGCGCAGATCTGGAACCGATGGTCGTACACTGGCTCTTTTTCTCACGGAAGCAGGTCACGAGCGCCGACAAGCCATTCTGACCGAGCGCCGACATCAATTGCAGCTTGCTATGAGTACATTGACCCAGAACGATAGCAAACAACTGACAAAACTGCTGGAGAAAATGCTCACAGCGATGACAACTAGTGAGTTACGAAATTTCACGATTTGTCGGCTCTGTGAGGAAGAAGTGTGTCCAACTGATCGCTGCCCTGTAGAGCAAAAATATCGCCAATTGCTGGAACCATGAACAAAATCATTATTGCACTGAGTTATGCATTTTGCTGGGGAGTAGGGGTAACGCTAACTAAAATCGCCCTTTCAGAGATTACGGCAACGACACTGCTAACAATTCAACTCCTCTCTAGCGTTCTATTTCTTGCTACAGTTTGTTACCTGAAGGAACGCCAATTTCCTTTTTCCTGGCAACGACTCAAACAAGGATTTGCCGGGATATTTGAACCTGCTTTAGCTTATATGTTCGGGATCTTCGGTGTAAAGATGACGACGGTCAGCAATGCTACCTTGATTGCTTCCACTGAAGTGATTTTGACCATTATATTTGCCGCCGCTTTCTTAGGTGAGAAGCTGACACGAGCGAAATTCCTGCTAGCTGGAATTAGTTTTGTGGGAGTGTCTCTGTTGATGTTAAAAGATGCTCAAGGCGCGAGTCATTCTTCTCTTATTGGCGATTCACTCGTTCTTCTCGGCACTCTGTTCGCGGTAATCTACGTTCTTTTTAGCAAGAGGCAGATCGAAACAGCGAACCCTCTACAACTAACCATATCACAGCAAACCGTTGGGTTAATTACAACTGTACTGTGCTTTAGCGTGTTGTCGATCCTTAGTCCGAGCTACGAAGTGAATGCAGCAAACATTTCGCCGCAGTTTTGGTTGTTGGCAGTAGGCTCAGGAATTATGCAGTATGCGTTGGCATTCTTGCTCTATCTCGTTGCATTGCAAAATCTTCCTGTGAGTCATGCTGCGTTTTATCTTTCTCTGATTCCTGTTTTTGGTGTGGCTAGCGCAGTCGTAATTATTGGGGAGCAGCCTAACCTAGCTCAATGGGTTGGGGGGGGGCTAGTCGTTGTATCCTCCTACTACGCCAACAGGTTAAAACCCACTCAGGCATAGATGTTTGGTGGGTGCTCGGATAAGTTGCAGCGATCACCACATAACAAGCCTGCTGCACCGGAACGAATCTAAGCTATCGTTGGGATAAAAAGGTGATCTGCGTCCGGTGAGCAGGGTCGTTAACTAAACATAATCTGAGGCTCGAAGAAGCCCAGGTTTACATTGAAATTGTGATGGACGGAGCCGACGTTATAACGTCACTGGCGCAACGGGTTCGATGTCGGGACTGTGGACGCCGATTGGGTTGGTGCGCAAGACCCAAAGAGCGGCTCCGTGGCCCACTCGTCCTGCGGACATCTTTCTCAAACGGAGATGACGCGGCCCTTGAGCCCAGGCCATGCCATCAATCCTAGTTTGGCGGATAATCCCTCCACCTTTCGCCCTAAACTGTTACTGATGAGCGGTTTGAGGGCGTAGGACGTTGGCAATTGCAGCACTGTTGGGCATTTTGGGGCTAGCCTACCTGCTAGGGTCGTTCCCCACGGGCTTTTTGCTGGTTAAGGCGCTGAAGGGCATTGATATTCGCGACTACGGCTCCGGCGGCACTGGGGCCACCAACGTTCTCCGTACCGTTGGCAAAGGCCCCGCGCTCATTGTGTTTGTGGTGGATTTGCTCAAGGGCAGCGCCGCTGTGTGGATGGCGCAATGGGCCTTTCCCCTGCTCTTGGCCCATTGGGGAGAGTCCTCCAGTGTGGTCTTTAGCCCCGGTTTTCAGCCCTGGGTTGATATGCTGGCTGGACTGATGGCCCTGCTAGGGCATAGCCGCTCGGTTTGGCTGGGCTTTACGGGGGGCAAATCGGTAGCGTCGGGGCTGGGGGTGCTGCTGGCGATGGCTTGGCCCGTAGCCCTAGGTGCCCTGGGAGTTTTTGGCCTCACCCTGGCCCTCAGCCGCATTGTTTCTCTGGGGTCTATGCTGGCGGCTCTCGCGGCTATTCTGCTGATGATCCTCACCCAGCAACCCCTTGCCTATACCCTCCTCGCGCTGCTGGGCGGGGGCTATGTAATTCTCCGCCACCGGGGCAACATCCAGCGGCTGCTGGCGGGTACCGAACCTCGCATCGGCCAATCTAGCCCTGCCTCCCATCCCCGATCCACAGAGTCCTAGGCGAGGCCATGCCAGCCCATGGGCCGTGAATCTGGGGCTGTTCTCTCTGGGGAGCCTAGGGGCGTAAGGGTGTGGCCGACGATCTCAGCAGGTGTATGGCCGGGGACTGGGATGCCGTGCTCAGAATAATGTAGCGGCGATCTAGGTAAAGCCAGCCCTCTGATTTGAAGTCTTTCAACAACCGTGTGACAGTAACGCGGGTCGTGCCAACGGCGGTGGCTAATTGGTGGTGGGTTAGCTTCAGGGGAATACGGATTCCCTGGGGCTCGACCTGACCAAAATCCTTGGCCAAGAGCATCAAAAAGTGCCGCAGCCGATCCGCTACCAAGCGCTTGCCAGATAGGGCCAACCACGCCTCGGTTTGCTGAAGGCGCAGGGTTAGGTTCCGAAAAACTCCCACCATCAGCACTGGAGACGCTTCGATTTCTCCAAAGGGTAGCACCAGCACATCCACATCCGTCAGGGCTGTGGCCCAGTAGGGATCGACCATAGACAGGGGAAGACCTATGGGCATGGATGGCCCCGCTAGCCCCAGTAGGGTTTCGCTACCGTCGGGCTGGATGGTAAATAACTGCGCCACCCCTCGGCACAGAATCAAAACCTCATCGGCTTTGAGGGGAATGGATTGCCCTGCCGAGTAGGCCACCAGGGAACGCTCGCGGTAGAGCTGTTCTAGCAGATCAATGAAACTTTGCGGACGACCCGCCCCAGCCCCAGCAAGGTAGGAATTGACAGTGGAAATAGACACGGGAGATACCCAGAGTACACCAGAGGCATGAGGCTAGACCCTAGGGTGTCGGGGCTCCTGGGAACCCCGACGCTGTGAAAACCCACAGTAGGTTGTAGCCGCCCGTCTCTATCCTCAACAGCCAACGTTAAGAGAACTCTCCGCCTAGGTTAAGCTCCGGCCAATAAACCTTTAAGCTTTTGTTAGCTGGCATACCAAGGGCCACTATTTTAGTGATGCATCATACCCAAGGGGCCTAGTCCGCTTGGGTGGGCGCACTACAAAGCTGCAATACATTCAATCTCAACAGCCACATCCTTGGGGAGGCGGGCCACCTCCACGCAGGCGCGGGCAGGGGCATTTTCCCCTCCGAAGTATTTGGCGTAGACTTCGTTGACGGTGGCGAAGTCGTTCATGTCCTTAAGGAAGACGCCCGTTTTTACCACGTTGTCAAAGCTGGCCCCAGCGGCGGTGAGAATGGCCTGAATATTGGCGATCACCTGCTCGGTTTGGGCCACCACGTCCCCAGTGCCCACCAGTTCCCCGGTTGCCGGATCTAGGGCAATTTGGCCCGACACAAACAGCAGTTGTCCTGTCACCGCGACGGCTTGGTTGTAGGGGCCAACGGGGGCGGGGGCGTTGGGGGTGTTAATGATGGTGCGTTCCATGGTGTGCCTTACTAGAAGAAAAATCGACGGATTTAGCGGATTTATTGGATGGCTAAGTCTCTGTGGCCCTCACCCCCAGCCCCTCTCCCAGGAAGGAGAGGGGGGCCGGAAGTGCCCCTCAAAGTCTCTAACTATTGCGACTTCAAAGTCCCTCTCCCATCTTGGGAGAGGGATTTAGGGTGAGGGCCAAGACTCAGCCCAAAAGAGCCTAAATATCCACCCCCAAGCGGGGACGGTGGCCGTAAAAGCGGTACTGCCAATAATCGCGCAAAATGCGGTCATGATCAAAGCAGAGGTTTTCGGGTAAGGCCCAGGGCTGAATGATGGCAGCGGTTTTGGCATCGTCTCCGGCGATGGGGTCGGTGGTGGCGGTGGCCAGAAACACCACGCTGAGGGTGTGCTGGCGGGGATCACGCCGGGGGTCGGAATAAACGGCCAACTGCTCGACTAGGGTGACGGTGAGCTGGGTTTCCTCTAGGGCTTCGCGGCGGGCGGCGGCTTCTACCGATTCGCCATAGTCTACAAAGCCACCGGGCAAGGCCCAGCCCAGGGGCGGATTGTGGCGCTCAATCAGCACAATGGGGCGGTGGGGATGGTGCAGCAACTCAATGATCAAATCCACCGTGGGAGCGGGGTTGCGGTAGGTAGTCATAGCGCCAAAATTCCCTGCAAGATATGGCCGAAACATCGCCCAAAAATCACCGACCAAAGGCCAGCCAACCTTAGTCAGTCGTGCTAGAGTCTACTGGAATTGCACAGGTTTGACTATGCCTTTTCCTCGATCCAGCGGCATTTTGCTCCATCCCACCTCCCTGCCCAGTCGATTGGGAATTGGCGATCTTGGGGCAGCGGCCTATGAATTTGTGGATTTTTTGGCCGCTACGCGCCAACAGCTTTGGCAGGTGTTGCCCCTGGGGCCAACGGGCCATGGCAATTCGCCCTACATGTGCTACTCCTCCATGGCGGGCAATCCGCTGTTGATTAGCCTCGAAAAGCTGTGCGAAGACAACCTACTCTACCCCGACGAACTGCACGACCTAGAAAACCTCGCCGCCGACTGGGTGGATTTTGATGCGGTGATTCCGGTCAAAATGCGTCTCTTAGAGCGAGCTGCCAGCCGCTTTCGGGATGTAGCCACCGAGGAAGATTTGGCCGACTTTGAGGCGTTTTGCACCGAGTTTGCCTTTTGGATTGACGACTTCGCCTTTTTTATGGCCCTCAAAAATGCCTTCGGTGGAGCCAGTTGGCCCGACTGGGAGGAACCCATTGCCCGCCGCGAACCCGAAGCCCTAGCGGCCTGGCGGGAGAAGCTAGCCAGCGATATTTTCTGCCACAAGTTTCTTCAGTTCGAGTTCTACTGTCAGTGGAGAAGTCTCAGGCAGTACGCCAACGAACGCCAGATCCAGATTATTGGCGATATTCCCATCTACGTTGCCCACGATAGCGCCGATGTCTGGGCTTTTCCTGACAATTTTATGATCGACCCGGAAACCCTGGCCCCAGCAGAAATGGCGGGCGTTCCACCGGACTATTTCAGCGAAACCGGGCAGCTTTGGGGCAACCCCACCTACAACTGGGAAGTCTTAGAAAAACACGGCTTTGACTGGTGGATTCAGCGCCTACGTACCCTTCTGCAATACGTAGACCTGATTCGGGTCGATCATTTTCGGGGTCTTCAAGCCTATTGGGCTGTTCCCGCTGGCGAAACCACGGCCATGAATGGTGATTGGGTGGATGCCCCTGGAGCGGCCCTGTTTGAAACCGTGCGTCAAACCCTTGGCAGTCTACCTATCTTGGCGGAAGACCTCGGTGTCATCACCCCCGACGTAGAGGCCCTGCGCGACCAGTTCGAGTTTCCGGGCATGAAAATTCTGCACTTTGCCTTTGGCTCCGACAACGGCAACCCCTACCTGCCCACCAACTACGTCCACAACAGCGTTGTCTATACGGGCACCCACGACAACGACACCACCGTGGGCTGGTTTGAGCAAATCTCCGACTACGAACGGGATCGACTCCTTCTCTACGCAGGCTGCCTCAGCCCCGAAGGCGTTCATTGGACGATGATTCGCCTTGCCCTCATGTCCATCGCCAACCAGGCTATCATTCCCCTCCAAGACGTGCTTGGCTACGGCAGCGACTGCCGCATGAACACCCCCGGACAGGCGGGGGGCAACTGGGGCTGGCGCTACCGAGACGGGGTCATCACCCACGAGGTGCGAGAATGCCTGCGGGCCTTAACCGAATTGTCTAACCGCGCCTCTGGCTGGACGGGTGAGTCTGCATCCTAGGTACGGCTGGGCCTTGGACGGGCGGTATCTTCCCCCTTGGTAGGGGTAGAGGGTGGCGAGTGGGCATGCCAACCCATGGCGCGATTGCCCGTGATGCGATCATCCGTGATGCGATCATCCGTGATGCGATCATCCGTGATGCGATCATCCGTGATGCGATCATCCGTGATGCGACGGCAGAGATCAGTTCATAGGGCTTCATGCAGACTCCCCTGGCGTCATCCGTAATACCTACGATCCCCGATCAGTGCCACAGAATGGCCAACCAAGTTCCGTGAATACCCATGCTAGCCCTAGAGAGAGGGCTGATAGAGTGGGGAGAAAGCCATCAAGGTAATGTCCATGGCCCTGGCATACTGGCGGGATGAATGCAAAATCAACCATCCCCAAATTGACTACGAACACCATCACCTGCTCAACCTGCTAGAGAGGCTGTACCGTCTTGTCCTCCTTGGTCAACCGGACAATGCTATTCAGAACACCCTAGATACCCTCTTCAATGCCCTGCTAGAGCACTGCGAGACTGAAGAGGCGCTGATGGAAATCTTTGCCTATCCAGACGGCAATAGCCACATTGAAGAGCATGAAGAAATTTTGGCCCAAATTTTTAACTACCGCCTCACCCTAGAGCAAGGGCTGCGCCCCCTCACCATTGACGATGTCCATGACTTGGCAACCTGGTTGACGAACCACGTCTGCACGACCGATCTCAAAATGATGCAGTACGTACAGCACCAGCAAAAAAACGATGGCCAAGCCATGACCCAAGAAATCAACCATCGCCTCTTTTCGCTGGTGATTTAGGAGTTCGCTGAAGATGACGGATGCCTGCCCCGACTCTCCTGCGGGTAGAGATGCGCTCACTCCTGCCGCCCTAGGAACCCTGGGCGAAGACCTGATTGCTCAATGGATGACGGCTAGGGGCTGGACGGTGCGAGATCGTCAGTGGCACTGCACCTATGGCGAACTGGATCTTGTCCTCACCCAGGGGAGCCCCCAGGAGGATGGAATCATGGCCTTTGTGGAAGTCAAAACCCGCAGCCAGGGCAACTGGGACGCCGATGGCCTGATGGCCATTACCCGCAGCAAACAAACCAAGCTCTGGAAAGCTGCTCAGGTCTACCTGCTGAAGCATCCCCAATGGGCCAACGCCGTCTGTCGGTTTGATGTGGCCCTGGTAGCCTGTCGCGCCAGTCTCCCCACCGCCACCCGCCCAGACCGCTACCTTGCCCTCTCCGACGGACGCTACCTGATCCTCCAAGACTATATTGACTGCGCCTTTGATGCCCGCAGGTAGCCCTGGCTTAGCGGCCATAGGCATGACCCGTGGGCAGAATCGTGCTCGTGTCGCAACGGGCCCCCGTCAAATCTACTCCCACCGCCCGAAAAAGGTTGCACTGTCGCAGATTCGCCCCGTGGAGAACCGTCCCCTCCAGCCGCGCCCCCACCAAGGTGCAGCCCTCCAGATTAGCGTCTGTGAGGTCGGCCTGCCGGAGATCGGCCCCGCTGAGGTTTGCCCCCCGCAGGTCGCACCCCTGGCCGTTGGCCGTTTGGAGATCGGCACGGCTAAAGTCCGCCTGGGCAAGAAGGGCTTCGGCTAGATTGGCTCCATAGAAGTTGCTGTCGCCCAGTTGAGCCGCCGTTAGATTAACGCCCCTGAGATTGGCTAGGGCAAAGTTGCAGTAAGGCAAGTAGGCCTGGGCCAGACAACTGTGCTCCAGGTCAATCTTTCGCAAGTTCGCCTGAAACAGATGAATGGCGGTCAAATCCCGATGGGAAAACCGCCGCTGACCCGCGCCATAGGCTTGGTACAAAGCGTCCCCTGTCAGTCGCTGCATATCCTCCACGGTTGGCTGAACGATTGCGGTTAAGCCCCGGCAAATGGGTAGATCGACTTAACCAAAACTCGCCAACCACTTTAATCGTTAACGTTTCGTCATAATCGGCTGTTAAGCATCTCTTCAGGTTTGCGCGGCTAGGGTGTACGTCGGGAAAAGAGCTTGAAATACAGCCAATGCCCTGCTTCGTGGAACGGGAACAGCAGGTAGGTCAGGGGGTTGATGGTGACAATGATGTTTCGCACATTGCGCTTGGCCAAGGCCACCACCGCCCAGGCCACCCACGGGGCTGACATCACCCCAACGGGATTGAGGTTGCTCTTGAATGGCCCCAAAATCACCTTCCGCACCACACAGGGCGCATCCAGTCGCCGCAGCGTCACCAGTTCCCCCATCAGCCGCTTGGAGATTTCGTAGAGCGGGCTAAAGGCTGGGTTTACCTCAGCCTCGGAGGTATTCACCCAAACCTCCTTGTTGGCCCGCTGAGGGGAGGTCTCCACGGTGTTGAAGAAGACCTCCATCAGCCGCAGGCCAGAGAGGGCGTTGGCTTCTAAGGATTGATCGATGGCTGCCGGAGTTCGCTGCCCATGGACATTGAGGCCGTGGTTAATCACCAAGATATCGACCCGGCGCAGAGCCTCCTGTAGATCGGCTTCGGATCCAGGCTGCCAGCGCCAGCAGGGTACCGTCTCTGGAAAATCGGCCCCATCGGAGGTCGTCAGGGCGATGGGCTTGGCCCGTTGTTTGAGGAGTTCCTCAATCAGGGCGCGGCCCAGGGTGCCCGATGCCCCCGTCACTGCCACGGTTTTGCCCTTCAGCGAGACCGCTGTTCCCAGTGCTTTGTCCATCACAGTAAAGTAGCCCGCATAGTAGGCGTTGGTGTCGTCAAAGTGGTGCCGCCAGTGATAGGTACGGTTCACTAGCCAGTTGCTGGGGGGCGTGGTCAGTTCTCCCGGTTCATGGGTAAGGTCGGTGGTGCGTAGCCAACCCTGGGAACGGGCGATGGCCGTGGTTAAAAAGCCACCCCCATAGACCACCCCCAGCCACAGCCCCGGAATCCCAGAAACCAAGGCGGCTAAGGCCATCACCGCCATCATGACCAAGGCTTCGGGCACATCGTTATGAAGCTGGGCCTGCCGATAAATCTCCTCACTGACGGGGGTAAAGTCTTTCTTGTAGGCCCGATGGTGCCAGTTGTGGAGCGCCATCACCGGAGACCAGGCATGGCCCAGCATATGGTAGCCATCTCGTACCATCTCCACAAGAAATACGGAGGCTAATCCCCACAATCCTTGTATCACAACCGTTTGAAACGGCATACCCGATTGCCTCACACCAACAAAAAACATCCCTATTCTGCCACGACTCAGGAGAAGAACTGGACAGAATAGGGATTTAGCAGATGCCCCTGATGGGGGAGATGGGTTGGTCATCTAGGTGGCGGCGGTGCCTTCCTCTTCCTCTGGCACGCCAATCGACCGCGATAGTTCAACGCCGTTTTGCTCTAGCACCACAATGGGTTCGTTGCCGCGCATATCAATGCGCTTCACCAACACCGATCCGCCAGCCACCCGCTGACCAGCCATCACATACCGCCCCGTCGGTTCGCTGGGAGATTGCACAATGGCGTAGGTGCGATCTCCGATGGTGACAACGCCTGTAACCACAACCTCACGGGCCTGGGTCGGCTCTGGTAAGGGCGGCAAGGGGGCTAGGGCCACCGGAGGCTGACCCGGTTGTCCAGACCCTGCGGTTCCCCCCGGCGTGGTTGGGCTGCCCCCTGGCGCTGCCCCCGTTGGCGAACCCGCCCCTGGCGAACCCGCCCCCGGAGCGGTTGCCCCCGGAGCCGTTGCTGTTGGGGCAGTTGCCGTTGGAGCCGCTGGAATACCACCTGGTACTGGGCCAGCCGCTGGAATGACCGGAGCCGGAGGGGGTGGCGTGACTACAGGGGGCGGCGGAATGGGCACCGTCGCGAAGGGGTCGGGGCGACGGTTGTTGATTTGCCGCACCCGTTCCTCAGGGTCGGTAGATTGAATCAGCTCTGCCCTGGCAATGTTGGCCAGTTGAGGGGCAGCGGGCACCATGGGCGTGGCAAAGTTAGGATCGCCTTCTACGGGCGCTTGATCGATGGGAACCTGATCAATAGGCACTTGGTCAATGGGCTGCTGATCAATGGGCACTTGGTCGATGGGAACCTGATCCAGCGGTGGCTGGTCGTTGGGGAGGGGCTCAATGGCAACGTCCCCCGGTTGACCATTCTCCCTAGCCATCTGCTGCTGCACGAAGTTCGCCATGAAAGGCACCCCAGCCAGCATCGATAGCATCCCGGCGAGGCTGGTCAGCAGGCTGACTTTGGCCAACTTGCGACTGCCCCAAAACTTGATGCAGAACACTAGCAGGGCAAAGGGGACAAACAAAGACAGTAGCCCCCAGGTTGGACTCACTCGAAAAGCATCTACGAGACCAACCAGCCCCCCCACCGTGGCCAGCAGGACGCCTAAACCAAACAAAATGAAAAAAACAGCGGCTCCCATGGAGGCGTCTCCTTCGTTCCCCTATCTTGATGCCTCAACGATAGCTCAATTATTGATAGGCGGAACGGCCTTAGGCGATTTCGTCATCAGAATTTGCAAGCAGTGTCCGCATGTGGTTTAGCCCTTGCTTCACCCGACGGGAGACGGTTACGGCGCTGATTCCCATGCGTTCGGCAGTTTCTTTTTGTGTCAGATCGTAGAGGAAGACAAACTCTAGAACCTCACGGGTACGGTGCTCTAATTGCTGTAGCGCCTGCTGAAGCCGCATCTGATCTTCTTGGGCCAGTTGGAAGCTGCGATACTTGCTGTCGGGCAGCAAATCTCCCAGACAGGCCGATCCTAAATCTTCGTCCTGCATGGGCGCATCTAGGCTTAGCAAAGACTGGTTGCAGCGAGCCATTTTGACATCCTGCCATTCTTCCACGGAAATCTCTAGGGCGGCAGCAATTTCGTTGTCGTTGGGCACCCGCCCCATATCTAGGTGGAACTGACGGATGACGCGGCGAGACTGGGCTTCTAGGGCTTGCCAGCGGCGAGGAATCCGCATGGATGCCCCCTTATCGCGCAGGTAGTGCTGAATTTCGCCACGGATGTAGGGAATGGCGAAGGAGCTAAAGGCATAGCCCTTTTCGGGGGAGAACCGCTCGATAGCCCGAATTAGGCCCATACTGCCGACCTGCATCAGGTCGTCAAAGGATTCATTGGAGCGCTGCAACCAGTGGTAGGCTTCGCGACGCACAAGACCCACATTGAGGTTGACCAATTGATTCCGAAGGTCTAGGGAGGGTTGCTGTTGGTACCGCTGTAGGAGTTCCAGGGTACTACCTTGAACCTGACGACACGATGAAGCTGGCATAGCGATATTTCAGGAAAGGGCTCGTTTGTCTCGATGCTGGAACTAGGGATTTAAGCAGGTCAGTACTTAAACGGGGGCATTAGCATACGTGTTATCAGCCTAATGGCGGAGCCTAGGCCGTCACAATGTCGTATCTACGGAGACAGCCGTTAACCTTTACTTAGTATACGAGACCGCCACTCTTCGCCCTAAAAATTACGGATTGTTCTGGGAAACGGGGGCGTAGTCAGCCGCCCACCATCCTGTTTACCAGAGATCAAAGCCTTGATTGACTAGCCCTTCCCTTAGTTTACTAAGAGTTCATAGACTCAGTAAACTTTTTCAAAGTATCCGGATCTGAGTCTCCCTAGGTTTTTCTCTAATCCCAATGATAAAGGGCTGATCCCCGTTGGTTGCGAGGGCCTTTCTGGGCTTAGCTCTGTAGACTATCGCTGGAATGTCCGTATAATTGCTGACCTGTCTTTACAGAACTTCATCCTGCATGGCCCTAGGCTCCTCCAAGGTTTGGCCTGGGTGGCACAACGGAGGCTAATGTCACAATGGAAGGGTCTCTAGATTATTTTTCCCCCACACCATGGTTTTCTTTCACTCCAAACCTAATTGGCAACTTTCGGAGCAGCAGGTGACGGCGGAAACCGCCTTTTGGAACCGACGACGTTTCATGAAAACAATGATGGGGGCGGGAGTGGGGATCGCGGTGGCTCCCCTGGCGGCTTGTCAAACGACCCGTACCATCGATCCAAAGCTGGAGAGAACGCTGGGTCGATCCCTCGGAACGGTGCCGTTAAATGCTGCCTTTGCCGATGCGGGGCGGTTGCCGACGGATCAAGCCTACGCCAGCAGCTACAACAACTACTACGAGTTTGGCAGTACCAAGGGCGTTTGGCCCAACGCCCAGGCCCTGCCCACCGATCCCTGGCGGCTGGAGGTGTCGGGCTTGGTGAAAAATCCCCAGACCTACGACCTGGATGACCTCACCCGTCGGTTCCCCTTGGAAGAGCGGATTTATCGCTTTCGCTGCGTAGAAGCCTGGGCCATGGTGGTGCCCTGGATTGGCTTCCCCATGCGGTACATCCTGGAGGCTGCCGAGCCTACGTCAGCAGCTAAATTTGTCCGGTTTACCTCCTACTACGATGCCCAAGTGTGCCCTGGGCCTGCCTATGGCTTTGCCCTAAACCTGCCCTGGCCCTACGTTGAGGGGCTGACGGTGGCGGAAATGGCCAACGACCTCGCCTTCTTTGCGGTGGGCATCTATGGCCGCACCCTGCCCAAACAGCACGGAGCCCCGATTCGCATGGTGGTGCCCTGGAAGTACGGCTTTAAGGGGGCCAAGGCCATCGTCAAAATCGAGTTTGTCGATCAGCAGCCCGCCACCTACTGGAACACCATCGCCCCCAATGAGTACGGCTTTGAAGCCAACGTCAACCCAGCCGTCCCCCATCCCCGCTGGTCTCAGGCCACAGAGCGGCTGCTGGGGGAAACCACCAATCTCTTCAACTGGGAAACCCAGCCCACGGTGATCTACAACGGCTATGGCGACTACGTAGCCAACCTATACGCCTAGGGGATTGGCCTCGTGAGACTAGAAACCCGGCTTCTTTATCGGCGAGTTCACGCGATTTCATCGCGGCCAAGGTAGAAACCGGGTTTTTGAACTCCTGAGATGTCGGCGGGAGGCGCGGGAGGCTTTAGTCCGCAGGGCCAAAGTATTGAGGCACAAAGCTGCCGTGCAGGCCGTAGGGCACATGGTTAGAGAGCTTCAGTCGAGCGATGGGGCCAGCGCTGATCGCCTGGGCATCGAGGATCACCAGGTCGGAACAGCCCCGTTCGGCGTCGTACATCAGCATCAGCACCCAGCCTTCATCTTCGGTGACGGCTCCGGGGCGGGGCACAAACAGGGGCTCTCCGGCAAAGCCACGGGGGGCCGCACTCCAGACGTCGGTTTTGCCCGTCTCGGCGTCCCATTTCAAGAGGGCTTGCAGGGGGGCGTTGCCCTGATCGGCGTGGGTGGTGCCGATGAACAGGTAGCGGTAGTCGCGGCCCATGTGGTCGGGGTGCAGGGTGGGAAATTCCACGCAGCGGGAAATTAGGGTTTCGACCTGGGCTGATTTCGCCGCCAAATCCACGGTAAACCGCCACAGTTGGCCAGCGGGTACTTTGTCGAAGTCCACCGTGCGGTAGTCGGCGCTGTCCTCCAGACTGGGGAAGCCGTCGTAGCACACCGAATCAATCACTAGCTGGCCGTCCCGCTCGAAGGCGTTGGCGTGGTGGAAGACAAAGCAGGGGTCGGTGTCGATCACCTGCATGGGGTCGGTGCCGTTGCGGGGAATGACCAGGATTTTGGTGGGCTGCTTGGGGTTGAACTGAATGCACTCCGCCGCCCCCTTAAAGCCCAGCAGGAAGGGCAATGGCCCAAAGCTGACGGGGTTTTGGAAGAAGATGGCGTAGTTGGGGGTGAGGGCAAAGTCGTGTAGGAAGGCAAAGCCGGGGATGGTGTGGCTGTGCTGGGCCAGGGCGTTACCTGCGGCGTCCAGTTCATACAGGGTGATGGTGCTGGAAAGACCCGCCTTGGCGGCAAATCCCACCAGACGAGGTTCCCCGTGATGCCCTGGATCGACCCTGGGGTGGGCGGTAAAGGCTCCCTCTGGGGCGATGAGGCCGTTGAAGGTATCTAGCCCAAAGGTGTCTAGGGTGACGGGATCCAGTCGGTGGGGTGGGGCCGCTTCCCACAGCGCCAGCAGACGGTCGGCCCAGTAAATGATGTTGGTATTGGCGATATTTTTGATCTTTAGGTCAAAGGCATTGGCCAAGGGGCCACCGGGCTTTTGGGTACCAAACACGCCGCGATAGAGGGGCTTTTTTGCCTGCTGCTCGGCCAGATACCCCGCCGTCCGCACAAAGCGGTTGCGGAAATAGGCCCGCCCATCCTTGATGGCAATGCTGCTAATCATGCCGTCCCCATCGAAGGGGTGCTTCACCGGATAGCCTGCAATATCGAGCAGCCCCGGCCCGTTGCGAAACAGGGTGCCCTCTAGCTCGGTGGGGATGGCTCCCTCAATATCGCTAATCCAATAGCTGTACTCGTTGGGCTGAGAGCGATAGCCGCTGCACCAGTCTTCGCGGGTGTAGGACTTGGCGTTGGCGGTGGGTTTGGGTTGGGTTGCGGTCATGGTAAGACACCTCATAGATCTGAAAATTGGGGGAGGCCCTCACCCCCAGCCCCTCTCCCAATTTGGGAGAGGGGAGCCGGAAAGTCCTTCAAAGTACCTCTCCCAGCTTGGGAGAGGGATTTAGGGTGAGGGCAAAGACGATGCTTTTCAACTAAACCGAGGCCGTTTCTTGGTCGGGGGCGGTGGGGGGCGATTCCGCTGGGGATTGCCAGAGAATTTGGGCCTCTTCGGTGCCCTCGCCCTGGGAGGAGGTGTTGGGCAGCAGAAACAGCAGGGGCAGGGGCAGCAGGGTGGTGAGGTTGGTAATCAGCACCAGTTGCCAGAGGTGGTCGAAGTTGGTTTCCGTCACGCCCAGCCAGTGGGTGAGGACGGCCCCCAATTCGTGGGAGACCAGCCCCGCCAGGTTCAAAATCGACATCAGCAGGGCGAATAGGGTGGCCTCGACCCCCGGTGGGCACAGCCGCGCCGACAGCACCAGCACGGGCATGAAGGCGATTTCCCCCATCACCGTTAGCACCAGGCTGTCGCCCAGGCTAAACCACTGGTCATCAATGCCGAGGCTGCGGTTGGCGTGGGTGACGAGCAACAGCATCGACATCCCCAGCACACTCGACAGCACCGTTGACCAGGCAAAAATGGTGCGGAAGGGCACCGTTCGCAAAAACCGCTGAAATACCCAAATGCCCAGCAGCGCCGCCACACTCGTCACCAGCCGCACCCGCCCCAGAAACTCCGGCTGAAAGCCGAGGTCGTTGGTGGTGAAGAAGAAAAAGGCCGCATCGGCGGTGGGGGTCGCCTGCCACAGGAACAGGAACAGCGCTGGCATCCAGATCGCCCGTTGACGCACCGCCTGCCACAGTTGCCCCATCTGCCCCCGCATCACCGACCAGGTGGGCGATTCCTGCACGGGTTCTTCCTGGATAATCCAGGCCACCAGGGAGACAATCAGCGGAAAGGTTGCGGTGATACCAAACACCGTGCGGGTGCTGACCTGCTCTAGCAACAGGCCACCCAGGTAGGCCGTCATCAGCCCGCCCACCGCCGAAGCGCCCCAGGCCAAGGATTGCAACGTGCCTGCCTCGCCCTGGGATTCGCCCCGTGCCCGTTCCACCACCAGAGAATCGACAATCACGTCGCTGATGGCCACGGAAAGGGAACTGAGGGTAATCGCCAAAATTGCTGCCCAGCCCGACTGCACCACCGTGGCCAGGGCCAGCCATGCCGCCGCCCCCAACAACCCCGACAGCAGCAGGTAAGGCCGCCGCCGATAGCCCCCAATGGGCAACCCATCGGAAATGAAGCCAAACAGCGGCTTAATCGTCCAGGGCAGGGCCGCAATCCCCGTCAGCGCCGCCACTTCGGCGGGAGACAGGCCCAGGTCATCCTTGAGGAAAAAGCTGACCGCCAGCCGCGCCAACCCCAAAATGCCCTGCACGAAGTAGACCATCAAAATGGCCACCAGTTCGGAGGTGAGGGGTTGCCCCTGGAGAATCCGGTTCTCTAGGAAGCCTTTGATGCCCCCAGAGGACGATGACGATACAGCCATAGATGAGCACAATCCTTGACAGCCTGTGATCCGCCAACATTAAGAAATGTCAACGCTGTCTTTTATCATAGCCCGTCCCCCAAAAGTCCGCAGAGCCTGGGGATTAGGGGGTGATGGGGCTGCGTCCTACAGTCCTATGGGCTAGGTCGGTTCTGGATAGCATGGGATTACCATTGCTGAGAACTAGGGGCAATTCAAGAATGAACGCTAGTTTTGCAAGGGTGAAGTGCCTAGCCGATAAACCCCCCAAGACAGCCCAAAACCTAGCAGCGCCAGCAGCACCATACAGAACCAGGTTTTGCGGTTGGAAAATTGAGCAATCAGCATATCAACGCGGGTCAGCAGCGTGGCTGCCACCAACATCAACAGGCAGGCAACCAACCGAAATCGCGTGACTGCCGCCATCGCCAAGGACGCCGTAAGTAAAGCCAGCACAACATAGCCTAGGTCTGACCGAAATCCTTGGATCAAAATGCGGCGACAGGGTTTCCAGCAGATGGTGCAGAGCGCTGCAAAGACCGCTGTACAACCAAGGCTCACGCCCCAGACCAGCAGGGACGCCGAACTCTGAAATAAAAAACCGCCATAGGTCATGTAGGAGGCCATCATCAACACCGAGGATAGCCAAGGGCTTGTGGCCTGCTGGGGAGGAGGCACTGAGTTTACCGATGAATTCCTAGCCGACCGTTTCATGACCGATGGTGGTGAGATGCCTAGACGTAAGGGGACGTTTTTGATCTCCCCAAGCCCCTCCCAGCAGTCTACACCACCGCAACGGGAAGCCCGCCCCCCAAACGGGAAGCGGGCTAAACGACGCAGGGAACGACCAACGAATCAGGGCTGACCTTGCTTGAGCGCGTTGCGCTGACCAGAGCGAGGCCACCGCCCTTTAGATGAGAAACAAGTGATCCAATCAACGAGGGAGAGGAAAACTAGCCCACGAAGGCCAAGCGAGGCTCGGACACACCAGCGGACTCGGTACCCTTCAGGTAGGCCAGCATGGTGTCGGCGTCGGAAACCTCAAAGGGGTCGATGGGGCAGTTGTCGCCGAAATCGGGCTCCACGAAGATCTTCTCGATGTTGCCATCGTTGACCAGCATGGAGTAGCGCCAGGAGCGCATCCCGAAGCCCAGGTTAGACTTGTCTACCAGCATGCCCATCTTGCGGGTAAATTCGCCGTTGCCGTCGGGCAGCAGGAAGACGTTCTTAGCGCCGATTTTCAGACCCCACTGGAACATCACGAAGGCATCGTTTACAGACACACAGATGATGGTGTCAACGCCTTGGGCCTTGAACTCTTCGTAGAGTTCTTCGTAGCGGGGCAGGTGGTTGGAGGAGCAGGTGGGGGTGAAAGCACCGGGTAGGGAGAACACCACCACTTTCTTGCCACCAAAGATATCTTGGGTGGTCAGATCTTGCCAGCGGTAGGGATTAGAGCCGCCCACAGACTCGTCCCGTACACGGGTCTTGAACACCACATCAGGCACACGTTCGATAACGGACATAGTTTACCTCTTAAGCAATACTGAACTGCGTTTCCAGCCTCGGCTGTTCGGAAGCTTGGATGCATGGCACTCCCCTACGACAGACCAGCACGAGCGGGCTGTAAGGTGAGCCAACCAAGCTCTAAATCAGAATAGTTCTGATTTAAGAATTTTTCAATAAGCATAATCACTTATTGAACTGACCGTATCTTAGACCACTGACGCTCCTAAGTAAACGTGTTACTGTATTAGGTGTCGTGATAGGCACCAACGGTAAAAGGGGAAGTTCTCCCCTCAGACAAACGCCTGGGCTGGAGATAGGTGGCAATGCAGCAACACAGTGAGGAAATTGTTCAAACGCTGAAGGCTAAAGGGCTGCGGGTAACGCCCCAGCGCTTTGCGGTGTATGCCAACCTGCTCAGCCGCTACGACCACCCCACCGCCGAAGACATCCTTGGCGATCTCAATCAAGACGCCCCTACGTCTTCTCAAGCGACGGTGTACAGTTCCTTACAAGCCCTGCGCGGAGTTGGCCTCGTGCGAGAGGTGCTGCTGGAGGAAGGCGTTCGTCGCTACGATGCCAACGTCGATCCCCACCATCATTTCCGCTGCAAAACCTGTGGAGCCATCGCCGATATTCCCTGGCAAGCCCTATCCCACATTGATCTCAATCACCTCAATCCTCACTGGCAAGTTGATGGCTATGAAGTGACTGTCCACGGCGTTTGCAGCCATTGCCAAGTGGATTAATCGTTGCGGTGGCAGTCTAGATTCATTCCAGATTCACTGTGTTAGCCTTTCCGCAGATTTCCCAGAATGCAGAAAAGTCATCATCATCAACACAGCAGAAGCTGATTGACTGACAAAACTTGCTAAAACCCACATCCGTCAAAGGGTCAGGAAACCTGACCCCTCCATGAACCCAGGGCTGTAGGGGCGCGGTTTTCTCGCCCGAAGCAGAATCTTTTGTCAGTCAACCAGCAGCAGAAGTGGTCGTTGAGTTTTGCTGACAGACTTGTCATCGCCATCAGACTCGCTGGGATGCTTTTAAGACTATTCGTCGGTGCGCTGCCTTTTCCCTACCTTTGCCTGCTATGGAGACCGGGAGTTTCCCGCTCGCCTCTTCCCCAAAATAGTCTGGAGTATTGATGTATACTGAGTCACGTTTAAGGAAATAGCTCCCATAGACGTTCATCTGGATACCTTGCGGAATGTTCTCCACGTAGCCGTTGAGCCATGTAACCAGGGCGGAAGCCACATCGTTTTAGGGAATCAATAGCCGAATGAAGCTATTTAAGCGATCAGCCTATAGATTGAGGAAGCTTGATATTCTAAAATGGCCTATTTGCTTACTTCTCTAGTGAGGAGAACTTGTCTCCAAAAGCCTGAGAATTCATTTGGCATCTAATCCACAATCTAAACGATGGTTTTCAAAGGGAACCCTAGCTTAGAATTATCTGCCGACCCTAATCTGAGATCGATATAGCTCTATGACTAAAAAACTACTTATGATTGTTAATGTGGACTGGTTTTTCCTGTCCCATCGCTTACCTATTGCCCTAGGGGCGATAGAAGCTGGCTATGAAGTCCACATTGCCACAGGCATTACCAATTGTCTTCAAGAGATGCAGTCCTATGGCTTGAGGGTTCACCCCATTATCCTGACGCGGGGAGATACGAGCGTTGCTAAAACTCTCATCTTGGGGGCTCAAATTTTAAAGCTTCTGAGTACCTTAAAGCCCGATATTTTGCACCTAGTTACTATCAAACCCGTCTTGATCGGCGGAATTTTAGCGCGACTCTGCCGAACGCCCAGCGTCGTTTCTGCTATTTCTGGGCTAGGCTTCACCTTTACCGATAAGAGCACTAAGGCTAACTTGATTAAGCGACTGGTCAGCTATTTGTATCAGCAAGCTTTTGGCCATAAAAACTTGCAGGTCATTGTACAAAATAGCAACGATCTCGTGACGCTTCAGAAGATAACAAAATTGCCGGAACAGCGCTTTACGCTACTACCTGGCTCTGGAATTGATTTGAAAAAATTCTATCCCCAGCCCTATCCTACAGGTAAGCCAATTGTGATGCTGGCTAGTCGTATGCTAATGAGTAAGGGCGTTCAGGAGTTTGTTGAAGCGGCAAGGTATCTATCTCAAGAAAAAGAAGTCGATGCCCGATTTGTTTTGGTTGGTTCACCTGATCCGTATAATCCAACGTCTTTAACTGAAGAACAGCTTATCCACTGGCAACAGGAAAGCATTATTGAATGGTGGGGGCACCGCACTGATATGGCCGCCACGATCAACGAGGCCCATATAATTGTCCTTCCAAGCAGCTATGGAGAAGGCTTACCTAAGGTTCTCATTGAAGCGGCGGCTTGTGGGCGTCCCATTGTCACCACGAACATACCGGGATGCCGTGATGCGATTGAGGCTAACGTCACGGGTTTCCTGGTTCCAGTCAAAGATGTTGATGCCCTGGCCGCCGCGATGGAAAGCTTGATTTTAGATCCACAGCAACGGGCCAGTATGGGTCAGGCTGGACGCCAGAGAGCGGAAGCCTACTTTGCCATTGAGGACATCGTTGCGGCCCACCTTCGGATCTACAGCGAGATGTATCGTTCGGCTAATTTGACAACACAAGCACCTAAACTTTAGCCCTAATCTAAGTCAGATTTGCCATGAACATTCTTGTAACTGGTGCTAACGGTTTTGTGGGCAGTGCCCTTTGTGATCATTTGCTCCAATCCAGTGAATATCATCTTTTTGCAGCCCTGCGCCGCCTTCCGTCCCAGCTTCCCCCCGGCCTTACCCCGCTGCCCATCACTGACTTCAGTGACCTGACCCCTCACCTTCACCAAATCGACGTCATTGTGCATTTGGCTGCCCGTGTTCACCAAATGCAGGACACCGCCGCCGACCCCCTTGCCGAATTTCGAGCGGTTAATACCACCGCCACGGCCAACCTTGCCCAGGCGGCTGCCCAAGCCGGAGTCCGTCGCTTTATCTACCTCAGTTCGATTAAGGTCAACGGTGAATTCACTCCAATGGGTCAGCCCTTCGCCGCCCAGGATGTTCCTCATCCTCAAGATCCCTACGGCATTTCCAAAGCGGAAGCCGAAATCCAACTTCGCTCCATTGCCCAAACGACCGGAATGGAAGTTGTCATAATTCGTCCTCCCCTAATCTATGGCCCTGGTGTCAAGGCTAACTTCCTGTCAATGATGCGCTGGCTAGATAAAGGCTATCCCCTACCCCTCGGCGCTATCCACAACCGTCGTAGCCTATTGGCGCTCTCCAACCTCGTTGATTTAATCATCACCTGTCTCACCCACCCTGCCGCTGCCAACCAGACCTTCCTCGCCAGTGACGATGAAGATCTCTCGACCACCGACCTGCTCAGACGCCTTGCCAAGGCCCTAAAGAAGCCTGCTCGACTCATTCCAGTACCGATGCCGCTCCTCCAAGCCGCTGCTCAGATTATCGGTAAGCCTGCCCTTGCCCAGCGGTTATGCGGCTCATTGCAGGTGGATATCAGCAAAACCCAAGCCTTGCTGGGCTGGACACCCCCTGTCAGTGTTGATCAAGGTTTGAGCATAACCGCTCAACACTTCCAACAATCACAACGGCAGTAATCATCTACCAAGATCTGCTGCTTCACCACCCTCCAAGCCTTCGGCTATGGGCGGAGCACTGCGACAGATCTTGGTAGATCGCAAACCTGCTCTTTTGCCATGATCCAGCCTACCCGGCGGGACGAAATCTCTCTCCCAGGTTGGGAGAGGGACTTTGTAGCGCTTCCGGCTCCCCTCTCCATCCTGGGGGGTAAGAGATGCGGGGACTTTGCGATCTACTGATCCTGAGCGTTAAAATTGCGGCATCCAGCCTTTTCGCAGATTCCTATGACGATTGCCGAACAAATTGTCGAGTATCTAGCGGTGCTGCCTGAACAAGAGCAGCGTGAAGTGCTGGACTTTGTTGAGTTTTTGGAAAACCGCTACCGACAACAAAGTCAGCAATCAGAAAATGAAAGCTGGTCAACGTTTTCTCTAGAATCGGCTATGCAGGAGCTTGAGGATGATCCTATTGAGTACACCGTGGCAGACTTGAAGGAAACGTTCTAATGGTTCAGGAAGGACAAATTGTTCTTGTTATCAGGAAGGTTTGAGGTTGAACTGGAGTGGAAAATGTTCTGGATGTTGAATCATGTCTAGGGAAAGATCAACATCGAGATCGGGCCAGTAGAGATGGCCTGGATGGGGTTCTTCTACATTAAAAATATGCTTGACAGGAGCCTCCTGAAACCAGGGGAATTGGTCATAGGGCAAGAAGTATTCTTGATCGTTGTGGATTAACCACAGACCATGCTTTGAGATATTGCTAACTTCCAGGTTTGAAATGGTTGTTCCAGGCGTTTCTAAAGTCATCGCGATATTCCTCAATGAGTTGCTCAATTTGCTTAAGCTGTGTTTTAGAAAGCTTATGGTTCGTGGCTAACTCTAGGTTCGGTTCTAGCCAAAATTTTGCTTCTCCATCTGCACAGGAAACATGAATGTGAACCCGACTTTCTTCTCTGGAGAAGAAATAAAATCGATAAGGGCCAATTTTGAGGATGGTTGGCATACGCTCAATGGAGGAAATCTGACGCGCTGATCTCGCAGATTCTGTCTTTATCCTAGCTTTCTGCTCATCAACCGTCTAGGACTGGCGAACGGAGGTCAGCAACAAGACACCAAAGCCCAGAAACACAGAAACCTGCGATGGGTAGGGGATAGGGTTGAGCAGGATGGTGAATTGCGGCCAAGGGGATGTACCACAGGGCCGAAAAATGGCGGTGCTGCCCATGGAGCCTGCACGTTAAAATGACGGCATACAGCCTTGGAGAGGCCAAACCTTAGTAATGTCGAGCGGCCCTGCCCTGCCCACGGCAAACGGGGTGACAACAGAATGGGGATAGGGAGGCAATGATGGTTCAAACCCTGGCGATTTCCGAGAATCTGACCCTCAAGTATTTGCGAGAGTCTTTTAGCCTGTCCTGGGTGCAGGAGTCGGACTTTTTCCCAGAGTGGCAGTCTGAGTGGCCTGTGCCCACGGAGGCCCAACGGCAAGCCCTAGATCGCATTCGAGACCGCTATTGTCACCAGCTTGATGAAGGATCGATGCTGGAAAATGGCGTGAAAATGATGATTGTCTCGCCCCTGCTGGATCGAGCGGGCTTTTACGATCCGCCCTTCCGCTGTCGTTTTGAGCCTTCGGTGGAGGTGAGTGTTAACACGGGCGAAACGACCCTCAAGGGCCGCATCGATACCCTGGTGGTGAACCAGCAGATTTGGGTTTGGGTGCTAGAGGCAAAACGCACTACATTCTCGCTATCCCTGGGTATTCCCCAGGCGTTGGCCTATATGTTGGCCAATCCTCAGCCCCGGCAACCTGCCTATGGTCTGCTCTGTAGCGGCGAAAGTTTTCTGTTTCTCAAGCTTTCGCTTCAGCCTAGCCCCCAGTATGGTTTGTCGCAACATTTCAATATCCTCAACCCTGGCGACTTGGGCCAAGTGCTAGGCATTCTGAAACACCTGGGTCAGTTAAGTCTTACCCCAGCCAAGTCCTAGGTCTAGCCCTTGTTGTTGACCGCCATTTGTCCATAGGTTCCACAGATTAAATTCGTAATGTAAGGATAAGTCATGGTTGATATCGCTCCTGACAAACAAAACATTGATAGTGTTTTTTCAAACACTGTCTATTACATTGACTTCTATCAGCGTGACTATAAGTGGACGGAGGAACCTGTTACTCGACTACTAGATGACATATTCTATAAATTCAATCAGGAATATGAACTTCTCAAAGACCTTGATCCTAGAAAGGAAATTATCACTGCTAAATATCCCTGGTATTACCTTAATACCTATGTCACAAATACTGTAGATGGCAAAGTATACATAGTTGATGGTCAACAGCGCCTAACGACGCTGACACTCATAATCATAAAGCTATATCAATTGGCGCATCAGAATGACTCCATGGCTACCAACTGGTTGCAAGCTAAATTAGTAGGCTTTTCAGGTATGGAGTGCCAGTTCTGGATGAACCACGAGCGCCATCGCCACGTTCTTGAAGCACTGAAAGATGATCATGATTTGAACAGCATCGATACATCGTCAGGTATTACAGCAGTTAATATGGTGCGAAATTATCGCACTATCAGTACCTATCTAGACCAGGAAATTATTGATCGAAACAAGCTAGAGACGTTTATCTTTTACTTTCTTTATCGCCTGATTCTGATTAATCTTGCGGTTGAACAAACTGATGTACCTATGGTTTTCGAGGTTATTAATGATCGTGGTGTACGCCTGCGGCCCTATGAAATTATTAAAGGTAAGTTACTAGGTCAGATCGATAAGCTAGAACTGGATCAGTACGATTATAATAGTCTTTGGGAAGATCGAGTTCGAGCTATCAATAGTTATCGTGAAGATGAAATTGATACCTTTTTTCGTTACTATCTGAAATCCAAATACTCTGACACACGAAAAGACGGTACTCGCTTCGATGGTGACTATCATCGAGAGATGTTTAGTCACACTATGAATACCTCCCTAAAGGTTAACCATAATCCTGTTGGCGTCAAAGACTTCCTCGACAAAGAATTTAACTACTTTACTGGCCTTTATCTCAAGATAATAGAAGGGACAAAAACTGAAGTCCAAGCTTATCCCCACGTCTTTCTCAACCGATTGAATGAGATGGATAGTCAGTTTTTGTTAATCCTCTCTAGTTGCCGACGAAATGACTCTGAAGAAGACCTAAAAATCTGTACTATCTCCTATGAAATTGATCGGCTATTCTCACTACTGCAACTTCAAAATGCTTACGACAGTAACGCCTTTGCAACTTTACTCTATCAAGTTTCTGCTGCTGTTCGAGATAAATCAATAGATCAAATTCGTCCAGTTTTTGATCACTTCCTAAAAGAGGAATTAACTCGTCAACGCTCTACTACGGTAACTGAGCCGTTTCAGTACGCTTTTTTCCGTAATACAGGCATCAATCTAAATATTCGATTTAAGCGCTATTTCTTCGCTCGAATTGAACAATTTCTTGCGAAGGAAACCAATATGAATATGAAGCACTCCGTTGAAGATCTAGTCACCAAGAGAGGTCACGTTAATGGTTTCCACGTCGAACATATTCTGTCTCATAATGACGATAATCTCAAGCTGTTTAACGGAGACAGCGATCTGTTTGAGCAGGAACGTAACCGTTTGGGTGGCCTGCTATTGCTAAAAGGTCTAGACAATATCTCAAGCAGTAATGAACCCTACAGTGAAAAGCTTAAAACCTATGCCAATACTCTCTACTGGAATGAAACCTTGAGGGCAGACTCCTATAAATCCAAGTTAGATATGCAGTCATTAAAGAAACGTTACAACTTAGAGCTGTGTCCCTATGACTCTTTTGGACCAGACGAACTCAATGCTCGTCAAAAGTTACTCTACGAGATGAGCGCCATCATTTGGAAGTAGGAAGAGATGGTATCTCTAACAGCATCTGGTTATCTACTATCAGAAGTACGGCTAGCCCTCCGCCGAAAGGGTGAGCAAAAAGGCGAGGTTGGTGGTGGCTTCTAGGGCGTGGGGGGCATTGGCCAGCATCAGCACAAACATACCGGGTTCTAGGGCAATGGGTTGGCCCTCTAGGGTGAGGGTGCCGCTGCCGGAGATTACATTCACCGTGGCGTTGCGGGTGGAGGTGTGTTCTGAGATTTCCGTCCCCGCCGCTAGGCAAAAGAGGGTGTATTGGCAGGTGGCATCTTTCCACAGCACCTTACTGAGCACACCGGATTCGGGAAACTCTAGGTGATCGTGGAGTTGCAGGGTGGTGGTGGGTGGGGTGATGAGGGTGGACATGGGGAGAGTAGGGAGTGGGGAATAGGGAGTGGGGAGTTGGTCTAGATCCCCAGTTTCTACGGGAAATTGGGGATCTGATGGCTTACTGGTTCAACACATCGCGCTTGTGGGCGGGGGCGGCGGCAATGGCGGCGACCTGGGCGCGGAGTTCCTCAGAAACGCCGATTTCTTCGAGGGTGATCATCAAATCTTCGGCCACGGCATTGAAGTGATCGCTGTTGAGGCCGTGCTGCTGCACCAGGGCTTGATGGGCCTCGCGCATGTAGCGGCCATCGTACTTATCGGTGCCGCCAAAGGCGTAGGTGAGGAAGGCTTTTTGGTGCGCCCGCTGTTTCACCATGTCCACATTGGCGAAAAAGTGCTTAATGCGGTCATCCTGAAGCACCCGTTCATAGAACTTATCCACGGCGAGATCCACCGCCGCTGCACCGCCGAGTTGGTCAAATAAAGTCGTCATGGGGTGTCCTTTGAATGAAGAAACAGTTTCTGGGGTTAAAATCCCGATTTTTGGGCTAGATCCCCAGTTTTTCCATCAACCGGGGATCTCCAGCTACAGATTAGCGCCCTTCAATCACGGGATGGCCCGGTTGGGGTGCGCCCAGTTGGGTGGGCTGGCGGAAGATGGCATAGACCGCCTGCACGGTGAACAGCACCATGCCGATGGCCCCGATGGTAAACACCACATCACCGGGGATGCGCAGCCATACTGTCCACTGCATCCAAGGGGAGCCAATTACCTCGGCGCTGCGGGCATACCAGGTGCCGTGGTTGACGGACTGCATGAGCTGGTAGAAGCCGTTGGGAATCAGGCCCAAGATCATCATGGCCAGCAGGCCACCGTTGAGGCTCCAAAACGAGACCCGCAGCAGCTTCTCGTTCCAGGCGCGGTCGGGCACAATTTCCCGCAGGGCAAACAGCATGAGGGCAATGGCCAAGCAGCCGTAGACCCCAAACAGGGCGCTGTGAGCATGGATGGGCGTGGTGTTGATGCCCTGGGAGTAGTAGAGCACGATTGGCGGGTTAATCAGGAAGCCAAAAACGCCCGCGCCCAGAAGGTTCCAGAAGCAGGTGGCCAGGAAAAAGCGCAGGGGCCAGCGGTAGAAGTTCTGGGCCTGATCGGACATCCGCAGGGTTTTGACCACCTCAAAGCCGACCAGCGTCAGGGGCACCACTTCCAGGGCGGAGGCGACGGCTCCCATGGCGGCGATGAAGGAGGGGGTTCCGGCAAAATACAGGTGGTGCAGGGTGCCGATGACGCCGCTGCCCAGGTAGAGAATCGTCGTTAAATAAGTGGCGCGGAGGGCCGAGGACTTTTTCAAAAAGCCCAGTTCGCTACAGAGGTAGGCAATGGCCACGGTGGCGAACACCTCAAAGAAGCCCTCCACCCACAGATGCACCACCCACCAGCGCCAATATTCCGCCACGCTGACGGGGGTGTGGTTGGTGTACATCAACCCAGAGGCGTAGAACAGCGGGATGGTGATGGCGCTGTAGAGGAAGAAGTGGTTTAGCCCGGTTTTGCTGCCTTCGGCCTTGAGGGCGGGACGCAGGGCGCGGAACATCAGCCACAGCCAGAACACCATGCCGCCAATCAGCAACACCTGCCACAGGCGACCCAGTTCCACATACTCATAGCCCTGGTGGCCGAAGAGGAAGCTGTTGTCTCCGGTGAGGATGCCCTGCACACTGGCCCAGGATCCGACCAGGGAACCGACCACCACCACTGTCAGCGCAATCAGCAGGGCGCTATTGCCCCACACTTGGCCCTTGGGTTCCTGCTTGCCAAACCGGGGGGCAAAATACAGCCCCGCCGCCAGCCAGCAGGTGGCAATCCAAAACACCGCCAGTTGCAGGTGCCACGTCCGCGACGCCGCGTAGGGCAAATACTGTTGCAGGGGCAGACCGTAGAAACCGTCGCCCTCTACCGCATAGTGGGCCGTCACCATACCCATCAGGATTTGTACCCCAAACAGCGCCATCGCCACGCCAAAAAACAGACTGGTGGCCTTTTGGCTGGGGGTAGCCAGACGGATGGCGGGCCGCTCGGCAACGATCTGCACCTCTTCCGAATCTTCCTGGGTGAGGTAGACAAAGAGGAACGCGCCAATGCTAAAAATCAGCACAATCACCGACACAATCGACCACACCAGGAATTGACCGGGGGCCTGGTTGCCGATCAGGTCATCGTGGGGCCAGTTGGCGGTGTAGGAAAAGGGCGCATTGGGGCGCGTGGCCGAAGCCGCCCAGGCCGTCCAGGCAAAGAAGGCCGTCACATCGCGGATTTCTTGCTCACTGGTGAACCAACCGTCGGGGATAGAGTGAATCCGCGAACCGTGGGCCAGCAGGGTTTGGTAGTCCGCAAACACCTGCTTCAGCCCCTGCACCTGGGCATTGGTCAGCACCAGGGTATTGGCCTCGGCATCGTAGCGGTTGGGCTTAAACTGCTCGCTCACCTGGGCTTGCAGCACCACCCGATCCGTCGCACTCAGAGCCTCCAAATCCGCCTGGGAAAAGCTGGGGTCGTTGGCATAGATCACCCCAGCGGTGGCCAGCCCCCAACGGTGCAGCACATCCGCCGTCCAGTCGGGCGCGAGGTAGCTGCCGTGGCCCCAAATGCTGCCCACATGTTGTCCGCCTCGGCCTAGGTAGGTGACTTGGCCATTTTCCACATCGGCGGCGGTAAAGATCACCTCATGCTGGGGCGATTCCACGATGGCGGGATGGGGGGGAGCGTATTTAGAAATGGCCGCCCCTGCCCCCAGCAACACGCTGAAGGTGACGACACAGATCAGCACCAGCCACACGGGCAAGCTTAAGTTTCTAAGTCGAGATCGAGCCTGGGCCGCGACCTCAAAGGATGGATTAGCCATGGTAAAACGTTGTGATATGACAAAGCTTCCGACAACGCTTCCAGATTAAAAGATGGCTTCTGCGAATCTCTTGACCTAAGTCAAAAAAACCCTTGAGAGAATGTTAATTTTGCCTTTCCTCCGTAAAAATCAAAACTTAAAAATGGCGCGAAGGCCCACAGAATCAGCCATATCACGATGTAGCTATAGGCTCATGGCTGTTGAGAGTGAGGGGCTGGCTACGTTATAATCTGTAACTAAATCATTACAATTCTTTAATTCAAAACATCTTGATTCTTGCCATTGAGCCTCTGCCCCCTATGCACAATTACCTATGAGTCAGCAATCCTTGGGTCTCAGGGATTGGCTAAAAACGACGCTGATTTTTCGAGAACTCAATCCATCACAACTGCAAGATTTGGCCCACATTGCCCAACGTCAAAGGTTTTCCAAAAAAGCCGTTATTTTTGAAGAAGGATCCGAAGCAACGGGTTTCTTTGTGGTCAAAACGGGGCGGGTCAAAATTTATAAAACCTCTCCCAATGGCAAAGAGCAAATTCTGCAACTCTTTGGGGAGCGGGACTATTTTGCCGAAGTACCCGCCATGGATGGCCAGTGCTTCCCCGTTTCCGCCGCCACCCTAGACGCCTCGGAACTGCTGTTTTTCCCCCGCCAGGATTTTCTCTCCCTCCTGGGCGAGCATCCCGAAATCGCCGTGGGCCTCTTGGTCAGCTTCTCCATTCACCTGCGGCAGCTCACTAAAACCATCGAAGACCTCGCCTTCAAAGACGTGCCCCAACGGCTAGCCACCTACCTATTCGATCAATACGCCCGCTCGCCCCAGTCGGATACGCTGACCCTCGACCTCACCAAAAGCCAACTCGCCGCCACCCTAGGCACCATCCCCGCCACCCTTTCCAGGGCCTTCTATCGCCTCAGCCAAGAAGGGTTGATTGCGGTCAACGGCTCCGTCATCGAAGTCCTCAATCCCGATGGCCTGCAAGCCTTCGCCCAAGCCCATCAGCCTAGCGACGACGAGGATCCAGAAACCTAACCCCATCGCTGCCCAAGGACGAGGATTCCCGCTCACAACCTTACGACAGTCGGAAAAATTCTATGAATGCCCTGGGATGTTGGTAAGCTGATAATTCTTGTTTTTTGTGATCACACTTTTGGGGTCACAGGTTGAGTGACGCTGTGGTTTAAGACGATCCTAGGTCTTGAATGGTCATAGAACCTGCGAATCCCTGTGGTCAACGCTTTTGTTATTGCAGAAACGCAACTGGTGGCAGGCATGGACAACAAACTGATGCTGATGATTCCGGGGCCAACCCCCATCCCCGAACAGGTGCTCTTGGCCATGGCCAAGCATCCCATGGGGCACCGCAGCGGCGAATTTAGCGCCATCATGGCCGAGGTGACGGAAAACCTCAAGTGGCTGCACCAAACCCAAAACGATGTGCTGATTCTAGCCTCCAGCGGCACGGGCGCAATGGAAGCGGGCATTATCAACTTCCTGAGCCAGGGCGATAAGGTGCTGGTGGGCAACAACGGCAAGTTTGGCGAACGCTGGGGCAAAGTGGCTCGCGCCTTTGGGTTAGATACCCAGGAAATCACCGCTGAGTGGGGCAAGCCGCTGAACCCTGACGACTTCAAAGCGGCCCTAGAAGCGGATACCGACAAGCACATCAAGGCTGTCATCGTCACCCACAGTGAAACCTCCACCGGGGTGCTCAACGACCTCCAAGCCATCAATACCCACGTGAAAGCCCACGGGGCGCTGATTATTGTGGATGCCGTGACCAGCCTGGGTGCTTGCTCGGTGCCCGTGGATGAATGGGGTCTAGATGTGGTAGCCTCTGGCTCTCAGAAGGGCTACATGATTCCCCCTGGTTTGGCCTTCGTCAGCGTTAGCGCCAAGGCTTGGACGGCCTACGAAACCGCGACTCTGCCCAAGTTCTATCTCGACCTTGGCCCCTACCGCAAAAACGCCGCCAAAAACACCACCCCCTTCACGCCGCCCATCAACCTCTTCTTTGCCCTGCAAGCGGCCCTGCAAATGATGAAGAAGGAAGGGCTAGAGGCCATCTTTGCCCGCCACGACCGCCAAAAGCGGGCCACCCGCGACGCGATGAAAGCCCTCAACCTGCCCCTCTACGGTGGCGACGGCTGCGCCAGTCCCGCCATCACCGCCGTCATGCCCCAGGGGGTAGATGCGGAGCAAATTCGCTCGGTGATGAAAAAGCAGTTTGACATTGCCCTCGCTGGCGGCCAAGACCACCTCAAGGGTCAAATCTTCCGAATGGGCCACCTAGGCTTTGTGTGCGACCGGGATATTCTCACCGCCGTTGCCGCCCTAGAAGCCACCTTGGCCCACCTGGGTTACAGCGACTTCACCCCTGGGGCTGGGGTCGCCGCCGCCGGGAAAACACTGCTGGCCTAGTCCAGCCTCCATGGCCGACGTTAGCAAGATGGTAGCCAAGTGCGCCACGAACAAGGGGCTTAGGCTCTTTGTTCGTGACAGGTGCTAAGTTCGTGACAGGTGCTAACCAAGCCTAGCTGCCTCAATCCTCTGGGTTATCCTGTGTTGCGGTTGGCCTAGGGGATTGGGCTAGGAGGGCTAAAATTTCGTCCACAGTCAGGGGTTTACTAAATAAAAAACCTTGGCCAATGTCGCAGCCCATTTCCTTGAGGATCTGTCGATGGTCTTCGGTTTCAATACCTTCGGCAATGGTAAGCAGCCCTAGTCGTTTAGCCATGTCGATAATGGAGCTAACCAAAACCCGAGCCCGGTGGCTAGTGCAGATCTTTTGGGTAAAAGACTGATCGATTTTGAGGTTATCGATTTCGCAGCGTTCCAAATAGCTCAGGCTAGAGTAGCCTGTGCCGAAATCATCGAGGGCTACCTCAAACCCCGCTGCCCGACAGTCATCAATGGCTTGAATCGCATCTGCTTGATCTAGGAAAATTCGTTCAGTCACCTCTAGTTTGAGGAACTTGGGACTAATGTTGTAGCGATGGGTGAGGGCCAGCAATTTATCGCAGAAATCAGGCTCCTGAAACTGGCGAACGGAGATATTGACGCTCACAAATAAGCGGTTGTTCGTGGCTTGATGCTTCTGCCAATGAGACTGAAACGTTTTGAGGTCGAGGCAGGCTCGTTCTAAAATCCAGTCGCCAATGGGCACAATGAGGGAGGTTTCCTCCGCTAGGGCAATGAACTGCTGGGGAGGCACCATGCCTCGCTCTGGACACTGCCAGCGCAGGAGTGATTCAAAGCCGACAATGCCATTATCTGCCATGGAAAAAAGAGGCTGATAATAGGGCTGAAGTTCGTCGTTGCTAACCGCCTTTTGTAGATCAGACTCCAGCTTGATCTCCTCTAAAATTCTTCGATGTTGGGGATCCTTCACGTAGGCTTTTTCAGTCACCGCCGGAGTGGGCAACACCACATGGGAAGAATTCATGACGGTTTTGAAGTACGTATTGTAGGCGCGATTGCGGTGTAGCGAAATAGAAATTAGCAGTCTCACCAGTGGGTTAGAAGCCTCGATGCGCTCTGCAATTTGTGCGGCTGAAATGACAATGCAGCGACAGGGCCCCATGGCGCGGGCTGAGGCAGACCGTGGGTAATCATCAATGAGACCCATCTCACCAAAAATGTCTCCTGGCCCTAGGACGCTAAGCTGCACCGCCTCGCTACCCGACCCCACAAAAATTTCGATCAGGCCCGACTCAATAATGTAGGCCGAATCAGAGGCACTGCCTTCGGTAAAAATGGTTTCCCCTTCCCGAAACAGCCGCACATTACAGTTGTTCGTTTGGGGTGGACTCGCCACTATCGGCTGAGGTAATCTTGCGGCCACCATGGCCTCCGGTCTTCGCGACGGGTCGGGGGAATCTATGGTAGGAGGGGAGGGGAAGGCGGAGGACGGAGAGACAGGCGGCATGGCAAAGACAGAACGAAAAGGGACAAGCTACATCCAAGAGGCAGATACCAAAAAGGCAGGGGCGTAGCCCAAGGGTCGTCATGGTCTGGGCACAATCGCGGTAGAGGCAACATCTGCCAACATCATGGCCGCCAAGGCAACCTATAGCCCTATTGCTAGATAGATATTAAAAATGGGCTGATCGCCAGAGAACCCAATTTCATGGTTTTCGCCTTTATCCCAGATCCGCCAGGAAATAGGTGATAACCTCAGACCACTCGCTCACCATGGGTAAAGCGGTAGGCTTAGTTGTGCAACGGCAGGGGAGCCTAAGCAGCCACCTTTCCTATGCTCATCGTAACCAACCACTGGGCTGACGATGTAAAGTTTTATTAAGCATTAGCCTATCGCGATGTGGAATCTTAGCACAAGTCATTTTGGGGCGTTGGCTTGGCCTGTGGGCCATTTATCCCTCTCAAGATAGATCTTTGCGTCTCAGGGTGCCGACTCAGCGCCCACACAGATAAGTCCCCCGGCCTCAGCAGGGCCGAAGGACTAGGCAATGCTATGAGGGTGTGGCCGCAGGGGCTCTAGGGCAAGCGGGGAGAAAAGGCGGATCTGGGTAGGGTAACTCCCAAGAGGGCTTTGCCCACGAACCCTACTTAGGGGCAAGTTTTGCCCTCAGCGTGGGGGGCTCTGAGGGGCCTAGGCGGGCGAATGGCTGGGGCCTTAGCTATCAAAGTCAAAGCTATCGGGGCTCAGGAACGACCCGGAAACCGTGTGCTCCAGTTCCATGCGCTGTTCCATTTGGCGCAGGAAGTAGCCTGTCATCATGGCTGAGGCTAGCAACCCCGCTAGGTTGTCGCGGTCGGTGGTCACTTGGACGTTAAAGCCGTCTCCGGGCAGCACGCCCACCAGTCCTTGGACGTTCTGGGCGATGATTTGCTTGATTTCACCACTGACGGATTGAGCCACGCGGGTGAGTACCTCTGGCGGCTGGTGCTGAAGGTATTTCAGCAGCTCATTGGGATGATCACTATCCGTAGACATCCCAATGAAATCAGTGTCTTCAGGGTTAAATGCCATAGAACCTTTGAGACCTCTGGTTACAACGTAGGCATAGGGGAAATAAGTATGAATTAATACTTAGTATGGTAGTAGAGTGCCCATTCCCTAGGGTATACCTATCAATATTCCCGATAATAGCGTAACGAATCATGAAATAGCGGCTCTATGGAAGAATGAGCCCGCCGTGATTCCCATGGCCTTGGGGCAGACTGTGGATGATCTGCTGCTCCTTTGGCAGAAGCCAGCCAGGAGAGGGGAATCGAAGATAAGCTAGCCTCGCTGAATATGGCGGCGTAGTTCGGTATACATCTCGTGAAAATGGTCCGTAAAGCAAAGGTCAAGGGTGCGGGGCCGAGGTAAATCTACGGAGACCTGATAGACAATGGTGCTGGGCCGAGATCCTAAAACGTAGATTGTATCGGATAGAAACAGCGCTTCTCGGAGGTCGTGGGTGACGAGGAGGGCGGTGCAGCCAGTTTGCTGCCAGAGGTCTTGCAGCAGGCTCCACATCTCCTCGCGGGTGAAGGCGTCGAGGGCGGCAAAGGGTTCGTCCAGCAGCAGAATTTCAGGCTGGTGAATCAGGGCGCGACAGAGGGAAGCCCGCTGGCGCATTCCCCCTGAAAGCTGCCAGGGATAGTGGTTCTGAAAAGCGTGTAGACCAACCGTGGTCAACAGTTTTTCGGCGGCGTGCAGGTATTGGGATCGGTGTTGGCGGAAGTGACGCTTGTGGGGCTGTACTACCTCCAAGGGCAGCAGCACGTTGTCTAGGGTGTTACGCCAGGGCAGCAACACCGGATTTTGGAAGGCAATCCCAATGTTTTTGAGGGGGCCAGTGATGGGTTGCCCATGGAAGTATACCGCGCCTTCCTGGACTGGGCTGAGGCCAGATACCATTCGCAGTAAGGTAGTTTTGCCGCAGCCCGACGGCCCGACTAGGGCCACAAACTCTCCCTCGGCGACCCGAAAGGCGACATGGTCAATGACCGTCAGAGGGGCACCGTGGCCGTGGTAGGTCAGCCGAATATCCTGGAAATCTAAAGCAGGTTTGGCCGCCGAGCTCGCATCGATCATGGGAAAAACCACCGCCTACGCCTCAACGCTACCGACTCTAGAGGCAACAAAATGTATTTTCAGGTACATTACGATAACGCTAACTGGTTGAGGTCGGGCCGTAGTTTGAAGCGCACTAAAATCAGCGTAATGTTGTCGTGGCCGTTTTTGTCATTGGCCAACTGAACTAAGTCAGCCACCCCCTGATCGAGGTTGGCCTTAGAACTAAGCAGTGGAGCAATGTGGCTGGCTTCGTGGCGTTCTAGAAGATTGTTGTCGCTCAGGCCATCGGAGCACAGGAGAAACAGCGTGTCTTCCACGATATCTTGGAAGGCGATCCCTGGTCTGAGGGCGTCTTGGTCGCGGGGGCCAAGGGCCTGGGTAAGCTGGTAGGCGTCGGGACGGGCGTAGGCAATGGCAGGCTCAACACCGCGATTAATTTCCCGCTGTCCTACTTCGTGGTCTATGGTGAGCTGCTGCAAGCCGTAGCGTTTGTTGTAGCTGTAGATGCGGCTATCGCCCACGTGAACTAGGGCCATGCGAAGATCTTGCACCAAGGCCATTACGAGGGTGGTTCCCATGCGGCCTAGGCCGGAGGTCGCCTTAACTTGGTTGGCCTCAAAGATGGCCTGATTGGCCTTTGCGACCCCTGCGATGATGGCCCCTTCGTCTAGGTAGCGATCTCGATCTAGGCGACTGAAGTAGTCCCGCAGTGTCTGTACCGCGAGTTGGCTCGCCACTTCCCCCGAGGCATGACCACCCATACCATCGCAGAGCACATACAGGCCTGTCGCGTCGAGGTGTGCTCCTTGGGGGCCATTGTGCTTCAGCAGTTGGGTTTGGCAGAGGAAGCAGTCTTCATTGTGGTGGCGCTGTTGACCCACATGGCTCTGGCCCGCTTCCTCCAGAGACAATAGCTTCATGGGGAGCACCATCGTCGGCAGGTCTAGCCCGCCTCCCTCGTCTCCTTCGTCTCCTTCGTCGCCCTCTGGGTCATCATCGTCGGCTTCATTGAGGCCAAGCAGTGCCTCATCAAAATTGAGCAGGGGATCAGCGTCAGTGTCCTCCCCGATGGTTAGGGTCGGAATTGTGACCTGCTGGGCCAAAACCGGGTTGGATCGATATTGCCCCGCCAGATCGGCTAGGGCCTCTTGGAGGCGTTCTAGGGGGGTGAGGTGGCCCTCGGCGAGGGCGTGAATGAGCTGCTGGAGGGCGATGGTTGGAGAGAGCGACTCTGTGAGCAACATTCGTTGCCAAGTTTGCCCCAGGGCAGGCAGGTTGGGAGTAGTGGCCGAGATATCGAGGTGGCTGAGGCACAGCAGATGGTTGGGGCTGAGCACCAGGCGATCGGGGTTGAGCAGGGTAATCTGCCCCTGCCAAGGAGCCAGCGCCTTCCACAACAGGGTAATTTCAAACAGCCACTGGGTTTGCTGAAGGGGGTCAGTGGTTTTAGTGGGCCACAGGGTTTCTAGGCGAGGCCAGGTGCTGCGATCTTCTAAGACCAGGATGGGCTGACCATCAGCATAAACCACATCATGGAGTTCTGGCACAGCCGGGAAGTAGTCGGCTTGGAGGGCCAGATAGGGCAAGGCTTGAACGGGTAGAGCCGCCAGTTCAGGAACGGTCTGCGGGTTGAGATCGGGCTGCTCTAGCCAGAGATCCTGAAGGGTTTGGAGGGGATAGCCCTGGCGCAGATCACAATCGATCACAGCCTGCACCATCACAGAATCTCCCGCCGCCGTCCACTGGTGTTGAGGCTGTCCTAGGCGTTGGTAGCGCTGTTCCTGGTCTAGGTAGGGCCTGGGGCTGGGGTCATCGCCCAGGGCCGTTGTGCTTTGATCGGGCCACCACAGGCTACACCAGCGCTGGAGCGGCTGGCCACAGTGATCGCACTCCCCTCGGTCATCGGAATTTTCAAACTGGCAAGAAGGGCAGATTAGCATGGCTGAACGCCACATCGAAGCTAGGCAGGGGTGCTGATGTTGGCTCATGCCCATTGTGGATCAAATCCGCCGACTCGGCTTACCTAGAAGCGGCGATGGGGTAAATCTTCAACCTCTGGGGGGATATCTCCACAGATCCTTGCCACAAATGTATCGAAATTGCAACACTTTGCCGTAGCCGCACCCAGGGCTAGGCCATGGCGCGGAGCCGTCGCTGTTCATCTGGGGTGAGCGACCGCCACTGGCCCGGCTGTAGGTCTTCGAGGGTGAGATCGCCGATGGCCCAGCGCACCAGGCGCAGGGTGGGATAGCCCACGGCAGCGGTCATCCGTCGTACCTGGCGATTTTTGCCCTCCTCCAAGGTCAGGGCCAGCCAGGTGGTGGGAATAGACTGGCGATAGCGAATGGGTGGATGGCGGGGCGGCAGGGGCGGATCCTCTGGCAACCGGGAAGCCTTGCAGGGGCGGGTGCGATAGCCTCGAATGGTCACTCCTTGGCGAAGCTGTCCTAGGGCGGCCTCGGTGGGTTCTCCTTCCACTTGCACCCAGTAGGTGCGGGGGTGGCCGTAGCGCGGATCGCTCAGGCGATGCTGAAGTCGTCCATCATTGGTCAGCAGCATCAGCCCCTCGCTGTCGCGGTCTAGCCGCCCCACGGGATAGACCGCCGCCACCGGGATAAAGGCCTTGAGTGTCAGGGCCGTGGGTGCATCCCCAGATTCGCTGAACTGGCTGAGGACGTTGTAGGGTTTGTAGAACAGTAGGTATTGATAGGCCATGGGTATAGGGCGGCGGGGTACGGGGTACAGGCCCCCGGAGACCAGCGATCCAGAGCGAAATTGCAACGTTTCATTGCAACTCTTTTGGAAATATTGAGAATCCCCAGGCTCCTAGGCTGTCCCGATATGCTGAAATCTATCGTATCAACGCAGGATATCCCTATGGACACCGGAACCCGATACCGCTTTTCTTGCACCCTCACCTTTGGCGACATCTACGGCCAGGTGATTGCTTGGCTAGTGATTTTGCTGGTGAGTCTGGCGGCATCCCTCGCGCTGATGGGGGCACGGCAGCCCGTTGTGGCCCTCGCGGCCATGGGGCTCATCTTGGTGCTGTCGCTGCCGTTTTTGCTGTTCGCCTTCGTGACCACCCTGCTAAACCACATTGAGTTTGAACCCGTAGGAACCACCCAAGCCGTCCAGGAATCCGTGCCCTCTGGTCGGATTCCATCCCCTGTCCAGGCCGTTAGTTAGCCCTTGAGGTCAGAGCCCCTGTCTCTCGCTCCATCGTCGAGGCTGGAGACAGGGAACCTTGAGGTTACTCATTGCTGGGCGCGGTGCCCTCGGGTTCAGAGGTGCCCTCGGCGGGGTCGCCATTGAGGGGCAGGGTGGGCTCACTGGGGGTCGCCATCTGCTGAATTTGGTCTTTGAATTGCGCTGGAGCCATGGCCGTGGCTTGATCAAAAAGAGCTTTGGCCTCGTCGTTATTGCCCTGTTCTTGCAGCACCAATGCCTTAGCCAGCACCGGACGGAAGTCCTCGGGAGCTGCAACCATCGCTTCATCGTACTGGGTCAGGGCTTGGTCTGGGCGGTTGTCCTCTAGGTAGACCTGGGCCAGCAAAAGCTGAATGGAAATGGGGTCAAGGCCGGGGGTATTTCCTTCGCTCTGGAGGCGTCCAGCGGTTTGCACCGCCTCCTGGAGCAGACCAATGGCCGCCTGGGGACGCCCTTGCTGCACCAGCAGCGCCGTTAGCCCCTGGAGGGCGTTCATGTCGGTAGGCTGCTGATCCAGTACCGTCCGGTAGATCTGAGCGGCCCCATCGAGGTCGCCCATCTGCTGTTTGGTTTGGGCTAGCAACACTTGGTACTCCATCACCGTGGGGTTGAGTTCCACCAGCTTTTCGAGGGGGGCCACCACCCCTGCCACATTGCCCAACTGGATCTGGGTATCTATCAATCCACGCAGAGCGGTTTGATTGTCGGGTTCCCGCTCTAGTACCAGTTCATAGCCCCTGGCCTGGGCCTCCAGTTCTGCCTGCATGGCCGTTGGATCCGTGGCTGGCAGATCATTGGTGCCCGTGGCTCGACGGTTGGTATTGCTGAGAAACGGTAGGAAGGATAGGGACAAAAAGGCGGCCAGCGCCAGAATGAGCACCGTCCCCACTAACCATCGATTGCGCTTAGTCGTCACAGAGGTACCCCCACTCTTGGGTCTAGAAGATCGTCACAGGCCAACCCCTGCCCCATCCCAGAAAACAGGGGCAATCCGGGGCAGCGGCGAGGGAGGCCAGCCTCCCTTGAGATCACTGGGGCCGCCCCTTAGCCGGAAATAAGCCCGTTAATTTTAGCGTTTCCAGTTGATATTGTTGGGGCTTTGGGTAAAAGCGATGGTGGCGAGGGCCTCGCCCTAGGCCATCGGGCACAAATTCCTGCGGCCCTAGGAAAGGATACGGATTTTAGGGAAATGGCCCTGAAAACAGAAACACATCCTAGGTTATGGGGTGAGTGGTACGCTAGGCTTACAAGACTAGCCCCACATAATAGACTGACAATGGCTGGTTAATGTTGAGAGGAGGTCGGTGGCGATGAGTGCTGTAGAGAAAAATTCCTGGCCCGAATCCGAGGACAATGCAAGTCAGTCCTCGGATTCTGAGGCCACCAAGCCCAAGGCCGAACGCCCTGCCCTGGTGGCTCCGCCCCCCCGCCCCATACCGTCTCCGGCCAAGCCCGCAGCGGCCAAACCTGCCGCAGCCAAGGGGGCGGCCAAACCCGCTGCCGTTGAGCCTCCCCCCGCTCCGCCGGAGCCCGTTTTTGACCCTGCGGTCTACCGCAACCAGCCCATTGCTCCCCCCAGCGAACCCATGCAGTATCGGGCCATTGGCCTCGTGCGGGGCACCTATGCCCCCACCGACGCCGACCAGATTAATCGGGGGAACCTCACCACCGATGACGGCCTAGTGGTGGACTCGGTGCTGCTAGGGCGAGTCACGAGCCTGGTGAAAAAGCACCTGGATTTGACCACATCTCACCTGTGGGTGGTCTATCCTCGCACCCGGCGCGAAGTGGAAACCGAAGCAGAACAAGACCTGCATTTTCAAATTGTGGGTGTTTGGGAACCAGAAACCCTGGGCCTGCCCGGGGAATCGCCCCGCACGGAGGAGGTTGCCGCTGATGACGAGGCTGCCCCGCCGACCGTTCCGGCTGCCGTCGATGCCTATCCCGCTGTTGACGATAACTTCTTTTCTATTCGAGGCGAAGTGGTGAAGTACGACCCCGAGGAAGACCTCATCACCGTCAAAATTGTCCAGGGCATCAAGCAGACACCGGGGGGAGCCAAGTCCTTTAAGCTCACCCTCAAGGGCCACATTGAAGGCCGCACGGTCGGCTATTTCTGGGACTTCCAGGCCAAACGCGACGACAGAGTGTTGGCCATAGAGTCGGCCTCGGTGGTGGGCATTGTGCCGCCGAAGAAACGACCCAAGGGAGGAAGCAAGCGCCCTGGCTTTAAGCGCCCCGGCGGGCCTCGGTCGGCGGCAGCGCCCCGCAAGACAACGGGAGCCCCCCGGCCTAAAAAGGTCATCGCCGACAAGGGTATGACAAACCCAGCCATGGCAGAGCCAGAAGCCGCCGAATAGCGCGCTGGGGGGGCACGAAGACCCCAGGATACCCTAGCCGCCCAGGGCATCCTGGGGCAAAAAAGCCCGATCCATTGGCAGGGAGGCTACCGGAGTAGACAGTTCAAAGGTGCCTGCTTCAATCCACTGTTTCAGCTCCTGTTGTACTTGGCGGGCGAGGTAAACGCTGGCTAAGGGGGCTGTACGGACGGCCTGCCCCTCGATGGTAATGGTTCCAGACTTGAGCTGGGCATAGCTCACCAGCCCAAAGGTAGGGCGCACCCGGCGAGGGATGGAGAAATCCATCACCGGAGCCACAATGTCTTGATCTTGGACGGCACAAGCCGCCGCCACCTGCTCGTTCAAAATCGGGATGGGCACACCGACGCCAATCATCAGAGAAGGCCCATAGCCCTTGAAATAACAGCCACGCACCCAGGTCGCTTGCATCGCTTTGGCATCACCCACCAGGGCCACCGTGGCAGCTGGGCCAAGGGGCGTATGGTTGGGCAAGCGCCGCTGAAGGGGGAAGTGCTGGGTGCCCTCCCAAGCAATGTAGCCCACGCCGCCGCCCAGAAAAATGCGGGTGCCGATACCCACGGTGGCCAAGTTGGGGTCATTCATCAGCGGTGAAATCGCCCCAGGGTTGGCATAGACCGCATTGCCCAGGCGCGGTTGCAGCGGCCCCAGGTAAGTGGCCAAGGGCCGATCCCCACCGTTCACCCCCACGATAAAGTTTTGGTACAGGCCACGGGGGTTGAACAAATAAAACTGGTTGATGGTGTCGCGGGTGATGGTGGTTTCGAGGGAGGTACGGGGGTAGCAGTCGGTGGCATGTCCGGTGGCCTGAAGGTGAACCGGACGACCCGCGACGAGGTCAGCAATCACATGACCGCCGCCATACTCCCGCGCCTCCTCCGACTCCATCCCCTCTGTGGTACGGCTGGCCACCACGGGCTGACTAGCCCCCAGATACAAGTCCACCGCCCCAAAGCCAGCGTAGGCGGGAACACCATCGAGGTAGCATTCCAATAGCTTGATAGGTGGATCCGTATGGCCCAGGTTAATCATTGCTCCGGCGGATTCCATCGGCTCAAAGGTGCCCGTTACCACCACATCCACGGCCTGGGCAGCGGCGGCTATCCCCTGATCCTGGGCCAAGGCTTTGAAGTCTTCGGCGGTATAGACCACCACCTGACCCGCCCGAATTTTCTCGTTAATGGCTTCAATGGATCGCATAGCCTAGGTTCCTGATGGAGGACGCTGACCCACCGACCAGCGCCACAACAATACGGCCATCAGCACCGAGGGAGCCAGCAATAGCCCTACTGCCAAGCCCAGGGATGGATCGAGGGCTAGGGGCAGAGCGGGCAGGAGATACTTGATGCTTGCTCCCATCGCCGCCGACAGTGCCACCACCTTCACTAAAAAATTTGCTTCGGACATCATTCAGCGCACAACTCCTCTCGCCAGCCCCCAGGATGGATAGTTTCACCATACCGCTGAACTTCAGGCTTGGCTCAGCTAATTTCGCCCCCCATTTGCCCTGCCGACGGCGGGTGGATAGCCATCCTGCCCTAGGTGCAGCGGTATGGGGGGCGATGGGTTTGGCTAGGGCTGGTCTTCAGCCGCCTTGAGCGCTAGGGCCGCGAGGGTGAGGCTCAGGCGGGCCTGCTCAATTTCCGAGAGACTCTGCCAGTGAGATTGCAGCGTGGTGCGTAGGTTGAGATCGAGAATGTCGTTTTGGCCGTCCCGCAGGGAGTAGGCGAGGGGGCGTGCCAGAACCGCCAAGTCTTCCGCATCCCAGGTGGGTAGCACCGCCTGGGCACAGGCTACTAGCTGATCGAGGTAGGCTTGGCCACTGTGGCGCAGGGCAATGACGGTGGTGGCAACGGTGTGCAGCAGGTCGTCGGGCAGGGGATCTTGAATCTGCTCCTTCAGGTTTTGAACAATGGCGGCAGCAGGGGACATCGCGGCCTGAGCCCATTGAGCGCTGATCTGGGCCGAAAATTGTTGCCAGCCCTCGGTCAAGCTTGATTCCAGGGCGTCGTCTTCCTCCTCTAAGGTAGCAGCGGCAAAGTAGGCTTCGGCCTGACTGGGCTCCCAAGGGTAGCTAGGGGGAGAACTCAGCAGGGCGGCGAGGAGTTCGGCCTGGGCGGCGAGGTGGGGATCGGGCTGGGTGTATGACATAAGCGAGATCAGGGGTCTACAGGGAAGATGCACAGGATGGTCATGGCTCTTGGGGGAAACTACAGCACCGCCCTAGGGGATTCCGTAGCCGAACGCTGGGGTTCTTGGAAAATGGCGAGAATTGCTCAAACGGGTGGGCTCAAGAATCCAGCGGGTGCGCCAGGGCGGGCCGGATAGTTGCGGCCAAACAACCGTTTCCCCCGTACCAGAATGCCTGTCCCTAGCTAGGGCATGGTGCCTATTGATTCTAGGGGCAGAAAGCCTGTTCTCGCTATGATGGGCGATCTTAGCCTAGGGGAGCAGGGCTGGGGTTTCCCTCTAGGGTAAATTCCAGTAGTTGGCCTTCGGGGCTGCCAAACCGCAGGATTGTGCCCAGGGGCAGCGGCACCTCAGATCGGTGCACGTGTTGCCAGGTGTGGCCGTCGTAGTAGTAGGAGCCAAATCGGGAGAAATCGCGCAGGTAGTAGGTGGATTGATCGGCTTTGGCCCCTAGCCCAGTCCGGCAAAAGACTTCGGCATGCTGACCCGAAACCCAGGGCTCGGAAATCACGAGGTCATTATCGGGCAATCGGCCCACCCGCAACAATCCGCCGCCCATCCGCCACAGTCGGGTCGGCTGATCGACGCAGCGCATCACAGGGGTCTGAGAACGGGACATCTCTTGCCCTGGGAGTTGGGTGACGGCCAGATCCATCGGTTGCAGCAGCGTGCCCTCAAACTGCGGATGCTGGTAGAGGACTGGCAGCGTCCAAGCTGGGTGGTTGAACCGATAGACGGTCAGCAGGTGCTGGCGAGCGGTGGCCATGGCCTGGGCTACGCTTTGTCGCTGGGCCAACCCCTGGGCCAACACCTGAATAAAACTGAGCGCTTCTTCGTCGGCGATGGAGTCTCGCATAGCCAAAACGGCTGGTACGCCGTGGTGCAGCAAGACTTCGGCTAAACTACTGCGCGGAATGACCTGGTTTTGGCGCTGGTCGGGCTGGGCTCCCCAGCAGGTGTTGAACACCGCCAAGCGCAGGCGGCAGCGGGCCAACACCTGGGCGAGCTCCATGCCGCTGAGGGCGGTGCCCGCCTGGAGAAACAGCAGCCCCCCATCCGGGGCCGGAACCCCATGCCCTGCATAGAAAAAGACGTTGAACTGGCCGCGTTCCAGGGTTGTCACCAGGGTTTTGGTGTCGGGTTCCACTAGGGTGCTAACCTGACAGGGCACCACCGCTGCCGCTCCCAGCCGCGACGTGCTCTGCTCTAGCAGGTGCTTCAGAACAGCCGCCTCCTGGGACAGTTGCAGGGTCGCCGCCGCCGATCCACTGCCCCCTTCCCCCAGCACAAGCAAAATCCGCAGGGATCGATCTAAGGCTATGGGCGGCAGGGCATCCACAGCGCTGGTGGTGCGGCTAAACAGTAGTTGTGATCCCAAGGACACCGCCGGACGACCGGGCTCAGGCTGCATAATCTCCCAGGGCAGGCTGATCAGCTCTGGAGCCCGAATATCCAACTGAAGGTGGAGGGGGCAGTCTAGCCCCATGGCCATGCCCAAACTGCGCTCTAGGGTAGATCGCAGCGGCCCATCAAATAACCAGTTCCAAAGACTCACTCCCAAGCCCTGCATTAGCCGCCCGGTTTGGCCACCCGCCGCTAGGGGTGGCCCCACCTGGTTGAGGAGCATCTCTAGGTTGATCTGGGGGGTAGCCGAAGGCTCGACCGGAGGTACATAGGCCGAGGGCACATGGGGCACCAGCGGCAACTCGCGCAGGGAGAAAAAGTCCTGCCACCGACCCCACAGTTGGGACATGGCCTCATCCCAAACCCGGTCGTGGTGGGCATAGCCGTCGGGAAACGGGCTGTGGAGCACCCAGATGGCGTAGTGGTTGGCATCCGTGCTGGTTAGCCGATCAAGGGCAAGCCGCAGCGTCAACACAGGGGGAGAGGGCATAGGGAGGGCAGGGCAGCAACAGGGCAAAATCCCAGGTGGGCAAAGCCCCTAGGGTAGAGAACAGAGACCCCGCTGACTGGGCAAGGTGGGGTTCAAGGGCTGGGCATTGGTCATGAGGGACTGGGCACTTACCCAACCTTGGCGACCGGGCTGAGCCAGGGGGTTCGCCAAGGCCCCAGGCAACCGGGGGGCAGGCTGCGATCCTGGGGGTAGATTGCCGGGGGGGGCAGCGCTGAGTGCCGGGGGGGCTGGGGCCGCATTAGGGGGGGTGGCGCACAATTGAAGGTACACCCACTGCCCTTGGCTAGCGATCTGACGCTGATCCACTACCTTTAGAATACTGCCTACCGGAACCGTGGGCAGGGGTTCGGCCGCGGCGGCAGGAGTTGACCCCAGCCCCAGGGGGTCGGGCTGGGAGGGATCCCAAGCCGCAGAACGCTGCCAAAAGCTACCCACAGCAATGTTCGCTGTAGCGGGGGGCAAGGGGGCTAGGGCGTCGGCCTGCAACCCCTGGGGCCAGGGCGGTAAAGCTTGCAGGGCCATGGCTTGAGGTCGCCAGCGCAGGTAGGCCCACCCCGCTACGGCCAGCCCTAGCAGGGTCGGTAGGGCTCCGGCCCAAAAGGCCCACCAAGGCCATCGTCCTGGACGGCTAGGGACCAAGACCTGCTGGGTGGCGGGTGGGGCCATGGGCTCTGGGGAGGCTGTGGCCCAGCCTGGGGAAGGGGTAGAGGGCTCGTGGCCAGGGCTAGACGCCGTCACCAAAGCAGGGGCTAGGGCGTGGGCCGGAAGGGCAGGAACCTGACCCCCCTGGGGTAAAAACCGCATTAGCCCCACCGTGACATTATCGTGGCCATTGAGCTGGTTGGCCCAGTGAATGAGGGTTTGGATGGTGGGGGCCAAGGGCAGCGACTGCCCCACCAAGGGCGCAACGGTATAGGGCCACAGGGCTTCTACCCGGTCGTAGTCACTCAGGCCGTCGGAGCACAGCAGCAGCACGCAGGGATCGTCGAGTAAGAAGTGCTGCACCGTGGGGTAGAGGTAGGCAGAGTCGTTAATGCCAAGGGCCTGCACCAGGGCTCCACCCCCAGCCATGTGGGTCGCTTCCTGGTAGAGGGCATAGCCCAGGCGAGCTTCGCGGGAGGCGACGTCGTCATCTAGGGTGATTTGGTAGGCTGTCCGAGCGCTGATCCGGTAGGCTCGACTATCGCCTAGGTGAGCCACCGAGACGTAGGGAAAATGCACCAGGGCCAGCACCGCTGTCGTGCCCATCCGGGCGCGGGCCGAGCGTTGTTCATCGTTGTTGCGGGTGGCAATATCGGTATTCACCTGCACCAGGGCCTGGGTGAGCCAATGGGCGACAGCATTGGGGCTGAAATCCCCCTGCTGGGTGAAGGATTGTAGACGGTGGGTCAGGGTTTGAATGGCCGTCTGGGAGGCCACACTGCCCTGCTCATGGCCGCCAATGCCGTCGCACACCAGCAGCAATGGTGGCATGGATTTGCCGACATCTCCGGTACCCAAGAAAACCTGTTTTTGGGCCTGCCTCTGGGGAAAACAGGCGTCCTCATTGCGGTCTCGCGCAGGGCCTTGGTCGGTATCAGCATCCCACTCCACCGTTACCGTCAGCCCAGTGGCCAGGGTTTGGAGGGCTTGATCCAGTTCAGCGATCAGGGCAGCGGCGGTCGGAAACTGTCCCTGGCCAAGGGCCGTGGTGAGCCACCCTAAATACTCTCGCAGGGGCGGCTGAGCCTGGGGTACCCACGCCTGCCAGCGCTGGCCCAAACAAGACAGGGTGGGGGGCTGGCCCTGCGGGTCGGACACCAATCGCGTTACCCGTAGCAGGGCGTGATCCACCCTTAGGGTTTCTGGGGCCAACAGCGTAGAGGCAACCCCTTCTTCGGCCAAGGCAGGCCAGAGCACCGCCATCTGCCGCAGCCAGTTGATCTGCCGCAGGGGGGTGCCTCCAGCCCAGGCTTGGCTGATGGTGGGCAGCACCTGCACCTGCATCGGCTCTGTGGCCACCGTAGGTACCGTAAGCGCCAGGGGAGCCGCATCCAGCAATAGCACATCGACATCTAGGCCACTGGCCGCCTTGTGTAGATAGTCGTAGGGGCGAGGGATGTGCTGAATCAAGCCAGACAGGCGCAGGTAGGGCATGACCTCCGGCGGGATCGTCTCTACCGAGGCAATGGGATGCTCTGGCCGCGTATCTAACCACACCGGATGCTTCCAGACTATATAGCGGTCTGCCACCCGCGTGCCGGAGGGTAGTGCCGATTCTAGGGTTTTCGCTACGCCATCCCCCACCGCCAACAACAATCGATGGGGCAGCGGCGTTTGACAGGTGGGGCAACGACCAACGGGCTGAGCAACCCCGGCACGACAGGTCGGATTGGTGCAGTAGATCACCATCCTAAAAGGCTGTAAAACACTGTGTCCATCATATCTGACCTGTCCAGTGGCCCGTGATTCCTAGGGGCATCGGGGCGAGAACCTAGGAAGGATGATTGCGGAGGTATGCTGGCCCTAGGAGGCGGCGTCTTCGGCGATGACCTGGGGCAGCCCCATGCTGTAATTGAGGGCGCGGCTCTTGAGGTTGTAGCTAATTTGGCCCGTTTTCAGCAAGTCTTTAATGAAATGCTCTAGATCAGACCCAATGCGGCGCAAATTGTAGTCCGTCAGGTCATCTCCCTCGGCGGCATCCACCAGGCGATCAAACTCGCCATAGACCGCCTTAACGGCCTCCTCCGACCAGTTGAATTCGTTATCGGGATCTACATCTAGGGTCAGACGATCTTCGCTGGGCACCAGGGCATTGTTCTCAACAACGGCGGTGTAGATGTGCACATGGCGAGTGGTGGACTTCAGCATCATAGTCAGACGGTGCCTCTGGAATGGTGCATGGCTGTACGTATTACAGCCTACCCGATCCACCGCGCCAATCCCATCCATAGCCCCGCGAATCACCCATGGATTCCGTTGCTAGGTCTAGCTGAGGACTCCCGCTCAGGGCTCCCGATGAAGGCTCCCGATCAGGACTCTAAGCCAACGGGGCTACAATCCAGCAGGGCTATAGGCCGCAGTAATATTCTCCCCACCGCAGCGCCCGGTTGAGGTCGGTATCCACACAGGTGAAGCCCACCACTTGACCGTTGATCAGGCCATAGACATCCTGCCAGCCTGAATTATTGGAGGCAAAGCGAACAGCGCTGACGGTTTGGCAGTTTTGAATCAGGCGATTGCCCATCTGGCCCATGAACTGGGGCGAGGAGAGCACCGTCGTCTGCCCCAGTCCGCCTAGCATCAGGGTCATCTCGTGGGGCCGATCTCGATGGGGTGAGCGGTCGCTGGGGTCGAGGAAGGTCGTATCCAAGAAACTCTGATTGACGGCGGCAAGGCGAGATCGTTCCGCCGCCAGTTGGCGATGACAGGTTTCGCTGAGGGCAACCGGGCCGCGCACCACAAAGTCGCTCCGTACCCAGCCCACCGCCCCCGATACCTCAAACCGTAGCCGATGCCACTGGGGGCAGTCTAAGGCCGCACCGCAAGCCTCCATGGCCGACTCCAGAATAACCACCCGATCCCCTGCGATCCCATAGTGCTGGGCCACAAAGCGGGTACCGGGGCCAGTGCGGATGTTAATCTGAGACCCCGGTTCAGCGGTCAGCGATCCCCGCTCAGGGCTCTGGGTTTGGGCCAAGGATTGACCCTGGGCCACGGCGGGAGCCTGAGCCAACGGCCCCCCCGTGATGCCCAACCCTGCGCCCAGCCATACCCCTAGGCTCAGCCAAACCCCGTGATTTGCCATGGTTGTTCTGCTCCTTGTCGGGCTTGAGATGCTAGGTCAAGGCAGCACTAACCTAAGGTTGCCTTGGCCTCAGGGTGAGTCGCTGCTCATCGCGGTTAATAGCTATCTTCGCTGGTGGCGGTGTGCAAGGCTAGGTCGTGGTTAGCCTGGTTCAGGCGGTCGGCGATGGCCTTGCGCCACTTCAAACTCACCTGATCATCGGCCAACATGTCCTGGGCTTCTTCTCGGTAGGTAGCTCCTTGCACCGCATCGACTTCTTCAATGTGTTGGAGATGGGACAGAACTTCTCTGGGCGTCGTCATGGTTCAATCCTTTGATTAGATGATGGCTGGTCTGGGGCAAAGCCTACCCATCGGCAGATCACACCCCAGTAAGGGGAATGGGGTAGATAAAGGCCCAATCGCCAACCGCTGGACGTTGGTCATGGTTTTATTGTGGGCCAGAGCCTTCCCCCTCAACCATTTCCCTAGGGAACCTTTACGCCCTGAAATGGTTGTTAGCAGTTTGCAGCAGAACTTTGCAATCGCCATCAACCAACCAATGGCCTAGGGCCAAAAATTCGATAAATCTGCTAAATATGGTGATCTCAAAGACTGGATTGTAAAAAAGCGTTAACTTTTTCATCCTTTAGCCCCTGCATGATCCTCCCTGGGGGCTCTCTGGGCAGAGTAGCATTATTAGACTTCAGGTTTCTGTGTTCTCTACTTTAGGTTAGCCTCAATGGCAACTTGGAATGAATCTCTCAAGATTGGCGTCCCTCTGATTGATGTTCAGCATCAGCAACTCTTTGACCAAATGGATCTCTTGGTCGATTCAATTCGCAACAAAAAAGACTTCAAGCAGATCAAGAATATTCTTCACTTCCTCAAGATGTACGTTGCCAATCATTTTGGCTATGAAGAGCAATGTATGCATCTCTATAAGTGCCCCATGGCAGGGCAGAATCAACTTGCCCACCTATACTTTAATAAACGACTGACAGAAATTGAGGTGCTGGTAGATTCTGCCCAGTCCCTCGACCATGTGGCCGATAAAGTTAGCCAAGAACTCATTCACTGGTTTGTGAATCATGTTCGCGGTATTGATTCCAACCTTGGCCCCTGCGCCCAGCCTACAGGGTAGGGTTATCCCTCTTGGTCGGGTTGCAGGGGAGCCGATTCATCCGGTTGGCTGAAGAGGCCAAACAGTGGCCCCAACCCTGCACCAATGGCAAAGCCTCCCGCATGGGCCCAATAGGCAATGCCACCCCCCTCCATACCAATCATGGTGGGGGTCTCTAGGCTGTCAAAACCATAGACTGCCTGCTGTAGAAACCACAGTCCTAGATAAAAAATGGCGGGAATTTTCAGCGGCAGGGGCAATGGCCCAAAGGGAACGAGGGTGAGAATGCGCACCCCTGGAAACCGAAAAATATAGGCTCCCATCACCCCAGCAATGGCTCCACTCGCGCCCAGGGAGGGAATGGTCGATTCCATGGCAAAGCCCCACTGAACAAGGTTAGCCAAGATGCCACAGGTGAGGTAGAACAGCACAAATCGGAAAGACCCCATTTGGTCTTCTACATTGTTGCCAAAAATCCATAGATAGAGCATATTCCCCAGCAGATGCAGCAGCCCACCATGGAGAAATTGACTGGTGATTAAGGTCATCCACTCCAGGGTATTAGGTATGGAAACTGCCGTCGATAGACTATTAGAAAAAGCCTGAGGAATCACTGCCCAGGTTTGAAAAAATGCGTTCAAATCCCCAGGCGATAGGCTTAGTTCGTAGAGGAAAATCGACATATTGAGGACAATTAGCCCGTAGGTCATGTAGGGCGTGCGTTGGCCAGGATTGTAATCTTTGAGGGGAACCACCGTGCTTCTCCTAGGGCTGAGACGTTTGTTATAGGGTAGACGGTTTCTCTGGATGAATTTGCTGCCTTACCTCAGCCAATGGGCCAGCATCGCTGCCCAGCAAAGAACTAACACCTCCGTCCACTCCACGGTGGCCCCGTAGGTGTCTCCGGTGTGCCCCCCCAAACGGCGCTGAAACCAAGCTCCTACCAACAGCGCCAAAACCAGTGCCCCCGCTCCTGTCCCCAACGCCAAAAAACGCTGATTGGGCCAGATCCAGATCCACGTCATCACCGCTAATCCGCTGGCCAACACCCCTTCCAGCACCCCCCAGGGTAGCCGCAGGTGGGGTTTGTGGAATGCTCCTTTGCCCGTCGCCTTGAGGTAGGGATAGCGGGCGATAGCCACCACCTGCCCCCATCGCCCCCCTAGGGCCGCCAGCACAAGGCTCCCCGGTCGCCCCAGCGCCAACTCGGCCAGGGCCAGGGTCTTCAGCCCCAGGATGGCTATCGCAACCATCACCCCAAAGGCTCCACTGTGGCTATCGGCCATCACCGCTAGCCGTCGATCTGGATCCTGCACCGCTAGGCCATCGGCGGTATCCATGGCCCCATCTAGGTGCAAGCCCCCCGTCAGCCAGAGCCACAGCCCCACCACCAGGGCACTGCGGAACAATGTCGTTAGCCCCAGCGTCTCTAATGTCCAGTCTACGCTCGACAAGCCTAGGCCCAACCCCAGACCCACCCACGGAGCCAAGGCCGCAATGCCCTCAAACTGCGGCACCCACCATCGAGGCAGCGGCAGGATGGTATAAAACAGCAGGGCACCCCCCAACTGCGCCCACCAGCGGGCCAAGGGAGCCAAAACCTCGATCCATCGTGGACTCACCGGGTCTCCTTCAGGGGGCTTCCCCTAGAATGCTTCCTGTTAGGGATGGCTAGGGCGGTTTTCTGCCAAAGTACTGGGCAGCGCTGTTTTCAAGGTACAGCCTAGGGCGTCAACATAGGGCATGAACGCAGGGTGCTGAGCCAGCCTGGGCTAGCATCACAAAATATTTCGGCACCATCTTTCGGCACCATCGCGTAAGTAGGGGCATTGCACCGAAATCTGCCCTAGGATGAGGCTTTGCCTTCCCTAGGCCATCCCCTAGCCACAGGGAACGCGAGAAAAGGCGGATCATTCCCAGAATTATCGAGTATCGTGGATGTAGAGCTGCGGGAGCAAAGCCTGCTCAACCTGCTCCACGGATTGCCGTAGCGTGGTTAGAAATCTATGAATCACGAGCGTGTTAGAGACCTAGGCACCCTCGCGCCCTGCTTGGTGGATACGGGCATGGTTGTGAACAAGGCCGATATGCTTAGGTTGCTTCAAGACCTCGGCCAAGTGAGCTACAGCCACCTTGAAGACGACGTTGTGCTCTCCGCCGACCAAGGTTTGATCATGGAGGTCTTTGCTGACCCCCAACAGGCCACGCTCGTTGCGAATCACACCCTTTACATCAACGTTCACAGTTTCGACTACCTCGAAATGGGTAAAACCGACGGGGCAAAAAGCCACTTTGACCTTGTACAAGACAATCGTCGGCTGCGCTTGGTGCCCCTGTCTGACCCCATGAAGGAGCACATGACCCGCACCGTCAACACGGCTACCCTAGAGGCGATGGTGGCCGATGCCCTCTCCGCCAGTTGGGATGCCTGCCTAGACGACGACCGTAACTTTCTAGACTAATTGTCTTTCGATCCTAGACCCCCGGTTAACCAAGCGGTGCTAAGCCGTAGCGGACAATGCGGTTAGATTGTACCGGAGGTTCTCAAAAACGGATCACCTTTTTTTAATTTTTTTTGACGCTGCTGTAAAGCTGGGCTTCGTTCTTGCAGAATCGGTAGTCTGAGCGAGGGACAGCGGAGCCCTGCCATGGATGATCCTAGGATGACAGGCCCCAGGGCTAGCGCATAAAAAAGCCGTCCCCAAGCTGAGGACGGCTTAGTCTGTATTTTTTGACGAGCGCATCCCCAAGGTAAGGGCCTTGTTTGCCCTAGGGATCTCGGTAGACTCCTAGGGCTCGCCTAGCCTTAAGCTTCTTCACGCTCAATGTAAAGGAACAAAAAGGCCATTGCCGCAGCGGGAAACACAATGCCCACTAAAGGAACCAGAATAGAGGGTAGAAACGCAGCAGCCATCGGAGTTTTCTCCTTCTCACGGTTGAATCACAGCATGTGCATAAGACTACTCTGATTTAGGGCGGTGTATGGCGGCGTGTGTCCATTTCGTTACAAACTGTTTTGGCAGAGCCACGGGCAAGGGTTAAAACGCTTAAAGCGTTGGACTGGGGGATAGGGCAATCCGCCGCCTGGGGTTCACCTAGTCGCGATTGATGGCAATCAGCAAGCGCAGGATGAACACAAAGAGGTTGATATAGGTGAGGTACATCGACAGGGCCGCCGAGAGGTATTGCTCATCTTTGTAGGTGCGGGGCAGGATGAAGAAATCCACCACAGAGGCACCGACAAACACCAACACCCCAAGGGCAGAGATGGCGATATCCAAAAACTGGGGAATGCCGCCGCCCAGGATGGCAAAAATGAATTGCCCCACCACCGCCAGCAGAATGGCAAACACGCCGATGCCAATGGTTTTGGTGAGGGCAAGGCCATCTTCCTCGGAGAGGTTGGAGCCAATTTGCCGAGCGGCGATGAACACCACCCCACAGGCTAGGGCCGCTGCACCAATCCCGGTCATGCCCACACCGGAGGTGCCCAGGGCCACGTAGATTAGGCCGCTGAGGGTATAGCCCGTCAACAGACTATAGGTGGCCAACAAAGGCAGGGCGGTGCTGTTATTTTCTTGGTCGGCAACGCGGCTTGCCACGAAGAACAGCGCAATCTGCGCCACCAGCGCCACCCAAAAGGTGGGCATGAAGATGGCGGGGCTGCTAGCCATCACCCCGAGGCCGCCAAAGGAGCCCAGGGCGGTCAGAATGAGGCCACCGCCGAGGAAGGGGAGGGCGTTTTTAATGACATTGGGGCCAACGAGGGCTTGGCCTTGGGCCTTTTGAATGGCCTCACGGAAATTGCTGGTATTACTCAAAGCCGTATCCTCTACAACTCGATATCGCCATAGACCCACGGCCCCAAGGACATCCCATCGGTGGAGAAGGCTCACACCAACGGAGCAACTTTGGGGCTATTGTTCGAGTCTGATGGGTTATGGCTACCTAAATTCTAGTCAAGTTTGAGGAGAAAGGGAGTCAACCCCTGGTGTGGTTATTCCCCGTGGCTTTCTTTCTCAGTTTACGCAACCACCCCCTATCCCTGAGGAGCACCGCTATGGACTATCGCCTTGGTTGGCCAAGCCTAGGATTGGTGGCTAGCCTAGGGCTGCTGCCTGCCCTCCCCGCCTCCCCCGTCTATCCGCAAGACCAGCCCCTAGCCCACCGCGTCATCATCATCCATCGCCCCACCCCGTGGCCCCATCCCTGGCCCTACCCTCAGCCCCAGCCCCCCGCAACCCGCGTGCGCGTGGAATTTGACGCCCTAGGTACCGACTGGGGAGCGGTGTATCTGGATGGACGGCTAATTTATCAGCCCCACAACTTCAACCGCCGCCATACCGTTCACCTACAGCCCGGTGGCTATCGCCTGGAGGTAACGGGGGTGGTGCGGTCAGATCGCTGGGCTAGTGGCTATTTGGATATTGGCCGCGACAATTCGCAAATTGTGGTGATTCGGTTCTCCAAGACCGGGGGCGTCAGCGTGTCGGGCAGCCCAGAGGTTTGGATCCCCGATTAGGTCATCGCCTAGGGCTGTTCCTCCGATGGCCAACTCAGGTCGATGCCCAATTCATCGAAGAGCCAGTTGATAACCTGCTGTCGTTCCCCAGGCGTCAGGTAGAAGCGACCTGTATGGCGCAGGCGGTCGTTAATATCCTCTAGGTCGGCTAGGGTAAACAGCCCAGCGGTAGTGGCAATGGTGCAAAGAACGTCATCTTGGCTCTGTTGATCAAGGTGGCCATGGCGATACCGAGCAATGTGCTGACCCAGTTTGTCAAAATCGTAGCTTTCCTGGGCAAGGCGCTGTTTTTTGGCGTCGGGGATGGGTTCTCCGGCGACAATTTTGGCATAGTCGGTATCCAGCAGGTTGAGCCGGACAATTTTAGGCGGTTGATGCAAGCTCAAACGGCCTCCTTACGGTTGGGGGGCTGGGAAACGTCACCACCGTTAGGCGGAGAGTACCCCGGTTATAGGATAGCTAGACCGCTGATCTGCCGCCCTCGCGAGCACAGCGGGGAGCCTAGGGCGATGTGGGTCTAGCATAGGCCAGTTTTTTCCTGGGGCCGGATTCCGTTGGATATTTTTCAGAAAGGCATGTCCCCCATCAGGGCAGGCCATAGAGTCCACTGAGGAGTAGGGATTCAAGTTTCTCAACTAAAGATCCGTTGACAATCGGGCAAACACCCTAGGCACTGCTGCTAGAATTGGGGGACTGTCAAAATAAATTGTTACCTAAATCACAGTCTGGGCCAAAGATTGTTCAGCCCGTCGTTGCCCAGTTGCTTTTTGCGTCATCCCTCTACAACCACCCCGATTTGTCGCCGCCATGACTACCCCTGTTGCGTCCCAAAGTGAAGTTCTTGTTCGCCGTGCTTCCGGGGCCTTTGCCCTCATTGACAGCCTCAAACGCCACGGGGTCAAGCATATTTTCGGCTATCCCGGTGGGGCCATTCTGCCCATCTATGACGAACTCTACCGGGCCGAGGCCGCTGGAGACATTTCCCACATTTTGGTGCGCCACGAGCAAGGGGCTGCCCACGCCGCCGACGGCTATGCCCGTGCTACGGGGCAGGTGGGGGTTTGTTTTGGCACCTCCGGGCCTGGGGCCACCAACCTGGTGACGGGGATCGCCACGGCCCAGATGGACTCCATTCCTCTGGTGGTGATCACGGGCCAGGTGCCACGCCACGCCATCGGTAGCGACGCCTTCCAAGAAACCGATATCTACGGTATTACCCTGCCCATTGTGAAGCATTCCTACGTGGCCAGAACGCCGCAGCAGATTGCCCAGTTTGTGGCTGAAGCCTTTTATATTGCCCAAACCGGACGTCCTGGCCCCGTGCTGGTGGACATTCCCAAAGACGTGGGCCTAGAGGAGTTTGACTATATTCCCGTGGAGCCCGGTCGGGTCAACCTCACGGGCTATAAGCCCACCATCAAGGGCAACCCGCGCCAAATTAGCCACGCCATTCGGCTGCTGCGCCAGAGCGAGCGGCCCCTGCTCTATGTGGGGGGCGGTGCCATTACGGCTGGGGCCCACGCCGAAATCGCCCGCTTGGCTGAGTATTTCCAAATCCCCGTCACCACAACGCTGATGGGCAAGGGGGCCTTTGATGAGCACCACCCGCTGGCGGTGGGTATGTTGGGAATGCACGGCACCGCCTACGCCAACTTTGCCGTGAGCGAGTGCGACCTGCTGATTGCCGTGGGGGCTCGGTTTGACGACCGGGTAACGGGCAAACTAGATGAATTTGCCTCCCGCGCCCAGGTCATCCACATTGACATTGACCCCGCTGAGGTGGGCAAAAACCGTGCGCCCCAGGTGCCGATTGTGGGCGACGTCAAACAGGTACTCGTCAATCTATTGGAGCGGCTGGAGGTGGAGAATCAACTGCCGCCCCCCAATCAAACCGTAGCTTGGCGGGAACGCATCAGCCGCTGGCGGCGCGACTATCCCCTGGTGGTGCCCACCTACCCCGATGTGCTCTCGCCCCAGGAAGTGATTACGGAACTCTGTCGCCAAGCCCCCCACGCCTACTACACCACCGACGTGGGCCAGCACCAAATGTGGGCGGCTCAGTTCCTCAAAAATGGCCCCCGCCAGTGGGTATCTAGTGCGGGCCTTGGCACCATGGGCTTTGGAATGCCCGCAGCCATGGGAGCTCAGGTCGCGCTGCCTGACGAAACCGTGATCTGCATCAGCGGCGATGCCAGCTTCCAGATGAACCTCCAGGAACTCGGCACCCTGGCGCAGTACCACATTCCGGTGAAAACCGTGATTATCAACAACGGCTGGCAGGGGATGGTGCGTCAGTGGCAGCAAGCCTTCCACGGTGAGCGCTACTCCTCCTCTAATATGGAAGTGGGAATGCCCGACTTTGAACTGCTAGCCCGCGCCTACGGCATCAAAGGCATCGTCGTCCACGACCGCGACCAACTGAGCGACGCTGTGGCTACCATGCTGGCCCATGACGGCCCGGTGCTGATGGATATTCACGTGCGCCGCGACGAAAACTGCTATCCCATGGTGGCTCCCGGCAAGAGCAACCACCAAATGCTGGGCCTGCCGGAGGTAGCCTCGGAAGCCGTTGCAACTCCTGCCTGCGGTCAGTGCGGCCATGAAAATACCCCGGGCAGCCATTTCTGCTCCCAGTGCGGCACTAAGCTGTAGGCCGTCACCAGGGTCGGACGTGGATGCCCCCTGGTCGAGTTAAGGCACCATTAAGCGCGATCTCTAGCATTACCCGTGTCCAAAGTCTTGGATGCGGGTAATTTTTTGAGGGTGGGCGATGGGGATCTTTGGGGCAGGGGTAGCCCAGTCCCAGAACCCCAGTCCCAGAACCCCAGTCCCAGATCTCCTGGTGGGGCCGGATGACCCAGCAACAGCGGACGACGGAACGCACCCAGCCTGGAAGTTTCAGGGTTGGGCGCTCCCCTGGGGGATTCTGGGGAGATGGAGGTTTTTGGGGGAGGATGACTCAGTTTGGAAAGAATGCAGTATCCTAGCCTCAGTTCTTTCCTGTGGTGTGGGTTATCTATGTCTGCCGCGCTGAAGTCCTACGTTCCTCGGCCCCTTCCGTCCTCGGGATCCCACACCCGAACAATGTCTACGACGGGGGTGTTGCGCCCTCTCAAGGCTGGTTCCGTGCCATCTCTCCCCGTGGCCACGCGCCCTAGCCCTTTGCAGCGGGCGATGGGCCACGTCCACACCGTCTCCTCGGCGCTGGCGCTGTCTTTGGTGGGGCTAACCCTAGTGGGATACGGCACCTCGGTATACCTAGATCGGCAGCTAGGGCAGGCCAGCAGACAACTCAGCCAGCTCCAACGCAGTGAGCAGCAAATTATTACCGCCAATGCGACCCTCACGCGCCACATGGCCCAACAGGCCGAGCAGCCGGAAGCCGGACTTTTGCCCCCCACGCCTGACCAGGTCATTTTCCTCAACCCGGCTCCCCAGCGGCCAGCCGTCGTTGTTGAAGATTCTCTGGATACCCCACCCTTGCAAACTCACCGCCCCCTAGGCTACTAATCCGCTACTTCGTTGCTGCGCTACTCTGCTTTAGGGTGTACCGTTCACGTACATTGAGGGGATCGAGAAAGGGAGATACCGACAGGCCCTTGGCCTAACCCTACTCCTCGCCCTGGCCGCTAGACCCCTTGCCCCACCGTTTTGCTATGGCTAGTTCCTATTCCTCGCCCACCCGTCCCCGTCGCCCTCGCCGTCCGCGTTCCCAGTCTCCACGGCAGCGCTTGGCCAGGGCGCGGTCATCAACGCGGCAGCGGCCTAGGGTGACGACCGCCCCCAGCACCCCGCGTCTAGTGATGGTGTGGGCGGCGTTAATGATTATGGTGGCTCTACTGGTCGGGCGGATGGCTTGGCTTCAATTGCGGCAGGGGGAAAGCCTCGGTCAGATGGCGGCTCAGCAGCGGGTGCGCCCCAGCCAGCCCCAGCCCCTGCGCTATCCCATCGTGGATCGTCAGGGCAACCTGCTGGCGATGGATCGGATGGTCTTTACCCTCTACAGCCACCCCAAGCTCTTTAATCAGCCTTCGGCCACCGTGGCCGAAGCCCTCAGCCCCCTCCTCGAAAAGCCTGCCGCTGAATTGTTGGCCCAGTGGGGCACCCAACCCACAGGCATTCGGGTAATGAATGGCCTCACCGCCGAAACCGCCGACCGCATCCGACAACTGCGGCTGAACGGGTTGGAACTGGTGCCCCAGCAGCAGCGCTTCTATCCCCAGGAAGACCTCTTTGCCCCGGTGATAGGGTTTGTGAATTTTGACGGTGCCGCCCAGGCGGGCCTCGAAATTGGCCAGGAATCGCACTTACTGCTGCCAGAACGCGACCAAAGCGACCCCATTCTGGCTTTGGTGCAGGGCCAAACGGGTAAAGCCACCCTGCATCTCACCCTCGATAGCCGACTTCAGCGGGTAGCCCAAAATGCCCTGGAGGACATGGTGGCCCAGCGGTCGGCCAAGGGGGGCACCATCCTGGTGATGGATGTGGACACAGGGGCGATGCTAGCCATGGCGGTGGCTCCCACCTACAACCCCAACGAATACTATCGCGCCAACATGGGAGCCTTTCGCAACTGGGCCATCAGCGATCTCTACGAGCCCGGTTCTACCTTCAAGCCCATCAATGTGGCCATTGCCCTCGAAGCTGGGGTGCTTCAGCCCGATGAACTGGTCAACGACAGCGGCCAGATTCAGTTTGGCCGCTGGACGATTCGCAACAGCGATTTTGCCGTGACGGGCGGACGCGGGGCGATTTCCATCACCGATGTGATGAAATATTCCAGCAACGTGGGCATGATCCGCATCATGCAAAAGCTCACGCCGGAGGACTACTTCCAATGGCTGGAAAAATTGGGGATGGATCAGCCCTCCGGCATTGACCTGCCCAACGAAGCCGTGGGTCAGATGAAGGATCGCGAACAGTTTATCCGCAGCCGCGTTGAGCCTGCCACGACCTCCTTTGGCCAGGGCTTTTCCATGACGCCGATTAAGATGATGCAGCTTCAGGCGGCCATTTCCAACGGTGGCCGATTGGTGATTCCCCATGTGGTGAGCGGCCTCAAGGACAGTGAGGGCACCCTGCTTTGGGAACCCCAGCGCCCCCCCGTCCGGCGGGTGTTTTCGGAGCGCACCACCCAAGCCCTGATGCCCATGCTAGAGGCGGTGGTAGACACGGGTACGGGGCGAGCGGCCCAAATTCCGGGCTATCGGGTGGGTGGCAAGACGGGCACCGCCCAGAAGGCCCTGCCCAGCGGCGGCTATGGCCCAGGCCGCATCACGAGCTTTGTGGGGGTGTTGCCCATTGAAAATCCGCGCTATGTGGTCATGGCCATCCTCGACGAGCCCAAGGGGGCCGATGCCTACGGTGGCACCACCGCCGCCCCTCTGGTGAAGGCCGTTAGCGAGTCCTTGGTGGTCTTAGAGGGCATTCCCCCCAGCGACGTGACTACTCCAACGCCCTAGGTTCCTGGGGGGAGCGTGCTTTTCCCCCAGGGGGATGATCCAAGGGCGCTAGGCTACTTCGGTTGGCGCAGGTCAAAGGAAATCGAGTGGGTCTTGGGAGGGGCTGTTGTAGGTCGGGCTTGGGGCCAGGGCTTGGGAAGCGAACTGGCCTTAGATCGGATCTTAGAGAAGGGCTTGGCATTGGCCGCGTTCGTTGGAACTGGCGGTGGGGTAGGCGTGGGGGACAGCGGCGGGGTAGGCGTTGTCGTCATGGATATAGGCGAGGGTGCAGCCTGGGATGCAGGTGGAGTCTGGGATGCAGCGGTAGATCGACCTGCCCCTAGCCCTAGGGCCTTGGCATTAGACATGATCGCCAGCCCGATTCCGGCCAGCACCACCAAGGGATGCCCCATACTCGCTGAACTCAGACTCAGCCCACCACTGACGCTGTGCAACCCCTGGGCCGCGGCGAAGAGTAACACAAAACAGAGCAGCCATAATTTCATGACGCAGTCAGCCTGGATAGGGAACAGGGGCAACCGAAACATCTTCAGCTCAGATGGGTTGAGCCCAAGGGAAACCCCAACGGGCGTTTTACCCTAAATCGCTTTGATTATGCCACTGCTTTTCCCAGATGGCTGATTGAGGTGGGCCCCACCGATTTGAAAATTGGGCAGGGCGAGGGGGCCAACTCATGGAACCATTGAAGGATGCCGTGGGTTGTAATGAAGGCCATGACCGTATCTCGAACCATTTGCCTCGGTTTCCTAGTCTTTATTTCGGTGGGAACCCTGCTGCTGTTGCTGCCCTGGGCCAATGCCAATGGCAGTTGGGGCAATCCCCTCGTAGCACTGTTTACCGCCACCTCAGCGGTCTGCGTCACCGGGCTGATTGTGGTCGATACGGGTTCCCACTTTTCGCCCCTGGGGCAGGGCATCATTTTGATGCTGATTCAAGTTGGGGGCCTAGGCTATATGACGGCCAACAGTTTCCTGATGCTGCTGCTGGGGCGGCGACTCAAGCTCAAGGATCGGTTGGCCATTCAGCAATCCATGGATAACAGTGAACTCGCCGGGGGAAGCTCACTGATTGTCTCTATCATCACCATGACCCTGATCTTTGAACTCACGGGTATCTTCTGCCTCTACCCGACTTTTCAGCAGGAGTTTGGCGGGGGCCGGGGGCTGTGGCTGTCGATTTTTCACAGCATCAGCGCCTTTAATAATGCGGGCTTCAGCCTGTTTTCTGACAGCATCGTTGGCTATGCCCTCAATCCGTGGGTGAACCTAGTAATCACGGGGTTGGTGATTGTGGGCGGCATTGGCTACCAGGTGATTATGGAACTGTATTTGTGGGCGCGGCACCAGTTTCGAGGAGACCAGCGGCGCACAACCTTTTCCCTGAACTTTAAGATTGTTACCAGCACCACGGTCGCTCTGCTAGCCATCGGCACCGTCGCCTTTTTACTCATTGAGTTCAACAACCCCGCCACCCTAGGCGACTATACGCCCCATCAAAAGTTGCTGATGGCCTGGTTTCAGTCGGTGATTGCCCGCACTGCTGGCTTTAACAGCATCGACATTGGGGCCATGGGCGAGGCATCCCTGTTTATTATGATCGCCCTGATGTTTGTGGGGGCTAGTCCGGGCAGTACGGGGGGCGGCATTAAAACGACCACCCTTCGCATTCTGCTGGCCTGCACGCGTATGGTCTTGCAGGGCAAGGAAGATGTGCTCAGCTATCGGCGGCAGATTCCCCCCAGTCGGGTGCTAAAGGCCATTGCGGTGGTCATGGGGTCGGGGTTGGCCGTGCTGACGGCAACCACCCTAGTCTCTATCAGCAATCCCAGCCTCAACTTCATTGATGTGCTGTTTGAGTCGGTGTCAGCCTTTGCCACCGTGGGCCTGAGTACGGGCATTACGGCGAATCTCTCCGACGTGGGCAAATACGTCATCATTATCACGATGTATTTGGGACGAGTGGGCATTCTGCTATTTATGGCCGCCTTGCTGGGCGATCCCAAGCCCACGGCCCTTCAATATCCCGAAGAGGATTTACTGATTGGCTGATCGGGTTGTCTCGCCCGATAGCCCTGGCCAAAAACCCAGATGACCCCAGTCACCGATGACCCAAGTCACCGTCCAGCCCAAAAGCCCAGCTTTCTAGTTAATCTCGCGCTTTTTCCTAACTGTCTTGTTTCTAGCTTTATCGATGACGGCTTCCTCTTCCCTGCGCCCTACCCTCAAGGCCCAACTCCTTGAACGCATTGGCCATCTGAATCTGGCTGAGGCCCTGCTGCCCGCCAGCCACCCCGATATTGACCAACTCATCCACGACCTTGAGGCCATCACCCCCATTGCCCAGCCGCTCCAGGCCGACCACTGGCCCACCCTGCTGGGCACCTGGGATTTGATCTACGCGTCCCAGGGCACCGTTGTTACCCGCCGCTTGCCCCTGTGGCCCGTGGGTCTTCGCCGCGTCTGGCAGCGTCTGGCTCCGTCTGCCCAGCCCAGTGTCCCCATCGTCACCGAGAATGGAGCTGTGGTCAGCCTCCCGGTGATTGGGGAGCTAACGGCCATTGCCCAAGGAGTTTGGCAACCCTACGAAGAAGCCGAAAGCGCCAGCGTTAGCTTTGGTTCCTTTAGCCTACAACCCACCCGCCTCCTTGGTGTTACCGGGCTCCATCTGCCCAAACTCACCCTGCCCATTTTTGATGCCCTCCGCCGCGAAGCCCTCTGGATTACCTCCTACCTAGACGACGACCTCCGCATTGGACGCGGCGCAACGGGCAACCTATTTGTGTTTCAGCGCACCTCCATAGGCCAAGGGGGCTGGGCCAGTAAACCCAGCCCAGCGCCATGATAAGGAAGTCTTGGGGCCAGCCCCGGTTCCCCTAGGACTTCCTAGGCGACATCCCATGGCCCCCAGTTCTTCGACCCATTTAACGAGCTGAGACAAAGCGCTCCTTAGCTAGGGCGCGGAGGCGGTCGATGTCTTCCCGGCGAGTGACGGAGAGGGGCACCGTGCGCTTAATTTGCTCAATAATCAGGGCCGTATCCGCCGAACGATTTTCGTAGAGGGCGCGGTAGTGGGCGGTGATGATGGCCTGTTCAATTTCGGCCCCACTGAAGCCCTCGGTGACGGCCACTAGGGTAGGGATATCGTAGGCCGCTAGCCCCTGGTTGCGGCGGTTGAGGTGAATTTTGAGGATATTCTCTCGCTCGTCGGCATCGGGTAGATCAACAAAGAAAATTTCGTCGAAACGGCCCTTACGCAGCAGTTCCGGCGGAATGGCCGAGAGATCGTTGGCGGTGGCCACCACAAAAATTTCCTGGGATTTTTCTTGCAGCCATGTCAAAAAATAGCCAAATAGCCGCCGACTGAGGCCCCCATCGGCATCGCTGCTGCTTTGGCCCATGCTCTTTTCAATTTCGTCAATCCACAGAATGCAGGGGGCCATGGTTTCGGCCAGCACCACCGCCCGCCGAAAGTTTTTGTCCGACTCACCCACGTATTTGTCGTACAGCCGCCCCGCATCCAGCTTCAGCAGGGGTAAATTCCACTGACGGGCAATGGTTTTGGCCGCAAGGGACTTGCCGCAACCTTGGATGCCCACAATCAAAATGCCCTTGGGGGCAGGCAGGTTAAACTTACGGGCCTGGGGCGTAAAGCCCACGCGGGCGTAGGCCAGCCAGCGTTTCAGTCCCTCAAAACCGCCCAGTTCCGCCGCGTTGGTTTCCGACGGGAAATAATCTAGCAATCCCTCTTCGTGGATGGCGCGGGCCTTGCGGTCTAGAATCCGCTTGATGTCCTCGCCATTGAGGGTTCCGTCATGGAGAGCTGCGTAGGACACCACCTTGCGCGTTTGGCTGAGAGTCATCCCCTGGAGTGCCTTGACTAAGGCGTGAACATCCTCTGGGGTCAGCTCAAGCTTGACTCTACTACCCTGGAGCGACCGCACAACCTTAGACACCGCATCTTGAAGTTCCATCGGCCCCGGCAACTTGATGTCTAAGTAAACGGCATCCTGGGACAGTTCGGTCGGCAAAGCTACCCCGCTGCCGCTGATCACAATCGTGGATCGGTTGAGGGAAAACTGCTGCACCACTTCCCGAAACTGACGTGCCACCACGGCATCCTTCAGGTGGGGGGCAAAGTCCTTCAGCCAAAAAATGGCCTTGAAGCTCATGTCCTGGATGTGGCGCAGCATGTCGATGGGTTCGGCGGTTTTGGGGAGTGCCTGCCCTCGCTTGGCCCCTGGGGGCGCATACTCATTTTGCCAACGGTTATCAGGGCTTTCGGGGGATCGCATCAACCCCTGGGCAATGCTCCACTCAAAGATAGGCATCTGCATATCCGAGCAGGCTTTTTGCATCAGCGTTTGCACCCGCTCCTCCTCCACCGTTTCAATCACAATCACCGGATGGAACGACACCACCAGGGTTTTGAAATGCTGCACACTATCTTTGAAGGACATGGTTGAGGCTCCATCGAGGCGCTAGAGGCAGGGCTGACCGGGCCACGGCTGTCCATGGCGCTGCTTAAGGCTGAACACCCTCCCGCCTATCCTAAATTCCTATCGCCGAGATTGGGAAAAGTCATGGGGGCGAAGGGGGCGGCTTGCGGGGCTGAGCAGGTAAAATCGTTAGGAAATCAGACCTAATTCAACAGTTGACCGACTTGGGTTATGGTGAAGGATGACGCGGCAAAGGGCGAAGTATGAACCAAGGAATTGACCTGCAAGGCAGTTTTGTCAGGCTGCTTACGGAACTGGGGTTGCCCAGTGGAGCGGCCAAGGCGCTGTGGCTGCCGTTGCCCATGGTGGTGATTTTGGTGGGGGCCACCGTCAGTATCTTCGTGACGGTGTGGCTAGAGCGGAAAATTTCCGCCGCCGCCCAACAGCGGATTGGCCCGGAATACGTGGGGCCGCTGGGCACCCTCCAAGCCGCTGCCGACGGGATTAAGCTGCTGTTCAAAGAAGACATCACCCCCGCCAAGGCCGACCCAATTCTGTTCACCCTTGGCCCCGCCATCGTGGTGATTCCGGTCTTTCTGTCCTACCTGATTGTGCCCTTTGGCCAAAACATGGTGATTACCGACATTGGCGTCGGTATTTTTCTCTGGATTGCCCTCTCCAGCATCGCCCCCATTGGCCTGCTGATGGCGGGGTATTCCTCCAACAACAAATATTCTCTGCTGGGGGGGCTGCGGGCAGCGGCTCAATCCATCAGCTACGAAATTCCCATGGCCCTAGCGGTGCTGGCGGTGGTCTTGATGTCCAACAGCCTCAGTACCATCGACATTGTCAACCAGCAGTCCGGCTACGGCATCCTCGGCTGGAATGTGTGGCGGCAACCCGCTGGCTTCCTAATTTTCTGGATTGCCGCCCTGGCGGAATGCGAACGTCTACCCTTTGACTTGCCAGAGGCCGAAGAAGAACTCGTTGCCGGATACCAAACCGAGTACACCGGGATGAAGTTCGGTCTGTTCTACGTCGGTTCCTACGTCAACCTGGTGCTGTCGGCGCTGATTGTGTCCATCCTCTACCTGGGCGGCTGGGAATTTCCGGTGTCCGTAAGCTGGATTGCCAACCTGATTGGCGTCAGCGAAACCACCCCCTGGTTCCAGGTGATCGCCGCCTCCCTCGGCATCATGATGACCCTGTTCAAAGCCTACGCCCTGGTCTTTTTGGCCATTCTGCTACGCTGGACGGTGCCCCGGGTGCGGATTGACCAACTGCTGGATTTCGGCTGGAAGTTCCTGCTGCCCGTGTCTCTGGTGAACCTGCTGCTAACGGCGGGGCTAAAGCTGGCCTTCCCCGTGGCCTTTGGTGGCTAGGTTGAGGTCAGGAAAGCCATCCTTACAACCCAGGTCGTCACCAAGGTTAATCCTTGGGTGTCATCCTGGGACTGGCTTTCACCCAGGCCGCTAAGACGCTCATTGCTCCATTGCTCAAACCTGTTCAAACGCTGGAGGTTTTCCCATGCTGGGGTTTCTCAAACAAGTTGGCGATTACGCAAAGGAAAGCTTTCAGGCCGCAAAATACATTGGCCAGGGGTTGTCCGTCACCTTCGACCACATGAGCCGTCGTCCGATTACGGTGCATTACCCCTACGAAAAGCTGATCCCCTCTGAACGTTTCCGGGGCCGGATTCACTTCGAGTTTGACAAGTGCATCGCCTGCGAGGTGTGTGTGCGAGTGTGCCCCATCAACCTGCCCGTGGTGGATTGGGACTTTGACAAAGCCACCAAAAAGAAAACCCTCAAGCACTACAGTATTGACTTTGGGGTCTGTATTTTCTGCGGCAACTGTGTGGAATATTGCCCCACCAACTGCCTCTCCATGACCGAAGAATACGAAATGGCCACCTACGACCGCCACGAACTCAACTACGACAACGTGGCCCTCGGTCGTTTGCCCTACAAGGTGACGCAAGATCCCATGGTGACGCCCCTGCGGGAACTGGCCTACCTGCCCAAGGGCGTGATGGAGCCCCACGATCTGCCCCCCAACTCGCGGCGGGCGGGCAAACTGCCCCAGGAAATTTTGGAGGAATCCACTGGGTCAGAGACTAAAGCCTAGGTGGCTGGGTCTTCGGTATGGTTGAATAGCGGGGAGGCTCCACGGGGCTAACCTGATCGCTGTTTTCTAGGAGTATAGGACTCGTGACGCTAGCAGAAGGGGTTCAACTGGTTGCCTTTGGCATCCTGGTGTTGATGGTGTTGGGTAGCGCCCTTGGGGTAGTGCTGCTCGAAAATATTGTGTACTCGGCCTTTTTGCTGGGGGGCGTGTTCATCAGCATGGCCGGGATGTATATCCTGCTGAATGCGGGCTTTGTGGCAGCGGCTCAAATTTTGGTCTACGTCGGGGCCGTCAACGTGCTGATCCTGTTTGGGATCATGCTGGTGAACAAGCGCCAGCCCTTTGCCCCGGTCAGCCAAGCCTGGATCAGCAAAGTCGCCACCGGGGGCGTCTGCGCCGGGTTGTTCGCCCTGCTGACGGTCTCCGTAATCAATACCCCCTGGGCGATTTCCAGCGAAACTCCCATTGGTGAACAGGCCATCGTCGAAATCGGCAAGCACTTCTTCACCGACTACCTGCTGCCCTTCGAGCTCGCCTCGGTATTGCTGCTGATGGCGCTGATTGGGGCGATTGTGCTGGCCCGTCGGGAACTCATCCCCGACACCGAACCGGGCGAACCGGAAACCGAAGCCCTGCAACTGCCAGAGCGCCCCCGCGAACTGGTGTCTTCGGCCCCTGTGGGTGATTCAGACCTTTAGGCGTAGGATGGGCAATGCCCACCCTACCGTGGCACCTCCCTATCGACTTCAGAACGTCATTCTTCTCCGCTGAGCTATGCAACTTGAGTATTTTCTCCTCACCGCCGCCGCCCTATTTTGTATTGGGGTCTATGGCCTAGTCACCAGCCGTAACGTCATCCGCGTTTTGATGTCCATCGAGCTGATGCTGAATGCGGTCAACCTCAACCTGATGGCTTTTTCCAACTATTTGGATCCGGTGGGTATTAACGGTCAGGTCTTTGCGGTGTTTGTGATCAGCATCGCCGCTGCCGAAGCCGCCGTGGGTTTGGCCATTGTACTCTCCATCTACCGCAACCGCGACACCGTAGACATGGAGCAGTTCAACCTCCTGAAGTGGTAAAAGACCTAATCCTTCAATCAGGTGGCGGGGATGACCGGATTCCCGCCATTTTTGCGTTTAAGATGGGGTAGTTTTTGGGCCAGGGTAGGCCAACTGCCGTGCAACTGAACCAGGTCATCATTGTGCATAAGGCGGGCAATCGCCTCAGCCAGCAATGGGCGGAGAAGTGCGCCCGTGAGCTAGAAGCTTTGGGTAGTAAGGTGTTGCGCGGCCCCAGCGGCCCCAAGGATAACCCTTACCCGGTATTTTTGGCCTCCGTCAGCCAGCCCATCGACCTGGCGATTGTGTTTGGGGGAGATGGCACCGCCCTGACTGCCGCCCGAAATTTAGCTGCCGAACATATCCCGATCCTGGCGGTCAACATTGGCGGACACCTGGGCTTTTTAACCGAAACCTCCGAGCAAATGGACGACACCGAGGCCGTCTGGCAGCGGCTTTTGGAGGATCGGTTTGCGGTGCAGCGGCGAATGATGCTTCAGGCCCAAATTTTTGAGGGCAACCGTACCAACTTAGAGCCCATGAGTGATCGCTTCTTGGCCCTGAACGAAATGGCCGTCAAACCCGCCGCCTCCGACCGCATGATCACCTCCATCCTGGAAATGGAGATCGACGGCGAGGTGGTGGATCAATACCAGGGTGACGGCCTGCTGATTAGCACCCCCACAGGCTCCACGGGCTACACCGTTGCCGCTGGGGGGCCAATTATTCACCCCGGCATGGATGCCCTGGTGGTGACGCCCATCTGTCCCCTCAGCCTCTCTAGCCGTCCGATTGTGCTGCCGCCGGGTTCCGTCGTCAGCGTGTGGCCCTTGGCGGATCCTGACCTCAGTACGAAGCTGTGGACGGACGGTGTTCTAGGCACCGCCATTTGGCCCGGTCAGCGGGTGGATGTGCGGATGGCCAGCGACATGGCCCAGTTCATCATCCTGCGCCAAGACTATTCCTACTACGGCACCCTGCGAAATAAGCTCAACTGGGCCGGAACCCGCATTAGTTTTGCCAATAATCATCGTAATTAATTGGAAAATTTTGGGCGGGGCTGGGGTGCTATGCTGCACAACAGTGCATCGGTTCTAGCGGGGAACAGCCGCTGGGGGCAACGGGGAAAGTTCGGTGAAAGTCCGGCGCTGTCCCGCAACTGTGAAGTCTTTTGGGGATGCTGGATGAACCTGGGCCATGATGGAAGCTCAATCTTGTCCGAACCCGTCCAAAACACGCTAAGTCAGAATACCCGCCGATGGGCGCACCGTAATGACATCTGCGAGGTACAGATTACTCATGATCAAGATCCAAAACACGAATATCAACCTTAAAGGCATGGTCGCCCTCGGCGGGAGTGGCCTACTGGCCCTGCTGCTGACGGCTCCGGCCCTGGCCCACCACCCCACGGGCAACCAAACGCCCAGTACCTTCATTGAGGGCTTCCTCTCCGGCCTGGGGCACCCCGTCATTGGCCTAGACCACCTCGCCTTCGTGGTCGCCGTGGGACTCCTTGGCGCTACCCGTGCCAAGGGCGTTATCCTGCCCATTTCCTTTGTTATGGCTGCTCTGGTCGGCACTGGAATCCACCTTGCGGAAGTGTCCCTACCTGGGGCCGAATTGTGGATTTCGGCCTCCGTTCTCGCCGTTGGCCTGCTGATTGCCCTCGGTAGCCAGTTCCCGACCCTAGCCTTGGCTGCGCTCACCAGCGTTGCCGGAATCTTCCACGGCTATGCCTACGGAGAGTCCATCCTTGGAGCCACCCCCGCCCCCTTGATGGCCTACCTGCTAGGCTTCACCGCCATCCAGCTAGGCATTTCCCTGGGTGCCTTTTGGTTGGGTCGGCGGGGGCTGGCCCTGGCTACGGAGACTCAGCCTTCCCCCAGCCTGCGTAAGGCGGGTTGGGCCATTGGCGGCATCGGCCTCGCGCTGACCTACGCTCAAGTGCTGGGCTAGGTTAGCGAGGGCCAATAGCTAGAAGGGCGAGGAGACCTCGCCCCTACGGGGTTTTTGGAGTTGGAGGGGACAGCCTTCCTAAAATTCGTCGTTGCTGTAGCCGCCGCCCATGGGGGCTTCGTTGTCGCGCTTAGAGCCCAGCAAGTCCATTCGATCTACCTTGATCACAGGCTTGGAACGGTTAGCCCCTGTGTTGCGGTCTTGCCAATACTCAAGCTTGAGGGATCCAGTGACCCCAATTAAGCTGCCTTTACGGACATAGTTGGCGGCGATTTCAGCCGTTTTGCCCCATATTTCCAGGTTAAACCAGTCAGGCTTATCGTCCCGGCTAGAGCGTCTTTGTACCGCCAACGTCAAATTACATTTCACACTGCCCGACTCAAAATACTTCACGTCTGGATCGCCTCCAACCCGGCCCACCAGCGTCACGACGTTTACGCTCATTGCATCATTACCAACAGCGGCAACCCGCATTGTAGGCTAAAGTTTCGGTGCTGTCAGGTCTTGGCTGACTCAACGGGCCGAACGGCCTAGCCAGGGTGCCCCAGGGTGAGTGGCCTGATTTTTTCTGGCAGATGGTCTACAAGGGTAATGTGGGCACTGGGCCTAGGGTTGAAGGTCAACAGCCTGCTTTTTCTTCGAGTAATAACAATTGCTTGACTAGACGGGTTGATACGAAACGTAATAGAATCCACAACGGATCTGAGTTGGTTCGTTGTTTTATCTAGCTTGGGGACAGATTGCCTGTGGCTATCTTCGACAGATTTTCTCGCGATATGGGTATTGACCTCGGTACGGCCAATACTCTGGTTTATGTCTCTGGCAAAGGGGTTGTCCTCCAAGAGCCCTCTGTGGTGGCCATTGACCAAGCCGAAAAGAAGCCACTGGCCGTGGGTGAAGAAGCCAAGCGGATGCTGGGACGGACTCCCGGTAATGTAATCGCCCTGCGTCCCCTGCGCGATGGGGTGATTGCCGATTTTGACACCGCTGAGATCATGCTCAAGCACTTCATCCGCCAGGTGCATGAAGGGCGGACGCTGGTCTCTCCCCGCATTGTGATCGGTATTCCTAGCGGTGTGACGGGTGTGGAACGGCGGGCGGTGATGGATGCGGCTCAGCAGGCGGGGGCTCGTACCGTCTATTTAATTGACGAACCCGTGGCAGCGGCGATTGGGGCAGGCTTGCCCGTGGCCGAACCCACCGGAAACATGATTGTGGACATTGGCGGCGGCACCACGGAAGTGGCCGTCCTCAGTTTGCAGGGCACGGTGCTGAGTGAATCGGTGCGGGTAGCTGGCGACGAACTGAGCGAGTCCATCTCTAACTACATGAAAAAGGTGCACAACCTAGTCGTCGGGGAACGCACCGCCGAAGAAATCAAAATCACCATTGGTTCTGCCTACCCCAACCCCAACGACAATGAAATCGCCATGGATGTGCGGGGTCTGCACCTGCTCTCTGGCCTGCCCCGCACGGTGACGGTGAAGAGCGCTGAAATCCGCGAAAGCATGGCCGAGCCCCTGTCGGTGATCATCGAAGCCGTGAAGCGCACCCTAGAGCGCACCCCGCCCGAACTGGCGGCAGACATTATTGATCGCGGCATTATGCTGGCCGGGGGCGGTGCCCTGCTGAAGGGGCTCGACACCCTGATCAGCCACGAAACGGGCATTGTCGTCCATGTGGCGGCAGATCCCCTGAGCTGCGTGGTGTTGGGGACGGGGCGAGTGCTGGAAAACTTCAGCCAGATGGGACGGGTCTTCAGCGGGCGTTCTAGCCTGTAAGCCTCCTCCCCGTCCTCCTCACCCAGAACCCTATGTTTGCCCTACGCCGCTGGTGGAATCGCCACGCCCTCAAAACGGGAATCGTTGCCCTGGCTATTTCTTCGGCCTGGGCCATGCGGGCCACCGATGGCGCTGCCCTCTACGAAGCCTATCACTGGCTGACTCGACCTTTGCAACCGGGCCTAAATCAGGAACAGGCGTTCGAGAACAGCTATATTCTCGAACTGCAACAGCGTATCGTCGAGTTGGAGAACCAAAACCGAGTTCTCCAGCAGATTGACGCCTACGAGGATACCCTCACGCAACCTGGCGTTCGGGCTGCGGTGATTGGCCGCGCCGCCGACCATTGGTGGCAGCACCTCGTCCTTAACCGAGGTAGCCGTCAGGGGGTAGAGCCGGGACACATTGTGACCGGGCCGGGGGGCATTGTGGGGCGGGTGGTGTCCGTCTCTCCCAGTACCTCAAGGGTACTGCTGATTAGCGATCCGACCAGTCGAGTGGGGGCCAAGGTGAGCCGCAGCCGGGTGATGGGGGTGGTGCGGGGCCAATCGAACAACCGCGTGATCATGGAGTTTTTTGAGAAAAACCCCGACGTGAAGGCTGGGGATGTGATTGTCACTTCCTCCTACAGCCGTTTGTTCCCTCGGGATGTGCCCATTGGTCGGGTGGAATCCATCGACCTGACCAAAAGCCCCGCCCCAGAGGCCACCATTCAACTGTCTTCCCCGCTTTCTATTTTAGAGTGGGCCGTGATCCAGCCCTTTAACCCACTGGAAGCGGTGGACGAACCAACCATTCCCAACCTCGACGACGAATCTGGGGGCACACCATGACGCCCATCGTTGGACGGCGGAAATTACCCTTCTATCGCCAGCCCTGGTTCCTCAACACCTGGGTAACGTTGGGGTCAGTGCTGTTTTGCCTGTTGTTGTTGCCCGGTCGCATTCCAGGCATTGAGCTGCTGGGGGTGGCTCCCCACTGGTTGCTGATTTGGGTGGTGGCCTGGAGCGTGAAGCGCACCGTATGGCAGGGGGCCATTGCTGGGCTGGTGTTGGGCCTGCTACAAGATGCCATGACCGCCCCTCAGCCCACCCATACCCTGAGTCTGATCGTGGTGGGTGTGCTCACCGCTCGCCTGCAAAAACAGCGCTACCTCCAGGAAGACATTGTCTCCATTGCGCTGATTGTGTTTGCCATGGCGGTCATTGCCGAGACCGTGCTGGCGCTGCAAATTAGCTTCAATCAACTGCTCTCTAGCGCGTCTCTCTACCCACCGCTGCCCAAAATTTGGCTATATCATCAGCGTGTCGCCCTCAGTTCAGCGATTCTCAGCAGCCTGTGGGCTCCGGCCCTGTACTACCCCCTCAACCGCTGGTGGGATAAGTATGCCAGTGGCTATTCTTCGGATTCCTAGCCTCTGCCAATGCCTAGGTTCTGCGGATACCTGGGCCTGTGAGTACCCCAAACCTAACGTCGGCAAACCTAACGTCGGCCTAGGGTAGCTTGCTGCTGAAGGCACTGAGCCGCCGTCCACAGGTCGGGTACGAGGTGAGTTGGGCGCAGGCTTTGGAGATAGCTTTGGCTGCGGATGCCACAGGTCACAGCTACGGTATCCATGCCTAGGGCTTGGCCTGCCAGGATATCGGCCTCAGTGTCACCAATCATTAAGGTGGCGGTGAGGGCATACCCCTGACGCTGTTGGGCCGCGATGGCCGTTTGGAGGCGCTCCAGTTTGTGGTGAACTTGATTTTGGTAGGCGGCCTGGGTTGCCGACATGCCGTATAGGTCGCTAATGGTATTCTCTAGGCCATGGTGCGCTAAGAACTGCATGACCTGATCCGGGGGCCGGAGAGTGACTAACACCACCCGCACCCCACACTGTTGGAGCATGGACAAACCCGCGTAGGCATTGGCCTGAAGCTGATCATGCCTCAGCAAGCTGGGGTGGTTCACTAGGCCACTCACTAAGTCAAGAAAGGTGTCAATTTGGGAGCCTTCTAGGCCAGACCAATGGGCAATTTGGCGATCAGGAACTCGGTTTTGCTTAAACGTCCAAAACTGCGCCTTGGAGAGGTGGCGAATGGGCAACTCGTCTCCCGTGGCGATGGTTATGGCCTGGAGGTGATCTAGCCCCTGGCGATAGGTTAGGTAGTATCGCTCGGATACATCGGCGATGGGGCCGTCAAAATCGCAGAAAATGGTGGAGTGAGTCATCTTGGATTGGCCCCAGAGTAGCGCAAACGGAAAATGGTCACGAAGTCGATGCAGTCAGATTTCTTAACGTTTTCTTTATAAACTGCAATTTTTATTCACTCTAGCAGTCCCCATAGGAAATGGCCACTCGGCATACCTCCTTTGGCATACCCCTTGGAGGATCCCCTCGGAGGAACTCCTAACGGGGAATGCCCCACCCTAGGCCGCTAGTGATCATAATCCAAGCGGTGCAGCCCACTACAGCGTGCGAGTTTCTAGGGGGAGAAAGACCGTCAGCACCTCACCCGCCTGGGGACGCTGACGGACAATGAGCTTGCCACCGAGGGACTGGAAAAGGTTTTTGGTGGCATGGAGGTTGAGGCTGAGCCCTCCGGTTTCGGGCTGAAAAATGAGCAGTTGCCCCAGCGCTTTGAAGGGCGAGGAAAAGAGCGTGTCGGCATTGGGGCCGGGGGCGCTGCGGTTAGGGCTGTTGGGGTCGTCGCTGGGGGGCTGGGATTGAAATTGGAGTTTGAGCTGGTGTCCGGCCAGGGTGACGGCCAGTTCAATGTGGCTGTAGGGGGGCAGGCTGTGGGTAAAGCGGTCGATGAGGCCGCTGAGCACCTGGTTTAGCATGGTGGGATCGCTGTTTACCAGGGGCAACTGGGGCGGTAGCGTAACGGTAAGGGTGTGGTTGCGACGGCTGGCCTGCTGTTGCCACAGGGGAATCGCCTCTTGGAAGAGTTGGTCGAGGGGAAAGGCAGAGAGGGGGGATTTGGGCTGCTGATGGGCTTCAGTTTCCAGCTCCACCGCCCGAAAAATCAGGTTAAAGCGGTCGATCTGCTGGGTACATTCTCGGTCGATGGATCGCAGGCGCTTCGCGACTTCCTCAGATACATCCTTGCGCTTGAGCAGAGATCGGGTCAGGGTGCGGATGGTGGTGAGGGGGGTGCGGATTTCGTGGGCCATGGCCTTCAGCAGTTCCGTATCGCTGCTGATTTCGGGGGCTGGCTCGGCGGCAGACGGTGGGGGGGCAGGCTCAGTGGTGGTTCCTGGGGCTGGCCCCAAACGCGTGACAGGCAGGGAACTAGCGTACCCTTCCCTGGTCGTTGCCACCTCCAGGGCTGCCAAGGGCACGGCGCTGGATACCTGAGTCTGGTGGCGCAGCCGATCTAACAGCAGGTGGCTGTACTGGGTTATAAGGTGATAGGTGGGGGCCACGGGCGGAAATTGGGCCACCAGGGCATCAAGGGTGGGCAACAGGGCCGGACGCACCGAGGCCATACGCAGCCGCAACTGCTGCCAGGTTTGCTCCGCCAGATCTGGATCAAAGGAGAACTGAAACCGAGGTTGGCCAGCGTCCCCCTCCCCCAGCACCAGCACTAGGCTGAAGTCAGCGGTGAGCAGCAGACAAAAGCGCTCCTGGGTGAGGGGATCCTCCGGGGGCAACGGCACCATGGGAAGATTGTAGGCTGCGCCCTCCCCTCGACTGCGCGGGTGGCCAGGAAGTTGGGGCCGAGCCACGGCCAAAATGCGCTCCAGGGGTTCGGGCACCAGCAGCCAGTGGTGAAGTAACTGCCCTCCAATGTTGTCAGGTAGAACCGGAAATGGCCCGGAAAACACCACCCCCAAGGCCAAGCCCTCGGTCAAGGGATCGGTGGCCCAAGCCCGACGGGCCGGATGGGTAGACAACAGTTGGGCCAGGGCTGCAATGCCAGCCAGCCACTCTTGCTCAGCGCGCAGGCGAGCTTGGGCCTGAGCTTCTAGGGGGTCTGATCCATCCATCCGCACCCTGTTGCTTCGCCATCCATGATTTCCCTCGCGCCAATCGGTGGCGGAGTGAAGCAGTTGGCTGAGGGAAAGGGGAGGGCGTGCCAAGATGATTACTTACCTCGCAAGGGAGCCAGGGCCAATCCAGGGCTACTGCGAGAGTACGGCTTTTTCCTACCCTTTGACTATGGGTAGAACCGAACGTTTTGACCGTTGAGGTGAAACCCATCTGACTCCGGTGCTTGGGGCCAAAAATCTCCGAATGCAACGAATCCTTAGAAAACCTTGCAATATTCCGGTTAGAAGGGAGCCAAGACCCTACAATAAACACGGTTTTTCTGGTCTTCCAGATCAGTCGATTCCGTTAGCCCTGGACGCAAGCGGGTTGTTGTCGGCTCTCTCGGTAAGGTAACGGTGAAGCATGCCAGAGGTCATTTCGATCTGTGGGCTCAAAACAGCCATCCTTGCCGTCTGTGGGAACCAAGATGCCGCTTCAGTTGTAATCCATTGTTGGATTCATCGGTGGATTAGAACAGCAACCAGGCCAGGAGTGATCGTATCCGCATCAAAGCTGGGGCTGATCCCTGTGGTGCCGTTTTTCGGCATCGTTTTCACAACATTCTGTCCTCACAACCTTCCATACCAAAGACCATGATATGAACGCCTTCGTCCTCCCTAACGCCACGACGTTTGACCACACCACACTTAACCACATCACATACTAGAGGGTGAGCTATGAACCGATTGACAACCATCCGCGCCGCTGCTTGGACGGCAGCGACCTTAGGTCTCTTAGGCAGTGTCGGGCCAGCCTTCGCCACCGCCCAACCCACCATGCAGCCCGTGGGCCGTCCAGCCAGCACGCTACTGGCCCAAACCTTTGGCAATGTTCCTGTTGATGAGGCCAACTTCCTGGTGGTGGCTGCTCCGGGTAGTGTCTCCCAACCCTACCGCTTACTGATTGTGGAGCAAATCTCCAATAACCGAGCCTGCTGGCAAATTCCCAACGCCAATGCGCGGCCCACGGAAATTAACGATCTGTGGAATACCTTCGATTTCACTGGGGTGTGCCGCATCCAGCGCGACAGCAACGGCTATGCGGTGCGGGCCGCAGGGCAGGATGTCAACGGAGCCCGGTTTGAGGTGAATAACCGCAACGGGAATCTGCTGCTGCAATTTGCCCCCAGCACTACCTCCCGCGAACGCATCACCATTGGCCGCACCGGGGGCATCAGCTCCACCGGATTCACCCAAATTCACTTAGATCCAGGCTGGTCGCTAACCAAGCGCACCTTTGAAGGCCAAGTCGTCAGTTCTCACCTGGTTTACTTCACCAACGACCTCACCCTCGCCCAACTGCAACAGGGCAGCGAAACGGGTGGTGGTACCACCCCGCCCCCGATTACTCCCCCCGTCGCCCTGCCCTTTAACGATATTCGGGGCAACCGCTACGTGAACGAGATTGCCCGGGCGGCAGAGATTGGCACCATGTCCGGCTTCCCCGATGGTCGCTTCCAGCCCACCAGCCCCCTCACCCGCGAGCAGGCGGTATCGGTGATCATGGAAACCGCCGAGCGGATTTTGCCCAGCAGCCTAGTGGCTACTCTGCCTACAGCGGTCTTTAGCGCCCCCTTCTCCGATGTGCAGGCCAACCGCTGGAGTGCGGTGAAGATCGCCCAGGCCCGCCAGTTGGGTATTGTAGCTGGCGATGCGGGCACCGGACGGTTCCGGCCCACGGATAACGTCTCCCGCGCAGAACTGATGGCGATGTCCCACCGATTGGCGCTGATTCGGGCGGATGTGGAAGCGGGTCTGGTGGAAGACGGCCCACCGCTGCCCGAAATTGACTTGGCCACGGGGGCTCTGCGGCCCAATATTCCCAACCCGCCTGTCTTCTCCGACATTAGCGGCCACTGGGCCGAGCGGGTCATCCGCGAAATGGGGGGGTACTGCGGCATTGCCACTCCCCTCAACGAGACGGGTACCAGCTTTGCTCCTAACACCAACGCTCTCCGGGATTTCACCGCCGCTGTCTCGGTGCGGGCCATTGACTGCCCAGCGGTGCTGCGTACGCCCTAGCCTATCGGCCTAGGCAAACCGCGCACATTTGTTATCCTAAAGCCCCATCGAAAACCCCCATACAAATTGAGACTTGCCTCGTTGAGGGGGCTATGCCAACGACAAGCTCAGCCTGAGCGGGATTGGTTTCTCAATCGGGGGTAAACAATCGGGATTTAGGATGAGAGGCAATCGCCCCTATTCTTCTCCCGCCTGGGAGGGGAATAGGTCATTGCCGCGCCTAGGGCAAAGGGTAGCCCTAGGCGCGGCGGCGTTCCATTTCCTGACGAATGGCCTGCACCATCTCCACTAAGCTGGTCTCAAAGAGCGTATAGAACATGGCCTTGAATGGCCCCACGTCGGCCTCGGCATGAACCATCTGAGATACGATCACCATGGGCTTGGGGCTGATGGGGGGAGCGGCGGTATCTAAACGCCAGTGGCCGTACATATGCTGCAAGTTACCCTGGAGCAGGCGGAAGCTAATTTGCTGCTGATCGATTTCTAAGTTTTCGGTGCGAACCACAGACTCAATAGTGGATAGCAAAATCCGCCGTCGGTCTACCTGCTCCACTACGGTGCGGGGGCCGTCGGATTCAATCACTCGGCTTTTGGCCACCGTGGGCAAAAAGCGGGCAAAGTTGCCGTAGTCGGTCAACACGGCCCAGGCGGTCGCCACATCGGCGACGGTGGTGGCCATCACTTCATACTGGCCCTGCCCGCCCTTCAGCAGCACTTCGCGTCGAGATAGCCGCCCCCAATCGGTGGGGGATAACCTAGCCAGGTAGGTCTCAGCAGGGATCACCTGACGGGATAATCGCGACATAATGCAGAAACCTAACGTATAGTTCCGTAGCCAACCATGCCCTCGTTCGATGCCGCCCTCACGGCTTACCAAACTCTCCCCCAGCGTGTCAAAAGCTTGATGCTAAGCACTGTCAGCGCCGACGGCAACCCCCACGCTAGCTACGCACCCTTTACCATAGACGACACCTATCAGATCTACCTACTGACCAGCGGACTATCCGCCCATACCCAGCATCTTTTAAGTACTGGGCGGGCTAGTGTTCTTATTATTGAAGACGAAAGCCAGACTCAGCAAGTTTTTGCCCGCCAGCGTCTGACCTACGATTGCCAGGTGATCCCCATTCCTCGCCATAGCGAAGGCTGGGAGATCCAGATTGCCCAAATGGAAGCTCGCTTTGGCCCCATTATTGCCATGCTGCGCCAGCTTGAGGATTTTCAGCTCTTTCGGCTCAGCCCCCAGGCAGGCCGTTTTGTCATGGGTTTTGGAGCCGCCTACGCCGTCGATCCCAACAACCTCAGCCAGCTTCAGGCGGGGGCCATTACTGGAGAAGCGAGCTAGGCGCGAAGAATCCGACGCAGCCCCGTCCAGCCGATGAGGGTGTAGCCCGCTGCCAGCAGCAGACTGGTGATGGAGGTACGCAGGGCAGATTTCCAGGCTTCAATTTTAACGCGGCGCTCGGCCTCCGCCCGTCGGGTGCCAATTTCTGCTTCAATGCGCTGGCGGTTTTGGTCCACCTGCTGCTGCAAAAACTGGTCTAACCCCTCTGGGTTATTTTGATATTGCTGGAAGTCTGGGGGCAACTGGCCGCTCTGGATGGCTTGATTCAGCAGTTCTTCGTTGTCTAGCAGCGCTTCGAGTTGGGGCCGCTGCTGGCTCAGTTGGGCTGCAATCTGTTGATCCAGTTGGGCGGCGGCTTGGCCCGCCTCGGCGTTAACCTGCTCTAGGGTGGTTTGGCTAGAGAGATACACGGCACTGAGATGCAGCAGCGACAGCAACAGATAGACTAGGCCCAGCAGGCTAGCCAGGGCCGACACCCAAAAGCGCAGGTCGGTAAACAACCCCTTGGCTAGGGCGACTCGCCCTACTCGGCCATCTACCCACAGCCCTGCCAGCAAAAGGGCCATGCCAATGAGAGGCACAATGCCGCGATCCACCAGTTGCGTGATGGTCGCCAACTGCCACTGAACATTGGTGACATTGGGGGGGAATAGCAAGATCAAGTAGTCGAGGAGGGCCGAGAGAATGGCCACTCCCCCGGCGGCCTTGAGGGCTAGGGCCGCGAGGGGAGAGGCAGTTGCGCCAGAGAGGGCGGATTCAGAGGTCATAAAATCTTGGCTAATTTCTACAGATAACCATTCTGCACTGGTGGCTTCCGAAAACAACACCATCGCGGTAAAACATTTGTGTCTGACCGCGCCCCGGCCTAGGCCTGCTGCCGTTGGCGGCGGTTGCTGCGGTAGCGGATGTATTCTGCCAGCCCCGACAGCAGGGCCGACCCGGTAATCAGCACCACACTGAGGGCGTTGATGTCGGGCTTTACCCCGGTGCGAACCCGGCTGAAAATCTCTAGGGGCAAGGGGTTGACGCCGCCCCCTGCCGTAAAGCTGGAGATCAGCAAATCATCCATGCTCAGCACAAAGGCCAGCAAACAGCCCGCAAAAATGCCCGGTGCTAACTGAGGAATCAACACCTGCATCATGGCTTGGAACGGTGTCGCCCCTAGGTCTAGGGCAGCTTCCTCTAGGTTAGGATCCAAGTTTTGCAGCCGACTGGAGACCACCACCGCAATGTAGGCCAAGCAAAAGACCATGTGGGCCGCAATCACAGTCCCCAGGCTGAGGGGAATGGCCACGGAGGTGAGAAACACCAGGGTGGCCACCGCAATGGCAATGTCGGGAATAATCAGCGGCAGGTAGGACACGCCGCGATAAAGCCCCTTGCCCCAAAAGCGATACTTGGCCAGCCCAATCGCCATTAGGGTGCCCAGCACCGCCGATACCGCCACCGCCACCCCCGCAATGGTCAGGCTATCCATCAGCGCCGCAAAAATCCGCCGATCCTGAAACAGCGCCCGATACCACTGCAAACTAAACCCTTCCCAGTTGGTGCTGTAGCGAGAACCGTTGAAGCTGTACACCGCCAGCACGATGATCGGGAAATACATGAAGCCGTACATCACGGCAGTGAAGAGGCTTTGCCAGGTAGGTTTGGAGAAGGGGGAGGCCATGGGGGAGTCGGGAATCAGGAGTCGGGAATCGGGAGTTGGGAGTCGGGAATCAGGAATCGGGAATCGGGATCTGTGCAGGGGTGAGGTCTCCTCACCCAATCAAACGGGGGGCGTTCATCAAGGTTAGGGATTATTGGGAGGTTTCGGTGACAGTGCTGCGGTCGCCGTATTTCAGCAGCAGGGCGATGGCGAGGCTGACGGCGAGGATCAGCACCATGCTGAGGGCAGAGCCAAATCCCCAGGCACGGGTGGGGCCGAGGAATTGGTTGTAGATCAGGCGGCTGATGTTCATGGAAGACGCGCCACCGAGCAGGGTGGGAACGACAAAATCCCCCAGGGCGGCGATGAACACCAGCAGGCACCCCGCCGCAATGCCGGGGAGGGTTTGGGGGACGGTGATTTTCCAAAATCGCTGCGGGGGATTGGCTCCGAGGTCGGCAGCAGCTTCCAGCAGGCGGGTATCTAGCTTTTCGAGGGCGGCGTAGAGGATGAGCACCATGTAGGGCAGAAGGCTGTAGGTAAGGCCAATCAGCACGGCGGTGGGCGTATTCAGCCAGTTTTGGCTGGGCAAACCAAAGACACCGAAGAGGGTATTCAGTACGCCGCTGGGGCGGAGGATAGTAATCCAGGCGTAGGCCCGCAGCAGGGAAGACGTCCACAGGGGCAAGACAAAGGCCACCACCAGCAGATTACGCCAGGGTTTGGGCGACATCAGCGCCAGCCAGTAGGCCACCGGAAAGCCTAGCCCCAGGCACAGCAGAGTTGTCCCCAGGGCAAAGGCGAGGGATCGGCCCATCACCCGCAGGTAAACGGGCTCCAAAATTTGGAGATAGTTGCCCAGGCCATAGCCCCCGGCGGGTTGGCCCAGCCGCAGACCGGGCACCAGGCTAATTTCGAGGATCAGAAGGGTAGGAATCACCAACAGCAGCAGCAACCACAGCCCCGCTGGCCCCAGCATGGCCACTGGCCCCAGCCAACGCCGAGGCGAGAGAGCTTGGGCAAGGCGCGATCCCCAGTCCGGGGAGATCGGTGACGGCAGGGGGGATTCGGCCATGGCGTTCTAGCTTCCTTGAGCGTGTCGATCAGCGGTAGGGTGGGCACCGCCCACTTCTGAGCGTTAGGGATGAGCGATAGCGCGGACATCACCCGCCCTCTAGGATCAGGCTTACGACCTAGGCGCTGGTAATCTCTGTCCAAAAGCGGTCGAAGAGATCGTTGCTGGCGGTGTCGATGGATTGGATGCCTTCGCTGCGGTCTAGCACCTCATCGGGGGGATAGAGGTGATCGTTATTGCGAATTTCGTCGGGCAGCAGGTCAAAGGCGGCTTGGTTGGCGGTGGCAAACAGCAGTCGCTCCACAGCGGCCTTGGCCACCTCTGGCTCTAGCAAAAAGTTGATCCACTGGTAGGCGGCGTCCACGTTGGGCGCAGAGGTGGGAATGACGAGGGTGTCTGTCCACAGGGAGGTGCCGCTAGCGGGGATGACATAGTCCAGCCGCTCGTCTTCTAGGGTGAGGGCAATGGCATCGCTGGAGTAGGCCATGGCGATGGACAGATCCCCCGCCAAAATTTCGTTCTCAAAGCCCGTGGTTTTGAAGGCGGCAATGTGGGGCTGAAGCTCGCGCAGTTTGCCATAGGCCGCCTCAATCTGGGCTGGATCGGTGGTGTTGTAGGAATAGCCCAACACCTTCAACGCCACCCCCAGGGTTTCGCGCATATCGTCGAGCAGGGTGATGCGGCGGGAGAGGGCATCTTGGTTATCCCACAGAAAGACCCAGTCGGTGGGGGATCCGGGGGTGAAGTCGCGGTTGTAGAGCAGCCCGGTGGTGCCCCAGTTGAAGGGAATGCTGTGGGCGTTACCGGGGTCGTAGGCGGGGTTTTGCCACTGCCTTTTGAGGTTTTCGAGGCCCACCAGCCGAGAATGATCGATGGCCGATAGCAATCCCGCCCCCACCATTTCCGACACCATATAGTCGGAGGGGTAGAGCAGGCTATAGGCGGCACCACCCCCGGCCTGCATTCTAGTCAGCATGACTTCGTTGGAGTCAAAAATATCCACCACCACCCGAATTCCGGTGCGTTCGGTGAAGGCGGCCATGAGCCCGTCGTCCACATAGTTAGCCCAGGTATAGATGTGGAGGGTATTGGGATCGCTCCCTCCCGTCGCCGGGGGGCGCGTCAGGTTTTGCCGACAGTTGGCCATGGATATCCCGGCCACCACTGCCGCTGATCGCTGTAGAAATCGACGACGGCTCCAGTGCACTCTAGGGCGACGGGCGGGTGGTGGCGTTGGGGGCACAGATGTCTCCTTCGGGGTAGCAGAGAGGTGGCGGTGAAGCTTCTGAGTTGGGAGGATTCCACCCTGATGTTAACCGTTGGTTAACGGTCTAGGGACGATCCACTGGCGCGATCCTCCAGCACATCGGGCAGGGTGGATTCAGCGGAGAGCAGTCGGGCATCCTCGGCGGCCCAGTAGGCGTAGATCGGGGTATCGAGGTCGGGGAGGGTTTGGCCTCGGTTGGCCAGCAAGACCGTCAGGGTTTCCCCAGAGGACAGCCGCACACCACAGTGGACGTGGGTGCCCAGGTACATGACATGGCTAATCTGGCCGTGGTAGCAATTGTCGGCGGTGGGAAAATCGGCGCTGAGGCGAATCTTTTCAGGCCGCACGCTAACCACCACGGGGTGAGGCTCCGGCGATATCTCAGGGGGCCGCTGCACCAGCACCTTCAGCCCCGACGGTGTTATCACCCGCATCACGGTGCTATCGCCCCCCGCTAGGTGGCCCTTGAGCAGGTTGGTATCGCCAATGAAATCGGCCACAAAGGGGGTGGTGGGGCGGTCGTAAATGTCGCTGGGGGTGCCAATTTGGTCAATCCGTCCGGCGTTCATCACGGCAATGCGGTCGGAGAGGGAGAGGGCTTCCTCTTGGTCGTGCGTCACCATGATAAAGGTGATGCCCAACTGGCGATGCAGGGTAGACAACTCCACCTGCATTTGCTTACGCAGCTTCAGATCCAAGGCTCCGAGGGGTTCATCCAGCAGCATCACCGCTGGACGATTGACCAAGGCCCGCGCCAGGGCCACCCGCTGCTTTTGCCCGCCGGAGAGCTGATTGGGCATCCGGTCGGCAAGGCTCTCCATCCGCACCAGCCGCAGGGCATCTAGCACCCGCTCCCGCACCTGGCTAGAGGGCAGGCGCTTAATTTTGAGGCCAAAGGCAATGTTGTCTCGCACGGTCATGTGGTCGAACAGGGCATAGCTTTGGAACACCGTGTTCACCGGGCGGCGGTGGGCGGGAATGCGGCCCATGTCCACGCCCTGAATCATCACCAATCCCTCGGTGGGGGTCTCAAATCCGGCAATGAGCCGCAGCGTGGTGGTTTTGCCGCAGCCGGAGGGGCCGAGAATGCTAAAAAATTCGCCTTGGTAAATTCGCAGATCCAGCCCTTGCACCGCTGGCTCGTCGTCAAAACGCTTGATCACCCCCCGAAGCTCGACATCAACTGCCCCCTCGGTGGCCGTGGCCGGGGTGGTGGAGTAAACCGTTTGTGCCATGGCAGCGCATCCCCATTGTCAACCCAACTTTAGCGATCTAATTGCAGATAAACAAGTCAATTCCAAAAATCCGCTCCAAAGAGGGTTCGGCCTGAAACGTGGGTCTTCGCCTAAACTGTATATATAGACACAGTTTTTGGGAACGCTAGTCAGAGGAGCTTGAAAGTCCTCAGAAAACGTCAGGCTTTTTGTCCCAGTCTGGAGGATAGACCCATGACAACGGCATTTATCAACGGCTTAGAAATTATTGCTGTCATGACCATGATGACCCTGGTGATGTGCCCTGTCCTGCTGTGGTTGTTGCCCCAGCGGTAGGGCCTGCCCGCTCCCCTATGGTTCTGGGCGGTGGGGCTGGGGATGCTCCCAGGTGCCTGAGAGTAGGCGGGTGGCTTCGTCGGCAAATTCTGGCTCATCCTCCCCGTCGGGTTCGAGCAGGGCGAGGGGATAGGGAGGGGGGGCTTGCCCTAGGGCGTCAGGGCCGCTGAAATTCAGGTGTTGCTCCACGATTTCCAAGTCTCGCAGCGCCTCCCAGGCCGACTGGTAGCGGTCGATAAAGTTGTACTGCACCAGGCGAGACAGCAGGTGAGCTAGGGCAGGATGGAGGTCTGGGGCGGCATAGCGCCAGATAATTTCTCCCTTGGCATCGCGTTTGAAGGCGTAGGCCGGAATCCCGGTCAGGGCCTCTAGGGCGGTGATGCCGAGGGCATAGAGGTCGCTGGCAAAGGTGGGCATCCCAGCGGATTGTTCGCTGGGCATATAGCCCTGGGTGCCGACGCCCACGGTGGCGGTGGGAGGATCACTGTCTTCGGTGGTGAGGGAGTGAGACAGCGCCTTCACGGCACCAAAGTCAATCAGTACCAGTCGCCGATCTTGGTGACGGCGAATGATATTGGCGGGTTTGATATCCCGGTGAATTACTCCCTGACTGTGGACAAAGCCGATCACGGGCAGTAAATCCTTCAGTAGGTGCAGCACGTAGATCTGAGGCTGGGGCCGACGGGAGGCCAGTTCCGCTTGGAGCAGATGGCCTTCAATCATTTCCTCCACCAAGTAGAAGGCATTTTGGAACTCGAAGTAGGCCAGCAGGCGAGGAATTTGGTCGTGGTGGCCCAGACGCTCTAGGGTTTCGGCTTCGCTGGCAAAAAAGCGCTGCCCTAACCGATGGGCCTTCGGGTCATCGCTGATTATCCGCAGTTGCTTGACGACGCAGATGGGTGCGCCCGGTCGTTGGGTATCTTGGGCCACGTAGGTTTCGCCAAACCCCCCCGAACCTAATAACCGGGTGACGCGGTAACGGTTGCCCAGCATCAGGCCAATCACCTCCTCCTGCCGCCGTCGCAGCAGGTCTTGGAGGTCGTCCTGCTGGCTGATGATTTCCTGCACAATGGGCGAGGTGACGTACTGTTCGAGGGTTTGGCGCAGGCGTTGTTTCCGCAGTTGTTCGGTGACGATGTCCGTCACAATGTAGGTTCCGCCCATCACTAAAAAGCCCAGGATCGGCACCCCCATGGGTAGCCAATAGCCCCCCAGCGCAAAGACACCATAGCTTAGCCAAAACCAGGTGCTTCCCACCGCTACCGTCCAGCCCAGCCTTGCCACTGGACGATTAAACCGCCACAGCAGCCCCCCAAACCCCGCCCCCGCCGATAGGATCAGCGCCGCCCGCAGCCAGGGGTAGGGAAGCTGACGCAGGGCCACCCCTTGGCGCAGATTTGCGAGGTCATGGGCCAGAATTTCAACCCCGGCCATCGCCTCTGGGTGAAACAGGGTTTGGGAGAAGGGGGCTCGGTGAAAGTCTTGGAGAAATCGAGCGGTGGCTCCAATCAGCACAATTTTGTCCTGGAAAAATTCGCCGTTGCCCAGGTGGTTCATCCAGGGGTCGGGATCCAGCACGTACCAAAAGGGCAGGTGTTGAAAACTGTAGGCTGGCCCATAGAATGCCACAAAGTCACCCCGGCGAGGGGGAAAATCCACCTGGGCGGCTCGGAGGGTGGCCTCCGTCAGGGTCTCAAAATCGCGGTAGAGGTTGTCGATCTGGCCTGCATCGGCGGTGGCGTCTAGGTGTGCCTGTCGGCTCTCCAAATAGGCCCGCCCATGGCGATGGATGCGGCTATCCACCTCTATGGGAGAGTTAATGCTGCCCACCCGCACAGGGGTTTCCAACAGCCGAGGCAGGGGCAATCGCAGTTGATCTAGGGTGCCCTGGCGCAGGTCGGTGTCGTCAAAGCTAGCGGCCAGCACCACCCGATCCCCCCAGCGGGTCAGTACCTCGACTAGGGCATCATCGTCCTCGGGGCCGTAGCCACTTTCCGCCAGAAACAGCACATCCACCGCCACCGCCTTGGCCCCCGCCGTCAGCAGTTTGTCAATGGCCTGGGCGTAGGCCCGCCGCTCCCAGGGGATATTGGCTATGGGCGCAAGGGCCGCATACTGGTCGGGGTTGGTGCGGTAGTATTCCGCCTGGGCAAAGGATTCGTCGTCCATCGCCAAAATCACAATGTCCGCTGGGGCCGGACGGGGGCCACGAATGTCAAAAAACAGGGTTTGCAGCGGCCTATCCAACAGTTGAGCCAGGGGGGAGTCTGCGGCCCCGTGAACCGCCATAAACCCTAGCCACAGCCCCGCCAAAGCAACCCTCAGCCAGCCCTTTTTAATCTGTCGCTGCACCCAGCCCTTAACCTGGGTTTGGGGCTGGGGAGACGAGGGAGTGACCTGGGGCGCAGAGGGCATGGCATCAAACTCCAAGCAGCGGCGAAACGGAGGCTATCGGAACGGGAGTGAAGACTTGGGTAGATAGAGCCCGGTGGCTTTCAGAATAGCGAAAAGCCAACGCCTTGGGGACGCTACCTGGAGCCAGCCCAATTTTGAAGAGTTGGCCACCCAATTTTGAGGCGTTGGCCAAAGAACATAAACCGCCCTACCTTTTCGGGGGGCAGCATCGTGATCTGCCCTAGCCATGCCTCGCCCTAGATCAAGCAGAGGATATTGGGATTGGGGGGGCATCCCAGGCGGTTCACGGGGTTGTTGTGGAGGTAAATTTGGCTCAGATTGGGGAGGGATCGCAGCACTGAGGTGTCTTCGATAAGGTTGCGGTTGAGATTGAGGGAACGAAGATTTTCTAAGGCAATCAAGGGGCTTAGGTCTTCAATCTGGTTGGAGCTGAGATCCAGAACTTCTAGGGCCGTCAGCCCACCCAGGGGCGTGAGATCCACCACACGGTTTTGGTTGAGATACAGCACTCTCAGGTGAGCTAAGGGGGCGAGGGGAACGAGGGATTCTGCTTGGGTTTGGCTGAGGTGAAGTTCCTCCAGCGCCGTCAAGGATTCTAGCCCCTGAAGGCTTCTAAGGGGATTATTGGCCAGACCCAACATCCGCAGTCGATCTAAGGCAGAAAGGGGCGTTAGGTCAGTCACTTGGTTATTGCTGAGGGAGAGCCGGGTAATCTGGGGCATTTGGGCCAAGGGGCTCACATCTTGGATGGCATTGTTGTGCAACATCAGATTTGTCACCTGGGGCCAACTGGCTAGGGGGGCGATATCCGTTAACCCTTGGTAGGACAAATTCAGTAGCCGCACCACCGAGGCTCGCCGTTCTGCTAGCAGGCAGTCTTCTACCCCCAGTTCAGTCATCAGCACCGCGACCGTGTGGCGCTGGTCGTCCGATAGCTCAGCTTGGGCTTCACACCACTGCTGAAACGTCCGAGGAGCTACCGTCGCCTGGGACATTTCACCCCCCGACTCTAATTCCGGCGAATCTCCCAACGGAGGGATGCGATCTGACTCCACTGATTCTGGTGTGTCCACCGATGCGTCCACTGACTCTGGTGTGTCCACCGATTCTGACGCGCCCACTGACTCCGCCGACTCTGCTGATTCTGGTGTGTCTACTGACTCCACCGATTCTGGTGTGTCCACTGTCTGAGTCGCCGCATCCATCACTTCCAAGACGGAGGGATCTGTGGCCCCAGGTGCTGTCTCTACCCCCTGCACCACCGAGGCTTCGGCATTGTGGATGTCTACGTCCGTTGCTCCAGCCACGTCCATCCAGCCCAAAGCCGCCAGCAGCCAGACTATCCCCACCAGTCGCCCTGGGGCCAAACCGCACCTCACCAAACCAAGCCCCCCACTCTCTGAAAACACGTCCCAACAGCCTGCATAAAACAGCTCTGCGACAATATCCTATCAATTTCCCCCCGCCCTGCTCTCCCTTCCCCATTCCAATCCCCTGCCTCCGAGGGCCAATAAGCCGATAAAATGCAGAGGTTGCTAAGTCCGTGCCGGATAATGGCCAAAAAGAGTGCAGGGCTGCTGATGTACCGCCGCTCTGACCAAGGAATTGAGGTGTTGTTGGTGCACTCCGGTGGGCCATATTGGGTCAATCGTCACTGGCAGGCATGGTCAATTCCTAAAGGAGAAATTGATCCGGGCGAAGATGCCTTTACGGCTGCCCAGCGGGAATTTCAGGAGGAAACCGGACAGCGCCCCGAAGGGCAGTTCAAGGCGTTGCGGGCCGTGAGACAATCGGGGGGAAAGCTAGTGTTTGCCTGGGCCTTTGAGGGCGACTTTGACCCCGATACTCTCCACAGCAACACCTTTACCCTGGAATGGCCCCCCAACTCTGGGCATATGCAGGAGTTCCCAGAGGTGGACGAAGCCGCTTGGTTCACCCTAGAAGAAGCCCAACGCCGCATCATCAAGGCCCAGGCCCAATTTTTAGACGAACTGGTGACGGTTTTGGCCAAGACCTCCCCCGATGCCCCTATTCCCCCCCGTTTTCCCCGTTGTACCTGACGCACCTCGCCCTCAAGCACTTCCGCAACTACCGTGAGCAGTGGGTTCACTTCACGGCTCCCAAAACCATTTTGGTGGGGGAGAATGCCCAGGGCAAATCTAACCTGCTGGAGGCGGTGGAACTGTTGGCCACGCTCAAGTCCCACCGCACCAGCCGAGATCGCGACCTGGTGCAGCAAGATCAGCCCCTAGCCCAGATCAGCGCCTCGGTGCAGCGAGACCTAGGGCCAGCGGAATTGGCCCTAGTGCTGCGGGCGGCGGGGCGACGGACGACCCTCCTCAACGGCGAAAAGCTGCGACGACAGCTCGACAGCCTGGGCACCCTGAATGCGGTGCAGTTTTCGAGCCTCGACCTCAACCTGGTGCGGGGTGGCCCTGGGGAACGGCGGGCCTGGTTAGATACCCTGCTGGTGCAGCTAGAGCCCATCTATGCCCACATCCTCAGCCAGTACAACCAAGCTCTGAAGCAGCGCAATGCCCTAATCAAGCGCCTCTATGGCGACGAGGAGGCTGCTCCCCCCGACCGCACCGAACTCGCCCTCTGGGATGCTCAACTCGCCACCCTGGGTACCCACGTCATGCGGCGGCGGGCGAGGGCGATCCAGCGCCTTGCCCCCATCGCCCAGGAGTGGCACCGGGCCATTAGCGGTCAGCGGGAAACCCTGCGTTTGCACTACCAGCCCAATGTCCCCCTTCAGGACGCCGCCGCCGCCGCCCCAGCTATCCAGGCCCAGTTTTTCGCCAAACTTCAGCAGCGGGCCGTAGCCGAACAGCACCAGCGCACCTCCCTGGTTGGCCCCCACCGGGATGATATCGACTTGATCATTAACGACACCCCCAGCCGCCAGTACGGTTCCCAAGGCCAGCAGCGCACCCTTGTCTTGGCCCTCAAGCTGGCAGAACTGCACTTGATTGAATCCGTCATCGGCGAACCGCCCCTGCTGCTGCTGGACGACGTACTGGCCGAACTGGATCTACACCGTCAAAACCAACTGCTAGAAGCAATTCAGGATCGATTTCAGACCATCATTACCACGACCCATCTAGGGGTTTTTGACAGTCAGTGGACGACCACCTCCCAGGTGTTGACGGTGAAGCAGGGGTGGATTGGGGAGTCGGGAATAGGGAATAGGAAATAGCGAATCGGCCTTGGCGGTACTCTGATTTTGATTTGGGTGGCGCAAGGGATTGGGGGCACCATGCAGCACCAGGATGTCTTCAATGGGTTTGCCCATGCGCTTATAGTTGAGACATAGAGGCAGAGCGAGGGCACACCATGGGCGCAGGAATTCAAGCCATTCTAGATCGGGCGTTAGATGGGGCTGACCTCACCCCGGAGGAGGGGCTAGCCCTGCTGCAAGCGGAGCAGGCGGCGGATATTGAGGCGATACGCTCCGTCGCGGATGCCCTCCGTCAGCGGCAGGTGGGCGATACCGTCACCTACGTCATCAACCGCAACATCAACTACACCAACATTTGCGAGCAGCACTGTAGTTTCTGCGCCTTTCGGCGGGATCAGGGTGAATCCGGCTCCTACTGGCTGGAGTTCGACACAATTCTCGCCAAAGCTGCCGATGCCGTGGCTCAGGGCGCAACGGAAATTTGTATGCAGGGCGGCCTCAACCCCTACGCCAAGGTTAACAACACTTCCCTCGGCTACTACCGCAAACTCATAGACACCATTAAATCCCAGTTTCCTCAGCTTCACCTCCACGCCTTTTCGCCCCAGGAGGTGCAGTTCATCGCCCGTGAGGATGGCCTCAGCTACGTCGAAGTTCTGCAATCGTTGCAAGAAGCCGGGGTAGGATCGTTGCCCGGAACAGCGGCGGAGGTGCTGGATGACGAGGTGCGGCGGGTGCTGTGTCCCGAAAAAATCAACAGCGCCACCTGGCTAGAGATTGTCGGACTGGCTCACCAAATCGGCCTGCCCACCACCAGCACCCTGCTATCGGGTCACATCGAAACTCCGGCCCAGCAAATCCACCATCTAGACCAGCTCCGCCAGTTACAGCAATCCGTCCTAAATCGAGGCACCGGGGCCGCCATCACCGAATTTATCCTGCTGCCCTTTGTGGGCCAAGAAGCGCCCAAACCTCTACGCCGCCGTGTCGGACGGGATCAGCCCATTCTCGCCGATGCCCTCAAACTCACGGCTGTAGCCCGGATTTATCTCGGCAACTGGATTCTCAATCACCAGCCCAGTTGGGTAAAATTGGGCCTCTCTGGGGCCACCGAAGCCCTGCGCTGGGGCTGCAACGATCTCGGCGGCACCCTGATGGAAGAACACATCACCTCCATGGCCGGAGCCCAGGGCGGCACCTGCATGACCGTGGACGCACTGCGGGGGGCCATCGCGTCCCTCGGTCGTCCGGCTCAGCAGCGGGATACGTTGTACAACCCAGTTCACACCCCAGAGCCCGCCCTAGTTTCACTAATTGGGTGATGGGGGAGGAAACACCGCCCCCGCCCGACAATCCCGCAGCCACAGCCGCACGGCCTGACCCACCACGCCCTGACTGCTTTCTTGGGGTGGTGTCAACCGCTGCTCGGCGAGGGGTCTAGCGGGGTCGCCCCCCAAGCTGGAATACAGCAGCACCGAACGCCATCCCCCCTCGGCCTGCACTAAAAATAACCAGTGAAACTGCTGCAACGACACCACCCGATTGCTGAGGTACTGCCGCTCCAGGGTCGTAAAAAACACCTGGCGAATGTCGGATTCTGAATCCAATCCGGCTCCAAAAGCCCGATCTGAAAGATCAATCGGTTCAAAGTCGGGCTGGCTGGCAATCAGCATGGTTCCCACCGGGCTAGGGGTTGGGGGCGTGGCTGAATCTTGGCCATCCGTGGTTGGGGGAACGACGGGCGGACGGAAACTGCGGGCCGCGACCAAGTTGGCATACTGGGGCAAGTCGCGCAGCAGGGTTGTCACCAGGGTTTCGTACTCCGCTGGGCAAGCTTCCGAGGGGCGCAGGTAAACCGGATCACTCGCTTCATTGACCGGGGAAGCATCGGGATCCCGTTCAGCATTGGGAGCTTCCGGGGTTGGGGTTGCGGGGGCCGGAATTTCGGGATCGGTTGGCAGCGGATCGCCCCATTCCAAACTAGCGTCATGGGGTGAGACTGAATCGAGGGATTGCGTTGGTTCAGGCGACTGACCTAGGGCAACCTGGGGCCAGGACATCGACATGGCGATCACGGCTAGGAGCGACAGACTCCATTTCTGAGTCTGTCGGTATGGGTGATGGGGATGATGTTGATGGTGGCGGGCGGTGCCCACCCTACGGTTGTTTGGGGGCATGGGGTAGCTTCTCGGCTTAGCCCCTACAGGTTAGCCCCTAGTTGAGGGCAGTGGCGCATTCATCGCAGATGCGCTGGAAGGCGGCGGCGGGGTCGGGGCTGGCGGTGATGGGCCGACCGATGACCAGATAGGTGGCTCCGGCCTGGAGGGCTTGGGCGGGGGTGAGGGTGCGCTGTTGGTCGTTGGTGCTGGCCCAGGTGGGGCGCACACCAGGGCAAACAAGGGCAAAGTCTGGGGGCAGGAAGCGCCTCAGTTGGCTAACTTCCTGGGGCGAACAGACCACGCCACCAAGGCCCACATCCTGGGTCATTTGGGCCATTTGTAGAACGTAGGCTTCTGGTTTCAGGGGCACTCGCAGTTCTGTGGCGAGGGCTTCGGCGGAAATGCTGGTGAGCAGCGTCACCGCCACAATTAGCGGTAAAGGGAGGTTCTGCGCGGCGGATTCGGCCTGGGCGGCGGACAGCGCAGCCGCTAGACCCATTTGTCCCGCCGAGGCGTGGAGGGTGAGGATATCGACCCCGTAGCGGGTGGCAGCGGCACAGGCTCCGGCCATGGTGTTGGGGATGTCGTGGAGCTTGAGATCTAGGAAAATTCGCTTGTCCCTGGCCTTGAGCTCCTGAAGCATCCCTGGCCCTGCGCTGATGAACAGCTCAAGACCCACCTTCCAAAAGCTCACCTGGGGCAGGCTGTCTATCAGCCTCAACGCCGCCTCAGCCGTGGGAACGTCTAGGGGCACGATGATCCGCTGATCCACCGTCAGCGCGTTGACCGTCAAACTATCCGTAGTCGAAATCGTCATGGGCGAAGACTCCAGGGAATAATCTACGGACATGGGGCAAATTGCTCGACAGCCATGGGGCAATTTACTCGATGGGCTAGGAATACTGAGGTTTCCCTTAGTTAGGGCGCACCAGCATCAGGGCTTGGCCAAATTCCACAGGCTCGGAGTTGTTGACCAGGATCTCTACAATTTCCCCGGAAACCTCGGCTTCTAGCTCGTTCATCAGCTTCATGGCTTCGATGATGCAGACGGTTTGGCCCGTGCTCACGCGGTCGCCCACATTCACAAAGGGCGGCTCATCGGGCGCAGGAGATCGGTAGAAGGTGCCCACCATGGGCGAACTGATGGTCAACAGGTCGGAGTGCTTGCCGGGGGGAGCGACTGGGGGGGTGGCTGGAGCCGCTGCTTCTGCGACGGGGGCCGCCACGTCCACAGGTTTAGCCGGGGCCGGAGCCACCGTTTCGGAGGACACCACCACGGTAGGCACAGTCGCCGCCGTCACCACCCCCTGCTTGCGGAGGGTGAGCTCAAAGGTGGAGCTTTTTAGGGTTAATTCGGCCACATCGCTCTGGCTCAGGGCGGCGACCAATTCTCTGACTTCGTTAACGTTTAGTTCCACTGAGCAACCCTCACTACCATCGTGCGTATATCCCGGTGATTCCCGATTTTAGGGGCAACCTGGCTTCTATCAATTCCCGCGCTCTGTTCTTCACCTCGGCCCTAGCCAGAACCAGGGCCCAGGGGAGGACGGCCTATTCCCGACCGAGGTAAGCGTCGGTGCGGGTGTCTACTTTAATGCGTTCTCCGATGGAAATAAACAGCGGCACCATCACCTGGGCTCCGGTCTCCAAAATGGCGGGTTTGGTGCCTCCGGTGGCGGTGTCGCCCTTCACACCGGGGTCGGTTTGGGTGACTTCCAGCACGATGGAATTGGGCAGTTCCACTTCCAGCACCTGACCATTCCAGGTGATGACGTTGACGCTCATCTCTTCCTTCAGGTACTTCACCCGATCCCCAATTTGGGCGGCGGTGAGGCGACCTTCTTCATAGGTTTCCATGTCCATGAAGACGAAGTCATCACCATCGCGGTAGGTGTGCTGCATTTCTTTCTTTTCAATCACCGCTTGGGGCACGGTTTCTCCGGCGCGGAAGGTGCGCTCTACGGTGTTGCCGGACTGCACGTTTTTGAGCTTGGTGCGCACAAAGGCCGACCCTTTACCAGGCTTAACGTGTAGAAATTCCACAACACGCCAAACAGAGCCATCAAGCTCAATGGTTGTACCGGGGCGGAAATCATTGCTGGAAATCATAACGCTGGCTCTAGTGGTCGGATAGATAATTGTTTTGGCATCTCATTTTACCCTTCAGTGGCCCTTTCCCCATGGTGAGTTCTGCCAGAATCTCGATAGCCTAGCTATGGCCGCTAGAAACAGGCTTTTGGCCCTAGGGGCTATGGCCAGGGCGAATTCGCCCACCTCCGTTTTTTGGCCAAGATCCAACAGTGTGACAAGATTGTAAGGGCGACCTCGCCCACGCAGTTGTTTGGTTTAGCAGGCAAGTTAAGAAACATGGCCAAAGGCATGACGATCAGCCGCCCTTGGTGGCAGCACGGTTCCCGCACCCTCCTCTCCGCCCTTGGGGTGCTGTTGGTGATGATGGGCGTGGGGGTGGGGCAGCCGAGTCAGGCCCAGGCCCTCAGTCTGGGTGGAACCCTAGACGCAACGATGACCGTGGCCTACCTGCCCCCCGGCAATGCCATCACCGAAGGGCGAGCGCTGCTGCGAAATTCCCTACCCATTGAAAACAAGGCGATTCGCGACATTCAGAGCACCCTAGAGGGGCTGTCAGAATGGCTGCGAAGTAAGCGCTGGGGGCCTGTGGCGAAGGATGTGGCGAAGGTAGAGCGGCTGCTGGGCCGAGATCGGGAAACGATTTTGGCGGCGATTCCCGACGGCAAGCGGGCGGCGGCAGTTAGCTATTTGGACGATCTCCAGGCTCAGCTCCTGCCCATGCATGAGGCCATTGATCTGAAGGATCGAGAAGCGGTGTGGATGACCCGTTCCGCCATGCTCGACAATGTGGGCCGTATTGAAGAGCTGATGGTAACAGCCTTCCCCTTCGAGGTGCCCGAAGCCTATAGCAACCTGCCCCAACTGAAGGGACGGGCCACAATAGAATTTGTCACCAACAAGGGCACGATGCAGGCCGTGGTGGATGGCTATAGCGCCCCCGTCACCGCTGGTAACTTTGTAGACCTGGTGCAGCGAGGCTTCTACGACGGCATGGAATTTATCCGTGCCGAAGAAAACTACGTGCTGCAAACGGGTGATCCGGCGGGGCCAGAGGATGGCTTTATCGATCCCAAAACCAAGGCTTACCGTGCCGTGCCCCTAGAAATTTTGGTGAAGGGCGACGATGCCCCCGTCTACGGCACCACGTTGGAAGATCTGGGCCGCTATTTGGATGATCCCGTCTTGCCCTTTTCCGCCTTTGGCACCCTGGGCATGGCCCGCCCCGGAGACGATCCCAACGGCGGATCTTCCCAGTTCTTCTTCTTCCTGTTTGAGCCGGAAATGACCCCCGCTGGCCTGAATTTGCTGGATGGCCGCTACTCGGTCTTCGGCTATGTGGTAGACAACAAAGAAGTCCTAGAACAGTTGGGGCAGGGCGACCGCATTCAATCCGCCCGTGTGGTAGCCGGAGCCGAAAACCTCATCCAACCCACCTAAGCCATGGCCGATATCCCAACCGTGGGCTCCACTGTGGGGCACGTTGGCGAACTAGGGCTGCTTCAGCGTCTCTTTCGCTACTGCCCCACCGACCTAGTGGGAGACGACGCGGCGGTGATGAATCTTCCCCCCGGTCATCAACTGGTGGTGACAACGGACATGCTGGTGGATGGCGTCCACTTTAGCGATCAAACCACTGCCCCAGAGGACGTGGGCTGGCGGGCCATCGCCGCTAATTTGTCCGACCTCGCCGCCATGGGAGCCCAGCCCCAGGGCATTACGGTGGCCCTGAGCCTACCCAGTTCCACCCCGGTGGCCTGGGTCGAGGGGGTGTATCAAGGTATGGCCGCCTGCCTCGATACCTGGGGCGGGCAGATTATTGGCGGCGATCTGTGTCGGTCGAACACCCTCAGCCTCGCCATTACTGCCCTGGGTGCGGTGGAGGCGGGTGAAGCGTTTTACCGCCACACGGCCCAGCCTGGACAGGTGCTCCTAGCCACGGGCTACCACGGCCTTTCGCGGGCGGGGCTAGAACTGCTGTTGGCTCCCGATCAACGCCAGTCCCCAAGCGACGCGGTGCGTCAACGATGGATTCAGGCTCACCAGCGACCCCAGCCTAGGCTAGAGGTGGTTGCTCACCTGCGATCCCTGATTCAGGATGGTGCCGAGCGGATGCCCATCGCTGCCATGGATTCCAGTGATGGCCTTGCCAACGCGGTGTTGCACCTGTGCCAAGCCAGCGGCGTTGGAGCTATCCTTGATGCCCATCAACTCCCCCTCGATCCCGCCTTGGTCGACTGGGTGGGGCTCGACCAAGCCCGCCAATGGTGCCTCTACGGCGGCGAAGACTTTGAGCTGGTGCTTTGTTTGCCAGCATCCATTGCCCAAGCCCTCAGCCGTGACCTGGGCGGCTCGGCAACGGTGATCGGACGCACGACGGCCCAGCCCGCGATTCGCCTCCAGGGAGTGTCTTCCTCGCCCGATTCTGTCTCATCGGCGGGCTCTGGCGACGGTATCGAATTGTCCTTCGACCAAGGATTCCAGCATTTTTAGATGACTTCGCCTCTCCGGGGGGCGGCTGAGGCTGGGGGCCTGTTCCTACGGGTTAGCGGCCACCACCGGATAGAGCGGCTCCTGACCATTTAAGCGCCAGAGGCTAATGCACAGGGCTGTAGCCACCACCAGCCACACCAAGGACGGAAAAATGACCCACCCTGCCAAGGGCAGCACCTGAAAGTAGCTCGCTGTCAGCACCACAACCGACAGCAGCGGCCCCGCCAGCACCACGGGCACCGCCGCCCCCAGGCGACCCTCCACCGTGAAAATCGTGTTCCAGGTGTCGCCCAAGCTGAGGTGAATCATGTAGATCACCAGGGGCCAGCACAGGAACGTTTGCCCCAGGGCCGACCACACCCAGTAAGCCGAGGTAATCCGCAGCACGGCAATGCTCATCCAAACAATCGGGAAGGCTAAGGGGGGCGGTGCCCAACCCGGTCGTTGCAGCGACCGATAACGACCGCTGTTGCGCGTGTTGTCGAGCCAAGAGAACAGCCGGGAACGCAGGGTGATAAAGGCAAAAAAAGCCCAGGGAATGGCGGTCATTGCCCAATCTGGCAAGGCGTCCCCTAGGGGCCAGTCTAGGATCCTATCCATCCCCCACAAGAGCCCCGTCATCACCGCCACCTGGGTCAGGGTGGCCCCTAGGTAGGTGAGGGTAGCGGCGATGTCCCAGCGGGGGCTGGCCAAATCGGTAGCAATTTTGGGGTCGGTGGCCGTTTCGCGAACACCCATCACGGTATTAACGCTTTGCTGGATCCAATTTTTGCGATTCATGGCGATCTCCCCTGTGTTCCTGCGTGTGTATCCTGACCGATGTGCTCGGCCTCTAGTCTGCTGGCGATGGCTTCTGAGGCCGTCATCCTAGGCGCTTGACCCGATCCTTGGCGTCTTGGCGCAGTTGTCGGGCCATGCGAAAGAGTTCCTGTCCGGTGTGTAGGTAGGACGGTTCGTAGCTGTAGGTAAAGCGCTCGATTTCCTCTAGGCCGTCTTCGATCTGGCCCAGGCAATGGTAGAGGTCAGCGGCAACCCCGGCTGCGCTGGCAGGGTTGGCCATGGATTGAAACTTGGTTTTGGCCTGCTCTAGCCAGGTGTTGCACTGTTCTAGGTAGGCTTGAAAGGCTGCCATCAAGTCGTCGTCAAAGGGGTCGGCGGAGAGTTGACGCACCTCGGCTTTGAGGGGGGAGATAATCTTCCCTGTGAGCCGATCCACCGGGCCGTAGACGAGCTTCAGCCAAGCATCTTCGCGGGCCTCGGAGGATTGGCTAGCCTGTCGGTGACGGCGGTAGGCAGCTTGCATATCGGCGGTGCGGCGGGTGCGCTGCTGGGCCGCCACCTCTGGATTAGCAACGGCCACGCCCTGACGCTCTTGGTCGTACCGCACCCGACGGGCCGGATCGCCGATCACCTCGTAGGCGTTGTTGATGCGGGCAATGTGGTCGTGGGAGGCGGCTTCCGTTTGGCGATCAGGGTGAAACTGCTTAGCCAAACGGCGATAGGCCCGCTTGATTTCGGCCTGGGTTGCCGTTTCGTGGACTTCCAGAATTTGGTAGTGAGTTTGCTCTGCCATAGCCACTATCTTAAAAGAGAGCCTGGCGAATCGCTAGCGTTCCCTGCCCTAACCTCAGTTCGGAATCAGCTCAGCGGCCCAGCCCTAATAGTCCATTGGGAAGCAAGCCATAGCCCCCTCGCCCCGGCCTCACACCGTCAGGGCGGTGAGCTTGACTAGGAGTGGATCGGTTAGGCTTTGTTGTTTGTCGGTCAACAGGCTTTGCAGATAGGCCCGAAGCCCCTGACTTTGCTGGGGGTTCGGCACATACACCTGGGGGTTGGGGCGGCTGAACAGCGGCGTTGTCCCCAGGGCCTGGAGAGCCGGGTTGGGGCTCGGAATCAGCAGGGGGCTGGGGGTCGCGATGGGAATTAGCCCTGGAGGTAAGCGTCCCTCTAGGAGGGCCATCAGGTGGGCTTCGCAGGCCGCTACGTTGAGGCCCTGCTCCTGGAGGAGATGGAGGATGCCGCTGAGGGGCAGAGGCTGATCGGCACAGGTACGCAGCAGTTCCATCAGCAGAAACATATCGCTGTACTGATGGCGGTGCAGGTCAAGCACCTGGGGATAGCGGGCAAGATTCACCAGCCCATAGGCAACCCGGCTGCAACTGGGGGGGCGGTCACTGTGGTAGGTGTCTTGGACGATGGTGGCGTTGGGAAATTTCTGGCGCAGCCAGCGGGCCATTTTGGGCAGCGACGCACTCCCCCCGGTACACACCACCTGGTGGACGGCCTGACTGGCCATTCCCACCTCGCTCAGCAGGCGGTTGAGGTGGCCGTTGATGCGCTGGATGTAGGGCAGGATGATGCGATCTTCGAGATCCTTACTCCGCACTACCCAGTGTTGATCCGCCAGATCCAGCTCAAACTGGGCCTGGTGCTGAAGGATGATCTTGAGGTGGCGGGCCGCATCCAAAACACTTTGGCCCAGGGCCGAAGACTCTAGCCGCTGCCAAAGCCGCTGCCGACGGGCCAGATCAGGTTCGCCCGGTCGGGGTAAATCCAGTTCATCCAAACGCAGATCCACCCAGTGAGCATTTTCCAATTCCGGCATCTCCGCCTGCCAGCCCCAGTCGTGGCCCCCGGTCGATCCTCCCATCGCGGCTGGACGCTGCTGCCGCCGATCTGCCGGGTGCAGGAGTTGGCACACAATATCGAGGTCGATGGCATCCCCCGCATAGGTAAGGGAATGGAGGGAAAAAGCCTCATAATTGAGGGCCGTCAGGGGTTCTGGGATATTAACGAGACCCACTTCGGTGACGGTGGCCCCCGCCGCAATTACCACGGTGCCCCCCGTCCACTGACAGGCGTAGAGGGTTTGCTGCTGAATGGGCTGGCTTTGGCCCTGGGGTAGGGGTGTCTCCGGGTCAGGTAATCCTGAGAGCACCGCTGCAATAGCGTCCTCAATGAAGTACACATCATCTGCCCGGTGAACTAGCCCCGCCCCCAGCACCGCTTCCCGCAGGTTAAAGGTATAGGTATCGGGCCAGTTGGCCGGATAGCTGACCACCACCCCGGCCAGGTGATCGAGGGCTTGGGCAATGGCCGGAGCTTTCAGCCCCACGGCCCCCAGGGTAAAGGGAGCCTCGCCCCGAAGAGCCTGGGGCAGCGTGGCCAATAATCCCTGCAAGCTGTCCTGGAAGGCCTTGAGCGGTAGCTGAGTAGTCTCGGCCCATTGAATCTGAGGCTGCGATACGGCACCCTCGCCGAGGGGAATACCCAGGCGCAAAAACGGCTTGAGGTTTTTGATTAATACCGTGTTGTCTTCGGGGTCTCCGTCGCCCCAAGTTACGGTGAGGGCCGAAGAACCGACGGACTGAACCTGGTAATCGCCGCTGGTAGCTAGCCGCACTAGGCTGAGGGTGGGCAGACGGAAAAACTTATCGGCGGTGGCCCCCGAAATGTTGTTGTCCACCCAGTAGAGGGGATGCACCTGGCCGCTGTGGCGTTCCATCAGTACGGCTGACAGCCCCGTGGTGCCAACGTCTAGCCCCAAAAACCATAGGGACTGCGGCTCTGGCGAGGCCGGAAGCGGCGGCTCCACCGTGGCCGGAGGCGGTGGGGGCTCTGCCAGCAACGCCTCTAGGTCGGCCACGTCTGCTTCTGCCAGGGCGGTTTCGGGCAAGGCGGGTTCCGGTGTTTCCCCAGGCAAACCCGCATCCCCAGGGCTGACCTGTGGGGATGGGGCGGGAGCAACGCGATTCTCTGCCTCACCAGAAACTACCCTAGACTGGGCGATCTCCTCCGTCAGGTTGGCAAGGCGAGTTTGATCGAGGGATCCCAGGATGCTGTCCAGGCTCATTTCTCGTTGCCAATCGCTGTCCTCGCTGGCGACAGGCCCAGGCAGGGGAGCCTGTGGCGATAAGGGCTGAGGGGACTCGGCAGACGCCCCAGCATCCTGGTTAACGCCAATGTCCTCTAGGCTCCAGGGAGTGATTGGGGCCGTTCCGATGCCGAACGAGGTTGGCGCTAGGCCAGCAATCCCGTCGTTGGTCGCCTCATCTGGGGGTGCTTCCATCTCAGGGCTGAGGGCGTCGCTAGGATCGAGGCTCAGGTCTAGGTCATTGAGGGTGAGGGAAAAGTCCGCTGCTTGGGGGCCTTCGCGGGCAGGCAAGTCAGCGGTGCCAAAGTCTTCTAGGGTAGGGCCTGACGCGCCAAAGTCCTCTAGGGTGGGACTAGCTGCACCAAAGTCCTCCAGGGTGGGACTGGCAGTGCCAAAGTCTTCTAGGGTGGGGCCTGACGCGCCAAAGTCCTCCAGGGTGGGACTGGCTGCGCCAAAGTCCTCCAGGGTGGGACCTGACGTGCCAAAGTCTTCCAGTCGAGGGCCAACCTCAAGCTCTGACAGCGTAGGATTAGGAGCCATAGCCTCCCCAGCCCAGTCGAGGTCGGTTGGAGAAGGTCGGGCCGCAGCGGGCGAATCCCCCCAATCAAGGCTATCCAAGCTATCTCCGCCCAGGCTTAGGGCCAGATCAGGCACATCCACAGTCGGTTGTATCGGGGGCTGGGGGGCTGTCTCAGCGGCGTTTCCTCCAAAGGCGTCTTCCCCAAAGACATCCTCCGCTGTCACCGAGTCGGTTTCGGGTTCAGCCAGCGGAAACTGAGGATCCAATCGCAAATCGACCAGCAGACTGTCTAAGGACAAAAACGGATCCGCTGCGGTCTCTTCTGGTGCCGTGGACGGTGGATTTGAGGGGCCTTCGCCAAATAGATCAAGGCTACCTTCTCCCGCATCCACCCTCGAAGCCGAAGGATCCGAATCCGCTGCAAATTCCCCTAGGGCCTCGAGGGTCAGGCCCGCATCAGTGGGCGGAGACTCTACAGGCCCCAGGCTCAAGTCTAGGTCTGACAGGATGAGGGACAGGCTATCTGCCGTATTCAGCCCCGGATCGACGGATGGCCGCTCCGGCGGACGAGGTGGATCCGGCGCGAGCCTTGGCCCTAGGTCGCCAAACAGGTCGTCTGCGGGAGAGACGTCTGAGGCAAAGTCAAGGGTGCCAAAATCCTCGGTATTCCCGAAGTTGCTGGCGTCGCCAAAACGGCTGCTATCACCCCAATCCGTAGATGGGATACCAAGGTCGCTGCTGACGCCGAAATCGCCAAACACATCCTCAGAGGTGGGGCCGGGGGCAGTTAGAAGGTCGGGGGAAGGGGTTGGGGCTTGGTCGGGAGGAAAAGCCGCATTGGGCTCTTCGAGGTCGAGGTCTGAGGCCAGTGTTCTAGCAAAATCGTCAAGGGCGAATTCTGGCCCCTCCGGCACCAAGGGCGGTTCTGCTAACGTTGGCTCTACTGGTTCCGAGGGCGGCAGATCCCCAAATAAATCCAGGGTTTCTGACGGAGGTTCGGAGGCATCTCCGGGAGCGTTCTCCCACCCGTCGCCGAGGCTGTTCCCTAGGCGGTTGCCCCCGGTATCGCCAAAGAGTGTCTCGGTGGTGTCGGCCAAGTCCTCCTCCTGGCGGGGAGACGCAGCAATGGCCTGATCGTGAGCGACTTGCTGCCGCCACTGCTCTACCCGGCTTGACCAATCCACCACCTCTTCCTCGGTCTCCCCTAGGGCGGGGGCCACTGGATGGGCGGTCTCCGCCTCGGCGGGGGGCGGGGGCGAGATGGTTTCCAACCGCACCAAATCTTCGGAGAGGGCGCTAACCACCTCAGCATCTAGGGCCAGATCGAAGTAATCTGCCTGGGGAGGCTCAACCTCGGCCAGCAAATCCTCGTCCTCAGGGGCCTGGATTTGTTGACTAGGGTTGAGCAAAATATCGAGGGCATCGAGCTCTGTGGAAGCCCCTGACCCATCGGGCAGCAGCTCATCTAGCGTTGTGATGGTATCGAGGTCGGGGGCGGGGCTGGGCGTTGACCCCGGCAGGGCGTTACCGCTGCCCTCCACCAGTTGGGCTAGGCCATCGTCGGGGGGGGCAACCGCGATAGCCTCAGCTTCCCCCAATGCGTCATCGTCGGGGGAAGCTTCGACCAGCCCGCCCCAGTCCTGGAGGTCAGACGGGGGCGGGGTGTCGATGAGATCGGCAAGGGTTTCGGCGGCTTCGGCGGCGGCTCTGGCCTGGGGGGGGCGCACGGCACTATCGCCAAAGAGCGTTTGGTAGAGATCGTCAATGTCCTCAGCGGCGTCTTCCAAAACGGTATCTGCCGCCGCCGATTGGGTGGGGGGCAGAGAAACCGAAGCGGTGGGATCCGGGGCCGCAACGTCGAGCTGGTCTAAAATTTGCAGGGGTTCGCGGGGTGGATCCACTTCTGGGGCTAAAACCTCAGCGGCCTCGGCCTCGTCCCCTTCTAGCCGCAACTGAGAAATTTCCTGATCGATTTGCAGCAGGGTTACTTCATCGTCATCAAAGTCGATGTCGAGATCCAGCTCCTCAAGGTCAAAGTCATCCTCATCCTCAAAACGTTCATCCGTGTCAGCGAATGCTGAGATCAATCGCTCATCCTCGGCCACGGGTAGTTCCGGTGGTAGACGGCCTGGCGCTTCTAGGTAGGCGAGGGCTTCCTGGTTCATCCGCTGGGCAACGTGGTTGACCAAGGCGCTAAACATCATTTCGCCCTGCTGGCCCAGGCTGTGCATTTTGTTGAGGCCCTGGTTGAGCGAGTCTTGGTAGCTATAGACGCTCTGTTGGAGCGCATCGAACACCGCCCGCAGGGATAGATCCAGGTTGCGAATTAGATCGTCGGTTTGGGCCTGAATTTGCTGGAGATAGGCCAGCCGCTGGGCCGGGGATAGTTCCCCTAGGCCAGCCGTAAGGGCATCGTCGGGGGCTGATGGATTCAGCAGATAGTTATTCGCCACCGAGGTTTCGAGGCGGCGCACCGCTTGCTCTACCTGCCCCGCTAGGTGGGCATCGAGGTGCCGCGTCAGTTCTCCCAGGGTGTCTTCCCACAGCCCTGGGGACAGGCGGGGGTTGCCCTGGGCGGCTTCGAGGCGCTGTTGCTGAAGCTGCTGCACCTCCCGCAGGAGGGTTTCTCGCTGCTGGCGCAGGGCCGAGACCTCATTTTGCAGGGGCGTCAAAATTTGCAGGGTTTGCCCCCGCAGATACTGCATTTCCTGAAGCAGGGCATTGAGCACCTGGCTTGCAGACTGGCTAGTCGCATCCTCGGACGGCCCCGCTGTTGGCGACAGACTCGGGATCGCCTGCGGATCCGCCTGCATCTCCGCTAGACAAGCTCGGGCCTTGGCCAAAAGCTGTCGTTGCTGCTGGGTGGCGCTCGACATCACCCAGGGAAGTTTGGGTGCTGCCTCCCCCAGGGTTGCATCAATCTCGGCGATTAAGGCTTCTAGTTGTTGCCGCTGCACAGTCACGTCCTTGTACCCTACTTCCCCAATTATTGCCAAAGTGTATGCTAGTCGGTCTGAAAAATCACCTTTCCAGCCGATACATTAAGTTCGGTGTCGGCTAATCTCCCAGGCCCATCGGAGTGTGGAATGGTATACTGAATTCCCTGGTACGGGAATAATTCGGCCATTAGGGCGATATGTTTAGCGTTGGAGTCGTCAATGGATGCTCGCTACGGCCATCGGGATTCCAAGGATGATCTCCAGTTGGTGCGTTCAGCCCTGATCTTCAAGGATTTGCCAGAAGAAGCCGTGGCCCAAGCTGTCAGCCATGTGGTTTCCCGCCGCCATCCGGCCAATCAGGTAATTTTGCTGGAAAATGACTGGGGCAGCTCCGTCTATTTTATCCTGGACGGCTGGGTAAAAATCCGCACCTACAACCTGGACGGCAAAGAGGTAACGCTGAATATCTTGGGCCGGGGTGAGCTTTTTGGCGAGATGGCCCCCCTCGAAGAAGTGCCCCGCTCCACCGATGTGATTACCCTGGTGCCCACGGTCATCGGCAGTATGCCCGCCAGCGACTTCGTTCATCTGCTCAACACCCAGCCCCTAGCCGGGATTCACCTCGCCCAACTGATGGCCCGACGGCTGCGGCAGGTCAATCGGCGGCTGCGGCTGCGAGAGTCGGACAGTACCTCACGGGTGGCCGATATTCTGCTGTTTTTGGCCGATGGCCAGGGCAAAAGCGGCAGCAGCGGCATCGAAATTCCCAACCTGCCCCACCGCGAACTCAGCAGCCTGAGCGGCCTTGCCCGCGAGACAGTCACCCGTGTGCTGAGTAAGCTAGAAAAAAAAGGGCTCATTGTTCGGGATAGAGACCTCGTGGTCATTCCAGATATCAACGCCCTAGAAAAACTGCTCGTCTAGGTATCCATGAGTTCTTCTGTGCCCGATTCCGCTGGCTCTAGCCGCCCATCGTCCGCGTCATCCCCTGGCCCATCCCCAGAGACCGAGGCCAATTTCGACGACCTCGATACCTATTTGGACTACCGCTCCGCCGCCAGCAACACCGGATCCTGGCGTCCGCCCATCGCCGACCATCGCCGCAAGGCTGGCCCCCTGGTGATGGTGGAAACCGCCTTTTTGGCCAGCACCGCCGCCCTGATCTGGCTGGTAAACACCTACTTTCCCCCCGGCCCCATCCTGCGGATTTTGTTCCCGTTGCCGATGGCCCTGGTCTACCTACGCTGGGGGCCAAGGGCGGCCTGGATGTCGGCCCTAGTCTCAGGTCTATTGCTGTCGGTGCTGATGGGGCCACCGCGTAGCCTGCTGTTTTTGATTCCCTACGCCCTCATGGGAGTACAACTGGGCTTTACCTGGGTGCGCGGGGCCAACTGGTACATCTCCGTTGCCGCCGGATCCCTCATTGGCAGTCTGGGCTTTTTCTTTCGCCTGTGGCTGATGTCGGTGCTGATTGGCGAAGACCTCTGGATTTACCTCACCACCCAAGTCACCCAAATGCTGAACTGGGGGCTAGAGAAGCTGGTGAATTTTGGCATCCTAGACATCGGCGTGTTAGGACAGGCCAACGTAGAAGCCATCCAAATTCTCGCCCTGGTGATGGTGCTGCTGAGCAATGTGGTCTATCTGTTCACCGTCCACCTCGCCGCTTGGCTGCTGTTAGAACGGCTGGGGGCCAAAATTCCCGAACCACCCGTCTGGGTCCAAGATCTCCTTACGGATTAAGCTACACCAACACAGTAAGCAACATCAATGATTACCGTTTACAGCGATCCCCAGCGGGCCACCCCTTGGCTGCATCGGGTGCGGGGGCAACGTCCGGCCCTGGCCCTGGTGCTAGGCTTCACCGAAACGGGGCTGATTCCCGGCATTTCCGCCGCTGGGGCTACCCCCGCAGATCGCCGCACCACCGCCCTCGCCGATGCCGAATGGATGGTAAACGGCCCCCAACCGCACCCCACCTTTCCCCTGCCGCCCCTCCAAGCCGGAGCCTCTCCCGCCCTAATTTCGCGGGCGGTGATGGCCGGACAGGATATTCCCCTAACGGTGTTCAATGCCGGACTGCCCCAATCGCCCACCGTCGCCCATGTCGATTTGGGGGGACAACCTGCCCAATGCCTCACCACAGGCCAAGCCCTGCCCCTCGATGCCGTAAAGCACCTCTTTCAGGCAGGGCTGCACTGGGGCGAAACCCTCGCGGCGGATCCCACCACGGGCTACCTGCTGCTGGCGGAATGCGTCGTTGGCGGCACAACCACGGCCCTTGCCCTGCTGCAAGGGTTAGGCATCGACGCCATGGATCGGGTCAACAGCAGCCACCCCATCTGCAACCACGACCAAAAACGAGACATCGTGCAACAAGGACTGACCCAAGCCCGCCAGCACTGGGGGGAATCCTCACCCCACCCGCTAGAAGTCGTTGCCGCCCTAGGCGATCCCATGCAGCCTGTGGTCGCCGGAATGGCCCTCGCCGCTAGCCGCACCCAACCCGTGATGCTGGCCGGAGGCACCCAAATGTTAGCTGTCTATGCCCTGATGACGGCCTTGGCCCAGGTTGATCACTTATCCTGGCACCCCGAAAACGTCGTCGTCGGCACCACCCGCTGGGTCGCCGCTGACCCCACCGGGGATACCGTAGGTCTAGCCCAAGCCATCAACGCCTGTCTGTTGGCAACGGAGCTATCCTTTGCCGACTCCCGCTTTGCCGCCCTCCGAGCCTACGAACAGGGCTTTGTCAAAGAAGGGGTGGGAGCCGGAGCCTGCGCCATTGCCGCCGAGCTGTATCAAAACTGGGGGCAATCGGAACTGCTAGCCGCCATTGAACAGGAACTCGCCCAAAAAGTTGAATTTGAAGGTCAGGCACTATTGCCAGAAGGGGCAAGTTAGCAGATCGTCCAAGGCTGAACTGAAGGGCCAATGATCGGGGAAAGGCACCTTAGCATAGTCCTCCCGTACTTCAGAAAGGGCGATGGTGTAAGCGTCCTCCACGACATCGGCAGCATAGTGAACCAAGCTGGGGGATTGCTCTAGCAATAACCGCAGTTCTCGTCGCTGTTCTCGAAGGGTGACTTCCCAACCCCGATTATCGTAGGCGCTGTCGATGTAGAGGCATTTGAGCAAATGGGCCAACAGCACCACCAGCCGACTCTTAATCTCGCGCTTCTGGGATCGTCCCAAGGCGTCTAGCTCCACCACCAAGTTGTCAATATCAAGGTGGCTGAAATCTCCAACCCGAAGCTGATTCGCCACCTGTTCTAGCCAAAGGGCAAAGTCTTGATCATAGAGCGATTTGGATAGGGAGGTCTGGGTCACAGGAGCCACCTCAGGTTGGCCTTTAGCTCTAGGGTAGCCTGTGAAATCCTTGAAAAAACAGACCCAAATCCAGGAAACGGGGTTTGGGTCTGTCGTCGATATTCAGAATTTAGGGTTGAGCCGATTTAGTTCAGGCCCTCTCCCAGGGCCACAGTATTGACCAGGTTGGTGCTGGCCACGGGGGTTTGCAGCATGGGCGTCTGCACCACGGCATTGTTAGCCAGGGTGAACAGGGGGTTCGACAAAATCCCGGCGAGGGAAGTGGCGACCAGGGCCAGAATCAGGCTAATTTGCATGGGCCGCAGACCGGGCAGATCCCAGCGCACGGCGGGGTAGTTGTTCACCACGTCGGACATTTCCTGGGGTTCCTTCACCACCATCATCTTGATGACGCGGATGTAGTAGTAGATGGAGATCACGCTGGTGACGAGGCCGACCAGCACGAGGCCGTAGGCTCCGGCTTGCCAGCCTGCCCAGAAGATGTAGATTTTGCCGAAGAAGCCCGCCATGGGCGGAATGCCGCCGAGGGACAGCAAGCAAATGCTGAGGCCCAGGGTGAGCAGGGGATCTTTTTGGTAGAGGCCGCTGTAGTCGCTGATTTGGTCGCTTCCGGTGCGTAGGGCAAACAAAATCACGCAGGTGAAGCCACCCAGATTCATGAACAGGTACACCAGCAGGTAGTAGATCAGGCTGGCGTAGCCCGCATCGGTGCCAACGACGAGGGCGATCATCAGGTAGCCCGCTTGGCCAATGGAGGAGTAGGCCAGGAGGCGCTTCATGCTGGTTTGGGCCAGGGCCACCACGTTGCCCAGCACCATGCTGAGGATGGCCAGGGCGGTGAAGACAAAGCGCCACTGTTCGGAGACGAGGGGGAAGGCTTCAATCAACAGGCGGATGGCGAGGGCGAAGCCAGCGGTTTTGGAACCCACGGAGAGGAAGGCCACCACGGGAGTGGGGGAGCCTTCGTACACGTCGGGCGTCCACTGGTGGAAGGGCACAGCGGCAATTTTGAAGGCGATCCCCGCAATCACAAACACCAGGGCGACAATCAGGCCGATGGGTGCTTCGCCGTCAACGTTGACGATGGTGTTGGCAATTTCTGATAGCCGCGTTTCGCCACCGGAGAGTCCGTAGAGCAGGGACGATCCGTAGAGGAAAATCGCGGAGCTCGCCGCCCCAATCAGCAGATATTTCAGGGCCGCTTCGTTGGAGCGGGGGTCGCGCTTCATGTAGCCCGTCAGCAGGTAGGAGGCGATACTGAGGGTTTCTAGCGAGACAAAAATCATCACCAGTTCGTTGGCCCCGGAGAGGAACATCCCCCCCAGGGTGGCGGTGAACAGGATGACCAAAAATTCTGCTAGGGAGGTGCCGGACTGCTCCACGTAGCGAATAGACATGGGCACCGTAAACACCGCTGACAGAACGATGATGCCCCGGAAAATAATACTGAGGTCATCGGCGTTGAAGCCGCCCAGGAAGCCGATGGGATCCGCTGCGCCCCACTGAAAGACCAAGGCCGCAATGGCCCCCAAACCGCCACCCATGGCAGCATAGGGAGTCCAGGCGGAGGAGGAACGCCCCTGAATTAAATCTCCTACCAGCATCACCAGGATGGTGGCGACGATGATGCCCTCTGGCCAAATGGTGCCAGCATTAAGCTGGGCCGCAAGGCTCGCAAAATCCATGGGCGCTTCCCCTTGTCGATGACACGTTTACAAACCTACAACTGGCATATTATCGCGATCCTGCCCCGGTAGGCAGGGCCAAACAGGATTTTACGGCCCCTAGACGACGGTACCCTATCTGAATTATTGATTAGATTGATTAGTGGTCGTAAATTCGACCTTTTTTACCCAGGAGCGTCCGATTTGCCCCTCACCCATGGCCATGCTCATTGGTTCATCACCTTGACCCTGACACCTGGGGGGCACCTCAGTGTTTGCCCATACGGGGGATAAGCTAAGGTGACGTTAGACCTGCGCGGCAATCATTAAGTTTTTTGGGGATTTGGAACTTTGCCCCCTAAAGCTGTGCATTAAAGTGGTTAACACCTGGGTCATGGTCTTTCTACAGGCTTTGCCCTCAGACTTTCCTCTCTCCCTCTCCGACCTCCGACTGCCATCCACGCGCCATCAGCCCTATGTCAACCCTTGTTATTGTCGAGTCGCCCACCAAGGCCAAAACCATTCGCAACTACCTGCCACGGGGCTATCGGGTGGAGGCTTCCATGGGGCACGTGCGCGATTTGCCCCGGTCGGCCAGTGAAATTCCGCCGGAGGTGAAGGGGGAAAAGTGGGCGCAGTTGGGCGTTAACCCCGACGATAATTTTGCGCCGCTGTACATCATTCCCAGCGACAAGAAGAAGGTGGTCAAAACGCTCAAGGATGCCCTGAAGGACGCCGACGAACTGGTACTGGCCACGGACGAAGACCGCGAGGGGGAAAGCATTAGCTGGCATCTGCTCCAGGTGTTGAACCCCAAGGTGCCCACCAAGCGCATGGTGTTCCACGAGATTACCCAGGAGGCGATCCAGTCGGCCCTAGAAAACTGCCGCACCATTGACGATCAGCTCGTCCATGCCCAGGAAACCCGCCGCATTTTAGACCGCCTGGTGGGCTACACCCTGTCGCCGCTGCTGTGGAAAAAGATTGCTGGGGGACTGTCCGCCGGACGGGTGCAGTCGGTGGCGGTGAAGGTGGTGGTGAACCGCGAACAACAGCGCCGCGCCTTCCGCAAGGGTTCCTACTGGGATTTGAAGGCCAGCCTTCTGAAAGACAAAAGCGCCTTTGAGGCCAAGCTCTATTCCCTAGCGGGGACTCGCCTTGCCAACGGCAGCGACTTCGACGAATCTACCGGACAGATTATCGCTGGCCGAGAAGTGGTGCTGCTGGACGAAGCCCAGGCCCGTGACCTGCAAGCCCGGTTACTGGAAGGCGTGTGGACAGTCAGCAACCTGGAAGAACGGCCCAACACCCGCAAGCCCTCGCCCCCCTTCACCACCTCCACCCTGCAACAGGAGGCCAACCGCAAGCTGCGCCTCTCCGCCCGCGACACCATGCGCGTAGCCCAAAACCTCTATGAGCAGGGCTACATCACCTACATGCGTACCGACTCGGTGCATCTGTCTCAGCAGGCCATCGAAGCGGCGAGAAGCTGCGTAGAAACCAAGTACGGCAAGGAATACCTCAGCCCCAAACCGCGCCAGTACGCCACCAAATCCAAGGGTGCCCAGGAGGCCCACGAAGCCATCCGCCCCGCTGGCAGCACCTTTAGAACGCCTGCCGAAACGGGCTTAAGTGGACGGGAACTCTCCCTATACGACCTGATCTGGAAGCGCACCGTCGCCAGCCAGATGGCCGAAGCTCGCCAAACCAACATCACCGCCTCGATTGAAGTGGAAGACGCCATCTTCCGGGCCACGGGCAAGCGGATTGATTTTCCCGGCTTCTTCCGGGCCTATGTGGAAGGTTCCGACGACCCCGATGCCGCCATCGAAGGCCAAGAGGTGCTGCTGCCCAACCTCAACACCGGGGATGCCCTGGGCTGCACCGACCTAGAGGCCATTGGCCACGAAACCCAGCCCCCCGCCCGCTACACCGAAGCCACCCTGGTCAAAGTCTTAGAGAGCGAGGGCATCGGTCGGCCCAGTACCTACGCCACCGTCATCGGCACCATCATCGACCGGGGCTATGTGCGCCTGGTGAACAACAGCCTGATCCCCACCTTCACCGCCTTTGCCGTCACCGCCCTGCTAGAGCAAAACTTCCCCGACCTAGTGGACGTTCACTTCACCGCCCGGATGGAGCAAACCCTGGACGATATTTCCACGGGTGGAGTGGATTGGCTACCTTACCTGAAGGAGTTTTACAGCGGAGATAAGGGGCTAGAAACCCAAGTCCACACCCGCGAAACCCAGATTGACCCCACCGCCGCCCGTACCGTCGTCCTCGATGACCTAGAGGCCAAAGTCCGTATCGGTCGCTATGGCCCCTACATCGAAATTGGCGACGGCGAAGAATCCGTGCGGGCCTCCATCCCCGCCGATGTGCCCCCCGCCGATTTGGACGAGGAACAGATCGAGCGCATCATTAAACAAAAGGTGGAAGGCCCTGATAAAGTCGGCCTCCATCCCGACACCGGGGAACCGATTTTCCTGCGCATCGGCCCCTACGGCCCCTACGTGCAGCTCGGTGAAGCCACCGACGACAACCCCAAACCCAAACGCGCCTCTCTACCCAAGGGCATGAAGGCCGAGGACATCACCCTAGAATCGGCGGTGGGTCTGCTGCGGTTGCCGCGCCTCCTGGGCGAACATCCTGAAACGGGCAAGCCCATCAAAGCTAGCCAAGGCCGCTTTGGCCCCTACGTCATCCACGATCAAGGCAAGGACGGCAAAGACTATCGCTCCATCAAGGGCGATGACGACGTGCTGACGATTTCCCTAGAGCGGGCGCTGGAACTGCTGGCCCAGCCCAAAACCGGACGCGGACGGGGCAAAGCCACCCCCCTGAAGGAACTGGGCAACCACCCCGACGATGGCGAACTGATCGCCGTGTTCAACGGCCCCTACGGCCACTACGTGAAGCACGGCAAGGTGAATGCCTCCGTGCCCGAAGGGGTGGAATTGGAGAGCATCACCGTGGAGCAAGCCCTGGAATGGATCGCTGCCAAGGCCAAAACCAAGGGCGGCAAAGCCAAGAAAGGCAGTACCGCTAAATCCGGTACCAGCAAGTCCGGCACGACCAAATCTGGCACCACGAAAAAGAGCACCAAAACCGGGACAACCGCCCGAACCACCAAAACGGCGGCGGCGAGTAAGGCTTCGGGCACCAAACGCACCACCAAAGCCACCACCACCAAAGCCACCACCACCAAAACCTCAACGACGAAAAAATCCACCACCCGAAAATCGACTTCAGCCAAGGACGATGCAGCGGATTCTAGTGATTAGAGCGTTGATGGATGCTCCTTTAAATCTGGTCGTCGGGTGCATTAGCAGCCCATCCATTGCGGTTAATCTTTAAGGATTACTCTGATGCCCCAATGCACCGACAATGGAGATATTGGGCATCCGCCTTCTTTTTTTACGTTCTACGAAAGCCCCATTCAAGTCCTACGGCTCGTCTCCGATGGGCAATCCTTGATTGGGCTTTACTTGGCATCGGCAAAGCATGACCGGATGGCTCAAGGCGATTGGGTCGAAGATGCATCCGTCGATCCCTTTCCCGCCGCCAAACAACAACTGACTGCCTATTTTTCGGGTACCTTGATGGAGTTTGACCTGCCGTTGAAAATGCCAGGAACGGTCTTTCAGCAGCGGGTTTGGGACGCCCTCAAAACTATTCCCTACGGCACAACGATGTCCTACGGCGAGGTGGCCCAACATATCGGACAACCCAAGGCATCCCGTGCGGTGGGTCTAGCCAATGGACGCAATCCCGTATCAATCATTGTTCCCTGTCATCGTGTGATTGGGGCCAGCGGTAAGTTAACGGGATATGGCGGTGGCCTTGAACACAAACAGTGGTTACTCACCCATGAGTGCCTAACCCGGATGAAAGGCATAGAGCCGCACCGCTAAATCCGGTACCAGCAAGTCTGGCGCGACAAAATTCTGAATAGCACCCCAGCCTAACCTCGACACGATTGGTTGAACCCGCCGCAAGGTTAGAAATAGTCGTATTCCTGGATGGGGTTAGCTGGGTCGGGGGCAAAGGCTAGCCACAGGGGAAACTGAAGCAGGGCGAGGCTAATCACCGATTCTGCTTCATCTACCACAATGAGGGGCAGGCCCCCTTCAGACCGGATGCGGTCGGCCCGTTGGGCGAGGGGTTCTGGGGCGTCAAACAGCATGAGCCCTTGGCCTGTGCCAAAATCGGCCCGCGATACGCCCAGGCAATCTTGTAGGCCGCGCCGCCATTCCCCCAGTCGCTCCGGGCTGTTGGAGAGCACCAGCGTCCGCAGGCGTGGGCCGTAGAGGGTGTGCAAAATTGAAATCGCCGCCGAGGCCACTAGCACATTCTGCAAACGGCTGCCCATGCTTTTTACGGCACCGCGTCCGCCCTGGGCAAAAAACCAGTTCGACACCCGCTCAGCGTGGATTGGCTCGAAGGTGCGCCGCAGTTGCCACACGGGGCCATAGTAGTCGGGTCGCATCCGGTACTGATCCAGCAGGCTCCGTACTCGGTCGGTTTGGTCTTGGAAGGCGGTGGGGGCAAAGCCTAGGGAGGAGGGGGCCTCCCCAGGTGGCTGATCCGGTGCTGAAGGACGAGGGCGACGGCCAGCCCCAGCCTGAATCACCTCTGGTTCTCGCGGAGGGGCGGCGGCGGGGGCCATATCCAACTGTTCGGCGGCGGTGGCCAAATCCTGCAAGCTGCCCACGAGGTAGTCTTTAAAGCCCTGCACCCGCACCGCCAAATCTTGAGAAGCCCCGGCAAAGGTCGTCCGCATTTCTGCTTGAATGCGCTCCTGGCGACGCTCCAGCTTTTCAATCTCCAGTTGCAGGGTGCGTTTGCGCTGCTCTAGATCGGCGGTGCCCTGCTCTACCATGCGGCTGAGGTCGCTTTGGATTTTCTTGAACTGATCCTGGGTCAGACGGTTGTAGGTGGCTTGCAGATCGGCAATGCTGCGCTTCAGATCGGCCTCCTGCTGCTTCAGGCTGTCCATGCGGCTGCTCCAGTCTGACCGAAAGCCCTCCGAGCGCAACCCCTCCGATGACGATCCTGCCGACCCGATCCCCTCCGAACGCAGACCCGAAAAGTCCACTGAAGCTGCGCTGCCGCCCTCGCCGCTGGGGCTACCTTCGGTGGATGACGTCGCTGGGGAAAACTCGTCGGGGGTCATAGACATGCTTTAGAGAGAACAGTGGGTTTCTAGGGCAGCTTTCAGTTGGCTGGGGCTAAAGATAATGGGCAAAAAGTGAATGCTTTTCACTTCCCGAAAGTAAAACAAAATGGGTACCGGGGGCCAAAAAATTTCCCAGTGCTCCCAGTCGGCGTAGGGAAATTGGCGAATTTGTTTTTCCCCGCGATAGATATCTAGGGCCGTGTCGGTGAACCGCAGCCGCAGGGTGAGGGCCTGAATGCCTAAAAATAAGCCAAAGAGACCGACCACACCGCCCAGCCACAGGTTAACCACAGCCAGCGGTATCGCCAGCCCTACTAAGGCTAGGGGAATGCGGTAGCTGGGGGCCAGTTCAGTGACAGAGGAGGCTAGGGGGGTATCCGTTGGAGAAGAAACCATCGCCAGGGGGTGCAACAACTTTTCCAGTATATCGCTGACGTCTCTCCCGGCGGTTGCTCCCCAAATCCCCCTGGGTCTTGACTGAGCCCCCCTGGGTCTCGTTCGCCCGTAGCTTAGCTTTGACCAAATTCTGCCTGGAGGGCGTCGTCCGAGTCATCGGCGATGGTGGCAACGATGGTCATCAACCGGGAGATTTCGGCAGCGGAAATGTCCTGGAGGATTCGGCTGGAAATCACCAATACCTGATTACCCGATAGGCCAAAGCGAGCCTCTAGGGTTTCGTAGCAGTTTTTTTCGAGCAGGGTTTTCATCAGTCGGGGTTCGTCCTTGGCGGGCAGCGTCAACACCGGAGACCAAACCGTAAGGGTATCGGAGGCTGTTTCCCCCGTGAGTTGGACATAGACACGAACGCTGCCGTATTGGAATGTCCACAGGTGCCCTTGGTCGTTTTTTTGGACGCGGGGGCCATCCCCCTGATCTAAGCTAGTCAGCACCGCCTCAATGGTTTCAATGTAGGAGGTGCTTTCCGTGGCATCATCGGGGCTAGGGGCCGACAGATCGAGTTCTACGGTGTTGGCAGTCATTACACAAGCTTCCATCTAGGCGGTCACACGCCGATGATAGCGCCCATCCCCCAGCCCCAAACACCACTTCGCAGTAAATTGAGACAGAAACAGCGCAACCGCCGCCGGAGGCAGGGGACGCACCGCCCCGATATCCGCAAAACCCGCTGGGAGCTTTGTCTTCTGGCTCACCCTCCTCAAGGGGGTGAGCCGCTAAACTAAGACGACTATGACCTTTAAGACCACTGTGGTTCCCCTCCGAGACGACAATCCGGCCCAAGGTACGCCCTTCGTGGTCTATGGCATTATGGGGCTCAACCTCGCGATATTTTTGGCGCAGATTGGGCTATCGACCCCGGAACTCAGCCAATTTTATGATGACTGGGGCCTCGTGCCAGCCCAGTTCACGGCTAGCCTGCGCGGACGCCTCGATGCTCCCCTGCGTGAATGGATCACCTTGCTCTCGTCCCAGTTTCTCCACGGTGGCTTTTTCCACTTGGGGGGCAACCTGCTCTATCTCTGGATTTTTGGTAACAACATTGAGGATCAGCTTGGTCATTTCAAATTCTTGATCTTTTACCTAGGCTGCGGCGTCTTGGCAGGACTTACCCAGTGGGTGTTCGACCCTCTCTCCACAATGCCCACCGTGGGAGCCAGCGGAGCCATTGCCGGGGTGATGGGGGCTTACGTGTTGCGCTTTCCTAGGGCACAGATTCTTACCCTGCTGCCGCTGATTGTGGTGTTTACGACCGTTCGCATTCCCGCCATCTTCTTCTTGGGGATTTGGTTTGCTCAGCAGGCTCTCTTTAGCCTCGCTACCCTCACGGATCAGGTCAACTTGGGCTCCTCTGGTGTGGCCTATTGGGCGCACTTGGGCGGCTTCATATTCGGCCTAATGTTGGGGCCAATGCTAGGGCTGATGAAGCCACATCCCCCTCGGCGGTGATGTGGTTCTTGGTAGGTAACGGCAACGGCACAGACAACAGCCCGTGACCATGGTGTGGGTTATCTAAGTTGCCGCTCACGGGTTCCGCCCTGGCCTAGGGTGCGGCGCTTTGGGTTTCTAGGTCAATCCCCAGCACTTGGGTATAGGCTCCTCGTGCTTGGGTGACGCCGATGGTGCGCTGGGACGCTTCGATCATCGGGCGGCGCAGGCTGACGACGATGAACTGGGCCTGCTCGGCCTGGTGCTTAATCATCCGAGACAGGCGCTCCACGTTGGCCCCATCCAGGAACATATCCACCTCGTCGAAGGCGTAGAAGGGGGAGGGACGGTAGCGCTGGAGAGCAAAGATGAAGCTGAGGGCCGTGAGGGATTTTTCGCCCCCGGACATGGAGGCCAGCCGCCGCACGGGTTTGCCCTTGGGGTGGGCCACCAGGTTCAGCCCGCCGTTGAAGGGGTCTTCCGGGTCTTCCAGTTGCAGATGGCCGTCACCGTCGGAGAGTTCGGCAAAGATGGTCTGGAAGTTTTTGTCCACGGCATCGTAGGCTTCCTGGAAAGCTTTGCGCCGCAGGGTGGTAAAGGTTTCGACCCGCAGCAGTAGTTCCGTGCGCTCCTCTTCCAGGGTGGAGAGCTTGTCGCTCAGGTCGTTGAGGCGTTCTTCGGTGCGGTTGTATTCCTCCAGGGCCAGCATGTTGACGGGCTCCAGGGCTTCCATCCGCCGTTGCAGGGAACGCAGTTCCTTGTGCAACTCTTCCAAGTCGGTGTCGGGGGGAATTTCCGGCAGTGGATCGGGCAATTCCTGGGCCTGGGCTTGGCAGAGGGCTTGGGCTTCGGTGAGCTGTTGCCGCCGTTCCTGCTGGGTTTCGAGTAGCTTTTGCCGCTGCCATTCCTGCTGCTGCTTTTGGGTGCGTTGGTCGCGCAAACGGGCTTCAAGTTGATCCCGACTTGCCTTTTCGGCGGCGAGGGTTTGATCCAGCACCGCCATGGCCTGCCGCAGAGTCGCAATTTCCTGGTTTAGCCCACCCTGCTGCTGTTTGATTTGAACCAAGGACTGTTCCCGCTCCCCCTGCTGTTGGCGGATGGTAACGACGGTCTGCTGGGCCTGTTGAATCGTCGTTTCGAGCTGCTGGCATTGGTTTTGGCGGGTTTGGATTTGCCGTTCGGCCTGTTGTAGGGCGGCTTGGCGTTCCGCGAGTTGCTGTTCGAGTTGGCGCACAGCGGCCTGGGCGGTTTGCCATTCGCTGTGGGTCTGGGATTGCTCCAATTCCGCCAGTTCGGCTCTTTTTTGGGCGATTGCGGCTTCCTGGGTGGGCAAGGTGGCGGCGATCTCCTGAAGCCGCGCCTCGGCGGTGGCAAACTCCTGCTGGGCCTGCTGAAGCTGGGTTTGAATTTGGCTGCGCCGTTGGGCAAGCTGCTGCTGCTGGGTCTGCTGCTGTTCTCCCTGAAGCTGCATTTCCCGGTATTGCTGCCGCTGGGTGATCAGGCTTTGGGTGAGGGTTTGCAGGGTAGTGGAAGCATTTTGCAAATTACGTTCGCACCGTTCTAGCAGCACGTCAATATCGCTGAGCCGCTGCCGGAGGGCTTGGGCTTCCTCGGATTCGGCGGGTTCTACGGTGCCAAAGTGCAAGCTGCCGGAGCGCTGGTTGAGGCTGCCCCCGGTCATGGCCCCACTGGTTTCCAGCACTTCGCCATCGAGGGTGACGATGCGGAAGTCGCCCAAGTGTTGCCGCGCCATCTCCAGCTTGTCGAACACCACGGTGCTGCCGAAGGTGTAGGCGAAAATGTCGCGATAGCGGGGGTCGCAGTCGATTAGGTCAACGGCGTAGTCTAGGAACCCGTCGGGACGCTTCCAGTCGGGCACGGGGGTAAATTTCGGGGCACGGATTTTGTTCAGCGGCAAAAACGTCACCCGTCCGGCCCGTCGCTGCTTGAGGAACTCGATGCCCTGAGCCGCCACTTTGTCGTTGGCCACCACCAGGTAGCCCAGTCGCGCCCCCGCCGCCACCTCTAGGGCCACCTGGTAGCGGGGCTCCACCTTGCCCAGTTGCGCCACCAGCCCCTCAATGCCCTTGATGCCGCTGTCGAGCAGCAGTTTGGTGGCCTGGGTGCCCTGGCTTTCCTGCATGGCCTGGGTTTGGGCCTCTAGCTTGTCCAGTTGCCGCTGTTTGTCCCGCTGTTCCTTTAATAGGCGAGTTTGGGTTTCCCGCTGCACCGCCAGTTCCGCTTCGGCGGCAGAGATTTTCTCGGCGGTGGCCTGAATCTCCGCCTTGGCCCGCTCTAGCTGCTGGCCGAGGTCTGGGGCACTTCCACCACCGAGGACATCCTCCGCTTGAAGGGCCGTCAGTTGCCCCTGCTGCACCTGAATTTGCTGCTCTAGCTGGTGCCGCCGCTCTTGTAGACGAATTTGCTCGGCCCGCTGGGGTTCCATCACCCCTTGCAGGGTTTCGATGGCGCGGCGCAGTTCCGTCTGCTGCTGCACCCAAGCCTGGGAGGCCGAGGCAATCTCATTCGTGGCCTGTCGCCGTTCCTCTAGGGTCTGCTGCACCTGATCCCGCGCCTGGGTGAGCGTGACCATTTCCCGCGAGGACTGCTCCTCGATCTCCCGCTGAAGTTGGGCCAGGGTGCGCTGGTGCTGTTGCAGGGCAATCTCCGTGTCCCGAAGCTGGGCCGCCGCCTGGTTGGCCGCCTGACGAGTCTCCTGTTCTTGACGCTGCAACTGACGCAGTTCCGCCTCGTGGGTGGCAACTTTCGCTTGCAGGGCCAGATGTTCGTCTTCCCCCATGGCACGAATGCGGGCGTTGAGGGTGGCCAATTCCGCCTCTAGGGCCACCACAGCTTGATCCGCCTGGGTGATGGCCTGGGCTAGTTGGGCCGATTCGGTTTCCCCCCTGGCGATGGCCTGTTGCAGTTGATCGATCTGTCGCTGCTGCTGCCGCCACACCAGCACCGCCTCCCACTGGCTTTTGTCCTGGAAGGTGGCCTTTAATTTTTGGTACTTCTCAGCCTTCTGGCGATCCTGGGCCAGTCGTTCTAGCTGGGCTTGCAGTTCGCGCTCCACAATGCGGAAGCGGTCTTCGTGTTCGCGCACCGCATCCAGTTTGCCCCTGGCCTGGTCAATTTTGCGGTCAAAGGAGGCCACCCCGGCCAGTTCGTCGATGATCTGCCGCCGCTCCCGCGAGTTCATCGAAATAATACCCGTCACGTCCCCCTGGAGCACCACGTTGTAGCCTTCGGGGTAGATGTGGAAGCGCTGCAACTGCTCGTGCAGGTCGTTGAGGGTGCAAGGTTCGCCGTTGATGTAGTAGTTGGAAGTGTAGGTGCCCTGGCTGGTGACGCGCAGCCGTCGGGTCACGCTCCATTCGTGGTTGATGGCCAGGGGCACCAGCCGAGAATCCGTCTTGGCTCCGTTCTCGTTGCCGTTCTGACCGTTGCCGTTCTGGCCGTTGCCGTTCTGACCATTGGCCTCTGGACTTTCCCCATTGCCGTTAGCCTCACTGGCGGCTCGATGGGCTTCCTCCATCAAATCTGCCGCGTCTTTTAAGAAGAACTCCGGCGGCACATCGCTTAAATCAAAGGTGACGGTAACACTAGCTTCCGAGGTGGTGCGACGGCTCATCTGGCCCTGGTTCACCAAATCCGGTAGGCGATCCGCCCGCATTCCCTTAGAACTGGCTAGCCCCAGGCCAAACAGCAGCGCATCCAAAATATTCGATTTGCCAGACCCATTTGGCCCAGAGATGACCGTAAACCCAGGCAATAAGGGAACCTGGGTTGTGCCACCAAAGGACTTGAAGTGGGACAACTCGACGCGCTTAATGTGCATTCGCTAGCGGTGCCTCAAGCATAAGACACGTGTACTAAAAGTTGGCACGCTTTCGGCCAAGATGACAGGACAGTTGCCCATACTATAACGATGTCCTGGCCTATTGCCGCCTAAGTTTAGTGCAAATGCTGTCGTTTGTAGCGACGAATGGATGAAAAACGGGGAAGATTTGTTGCAGTTCTGGGGTGCAGTTTCCCTGGGCTGGCAGTCTTAGGGGCAAACCTGGAGCAAGGGGATCATCCTTGTTTACCGCAATGAATCATCTCCAGCAGGAAGAACGCCCTCTGTGTGATGACGCAAGAATGAAGTAGCTGCTTGCCAAAAGTAAACCGACCAAGCTACTAGGCCGATGAACTTAAAGCCATCTTCAAAAAAGTATGGATTGATATAGGGGGGCTCTAGAATATCTAGCCCAATGGAAAGAGCAAACCCTACAAATGCGACGACGAGCAGAGTATAGTCTGTGCGGCGGATAATCTTTCTGAATTGCCATAGATAAGCTAGGGTAAGCCCAGCATATAGGGCATAAACCATCATCTCAGGGATACCTAGGTAGGCTGGGAAAACCTCCTCATGAAGCAGAAAAACATCGTCAAAACCCAGAACTAGACTTAGAATTCCCGACCCTAAGAAGAACTGTCGGATAGGATAGAGTCCTGGTCGGCGTGGTAATGTCTGCGCTGTTAGCAAGCAGACCGATGCCATTGCTGACCAGATAAAAATGCCTAACTGAGAGAGAAAGCCAAGATAGAAAGGCTGCCCCATGACCGCTACGGGATCTGCCATGAAGTGCTGAACAGGAATGTCCTTGAGGCGATTAAAAATAACAATTAACCCTAGGGGAATTATTGAAATAGTCAGAGCAATCACGTAGTAGGGTGAGTGAATGACTCCCTGAGGATAGACACTATATTTTCCTTGCAAAGACTCTGTAGATGAACTCAGTTTTTGGGTCTGACTGGAAGGATAAGTCACAATCGTTTTAGAGAAGGGATAGATACAGACACCTGACCTTAGTTGCGCTAGACAGAATTGTTTAGGGCTGCATTTAGTGGCTTGAGGGATAGACTAGACCTCAGCGAGATCTACTCCTGATGCCACCGATCAAATTTCTGGCAATGTTCCATGAATAAGGAAGCTAAAGCCCTGGATTACAGGCTGTGGATGCCCATCATTGGTCTGAGCATGGCGATGAGGCTTACATTTTTGACTTCTTCTTTATCCATACTTGATTAAGCAAATTGCTGCTGTAAGTAAATTTACATAGTTATCATAGATGACAGTCCTGGAGAGAAGTTTCTAAATTAAGAGTTTTCTCATGTAATCAGCTTGGTGGGCGGGTGCGGGTTCGCTGAGGGGTTGAAGCCTTGCCCTGAACTGGAGGGGTAAATGGCCCTAGGCGGAGGCTGAGCCGCAGAAATCCGAAGAAAACCCAGTTGATAAGGACATCCGCCTCGTTCCGTGGAACACTGGATCACACGTGGGAACGCGTTCTGTCGTAGGCTATGAGTCTTTGTATCAACCCGCATTGTCGCCAACCAAATCATCCCGACAACAGCGCAAGTTCGGTGTGTCAGTCCTGTGGGTCGGAACTGCTGTTGCAGGGGCGCTACCGGGTGATGCGGCTGATCAGCAGCCAGAGCGGCTTTGGGCGAATTTATGAAGCCTATGAGCGGAATGTGCCCAAGATTCTCAAGGTGCTGAAGGAAAGCTACAGCCACAACGAGAAGGTGTTGGAGCTGTTCCGGCGGGAGGGGCAGGTGTTGGGTCAGCTCAACCATCCGGGGGTGCCCCAGGTGGATGCCGATGGCTATTTTCAGTATTTTCCGAAGGGGAGTCCTGATCCCTGCCATTGCCTGGTCATGGAGAAGATCGATGGCCCCAACCTCAGACAGTGGATGGTGCAGCAGGGGAATCACCCCATTAACGAACAGCAGGCGATGCTGTGGCTCACGCAATTGACCGATGTGCTGCATTTGGTGCACCAACACCACTACTTCCATCGCGACATCAAACCAGAAAATATTATGCTGCGGTCGTCGGGGCAGTTGGTATTGGTGGATTTTGGCGCAGCCCGTGAGATGACTCAAACTTACATGGGTCACTTGGGCGACAGCAATATTACGGCGGTGAGCTCGGCGGGCTATACGCCTCCAGAGCAGGAGCAGGGCCAAGGGGTGCCCCAGTCGGACTTCTATGCCATGGGTCGCACGTTGATTTATCTGCTGACCGCCAAGCTGCCCAATGATCTGACGATCTACGACCCCCGCAGCAACGCCTTTCAGTGGCGCGAGCACGCTCCCCACATTTCCTCAGCCTTGGCAGATTTTGTCGATGAACTGATTGCCCCCGCCGCTGCCCATCGTCCGGCCACCACTGACGCCATCCTAGAGCGCCTAGGCCAGATTCGAGCGGCCCAGAGTTCCCGTCTGCCCCCGCCATGTCTGCCCTCGGGCCAAGGGGGCAACTCCTGGCCACAAACCACCCTCAATGCAACGGAACCAGAAACGCAGGTGGAACCTGCCCCCAGCCGTTTTCCCAGGTGGCTGGGGGGCCGACCTTGGCTGGTGGCGGGGTTAGCTGGGCTGATCCTGTCGCTTCCCCTGACTTGGTATGCCTTCAGACGCGGGGAGGGGGTAACGGCTCCTGGGGCCATCAACCAACCCGATCTGACCCCGGTGACGGTGACGCCCACGCTGGCCCTGGCAGGGCACACCGGAGATGTTTACGACCTGCTGCTGCTGCGGGATGGCATCACGCTGATTACCGCCAGCGCCGACGAAACCATTCGCTTCTGGGATCTGGAGGCGGGCACGCTGGTCAAGACCCTAGACCAGCCCACCAATGTGGTGAAAGCTCTGGCCATCACCACCGACCAAACGGTGTTGATTAGTACCGGAGATGACCGGGCCCTGCGGTTTTGGGCCTTGCCTGAGGGAGATCCCCTCGGCCAAATCAACAATGCCCACAACATTCCCACCACGGCGGTGGAGGTGAGCAACAACAATCGCTGGTTAGCCAGTGCCGATGGCGACGGCACCATCCAGCTCTGGCCCCTCATTACCGTTGATGGTCGCCTCAACCTAGCTGCCATGGCCGAGGCTGGCCCAAGCCATAGGTTCCAAGCCCAGGGCACGATTAACGACCTGTTGTTTAGCCGCGACAATCGCTGGCTGGTTAGCGGCGGGGCTAGCCTACACCTGTGGGATTTATCCAGCCTAGGCGCAGGGGCGGAGGTGCCTGCCCCCATCACCCTGGAGGGCCACACAAGCTTTGTCAACCGCCTTGCCATCAGCGACGACAACCAAACCTTGATGACTGCTTCTGCGGATACAACGGTGCGGCTATGGAACCTCACCACCCAAACTCCCCAAGCGGTGCTAGAGGGGCACCAAAGCTATGTCAACACCCTGCGAGCCCACGGCTCCCGCCTGTGGAGCGCCGATGCCAACAATGTGATTCTGGTGTGGGATCTCCAGCAGCAGGTTCCGGTTGGGCAAATTAACGGCTTTGCCACCGATATTTGGCGGTTTGCGGTTCGACCCAACGGCCATATTGTCACCATCGGCGGCAGTCAACCCCTCATTCGGGTGTGGCAAGGGGCCGAAGCCGTTGCGCCCTAGGCGTCGTCCGCTGAGGTCTTAGTCTGCATAGTCCTGGCTCTCCTGCCTCGATGGCGAGTGTCTATCAGGCTGAAAAATTGCCCAATCTTCGGCTACGCAGTAGCTGTTTCGTCCTTGGGTTTTGGCCTGGTAGAGGGCTTGGTCGGCGGCGGCAATCAGGGCACTGGTAAATCGTGTGGGCTGGGGAAGCGCTGTGGCAATGCCCATGCTAACGGTGATCTGCCCCTGGGGAGAGGATGCGTGGGGAATTGCTAGGGTCGCTAGGCTGTGGCGAATCTGTCGAGCCACGGTGATGGCTCCCTGGGTGTCGGTGTAGGGCAGAATAATCGCGAATTCTTCCCCACCATAGCGGGCCACCAAATCCGCCGGACGTTGGGTTTCCTGTTGAAACACAAGGGCTAATTGTTTCAGACATTCATCCCCGGCTTGGTGGCCGTAGGTGTCGTTGTAGGGCTTGAAATAATCAACATCGCAGAGAATGAGGCTGAGGATCTGTTGCTCGCGGCCTAGGCGGTACCATTCTTGATCGAGGTAGGCGTCAAAATAGCGGCGGTTGGCGGTTTGGGTCAGGCCATCGCTGTGGGCCAGTCGCTGCAATTCTTGGTTGAGCTGCGTAAGCTCCAGATTGCGCTCCTCCACGCGCTGCTCCAAAGTGATCAGGCTGTCCTTGAGCTGATCCGCCATGATGGCAAAAGATCGCGACAAATCGCCAATGGCATCGGATCGCTCGGTGAGGATGGGCTGAGTCCAGTTACCCTGGGTAATGGCCTGGGCGCTCTGGCTTAGATCCTGAATGGGGCGCACCACCCAACGAGCTAGCAGCATTCCACTCACCCCCGTCAGCGCTAGGGCTAACAGGTAAAGCGTCAGGGTTAAATGGTTTTGATCGTTGATTTGGGCCATAAAGTCGGCCTCAGGAATCACCACCACTAAGCGCCAATCTAGCCCCATCTGATCGCTAAAGGGGCTGACCTGAACAAGGTAGCGCTCGCGGTCAAGGGTAATAACGAGTCGATCTAACAATCTGACCCTCGTCGGGACGTCTTGATCTGGCGGTGTATGGCCTTGAAGGGCTTGAGCTACCTGCCGAATGACTGGGTTCTCGCTGTCGATGGCCTTGAGCAGCAGGCTATTGGCTCCTTGTCCTCCCCCCTCTTCCGCCAAAATAGACTCCGGTGTTGAGGTAGCGAGGAGCACTCCTTCGGCATCCATAATGAAGGCAATGCCGGATTGACTAATCGTCAAAGTTCTCAAAAACCCATTCAGCTCTTCAGACAGGATGATATCGGTGGCGCAAACGCCAATCAGAGACCCCGTATCTAGGTCAAACACGGGGGCATTGGCGGTAATGGTGGGCAGGCGGGTTTCAAAGTCGAGGTAGATGTTGCTCCAGTTGGGTTTGCCCTTGGCCTTGGTTTCCATATACCAGGGCCGGAGCCGGGGATCGTAGGGTCTATCGCCCACGGCACTGAGGCGGCTGCGGCGTCCGGTGGGGGTGATGTCGTAGTAGTAGATATAACGTCCAGTTCTGGCGTTTGCCTCTTGAATTTGCAACACTCGCCCCGTGCCCCCCTGGGAACGGCCTGCCCCTAAAAAAGCTCCATCTACCTCTGTGGCGCAATAGATGAAGTTGGTTTCCGAGAATATTTTCATTTGCTGCCAAAAGATATGCTCCCCTTGGCCTGTCAGCAGATTAATATCTCCCTGAAGTAGAGCATTAGCGTTGAGCTGGTTGATAATGTGAGGCTTAGCAACGGTTTCCTCAATCTCCTGCAAAATTCGGGTGGCTAGCTCATTTTGCAACTGCTGCGCTATGTTGTAGACCGCCGCTTGCCCGTTACGGTAAGACAGATAGGCAACCACTCCGACCGCTAGCGCTACCTGAGTGGCCAAGGGCAGGATAAGTGCCGTCTGAAGGGGAAGTCGATCCAGAAATCGCTTGACAAGCGCTCGCATAGTGACAGGATGATGAGGGAAAACAGCGAGGCAGGAACTAAGGTAAGGATACCCACGTTCCCCTCGACCCTAACATTCCCTCCTTCACTACACCGCTAAGAATTCCTGAATCACGTCGTTGGTCAACTCCTGGGTGGGGCCATTAGCCACGATGGTGCCCCGTTGCATGGCGTAGTAATAGTCCGCCTGCCGCACAAAATGCAGGTGTTGCTCCACTAACAGCACCGAAATCCCCGTGGTTTTGATGATTTTCTTTACCGCCGCCTCAATATCCAAAATAATCGACGGCTGAATGCCCTCCGTGGGTTCATCGAGAACCAGCAACTTAGGACGACCCATAATGGCGCGGGCAATGGCCAACTGCTGCTGCTGCCCACCGCTGAGGTCGCCCCCCATCCGATCCAGCATCGTTTCTAGCACCGGGAACAGCTCATAAATTTCGGCGGGTACCTCCTTCACGGGCTTGCCACGACTGCCCAGGGCTTCCTGGCCAATCAACAAATTTTCCCGCACCGTCAGCCGAGGAATCACCTCTCGCCCCTGGGGCACATAGCCAATCCCCATCCGCGCCCGACGATCTGGAGGCAAACTATTCACCCCTTGCCCCTCAAACTGAATCTGCCCGGTGCGAGGCCGCAACACGCCCATAATGTTTTTCAGCAACGTGGTTTTGCCCACGCCGTTGCGACCAATTAAGCACACCATTTGCCCCTTCGGTACGGTCATGCTCACATCCCGCAGAATGTGGCTTTCGCCGTAGTAAAAGTTCAGCCCCGAAATCTCCAGCATCGGTGCTGTCAGAGGATCTTGATAGGTGGGAGTTGGGAGAGTCGTTGTCATTTTGGGTGAGTTGATAGGTGAATAAAATTAGAATTCGTAGGGTGCATAACGCTAGGGCGAGGCTGTGCCAACGCGAAGCAATGCACCAGCTTTATACACAAGGTATTTGGTGATAGATTATGTTTTGCTGACTACCCTCTTTCCGCGAGTTCTGCTAGGGCCGCAGCTTCCAACCGTTGCACCGTTTCCGGCGGCAAATTCAGCAGGTTCAGCAACTTTTGGTACACCACCGCTTCGGTTTGGTTGATGGTGTTGGAGCTAATCACCTCGTAGCTGAGCATCAAGGCGTCTTCCTTCTGGGCCTCAGTGGCAAGTTGGGGCACCAGGTCTTCTAGGGGAATTTCCTTGGCCAGCAGATCCCGCAGGTCGTCGCGCAGGCTGGCCTGTTCATCGGGGCTGTGGGCAAATTTACGGCTGAGGCGATCCAAAATCACCTCCTGCTGAACGTCGGCAAAGTTATCGTCGGCCCAGGCCATGGTGGCGGCAATTCGTAGCAACAGCATTTGCTCTGGGGACAGACTGGTTTCCTTGCCCAGGTAGACCTCGATGACTTTGGGATCGTTCTGAATTTCGTCCATGGTGCCCTCGCAGAGCACGGTGCCCTGGTGCAGCACGGTCACTTGGCGGGCAATCTGCCGCACAAATTCCATGTCGTGCTCAATCACCACAATGGAATGGCTCTCGGCTAGGGACATCAGTAGGTTTCCGGTCTGCTCAGTTTCTTCATCGGTGAGGCCCGCTACGGGTTCATCCACCAGCAGCAAATCGGGGGATTGGGCTACCAGCATCCCAATTTCCAGCCATTGTTTTTCCCCGTGGGAGAGCAGCGCCGCCGGGATGTCGGCCTTGGCAGTGAGACCGATGGTTTCTAGCAGGCCGCCCACGGTGCGTTTTTCGGCGGGGGGTGTTTTTTTGAATAGGGTGGAAAAGACATTTTTGTTGCGATTGCAGGAGAGTTCCAGATTTTCCCTAGGGCTGAGGTTGAGGTAGACCCTAGGGGTTTGGAACTTGCGACCAATGCCAAGGCGGGCGATTTCGTGTTCCTTAAATTTCCGCAGGTCTTGCCCTTTGAAATAGGCCGCGCCTTCGGTGGGTTTGGTTTTGCCCGTAATCACATCTAAAAAGGTGGTTTTGCCCGCACCGTTGGGGCCAATAATCACCCGCAGTTCGCCCTCATTCATCGAAAAATTGAGGTTATTGAGGGCCTTGAATCCGTCAAAGCTAACGGTAACGTCTTGGATATCGAGGACTTTGGTGCTCATTTTGGGGGGATGGAAATGGGGGAATGATGGGGAAATGGGTGCATTGCTGGCGCGTTGGCGTTAGCCTCGCCTCAGCGTTATGCACCCTATGGTGTTTACCCTACTTTTCGGCGTATTCGGGGGTGTCGAGGGGGGCTTCGGGGATGGGTTCGGTGCCGTCGGAGTAGGGGATATCCGTGGGGGCAAGGCCGAGCAGGTTGCTGATGCTGGGGCCAAATTGGTTGCGGCCCCAGCCGATGATGCCGTTGGGCAGGGCCGTTACCACAATCAAAAACAGCGCCCCCTGGAAAAACAGCCAAATATCAGGGAATTTTTCGCTCAGCAGGCTACGGGCCATGTTGACCAACACGGCCCCCAAAACGGCCCCGACCAGCGTCGCCCGCCCCCCCACGGCCACCCAAATCACCATTTCAATGGAGAAGGCAATGTCCATGGACTGCGGCGAGATGATGCCGGATTGCACTGTAAATAAGGCTCCGGCAATGCCCGCAATCGCCCCCGACACGGCAAATACCAGTACCTTGAAGGCGGTGGGGTCGTAGCCGGAGAAGCGCACCCGGTTTTCGTCGTCGCGGATGGCCACCAACATGCGGCCAAAGCGCCCACTCGTTAGCCAGCGGCAGAGGGCATACATGGCAATCAGGGCGACCACCGTGGTGATGTAGAAAAACATCCGCATTTCCGGTGTGCTCACCTGCTGGCCAAAGAAAATTGAGGTGGAGGTTTTGAGGCCGTTGGTGCCGTTGATCAGCTTTTGTTGACCGTTGAAAAAGTTGAAAAAGACCACCAGGGCGGCTTGGGTCAAAATCGAAAAATAGACGCCCCGAATGCGGTTCCGAAACACCAGGTAGCCCAGTAATCCGGCGACGATGGCCGGAATCGTAAAAATGGCAATTAGGGTAAACGGAAGCGAATTAAACGGTTGCCAAAACCAGGGCAATTCCGTGACACCATAGAGGCCAAAGAACTCTGGAATCCGGCCTTCAGGCAGGGTATTTAGTTCCAAATACATGGCGAAGGCATAGCCACCAAGGGCAAAGAAAATGCCGTGCCCCAGGCTCAACAGGCCTGTGAATCCCCAGATCAAATCAATCCCCAGGGCGACAATGGCGAGGGCCAAAAAGCGCCCCAGCAAATTGAGACGAAACCCCGACAAAAACAGCGGCATCACCAAAATCAAGATCAGCGCAATGGCGATAACGACCGCTGCCTCAATCAAAAATTTGCGCTTTTGGCTGGCTTTAACCGCAACACGCGGCTGTGTGACTGCTTCAGACACCATCACCCTACAACTCCGCAGAACGACCCTTCGGCGGGAACAGCCCAGCGGGCCGCACCTGCAAGAAGGCAATAATTAACGCAAACACCATCACCTTGGCCATGCTGGTGGTGGCAAAGAAGGTAAAGAAATCAATGGCGGGCTGGAAGAAGGCCGTGGGCGGCAGCAGAATCGCCAGGGTGCCCGAACCCACCAGATAGGTGGTGATCCCAATCAACAGCGCCGCCACAATACTGCCCACCAGCTTGCCCACGCCGCCCACCACCACCACCATGAAGGCATCCACGATGTAGTTGGCCCCCAGGTTTGGCCCCACGGAACCCAGGAGCGTCACCGCGCACCCGGCAACCCCCGCTAGGCCAGATCCTAGGGCAAAGGTAAGGGCATCCACCCGGTCGGTGGGAATTCCCAAACAGGCACTCATACCCCGGTTTTGGGTCACAGATCGAATCCGCAGCCCCCAGGCGGTGCCGTTGAGGAACCAGTACACGGCCACCAAACAGAGAATCGTCAGAACAATGATGAACAAACGGGCATAGGGAAATTGCAGCGTCGTACCGATGGCAACACCACCCCGCAGCCAGCTGGGGGGCGTCACATCCACGTTGCGAGCACCAAACCAGGGCCGCACAAATTGGGCGCTACCGGAACTCTGCACCAAAAACCAGGTCAATGCCGCAATGGCCGCTGACAAACCCAAAAATACGGAGTTAGCCCAACCTTGGATGCGATCCCAATCGGTGTAGCGGGTTAACACCCAGTGCCCGATGAAGTACAGCGCCGCAAAGACGATTAATCCAATCACCATCGGCCAGCTCACGCTGCGAATGAACTGGATCATAATCAGGCTCACGCCCCAGGTGGCCAGCAGGGTTTCCAGCGGTCGCCCGTAGAGGTAGCGAATCACCGTTCGTTCTAGAAACAGCCCAATGGCCGCAGCTACTAAAAACGCTAGGGGCAGCGCCGCAAAAATGTAAATTTCTGGAGCAATGCCGCCCATACTTCTGGCCGCATTTTGCACCACAAAGGTGGTGTAGGCCCCAAACATCATCAATTCTCCGTGGGCGAGGTTAATCACCCCCATCAGGCCAAACACGATGGCCAAGCCCAAGGCCACAATCAACAGCACCGCACCGATGCTCACTCCGTTGAATAGGCCGCCGATTAAGCCTTCTAACACAGCATCTACCGCCTAAGGAACCAACGGCTAGCCGCACTTTCAGCAGACGGTCTACAGAATGCTTGGGCTAGCCGACACAACAGAGCTGATCCTAGGAGGTATGGGATGGTTAGAAATGTTCATCAGCAACATTTGCTGCCATTCAACGGCGGTGCGGGGTGCCATCAAGGCTAGGGATCGGTTTGCAGGGCTTGGGGCTGAAGGTAGGTGATCATCTCCTCCATGCCTCGCTGAATGCGGCGGGTGACGGTCATGGGGCTAACGCCGATTTTCTTGGCCACTTCCTTGCGAGACAGGCCGCTGAAAAAGACAAACTCAATGGCAACACGGGTTTTGCCCTCCAGTTGGCTGAGCGCCCGCTGGATTTGCTGGCGATCTTCCTCCAAAGCCTGCATCCGCAGGTAGTGGCTGTCAGGCAGGGTTTCGCCAAGGGTGATGGCGGCATCGACTTGCTGGCAAACCGTGGCATCTAAGCTGAGGGGCATCCGGTTTTTGTAGGCTAGCTTCACTTCGCGCCATTCTTTGATCGAAACCCCCAGGGCGGCGGCGATTTCACCGTCGGAGGGGGTGTGGCCGAGGTCTCGCAGCATCTCGGATTGAACGTGGTGAGCTTCTTTTTGGAGGTCTTGCCAGCGACGCGGGATTTTTACCGTAGTGCCCCGATCTCGTAGAAAATGGAGCATTTCGCCCCGGATGTAGGGGACAGCGAAGGAACTAAAGGCGCAGCCTTGGGTGGGGTTAAACCGTTCGATGGCGCGGATGAGACCAAGGTAGCCGATTTGTTCGAGATCCTCGTAGGGTTCAGAACATTGATGGCTCACCCGATGGGCAATTTTGCGAACCAGCCCAGCATTGAGACGAACCAATTGATTACGCAGCTGAATGGACGGGGCTTTTTGGTATTCTGCCAACAGTTCCATCCCCCGAGAGCGAATTGAGGAGATTTGAGTAGCCATATCTGCGGGTGTCCTTGCGAGAGCGAGTTCCAGCGGAACTATGTATTATTCTCTGAGGATGCAGAAAGGCTTACCATCGTTGATCCACGGGACTCTGAGGTAACGCGAATTTCCTCCTCCGTAGTCCCACGGGTACAGCCCCCTCCTGGAAGCTTGCTAGGTGGCTGAAACTATTGTCTGATAGGCTTTTGAACGGTTCTGCTAAAGACTCCGTAAAGCCCCGTAGAAACGGGCCATTGGTCGGGTTTTGGTGGGATCGTCTTCCCTTTGAATACCCAAAAATCGGGCTAAGCTAGAGGTAGAGGCTCAAAAGTATCAATTTCTTTACAGTGTTTGGGTGAAGTAGGCTAACGCTATGGTGTTGCAGGCGGTGTTGCTAGATTTTAACGGTGTCATAATTAACGATGAGCCGCTGCATCAAACCCTGATTCAAGATTTACTGCTAGAGGAAAACCTGCGCCCGAGCCTGGAAACCTATCAACAGGTGTGCCTAGGCCGTACTGACCGAGCTTGCATTACCGATTTGTGGCAGCGCCAGGGGCGGGTGGTCACGGAAGCCCAACTGAATAAATTGTTAGATCGCAAGGCTACTCGCTACCGCGAAGCCTTGACAACCCTAGAAAAACTGCCCCTCTACCCCGGATTGGAGGATGTGATTTACCAAGTTCGGGCCGCTCAGTTGAAGCTGGCGGTGGTTTCCGGGGCACGGCTCAGCGAAATTGAGGCGGTGCTGTCCTTGGCGGGGGTGGCGGACTATGTCCACACCATTGTGTCTGGGGATGACCTGTCGGTGGCCGCCAGTAAACCTGCCCCAGACGGCTATCTGTTGGCAATCCAGCGCCTCAACCAGCAGTTCCCTGCCTTGCACCTCACCCCAGGGGAATGCCTAGCGGTGGAGGACTCCTTCGCAGGGCTGGAAGCGGCTCGGCGGGCGGGGGTGCCCGTGGTGGGGGTGGCCCACGCCTTTCCCTACCACATGATCCATCGACGGGCCGACTGGGCCATCGATCACCTCTATGAACTCAGCCTGGAGTGGCTGCAACCGTACTACGCCAACCAGCCTCTACCGTCTAGCCCGCCCGAAAAAAGCCTTCCATCATAGCGACTCTTGGGAAAATGGCACGGCCTTGATCAACGTTTTCTCTACAACTGCTCTATTTCTGAGCTTTTGTGCCAATGTAGTTACCGACAGCGCACCCTAGCGAGATAGCCGAGTCGGTAGAATGAAAAGGCAACTGACCTACTTTGGGCATTGGCGTCGAATCTGGGCCATGGCCCACCACTGGATTCATCACAGCAATATGCTCGATTTTGTTAAGTATCGAGTGGGGCAATCGCCCTGGGTCAAGCTGGTTGGCCGTACCTTCCTCAAATGGCAGCAGGATGACTGCCTCGAGATGGGAGCGGCCCTAGCCTACTATGGTGTGTTTTCCCTGTTTCCGATGATTTTGGTGGTGCTGAGCGTGGTGGGCTTTTTAATTGGCCCCAGCACGGCGGCCTTCAATACCGTTCTCCACTTTGCCCAAGAGGCGCTGCCGCCGGATGCCTTCCCCATCGTCCAAACTACGCTCATTAAATTTCATACGGGCAGTACGCGGGCCAGCTTAATTGGGTTTGGCGTCCTGTTATTTACCGCCAGTGGTTTCTTTGGTGCCCTCAGTCGATCCTTTGACAAAATCTGGCGGGTAGATCAGCATCACCGCTCTGTTAAGTGGGTGCCGGGGGTGGCCCTCACCTTTCTGTGGCGACGCTTTTTGGCCTTTCTGCTGGTGATTGGCTCCGCCGGACTCGTTTTTGTTTCTCTGCTGTCGAATATCTTAATTGATACGCTGCTGCGACTTTTAGAGCGATTTAGTACGATGCTGACCCTCGAAACCATTGACTGGGTTCAGTTTTTGCCCTCGTTACAGTTGGGGGTATCGTTTATTATTTTGATTCTTGTTGTAGGGGTGCTCTATAAAGTTCTGCCCCGCACCTATGTGGCCTGGAGCGACCTTTGGCTCGGTGCCCTGTTTACCGCTGTTCTCTGGATTCTGCTGCAACAACTGATTACCAATAGTGTAATTAGCCTAGGCAGTCGGTTTCAATCCTACGGGGTGGTCAGTAGCTTTATGGTGCTGATGCTGTGGATTTACCTCACCAGCCAGATTTTTTTCCTAGGGGGTGAACTCACCTACGTCTATGCCCATTTATTTGGCAGTCGGCGGGGGCAGAAGCGGATTAATCCCCATTAGGGTTAGTCAGCGGATTAATCCCCATTAGGGTTAGTCATCGGATCCTGGGGGTAAGGGATTGCCTAATAGCGCTAGGCCATGGGATAGACCCCGCCGCCCTAGATCACCCTAGGGTTGGATCCAAGACAGCTTCGATGCGGGCCGCTTCTCGGCCTGATTGCCTAGGGATAGTCCATTTAGCGATAGTCTAATGTAACCCTGCCGCGAAGTAGCAGGGGGATGGCAATCGCCGTAGGACAAATCGTTAGGATCAATCGTTAGGATCAATGGCAATGAAACAGCGTGGTGTCACCATTTGGTTTACGGGTTTGAGTGGGTCAGGAAAATCCACCATTGCCCACGCCCTGGAAGTTGAACTCAGGCGGCAGGGCTATGGCCTCGAAATTTTGGACGGCGACATTGTGCGCACCAATTTGACCAAAGGTTTGGGCTTTAGCCGAGAAGACCGTGACGAAAATATTCGCCGCATCGGCTTTGTTTCCCACCTGCTGACCCGCAACGGCGTGATTGTGCTGGTTTCCGCAATTTCCCCCTACCGAGACATCCGCGACGAAGTGCGCGAACGCATTGATGATTTTGTGGAGGTTTACGTTGATGCGCCCCTAGCGGTTTGCGAAGACCGCGATGTCAAAGGGCTCTACAAACGCGCCAGAGCCGGAGAAATCAAGCAGTTTACGGGCATTGATGACCCCTATGAAGCGCCCCTCAACCCTGAAGTGCACTGCCACACCGATGCCGAAACCGTGGAGGAGAGCGTGGCTAAGGTGATGGCCAAACTGGTGGAACTGGGCTACCTTCAGCAGCCCGCCGCGGTCTAGGTCCTTGGGCCTAGGGCCACCAGGTGATGACAGCGGGGCTTGCCTAGGTGAGCCCCGTATTATTAGGGGATGATTGGGGGAAATTTGGTTGCACAGGATGCGGTCAGCCGCCGAGAAAAAAGGTTTTATCGTATTTAGTCCCGATCTAGGTCAGATCAGGTTAAAAATGGTCTAGGTATCCCTCAGGCTTCAGAATGAAGCTGCTGTCATCATGGGGTACCCGTCGTTCCTGCCGTGGCCTCTGGCCTGACCCGATTGCCCCGTCTTGCAGCATTTCCGTGATTCTATCCTCCTCTCCGATCATCCACCGTGGCAAGTCTCTTTACGAACAGGTGTACCAAGCGCTGCGTTCGGCCATTCTCACTGGGCAGTTGGCCCCTGGGGATCGCCTAGTAGAGACCCAACTGGCAGAGTGGCTTCAGGTGAGCCGGACGCCCCTGCGGGAAGCCCTGCGCCAAATTCAGCAGGAGGGGCTGGCTACCGCCGATGTGAGTGGCGGGCTGCGCGTGATCACTATCACCGCTGCCGATGCCGCCGAACTCTACGACTGTCGTATGGCCCTAGAATGCCTAGCGGTGGCCGGGGCTTGCCATAATGCCACCCCAGATCAGCTACAACGCATCGAGTCCTGTGTTTTGCAGGCCGATTCCCTGGGGACGCAGTACCCGCCCGTCCGGCCCCGTCCGGCCCATGTCTCTGCCTCTGCTGGGGCGGCCTCCCCGCCGGATCTCCCGTCCCCCCAGCAACTGCTCGATGTGGACTACCAGTTTCACCATTTGATTGCCGAAAGTTCAGGCAACCGACGCCTGATCTCCCTGCTAGATGGCCTCTTTGATGCCATGGCTCTGCTGCGGATTCAGACCCTCAAGCAAAATCCCGACGTCCTCGATATCCGCCTAGAACATCGGCAAATCTACCAGGCCATCGCTAGCCGGGATGTGGCCACCGCCGTCAGCGCCATCAAAAGCCATCTCAGTGCCAGCAAGGCGCGGGTGATCCAGGAAATTGAGGCTTACGAAATCGGGCGATAGCTGGAAAGCCCAGGAGTTTCAGCCCAGGGATGAAGAGCAACGACGGATTTCATGGCCATCCTTACCCTAGGCCGGAAGCCGCCGCCCCCACAACCGCGCTGCCTGTGCCTTGAAACATCAGCCAGGACAGGAAGAAATTGCTGATAAAAATGGCGAGCAAGGCGGTGACGACGGCGGTGGTGGTCGATTGCCCAACGCCCTTGGCTCCGCCCGTGGTTGTGAGGCCCCAGTTGGTGCCAATGACGGCAATCAAGACCCCAAAGCAAAAGGCTTTGATCAGGGAACTAACCAAGTCCCAGGTTGACAGAAAGTTTTTGGCCGAGTCGAGAAAGACTGAACTGGCGATGCCGTATTGGGTGGTGGCAATCACCAGTCCGCCCGCCATTCCGGTGATGAAGGCGAGGATGTTGAGCAGGGGTAGCATCAAGGCGCAGGCAATGATGCGAGGGATGACCAGATAGTCAATGGGGTCGGTTTTGAGAACCTGGAGAGCGTCGATCTGCTCAGTGACGCGCATGGTACCAATTTCGGCAGCAAAGGCGGAGCCCACTCGTCCGGCAATGATGACGGCGGTGAGGACGGGGCCAAGTTCGCGGGCCAGAGTGAGGGCCAGCACACCGCCCACAGCGGTTCCGGCCCCAAAGCTGAGGAATTCGCGGGTGACTTGGATGGTAAACACCATGCCCACAAAGGCCGCTGTAATGAGGGCAATCAGCAAGGATTCTGGCCCCACTGCCGCCATTTGCTCTAGGGTGTTGCGACGGTGAATCGGTCGTGAAATCAAGTGCATCACCACCTGTCCGGTGAGAAATAGAGCAGCCAGCAGCCGCCGACCCCACTGCCCTAAGCTGGAATTTTCTGCCGCCTGTGTCACGTCTTTTCTCCCCTTGCGATGGATGGCTGAACCTCCACGGATACCCCTAGGAGACGCTTATCTTAGGGCAATTGGCCCACGCCATTCCCGTTTCCCAAAAGCCTCCCCCAGAATATCAGTCTGGGCAAGGGCAAGGGCTGTCCTCCGCATATCGGTGTCTGAACATCGGTGTCTGAGCGAGGCATTGGCTCCACCCCTGCCCCTTGGGGCCTACTATTGATCACCATCTGTCACAACTTCCATACCTTGCTTCATGGCTTTGCAACGATAGACCGTGTTTTACAACGAGACACGAACGAGCTTGAAGTTTTCTCACTAGGCCGATCCATTCCTAGTTGGGCTGTTTAAGGTGTTAAAAGTTCCGCACTGTTCCACGACGAAGGTCTAAACCTGTGACGGCAAATACGAAATCCATCACGATCAACACCAAGAGCCTGGGGCGATACGTGCAATCCCTCGCCATGACAGCGGTGGTCGCCGGGTTGCTACCCCTGGGGCTGATGGGGCTGATGATTTTTGGCCTCGGTCTCGCCCAAGCTTGCGTACCCAGCCTTGATCTCTATGGTCAGGGTATCCACTGCTGCCTTGATGTGCTCAGGGTTTTTGGCAGCGGCGACCCCCGCCAGGGCATTCTCACCATTGTGGCCACCTCTAGCCTGGTAGGGATGCTGTTTGATACCTACACCTTTTGCCACGGACGCCACAGCCCCTACCGATAAACGCCCAGCCGGGTGGCCCTTGCCCTCACCTTCCTGATTCTGGGGCTTTTGGCAGAAGAGGCTAGCCACCCAGAACAGTCTCACCGTTCAGGGCAACGGGAAACGCCGCAGAGACCCACGCAACAGGGTAAGATCTGACCTTGGTTGAGCAACTGAGAGGACAGACCCCTGAAAACCCGCATCATTATTGTCCGCCATGGACAAAGCACCTATAACCAGCTCAAGCGCATCCAAGGCCACTGTGACGAATCGGCCCTGACGCCCCAAGGGGAAGCCCAGGCGCTCCAGGTGGCCCAAGCTTTGGGGGGGATTCCCTTCGACGCGGTGTGGTGCAGTCCTCTCCAACGGGCGCGTAAGACCGCTGAACTGATCACCGCCGAACTGCAAAAGAGCCTGCCCAACCTGGCGGCTCCCCAAACTACCGACGATCTGAAGGAAATCAGCCTGCCCCTGTGGGAAGGAATGCCCTTCACCGAGGCTGAGACCCAATTCCCGGAGACCTTCCGCCAGTGGCGCACCGATCCGGCCAATTTTGTCATGGCCCTACCCACGGCAGAGGGCGGCACCGAGGACTTTTACCCGATCCGCAGCCTCTACCAGCAGGCGGCGCGGTTTTGGCAGGCTTTACTGGCTGACCATGAGGGGCAAACGGTGCTAGTTGTGGCCCACAGCGCCATCAACCGCGCCCTGGTAAGTACGGCCATCGGCCTAGGGCCAGACCACTTTAACCAGCTCAGCCAAGCCAACTGCAACATCAGCGTGCTCAACTTTGAGGGCGGCTGGAACGGCCCGGTGCAGGTGGAGGCCATGAACCTGACCAGCCACATGGGCAGTCCGCTGCCGGAAATGCGGAAGGGCCACCGGGGGCCGAGGCTGCTGCTGGTGCGCCACGGCGAAACCGAGTGGAACCGTCAGGGGCAGTTTCAGGGCCAGATTGACGTTCCCCTCAACGACAATGGTCGCGCCCAGGCCCAAAAGGTGGCGGAATTCCTTAAATCGGTGAAAATTGACGCGGCCTACACCAGTTTTATGGCTCGCCCCAAGGAAACCGCCGAAATTATCCTGCAACATCACCCTGGCCTGGAACTGCACACCGTCACCGACCTGCAAGAAATTAGCCACGGCGAATGGGAAGGGCTCTACGAAGCCGACATCGAGAAAAACTATCCCGGAATGCTGCACCAGTGGCAAACCGCCCCGGAAACCGTGCAAATGCCGGGGGGCGAAAACCTCCAGCAGGTGTGGCATCGGGCGATTTTGGCCTGGAAGCAAATTGTGGCGGCCCACAGCGGCGGCGACGAGGTGCAGACCGTCCTAGTGGTGGCCCATGATGCGGTGAATAAGGCGCTGCTCTGTCACCTGGTCGGCCTTGGCCCAGAGTCCTTCTGGCGGTTTAAGCAGGGCAACGGTGCCGTCAGCGTCATCGACTACCCTAACGGCATCGACAGCCCCCCGGTGATCAACGCCGCCAACATCACCATCCACCTGTCGGGCAGCGTGTTGGATAAAACCGCAGCGGGGGCCTTGTAACCGTGACCACCGAGGCCGATCAGCATCCCACGTCCGGCAGTCCGACTACCCCAGGTCAGCCCCCCCAAGGCCAGATTCAGCTCATCCAACAGGTGCGGGTGCTGGATGCCGTCACCCAAATGGATCAAGTCAACGACGTGTTGGTTCAGAATGGGAAAATTCAGGCCATCGCCAACCCCATCACCGACTGGCCCGCCGAAGCCGAGGTGATTTCGGGCCAGGACAAGGTGCTGATGCCGGGCCTGGTAGATCTCTACAGCCACTCTGGGGAACCGGGCTATGAAGATCGCGAAACTCTGGCCTCCCTGCTGCGGGCCGGACGGGCGGGGGGCTTTACCCGTTTGGGCGTGCTGCCAACGACGGAACCCGCCGTGGACAATCCGGCCATGGTGGAGAAGCTGCTGAGCCAACGCCAAGCCCTCGCCGCCGCTGAGCCCAACCTACCCCACCTGTACCCCTGGGGTGCCCTCACCCAAGCCGCCCAGGGCCAACAGATGACGGAACTGGCAGAACTGGCCCAAACCCCGATTGTGGGCTTTGCCGATGGCCGTTCGCTGCAAAATCCCCTACTCACCCAGCGCTTGCTGGAATACCTCAAACCCCTCAACCGTCCTGTGGCCCTGTGGCCCTGCGACACCACCCTGCGCGGCAACGGCGTAGTCCGGTCTGGCCCCTTTGCGCTGATCTACGGCTTTGTGGACGACCCGGCCCTCTCGGAAACCGCCGCCCTCGCCGCCCTGCTGGAAACCATCGCCGCCGTGGGCACCCCCGTCCATCTCATGCGCCTCTCCACCGCACGGGGGGTCGAATTGGTGCGGCGGGCCAAGGCCGAAGGGCTACCCATCACCGCCAGCGTTTCCTGGATGCACCTGATCTTTAGCAGCCGCAACCTCGGTAGCTACGACCCCAACCTGCGCCTCGCCCCGCCCCTCGGCAACCCGGAGGATCAGGAAGCCCTCATCGCTGGGGTGAAAGACGGCACCCTCGACGCCATTGCCATCGACCACCGCCCCCACACCTACGAAGACAAAACCGTAGGCTTCCCTGCCGCGCCACCGGGGGCCATCGGTCTAGATCTGGCCTGGGGCGTGTTGTGGGATGCCTTTGTTTCGACGGGACTGTGGGAACCCCTCACCCTGGTGCAAGCCCTCAGCACCAACCCCGCCCGCCTCTGGGTCCAAACGCCGCCCACCCTGCAACCCCAGCAGCCCGCCGAAATGGTGCTGTTCGCCCCCGCCCAATCCTGGGCAGTGACGCCCCAAACCCTAGAATCTCTCTCCCACAACACCCCCTGGCTGGGCCAAACCCTGAAAGGTCGGGTGATTCGCACTTGGGCTTAGGTCGGGTCTTGATGACCATCCCAGGTAAAGTAAACATGGGCCTTTTAGGGATGACAACTGCCATGACCCCACCCCCCATTGATTCAGCCACCGTCGAAACCACCGACCTAAAGCCCGACCCAAAGCCCGAAGCACCTCCCAGCTTTGTGAAATTGGCCATGCGAAACATGGTGAAGAAGGGCGGCAAGTCGCTCTATCACTTCACCCTTACCACGGTGGGCCTGCTGGGGCTGCTGGTGGGGTTAGCCTATCTCACGCGCTAGGGCTCAATCGATGGACCCTCTTGCAGACGTTTATTCTGGGGAATCCGATTCTCCTCTATCCAAGTTAGCTGCTATGCCTTCGTCCCCTGAGTTTGACGTTGTGGTGGAGACGCGCCACGCCCAGGCGAGGATGATTGCTGAGGAAGACTGGCCCACCTGGTTTCAGCGATGGGCCACGATGGTCGATTTGCCGCCCTCGCCGCTAGGGGCCTACGAGCTTTCCCTCACCCTGACCGATGACCGGGAAATCGCGGAGCTAAACGGCACCTATCGCCAGATGGATCGGCCGACGGATGTGCTGTCCTTTGCGGCCCTAGAGGACGCAACGCCCTTGGCCCCAGAGCTGCTGGAAACGGAGCCTCTGTACCTGGGCGACATCATCATTTCCTTGGATACAGCCCAGCGGCAGGCCGATGCGGCGGGGCATTCCCTCGCCTGGGAGACGGTGTGGTTGGCCAGCCACGGCTTTTTGCACCTGCTGGGCTGGGATCATCCCGACGAGGAACAACTCACCGCCATGCTAGCTAAGCAGGATGACCTCCTTCAGGTGATCGGCTGGGTGTCGGCAGACCGCCAGGGCTAGGGTAGCACCAATCCCAGGCCGCCATCGGCCCCCAGATTGCCCCTTGTACCCCGGCAACGCTGCATTGTGGTTCTGCGCCTGTCCAAAAAAGTGCCAAGATTTATCAAAAACCTCATATTTTTTCTATGCAGTGCTGTAGGTGACGCAATGAAATTGAAATGACTGGTGTAGACTAACCTCGAAGCCCGTCCTAAAACGCCCCAGGGTGCAGCATGGCCGGAAAGGTAGTGGCTGCCCTTGTATTCATGCTATATTTCCTGCCGATCCTGAGGGATCTCCCATTCATGACTCTCTATCACGAAAAATCTGACCCGGCGATCATTTCCGACCTACCCCGCCCCAGCCGCCCCCTCTCTTGGCGGGTTGCCAATAATTTGTTAGTCAGTTTTCAGTATGCCGGACAGGGCCTGAGCTACGCCTTTCGTACCCAGCGCAATTTTCGTATCCACGTGGGGGTAGGGCTGCTAACTGTGGGGCTAGCCCTAGGGCTGAAGCTGAGTGCGGTGGAGGTGGCGGTGATCATCCTCACGGGGGGCATCGTGATGACGATGGAACTGCTGAATACAGCCCTAGAGTCGGTGGTAGACCTAACCGTACAGCAGACGTACCACGAACTCGCTAAAATTGCCAAAGACTGCGCCGCCGCCGCCGTTCTGATGTCGGCGATTGTGGCCCTTGCGGTGGCAGTTTGTTTACTGTTGCCAGCTCTATTGCAGCGTTTTGTGGGATAGCCCTGATCATGATTCTTGTGATTGACAATTACGATAGCTTTACCTACAACCTGGTGCAGTACCTAGGGGAGTTGGGCCAAGAACTATCCGTGGCCCAAGATTTGAGGGTCTATCGTAACGACCAAATTAGCTTAGAGGAGATCAAAGCCCTGGCCCCCGATGGGATTGTGATTTCCCCTGGCCCCGGCACCCCCGACGATTCTGGCGTGTCTCTGGCGATCATCCAGACCCTTGGCCCCACGGTGCCCATTTTGGGGGTGTGTTTGGGCCACCAAAGCATTGGTCAGGTGTTTGGGGGCAACGTCATTCGAGCCCCAGAGCTGATGCACGGCAAAACCTCCCCCATCTATCACAAGGGGCAGGGGGTGTTTGCAGGGCTGGATAACCCGTTTCAGGCCACCCGCTACCACAGTTTGGTGATTGAACCCGCGTCGTGCCCTGAGGATCTAGAGGTAACGGCCTGGGTGGAGGACGGCACCATCATGGGGGTGCAGCACCGCCACTATCCCACCCTCCAGGGGGTGCAGTTTCACCCCGAAAGCATTTTGACCGACTGCGGCAAACAGATTCTCCGCAACTTCCTGATCTCGATCCCCGTTCCGGTGGCGGCGTAGCACGTAACCCGATCTGCACCCGATCTGCACGGCCTTGACTCTGTATCTGGTATCGCCCTGGCAAAACTAGGTAATACCAGATGCGGGACTAGGAGACTTCCTGAAGCTCTGGGGCAGCTTGGGCGGCGAGGGCTTTTTCCTTATCTAGGCGGCGCTTGCGGGCATAGAGCTGAATGGTGGCGGCCATGAAGACAACCAGTCCAGCGATGAGCCAGGTGGTAGCTCCGGTGGGGAAGTTGTTTTTGAAGATGACCAGCATCACAATCACCACCAGCAGCAGGGTGGGCGCTTCGTTTAAGGCCCGCAGCTTTTGGCTAGACCATCGGCACTCGCCCCGCTGAAGCTGCCCCATCAGCCGTCCGCAGTAGACGTGGTAGGCCAGCAGCAGCCCCACAAAGCCCAGCTTGACGTGCATCCAGCCATCTTTGAGATATTCCGGCATTTGCACCAGCAGCCCCACGGCCATGGCCACGGTCACAACCATGCCGGGGGTGGTGATGATGTTGTACAGCCGCCGCTCCATGATTTCGTACTGGGCTTTCAGGATGCCCTGGGCGGGTTCTGGCTCGGCTTCAGCTTCAACGTGATAAATGAACAGGCGTACTAGGTAGAACAACCCTGCAAACCAGACAACGACGCCAATAATGTGAAAGGCTTTGAACCAGTAATACGCCATAGGACTTGTGCTGCAACGATAGGGAGGAGGATAAGCGCCTCTCCACTGGGGAAAGGACGTTAGGAAAAGGGCCACAGAACAGCGATGTACTCCACTACCCAACCGGGCTAGGGGAATATTGCAAACCGTTAAGCCCGCTTTTTATTGTTATGCAGGGGTTTACCTATAGAAAAGAAACTGCGATGGTTCTTAACGTTTAGCGCGTTAAAAGGGACGATGCCCCTCCCCCGGATAGGTATAGCGCGGAGTCTGGAGGGCCTTCTACTATGAAAACGTCCCTTTTCTGTTGGAGCCCTATGGCTTACGAATTAGCTCCGTTGCCCTACGCCTACGATGCGCTAGCGCCCCATATCTCGAAAAGCACCCTAGAGTTCCACCACGACAAACACCACGCCGCCTACGTCAACAACTACAACAAAGCGGTGGAGGGCACCCCCCACGACAGTCAGCCTATCGAAGCGGTGATCAAAGCCATCGCTGGGGATGCCGCGATGCAGGGGGTGTTTAACAATGCCGCCCAAGCCTGGAACCACACCTTTTACTGGAACTCCATCAAGCCCGGTGGCGGTGGTTCCCCCACGGGGGAACTGGCCCAAAAAATTGAGGCCGACTTCGGTGGCTACGACAAGTTTGTAGAAGCCTTCAAAGCCGCTGGGGCGACCCAGTTTGGCAGCGGTTGGGCTTGGCTGGTGCTGGATGGCGGCACCCTAAAAGTGACCAAAACGGGCAACGCCGAGAACCCCCTCACCGCGGGCCAAGTGCCCTTGATCACTATGGATGTGTGGGAACACGCCTACTATTTGGACTACCAAAATCGTCGGCCTGACTACATTGATACGTTCCTCAACCACCTGGTGAACTGGGACTTTGCTGCCCAGAACCTAGCCAGCGCCTAGAGCCCAGAATCCGATCAACTCGGCAGGAACCCGGTTTTTAGGTCGCAAGGGCTACGCTGATAGCACAGCCACCCAAAAGCCGGGTTTTCATCCTCCGTCCCAACCCTGTGGCATGGTGGAATCATGGGTTTTGGCTACGTTCTCTGTCCTGCGTGCTCTGCTCTGTGTTGTCACCCCTTCAGCTCTCTGGCCTAGCGTCCCATGCTGTTCTCAGACCCCGATTACCCCCACGTGGTGATGTCCTTTGCCTATCGAGGCTTTTGGCTCGAAATTGACCAAGGCGAGGATCAAGGGCTGGTGCTGTTTTCGGTGTGGGCCACCCACGACCGAGGCTGTGCTGTCGCAGTGCCCGGTGTCTACAGCCGCCGCGAAGCCATCTACAAAGCCAAGCGCTGGGTAGATCAGCGCCTCAACCCTTAGCCAACCCAGGGCTGATTCTGGAAACCTTCAGCCGCCAGCCCCAAAACCAACACCTCAAAGCGGTATGGGATAACAGCTACCGCCTTGAGACTCTGCCCCCGCAAAATGAGGCGCGTTGGCCCTGGGGATGCCCAGGAGTAGGAGTCAGAATCCCTAACTGGCTGAGACGGGCAGTTTGAGATCTATCAGGCTGAGGAGGCGATCTAGATCGAGGTGGTTGGCTACCAAATCTTGTACACACTGCACCTTGATGGGCTGATGCAGCCGCACCTGGCCAAAGAGCTCGTCAATGCGCTCGACGGTGGAGAGGGTGTCGGAATCTACCGCCAGGATGGGAATTTCTAGGTCAGACGCCCGCTCCAGAATGGTGGGAATGGGAGGAATTTGCCCCGTTAGCACAAGGCACTGTGTGGAGGTTTCTAGGGCCGCAAACTGGATGTCGCTGCGGTCGCCCCCAGTGACAACGGCCATATTGAGCCCCTTGCGGAAGTAGCGCAGGGCAGAATTGACGTTCATCGCCCCAATCGTCAGGGTTTCCACCATCAGTTCCATACGGTCGGGGCAGCAGAGAATTTCGGCGTGCAGCCGCTCCACAATTTCCCCAACGGTGATGCTCCGCATGATGGGAGATCGAGGAAACAGCGCCAGCACCGGAATGTTGAGCCGTTCTAGGAAGGGTTTTGTCACCTGGTGGGCGGTCTCCAGTTCATCATCGGGCACGTCGTTGAGGATGACCCCAACCAGGTGATCCCCTAGTTGCGCCTTGGCGGCCAGCAGTCGATCCACCAGCAGTTGAGAGTCGTAGCGCGTGACCAGCAGCACCGAGGCATCTAGGGCGTAGGCCATGGCGGGCAGGGAAAGATTGAGGAGGGTGCCCTCGGTCAGATTGCCGGGGCCTTCTAGCAGCAGCAGGGTTTCTCCCTGGCTTTCGCGGTAGGAGGTCAGGCTGTAGTCATCCGCGCCACCTAGGGCAAGGCGTTCATCGACGGTGGCTGGGGTGAGGGAGGCTACCGGAGGATAGTAGCGATTGGCGGGCAGCTTCAGGGTTTCTATAATAAAGTCGAGGTCGGGGTCGAGGGCCGCTTCGTTGTAGGCGCTGCCGAGGGGCTTGCCAAAGGCAATATCCACCCCCATGGCCTGAAGTTGTAGCCCGATCCCCAGGATGGCTGCCGACTTGCCGCTATAGGGCTCGGTCGATCCAATAAGTAAATGCTTTGAACTGGACACGCCATCACTCCTTCACAAGGGGGAACCGTTTAGTCTCTAGAGTAGACCAAACTCGGCCATTCTTAATACCCACGGCAGCACCCACGGCAATACCCGCGACTAGGGCACCGTGTATCCCTACGGTGCTGAATATCACCCCATCGCCCTTGGGTCTGAGGCCGCCAGGGCACCCCAATCTAAGCCACCCCACCCAGGGTGTAGTTCTCCCTAGGAAGGAAACCTGGGCCTGCGGTGTTGTGGCGCTAATCTTCTGCTCGCAGCAGTTTGCGATAAAACGCCTTAGAGAAGTCTGGGGCTCGTTTGTTGCGAAGGGCCACAATGACGTCAAACAGGAAGTCTACAAACTCAAAGGTCGCCATCACAATTTCGTAGCTGAGGTCGGCATCGCCATCAAATTGAAGACGACACCGGGTCAGGTCAGCGGGCAACATTGAGACGTTCCAAGTGGCGATAAACGAGATACTCTCTCCCCCCTCAATGTGGCGCTCTCCCTCTAGGTTGCCCTGTTTATAGAGAGAGATCGCGTAGGGTAGGGCGGCGCGCTTGTTCCCTTGGTAGTAGGGTAAGTACACGCCAACATCTTGTTTACCAGCGGGTTGAATATCCTCAAAGGTCAAGCGCATGGGTATGGGCCTTAAAGTGTGGCTAGGGGTTCACAGGAATGGAGGTGGGGCGACGTCCCTAGGGTTAGCATTGGGGGAGACTAGGGGCTCCACGGGGGCTTTCAAGGGAACTAGAGGTCAGGGTACCGCGAACTGGCCAGGACGAATCATCAGAATCTCTGAAAAATTGCGTCACTGGAGTAAACCTAGGCTCGGCAGCGCCATCCTGGGGTCTTATTTTTAACATTCCCCGTTGAGGCGACAAGGCATCACGCTATTTTTTTCTTCAAAATCAGGGATGATAAAGCTGAATAGTTTGTAACTCTAGGTAACACTCACGCCGAATGTGGTGGGGTATGTGGTGCGGCTGTTCTTGGCTGCGTTGCTGCTGCCCTCTGTTGATTCCCGTCGTCCATGATGAACTCCCCCAAAGCTGTGTTTCAACCCCTTGCTGACCTCGACCTTGATGATTTTCCAGGCTATGCAGGCCGTCGCCGCAAGGCAGCGTTAACCCTGTCTCTGCTGTGGGGCAGTACCGTGGCGCTCCACCTTCTATCCTGGGGAAGTTGGGTGATGCTGGGGCTGATGGCGGTGCTATCGACCCATGCCCTGCGGGTGATGCTGGCCCGCCCTCGCCTGGGGCCAACGCCGCTACCGTCCCAGGTCGTGGAGCGGGAATTATCCGTCGAGGGCGATGCCATGGGGCAGACTTCTGCGGCCAGCCTTCGCCCAGACGCCGATCCCTGGCCCTACGTCTCGCTATTGGTGGCGGCCAAAAACGAAGAAGCTGTCATCCAGCGCTTGGTAACGGCCCTGTGTAATCTGGACTATCCCAGTCACCGCTACGAGGTCTGGATCATCGACGATCACAGCACCGACCGCACCGCCCAGCGCTTGCAGGCGCTCCGGCAGCGTTACCCCCAACTGCGGGTACTGCATCGATCCGCCAACGCCACCGGGGGCAAGTCTGGAGCCCTCAACCAGGTCTGGCCCGATACCCAGGGCGACATCATCGGAGTATTTGATGCCGACGCCCAGGTACCCAAGGATTTGCTGCGCCACATTGTCCCCATGTTTGAGACAGAACAGGTAGGGGCCGTGCAAATGCAGAAGGCCATTGTAAACCGGGCCAAAAACTGGCTCACCCGGGGACAACAGGCCGAAATGGCCCTAGATACCTACTTTCAGCAGCAGCGCATTGCTCTAGGTGGTATTGGCGAACTGCGGGGCAACGGCCAATTTGTGCGGCGGCGTGCGCTGATCCAGTGCGGCGGCTGGAACGAAGAAACCATCACCGACGACCTCGACCTCACCCTACGCCTCCACTTCAGCGGCTGGGACATTGAGTTTTTGCTCCACCCCGCCGTAGATGAAGAGGGGGTAGAACGTCCCCTGTCGCTGTGGCACCAGCGCAACCGTTGGGCCGAGGGCGGCTACCAGCGCTACCTCGACTACTGGCGCTTCATTGCCCAGAGTCGTCTCACCCCCGGCAAAACCCTAGACATGGCCGCTTTCTGGCTGATTCAGTACGGCCTACCCACCGTGGCCCTGCCCGACTTTGCCCTGGCCCTCCTGCGCCATCGCCTGCCCGTCTTCCTGCCCGTTTCTGGCCTTGCCCTCACCCTCTCCGTGGTGGGAATGTACTGCGGTCTGCGCCGCACCCAACGCCAACCCCACTGGGCCAGTGCCCTCCTCACCCTCTGGGGCAACCTCTATATGCTGCACTGGCTGCTGGTGATTTCTACCATGGCCCTGCGGCTCTCGGTGCGACCCAAGCGTCTCCGCTGGGTCAAAACCGCCCACCAAGGCAGCGAAGACGACCTCCAAGTGGACGGGTCGGCCTAGGGGCATCATCACCTGGGCGGGGGTGGAGCAGGAAGGGCTGATCCTCCCCTGCCATAACGAACTCCGACCGTCTGGTTGGTTTGGTGACACGCCATAGCCCAAGAGAGAGGCATCGCATGACCCCTGATTTCCCGAAACCCGCCCTGACCCTGGCTATTGTGGAGGGCACCTTTGCCATTCACCGCTTGGCCCCTACCGCTGAGGTTCCCCCAGAAATTCTGCATCAAGCCATATTTAGCGTGATGCGTACTCCCCAGGAATTGTCTCTGCTGGTACGAGAGGAGGTGCCCATTGTGGCTGACAAAACCGAACTGGGCTGGCGGGGGATGGTGATTCAGGGGCCTCTCAACTTTGGGATGACAGGGGTATTGTCGGCAATTTCCAACGTGTTAGCGGCGGCCCAGGTCAGTATTTTTGCCCTATCCACCTACGACACAGATTATATTTTCGTGAAGGCTGACCAACTAGAATCTGCCTGCAACGCCCTGCGTCGAGCGGGCTACGGCCTGCTTTAGGGGTTGCTGGGAGAAGAGGGGCTGGGGGTGAGGGCATTCAGGGACTTTGCGATCTAGTGAGCCTGAGACGTTGGCACACCCAAGCCTCGGATCGCCACTGCCCTGGGATCGCTGGGGGTTCCGAACGCCATTTCCCAACGCCATTTCTGAACGCCATTTTAGGCGGAGACTCGGCACAATGAAAAAGACCCGTTTTTGGAGGCTACCAAGACCATGCGACTTCTACACACCATGCTGCGAGTGGGCGATCTAGAGCGTTCCCTCAAGTTCTACTGCGATGTGTTGGGGATGAAACTGTTCCGCAAAAAGGACTATCCCGGCGGAGAATTTACCCTGGCCTTTGTGGGCTACGGCGATGAGGCCGACCACACGGTTCTAGAACTCACCTACAACTGGGGTGTGGATAGCTATGACCTAGGCAGCGCCTACGGCCACATTGCCCTCGGCGTAGACGACATTTACCAAACCTGCAAGCAAATTCAGGCCATGGGCGGCGAAGTGGTGCGAGAACCCGGCCCCATGAAGCATGGATCAACGGTGATTGCCTTTGTGCAGGATCCAGACGGCTATAAGGTAGAGCTCATCCAACTGGGCACGTCCGCAGGTACCGCCAAGGCGAGCTAGTCCAAGCTAGGGTGCGCCCTAGGCTACGTCCGGGAGGTTCCTAAGCCTGCCGGACGTAGCGAAGACCTAGCGAAATTAAGAGAAATCATGGCTTGGAGAGATCCTTTCCGTCAAGACTGATCGGGCGTTTCATCAGGATGGCCTCGGGCTGGTAGCCCAGCTTTTGATATAGCGCCTGGGCCGGGGCATTTTCGCTAAATACTTGCAGGCTGATTTGGGTGTAACCTTCCGCCTGCGCCCACTGGTGGGCCGTATGCAGCAGTTCTGTGGCCAATCCGTTGCGGCGGTGGTCAGGGTGAACGTAAAGCAGCAGCACGTAGGGGTGAAGTAGGCCGCTGCGTTGATCGGTGGCTTGGCCCAGCCAAATGCAGCCCACGGCAATGGTAGACCCTCGGCTCCTAGGACGTTCTATAATCCACAGCGGCGTATCGCCAGAGAGATAGCGATCTACGGTGGCAGCAAGGTGCTGGATCGGCAGGCTGTCGTCCAATTCTTGGTAGGTACGCTCCATGAATTTGACCAGGGTGGCCCGGTCTAGGGGAGATCCTAATCGCAGGTGATAGCCAGGAATGGGACAGGAAGCCATGGGGGTTATGAATGAACGGACTGCACCTGAAGACTGCGGAGGCGGTTGATGGCGGCGGCAAGTTCTAGGCCACGAAACATAACCAAGTCGCCCATGGGCCATTCGGTCAGGGCATCTAGGCCGTGACTGGCCAAGTCGGCCATGACCGCATCAACCACCTGAAATAGAGGCCGATCCTGGGTCATATAGTAGCGCTGGGCATAGACGATGGCCTCAGCAATGGCCCGCACCTGGCCCGGTTCCACCAGTTGCTCCACAGCAGAAAGGTCGATGGCTTCGGTGCCGATCTGCAAGTGATCGGTGTTCCTCGCCTTGAGGTTGACGCTGCGCCGCCCCTTGCTGGGGTCGATGCTGTGGGGCTTCACGATGCGGGCTGTGAGGTTGCCAAAATGGGGGCCGCCCTCGCAGTGGCGGTCGGTTGGGTACTGGGCGGCGAGGGCCTGGGCTTGGGCGGTCACATCCTGGGGCACAAATTCATCCAGGACGATCACCGTGTCGGCCACATCGAAATAGTCGCCGCTGCCCCCCATCACCAGCACCGTAGAAAGACCGTATTCGGTATAGATCTGGCGTACCTTGTCGATGAAGGGGGTGATCGGCTCCCGGTCTTTGGCAATCAACGCCTGCATCCGGCGGTCGCGAATCATGAAGTTGGTGGCAGAGGTGTCCTCATCCACCAGCAGCACCCTGGCCCCAGCTTCCACCGATTCAATGATGGTTGCCGCCTGGGAGGTGCTGCCGCTGGCGTTGGCGGTGGAAAACTGGCGGGTCGATTGGCCCTGGGGCAAGTGGTTTATAAAGGGCGAAATATCCACCCCAGCAATGCTGCGGCCATCCTCGGCCCGCACCTTCACCGCTGCCCCATCGGTGACCACCTGGTGCCGCCCATCGTCAGGAATGTGGTTGTAAACGCCCGCCTCGATGGCCCGCAGCAGGGTGGATTTTCCGTGGTAGCCGCCGCCCACAATCAGGGTAACGCCCTGGGGAATGCCCAGCCCCGTCACTGCTCCAGCGTGGGGACAGGTCAGCGTCACCCGGAGGGATTCCGGCGACCGGAAGGGCACCGCCCCATCCACCCCAGGCCGCTCATCTACGCCACTCCGTCGAGGCAAAATCGCCCCATCCGCCACAAAAGCCACCAGTGCCCGATCCACCAACTGGGATCGCAGGGCCTCAGCATCCTCGGCACAGGCCAGATGACGCTGAATCGCCGCCGCATCCAGGGCGTCATAGCGCAGGGTCATATTCACCAACTCTGGCAGCGCCCGACAGAGTAAGTCTGCCGCTTGCTTTCCCGCAATGCGTCGCCCAAAGGCCGGAAGCCCCACCGTCAGCCGCAGTTCCACCGCCTCTGCCGTCACCTGGGCTGCACTGCGCTCTAGAATCGCCTGACTGGGCCGGACGACGCCGATCAACCCGCTCTTGCCCGACCCCGTCGGTTGCGCCCGCCGCTGGGTAGCTTGGTACGCCGCTCGAATCAGAAAATCCGCCAGCGCCACCGCCCGCCCTGGGGTTTGCCACAGAGTTGCCGGAAATCCTGCCACGGCCTGGGGCACCACCACCCGCACCCGACTAGGGGCCGCAAAGGGATCCCCCTGCACATGGTCGATGTGGAGGGTAAAGTCCGCCAATCGGTAGGCACCCTTGAGGGACTTGTAGGCCCCATAGCCCTGGCCATCCAGGCGATGCAGTTGGTCGTAGAGGGAATCGCCAGGGATGGACATGGCCGTTGAAAAGCCCCTTGGGAACTTGGGCGAAGAACTAGGCGGCAAAGGCCAAAGGATTTTGATCGCGGCGGTGGTTCACGGGGATGGGATCCGGCTGGCCCTCCCCGGCAAGGGCGGCGGTGGCTTCCAGGGCTTGCCGCAGGTGCTTGGCCGCATAGATGGACATATCCCTAGGGACGCTGATGCGGTCGCGCAGGTAGCGCAGGGCCACGTCACTGCCGGCTGGGGGCTGGCAGCTTTCCCCAGTCATCAGGGTGGTAAGGGCGCAGCGCAGGGCTTCGTCCATCAGGGTATCGGCGGCGGGGTTGACGCGAATGATGTTAGCCCGATGTTTAAGAACTCGGTGCAGGGCCTCCTGGCGGGAATTATCTGCCTCGGCATAGCCCACATCGGGCAGGCCAAACCAGGGGCCACGATCCACCCGCTGCTGATTTTGACGAGTTTGGGGCAAATCGTTGCTGTAGCAGCCGCCCATTTGGGGGGGCAGGTCGTGGACGTGGGTGTGGAAGTCGCTCTGGGTACCGCGATAGGTGGGGCGGGTTTCCATGGCGTCGCACCAGGCCGCAAAGCGCGGGTTCACCTCCCGCATGGAGTAGCCCTTGTAGTAGAACAGGCTGGCGTTCATGCGCTCTACATAGGGCGTAAAGACCAAATCCACAGTGCCAAAGTCGTCTAAAAAGTAGGGGCCGGAGGTACTGGCCAGGGCCGCTTCCACCCGATCCATCACCCCCTGAAACTGCTGCCCCGACCGCTGATCCTCCTGGGCCGACCGGGACGGATAGCACAGCCACGCACACCAGGCCCGAAACAGCAGCCGTTCAAGCTGGCGCAGGGGCACCACCGCCCGATCCGTCATGCTGTGAACCAGTGGCCCAAAGGTGCGCTCTAGGGCCATCAAAATGTCATCGCTCTCGGTAATCATCCGCCCGTCTAGTTCTAGGGCAGGCAGCATCCCAGAGGGCACCTTGCGCTTATACCAGGCTTCCTTCTCGCCGTAGCAAAACATGGTGATTTTTTCGACCCGGTAGGGAATTTGCTTTTCCTCGAGCCACAGCCATACCTTTTGGCAATAGGGACACCAGGCATGGTTATCGCGGTAGAGCGTGACCCGCACCGCCGATTCGGGCTGGCCAAACAGCCGCAGCCGCGATTGGGCATTGGTGGGGCCATGCACCGGGTCGATGGCGAAATCCGTCAGCGCCGCGAGGGCGTCCCAACTTAGGGGTTCAACAGCCATGGGGATTTAGAAAAAAGCGACAACATCGAAGCCGTAACATCCCGATTGGGTAGGGGACTTAGTGATGCAGGACGCAACTGTACAGGGTGCAACGATGCAGGACACACAACGCTCAGTTGGGGCTTCGTCCACGTAAAGCCGTACACCCAGCTAGCGATAGTTCGTAAATTGCAGCGCCACGGGCCACTCTTCCTGCTTCACTAACTGCATAGCCTGTTGTAGGTCGTCCTTGGATTTGCCGGATACGCGCACCGCATCGCCCTGGATGGAGGCCGTGACTTTCTTCAGGTTGTCGCGAATCAGCTTGGAGACTTGCTTGGCAATGTCTTGGCTCATGCCCTTTTTGAGGGTAATTTGCTGACGCACCCGGTTGCCGCTGGCGGATTCCACCACGCCATAGTCAAAAATTTTCAGGGACAGATCCCGCTTCGCCGCCTTTTGATGCATCAGTTCCTTCACCGAATCCAGGCTCATTTGGCTGGCGGTTTCGATGGTGATGGTGTCGTTGCTGAGTTCGATGCTGGTTTTGCTGTCTTTCAGGTCGTAGCGGCTGGTGACATCGCGACGGGTTTGGTCAAGGGCGTTGACCAGTTCTTGGCGATCAAAATCGCTGACGATGTCAAAGGAAAACGTAGAGGCCATCGTGGAAGGTCTCCCAAATACACACAGGTTGGATGAAGGGCGTAGGTCAACCGGGCCGATGATTCCGGTCTACGAGACTACTCTATGAGTCCGGTACATCAACCCAGGGCATGAATTACGCAAGTCATCACCAGCCTACAGGAAGGCGGCGCGACAACTCAAGACGTAGAGGGTGATGGTGCCCAGGTTGGCTAAGCCAAACATGAGGGAACGCAGGGCCGGGATATTGGCGATGTAGAACATAGGATACAGCGCCCTGGCCACCAGATACACCACTACCGCCCCCAAGGCCACCGTAGACTCTTGCTGGGTGATGTAGGCCATCAGCGCCGCCGGGGCAAAGAGAATCATGGATTCAAAGGCATTTTCGTGGGCCCAGGTGGCTCGTTGGGCATAGGGAGGCAGTTTGGCCAACATGGCGCGGGGGGCCGACTGGTCGTAGCCCACCTTGAGCCGAGCATAGCCCACGGCCAAAAACGGCACATAGACCAAAGCGGCGGCGAGGGGGATGCTGAGCAGGAGAAAACCGGGCATTGCCATGACTATTCCCTAATCTCTAATCGACGTAAGACAGCATGATGAAGGGGGCCGTGCCCACCCTACCGAGCTTTCCGGTTTCCTAATCGAAGTAAAACAGCGTCACAATTTTGCGCTGATCTTCGGCGTCTTGGCAGGTGCGCAGCAGGGTGTGGCTGTCGTGGAAGGCGAAGCAAATCAACTGCTGGCAGCGGGAAATAATTTCCTGGTTGCAGATGGAGCTAGCTTCCCCAAGAGAGAGCACATCGTTGGAGGGGTTCTCCACCAGGTGCATCACGTCTTCGAGTTGCTCCCGAGACTCGCGGGGCTGGCGCTCCAGGCTTTGGGGCAAAATCACCGTCAGCAGGTTGGGGTCGGCCTTCATTGCCCCCCGAATGGCCGCTGAGTTGGTGCCCGTTGCGCCGGAGGTAATCACCCGGTTGCCGCCTAGCACCAGGGCGTAGGTCATCAGCTCGATGAGTTGCTGGTGGGTAATGGGCACATGGCGAGATCCCAGGATGGCCACTCGCTTAGAACCAGACTGTTGAATAGCGGCCAGTTCCTGGAGGAATGTATCGACTTTGGAGGCTTCGATGGACTGACTCAACGACTACACCAATTAGGAGAAGACGGGCTTCATTGTATCAGACCCCCGTTCTCCCTGGGCAGGCCCAAGGGGAGTTCCGCAGGGTAAACGCATACTCATGCTGTAGGGGCAGCTGGTGGAGGCCAGATGGTGGGCGCTAGAAGGCATTTCATCGGCCCCCTAGAAGAGGGACAGAGAGCCTAGGGCTGATTGGCCTGGGCATCCTTCACCGCCGCATAGAACAACAGCCCCACCAAGGGCACACACAGCCCCAGAATGACCGTCGTTGGCCCCTGGCCCCAGTCGGGGCTACCGGAGGATAGCTCAAAGACCGAGCCCACCGCCGCAATTGCTGCAATACAGGAACCTGCCAAAAACAAACCGCTCTTTGGGGTCACAACCGCACTCCTCACAACAAAACTATTGAACCAGCACCGAAGGTCAGCCCCACAGGACGCAGCTTTCCTCACCGTTGCCCAAGCACCCGCCGCTAGGCCTTGACGGGCTGCACGTCCTTAGCAAAAAAGCCGTTTTTCTTCAGTTCTTGGTTTAGGGCTAGGGTGTTGTCCACCCGGTCTACAAACAGCACCCCCGTCAGGTGATCCATTTCGTGGAGGATGCAGCGGGCCAGCAGATCAGCGGCCTGGATTTTCTGGGGCCGACCGTTTTCGTCTTTAAAAGAGACCTCGATGGCGGCGGGGCGCACCACATCCAAAAACACGCCGGGAATGCTGAGACAGCCCTCTTGACCCACGGCCAGTTCCTTAGAAACGCGGACGATAGTAGGGTTGACCAGCACCAGGGGCGGAGCAGCGACGTTTTCTGGATCCACATCTACCACAATGAGCTGCTTATTGACCGCTACCTGGGGAGCGGCCAGCCCAATACCATCGGCACTGTACATGGTTTGCAGCATTTCCTTGACCAGCAGACGGATGTCGTCGTCTACCTTAGCAACTCGCTTGGCGGGCTGGCGCAGCACTCGGTCGCCCAGGGTATGGATATCGAGGGGGGGCTGCTTAACTTTGGTTTTCTCAACGTGGATGGTGGCGGCCATAGGTTAATTCGGGATTGATGTCCTAGGGGTAGGGTGTTGTTACCTATCCTAACAACTCAAACTGACGTCGAGATAGCCCCCAACCTACTCTGTTTCCCGGCTGCCCTGCCAACTGGCCAGCATCGTGGTGCCCAAAATCAAGCCGCCGCCCAATATCGTTCTCACGGTGGGGATTTCCCCTAGCAGCAGCGCGGCCAAGATAATGCCATAGACGGGCTCCAATCCGCTGATAACGCTGGCCACCTGGGTTCGCAGCACCGACAGGCTTTCGATAAAGAGCGTGTGGGCTATCGCCGTACACAACACCCCCAACACCAGCAACCACAGCCAGTCTGTTCTGGTGATCCCAAAGTTAGGCAAAGGATTAACCGCGATCCAGACCAACAGGCTGAGACAGGCAAATAGGTTTTGCTGAAAGGCAATGGTCAGGGCGGAATAACGCTGCCGCTGCCCTCGGTTCAGCAGTTGCAGCAGCGCAAAGGACAATCCAGACAGCAGCCCCCACACCGCCCCCAGGGTGACGTCTGAACCGAGGCGATATTCCGGTACCACTAGCGCTACCCCAAGGACGACCAGAAGCGCCAAGATCCCATCTCGTCTGCGCCAGGGGGTGCCAAAAAACATCGGCTCTAGCACCGTGACAAACACCGGAAAGCTGGAAAATGTCAGCAGCCCAATGGCCACCGTCGAAAGCTGAATGCTGCGAAAAAAGCTCACCCAATGGAAGGCCAGCAGCACCCCCAGCAGCGCCAACCCTAGCCCATCGCGCTTCCTGTGTGACCAAAGCCGTTGCCGTTGCCAACCCAGACCTAAACCCAGCGCGGCGGCGGCTAACCCTGTTCGCCCCAAGACGATAGCCGTCGCAGGCCATGCCAATCCCTTGCCAAACAGCCCCGCCAAGCCAAACAAAAATACGGCCCAATGCACCTGCACCAAGGCTCGACGGCGAGACAATGAGCTGTCTAGACCGTCACACCTTGGACTCCCAGGTTCTCGATCTGCCGATGACTGTCCTTGCTGCGCCACAGCCCCTCCCTCACCCTTGGATATCACAGCGCCAAGCTCAATGTAGAACAGCCCGATGGGCTAGGGCTAGGGTAGGCAGGCCGAGTGAACGGTCGCCGTGGGTTGGAAGATAGACCTAAAAAATCCCATAGATCTAAAAAAGCCCTCAGATTTCTCTGAAGGCTTTTTTACTATTTGGTGGCGGGGCATGGATTTGAACCATGGACCTTCGGGTTATGAGCCCGACGAGCTACCAGACTGCTCTACCCCGCGTCGGCTTATTCAATATAGCAAGAAATGTTCGCGGTTGACCAGTTTTTTGAAAAATTTTTCAAAATAGCAGGTTCCTTAGGAGGATCGGGAGGCTAGGGGCTGCCATCCAGGCTGCCAGAGGTCGCGGTTTTTCAACTGTTTGGCGTTGATCCACAGCCGCACCGAGGGGTCGCAGGAGGCCACCAGTTCCGCAAACACCCAGCCCCCGTCTTCTTTACGGTTAGCCACTTGGAAATGCCGCCAGCCCTCGGTGGTGTGGCGGGCCGTCCATTTGGAGCCCAACAGGTGGGGAAATTTTTGCTTACGGGCCATCGGGAAAATTAAAAATTGAGCCGGGTTGGGTAGAAGCTGAGCTGGCGGTGGGTCGCTAAGGGAGAAACCGAGGGGCGGCGACCGACAAAAAAGCCCCTGCTGCCTAGTCGATCCTAAAGGAACGCGGCAACGGGGGCAACGGATTGTGTTGAAGGAGGAACAGGACAAGATTAGGCGTTTAACCAAATCGTCCTTGGACGTAGTCGCGGGTGGCGTCTTCGCGGGGGTTGGAGAAGATTTTTTCGGTGTCGGCATACTCCACCAGGTAGCCCACCTTGCCGCCCGATTCCGTGGCTTCAGCGTTGAAGAAGGCGGTTTTGTCGGAAATTCGCAGGGCTTGCTGCATGTTGTGGGTAACGATGACGATGGTGTAGTACTTCTCCAGTTCCCGCATCAGTTCCTCAATTTTGAGGGTGGAGATGGGGTCGAGGGCAGAGCAGGGTTCGTCCATCAAAATCACTTCCGGCTCGATGGCGATGGCGCGGGCAATGCACAGGCGCTGCTGTTGGCCCCCGGAGAGGGAGAGGCCGCTTTCCTTGAGCTTGTCCTTCACTTCGTCCCAGAGGGCGGCAGATTTGAGGGAGCGTTCCACCAGGTCGTCGTAGTCGCCCCGATAGCCGTTAATACGGGCGGCAAAGGTGATGTTTTCGTAGATGGATTTGGGGAAGGGGTTGGGCTTTTGGAACACCATGCCAATGCGGCGGCGCACGTTCACCGGGTCAACGCCGGGGCCGTAGAGGTCGCTGCCGTGCATGGTGATTTTGCCCTCTACCCGCGCCCCTGGGATTAGATCGTTGGTGCGGTTGAAGCATCGCAGTAGGGTACTTTTACCGCAGCCAGAAGGGCCGATGAAGGCGGTGATTTCGTTTTTGAAGATATCCAGGCTGACATCCCGCACGGCCAGGGACGCCCCGTAGTAGACGTTGACGTTTTTGGCCCGCAGGGTGGCCTCCTCTAGGGAGGTCTCTAGCCCTGGCTGGCCTGTGGATTCTGACATCATGGCGACCAATTCTCTCAGGCGTCTTGGATGGTTAGAAGTTGGGGATTCTCGCAGGGGAGGGGCCTTACTTTTGGAAGCGGTTTCGCAGGTAAATGGCGAGGGAATTCATCATTAGCAAAATCACCATTAGCACGATAATACCCCCTGCCGCGAGGGCGTGGAAGGCGGGCTGAGGACGCGACACCCAGTTGAAAATTTGGATGGGCAGCACCGTAAAGGGGCTTTGCAACCCGCGCAGGGAAAGCTCTGGCAGGAAGGGAATGTAGGTCAATGCGCCGATGGTGATCAGCGGTGCAGTTTCGCCAATGGCGCGAGACAGAGCCAAAATTACCCCGGTTAAAATGCCGGGAAAAGCGAGGGGCAAAATGTGGGCACGTACCACCTGCCAACGGGTAGCCCCTAGGGCATAGCCCGCCTGCCGCAAACTGTTGGGGATAGCCCGCAGGGATTCGCGGGTGGCGATGATCACAATGGGCAGCACCAGCAGAGACAAGGTGAGTGCACCGGATAGAACACTGCGCCCCTGGGTGATGGGGAACATAATTCGCACAAACACCTGGAGGCCGAGCAGACCATAGATAATAGATGGCACCCCTGCCAGATTGGAGATATTGATCTCAATTACCTTGGCAAACCAGCTATCGGAGACAAATTCTTCGAGGAAGATGCCCGCCCCAACCCCAATGGGGAAGGTAAACAGCGCCACCAGCACCATCACCCAAATGGTGCCTACCAGGGCCGACACCAGCCCTGCATCGGCGGGGCGTCGGGAGGGAAAACTGGTGAGGAAGCTCCAGCTAAGGACGGGGAGCCCATCGATCAGCACATCGATTAGCAAAATGGCTAACACTGACAGGGAGAAGATCACCGCTCCCAGGGAGAGATACTTGATAATTTGGTCAATCAGCTTGCGGCGGCTCAGGGCGCTCAGGGCAGAAGCCTGGTCGATGTCCCAGCCCTTGTCCATCTTGCTGGGTTGAGGCGACAGTGAGGTCATTACTCGTAGGTCTCCCGAAACTTACGCACGTACCAGAAGCTGAAGATGTTGAAGACGAGGGTGACGAGGAACAGCGTCATCCCCACCGCAAAGATAGACTTATAGGCGATAGAACCAGCGGGGGTGTCGCCCAAGCTGACCTGCACAATGTAGGCGGTCATGGTCATGATCGGCACGAAGGGGTTGAGGGTGAGGTTGGGGTTTTGCCCCGCCGCCAGGGAGACGATCATGGTTTCCCCCACCGCCCTTGAAATCGCTAGGATGACCGAGGCCACAATCCCGGAGAGGGCCGCTGGCAGCACCACCCCAAAGATGGTTTCCCGCTTCGTCAAACCCAGGGCGTAGGAACCATTGCGCAGGGAGTCCGGCACAGCGTAGATGGCATCCTCACTGAGGGACGCCACCAGCGGCGTGATGGAAACGCCCAGCACAATCCCGGCACTGAGGCCGTTGAAGCCGGAAAGACCAGGGATAAAAAGCTGCAAAAACGGCGTCACCAACAGCAGGGCAAAGTAGCCAAACACCACCGAAGGCACCCCCGCCAATACCTCTAGGGCAGGCTTAAGGATGCGGCGTAGTTTCGGAGAAGCGTACTCACTCAGATAAATCGCCGACAGCAGCCCTAGGGGCAGCGCCACGACGATAGCAATGATCGAGGTGAGAAAGGTGGCGCTCAGCAGTACAAACACGCCGAACTGAGGATTGGAGAACAGCGGCGTCCACTGGGTATCGGTCAAAAAGCGCCAGAGCGGCACCGCTCTAAAAAACTCCAGCGCCTCAAACAAAAGCGACAGCACAATGCCGATGGTGGTGGCCACCGAGAGCAGGGCAAAGAGGCCAAACAGCCCCACAATAACCCGCTGGCTCCACTTACTCCAGGCTCGGTTGGGCTGCCACAGGTCGGGCTGGCCCGTGGGTGGAAGGTTGGTAGTCATCGCATTATCTCTGAGCGATAGGGAACGGTTGGGATAGGCTCCTTGGTCAAGGAAAAGGGGTCAGCGTCATCGAACACTAACCCCTTTCCCACCTATTGAGCGCTAGCCGTTTAGGTTGATACTAGAGGTCGCCAGAAGGAACGCCCCTAGAGCAGATCTTCCAGGCTCTTGCCCACGGCAGACCCACCTTCAAACACCGAGCCCGTTTTGGTCGTTGCCAACCGCTCCAGCACCTTGGCATTCATGTCGGCGGGCAGACTGACGTAGCCCACTTCGTCGATCAGAGGGGCATTGGCCATATCAAGATAAAACTCCACAAAGGCCTTCACCGCCGGATTTTCCAGGGAGGTGGTCTTCACGTAGATGAACTCAGGCCGAGACAGGGGCTGGTAGCTGCCGTCGGCAATGGTTTCGGGACTGGGGGCCACGCAGCCCGTGCCGCCATCAACGGCCACCAGTTGCAGACGGTCGGCGTTTTCTACGTAGTAGGCAAAGCCAAAGAAACCCAGACCGCCATTGTCGGTAGACACACCCTGCACGATGACATTGTCATCTTCGCTAGCGGTGAAGTCACCCCGGCTTTCGCCATCGGCCCCAATGGCTTCCATAAAGAAGTCGTAGGTGCCGGAGTCGGTACCTGCGCCGTAGAGGCCCAGGGGTTGATCGGGGAAGTCAGCTCGGATTTGGTTCCAGTTCGTGATGGTGCCCTGGGCGGCGGGTTCCCACATGGTCTTCAGTTCGTCGGTGGTGAGGCACTGGGCAAACTCGTTGCTGGGGTTAACCACCACCGAGAGCCCGTCAAAGGCGATGGGCAACTCAACAAACTCGATGCCAGCCTGGGCGCAGAGGTCAATTTCCTCTTGGCGAATGGGGCGAGAGGCACCGCTGATATCGGTTTCGCCCGCACAGAACTTTCTGAAGCCGCCGCCCGTGCCGGATACGCCCACGGTTACGGCCACGCCGGGGTTAGCCCGGCCAAACTCCTCGGCCATGGCTTCGGAAATGGGGAACACCGTGCTGGAACCATCCACCAGCACAGACCCGGTGAGGTCAGAACCACCAGCGGTGTCGCCACCGGCTTGGTTGCCACCACCACAGGCCACAAGCCCCAGCACACTCGCTAACAGCAGACCAGAACGACCAACGGAAAATAAACGATTGGACAACATAGCTTCCTCAGTTTCACCTAAAACACAGTTCAAACAAGCTAGGGCTGCTTTGAACAGCAAAAGCCGCGTCAGACTCCCTTAGAATCCATGGCCATCACAGCTGCGAATGACCCTTGTGACCCTGCCTTTGCTCAGCCAAATATAACATTGATTGTCTTCTGACTTAAGCCAAACTCTAAATTTGAGGCATGAGAATACAAGTGATTGTTTGTCAAGTCAGTCGTCGAAATCTAGGGATTATTGCGCTTCAAGAAGCTGTAAAACACTAAAAAGCATAGCATTTCCAGCCTTGCAGTTTTTCTGGCCTCTAGTTCACAGAGCTAATCTGGCAGACTTTCGGGTTGATCCAGAGTGAATTCTAGTCTTCCTTAAAATATGCTTAATTTGGACAAAAGAGAGGCTTTCAATATTTAGAAAAACACCCCGGCAAAAATCTCGACATACTCTCCAATCTACCCCAACCTGCAAAAGAATAAACCTAGCAAAATTAGGCTGTGGCTTTGACAAGTATCTCTGTCACGGGGTCATGCTAGCCCAGGCGCATTAATAACTGTTTGCGCTCACATTAACGATATCTTGGCATTGCATTAACATCAGGTTAAAAAGCGGCTCAGGTCAGCAACCCAGATCGCCCTAAACCTAGGGCAGAGGGCAGGCTCGATGAAGGCGCTTTTGCTGATACATGGCTCGGTCAGCCTCGGCCCAGGCGGCTTTTAGGCCCCGACTGGGATGGCGGGAGGCAACGCCTACGGAAGCCTGAACTTGGGCGTTGAGGAGAGCCCGCTGGAGCCGCTCCCCCAGCCACTGCCCCTGGGTGGCCGAGCATTCTGTGCAGAGCACCACAAATTCATCGCCGCCAATCCGAGCGACTACGTCGTGTTTGCGAGTTTCCTGGCGCAGGATGTGTCCAGCGCGTTGAATGAGCCCATCCCCCGCACCGTGGCCGAAGCTATCGTTCACGATTTTGAGGTTGTCCAAGTCAATCACCACCACACAGGCCGGAAAGCCATAATTAGCGCAGCTTTCCTCCTCCTCCGCCAGCAGTTGATCCCAGCCTCGACGGTTATAGAGCCCTGTGAGGGCATCGGTGAAGGCTTCGTTTTGCAGGCGCTCGGCGCGACGGGCCTGCTCGGCAGCCGCCATATCGGCATGGAGAATGGAGCTGAGCAGCTTGGCCAAGAGTGTGATCAAGGGAAGGTGTTCAGCGATGGAATCGGGCTGAGGGGAGGGATCAATGGCGCAGAGGGTGCCAAACAGGGTGCCGTCTTCAGTGGCTAGGGGCACACCCACATAGGCCCCAATTTTTACCTGGCTGGCAATGGGGGCTTCAACGTAGGCCGGAACAGCCTGGGAATCGGGGGCAATGCAGGGGCCTTGTCCGGCCACCATGCGAGAACAAAAGGAATCTGTCCAGCGAAACACATCTCCCTGCTTCACCCCATAGCTCTGATCCTGGGCGTGGAGCACGATCCAGTCTTCGCCCTCTGTGCGAGTCACCATCCACAGCCCAAAGCCTAAGGTCTGCTGGAGATAGTTCAAAACTGCCGTGGCAGCGGCATTAAAGTCAGGGAACAGGTCAGCCTCAGGACGCATCAGCACGGTTTTAGCCACTATGAGACATACTCTATTAGTTCCCTATTTAGGGAAAAAATGCCAAACACAATACAAAATGAGACAAATACACGGGTGCCGGAGGTATTAATTAGAAACAAACTCTCCTTAAAAATACTGAGGCGCTGGCAACGGCTAGGCAAGGAAAAGGCCGCTCTCCGAGCATAGCCCCCGCATGGGCCGATCCCACACATCCCTGGGCAGATGAGGCAGCCGGGCATACTCAAAGACAATGCCCACCGTGGGCACGTTGCGCCAAACCTGCTGGCTGAGCATCCGGTCGTAGTATCCAGCCCCGTAGCCCAGGCGATAGCCCTTGACATCGCAGGCCACCGCAGGCACAAGAATTAAATCGACCAGATCAGGATTGACTAGGGGCGAGTCTGGGTGGGGCTCCAAAATGCCGTAGGCTCCCCGTACCAAGGCTCCACCATCCTGGGGCGTCCAGAGATGCCAAGCTAGGGTTTTGCCAACGCAGCGGGGCAGCCCCCAATACCCATGGTGCTGTGTCAGGGGGCTGAGGTCGGGCTCTTGGCGAAAGCTGGTGTAGGCCAAAATCACCCGGCAGCGGCGAAAATACTCCCAGCGGGAGAGGTGGTCACAGATCTGATCGCTTTTCTGACGCCACACTTGGGCTGGAATATTCTGCCGTGCCTTTAGCAGACGGCGGCGCAGATCGGTTTTGGCGGTGTGATTCCGTTCGGCAGGGGTGGACACGGGAAGCAGGTCTGAAGGAGTAGAAAAACAGTGGGGGCGTTAGGGGCAGATTCGCTAGCGTTAGCCTAACGCATAGATGCCTCATCCCATCTCCTGGTAAGCCTGCCAAAATAACGTTGTAGCGTTCAAGGGCGATCAACGCGAACCTCATGGGTTGGCCACCATCGGGTGCCGCAACCGCTCAGACAGAGGCCGTCCGGTGCCGCCTCGGCGCACCATAATCAGTTCGGCGGTGATGCTGACGGCGATTTCCTCCGGGGTGAGAGCTTCGATATCCAAGCCAATGGGGCCGTAGATATTCGCAAAGCTGGAGCGGGGTAGGCCCGACTGCTCCAGGGTTTGGTAGACCTGGCGCACCCGTTTCTCGCTGCCGATCATGCCGATGTAGGTGCAGGGGATGGGGCGGGACAACAGATGGGTTAGGGCTTCTAGGTCGTAGGTGTAACCCCGCGTTACCAAGGCGGCATAGAGGTTTTGGTGATCGGCGAGGGTTGCGAGGGCGGGTTCGATAGGTTGTGTCAGCCGATAGGTGGCCTGGGGATAGAGGCGTTCGTTAGCCCAGTCGGGGCGGTCGTCTTGGACGGCGATGGCAAACCCCGCGAGGTGGGCGACCTTAGCCAACTGCACCCCCACATGGCCTGCGCCCACGATTAGTAATAGGGGCGGCGGTTGCAGAGTGTCCACAAAGGCGATGGCAGGGTCGAGATCGGGGGGCACTTCGCTGAGGTAGGGTGTGCCGTTCCCATCCAACGGCGTGACTAACGTGACAGATTGCCCCGCCTGAAGTCGTTGCACGATGGTTTGGGCCAGGGCGAGTGCGTCCTTCCCCTGCCAGCGCTCTAGCCACACCTGCATCAAGCCGCCACACACGCCTTGGGTTTGGCGATGGGGTGCGCCTGTCAGGTCAATTTCGACTATCTGGGACTCGCCCGTTTGCAGCACGGTTTGGGCCTGGGCAATTACCTTGGCCTCCCCTGCCCCGCCGCCGATGGTGTTGAAGGCTTGGCCTTGGGCATCCACCACCAGCCGCGCCCCCACCTCACGGGGCACCGACCCGCGTATGCTGACGACCGTAGCCAAAACAGCAGGGCCATAGGTCAACGCCTGGGCTAATTGTTGAAAACAGGTGATCATTGCAGCAAGCGGCCAAATTTGCCCTTAACCTATCGTGTTCTAGCCAAAATCAACCGTTACATCGCCTACCGCTCACTGGCGAAGGGGGCAAAGTCCCCAGGCGGGCTGTCTCCGCCGCAGGCATCCCTTGAGAAAATCCATCGTTATTCCCCCATTGGCCCCCCAGGTTGCTACAGTCGTTAAGCGGTTTTTGGCGTGGGCGTGTCGCGTTCCTAGGGCATAGGGTGAACCCACCGCCACTTTCGCAAGCATTGATTTTTCCACAAGCACGGATTACGAGCAGGACAACGGCATGGACGGGTGGCGACAGGGCGATACGTTGGATTTGACGATTACCGACCTCACCAGCAGCGGCGATGGGCTGGGGCGCTGGCAGGAGCGGGTGGTGTTTGTGCCCGACACGGTGCCGGGAGATGAGGTGCGGGTGCGGCTGGTGCAGGCCAAGCCCACTTTTGGCCGAGGGCAAGTGAAGCAGATGATTAGTCCTTCGCCGGATCGGGTGCGGGCGGCCTGCATTGTGGCGGATAAGTGCGGCGGCTGTCAGTGGCAGACCGTCAGCTACGAGGCCCAGCTTGCGGCCAAACAGCAGCAGGTGACGGATGCCCTGGTTCGCATCGGCAAATTTGACGCGCCCAACGTGCTGCCGATTTTGGGCACCGAAGCGCCCCTCGGCTACCGCAACAAGGCCACCTATCCCCTAGCCCGTTCGCCGGAGGGCAACGTGAAGGCGGGCTATTTCCGCAAGGGCAGTCACAAACTGGTGAACCTCAACCAATGCCCGGTGCAGGATGAAAGGCTGAATCCCCTACTGGCGGAGGTGAAGCAGGACATCAAGGAACGGGGCTGGTCGATTTATAACGAAGATCGCCACCAGGGCCGCTTGCGTCACCTGGGTCTGCGGGTGGGGCGGCGCACGGGGCAGATGTTGCTCACCCTGGTCTCCACCGCGCCGAACTTGAAGGACATTGAACTCCAGGCCCAGGAATGGATGGAGCGCTACCCCGACCTGGTGGGCGTCTGCGTCAACCTCAACCCCGACAAAACCAACGCCATCTTTGGGGCCGAAACCCTGGTGATCGACGGGGTGCCCTACATCGAAGAAATCTTTGCCGATCTACGTTTTCGCATCCACGCCACCACCTTCTTCCAGGCCAACACCGAGCAGGCCGAAGGCATCCTCCAGGTGATTTTGGACGAACTGAAGCTGACCGGAACCGAAACCCTGATCGATGCCTACTGCGGCGTAGGTACCCTGACGCTCCCCCTCGCCAAGGTCGCCAAACGCTGCGTGGGTCTAGAGGTTCAAACTGAGGCTGTAGAACAGGCTCTAGCCAATGCGGGCCTGAACGGCATCGACAATGTGGAATTTCGGGCCGGGGACGTGGGCGAAACCCTAATCACCGCCGCCGAAAATCTGGCTGACCCGCTGGACATTGTGGTGCTGGATCCTCCCCGCAAGGGCTGCGACCGGGCGGTACTGGATGCCCTGATTGCCCTCAAGCCCCCCCGCATCGTCTATATGAGCTGCGACCCCGCCACCCTGGCCCGCGACCTCAAAATCCTGCGCGAAGAGGGCGGCTACACCCTCACCAAAGCCCAACCCGCCGACTTCTTCCCCCAAACCCCCCACGTCGAATGCGTCGCCTTTCTGGTAGCGTAAAGACCAAATTCCCCTTCCTAATTCCTATGAAGCTCAGCACCATCGCCGAACAAATTCGGATTGCCGCCGCCACCAGCCTGGAGGCTAACCCCAGCCACGACCCCGACATTACCGGGGTTGCCGCTGTGGATGAGGCCGTTGCCGGAACGCTGAGCTACATTGAAGGGGACAAATTTGCCCAGTTTGTGGCCACCACCGGGGCCAGCGCCCTGATTTTGCCCCAAAACGAAGCCCTCCAAGCCCAGGCCACCGAACGGGGCATCGCCTGGATTAGCACCGCCGATCCGCGTCTGGCCTTTGCCCGTGCCATCGCCCTGTTCTATCAGCCCTACCGTCCCACTCCCGGCATCCATCCCACAGCGGTGATTGACCCGATGGCGACCTACGGCGAGAACGTATCCATCGGGGCCAACGTGGTGATTTCGGCAGGCGTTCACCTGGGGAATGACGTGTGCATCCATCCCAACGTAGTGATTTATCCCGGTGTGCGGGTGGGGGATCGCACCGTCCTCCATGCCAACTGCACCATCCAGGAACGCAGCCAAATTGGGGCCGACTGCACCCTCCACAGTGGTGCCGTGATTGGGGCCGAGGGCTTTGGCTTTGTGCCCACCGCCGAAGGCTGGGAAAAAATGGAGCAGTCCGGCTACGTGGTGATTGAAGACGGCGTGCGCGTCGGCGGCAACACCTGCATCGACCGTCCCGCCGTGGGCGTCACTCGCGTTGGACGCGGCACGAAGCTGGATAACCTGATCCAAATTGCCCATGGTTGCCAGGTGGGCGAGGCCACGGTGATGGCCTCCCAGGTGGGCATGGCCGGGGGCGTCAAGGTCGGCAATCGGGTGATTTTAGCCGGACAGGTGGGCATCGCCAACCAAGCCACCATCGGCGACGGGGCCATCGCCACCGCCAAGGCGGGCATCCACAACGACATCGCCCCAGGGGAAATCGTCACGGGCACCCCGGCCCTGCCCCACAAGGTATTCCTAAAAGCCTCGGCCATCTATCGCCGTCTGCCGGAAATGCACAAGTCCCTGCAAAAGCTGCAACGGGCCTTGGACGCTATCAGCCCCAAAGAACCTCAGTAAGCCCCAGTCAACCCCAAGCTAGACCAGGGGAGATTTGGCCGGAATGCCGGGAAGTCGGGGGAATTTGTCGGGGGTGCGGCTGGTTTTGTCGATGATGACGTTGTGGCGCACGCCTTGGGTGATGGGGGTGGTGACGGCGCGTACCTCCCGCAGTTGGCCCCCTAGGCGCGGCAAAATGGCGATCAGGCTGTCTTCTTCCTGGGCCGACCACTGGCCTCGGTAGAGAATGGCCTGTCCGCCTAGACGGGTGAGGGGCAGGGCGTATTCAGCGCAGGTGTTGGTTGATCCCACCGCTCGCAGCAGGGCCAGATCAAAGGATTCGCGCAAAACAGGTTGGTGGCCGACCTGTTCTGCCCGCTCTGCCAAAAAGTGAACGTTGTCTAGGCTAAGCTGGGCGCTGACCTGCTGGAGGGCGGCAATTTTTTTGCGGGTGGCGTCCATCAGCGTCACCGTCCAGTGGGGGAAGGCCAGGGCTAGGGGCAACCCCGGAAAGCCACCCCCGGTGCCAATGTCCACCACGGTGAGGGGCTGGGTGGCGAGGGCCGGATCGCTGAGCCAGGGGGCTACTCCTTGGAGCGAGTCCCACAGGTGCTTTTCCCAAAAGTCTTCCGGGCTAGTGATGCGGGTGAGGTTGAGGGTTTGATTAATAGCGACGATGGCCCCATAGAGCTGCTCGAAGCGGGGCTGAAGGTTATCCGTGGGCTGCCATTGCAGGGTGGCTTGCCACAGGTCGGTGGGGTTGGGCAGGGTTGGGGTCGTGGTCATTCCCAGTTAGCCTCCGTGGCCATCGGTTGAGGATTTGTCTGTTTTTGCAAGGTGAGGTGTCCCTGGTTGAGGTGCCAGCAGCAGTCCGCCAAGTGGGCCAGTTCATCGGCATCGTGGGATACCACCAGCAGCGTCCAGTTTTGCTTGAGCTGTTGCAGCAGGCTGATAATTTGCTGGCGCATCGACCAATCCAGCCCCGCTGTGGGTTCATCCAGCAGCAGCAGGTAGGGCTTGCGAATGAGCTGTACCGCCAGGGCTAAACGCCGCTGCTGGCCCCCGCTGAGGGAGTGAGGCAGGGTGGTGAGGTCGAGGTGATCGAGCCCCACTGACTGGAGCGCTTGGTCGATCTGAGCCCGGTCGAGTTCGGGGTGGCCGAGGCGCAGTTCTTCTAAAATGGTGTGGCCGCAGAAGTGCCGCTCTGGAAACTGAAACACCAGCCCCGCCAACTGACGCAGCGCCTCGGGTTCGAGGGTTTGATCGCGCCACCGAATTTGCCCGGTGCTGGGCGTGGCAAACCCGGCCATCAGCTCTAGGAGGGTGCTTTTGCCCGACCCGCTGGGGCCATAGATCACTCCCAACTGCTGGGGGGCCAGTTCCAAAGACACCCCGCTCACAATGGCCGCTGGGGTCGCGGGGGGATGGTACGTAAGTTGTTCAAGTCGCAGCATGGGTTCGTTCTGATGATCTCGCAGACCCTTCCAACCGATTCCGTCGATTCAGTTTTCCCCGTTATGGAGCCTGTCTAGGCAGGATAGTCCTGGGCGACGCAATAGGCCAGTGTAGCATCTGTAACAGGGGGGCAGGCTATTCCTCAGGCCAGCGCACCAGAATAGAGGCAAGCGCAGTCTTGACCACAATTACGCCATTCATCATCCCATCGTCCGTTTTAATGATAGCGAGTTGTCCTATGGTGGTTCCTTCCTTGCAACACTCTCAGCCCCTTCGTCGCCACCGCTGGCGAGCATGGCTGGCGGGAGCCCTCACCACGGCGATGGTAGGGCTGAGCGGTCTACCTGCCCTGGCTGGCGATCCCTTCCGCCCCAACACCCCCCACGCCATTGGTGATGCCACCGAGGCGGCCTTCAAGGCCCTGTTCTATGAAGGCAACTACACGGCGGCAAAACAGTTGGCAAACCAGGCCATCGCCTCGGAGCCCAACGAGCCGATGAACTATGCCATTGCCGCAGCCCTAGATTACCTCGACCAAGACCTCAGTTCGCTGCTAGAAAAAGCCCAACAGACCCAATCCGCTGCCGCTGCCCTGAAGGAAACCGACCCCCTGCGGGGCCACCTCTACACCGCCGTGGGGCTGTTTCTCGAAGGAGCCCATGTCATCCAAACCCAAGGGCTGACACGGGGCACTCCCACCGTCCTGCGGCTGTTACAGCGCGTCTTTGGCGAACTCAACGCCGCCGAAGCCATCAACCCCAACGACCCAGAACTGAGCTTGCTGAAGGGCTTTATGGACTTGCTGCTGGCGGTGAATTTGCCCTTCGCCAACCCCGATCAAGCCATTAGTCGGCTGCAACAGGGCTATCCCGCCTACCTCTCCCATCGCGGCATTGCCATCGGCCTGCGCGACCTCCAGCGCTACGACGAAGCCCTCGTGGAGGCGAATCGTGCCCTCACCGCCGCCCCTAGCAATCCCGATTTGATGTACCTCAAGGCCCAGATTCTTTTCCTTCAGCAGGATTTCCAGGGGAGTCTTCCCTACTACGCCGCCGCCCTGGCCCGCGCTGACCAACTGCCCGCCACCACGGTGCGGCAGATTCGGTTCGAGGAATGTCGTGCCCAGGGCACCGATTCGAACACCTGCTCTACGCGGGCTGGCCTCAACTAGATTGGTCGCCCTAAAGCTGCCCTGCGCTGCCTTGAAGCTGGCCTTGAAGTCGGTCGCCCCCAGGCCCCTAGCCCTCGGGTTGATGGGGGCTGTTGTGCTGGGATTAGGGGAAACCAGGCGAGGCCCAGGCCAAAACTCATGGGAAGTCAGGACGCAGCCTAGGCTAAAATTGACAGCTATGAATAGCGAACTTGACTACTCCCTTCCCCCCGCTGTCCGCCGCATTGCCACGGCCTTCCGGCTTACAGGCTGGGTCAGCTTTTGGATCCAAGTCGTGTTGGCCGTGGTGTCTAGCCTGGTGCTGCTGTTTGCCCTGGTTAGCATTGGGGCGCGTACGGCAGCCGGAGGAGCCAATGCCGGAACGGGAGTTGGGGTGCTACTGGCCCTATCAGGCTTAGTCGCCGTCTATATCAGCATCTATTGGGCCTTTCGCTATGTGCTGTTGGGTCGCCGCCTCCGCAGCCGCGATGCCAGCAAACGCCCTAGCCCCAAGGATGCTATCCAAGCCCTGCGGATGGGCATTGTGATTAGCATGGTGGGGATGCTGCTCACGCTGTTTGGCGGGCAGGCATTGATTGGATCGCTGCTGGGCAAGGCGCTGCTGCAACCCCAGGGCAACACGGTATTTATTCCTGGCAACATCAATCAATACGTCGAAGCCTTTGATATTTTCATTGTCCAGGCCAACACCAACACCCTGCTGGCCCATTTTGTTTCCCTGACGGCGACCCTGTGGCTGCTGCGGGTGGTGAATCGCGCCTAGCTCGCCCTGAAAGCCAAGGTGGGGAGGAATTGGAGGCCAGAACTCGGTAAGATTAAGGTCGCAGGTTGTGAGGACAGGGCCGCTGAAATGGTGGATGTGTTGGTGCTTGGGGCTGGCCCCGCTGGGTTATCGCTGGCGGCAGAATTAGGGCAGCGTGGACTCTCGGTACAGGGCCTATCCCTCACCGATCCGGCGGATCCGCTGCCTAATACCTATGGCATCTGGGTCGATGAACTGGAGGCCCTGGGGCACACCGATTGGCTGTCTCACCGCTGGACGAATTGCGTGGTGCAGGTGCGGGGCCGAACGCTGCCCCTGCAACGGGAATACGGCCTGATTGATCGTCAGCGGGTGCAAACCCACTGGCTGACCCAGGCGGAACGCCACGGCGTCACCTGGCTGAAGGGAGCCGTCGCCCAGTGCCACACCACGGCCCAAGGCGCAGAATTAACCACCCAGGCCGGGGATATCCTCTCGGCCCGACTGGTGGTGGATGCGACGGGGCACCAGCCCGTTTTAGTGCAGCGCCAAGCCAAGGCAGACGTGGCCTACCAAGCCGCCTACGGCATTGTGGGGCGTTTTTCCCAGCCGCCCATTGCATCCCAGCAGATGGTATTCATGGACTTTCGGGATGACCATCTTTCCCCCCAAGAGCAACAGCAAGGCCCCCCCACCTTTCTCTACGCCATGGATTTAGGGGACGGCTGCTATTTTGTAGAGGAAACCTCCTTGGCCCAGCACCCCGCTGTTGCCATGGATACCCTGAAGCAGCGGCTCCATCAGCGGTTGCGCCACCGGGGGGTGGAGGTCTCGGAGATCCACCACGAAGAACACTGTCTGTTTCCCATGAACTTGCCCCTACCCGATCTCCGCCAGCCCGTGGTCGGATTTGGGGGAGCAGCCAGCATGGTGCATCCCGCCTCTGGGTATTTGTTTGGGGCCTTGCTGCGGCGGGGGCCAGCCCTGGCCCAGGCCATTGCCGACGCCCTCAATCAGCCCAGCCTGACCACGCCCCAGGCGGCTCAGCGGGCCTGGGAAGCCCTGTGGCCCCAAGATCGCCTACGCAAGCACTACCTCTATCTCTTTGGGCTAGAAAACCTGATGGACTTCAGCCCTACCCAGATCAATCATTTCTTTGAGTCTTTCTTCCAGCTTGAGACCCAGGACTGGGCTGGGTTCCTGGCCGATGGTCTGGCTTTGCCCCAGGTGGTGCAGTCGATGATCGGGCTATTTGGCCGAGCTCCCAACGATGTGCGCTGGGGGTTGATGACCTCCGTTACCCGCCACGGATCCCTGCTGCAACGAACGATCACCCTGTAGGCTCCTGGGGGGCGGGGCTAGCCCCCTGCGTTGAGGTGCTTTTCGGCAGTTTTTAGGCTCGATGTAGCCTCGCTGGCCTGGGAATTTTGGCCCTAGTCGCGATGATGGGCTGCGGCCTGGGGCGGGGGCAGCGAGGGGCGACCTCACTGCCCTGGGAACGGTGGGGGCTAAGGGCGCTGATGGAAGCCGTCAATGGCGGTGGGCAGCGTGAAGTAGATGTGGTCAACGCCGATGCGGTCTAGGAGTCCCGACAGCTTCAGTTGGGCGTAGAGATCCTGCTTCACCCGAGCCATGGCAAAGGTGATGCCCCGTTCCGCCAGTTCATCAAACAACTCGTTCAGCATATCGGCGGCGGTGATGTCGATTTCGGCGATGGCCTCGGCATTGAGAATAAACCACTCCACCGGGGCCTTTTCTGCCTCAATGGCGGCGAGGGCGCGGCGCTTAAAGTTATTGGCGTTGGCAAAAAACAACGGCGCATCATAGCGGTAGAGCACCAACCCTGGGATGGTGGTGGCCCCTGGCCAGTCGCTAATATCATGGAGGCCGGGAAGGTCGGGCACCTTGCCCATCACCGCATCGTAGGGACGGGCAATGCGGGCAAACAGTTCAATTACCGATAGCCCCACGGCAATGGCAACACCCATCAGCAAATCCGTGGCTAACACCCCCAGGGTTGTCAAGACAGCGAGGGCATAGTCGCCGCGCCGGAATCGTTGTAGGCGGCTGAATTCTGGCAGGTCTACCAGGCGAGTGGCGGCATAGATCACCAGCGCTCCTAGGGCCGCCGTGGGAAACATCACCAGCAGCGGGCGCAAAAACAGCAGCACCAGCAGCACCACCCCAAAGGCAACCAGGGAAAAGACCTGGCTTTTGCTGCCTGTGGCGTTACCAATGGCGGCACGGCTTCCGCTACTGCTGACCGGAAAGCCCTGGAACAGCCCCACCCCCAGGTTGGCAATGCCCAGGGCCAGCAGTTCTTGGTTGGGGTCAATGAGTTGAGAATAGTGGTTACGGGCGGCGAGGGCCCGGGCGGTCAGCACATTGTCGGAATAGCCCACAATGGCAATCCCCGCCGCCGCTGAGATCAGGGCAAGGGCTTCTGCCTGAGACACCATGGGCACCTGGAAACTGGGCAACCCAGCGGGAATGGTGCCCACCACCACGACTCCGTACTGATCGAGGTGGAAAAGGCTGACCGCTGCCGTGGCCAACAATACCGCCAGCAGCGGCCCCGGTGCCCGGGGGAACCGCGCCTGCACCCCAAAGAGCAGCACCAGCACAAACCCCGCCAGGATAAAGGTAGGCCAATGGATTTGGTCGAGATTGCCCAAAAAGTCGGCCACCTGTCCGGCAATGCTGGTGGCTTCAATGGGCACCCCGCTCACCTTGCTGAGCTGACCCATAATCATAATGACCGCCACCCCAGTCATGTAGCCAATCAAAATCGGCTTGGAGAGCAGGTTGGCCAAAAAACCCAACCGGGCCACATAGCCCACCAAACACAGCACCCCCACCAACATTCCCAGGGCCGCTGCCAGGGTGGCATGGCTGGTGCCATAGATCACCACCAGGGGCGCAACGGCGGCAGCGGTCATCATCGCTGTGGGAGATTCTGGCCCCACCGAAAGCTGCGGCGACGACCCCGTCATGGCATAGAGCACAATGGCAGGCAGCATAGCCCACAAGCCCTGCACCGGATTCACCCCCGCCAATTCGCCATAGGCCATACATTGAGGAATCAGGTAGGCGGCGACAGTAACCCCCGCCAACAGGTCGGAGCGAAACCAGGGAGAAGGATAGTGACGAAGACGCACCAGACCCGGAAATAGGGTCTTAAACAGAGAAGAAGCTGGCTTAGCGGTCAAGGTTAACAGGTCTCAACGGAAAAGAACGGTGGACAGACCAAGCTTCACCTAGAACAGCCTAGCGTTGGCCTGAGAATCCCTGATTCTACGACGTTCTAGCGATAATGTGGGCTGAATGTAACCCTTTGCAACCAACTAAACCAGACCTAAAAACCGCGATCAGACAAAGTGGTAGGGGGGCAGCGCCGAACTCAAATGGATCTGCCATTGGGGAGCCTGGGTTTGCCAATGGGCAAGGGTTTCTCGCAGGGCATCGGCCTGGGAGGGGGGGATGAGCAGGTAGACTTTGGTGTCGGCTGCAGATTCATCCACCACGGCCTCGGCGTAGGCGCTGGCGATAGCCGTAAGCAAACGCTGCCGTTCGTCCTGCTGCTGCTGCTGGGCGAGGGCGAGGTCTTGCAGGCGTTGTTTTTTGGCTAAAAAGTAATCTCGACCCTTCAATCCTTCAGGTAGCGGCGGCGGGTCAAGGTCAACGGGAATCAGCTTGATCTGGTATTCGGCCTGATCTGCAAGGGCCAAAAGCTTCGACTGGTAGACGGCCTGCTCCTGGGTGAGGTAGGCGTGGAGCCGATCTAGGGAGGGAAACTGGGTGCCAAACCGCAGCGGCAACAGGGGCACCTGCTGAAACAAGTGACACAGCACCCGGTCATGGCTGAGCACTGCCGCTAATAGCTGAGTGCTTTCTCCCTGGAGAACCTCTAGGTCGATGTTGTCTTCCACCACCGCTGCCAGGGCATCTACGGTGATCAGCCTGACGGGCTCCGCGATGCCCGTGGGTAAGGTTAGATGCTGCCCACGGGCAAGGCACAGACCATAGACGTAGAGGGGGCCGCTGGGGCCAGATGCAGAAACCAAGACCATAGATGAAGAAAAGTAGACCGAGGACGTAGCAACCCGTAACACCCCCAGGGACGGCTACCCCCGGTTTTTGATGGTCATGACCTGCACGATTTGCAGGGCGGTGTCCCCTGGAATTTCTAGGATGCGGTAGAGATCATCGAGGAAAGCCTGCTCCTGGGGAGTCACCGTGCGGTCTGACAGCACCAGATCCGTGGCGATGGCAAAGGCCGTTTCGCGTAAATCCTGGCTGAGAGCCACCTTCGCTTGATCGACAAGGACGGCTGGCCCCTGTTGTTTAAGCCGGGTCAGCAGGTTATCAAACAGGCGATGGAGCATATCCTCGGGGTAGCTTTGGAAGAGGTGCATCCGCGACAGCATAATCGTCATGTCCTGCCCCTCTTGGTCGGACAAATAGCCGTCGGCAGCGATGGCCACCAAGGCAATGCTAGCAATCGCCTCGGCGGCTCCCATCAGTTGTGGACTTGTGGTTTCATCGGAGGTAAACATCTTGTCAAATAGCCCCATGTTGGCCTCGGTAGTAGTCCCTAGTTTCATCTTGCCTTAGATTGGAGGCTTCAGAACTGAGGCGTGAAGAGTTGTTACGCTCCATACCCTGGCCTTGGCCGCGCTGGTGTGATCAATCTCACTAACTCTCGTGACCCAGTGCCTAGGCATTTGTCCCACCACCCCAGATACTGTAGAAGACTCATTTAGCCGAGTCATCTACAGGGAACACACAACGAATCGGCACGCTCTTTGGGGGCTGTCGATTTTTTTTACCTTGAGCCAGACTGTGGTGCCTGCCGTAGCATCGACGGCTAGGGAATCCAGCCCGCAAAGGGTTGGGCAAACTGCGCCAAGGTAAGTCGATGCATCCGCCTATTCGCTGCCGCCAAGGCCTGATCCGCCGCTGTGTTGTAGCCCCAGTCTGCCAAGAAAAGCTGGATCGTGTCTAGATCGGGTTGATCTTGCACCGCCTGTAGCGCCTTGATGCGATCTTCCACAAACCAGATTGGCGCGTCGGGGTGAGCCGCCTGGAGTTGTCCTAGCGTGGTGTACTTAGGCTGTTTAACTTCTTTCCCTAGGATGCGGTCTGCCGTTAGGGCTAGCCCCTGCTGGGCCAACAGGCGCTGAATAAACCGCCCTTCCTTGGTGGAAATAATGATCAGATCCGTCCCCTGGGCTTGGGCCTGGTGCAGGCGCGGTAACACCCCTGGATAAAACCGATGCAGCCCTAGCCAGCCCTCCAGGTCAGCGGCCATCCACCGATCTCGCACGCCGTCTACCGCTGCCCCCAACTGAGCAGGCTCGACCCTTCCCTCGGCAATCAGCTGGGGAATGAGACTTGGCCAATCGTCCCGAATGGCTTCATCCGCCACCCCAGACAGCAGCCCATAGAGCACCAGGGGCATTTCCCACCCGGTTTCCACCACTGGGCGCAGGGGATAAAACCGCTCGGCTAGGCCCAGGGGCGGCTCTGGCGTGGCAGGCTGAAAAACCTCGCAGTAGGCTTTCCAGGCCGTTTGAAAATATTCCAGCAGGCCGTCACAAATCACGCCATCAAAGTCTAGGGCGAGGAGGCGGGGGAGGGGGGAAGATGGCATCGGGCAGACAAACGCGATGAAACGCGATTAAGCTTGTAAACTATTGAAACGTAATCTATCGAAACAATTACCTCTGACTAGGCTACTCAGGATCACCCTGATTGTCTAGCTCGGCTCCCCCGGCGGGCTGTATGGCGCTGGGCTGTCGTTGCTGTCCTCGGTCTAGGTCAAGTCTGCCATGCTAGCAACTCCCTCCCCCGTTGTGCCGTCCCAACCGCATCCTACGCCTCCAGGGCGGCTGGCCCATCCCCAAAAAGTAGTGGTGGTGGGGGATAGCCTGGTCTATGGCTATGGCGACCCAGAGGGCGGCGGCTGGGTGGAACGGCTGCGGCGACGGGCCATGGCACCGGGCTCAGAGGGAGCCGTATTCTATAACCTGGGGGTGCGAGGAGACCGGGCCAGCCAGGTACGGGAACGTTTGGCCCACGAGTTTCGCTATCGCGGCGAAATTCGCAATCGCCTCCCCGACCGCCTCGTGATTTCGGTGGGCACCAACGACTCGGCGCGGGTGGGTCGCCCCCTAGGCCGCAACTACACCGACTTTGACGAATTTGAGCAAACCCTCGCCGACCTCCTCGCCGAAGCCCGTCAGCTCTGCCCGGTGCTGTTTGTGGGCATGGTGCCCGTGAATGAAGCCGCCATGCCCTTTTCCGAAGTGCTCTACTACTCCCAGCGCGAACAGTGGCGCTACAAGGAGGCCACCCGCCTCACCTGCGAAAGCCACAACATCCCCTACCTCGATGTGATGGATCTCTGGCTGCACCGAGGCCCCGATTGGTGGCAAGCTCGCCTGTCTGCCGACGGTCTTCATCCCAATGTGCTGGGCTATCAGTCTTTAGTACAAGATGTTGTGGCTTGGGATGCCTTCCAAGCTGCCGTGGAAGTTCCCACGGCCTAACCTCAACCCTGGGCCAGCCGCAATGATCAGGCATCGCAACCGGGCATCCTTGCGGATTCTAGGGGCTAGCCTCCACCCACTGGGTAGCCCAATCTCGGCCCACGCGGATGGTGATGTCGGAGTCGAGGTCGCCCGTCGATTCGGACAGCACTCGCCCCTGTCCCAGCACCGAATGGACTAACTCAGCGCTGCCGCGATCTCCTCGTTGGGCCACCACTTCTGTTGTTCGACTCACGATAGGCGCATCATTACTCACATAGACGTTACTAAAGCCGTTATCCCGCAGGTAGCGAGCCATGGCGGCCCCAGCCCCAGCGGTATCTGAGGCATTTTGCACGGCAATGCGTAGATTGGATACATAGCGGGTTCTGCCATTGTCGGCGTAGACGCCCACCCCCTCGGTTTGAAAAAAGGTTTGCAGAATGTTGGCTGAGGCTTCCCAGTCGGGCAGCCAGTAGCTGGCCTCAAACTCTGAGGTGGTGCTAAATCGTCCCGGCAGCATCACCATCTGGAAGTCGTCGGCCTCAATTTCTAGGCCAAAATTGGCCAAGGCCAGCATTTCTTCGAGGGTGAGGTTGGTATCGACATAGCGCTGCACCACCCGAATGGCCTGGGGCAGACTGGGCACCACCAGCGGACTGGTTAAGCGCTCCCGCAGGGCCTTTAGCAGGATTTGCTGGCGCTGCACCCGGCCAATGTCTCCGGCATCGCTGCGGAAGCGGGCAAATTGCTCGGCTTGGTCGCCGTTGAGGGTTTGCCAGCCGGGATAGAGGTCGATGTAGAGCCCTTGGGTTTGGTCGGTGTACTGCATTCGGTGCGGCACTTCAACCTCAATGCCGCCAACCAAATCGACAATTTCCCGAAAGGCGGTGGTGTTGACTCGCACATAGCGATCAACCTGGACATTACCGAGGTTATCGGCGATGGTTTGGGCCACGAGGGTGGGGCCACCTTCCACATTGGCATGGTTAACCTTAGCCATGCCGTAACCCGGAATTTGAACCCGCGTATCTCGTGGGATGGACATCACGCGGAGCGTGTCGTCTTGGGGGTTAACGCGCACCAGCAGCAACGTATCGGTGCGGCCCCCAAACACAGCGTCCGATCCAGGGGGGCCGTCTAGGTTCTCATCGAGACCCATCACCAGAATCGTAACGGGGCGCGTGACCTGGTAGCGAAAGCCTGCCTGCCACAGATCGCTCAAGCCAACTCCTTCTGCGCTGGTCTCAGGCAGACCGGGCAACGGCAGAAAGAGCGCTGCCCCGGCACCAACCAAGGCCGACGTGGCAGCGGTGCCGACAAAAATACCGCTCCACAGTAGGCCACTGATGGCTCGCCCTAACCATCCCCGCTTCGGTGGGGCGGGCGGAGCAACGTAGCGGTAGGCGGAAAGGGGGTCGGGGTCGGCTGTGTCCGTGGAGTTATTGACCCCAGAGTTGGGACTAGGGGAGTTGGGCTTATCTAAGTTGGGCTCGTCTAAGTTGGGCTCGTCTAAGTTTGAAGCGTTCAGATCTGGGGCATCTGAGCTTGAATCCCTCAGGCTTGGCTCGTCCACCCCTGGCTCGTCCACCCTTGGATCATCTAAAACAGCCGTGGGGTGAGCCTCACTGGAGGAAGCGGGGGCTGGGATCGCTACGCCAGACTCTTCAGATTGCTTTGACGATGCCATGAATACCTGCCTCACTAACGTCACACCTCATACCCTGAGCCCTGGATCTCGAGGTTCCCGATGCCCCCAGCATCCCAAGGACGCTCCCTCAGACCGTCGCTCTACCCCAACCTACTGCGGATTATCTACCCATAGCTTAAAACCTCAGACACCTGGGGATCTGGCACTTTTAGGGTAGCGTTCTCCCAGGTTGAACGGGGATGCTTCGGATAAGCTTGGGGGAAGCCCTCTGGGGATTAACCTAAGCCATCGTGGACGGGCCATGGGTATCGATATCTACCCTTATCCTCTTTGCCATTTCAACCTAGCTTTGCTAAATCGTAATGTGTTAATCAATATTAAGCTTTTTTCGCAAGGGACTGATCCCCCTAGGGATAGGATTAGAGCACAGATTTCCCAACGGTCTATAGATAAGTCTTAAGGATTAATACCTATGGCAACCTTCATTCCCGTAATTCTCGCTGGTGGCAAAGGGGAGCGGTTTTGGCCCGTCAGCCGCCTTGCCTGCCCTAAGCAGTTCCTTTGCCTGGATGGCAGTGACCGGAGTTTGCTCCAGGCCACGGCGGATCGGCTGTGTCAGTTGTCAGGCTCCTGGGACAATTTATGGGTAATTACGGCGGGGCATTTGGCGGATCGGGTGCGGCAGCAGTTGCCTCACCTGCCCGAAGCTAACCTGCTGGTGGAGCCCATGGGCCGGGATACGGCTCCCGCTGTGGCCTGGGCCACCCTCGAAATTGCTAAGCGCTACGGCCCGGATGCGGTGGTGGGCTTTTTTCCGGCTGATCACTGGATTGCCGATGAAGCGGCGTTCTGCGACACCCTAAAAGCTGCTGCCCACCTCGCCGCTGCCCAAGGAGCCATCGCTACCCTAGGCATTACCCCCACCTATGCCGCCACGGGCTACGGCTATATTGAGCAGGGCGAAGCCGCCGGAACCTACGGCGATCTGCCCGCCTACCAGGTCAGCCGCTTCACCGAAAAACCCGACGCCGCCACCGCCCAAACCTTCATCGACAGTGGCCGCTTTAGCTGGAACAGCGGTATGTTTGTGTTTCCAGCCCAGGTGATGCTGACGGAGTTGAACGCCCACGCCCCCCAACTGATGCAGCCCATCCAAGCGCAGGGGGTGGCGGCCTATCCCGGCCTCGAAAAACTCAGTATTGACTATGCAGTGATGGAGCACACCGATCACGCCTATGTAATGCCTGTGGCCTTTGGTTGGGATGACCTAGGCGACTGGAACGCCGTGGAGCGCTTGCTGAAGAAACCCGACGACAAAAATGTTGACCTGGCCACCCACATTGCCCTAGACACCGAGGGCAGCATTGTCTATGCCTCCAACTCGGACGAGGTCGTTGTCACCATTGGCCTCAGCGATGTGGTGATTGTGCGCGATGGCAACGCCACCCTCATCGTTCACAAAGACCGCACCCAGGATATTAAGCAGGCGGTCAAACAGTTGGGGGCTGAAGAACGGTTCCAGCACCTTCTGTAAAGAACAACCAACGGCTCTAACGTGAGGCGGGACGCGTTGGGAGCAACCCACTGGAAAACAACACACCCCATGACCTCCTAACGTAGGCCTATCGGTGGCTATCCACGAAGGATTTAGGCATTATTTCGCAGTCGATCCTTAGTACGGGAGCTGAGCTGTTGGTCAATGATGTCTTTATCCCGTGATCCCCAAACGCTCATGCGCCTCTGGGCCTGGTTGATCTGGTGATTGTCTGAGAGGCGGTTGATTAAGTCCGCTTCATAGGATCGCTGACGGGAACTCATCCGAGATTTTCCCATGATGTCATCTACCTGTGGTGGTGGGGCCTGGTTCCACTGTAGGCGGCGATGATGGCTTCGGACGATTTCCCTACATAAGTTTGCACTGGCGAGAGTGCAAAGAATGGGGACAGACTGAAGGTTCCGTCCGGTGGAGGGCGACTCCATCTGTCCCCTAGGCCAGGATGCTAACCCAGCAGCGCCTTGGCACGGGCCACGAAGTTTTCGGCAGTGAGGCCATTGAGGGCCATGATTTGCCCTGCGGTGGCGGTGGTTTCGCCGCGCTTCCAGGCAAAGGTGTCGCGGGGGGCGGTGCTGCGCAGCATGATGGGTTCAAGCATGGCGCTGGAACCACCCGTTACACCAATCACCACATCGCCGCCAAACAGCCGCTCAAATCCGGCATCATCCAGGAAGGCGCTGTCCGGCTCGGAGCACATATCCCAGGCGACATCGGTAGGGCGATAGAGTTGGCGGGGGCTGACCACGGAAACAATCCGGCTACCGATGCCTGCGCTGGCCAGTTGCTCGGCGGCCTCGAAGACGGGGATCAGGGTCATGTCGCCAATCACCGCAAACACTACGGTCTTTTCACCGGGGGTAGAAGCGAGTTCCACCGCGCCCTCGGCCAGGGCTTGGCGGGTTTGCTCGAAGGTGGTGCGGATGGGCAGGGGCGACTTGCTGGCGGTGATGGTGACGCCCTTGTTGACGGTGCCCAAGGCCCAGTCGTAGCAGACCTGAATACCGTTGGCGTCGGTGGGAAAGAGGGGGAACACGTTGCCGTTCCGCATCATCCCGGCAAAGTAGTTTTCGATTTCCGGGCGCTGGTGGGTCCAGCCGTTGCGGCCCTGTTCCAGGGCTCCGGCGGTAAACAGGGTGATGGTGGAGGGGGTGGGGCGGCGCAGTTCGGCCATGGCCTGGGTGACGGTTTGCCAAATGGGCAGGCCGTTGATGGCGAAGGATTCGTAGGAACACCAGAGGGTGCGACCACCAAACAACGCCTGGGCGGCGGCGAGTCCGGCACAGGCATCTTCGCTGAGGGGTTCGTAGACCTGGCCCTGGGGCTGCTGGAAATAGGTGGCGTCGGCGGTGGGGTGGATGATCTTGAGCGCCTGGTTGATGTTGTTGATGCCGGAAGCGGCGTTGCCGTCGGCGTTTGTCACCACAAAGGTGGGGTCTTGCTGACCCACATAGCCCACTAGGGCACCCATGGCCGTTGTGGCGACTTGCTTATCGCCGCCCACGGGGAACTCGTTGAGGGGCAGCGTTCCTAAGTCCGCCAGGGGCAGAGTTTTCTCGGTGACGGCCACCTTGGCCCCAGGGCCACCCGCCGCCCGTTCGTAGTTGGTACGCACCAGGTTCCAGGCGTCGGGATGCAGAGCGCGAGTCGTCAGGGCGCTAACGATGTAGTCCCGCTCTAGGGAATCGCCGGGGTAGAGGTTGTGGGATTGGGCACCGCGCTTATGGACGCCTGCGCCCTTGAGCTGCTTCACGATCAGCACTGTCAACGTGCCGCCCAGGGCCAGTTTGGCGGCTTTGTCCGTGGCTTCGAGGACGGCCTGGGTAAAGGCGAACCGCTGGGGGAAACTGAAGGCGGTGCTATCGACGTAGTCTCCGGGCTGGTTGGCATCATCAAAGTCCTTGGCATCCACCAGGATTACCTCCTGGAAGCCGTTGCCGCGCCAGTAGTCGATCATGGCCTGGTTGCTCTTGGTGGAGACCATGCTGTGGTGCTCTTGGCTGTAGCCGTTCCACACCAGGATGGGCAGGAAGTTGGTGGCGCTGGGGTAGGCGGTATTGAAGTGAGCGATGCTGCTCATGATGTAGGGTTCGCCCAGGCCGCCATCGCCGATGGTGACGGGGAACAGCACGCCGGGATGGAGTTTCGCCCCAGCCATGGCAAAGTGTTGACCCTGACCGAGGGGGCCAGCGGGGGCCAGCAGACCCGGAATTTGGCCCGACAGGTGGCCCAGCAAGCCGTGGGTTTCCCGGAAGCGGTCGCACAAATCTTGCACGGTGTTGATGCCCATGGCTTCGAGGGAGCCATCCAAAAACACGTTGCTATAGAAGCCCGGAGCGTGGTGGCCCACTTCCGTAACGATATTCTTGTGGCCCAGCATCACCAGGGAGGCGATGGCTTCGGCAATGCTGGCAAACCCGCCGGGGTGGCCCGACTCCTTGCTGGCAGTCATTTGTAGCGTCAGGTAGCGCAGGGCATCGGCGGCCAGCAGGGTTTGGTAGACGGCAGCGGGGTCGCTAGGGGAAGCAATGGCGGTTTGGCCGGGGGCAATGGCGGCCTCTTGGCCGTGAGCCGCGAAATCTGGGGGCAGTTCCCCAAAATGCTGAATCCCCTCCACAAAAGCCGGAACCGATTGGGTGGTAGCCGCCGTCATACTCAAACCCCTTAACAAGCGTCAAAATAGCAAAACATTCATTCCCAAGCTGATCCTGACCACAGAAGCCCAGCTTAAGCTCACAGGTCACTGTATACAATCAGCCAAGGTCTGCTTACCATCCTACACAGCGACGGGTAGCCCTTGATCGAAAGGCCCAGTTTCCCAAGATAGAAATCCCGTTGTTTAGGAATAGACAGGCCAACCCTACCCCTCGGCCAACGGCGATTTTGGCGATTTTGATGGCCACCAAGATGCCTACCCTGCGAGGACGCGGCTCAGCTCCAGATTGTGTGCCGCGATCCTTACTTGGTGCCAAACAGCCGATCCCCCGCATCCCCCAAACCGGGCAGAATGTAGCCCCGCTCATCCAGCTTTTCGTCGATGGCGGCGGTGTAGAGGGGCACATCGGGGTGTTCCCGGCGAAAATGGGCGACGCCCTCCGGTGCCGCCAGCAAACACAAAAACCGCAGCGACCGAGGATTGGCCTGCTTGAGAGGATACAGCGCCGCAACGGCAGTATTGCCCGTGGCGATCATTGGATCCACCACCAACACATCCCGGTCGGCCAAATTTTCCGGCACTTTGTAGAAATACTCAATCACCCGCAAGGTTTGGGGGTCGCGATACAGCCCAATGTGGCCCACCCGCGCCGAGGGAATCAGCTCTAAAATGCCATCCAAAATGCCCTGCCCCGCCCGCATAATCGACACCACCACCAGCTTTTTCTCCGGGGCCAACACCGGAGCCTGCATCGTGGCCAGCGGCGTTTCGATGGTCTCCAACTTCAGCGGCAAATCCCGCGTTACCTCGTAGGCCATCAGCAAACTAATTTCCTTCAGCAGGGCACGAAACTTGGCCGTACTGGTCTCCGCCCGCCGCATCAGGGTGAGCTTGTGTTGAATCAGAGGATGGTCGATGAGATGGAGGTTGGTCATAGGGCTTAAGCGCTAGGGAATCGGCTAAGACGCACTGCGGTGCGCCCGTACCGGGGATTGTGGCCTTGAGAATTCTGCCTTCTCAATGGCATTCCGTCTGCTCTATGGGGCACAAGTCGCGTTCCGCTAAAGGATAGGCCCCTGGTCAAGCACGGGAGTCGATTGAATTCCCCCTGAACCAAATCGTTCTCTGGCCAAAGGTCAAGGCGCTAGGCGGAAAGGGCCTGAACTATCCGATCCCGAATTAGATCAACCACGGCGTCTAGAGCGATTTCTTCTGCTTCTCCGGTGGCTCGATCCACAACTTCCACAAAGCCATCGGCCAGGGCGCGGCCAGTGACGATGCGGTAGGGAATACCGATTAGCTCGGAGTCTTTGAACTTGACTCCGGCCCGTTCGTCGCGGTCGTCGAGCAGGGTTTCTACACCAGCGGCATTGAGGGCCGTGTAAATTTGGGTGGCGGCTTCTACCTGACGGGCATCGCCGATGTTAGGAATCACCACAATGGCGTGGTAGGGGGCGATGGCCAGGGGCCAGATGATGCCGTTTTTGTCGTAGGACTGCTCTACAGCGGCTTGGGCTAGGCGAGAGACCCCAATGCCGTAGCAGCCCATCACCAGGGGTTGGTAGTCACCGCCTTCACTGGTGTAGGTAGCTCCCATGGCGTTGGAATATTTGGTGCCTAGCTGGAAGATATGGCCGATTTCAATGCCCCGTGCGGTTTGTAGTGGCTGGCTAGGGTCGTGGATAGCCCGATCTCCGGCCATCGCCTTCCGTACATCGACGATCAGCTTGGGCAGGGTAAATTCCTGGCCCCAGTTTGCGCCCACGACGTGGTAGCCAGATTCGTTAGATCCTGTGACAAAACCCTTCAGGTCAACCGCCGTGTGATCGACCAACCGCAGGAACTGGGGTTCTAGGTCTTTGACGCCAGACTGGATATGGTCATCGCTCAAGTCGGGGGCCATGTAGCCCAGGGGCAGGGGCTTGGTGGCCCATTTAGCTTGGGCTTCGGCATCGGGCACGGTCAGCGAGAGCACCGTGGTGCCGCCGTAGGTGGGGGCCAGTTTGGTGAGTTCGTTGATCAGCTTCACGTCGTTGACGTCCTGATCGCCGCGAATGCTGACGATTACCAGCAGGGTTTTGCCATGGTCAAACACCGCCTGATACAGCACGTTTTTGACGATCTGGGTGGGCGAACACTGAAGGAACGCGGCCAGGGATTCAATGGTGGGGGTGTTGGGCGTGTCGAGCTTCTCAAAGGTCGTGAATCGGGACGGTTCCGCTTCCACGGGCAGAGAAACGGCCTTTTCCACATTGGCGGCGTATTGGCCATCCTCGGTGTACAGAACCTCGTCCTCTCCGGCGTCGGCCAGCACCATGAACTCCGTCGATCCTGACCCGCCGATGGCTCCAGAGTCGGCATCCACCGCCCGAAACTTAAGCCCACAGCGGCGCAGAATGGTGCTGTAGGCGGCGTACATCTCGTTGTAGGTCTGCTTGAGGCTATCCTCATCGGCGTGGAAGGAGTAGCCGTCCTTCATAATGAACTCGCGCCCGCGCATGAGGCCGAACCGGGGCCGGATTTCGTCGCGAAACTTGGTTTGAATTTGGTACAAATGCAGCGGCAACTGACGATAGGAGCGGATCATATCCCGCGCAATGGACGTGATAATTTCCTCGTGGGTGGGGCCAAGGCCCATTTCCTGCTGGCGGCGATCCACCAGGGAGAACATGATCCCCTCGGCCTTGGTGTAGGTGTCCCAACGGCCCGACTCGCGCCACAGGTCGGCGGGCTGAAGCTGGGGCAGGAGGCATTCCTGGGCTCCGGTGGCGTTCATTTCCTCGCGCACAATGGCAGAAATTTTGTTCAGTACCCGCCACAGCAGCGGCATGTAGGCATAGACCCCGCTGGCCACCCGACGAATGTAGCCCGCCCGCAGCAGCAGCTTGTGGCTGGGGATTTCGGCCTCCGCCGGATTCTCCCGCAGGGTGACAAACAGCATTTGAGACAGGCGCATGGGACTCTCCAGATGGGCTAAATCAGGGCAACAAGAACGTCGATTCAGCAACGTCCATTAAGCATAGTAGTCGATTCTGACTGAACACCCCCCTTTGGAATGAACAGCGCTATTTTCAGCGGCCTTTTGCTATAGAGTTATGGGCAAACGAAACAATCAGGACGTAGCGATGACTCTGACCTGCAAGGATTTGGTGACTATCCATGCCGAGGCCTGGGAACGGGCCACCGTCCATCCCTTTCTGACGGGTTGCCAGCAGGGCACCATCACCGCCGCTCAGTTTAATACCTGGCTGGTGCAGGATTACCTCTTCGTGAAGGATTTTACCCGCATGGTAGGGAAAATGCTGGCGGCGGCTCCCGATCATCACCTCGATGTGCTGCTGGCGGGGCTCGTGGCCCTCAAGGATGAACTGCTGTGGTTTCAGGCCAAGGCCGAGGAGCGGGGACTGTCCCTAGAGGCTCCTCGGCAATCGACCTGCACCCAGTATTGCGACTTTATGGCAGGGCTGGTGCTAGAGCCCTATCCCGTCCAAGCCACCGCCCTGTGGGCCATCGAAGCGGCCTACAACCAGGGCTGGCAGCGTCCCGGCCCCATGCCATCTCCCTACACCGAATTTGCCGACCGCTGGGGCAATACAGGCTTTACCACCTATGTTGATCAACTGGCGTCCCAGGCCGATCAAGTCCTAGCCCAGGCCAGCGACCACACCCAAGCCCTGGCTTCGACAACCTTTCTGCGGATTGCCAACCTAGAAACGGCCTTTTGGCAGATGGCCTTTGTAGCTTAGTGAATAGGGGGTCAACAGGGGCGAGGAGACCTCGCCCCTACGGATGGTCGGGCGGGGTCTCGGGGGGCTAATTTACTAATTTAGAGGACGCCCTTGGAACTGGGGATCAGGTGGGCGCGGCGGGGATCGACCTCTACGGCCATCCGCATGGCTCTGGCGAAGGCTTTGAAGGTGGCTTCGATGATGTGGTGGGAGTTGATGCCGTCGAGTTGGCGCAGGTGCAGAGTCATTTGGCTGTGGTTGACGATGGCGACAAAGAACTCGCGCACCAGTTGGGTGTCGTAGGTGCCAACCCGCTCGGTGGGAATCGTCAGGCCATAGCTGAGGTGGGGCCGTCCTGAAAAGTCCAACGCTACCTGCACCAGAGATTCATCCAGGGGCGCGACAAAGTGACCAAAGCGGGTGATGCCCTTGCGGTCGCCCAGGGCTTGGTGCAGCGCCATGCCGAGGGTGATGCCCACGTCTTCGTTGGTGTGGTGGTCGTCGATGTGGAGGTCGCCCTGGGCCTGCACGTCCAAATCAATCAACCCGTGGGAGGAAATTTGGTGCAGCATATGATCCAAGAAGGGAATACCCGTGTTGGCGCTGCATTGGCCACTGCCGTCGAGGTTGAGGCTCACCCGCACGTCGGTTTCTCCGGTGGTGCGGCTGACGCTAGCTTGCCGAGGGGAGAACGCCGCAGGGGCAACGGACGGAGGACGGTCTTGGATTTGCATGGCACAGATTGAAACAAGGCTGGGTCTATCTTATCCCGTGGGCCTCTCCATCTGGGGAGGGAAGGCTGATTTTGTGCCGCCATGGTACGGCCCCTCGCCCTGCCCCCAGCACTACGCCGACGCAAGGCGACGGGGCGGGTCAACCCAGCAGATCCCGCAGTTGTTGGGGGTTAGGCCACTGACCGACAATGCGGCGCACGGGGGGGGGCGATACCCGAATCAGGGTGGGGGTGGCGGTAATCAGGTCGGCCTCAGCCTCGTCGGGATGGGTCAGCACATCGATGAGATGGAGGGTATAGGGTTCGGCTAGGGTCGCCTCCAGGGTGTGGCGCAGAACCCGCAGCATTTGCTCGGTGGCCAGGGTGTCGGCCCCGCTGACAAACAGCTTAAACAGGTGCGTGCCCGACTCTGGAGGGTGGTCTGAGGGATTTGCCGCAAGCCCCTCAGCAGTTGTCGGATCCGGGGATATTTTTTCGTTCGATGCCCCCGCCCCCCGCGCCGCCAAGGATGTTCCTAGGGGGCTAACCCAGGTGGCCTCCACCCGCATCACCAGGTTGTGGCGCTCCCACAGTTGGGGAAAGGTGGTGCGATAGGATTCGATGACCCACACCGAACAATCTTCCTGGTGGCTATAGTTGGGTTGCCAAATCAGGTCATCGGTGTCAAACAGGATATTCAGCAGGGTTTGAAACCGCAGGGCACGAGGGTAAGCCTCCGCCACGGTGACAACCTCCCGGCTGCTGGGGTCTAACCAGCGATCTACCGTTGCCGTAAAGCAGGGCAGCAAAAAGTAGGGCGGCTCGGACAGGCCCAGCGCACTTTGCAGGGCCGTGCAGAGATCCAAATGCCAGTGGTTGTTCTTCCGCTGGTCGATGCAGTAGACGCAGTCGCCGCCAGGGGTAAAGAGGGCCAGCCCCTTAAAGCTGGCGGCGGTCGCGGTAGGGTTCGGTGATTTAGACACGACCCCGCAGCATTTGCGCCATTTCGTTCTGCTTGGGTGCCATTTCTAGGGCCGTTTCCTCGGTAATGCGCCCAGATTCATACAGGGCGTAGAGGGACTGGTTCATGGTACACATGCCGTCGAAGGTACATTTGGGAATCAGCGCTTCCACTTCGTCCAGCTTGCCTTGCAGGATGTAGTCCTTAATAGCATCGGTGTTGATGAGGATGTCGTGGAAGGCGGCGCGTTTGCCGTCGGTGGTGCGGCAAAGCCCCTGGGCAATCACCGCAATCAGCGATTCTGCTAGGGATACCCGAATCGGAGCCTGCTGTTCGGGCTCGTAGAGGTTGAGAATCCGCTCCACCGTCTTCACGGCGCTGTTGGTGTGCAGGGTGCCCATCACCAAGTGTCCGGTTTGGGCGGCTTTGAGGGCGGTGTTCACCGTTTCCTTATCCCGCATTTCCCCCACCAGAATGATGTCCGGGTCTTCCCGCAGGGAGGCTTTCAGGGCGTTATCAAACTTGTGGGTGTGCATCCCCACTTCCCGCTGCTTCACCAGGGAACGCTTACTGGTGTGGACAAATTCCACCGGGTCTTCGATGGTGATGATGTGCTTCGGCATTTCGCTGTTGACGTAGTCAATCATCGCCGCCATGGTGGTAGATTTCCCGGAACCCGTTGGCCCCGTCACCAGGATCAGGCCCTTGTGGTAGTGGCAGACATCTTTGAAAATGCCCGTAAAGCCCAGTTGCTCTAGGGTGAGAATTTTCACCGGAATCAACCGCAGCACCATGGCGGGGCCGCGCAACGAGTCAAAAATGTTGATCCGAATCCGGGTGAAGTCGTACTGGGCGGCACCGTCAAAATCGAGGGTTTGGCGAAATTCTTGAATTTGGTCGGGCCGGAGAATTTCCGACAGCCAGTTATAGAAGGTGGCCTCGTCGGTGACGGGGTATTCCGTTGGGGTAATTTCCCCCCGTTCCCGATAGCGGGGCACTTCGCCAACGCCGAGGTGAATGTCAGAAAAACCCTTATCAAAGGCTTCCCGCACGATATGTTCCAGGGTGGGACTGCCGCCCACCTTAATGCTTTCCGCCGCTGTGGGCATGGGGGGCGGGCTCGCAGGCCGATGCCCAGCCGGAGCGGGGGGGCTCTGCTGGCCCGGTTGGCCCTGGGGGGCGGGGGGACGCTGGCCCGGTTGGCCCTGGGGGGCAGGAGGACGCTGGCCCTGGGGCGGGGGCGGCGCGGGGGGGCGCTGGCCCTGGGGCGGGGGTGGGGCGGGGGGACGCTGGCCCTGGGGCGGTGGCGGCGCGGGCCGAGGGGGCATATTGGGGGTGGCCGGAACGTTGGATGACTCAGCCATGGAACCAGTTCTCCGTGATGAAAACACAAACCGGGGGATGGTGGGTGGCTCAAGCACCTCCCAGGCGACCGCTTCCCGGACTATTGCTTAGGTTGCCCAAGGACGGGCCAAAAATTGTCGTCGGGTCGGCAGGAACTTTCGTATGGCCGCCCCTGGCTGACAAGTCCTCAAGCTTATACAAACTATACGGGATGGTTCTGGTTTGGGAGGATAGATATTCAAACACTTCATTCAGCCTAACAATACTCAACGGTGACTTCCTTCTGGAAGCGGCGCAGGATCGCCACCAGGTCTTCAATCAGGCTGCGGCGGATGGAAATATTCTTGGGCAGCAGCGGGTTTTGGTAAAACTCGTTGATGCTTTGCCCTACGAGGAAATGGATGGAGTCGGCCTGGAGGATCTCGCGGGCCAACAGGTAGGCCCCATTGTTATCGAAGCGCAGACGGCCCAGGTCGCAGTGGCACTGGCGGATATACTCCGTGGCCTTGGAGAGGGTCAAAATCCCCTCCGTTACCAAATCGACGCCGCTCAGGGTGCCAATGGGGGGCAGTTCCCGCCGCATGGTCGAGAGATCCATCTCCACCATTTCCCCTAGATAACTGGCCACAATGTTGCCCGTGGTGCCGCCACAGACCACCTTGCGCCCCTCAAACTCCAGCAGCCGATTCACAAAGGTTTCGTCCTGGCCCTCCTCCAGCGGTGGCCCGGTAAAAATCATCAGCGGGTGGCGCTGGCGCATATACAGCCCCACCATGGTGGCATCGTCGCCCACCTGGCCCTGGTAGAGCTCAAAGGTGTGGTCAACCACTCGCTTCACGATGGAACGGGCGGTGTGGGCCTGACTGCCAATCACCCCTTCCACGTACTGGGCGATGTTGTCCCAGCCCCAGCCAAAGTTCATGGTCATGCCCATGCCCGCATAGAGCACGCCGTCGCTGATGGCCCCCAAAAAATCCCCCCGGTCAAGCTGGCCTTCGGCGGATTGCAGCTTGCGGCCCAGAATTTCCTGGGTTTCCATGGCGAGGGGCTGCACCCGACCGCGATGGCAAAATACCGGGGCCGGGTTGTCGAAATTAATCACCTTAAAATGATTGGTGTGGCCGTCTACCCAAAGAATCGTAAACGTGGAGTAGGCAATCTTCCGCACCCGACAGATGGGCAGGGTGCCAATCACCGTTTTCAGCACCTCCTCTAGGGGTACATCGGCGTTCAGCATGGTGATCAAAATTTCGGTGGTCAGGGTGGCCAAAATGTTGGCCTTTACCCCGCTGCCCAAACCGTCGGACAGCACCACCGTGGTTTTGGTGCCCGTCTTGAGGTACTTCACCTTGTCGCCACACAGTTCCTCGCCCCGCTTGTTGAGGCTGGCGCTGTGGATGTCAATGAAAGTATCCAGGGTCATCGGCTAGTGGCCCTCCTGCCCTCGATCCTCAATGGTCGAGCGGGTAGGGCTCCAGTCTTGAGGCCGTACCGCCACGGGATCCACCGCCTCATGCTGGAGCATCTGCACAATTTTTAGCAAACTTACCTTAGTTTGGGCGGTTGTTTCTCCTAATAGTCCGGCAATTTCCTGTACCACCTTCATCTGGTTGTCTACGACTTGGTTGACCTGCTGAATGGTGGTTTCTTTAATAGCAATGAGCTCCCGTCGTTCCGCAAGCTGATGGCTATAGTCGGCCATGATGCAGGCAATGATACCCTCATCAAGAATGGGAAAAATGACCTGATTTACGAGTAGATCGTACTGGATAAACTCCCTCGGCTTGCCTCGATAGACTTCCCCTGTTTCCCATACTCGTCGAAGGTCGCTGACGTCGTCTAAAATGGTGGCAGCGGGCTGGCCCAGCACATCGTTGGGCTGCACTTTAAACATTCGACAAAAGGCCGGATTGACCAGCTTAATGTAGAGGTCTGCATCCACAACTAACAGTCCATTGGGGTCATATTCCCACAGCAGTTGCCAGAGATGCTGGTGATCTTGGTGGTTTTCACTATCCCCACCCTTAGATCGAGCGGCGTTGTGAGAAAAACTAGACTCTGCCATGGTGATAATTCAGGGAGTTCTCTACGGGACGTGGGCCAAGGCAGCCTCAATCATCGGTAGAATGCGCTCAGTAAAAATGGCGTCTACATTTTGGGGACTGATGCCCAAAAAGCGATGATCTTGAAACTTCATGACAATCCCCTGACTGCATGTTTCCAAGCAAAAGGATCCCTTTAGTTCAATCACGCCATCGAGGCCATGGGCTTGGATGAGCGCCTGAAGTTTTGGCAGCACATCGTAGACCCCCATTTGGTGGCAGGCCGAACCCATACAGAGAAACAGGTTTTCTTTTGCCATGGCGCTAGGAAATGGGAGAAGGGATAGGGATAGACGAACCTTGTCCAGCCGATACCCCTTTAGTCTAAACAGGCCACCCCCAGGACAGAGGGCCTAGAAGCCAAGGATTTTATTAAGAAATTCCTCCCTTTCCCTGGGGCTTTGGGCCTAGACGGCATCATCCTAGGGCCAACGATGCGGCCCCTTTAGCCGAACCAGTGGGAGGCGGTCATCATATCCTGGGCCAGGCGAGGATTGGCGCAGGAGACCACCACATCTTCGGAGTGACCAGGGGTGTCGGTGTAGATCGGCTCGTAATTCAGCAGCGCCTGAATTCCCTGCTGAATCAAGCGATCAATATGGCGGTGCTGTTCGTAGGAATAACACTCGGAGGGGGTGCCTGTCCGCCGAATCGTGTCTTGATCGAGGGTGACGTAGATGACGGGCAGCCGCCGCAGGACATAGGCGGTGAGTCGTTGTCGGAAGTCAGGCACATCCAGCGCTTCCCAGTGGCTAGGGGCCTCCGGATCGCGCAGCACGGTCTCAACTTTGGCAACAACAATGGGGAGCGTTAAATTGACAATGATGTGAGACATGGGAGTGACTCCATGGAGTGTCTACAAGTTGGCAATTGGGGGCGAAATTCCCTGGCACAATGGAATCAATCCAACCCAGGAGAGGTCGGTTAGCGGTTAGGACGCTAGGGGAGAGATCGCGAGGTCAACGATTGCCTCAGCCAGGTGATGGCGATCCTAACTAAATGCACCCAGGAAGGGAGGAAACCATCAGGGATCAAGTTATTTTGCGGGGCTGGGGGTATCTCTATGATGACGGGTTTTAGGCAACGACCTACCTACGTTTTAAAGAAAAAATATTTTCTTCCTAAAAAAACAGTAAAGTTGATCAAAAACGACTAAATTCTCAATCTTTTTTAACCTATGGTGAGTCGTCGCTTCCCCATGGGTTACGCAAAATTCTTAGCGACCCTAGGCGGGTGCTGTCGGAATCTAGGGCCGTGGGGGCGGAACGCAACCCAAGCTGGCATAATACCCCCGTAAAGGGAGGAGAGGATGGCTCAGGTTTGGCTAGGAATTTGCGGCGGCTTCCATGGGCCGGAGGCCAACGACGGCATACAAGCCCTGTGGGCAGCAGAACCCGCAATTTGTACCCTGCCCACTGTGGTGCTGGGGGGTGGGGTGCCCTGGGCTCCGCTTTCGGCCCATGCCCTGCGCCAGTCCCTAGATTGCGCCCTAGCGGCTTCCCCCTCGGGGCATCAAGGGCGAGACCAGGGCCAGGATTTAATCCTGTGGGCTTTTAGCGCAGGCGGGGTGGGGGCTGTCTCCTTGGCGCAGCACTGGCAGCGCTATCGGGGGCGGGTGCGGGCAATATTTTTGCTAGACGGCTGGGGGATTCCCTGGGTGGGGAGTGCTCCCCTGCATCGCCTGAGCCACGATGCCTTTACCCACCGCAGTAGCCGGGTTTTGGGGGCGGGCCGCGCCGATTTTTTTGCCCAGCCAGCGGTGCCCCATCTACAATTGTGGCAACGGCCCCAGGCGGTGGTCGGTCAGGGGTGTTTGCCCGATTCTCAGGGGCAGGTGGGGCCAGTGCAGACGGTGAGTGCGGCCCATTTTTTAACCCAGTGGACGGTATTCTATGCGAAGGAGGGGCGGGTTACAGCGATTTCGCCGGACGCTCACTCCAAGGATTAGTCGGATTGGTCTATCGCTAGATCTGCCACGCTTTTCCGGGCCTATATCTAGTACTCTATAGATTCAGAAATTGGCTCCCCTCGGCCTGTTGTCCCGGCTATCTGCCCTTAACCCTTGGAGATCCAAGCATTGGGATAGGTATCTAGGGCAATGGGTTGCCATGGAGCGCATCGCACCGTCACGAGGTATGCCGTGGATCAGGCCCTAAATCGGCTGTGGGAACAAGTGCTAGAGCGGCTTCAACAGCAGCTTAGCCCTCCCACCTACGAAACCTGGATTAAACCTGCTCAGGCCCAGTCGCTGAGTGAGGGTACCTTGGTGATTTCTACCCCCAACCCCTTTGCGCGGAATTGGGTGCAAAAGCACTATCTACCCAGCATTGCCCAGGTGGTGGAGGATCTAGCGGGGCAACCGCTGATGATTCAGGTGGTGGTGCAGGAGGATGGATCGGGGACGGCCAGCGCTCCGTCCTCCGGTGGCCCATCGGCGGCATCCTCCGGGGGTTCACCCCTTGCGGCATCCGTTGGGCAATCGGCCCCCGGTTCCTCCTGGCTGACCCCCATGGCCCCCCCTCGGTCTGGAGAGCTAGAAGCCTCTAATCAAAACCGCGCTGCCTACAACGATCTCAACCCCAAGGCGGTGTTTGACCGCTTTGTGGTGGGGGCTAATAACCGCATGGCTCACGCCGCTGCCCTGGCGGTAGCGGAGGCTCCGGGCCGAGAGTTTAACCCGCTGTTTCTCTGCGGTCGGGTCGGGCTGGGCAAAACGCACCTGATGCAGGCCATTGGCCACTACCGCCAGGATATTTCCCCCCACGCCAAAATTGCCTACGTCTCGACAGAGCAGTTTACCAACGACCTGATTGCCGCCATCCGCAAGGACAGCATGCAGCACTTCCGATCCCACTACCGGGATGTGGATATTCTCCTAGTGGATGATATTCAGTTCATTGAGGGGAAGGAATACACCCAAGAGGAGTTTTTCCACACCTTCAATACCCTGCACGAGGCGGGGAAGCAGATTGTGCTGGCGGCGGATCGGCCTCCCCACCAAATTGTGCGGCTGCAAGAGCGGTTGATTTCCCGCTTTTCCATGGGTCTGATTGCCGATATTCAGCCCCCCGACTTTGAAACGCGGGTCGCCATCCTCCAAAAAAAGGCCGAATATGAACAGGTGAACCTGCCCCGCGAGGCCATCGAGTACATTGCCTCCAGCTACACCTCCAACATTCGCGAACTGGAAGGGGCGCTGATTCGGGCCATCGCCTACACCTCCATCTCAGGCTTGCCGATGACCGTCGAGCACCTGACGGCGGTGCTCAATCCGCCTACAGAACAGATGGAAGCCTCGCCCCAGGTGGTGCTGTCCACCGTGGCCGAACATTTTCAGGTGTCGGTCGATGAGCTCAAGGGTACGTCTCGTCGGCGTGAAATTAGCCAAGCCCGCCAGATGGGGATGTATTTGATGCGTCAACATACCGATCTCAGCTTGCCCAAAATTGGCGATGAGTTTGGCGGCAAAGACCACACAACCGTGCTCTATAGCTGCACCAAGGTCGAAAGCCAGATCAAGCGCGATCTCGACCTTGCCCAAACCGTGCGGCAACTGAGCGACCGCATCCATATGGCGGGGCGGGGCTAGGGTTGCCCACGATGCCCGATCAAAGGACCCCAGGGATCGGGGGATCGCCTGGGGCTGAGCGGGGTTTCACCGCAGATGGAGGTTGGCTAAGGGGGCTGGCGGTCCCACGGAGGGGCAACGGCAGGGCTAGATAACCCCCATGGGGACGGCCCTAGGCTTCTCCAGACACCTGGAGGTCGTGGAAGTAGAGCTTCAGCAGCAGACCACAGCCCAGCAGTTTCAGCCCTTCTAGGCCAAAGTACAGCAGGTGTAATTGGTTCATGCCGGAGGGCAGGGTCGCAGGCTCAAAGGCATTGAGGGATACCCCCAGGGCACCCATGGCCGGAGTGAGGGCATAGGTGAACGCCAGCACAATGGCCAGCAGCCCCAGCGCCAGTTCAATAGCCCAACGACTGCGGATACCGCTATCCATAACGGTATGGTCGGTGCGGGCTTGGTGAGTGACCAGCAGCCCGGTCAAAACCAGGGCCACACACACCAGTTCTAGGCGATTAAACACCCAAAATAGGGAATAGCCAGCGGTACTAAAGTCGGGTTGGCTCATCATGCCCGTGACAAAGAGACCGGGCATAATCACAAAATCCATCAGTAAGCTGGCGCTAAACCAAAACATGAGGAAAAACAGAATGACCCCAAACCAATTCATAGATTTTAGGCTGGGGCTGGAGAGCGTACGCATGGCGGTTTGACCTATAACGGCGATGGAGAGAAATACCCAAGGCGTAGCGTTTTGGGTAGGGGTATCAATGACTTCAGCCTATCGAATTTTGCCGACCCAAACTATAAACTATTCTTGCGAGAGTGTTGTTCCTAGGGGCTTTGACCGTTGCCCCAGGGCGTGAAAATAACCGCCAGATAAGGATTTCGCCCTCCTAGATCAAGGCTTCTATCGTTTGGGGGCGTTGATAAAAATTCAAGTTTTGTGATTAACCGATACCTAGGCCAACTAGCGATACAGTGGGACTGTGAAGCGCAAACAGGAACCATCGGTCGTCTATGATTACGCACGTTTTGCTGGATATGGGTGGGGTGCTAGTAGAATTGCAGTGGCGAGAGCGCATGGAGAGATTGCTCAACCGCCCCCTGCCCATGGCAGAGCTGCATCACCTGTGGGTGACGGCCTCTAGCACCACAGATTTTGAGTCGGGCCGGACGGATTTTGATCAGTTTGCAGCGGCCTTCCAGCAAGAGTTTGGCCTATCGACGGAGACCGCCACGATTCAGCATGAGTTTTTAGAATTGGTGCAGGCTCCTTTACCCCATTGTCAACAGGTATTAACGGATCTTAAGGCCCGATTCCATCTCTCGCTTCTGTCGAACACTAATCCTGCCCACCACAAAAAACTCAGCCATCAATACGACTTCTTTCATCATTTTGATCAGCTCTTTTTGTCTTACCAAATGGGCTGTATGAAGCCGAGTAGCCAAATCTTTGAACGGGTGATTTCCCATCTCAAGGTGCCTGCCGATACCATTGCCTTCTTCGATGACGGAGCCCGAAATGTAGAAGCGGCCCAGGCGTTGGGCATCCGTGCCTTTCGGGTAGACTCCCCCGATCAGGTTTGGGATATTGCCCAAAAATTTTAGACCCGGTGACATCCTACACTCGGACTTTGGCATCATCAATTAGCGCAATCGCCCGGAGCGCCAAATGCTGTAGACCAGCCACAGGCCCAGCAAGCTGGCGGCGATGAACAGGGCGATGGTGAGCAGTTGCCCCTGGGAAGATTGCCGTCCGGTGGAGACAATGGCGGCTCCGATGATGAGGGCAGCGACCACGGTGCTGAAGGATCGGCGATTGGCGGCGTCGTCGATGCTGCGGCGCAGGTCATCGAGACCCTGGATTTTTAGGTTCCACTGAAGTTGTTCGGAACTGAGCCGATCTAGCAAAAAGCCGAACTGGCGCGGCGAACTGAGGGATAGGTTGCGGAACTCCAGTCCGGTACGCAGGAGGGCTTGCAGCGGGTCGTCCCCGACCAACTGATGCCGGAACAAGTCCACCATGAGGGGCCGCACTTCGTCGATCAGGTTTACCCCAGGGTTGAACTGCCGCGCCGCACCCTCTAGGTTGGCCAGGGATTTGGTGAACAGGCCCACGTTGGCGGGCCAGCGCAAGTGGTTGCTAATGCCTGCCTCCAAAATTTCGCCAAACACCACGGCGGTGCTGAATTGCTCCAAGCTCAGGCCGTAGTAGCGCCCTAGCAGGCGGGTGTAGTCGCTTTCTAGGCGGGCCAGGTTGACGGGTTGCAGGGGTTCCGCCAGTTGGAGGGTGAGCTGGGCGCAGCGTTGGGCGTCGCAACTGGCAATGGCCAGCACCATTTCGGTGAGGGTGGCGCGGGTGCGGGGGTCGAGGTGGCCCATCATGCCGCAGTCGAGCAGGGCCATGCGGCCATCGGCGAGGTAGAACATATTGCCGGGGTGGGGGTCGGCATGGAAGAAGCCATCGACAAAATACTGCTTAAAGAAGGTGCGAAACAGCAGCGTCGTCACCTGGCCTCGATGCTCTAAGGGCAAATCGGCCTTGAGTAGGGGCACTCCCTCCAGCCACGTCATCACCATTAGCCGCGAGTTGGTCAGTTCCCACACGATATCCGGCACCACCAGTTGTTTGGGGTTGTACCAGCCGCTTTGGCTGAGGTTGCGGCGCAGTTGGTCGGTGTAGTGGGCCTCGGTGAGGAAATCTAGCTCGGCGTTGAGGGCATCGGCAAACTCGTCGGCCAAGCCCACCACGTTATAGCGCTGGCCAAACTGGGTGGCCGACATCAGCCGCGCCACGTCGCGAATTAGGGCCATGTCTTGCTCTACCTGGCGTTCGATGCCGGGACGCTGCACCTTGAGGGCAACGGTGCGGCCATCCTTAAGCTGGGCACGGTGGGTTTGGGCGATGGATCCGGCGGCGATGGCGCGGTAGTTAATTTCGGCAAAAAGCTCCTCTGGTGGGTGGGGTAGGGCGGCGCGGATCTGGCGTTCGGCCTCCTGGGCGCTAACAGCGGGGACGGTGCTCTGCAAACTGCTGAGGGCTTCGATATAGCTGGGGGGGAGCAAATCGGGGCGGGTGCTGAGCAACTGGCCCAGCTTCACATACACTGGCCCTAGGGCCGTCAGAATGTTGACTAAGACCTCCGGGGGCGGGATGTCAGGCTCGTCGGTTTTGCCCCCCATCAACAGCCGCCGCATATAGTCCCAGCCGTGGCCGAGCACAATTTCCACAATTTCCCGCTGTCGGGCCAACCGAGACGCAGACACCAGAGGGACTTGCATAGACCTTCACTACCCGTTTCCGCCATACCACGCCCCTATCTTACGACCTGTGACCTAAGGCTACAGATAGGGATATACGCCCTACTCCATCTGCTAGATTAGGCTGGGCCATCGGTGGTAACGCGCTCGGAACTCTGGGGCAAGGCTTAGGGTCAAGGCGATAGCAAGCATCTAGAACCGCAAACATCTTGAGGAACACAGGGCATGATGATCAAGGCAAAGGTTGGACAAAAGCTAGGTCGGGTAACGCGAATCTCCCTGGTGGGGCTGATGATGATGCTAGGGACTGCCCTCGTCGCTGAAGCCCGCCCCCAACGATCTGCAACGACCCCAGCAATGGCCATGGGCCACGGTGGCGAAAACCATGATGCCGCCGATCACAATGCCGCCGATTACGGTGGCGAAGGCCAGGAAGCCATGGGTGACTCGGAGGAACCGATGCCAATTTCCACGGGGGCCACGGTGTCGCTCATCCCAGCGAGCCACGGCGATCACTTCGCGATGGGCTTTCCAGAGGGTTGGGTTGTCTCCCACGGAGCCACGGCCCCCCACCTGACGGCCCGCACCCCAGAGGGAGCGCCGATGATGGTCACGGAAGTAGCTTGGCAGGCCGAAGCTCCAACCCAGATCGTTCCTGCCCTGTTGAACGAGATTCGGGAAAAGGGCTACACCATGGCCCGCTACGATGCCATCGTCGTAGATGGCACCACCACCCTAAGACTGTGGCTGGCGGATTTGCCGGAGTCGGATCTGCCCTACGCCTTTATTAGCGTGGTGGGCTACAGCGATGCCACCGCCATCCTCACCAGCCGCTACGGCACCCGCAGCCCCGACCTCGATAACCTGCTGAGCCAAATCCATCAATCCTTTCGGCGCAGCACGCCGAGCACAGCGGAGCCCCACCACCCCTAATTCATGGGGGATACCCATCGCCCTGACCGTCTATTCCAGCAGCCCACCTAGGGATTGCGCCAAATGTAGCCGTCGTCGTCAATGGTGAGGGGGGTATCGGGGAAATCGCGGCGGGTGAGGCTGCGGACGAGCGTTACCCCTTTGAAGTGGTCATCGAGATAGGGCACACCGTTGCGGTCTAGGGCAACGGGGACAATGCGGCCATTGAGGAAATTGCCGCTGCCGTCGAGGTTGGCGGTGAGGATGAGGGAGGTGCCCAGGTGCCCAGCGGTGGAGAGGGTGCGGTAGCCCAGAAAATTGCCCAGGGAGTAGGCGATCAGTTTGCCGTTATGGAGTTCTAGGGCGCGGGGAACGTGGGGGCCATGGCCAAGGACAAGGTCGGCCCCATGGTCTACGACGGTGCGGGAAAAGCGGACGACGTTACCGCGATTTTCCGAGAAGAAATACTCCGTTTGGTCGCGGGTGGCGGTAGCGTCGCTGCCTTCTTTTCCGGCATGGAAGGAGACCACCACAATATCGGCGTTTTGCTCGGCCTCTTGCACCAGGGCGGCGGCGGCATCCAGGTCGTGGACGGTGTTGTGCTGGCTCAGGTGGCTAAAGCCGATGAAGGCCAGTTTGAGCCCCTTGGCCTCGGTGTAGACGATTTCCCCTTTGCGGCCCACGGCTTTGATGCCCTCCTGCTCCAGGTTGGCCAGGGTGTCGATAAAGCCCTGCTCCCCAAAATCGAAGGAATGGTTGTTGGCCACGCTCATCACATTAAAGCCCGCCACCTTTAGTACGCTGGCATACCAGGGCGGGGTGCGAAAGGCAAACACGTTGGGTCGTCCTGTGGCCTTGGGGCTGCTGCGAACTTCAGTGAGGGTGCTTTCAAAGTTGCCAAAGACAATATCGGCCTGCTGAAGCTGGTACTGAATGCCGCCAAATAGGTATTGCCAGTCTTGGGGAAGGCGATAGGTTTGATAGTTGGTGCCGGGAATGACATCCCCCACGGCATTGATAGTAAGGGTGGTGGGAGCTTGCAGGGCGTTGGTATTGAGGGCTGCAAGGCGGCGAGGATCGAAAATTGGGGTGATCTGAGGCGGTGCTGGGTTGGCCTCAGCCGCTACAGATTCCTCGGATCGTTCGGCCTCTGGTTCGCCAATGCCATCAATATAAATGCCGGGTTCTGGGGCGGCGACTGGATCTGCTCCTGGGGGGCTGGCCTGGAAATTGGTATCTGGGGCTGGGCTATCGAACGAGAAGCCATCGGGTGGTGCGGAACCGGGAGCCTCTTCCTGGGCGCTGACCTCTGAGGACAGGGGCGCAAGGGAATCAGACTGGCCATAGCGCCACTGGGCCACCGCCGCCCCTAGGCCCAAACCCAGGGCAATCAGGGCTGCTAGCCCCAAACTACTTTTAATCCGTTTGGAGCGAGCCAGGGACTGTACGAGGTCGGCGGCGCGTTCCCCTAAAGCTGGGGGCGGGGGCGGTGCGACCAAGGCCGTATCGGCAGGGATGGGGGCGGGGGTGGGAATGGCCTTGGTAGGCTGAAGAAACTCCGGCAGTTGGGGGGATTGCCGTTCTGTCTCGATGCTTGGGCCATGGGGGAGGGGTGGGGAATCCGTCCAAGTCTCTGGCAGGTAAAAGGGTTGCCGCCAGCGATCCACCTGGGGGCGATTCGTGCCATCGATCACCTCCAACCGATCCAACCCCTGAAGCGCCAGATCCGCCACCACCGCATACACCGCCGAGGCATGATCGGCAGGATGCCCCTCCCCTAGCACCGTCAGAAACACGTAAAGGGTAGTGCCTCTACGGGCCACCTCAAACCGCAGATGGGAATCCCCAAAGGACTGAGCCAGCAGCGTTTCGATGGCGCGAACATCCCCCGTTTGAGCCTGGGATTTGAGACTTTGGGAAGCGGCGGGAGGGTTAGGAGTTGGCACGGATGCAGGACAAGGCAGCTACGCCCAAATCATATCGGCTGATTTTGGGTTGAGAACACAATTTTTCAGGCCCATCAGCGGAACCAACCATCCTGGTTTCAACCGCTACAAAACGTCATAATTTAGGGGAACCCATTTCGAGAGAACCCTCTAGAGAAAACGCCCCTTACACCAAGTCTGGCTGACTTACCCTCGGTAGTTATGGGTGAGGAGACCTCACCCCTACGGTCTCCCTGTCCCCCAATCCCCCCGTCTCCCGCTCTCCCAATCCCCCTGTCCCTCTCCCCCTATGACCGCTGAACCGAATTTTGTCTTAGATCTCACCCTGGCCCTGGGCACTTCGGCCATGGGGGGCTATATCGCCCATCGCCTCAAGCAACCTGCGCTGTTGGGCTACTTGCTGACGGGGTTGATCATCGGCCCCTTTGGCTTTGGCTTGCAAACCGATGTGGAGCAAATTCAAGCCCTGGCCGAAGTGGGCATCGCCTTTCTGTTGTTTGCCCTGGGGGTAGAGTTTTCCCTGACGGAACTGAAGCGGGTGCGGGCCATTGCCCTTCAGGGGAGTGTGCTGCAAATTGGGTTAACGACGCTGCTGGTGGCCTCGGTGTCGCTGCTGTCGGGGTCGGCCCAAACTCCTTTGCAGGGGATTTTTCTAGGACTGGTACTGTCCCTGTCCTCCACCGCCGTGGTGCTCAAAACCCTGACGGAGCGGGGCGAAACCAGCACCGTCCACGGTCAAGTCATGCTGGGGCTGCTGATTGCCCAGGATTTGGCCCTGGGGCTGATGCTGGCCCTGCTGCCCGTGCTGAATCAACCCGATGCGGTGGGTTTGGCCCTGGGTTTGGCCCTGCTGAAAATTCTGGGCTTCCTGGCCGGAGCCATTGCCCTAGGCCGCTGGGTGGTGCCCCGGCTGATTCAGCACATCGCCGCCACCGAAAGCAGCGAACTGTTTTTGTTAACCGTGGTGGCCCTCTGTTTGGGGGTGGCCTGGGTGACATCCAAGCTGGGCCTCTCCATCGCCATGGGGGCCTTTGTGGCGGGGCTGATGATCTCCGAAATCGACTACGCCGACCAAGCCCTCGGCAAAATTCTGCCCCTGCGCGACACCTTCGCCTGTCTGTTTTTCGCCTCCATTGGCATGTTGATCGACCCCACCCTCATCCTCAACAACCTCAGCACCATCTTGGAACTGGTGGCGCTGATTATGGTGGGTAAGGCGCTAGTCATTTTGCCCATCGTCCTAGGCTTTGGCTACTCCCTCAACACCGCCGTCAAAACCAGCTTTGGGCTGAACCAAATTGGGGAATTTTCCTTCGTCCTCGCCCTCGGTGGCCTAGAAATGGGGCTAATTACCGAGCAGCGCTACACCCTGCTGCTGGGCACCATCGCTATTTCCCTGATGCTGACGCCCCTATGGATCGCCCTCGCCCCCCGTGTCGTAGACGGTCTTCACCGCTTGCCCATGCTGAAGGACATCCTCAACCGAGCCGAAGAACCCAAACTGCTGTCGGTGCCCTCCGACCTCAGCGACCATGTGATTGTGGCGGGCTATGGCCGAGTGGGGGAAGTGCTGGTCAACGTGCTGCTGAGCCGGGGCTACTCGGTGCTGGTGGTAGACAACAGCGAAACCGCCGTGCAGCGCCTCCGCAACCGCCATGTGCCCCTGGTGCCGATCCCCTTCGTCTATGGCGACGCCGACAACGAACTGGTGCTGGAAAAAACCCGCCTCGAAACCGCCAAAGCCCTGGCCATCACCCTGCCCGACCCCGCCACCACCCGCCTGGTGCTGCAACGCGCCCTCGCCAAGGCCCCCCACCTCGACATCATCGCCCGCTCCCACACCAACGAGGAAATCGATGTGCTGACCCAACTCGGAGCGCGGGAAGTGGTACAGCCGGAATTTGAAGCCGCCCTAGAACTCGGTTCCCACCTGCTGAATACCCTCGGCGAACCCCCCTTCGACATCCAGGCCGTCCTCACCCGCATCCGCGACGACCGCTACCGCACCATCCGCCCCGTTGCCCAAGTCGGAGAAGCCTAGCCCCGCCTCCAGCAGCTCCCAGAATTTGGGGATTTCCGAGGGGTTGAGGTCGCCGACAGGGGGGGTGGATTTGGTATGATTCAATCCCCGCCGAGGGAGAGCCCATGGTGCAGAATGCCGCCCCAAGTCCCCAAAATCGCTATCTAGCCGACCACGTTGATCGGCTGCGCTACAGCTTTCGCCGTCTGCTGGGAGAAGACCTGATCGACCCGACCCTCTCCGATGTAGCCGCTGCCCAGGCGTTGTACGAAGCGCCCTTTGTGGTGGTCTCCCACGGCACCGAGGCCGACCCCATCTTCAACTACGCCAACCGCATGGCCCAGCAGCTCTTCGAGTTGTCCTGGGAAGACTTTACCGCGCTGCCCTCCCGGCTTTCGGCAGAATTGCCCAACCGGGCCGAACGCGCCCAACTCCTCGCCACCGTTGCCCAGCAGGGCTTTATCCGCGACTATGCCGGGGTTCGCATAGCCAAGTCGGGGCGGCGATTTACCATTCAAAACGCCATCGTTTGGAATGTCAGCGATGGGGCGGGCACCCCCTGCGGCCAAGCTGCTCTGTTTCACCAGTGGCAATCCCTAGAGGACGACGATGAACCTGGTAGGATGCGATAGCTACAGCGTAGCGTGCCACCTGAAGGTGATGTTTTCGCCGCCTGTCTACCCACCATAACGGCGCAGCCCCAAGGGGAATTCGATGCCACAATCCTCAAATCCATCAACTTTAGTTGTTCTAGGATTCAAGGCTCTCGCCGATCCTCTACGGTTAGACATTGTGGATCGCCTGCGTAGCCAAGAGCTATGCGTCTGCGATCTGGGCGATCAGTTGGGGGTCGCTCAGTCGAAGCTATCCTTCCATCTCAAGGCCCTAAAAACGGCGGAATTAGTGCGTTCTCGCCAGGAGGGACGCTGGATTTACTACAGCCTCAACCTACCTCAACTGGTTGCCCTAGAGCAGTACTTGGCAGACTTCCGCCGCCTCAGCCCCATGCTGCCCGCCCGCACCTGCCCACCAGAGAAGGGTTGACAAATCAAGAAAACTTGAAATGATGAAAAGGTCGAAGCCAGAATTTTGGGAGAGATCCCAGGATTCTGTTTGGCGTATTGGCTCAGATCACGGGCTTCTCCTAGGCGGCTTTCTAGGAACTGGCGGATCTGGTTGTGGCCAATGCTGTTGTTTCAGGTGTGACTGGCATGGATTCCCAATCCGACATCAACCCCAAAGCGGTGCAGGCCGGGGGGCAGCTCAACCGCTTTGAGCGATACCTGACCCTGTGGGTCTTTCTCTGCATTGTGGCGGGCATTGTGCTGGGCCGATTGTTTCCTGGGGTGGCGGTGGCGTTAGACGCCATGAGCCTTTACCAGGTATCAATTCCCATTGCGATTTGCCTCTTTTTCATGATGTATCCCATCATGGTAAAGATTGATTTTTCCCAGGCCAAAAAAGCCGCTCGAACACCCCGCCCTGTGGTGTTAACCCTGGTTATTAACTGGCTGATTAAACCTTTTACCATGGTGCTCTTTGCCCAGGTTTTTCTAGGGGGATTCTTCCGTCCTTGGCTGGCAGAAACAGAAATCATTCGGGGCGCAGAAATTGCCCTGGCGGATTCCTATATTGCAGGCTGCATTTTACTTGGCATTGCCCCCTGCACTGCCATGGTGTTGATGTGGGGTTATCTGTCCTTCAGTAACCAGGGCCATACCTTGGTGATGGTGGCCGTTAATTCCTTAGCCATGTTGTTTCTCTATGCGCCCTTGGGGCGGTGGCTGCTGGCGGCAAATAGTCTCACGGTGCCCTGGGAAACCATTGTGCTGTCGGTGCTGATTTATGTGGGCCTGCCGCTGCTGGCCGGGGCAATTTCCCGCACCTGGATTTTGCGCCACAAGGGTCGAGACTATTTTGAAAACGTGTTTTTGAAGTATCTCAGTCCGATTTCGGTGATTGCTCTGCTAACGACGTTGGTGCTGTTGTTTGCCTTTAAGGGCGATTTAATTGTTCGCAATCCGCTGCATATTGCGCTGATTGCGGTGCCGTTATTTCTGCAAACCAATGTGATTTTTGGCCTCACCTATGTGGCGGCTCAAAAACTAGGCATGGTCTACGAAGATGCTGCCCCCGCTGCCCTGATTGGGGCCAGTAATCACTTTGAAGTCGCCATTGCCACCGCCGTAACACTATTTGGGCTAAATTCTGGTGCCGCCCTCGCCACCGTGGTGGGTGTGCTGATTGAAGTGCCCGTGATGCTGATGCTGGTGGAATTTTGCAAAAAAACCGCCTTTTGGTTTCCTCGCGAACCTGAGAAAGCGAGTCTCCGCGATCCCCGTTGTCTTCCCCCAGGAGTTAATGTATGAAGCGTGTGATGTTTGTGTGTAAGAAAAATTCTGCCCGATCCCAAATGGCCGAAGGCTTTGCCAAAACCCTGGGAGCCGGAAAAATTGAGGTGGTTAGCTCTGGGCTAGAGGCCAGTTCTGTCCGACCAGAGGCCATTGCTGCCATGGCTGAGGTGGGCATTGACATTAGTGAACACACCTCCAACGCCCTGGCTGAATTTAGCCCAGAGGACTTTGATGCGGTGATTTCCCTCTGCGGCTGCGGGGTAAACTTGCCCCCCGATTGGCTGATGCGCGAGTATTTCGATGATTGGCAGCTCGATGACCCCGCTGAGCAACCGGAGATTTTTCCCCGCGTGCGCGACGACATTCAAGAACGGGTCACGACCCTGTTGGCTAAGCTGGCCCCTGACCCGGCATGATTGGGTCTGACCGGAACAGGTCGTCATGGCTGTGGCTCTTTATGGTGGTGATCTTCATTACGGCGACTATTTATCGCTGCGATCAGGGACATCTCTGGCCCCCAAACTTGTAAAGCCAGTCTAAAGGTTGACGAGGATCGGGGCCGGGGATCCCTACCATGGAGACAGGCGCTAGGGAAGGGCCATGGCGGCCCTGGGTGCGAAGGCCGCTGACCGCCCCTACCTAGACGCCGCCTGCGACCTACCTAAGGAATATCCATGACGGACATGACGGACTATCAACCCACCGACGCTACTTTTGCGGTGGATCGTGACTGCAAAACCCTGTCGCGCCACGTCCTCGAACAGTTGCAAAGCTTTAGCCCCGATGCCCAGGACTTGAGCGCCCTGATGAACCGTATCGCCCTAGCCGGGAAGCTGATTGCTCGCCACCTCAGCCGAGCTGGGTTGATGGAGTCAGTACTGGGCTTTACGGGGGAAACCAACGTCCAGGGCGAGGCCGTCAAAAAGATGGATGTCTACGCCAACAACGTCTTTATCTCGGTCTTCAAACAAAGCGGTTTGGTTTGTCGGCTGGCGTCGGAGGAAATGGAGCACCCCTACTATATTCCCGAAAACTGCCCCATTGGCCGCTATACCCTGCTCTACGACCCCATTGACGGATCCTCGAATATCGATATTGATCTCAACATTGGGTCGATTTTTTCTATCCGTCGCCAAACCGGAGACGACCTCGATCAATCGGCTCAGGACTTGTTGCAGGATGGCCACCAACAACTGGCGGCGGGCTACATTCTCTACGGCCCCAGCACCGTGCTGGTATATACCCTCGGCCAGGGTGTCCATGCCTTCACCCTAGATCCCAGCCTGGGGGAGTTTATCCTCGCTGCCGAAAATATTCAGGTGCCCAACCACGGCCCTACCTACAGCGTCAATGAGGGCAACTTTTGGCAGTGGGACGACGCCATCCGCGACTTCACCCGCTACGTCCATCGCCATGAGGGCTATTCTGCCCGCTATAGTGGGGCGCTGGTGGCCGATTTTCACCGGATTTTGCTCCAGGGCGGCGTGTTCCTCTACCCTGGATCTACCAAAAGCCCGGAGGGAAAACTACGGCTACTCTACGAAAGTGCGCCCCTGGCCATGCTGATCGAGCAGGCCGGAGGCAAGGCTAGCACAGGCACTGAGCGCATCCTGGATGTTGTTCCTACAGAACTCCACCAGCGCACCCCCCTCATCATCGGCAGTACCGAAGATGTGGTGCTGGTCGAGTCCTTCATCCACGACCACAGCCGTCGCCAAAGCCGCGACCAAGCCTAGACCAAACCCTATTGACCTAGGGCCACCTAGGGCCAGCGGGTGGCCCTAGCGCAGGAAACTGCTGACTACCCAGAGGGCTAAACAACTGATGGCGGCAGCGATGGCGTCGGGGCTAGCCCAGGCGGCTTGCAGCCCTTGGGGAATCAGTAATTGGCCCACCGTGAGGCCCAGACCCAAGCCCACGGCCAAGCCCACAATGGTCAGCAGAAAGGAGCGCCAGAATTTGTTTTCCTTGCGGTTGAGGAAATAGACCGACGCGCCTAGGGCCACCGCCAGGGATAGAGACGGTGCGGCAAAGCCTAGCAGGGCCAGTCCGGCAAAGGTAACGGCGGGCCAGAGAATATCGTCTCGGCTGGGGGTATCTACCAGGCTAGAGAGCCAGTCGGGGCGGGGTAAGGAGGGAGGGGACTTGGCGGCGGGGGCGGGCTCTGGATTATTTTCTGCAAATCGGATGCGGTCGGGGACTTTAATTTTGCCTTCCTGGCGCAGCCGCAGCCGCTCCATTAGAATGGCGTCGTAGGCGGCTTCGATGTTGGCCTTTTGCTGAGGCTCATCACCACAGGACTCGATCAGACGATCCCTCGCCGCCTGAATTTCCTCGAAGGTAGACGCTTCGGTTAGTCCTAGTAGTTCGTAGGAATTTTGATCACTCATCGGCATCACTCCGAGATCCCCAGGGGAGGTCGTACGTTTGGCTCAGCAGAATGGCTTTACTTTACCAAGTTGACAGGCACTTTCATTTCCAGTGTACATACCGATCTCAAAAATTAAAAAGATGGCGGGGGCCTTGTCTGTCCGGGGGGCTCCATAACAGCGGGGCCGAGGAGGCCATGAACCGATGCGGGGATGGCGAGAAGCGTTCTAAGTGCCTAAAGCCCTGCTATGCTGAAGCCCGGATAGATGGACTCGGGCCAAAACCCACTGGCTAAAGACCGCGTTGATCAGCAAAATGGGTAGGTGCGTTGGGGCAGGCAGCGGGTCGCTGGGTTGACGATGTGTGATGGATGCTAAGGGATGGTTGTACGCCTAAATCGCCTGTTTTCCATGGTTCCCCTGGTAGCTTCTCCCCTGGGGCTGCTGGCTGTGCTGCTCGGATCGGGGGAATCCCAGCCCCTCCAGCCCACGGGGTTGCAGAACCAAACCCTCGTGGCAGAATGGCGTTCCCCCTGGATCGTCGGGCTTACCCCCGACCCGGCCATTGACCAAATCCTCGCCCAATACCTGGCAGGGCTAGAGCGGCAGGGGTGGTCTCGGCCCCATCAGGGCATCTGGATTCAGGCCCAGGACAGCGCCATTGCCCAGCACCAGGGCCAAGTGCCCATGCCAGCGGCCTCCCTCACTAAGCTAGCCACCACCCTAGCGGCGCTGAAGTATTGGCCCCTCGACCATCGCTTTGACACCCTGGTGGGGATGCACGGCACCCTGGAAAACGGCGTCCTGACGGGCGACTTGGTGGTGCAGGGCAGCGGCGATCCGCTGTTTGTGTGGGAGGAGGGCATTGTTCTGGCCAACCACCTTCAGGCCCTGGGGGTGCAGCGGGTGACGGGGGACTTGGTGATTGTCGATGCCTTCACCATGAATTTTTCGGAGGATCCCAATGCCTCGGCGGAGCAGCTTAAGCAGGTAATGCACACCAACAGTTGGAACGGTGCCATTCGTGCCGCCCACGGCAACCTAGAAGCCAACACCGCCCAGCCCAGCCTGACGATTCAAGGCCGAGTTCGCCGCATTCCCGCCACTGCCCTGCCGCCGGACACCACCTGGCTGGTGCGTCACCAGTCCTTGCCCCTGGTAGCCATCCTCAAGGCCATGAACATCTACAGCAATAACGTCATGTCTGACCAGGTCGCGGCCCTGGTGGGCGGAGCACGGGTGGTGAAGGAAACCGCCTCCACCATGGCTGATCTGCCCGTCGGAGAACTAAGCCTGATCAATGGTTCGGGCCTGGGAGTTGACAACAAAATGTCGGCCCGCGCTGCCGTGGCCCTCACCGTGGCCCTCCAGCGGGAGATGGAACGCCAGGGCTATTCGGTGGCTGATGTTCTGCCCGTGGCTGGGGAAGATGCAGGTACCCTAATCGGTCGCCGCATCCCGGCCACCGCCGCCGTAAAAACGGGCACCCTAGCGGAGGTCAGCGCCCTCGCTGGCATGGTGCCTACCGCCGACAAAGGCCCGGTGTGGTTTGCCATCATTAACCGGGGCTGGGCCATTTCCGACCTTCGCGTGCAGCAAGATCAGCTCATCCAAGCCATTCAGGCCCACTGGGGTGCCGCTACCGTCCCCGATGCCATGATCACCAAGGTCAGGATGCAGACCGAAAACTACCGCTACGGCGACCCCCGCCGCAACGTAGCTCCCTAAGGTGGCTCCCTAGGGGGCGTAATTGGCGGCTGACGTCACCCAAGGGTTAGGAGGCTAGGTGAAACGCTGATTGGTCAGCTTGCCAGAGCCGAAAGCCCCCCAGGAAGGCGTTGCTATTTTGCCCTGCCCGACAGCCGGAAGGGAGTTGCTTCAGTTCCTTAACTTGACCACCACCCAGTACCACATCATCTAATTGCAGGGCGGCGATAAAGTAGCCCACACAAATTTCGACCTGCCGCCGCCATTTCTTTTTGCCGAGGCGGGCCAGCCCCCGTTTGCCCAGGTAGTCTTCGTAGGTGCCTTTCTTGTAGGGGAGGTGGGCGAGTTCTAGGGGCAGCACGACATTTTCAACCACCAAAGCAGAGCCAAGGCCAGTGCCCAGGCCCAAAAACAACATGGTGCCGCCCTCATAGCCGCCCAGGGCTTGCATGGCGGCATCGTTCAACAGCCGCACAGGTTTGCTAAAGGCGGCTTCAAAGTCAAACCCCACCCAGCCCGGTGCCAGGTTACGCGGCTCCTGGATAATGGCCCCATGGCGCACCACACCGGGATACCCCAGGGTGATGACATCGTAGGGCCAGTCCGCCGCTAGTTCCTTCACTCCCGCCACCATCAATTCGGGGGTGAGGCTGGTGCCCGATGGAAATTTTCGAGATTGATCCTGCCCCGTGGCCAAGATTTTGACGTTGCTGCCACCGACATCAATCACCAATACTTTCATCGTTTGCCACCAGAGAGAGTAAGTCCGAACAAAGCCTCGGCTCTCCCAGCCTGTAAGGGAGCCCCGGCCTAGATTAAGTCTACCCGGCCCATGCAGTCTACTTCGCTAGATCCGGCTCTCCAGGAAGACCTTCTCTTCTAATGTTGCTGAGGGGCGGGCTATAACCCAAGACGAGCACGGGTTTGTGCCCCCACAATGCCATCGGCCACCAGGCGGCGGCTGGTTTGAAATTGCCGCACCGCCCGTTCGGTGCCGGGGCCAAAAATGCCGTCAGCGGCCACTGCAAATCCAGACCGGGTGAGCGCCTGCTGTAAGGCCCGAACGTCTGGCCCGGTGGTGAAGGGATGGGTGAGCCGTAGGGTGCGCCCGCCGCTGGTGGGAGGTGGGGGCGTGGCTGCTCCCTGGAGCATGGCCCAGGTGCGGGGGCCAACCACGCCGTCGGGGGCAAGCCCTCGGCTGGACTGAAACAGCCTGACCGCCCGCTCGGTGCCGGGGCCAAAGACGCCATCCACCGCCAAGGCCACCCCCGACCGAGCCAGGGCCTGCTGCAACTCGCGCACATTTGGCCCGGTGGTGAAGGGCTGAGTTAGGCGCAGGGTGCGGCGGCTAGGGGGGCTGGGAGGCGGGGCTATCGGTGGGGGGCTGGGGGGCGGTACTGATGGCGCTGTGGGCTGGCGCTGCAAGGCGGCCCAGGTTTGAGAGCCAACCACGCCATCGGCGGTCAAACCCTGGTTGCGCTGAAACTGCTCTACGGCCCGTTGGGTGGCGGGGCCAAAGACGCCATCGGGCACCAGGTTAAAGCCCCATCGCCCCAGGGCCGTCTGCACCTGCTGCACATCTGGCCCTTGTAGGGGGGGCGTAGCCAGACGCAGAAGGCGAGACCCGGGGGCAGCAGGTAGCGGGCTGCTTGGAGTCGCTCCACTGGTGATGCGGGGACGGTTGGCCAGGTAGGCCTGGGCTTCGCGGCTGAGATGGGAGTTGGGGTCGGCGGTGCGCCCTCCGGCTAGGTAGCGCTGACCTGCCGCACTGAGCGATACCCCCGGCGTCCCGGCCAGGAAGACATTGGCCTCCGACAGCCGCCGTCGCAGCAGCCCCTCCTCCACCCGACTGCCCGGATTGCGGTACAAAATCAGGGCAGCTTCGATATTGTTCCACTCCTGGTTTCGCAGCACCCGCGACAGGGTTTCAAAGCCGTTGGCTCCATAGAAATGGGCACCCAGGTTATAGGCAAAGCTGAGAATGGCCCCCCGCTGGTTGTCGTTCATGCGATCCCAGGCGGGAATGCGCGATTGGGGCGGCAGGTAGGAGCGAATAATTTGATCCATCAGCAGGGCATCGGCCTCTTGCTGGGTGATGCGGTCGCCTAACTTAAAGGGGCGGCCCTGGCGGTCTCGGGTAGAACCCCAGCCAATGGTGATAGGCTCGCCCCCGGTTTTAGGGTCAGGATAGGCTTCGAGGCGAGATCCCTCAAAGATTTTGATTAAATCGACCCCCGGCATCGGTATCCCAACCATGGCCCCATATCCCCAGCAACCCGTTTACCCTCGCCAGTGTAGCCTGCTTCCCCCAGGCTGAATCATCGCCGTGATATCCTCCCAGCACCAGTGGACGCAATTCTCAACGCTCCCAGCGATAACACTCCCTGAGAACCTTATGTTTTGGTTTTATGAACTTTTCGCAACCGTTGAATTGCGGATTTGAGTAGCCCCTATAGTGAAAGTAGAGTACCTCGCTACCTCCGCACCCTGGCTGGAATCAATCCTGATATTTCGCATCCAGGCACGGCCAGAGCAGCATCTTCAGGCGCAGCATCTACTGAGGGACGTCATCGCTATCCTACGGTACCCCTAAGCAGGCTTTGAGGCCCCAGGGCGGGGGGATGGCGACCATAGCTTTATTATTACTGTTCCATGCCTATGTTGCGGTTCCATCGATTGTCCTTAACCGATCTCACCCAGCGCTACAACCAGGGCCAAATCCGATTTGAGCGTCAGGATCTGACCCATCTGTCCCTAAAGGATGTCCGGTTTCCCTTCCTGGAACTGGTGGAATGCAATCTGCAAGGGGTCAATCTGTCGCGGGCTTTTCTGCCGGGGGCAGTATTTGACCAAACTAGGCTGCATCGGGCCAATTTAAACCGGATCAACCTGATTGGGGCCGACCTCGTCCGGGTAGACTGCTCGGCAGCTAGCCTGCACCACGCCATGCTGTCGGGGGCCTGCCTCACCGGGGCCAATTTTAGCGAGGCTAACCTGATGGAAGCCTCCCTCAGCGGCTGCGATTTACGCGGAGCCAACCTCAAACGGGCCAACCTGCGCGGAGCCACCCTTTGCCATGCCAATTTGCAGGGGGCCGATCTGCGGCGGGCCGACCTAACGGGCACCGACCTCACTGGAGCCAACCTCCTAGGCACCCTGATGCCCGATTCGACCTACATCGACTACCGCCAGGAACTCCTGGTGGCGGGTTCTGACTAGGGGTTAGGGCTCTACAAGGACGGGCGTACCCACCTGCACACGGTCGAAAAATTCGGCAATATCGGCATTACGCATCCGCACACAGCCGTGGGACACCGCCTGCCCGATCAGATCCTCCTGGGGCGTACCGTGGAAGCCAATGACGTTGTTGCCATCGCTCCAAAAGCCTACCCAGTGGCGACCGAGGGGGTTCTCTGGGCCGGGGGGCACCAGTTCCCCCGTAAAGGGGTGCCGCCAGGTGGGATCCGCCTGTTTTCGCTGCACCACAAACTGCCCGGTGGGGGTGGCCCAGCCCTGCCGACCCACCGCCACCGGATAGCTGGCCCAGGCCCAGTCTCCGTCGTATAGATATACCCGCCGCTCTGAGATCCGCAGCACCACATGGGTGGCCTGGATCGGCGCGATCCTCGGCGGTAGATGATCCGCCGCTTCCCCCAGGGGCAGCAGGGGCCAGGGATCGATGTCTACGGCTGTCACTGCCTGCGCGTCTGGGGCTAGGGGCAGGGGGCGGTTGGGAGAATACCCCCAACTCGGCCCGCTGATCATCATTCCTGTGCTCCAGAGGGCTAGACCACCACCCCAAGCCAGTCCCATCCGCCTAGCCCATCCTCTGGGTGTCCTCCGGGTGTTTTTCACCATGTTCCTTTCCCGTGGGTTTGCGATTTCGGCCCCTGCGGTCTTGATCTTAGACCACAGACTAAAACTGGTAGCCCACCTCTGCAAAATTGGCGATTAGGGCAAGATTGGCGTGCTCTAAGCTGGTGACAAGCCAGGGCACCTCTCCGCACAACCGCCGTTCATGCAGGTTAAACAGGATGGAAAAGCGCCGCTCTAGCCAGGGCTTAGCCTTAGAGCAGAATAGAACAATTCGCAGCAGCAGCCCCATAGTGAGGGGATAGCCGATGTCTTCGATCAGGTGGCAATAGCGCCGGAACACGGGCCGCCGAGGATTGTCAACCACCAGAAAGTTGAGCACTTGGCGGCAGGTTTCGACCAAAATGAAGTCGTTCAGGGGCTGGTTGTCAAACTGGGGCAGAATGTCTTGCAGGTGTTGGCGCAGGGTGCGGGTAAAGTGGTTGTGGCCATACTTGGGCTCAACGGCGGCGATTGGCCCCATCAGGTAATCCACAAACTCATCCTTGAAACGGTCGAAGGATCGGGCGGTTTTGCTGTAGGTGGAAAACCAGCGGGCCAAGTCCTTCTGACTGCGGTGGCCGTCTACCTTGCCCGTGTAGTGGCCCATGGCCTGCTGAAAGTCGGCGGGGGCGAGGAGGGTAGGATTGGGGAGGGACAAACTCTCTTGGCGGGTTTGGAGGCCACCGTGGTAGCGGGCAAGGCGAATGGCCAAGGTGGTTTCGGCTTTGCGCCGCAGATGACCCACATTTTGCGCCTGCTCTTGGTCGCTGTCCTTGGTCAGCAGGCTGCCATCGTACAAAAAGGGATAGTGGGAGAGACGGTTGCCTAGGGGTTGCTCCTCCAGCCGCGCCTCTGCCTCTGCCCTAGAGTCGCTCAAAATGCAGCGCAACCGTTCTAGGGCAGCATACTGATCGCTGGTGACAAAGCCGTTGACCAAGGCCCGAACTCGCCGCACCGCCGGGTCGGTGGCAGGGGGAAACTGGCCATCAAACAACCCAATCAGTTCAGGAATGGCCCACTGCTCGCGGGGCTGACTGTACCAAAAGTTAATCAAGGTATAGCAACAGCGATTGAGGACGTACTTAAATTCCCGCTCGGCGTTGGGATCCTTTGCAAGGCTAAACAGGGCTTTGGCCACCGTTGTGTCGGGGTAGCTGTCGCCCTGCAACAACAAATGGCGAAACCGCGCCAGCAACTCACGGGAGGATTCCTGCTGTCGCCAGTGCTGAAGATGCTGATAAATGACCTCCTCTAGCTTGGCCGGGGGGCGGTTGGAGTAATCAGACCAAGAATCAAGGGAATCCCAGGGGCTCATGGCAAAGATCGCAGAATGGGCGAAATCAGACGTGACGGCCAATCGGAGGTAGCGACGTCACTGCAAGGACGTGACAGTGCCGAGCCATCGCTCGCCCTATGGAGGCAGGCTAGCGAGAATTCAGGAAACGTTACTAGTGTTTTTACCATTAATTCGTAGTTTTTTCATGTATTTGTCTAGTGTTTCCACTAGGTCTAGACATTAACTTCATAGAATTATCGGGATTTACCCCGAATTAAGGGTGGCCCAAGGGTAGGGCGGCTTTGCCATCGGATCCTCCGTTCCTAGCGCGTTGAGGCCTTGATCGGCTGAGTTTAGGGCCGCTCCCAGGCTGTACTACACTGGCCATAGAGATGGCCTGCATCGCGGCAGGTGGGAGAGGGGAGGTTGAAACTGTCCTAGAGCCGTCCCCAAGTCCCTCTGGAGCCGCATTGAAGCCCTCCTAAAGCTGTGTTGAAACGTATGGAGTAGGTACACCGTGCTAGATGAACAGGCTAAAAAGACGCTGCTGCGGAAAATTCCCCACGGGCTCTACATTTGTGGGGTCAAAGATGGCGACGAGGTGAACGGCTTTACCGCCAGTTGGGTGATGCAAGCCTCCTTTACCCCGCCCCTGGTGGTGAACTGCGTCAAAAACGACTCCACCTCCCACGCCATGGTGAAGGCTAGCGGGGTGTTTGCCCTCAGCGTTTTGGAGGCTGGCCAAAAGGACTTGGCCCAAAACTTCTTCAAGCCCCTGCGCCGGGTGGGCAACAAGTTTGAAGACATTGAGTTCTACCCCGGCCCCGAAACCGGGTGCCCCATCATCCAAGACACCCTCGGCTATGTGGAATGCCGGGTGGTGGGCAGCGTCGAGCATGGCGACCACACCGTTTTTGTGGGCGAAGTGGTGGGGGCAGGGCTGCACCGCGATGGTGAACCGCTGCTGCTGGAAAGCACCGGATGGAACTACGGCGGCTAGGCGCGAGTTCGGGGGAATGCCCGTTATGGAACGCCCGCCCTGGAGCGATCTCCACGCCCGCCTGCACCGAGAACTGCGGCAGCGGGCGCTGTTGCCCCAGGGCGCTGGGGTGGTGGTGGCCGTGTCGGGGGGGCAAGACTCCATCGCGCTGCTGCGGCTGCTCCTAGACTTACAGCCCAAGTGGCAGTGGCGGCTGTGGGCCATGCACGGCAACCACGGCTGGCGACCCGACGCCGCTGAGAATGCCGCCTTTGTGGCCGACCTGTGCCAAGCCTGGGGCGTTCCGTGCCAGGTGGTGCAGGCCGATCCACCCCCCACCAGCGAAGCCGAGGCCCGTGCTTGGCGCTACAACCGTCTGGGGGCCATGGCCCAATCCCTGGGGGCCACCCACATCGCCACGGGCCACACCGCCACCGACCGGGCCGAAACCCTGCTCTACAACCTCCTGCGCGGCAGCGGCACCGACGGTTTGCAAGCCCTCGCCTGGAAGCGTCCCTTGGGGGATAGTCCTGCCGATGCGAAGCTCACCGTGGTGCGTCCGTTGCTGGCCTTCAGTCGCCAAACCACGGGAACCTTCTGCCGTCGGAGGGGGCTACCGCTTTGGGTAGACAGCACCAATGCCGACCTCTCCTATACCCGCAATCGGCTGCGGCTGGAGGTGTTTCCCTACCTAAAAGCCCACATTCACCCCAGGGTGGAGCACACCCTGGCCCAAACCGCCGAAATCCTCACGGCGGAGGTGGCGCTGTTAGATCAGATGACCGACGACCTCTATCGGGCGGTGGTGAAACCCTGGGCGGCGCAACCGTCGGATAAACCGTCACTGGACGCGCAGGTACCGAATCCGTCGAATACGCAGCCGTCGGATAAACTGTTGCTGGATGCGCAGTTACCGAATCCGTCGAATACACAGCCGCCACTGGATGCGGATTCCTTGGATCTGACGGATCCGGATCCGCAGCTATCGGCCCTGCCCCTGCCGTTGCTAGGCGTGGTGCCTCCAGAGACCTATGCTTGGCGGATTCAGCGTTCTCCCCTGCGGGATGCACCCCTCGCCCTTCAGCGGCGGGTGTTGCGACGCGCCCTTCAGCACACCCTGACGGCCCCAATCACCTTTGATCAGGTGGAGAAATTAGTGACCCTGGTGACGGCCCCAAACCGCTCTCAAACCGACCCTTTTCCGGGTGGGTGGGTGGCTAGGGTGGAGGGGGATTATATCCAGATCCAGCGGGCCGATGGAATCATCACAATCCTCACATAATCGCAACGAAAGCCACCCTGCCCAGACTAGGATGAACATGGAGGGGAACCACTATGCGCCTATCAAATTACGAAGCTGACTTTTTTAATCGACTGAAAAATGTTCGCCTTTCAGCCCGAGATCATTCCGAAATTCGGCTGCGGTCTCCAGGGCTGGCCGATGCCCTGGCGGAATATCAACAAAAGCATATTCCTGCTCGTCCGATGATCTCTGATCTTAAAAATATCTTGCCGGAACTGCACCCCAATCAAATCCGGCAGCAGCAGCGGCTTGAGTCTCTACACCGCCTCGGTTATGCGATGGACTTGGAGGGACTAAAAATGAACAACCCCTGGGTCAGTCAGAATACACCAGCGATGCTGATCATTGAGCAAATGCGCCCCGACTGGGCCATTGTTCTACGAGATTTGGCCAAAAAGCGCCTTCATCGGGAGAGTCCGTCTCCCGATTCTCTAGCCTAGGATAGGGCGTTTTATATAGGGTGTCCCTTATTCGGATTTAGCACATCGGATTTAGTACATAGGACTTAGTACAACAGCCCATCCTAGGGCCGATCCTCCTCTCCGCCAAAAGACTGGCCCCCTGGTGACGCCTGCGTCGGAACGGGCTTTCTAAGCCTAGTTATGGTGCAGGAAGACGAATGGGCATGGTTGCAGGACGGCTGGGGTGCGGTGCGTACGTGGCTGGGTTGTTTGTGGTGAGTTTGTGGGTACGCCATGGTGGCCTCGGGTGTTGGGTAGGGGCGGGCCTAACGGGCTTGATTCTGCTGGGGCTGGGGGGGCTGGCGGCGTTGATTTTGCCCCGCCGTTGGCCGCTGGGGCCGAGGGCTGAGGTGTGGCTTGGGTTGGGCGGGCTAGGACTGGTGGCCGCCCTCAACTATGGCTGGCAATATCCTGCGCCATCCATCCTCGACATTAGCCGCGTGCTGCAACAGGAGGCCCCCACCGGAACCCAGCAGGAGGTGTGGGGACGGCTGCAAGAAATGCCTCGTGAGAGCCGCAGCGGCAAGGGACAGCTTTGGTTGCAGGTTCAGCAAACTAGGCGCTTAGACCAGGCAGGCCAGCCCCTAGGAGAACTCCTTCCTGTGGAGGGCAAGCTGTATGTGACGGTGCCCTGGGCGGCTACGGCAGACCTTCACCCTGGCCAGCAGCTTCAAATTCGGGGCCAACTGTATGCGCCCTCGCAGGCCAAAAATCCTAACGCCTTTGACTTTCAGCAACATTTGGCTAGCCGAGGGGTGTATGCGGGACTGAATGGCCAGTCCGTCGTCATTCAGGGCGAGGGCGGCTGGGGGCTGTGGCGGCTGCGGCAGCGCATTGTGCAGGCTCAGGCCCAAGGGTTGGGGCCAGAGCAGGGGGCTCTGGTTAGCGCCATGGCGTTGGGCCGACGGGCGGTGCAGGTGCCCTATCCCATCCAAGATGCCTTCATCCAGGCGGGGTTGGCCCATACCCTGGCGGCCTCTGGGTTCCATGTGTCGCTGCTGTTGGGGCTGGTGATGGGGATTTTGCGATGGCCTGCCCTTCAGGGGCGGATCTCCCAGCCCGGTGTGGCCCAACTGGGGATTGGCACCGCTGTGCTGGCGGGCTATGTGCTGATGACGGGAGCCCAACCCAGCGTGATGCGGGCGGCATTGATGGGGATAGGGGTGCTGGTGGGGCTGGCCCTAGAACGCCGCACCCAACCCCTGGGCTGTTTGCTGGTGGCGGTGACACTGCTGCTGGTGTGGAATCCCACCTGGATTGACGACGTGGGGTTTCGCCTCAGCGTGATGGCCACCCTGGGACTGATGGTGAGTGTGCCGCCGCTGATGGATCACCTCCGCTGGTTGCCGCCCACCTTCGCCACGGTGCTGGCGGTGCCCCTCGCCGCCTACTTTTGGACGATTCCCCTCTCGCTCTACTACTTCAATACCCTCACCACCTATAGCGTGCTGCTTAACATGGTGGCTACGCCCCTCGTGACGGTGATTAGCCTGGGGGGCATGGTGAGTGGGGTGGTGTCCCTGGTCATTCCTGCCCTGGGGGCGGCTTTGGCCGCGCTGCTGTGGTTGCCCACCACGGTCTTGATGGCCCTAGTGAACTGGCAGATCAGCCTGCCGGGAAGCACGTTGGCCATGGGCCACATCGCCCTCTGGCAAATGCTGGGGTTGTACGGCCTCTATGGCCTGGGGGGATGGACAGCCCTGGGACGGCGGCGGCGCTGGCTAGTGGCGTTAGCGGTACTGCTGCTGGCTCTGGGGCCACTGTGGTATCGGGGGGCCACCCTCACCCAGGCCACGGTTTTGGCGGCGGGCAACGATGCCGTGATGGTGGTGCAAGATCGCCAGTCTACGCTGCTGATCAACAGTGGCACCCAATCGACCGCCTTCTACACCGTGGGGCCATTTCTGCGGCAGGCGGGCATCAATCGCCTCGCCCACGCCATCGCCGGACAGAGCAGTGACGCCGAAAACTGGCAAACCCTAAGGGCCCAGGCTCCCATCCAGCACCTCTACCACACCCACCGCCTCAGCACCTTTTCCCAGGATTTACCCACCGCTACCAAACTGGGGCCACACCAGCCGCTGAGCCTGGGGCCACACCGCGTTGAATCCCTGACCGACGAGGCGACGGCTCTCAAGATGACCCTGTTTGGCGCTGGGGTGCGCCCAAGGACGACCCAGCCAGAAACCTGGATTTTGCTGACTCACCTGAATCAATCCCTTCAGCGATCCTTGCTTCAGTCCACTACCCCCCTAGCCAGTGATGTGCTGTGGTGGGATGGTCAACCGCTTTTGCCGGAGTTAATTGCGGCCATTCATCCCCAGGTGGCCATTGCCTCCAGCCGCCGCCTAGAGGACACCGTTGAAGCGGCCCTTCAGGCGATGGGTGTTCAAGTGTGGTGTACGGAACGGGATGGGGCGGTTGTGTGGCAACCCCGGCGGGGCCACCAGGCTTACCTCGCCACTGCTGCTCCGGCCTCAACGGCGCTGGAATAGCGCCTTCCCCACGGCCTAAGGTCAATCATCATGGCTTAAGGTAGGTCATAGGGACAAAACGCGATTCCATAGGAAGACGGAACCATGCCAACGGTATCTGCCCAGGGCAAAACCTTTGAATGCGAAGCTGGAGCCAACCTGCGAAAGGTGCTGCTGGCCCACGGTGTAGACCTTTACAACGGCCAGTCTACGGTGATTAACTGCCGCAGCCTGGGCACCTGTGGCACCTGTGCGGTGCAGATTGAAGGCGAGGTTTCGGCCCCCAACTGGAAGGACAAAACCCGCCGCTCCTTGCCGCCCCACCAGGCCGACCGCAACCTTCGCCTCGCCTGCCAAACCCAGGTGTTAGGGGATGTCAAAGTCACCAAATATGACGGCTTTTGGGGCCAGGGCGAAACCGTAGTGTGGTAGAGGGGCCAAGGGTAACACCGAGATCGTGGTCGCCTTGGTTGGGAGGGATTCGCCCCCAGGGCAAGGTAGGGCCTTTATACTTTGTGATCTGTTGTTGATCTGCGGGCTGAGCCATGACCCCTTCTCCCCCCTTACCGCGAGAATCTAATCCCCTTGGGGGGCGCTACCAAATCGTTCAGCCTTTAGCGCAGGGCGGCTTTGGGCGCACCTTCAAGGCCCAGGATCTCCATATGCCGGGGCATCCCTTCTGTGTGGTCAAGCAGCTCAAGCCCCAGGTCTCCAGTGTGGAAGAACTGCAAGTGGCGCGGCGACTGTTTGACACCGAAGCCCAGGTTCTCTACCAGTTGGGGTCCCATCCTCAAATTCCGGCGCTTTTGGCCCACTTTGAAGAAAATCAAGAGTTTTACCTGGCCCAAGAACTGATCCAAGGCCATGCGCTGACCGAGGAACTGGTCGGGCAACCCTGGACGGAGGCCCAGGTGGTAGCCTTTTTGGGCGATTTGTTGGGCGTGCTGGCCTTTGTCCACGCTAAAGGGGTGATCCACCGCGATCTGAAGCCCTCGAACCTCATCCGCCGCCGCGAGGATCACCGCATTGTGCTGATCGACTTTGGGGCCGTGAAGCAGGTCAGCACCCAACTGCACAGCCAGCGCTCTGGCCTCAGCCACACCATTTCCATCGGCACCCAGGGCTATATGCCCAGCGAGCAACTGGCCGGACGGCCTCAGTTTAGCAGCGACCTCTATGCGGTGGGCATCCTGGGCATTCAAGCGCTCACGGGCTATGCCCCCACCGACCTGCATCCCCATCCCCAAAGCGGCGAACTTGACTGGCGCGGCTATGCGCCCCAGCGTTCCCCAGCGCTATTAGATTTCCTAGACCGTCTTGTGCGATACGACTTTCGATCTCGCTATCGCCATGGCATGGAGGCCCTAGCCGCTCTGCGCCAGTTGCCTCCAGCTCTCAGTGCCCAGATTCCCACCGAGGCTATCCCTGTGGGTGCCCATCGCTCGTCGCCCAGCCCTGTGGCCCCAGGACAGGCCACGGCAATAGACCCGACGACGCTAGATCCAGCCGCGATGAATCCAGCCGCGATGGTTCCAACGGTGGCTGTGGCTCCCCATCGCCCAGATTTTCCCACCGCCGCTGTTCCCCTCACCCATGCGGCAACGCCTCGATCCGCAGCATCCCCCAGGCCAACCTGGGTGCCCATCCTCGCCCTGATGGTATTAGCGGCCTTGGGCGGAGGGCTAGGGGCGGTCGGCTGGCGAGCGGTGATGATGCCCTCCAACCCAGAGATCGATGGAGGGGCTCCGGCAGCTAATCGCCCTACCCCAGACGATCCTTCTCCTCCCGTGCCCCCCCGCTCCCCGGCAGAGAGACCGTCGAATCCTGCTCCGCCCGCTCCCACAGACACCAGCACCCCTGCGCCCGTTCCGCCCACGCCCCCAGCAACGGCTTCAGAGACCACCCCTCCTGAAGTTGTCTCGGAGGGTCGCCCAACGCGGTCGGAGGTAGCGGGTTCTACCCCGGCCCCGCCCCTAGATGTGGCCTCCGCCCAGGCCACGGTTGCCAACCTGTACGTTTACATCAGTAGCGGCGACTGGGAGAACGCTCAGGCTCAGTTTAGTCCGGCCTTAGCTCAGCAGTTCGATCCGGGCTTCTTTCGGCAGTTTGACCGAGTAACCGTCGAAAATCTGCGCGTCCTTGAGCAAAGCGATGATCAGATAGCGCTCTTGGGCGAAAACACCTACTTTTACCCCGATGGCACCACTCAGCGGGAGGAACGCACCTTTACGGTACAAATGATGAACGATGAACCCCGCGTTGTCAGCTCTGCGTTTAGGCGGGTGATTAAGTTTCGCTAGGCATGGGGTAGCCTCAAGGGCGCTGCCCCACCTGGCCAACCAGGGGCACGAAGGTCTCTACCCAATTCCGCTGAGCCGTCACCAGCGTTGGATAGGGCTGGCGGCTATAGTCTTGGCCCACGGTGAGAGGGAAGAGTGCCGCGCCATCGAGGGCCACCCAGGTGGCTCCGGCGGCTTGCACAATGGCCCACACAGCGGCGATGTCCCAAATTTTGGGTGTCGCTTCCACAGCCCCGATGGCCCAACCTGCCCCCACCAGCAGCAGGTTATAGGTGGCCGATCCCAGCATCCGAATTTTGCAGGGGAAGGGCTGGCTCATCACCGAGGTACTGCGGGCGCAGAGGCTAAAGAATTCCTGGGGGCCAGGTTCCGCTGGGCTGGGCTGCATGGGCCGACCGTTAAAAAATGCACCGCTGGGCATAGTTAGTCCGCTTTCACCGGGCCAATAACCATGGAACGCTTGCCCCAGGGGCGGCATCGCTACATAGCCAAAGACGGGCACCCCTCGGTAGAGCAGCGCCAGGGAAATGCCCCAGATGGGAATACCCCGCGCAAAGTTGGTGGTGCCGTCGATGGGGTCGATAATCCAGCACCAGTCGGTGTTGGGGAAAATATGCTCGGTTTCTTCGCTGAGGACGCCGTGGTCAGGGAAGGTTTTGAGGATGGCGGTGCGAAGGGCTTCGTCGGCCCAGCGGTCGGAAGCCGTCACCAAGCTACCATCGGCCTTGAGGTCGGCCTGGGCGTGGCCAAAGTCCTCTAGCAATGTTTGCCCCACGCGCTGGGTGGTGGTTTGGGCAAAATCCAGCACCGTCTGCCAAAACATGTCCATGGAAAACCTGTTGAGAATGTTGATTGTGGGAGCGATTTGAGGAGTGAAATCCTGCCTAGCCCGGAGTTGCCCTCACCCTAAATCCCTCTCCCAAGCTGGGAGAGGGACTTTGAAAGAAGCCATTTCCGGCCCCCCTCTCCTCCCTGGGAGAGGGGCTGGGGGTGAGGGCGACTCTTGCTGCAAGGACGGTTTGGGCTAATCCATATCACTTTCCAAGGCAGCGGTGATGGCGGCTTTGGCGTTGGATTGAAACTCCAGAATATCCACCCGACTCAGCAGCCCAATGGCCACGATCATCCCCACGGCCTGGAGGCCGAACACGAGGCCGTAGGCCAGCAGGGCATTGGGTTCGCCTACCGCAGCCGTCCCTTGTCCGCCGCCGAAAATCAGCCGACCCAGATCCAGCAAGCCGCCCCCCAGCACCGTGGCGCTGCCCCTGGCGATGGCCTGGGCCAACCCCCACGCGCCGATGAAGGTACCCGCCGTTTCCGCCACGGTGAGATCCAGCATCAGCACGATGGCCCCTAGGGTGAGGACGCCGGACGCTGTGCCAAACAAAAACACCGCCGACAGCAACACCTGGGGCGAGGCCGTCAGCCCCGACAAAATCAGGCCCACCAGGCACAGGGCTGCCCAGCTACAGCCCAGCTTCACCGTGCGCTGCTTGCCGATGCGGGGCACCACCAGCCAGCCCGTGAAGATAATCCCCAACAGCGTGCCCATGCCAAAGGCGGCATTGAGCTGGGTGGTTTCGGCGATGGTCATACCAAAGACTTCGCCACCGTAGGGTTCGAGGATGGCGTCTTGCATAAACAGGCTGAGGCTGAGCACCAGCAAAAAGCTGAAAAACAACCCCGTTTGGCGACTAGCGGTGAGAATCCGCAAGGCTTTGCCCAGGGTGAGGCCGTCTTCACGATCCTGGAGGGACGACCGATCCCGCAGGCGCGAGTATTTGCGCTCGATGCCGTAGGTGCTGAAGATAGACAGGGCACAAACCACCGCCGGAGCAATGACAAACAGCCGATTCACCGCACTCCGCACCTGCTCGAAGGGGGCGTTTAGCTCGATGGGTTTGAGCACGATGGAGGTGATGATTACCCCGGTAATGATGCCCACCATCAGCATGGCCCAGCCGATGCTCACCAGGCGGGAGCGACTGTCCTCATCGGACACATCCACCAGTAGGGCGGTGAAGGGGGTTGACGTAGCACTGAGGGCCAAGCCATAGGCGGCAAAGAGGACTCCTAGCAGCCCCACCCAGGGGTATACCGCTGGCCCCCAGCCGCTTTCTAGGGTGCGGCTTCCAATTTGCCACACCACTTGCAGGGCCAAAAAGGAAATCACTGCCACCGAGAGAATCCCCAGCCAAATATAGCCGCTGCGGTGGTAGCCCAGCAGGGGCCGAGCATCGGACATTTGGCCAAACCACACCCGCGCCGGAGCCATGAACTGATGTACCGCAATGGTGCCCGCCGCAATCAGGGCCGGAACCCGCAGTTCCTCAATCATCACCCGGTTCAGCACCCCCAGGGTGAGCAGGGACATAATGCCCAAGCCCATGTTGAACACCCCCAGGCGCAGCATTGTCAGCAGTCCTAGGTTAGGCCGGGTCGCTTGGGTCGGTTGGGGACTGGGCAAGGAAACGTCGGGGCTAGACATTGCGGCAATCCAGGGATGAACGGCAGAAATTAACAATCGAGTAGGTTTCCCCATTTTGCCACGGGGACGGGATGACCAGATGTCAGGGTTGTCTGGTGGAGGCCAAGGCGGAAAGGGCGACGGTTTCGGCTAGGGCTGGCGGCAAATACCAAAGACCGAGGTGAACCCATGCAAAAAGGTGGTGTTGCCCACGGGGCCAATTTCGCCACCGCAGAAAAAGCCGCCTAGGGGCACCGGGCCAAGGTATTGCTGAAACAGGTCAGAGTCAAAGTTGGCGGATTGGTAGAGCCCTTCCCCTCGGCCCATGCAGGAAAACATCAGAGCTCCGGCGGGGGCGGTGGGTTGCTGGCGGCGGTAGTTGCCCAGCCAGTGATCGAGGTCTTCGGCGGAAGTACGGGCATCGCGCAGGTGAAACTGAATTCGCTGGCCGGGGCGCACCCGATCTCCCACGGCAATGGCCCCCGTTTTCGGATCCACGCCCAGCAGGGTGCGAATGAGAAAATCCCCTGGGCTGAGGGTGAGCTTAAACTCGTCCTGGGCAATGCCCACAAATAGGGAATTCTGCGCCAGTTTGCGATCCGCCTCGCTGAGGGTTTGGATCAGCCCTTGCAGTACCTCCAGGGGCGGACGTTCATCGTGGTCGTGCTCTGGATCGTTGAGGCTGAGGATAATGTTGCGCTCCGTTTCTCCCACTTGGTACGCAGGGCCAATGGGCCGACACCCCTGGGCCACAATCGCCTCCAGCACAATGGGGCCAGACAGGGCCACCCCCACCACCCCCTCGGTATGAAGGGTGTGATTGCAGAACAGGCCGCTCTGGCGGTTGAAGCCATCCACACTGGCCAACCCGCCCACCTTCACCGCCTGGGGATAGGCGAAATCGAGCCCCTGAAGCAGATCGTTAATGCCAGAGGAGAAGGGATCCGCCAGCAGAATAAATTGCGGATTCGTGGCCGGATCAACGCCAATAAAGTCTGTCCACGTAGCGGGCGGGCTGTCTAAATCAGGCAGATCATCCCCAGACCGATGAAAGGGCTGCACCGTCACCCCCGGCAACCGGGCCACCGTCAAACTCAGGGCCGGGGCCGATTCCACCTCCACAGCGGCTTCAGCACTAGCCATCCCCACCACGCCGCCGCCGCTACAGCCCACCACCACAGGCAGGGGCCACTGTTCTTGCAGCAGGGGCAACAGACGCGGAAATTCGCTGGTAAAGGCGGAGGAAATAAACACCAGGGCCAAATCTGGCGGTGTGTCAAAGTGGGGCTTGAGGGTATCCACCACTTCCTGCACTGCCGCCTCTAGGGACGCCCGCTGGGACAGGGCATTGGCCCACTGCATGGTCTGGGAAGCACCTGTCATGGTTCGTTGTCTCCTTCGCCAGTGGCGTTGTGCAGGGTTGTAAGGTGTAGAGGTCTCCTGAGGGGATAGGAATCGCCAGGGCGGATGGCCTCCCAGGGTAGGGTAGATCACCGAAATTAGCCGATTCCAGAGGTAAACTATACTGGATTTTAGGGTTTGACCTCAAAGGATCGCGCTAGTCTAGGGCGATCTCGTCCTGTCCTCAGGAAGGAATTTTGTCTTTCCCAAAATCATCCATAGCAACAAGGAATATCATGAGCGATAATCTCCAAACCCGCATCCAAAGCGAAATTGAAAGCGCTCGGGCCGCCTGCGACACCGGAAATGCCCAAGACTGCGCCGCCGCCTGGGATGCCGTGGAAGAACTTCAGGCCGAAGCCTCCCACCAGCGCGAGCAAGGCACCGACAAAACCTCCCTCGAAACCTACTGCGACAACAACCCAGACGCCGACGAATGCCGCGTCTACGACAATTAGCCATCAAGGTTTCACCTAAAACGGCTCCATAATGGATGCTGACCGCTAGGGCCGATGGGATAGCTCCACCGAGTAACGTCCCATCGGCCAGCGATAGGTTCAGGGGACAAACTACCTTGGAACCCGCTCGTCAACCTCTCCCTCGGCCATCAAGGTCAACTTCCTGCCATCATTTGCGCCACAAAGTTGGTGTACACATCGCCGCTGAGGAAATTGGGATTCTCTAACACCTTTTGGTGGAAGGGAATCGTCGTCGGCAGTCCAGTGATGGCGCATTCCCGCAGGGCGCGTTTCATCCGGCGGATGGCGGTGGGACGATCTGGCCCCCACACAATCAGCTTGCCGATCAGGGAATCGTAGTAGGGCGGGATTTCGTAGTCGGTGTAGACGTGGGAATCCATCCGTACCCCCATGCCGCCCGGTGCCAGGTAGCCGTTGATGCGGCCTGGGTTGGGGCGGAAGTTGTGGTCGGGGTCTTCGGCGTTGATGCGGCATTCGATGGCGTGGCCCCGGAACTGGATTTGTTCCTGGGTGAAGGGCAGTTTGTCGCCCTGGGCCACGCGCAGTTGGGCGGCAATCAGGTCGATTCCGGTGATCATCTCGGTGACGGGGTGCTCTACCTGGATGCGGGTGTTCATCTCCATGAAGTAGAAGTTGCCGTGGCCGTCCACCAGAAATTCTACGGTGCCCGCGCCCACGTAGTTGATGGCTTTGGCGGCTAAAACGGCGGCATCGCCCATTTTCTGCCGCTGATCCGCAGTCAGGATGGGGCTGGGGGCTTCTTCGAGGAGCTTTTGGTGCCGCCGCTGGATGGAGCAATCCCGCTCGCCCAGGTGGACGACGTTGCCGTAGCTGTCGGCCAAAATTTGAAACTCGATGTGGCGGGGCCGCTCCACAAATTTTTCCAGGTACACGCCCGGATTGCCAAAGGCGGCTTGGGCCTCGCCCTGGGCGGCCATGAAGGCTTTGCTCATGTCGGCTTCGGTTTGCACCAGGCGCATCCCCCGCCCCCCGCCCCCCGCCGTGGCTTTGATGATGACGGGATAGCCAATTTCGGCAGCAATGCGGTAGGCCTCGGTTTCGTCCATCAGCAGGCCATCGCTGCCGGGAACGGTGGGCACACCAACCCGCTGCATGGTTTCCTTGGCCGTAGACTTATCGCCCATCTTGCGGATGGCCTCTGGGGATGGCCCCACAAAGACGATTTGGTGATCGGCGCAGATTTCCGCAAAGCGGGCATTTTCCGCCAAAAAGCCATAACCGGGATGGATGGCGCTGGCGTTGCGGGTGAGGGCGGCGGCGATGATGTTGGGAATGTTCAGGTAGCTCTTTTGGCTGGGCGCTTCGCCGATGCACACGGCCTCATCCGCCAGTTGGACGTGCAGGGCGTGGCGATCCACCGTGGAATGCACGGCCACCGTGGCGATGCCCATTTCTTCACAGGTGCGGAGAATGCGGAGCGCGATTTCTCCCCGGTTAGCAATCAAAATTTTAGAAAAGCGCATTCTATAGGGCGATAGTCTCTCAACCAGAATCATACGACGGTTGCTGATCCTATCACGGGGTAAGGGACAGAAAATTTCCGATCCGAGGGGGCTAACATTGCCGCCATTATGGTTTATTCTGATATAGCTGAGCTGATGTTCCGGGCTAAATTCCCTCATGGGCCTGGGTAAAGTCGCTTAGTCCAACCTGCGGATGTGGTGGAATTGGTAGACACGCACGCTTGAGGGGCGTGTGGCTCACGCTGTGCGAGTTCGAGTCTCGCCATCCGCATAAGTTCTTTCCCCGTCTAGCGATCTCCCGCTGATAATTGATCGGGCAGGGGTGGCAACCAGTCATCCCCTAGCTGGGCGATGGCCCACTCAGCAACCCGGAGTAGCCGTCCATCTTGGCCACGTTGGCCCACGAGCTGAAGCCCCAGCGGTAGTCCCTGTTCTCCTCGCCCCAGCGGCAGGCTGAGCGCGGGCACGCCACAGATTGACCAGAGGGCGCAGAACTTAAAGGAACCAGTATTGTCTAAGCCTGCCGGAGCTATACCCGTGGTCACTGGCGTAATCAGGGCATCATAGCGGTCAAACAGCGGTGCAAGGGCAACGCTGTAGTTGACTACGGCCTGTCGGGCGGTGGCATAGGCCAACCCGCTGTAGGCGCGGCCTCGCTCGATGGTTTGGCGCAGGGTGGGGGACAGGGCATCGCGATGGCGGTCGTAGTCTGCGCCGTGGTGAGCTGCCATGCCGCAGGCCAGCAGCACGTCCAGGGTATCGAGGTAATCGTTGAAGATATTAGGCAGGGAGATTTCAGTCACACTGGCCCCCGCTGCGGCCCAGGATTCTAGACTTTGGGCGAGGGCGGTCTGAGCCTGGGGTTCCACCTCGTGCCAAAACGGAGTGGGTACAAAGGCGAAGTGGGGCAGCGGGGCGGCATTCCAGGACAAGTCTAAACCCGGTGCGCCGAGGCTGTCTGGGTCGCGTCCGTCGGGGCCAATCAGAACACGGCAGAGTAGCGTGATATCCTCCAGGGATCGCCCGAACACGCCGACATGGTCTAGATCGCGACTGACGGGCAGGGTGCCGTGGCGAGAAATCAGCCCAAAGCTGGGCTTAAACCCCAAAATGCCGCAGTAGGCCGCTGGACGCAAAATCGATCCTGCTGTCTGGCTACCCAGGGCCAGAGGCACCATGCGATCAGCCACGGCTGCCGCCGACCCGCTGGAGCTGCCCCCTGGGGTGTGACCGGGGTGGTAGGGGTTGCGGGTTTTGCCTGCGCTGGCGTGGGCATACTCGGTGGTAACGGTTTTGCCGAGAATGACCGCCCCAGCGGCGCGTAACCGCTCGACCACCGCTGCATCGTAGGGGAGGCGCTGTCCAGCGTAGATTGGGGTGCCCCAGCCCGTGGGCATATCCGTCGTGGCAAAAATATCTTTCACCGCCACGGGAATACCGTGCAGCGGGCCGAGGGGATGACCCTCGCCACGGCGCTGATCGCAAAGCCGACTTTGGTGACGAACGTATTCTGGATCCAAATACTCCCAGGCATCGACAACAGGTTCGCGCTGGACGATGCGATCTAGGCAGGCTTGGGCCAGGGCTTGGGCCGACACCTCCCCAGCGTGCAGGAGGGGGGCTAATTCACTGGCGGTCAAGGTATGGAGGGGCAAAACACCCATGGAAAGCACCCAAATTTGAGGGATGTCGTTGAATGGTATACAGGATACAAATGTATACGAAACCCAAATGGAAGGACGACTGAATGATTTCTGTGGTGCTGTTGGGGCTGGCGGCTTTGTTGGGGGCAGGCAGTAGCTTTTCGGGAGCCATCAATAGTTTTATTGGGCGAGAGATTGGGTTTATCCGGGCCACGTTTCTCTTTCTGAGTTTGGGATCGGGGCTGGCTTGGCTGCTGATGTTGCTGTTTGATGAGGCGCTTTCCCCCGCCGGGCTGGTAACGCTCTTTTCCAAGCAGCCTTACCTGGCGATCCCAGGCTTGGTCAATGGTCTGCTGATTTTGGTGATTATTCAGGCAACTGCCGCCGTGGGGACAACCATCACCACCGCCTGTCTCTTTAGTGGCCAGATGTCGATCAGTCTGTGGCTCGACCATATCGGCTTTGCGGGGTTGCGCACCATTCCCATCAATCCAGGGCGGCTGGTGGCTCTGGTGGCTCTGCTGGTGGGGGTGGTGCTCCTCAGTGGCTCCCGTCAGCGGGCCGAATCCCCAACCACAGATGTCCTAGGACTGGGGGCTACCGGATCTAAACGGCCCAATCCCTTGGCGATGGGAGGCGTGCTGGTGGTGGGTGGTTTGCTGAGTGGTGCCAACTCGCTCAATGCGGCCCTAGGGCAGGCAGCGGGGGTGTTTACGGCCACGCTGTTTTTCCTGGGGCCAGGGGTAGTCCTGTTACCGCTGTTGTCGGCGGCGTTTGTGCCCCCCACGGGGTCGGGCCTGCTCAAATCCTGGCAGCCCCTGTACCTCATGCCGGGAATTCTGAACGTCCTCTATATTGCAGGATCCGTATTTTTGGTGCCCATTCTGGGCGTGCAGACGATGACAAGCACGGTGTTCACCGCCAAAGTGTTTACGGGGCTGCTGATCGACCGCTACGGCTGGTTTGGGGTGCCCCAGTCTCCCCTGACTAGCCTGCGATTGGCGGCGGCTTTTTTGCTCAGCTTAGGGGTATTTTTGTCCTCGGTCTTCTCGTGATCGACTTCCTACAGAGGCCGATAGACCCGGTAGTTGATGTTGGGGAAGATGTTGTCGATGGCTTCCATTTTCTCCAGCCAGCCGGAGTCAATCTTGCCGCGCAGGATGTCGTCCCACAGCTTTTGGAAGCGCATCAGGTGGGTGCGGGTGCGGCGCACGGCGTAGGGCACCATCGTCCCCGTCCGCATGATGAAGGCCCAGTCGGAGGATTGCGCCAGCAGCAGTTCCCGCGCCGCCTGGTTGAGGGCACGCCATTCTAGTTCGTCTTCGGGTTCGCGCTTGGCCAGGTCAATCATGCGCTCGGCAGCTTTGTGCAGGTGGGGATAGATCCAGGCGTTGGTTTCGTTCAGCCAGTATTCGTGGAAACCCTTGAAGCCCCAGCTCGATTGGGACGGACGACAGACCTGCTGGGTGGGGTTGGCCTTGAGGTAGTCGGCCAGGTGGGTCATTTCGTAGGTGTTTTGGTCGAACCAGCTCTTGCGGAACAGGTAATCCAGGAACCAGGGGCCTTCGTACCACCAGTGGCCAAACAGTTCGGCATCGTAGGGCGACACGATAATCGGCGGGCGCTGCATCAGGCCGTGGAGGTGGCTAATCTGCTGCTCCCGGTTGTACATGAAGTTAGCGGCGTGTTCGGCAGCTTTTTCCTTGGCCCAGTAGGGGTCGTATAAGGCTTTGTCGGAAAGGCCCAGCCCCTTGCCCGTAATTTTGTGGTACTTGATGCCCACATTTTTGCGCTGGCCGTTGGGCATGATGTAGGGCTTGATGTATTCGTACTCGGCATCCCAGCCTAGGTCGCGGTAGAACTCGCGGTACTCCGGTGCGCCGGGGTAGCCCACCTGGGACGACCACACCTGCTGGGAGGATTCGTGATCCCGTCCGAAAGCCGCCACCCCGGTTTCGGTGAAGATCGGCGCATAGCTGCCAAAGCGGGGGCGAGGGCGGGCGTAGAGAATGCCGTGGCCATCGGTGAGGAAGTAACGCATTCCGGCATCGGCCACCAGGCGCTCTAGGCCTTCATAGTAGGCGCATTCCGGTAGCCAAATGCCGTTGGGGGCGCGGCCAAAGTTTTCTTCGTAGTGTTCCGCCGCCACCTGAATTTGCGCCCACACCGCTTCGGGGTACATCTTCATCAGGGGCAGATAGCCGTGGGTGGCTCCGCAGGTGATGATTTCTAGGTTGTTGGAATCTTGGTACTGCTTGAAGGCGGTGACGAGATCGCCGCTGTAGTTCTCCCAAGTGTTGCGAACGTGGTTGAACTCTTGGGCGTAGGTTTCCGCCAAATAGCGCAGGTGGCCGTTGTGGGCATGGCGCTCGACTTCCAGTTCCGCCAGTTCTTCGAGCTGGGCCAGATGGGCATCAAAGCGCTCTTGCAAGAGGGGATCCCGCAGCATCGACACCAGGGGCGGCGTCATACTCATGGTGAGCTTAAAATCCACCCCGTCCCGCTTCAGCCCATCAAACATGGTGAGCAGCGGCACATAGGTCTCGATGATGGCCTCATAGAGCCACTCTTCCTCTAGCACATAGTCACTTTCAGGGTGTCGGACGTAGGGCAGGTGGGCATGGAGAACCAGGGCGAGATATCCGATAGCCATAGGTGATTGCCGTTGCGGAGTGGACTGTGAATGCCGATGTTGTGGGCCGGGATAAACCGTTGACAAGATTCTAAAGCAAAAGTTAAGCGGTTACGGTTAGCCAGACAGCATCCTGTCGGGCATCTCGTCCAAAGCATCGCATTGCAAAGTTTTATAACGTTTTTAATGGCCCAGTTTTCCCACAGAAGCAGGACTCCAGAAAGTTCAGAGAGAACGCTCTAGGGGCAAGTTAATACACGTTCAATTTGAGTAGAGACTTGGATAGAGGGTTTGGATAGAGATGTATTTATGACTTCTATTATGCCCCGCGTTCGCCGTCAAATCCCATCAACCTTCCATATCGTCCCTTGCCTCCCAACCGCTCCACCTCCCTGGTTTGATCGGGGCTTGTCCTGGGGTGCATCATCCCTAACACTAGGGCATGGCAAGCATAGCGTTTCAGCAGAGGCCGACTTATTAACGTCACAGGATCATCGACAGTAATGCAGTCAAAACCTATGGGACGGATGCGGTTGACTTGGCTGGGGCTGCTGCTCACGGGGCTGGGGGGCTGTCAAACATTACCCACCACCGCCCTGCAAGGATCGGTCTGGACGGAGGACACTCTCACCGCCCTAGCCTATCCCGCTTTTTTGGTGGATACGGGCACCGCCGAACGCTACCGTCAGCAGGGGTTGACCTATCGATCTGGGGGCGATCTGGAGCGATCCGTAGCCACCCTTAAAATTGCCGCCGCCCTCGATCCCTACAACCCCAATAGCCACATCATCCTGGGCTGGACGCAGCACCTCTCCGGCGACCGTCCCAACGCCATCAAAACCCTGAACACCGCTTTACGGCAGGATCCTGACCAAGTGCAAGCCCTGAATGCCCTGGGGATTGTCTATTTAGTGGAAGGCCAGCTTGACCAAGCCACCGCCACCCATCACCGCGCCCTAGAGCTAAAGCCCGACAACAAAATTGCCCACTACAACCTCAGTTTGGCCTACCAGCGCCTCGGCCAGTGGGAACCCGCCATCCACCATGCCCAAAAAGCCACAGAACTGGAGCCCCAAAATCCTCACCCCTGGGTGGCCCTGGCCCTAGCCCTAGCTTCGAGGGGCGATACCGCTGCCGCCCAAGCCACCTATCGACGCACTCTTCAAATGGATGGCCGATATCGCCAACCATCCCACCTCAGATCCCTAGAGCGAGCTGGGTTTAGCCCCGATCAAATTCAGTCCGTGGCCAATTTGCAGGAGGCCGTTTTGCCCTAGCCCCTACCTTCTATCCCCCCTAGCGGAGTCTGGCTAGACGCTTGACCACGAATCCCCACCGCATCGAGAACACCAGGAGCACCCAAGGCATTTGATAAAGGCTGATGCCGTACAGGCCAGTTTGCGATTTTCCCGCTGGCCCATATATAGCCCATGGAAACCGGACTGGATACCTCCAAGGGAAGTTGTTTTGTAGTTCTAATGAACCATATTAAATTGTTTTGAAGCAATGGGAGATTTGCTAAAAAAATGAGATTTTTCAACGGTTTGGACGATTAGCCAGAGCTAGATTACCCCCGATCTGTGCAGCCCCGAAGCTTTACGGTTAAAATTAGTAAGCCGTTAACCCCTTGTTTCAATACCTTCGATAGACAAGAAGGCAGAATTGAGGCAAGGCCAGAGCCAATGGGCCTTGGTTGGCGGTCGTCTATGGAAGTTCGTCTGCCGCTAGAGTGGCTCAAGGTACGCAAGTTTTCTTCGGAGACTGGGCACCTCAGGGATAGAACTGCTAGTCTGAAAAAAACCTTTGTTTTGAATTGAAGGAGCACGAGGATCGCGGTATGACCCAAGCAAATCATCTGCTCGAAACCATCGAACCCGATAGTGATATCGAGCTATTAATCGACGATAGCGATGGTGACGAGAACTATATTGCTCAAGATGACGAGGCCGATTCTACCGCTAAGGGGGCTAAAGGTAAAACCGCCCGCCGTCGGGCTCCAGCCAAAAAACGCCACTACACCGAAGATTCTATCCGCCTCTATCTCCAGGAAATTGGCAGAATTCGCCTGCTACGAGCCGAAGAAGAAATTGAGCTTGCTCGTAAGATTGCCGATCTGCTCAAGCTAGAGCGCATCTTCGATGAACTTAATGACAACTTGGACGAGGAAGAGTTCCAGAACCTCAGCCAAGAATTGACCGCCGAAGAGTGGGAACAGTGGGCCGCCGCTGTGATGCAAGAGGAAGGGGAAACCTTTACCGTTGGAGCTTTTCGTCACCGCGTTCATGTGGGGCGTCGGGCCAAGGACAAAATGGTTCAGTCCAATCTACGGCTTGTGGTGTCCATTGCCAAAAAGTATATGAACCGTGGGCTTTCCTTCCAGGATTTAATTCAGGAAGGTAGTCTAGGTCTGATTCGTGCCGCCGAAAAATTTGACCACGAAAAGGGCTACAAGTTCTCCACCTACGCCACCTGGTGGATTCGTCAGGCTATTACCCGAGCCATTGCTGATCAATCGCGCACCATTCGCCTTCCGGTGCACCTCTACGAAACCATTTCTCGCATCAAGAAAACCACCAAGCTGCTCTCCCAAGAACTGGGCCGTAAGCCCACTGAAGAAGAGATTGCCACCCGCATGGAAATGACCATTGAAAAGCTGCGGTTTATTGCCAAATCGGCCCAGCTTCCCATTTCCCTAGAAACGCCCATTGGTAAAGAGGAAGACTCTCGCCTGGGAGACTTCATTGAATCCGATGGTGAAACCCCCGAAGACCAAGTATCCAAAAGCTTGCTGCGGGAAGACCTCGAAAGCGTACTCAGCACCCTCAGCCCCCGTGAGCGGGATGTATTGCGCCTGCGCTACGGCCTTGACGATGGCCGCATGAAAACCCTAGAGGAAATTGGCCAGATCTTTAACGTTACCCGTGAGCGCATTCGCCAAATTGAAGCTAAAGCTCTCCGCAAGTTGCGTCATCCCAACCGCAACAGCATTTTGAAGGAGTACATCCGCTAGTCTCTGGTACGTCTGGGCCTTCATGGGGTCTAGGCGCAACGAAGGTGTTGACTTTGGCTGTGATCAGGGCCGCTCCGCTTGGGGCGGCTTTTTTGCGGGGGTATGCTATCCGCATCCGATTAACGCGAACGGCGGCTAACGCGAACGGCGGTTAAACCCAGTCAACGCTCGTTCATGGATGGCCCTAAGAGATGGCCGCAACTTTTATTTTTTAATACAGTTGGACTATAGTAAATATGGCCCAACAACAGAATTTGTGATCCCCTATGGAAACGTTAACCTCCGCCCAACAAGAACTGTATGACTGGTTGGTCAACTACATTCAGGAAAATCAGCACTCTCCCTCCATTCGGCAAATGATGAGAGCGATGAACCTGAAGTCTCCAGCACCCATTCAAAGTCGCCTAGAACACCTTAGACGGAAGGGCTACATTGAGTGGAGTGAGGGCAAGGCACGAACCATTCGCGTGCGTGAAGATGTGCGAGGTGTTCCCATTTTGGGGAGTATTGCCGCGGGCTTGGTCAGCGAGGCATTTACCGATACCGTCGAGCGGTTGAATTTGAACGGACTTCCCATCCGCCACGGCGACTACGCCCTCAGGGTAACTGGGGACAGCATGATTGATGCCATGATCCAAGATGGTGACATTGCGATCATGCGGCCTGTCACCGATCCGCAGGCCGTGCGGGACGGCACCATTGTCGCCGCCATAGTTGACAATGGCAAAACAACGCTGAAGACGTTCTACCGCCATGGCAATCAAGTGCAGCTCAAGCCTGCCAACCCCAACTATCCCGTCATGGAGTTTCCCGCCGACGGCGTGGGCATTCAGGGGCGTCTGATTGCTGTGTGGCGCGGGATTGATCCAGACTTCACCATTTAACGACCGTTCACAATGGGCTCCATCGACGGAGGGTGGTGGGCCATGTTCGCCCACGTCCTGTGATTGTTGCATTTCAACACGCTCTGGCCCGCCTAGGTGCGCAAGGATGCAGGGGCACCCTACACTGGGAATGTTGTCTTTGGCCGCGTTCCCAGTCTGGGCTTGGCCTTGTCGGTGTTGTCGGTTGCGCCCATGAAGTTTCGCCCCATCACGTTTCGGACATTTATTATTCCCTTGGCCGTCGCGGCGGGGCTGGTGTTGGTGTTAGGGGTTGGCCTGCTGGGTGGGCTAGCTCTACGTACCCCTCTATATCTCCTGGATCGGGGGGGGCAGGCGGTGCCCCAGGCCGTACAGTTTGTGCCCAAGCAGTCCCCTTGGATGGCATCGGTGCTCACTCGACCTGACCGCTTAGCCCAACTGTGGGACTACTTGGCAACTCCCAAGCAACGGCCCAGCCTGCGGGCCGACCGAGATCGCCTAGAGCGGGCGGTTCTAGCGCAAACGGGGTTGACCTATGAGCGGGATCTGCGGCCCTGGCTGGGGGAGGAGATCACCGTTGCCTTGGTTTCCCCTGATCTGGATTTAGATCCCGCCAATGGGCGTAGGCCAGGGTATTTGGCGGTGTTGTCCTGTCGTGATGTGGACAAAGCCCGCGCCACCCTAGAGTTATTCTGGCAAAATCGCGCCCTAGCGGGAGAGCCCCTAACCTTTGAAGACTTGGGCGGCACCCGACTGATCTACGGTCGGTCTGCCGCCCGTTCTGGGCATGGGTTTTCGACCTTTGCCACGGCCATGGTGGCCAACCGTTTTTTGCTTGTGGCCAATGACCCGATGGTGCTGCGCCAAGCCATCGCCGCTGCCCAGTCGGTCGGGGATAATGTGGCCACCGATTGGCGATATAAGCTCGCCCTCAAGACCCTGTCTGGGCCTAGGGTGGGTCTGTTGGCGGTCAATCTACCTCAAATTCAGCAGTGGCTGCACCCTACCCCAACCACGACCCTGGCAACCTTAGAAGCCACAGAGCATCTGCCCCTGACGTGGGGCCTGATCTCCTTGGGGCTTCAGCGCCAGGGTGTGTTGGCAGAGGCTGCTTGGGTGGCGGCTTCTGGGCAACCGCTCGAACCCCATCGCGAGGCTATAGAGGATTGGTATGCCCTCGCCCGCTATTTACCTGGATCTCTGGGTCTAGAAGCGATGGGTCATGATTTAGATCGCCTGGGCGATCACCTTCTACCCTGGCTGGCCCCCTGGGTAGAGCAGGGAGTCAACGGGATCGCCCTATTGGACACGGTGGACGAGCAACTGGGGAATGGAGTGACCCACCAACTTCTGGAGACCGTTGATCAGCCCTATGCCCTGGGTTTGGGCCTCAGCCCGACGAATGGTTTACCCGACTGGCTGTTGGTGAGCCCCACCCATCCTTCGACTCAGCAGATGATCGAAACCCTCGGTAGGATGGCCCCAGACCGGGGCTTCAGCCTCGGCCAGCTTGAGATTTTAGGATTTCCCACAACGGTGTGGACGCGGCTATCCCTAAGCCAGAGCCGACCAGGGGCTTTGCAGGTGCAGACGGAGGTCGCTGGATTGACGGCCCAAGTGGGCCACCATCAAGTGTTGACGACCTCGCCAGTGCTGATGGAGCAAGCTCTAAGGGTAGAACAGCAGCAGGGCCAGCCGCCGATTTGGACCGATCAGCTGGGCCGCTTCCCTCGGTTGGGAGAAAGCTATGTTCACCTAGACTGGCCGACCGCTGCGGCCTATGTGCGCCAACAGTCGCCCCAGTTTCGGCTGTGGGAAACCGTGGCTAAGCCCGCCCTCAAGCACCTGAAAGGGGTAATTCTCACCAGCTATGGTCAAACGGATCGAGTGCGCCACGAAGGGCTTCTGATCCAATTACAGAACTCGTAGCGATGCCTACGGCTGTGGCCGCGATGACTATCCTACACTCAGGCTAGGAGCCGCTTTGATGGGGCTCCTCCAAGTAACCCCTTGTCCATCCCGTCGCTGCTATGGCCTCCTCTGACCTCATCGCTGCCCTTCTCGCTGAGGTGTTGGCGGATCCAGCGCTGTCTTCAACCCAGGCGGCGGCGCTGCGACAGTGGGAATTGGCGGATGCAGATCGGGCTCAGGCTTGGGGCATCGACCCAGACACCGTAGACGAAGCGCTGGCCGAGCGTCTGCACTGGTTGAGAACCCTGGTGCCCCACCACGCCTTGTTGGGGCTACCCCCTGCCCCTCAAGCCGTCACCCTCACCCTATATTGGCAGCTCTGGTTGCCCCTAGCGATCACGCTGAAGCAAGCCCGCGAGAGTCTACCAAGACCGCTGATTCAGGGCATCCTAGGGGGACAGGGGACGGGGAAAACAACCCTCTCCCTCATTCTCCGGCACATTTTAGAAGCCATGGGCTACCCTACCCTGGGCTTCTCCATTGATGATTTGTACAAGACCTACTCAGAACGACAGCAGATCCGTCAGGCTGATCCTCGGCTGCGATGGCGGGGGCCACCGGGCACCCATGATGTGGATCTGGGTATTCGTGTCCTCGACCATTTGCGGCAGGCCCCATCGGAGGAAGCGGTAGCCATCCCTCGCTTCGATAAGTCGCTCCACGGCGGTGAGGGGGATCGGGTGGCCCCAGACCTCGTATGCGGCGTCGAGATTGTTTTATTTGAGGGATGGTTTTTGGGCACAAGGCCCCTGGCAACGGCGGCGCTAGAAGCCCAGTTGGCCCAGCCCCCCGACCCCATTCGCACCGAAGCAGATCGCCAGTTTGCCCGTGATATGAATCGCCAACTGGCCACCTACCTACCCCTCTGGGATCGCCTGGATCGCCTGATGATCCTCTACCCCCAGGACTACCGCATCAGCAAGGTGTGGCGGCAACAGGCTGAGCAACAGATGAAAGCCCAGGGCAAATCGGGGATGGACAATGATCAGATTGACGCCTTTGTGGAGTACTTTTGGCAGGCTCTCCACCCAGACCTCTTTGTAGCCCCCCTCAAGCAAGATCGGCAGCACGCCCAGCTTGTGGTAGAAATTAACCAAGATCGCACGCCGAGGGCGATATACACCCCGCCATAAGTCGGTATTATCGAGACGTTAGGCCACAGAATCCCTGGCCTAGCTTTCGGTTGAGCGAACGTTTTATCAATTGCTATAAGGAACCCGACGGATGAGCGTGAAGCTGGAAGTGATTACCCCTGAGGGCATTTTAGATGGCACCAAGGCAGAAGAGTTTCGGCAGACGGTTGATGAGATGCTGGTGGCCGGAGCCGAAGTTATTCTAATTGACCTCAAGGAGATTACTTTCATTGACAGTTCTGGGTTGGGTACCCTCGTCGTCATTTTGAAAAAGGTGCGGGGCATGAGTCGCAAACTCTGCATTTGCTCGATTAATGATCAGGTGCGAATGCTGTTTGAGTTGACCAGCATGGATCGTGTGTTCGATGTCTACGAAAACCGAGCGGCCTTTGAAAGTGCCATGGCTAACGCTTAGGCAAGGGCCGCAGGTACTCCCGCGAAAACCAATAATCGCGTATGATCACCCATATGATCCAAGCTCTCCTGTCATTGTCTTATCGCAATCCCTAGCTCCATGGATGTAATGGATTTCTTCCGCCTCAGCGCGGGCCAGTGGAACTCTCAACGCACCACCCACCACCTGCCCTTTCGACGGGCCGAACTGGGGGGATCGGTAATTTCTGTTCAGGCTCTTGAGGCCACCGATTCCGGCGTGGTAGACATTTGCCAGCTCCACAACGTCGATCCGTCGTTGGCGGTTGGCGGGGCGCTCGTCACCTGGCAAGGCTCCATGGCCTGGGATAAAGAAGACGAAAACCACGAAGGGCGCACCGTCTTTGCCCTGGTACCCGATGCGGATAATCCCCAGGTAGGGCAACTCCTGCGCGAGCGGGGCTACGCCGAAATTGTGCCCGTCATTGGTCGCTACGAAATTGACGCGGAGGGGGGGCTGTTACTCACCACCGAATACGAAACCATGAGCTCCGTCGAGCGGTTTTGGTTTGCCAACCCCAACCTACGCCTGCGCACCAGCGTAGTAAAACGGTTTGGCGGCTTCAGCACTGCCTCCTTTTGTGCAGAATCGCGCCTGCTGAATGGATCCGAAGCCACCGCTGTCGAGGCTTCTGCTCCTTCGCTAGATCCGGATCTGATATCCTCCAGTGCGGCTTTCTCGGCCTTTGGTTGGTAGTTTTGGGCCTAGTTGAGGAGCGTGGGGAACGGCTCCCAGGTGGTCTGGGTCTGGCCAGAACAAAGGACAAGCTTGGGGGCAGCGGCTTGACGTAGGGTTGCTTGAATAAATTCAAGGGTATACCATGCTTACTAAGCGGTACTCATCGGTTCAATGGGCTTCCCCGTCACTAATTGCGGCTACGATGTTTGTCCCCAGGCGCAGCCGAAAGCGCCCTGGGGTCTGAACTACTGCCCTCGCCGCCCCTTTGGTTGGGCCACACTCCAGCCAATGCTGTCCTGTCATCCTAGCTCCATCTCGAACCTTGTCTGCTAGTGCCCCTCTGCCGCCGCGTACCCATGCTGGGGGGTGTTCCGAAAGCCCCCTGAGGTTTCCGCTGGAGGCAGATTCTTCCCCGTCCTACATTCGCTGGTTTACAGACGATCTCCTCTTTCATTACCAGCGCTGCCATCGGCGGGCTTTTTTAGACATCTACGGAGATCCGAACTGGCAGGATCCGCCCTCCGATTATTTTCTCAAGCTGCGTCAGGACAGTGCTGATCATCGCTCGGCGGTGCTGCAAACCTTCGAGCCCCTACACCGACCCCAGTTTGCATCGGGGGATTGGGCAGCGGGGGCCAAAGCCACCCTTGCTCTGATGGCCCAGGGAGTAGAGGCCATTCACCAGGGGGTGCTGGTAATGCCTGCTCCGGTGGAGGGGGTGCAGTTGGTGAGCCAGCCGGATCTCCTGGTGAAGCAGCCCGGTTGGTCTTGCTGGGGCGACTGGGTCTATGCCCCCATTGACATCAAGCTGGGTAAAAAGCCAAAGCTGGACTACCAGGTGGTCGCCGCCTACCACGCCTACGTGCTATCGCGGGTGCAGGGGGTGTGGCCCGCCCAAAGCTATTTGGCCCTGCGCGGGGGCCAGCTTTACCCCATCGAGTTAGGGCGGCTGGTGGTCAAGCTCCAGGATACCCTCAACCATAGCCTGCAAGACCTGCGGGCTCCCCAGCCGCCGGAGTTATTCATTTCCCACAGCCGCTGCGACCTCTGCCAATGGTTTAGCCACTGCTATGGCGAAGCCAAGGCCCAGCGCCATCTCTCCCTGCTGCCGGGGGTAACGCCTGCTCGCTACGATTTCTTGCGCCAGCACCACATCACCACTGTGGCGGCCCTGGCCCAAACCTCGCCCCAGCACCTTGCCCCTCTCCCGGGCTTTGGGGATACGGTGGCCGAAAAGCTGGTGCACCAAGCCCAGGCCATGATGGACAACCGCGCCATCCCCCGCACCAGCCCCCAGGCTCCCCACGGCTTTCCCCTGTGGCCAGAGGATTTGCCAGAGGGTGAATTTGAGCTGTTTTTTGACATCGAGGCGGCCCCCGACCAAAACTTGATTTACCTCCACGGGGTGCTGGTGGTGAACCGCATCACCGGAGAAGAAACCTTCCATGCCCTGCTGGCCGAAAGCCACACCCAAGAGCGGCAGGCTTGGCGAGATTTCCTTGATTTGGTTCATGCCTACCCCGATGCCCCGGTCTACCACTTCTGCCCCTACGAAGCCCAGACCGTTCGTAAATTAGGGCAAGCCTATGGCACTCCCTATCGCCACATTGAGACTTTGCTCAGTCGCTTTTTTGACGTTCACAAGTGTGTGACGGATGGGGTGACGCTGCCCATCGAAAGCTATGCTCTAAAGCACATTGCCCGCTGGATGGGCTTTGACTGGCGCGATGAAGGGGCGAACGGAGCCCAGTCGATCTGCTGGTATAACTCCTGGGCAGAAACCGGGGATCCGACCTACCTTGAAGCCATCCTGCGCTACAACGAAGACGACTGCCGCGCCACTTACCATGTTAAGGACTGGCTTGTAAAGTTTGCAGAGCCCTACTGGGAACGCCTCTACGCTACCCACAGATAGCGCTGGGCCTATTGCGCTTCTGGGCTGATGTTGCCCTAGCTTGGCCCACAAGCCAAGGTGGTCTGGCCCTATCCCAGGCTCATCCTCAGTCCGATGGGCCGTCATACCTAAAATCTGACGTCCTAAGCTTAAGGTTTTCTTTCGTCCTCACCGCTTGGATTGGATCCAGGCAGCTTTTTATAATTAACTCTAATCTTGCAGATTAGTCATACTAATCTGTTTATTTTCCTATCTTGCAGGTTTCCATGACAACCTCCTCCAACCTGGTTTCCAGTCTCGCAGCGAACCTAGACTCCGACGGCCCACGTCAAACCCTACGCCACCACATTGTGGTCATCGGCGGTGGAGCGGCGGGGATTACGGTGACGGCCCAACTGCTCCAACATAACCCCGACCTAGACATTGCCATTATCGAACCCTCGGCGCAGCACCACTATCAACCGGGCTGGACGCTGGTGGGCGGCGGGGTCTTTCGCCTGGAGGACACCACCCGCGATGAGCAGACTCTCATTCCTAAGGGCAGCACCTGGATTCAGGATGCGGTGGTCAAGCTCGACCCAGATCACAACACGGTGCTGACCCAGGATGGCCAACACATTCAGTATGAGTTTCTGGTAGTCTGTCCCGGCATTCAGATCGACTGGCACAAGGTCAAGGGGCTCCCAGAAGCCCTGGGCAAGAATGGCGTTACCAGCAACTACCGTCGCGATCTCACCCTTTATACTCGCCAATTGATTCAGGAGGAGTTCACCGGGGGGACGGCTGTTTTTACCTATCCCAACACGCCGATTAAATGCGGCGGGGCACCCCAAAAGATTATGTACATGGCCGATGATGCCTTCAAACAACGCAGCGGCGTTGGGGTGAATAGCCGGGTGCTGTTTTGTACAGCGGGGGGATCTATGTTTGGGGTTAAGGCTTACTCCGATTCCTTAGATAAAGTGGTGGCCCGACGCGGTATCGAGCCCCACTTTCACCATAATTTGGTAGAAATTCGGGCCGACGCCAAGGAAGCGGTCTTTGAGGTCACGCAGGGGGGCGAAACGGTGCAGCGGGTGATTCCCTACGCCATGATCCATGTGGTGCCGCCCATGAGCGCCCCCGACTTCATCAAAAATAGCCCCCTGGCGGTGCCCAACAATCCGGGCGGATGGGTGGATGTGGACAAAGACACCCTGCGCCACCATCGCTACCCCAACGTCTTCTCCCTGGGCGATGCCTCGTCTCTGCCCACCTCCAAAACGGCGGCGGCGGTTCGAGGTGAGGCCCCTGTCCTCGTGGCTAACCTGTTGGCGGCTATCCAGCAGCAACCGCCTCAACAAACCTACGACGGCTATACCTGCTGCCCGCTGATTACGGGATATAACAGCACTATCATGGCCGAGTTTGACTACCAAAACCGTCCCCGGTCTAGTTTTTTGATCAACCCCACCAAGGAACGCTGGAGTATGTGGCTGGTGAAAAAACACCTGCTGCCCCGGCTGTATTGGGAACGGATGCTGAAGGGGAAACCCTTTGAAGGAGAACGGCTGAAGCCTCTCCAGGGCGTGATCGGCTACAAGGGTTAATCGGTGGTACAATCCCACTGCCTTTGCCCTAGATCTGGGGTGAAGGCTGACTCTGATTAGTCGCCCGCACAGGGGCTAGAGGAGGGCGGGGGCGGCGCGGAGGGCGTCTAAATCGAGGGCCTGGAGTTGGGCGTAGGCGTTGTCGATGGTGCGCTGGCCACGCAAAAATCCGGTGTTGGCGGCGGGGCAGAGGTGGGCCAGGGTCTCTGGGCTGAAGCGGGTGCGGAGGGCCTCGACTTGGCAGAGATGGCGGGGCCAGTGGAAGGTTTTGGAAAAGCGCAGGGGTTCAGGGTGGCCTTGGCGGTTGGGCAGCAGGTGGCGGCCACTAAACAGCACGCCGCCGTAGCACCCATAGTAAACACAGGCAGAACCGGGGGAATAGCCGGGGGTCCAAAGGACTTCTAGGTGAGGGGTCAGACTCAGGCTACGGTGAAACGTGGTTTTGGGCGTATCGGGCAACAGATAGGCTTCCTGTTCTTGAATCACCACCTCGCAGCCCAGGTGCTTTTGCAGGGCGGCAGCCTTGCCCAGGGCGGTACGATGGGTGATCGCCAGCCACCGCACTCCTCCCTGCTCCGCCAGAAATTGCCGGGTGGTTTCATCCCAGGGGGGTGTATCCACCAGCAGATTTTGTGCCCGCCCCTGGGAGTCCTTCTCTACAATGAAGTAAGCGGTTCCCCCCAGGGTGTCCCGATTGGGTGCAAAGGCGTAGATGCTTTCAAACACGGAACGCGGCGGCTTGGAGACTGGGGACGAGGGGGAGAAAACCATAGGACGCGATAGGATTTGACTCGGCGGCAAACGTTGGGGACGGCGCAGACGGTGGGTTGTTGGGTAGGATGCTGATCTTAGCGGTTGGTGTACCCCTTTCCCCAATCCTACCTTGGTCTCGACCGCTACCGATCCGTTATTGATGCTGTCCCTGTCCTCCTTGGCCTGAATCGCTGCCGCTGCGGGTACCGGATCAGTCATGCCCCCATGCCCCATCCCAAAAACGCCCGTCACCGGAGGTCTTGATACCAGATCGTCACTCGATTGTGGGTGTCCTCAGCCCCCCTGGGCGGTATAGATTGTCCCCCTGCCTCGGTTGCCCCTGCTGTTCATGGTTTGGTTGTCCATGCTTGTGTTTTGGATTCTGTTGCTACTGCTTGGTCTGTTTACCTTCTCCTCGGTTCAGCAAAGCGTGGGGACGATCACCCGCACCCCCGTGTGGCTGCTGTGGCTGGTGATGATGATGCCAGCGCTGGTGTTGGCGGGCTGGGCCATTACCCAAGGGCCAGAGAAGCCGCTGCCGATAGGTATCCTGCTGGGCCTGTTTGTGCTGTGCCCGTTGCTCTATTGGGGGCTGGTGCAGTGGGGTCGTAAGCCAACAATGGATCCCTCTGCCCCCGCTGAGGCGGCCCTGCCCAAGGTTGCTCCGCCTTCTGCCAAGCCCCCCCTGCGCCCCATCGACAAGGAGGAAGAAACCGCCCTACAGGGCTGCTTCCCTTGGTCGGTTTACTACTTGCAAACCATTGAATACCTGCCCCAGGCCATGATCTGCCGGGGGCAACTCCGCACATCGCCCACCGAAGCCTACGACACCGTGCGGGAGAACGTGCGGCGGCAGTTTGGCGACCGCTTCCTGGTGATTTTTCAGGAGGGAATGCAGGGTAAGCCTGTTTTTGCCCTGGTGCCCAATCCCCAGGCTCAGACCCAGGCACGCGCTAAGGCCCTGACCCGCCCAGGATTGGCCCTGGGGCTGCTGGGGGTGACGCTGATGACCACCACCATGGCTGGAGCCCGGTTGATGGGCCTTACGGAGGCCCAACGGCAAGCGGATCCTAGTTTGCTCTGGCAGGGATTGCCCTACGCCTTGGCCCTCCTGGCGATTTTGGGTTGCCACGAGATGGGCCACTACCTAACCGCCCGCCGCTACCGCATGGAGGCCACCCTGCCCTACTTCATCCCCATCCCCTTCTTTCTGGGCACCTTTGGAGCGTTTATCCAGCTCCGATCTCCGGTGCCCCATCGGCGAGCCCTGTTTGATGTGGGCATTGCTGGCCCCCTGGCTGGGCTGGTGGTTACGGTGCCGCTGCTGCTGTGGGGCTTGGCCCAGTCTACTGTGGTGCCCATGCCCGACAGTGGATCCAGTCTGCTCAGCTTTGAGGCCATCAACCCCACGGCCTCGGTGCTGCTAGCCCTGATGATTAAGCTGACCCTGGGGGGGCAGGTGGGCTTAGAACAGGCGGTGCACCTCCATCCTGTCGCCATAGCGGGCTGCTTGGGCCTGGTGGTCACGGCCCTCAACCTCATGCCCGTGGGGCAGCTCGACGGAGGGCACATCGTCCATGCCATGTATGGTCAGCGCACCGGAGCCCTGATTGGCCAAGTGGCGCGGTTCCTGGTGTTGGCCCTGGCCTTTGTCCACCCAGAATTGCTGGTGTGGGCCATTCTGCTGTTTCTCATTCCCGCCGTGGATCAGCCCGCCCTCAACGACATCAGCGAACTTGACAGCCGCCGCGACCTGCTGGGGTTGGTGGCCCTCGCCCTGCTGGTGCTGATTGTGCTGCCCCTGCCTGGCCCCTTGGCCCGCCTGTTGTTCTAGCGTGACGGGGCCAAGGGGAGCGTTCTTCCTGGGGGCGTTCTCCTCGGCGGAGGCCCTCCCGGGGCAGGGGCTCAGGGAGCGTCGGGGCTACGCTTCGGCCCAACCCTTGGCCCGATCTACGGCGCGTTGCCATTGGTGGAAGGCGTCTTGGGCCTGGTCTTGGTGAGGGCCTGGTTCAAAGATGCGGTCGATGGGGCGGCGGCGGACGAGGGTGTGGTAGTCGTCCCAAAAGCCGACGGCAAGGCCAGCGGCAAAGGCGGCTCCTTGGGCGGTCACATCGAGCACCTGGGGCCGCTCGACGGGGATGCCTAGCACATCGGCCTGGAGCTGCATCAAAAAGTCATTGTTGCAGGCTCCACCATCCACCTTGAGCTGGTGAATGGGCGTGCCCGAATCCTGGTTGACGGCATCCACCACTTCCTTCACCTCGTAGGCAATGGCCTCCAGCACAGCCCGCACCAAATGTTCTCGCTTGACCCCGCCCGTGAGGCCTAGGAACGCGCCGCGAGCACTCATGTCCCAATGGGGGGCACCAAGGCCGCTGAGGGCCGGGACAAAGTAGACGCCGCCATTGTCGGACACCCCCTGGGCCAAAATCTCCGTTTCCGCTGCGCTAGAAATCACCTGAATGCCGTCTCGTAGCCACTGGATGCAGGCTCCGGCGGTGAACATACTGCCTTCGATGGCATAGCCAAGCTGGGGCGCGGGGGCGCGGGTGGCCCCTGGAGCCTGGGGACTGGCCGCCTGGGACCAAGCAACGGTGGACAACAGTTGATGCTGGGATCGCACGACGTCATCTCCGGTGTGGGCGACGAGGAAAGCCCCGGTGCCGTAGGTGCATTTCAGCAGGCCCGGTCGGTCGCAGCCATGGCCGTAGAGGGCCGCCTGTTGATCGCCAAACACCGCCGCGATGGGGATCTCCACCCCCAGCAGGGCCGGATCGGTGTAGCCAAACAGGCCAACGCTAGGGCCAAGGCGTGGCATTAGATGGGGGGGAATGCCAAAGAGATCCAGCAGGGTATCATCCCATTGGCCCGTGGTGATGTTGAGCAGCATCGTCCGGCTGGCGTTGCTGTGGTCGGTGGCGTGGACTTTCCGCCCCGTCAGGTTCCACAGCACCCAACTGTCTACGGTGCCCGCCAACACCTGGTCAAAATCCACCGGAGGATCGGTTTCCTTCTGGGTCTGATCGAGCAGCCAAGCCAATTTGGTGGCCGAAAAGTAGGCATCTAGCACCAAGCCCGTGCGTTCGTAGATCTCCGCCGCTTTCCCCGCCGCCCGTAGAGCATTGCACTGGGGTGCGGTGCGGCGATCTTGCCACACAATGGCGTTCGATAGGGGCCGTCCGGTGGCGCTATCCCATAGCAGGCAGGTTTCTCGCTGCACCGTCAGACCAATGGCGGCGATGTCCTTGGGGGTCAGCTCGGCTTTAGAAATGGCCGATCCCATGGCCCAGTCAATTTGATCCCAAATTTCCCGAGCATTGTGCTCCACCCAGCCCGGTTGAGGATAGTACTGGGTCAATTCTCGATAGGCTTGCCCCACAATGGTGCCCTCCCGGTCGAAAATAATCGCCCGGTTGCCTGTGGTGCCCAAATCTAGGGCCATGATGTAGTTCGCGGTCATGGTTTCAGTATGCTTTAGCGGTTTTTAGGGGATATGGTGAGGCCACTGTAACAAACCGCCTCTCCTTGCACCCCTGCCCTAGGTGAGAACCGCCCGGTTCCCTAGCTTGTTCCGGCAGTGCCGACCATCCCAGCGACGATGCCCTCTCCTTAATCTGGGCCGTGCCAACTGTGGATGCATCACCATTTCCTTACATCCCCACCGAAGTTTAAGGTCTCCCTAAGTATTTATTCCCGCCTGCCGGGGCACAATAAAGATGACCTGACAGCCCCCAGGCAGGTTGTGCCGCCAGCCAAACCATTCCCATAGCTCAGTCCATCCCCCCAAGAGTTGCCCCCTAACTCCCGACTGCTGCCCCCCAACCCCCAATTCCTGCCCCCTCAAATCCTAACCTTGCCATTGCCGAGGACATTTCACTATGGACATCACCTACCCCCCTGCGGAGCCAACAGTGTTTGGCCTGCCTGCCCAGCAAGGCCGCTGGTTGCTGATTCCCCTTGGCATTGCCGTGCTGCTGTGCCTGGGGACAGTCTATTCCTGGAGCGTCTTTCGTCGGCCCCTGGAGGCGGAAATGGGGATTAGCGCCACCGCCAGCCTGCTGCCCTTTACCCTGGTGCTGGTGTGCAATGCCGTGATGATGCCGATTACCGGGTTTTATATGTGCCGCTTGGGAACCCGGCGGGTGGCGGCGGTGGGCGGGGCCATTGTGGGTCTGGGCTATCTGCTGGCCAGCTTGGCCACCCACATCGAAACCCTCACCCTGGCCTATGGGGTGGTGGTGGGCATTGGGGTCGGCATCACCTACGGCGTACCAATGGCGGTGGTGGCCCGCTGGTTCCCAGACCGCAAGGGCTTGGCGGTGGGGCTGACGATTATTGGCTTTGGCCTGTCGCCCCTGGTGACAGCTCCCCTGGCCAATACCCTAATTGCCGACCTGGGTGTGCGGCCCACCCTGCGGATTATGGGCATCACCTTTGGCCTGATCATCCTGGCCATCTCCCTCACCCTCAAACTGCCCCCCCAAGACTGGCACCCCTACGACGGCACCATTCCCCATTCCAACGAAGCCGCCCACCACGGCTACCCGCCCCACATGATGAAAAGCCGTTCCTTCTACGGCCTGTGGATTTGCTACACCATCGGCACCCTGGTGGGCCTCACCGCCATTGGTATCTCCAGTCCGGTGGGGCAGGAAATCATCAACATTAACCCCAGTTTGGCGGCGAGTAGTGTGGCCCTGTTTGCCCTATTTAACGGCATCAGTCGGCCCCTGTTTGGCTGGCTCAGCGACCGCTTCCGTCCCCACCAGGTCGCCATCGCCTCCTATGGCCTGATTTTGCTGGCCTGTGTGCTGATGGTGAACGCCCAATCGGGACAGGTGGCCCTGTATTTGGTGGCCTTTTGCCTGTTTTGGTTCTGCCTGGGCGGCTGGCTGGCCATTGCCCCCACCACCACCCTGCGCCTGTTCAACCCCGACCACTACGCCCAAAACTACGGCATCGTCTTCACCGCCTACGGGGTGGGTGCCCTGGTCGGCACCCTCAGCGCCGGACAAATTCGCGACTGGTTCGGCAGCTATACCTACGCCTTTTACCCCATGGCGGTGCTGGCCATCATCGGCATTGTCGTCGCCGCCACTCTGCTAAAGCCCGATCATCCCCACCCCCACGCTTAGCTCATGGACGAAGCCAAGGCTGCACTGCTGCTGAACCGGGAGGGGGCTGGCTCTAAAGTTCCTCATCTAAGTCGGCACCAGTTCTCCAGGGCGTAGCTTAGCCCATTTGCCCGTCTCTTCCTGGAAGCTTTCGCAACCGACCACGTCCCATTCCATTTCAATGTCTTCGCCCCGTTGGCGAATGTTGACATTGATGCTGGGTTCCACGGGTTCAAAGCTGGGAACCTCTGTGAGGTGAGGCTGTTGATGTTGGCCTTCCACTGCGTGGTAGGTGGTGCAGCGGTCAACATAGTGGCAGTTTACGCAAATGCACATATCGCTAAGCCCATCCACCGAAGGGGGTCTGTTTTTTGATATTCTACTCAAGCTTTGGGAAAGCCCTGGGCAAGGCGGGTTAATATTGCAAAATGTAAACATCGCGGCTACGGTTCTCATCCCGCTGCGGTTCACTCCTTTTTCCAGGCATTTTCCCCAGGCATTGATCCGGCGGTGATCCGGGTGGAGAGGGGGCACGGTTAAGATGGCCCGTGGTGGGCGGTCAGGAACCCCAAAAAATTGTTGTCATGAAAGAATAGAGGCTTCCTTGAGTCTGACGCTAACTTCGCTATCCCTGGCCGTGGCTACCCAGCAATCCGCCCTTTCTCCCCAAACCTGGCCCTTTAGCGTGGCGCTGTTGCCCCCCCAGGCTTACTTGGTGGGGGGTAGCGTGCGTGATGCGCTGCTGGGTCGTCAGGCAGATTACCTGGATTTAGACTTTGTGCTGCCGGAACGAGCCATCCAAACAGCGGCAGACATTGCCCACCACTACAAGGCGGGCTTTGTGGTGCTCGATGCGGAGCACCAAATTGCGCGGGTGGTGTTTCCCAATGCCACGGTAGATTTTGCCCAGCAGATTGGCCCCAGCATCACCGTAGATTTGCAGCGGCGCGACTTTACCATCAACGCCATCGCCTACAACCCCCATAGCGAAACCCTGGTGGATCCCCTCGATGGCTATGCCGATCTGCAACGAAAAGTGCTCTGCATGGTCTCCGCCGAGAACCTGGCAGAGGATCCCCTGCGGCTGCTGCGGGCCTATCGCCAAGCGGCCCAACTGGGTTTTAGCCTCGATCCTGACACCCAAGCTACCCTGCGCCAACTGGCTCCCCTGCTGAAGGCCATGGCCGCTGAACGGGTGCGGGGAGAGTTGGATTGCTTGCTCAGCTTGCCCCAGGGGTCTGCGCTTTTGCGGGAGGCATGGCAGGACGGCATCTTGCAAACCTGGTTGCCCACGGTGGGCGACGAGGATCTACGGCAACTGGCGGTACTCGACCGGACGGCGGCGCAAATCCATGAGCGCTGGCCCACCTTCTCCGACCTGCTCCAAAGCTGGGTGAAGGAAGCTACCGCCCCCGGCCTCCATCGCAGTTGGCTCAAGGCCGCTAAGCTCAGCCAACTGCTGATGTCTGCTGCCGCCCAGGCCGAAACCCTCCTCATGGGGCTGAAGTATAGCCGCGTAGAGCAGCAGGCCGTGTTGAGCATTCTCAAGGGTTGGGCCATCCTCAGCCCCTTGGCTCAGCAGCCTGCCATCTCCATTCCCCAGCAGTATCACCTATTCAAGGCCACGGGGGCGGGGTTGGGCGGTTTGGCCCTGCTGGCCCTGGCCCATGGGATGGCGGAGACCGTCGTGATAGCCCTGGTAGAACGCTACCTCAATCCCCAGGATCCGGTGGCCCATCCCCGTCCGCTCATTTCCGGGCGAGACCTAATTCAGGGGCTTGGCCTTCCCCCTGGCCCCCAAATTGGCGAACTGCTAGAGGCCATCCAACTGGCCCAGGCGGAGGGCTTTGTTACCCAGCGCCCGGAGGCCCTAGCCTGGGTCAAGCAACGTCTAGATACAGGCTTGTAGGCACCGTGCTCCCCAGGGAAGGGCTACCCCCTAGTGCTGGCCCTCCTCCCCTAGGTCACGCGGCCTAGCTCTTGGGCGCAGGCTAGCCGCGCCGCCCCTGGGCAGACCGAGAGATTTCTGGGGGCTTGCCTAGATGTGCTAAAGTAAACCTCTGGTCATGTGATGATTGATTCACTGGTTTCTACTCGGGCAGATCGTCCAGACGCTGTTCTTGCAGCAAACATTGCGACAAAGTGCCACCCCCCTAACCTTTTCGGCATTTTGCAGTCTGGCCACCACCTTCCTTCCTTGAGTGCCTTGCCCTTGATTCTGATCACGGCTGCTCTGTTGTCTGAGGTTATCTAATGTCGAAGCGTCGCAATCCCAAGAAAGAAAAAGCACTGCGTAACCAAGCCTACGCCCGCAAGTTTCGCAAAAAGCGCTCTGGGGGGCAGCGTTTCTTCAAGCGCAACAACCGTGGGGCCGATGAAGAAAATACGAACGAGAACGCCAATAAAGAGGGCAACGACTACTCAGCCGCCATGTAGGTTGAGCCTGTCTTTAGGCTTTCAAGAATGCGCTGGGCAGCGGCCTCTCCCGAAATCACAGCTTCGTTTAGGCCCACCCCCCCACACCAATCTCCACACCCTGCCAAGGTCGGCACCGCTTCGGTGTACAGCACGTTGGCAGGGTGTGCTTGTTTAACCAGACCGTAGCGCCAGCGGTGTACCTGCATCCAGGTGGGCTGGGCTAGCCAATGGCCTAGGGAGGCAGCAGCGGCAGCTAGGATCTCTTGCCCCACAGAGGGAAGATCCGCCGCGTCAAAATGGGCCTCGGCAAAGGCGGCAGTGCTGTGAGCCACCACCACGGGGTAGGGCGGATGGGGGCGTTTGCTGCTATCTAGCACCACCCAGCGCAACACCGGATGCCCGTCTCCCCACACCATCCATCCCGCTGCGGTGGATTCGTTAGCAGGCACCCCACTTAGATCGGCGCGGATTGCTGAGTCATAGCCCGCCATCACGGTAATTACCGGGTCGAAGGTGACGGCTGCCGCCGCCGCCCAAAACGAAGTTAACTCCGCGTTTCGAGCCGTGGCCGCCCGCAGAATGGGAATAACCTGGGCCGCTGGCAGGGCCAACACCAGCGCCCGTGCCTCCAGGGGAGTGGTTGCTTCAGGGTCAGAGCCTGCCGCTACCCCTGCCGCATCATTCACCCAATCCACCCGCCATCCCGCCGCCGTGAGCCACACCTGGGTCACTCGGCTTTGCCGCTGGATAGAAAGCCCCGTCGCCATCGCCTTGGCCAGGGCACTCATCCCTTGGGAAACGCTGTAATACGGCGCTGCGACACCTTCCTGGACAGCACGGAGAGCGACCGACCCATCTGCGCCTAGGGTGAATTCCGTGGGCGTCCAGGGTTGCAAAAGGCCCTGATCGATCCAAGGCATTAGCCAGGATTCCTCTGGGGGAGAAGGCCATGGAATCAACCGACAGCCGTGATCCACCGCCACCGTTGGGCCATCTCCCTGGGGCTCCGTTACCCGCCGCGTGGCCATGCGCCCTCCCAGCCCCCGCGATTTATCGAGCACCCGCACCCGACATCCAGCCTGGGCGAGGCGCTGAGCTGCGGTAATGCCGCTAATTCCGGCCCCAACTACGATGACATCCCACATCTGAGCCTTCTCCTAAAACCGCACCTGAAAATCCACCTGATAGGCATCGGTAACTTGGGGTTGTCCATCCACCAAGGCCGGGGCTAGGCGCAACTGTCGCTGTCCTATGCAGCTTACCAGGTTGTCCAGAGCCGGGTTGCCGCTGCTGTAATCGACGTAGGTTGCGGAGACCGTGCCATCGGCTTCCACCTGCACCCGCAGCGCCACCGCCAAGACCGTGCCTGGGCTAGCCATAGATCCTAGATGGGTGTTCCCGCACCCCCAGGCTCCAGGCGGGATGGCCATGGCCGCTGTGCTCAACAACTGGGGCGGCGTATCGGGCCAATCCCTGCCGTAGGGCGTCGGGCGCAGGCCCAGGGGGATGAGATATCCGGTGGTCTGTTCGGTGGCCTGTCCTGGGCTGGGGGGTAGCGAGACAGGGGGGATCGCGGCGGCTGGCGGCGTTGCGGCTGGCGGCAAAACCCTTGAGGGGGAATCTGGGGGGAATGGCGGGGTGGGGGCTGGGGAAGGCGGTAGGGAAGGGGGTGGTGGCGCTGGGGAAGATGGCGGGACAGTGGGGGATGGAGAGGCCGTCGGTGGTAGTGACGGTGAGGGGGATGGCGGTGAGGGGCTTGCGGTCGCTGGGGGAGATATAACCGGGGGCATCTGCGGGGATGGGGCAGCCGCAGGCGGACGGGACGTTGCAGTAGGGGGTAGGGCAGGGGGAGGGAGAACACCAGGCCCAGGAACCCCAGAAGACAGAGCAACCGGGGGGGCCGGAGACGGTGGTGCAGCGGCTGGGGCAACGGAAGCCGCCTGATCGACTGCTGGATGACTTGCCTCTGGGGTCTGGGGAGAATCTAGCGCCTCATGGGGGGCCGGGGTTGGAGCAAGCACAAGCAGTTGAACAGGAATCGTATCGGGTGCCGTTGGCCTGGGCTCTATCCACGTCGGCAGATGCAGCAGTAGCACGCCGTGGGCCACCACCGATAGCCCTGCGGCCAGGGGCCAAAGCGCCTGGGGATCGCGGTAGGATTCGAGGCGGGTTAAAAAGGGTGCAGCCATAGCAGAATGCTAACAGGGTCAAGATGCTAACGTAGTCAGGGGAAAGACAGGCGATTGGGTTTGGATCGCGTCTCCGGTCGTACGGCGTACATGGGGTGCCATGGCTGAATCAATCTTCAATACCTCGAATACCTCTCAATGGACACAGGCCCCCACCGATGACAGCCAGCCAGTGGATTGGGCCTCCCCAGACGCTTGGCCCACGCCGCACATCCGACCTGCGAGCCTAGAGGATTTGAGCCAACTAACCGAGGCGCTGGCTAGTAGTTTCTATGATCGCACGGGCTGGCTGGCGTGGCTGTACCCCCTCCTGCGGCTGGGCATTCAGGAGGATCTAAAGCAGCGGCTCAAAACCGAGCGTCACCACTATGCTTGCCTTGCGGCGGTGGTGCCAGCCGCTACTCCAGCCTCCCCTGGCGATCTCCGCCCAGAAACTATTGTGGGAACGGTGGAGGTGTCTCAGCGGCAATCTTGGCCTTGGCAACCAACCCGCGCTACCCATGTGTACATCTCCAACCTGGCGGTAGTGCAGCCCTGGCGGCGGCGGGGGGTAGCGGCTCAACTCTTAGCCGCCTGCGAAGCCCTCGCTGTGACCTGGCACGTTGATCACCTCTACCTCCATGTCATGGAAGATAACCCAGGGGCGCGACGGCTCTATCGTCGGTTTGGGTTTGAGGTGCTGCAAGTGGAGGAGGGGCTAGGGGCATGGCTGGGGCTCCAACCTCGCCGTCTACTGCTGCAAAAAGATCTCGTGCCATCCCCAAACCCAGCGCCCAGTCGCCCTCAACCGGGGTCTATTCCCACCCATTAACCTTCTCCTTGGCATGATTTTCAGCGATTTGATCACCCCAGATACCCTGTGGAACTGGATACGTCGTCTAGTTCTGGCGCTGGCGCTGGGAGTATTGCTGCTGCTGGTCACGGCTGCTCCGGCCTGGGCCTCCATCCACACCTACCACGAGCAACCGGGTCAAACCACCGTCCGATCTCGCCAAAGCCTGCGCGATCAGCGGGATATGGCCTGGCAAGCGACGGTGTTCAAGCGCTACCAAGGCTCAGAGATTCAGGGTATCTACCTGCGCCTAGTGGGGTTTCCGGGGCAGGTAACGGTGGATCGTCAGCAGGCCCTCGCCATCGACACCGGAACCACCGCCCACTGGAGCGCCCCCTACGCCCTCGATCCCCAAACCCCAGCCTCCGTGCTGCCTGACAACATCAGCCAATACGACCTGGGCACGGTGTTAACCGAGATGCCCCGCCCCATTCCCCTCACCCTGGCGGTGCCCCTGGTGGGCCAAGCCCCCGCCCAACTCGTCGCCGCCCCCTACGTCGTCCAAGAATGGCTCACCATCGCCCAAACCACCCCCGAACCGTAACTACCCCAGACTCGCAGGGTGCATTCGCGGCAAACCGCTTTGGCAATACCGACCATCAACCACCAGAGCCGCAATGCACCTACCGGAAGACAACGACCGAGGAGAGACACCAGGGGGGAACAGATTGGCTTAGGATTGAAGGGTTCTATCTGTCCCGATTGGCCCTAGGGGTTTGGGAAGGTTCCTCGGTTAGGTTATTACAGTCGCCATGAAGTCTACCGTCGCACAGCTTAAAACCCAGATTCAGCGGGCCATGGTGGCCGCCTTTGGGGAGGATTTGACCGATACCGACCCGATGCTGGTGCCCACCAGCAATCCCAAGTTTGGCGACTTTCAGGCCAATGTGGCCATGTCCCTCGCCAAGCCGCTGAAGCAAAACCCTAGGGAAATTGCCCGCCAAATCGTCAAAAATCTGGACTTGGGCGACCTCTGCGACACCCCAGAAATTGCTGGCCCCGGTTTCATTAACCTGCGGCTGAAGACGGCCTATCTGGAGGCCCAACTCAAGGCGATGCAGGCGGATCCGCGTTTGGGCGTGGCCCCGGTAGAGCAGCCCAAAACCGTTATTGTGGACTTTTCCAGCCCCAACATCGCCAAGGAAATGCACGTCGGCCACCTGCGCTCGACCATCATTGGCGACTCCATTGCGCGGGTGCAGGAATTCATGGGCCATAACGTCCTGCGGCTGAACCATGTGGGCGACTGGGGCACCCAGTTTGGCATGTTGATCACTCATTTGAAAGAAGCCTGTCCCGAAGCCCTGGAAGCAGGTTCCACGGTAGACATTGGCGACCTGGTGGCCTTCTACAAACAGGCCAAACTGCGCTTTGATACCGATGAGGACTTCAAAACCCGTTCCCGTGAAGCGGTAGTGGAGTTGCAGGCGGGTGAAGAAACGGCCACCAAAGCCTGGAAGGTGCTCTGTTCCCAGTCTCGCCAGGAATTTCAAAAGCTCTACGACCGTCTGGATATCCAGATTCAGGAACGGGGCGAATCTTTCTACAACCCTTTCCTCGCCGATGTAGTGCAGGACTTAGAAACCCAAGGGCTGCTGGTGGAAGACCAGGGTGCAAAGGTGGTTTTTGTCGATGGCTTCACCAACAAGGACGGCAACCCCCTGCCGCTGATCATCCAAAAAACCGACGGCGGCTACAACTACGCCACCACCGACCTCGCCGCCATCCGCTACCGCACCGGAACCGATGGGGCCGAACGGGTGCTCTATGTGGTGGATGCGGGCCAGGGCAACCACTTCGCCCAGGTGTTCCAAGTGGCGGGGAAGGCGGGCTGGATTCCCGACGGGGTGGATCTGACCCACGTTCCCTTTGGGGTGGTGCAGGGGGAGGATGGCAAAAAGTTCAAAACCCGCTCCGGCGACACGGTGCGGTTGAAGGACTTGCTCGATGAAGCCGTCAGCCGCGCCCGTGCGGATCTCGAAACCCGCATCCAGGCCGAAGAACGCCAGGAGACCGAAGACTTCATCCAAAACGTGGCCGAAGCCGTAGGGATTGGGGCGGTGAAATACGCCGACCTCAGCCAAAACCGCACCAGCAACTACATCTTCAGCTTCGACAAAATGCTGGCCCTGCAAGGCAACACCGCCCCCTACATGCTCTACGCCTACGTGCGGGTGCAGGGCATTGCCCGCAAGGGCGGCATCGACTTTGACCACCTCCCCGCCGAGGCCAGCCTTCACCTAGAGGACGACAGCGAATTTGCCCTCAGCCGCTACCTGCTGCAACTGGATACCGTCCTAGAGGAAGTGGCCCAAGACCTCTACCCTAACCGCCTCTGCCAATACCTGTTTGAACTCAGCCAAACCTTCAACCAGTTCTACGACCGCTGTTCTGTCCTTCAGGCCGAGGAACCCCAGCGTACCTCGCGGCTGATTCTCTGCGACCTCACCGCCAAAACCCTCAAACTGGGCCTTTCCCTGCTGGGCATTCGCGTCCTAGAGCGGATGTAGTCCTTTCGATAGGCGATCTTCCCCACCTAGGTAGCCTGGGCCACGGCCTGGAGGAAGGTTTGCTTTTGCTCGTCGCTGAGGAAGGAGGCCCGGAAGGAGTTTTGGGCCAGGGTAATCATATCCTCCGGCGTCAGGGGCAGGGCGGCGGCAATAGCGGCCATGTTTTCGGTCATGTAGCCCCCAAAGTAGGCGGGATCGTCGGAGTTGACCGTCACGCACAGGCCCAGATCGAGCAGGTGCTTGAGGTTGTGGTGGGCCATGGTGTCGAACACGCAGAGCTTGATGTTGGAGAGGGGGCACACCGTCAGGGGAATTTGGTGTTCGCCCAAAAAGTCTACCAGGGCCGGATCTTCGACGCAGCGCACCCCGTGGTCAATGCGGGACACCTTCAGCAGTTTCAGGGCTTCCCAAATGTATTCCGGTGGCCCCTCTTCTCCGGCGTGGGCCACGGTGAGGAAGCCCTCGGCCCTAGCCCGGTCAAACACCGCTTGGAACTTCGACGGCGGATGCCCCATCTCGGAGGAATCTAGCCCCACCGCCAGGAAGCGGTCGCCGTAGGGTAGGGCTTCCTCTAGGGTGGCCATGGCGGCTTCGGCACTGAGGTGACGCAAAAAACAGAGAATGAGCCCGGACGACACCCCCAGCCGTTGCTGCCCATCCCGCAGGGCTGCGGTGATGCCGTCGATCACCACGGGGAAGGGAATGCCTCGGTCGGTGTGGGTTTGGGGGTCGAAGAAAATTTCCGTATGGCGCACGAATTGGGCGGCGCATTTTTCTAGATAGGCCCAGGTGAGATCGTAGAAGTCCTGCTCCGTTTGCAGCACCCGCGCCCCGGCATAGTAGAGATCCAGAAACGACTGAAGATGCTCAAATTGGTAGGCCGCTCGCACCGCCTCCACCGAATCGTAGGGGAGAGCGAGGCCGTTGCGCTGGGCCAGGGCAAACATCATCTCCGGCTCTAGGGATCCTTCGATGTGGATGTGGAGTTCGGCCTTGGGCAGCGTGAGCAGGTTGGTGGTCATGGCAGGTACCCCATCAGAAACAGGACGAACGGGTGAAGCCGTCATGCCCTACACCCGTTCCCAGCCATTCAACGAGGTGAGGCGAGCGGGGAGGGGCAGGGCTCGGCAGACGGGAAGCCTATGCTTCTATTCTCTCAAAAGAGGGCAAGATGGCGCTATTCTGCGGAGATATCTTAGCTTTTGCCCGTCACCCGGTGGGCTTATCCCTGCGCGAGACGGCTCAGAAGACCGACCTCCCAGCGAGGAACGGCTGACGGCTGAGGGGGATGGGACGAGACTTTCCATGTAAGATGAGAGCAGCGGTTACATCCCTTCACACCTTTCCCCTCTCTCCTCTTTTTTGGCTCTATGTCGTTCTTCCGGTCTTACATTGCGCCCCTGTTGATTGTGCTGATCTTTGCTGTGGCTATGCTGGCGGTCAGTGCCCGCATCTTTTTGCCCAGCGACATGATGGCCCCGGCCCCCATCGAAGAAACCGTATCCACCCTGCCCCCGGCTCCCTTGGCCTCTAGCGATGGGCTTACCCTGGATCTCTCTGAGTTCATCCACGGCCCCGCCGCCTACCAAGTTGAGGGCTAGGCTTGCTTGCGTCGGGGGGGGGTAGACCCAGCCAGCCTGGATTAGTCGAGGGTTTCTACTACCTCATCCCAGCGCATACTGAAGGGGGGCAACCAGCCCCGCATATAGTAGTACATCGAGGCTAGGAGTTCTTCCCAGTAGCGGGTGGTAATCCGCAGGGCTCCCACATTGGGCACCAGATCGGAAAATCGGGCGAGGGTGCCATCGGCGCGGCTGCGGGGGGCTCCATAGAGTTCTGTGGGCCAAGCCACGACTTGCAGACCATCATTTTCAAAGGCGAGGGCTGCTCGACGCATGGCCAGGGCAGGGGTGACTAAAATCACTCGGTTCGTAGTCCGGTTGTCCCGTTCGGTGCGGCGCTCTCCACGGGCGAGGGGGGTAAAGAGCTGACGGTCGGTGAGGAAGCTTTTCTGGTTCTCCACCGTGCCGCGAATGTCCATTCCGGTGTTGATGATGTTGATGTTGTCCGTGGGGATGCCGCGATTGACTAGCCGCTGGCGGATGGATTGATCGAGCTGCTGGCCAATGTCGCTGTTGCTGTCTCTGGCCCCCGCCGTCACCGTTACCAAAGGAGCCGCCGCCGCCACCCGACCATAGACATCGGCGGCACTGTTGAGCCGCGACACCAAGATAGGATCCAACGGCACATCCGAATCGCTTTGGCTGGGCAGGTGATTGGAGACTCGGTAGGCATCGGCGTTATCGCCAATCACCACCATCGCCCTGGCCAACTGAAGGGGCACCGCATCGGCGGCATCGCAGAAATTGGTGCTGCACAGGGTGCGTTGATTTTCGTAGGCCCGCTGCACCGACTCCTCTGCCTGCACCGACAGCCCCCGTGCTATCAGCGGCATACTGCTGACCCAAATCACCGCTAGGGCCGCCACCACCAGCTTGCGCTCCACCTTTTTGGGATCCTTTGTCAGGGCCAAAAATAGCATGGTAATTGCGGCACCCAGGGGGGTAAGCGGCAGGGAAATGAGCTGCCAAAAGGTGCCCACCGTGCGGTCGTTGGGGTCAATAAACGCCCCCAACACCACCAGCAAAATCAGCCCGCCCCCCAGCCAGGTGAGCCACTTTTCTGGAATCAGCTTTTTCACAGCCCACCACAGACCATAGCCAATGGCTAGCCACAGCAATAATCGGGTGAGCAGATTGAGAATGTCCATGCTTGGGCGCTGAGGGACGGGAATTGGCCTTCCTGATGATACTGAGGATTCCAGATTTTGCAGCGCCTTAGCCTAGCGACTGTAGCGCTCTCTAGCCCAAGGGTTTCCCCGCATGTGGTAGCCGTTGCGCTCCCAAAAGCCCGGTTCTGGCTGGGCCAAAAACTCTAGGCCGCTGATCCACTTGGCGCTTTTCCAGGCGTAGAGATGGGGCACCACCACCCGCACCGGGCCACCCCGTTCGGCAGGGAGGGGCTCTCCATTCAGGGTATGGGCCAGGAAATTGTCGGGTCGTAAAAAGTCCGCCAAATCCAAATTTGTGGTGTAGCCGCCGGAGCAGTGCAGCATAACGTGAACCGCCTGGGGATCGACCTCCACCGTGGCCATCAGGTCGGTGATGGCGACCCCCGTCCACGACACATCCAGCTTGCTCCAGGTGGTAACGCAGTGGAAGTCGGCGGTGAAGTCGCGTTGGGGCAGGGCCATCAGGTCGTCCCAGGTGAAGGTTTGGGGCTGGGCAAGGCCAGAGATGGTTAACCGCCAATCGGCCCCGCTCACCTCCGGCGTTTCGCCATAGGTAAGCACCGGAAACCCCTTGGCCAAGTTTTGTCCCGGCGGCACCCGATCCGCCAATTCTGGGCCAGGTTTCTCAAAAAACTTGCCTGCCATCGCCATCATCCCCAAGGTAGGAGTCCTTTTCGATTTTCCCTCAACTTTTCCCAAAGAAGATTCCCTTGCTATGCTGAGACTAGAGATTAAGACCGCCAGATGATTCATTCATTCCGCAATCAGGGAACGGAGGATATCTTCAACGGCAAGGCTTCCAAAACGGCAAGAGCCACCTGTCCACAAACGCTTTGGAAGCGTGCTGTCCGAAAGCTTGACCAGATAGATTCCGCTACTTCTGTGGATGACTTGAAAGTGCCCCCTGGCAATGGGTTAGAGCTTCTTAAGGGTGATCGCACAGGGCAGTACAGCATTCGTATTAACGACCAGTACCGCATCTGTTTTGGCTGGGTGGAGCAGGGGGCAACCGAGGTTGAGATTGTCGATTATCACTAAACCAAGTCATGAGAATACCGACCCACCGATCACCAACCCACCCAGGCGAAATGCTGTTGGAAGAGTTTTTAGTTCCCATGGGGCTATCTGCTGAAGATCTGGCGATCTCCATTAACGTGCCTATGGCCAAGATTGAAGCCGTGATCAGCGAACAGCAGGGGGTAACGCCAGAATTAGCCCTACGGCTCGCTAAGTTCTTCGCTATGTCTGCCGACTTTTGGCTCACGCTACAACTACGGTGGGATCTCTACCGTGCCCAACAGTCAGAAGCGGAAGCCTTAGCCCAAATTCATCCTTACCAAACGGCATCTTAACGGCTATCTACTGGTATACCAGGAGTCGGAGATACCCTATTCCCGTCCATAGCCACCATGCCGAAAATTCTTTTTCTCGCCGCCAACCCCAAAAACACTACCCGCCTGCGCTTAGACGAAGAACTGCGGGACATTAAAGAAGGACTGCGCCGCGCCCAACAGCGGGATCAGTTTACGCTGATTTCCCACGAAGCCGTCCGTTCCCGCGATATTCAGCGGGCCATGCTGGACGAAATGCCTCAGATCGTCCACTTTTCCGGCCATGGCGATGGCGAAGCCGGACTGGCCTTTGAGGACGAAACGGGCAACGCCAACCTGATCGACGGCAACGCCCTCGCCGACCTCTTTGCCCTGTTCGCCGACCCCGCCGAATTCCCCGAACCGCTCACCTGCGTCGTCCTCAACGGCTGCTATAGCGAAGTGCAGGCGAATGCCATCGCCACCTATGTGCCCTACGTCATCGGCATGACCCAAGCCATCCCCGACCGCGCCGCCATCGAATTTGCCGTCGGTTTCTACGATGCCCTCGGCGCAGGTCGCAGCGTTCCCTTTGCCTTCAAATTAGCCCGCACCGCTATCCCCGACCGCGCCGCCGCCGAAATCCCCATCCTCCTCAACAAAATCCAGCCCCCTGCCACATCTAACTCCCCTCTCCCCATGGGAGAGGGGCCGGGGGTGAGGGCCAACTCTGCCCCAGGGCAATCCCCTACCAACGCCATCCCCCAAGGGCGCACCCAGCTCTACCAATTTCTGCTCCGCATTCCACCTGCTCAATTTGAAATGGTGATCTTCGACCTCAACCCACCCAAGGGCAACATTTCCCCCAGTTCTGCCCCCCAAGGCCAACGGGTACCGGAACTGCTGGACTGGCTAGAAAGCCCCATCGGCCCAGGATTGGAAGCCCTACGAATCTCCCTTGGTAACGTCCTCTACCCCTGATTGCCTGACACATCTCTAACGTAGACTGGGTGCAGCACAGCGTTCGCAAAGCGTCTCCTCAGGCGAAAACTGAACATCAACCGAGGGTTTAGGGCTTGTTGGGCTTTGCTATCGCGCCACCCAACCTACCAGATATCAAGGCTTCTTTGCGTTGTGTCAGTCAGGCTAGAGGCCATCCCTTAGACCTAGCCATATAGATAGTGCCATCTCAGATTCAGATCAATAGGGGATCATCTATGAATAAGCCATCTTCTCAAGCTCAGTACTGGACTGAAATCGACGGACTTCGTGCTCTTGCTGTTGTTGCTGTTATTGTCAATCACTTAAATAAAGATTTCTTGCCAAGTGGCTATTTAGGGGTAGATATTTTTTCGTTGTCTCTGGCCTTCTCATGACTTCATCACTTCTATCAAAGTCAGAATTGAATCCTGTAATATTCTTTTCAAACTTTCTAGCCAAGCGAATCAGGCGTATACTGCCAGCCCTAATTGTTTGTGTCGTTGTAACGAGTTTAATAATATGCTTGGTTAATCCTGATCCAGAACAAGAAATCACAACAGGTATTGCGTCACTATTTGGCTTCTCAAATATTTATTTAACTCAACAAGCTACTGATTATTTCGCGACATCATCTGAGCTCAATCCTTTTACACAGACTTGGTTCCTAGGAGCGTTGATCCAATCTGAATTATTCTTATGTCTGATTGCATGGATTTCCCTATGGATCACAACAAGAATAAGGCATACGTACTGGGATAAAAGGCGTATCTTCACATGGATAATATCTATAGTCATACTCATCTCTTTTCTGAGATTTATCTATTTATATCCGATTGACAGATCGTCCACTTATTTTTCTGCTGCTACCAGGTTTTGGGAAATAGGGTTGGGTTCCCTCGCGTATTTGCTCATTAGTCATGTCACTACAACAGGCGGAATTTATCAATATTCACGAGATTTTCTATACAAATACATAATTTCTCAGGCGACATGCCTAGTGCTACTGATAGCAATCACATCCTTTTTCTTTTTACCTCTGGCTTTTGCTGTACAAGGGACAGTCTTAACTGCACTTGCAACATCCGCCGTGCTGGTTCATATCACTCAAACGAGAACCAAAAAAACTAGTCTATTATCTCGAAAAGAAATTATATTCCTGGGATCAATATCCTATTCACTCTATTTGTGGCACTGGAGCGTTTTATCAATTAGCAGATGGACAACTGGTATCTACTGGTGGCTTATCCCAGTACAACTTGGAATAATACTCTTCTTTGCGTGGCTCTCTTTTCAATATATTGAGCTTCCGTCAAGGCAACTAAAGTGGCCTGGGCATGATTGGAAAGTCGCATTTTATGGAATTTTGACCTCAGTCATCATTGCTGGCTTCCTATTTTCTCTGACCAAAGTACCTGCTCTTAGTTTGTATTCCGGTCGTCATCCCGAATTAATTGCCAAAGGAGTTCAGTCATTAACTGAACCTTATTCTATTGATGGAGCTGAGGGAGAATGGAGGGGAATAGACTGCGTCATATCAGGTGAGATAGATATAGATAAAAAAATTGATGTCGAAAAATGCACCTTAGGATCTTTAGAAGATTCAAAGGCAAGAGTGCTAGTGGCAGGAAATTCCTTTTCGGCATCCTTTACTCATGCTTTTGATGAATTGATACGCGAAGATGAATATTCTGTTATTATTACTTCTTCATGGGGATCGTCGGTATTGCCAAGTCGTTTCCAAGGAAGCAGTCGAAAAAATACTGACGATTACTCTGATCACTATTGGTCGCTTATTATTTTTGATATAATTCCTATTCTTAAGCCTAATGACTGGGTGTTTTTAGTTAACGATATGGCGGGATTATCACCTCCAGTTAGAACATCTGACAATGATGTTTATTTCCAGGAATTTCGGAATAATTTAATAGAGTTCTCCAGGTTGATTGAATCCAAAGATCTGAATCTAGCTATTCTACACGGTAATCCCTTCGCGCGAGAGGCAAACTGTAAACCTAATGTTGCTATAAGGCAGTGGTTTCATCCGTTTGGAACGCCTTGTAAATTACCAGGAAAAACAGCTTCATTGCAAAGGAGGCAAGAATTAGATGATTTTCTCCGCTCCCTTGAACAGGAGGGAAAGATATCAGTCGTAGACTTGTTTGATATCTTTTGTCCTGGCCGAATATGTACTTATAATGCAGCAAATGGCGATTTATTGTATCGAGATGAGTACTCCCATCCATCCGTTGAGGCCGCTCGCTTATCTGCTCCTATTATTCGTCAAGCGTTGACCTCTGGAGAATAATATTAAGGGCACCTCGATTAATACCGAAAAGTCCGTAGATACTGTGTTGGCCGATGGCCGTCAAGGGTTGGCCGTTGCCGCTTTAGGGGGCTTTAGGTTGTAGGGTGCATAACGCCAAGGCGAGGCTAGTGCCGACGCACAGCCATGCACCAAGGCCCTAGTTTTCCTTGGCTACCCAGCGATTGCGGCCTTGGCGTTTGGCGGTGTAGAGGGCTTGGTCTGCGGCCAAGATCAGGGTCTGGGAAAATTCGCCCCGTTGGGGAACGTGGGTGGCAAGGCCAAGGCTGAGGGTGACGTGGTGGCTCACCGCCGAGTCTGTATGAACGATGGCTAAATCATGAAGGTGGGCCTGAAGGGTAGTCGCTATGTGCTGCGCTGTTTCTTGGGGCGTATTGGGCAGCAGCAGCGCAAATTCTTCGCCCCCATAGCGGGCAGCCAAATCTCCGGGGCGGCGGGCACTTTGCTGAATCACCTGGGCCACCTGCACCAGGCATTGATCCCCCATGGGATGGCCGTAGCGATCATTGTAGGCTTTGAAGTAATCCACATCGCACAGAATTAAGCTGAGGGGCTGTTGGAACTGCAAACACTGGCCCCACACCCGTTGCAGGTGGCGATCAAAGGCGCGGCGATTGGCCAGTTGGGTGAGCGCATCCAGGTCGGCTTGCTGTTGGAGGGAGGCTTCGAGGCGCTTGCGGTCGCTAATTTCTAGCAGCACTACCCCCACTTGGGTCGTGACGGGATCGAGCCCTTGGATGGGAAAGCAGGAGAGTAGCCAGGTGCGCTGAATCTCAACTTCGGCGGTGGTGGTGGTTTCCACTTCTTGGTCAATGAGGGCGGTTTGGGTGCGAACCACCTGCTGATAGGCGGATTGGATAGCCTGGGCGAGATCGGGCATTAAAATGCTCCCCTCCCCCAGGGGAAGGCTGCTGGAAAAGCCCAAATTAGCCAGCACTGGGTTCATTCGCACCAAGCGCAGGGATTCGTCTAAAATGCCGAGGCCAACGGGGGAGGCGGCAAACAGTCCGGCTAGGATATTCTCGCTTTGGCGCAGTTCCTCGGCCCGTTTTTCCACCTGAAGTTCTAGGGAAGCGAGGGTTTCCTCTAGGCGCTGTTGGGAGACCTGGCGTTCGGTAATCACCGCCGAGAGGATCAAAATGGTGAACGACAGCACCGCCAGGAAGGACTGGAGGTACAGGAACGACTCGTGGGGAGCCTCGCGCACAAAGGCCCCCAGGCCCAGATTGGTGGCGTAGATAGCCACGACGGTGATGATGGCCAAACACAGGCTGGCCGAGAGCAGCCCCAGCCGAAACACCACCAGCATCAGCAGCGGCAGGAAGATGTAGTCAATCGGGTAGCCCTGGCCAAAGGTGAGGTAGAGCAGTAGCATAAAAGCCCCAAAGAGCCCGATGGAGGCTTGGGCCAAGGTACTCCCTCGTCCCCAGGGGGGTTGGGGGTGGTGCATTCGCAGTAAGGGCGGCACAAAGATGAGATGGGCCATGGCGGCGGGTAGCCACCAAGTGAGCCAGGTGAGGGGCACATCGGCGGGTTCAATCAGTCCCACGGCTTGCCAGGTCAAACTACCAGCCAGGGCGGGGAGGATGGGCGACACCACCGATGCCCCAATGAACCGCAACACCCTGGGCACCGACTGAAACCAGTCTGGGCTTAGGGCTTGGGTGGGGCGGGCGCGATGGATCCTAGTCAACCAACCTGGCCGGAAGCCTTGCAGACCCCAGACTGCCAGCAGCGGTTGCAGGGTTTCGCAGCCGGAAAACACCAGGCTGGCCCAAAGCAGCGACGGCCAGGACAAGCCCGTATCCCACAGGCCCACGATTACAATGGCAAAGGCTCCCACAAACACACCGGGCAAGATGGTGGGGCCATAGCGCAACAGGGCCGCTAAGGTGAAGGCGGCAGGGAACCAAATGGCGGTAATCTTTCCCGGCAGCGAGGCCAGGTTCACACTCGCCATAAACAGCAGGGCAAAGCCCACCGCCACCCCAACCCCTAGGGCCAGCCGATACCCAGGCCAAGATCGCCAAGCAAATGGCAAAAACGTCATCTCCTCACGCGAAACGGCACATCAAAGCTACATTCTGCCCTATTGGATCGGGATTCCGCCCTCAGACGCACCGCCACCCCTCCGATTGACCGATTTGACCCATCGTGTAGGGCTACAGGCGAGAGGTTTGGGCAGTAAACACCTGGTTCATCAAAAAGGGCGCGATGGATTGTAGGGGCAACACCTGCTGAGCGGCCCCCAGGGCAATGGCTTCCTTGGGCATGCCAAACACCACTGAGGAGGCTTCGTCTTGGGCGATGGTGAGGCTTCCGGCCTGGGCCATGGCCTGGAGGCCGTCGGCTCCATCGCGGCCCATCCCCGTCAGCAACACCCCCACGGCGGAGCGGCGATAGTAGCTGGCCACGGATTTGAACATCACCGTGACGGAAGGACAGTGACCGGATACCGTCGGCCCCTGGGTGACGGAGATCTGCCCACGGGGGCTAATTTCTAGGTGGTGCCGTTCGGGGGGGAAGTAGACGATTCCGGGCTGGGGACTTTCCCCTGGACTGGCAATTTTGACCTGGAGGCTGCAACTGCTGTTGAGCCAGTCGATCAGCCCCTGCAAGAAGCCCTCGCTGATGTGCTGCACGCAGAGGATGGGCACGGGGAAGGTTTTGGGTAACTGCTGAAAAATCGCCAGCAATGCCTGGGGGCCACCTGTGGATGCGCCGATGGCCAGGATTCTGGGGGCACGGATATCCATCGGTGTCGAGGCAATGGGGGGCCGCTGGATCAGGGGTTGGCGCACGGGGGGCGCACCCTGGCGGCGTTGGGTGAAGACGGAAACCCCAGACAACACGCGAATTTTGGCCAGCAGTTCGTTTTTGGATTTTTCGTACTCCGAGGCCAGCCCGGTGCGGGGTTTGGGGAAAATATCCAGGGCTCCGGCTTCCAAAATGCGGAACACGTTTTGGGTGTCTTCTTCTTGCACCGAGGCGCTGACCACCAAAATCGGGCAGGGGTGGCGGGCCATCACCTCCTGGGTGAGTTCCAGGCCGTTCATTTTGGGCATATGGAGATCGGTGCAGATCATGGTGGGGTTCACCATGGGAAACATCGCCAGGGCTTCTTGGCCGTTGCGGGCCACACCCACCACTTCAATGTCCGAAGCTTCACGAAAAATCCGCTGCAAAATGGCCAAGGCAACGGGAGAATCCTCCACAATCAACAGTCGAATACGACCAGGCATCTAGCGTCTCACTTCGGTTAGGAATCAGGCCCCAGGGTGACGCGCCACCGACCAGGATCAACCCGTAGGGCGGTCTGGCCCCCAGCGCCAAACGGCGGGGCGAGGGGCAGGCGGCGGGGGAATGGCAAAACCTGGATGGGGCTATATCAATCTTTCCAAGGTTTCGAGAAGCACTTCCTGATTAAAGCTACCCTTTGTAATGTAGGCATTGGCTCCGGCTTCGGCCCCCCGCTGGCGATCCGCATCGCTGGCGAGGGTTGTCACCAACACCACTGGTAACTCATTGTATTCTCGATGCTGCCGGATGCGCTCGGTGAGTTGCAGGCCGTCTAGGTTGGGCATTTGGATATCGGAGATGACGGCATCAAAGGCGCGGGATTGCAGTTTGTTGAAGCCGTCCACCCCGTCCACCGCTGTCACCACCTCGTAGCCCGCCGATTCTAGGATGCGTTTTTCCTGGGTGCGGGTGGCGATGGAGTCTTCCACCAGCAGGATGCACCGAGGCCGCTGTTCCGTTAGCCCTATTTCAACGGATCCGCCACTGTTGCCCAGGGCAGCCTGGGTGATGCGGTGGCGCACGGCGGCGATCAAATCCGGCGGATTCAGCACCATACACACTTCTCCGGTGCCCAGGATAGTCGCTCCGGAAATATAGCGCACCCGTTTGAGCAGTTGGCTTTGGGGTTTCAGCACCACGTCCTGTTCGTCCACCAGGGCATCGACAAAAATGCCGAGCTTGTCGTGTCCGGTCTGCAAAATAATGCAGGAGAGCCGCTGATCCGGAGATTTTACCCGACCATTCCCCGGCAGGTTGAGCAAATCCGCCAGCCAAGCCACGGAAACGGGCTGGTTGTCGTAAACAATGGTGCTGTGGCCTTCCAGGGTGAAGATGTCGCTGGCCTGAACCAGGCAGGCGGTTTGGACAAATTCCACGGGCAGGGCGTAGGTGTGGCCCTGGGCCGTGACCAGCAGCACATGGGCGGTGGCCAGGGTGGTGCCCAGTTGAATCCGAATGGTGCAGCCTTGGCCGGGGGTGGAATGCACCTCCACATTGCCCTTCAGCCGCTCCACGTTGGTACGCAGTACATCCAGGCCCACGCCCCGGCCCGAAATCTCCGTCACCATGGTGCGGGTGGAGAAGCCGGGGCTGAGGATCAGCGCCTGAATTTGCCCAGGGGTGAGCATTTCTAGCTCTTCGGGCCGATACAGCCCCCGCCGCACCGCCGTTTGCTTAATCCCTTCCACGTCCAGCCCCCGGCCATCGTCGCAGATTTCCAGCACGATGCTGGTGGGGGTTTGGTAGCCGCGCAGGATGATGGTGGCGGTTTCGGGCTTGCCCTTGCGCTTGCGTTCGGCGGGGGATTCAATGCCGTGATCGATGGCGTTGCGGATCATGTGCAGCAGCGGATCCTTCATTTCCTCCAGGATGCGCTTGTCGGCACGGGTTTCGCCCCCTTCAATCACCAGTTCCACCTGTTTATTCTCCTGGCGGGCCAGGTCGCGCACCAGGCGCGGGAACAGGTTAAAGATGGTGGACAGGGGCAACAGCCGTAGGGTGCGAATGCCCTCCTCCAGCCCGTCGGTGATCATCTCCAGGCGGGTGGTGTCTTCGTAGAGGGCGCTGCTGAGCTGCCCCACCATGCGGCCCAAGGCATCTAAATGCTGCTCGGTGCGGCCATGGAAGTTCTCCAACTGCCGCCACACCTGCTTGCCCTGCTGGGCCTCGTGGAACAGGAAGCGATTCATGAATAAATCGCGGCTCCATTCCTCCCAGAGGTTGGTGATGGCGTCGATTTCCGCAAGGCGATGGGCGACGCGAATCTTCGTCACCGTCAGTTCGCCGCTCTGGGTCATCAGCGAATCGAGGCTGGTGGTGGGCACCCGAATGGTCTCGATTTTGTACTTCGAGGCTTGGTCGAGGGCGTTGATGGAGTCGTCCACAACGGGGCCAGCGGGAGCGAGCGGGGACGCTGGGGATGGGCTGCTGGGAGATGGCGGGGCCGGGGGCGTATCCGAGGACGCACCCATCAGTTCCGCCAAAACGTAGAACACGTTGACCCCGGTGGGTTCGCCCGTGCTGGCTTCGTGGACGAGTTGTTTCATCGCCACCATGCCGTGGGCCAAACGGTCGCAAACGTCCGAGGTCAGGGGCGTTTCTCCGCGCTTCACCGCACCGAGGATATTTTCGACCTGGTGGGCCACCTTGCCCAAATCCGCCACCCCCAGCATATTGCTGTCGCCCTTGAGGGAATGGGCCTCCCGCATGATGTTTTCCACCACCGACAGATCCTGGGGATTTTTCTCCAGGTGCAAAATGCCCTCATCCAGGGCTTGCAGACGTTCTTCGCTGGAGGTTTTGAACAGCGCCCGCATTTCGTCATCGGCAATGTACAGCGGGCTGCGTTCGCCGGGAAGTCGGGGTTCTGGGGGGGCGCTGGTGCCGTTGGTGGGCGCAGGGCTAGGGGCCGCAGTGGGACTGGGGGCGGCGGAACTGGGAGCCGGATCAGGACTCGGCCCTAGGCCAAACAAATCCTCGTCTTCTAGAACAGGTGTTGGATCGACATCAGGATTCACTGCCGTTAGATCCGCCGCGTCCTCCGCTGGCATATCCAAAGAACTGTCAAAAATCGCGCCAGGAGGGATGTCATCGTCGGGTGCAGGTTGTGAGGTCGCCGAGGACGCAACGGGTTCGACCTCCGAGAACAAATCCAGGGACGATTCCGGTTCCTGGGTCGCCTGGGGCACCTCTACTGAGGGCGACGAAAACAGAAATTCCGCCAGGTCATCGTCCCCAGCCTCGCCCTGAGCCGTCGGAGCCGTAACGGTTGCCGTGGTTAGCGGATCCTGGGGTGCGGGGGCTTCTTCTTCGGCCATTTCCGCCGCCATCAGATCCGCCAGCACGTAGAACACCTTCACCTGGGCGGGTTCCCCGGTTACGGCTTCCGCCGCCATCTGGCGCATGGCGTCCATCGCCCGCCCCAAGCGGTCAAACAGGGTGGGGGTGAGTTTGCGCTCGCCACGCTTAATCGCCCCAAAGATATGCTCGACTTGGTGGGCCACCTTACCCAGGTCGTCCACCCCCAGCATATTGCCGTCCCCCTTCAGGGAGTGGGCCTCCCGCATCAGGACGGTGATGGTCTCCAGGTCTTCCGGGTGCTTTTCTAAATGCAGCAAACCTTCATCGAGCACCTGAAAGCGCTCTTCGCTGGAGGTCTTAAAAATCTCTCTGAGTTCACTATCTTCAATCATTTCGGTAGGGTGCTCCCCTCCAACGTCTGCATCAATTCCCGAACTGGGCCTAGCTGTCCTGGATTCCCTGTCCCCTGGTCTATCAGATGGTGGGCAGTGCCCACCCTACGGCTGTTCCGGCTCCCCTCTCCTCCCTGGGAGAGGGGTTGGGGGTGAGGGTCTAGATCGCGTTTTTCAACAGCAGGGCGCTTTCATTCAGTTGATGGGTTCCAATCTTAATTTGGCTGACCCCATTGGCGTTTTCTTGGGCACCTGTATTCAGGCTATTCATGGCGCTAACCACCTGTTGAATGGCCACCGCCTGCTGTTTCACATTGAGGGAAATTTGTTGACTATTCAGCACCACATTGTTAACAGCATCGGCCACTCCGGCGAAGGCATCGGAGGTTTCTTCGGCAATTTTCACCCCTTCTTCTACGGTTTTGGTGCCCTCATCTGTGACCATTACTGTGGAATTAATGGCGGTTTGAATATCGGCCACCAGGGCATTAATTTTCTCGGCGGATTTCTTGCTTTGATCAGCCAGTTTGCGAATTTCCCCCGACACCACCGCAAAGCCCTTGCCGTGTTCCCCAGCTCGGACGGCTTCTACGGCTGCGTTGAGGGCCAACATATTGGTTTGGTTGGCCAAATCACTCACCAGGCCAGAAATACCCCCAATTTGGCTGGTTTGTTCACTCAATCGCAGAATTTGGTCGGCAATGGCTTCCACTTTTTCCCGCAGGGTGGTCATGCCATCCAGGCTGCGTTCCACCGCACGGGTGCCGCCCTCCGCCAGTTTAAGCGCCTGTTGTGCCCCCGATGCCGCTGCTTCAGCCTGTTCCGAGGACTGCCGCGAGGAGGCTCCCAGTTCATCCATCGTCGTGGTGGTTTCGCTGACGCTGGCGGCTTGCTGGCTGCTGGTGCGTTCCTGCTGTTCCACGCTGGCGGCGATTTCGCTGGCAGAACTGGCAATGTCTCCCGCCGCTTCGTTCATCATTCGGGCGGTTTTGGTAATGATCCAGGTGCCAATCATGATGGATAGGGCTAAGGACGAAATCACCGCCACCATCAAGGTAAACTGTAAGCGGTCTAGCGCATCAGACTGAATCGATTGATTTTCCTCCACGACCTGATTTTGCAAGGCTACAATATCGGTCAGTGCTTGTTTTAAGCCGTTAGAAATGGTTCGTGCATCATCTACTTTCCACATCTCAACGGCTTCTTCCCTTCGCCCCGAACTAATCATGCTGGCGAGGGTGTCATTAATTTCGACAAACTTGTCTAGATTCGTTTTAACCTCTGCAAATACCTCAATCACCTCTGGAATCGCTAGGGACTGATCTAGATCCTCTACCGTAGAAAGAGCAGAGCTTCTTGCCCTCGTCAACGCATCCCTAGAGGCTGTTTCTCCATCGATTAAGTAAGCCCGAATCTCTCGTGACATATCATGGAGATCAATGGACAGGCTCATAATCTTGTTTTGGTTTTGCCACGTTCGGTCTAGGATGCCGTCTAACTCCCTTAAGTTGCGTACATTGATTACAGTAACCCCAGCAGAAATCACCAGAGCCACAATTGGCACTGAGTAGCCCAAGATGATCCAATGACGTAGTTTCCACCCTCTGCGGCCTTCCATGATGGTTCTCCTTAAATAGCGGTCTTGAGTAGTAGGGCACTTTCATTCAGTTGATGGGTGCCAATCTTAATTTGGCTGATGCCGTTTGCGGTTTCCTGGGCACCCGTATTCAGGCTGTTCATGGCGCTAACCACCTGTTGAATGGCCACCGCCTGCTGTTTCACGTTGAGGGAAATTTGCTGACTATTCAGCACCACATTGTTCACGGCATCGGCCACTCCAGCGAAGGCATCGGAGGTTTCTTCGGCGATTTTCACCCCTTCTTCTACAGTCTTAGTCCCTTCGTCCGTCACCATCACCGTAGAGTTAATGGCGGTTTGAATATCGGCGACGAGGGCATTGATTTTCTCGGCGGATTTCTTGCTTTGATCGGCCAGTTTGCGAATTTCGCCGGACACCACCGCAAAGCCCTTGCCGTGTTCCCCCGCCCGAACGGCTTCCACCGCTGCATTCAGGGCTAGCATATTGGTTTGGTTAGCTAGGTCACTCACTAGGCCAGAAATGCCGCCAATTTGGCTGGTTTGTTCGCTCAACCGCAGAATTTGGTCGGCAATGGCGTCTACCTTTTCCCGCAGGGTGTTCATACCGTCTAGGCTGCGTTCCACAGCGCGGGTGCCGCCCTCCGCCAGTTTGAGCGCCTGCTGTGCCCCCGATGCCGCCGCTTCGGCCTGTTCCGATGACTGCCGGGAGGAGGCTCCCAGTTCATCCATGGTGGTGGTGGTTTCACTAACGCTGGCGGCCTGCTGGCTGCTGGTGCGTTCTTGCTGCTCCACACTGGCGGCGATTTCGCTGGCAGAACTGGCAATTTCCCCCGCCGCCTGATCCATCATCCGCGAAGCTTTCATGATGATCCAGGTGCCAATCATAATCGACAGAATGACGGAAGACAGGGCCGCGACCACCAGAGTAAACCGAAGCCGCTGAAGCGCTTCCTGCTGGGCTAGTTGATCTGCCGCTACAATTTCATCTTCCAAAGCTTCCATGCTTGTTAAGAGAGTGATGGCATCGTTCGATAGCGTTCGGCCATTATCAGTTTTCCAAGTTTCAATGGCACGGGCTGTATCCCCAGAATCAACAATTCGGATCAAATTGTCTGTGGTTTGGAAATACTGCTGAATGAACGCATCGGTATTCGTTAGGTTTTGAATTTGCTGCTGGTTGACAATGAGATCTCGGATTAGCTCAACGGTGGTTTTATACTTTTCTATGGCGGCTCGATAGTTTTGCAGCGAGGTTTCATTCCTTTCTAGGAGATAGCCACGGGTCGTTCTCGATACGGTTTGAATGGCCAGTTGAAGGTCAGAAACCTTATCCTTGACGAGGGAAGATCGTTCCAGTTCCTTGGAAATCCGCGTGAGTTCATTAATGTTGACAACCGTAACGGTTGCAGAAATGATTAGGGCAGCCACCGGAATGGAATAGCCCAAAATAATCCAATGACGAAGTCTCCAAGTTTTGCGGCCTTCCATGACGATTCTCCTTAGAGAAAAATAACTGTGAATAATTGCGTGAAAAGGAGGCAGGGTAATCTGAGGGATCATGCCAAGGGATGCTATCTCTTCGGCTGAGCCATCATAGCCATCGCCTCTTTAACCCGACTGATTGACAACAAGCTCGCCCTGGGTCAGCAATTTGGGCAAGTCCAAAAGGCTCATCATTGAGTCTTGATACCGAGCAATGCCCTTCAGGTATTCGTTATCACTGGAATGGATAGCGGCAGGTATCGAGGCAATTTCCGTGGGCTGCACATAGACCACGTCATAGACCTCATCCACCACCACCCCCGCCACTAGGGACCCTAGGCGCATCACCACCGCCTTATCGGGCTTGCGTTCGGCACTAGGGGCCAAGTTCAAAAAGCGACGAATATCCACCAGGGTTAAAATTTCGCCCCGCAGGTTCATATTGCCGACGATGTGGGACGGGCAGCAGGGGATCGGCGTAATCTGGGGCACCTCGGTAAATTCATGCACCGACTCCAGCCCCAGGGCAAACTGTTCCCCCTCCAAACTCACCACCGCTAGGGCCGAAAGCCCAGAGAAATTCTCATCCTCCGCCACCTGGGCTAGCCCCGCCGCCCGATCCTGCAACACCATCTGGGCCTCTGGGCTAAACTGCGCCATAAAGGTGTTATCTAGGCTGTTGACCTCAGCGGGGTTCACCTCCTCATGGATTGCTGCGTAGCCGTGTACCAGGGTTTCTGGATTCAGCAGAATGATGATCTGGCTACCAAGCTTCGCTAACCCCGTGGTCATCGACCGCTCGGCTTTGCCGATGTAGGGCGTATCCAGGCCGCTGGAAATGTTAGCCGTGTCGATTTCTTCCACGTTTTGAATGTCATCGACGACCAACCCCAGGCGATAGTCATCGTATTTGACCAAAATGACCGCCTGATTCAGGGTATTGGGCCGTCGCGGCTTGCCTAGGCACACCCGCAGATTGAGCACGGGCAGCAGTTGCCCCCGCAGGTTCAACACCCCCGCCACCTCCGGCCCCGACTCCGGTACCGAGGTCAGCCCTGGAAGAAAGAAAATTTCCTGCACTACCCCCGCTGCTAGGCCATAGTGCAGACCATCAAGGGTGAATAAAAGATAGGATTCGTGGTTCATTGTCGTTGTCCCCAAGGGAAAGCGCACCGCCCATGGGCCGCTGTCGATGAAGAGTCAGGGACAGAAGACCACCCGACGGGCTACCGTCACGATTTTAGGCTTCGATTTCATCATGCCCTTTCTATTTTTGGCAATCACCATTGCACATAAAAATCCACGCTTCAGAAAATAACTTTGCAAATAACCGCATAGTTTTTTCTAGGGATGTTGCGCCCCACAATCATGTCTATGAAACATTGTGGAATTCTAAAAAAAAGATAAAGAAATGAGGGGCAGCCTTGGCTGCCCCTAGCGCCTATCTGAGTGAGCCAAAACTGGGGCATCTACCATGGCTCAAATAGAGCAGTCTGAGGCAGGGGTGGATACTCTGATTCGATGCAGCGCCTAGCCGATGAGCTAGCGGCTTCGATGCACTACCGTAGCACATTGTTCCTCAGAGTTACCCGCGTTACTTGCGCTCTAGATCGCTACATTACCCTAGGGTTTAGGATGCCTCAGATCGCTTTTGTAAGTGATCTCGCCATTGACCAGCCGTTGTGCCACTGTGGATGTCTAGGACGGTATCTGGGGGAAGTTTAGAGAGTAGGTCGAGGGCATAGCTACGCATTTTCTGCGTTTTTTCAGGCTGATGCTCCCGCTCATAAATCGTGGCTAAGTCGAGATAGGCATTGACAAAGCTATGGTCGAGATAGGTGATTTTTCGTAGATAGTCTTTAGCAATTTCAAATTCATTTTGGTCTTCGGCAATTTGGGCCAGTAAGTAGTAAATGTCTACATTCATGGGCTGGCGCTGGAGTACCTGTTGACACAGTTGTTTAGCCTGGTCATAGTTGCCCATGTTAGCGTAGGCATGGGCTGCAATTTTGTAGGCTTTATCGCAGTGGGGATGGGCGCTAAAAATAACCTTGGCCCGCTCAATGGCGCTGGTATAAGCTTCTTGCTTAAGCAGGGCTTCCGCGTCTTTCAGAGCCGCCTCTAAATTATGGTCAAGGCTCGACTTGAGCGAATTCCAGGGGAGAGTTGGGGATGAATCTATCGGCGCTTTAGCGGCTGGACGAGCCGTAGGGCGCTGGGCTGCACGGGGGAGAGAAGACCGCCCCAGAGGGCTGGCCGGGGAAGTGGAGAGCAGCAAGTTGACATTGCTGGAAACCGCTGGAGAAGGATGTCCTTTGGATTGGGCCTGGGCGCGTTTCTGGTACACAATGGATTCTGGGAAGCTAATCAGATGAAACTGCGTTGTATCCTGGGCGTAGAGTTCGGTATGTCCGGTGATGAGATAGCCGTCGGGCGTCATCGTTTGATGGAATTTTTGAATAATCTGACTAATGGCCTGCTCATCTAGATAGATGAAAACATTGCGACAGAGGATAAGGTCAATTTCATAGAGGCGGCTGGCCTGATTTGGGAAAGGATCTTGCAGCAAATTGCCATACTGAAAGGCTACCTGTTGTCGCAGCGTATCACTAATTTGAAAGAACTGTTGGCGAGGATGAAAATACTTTTTCTGAATGTCGGCGGAAACTTGGCGAAAAGACCAGGTGCTATAAATTCCTTTGCGGGCATGGTTGATGGCCGACTGGCTAATATCTGAGCCGATTAACATCACGTCCCACTGGTGCCAAGAAAACTGCATTTCGTCAAGCACAATGGCAATGGAATAGAGCTCTTCTCCGGTGGAACAGCCAGCACTCCAAATTCTTAGGCGAGGACGAGTTCCCTGGCTGTCAGCTTCCCTGAGTTTGCGCTGAATCAGGTTGGGCAGCAGATTTTCCCTGAGTAGTCGATATTGATTTTTATCCCGAAAGAAATAGCTTTCGTTAATGGTTAAGATCGCGTAGAGTTCTTGCCATTCGGATAGGCCACCTCGACCTAAACTTCCCTGAATTTCTCGAGCTGGATTGCCTAACTCCTGCACGAGCCGCTGATAGTAGCCGTTGAGGGAGGATAGCCCTAGGGCTTTAGTCCGCTGCCACAGCTTTTCCGATAGGGTTTTATAGTCCTGGGGGCGAACCTGAATCCCAGAATGGGAGGCGATGAGGCGGCTAATTTGTTGGAGTGTTGAAATCTCATCCATGGCCTAAACCCTGATTGGGATATGTCGCGGTGCTGGTATCACTGTTATCATAGGCGGATTGTCGGGAATCCTCTAGGGTTCGCCAAGCCTATCGTGGGCAAAGAGTGCCGCCTTAGTTCAGGTCGCTAGAATCAAAGGTGATGGCGTCGCGGTCGTGGGCGGGGTTGGTGAGGATGAGCTGCCCCAGGTTGACGTGCCAGAGGTTGGTTTTTTTGAAGTTGGCCCCTGCCAGTTGGGCAAAGTCTAGGCAAGCCTCGGATAGGTTGGCCCGGAACAGGTTGGCATTTTCCAAAGAGGCATGGCTGAGGTCGGCGAGGCGCAGCACCGCTTCCCGCAGGTCGGCTTCGCTGAGGTCGGTACCCTGGAGGGTGGCCCGGAACAGGTTGGTGCCCACACAACTGGCCCGGTGCAGGTTGGCTTTAGACATATTGGCCCCCATCAGGCTGGCGCTGCTGAGGTTGGCCCTGGCCAAGTCGGCGTTGCAGAGGTTGGAGTAGTAGAAGGTGGTTCTCACCAGGTTAGCGGAGTGCATGATGGCTTCCCGCATATCCACCTCGTAGAAGTTAGACTCCCCTAAGTCGGCTGAGGCCAGTAGGGTTTCCTGCATATCCGCCTTATAGAAGTGGGAGTAGCGCAGGTTGGCATCGGTGAGGTTGGCGGTGTAGAGGTTGGTTTTGTAGAAGTCCACCATGCTGAGGTTGGCCCCCGTTAGGTCGGCCATGCAGAGGTCGCAGCGGTAGAGGGTGGAGGACTCGAAGTTGGCGTGGGTGAAGACGCTCTCCCGCAGGTTGGCTTCGTAGAAGTTCGCGTGGCGGAAGTCAATGCCGGGGAGGTTGCGCTTGGCCAAGTCGGCCCCCTGGAAGTCTGGCCGCACATCAGGGTTTTCGGCCCGCCAGGTATTCCAGGCTTCAACCCCCTGATCCAGAATGCTTAAATGCTCTGTGTTAGCCATTCGCCAATACTCCTTGATCAACGCATGGGGGGCGGCGACGCCAATCATGCGGGGGTGACGGTGCTGAAACGCACGATAGTTTTCAGGTTGCGGACGGATGAGCGCTGGGGGAGACGGTATGGGCTACCGCTAAGACAAGTGCGCCAGGGCTAGGGAGTGGTGGATCGCCCCAGGGCTGGGGTTAGCCTGAGGATCGCCGTTTAGCACGGAGTCCCTGTCCCTGATGGTATATCGATCTGCCTATCTCCAAGTTTCCCCTTATCACCCGGTGGGACAACGGAGCAGTCACATATCTATGCATTTGATAGGCATCCACTCCATCCATTGCCCCCAAGACTCCGAATTTTGTCGCCTTGGGCTCCTGTGGCAATCGGGAAAAACTGTCACAGCATTGCCACGCCCTTGCCATGGAGCCGCCATATTATCACCATAAATTAAAGACAATCCACCGTAAGACTGTCTTGAGGTACTTGCCATGACCAAACCTGAATCAGAGCGATCTTCTCGCCCCATGGGCGCTGTCACCAAATCTGTGGCGCTGGTGCTTTTGGGAGCTGGAGTGGCCACCGTTGGCCCCGAAGCCATAGCCACGATTGGGTCTCTGGTTCAGCGGCCCGCCGTGGCTTTCTCCAACCAGGGTGAAGCGCCCCAGGTGGCCCAGCGCAGTGGTTCTCCGGCTCCCTCCATATCCAACCCAAACCTGATTGCCGACATTGTGCGGGAAGTGGGGCCGTCGGTGGTTCGCATTGACGCCTCCCGCACGGTGCAAACGGGCTTGCCGCCCCAGTTTCAAGATCCCATGTTCCGCCAGTTCTTTGGCAATGCCCTGCCTCCCTCCGAGCAGGTGCAGCAGGGGGTTGGGTCAGGGTTTATTACCACGGCGGATGGCCAAATTATTACCAATGCCCACGTGGTTGCCGGGGCAGATCGGGTACAGGTAACGCTCAAGGATGGCCGTAGCTTTAGCGGAGAAGTGATGGGGGCCGACACCGTTACCGACATCGCCGTCATCAAGATTGACGCCCAAAACTTGCCTACGGTGCGGCTGAGCAATTCCGACCAAATTCAGCCCGGTGAATGGGCCATCGCCATCGGCAACCCCCTGGGCCTGGATAGCACCGTCACGGCGGGTATCATCAGCGCCACGGGCCGCACCAGCCGCGAGGTGGGCGTTCCCGATAAGCGGGTGGAGTTCATCCAAACCGACGCCGCCATTAACCCCGGCAACTCCGGTGGCCCCCTGCTCAACCTCAACGGTGAGGTGATTGGCGTCAACACCGCCATCATTCGGGGTGCCCAGGGGTTGGGCTTCTCCATCCCCATCAACACGGTGCAGCGGATTAGCACCCAGCTCATCGAAACTGGCCGCGCCGAACACGCCTACCTCGGCATCCAAATGGTGTCCCTTTCCCCCGAGGTGAAGGACAATATCAACAACAGCCCCAACAGCCCCTTCCGGGTGGAAGACACCGAGGGCGTGCTGATTGCGCGGGTGGTGCCCAACTCTCCCGCCGCCCAAGCCGGACTGCGGGATGGGGACGTGATTACCGCCATTGAGGGCCAAACCGTGAAGGAAGGATCTGCTGTGCAGCGCGTGGTTGAGCAATCCCGCGTTGGCCAAGCCCTGACCCTCACCCTGCGCCGCAATGGCCAAGAGCAAACCCTCACCGTTCGCCCCGGCAACCTGCCCACCCAGCGCTAGGCATCAGTCGGTCGCTAGGCCAAGGTGCCCCCTGGTCTGGCCTCGCGTAGCCCTGAGAACAGCGGACTTCAGGGGCAAGACCTGCCGGGGGGAAGGGGGCCTAGGGATGGGGGTTGGTGGGCGCGAGGTATTGGCTGTCGATCAAAAACGCGCCTCGCTCAAAGCGGACGCCCCAATAGCCGCCGGGACGCCGATCTAGCACCCAACCTTCATCCCCCACTTGCAGCAAATCGGGGGGGCGCAGCATGGGCATGGGGTCGGCAGTTTTAAGGTAGGGCGGCAGGGCTAATAGCCGCACCCGATCCCCCACAGAAAATGTATGGGCCATAGTCAACTTCTCTACGGGCTAAGGTGGTCGAGCGATTTCCCATGACGGCCATGACTAGCCATGGGGGTGCCACCCAGGGTTGGATAGCTTGAGTGTAGACCAAGGGTGGGCATTTCCCATCGCCAGTCTGGCGGGGAAAGCGCTAGGCTGACAGCAGTTTTGCGATACCTTTTTGCGATACCTTGCCCACTTTTGCCTGCCTGCATGGGGTTCAGCCATGACCTTAGACGATGCCGACCTACAAGCCAAACTGCGCCGCCTCGAAGCCGACCTAGAGTTTACGGCGTCTAGCCCCCACCCAGATCCGGGAAGCACCCCCACCCCTCAGCGGCCTCAGCCTCAGCCTGCCCCCGCCGAGCGTTGGCTAGATCGCTGGCGGGCCAATGCCGTGCTGCCCCTACAACTGTTACTAATTCCCTGGGCGCAGGAAATCATTGACCAAGTATTTTTTGGCGGACGGTGGAACTTGCCCCTGCACCCACGCACCCTAGAGGGCATTCCCGGTGTTTTTCTGTCGGCCATTTCCCACAGCGGCTTTCCCCATCTCATTGGCAACAGCATCGGATTTGTCATCTTTAGCTGGCTGATTTTGGCCAAAAGTCGGCGCGACTACTGGATTGTGCTCTTACTAGGCTGGTTGGGCGGGGGTGTCGTTTCCTGGCTGCTTGGCCCCACCAGCGTCCATGGCCTCAGCGGCGTTGTATACACCCTGTTTGGCTACCTGCTGTTCATTGGCTGGCTAGAGCGTCGCCTCGTGCCGCTCCTGATTTCATGCTTTGTGCTGGCAAACTACAGCTATTTCCTCTGGGGTATCTTTCCGACCCATCCTATGGTGGCCTGGTGGGGGCATCTGTTCGGCTTTTTGCTGGGTATCCTGGCGGCCTATGGCGTCTATCGTGAGCCCCACGCATCCTGAAGTTTTGCCCCTAGGGTGCGGCGTCAATCGGTTGGGCAGATCGAAATCTATACGCTTGACAAGTGTGAGCCTTGGCCTCAGTCGGGCATACCTGATCTGTTAAGCTCGGTTGCTGCACCGAGAATTCCCGTTGCTTTTGCGCGGGGAGTGTCAATCATTGAAACGTTTCACGATAGGGAGACCGTATATTTTCGGATCTTTGGTAGCGTAGGCGAGGAAGACTAGGCTGGAGTGTGAGAATAAGGGAAGGTCTTGCATAAACGGCTCCCAGCATCCATGGTCGTGGTGCTAGCCTGCCCTGAATTCGTTACTTGCTATCGCGCTCCATCCTTTGCCAAGGGAGATTGATCTCTCCCGCCCTATGCCTCGGCCTGTGTCCATGAATGTTTCTACCATGCCCATGTTGTCTCCAGCAGCGATCTTGGAACTGGTGGCAGCAATCACCCTCCAACGCCAGGAGGGCAAGGCTGTAGCTGAGATCATGGCTGACCTTGTGGAGCATGTCAGGGATCTGCTGCGGGCAGACCGGGTTTTAATTTACCAAATGTCGGCCCCAACCGTGGCCCCAGCAACATGGACTGTGGCATGGGAAGCCTGCCTCCCCACCCTCCCCTCCCTGCGGGGGCATCCGGTGCAGGATCCGCTGGTGAAGGCAGACTGGTGGCCGCGCTATCAGCAGCGTCAATCGGTGGCTGTCGCCAATGAGCGGGAAGCGTCTCTCTCGTTGGATGACCTCGCCCAGTGGCGCTGCTTGCAGGTACGAGCGGTTTTGGCCACGCCCATGGTGGTGAGACAGGCCCTGTGGGGGCTGTGGGTGGTGCAGAGCCAGCGGCCTCGAACCTGGCAACCAGTGGATATTCAGCTCCTAGAACACCTCGCCCTACACAGCAGCAGTTTTGTTGATCAGCCAGAATTCTCCGCAGGGCACCCAGCCCAACCCCACCCAACTGCCAGGGCCAGCTCGATAGATGCCAACCCAGACTCTGCGGAGGTTGCTCGTCAGGCTGACAGTCGTTGGAAGGCGGCCATCGAGGGCAGTGGAGCCGGGTTGTGGGACTGGAACATGCAGACCAACCGCGTTTTCTACTCGCGCCAGTGGAAAGCTAGCCTAGGCTACGACGAAGCCGACATCGGGGAAGACCTGTCTGAGTGGGACAGTCGCGTCCATCCTGAAGATAAAGCCGCCGCCTATGCTGCCCTAGAAGCCCACATCCAAGGCCAGACGCCCACCTATCAAAGCGAGCATCGCCTGCGCTGCAAAGATGGCAGCTATCGCTGGATGCTAGACCGAGGACAGGTGATTGAACACACCCCAGATCGCAAACCCTTGCGAATGATTGGCATTAATAACGATATTACGAGCCACAAAGACATTGAGGTTGCCCTCCGTCAGAGCGAGGAGTCGCTGCGTGAAAGTCGCAATAAATATCAAACGCTGTTTGAGACTTTACCCCTAGGGATTGCCATCACCGACGCCCAGGGACACATTTTGGAGGTTAATCCCGCCTCCGAACAGTTGCTAGGACTGACCGCCAACGAACAAACCGCCCGCACCTACGATGCCCCCGACTGGCAAATCATTCGTCCCGATGGCAGCCCCATGCCCGCCTCCGAATTTGCCAGTGTACGCGCCCTCCAAGACAACTGCTTTGTCCACAATGTAGAAATGGGCATTGTCAAAGCAACAGGAGACATCACCTGGATTAGCGTCAGCGCCGCCCCCATTCCTTTAGAGCAGTATGGGGTGGCCATTTGCTACGTAGACATCACGGCCCGCAAGCAGCTCGAACAGTCCCTTGCCCTCGCCAATTTTTCCCTGGAACAACTGGGTGTTGCGGCCCTGTGGGTTGACCGCGAGGGGCTCATTCGTCAGGCCAACCACCATCTCTGTACCTCCCTCGGCTATGGTCGCAACGAGGTGATCATGCAGCCCATTCACCACGTTGTGCCCGATCTCACCGACCATTGGCCCGTCTTTTGGGACGCCGTTCGATCTCAGCAGCACTTGATTACCCAAGCCCATCATCGCACCAAAGACGGCGTTGAATTTCCGGTGGAAGTAATCGTGCGGCACATTCAGTTTATGGGCGAAGAATATATCTTTGCCCTCGCCCAAGACATCCGCGACCGCCTGCGTACCGAAACTCAACTACGCCTCCAAAGTACGGCCCTAGAAGCCTGTGCCGATGCCGTAGTAATTACTGACCTTCAGGGCCGAGTTGAGTGGGCTAATCCAGCTTTTACCACCATTACTCAATACAGTTTAGAGGAGGCCAAAGGTAAAAATCCTAGAGAATTAGTTAAGTCAGGGCGGCATCCCGAACGTTTTTATCAAAATCTCTGGCAAACAATTTTGTCGGGCCAATGCTGGCGAGGAGAAATTATTAATCGCCGCAAGGATGGCACCCTCTACTACGAGTTTTCTACCATCACTCCAGTGTTTGATGATCAGGGTCATATCCATCATTTTATCGCGATTAAGCAGGATATTTCTGAGCGCAAAGCCATTGAGCTAACCCTGCGTCAACAGTCTGAACGAGAACGTATGATTCAGGTGATTACCCATCGTATTCGTCAGAGCCTTAACCTGAGCCAAATTCTAGAGACTACCGTGGCCGAGGTGCGCGAGTTTTTAGATGTAGACCGGGTGCTGATTTACCGCTTTCACTCTGACCAAACCCGAGTTGTCATTGCAGAATCGGTTGCCTCACCCTGGCCTCCTGCCTTGGGATTTGAAATGCCGAATACCTACTTTGCCGAGCTTGAACATTGCCTTCCTGTTCAGGGCGATATTGAAGTGATTAATGATGTTAATCAAGCCGTATTGGAGCCTTGTCATCGCGAGATTTTAGTACAGCTTCAGGCCCAGGCAAAACTCATGGTGCCCCTCTGGCAGGGGGAGATGCTGTGGGGTATGATAGTTGCCCATCAATGTCGGTCGCCTAGGGTGTGGCAATCCCTTGACCGAGGCTGTTTTATCCAGCTAGCTGTACAGCTAGAAATTGCGATTCAGCAGGCCGAACTCTATCGCCAACTAGAGCAGGCTAACCAAGAATTGGAGCACCTCGCCACCCAAGACGGGCTCACCCAAATTGCTAATCGCCGCACCTTTAACCGCATTGTCGAAATAGAGTGGGAGCGTATGCAGCGGGACCAACAGTTTCTCTCGCTGCTGCTGATTGATGTCGATCACTTCAAGCGCTACAACGACCACTACGGCCACCAGGCGGGCGATCAGTGTCTCTGCCAGGTGGCCCAGGTCTTGCAGCAGTCGGCCAAGCGCCCGGCGGATTTGGTGGCCCGCTACGGCGGCGAAGAATTTGCTGTCTTGCTGCCTCAAACCGATGCCACGGGAGCAATCCAGGTTGCCCAGGAAATCCAATCAACCCTGCGTGCCCTCGCCATTGAACATCGCTACTCGCCTGTGGTTCCCTACATTACCGTCAGCATAGGCCTCAGCAGTGTTGTCCCTAGCAGCAACCTGTCCATTGATCAGTGGGTCTATCAAGCCGACCAAGCGCTCTACGCTGCCAAGGCCCAGGGCCGCAATGGCTATTTTCAAACGCCCTAGTGCGCCTAAGCGCCCAGGGTTGCCCAGCCGATCCTGGCGGGGCTAGAGGCGGTGGGGCCAAGGCAGCAGTGCAGGGGCCACAGAACGACGTGTTACAAAACTTAATGCCTTAACTATTGAGAATCATTCCGATTTGTGGTGTGATGGGCTTGTTGAATTTGGTTCTCAATAAGCCCTGATTGCCCTGAGAACCATTGCCCTAGGATGTCTTCACCATGCAAACCTACGGAAATACTGACGTTACCCATAACTGCTGGACTAGAAGCACTCGCGTTGCTAGCTTTTCGGGCCTACTCCTGGGCAAGCAGGGGGGCATCCGACTGCTCTCCCTGGCCACCATGCCCTACGGTGCAGACACCGTGGCCCTGCCGCTCAATGCCCATGGCTCCCAAGGGTGGTTGCCCCATTCCAGCTTCATTCTGGCCTTCCTGATTTTGCCAAGGCACCTGTGGCACGCCTTGCAATCAACTGGATTCGACTTCCGGCGCGTTGAACAGGCCCTGAGCGCTATCGAATCCTAACCCTGTTGGATCCGTTCTCCTCTCTCTTTGGGGGGCATTTATAGGCTCCAACATCCTGCCCCCCTTTTCTCTTCTCAATCACGTTTGCTGTGCAGTAATTTAGGCTGTCAAACCCATGACTAAAATTGGTCTTTTCTATGGTACCCAAACCGGAAATACCGAAACTCTAGCCCAAGCTATCCAAGCCGAATTTGGTGGCGATAGCATTGTCACCCTCCACGACATCGCCGATGCTAGCACCGATGATTTTGCTGACTATAGCTGCCTAATTGTAGGCTGCCCTACTTGGAATATTGGCGAACTCCAGGCCGACTGGGAAGGTTTCTATGACGAGCTGGATGAGGTTGATTTTAGCGACAAAAAAGTTGCTTACTTTGGCGCTGGCGATCAAATTGGCTATGCCGATAATTTCCAGGATGCCATGGGTATTTTAGCTGATAAAATCACCTCCCTTGGCGGTATCACCGTCGGGCATTGGTCTACGGATGGCTACGAATTTAACGAATCTAAAGCCGTCCAAAACGGTGAATTTGTTGGCCTTGCCCTAGATGAAGACAATCAGCCCGAACTTACCGAAACCCGCATTTCTACCTGGGTGGCCCAAGTCAAAATTGCCTTTGGTATTTAGTCGTTAACTCATCATTGAGAATGGAGATTTAGGTGTTTTTGGGATTCATTCTCAATGATTTGTCTTTCACGGTTTCCCCTTCCTCTCTTGGCTCCGATACTATGTTTTATTCCACTCAGCACAAAGCTCTTTGGCTCAACGTTAGCGCCAGTTTTCAGCGGTTTGACCAAGCCCTCCTGAAGACCTTGGCCCGCCACATTGATATGTCCCACTGGGCCTACCGCCAAACCCCCGATGAGCCCAGTTCCCTGGCGGTCGCCCTGGATTTGCTGCATGATTTTATCGCCCAGCAGCCCCATCCTCTACATCTCATTGGCCATGGAACCAGCGGGCTGGTGGGGCTACTCTACGCCCGCCAATATCCTGAGCGAGTGCGCTCCCTGACCCTGCTCTCCGTGGGGGTTAACCCCATGGTGGACTGGCAGGCCCACTACTACGCTCAACTGGAAGCACTGCCCTGCTCTCGTCAGCGGGTGTTGGCGCAGATGGCCTATACCCTGTTTGGCCACCAGGCTCGTCCCTTGGTCAGCGGCTGGGTGCGGCTGCTAGAACAGGATTTAGCCCATTCTCCCTCCCCCCATTCGCTGTGGAAGCGCTCCAGTTCTTTTCCAGGACAGGTGCCTGTGCCGATGATGGTGTGCGGCAGTGGGGATGATGCGGTGATAGATCCGGCCCAAATTCAGGGCTGGCAACCTTGGCTGAAACCGGGAGATCGGCTGTGGCAGTGCCCCAGTGGGCGGCATTTTTTCCATGCGGTTCATCCCGAAACCGTGGCCCAGGAGGTGCTGAAATTTTGGCAAGTTCCCACCGCCCTGCTGCCCCAAGATGGGTTTTGCCTTGCTAGCCTGCGCGATGCCTAGGCCCAGGGTAGCCAAGGCTCAAGTCTACAGGCGGTGGGTTCTACAGACGGTGCATTGCTGCGCGAAGGCCCCCTACGGCTGATTCAATGGCACCATGGAAATGACGGATATTGAATCCTGAAAACGATTGACTCCTAAAAACCATTGAGGAAGATAACGAATGGCTAGGCTGCGGCAGGTGTTGTTGGGAATTTGTCTGCTAGGAATGATGGCATGGACGTGGGATGCCCTGCCCTACTACGCCACCGCTGATTCCCTATCCAATCAGCCCTCAGCCGCCATGGCCGAAGACAACTTAGCCACCGCCACCTTTGCCGGGGGCTGCTTTTGGTGCATGGAAAAACCCTTTGACGATCTGGAGGGCGTGGTCGCCACAACCTCTGGCTACACCGGAGGTACCGTCGAAAACCCCAGCTATGAGCAGGTTTCTGCCGGAGGGACAGGCCATGTGGAAGCCGTACAAATTACCTACGACCCAACTCAGGTCAGTTATGACGCCCTGCTGTCGGTGTTTTGGCAGAATGTAGACCCTCTGGATAACCGAGGCCAGTTTTGCGATAAGGGCAGTCAGTATCAGGCCAAAATCTTTGTGCAAACGGAGCAGGAACGCCAGTTGGCTGAAGCCTCTAAACAGGCCCTAGCCAGCCGCTTTGGCCGTCAACCCATTGCCACCGCCATCGAGACCGCCCAACCCTTCTATGCCGCCGAAGACTACCACCAGGACTACTACCTCAAACATCCCGTTCGCTACAACTTCTACCGCACAGCCTGCGGTCGTGATAAGCGCCTCACCGAGGTCTGGGGCACCTCGCCCCACTAGGGCAAAATTGGGCCAAAGTTGGGTTCAATATCGTTCAACATTGGGGCGAATGCACGTCGCCGCTGGGGGCAGGTGGCCTAGGCTAGCCTAGGTTGGGGCCAGAGGCTTAGGGTAGGGGCGATTTGCCTGGAAGACGGCCATTGTTATCCTGAAGGGAGCCGTTGAAGCGAGCCATTATCGCAGGAGTTGCCGCCGTGGGCCTATTTGAAGACCTCAGTACGTTTCTAGAAACCCGCCTGGATGAGTTTTTGCGGGCCAATCCCCAGCTAGAGCTGATGGGGTTAGAAGATCAACTGCGGGGGCAAGAACGGGACGCTATTGCCCTGTTGGGAGACTTAAAACGGCGAGAACAGCAGCTTAAGGATCAAATTCTGGCAACGGCCCAAGACATTCAAAAATGGCATGAGCGGCTGAATAGGGCCAAGGCGGCAAACCGTCCCGATTTAGTGGCCATGGCCGAAGAGCGGGAAGCGGCTCTGCTCCGCCAGGGAAACCAGTATTGGGGCCAGATGCAGGGGGTGAACGCTCAGATTGACCAAACTCGCGCTCTCCAAAAACAAATCCACGAGCGTCGTCGAGAACTGAAGGCCAAAATGGCCCAGCTTGAGGCCGAACGGGCCAATCAGCGGGCATCCCAACACGCTGCCCAAGCCACCAATGCCTGGGAGACGGGCTGGTATCAATCGCCTATGGCCGGGGCCGGGTATGCCCCTATCGACCCCGTAGAAGAATCATTTCAGCGCTGGGAAATGGAGCAAGAACTGGAGGATCTGAAACGCCAGGTGGGCCGATAGCACCGGGTCACAACATCATCGGTCTATCGTCGTGCCGGGGGTGGGCTTGAGGCCAGCCAGAGACCAGCACGACGGGGGATTCTCCTGCGTCGCGGGGCACTCAGCCATGGATGAAAACCCATATTCTGCGGGCGGCTAGGGGGTAGAATATTTGGGCGATTGAGCGCTTTTCTGCACCGAATTACCGACCTTCTTGAACCATGCGTATTTCCCTGAACTGGTTGAATGACCTCGTGAGCGTTGACCTCAGCCCGGAAGACTTGGCCGACGCCCTGACCATGGCAGGGTTTGAGGTGGAAGACATTGAAGATCGCCGCACCTGGGCCGATGGCGTGGTGGTGGGTCGGGTGCTGGAGCGAACCTCTCACCCCGATGCCGAAAAGCTGAGCGTTTGCACGGTGGATATTGGCGCGGCGGAACCCTCCACCATCGTCTGTGGTGCAGCCAATGTGCGAGCGGAGATCTACGTCGCTGTGGCCACGGTGGATACCTACCTGCCCAAGGTGGATCTCACCATCAAACCCCGCCAACTGCGCGGCGTGCCCTCGGCGGGGATGATTTGCTCCCTGTCGGAACTGGGCCTAGAGAAGGACTCCGAAGGCATCCACATGTTCGACCAGGCTGACTTGACCGCGGGCCAAGACGTGCGGCCTCTGCTGGGGTTGGACGACGTGATTTTGGACGTCACCTCCACCGCCAACCGCGCCGACGCCCTCAGTATGGTGGGTTTGGCCCGCGAAGTTGCCGCCATCACCGGGGCACCGCTGCACCTGCCTCCCACCCAGGCTCCCACGTTGACGAATCCCAAGGCGGCGGTTAACCTTGACCTGCCCGACGAAAAAGCTTGCCCCATCTACATCGGCACCGTCCTAGAGGGCATCACCATTGGCCCCTCGCCCCAGTGGCTTCAGGCGCGGCTTCAGGCGGCGGGTACTCGGCCTATCAATAACGTGGTCGATATCACCAACTACGTGCTGCTGGAGTGGGGCCAACCCCTCCATGCCTTCGACCGGGATCAACTGGCCAAGCTGGGCAAAGGCGATCTGACCCTCGGCGTCCGCTTTGCCCGTCCCGGCGAAACCCTGACGACGCTAGACAGCCAAGAGCGCACCCTGGCCCCCGAAACCCTGGTGATTACGGCCCACGATGCCCCGGTGGCTCTAGCTGGGGTGATGGGTGGTGAAGATACCGAAGTCAGCCACGCCACCCAGGCCGTCGTCCTGGAAGCAGCCTACTTTGACGCAGCGGTAATTCGCAAATCCGCCCGCAGTCAGGGACTTCGCACCGAAGCCTCGGCCCGCTATGAACGGGGGGTGAACCCGGCGGAACTGTCCCTGGCCTGTCAACGCGCCCTCAATTTGATGGTGGAACTGGCGGGGGCAACGGTGATCTCCCAAACCACGGCCACCACCGCCCTCGGCCAAGCCATCCCCGAACGCACCCTGGAACTGCGGCTGGAGCGCGTCCATCACCTGCTGGGGCCAGTGGTAAACCTGGGGTCAGACCCCGCCCCCCTGCCAGCGGACAAGGTGCAAACCCTGCTAGAAACCCTGGGCTGCACGGTCACATCCACCCAAACCGAGGGCGTGTGGTCGGTGACGGTGCCCCCCTACCGCTATCGCGACCTAGAACGCGAGGTGGATCTGATCGAAGAAGTGGCCCGCCTCTACGGCTACAACCACTTTGCCGATACCCTGCCCCAGGGCGCGGTGGGCGGCGTGCTCTCCCCCGAAGCGGCCCTGGCCCGTCGGGTGCGGGAAGCCTTCCGGGGGGCAGGGCTAACGGAACTGCTGCACTATTCCCTCACTAAGCCCATCTCCGAGCGGCAGGTGGTACTGGCGAACCCGCTATTCCCGGAATATTCCGCCCTGCGTCAGGATTTGGTCGATGGCCTGATCGACGCCTACGAACTCAACCTCAACCAGGGCAACGGCCCCCTCAACGGCTTTGAACTGGGCAATATCTTTTGGCAAGACGACCAGGGCATCCACGAAGCCAAGGCCGTGGGCGGCATCCTCGGCGGCGATGGACGCTCCACCCAGTGGGTGAACAGCGGCCAAGAACAGCCCCTCACCTGGTACGAGGCCAAGGGCATTTTAGATACCGTGTTCCAACGGTTGGGCCTAGCGGTGGACTACCGGGCCGATAGCCAAGATCCCCGCTTCCACCCCGGACGCACCGCCTCCCTGTGGGTGCGAGGCCGGACAGAACTGGGCCGCTTCGGCCAACTGCATCCCCAACTGCGGCAACAGCGGGAACTGCCGGAGGAGGTCTATGTCTTCCAGCTCAACTGGTCGGCCCTAGAACTCTGCCTGCTGTCCAGCCAGCAAAAGGCCGTGAAATTCGCAGCCTATTCCCCCTTCCCCGCCAGCGACCGCGATTTGGCCTTCTATGCGCCCCTAGATTTGGCCGTGTCTGCCCTGGAGGCGACCATGAAAAAGGCCGGGGGCAAGCTGCTGGAATCCGTCGCCCTGTTCGACGACTATCGCGGCACCGCTGTCCCCGAAGGTCAGCGCAGTTTGGCCTTCCGGTTGGTGTATCGTTCCCCCGATCAAACCCTCACCGATGAGGTGGTAGACCCCGTTCACCAAAAAGTCCGCGCTGCCCTCGAAAAGCAGTTTAAGGTGACGCTACGCAGCTAGGGCAATGCTACGGAGCGATGGATTGGCCTAGGACACAGGCTCATTCCAGGGCTGATTGGGCCTGGGGTTGGGCCTGGTGGAGGCGGGTGGCGAGGGCCAGAATGGTGTCGTAGTCGGTCAGCCGTTCTCGCCAGGGTTGGGGAATGCCGCTGAGGCCGTAGTGGGCTCCGGCCAGTTGGCCGCAGATGGCGGCGGTGGTGTCGGCATCATCTCCTAGGTTGGTGGCGGCAAGAATGGCGTCGGCGTAGGTGTGGGTTGTCCAAAAGCACCACAGGGCGGCGGCGAGGCTTTCGACCACGTAGCCGCTGCCCCGAATTTGGTCGCGCTCTAGGGTTTGGTAGTGGCCTGCGGCAATGGATTGCAGGGTGTCTGTTGCTAGGTTCAGATCGTCGTAACCGCTGAGGATGGCGGCGCGACTGGCTCCGGCGAGGGCGCGGCCTACCATCGCCCCAAACAGGCGGCTGGCCTCCACACATTCCTGGGCTCCGTGGGTGGTGCGAGCGCTTTCTCCCGAAAACCCGACCATCTGGGCCACATCAGGAAAGTAGAACATCGGCACCGGAGCCAGCCGCATCAGGCACCCATTGCCCGCCGACTGGGGATGGGTGGGGCCGCTGAAGGGTTCCCCCGTTTGCCGAAACTGGCGCAGGGCTCGGCTGACGGTGTTGCCAATGTCGAAGCAGTGGCCCGTGCTGCTGAGGTAGCCTTCCTCGGCCCAGCGGCAATAGCGCTGCATTTGATCCACCGGGTCAAAGCCGCCGCATTCCAGCAAACTGGTAGCCAAACATAGGGCCATGGAGGTGTCGTCCGTCCACTGTCCGGGCTGGAGCCGAAAGGGGCCACCGCCGACCATATCTGTAACTAAGGGAAAACTGCCGCGAGGTTGAAACTCCACCGTGGTGCCCACGGCATCGCCCACCGCCAAGCCGATTAAGCTGCCCTGAAAGCGATCTAGAGTTGTGATTGGGTCTGCCATGGTCTTAATCCTGGGTTTGACGCCTTGATTGCCGTTGTCCTAGGCCATGGGATTGCTGGTTTCATAGTCGCCGCAGCCGATGGCGGCTTCGGACAGGGCGGTGGTGGGATGGAGGGGGCACTTCAAAAAGGGACTGTTGGTGAAATAGCGACAGTCGGCGCAGGGGATTTGGTGCATGCGCCTAGCCCGCTGCATCCCGTCGCGGGTGATGGCGATCAGTTGCCAGACCGTCATGGCCACCAAGGCCCAAGCCACCACAAAACAGAGGGGCACCAAAATTGGGCGAATCCATTGCAGGATTTGCGCTAGCACCACAAAAAAATCCTGGATAACCTGATCCATCGCTCATCCCCATTCCTATCCCACCTATCCCCCCTGGGGAACCCGTGAGCCTGCTTTCAACGGGATGAGCCTGCTCTAAACTCAGATGAGTTAGCCCCTAGAGCCAGGGAGGTCAGGCCCGTTGGTTGGCCCATCCTTACAACTTACGGGCAAAGCCTCTGGGCAACGCCTGCGCTTAGGAAAACTTCAGGGTCAGGAGATGGGTTTGGCTAGGGCCTTGAGGATATCCAGAAAGCCGTAGATGGCGGGCGTGTGCAGGCCATCGGCCAAAACGGCTGCACCAATAACCCGGGAGAGGGGATCCGGCAGCGAAAAGACCTGCACTGCGCTGGGGATGGGTTCTGCCGCAAGGCGCGGTAGAATGGTGGCCCCTATGCCCTGGGCCACAAGGTTGACGATGGTGGTATCGGTTTCTACTTCAGAAACCACGTTTAGATGGTGGCCATGGGCTTGGATATGGTCATAGACATCCCGCATCATCACCCGATCTAGCGGGGGCATAATCATCGGCTGCTGAGTCAGATCGACCCAGGTGAGTTGGGGCTTAGATGCCCGAAACTGAGGCGGCATCAGGACAACGTACTCGTTTTCTAGGATCACCCAGGTATCTAAATCTTCGGCGGCAGGCAGCACCGTCAGGCCAATGTCAGCTCGCCCCTCCCGCAGGGCCCGCTCCACCTGGCGATAGTTGTCGTGCTCGCTGAGGTTAACCGCCACGCCGGGATAGCGGTGGTTGAACTGGGCAATGGCGTCGGGCAGTAGGTGAATGGCAATGCTGCGAAAGGAGGCCACCCGTACCTCTCCTCCCTTGAGCCCTTTCACCGCTTCCGCCGCTGTGACGATGGCATCGGCTTGGTGCAAGATGGTGCGGGCGTGGGAAATAACCCGCTCGCCCACCGGGGTTAGCCTTGCTCCATGGCGACCCCGGGCCACTAGCACGACCCCTAGGTGATCCTCCAAGGCCGCAATGCTGTGGCTCACCGCCGACTGGGACATCTCCAGGGCTAGCGCCGCCGAGCTAAAGGTGCTGTGATCGGCCACGGCCACCAAGACCCGGAGTTGGGAGAGCTTCATTTGGTTTTGGGGGTTGTCTTTCATGGGGCGTTGGGCGTTGGGATGGAGATGAGACACGGGGGTGGGGCCAGCTTGGAGCCTAGGAGTGGGGCCGTGATAGAGCAACGATAGCCCGCCTACGACGACTCTCCAAGCTTCCCCCACTCCCTAGGCCCCGTTCCCGATTGGCTATGTCTCCATCGCCAAGGGCTAGTGTATAGTTTTGGTGAATCTTCGGTTAAACGCGCACTATGGACGCTTTCCCTCACCTCGCTCTAACCCCTGCACCCTCGGCCCCTGGGTTAGAGGCAATTCTTCGCCCCATTGTCCTTGAGGACGCTCTACAGGTTCAGTCTTTTTTACCCACGGCAGCAGCCCTGGAGTCGGCCTCGATAGCCTCAGCTATGCCCTCCTCCCTGGTGCTGGCTCAGCAGTTCGACCAAGATGTTCTGGGCGATATGGGCCGACTGTGGAACATTTTCATTGAGTCGGGCCAGGTATGGGCCTTACTGATTGGCATTGCAGTGGGCTATTTTGTCCGTGGCCTCACGGCCTATTAGTTGGCCTCATGAGTTGGTCTACTCATCCTTGACCTTGGTCTGGTAAATCCATCGTTTTACGGCTTTTTAGCCCAGTTTTACGGCCCTTGAGCCCAAAGGAGTTCCATTGGAAACCCCCACCTCTCCCCAAACCTGGAGCCAGCGTTTTGAATCGGCCCTGCACCCGGCCATTGCTCGGTTTAATGCCAGCATCGGTTTTGACATTGCCCTGATCGAGTACGACCTCACGGGATCAGAAGCCCACGCCAAAATGCTGGTCAAGACGGGCATTCTGACCCCGGAGGAAGGGGAGGCCATCGTCAACGGCCTAGAAACCATTCGCCAGGAGTACCGCGAGGGTCTTTTTCAACCGGGCATTGAGGCGGAGGACGTCCATTTTGCCGTGGAGCGGCGGCTGACGGAACTGATCGGCGACGGGGGCAAAAAGCTCCACACGGCCCGATCTCGTAACGACCAGGTGGGCACCGATGTGCGACTTTACCTGCGGGCCGAAATTGAGGCGATCCAGGGCCAACTACGCCAGTTTCAGCAAACCCTCCTCTCCCTGGCCGAGGCCCATGTAGAGACCCTAATTCCGGGCTACACCCACCTGCAACGGGCGCAGCCCCTCAGCTTGGCCCATCACCTGTTGGCCTACTTCGACATGGCCCAGCGGGATTGGGAACGGCTTCAGGATATTCAAAAGCGGGTGAACATTTCGCCCCTAGGCTGCGGTGCCCTGGCGGGGACAACGTTTCCCATTGATCGGCAGTATTCGGCGGAACTGCTGGGGTTCGAGCGGGTCTACGGCAACAGCTTAGATGGCGTCAGCGACCGGGACTTTGCCATCGAGTTTGCCTGTGCCGCTAGCCTGATTATGGTGCACCTGTCGCGGCTCTCGGAGGAAATGATCCTCTGGGCCTCCGAGGAGTTCAGTTTCGTTAGCCTCAACGATAGCTGCTCCACCGGATCCAGCATCATGCCCCAAAAGAAAAACCCCGACGTGCCGGAGTTGGTGCGGGGTAAAACAGGGCGCGTCTTCGGCCATCTGCAAGGGCTACTGGTGATGATGAAGGGCTTGCCCCTGGCCTACAACAAGGATTTGCAAGAGGATAAAGAGGCTATTTTTGACTCGGTGCAAACGGTGCGGGGCTGCCTGGAAGCCATGACTATTCTGCTCGCCGAGGGCGTTACCTTCCGGGTGCCTCGGCTGCGGCAGGCGGTGAACGAAGACTTCTCCAACGCCACGGACGTAGCGGATTATCTCGCGGCCAAGGGCGTCCCCTTCCGGGAAGCCTACAACCTAGTGGGCCAAGTGGTGAAGACCTCCCTGGCAGCGAACAAACTGCTGCGCGACCTGACGATGGATGAGTGGACGTCCCTCCACCCCGCCTTTGAGGAAGACATCTACGAAGCGATCACCCCCCAGCGGGTGGTGTCGGCCCGCAACAGCTACGGCGGCACCGGGTTTGATCAAGTGCGCCAAGCCATCCAACGCGCCCAGCAAATTTTGGGGGATGCCTAGATGACCCTGAGCCTATGCATGATCGTCAAGGACGAAGCGGCGACCCTGGGCCAAGCCCTGGCCAGCGTCAAGGACGTGGTCAGCGAAATCATCGTCGTAGACACGGGTTCCGCCGATGACACCGTCGCCATCGCCCAAGCCCACGGGGCTCAAGTGCACACCTTCCCCTGGGTGAACGACTTCGCCGCCGCCCGCAATGTCTCCCTGGCCCACGCCACCGGAGATTGGGTGCTGGTGATTGATGCGGACGAAGTCCTGCAACCCGAAGTTGCCACCCTGCTGAAAGCCTTGGATCAGGGCCAACCCCTGGGAAACATCCCAGCGGAAAACGTCCTAGCCGTGAATTTGCTGCGGCTAGAACTGGGGGCACCCCAAGCCCCCTACACCCTGATTACTCGCCTGTTTCGGCGCTTGCCAGACATCACCTTCCACCGCCCCTACCACGAAACCGTAGACGACAGCATCACTGCCCTCCAAGCCCAGAATCCCGATTGGCAAGTGGTCACGCTAAGTACGGTGGCCCTGCACCACACGGGCTACGATCCGGCGGTGGTGGTGCAGCGGGGCAAATTTGACCTCGCCCAGCAGGTGATGGAAGCCTACCTGGCCGACCACCCCCAGGACGGCTATCTGCTGAACAAACTCGCGGCCCTGTACCTAGAATCGGGCAAACCTGAGCAGGCCACTGACCTCCTGAACCGCGCCTTGGCCAGTCTAGACACCCTAGACACCCTCACCCGCTACGAAGTGCTGTATCACCGCGCCCTCGCCCAGGAGGACAGCCACCCCGGCCAGCCTGACCTCGCCGCCGCCGACTACGAAGCGGCCCTCGCCCAAGACGTCCCCGCTATTCTGAAGCTGGGTGCTTGGATCAACTACGGCAGTCTGAAAAAGGCCCAGGGCGATCTCCTGGCCGCCGTTAATTTATTTGAGCAAGCCATCGCTGCTGCCCCCACCCTGGCCATCGCCCACTACAACCTGGGGACAGCTCAGCGAGCGAGGGGCTACCTAGATGAAGCCATCGCCGCCTACCGCCAGGCCATTGCCCTCCAGCCCAACTACGCCGAGGCTCACCAAAACCTAGGGGTGGCGCTGTTTAAGCTGGGGCAATTACCGGAAGCCCTGAACGCCTTTAATCGGGCGATCCATATCTACGGCACCTACGCCCCAGAAACTGCCCAGGGCTTGAGGCAGGGAGTGCAACAACTGGGCATTCCCCTGGATTTATTGGCGGGGGCACAACTGATCTAGGGGCGTTCCCCTGAGCGTTAGGGGCTAACTTAATCCGATGGAGAATTGCCCTAGCGTGGGGAAGGATAACGCCTGCCGCCCCACGCGCTCCACTGGCGCTATGGTTTTGCCTGTCCTACTTGTTGTAGCGGGAGTCGTTCCAGTCAAAATCGAGCCCGCCGCCGCTGTTGCCCTGGGTTTGATCCGAAGAGGACTCCTGATTGCGCCGCCGTTGCCAGGAGATCGTCGAGCCATAGGTGCCGGGACGCCACTGCGGTTTGTCGGTGGATCGGCCAGGGAAAGCTGAGGGGGCCGATCCGGCGGTAGCAGCGGGCGACGCATAGCCCGGTTCTCCTCGCAGCGCACGATAGCGGGTACGGTGCGAGCCGTCAAAGTCGTCAACGGGCGGGGAGGCCGTGTCGGGCTGATTGTTGGTCATGGCCTCCTTGAGCCGATTCACAACACCATCCCAGCCCAAGTCCGGCTGTTTGAGCAGATCGCGCAGGGATTCTAGGACACCATTGGCTTCGTCTTTGTGATCAAGCTTGAGCGGCTCGGAGGAACGCAGTGGGTCTACCTGGACCGCTGCAATGGCCTGCCGCACCGCGTTTTTAATTTGGTTGTGGAGTTCTCGCTTGGCCTTGTCGTACTGGTGCTTCCATCCCTTCTCGCTGGAGGCATAGAGGGCCGGTAGTCGATTGAGGGCATAGGTTTCGACCTCAACTACCTTGAGATATTTCATCACCCGAGGGGGCAACATTTTGAGCTGTTGCTCTACCTCCTCAGCAACCAGCAGTTCCATCACGTTAATGTAGGCGCGGCGAGGGCTATCTTGTGAGATTTTCATAATTTACCTGTCCTTTTGACGTCTATACGTCCCGTAGGATTGACCTCTGGGGCTCCTGACGGTGGCACTCCTCCAAGGAATATGCCCTCCACTACTAGGCAAGCGAAACGTCAACTTGTGCAATCGCGGATTGACGATATACCCCGCCACACGTTGCTAGGTAGGACAACTATCTGACGTTGGCGGTGGCTGGAGCCGATGGAAGTGATGCACGGATCTGATGGGGCCACCAAGGCTGGGCGCTCAGTGGCCAGGAGGAGATTGTTCTCAAGTGAATTTTGAACAACCGGATGCCTTAACCCACATTTTAAACTATCCTAAGCGCTGTGTCAGAGAGAGCCTTTGATCCCTCGGTTTCCACTGAGCGTAGACTGAAGGCCAGAACCACTTGGCAAGAGGGAGCCAGAAGCGATGGGGCAATGGGTCTATCCCAGTTTGGCGGTGGGGCTGGCGCTCACTCAGGTGGCCTGGGTGGCCCTACCAGCTTTTGGCCCCGGCCTAGAGGTTGGGCTGTCTGCAACGACTGCGGCTGCGCCCCAATCCCTAGCGGATCTCTATACCCTGCGAGACCACCTGCAAGCGTTGCTTCAGCCCCCTGACTTGGGTGCCAGGGTTGATCTCAGTCGTCCGTGGCCATCCCCCCCAGAGGTTGCTGGAGCTCAGATTGGGGCGGTGGGCGAAGGGGGGCAGGAAGAGGTGGAACCAGGGGCTATGGCCGCTGGGGATGAATCAGAGTCCCGTGGGCAGGTGCCAGCGGTGGCAGACTCCACGACCCCAGCCGATCGCCTGTGGGCCTTGCACCATCGCATTTACCACGAGGAATTAGCCCAGCGCCTTTGGCAGCAGGCGGCGCGTCAAGCGGCCCAAGCCTATGCCCTCGGCGACCCAACCACCCTACCCGATCCGTTGGTTCCGGTCGCCTACCAGCAATGGCAAGCGGCCCTCTACACCCTTAGCCAGGTGCCCCCGTCCTCCTTCGCCGCCCCCACCGCCGCTGCCCATGCTCCCCGCTATCGCCAGCAGTTAGCCACCGTAGCCTACCGCTACGACACCCTGCGGTCAGCCTTTTTGTATCCCATCGCCGCCCAAGGGGGAGATGCCGAGCGGGTACGGATTACGGCGTGTAACCTCCAGCGGGAATGTCGTCGATGGCAGGGCAACCGTCCCCCGGTTAATCCAGCTAGCTTGATCAAGGTGCCCGTGGCGGTGGCCCTGATAGACAAGCTGCATCGCGAAGGGGTCGATCGGCAGGCGGGGCTGTGGGTTAACCCCAGCAACTGGACGGAGGATGCCGGGTGGATTCGGGTACGGTCGGAGTATGCGGTGGAACAGGTGGTGGCCGATATGATTAGCCGTAGCGGCAATGTGGCCACTAACCAACTGATCGACTACCTCGGCTGGGACGGGGTGAACCAGCCCCTCAGAAGCCAGGGCTATACGGCGACCCGAATCACCACCAAACTCGTGGGCGAGAAAACCTACCCAGCCAACCGAGGGTTTGCCCCCAACCAGATCACCACCGACGAACTGACGGACATGATGGTGGGCATCTACAACCATGAGTATCCCGGCAGCGATATTCTCCAAGCCGCCCTGGCCCAACAAGTCGATATTCGCCTGGGCAAAACCGCCCTGCGCCCGCCCATGATTTGGCTCGGCGAGAAGACTGGGCGCAACTCCCAGGTCATCGGCAGCACTACGGCTGTCCTCATTGGCGGTCAGCCCTACATTATCACCGCCACCCTGGATCGCAGCGGCAACGAAGCGGCCCTGCGGTCTGTGATCGCTGGCGTGGCCGAACATATCCTCACCCACGACGGCTTTGACCCTATGGGGCCAGCGTCCCTAGTGCCCGGAGTGCCGCCGTCCCGTGCTTTTCTGCCCTAACGAGGGGCCACCTCCAACGGGCCCATCCCAGATGCGGGCAGGCGCTTCCCGCAGCGACAACGCAGGGAGGATAACGGTGTTGGCCTGCCGTAGGCCCAAGGCTTCCTCTACCTGTGGGTGGGGGAAGACCTTGGCAACGTAGACCCAGAGCAGCGGCCAGATTTTTTCTTGGCCAAAGCAAAACTGTAGCTGAGATGGCGTCACAGAACTTAAAACTTCGTTAGCATTGTTAATGACGAGCTTAAGTTTTCTAAATGACCCTCACTGCCCCGCAACGCCTTCTATCTCTGGGTGGGCTGGCTCTCAAGCCCAACTCCTCTAGCAATGTTCCCTTTCAGGTTTCTTGGACAATTCTGAGAATTGTGGCCGGAATTGTCATGATTCATAACGGTTTGGATAAGCTGGCTAATATCGAAAGCTTTGCCGAAGCCTACGTGGCCTACCTGGGTCTGCCCTTCCCCATTACCCTCAGCTATCTGGCGGCCTTCACTGAGCTTATTGGGGCTCCGCTGGTGGCGCTGGGGCTGTTTACCCGTCCAGCGGCGCTGGGGCTATTTTTTACCATGGTGGTTGCCATGTATCACCACATCAAGGTGGCCGGGTTTAGTATTCCCTACCTAGAGCTCTCGGCCCTGTATGCGGCTACGTTTCTGTTCTTCTTGGTGAATGGAGCGGGTGCGTTTTCGGTGGATGCCCTCCTTGCCCGTGCCGTTGCTGGAGTGCAGAGCCACCAGGCCACGGATCAGCGCGAATCCTTGGAAACCGCCTTTCAGCGGTCTGGAGCCGAAACCCCAAGCCGCTAGGGTATGACCCCGTCCCGTTTCGCCAGTCCCCGGTTGCTCCGTTCCTAGGCCATGGTGATGGCCGCTGTGGGGCGGAAATCCGGTGACTGGCGGACGCGGCACGACCGGGATGGGGGTGGCCCGGTTACATCCCCGGTTACATCACCGACCTCGGCGGGGGCTAAAGTCAAGGGCCTCGACATCGGGGCGGCGGCCCAACAACCAGTAGGTAGCCATTTGGCCCCGTCCCTTAACCACCACCCGACCCCGAGGCTCGAACAAAAACTGATCCTTCAGGTTTTCGTAGAACTCTGGAGTGACCTGGATGCGCTGGGCCTCCCCGGTAGCCTCCATGCGGCTAGCCAGGTTGACGGTGTCGCCCCAGAGATCGTAGGCAAACTTGCGACGGCCAATCACCCCCGCCACCACAGGGCCAGAACTGATGCCAATGCGGATTTTGAAGCCTTCGCCATCGGGTCGAGGAAACTGCTGAATGGCGTCGCAAATGTCTAGGGCAAACTGGGCAATGGCGGCATCATGGTTGTCTTGACCCATGGGCAACCCCCCAGCCACCATGTAGGCGTCGCCAATGGTTTTGATTTTTTCGAGGCGATAGAACTCAGCCAGTTGGTCGAACATGGAGAAAACTTCGTTGAGCATCTTCACCAAATGGCGAGGGCTCATTTCTGTGGAGGCCGCCGTAAAATCTACCAGGTCGGCAAAGAGGACGCTGACATGATCGAGGCTTTCGGCAATGGTGCGGGCTCCAGTCTTCAGCCGTTGAGCAATGCGGTAGGGCAAAATATTCACCAGCAGTCGATCCGCCTGTTGCCGCTGCTGCCGCAGTTCGTCTTCCATTTGGCGGCGTTCGCTGATGTCGTGGACGATGCCCTCGTAGTAGAGTAGGGTGCCATCGAGGTCAAACACGCGCCAGATATCTTCGCTGACCCAAAAGGTGCTGCCATCCTGGCGAAACACTTCCGACTCGGCATCGGTGATCTTGTCAAAGCGGCTGAGGTAGACCAGGAGTTCTTCCCGGCGTTTTGGCTGCACGTAGATTTGGCGGCTGATGTCGTCAACCGCTGCGAGGAGGTCAGCGGCGGAGGCGTAGCCCAATAGGCGGGCCATGGCAGGGTTAACGCTGAGGTACTGACCGGAGGCGCTGGCCTTAAAAATGCCCACCGTGGAGTTTTCAAACAGGCTGTGGTAGTTCAGTTCGGCTACCTGCCGCGCCCGGTCGATTTGGATGCGCTCCTCTACCTCTCGCTGAAGGGCCTGGTTTTTTCGGTAGAGTTCTTGGCGCTGTTGGGCGAGGTAGAGCTGGTTTTGCACGCGCACCAGCACCTCCTGCACTGCAAAGGGTTTGGCGATGTAGTCTGCCGCCCCAGACTGAAACGCCTTAACCTTATCTAAGGAATCGGCCAGAGAACTGATGAAAATAACCGGGATATCGCGGGTGGCGGGGTTCGTTTTCAGCCGCTGGCACAGCGTATAGCCATCTAGATCCGGCAGCATAATATCCAGCAGGATCAGGTCGGGGGGCTGCTGGCAGATGAGGGCCATCCCGGCCTCCGCGCTGATGGCTTGCCGCAAATGGTAGCCCTTTTGGCCCAACAACCGAGTGAGCAGACGGCAGACCTCCGGGTCATCGTCAATCATGACCAAGTCTATCGAGGGCAAATCAGCATCAAGGGCTGGAGTCGCGTCTTTCACTCAGGGTAAATGACCTTGTTGGGAGTAGGGCAGGGGTGAGGGGATACCGTCCATCGGGGACGGCCTAGCGATGGGCCTCAGACTGAGCCGGGAAGGTGCCTAATAGGATAGCGGATTTAACCTTGCCCCATTGTTTGGCTATCCTACTGATCAACCTCTAAGAAAACAAGCCAAGATAGGTAGCGAAAGTCAGGAATTTTGGTTTGGATTGGGTTGAAACACCGTCTAAGGTCGGGCCGACTGCACAGAACGTTTTCTCTAGGGTGTGTCATCAAATAAGCCAGATGACGCAAGCAGCCATGTAAATATGGTTAATTCAATCATTAACAGAATGGTTTGACGAGTTTATCCAGGGACAGGTCAGGCTGTTCTGACCGCTTTCGCTTCATCGTTCCAAAGGTCTTCTCAATCGGGTTGAGGTCAGGAGAATAAGGAAGCAGAAAGAGGATCTGCACTCCTGTCACCTCAATCAACTCTCAACGGCGCTGAGACTTGTGGAAGGCCGCATTATCCAGGATGACCACCATGGTCTTGTCTAACAACGGGCACAACGGATGCTCTACGGATGAGGAGCTAATCTAAGGGCTCGGTGAGGCGATTGAGGTAGCGTTCGATCAGCAAGATTGCCACGATGTCGTCGATGGGGCGGGGGATGGTGCGGAGGGACTGGGGCAAGAGTTTCCCTAGGCCAGAGGGAGGATACATTTGCCAGTAGCGGTCGCGGGCTTCGAGGGAGGTGTAGCGCTCGTCTACCACCATAATTCGCGGCGGGTCGTTGAGTTGGGAGAGGTTGTCTTTCCACTGTTTGGAGCCCGTTTGATCGCCGAGGACGATGGTGGAAATCGGGAACTGTTGCCGCAGTTGTTCGATGGTGGCGATCACCGAGTCTACCGCCACCACTTCTTGGTAGCGCAGGATGCGATCCACCCCCATGATGGCGAGGCCGCACTTTTGTCGGCCCGGATCGAGGCCTAGGATCACGGGCTGGGACAACGAGCTAGGCATTGGACAGACGGGCCACGGCTTGCCCGGCGAGGCGCTGGTGGGTGTCGGCCAGCAGGGCGGGGATTTCTTGGGCGTAAGGGCTGTGGCGCAGGCAGTCGGCGAGGTGGAGGTCTGGGACGGTTTCAGCCTTTTGACCGGGGAACCAGTGGCCCCCGTTGCCCAGCAGGTTGTAGCGGGCTTTGGCAAATTCCTCCATGTCGTAGGCCAAGAGCAGGTTTCGCAGCCACAGGATGACGGGAATGTTGACCTCTCCGGGGGTGTTTTCCGGGGTGGGAAGGCCGTCGCGCCAGTGGTTCAGCCAGGTTTCTCCCAGCACCGAGCGGGCTTGGGCTTCCAATCGGGCGATGATGGGAGCCAGGTGGGCGTCGGCCTCCGCCAGCAGGGGCAGGGTGTGGAGGTGTTCGTCAAAATCGCTGGGGCGGGCGGCACCGATGCTGAGGGTGTGCACCTGGGGCCGACTGAGGCAGAACAGGTTGTTGAACACCATGGGGCTGAGGGGGGCACAGAGGTTCGCCAGGGTGGGGGACGGGTTGTACAGGTGGCCGCCCTTATCCGAGGGGCTGATGATGAACACGCCCATATCGTGGCGCTGGGCGGCGGCGATGGCGGGCCAGTTGTCTTGGTTGATGTAGTACCAGTGCAGGTTGACGTAGTCGAACTGGTCGGATTCAATCGCCCGCAGGATAACGTCTGTGGGGGCGTGGGTGGAGAAACCAATGAACCGCACCCGACCCTGGCGCTGAAACGCTTGGGCGACTTCTAAACAGCCCCCCGGTCGCAGGGTCCAGTCCAGCAGTTCGGCGGTGTTGATGCCGTGGATGCCCAGCAAATCTACCGTGTCCAGCTTGAGGTTGTCGAGGGACTGGGTGAGGGTGCGGCGAAAGTCCTCTGGGTCTTCGGTAGGGGAGACCTTGGTTTGCACAATCAGGCCATCGCGGGGCAGGGTGGGCAAAATTTCGCCCAGTTGAAGTTCTGAGGTGCCGTAGCCCCGCGCCGTTTCGATGTGGTTAATGCCCAGTTCCAAGGCGCGGCGAATGGTGGCCTCTAGGTTGGCCTGGTTGGCGGCGGGAATGTCCGCCAGGGGCACATCCTTCCAGGAATGCTGGTAGCGCATACCGCCGCAGGAAAACACAGGCATTTGCAGATGGGTGCGACCAAACCGACGGTACTGCATGGGAGAAGGTTCTAAACGGGTGACAAAAGCTACTCCCCACGGTAATCAATGCCCCGCCCGTTGTAAAGGTTGGGCCAGGTCAGCTCGGCCCAGGGAAGCCATGAAGAATGCAAAGGAGGGCGTTATAGTAAGCAAGGGTTTTGCCCAGCGGCATCACCTCGTTATCCAGCGTATTTATAGATAGAGAGTGATTGGTTCATGGAGTTCCACGCCTCAGCCCAAACCTGCCTCACCTGGTCAGGGGATTGCCTCGTTATCGGTCTCACAGAAGCCTCCCTACCCCTCACCGGGCCATTGGCCGACCTCAATACCCAGGTGTCGGGCCTGCTCCAGGAACTCATTGACGAAGCGGAGTTTACCGGAAAAGACGGATCCACGGCGGTGATTCGGGTGGGGGGCAGCATGAAAAAGCTGGGCCTGGTCGGGCTTGGATCCGCCGATGACCTGAGTTTGGAGGGCATTCGTCGCGCCGCCGCCGCCGCCGCCCGCCTCGCCAAGAAAGAAAAGTGCGCCACCCTGGGCCTGAGTTTGCCCACCTATCAAAACAATCCAGCCCAAACCGCCCAGGCCGCTGCGGAAGGGGCCGCCCTCGCCCTGCACCAGGACAACCGCTTTAAGTCGGAAGACAAGAACGGCAAAGTTACCCTCACGGCCATTCACCTGCTGGATTTGGCAGGCCAAGAAGCCAGCCTTGCTGCGGCCCAAGCGGTGTGCGACGGCGTGATTTTGGCGCGAGAATTGACCTCCGCTCCGGCCAACGTGGTGACTCCGGCGGTACTGGCTCAAACCGCCCAGGACATCGCCGCCGCCCACGGCCTAGACTGCGAAATCCTAGAGCGGGAACAGTGCGAAGCCCTGGGGATGGGCGCATACCTAGGGGTGGCCCTGGCCTCTGATCTGCCGCCCAAGTTTATCCACCTGACTTACCGCCCAGCGGGCACCCCCAGCCGCAAGCTGGCCATCGTGGGCAAGGGCCTGACTTTCGATAGCGGTGGCCTCAACATCAAAGGCCCCGGCAGCGGCATCGAAATGATGAAAATTGACATGGGCGGAGCCGCCGCCGTCCTGGGAGCGGCCAAGGCCATTGGCCAACTAAAGCCTAATGCCGAGGTTCACTTCATCAGCGCCGCCGTGGAAAACATGATCAGCGGTAACGCCCTGCGTCCCGGCGATATTCTCACCGCCTCCAACGGCAAAACCATCGAGGTGAACAACACCGACGCCGAAGGTCGCCTCACCCTGGCCGATGCCCTGGTGTTTGCCGAAAAGCTGGAGGTGGATGCCATTGTGGACTTAGCCACCCTCACCGGAGCCTGCATCGTGGCCCTGGGGGATGACATCGCTGGGCTGTTCACTGAAAACGATGACCTGGCCAACGGCCTGTCCGATGCCGCCGCCGCCGCTGGCGAAAAATTCTGGCGCTTGCCCATGGAAGCCAAATACTTCGATGGCCTGAAGTCCATCGTGGCCGACATGAAAAACACTGGCCCCCGCCCCGGTGGTTCTATCACCGCCGCCCTGTTCCTAAAGCAGTTTGTGAACAAAACCCCCTGGGTGCACCTAGATGTAGCTGGCCCCGTGTGGACGGAGAAGGAAAGCGGCTACAACAATCCGGGCGGCACGGGCTTTGGTGTGCGTACCCTGGTGGAGTGGGTGAAGGCTCAGGGCTAGGGCAATTTCTAGCCAGAACCGTAGGGCGACGGAGTTCCCTGTCTTGCCTACGGTTCTGATTCCGGCGCGAAGTCCGCTGTCTTGCCTACGGTTCTGAGGCGGTTCTGAGGCGGTTCTGGTGCCCAAGCATTCTGGACAACTGGCCCGGATTTGTCTGTTTGTCACCAGATTTGACTATTTCCCATCGCCAGAAGACTCGGCCCTACGTAGAATGGCTAGATTAAAATTAAGTTTGGCTCCGGGTTTCGACTTCGCTCAACCCTCCTGCTTTGCGTGGGAGCATTGAGCGAAGTCGAAATGCGTTTTACCCATAATTGTGACCCCTTACTTAGTCAATTCGACTATTTTCTATCACTGACGGACTCGGCTCTAGTCGATGTTGATCATCATCAGGGACATATCATCGGCGGCGGTAGCGGTGGCTTGGCGGTGAATCACCGACTGCAAAATATAGTCCACACTTTTCTCCCGACGGGCCACGGTGAGAAGGTCAATAAAGGCGTCTAGGCCGAGGTATTGGTCGTTGTTTTGCAGCACCTCATACAGCCCATCGCTGAAGAGGTAGAGGCTGCTGTTGGGAGGAACTTGGCAGCGCTGCCACTGGTATTTGGCATCGGGCATCATGCCGATGGGCATCCCTGGGGTGCGGAGCCGGAGGGTGCTGACGGTTTGATCTTCACCCACGGAAATGAGAACAGCCGGGGGATGGCCTGCGCTGGCATAGAGCAGTTGGCGGTTGGCGCAATTTAGGACGCCGTACCAGATGGTGAAATACTTTTGATTTTGGTCGCTCATGGGAAAGGTTTCGTTGAGCGCCCGCAGCACCTTCTCAGGCCGATAGAAGCTGACATCCGGCAGCGACTGCGCCCGCAGCACGTTCAGCACCGAAGTAGATAGCAGGGCCGACCCCAGCCCGTGCCCCGACACATCCAGTAGGTACATCACCAAGTAGTCGGGGTCGAGCCAGTAGTGGTCGTAGCAGTCGCCCCCCAGTTGTTGGGAGGGGCAGAAGCGGGCTTGAATGGGAATTTTCCCGGTTTGGTCGGCGGGCAATAGGGAACGCACATAGCTTTCCGCCTCCGCCAGTTCCGCCTCCATTCTTTGGGTTTGCTGGCGCAGGTCTTGGGTGAGTTGGTAGAGCCGCAGCCCCGCCCGAACGCGGGCATTCAGCTCGTTGATGTCTACGGGCTTGGAAAGCAGGTCATCGGCCCCCATTTCTAGCCCTGTCACCCGGTCGGCGCTGCTGTAGCGGGAGGTGAGCAGCAGCAGCGAAGCAATGTAGAGGGTGGGGTGGCGCTTGAGGCTATAGCAAAAAGTGAGGCCGTCAATTTCGCCCGGAATGTTCCAATCGCAGATGATCACACCGGGCATGAGCTTCTCGGCCAGGGCCAAGCCTTCCTTGCCATTGTGGGCCGTTGTGACTCTATAGCCCTGGGCCACCAAAGCATTTACGAGAAATTGCTCGGTGTCAACGTCATGCTCGATGATCAGAATATCGGTCATAGGATCTCTAGAGTGACACCCCTGGACGGCAGCAGGGCGCAACGGGAAGGGAACAGGAGGCGATGCTCAACATACGCTAGATTTACCGCCACGGTAAACTAGCTCAGTATGATTTTCCATGAAGATCGGTGGCAAGCCCTACCTCAAGGTAAGATTGGCAACTTCAAGTTGCTCCAGCAACCCCCAGGAAACTCAACCCCCAGGGTTTGTGGCGCTGAGCCATCCTAAGCACAACCTATCTGGTAACAGTATGCCTGACAATCTCAGGTCAAGGAGGGAACAAGCTGGTCGGTTGATCCAAGAATCAGTGCGCCAAGGGAGGCGCGGCACGGATCCACAGCGATAGAGCCCCACCCACTGTTTGCTGTCGTCGCCACAATCTCCTGAGTTCCCAGGTTAAACACAGCCCAACCCCTAAGCCCCCAGCCTTGGACTTGATCCACCGGGTCTATCCTCCCAGCCTCAGCGGATCAGTTCCTCAAGCAGCGGCACAAATCTATCTTGGTTAACCACTCTAAACTTCCAGAACTGGCTTAGTCTCTCGATCTGGGCATCCTCAAGGTCGAGAATCACGAGAAACCCCCTTTCTGGAGGAATAGAGAGACGCTTCAGATGGTCAGAAAACTTTCTCAGGTGGGCATTAAAGTCTCCTCCTGTCTTACACTCAACCAACAGTGGTTCTCCGCCCACTAAGAATAACAAATCCAGCTCGAACCTATCACCATTGGGAAATTGAATCACTGGATTGATTAGGCAAGCATGGGCTAAATCAAGACGGCTGAGCAATTCAGTCATTCTGTAATATATAAACCTTTCAAACCATTCACCATTAAAAAATCTCCTCACATCTCCTCTATCTTGGATGGCTGCATGAATAATTTTGTCGTTTTTTGAATAATAGTAAGAAGACAACAAGGTATCATCCCGCAGATTACAGCAAAATTGGGTTGATGTTTTGATTTGCAGTTGACTTGAGTTTTTTAAGTGATATTGAACTCCTCTATTTTTTGAAATTGACCATTTTATTCGCTTCAGCAGTGGAGACAATAGCGGCTGCTGATTTTCATCCTTGAGATGATTGCCAAGAAAAACAGCATGTCGGTTAAATATTTCATCAACATTCTGATCTAATAAGCGATGATTTTCTACCTTGATTTCCCTAGCAAGAAGCCAGTCAATAACTAAGTCATCGCTCTGGCGACGGATGTTTGTCGAGGCAATCACTGATTCATCCTCAGAAGAGGAGTCAGCGCCATCTTTACGCTGATCTTGGCGAGGCAATGCCCCATCCCAGTCAACTTGATCCCGGGAATCTAAACCCTCTAAGTAATCAGGCGTAGATACTTGAGGGGCTAAGGCTTCAGCTTGATTCAAATGCTGCAAAGATCGTACATCTTGAATCTGACTTTCTAACTCAATTAACAACTGGTTGCGGCGCTTAGCTAAAACCATCGAGCTGGTGATTGCTCCTAGGCCGCTGCCCATCAGGGTTGCCCTAGCGTTTTTAGGCAAAATTATCGCTGTCCCCCCACCTACTACTATCGTAGTTAGTCCAACGATTAATCCATCTGCTATCCATTTCTGCATGAATGACCTCAGACGTTATCTCAATATATTTTGTAAAGTTTTTGCGCCATTGATTCATCATTTCGATGCCATCAATAAAAAGATGACAAGAGAACTTCCAAGATAAGAATGACCAATAATTTTAGATATTATCTGCCAGTTTGCTTGGGCGGGATAAAAACATTAAGTTTCTTAATATTTTTGGATGATCCTCGTTCAGAGAAACAATCAGCCCTTCGATCAGGCAGTATCTGTGTCAGTTCTGGTCAAGGCTGAAAGTTGTTGCAGGGATTGCGTTACCCTGTGTGGGTAATGCTGACTTCAATCCATCGTGTCTAGACAGAAGATGAGCTAGATAGCAGTTCCATAGAGCTGTTCTATGACCATAATAAATATGCTGATGGATGGCTGGAAAACATACTATTAATCCTAGAAAGCTATAAAAATCCTGTCCCACTCCAGGAACTTATCAAGGCTTAAGAGGGCGTTTGAAAAGGGGGTAGGGTGTAGCGAATTACGCTAGACGCTGCACCATGATCCGGATCATGGCGATGTTGACTATCGCCTCCGAGTTCTCAGGAGGCTGCTGGGCTTTCCGGTCGGCCTTCCGAGACCCGTATCCAGGCCCGTAATCGGTCGTGGACGCATCCCAGGTACCGTCCTTCACCCATCCTCGATAGTACGTATAGACGGTTTGCCAGGTCGGGAAGTCGCTCGGTAGATCTTGCCAACTGCACCCCTGCTTGACCAGGTAGAAGATGGCGTTCAGCATCGCCCAGAGGCAAACCGTTCGAGGGCGATCACCGGGCTTAGCCGGGGGCAAGAGGGGTGCAATCAACTCATACTGGTCACGGGTATAAGTTGCTGGTGTAGGCTTTGGTTATGGCTCTCACGGGGTTGAACGTTTGTATCTACAACCCATACCGTGTGAGCTTTTTTACTGACCATCCGGCTTCTCAAACGCCCTCTAAGCGCAACCATCGTCTTATCCGCGAAGCGCTTCAGAAGAAAACCCAAGTGCCTCAATCAAATGGTAAATAGCTACCATGGCAAGATATTGACCCTCCAGCCGCCTAGGAAGCCGCCGCCCCCTAGCTTTGGAATCTGCGACAATGGAGGACAGCGCTTGCTACAAATACTGTTCCTGTAGAACCTGATTCTGTGACTTCTGACGCCTTCGATTCCGTTGACCCCAGTTTCGACCCCCTAGGTTTTAGCACCATCCCCACGCCGCCGGAGGGGTTCAAATCGGGCTTTGTGGGCATTGTGGGGCGGCCCAACGTCGGCAAATCCACCCTGATGAACGCCCTGGTGGGGCAAAAGGTGGCGATTACCTCCCCCACGGCGCAAACCACCCGCAACCGTCTGCGGGGCATTCTGTCGAACGACCAGGCGCAGATTATTTTTGTGGACACCCCCGGCATCCACAAGCCCCACCACGAGCTGGGCAAAATTTTGGTGAAAAACGCCCGCATGGCTATTGATGCCGTGGACGCCACCCTGTTTGTGGTGGATGGCAGCGGGTTGTCAGGTCGGGGCGATGAGTTTGTGGCCTCGCTTTTGGCCCCCAGTGCGGTGCCTGTGATTTTGGGCCTCAACAAAATCGATCAGCAGCCCGCCGAAGAGGCCGAGGCCATCGACGCCAGCTACCAAGCCATGGCCGACGCCCATGGTTGGCCCCTGGTGAAGTTTTCGGCCCTGCACGAACAGCAGCTCGATACCCTGCTGCAAACGCTGATTGAGCGCCTCGACCCTGGCCCCTACTACTACCCGCCCGACCTCGTTACCGACCAACCGGAGCGGTTCATCATGGGCGAACTAATCCGCGAACAAATTCTGCTCCACACCCGCGAAGAGGTGCCCCACTCCGTCGCCATCGCCATCGACCGGGTCGAAGAGGACACCAACATTACCCGCATCCTCGCCACCATCCACGTCGAGCGCGATTCCCAAAAAGGCATCCTGATCGGCAAGCGGGGCAGTATGCTCAAAACCATCGGCTCCGAGGCCCGTCAGCAGATTCAGAAGCTGGTGATGGGGCAGGTGTATTTAGAACTGTTTGTGAAAGTGGTGCCCAAGTGGCGACAGTCTCGCAGCCGCCTAGAAGACTTCGGCTATCGCGTGGAGGAGTAGCCCATGGTGCCCGCCCCGCCGCCCCCGGCCCTGCTGACCCAGGTGGCCCGCCTATTCCCGGAGGCGCTGTTCTATGCCCCCACCCAGCAGCGCCAGATCGCCCTCACCATCGACGATATCCCCACCCCCGGCGACCGGGACGACGCCTCCACCCGCCTCATCCTCGCCGCCCTAGAGCGCCATAACCGCACCGCCCAACACCCCGTGCGGGCCACCTTTTTTGTGATTACCGACCACCTCAATCCCGGCAGCACCATTCTGACCGACATTCTGGCGGCGGGCCACGAAATCGCCAACCACGGTACCACCGACACCACCCCCGCCATCCTCCAGCCCGCCGAATTTGAACGCCACTTCCGCGAAGCCCACGACCTGATCACCCACACCACCCAACAGCCGATCCGCTGGTATCGCCCTGGGCGCGGCTTCTACAATCGGGCCATGGTGGAACACCTCAAACTCACTCCGGGCTACGAATCCCTCGTCGCCCTGGCCTCCATGGTGCCCTTCGACACCTTCCAACCCCTCAGCACCCCCACCCTTAACACCTGGTACCTGTCGCGGTTCATCTTTCCGGGGTCGATTTTTGTCCTGCACGGCGGCTCGATGGAACGCTGTCTGCAAACTGCCCAAGCCCTACCGCCCCTGCTCAAACTGATGGAACGCCAGGGCTACCAAGTCGGCACCCTCTCTGATCTGTATGACAATCTTGTCGCCGAGCAGAGTTGACCACAAGGGTGAAGGGGTTCTAGGCCATAGAGCCATCCCCCTGATTGCCTGACATATACATATCCAATGTAGGTTAGGTTCAGCGAAGCGGAACTCAACATCTGCCGAGGATTGCGGGCTAAGCGAGCGAGGAAACAATAAACATTTGGTAAAGATTCTTCTACCTTTGTTGATCCAGCCGAGTTCTGGGGAATGTTTGAGAAAAGACACCCGATAGGCTCAATATGCTCAAATATTCCTTAGCCCTTGGCGCTGCTCTGGCTGTTCTCCTTCCTGTAACAGCTCAGGCGCAGTCATACGACCCTATGCCTACCAGAGAGTGTACTACTGGGATTATCATTAGTTTTATTTGCCACGACCAGTTGAATGATGGCTCTCCGATGCTTTATGCCTTCCCAAGTGGGTATTCAGGTCGTTATGTTCTTTACGCAAATAAAATCCCTGGTGGCATTCTTTCGTTAATTTACGATATTTGGAACGAACAACCCGCCGCCTATATGTACTTCGGAGGGAATAATAGTGGGCGACCTAACGCAGGCGGAAGTATTCCTTTGTTAGAAGAACTTGAGCAGGAGATTATTGATATCGTCACTCAAGCTTCTCTATATCAATGAAGCGTTAGTTCCCTTCCTCCTTTCAGAATTCATAGTCAAATTATTCTTTATGCCCACAGATCTTCTGATAAAAGAATGATATGGTGCGATCGAACAAAGCATAATTCTGTAGTACCTTTTGAGTGCCTTCAGTTAGTAGGGGTATAACTATGGCCATAAATTAAGAAACAATCATTAACACCATCTTGAAAAGTGTTGAGCCTTGTCTTGAACAAATAATGCATAAAGCCAATAGCCACTATACTCACATCAGAGCAGCACAAGAAGGGCTGATAGAACTGAATCGTAGGGTGGAGGCTCTGGAACGAGAGAATAAAAAGCTGAAAGAGCAGATGTATGTACTAATGGAAGATGCTATCTGTAATCGGAGACAACCTGTAAATAGCCCTTGGAATGACACTAAATAAAAATAATTCACAATTACTTAGAAACTGAGCAGGCAACCCTACATATACGAACTGTCGAGATCCTTGGTACGTCTATACCAGTCTCAACCATCCCTGGAATGCTTGTACTGACGCCGACCCTTTTGGAGAACGCTTCCCGACCATAAGACGTGTATCTCTTACATATCTCTTAAGTCGTCTGAAACACATCTTGCGGTGGTCGCTCATCCTGTGATACGTTAGTTATCCGCAAGGACGTATAGCTCAGTTGGTTAGAGCACCACGTTGACATCGTGGGGGTCACTGGTTCGAGTCCAGTTACGTCCATTCCTTGTAAAGTGACACTTTATTTATCGTCGGGCATTGGTGTTGTCGGGACACAGCTTTGTCGCAAAGCCAGCCCATGGCTCAGCCTCGATGAGGTTCTCATTCTGAGTATGTGTTTGCCCTGATAGCTGGGGCATCTTAGGTGGCGGGGCAGAGCCAAATCAGCTACCCTTGGGGCACAGGTTGTTCGGTCGTGCCCAAGACTTTCGATGCGTCCTAGGAGAACGGTTGGGACAGAATGGCAGCATTCCTAGAATCCACCCCATTGCCATGATGTGTCCTGTTCGTCTCGGCTTCTCGTGAGGTCTTGTCTCCTCATTTCCGCGTTTCCAGAGATATCAAATGGTGTCTCGTCCTGTACCTGTTGCTTTTGATGATCTATGACATTTAAGGTTGCTCAAGCCTGCTTTCTGGGTGCCGCTAGCTTTGGCTTGCTGGGGCTTCTCTCTCCCCCCGCAGCGGCGGAGGTGGTGATGAACAAGGGTGAAACTCCCTGCTCCCTGCAAGATAATCGGGGCAATGCCGAAACCCGCGTACCCAATAGCGATACGCGAGAATACGTCCTGGCCATGGAAGAATCGGGGGAACTTCGGGATCCTGGTCTCATGCTAGAGGATGGCAGCTTTTACAGTTTTTACTTCCTGATGGGAGAGGCCGGACAAAACCTCGAAGCGCAAGTGCGTAGCTCCGGCTTTCAGCCCGTGTTGCTGATAACGCACAACGACACCGAAGACGTAGTCGTGGCGGCAGAAGGCGATGAAGACGGCAAAATCTATGAAACCTTTACGCTGCCCCACGAGGGTCTGTACGTCATTGTTGTGAAATCTGCGACGGCTGGCGAGACGGGCACCTTTGAACTGTCCCTTGGGGTAGAACGCTAAGCTACCGATCTACCGATGGAGCGCTCAGGCGGGCCTCTTGGGTGGCGGGGCCATTCGGCAGCGGAAGCTCTCTCCAGCTAGTGCCCCAACCGCTCTACCTAGGGGTTGCTTCAATGGGTGGCGGGATTCAGGCAGCGGCGCAACGACGCCCTCAGCGCCATGGATACTGCTCTCTCTAAAGCCCAGCAGAACGATGGAGAAACGGGGATGGCAAGATTTGTGATAACAGCCCACCAGAGCTATGGTGTCGCCCTGGAATGGTCTGGACGTGCTGGCGATGCAATCGTGACTCCATCGCGGTTAGCGGCGCGGGCATTGCAGGCACGGCCCCAGGATTTGTACCGCTCAGCCCGTAAGGCCATTGAATCGGCAGGAAAGACCATTGCCCCAGACCTCACCGCCCAACGGCTGTTTCGCCAGGTGGTGCAGGAGGTGGCCCAGCCCGTAGACGCCCTCGGCACCGCCAGAGCTTGGTGGCCAGGGGTGAAATCGCTGCTAAAAAGTAGTCCCACTCTGGACGAAGCGACGCCACCCTCAGCCCAAACGGCCCAGCTTTTTGAGGTAGCCAAGGTCTATCAACAAACGCTAGGTGAGCGAGGGCTGATTGATGGTTCAGACCTCTACTGGCACGCTGCCCAGAGCAAGGTTTCTCCTCAGAAAGTGCTGATTTACGGCTACTTCCAGCCCCGCCCCGACGAACTGGCCTGGATCAATGCTCTGGCTGCTGAAGATAGTGTGCTGGTTCTGCCCGTTGCCGATTCGCCGCTGTTTGCCGATAGCCAAGCCGCCGTGGATTGGCTGGTCGCCCAGGGCTGGCAGGTCGTGGGTGAAGCGGGGGCTCAGGACGCTGGCCCAGAGAACGGTATCGCGGCTCAAGCCGTCCGCAACGCTGACACCATCGCCCTGGGGGAATGGCTCAGCCAAAGGTTCTGCGGGGTCAACAACCTGGTTCCTAATGATGAAATTAGATCCCATCAAGTGGGGAACGATGGCGAGGCCACCCTTCAATCCGCGCAACCTTCCGTGATGGCCTACGCCTACAGCACCTTGGAAGCGGAGGTGCGGGGAACCTTGGCGCAGGTCAAAGCGCTCCTCAACAACGGCACCCCAGCCCGCGACATCGCCATCATCGCCAGGGATGAAATGGCCTATGGCCCTAAGCTCATCGACATTGCCTGGGAATATGGCGTTCCCCTGCGGGCGCTGTACCAAACGCCGCTGCTCACCACCCGTTTGGGGGCTTGGCTGGCGCTGTTGGTGGAGGTGATCGAGGCCAAATTTCCCTTTGAGGGAACGGCCCGTCTGCTCAGCCATCCCCTCGCCAGCAACCCAGATCGCGATTTTTGGGCGGCGGCCCGTCGCCAACATCCCCAGGGTTTTGCCGCCTGGGAAAAACTCGCCCAAGAGCAGCTTGAGTTAAACCTCGACCTTCTAGCGCAAATCCGCCAATCCCATAGCCGCGAGGACTGGGTGGCCCTGTGGCAAAGGATTCTCGGCAGGTTTGACCTACGCCGCCGCTGTGCCCGCTGGGCCAGGGAAAGTTTGGCCTTTAATACCGTCAACAACGCCCTGGGGGAACTGGCGAAACCGGAAACGGAGGTGCTGACCTGGGGCGAGTTTCGCCAAGAATTACAGGACTTGCTCGACCGCTTGACCGTACCCGCCCAGCCCGGTCGGGGTGGGGTGGAACTGCACAGTCCCCGTTCGGTGGTGGGGGCCAGGTATGCTCATTTGTTTGTAGTGGGCATGGCCGAGGGCATCCTACCCGCCCCCATCAGCAACGACCCCTTGCTGGATTTCTTTGAACGGCAGCAGCTTCGTCAGCAGGGGATGGTGCTGCCCAGTGCCGCCGAAATGGCCCGACGGGAGGTGCTGGATACCTACTTTTTGCTGCAAACGGTGACGAATTCCGTGGTTTTCTCCTATGCCCAGCTAGAGGGACGTAAGGAACGCTTGCCCAGCCCTTACCTAAAACCCTTGGGGCTAACCCTCAGTGAACCACCCGCCTCGGCCATCGCCAGCCCCGAAGAACACCGCCGCGCCATCCTGCGCCATCATCTCCAAGCCAGCGATCTCCCAACGGGTTCCCCTCAAACGGCTGATCTTCAAGGGATGGAGGCCGACAATCCGGTGCTGACCGCCGCCATCCATGCCTACACCGTCGAGCAAAGCCGCGAGAGCCACCATCCCGCCAACGAGTATGACGGGGTGATTGGGATTCCTTTCAACCAGGCCGATTGGCCCTTTAGCGTGTCGCAGTTGCAAAATTTGGGGCAGTGTCCCTTCAAGTGGTTTGCTAACAAATTGCTGAAACTAGGGCCACCGGAGGACATCAGCGACGACCTCAACCCCAGCCAAATCGGCCAGCTTTACCATCGCGTCCTAGAACTGGTGCTGGCCGAGGGGGGCGAAGATTTCGATCAAACTTTAGCCGATCCAGAGCGTTTTTCAAGTCTCTTAAACGCCGCCTTTGCCCAGGCCGAACGCGACATTCTCCCCCCCAACCTACCCGCCTGGACGCTACGCCGAGAAGAACACCTCCGTGTCCTCGCCCTGGCCTTGCAAGACCCCAGCTTTTTGCCCCCTGGCACAAGTCCTGTGCGGCTAGAGCAAGACTTTGAAGGCGAATGGCACGGCCTGAAAGTGCGGGGCCGCATCGACCGCATTGATCGCACGGATAATGGCCTGGTGCTAATCGATTATAAAACCGGAAAAAGTCGCCCCACGGGCATCAAAAACCACAACGGCAAATCCTGTATTGATCTACAATTGCCGCTCTACCAAGAGGCCGCTGGGCCAGCCCTTTTTCCCGGTGAAAACATCGCCGATGCCTACTACTACTCCATTCGGGGCCGACAGAAAATGGCCCTTTCTTCTAAGGAATCTCCGGGAGATTTAACCGCCGCCATCGACCGTTGCAAAGCCCATTTAGCGGCGGGCCACTATCCGGTACAGCCCGACATCGACCGCAAAGCCTGTACCTACTGCGATTTTGATGCCCTCTGCCGCCAGGGCGACCGCCTCAGCCGAAAGGAGACGACCCATGGGATTGACTAAGCAACAGGAAAAAGCCGCCTATCATGCTCAGAGCGTGGCCGTCACCGCTGGGGCAGGTACGGGCAAAACCCACATGCTCTCCGAACGCTACCGATACTTTTTGGAGAAGGGATTTTCGCCCCTGCAAATTGTGGCCGTCACCTTTACCGAAAAAGCCGCCGCCGAACTGCGATCCCGCATCCGCGCCACCCTGGCCGACTCGATGGGGGATCGTCCCGATGGGTTAGCTGAGCTAGAAGCCGCCCAAATCAGCACCTTCCACGCCCTCGCCGCCCGCATTTGCCGCGAACACGCCGCCATCGCCAACGTGCCCCCAGACTTTACCGTGCAGGACGAGCTAGAAAGCCCCATTTGGCAGGCCGATGTCTTTGCCGATGCCCTCGCCCAACTGCCCAGCCACTTCTATCTGGGCATTCCCTACTCGCTCATGCGCGACGTGCTCTGGAGCTTGCTATCCGACCCCCTCACCGCCGCCCAAGCCTTAGAAAAAGGCCGCGATGATTGGCTCCCCTGGGTGGAACGGATTCAACTTCAGGCGCTAGAGGAATTTTTGGCGAATCCAGACTGGCTACGCAGTAAACATATTCTGCAATCCCACAGCGCACCGGGCGACAAATTAGAGGAGCATCGCCTCGCCGCCCTAGGAGCCATCACGTTCTTAGAAGAAGGCTATACGGATCAGGCTCTGGCGATCCTTGATGGCTTAACAATCAAAGGCGGTAGCCAGAAGAACTGGGGTGATAAAGAGATCTTAGCTACGGTCAAAAAAGCAATTTCCACCCTACGCGATCTGGGACGAGAGGCGATCAAAGCTGGATTGCTCACCCTAACATCCAACGATTACGACGACCAGACCGATGCCCTACTGCCCAACCTGCGGGGGGCTTTTGCCTGGGTGCGCGATTTTCTGCACCAGGCCAAATATCAGCAGCGGGTTTTAGATTTCAACGACCTAGAAGTTCACGCCCTAAAAGCCCTAGAAAATCCAGCCGTGCAGCACTACTACGCCCAACGCTGGAAGGTATTTTTAATTGATGAATTTCAAGACACCAACCCCATTCAAGGTCAATTTTTGGAAACCCTCACTGCCCAGGCCACTATTACCATTGTTGGCGATATCAAACAATCTATCTATGGCTTTAGACGGGCCGATGTGCGGGTATTTGAACAGTGGAAGCAGCGCATTCATCCTAACAATGACCCCGTTGAACTCAACCTCAGTTTTCGTACCCATCAGGCGTTGATCGCCCAACTCAATCAGGTGTTTGATCCGGTGCTAAAGGATTTGCACCAACCCCTTGAGGCCCACCGTCAGGAAGCCCTAGAACCCACTCCCAAGATTCAGCTCTACACGGTGCTGGTGGACGATGAGTATAAGGACGATAAAAGCATCGACACCAACACCGATGCCTGCCGCCGAGTGGAAGCCCAGAAAATTGCCGATTTGGTGGAGGAAATGCTGTCAGCCAAGCGGCTCGTCCACGACAAACCCAGCGGGCAACTGCGGGAAATTCGGCCCCAGGATATCGCCATTTTGTCGCGCACCTGGGGGCCGCTGGAGCTGTACGGCAACGCCATCGCCGCCCGCGATATTCCCATTTTGCAGGCCGGGGGTGGCAACCTCCTCGATACCCGCGAGGCCAAGGATGCCGCTGCGCTTTTACGATTTTTGGCCGACCCCACAGACAGTTTGGCCCTGGCGGCGGTGCTGCGTAGCCCCTTCTTTGCCCTCAGCGACACCACACTCTACACCTTCGCCCAGGCCTTACCCGCCAAAACGGGCTGGTGGAAACATCTGCGAACCAGCGCCGATCCGGCCTTGAGCCGCGCCAGAGACATCCTCGGTGAACTGCTCATCGCCCGCCGCACCGAAGCCCCCACCCGACTGCTGCAACTGGGCGACCGCCTCACGGGGTATACCGCCGTGAGCGCCAACCTGCCCGGTGCCGACCGTCGTTTGGCCGACTGGCAAGGGTTTGGCGAACTGGTGCGTTCCCTAGAATCGGGCAGCTTTGATGTCTTGGCCGTGGTGCGTCGTCTCCAGCGATTGCAGACCGCTGAAGTGAAGGTGCCCCGCCCCGCCCTAGCCGGAGGTAATGCCGTCAGCCTGATGACCATCCACGCCTCCAAGGGGCTGGAGTGGCCCGTGGTGATCGTCCCCGACCTCACCCGCCAGTCTCGTCCCGATTATCCCCTGGTGCGCTTCGACCCTGAACTAGGCATTGCCCTGAAGCTAGAGGATGAAGAGGGCGCACGGCATAGGTCGGCCCTCTATACCCTACTGGAGCAGCGCAAAAAGCAGGAAGAACATGAGGAAGACAAACGGGTGCTCTATGTTGCCCTCACGCGGGCTAGGGATCGCCTCATCCTGACGGCGGCCAAACCCGCTGGCGGTGGTCTCGACGTATTAAGCCCCGGTCTGGAGGGGCTGATTGAACCCTTGCCCATCCCCTTTTCACCCGCCTTGGCCAAACCTGTGGCCCCGGTCGATCCGCCCCTGCCCACCCTGGCCGATCAGATCCTCACCTGCCCCAGCCCCGCCGGATTTGCCGAACTGCCCGTCACTGCCCTCAGCGACTATGCCCTCTGCCCGCTCCGGTTCAAGTTCCGCTATGTAGATGGCCACCCCGGCTACACCAGCGGCCACGGGGGGCCAAACCTAGGCATGGAAATCGGCAAACTCACCCACAAAGCGCTGGAACTGGGCCTCGATCAGGTCAATGCCCTCGCCGCCTACGCCCCCCATTTAGACCTCGCCACCGTGGCAGCAGCCCTCACCCTGGCCCAGGGGTTCCGAGAATCCCCGGTCTATGCCGCCCACCGAGACCGGGCCACCCACTGGGAATACCCCGTTTCCCTTACCGTGGGCCACCTCACCCTCAACGGCGTGGTGGATTTGGTCGGCGAAGACTTTGTCCTCGATTTCAAGACCGACCAAACCATCAGCCCCACGCATCACCAGTTTCAGCTTTGGGCCTACAGTCAAGCCCTCCACAAACCCACCGCCCACCTCGCCTACCTGCGCCACCAGCACCTCCACACCTTTGATGCAGAGGCCCTCGATGCTCTCACCCCCCAGGCCCACGCCCTCATTGACCAACTCGTTCAAGGCCACGTAGCCCCAACCCCCGCTCCCGCGAGGTGCGGCATCTGCCCCTTTACAGAGATTTGCGATGCGAAAGTCCTAGGCTAAGAACGGTTTAAGCTTGAGGGGCGATCCTCGCTGAGCGACAGGCCACTGAGTCATCGGCAACTGGAGGTACCCACACCCTAGGGGGCTATACCAGGCTCACTATCCGGTCGATGGCGTCGGTCAATATTTCGGGGGGATGGACGAGGGCAATGCGGACATAGCCTTCTCCGGCTGGGCCAAAGCCGACGCCAGGGGCTAGGGCTACTCCCGTGGCTTCCACCAGTTTGATGCAGAAATCTATGGAGCGCTCGGCCCAGGGGTGGGGCAGCTTGAGCCAGAGGTACATAGTGGCTTCCGGGGGGGTGACTTCCCATCCGTGGCGGTGGAGGGCGGCGATGGCGGCATCTCGCCGCTGGCGGAAGGTATCGATCATGTGTTGCACGGTGTCTTGGGGGCCGGAGAGGGCGGCAATGGCCCCGCGCTGAATGCCGGGATATTGGTTAAAGTCTACGTTGGCCTTGATCTGCCGCAGGGCATTGATGAGTTGGGCGTTGCCAATGGCGTAGCCCAGCCGAAAACCGCCCATGCCGTAGGACTTGGACATGGAGAAAAACTCGATGGAAACGGTTTTGTCGCGGTCGGCCTGGAGGACAGACACCGCTGGCTTTCCGGTGAAGGTGAGATCGGCGTAGGGAAAGTCGTGGGCGAGGACAATCTGATGCTGCTGACAGAAGGCCACCGCCCGCTGCCAAAAGGCCAGATCAGCGGTGGCGGCGGTGGGGTTGTGGGGATAGCTGAGCACCATCAGCCGGGATTGGGCAAGGATGGCTGGGGGAATGTCTTCAAAGCGGGGGAGGAACTGGTTGTCTTCCCGCAGGGGCATGGGATAGATGTGGCCGCTGGCGAGGTAGACCCCCCCGGCATGGGAGGGGTAGCCTGGATCCATCAGCAGGGCATAGTCGCCAGGATTGAGCACGGCCAGGGGCAGATGGGCTGTACCCTCCTGGGATCCAATCAGCAGCAGCACTTCGGTGTCGGGGTCTACGGAGACGCCAAACTTGCGGGTATACCACTGGGCGGCAGCTTCCCGAAAGGCCTGGGTGCCGGAAAAGAGGCAGTAGCCGTGGGTACTGGTGTCTTCGAGGGCCGTGGCGATGGGCGCTAGGATATGGGGGGCAACGGGCAGATCTGAGGAACCCAGAGAGAGGTCGATAATCGTCTGTCCTGCGGCCTTGGCCTTGGCCTTGGCCCGATCCATGTCGGCAAACACGTTGGCTTGGAGGGGCTGTATGCGCTGGGCTAGGGGCAAAGGGAAATCCACAGAGGTACCGCCACAGAACTCGATGACGTTAGCCATGATATAGCAAAGGTCAGTATCCATCGAAATGGGGAATCCTTAATTTATAGGGTTTCCTGATCCTCCTGATATGTCGTTCCCTTGGGCTACATTGGTCTAGACTCAACCCATTGCCAACGCTCCTGCCGACTTGTCCTGTGCCATGCCAAAACCGCCACCCGCTGCCCTGGGGGATGCCTACCCAGCGCTGCGAAACTTCCTTAAGCTGACGGCACTGACCCTGGATGTGCCCCAGGTGGCGCTGACGGTGCAGGTCGGATCGCGCCCCTACAGCACCGGAGCCTTGAGCTATGGCCCCATGACCCAGGCGGCCCTGCGCCAAATGCTGCAACAGCCCCAGCCCGACCTTGCCCCCATCACCGAAACCCTCTCCCTCGGCACGATCTACCGCATTGAGGAGGCGACCCCATCATCAGCGCCTTCCCAGACAGAGCCCCCTGCCCCTGCCCAAGCGGCGTTAATGGGCCGCATCCATCCCCCCCGCACCTCCTACTACCTGACCCTGTATATTCCGGGCATTGTGGCAGAGTCGCTGTCGGTGTCCCAGGTGAAAACCTTGGCCTACCTGGCTCAGCAGTTGTTGATGTGTCTGCGGGCGGTGCCGCTCCCGCCCGACTTGGTGCCGCCGCCCCTGCCCTCCCAACTGAGTAGCCTAGAGAATCCCGACGATCCCGAAAACTTTGATAATTTGGCCGATCTGGTTCAGCCCAATCAGGACTTTCTCTCCCGCGTGGTGTCCATCAACCCGCCGCGCCCGGTGGGAGACCACCAGGTCTATCCTCGGTTGCCCAGCATGATAGACCTGGTGGCGCAACTCCAAGCCTGCCTCTCCTACGAGCAACTAGGGCAGCTTTTGGGGGAGTATTTGCCGCCGTTTTTCCCGCAGCAGGCCGGACAGTTGACGCTGATTTCGGGGGTGCCTCCCCAAACCTTGGTGCTAGCCCACTGGGGGCATGATCAGCGGTTTAAAACCCTGGTGCAGCAGTGCCCCCTGGTGGATCATCCTGCCCCCTCTCCCCGCTTGGGCCTTTGCACTCGCTGCCACCCGGTTCCTGGCGAAGCCCCCAGCCCCGGCGTTGTATGTACGGTTTTGGGGCACTCTAGTCAGGCCACCTGTCTGCTTCAGGTGAGCCACCTAGACAGCGGCCCCAGCCCCCTGCAAAACACGCTGCTCCAAAAACTATCAGAGCATATGCTCTACGTCATGCAGCGGCTACTGGTGCTAGAGGATTTGCAATCCCAGGCCACCCACGACCCATTGACCGGGTTGCTCAATCGTCGGCCCATGGAAACGGTGCTGCAAAACCTGTGTCAAACCGGAAACCGTCAGCAGTCGGTTAGCCTGATTTTGATTGATATCGACCACTTCAAGGTAATCAACGACACCTTTGGCCATTTGGTGGGCGATCAGGTGCTCAAGGATCTTAGTGTGCTGCTGCGCGGCCATGTGCGGTCGCAGGATATCGTATGCCGCTACGGGGGTGAGGAATTTTGCATGGTCCTGTTCGACACAGCGTTGGATGTGGCCATCAGCCGCGCCGAGAAGATCCGCCGTGCCGTCAAATACCTCACCCTCACCCACGAAGGCACCCCCATCGAACCCCTAACGATTTCCCTGGGCGTGTCTTGCTTTCCTCGCCACGGACAAGACCCAGATCAACTGCTGCAACGGGCCGATCAAGCCCTCTACTGGGCCAAGGCCCACGGTCGAGACCGCACCGCCACCGCCGATGAAGCGGTGACAGAGACCTAGGCCCTTGCCTGCCGCCGTCGCCTGGGCTTGGAGTCAAGGAAAGATGGCACTCCCCCTAGATCCTCTCCCAGCTTTGGGGAGGGCCTAGGGGGGAGTGCGCGTGGGGCCGTCTATCGGCTCTGAGGGTAGCGGGACCTAGATATTGTCGATCTGGGCGCGGAGGGCTTCCAGTTCGGCGTCTACGGCGGTATCCTTGGGGGCGGCGGTGCCTCCGGCGGGGAGCTGAGCTTGATCGACGGTGCCGCCCGATAGCTGGGCTTTCATGGCAGCAAGTTCCGAGTCTACGTCGCCCCCAGCTTCGAGGGACATAAACTGGCTTTCCAGGTCAGCCCCGGCCAGTTCGGCGATGGCTTCGGATTTAGCCTCCATTTGCAGCACTTTTTCCTCCATGCGCTCGAAGGCGGCCATGGCGCTGCTGGTATTGAGGCTGCTGGTGGTGCTTTGCAGTTGTTCGGTGGCCTTGGCGGCGCTGGCGCGGGCCTTGAGCATATCCTTCTTAGTCTTGGCTTCGGCCAGCTTGCTCTCTAGGCCAATCAGGTTGCGCTTGAGCTGATCGACCGTCACGCTTTGGGTATCGAGTTGGGCCTTGAGGGCGGCGGCGGTTTCGGCCTGGGTTTTCTTGCGGACGAGGGCTTGGCGAGCCAGTTCTTCGTCGCCCTTTTGCAGCGCCAACTGAGCCCGCTGCTGCCAGGTATTGGCTTCGCTGCTGGCCTTGTCGTACTGCTGCTGTACGCGCTTTTGGCTGGCGATGGCGGTGGCCACGGCCTGACGCATCTGCACCAGGTCTTCCTGCATGTCAACGATGGCCTGATCGAGGATTTTCTCAGGATCCTCCGCTGCACTAACGGCAGCGTTGAGGTTAGAGCGAACCACTCGGCTAACCCGATCAAATAAGCCCATGATGTCCTGCGTCCTTAAACGGTGTATCGCAATGTCTTTCCTAGTTTATCGAAAGTGAACCGGATCGACTGGAGTCTAGCCGGGGGGATCGACCGATTTTAGGATTCGTCATACCAAACAGCACGCCACGCTTGTTCAGCCTCGGCGGTGGCCAGTTCCCGCTGCACCTTTTGGTACTGCTTGCCCAGCTTGCGCAGGTGCCCTAGGGCTTTCCGCAGTTTGCTGCGCCCCATGGAGGACTGTACATCGCCAAACTCGAGATCCGCCAGCCGCAGGTGAACGGCGGCAAGGTGGGTCATGCGCCCATCCCTGGGATCATCGTCCTCCTCGTCAAGATCGTCATCGGGGTCGTCGTCCTCGTCGGGGTCATCGTCTAGGCGGTCGCGATCCGAGGGCTCTTCGTCTAGGGCATCGTCCATCGTCCCGGCCATGGCCACTAGCACGCTGAGCACGTTGGGTACTGCCCGTCCCCGCATTGGCCCCATCTCAGATTCCGAGGCGGCATCTAGGATAGCCTCCGGCAGATTTGGGATAATCTGCGCCTCTTGCAGCCGTTGGTTGACCTGCTTCGAGACTTGCTGAAGCAGGATGCGAAGGTGTTGCTCTAGCCAAATGTGCTGCTTAGCGAGGCGGGTTGGGGTCATGTTGTCCCCGGTAAACAGCGATTCCCCAAAGGTTTCGGCCATTTCTTCGGCCAATGCCGCCATCACCATCGACTTGAGGATGGACGGTAGCGGCACGTCGTCATCCTCGTCCTGCGAATCCTCGGCTTGCCCGTCGTCCTGCCCGTCGTCCTGCCCCAGATAGCTGGAATCGCGGGCTTCTGCATCGGCGTTATGATCTCCCGGCCCCTCCGGCGATGGAGGGCTGGCGGCGCTTGAATCACCCAAAGCATCTGAGGCATCTGAGGCCCCTAAGGCATCGGCTACATCTGAGGAGCCTGGGCGATCCGGCACATCGTCTGCCGCCGTACCGGGCAAGAATCGGATCGCCAGATTTGATCCTCCCAGCAAGCTGGGGCGGATTACCCTGCCTGGCTCATTAGCGGAGGGAACTGAGGTGCCGACGGGGGCCTCTAGGAGCTGTCCTAGCTGGGTTTGAGCGGCCTTGCCCAGGCGGCGGATATCCCGCTGAAGGGCCTCTCGCTGGGAGACGGACAGGGCCAAAAACGCTTCTGGGTAGACCTGGGTACAGAGGTGGTAGGTGGCCATCACCACCTGCCGCTTCGCCGCTATGCCTAGGTTGTCGAGGTAGCTGGCGTACAAACGACGGAACTCTGCCGCCAGAGAGACCGTGGTAGCCGTGAGGCTATCAATTTCTCGACGAATGGTTTCTACTGGCCTAACCATGGACTATTTTTCACCGAACCACGACTTATCATGCCCGCTGTAGGTAGCCACAGCGGGCTTCTACATTACAGATCACTAAGGAACGCAACGCAACGTACCAATCTACTCCGCGATAGGCGAGGAGACCGGGGGAGCAAGGTAGGATAATTCTGCCAAGTTTTTCGCCCCTATTCATGCTCATTATTGCCCTCATTTTCATCGTTGGTCTTGCCCCGGCCTGTATCTCAGCCTATCTCAGCATTCGCGAGGATCGGGCCGCTAAGGACTACGGCGTCGGGGGTGCGGTGTCTCCCCTGCCCAGCATCACCCGTATGCTGGAGGGCAATGACGACATGCACTACGTCGATGGCCTGGGCTATATGGTTGGCGATATTACCTGCGATCTCAATGCTCGCTCGCCCTATTTGCGCTGCGCCATCAACCCCCTGGGGCCGTGCGATGGATGCAGCGCCTACGCCCCCAGGGTCTTTGATCGCCAGGTTTAGTCGGCCCTAGATGAATGCCTCGATGACGGCCTGGGATACTCCCCACCCGTGGCTCACTGCACCCGAACCCGGCGTTGACCCTGTGGTGCGGGCCAATGCCTACCTGCGCTGGGTGCGCCAGCGTTCCCCCCAATCCGACTGGATTACCCTCCCCGTGGCAGCAGAACAGCACTTGGCGGTGCTCACAGCCCTAGGCTTAGACATCCACACCCTCAACCAGCAACTGCACCAGATTTTGATGGATCTGCTGGCCGGACTGCGCCTAGAGGAGCGGCCCCTAGTGCAAATGGTGGCGGCTCCCCTGGCCCTGAGGGTAGGCATTGACGGCCTGTGTAACCTGCAAACCCAGCCCATCACGCTAATTGTCGATCCCAGCCGCATTGCGGTGGACGATTGGCCCCACCTCGTCGTCCACGAACTGGCCCACGCCCTCACCCAGGGCACAGGCCACGGCCCTCGTTTTTTCCACGCCCTCACGGCCCTCTGCATTGCCCAAGATTTGCCCATCCCCCCCAGCGACAGCCTTCAGCGTGGCCTGTTGCCCTACTGGCCCCCCTGCCGCCCCAACCCCCAGGCCGATCAATTCTGGTCAGCGGGAGAATGGGGCTAGGGACGCATGAGCCCAATGAGGGCGTTCCAGGCTGGTCGTTGGGTGGGACAATAGCCATATTCCTAAACGATTGATAACGGTTATGAAACGTCTCTTCGCCCTCCTGTGCCTGGTTGTCCTGCTGTGGGGAGTGGGGGTTCGCCCTGCTGCTGCCGCGATTCCAGAGGATGTCCAAAAACTGCTCGACACCAACGAATGCCCCGTCTGCATCCTCAATGAAGCCGACCTGCACGGGCTGGATCTGGCCAGCGCCAACCTCAAAATTGCCGTCTTGGTCGATGCCAACCTGGTGGAGACCGATCTACACGACGCTAACCTGATGCTGAGCGACCTAGAAGCTGCCAACCTGACCGGGGCCAACCTTGCCAATGCCCGCATGAACGGGGCCAACCTGCTGCGAACCACCCTGGCCGGGGCCGATCTCTCCGGTGCGGAAATGACCCAGGCCAACCTAGAGGACGCTGACCTCTCTGGGGCCAACCTTTCCAATGCGGTGATGCTGAGCGTGACCCTCGGATCCGCCAATATGGAAAACGCCAACCTGACCGGGGCCAACCTGCGCGGCGTCAACCGCAGTATGGTGCGCTTCTGCAACACCACCATGCCCGACGGAGCCATCGAAAACCGGGATTGCGGCAAGTAGTATCTCCATAGGCAGCCCCATAACCCCTAGCGGTTTTGTGGTGGATGCGGAGTACCTGTCCGCCTAGGAATAAGGGGCTTAAGCCCCTTGCTGAACCCCGCAATAACGATGGTCAATCAGCCGATGGATCTCTTTTCCCAGCCCCCCCGCTGCCGCGTTGGCAAGGTGGTGAAGTCCAACTCCCACTGCGACTATGTGGTGCAGGTGGACGATGCCCAGGATGTCGTTACTCCGCCCAGCCCGGAGGATTGTGGCTTTGGTCAATTCGTCAGCTTCGACAACGACCGCCGCCACTGGGCCGTGGGATTGGTTTACAACTCCCAACTGTTCAACCCCTTGTTTCTCAACAACGGCCCCCGGCTGTCTAGCGAACCCGACCCCCTCTTCACCCCCGACCTGGTACAGGAAACCCGCACCCTGCTGGGCATCGTCTTGGTGGGCAGCTTTGCCGAAGGAGATCAAGGCCGCTACGGCATCCACGGCATCCCCCGCGTAGTCGTCCCCGCCAACACCGCCGTCTACAAAATGACCGACGAGGAAATCTACCAGTTTCACCGCAACGGCGAGGGGAAATCCCAGTTCAGCTACTACAGCCATTTGCTGCGATCCGGCGGATTGTTTGCCGCCCAGCTCGCCCTACAAGTGTTGACCGACCTGGTAGACAGCCACCTCTTCAGCGAGGTGGAGGAAAAGGCGCTGCAAGTGCTGGGTAAAGAACTGAGCTGGAAAAATACCCTAGGGGCCATCCGCTAGGGGTTCAGAGTCGGATCAGGGTTTAGAAAACACGAGAGTGGGGAGCCGTCAGCCGTCAGCGGACACTGCGGACGCCGATGTAATATCGCTGGCAAGATCCCTCAACGCTGGGGCTCCGTGGCCATCACCTGCGCTGTGACTTGGCCCTGGGCGAGTTGGATTTGGAGAACTTGGCCGGGGCTCAGATGATCCGCTTGGGTGACGAGGTGTCCGGCCTCGTCTTTGACCAGGGCATAGCCTCGGCGGATGACGGTGTCGGGGTCGAGGGTCATCAGGTGGGCGCGGAGAGCTTGGCAGCGGTCGGTGGCGCGGCGCAGTTCGCCCTGGACAGCGTAGGTCAGACGCCCCTGAAGCTGCGACATTTTGGCCTGCTGTTGTTCCAGCCGTTGATCGATCCGCAGCCGTTGCAGCCGTTGGCCCAGAGTTTGGAGGTCGTCCTGGGCGAGGGCAAGCGTCTCTGTGACCACGGTTTGCAGTCGAGCCTGCCGTTGCTGGTGGGCCGCTTCTAAGTCGGCCAGGGCCGGGACAGCAGCCAGGGCAGCGGCGGTGGGGGTGTGGGCACATAGATCGGCGGCGAGGTCGGCCAGGGATTCGTCGCGCTGGTGGCCGATGCCTGTAACAACGGGGATGGGGCAATCGGCCACGGCCCGCACCACTCGCTCATCGTCGAAGCAGTCTAGATCCTCGCTGGCCCCGCCGCCCCGTGCCAAAATCACCACCTCAGCTCGGCCATCCTGCGCCACCCGATCTAGGGCTGCTGCGATGGAATCAGGGGCACTATCTCCCTGCACAATGGCCGGGGAAAAGAGAATGTGCAGCCCTGGGTGGTGATGGCCCAAGGATCGCTGAATATCCCCCCAGGCAGCGGCTTGGGGCGACGACACCACGGCAATGGTGCGGGGCAGGGTGGGCAGGGGCCGTTTATACTGCGGGTCGAACAATCCCTCGGCCTCTAGGCGCTGTTTGAGCTGGCGCAGCCGGAGTGCCTTCAGCCCGTCCCCCGTGGGCAACACCTGCCAGACGGTGATTTGATAGCTGCTGCGCTGGGGATACACCTTCACCGTGCCCAGCACCATCACCTGTTCACCCACCTTGGGCAGGTCGTTCATTTTGGCAAACTGGCTGCGCCACGCCACACAGCTAATGGTGGCCTTGTTGTCTAAATCCGTCAGGTTAAAAAATAAACCCTTACTGTGGGAGTTGGCGCTAGAAACCTCCCCAACGACCCACACCCGCCGCAGTTGGCTGTCTTCCTCCAGCAGGGCTTTGATATAGTCCACCAATCCGCCCACACTGAGGGGATCCGCAGCCGGGAGGGACGTAAACGAAACCATAGACACTCAATCGGCAACAGGTCTAAAGGATACCCCTTTCACCATAGCCCGATATTGGGAATTAGCCCGATGTTATGAATTAGGCCGATGTTGGTAATCAGGCCGATGTTGCAAAGCCACACGTTTGCTTGACAAGCCCCCAACAGGTCGATAGCCTCTACAGATTGACGATAGTCTCTACAACCCCACAGGTCACACCACAGATTGAACACCGTGACCCAGATGGGACAGCGCGACCTAGCTTGGGCCTTCCTCTTGGTTGGCCCCTTGGCCGGGGTATCGGTGTCTAGGGGTGCCCAAGGAAGCGGATGTCCTAAACTCAGTCCAGCGCCCAGAGGATGGGCAGAGGTAGCCATGTTCTCGTTTTTTACCCAGGTTGACTATCTGCTGCGGGAAACGCTGCTGGGTCTGCGGCGGGGCGGCTGGATGAACTGGGCCGCCATCAGCACCATCACAGTCTTGCTCTTTTTGTTTGGGGTGAGTTTGCAGTCCACCTGGCAGCTAGAGCGGCTGCTGAACCAATTTGGGAGCCAGCTTGAGGTGTCAGCCTATTTGCAAAGCGGGTTTCAGGCCAACGACCTACGGGCCGCTGTGGTTGCCATTCCCAACGTGGTGGAGGTCACGCCCATCACGAAAGAAGAAGCCTGGGCCAGTCTCGTGCAGGATTTGGGGATTTCCAACATTGAGGGCGCTACGGCCCAACTGAGGGGCAACCCCCTAGTGGACGAACTCAAGGTCAAAGCTAGGGACTCGGAGGCTGTTCCCGCCATTGCCAACCAGCTGGAGCAACTGGAAGGAGTGGATGAGGTACGCTACATCGACGAGGCCGTGACCCGACTGGCCCAGCTCAACGAAGGACTCCGATGGACTAGCATCATGGTCATCACCGTCCTCACCTTCACAGCCACCGCCGTCATCACGACCACCATCCGCCTGATTGTGCTGGCCCGCCGCCGCGAAATTGAGGTAATGCAGCTCGTCGGAGCCACCCGCACCTGGATCTATTTGCCCTTTATCCTACAAGGGGCCAGCTTTGGCATTGCCGGAGCCGCCGTGGCCTGGGGGCTGTTGTTCACCATCCAAACCTTCTTGGCCGAACTCGCTCAGCAACAGGCCGACTTCATCCAGTTCCTTGCCCAGGGGCTCAGCCTCAATTCCCAGCAGTTGATCGTCCTGGCCACGGCCTTGCTGGGGCTGGGCACCCTGGTCGGGCTCATGGGGAGCCTGTTGGCGGTTCGTAAGTTCTCCCTGCGGTAAGTCACCTTAGTTTGGGGTAAGCCTTGATGACCCACCCGAGGAAAGGCTAGGGATGTTGTACCAGGCACACCCGATCTCCAATAGCAAGGCCCAACTCGTTCTGGGCGCTGCCTTGGTTCATAGCGATTTCCAAAAAACCGTGGCTACCGACTAGGGCTAGGGGGGCACCGGGAGCCACATCATTGTAGGCGGTGGTGCTGGGCAGAGTTTTCTGATGCCAAAGGAGATGCCAGGGGCCATCGCTGAGGTGGATCGCTGGAATGGTGGTGATGGCATTGCCAAAGTGGTCGATGTATTGGATGCTGCCCTCCAGCCCTTGGTCGGTGTGTTGGAGGGGTGATACCGGGAGCTGCACCAGGGATTCTGGCGCAAGGGGGGTGCCTAGGGCCGCTAGCGTCACCCCATTGGCCATGTGGGCCGCTACGGGGGCAAAAATATCTCGCCCTTGGAAGGTGGCGCTGGGGGTAGACAATCGCCAATAGGCCGGGTTTGTAAGCTCCACTGCCTCTAGCACCGGGGCGTATTCCAGCACGCCGCTGAGGATGCCGTTGTCTGGCCCCACAAAACAGCCCCCCGCCAGCCGCACCGCCACGGCCCGTCGGTTAGTCCCCACGCCAGGATCAACAACGACGAGATGCACCGTGTGGGGCGGAAAGTAGGGAAACACGCTCAACAACTGAAACCGCGCGGCCCAGAGGTCTTGGGGTGGGATGTCGTGGGTTAAATCTACTATGGTGGTGGTGGGGCAACGGCTGGCAATAATGCCCTTCATTACGCCCACGTAGGCATCCTGGTGGCCAAAGTCGGTTAATAGCGTAATCATGGCATCGGTTTTATCACGGCCTTGCCCTTAGAATAGACCCTGTCTAAGCCAGAGAAACCGTTTTTGTAGAAAAATGGTTAGAGACTGGCGGTCTGAGGAAAATCTTGGCGATGGCTGTCATTGCGGCGCAACCCTACGACTATCCGCTGCCCACCGAGACGGGGATAGCCCTAGTCATTATCGACATGCAGCGCGACTTTTTGGAACCAGGAGGCTTTGGGGCCGCCCTGGGAAACGAAGTTAGCCGCCTTCAGGCCATTGTGCCCACGGTGCAGCGGCTGCAACGGGCCTTCCGGGAACGGGGCTGGCTGGTGCTGCAAACCGTGGAAGGCCACCGCCCCGACCTAACAGACTGCCCTCCCAGCAAGCGCCAGCGGGGCAACGCCGCCCTCAAAATTGGCGATCCAGGGCCGATGGGGCGAATTTTGGTGCTAGGGGAACCGGGCAATCAAATCATCCCAGAACTGGCCCCCAAGCCCGATGAACCCGTAATTGCCAAACCGGGCAAAGGCGCGTTTTACAACACAAATCTAGAGTTTCTGCTCAAAACCCACCACATTAGTCACCTGATTGTAACTGGGGTGACAACGGAAGTCTGTGTGCAAACCACCCTGCGCGAAGCCAACGACCGAGGCTATGAATGCCTTTTGGTCGAAGACGCCACCGAAAGCTACTTCCCCGAATTTAAACAAGCCACCCTGGACATGGTACGCGCCCAGGGTGGCATTGTAGGTTGGACGGCCACCGCCGACCAAGTCCTGGATGGGCTTACGGACATCCCCCTCAACCCCCAGAACAAGGAGGCGTCCTCAGCCTGCTAGTCTGCGGCTCAGCTCGTCGTCGTTGGTAATCCGCTGTAGACAATCTCCCAGGGGCAGAGGTCAATTAGCAGTGCCACAGCAGTTTCAGATCCGCTTGTCGGGTTTCGGCGATGCGTTGATCTTGGTAGTGCAAGTCTTCTAGCCAACGACGCAACTCAACCTCAGATACTAAATGTACCGATTGCCCCGTGATGGGATCGTAGGCGTTCCAGGCTGGAGCGCTGTCCCGGCTCTGGCTTTGCCACACCCGTGGTTCATCCGAGATCTCGACATGGCTGATCACGAGCTGCCACAACCGATGCAGCCACTCCGCCGCCCTCGATGGGGATGATTCGGAATAGGCCAGTTCGGGCCAATAAGCGGTATGCACCTTCATAGTTCACCTCCTGCATTTCTTTTATTAGCCTAATTTTCTGTAGCAAAAATTACAAAAACTGATGTTCATGGATGACATGAACAAAGTTGATAGTTCGGGCTCTTAGGATGATCTAGGACGGGTGCCGCCTTGCGATAGTTGAGCCCATTGGGGGCAGCGATAATCGAGGGTGAGGCCGTCACTCGTTCTAGGGCCTACCAAAGGCAGATTTTGGTGACAGCAATGTTGCCCCCAAAGCAAACCGCCACATCGGAATCGGGGTCGTGGCGGCGGTTGCCGTACTGGCCTGTGTAGTGAAACTGGTTGTCTTCAACCTTGAATTCTGTGGGCAGCGGCTGGGTGCAGGGCGGGCAGAACACCATCTCCGGCTCTGGATCGTGGGTTTGGAGGTGGGGCAGGTTCACGTTCCAAAAGCACCCCGGTGAAAGCGGTTCCGCCATCAGGGTGCGGATCACCTTAGTGGCCAACTGGCGGGCCTTGCCCCAGTCAATGGGCTGGCGATTGCGAATGTAGTGGGAAATGGCGATGCCAGGAACCCGCAACAGGGCCGCTTCTCGCACCGCTGCCACCGTCCCGGAAACGTAGAGATCCGCCCCCATGTTGCCCCCGGCATTGATGCCCGACAGCACCCAAGTGGCCTCAGGACACAGGTGCCCCAGGGCCACACGGGTACAGTCGGCGGGGGTGCCGCCAATGGCAAAGGCGCGGTCGTCGCGGGGTTGGATGGCAATTGGCCCACCCCGGTTCATCTGGTGGCTACAGCCGGAGAGATGCTGATCCGGCGCAACCACCCAGGTCGGCTGATCGGCCAGGGCATCCCGCAGGGCTTGAATACCAGGGGCGTCGATACCGTCGTCGTTGGTGAGGATAAGGGTCATGGATGGAGGTATTTAGGCCAGCCAGCGGGCCACATCCTTGGCATGGTAGGTGAGGATCAGATCCGCCCCAGAGCGCTTGAAGCTAGTCATGGTTTCCATCACGATTTTTTGCTCGTCCACCCAGCCATTGAGGGCGGCGGCTTTCACCATGGAATATTCGCCAGAGACGTTGTAGGCAGCGACGGGCAGATTGGTGGCTTCCTTCACCCGCCAGATGATGTCCATGTAGGCCAGGGCGGGCTTCACCATCAGCATGTCGGCCCCCTCGGCGATGTCGAGCTCAATTTCCTTCAGGGCTTCGGTGCCGTTGGCGGGATCCATTTGGTAGGTGCGGCGGTCGCCAAACTGGGGTGCGCTTTCCGCCGCATCCCGGAAGGGGCCGTAGTAGGCGGAGGCGTACTTGGCGGCGTAGGAGAGAATCGGCGTATCGCTGAATCCGGCCTCATCCAACCCGCTGCGAATGGCCTGCACAAAGCCATCCATCATGCCAGAGGGGGCGATGATGTCGGCCCCTGCCTTGGCTTGGGCCACCGCTGTTTTCTTCAGCAGTTCTAGGGTGGGATCGTTCAGCACCCGTCCGCTGAGGTCGCCCACTTCCAAGTAACCGCAGTGGCCGTGGGAGGTGTATTCGCACAGGCAGGTATCCACAATCACCAGCAGGTCGGGGACGGCTTCTTTCACCGCCGTGGTGGCCCTTTGCACAATGCCGCAGTCGTGCCAAGCCCCAGTGGCGTCGGTGTCTTTATCGGTGGGAATGCCAAACAAAATGATGGCGGGAATGCCCAAATCGTAGACTTCCTTGGCCTCTTCGACGATTTTATCCACCGAAAGCTGGTACACCCCCGGCATGGAGGAAACTTCCTTGGCCACGCTTTCCCCCGGCACCGCAAACAGCGGATAGATCAAATCCGCCTGGGTGACGATGTTCTCTTGCACCATGCGGCGAAGTTGAGGATGCTGGCGCAGACGACGGGGACGATGGGTGGGGAACATAGGCGACGATGCCGAACAAGGGCAAGGAAAAACGGCGATGAAAAAACGTAAAGATATCTAAAACTAAACCGCCATTTTGGAGCGAATACAAGCGGTTGGTTACGTTCTGTAACCTGAAATCGACGGCCTGATATGGCCATGAAAAAAGCTGCCATAGACCCATGACAGCTTTTTAGGGTTTAGAGCCCATCCGTTCGTGGGTGGCCCCCAAAAACCTTATTTGAAGCCCACGGCGGCTTGCCACACAAAGGCCAGCAGCAGGAAGAAAACGGGAATGATGGGCAGCACATCCACCAGGGGATCGAACAGTGAATAGGCTTCGGGTAGCTTAGCCAGCAGCATTACAGCATCCATGAACGGTTAATCCTCTCTCTACACAGCCAAATGAACCGAACCGATTGATGAAGGGAGACACCCCGTGCCCCTGGTTTCAATCGAAATGTATCAGAATTATGACGCATTTTATCACGCTGTGATCGCTATCCTGGGGCAAGGGCTGCCGTCGATTTCGCCTGTCGATTTCGCCCGGAAGCTGGGCACACTGATGGCAGGGCTAAGACCGGAATGAAGCCGGGAGGCTTCAGGGGGCCGATTTGGTGCCGTGTTGCTCATTGTCCTCGCTGCCGTTGCCGACCGTATCCCTCCGCAAAGCCCATGGTGACACCTCAGCCCACCTCTCCGTCTCAGCGTTCTGGCCGAAAAACCCAGAGCCGCAAAACCTCTGATCGCACGGTGGAACTGACCCCCGATCAGGCAACAGCCTTGGCGGCGTTGGATGACTTTGTGTCGGGCGATGAAAAGCTGTATTTGCTGACGGGCTATGCGGGCACGGGCAAAACCACCCTGTTGCAGGCGTTTATTCAGGGGTTGCGGCAGCGGGGAGATCATCGCCCCATTGTGCTGACGGCCTTTAGCAACAAGGCCACCAAAGTGCTGGCCACCATGGCGGCCCGGTGGCGGCTGGAGGTGGACGCCATGACCTGCTGCAAACTGCTGGGGCTGCGTCCGGTGGTGAACGAAGAGGACGGCAGGCAGGTGTTCCAGGTCGATCAAAAGCAGCGCAGCCAGTTCGACCGCTATCGCCTGGTGATTGTGGACGAATGCTCCATGGTCAACGAGGAACTGTGGGAACTACTGGTGAATGCGGTGTCGAACCTGTACCACAGCACCCAAATTTTGTTTGTGGGAGACCCAGCCCAGTTGCCCCCGGTGAATGAGCCGGAATCCGCCTGTTTTCGCACCATTCTGCACCGCAGCGAACTGACGGAGGTGGTGCGCTACGGCGGGGCCATTGGCGTGGTTGCCGAAGACCTGCGCCGCAACCTAGAACGGCCCACCCTGCCCCGCTTCCGCACCGACAGCAACGCCGACCACACCGAGGGCTGCTTTGTGCTGCCCCGCCCCACCTGGGAAAAACTGTTGATCAAAGCCTTCACCAGCCCCAGCTACCAAGACAACCCCGACCAAGTCCGCGCCCTGGCCTACACCAACCGCCGCGTCAACGAACTCAACCGCATGATTCGCCACGCCCTGCACCCGCCCAACGCGCCGCGCTTTGTGGCTGGAGAACGGCTGATTGCCCTCAACCCCTGCCTAAATGAAGAAACCCTAGTGCTGTCTACCTCGGCGGAATGCGAAGTCCTCTACACCGCACGGGGGCGCGAGGGGGAATGGCCCGTGTGGATACTAGAGGTGGAAACCGAAGAGGGCGACTACAAAACCCTGCGCGTGCTGCACGAATCTGGCCAGAGGGAATTTCAAGCCAAACTGGATGGTTTGGCCAAGGAAAAACGCTGGATGGAATTTTGGGATCTGCGCCAGCGCTTCCACGAGGTGGACTATGCCTACAGCCTCACGGTGCACAAAAGCCAGGGTTCCACCTTCCAAGATGTGTTCGTGGATATTCCCTCCATGAAGGCCAACCGCAATATCATCGAACGCAACCAGCTTTGCTATGTGGCCTTTACCCGCGCCGCCAAACGATTGTTTTTGTATCAGTAAGCAACCTCCCAGGCCGTCCACTACCCAGGAGGTTGAAGATAGCCAGGGAGGTTAGGATACCGTGAGTAGTCTGTCCCCCGACGGTTAGCTGCCGCCGATTGTCATGCAGACAATGGTGACAGCAGCTTCACGGTGGCAGTGAGAGCAACGCGCAGGCCAAGGATGCCCTCACTGCATCGACAGCCTAGCCGTTGTGCGTTACCTCACCCGCGCCGTCGCCGTAGGCTTCCATGCCAATGCAGGAGCACACCAGGTTCCGATCCCCATAGGCTTGGTCAATCCGGTTCACCGCTGGCCAGAACTTGGCGCTGCGGCAGAACTCCGTGGGAAACACGGCCTGGGCGCGGTCGTAGGGACGGTTCCAGTTGGAGACCAGATCCGCCGCCGTGTGGGGGGCGTTTTTCAGCAGGTTGTTCTCGGCGTCGGCCTTTCCGGTTTCGATGGCGCGGATTTCCTCGCGGATGGCGATCAGGGCGTCACAGAAGCGATCCAGTTCGGCCTTGGATTCGCTTTCCGTCGGTTCCACCATCAGCGTCCCCGCCACGGGCCAAGACATGGTGGGGGGATGGAAGCCGTAGTCAATCAGGCGCTTGGCCACGTCCTCCACGCCCACATCGACGGACTTTTTGAAGGGGCGCACATCCAGAATGCACTCGTGGGCCACGCGGCCATTTTGCCCGGTGTAGAGAATGTCGTAGTGACCCTCCAGGCGCTGGGCGATGTAGTTGGCGTTGAGGATGGCGACCTCGGTGGCCCGCTTCAGGCCCAGCGGCCCCATCATGGCGATGTACATCCAGGAAATGGGCAGAATGCTGGCGCTACCCCAGGGGGCGGAGGTGACGGCTCCAATCCCTTGATCGCCGCCGACTCCGTGGACGAGGCTATGTCCCGGCAGGTAGGGCACCAGGTGCGCCTTCACCCCAATCGGGCCGACCCCAGGGCCGCCGCCACCGTGGGGGATGCAGAAGGTTTTGTGCAGGTTGAGGTGGCAGACATCTGCGCCAAAGTCCGCCGGACGGCAGAGACCCACCTGGGCGTTCATGTTGGCTCCATCCATATAGACCTGGCCGCCGTGGCTGTGGACAATCTCGCAAATGCGGGCAATTTCCGCCTCAAACACGCCGTGGGTGGAGGGGTACGTCACCATCAGCGCCGCCAGGTTGTCGCTGTGCTTTGCCGCCTTGGCTTCCAGGTCGGCCACATCAATGTTGCCCTCCTCGTCGCAGGTCACGGGCACCACCTTCATCCCGGCCATCACCGCACTGGCGGGGTTGGTGCCGTGGGCGGATTGGGGAATCAGACACACGTTGCGGTGAGTGTCACCCCGCTGCTGGTGGTATTCGCGGATTACTAGCAGTCCGGTGTATTCCCCTTGCGCCCCGGCGTTGGGTTGCAAAGACACGCCATCAAACCCGGTGATTTCCGATAGCCAGGTTTCCAAATCCGTGAACAACTGCCGATAGCCCTGGGCCTGATCCACCGGGGCAAAGGGGTGAATCTGACCAAACTCCGGCCAGGTGACGGGGATCATCTCCGCCGTGGCGTTCAGCTTCATGGTGCAAGACCCCAAAGGAATCATCGCCGTCGCCAAGGACAAATCCTTCGCTTGCAGACGGTGCAGGTACCGCAGCATCTCCGTTTCGCTGTGGTAGCGGTTGAAGGTGGGGTGGGTCAGGAAGGGGCTGGTACGGACGTGGATGGATGGCACTGGCGAAGTACCCAACAATTCCGAACTTTGTTCGCGTAGCGTCTCCGAAGGAGAAACTTTGAACTTTGAACTTTCCTCCCCAGTAAAGACGGTGATCAGATCTTGAAGATCCGCATCGGTAACGGTTTCATCCAGAGCAACAATCAGGGTCTCACTATCCACCACACGCAGGTTGATGCGGTGGGCGGCGGCGCGTTGCAGAATGGCGGATTGCTGACTACCGACGGTGACGTGCAGGGTATCGAAGTAGGGTTCATGGCCGAGGGTGAATCCGGCGGCGGTGAGGGCTTGGGCCAGGGTTTGGGTCTGCTGATGGATGCGGCGGGCGATGGCCTTCAGCCCCTCCGGCCCGTGGTAGACCGCATACATACTGGCCATAATCGCTAGGAGCACCTGGGCAGTGCAGATGTTGCTGGTGGCGGCATCGCGGCGGATGTGTTGTTCGCGGGTTTGCAGCGCCAGACGCAGGGCGGGGGCACCGTAGCTATCTTTAGAAACCCCCACCAAACGACCGGGCAGCTTGCGGGCAAAGGTATTGCGGGTGGCAAAGAAAGCGGCGTGGGGGCCACCATAGCCCAGGGGTACGCCGAAGCGCTGGCTGTTGCCCACCACGATATCCGCGCCAAATTCCCCAGGGGGCCGCAGCAGGGTGAGGCTGAGCAGGTCGGCAGCGACGGTGGCTAGGGCGTTGGCGGCATGGGCCTGGGCGATGAAGGCTTCGTAGTCGTAGATGGCCCCATCGGTGGCGGGGTATTGCAGCAGCACGCCAAAGACGGGGGTGGCAAAGTCGAAACTGCGGTGATCGCCTACTACCACGTCGATACCCAGGGGAAGGGCGCGGGTTCTCACCACGTCGATGGTTTGGGGGTGACAAGCTTCGGACACCCAGAACGTCGTTGCGTCCTTTTTCTTGCGGGCGTTGAAGGCCAGGGTCATGGCTTCCGCCGCCGCCGTGCCCTCGTCTAATAAGGACGCATTGGCGATTTCCATCCCGGTCAGGTCGGTAATCAGGGTTTGGTAGTTCAGCAGTGCCTCTAGGCGACCCTGGGAAATTTCCGGCTGGTAGGGGGTGTATTGGGTGTACCAACCGGGATTTTCCAGCACGTTGCGCTGAATGATGCCGGGAGTGAGGGTGTTGGCATAGCCCAGGCCCAGGTACGATCGCCACACCTGGTTCTGGCTAGCCAGGGTCTTCAGCTTGGCCAAGGCCGCCGCCTCATCTAAGCCCTTGGGTAGGTCAAGATCCTTCGGTAGCCGAATCGCAGCGGGAACCGTCGCCTCGATGAGTTCTTCTAACGACCCATAGCCTAGAGCCGCCAGCATCGCTGCCTGTTCCGCCGCTGTTGGCCCCAGGTGCCGCGCCACAAAGGGGCTGAGGGGTTGCGCTGGTACGGCGTGGCCATTGGTTGCCTTCACCCCATTGGCAGAGGCAGACGGAGAAGAAACGGTAATCGGTGCAGAGAAGGCTTGCGTCATACCCGCTGTGGCTCGCTGTGAAGAGAAACGTCTCAGGCTGGCACGCTCATCCACAAAATCTGAGCGCCCTAGACAGCCTGACTGTTTATATTTTGAAACAAACCTGTTGTTTTTGTCTCAGCGAGTCCATAAATCCACATCCCGCCCACCGTAGGAGCAAGGTCTCCTTGCCCGCTAGATACCCGGTGGGCCGGGGTCGGGTTCAGCGTTAGACCGAGGTGGAGGTGAGGCTGAGGTCGGGGCGCAGGCTTTGGGCTCCGCGCAGGTAGGCGTGGGAAATGGCGGCATGGACGATGGGCAACTGCACATGGAGCATGACCCGAATGCAGCAGGGCAAGCTACCTTCAACGTGCATGTGCTGGACATCGAGCAGGGCCACATTATCCCAACCGGGGCGGCGACGGGCCACGGCGGCGGGGAAGATAGCGTCTAAATCTCGCGTGACGGAGAAGGTGGCGCTAATGATGCAGGAGGGATCGAGCTGGTTGCGCGTTTCTAGGGCGTCTAACAGCTCTGTGACCGCCTCGGCCATGGCCGCTTCGGTGTTTTCTGTCACGGTCACAGCCCCTCGAATTGCCCAGGTTCGCCAGTCCACGCCCTATCCTCCACGATGTTCAATCTGATGATTTAACCTAACCAACGTTTTAATTGACGTTGTTGTGCCAGAACAGCCCACTAAGATGGGCCTAACCAAGGCTCTGCCACAGGTTGAAGCGGCCTCAGCCCAGCGCCCATATTAGCGAATCTTTCTGTTCCCCATCCTATCAGGGCCGATAGAGCCACAGGGGCAGGCCACTGGTGGATTGCTCGAAGGCGATCCAGTCGAGGGTGGCGCTTACCGTTTCGGGGGAGAGTCCGGCGGCGGCTAGGGCGGGATGGATACGATTGACCTGGCCTTCGCTGCTGCCGGGAAGCAGTCGCCGCAGACCGCCTTTTTTCTCGCCGATGGTGATACATTCCGCCTTGTCGGGATCCAATCCGGCTAGTTCTGCCGTCCAGCGGCGGGCGTCTTCTTCGCTGCCGAGGCGGTCTACCACGCCCAGGGAAACGGCCTGTTCTCCGGTGAAGATGCGGCCATCGGCAAAGCTGCGGACGGTGTCTTCCGTGAGGCGGCGGGCCTCGGCCACGGTTTTCACAAACTGGCCATAGCTGATGTCGATCAGCTCTTGCAGGATGACCTTTTCTTCGTCGGTGAGTTCCCGATCAAAGGCGAGAATGTCTTTGTAGGGGCCGGATTTGATCACCTTGAAGGACACCCCCACCCGCTCTAGCAGGCGTTCTAGGTTGTTGCCCCGCAAAATGACGCCAATGCTGCCCGTGATGGTGCCGGGATTGGCCATGATGTGATTGGCCCCCATGCCGATGTAGACGCCCCCAGAGGCCGAAATATTGCCAAAACTAGCGACAATTTTGACCTTCTCTTGCAGGCGACGCAGGGCGGTGTAGATTTCCTGGGAATCGCCCACGGTGCCGCCCGGACTGTCAATCCGCAGCAGTAGAGCCGGGAATTTGCGCTCTTCAATGGTTTTGAGGGCTTCGAGGACGCGCTTACGGGTGGCCGCACCAATCGCGCCAGTCACTTCAAGGCGGGCGATGGATTTACGGGAACGGGGGGGAATCGGCCAAATCATAGCGGTATACAGATGATGGGGAACGAGGGGAGGGCAACGGAAAAGATAGCCGTCCTGTAATGTATTGTAGCTATCTTAACAATTCCCTGGAACGCGCTTTGACAGGCTAGGAGGGGGTTTCGGCAACGACGACGGAACTGCGTTAAGCTTTCTCCAAGGATTCCGATACAAGTCGCTATATTTCTTCATGCCATCCGGTGATGATGCTCTGATGATCCCATCGTCGCGATCCTGACCTCCTCCCCCGCTTTCCTAACGCCGCTTGCCCATGGATGCTTCTGAGTCTCTCCAGCCACCCGCCCGGAACCCCATTCTGCTGATTGCCCCGTTTTTTCTGTGGGGAACGGCCATGGTGGCGATGAAGGGAGCTATGCCCCACACCACGCCCTTTTTTATGGCGGGGATGCGGCTGGTGCCAGCGGGGCTGTTGGTATTGTTGGTCAGCCTGGGGCTGGGGCGTCCCCAACGGTTGAGCGGCAAGGCTTGGCTGTGGATTGCTCTGTTTGCCCTGGTGGATGGCACCCTGTTCCAAGGCTTTTTGGCGGCGGGGTTGCAGCGCACCGGGGCGGGCTTGGGCTCGGTGATGATTGACTCTCAACCCCTGGCGGTGGCGGTGATGGCGCGGGGGTTGTTCGGCGAACACATCGGTGCCCTGGGCTGGATTGGCCTGCTGTGGGGCATTGCGGGCATTAGCCTGCTGGGCCTGCCCGATGAGTGGATTTTCGCCCTCGTCCACGGCAACACCGACTGGCTGACCGACGGCACCGCCCTAGATACCCTGCTGCAAGGGGGAGAATGGCTGATGCTGCTGGCGGCACTTTCCATGGCCACAGGGACGATCTTAATCCGCTACGTCTGTCGCCATGCGGATGCGGTGGTGGCCACGGGCTGGCACATGATCCTGGGCGGCATTCCCCTGTTTGGCCTTTCCGCCTTCACCGAAACCCAGTCTTGGCAAGGGCTAACCGGAATGGACTGGGCCGCCATTGCCTACTCCACCATCCTCGGTAGCGCCCTCGCCTACGGAATTTTCTTCTTCCTAGCCTCCCAGGGCAACCTCACCAGCCTCAGTGCCCTCACCTTCCTCACGCCAGTATTTGCCCTGCTGTTTGGCAACCTGTTCCTGGGGGAAACCCTTTCGTCCCTACAATGGCTGGGGGTGAGCTTTACCCTAGTCAGCATTTACCTGATCAATCGGCGAGAACCCCTTACCCAACGGCTGCGGCAGTGGCTTTTGGCCTGGGAAACCCGATCAACCTCTGCGGGCGCTGCGGAGTCTAACCAGAACTAATAGGGGTCGGCTGGGGGTCGCCCCTGGGCCTAGGTAAACTCCCCCGGCTGGCTTGCCTACGGGTTATCGCTAGCTCGGGGCAAGGTCAGCGTTAGGGTGTGCTGATCGGCGTTGGTGTCAGAGTTGGTGTCAGACATAGACCAGACGGTGCCCCGGACAGCGATGTGCAGGTGCCCCAGCAAACGATGGGCCAGATGATAGCGAAAGCTGGGAGAAATGGCTGGATGAGCGCCCTTGTCTGCTGCGGGTTGGGGGAGGTCGGAGGGCGCAGACGGGGGCCATTGGCTGGCCGGAGCGTTGCAGGTGAAGCTCAGCGTCACGGTGGCATCATCGGATTCGGGATGGCCAACTTCGGTGCCGCCACTGTCTAGGAGGCGAAGGGAAATGGCGGTACTGCCAGCGACAAGGGCCGCTTCGACCAAACCTAGCAGGGCTTGGGTCAGCCAGTGTTCGTCGGATAGCACCTGGGGGGGCTCTGGCCCTGGGTTGACGGTTAGCCGACACTGGCGGTTAATGCACTGCATTTCGGTAAACCGCTGCACGGTGGCCAGAACTTTTCCCAGGGAAACGGAGGTCTGGGCGGGCTCCAGAGCACCGATATCCAGTTTGGACAAACCGATCAGGGTATCCAGATTTTTGAGAATGCGGACAATGGCCTGGTTGGCCTGGGCGATAAATTCTCGCTCTTCGTCGGGATTTTCGCAGAGGTCTTCCAAAATAAGCTGGTGCAGGCTGATCACCTGGTTGATGGGAGCGCGTAGCTCATGGGAAGCTGTGCCGAGGAAGGCAGCGAGGGCGTGGTACTGCTGCTGCAAGCGGTGGTAGGCGAGGCGGAGGATATCGAAATCGACAGGATCGGCAAGGTGGGCGGGGTCGGTAGAAGGGGCGGGATCGGAATAATCAGCGCCATCGTGGAAGGGGCTGGGACTGGCAGAGGAAGGCATGACAGACCAAGGGTATAGAGGGTCACATTTATCGACTAAAGTCTATCGCCCGAAAGCCGATGAGATGTCCTATAACTGCTGTAGATCGGTTTTGTAAGCTGGCAGAGTGCCCCAAGGTTCTTCCTAAATTTGCCTTCTCCTAAATCTGCCTCCTGATTTGTCCCCTATATTCCCTAGGATCTTGACCATGTCCCTAGAATCCCAACGCCTCCAGCAACTCTACAGCGGTGCAACCAACTGGTACAAATGGGGGCCATACCTCAGCGAACGCCAGTGGGGCACCGTGCGCGAAGACTACAGCGCCGACGGCAACGCCTGGGACTATTTCCCCCACGACCACGCCCGTTCCCGTGCCTACCGCTGGGGAGAAGACGGATTGGGCGGCATTTGCGATGATCACGGATTGCTCTGCTTTGCCCTAGCCCTGTGGAACGGCAAAGACCCCATCCTGAAGGAGCGGCTGTTTGGCCTCACCAACGGCGAAGGCAACCACGGGGAGGACGTGAAGGAGTACTACTTCTACCTAGATAGCACTCCCACCCACTCCTACATGAAGTATTTGTACAAGTATCCCCAGGCGGAATATCCCTACGAAGACCTGGTGAAAACCAACGCCAGCCGGGATCGCTACCAGCCGGAGTATGAGTTGTTGGATACGGGCATCTTTGACGACAACCGCTACTTCGATGTGTTTGTGGAGTATGCCAAGGCCGACGCCGAGGATGTGCTGATTCAAATCACCGTGGCCAACCGTGGCCCAGAGGCGGCTCCCCTCCATGTGCTGCCCACCCTGTGGTTCCGCAATACCTGGTCGTGGGAGGACACCGGGGAAAAGCCCGCCATGACCGCCCAATCGGGCCAGAATTGCGGTGTGGTGCAGGCCCATGTCAACAACCCGGTGCTGACCCCCTTCATCCACGACTACTATTTCTACTGCCAAGCCGGGGTGCCGCTGCTGTTCACCGACAACGAAACCAACACCGAGCGCATCTTTGGCCAGCCGAATGAAAATCCCTACGTCAAAGATGGGATCAGCAATTACGTGATCCACGGCCAAACTGAGGCGGTGAATCCTAGCCAAATCGGTACTAAGGTGGCTCCCTACTACCAAATCACCGTAGGGGCCGGAGAAACCACCGTGATTAAACTGCGGCTGACCAAGGCCACTCCCGCCGAGGTGGGCGATCCCTTTGGCGACTATTTTGACCAGAGCTTTGCCGCTCGGATGCAAGAAGCCGACGAGTTCTATGCCACGGTGATTCCCCCCTCGGTGCAGGCGGATGCCGACCGGGCTAACGTCATGCGCCAAGCCCTGTCGGGGATGATGTGGACGAAGCAGTACTTCTACTACGACCTCGACCCCTGGCTGCGGGAGCGCAACGTCAACCCCTGGAGTTCCGTGGCGGACAAAAAGCGGGTGCGGAACAGCGACTGGTTCCACATGAAAAACGACGACATCGTGTCCATGCCCGACAAGTGGGAATACCCCTGGTATGCCGCCTGGGATTTGGCCTTCCACGTCATCCCCATCAGCCTGATCGACCCCGGTTTTGCCAAGGATCAACTGATGCTGATGCTGCGGGAAGACTACCTCCACCCCAACGGCCAAATCCCCGCCTACGAGTGGAACTTTGGCGATGTCAACCCCCCCGTCCACGCCTGGGCCACCTGGGAAATCTACACCCGCGACCGCCAGGTTCACGACGGCAAGGGGGATGTGGAATTTCTCAAGTACGCCTTTTCCAAACTGCTGATCAACTTCACCTGGTGGGTGAACCGTAAGGACGAGGGCGGCAACAACCTGTTCCAGGGCGGATTCCTAGGGCTGGATAATATCGGCGTGTTTGACCGCAGTTCGCCCCTACCCACGGGTGGTTTCCTAGAGCAAGCCGACGGCACCGCCTGGATGGTGTTTTTCAGCCAGCAGATGTTCCAAATTGCCCTAGAACTGGCCCTCCACGACCCGCTCTACGAAGACTTTGCCCTCAAATTCTTCCAGCACACCATGTGGATTGGCGGCGCGATGGATCGCATGGGCGAACACCAGGACGAACTGTGGGATGAAGAGGACGGCTTCTTCTACGACGTGCTGCGCCTGCCCGATGGCACCTCCACCCGACTGAAGGTGCGCTCTCTGGTGGGGCTGCTGTCGGTGATGGCGGTGGCGGTGTTCCCCCGCGAGGTGCTGCAAAAACTGCCGCGCCTGAGCAAGGAAATCCAGGAGTTTCTGGCCAAACACCCGGAACTCACCCACAACATCCACCTCACCACCCAACCGGGCGTGCGCGACCGCTATATGCTGGCGGTGCTGAATGAGGACAAGCTGAAGCGGGTACTGTCGCGAATGCTGGATGAAAGCGAATTCCTCAGCCCCCACGGCATTCGTTCCCTCTCCCGCCACCACCTGGACAATCCCTATATCTTCCACCACGGTGGCCAGGAGTATAAGGTGGGCTACGTCCCCGGCGATTCCACCTCTGGGATGTTTGGCGGCAACTCCAACTGGCGCGGCCCGGTGTGGATGCCCATGAACCTGCTGCTGGTGCGGGCGCTGCTGCAACTGTTCAGCTACTACGGCGAAGACTTCACCCTAGAATATCCCACCGGGTCGGGGGAACAGAAAGACCTGTTCGACATCGCCCAGTGCGTGGCCGAACGGATCGCGGGGATTTTCCTCAAGGACGAAAACGGGCGGCGTCCGGTCTATGGCCCCTGCGAAAAGTTCCAAACCGACCCCCACTGGCAAGACCTGATCCTGTTCTACGAATACTTCAACGGCGATGATGGATCCGGTATTGGGGCCAGCCACCAAACCGGATGGACGGGCTGCGTGGCACGGCTCCTCCAAGCCCTCGGCTACTTCACCAAAGAGATGATTCTGGAACACAGCATCCCCAGCATGATCCGCGATAAGTAACCCCCCAGCCACCCCGTAGGGGCGAGGTCTCCTCGCCCTGGGGTTCTGCATCCAAAGCCAGCTTAGGCCAAGCTACCCCGCTTGCGTTGCTCCTGTTCAATGGCCTCAAAGAGGGCCTGAAAATTCCGTTCGCCAAACCCCTGGGCAATGATGGGGCGTTGATCTGCCCAGCCTTTTTGGCGCTGGATGATCTCAAAAAACAGCGTCGGGATAGGAAAAATGGGCTGGGTAAAGGTTTGCAGGAGCTTGGTCTGGGGGGTGTCGTCGTCCCAATCGGCCAAAATCTGAAGCCGCACCCAGTCCGCCTCAATGTCCCCGTGGCCGGGGCGCTGGGCCAGGGATTGGTAGTAGCCCGGAGGCACATCCAAAAACTGCACTCCCAGCGCCTTCAAACCCTCGACAGTCTTGACAATATCCCCCGTATGCAGGGCCACATGCTGCACCCCGGCACCACGGTTCCAGTCCAAAAACTCCTGAACTTGGGAATTGGCGGTGGTGGGCTCGTTAATCGGCAGGGTGGCTCTGCCTTGGGGATGGGCGAGTACCTGACTCCGCAGCCCCGACCAGGGGGTATCAATGGTAAACCGCTGCTGGGGCCGGAACCCAAACCGCTGCCCATACCACGCCACCGCCGCCGCCAGTTGCCCCGCTGGAACGTTGATCACCCCGTGATCGATGTGGCTAATGGGCGACGCGTCCTGGGGATTCAACGGCCCCTTGACCGCCCCTACCCCCGGCACCCAGGCCATGGGCCGCGCCGATTCTACGAGGGTGTGGCGGAGATTTCCCCAGCCCCGCACCTGGCACCAGCGACCACCCGCCGCTTCGGTAATGGGTGTTAGCAAATCCGTGTCGCCGCCTGCAAATTGGTAGGTCAGGGTGTGATCTAAGTCCGGCACCCAAAAGGCCACATCGCCCAGTCCGGGTGGGTGCTGCTGGAGATAGGCGGCAACGGCGGGATCGGTGTCGTGGGGGGCGCTAATCAGCACGGGGATTTGGCCCAAACACACCAAGGCCGTGTGATCAGCCATTGCAGGATGCGCCATCTGGGCCTGTCCACCCCACTGCCGAACTAAGCAATCCCGCCAGTGGGCCACGTCATCGACATAGAGGTGTAGGTGGTTGAAGTCCATGGAATCGGGAACGGGGGCAATAGACACCAGCCTAGTATGCCTTCTCCATTTCTGGCATGGTCATCGCCAGGGCAACGGGTTCGTCGTTCTGGGGTTGTCCTATCCCTGTCCCAGGGCACAACTTCTAGATGCCGTTCTGTCTAGGGCACGGATTCTGAATCAAATCCGCCGCTATCGTCTAACCAGCGGAGAAAGGAAAAACCTTCTATGATCACCTTGGGCGCTGTTCTACGGCCCCTTCTTTGGCAATGATGGGTGTAATTTTTCGATGGCAAATCCGACAATAACCCCAACAGCAACCGACGTGATCATTATCGGCAGCGGCATCGGTGGCCTGTGCTGTGGGGCGTTGCTGGCGCGCTATGGCCTGCGGGTCGTGGTCTGCGAAAGCCACACCATTCCGGGCGGCGCGGCCCACGGTTTCGAGCGGCAGGGGTTTCGGTTCGATTCTGGCCCGTCGCTCTATTCGGGGCTGTCCTCGCGGCCATCGACGAACCCCCTGCGCCATGTGCTGGATGCCCTTGGCGAAGCGGACAGCATCACCTGGGCCAACTACGACACCTGGGGCGTTCGCATTCCCGAAGGCGACTTTGACACCACCATCGGCAACGACCAATTTTGCCAGGTGTTGCAGCGGGTGCGCGGCGACAATGCCGTGCAGGAATGGCGACGGCTTCAGCGGGTGATGGCACCTCTGGGACGAGCGGCCACGGCCCTCCCTCCGGCTACGTTGCGGCTCGATTTTGGGGCCTTACAAACGGTGCTGCCCTACGCCTGGGAACTGCTGCAAAATGCCCCGGCGTTGGCGCAGTCTAGCCAGCCCTTCAGCACGATTTTGAACCGCACCGTCACCGATCCCTTCATCCGCCACTGGATGGATATGCTGTGCTTTTTGCTCTCTGGGCTCCCGGCTGAGGGCACCAGCACCGCCGAAATCGCCTTTATGTTTGCCGAGTGGTACCGACCGGGGGTGACGCTGGACTATCCCATCGGCGGCAGTGCGGCCTTGGTGAATGCCCTGGTGCGGGGGCTAGAAAAATTTGGCGGCACCCTGCGATTGGGTGCCCCTGTGAAGGAAATCCTTGTCCAAAACGGGCGGGCAACGGGGGTACGGCTGCGTTCTGGGGAAACCCTCACGGCGGGGACGGCAGTAGTTTCTAATGCGTCGATTTGGGATACCCTGCCGCTGGTGCCTGCGGGTGCCTTACCTCAGTCATTTATAGACGAACGCAAGGCCATGCCCACCTGCCCCAGCTTTCTGCACCTGCACCTGGGCATTGATGCCACGGGGCTGCCGGAGGATCTGGCCTGCCACTACATCACCCTGCAAGATTGGGGTCTCGGCATCACTGCCCCCCACAATTTAATTGTCATGTCCATCCCCACGGTGCTAGACCCGTCCCTCGCCCCAGCGGGCAAGCACACCATCCACGTCTATACCCCCGCCACCGAACCCTACGACCTGTGGCAAGGGCTAGATCGCCGCAGTGCCGAGTATGCCGCCCTGAAGGCCGAGCGGGCTGAACCCCTCTGGCAAGCCCTGGAACGGGTGATCCCCGACGTGCGGCAGCGGGTGGAAGTAGAACTGGTGGGCACCCCCCTCACCCACGAACGCTTTTTGCGACGGTATCGCGGCAGCTATGGCCCCGCCGTTTCGGTGCAGGATGGCCTGGTGCCCAGCGGCAAAACACCATTGCCAGGACTGTGGTGTACGGGAGATTGCACCTTCCCCGGCATTGGCCTTCCCGCCGTGGCGGCGAGCGGTTGGATTGTGGCCAACAGCCTCACCTCGGTTAGCCAACAGCAGCGCCTTCTGGGCACCGCCCTACGGTAGGGCAATCCACCCTCAAGCCTGCGCCTTCTCGCCTTAGCCTTCCCCCGCCTGGGTCTTCCCCCACCTAATCCCTTGATCGATAATAGAGATATCCAGCCATGGCCTAACACTCTAACGGTGATCGCTTCAGACTAGGAGGTTGGTATGGCGCTGAATTCGTCTCGTGGTGAAGATCCTCTCTTCCTAGAGGACTTGCGGTTAACCCAGCAAATCACAGTTCTGTGGGGTGTGTTTTTGCTCGGTCTTTTATTTCACACCCAGCTTGCCCTCATGCCCCTGTTCCACGGGCTGAGTGTCCTTGCGGCCCACGGTCATGTGGCCACCACCATCGCAGAGATTGAGCCCGTGCTGTGGGGGATGTTGGCCTTCTTTATCCTGCCGCTGCTGGCCATGGTGGCTATTGTAATCCACCCGTCCCACTCGCTGCGGTTGGCCCACCTGGGGCTTACCGGGGTGTATACGCTGCTGAACCTCTTCCACCTGGCCGCCGACCTGGTGATCCAGCCCGTGGCTTGGTACCAAATTGTGCTGATGGGGTTGTTGGTCAGCGTAGGGCTGTTGCTCAACCGAGCTGCCTACCACTGGGTGAGGCTCCATGTCCCCCATCCCCGGCGGATCGTGCCATCCTAGGGCGTTGCTGACTCCAGGTATAAACGTATCTTGAAAGTCTTGAGAAGCCCACTCACCTGGAAAAGAGGTGATACAATCTTTCGCAATTACTGTGTGGTGTCTAGACCTAATGGTCTATTGCAACGAATCATCGGCAATTTTTGAGGAGTTTAAAAGAAGATTTATGGCCTACTTCAAATCGTTTTCGACTTTAGTAGGGGTGGCGGCTCTCGCTAGCGTTGCCACGGCCCTGCCTGCCCAAGCCGAAGCCTTTACCGCCGAAACCCAAGATGAACTGGCCCTCGCTGTGGTAGAAACCGCTGAGGCCACCCCCGAGGCCAGCGCCGACCTAGCCGTTGAGACCCCCACGCCTGAAGTTGCTGAGGCCACCGTTGTTGAGGCTACGGTTACGGAAGAAGCCACCCTAGAAACAGCCGAAGTGATTCCTGCGGATGCCGCCACCACCGCCTCCCTGTTGATGGAACCCACCGTTCCTGTGGCCTTTCAAGCGAGCGACGAAACCCTAATCAGCTTTGATGATGCCGGACTCCAGGCCGCCCTCAATGGGGCTATCCCCGATGCGGCCCCCGTTGTGGGTGAAGGGCTGGAACTGGCTCAGGCGGGTCGTCGTCCCATGGCGGCTTCGGTTTCTCCGGCCTATCTGGGCGTGGCGGGGAACGTGGGCTTTGGCGATCCTGACAGCGCCATTGGCGACTTTGGCGTCAATGTGATCAGCAAGATTTCCCTCGGCCCCCGGTTTGCCCTGCGGCCCGGTTTCTTTATCTCCGAGCGGTTCACCAACTTTGCGGTGCCCCTCACCTACAACTTCAATACCATGGCGGCTCGTGGGGTGCTGTTCCAGCCCTACGTGGGGGCTGGGGTAGATGTGCCCTTCAACGGCAACACCGCGCTGATGCTGAATGCTGGGGCGGATATTCCTATCTCCCGTGCCTTCACCCTCAATGCCGCCACCAACGTCCGTGTCACCAGCGGCTTTGGTATGGGCTTTTCTCTGGGGGTAGGCTATAACCTTCCCTTCGTCTTCCAGTAGACCCCACACTCATAGGCCAAACTCTCATAGGTCTTGATTGGCCAGATGAGCCTAGTTTCAGAGGCTAGGCTCTCCCTGATTCTCAAAATCTCCAACGGGCGGATGCCAAGAGTATCCGCCTTTTCTTGTAGGTTTGGCCATCCAAAGTGGCCCTTGAAGAGGCCCTGGGCACCTTGGAATCATCCCACCGTTGGGGATTCTATTGGGGGCCTTGCCATGACCACAAGCACCAGCATTACCTGGGATCAGGTTCTACAAACCTTTCAGCGCCACTGGGGCTACAGCCAGTTTCGACCGCCCCAGGACGACATCATTCGATCCCTCCTCGACCGCCGCGATGTGCTGGTGGTGTTGCCCACGGGGGGAGGTAAGTCGCTGTGCTTTCAGCTTCCGGCCCTGCTGCAATCGGGGCTGACCTTGGTGGTATCGCCCCTGCTGGCGCTAATGGAAAACCAGGTGCAAGAACTGCGCGATAGGCAGCTCCCGGCGGCCACCCTCCACAGCCAGATGCCGCCCCACCAGCGCCGCCGCATTTTGCAAGATCTGGAACAGCAGCGGTTGCGGCTGCTCTATTTGTCTCCCGAAACCCTGCTCAGCCCGCCCGTGTGGGAGCGGCTGTGTGCCCCCACCCTGCAACTCAACGGCCTAATTTTGGACGAAGCCCATTGCCTTGTGCAGTGGGGCGAGACCTTCCGGCCCGCCTACCGACGGTTGGGGGCGGTGCGCCAAGCCCTGCTGGCGGTGCGTCCCCCCGGCAGTACTTTGCCCATCGCCGCCTTTACCGCCACCGCCGACCCCCAGGCCCAGCGGGTGCTGCGGGACGTCTTGCAGTTGCAACACCCCCAGATGGTGCGCCTCAATCCCCATCGGGCCAACCTGCATTTGGCGGTGAAGACGGTGATCAGTTCCGGCCAGCGGCAGCGGGCGATGGAACACTTTCTCCGGCAACAGACCCACCGAGCGGGCTTGGTCTATGTCCGCACTCGCCAAGACAGCGAAACCCTGGCCCAGAATTTGCAGGCCCAAGGCTATCGCACCGCTCCCTACCACGCCGGATTGACCGGACAGGATCGCCGCCGCACCGAAGCCGCCTGGATGGCCGACGACCTTCAGTTTGTGGTCTGCACCTCCGCCTTTGGCATGGGGGTGAACAAGCCCAACACCCGCTGGGTGTTGCACTACCAAACCCCCTGCACCATTACCGAGTATGTGCAGGAGGTGGGCCGCGCCGGACGGGATGGCGAAGCAGCGGTGGCCCTCAGTTTGGTCAGTGAGCCAACGGGCTGGCTGGATAACAGCGACCGTCAGCGGGCCAAGTTTTTTGAAACCCAAACCCAACGGTTGCAGCACAAGGCCCAGCAGCTCGTCCGTCAAATTCCAGCTACCGGAGACGTCCGGGAGGTGAGCCAAGCCTTTCCCCATGGTGCGATTTCGCTCTCGTGGCTACACAGCCAGGGACAACTGTGGTGGCTCGATCCCTTTCGCTATCAGTTGCAACCTGCCGCCGCCCGATCCACGGCCAACACCACCAGCCCTAGCCAAGCCATGCACCGATTTTTGCACAGCCGTCAGTGCCGCTGGCAGTCGCTACTGGTGGCCTTTGGCTTTCGTACCGAGGCCCAGTACCTAACCCGCTGCGGCCACTGCGATAATTGCCTCAAATCGCCCGCGCCCTGATGGGCACCGTTGCCCCAGGAATCTAGCTTTTCTCCGGCCTTCGCAAGGGAAAAATCTGCGGAGAATGCCCTAGATCAAACTTGGGGATGGTCGAGGTGGAGTCGGCTACTGCCAGCCGTCTAAATTATCTAGCCAGGTTTGGGTGATTTGCAGCCATTGGGAACGGCGACGCTCGAAGTCGGCCGCGACCCAGATGAGGGCCACCCCCACCGCAATGCCCAGCACCCACTTCATCAGAGGATAGACCGCATTCAGCAGCACCAGTTGATTGAGGGCGTTGAGGGCAAAGACCAGGGTGCCCACGTAGAGAAAGGCACGAATCCGCAGGAATAATCCTGCCGACAAGAGGCCCAGGCTCAGCGCACCCACGGGCCAGCCCGTCCACCGAGTTGAGACCAAAGCCGTGACCAGCACCAAGCTGATCGCCGCCACCCGCAGCCAGTGTCGTACGGTTTTGCCTGTTTCGACTTTCAGGGTTGGGTCAACCTGGGCGATGTAGAGTAGGGCGAGGCTGAGGGGGAGAAGCATCAGCACCGGGTCTTGGATGGCGCGTTGGTTGAGCCAGAGGCCCACCGCCCACACCGCCAGCCCCGCTGACAGGTAAGACACCCGCACCTTGCCGCTGTGCCATGCCAGCCAGCCATAGAAACCCACCAACACCCACAGGGTTGGCACATGGTATGCGCCCTGGGTCAGCAGCGTGATGGTCAGGGGCACGATCACCGCCATCACTCGCCAGGGCCGCTGGGGCCACCCCCAAGTAGACCAAGGAATCCAGTAAATCGGCACCGCCACGGCACAGGCCACCACGCCCCACCAACTATCCAGCACCGCCAGCCCCGGAGCCGCCAGCCGCACCAGCGTAAACCAGCCTACCAGTTCAACCAGCCCGCCATAGACCCAGGCCGATTTGAGATCCGCTTGCTCCCCCCAGCGCCCTTGCCCCAGGGCGTAGATCACCAGCGTTGCCGCCACGGCTACCCCCACCCCCGCCAGGGAGGTCGTTTCTCCCGCCGCCATCAGCCCGAATCCGGCCCCCAGCATCAGCCCAGAGCCCGTGAGCCAGTGCAGGTGCGCTGCCCAGATCAGTTCCTCCTGGGGCAAATCCCACCGCTGAAGCCGCGCCGCCGTCAACCGATAGACCGCCATAATCAGCGCCGCCACCCCTGCCAGCACGATCAACCCATCGGCCACGGCCCCCGCCGGAGCCTGGAGCATTTGGTACAGCACCAGCTCATACCACCCCACTGACAGCCCCATCAGCCCCAGCCAGCGGGCCAGGGGTTGCCGCCCCCGTCGGCCCATTTCTAAAATCAGCAAGGAAGCGCCCACCACCAGCCAGCCCGTCCAGGCCGTGGCGGTGTAGCTCCTCAGCACCAGCGCCAACCCGGCATAGGCCAGGGTTAACCGCTGTAGGGGAACCGCCAACGGCGAACGCATCCGCGCCAGCCCCGTGGCCAAGCCCAGGGAGATAGCCCCTAGGCCCAAGGTGGGCACCGCCAGCGCTAGAGGACTGCCCCACCGCCAAACCATCGCCTCTGCCACCCCAAGCTGCACGGCCCAGCCTGCGATGTAAACCGTTTTCGGCTGCACCTGTCTCCAATAGCGCAGGGCTAGGGCTAGCAGAATCACTAGAACAGCCAGGACGAGCATGATTTGGGGCGGTGCATCCGGAATTATCCAGCCCGTTATCACCCAGTGGGGATAGAGGGTCATCACCGTGAGGGTACCGAGGGCGAGAATGTGGCCCCATTGGTCGCAGGCGGTGCGGTAGAGGGAGGGGAGTGGGGAGTGGGGGGTCGGGAGTCGGGAGTCGGGAGTGGGGGGTCGGGAGTCGGGGAGGATGCGCCAGGTGGCCCAGAGGAGGAGGACAAGGGCGGCGGTGAGGCCGTACCAATTGATCCAGTGGCGAGAGAAGAAGGGAATACTGCGGTCAACCAGGGCGACGATGAGGCCCAGGCCGTAGGTAACGGTGAGGAAGGGGATAGGAGGACGGCGCAGGGTGGCGCTGTGGGTGGCCGAGAGGACGGTGGCGGTGGCGAAGCCAATCAGCCGGGTTTGGGGCATCCCTAGGGTAAAGATCAGCGCTAGGGGGGTGAAAGGCACACTAGCCTCCGTACGGCCCACCAGGGTCAAGGCGACGGGAATGGCTAGCCCCACTAGCGTCCAGGGGCTTTGCAGGCGGACGGTATCGTTCACTAGGTGCCACCACAGCAGCCCGTAGGTGGCGGCAGAAAGCCCGATTCCGTACATCCAGGCGCTTTTGCCCCACAGGTTGGGAAGGACTTTGCTGCCGAGAATGGCCGTGACCGCCATCGCCGTTACCACCGCCAGCCAATGGGTGAGGGGCCACTGGGGCCAGCGTTGGCCGAGGGTAACGAGAATGGTGGCAATGGTGAGACCGTAACTGAGCAGGATCCAACCCTGGGGGCGTCGTCGTCCGGCCAGCACATAGGCGGTAACGGTGGAGGCGATCAAATTCACCACCAGCACCCGCCCAACGGGTATGCTCACCAGGGTCAGCAAGAGGTTGCTTCCTAGGGCGATGCCATCGCTGAAGCCGCCCAACTGGGGCCGATTGCGACGGTAATACCAGTCTCCCAAGGCCACCATCGCCACCACGTAGGGAAACAGCGAAATCCCCAGCAGGGTCGGGGGCCACCAGACCGCCACTAACCTAGTGGTCAGGGTTCCCACCATCGCCTGTCGCAGATCAACGGGCAGCAATTCCCAACCCACAAAGCCAAGCTGCACCGCAATGGCATAGGCCATCAGCAAATCCCGCCGTTTGCCCAACCGCTGCAACGCCTGAAGCCGCAACCCCAGCCCCAGGGCGCTAATGCCAAAGGCTTGGGCCAGCCAGTCGGAGATGGTCAGCAGCCAACTCCAGAGCAGCAGCAGGCGACCGAGGAGGATGGGCCAGCGGGTGAGGGGATTGGGGGATGGGGAGAGGAAAGAATCGGGAGATGCGGGGAGGGGAGAATCGGGGGAATTCGACGAATCTGGGGGATGTTGAGCAACTGGATCAGAGGAAAGATGGCGCTGCCCCAACCAAACCCAAGTGGCGGCATAGATCCCAAAGGCAAGGCCAAATTGCCCCCACTGAAAGGGCGGCACCTGGGTGATGGCCCGCAGCAACAGCAGCCCCAAGGAAATCCCAATCGTCAATGTGGGCCAATGGAAGGCGATAGAACGGTGTGGGCTCCCGGAATCGCCTAATGTTGAGGGCGGCGTGGTGGATCTTTGGCCCTTGGAGCCTACTGACATAGAGACACCGGGACGGGCGGACTCTCCCAAAGTTGGAGGGCGGGGGGCCAGATGAAGCTGTCGGTACAACGTCACCGCTGCACTGCCCAAAACGCTCAGATACACCGCCAGCAGCGGATTACCCGCCAAACTCCAGCCCGTGTGCAGGTAGGCCAGCCCTAGGGTATTGCCCTGTTCAAGCCGCGATCCCCCCTTTTGCCGCAGTTCTTGCATCGCCACCAGGGAGAGAACCCCCGTGGCCACCAGCCCCAGCCCCAACCCGCCGGAGGTGGCCCACACCCCCAGGCCATCCATCGCCCAAAAATTGAGGGGTACCAACAGCAGGGTTATCATGCCCAGGGTTCTGGCGGTAAGTTGCAGATTGGCCCCCCGACCACAGAGCAACCCCACCAGCCAAAAGGCCAGGGTATAGGCCAGCAGCACCAGGTATTGCCCCACCGCATTGAACCGCGCCCACTGGGTTGCCGCCAGCACCGCCGAGGACAACACCACCAAAAAGACCCCCAACCCCAGCAGCCACACCACGCTCAGCTCACTCATCAAACGGTTGAGCCAAACCCCAGTAGGTGAAGGATCTCGCCCTCTGGATGGCGACCTAGCAGGCGGCTCCCTCGGCGGCATGGGGCGTCGAGGGCTCGGTGGCGCATTCCCAGAACGGGAGGGCGGCGGCGGTAGCGTCCGAAACAGGGCCTCTTCTGCCGCGTCCTCGGCCACCTCCGGCGGCAAAAAGTCTGCCACTCTGGGCGATGCAGGGGTGGCCGCTGTTGGGGTTTCGAGGGCGGCGCTTGCGGTTGGCGACACCGAGGCTTGGTCGAATATGGGCGGCAGGGCACAAGCGAGCTGGGCTTGGGCAAGGGCTAGCACCTGTGCCTCAGACAGCAGCCCCAGCCGCAGCCAAGCTTCCAGCCCCTCTAGCAGGCCCGATTGGTCGGGGTCTAAATCCAACTGGAGGCGAAGGGGCGGCACGGAGGGGTCAACCATGGCGGGGCTGCTGAGGTGGTCAAGGCTGCGGAAATGCCGAATGCAGAGGGTCGTGGGCAGGCGGAAGGCACCCTTAACATGAGGATGAAATTAGGGATCTACATTCGTCCTGGCGACAGTGTACTCGACCGGAACCCAGCCTAGCCTAGAAACCTCAACGCAACCCCTGCGGAGATTGTTGAGGCGAGAGACTGCCACGAATCCCACACGACGAGCCTTGCCGCCACCTCACACCGCTGACTCATCCTAGTTCTGCCTCCCTGGGGCTTAACCTGGGGCGATTGTCGAGACTCTGTCATGGGCAGGCCAACACGAGGACGGGGGTTCGGTATCCCCATCCCCCTAGGTTTCGGTCTTTGTGGAACAATTTTGGGTAATGCAAACCACGGCTATGCCGACCGTTCTGCGTCACTGTTGTGCGTAAAAGGGCTTGATCCGTTGAACCAGGAACGTTTGAGTGTAAGACGTTTAAACCTAACCCCGCTGATCCCAGGGCGATGGCAATCCCTCAAGCGCTGGCTGCTGGTGGGGTTGGCCAGCTTAATCACCCTGGTGGCCATACCCGCCGCCCCTGTTCAGGCCCAAAATGCCGCCACCGCTGCCATCGGCAACGAAAGTTTTGTGGCTGGGGCGGTGCGTCGGGTGGGGCCAGCGGTTGTCCGCATTGACACCGAAAAAACCATTACCCGCCAGTCCTCAGATCCCTTCATGGACGATCCATTCCTGCGCGATTTCTTCGGTGGGTTCCCTCGCCAGCCCCAGGAAGAACGCCTGCGGGGCCAGGGGTCGGGGTTTATTATTGACCGGACGGGCAACATTCTCACCAACGCCCATGTGGTCAACGGGGCCGACCGAGTGGTGGTCACGCTCAAAGATGGCCGCAGCTTTGAGGCCATTGTGGAAGGGGTAGATGAGGTCACGGATTTGGCCGTGGTCAAAATCGACGATACCGAAGGCGATCTGCTGCCCGTAGCAGCCCTAGGCGACTCTGACCAAGTGCAGGTGGGGGATTGGGCCATTGCCGTGGGCAACCCTCTAGGGCTCGACAACACCGTTACCCTCGGCATCATCAGCACCCTCAAGCGGTCGAGCAACTCCGTGGGCATTCCCGGCAAGCGCCTAGAGTTCATTCAAACCGATGCCGCTATCAACCCCGGTAATTCCGGCGGCCCCCTCGTCAACCAACAGGGTGAAGTCATCGGCATCAATACCGCTATCCGTGCCGATGCCATGGGCATTGGTTTTGCTATCCCTATCAACAAGGCGAAGGAGATTAAAGACCGCCTCGCCCGTGGGGAAGCGGTTGCCCATCCCTATATTGGTGTGCAAATTGCTAACCTCACGCCGGATATGGCCCAGCGTAACAATGCCGATATCAACTCTGGGATCTATCTACCCGAAGTTGACGGGGTGCTGGTGATTCGTGTCCTTGAAGGTACCCCCGCCGCCGAAGCTGGCCTGCGTCGAGGCGATGTCATCCTAGAGGTGGATGGCGACACCATTCGCAGCGCCGATGCCCTCCAATTGAAAGTGGAAAATACCTCCATCGGCGATACCCTCCAACTGAAAGTTCAGCGGGGCGAACGACCCCTCACCCTGACCGTTACCACGGCTGAATTACAAGAGGCCAATGACCCTCGCTAGTTCACCTCTGATCATAGGCTCCTAATTCTGGATGAACGGAGCCCCTCCTGTTAAATTGCTTTGTCCTAGGAGACCCTGAACCATGCAATCAATGGAAGATCCCGGCACCCGCAAAATTCTGTCCGCCGTCAGCCACGGCTCTATTTTCTTCAATGCCCTAATTCTCAGTGTGGGCGTCCCCATTGCGATTTTGCTGATCTCTAACGATTCCGTCATCAAAAACAACGCTAAGGAAGCGATCAACTTTCACATTAATATGTGGTTTTGGTGGACAGTGGCAGGTTTTCTCGCCTGGATTTTGATCGGTATTCCGCTGCTGATTATTTTGGCCGTTGTGAACTTTATCATGCCTATTTTGGCTATTTTTCATAGCCTTACCAACGCTAACTCTACCTTCCGTTATCCTTTGATTTTGCGGCTGCTTTAGGGCATTTTTGAATCAGCCGTTTTAGGGCAATGGTTTAGGCCACGGGGGCAATGGGGAACTACCGGAATAATAAGATGGTTGGCAGATCTAGGATAACCTAGGCCGCGTATGCAGCAGGCTGTGAATGATGGTGGCCAGTTGGTTGAGGCGCACGGGCTTGGCCAGGTAGGCATTGGCCCCGGCGGCGAGGCAGCGCTCCTCGTCATTGACCATGGTCAGGGCCGTAAGGGCAATGATGGGGATGTGTTCAAACTGGGGCAGGCGACGCAGGTGGCCGATGGCTGTGAGGCCGTCTACACGGGGCATTTGAATATCCATCAGGATCAGATCGGGTGGGTTAGCCTGGGCTTGGTCGATGGCTTGCTGGCCATCGTAGGCAAAGCGTAGGGCATAGCCCTTGGCCCGCAGGTAGCTGGCGATGGTGCTGATATTCGCTTCATTGTCCTCCGCCAAAAGGATGACTGGGGCAGAGCCAGGATCGGCGGCAGGGGCGCTGCTGTTGGGGCGGTCGGCTTCTGGCTCTGTCAAGTGGAGGTTGGATAGGCTAAAGGCGTCGCAGGGAAGATCGATACTGAAGCAACTGCCCACCCCTAATTCGCTGGTCAGGTTCACCTGGCCACCATGGAGTTCCACAATTTGTTTGACCAGGGTGAGCCCTAGGCCCGTCCCGGTGTATTGACGGTTGAGGGCGCTGTCAATCTGCACAAAGGGGCGAAACAGGCGCTGAATATTTTCTGGGGCAATGCCGATGCCAGTATCGGTGATGGCAAAGCGGAGAAAGGACGGAGAGTGGGCCGTTGCATCGCCGAAGGGTAGGGCAACCGAGGGCGATGGGGGACGGGGAGCATCAACCCCAGGATCAGCGGGGGGGAGGAGCGTCACCGTCAGGGAGATGCGGCCCTGGATGGGGGTAAATTTGACCGCATTGGTCAGCAGGTTAAGCAGGGCTTGGCGCACCCGCCGTTCATCCACCCACAGGTTGGGTAGCTGTGAGGGAATGTGCGCTTCCAGGTGAATTTGCTTCTTTAGCGCCTGCTGTTTGACAAAGGCCAGGGTGGAGGAGCACAACGGAGCCACCGGAACCGAGGCCAAATCTAGCTCAATCTGGCCAGATTCAATCTTAGCGACATCCAAAATGTCATTAATCAGCGAGAGCAGGTGGGACGCGCTCCGCTCTACAGTTTGTAGCGCCTTGATCTGCTCTGGGGTGATGGGGCCAAACACCTCCTCCTGCATCCCCTCGGTCATGCCCATGATGGCGTTGAGGGGAGTCCGCAGTTCGTGGCTCATGTTGGCCAAAAACTCGTCCTTGAGACGGGTGGCGCGGGCTAGTTCTTGGTTAGATTGGGCCAGTTCTTGGTTGGCCTGGGTCAGTTGGGCCTGGGTTTGCTGTCGCTCCGCCAGTTCTCGCTGGAGCTGATCGTAGAGGGTGGCCTGCTGGATGGCGATGGCCAACTGGGCGGACAACTGCTGACCCAGACCAATTTCGTCAGTATCCCAATGGCGGCTGTGGTGACACTGGTGAATGCAGAGCAGCCCCCACAGATCATCCCCGCAGATCAGCGGCAGCACCAGGTTAGCCCGCACCTGAAACTGAGACAACACCGATTGATGGCAGTCTTTCAGAACGGTGATGTCCTCCATGGCGCAGTATCGTCCTTGGATGTATTCCGGCGCGTGGTGCTCACCAAAGCAGTGGTCATGGACGGGAATAGCCAACACCGAGGGTAGCCCCGGCAAAACGGCCTCCGCCACAAAGGTTCCATCGTCGTAGCCGGATGCTGGGTCGAAGCGGAAAATGCCCACCCGGTCGGCCTGGAACACCTGACGAATTTCGCGACAGGCGGTGTCAAAAATTACCTGAAGATCCAGGGATTGGCGAATGTGTTGGGTAATTTCCCGCAACAGCGCCTCCTGTTGAATTTGTTGTTGAATGCGTCCTTCGGTCTGCTTTCGTTCTGTGATGTCTTGGATAACAGCGAGGACGTTCTTGCGGCCTTGGGCATCCACCAGCAGCGTGGTGGTAATGGTGACGATGCGATACAAGCCGTCCCGGTGGCGAATGTTCCACTCCTCAGCCACCGAGTTCTGGCCCTGGTGCATCGCGTCCATGCGTTCCATGGCTCGCTGCCGCGCTTCGGAGTCGGGATACAGGGTTTGGTACCAGCCAAGGTGGTTAATTTCGTCCTGGCTGTAGCCCGTAATCACCTCCATTTGCGGATTCCACACCGAAAAGCGCACAAAGGGGAACCCAGGGCAAGCCTGACAAACACAAATTCCTTCCGTGAGGTGATCCAGAATCAGGCGGCGGAAGGTGTTTTCCTGGTGGATGGCCTCCTCCACTAGGCGGCGTTCGGTGATGTCTGTCACCATAGCTAGGAGGCCGTCGTACTGGCCCTGGTCATTCACAATGGGGCTGATGGACACCAGCACCCACAGCGTGGAACCATCCCGACGCCGCAGCGGCAGTTCATCCAGTGCGGCCTGCCCCGCTGCGCACCGTTGAATCAGGGCCTCCACCTGGGGATGAAACGTCACCTCGATGTAATCGAGCCAAGAGGTGCCGACGATGGCCTCGGCGGTTTGCCCCAGCAGGGCCAGCAGGGTAGGATTCGCCAAAACATGGCGGGCCTCGGCATCCAAAATCCACACCCCCTCGCTGGCGGTTTCGATGATTTGGCGGTAGCGGAGTTCACTCTGGTGGAGGGCCAGGGTGCGCTCGGCCACGCGACGCTCTAGGTCGGCGTTCAGTTCTGCCAGGGCCATTTCCACCTGCTTCAGCTCCGTCACATCCTGCACGGTGCCCTGGGATAGGTAGGGATTGCCGTCATCGTTGTAGAGGGTTTCGCACTGCTCCTGCACATACTTAATGCGGCCATCGGGCAACCGCAGGCGGTGCACCACTTTGTAGGGCTTTCTGTCCCACAGGTGGCGACTGTACGCGGCATGGACAGCGGCCCGATCCTCCGGGTGAATAGCCTGCAAAAAGGCTTCGTAGGAGGCTCCAAATTTTTCAGCGTCAATCTCAAAAATGCGAAAAATTTCCTCCGACCAATGGAGCGTGTTCGTCCACAGATCCATCTCCCAGTGGCCAATCTGGGCAATGCGCTGGGCCTCTCGCAGGCGGCGGTTGGCCAATTGCTGATTCTGATCGACCTGCTTACGCTCGGTAATTTCCATCATGACGCCACACCACCGCATCCCACCCTGGGGCAGCAGCTCTGGTTGGCCGTGGGCGCGTATCCATTTCTCCTGGCCCGCCGGGGTAATAATGCGATACTCCTGGCAAAAGGGTTGCTGATGGGTAGCGCTGGCGGCGAGGGCCGCTCGATAGTCAGCCCGATCCGCCGGGTGAATGGTATCGAAGAAGCGCTGTCCATCCTGGGCTAAATCCGCCGCCGCTAGGCCATAGAGTTCCTGGACTTGGGGGCTGATGTAGGGAACCTGGAAGGTACCCCGGAGAGCCTGCTCCAGAATGTAGAGTGTACCGGGAACCATGTTCACCAGATGGGCCAAGGAATCTCCATCAACCAGGGGAGGGATCGGCATACTGTCCTGTTGGGGGGATGGCATTGGCGGATGGGGGCGCATACGGCAAGCGTCTCAGGCCGGGGTGTGGCGATATCCTCTATCCTATCGCCCTTCTCCCCTCCCAAGTCTCAATTTTTAGGTTGGCTCGCTACTGGGGAATTATGCTGAAAACCGCGATGGAGAACCCGTAGAAATCACGATATCTTTACTCATTGAAGAGAAATTCTAGGGTTTAAATCACCCCACCAAACCACCCTAAATGAATGAGAGATAGCACCGCGATGGTGGATTACTTCAGCAGAGCCATGCACTGTATTCATTCCCCTGATTGGGCTGCATGGCTTCACCTAAAACGATCAAAAACGTCCCCCCGCCTACGAACTAGCCAGACCAATGACTCCGTTCTTCTGCGGATAACAGCCCCTCAGATCTCCGCATTTACCACGAGATTAGATCCAGTGGCCTAGCATATTCTCGGTCACAATCAACGACATTCCGTTTTATAGTGAAGCTAGGAAAAGATTATATTTTCTTAACCATCAAGCTCTGTGACCCACTCCCAGGCTTTAGCCTAGAACGAGATTTTGGGACTTTATTGCCCCCATGATTTAGGACAGCGATAACCTAGCCGCTCACACCACTTTCTGGCTTTTTCTAGCGACGGCTTCTCAATTGTTGACACACTTACATGATTATTCACACTATTGACGTTGCCCTTGGTTTCAATCTCCTAGCCCGACCGTTCCCATCCGTTGTCTTTGGGTGCACTCTGCGCTGAGTCTTGCATTAGTTGAGTTGGTTTAGTCCAGGACAGCCATGGCTTCTGCCTTTTTCATTGACCCCGCCAGCCTTGATCTTGCCGTGGTGCGTAATCCCCTGATGGTAGCGCCCGAAACCCCGCTGGTCGAAGCCATCGCCGCCATGACTCAGACCCGCCAGTCTTGCACCCTAGCCGCCACCCCCGCCAGCCCCCTGGCCCTAGCCGGGGAGGTCAGCTGCATTCTGCTGGTGGAGGCCGATTGCCTGGTCGGCATTGTAACGGAGCGAGATCTGGTGCGCTTTAGTGCCGAGAAGATGGCCCTAGCGGGAAAAACTGTGGCGGAGGTCATGATCTCCCCCGTGATCACCCTGGCCGAGGGCGAATTTACAGACGTATTTATGGCGGCTAATCTCCTGCGGCAGCACCGGATTCGTCATTTGCCCTTGGTGGATGAGGGGGGCAAGGTGACGGGGCTGATTACCCACGAAAGCCTTCAGCAGTTGTTGCGGCCTGTGGATCTGCTGCGGCTGCGGCTGGTGGCGGAGGTGATGACAGGCCCGGTGGTGTGTGCCCCCATCCAGGCTACGGTGCAGGAAATGGCCGAACGGATGGCCCGCCAGCGCATCAGTTCCGTGGTGATTGTGGAGTCTGTGGGGGATCGGGCTATCCCCGTGGGGCTGGTGACAGAGCGAGACATTGTGCATCTCTATGCCCTGGGCTTGGCCTTCGACCAAGTGCAGGCCCAGACCGTCATGGGCCAAATGCTGGTGACGGTGCAGCCCCAGGACAACCTCTGGGACGTGAACACCCTGATGAAGCAGCACCAGGTGAGCCGGGTGGTGGCGGTGGACGAAACGGGACAGGCGGTGGGTATTGTCACCCAAACCACGCTGCTAGAAACCCTCAACCCCCTGGAAATCTATCGCCTGGTGGAAACCCTGGAGGCACGGGTAAGCCACCTAGAGGCGGAAAAAATGGCCCTGTTAGAAGGTCGTCGCGAGAAGCTGGAGCAGCAGGTGCAGCAGCGCACCCAGGAGCTCGAGTCCCAGGCCAGCCGCGAACACCTGGTGCGAGACATTGCCACCCGAATTCGGTCTTCCCTGCGGCTGGACAGCACCCTGGACGCCATTGTGCAGGAGGTGCGGGAGTTCTTAGCCTGTGATCGCACGGTGGTATACCGCTTTGACGCCGACTGGAACGGCACCGTCATTGCCGAATCGGTGGATCCAGACTGGCCCACCATTCAGGGTCGTACCATTGAAGATCCCTGCTTCAAAGATCGGGCGGTGAAGCTGTACCAGCAGGGACTCAAGCGGGCCGTGGATGATATTTTCCATGCGGGCTACCCCGACTGCTACATCGATACCCTGACGCTGTACCATGTGCGGGCCAATTTGGTGGTGCCCATCCTCGTCCAAGATTCCCTATGGGGGCTGTTGATTGGCCACCAGTGCAGCGGCCCCCGCCACTGGCACCGGGCCGATCTCAACTTGCTGGATGACATTGCCGTGCAGATTGCCCTGGCCATTCAGCAGGCCGAACTCTATGAACAGGGGCAGCGGGCTATGGCGGCCCTACAAGACCTCAACCACGAGCTAGAAGCCCGTATTGAGCGCCGCACCATCGAGCTACGGAACAGCGAAGCCCGCCTGCGCCGCCTGTTTGACCAAAACCCGGTGGGCATTGCCGTATCCAACCTCCAGGGGCAGATTACACGGGTCAACAACAGCCTTAAAACCATGCTGGGCTATGCCGAAGCGGAACTGTTGGATCAGTCGATCTATGCCCTGTTAGACGATTCCACGAAGGCCGCGCAACCCTGGCTAGAGGACTTGCAGGACTCCACCCTCTCCATGACCACGCGGGAGGTGACACTGCGATCCGCCAAGCGGCGGCGGGTGTGGGCCACCCTCACCAGCGCCCTGATTTTGGATGCCTTTGGCCACCCTGCCGAGGTGATCCACCTGATCGAAGACATCAGCCTGCGGAAACAGGCGGAGGCCGACCTCACCCGCTATGCCCAGGAGGTGGAAGACCTCTACAACAATGCCCCCTGCGGCTACCATTCCCTGGATGGGGAAGGGCGGTTTGTGCGGATTAACGACACCGAACTGAAATGGCTGGGCTATGAACGCCGCGAGGTGATTGGTCGCCACATTAACTATTTCCTCACGCCAAAATCCCAGGCGTTGTTTGCCGAGTCCTACCCGCGTTTCCATCAGTCGGGCTGGGTGAAGGATCTGGACTTTGAGCTTGTGGCCAAGGACGGCACGATTTTTCCGGTGCTGCTGAGCTCCATGGCGGTGCGGGATGCCCAGGGAAACTACCTCTACAGCCGCACCACCACCTTTGATATGCGGGATCGCAAGCAGGTGGAGTTGGCCCTTCAGGAGAGCGAAGAGAAATTCCGACAACTGGCCGAAAATATTGCCGGGGTGTTTTGGATGCGCGACTTGGCCGGAAACCTGCTGTACGTCAGCCCTGCCTACGAAACCCTGTGGCAGCAGTCCCTTGACAGTCTGAAAGCACGGCCTATTTCCTGGCTAGAAGCCATCCATCCCGAAGACCTCGCCCGCATGAACAGCAACGTGCAGGAAAATCTGGCCTTTGACGAAGAGTATCGGGTTACTCTCCCCGATGGCCGGGTGCGATGGATCCACGACCGGGGATTTGAGGTGCGCAATGCCGAGGGCCGGGTCTATCGCCTCGCGGGCATTGCCGAGGACGTGACCGAACAAAAGCAAGCCGCCCAAAAGCTGCAAGCCACCAACGAACAACTCATCCTCTCCAATGCTGAACTGGCCCGCGCTACCCGCCTCAAGGACGAATTTTTGGCCAACATGAGCCACGAACTGCGCACGCCCCTCAACGCCATCCTGGGGATGACTGAGGGCTTCCAGGAGCAGGTGTTTGGCCCCATGACCCCCGAACAACGCCGCTCCATCGCCACCATCGAGCGTAGCGGGCGGCACCTGCTGGCGCTGATTAACGACATTCTGGATCTCGCCAAAATTGAATCCGGCAAGCTCACCCTGCAACGGGCCGCTGTCCCCGTCTCCTACCTGTGCGACTCTAGCCTTACCTTTGTGCGCCAGCAGGCCACCCAAAAGGAAATCCAGCTCTCGACCCACATCCCGCCCAACCTGCCGGATCTGGTGGTGGATGAACTCCGCATTCGCCAGGTGTTGATTAACCTGCTGAACAACGCCGTGAAGTTTACCCCCAACGGTGGCCAGGTGTCGCTGACGGTGGAGGCCCAGCGGCAACCAGGAGCGGCGTGGATCACCTTTGCCGTCACCGATAGCGGCATTGGCATTGCCCCAGAGGCCATCGGCCAACTGTTCAAACCCTTTACGCAGATCGACAGCGCCCTCAACCGTCAATACACCGGAACGGGACTGGGACTGGCCCTAGTAAAGCAACTGGTGGATCTCCATGGCGGCACCGTCTTTGTTTCCAGTACCCTAGGCCGAGGCAGTTGCTTTACGGTGCGCTTGCCCTACGCTGCCGTGGCCCACACCGAAGATGCTCCTGCCCCCGCCCTGCCCGCCATTCCCGATGGGGCCACCGTGCTGATCGTTGAAGATATGCCCACCGCCGCCGCCCAAGTCAGCCGCTACCTGGAGGAACTGCATCTGCAACCCATCACCTGTACCCGCGCCGAAGAGGCGTTGGCCCTGGTTCAAACGCAGCGGCCCGCCCTGATCATCCTAGATTTGATGCTGCCCGATCTCCCCGGCACCGAAGTGCTGAGCCAGATCAAGGCCGACCCACGCACCCAAGACATTCCGGTGGTGATTACCTCGGTGCTCGACGAGCGATCCCAAAGTTTGGCCCTCGGAGCCTTTGATTACCTGGTCAAGCCCATTAGCCGATCCAGTCTGCACCAGGTGCTCGCCCGGTTGGGTCAAGGGGAATTCCGCCACGATGCATCGGGGGATGCGGCTCCAGCGGGGGCTACCCCAGGCTCCCTCCCCGCCGTTGCGGCCCCACCGACAACGCCCCGCATCCTGCTGGCCGAAGACAACCCAGCCAACGTCGCCACCCTGTCGAGCTATCTCAGGCATCGGGGCTTTCAACTGGTGGTGGCCAGCAATGGCCAAGAGGCCGTTGATCGCTGTGCCACCGAAACCTTCGACCTGATTTTGATGGACATTCAGATGCCGATTTTGGATGGCCTTGCCGCCATCCGCCAACTGCGGGCCATCCCCGCCACCGCCACCGTACCCATCGTTGCCCTCACCGCGTTAGCCATGGCCCATGATCGGGAAAACTGTATAGCAGCAGGAGCGAATGATTACCTCACCAAACCCGTTAGACTGAAATCTCTGGTGGACGTAATGCAGCGCCTTTTAGCGGAGACCCACCCATGACAGCTAACTCTGTTTCCCCCCTGTGGGCGGAAACGCTTCCTTCCATTTTGGTCGTTGACGATGAGATCGATAACTTTGATGTTATCGACACCCTACTGTGCCAGGAAAACTACCAGTTGCACTATGCCTCTGGGGGCCAAGAGGCACTGGATTTGCTCAGCACCTTCAAGCCCGATGTCATCCTGCTGGATGTGATGATGCCCAACATGAGCGGGCTAGAGTTTTGCCGCATCCTCAAGCAGGATAGCCACTGGCGCAACCTGCCCATCATCATGGTCACATCCCTCAGCTCCAAGCAAGACCTGGCCCGCTGCCTCGATGCCGGGGCCGATGACTTCATTGCCAAGCCCGTCAATAGCTCGGAACTGCGGGCTCGGCTCAAATCCATGCTGCGGATTAAACAGCAGTACGACAGCCTCCAAGCCCTGCTGCAACTGCGGGAAGACATGGTGAAAATGATCATCCACGATCTGCGAAATCCGCTCTCCAGCATCATCCTGGCGGCGGAAATTATGCGCTATCCCAACCTGCCGCCGGAAAAGCAGGATCGCAAACTAGAGCAGATCCTCGCCTGTAGCTACGAACTCAAATCCCTGATCGACGACCTCTTGCTGATGTCTAAGCTGGAGTTGGGCAAGCTCACCCTCAATCACCAAACCGTGGATTTGGTGGAATTTTGCCAAGCCGCCCTGGTGGGCATGAACGACGTGGCCAGCCAAAAACACCTGCACCTCGCTTCCCAATTTCCGCCCCCAGGCTCCTATCCCATCCAGGTTGATCCCACCCTGTTCCGGCGGGTACTAGATAACCTGATCTCCAATGCGGTCAAATTTTCCCCCGACGGAGCGGAGATTACCCTTACCGCTGCGTACTCAGCGGACAGCGGGTTCCAGATTTCCATTGCCGACCTTGGCCCCGGCATTGCCCCTGACCTACGCCAAAAAATCTTTGAAAAGTATGAGATTGGTTCCCTCGTCACCGGGGTCAATCAAATTGGCTTGGGTCTGGCCTTCTGCAAAATTGCCGTGGAAGCCCACAACGGCGCTATCTCCGTGGCTGACAACCAGCCCAGGGGCAGCATCTTTATGGTGGATGTGCCCTCAGCTAGCCCGCTACCCCCAACCGCTCCAACAACAACGGCGCTATCCTGAAGTAAGCTTTACCCCTAGGTAGAGCCCTCGATGACACGGATCTTCCTAAGCCTGTCTGGGGCCAACGTATGAAGCTACATTAAGGGGTAGGGTGTTGTTCTCCCAAAAGTGGGAACTTTTTAAAGAAGGGGACGCCTTGATCCCCAGTCGTAGTGGAGCCATAACGAAGGAACCTATGCTTCAGGATGCCAAAGCGGTTCGTTACTACCAGCGGATAACCGATGCCTTTGTAGACCACTGGCACCGAGGCTATCGCACCAGCGACCTCCGCCTGTTCTTGGAAGGCTATCTGGCCGCCCTGCGCCACGCTGATGCCCTAGAACCCTACCTGATTCACCGCCTAGAGGAAGATACCCTGCGCTACCTCAACGACCCCTCTAACTTTGCCGTTCCCCAGGCCGAACCCGAAATTTACTAAGTCCTGGCCCGGTAAACGAGCGCATTGGGCACCGCCCAGGGGAGTACTGCCAAGACCGCCCTAGGGAAGCATGGCCCCGACCCTTGGCCTAGAATGCGGGGTTTTCAGGCTTTGTGGCCTTCGCGTTTTACCCTACAGTCCATCTGTGGCGCACCTTGGGCTATCCATGGCGTCTAGCTCGCATTGCCGCCAGATTTGACCTAGGACACCGACGAAGCCAGCCTAGGAGGGTTCTTCGGGGAAGAAGAAGTCGGTGGATTCTTCGTCCTCATCTTCCTCGGCGGCGGTGTAGCTGCGGTAGTATTCCTCCAGCTCAGCGGCGCTGATAGAGCGCTCGGAGGGATTTTCAAAAAAAGTTTTGACCTTTAGGTAGCGACGCAACCCTTCTGCCCCGGCATCGTGCTGGGTGGCGGCTTTGAAGTCTTCGGGGAAGGTATCGCTGATGTGGAGCCAAGCCTCCTCTAGAATGTCCTCCACGTCTTCGTTGGGCGCGGTTTCAATCAGCGCTTCGAGTCCGTCGAGGATGTCGATGACCTTGAGGATTTCTGGCAGTTGTTCCGAATCAGACATTGAGCCGCGTGCAGGTAAAGGCGAAGGAACCGTCATCCGCTCCCCTGGGGCCGAAGAACTTGAGCGACCGCAGAACTGAGGCAACCAGACGACTTAGGAGAATTTTAGAGGACGATGGGTCAGATTGATCGGCGGCAAGCCTGGATTGACGATCCTGGGATGGGACGGCGGATCGGGCCAACCATGGGATTCGGGGCTGGGGGGCTGGCAGGGGGCCAGGAAGTAGGCCAGGAAGTGGGCCGCAGTCACCCTCCAGAAGAAGGCCCGATGGGCGACTAAAAAGGCGGTTCACTTCTGGCGATTGCTTCTAAAATGTGGCATTGCCTGGGCGCTGGCGATAGCGTCCGGCTTCGTTCTTTTGGCTTGGGTGGGTGAGTCCATGGCGTCTACATCAGCGCGTTCGCGATCCGCATCCTCTGGAGCGCCGAAACAACCGCACTATCGGTCTGAGGCAACTCGTCTGCGTCCCCTTGGCTGGCTGTGGCCGGGTTTGTGGATGGTGCTGCTGACGGGGTCGGGGCTATTTTGCGGGTGGGCCTTGCTGTGGCTAACCCGCATTCCGCCCCTGCCCGACTGCGACCAAATCACCCCCTTCCACTCCTCCAGCGATATGCTGTATTGTGCCCAGGCCCAGGCCCGCACCGGGGAACCCAACAACCTCACCCAGGCGGTGCTGCTCACGGTCAACTGGCCCGCCAACGACACGAACTATGACGAGGCCCAGGAGGTGCTGAAGGACGCCTCGGAGCAAATCCTGGTGTTGGCTAACCGCTGGGCTCAGGCCGGACGCTTGGAGGACGCCATCAGGCTGGCGGGCACGATTCCCCTCAACACCCCCCTGCGATCTTCGGCCCAGGCGGTGATCTTTGAGTGGCGGCAGGACTGGGATCGGGGCCAAGCCCTAGAGGCCAACCTCAAAGCCGCCCTGTCTACCCAAAACTGGGAGCAGGCCAAGGACTATTTGGAGGGGTTTAAGGCGATTTCAAGCCCCTACTGGAATACGAATCGCCTCAATTTTTGGCATCACCAAAACCAGCTTGAGCAACAGGCGTGGAATCAATTGTTACAGGCTCGATCCCTAGCCGCCACAGGAACTTCTGCCGATCTCCAGGCCGCGATTGCCTTGGCCCGCGACATTGACCTTCGCAGCCAGGGGTGGGCCACCGCCGAAACGGAGGTTAACCAGTGGGGCAAGCAACTGCTAGCCCAGGGGCTAACCGAGTGGAACAACGGCAATTCTGAGGCGGCCCTCGCCCTGACTAAGGGCGTGCCTCCGATTCCCGACCTCGACCCAGCGGCGGCGGATTTGCAGCGGTTGGCCCAGGCCCAGCGGTTGATGGCCCACACCGGAGCCGATAACCTCGGTGGCGAACCCCACTATGGCCACCTTCTGAACCTGATGGAGGCTATGGCCGCCGTTCAGCAAATCTCCCCAGGCAGCGCCTTTGCGGCGGCCAGTCAGCCCAACCTCGACACCTGGCACGCCCATCTAGAAGACCTTCAGCGGCTTAAGTTCAGCACAATGGTGGCCAAGGCTGGACGGCGCATGACCTACCAGTGGGCCGAAGCCCAGGCGCTTCAGGTGGAGGTAGAGCGACCCCGACGAATCCAGGGCCAAACTCTCATTTCTACCTGGCGGGCCAACCTCGAACGCATTGAGGATCGCCCCATCCTGATCCAGGCGCGGGCCATCGCCCAGCCAGGGACGATTCCGGCCCTGCGATCCGCCATGGATAGGGCCAGCCAAGTCGAGCTGGGGCGGGCGTTGCGAGGAGAAGCCCAAACCTTAATTGCCGCCTGGCGGGATGAGATCCAGGTGATTGAAGATCGGCCCATGCTGGATGCGGCTGTGGCCCTGGCAAATCAGGGTAAGCTGAGAGAGGCTATCCAAGAAGCCCAAAAAATTGGGGCCAACCGCGCCCTCCATAGCCGCGCCCAAACGCTGGTTCAAGATTGGACGACCGAGCTTCAGATTGCCGAAGATCGACCCATTCTAGATCGGGCCAAAAACCTAGCCTACGCTGGAAGCCTCACAGCCGCCATCAACCTAGCTTCTCAAATTGCCCCAGGCCGCGCCCTCCACGCCGAAGCCCGCAGTGCCATCGCTCGCTGGCAGGCCGAGCGGGCCTACATCTGGTCGATTTGGGAGGCTGAGGGTCGCAGCACCCCTACTAGCGCCAACTCCCCTAGTTCAGACTCAGAATGATCGACTCCCCCCTGCGCCTCATGCTTGTTGACGAGGATCCTGTCTTTCGGATGGGCCTGCGGATTTGGCTAGAGCAGACCGCCGGGTATCGGGTCGTGGCGGAGGCTAGCCAGCCGGAGGAAGCCCTGGCGCTGTTAACCCGTTACCTCGGTGGGGGGTGGTCGGAACTGGATGACAATCAATCCGCCGATCCTGGTCAGGGGGCGGATCAGGCGACGGATCAGGGGGTTGATCTCGTCATTCTTGATCTGGGGTTGGGGACAGGGGCTCCGGCCCAGTCTCCCGGCCTGCAACTCTGCGGCGACATCAAAACCCGCTTCCCCTCCCTGCCTGTGCTGGTGCTCAGCGCCCAAGGGGAACCCATCCTGGCCGCCGCCGCCCAACAGTTGGGGGCCGATGGCTTTGGCCTTCGCAGTATGCCCGTACAAGAATTACGGGCCTGGATAGATCGCCTGAGTGGGCGTTCTCCCCAGCGTGAGGTTGGCCCACCCTTGCGCCCCCCCATCACCTCCCCCATTGGGCCTGCCCCCCCTGGGCCCCCCCCTCGTCTAGGGGAGCGCTGGCCGGAGACGCCTACCCTGGGCCGTCGCCCCTGGGCTTCCCTGCGCCGTTCTCTGCGCCAATCATCCCTTCAGCAAATTGAGGCCGTGATGGCCACCATTGAAGCTGAACAGCGGCGGGGGCGGGCTGACCTATGGACAGAGGCGGTGATGGCCGGACGCTACCGAGAGCTGCGAGCGGCCCACTGGCTGATGACTACCCTGCTGGCCACTCCCACCCTCGATGCGACTCCAACGCCGGATCCTAGGGGAGTCAAAGAATCCCGCCCAGCTCCTGAAGATCGGTGGGAGCTTTCCCAGGCCGCCCCAGGGAGGTCGTCCTTTGAACCCTCGCGTCGTCCCGTGGATGACGCTGGGGGCGATGGCTGGGGGACGGCTTCCCCAGGTCAGACATCGCCAGGTACTCTCATGGTCGAAGCGCCTAGGGCCCTTGTGCGGGGAGACCTATCCACCCTGGTATTTGAGCGGGTGTTTCGCACCTTCCAGGGGCGTCTAGACAACACCAGCCAGATCCCCCAGGAAACGGATATTCTGCGGGAAGACCGGAAACGTGAGCTGCTCTACCTTGCCCTGCGTAAGTTTGAGGATGCCCTGGAGGCCATGCGTCAGGCCAACCTGCCGCATGGGCAACTCACAGAACAAAGCGCTCTGCTGCTGCGAGATGTGTGGGCCGCCACCCTGACCGACTTCTTTGGGCGCTACTACACCCTCCCCATGACGAATCTAGAGCAGCCCGTGGTGCCCACCCTGATGGCCGAGGCCGAGGTGGTGCAGCGGTCGATTCTCAGCCCCATTCCCCTGGTGCCAGACCTGCTGGCGCATCTGTTGTTTTACGACGATCTGGTTATTGACGGCGTTCCCCACGCGGCCACTACCCTTCAAGCGCTCAGTCGCAGCCAGCTTTTGCTAGAGCATTTGTTGCTTCAGGTGGCCAATGGCGTCATTCAGCCGCTGCTTAACTGCTTTGCTGATGTGGAACTGCTGAAGAAAAATCTTTACCAGCGCCGTCTGATGTCCAGCCGCGACATCGAGCGCTTTCGCAACGATCTGTCCTGGCGCTATCGCTGGGATGGTTTAGTAAACGAGCCCAAGGCCATCTTTGAAAGTCAGCATCGTCTGTGGCGCTTCACCGAGCGGGGCATTCAAACCCAGACCATCTACACCCCCCGCCGCGACGAACTCGAAAGCCTGTCGGGGCTGCAACGGCTCGTCACCCTCACCATCGAAGCCCGCGATGCCGTGGCTCCCCGCTTTCGGGCGGCGGTGTCTTTCATGGGCAGCGGCGTAGTCTATGTGCTGACGGACGTGATTGGGCGCGGCATTGGCCTCATTGGCCGAGGAATTTTGCGAGGGGTGGGGAATGCATGGCGCGATCCCCGTTCCCGTGGCCCCGCCCGTCCGCCCAATGACGGGGATCAATCCCTTTGATCCCCAGCCGTTGGGTTTCCGGTTCTTTGATCCCCAGCCCCCTAGGCCGCCGCCAGCCGACGAATTGGGGCTACGGGCGGTTCGACATAGGTGGGCACCTCCTCGGGCACCATCACCGGGTCAGGCAGATGAATTTCGATGGGTTGGGGTAAGAGTTCCAGCGGATTGATGTCGGGCATCGCGGTGGTAAACACTGGCATAGAGAGCGAACAGGCATTCCAGCGCCCCTGTACTGGCACCCCAAGCTGATCGCAATGGCCACCCCGTCGCCCCTCTGGCGTGTAATGACGGCAGCGACTACAGCACAAAACTTGACACCCCATCTTTTGCATCGCCGTATCCTAACGTGTGAGAAACTTTCCGTATTTTCTCTCCTGGTCTTTTTGGGGATCGCAGACTTCAATACACCAGGCAGCAAGCCTTTTCATGCGGTTCTTAGGCAAAAAGCTCTCTTCTGATTTCAGATTTTCTTTATATTTTCTTCAAAGATGCTTACATTTACTAAGACGAGTAATCTCTAGGTGATTACGCTACTGAAACAAGCTGGGGATCAAAGTTGATGATGACAGCATTCAGGCTTTTTATGACCAATTCCCTCAACCGTTTTCTATTTCTAGAGTGGCTCTATTGACCCCATAGAAGTTTTTCGAGGGATAGATCCCCAGAACCAGAGGGCTAAGGCTGGCTCAGAGCGCTTCATCGTGGGTCTATCTGCCTAGTGTTGGGGATCACTGACATCGCCCCGGAGAGCGGTAGGCTATGGCCTTGAAATTTCCTCAAAGCCCGTGTTATCAAGAGGCGTCAGGAGATAGGAACCCCGCCCGTTAATGATCGGTGATCGTTGTCCAACCTATCTAGCTCAAGGAGCAAACGACTAGCCATGGTGACTAACCAACTGGATACGGCGGTTAAGAGTTTTCAGCCCATCAACCAAACGGTGGAGCGCTACACTCGGCTCTGTCGGGCCTACGTGCAACTGTCCGAGCGCTTTCACCAGCTTGATGTGGAGCACATGACCTTGAAGGGGCAAGTGGTGCCGCTCCTCAAGGCGCTTAAAATGCAGCAGGATCGGCTGCGGCAGATCCAGGCCGACAAGGAGGCGCTGCAACAGGCGCTAGACCAGCAATCGGCCCAGCACCGTCAGGAGGTGCAGGCCATCGCCCAGACCTACGAGGAACGGATAGACCGCTTAACTCGCCACATTGAAGAGCTTCGATCCCTCGATGGGCTACTGTCGCCGGAAGCGGCCCAGGAACTATCGGAGGCCGAAAGCCAGATGGAGTTAGTGGAAGCCACCATACAGGAAATGGCGGAGGATGACGAGCCTGACCTAACAGAGGATGAGAAAACGCTGTTAGCCGCCTATCGGGCCAACCCTGGGGCGTTTTTGGTCGTGCCCTAGGTGTAGCCAGCCTGGGCCTATCCGGCGGTGACGAGGACGAGGTTGCCGACAATCCAGTTGACCAAGCCACCTCGGTAGGGAGCGCAGAGGCGCTGCACCTGATCGGCGTTCGGCTGGTGATGGCGAAAACTGAGGATGTTACCGTAGACGCCGTTGGCCAAAAAGGGCGTTTCGGTTTCCAAATCCAGGGCTTGCAGGTCAAACACCTTGGCCGAGCTGCCCGGTGCGTAGTCCACCATGATGCTGGTTTGGTAGCCCAGCCGTTGCAGGATTTTGAGGCTGTCGAGGGTGCCTTCCACAAACTCCGGTGCCCAGCCCTGGGTGCCTTGGGCGTAGCTGCTGCCGCCGCCGTATTCAAACATCACCACCGCCGGAAGCCGATCTGGGGGCAGAGCTTCAAACTGCCGAATCACCACAGGTTCCCAGCCTTCGATATCCAGTTTGAGGGCGGTGATCGCCTCAGTTTCGGTTTGGCTCAGCAGCGTGGTTAAATCCAGGGTTTCGACGGTTTGGGTGTTGTCGGAGGATCCGAACCAGTCGGCAGAAAGGGAGCTAAAGTTGCGGTTGCCGACCTTTGCAAATTCGCCCAGGTGCAGGGCGGCCTGCCCCACCTGGTCAGACAGACACAGTTCCAGGAGCGTGATCCCCTGCTGTTGGCAACGGCGTTTGAGCTTGTCCGTAGGCAAGGGTTCTACCGCCACGGTGGCAAAGCCCAACTGGCGAAACAAGTCGCAGTAAAAGGCAAAGGTGCCCACGCCCACATCAAAACAAACGCCCTGGCGCTGGGGATCAACCTCCGGCAGCAGGTGACGGAGCAGGGCTTGGCAACAGGCTTCAACACGCATGGGGTTTGGGGCGAAAGGACGGTGGATGGCCCTCACCCCCAGCCCCTCTCCCAGGGAGGAGAGGGAAGCCGGAAGGTTTTTCAAAGTCCCTCTCCCAACTTGGGAGAGGGATTTAGGGTGAGGGCAAGGGACTGGGCAACTCACGAAGCATCTACACGCCAACCACCTAAAAGGTCATGGGCGCAATGGGTTCGATGGTGGGATCATAACCGCCAATCTGGCTGGTTCGCAGCACCCAGGCGGAAGCGCCGGATTTGAGGAACTGCTGCACCACCACATCGCTGGCCTTGCGGGGCAGCACCGTGCGCCAACTACCCAGGCCCATCAGCAGGTTGCGGAGGGGGTCGTCTTCCAGGGAACTGCCGAGGTTGAATTCGTTCCGTTCCCAGTCGGGGCGGGTGTTGCCGAAGGGTTGGAGGGCGCGTTTGAGGGACTGGCCCAGGGCGATCATGCGGTCAAAGTCCTGGGCTTGGTCAGGGTGGCGCTCGGCCCAGTCTTGGAGTTCGGCTTGGTAGCCCTTCACGCCCTGAACAAGCCCCTGCATACTGGCAAACAGGGCTTGGTTAGAGTCTTGGGAGCAGTTATTCGACGGGCCGACGAAGGTGCCCCCGGTGCCGTCTCCGATGCGGTAGCGGGCGGTCATGGCCTGGAGGTGGGCCTCCATGCGGACGAGGGGCGACATCCGGGCGCGGTCAAAGTCGTAGGTGCGGCTGAAGGCGTCCAGTTTCACCAAAATGTCGCAGGTGGGGCGATTACCCAGCCAGCCCCGCTGTCGATCCCCCTGGTAGCGCGACCAGTGGATCGTGCCCGCAATCAGGCCATCTACGTTGTGGGCATAGACCTGGTAGTAGCGAATCTCAAAGCGGCGTTCGTCGGCGAGGGGATCGTGGACGACCTCGGCCCGTCCGTAGGCAAAGTGGCCAAAGAAAATGGGGCTGAAGGCGGCGGGTTCTTTCTTTTCACCGCCAATACCGCCGTAGGTATGGAGCAGCAAGGCCCGATCTCCCACCTGCCATTCGTCGATGGCCTCGGAGATGGCCTCCGGTCGGCCATTGTCGCGGTGGGTACACAGCACCGATCCCACCTTGCCCTTTTGGTTGGCTACATCAGCCCAGGACTCCTTGCGGATGTAGCGGTAAGCTCCTTTGGCACCGCCAAACACGACCCGCTCTGGCTGAAGCCGAAACAGGGAACGCGGCCCCCAGGCTTGCACGACAAAAATTCCCGCCGCGTCGGGGGCACCGTAGATGTACCAGCCCTGTTCGTTGTAGGGAGATTGCTCAATTCCGGCACTGGTGGAGGGATCGCTGCCGTATAAGTCCAGGTGGCTGGGCTTGGGCACGCGCACCTCCTCAGTGGGGCCATCGAAGGCGCGGCTGACGCGGTTAAAGTGGCGCACCTGGAAGCGATCCGTCCCCGCGACCGGAGCCACAAACTGCACCAGGCCGTAGTAGCGTCCGGTCACTTCCATGGGTTGCCACCGGATCCGCAGGGTGATCCCGTTGGTCTCCCGCTGCACCTGGGGATCTTCCACCGCCACGATCATCTCGTCGTCGGGCAGAGATCCGGCCAGGGATTCTAGGGGATCCACCCGCAGCCAGTGGTTCACCCGCACTGGATGGATCGCCCCACTCTGGCGGCTGCTGTACTCCACATCGGCGCTAAAGTGGACATCGTGGGTGGCGGCCTGCACAAACTGCTGCACCAGGGGATCCTCCGCCCATCTCAGCTTCACCACCTGGCCGATCAGGTCAGTGTGTTCTGCTGGGGCCTGGTGGATTTCGTAGTAGACGCCGCCGAAACGACCCGCCTTGGCTGGAAGGATCAGCCGCCCTACCCAGTCGGCGATGGGCACGTAGCGGCTGGGATCGGGCCGTTGGTTGAGGGGATAGCTTTGGAACTGCACCAGGGGGCTGGCGCGGAAAAGGTCGTAGTGGCTGGGTTTGCGCTGGTTGACGAGGTCATCCCCCAGCACCAGATCTCCTTTCACAATGGCGTTGATGGTGTCGATGGTTTGCTGAAGGGAACTGCGGCCATCTTCAAGGATAAGGTTAGGATCCAAAATGCCCCCCGGTACCTGGTGGCCCACTGGCCCCATGGGAATGATGGAAATTTTGCCCCGCCGCTTGGCCCGATTCCAGTAGGACAGCGGAAAAATCCGCCAGCGACCAGGGAACATCTTAGGGCCGATGCGCTCTACCACATCCTTTTCGCCCACCAGATGATAGAGGTGTTCTAGCTTCAGCAGGTCGATATTGGCGCTCATCACGCCGCCCAAAGAAATCACATCCACCGGAGCACCCAAGGCCCGCTTCAGGTAGGGGCCACAGGCACAAGACATCTGCCCGCCGCCGCTATAGCCAATAAAGGTGACGGGAATACCGCTTTCTAGGGGGTAGCCGTTTTTGATCAGGCCGTTGTAGACGACCTGGGCCATACCTTGGTTATAGAGGGGGCCATAGCGCCTGTCGGCGGAAACTCCCACAATGAGCACGTTGCGAATGTTCACCAGCAGGCCCAAAACGCTCATGGGGTTGGCGAAGCGCAGTTTGTCGGCAAAGCGCCAGAGAAACGCCAGGGGCCGATCCTCATCTAGGGGCGCATTCATCACCGAGTAGGGCATGATGCCGCGCACCAGGGCCACATCGGGCGGCAGGGTGGGGGCCAGAGTATCCAAAAATTCTTCAATGTCCGGCAGATATTCAAAGGTAGACTTGCCGATGCCGTCTAAGTACACCACGTAGCGCGAAAAGGGCTGATCCGACGCCGGAGCCTGGGCCAGTTCCCCCGCATTCACCGTGGTATTCACATCATCCTCATACCAGCCCGCCCACCAGCCGAGGGTTTCTAAGGGAGCCAGCAGCCCCGCCACTACCAGCGCCACTATCCCTACCCACAGCAAATTCAGTACCCACTGGACGGGGTCGGGAAAGGTCGCAAACCAGCCAAACCACCACTGCCGCAGGGGCCGCAACAGCACCAGCATCAGCAGGGTGAGCAGCACCATCGCCACCACGCCCAGGACGGCCTTCACCGTGGCACTCCAGCTTCGCTCCTGGCTGGCGGTGCCATCGGCGGTGGGCAACCTGCCCCCCGACACCGTTGCCCCAGCGCCCGCCAGCGCCATGGCCGGAGGATCGCCTATCACCGCCCCCACCACATCCCCCTGGCTGAGGGAGGCCATGCGCTGGTTCAGTTCCTCCTGCCAGCGGGTGGGCACTTGGTTGAGGCGATCCTCCATGGAGGCCGTCAACCCTCGGCGGCTGGTGACAAGATCCACCCCAGCGGCCCGGTTGGCCACGCCCTTACTCAGCTTGGCAATGGGCCGCCCGACGGTGTTTTGCAAAATTTGCAGCAGCACCCAGCCCCAGCCCACATAGCGGAAGGCTTCACTCGTTGGCAAATTCGTCACCGCCCCAAAGCCCACCACCATCGCCAGCAGGTGCCAGATGGACAGCACCGTCAAAATCGGCACGCCTAGGTAGGGCATGGCCCCCAAAAAGCTGAACAGCAAGGGCGCATAGGCCGCCCCCAACACAATCACAATGGCGCTAGGGGGTACCGAAACCGTCCCCGGCAGCAGGGTAAGGAGCCAGGTGCTTAGCCCCAGGGCCAAAAAACCGCCCGTAAACAGCAGGGCATTGATCAGCAGGCTAATCGCAAACCGGGAGCGCTTCACTTCGTTGAGGAACAGCACCACGCTCTGGCCAATGCCCTGGGAAATCCCCGCCAGCAGCACAATCACCAGGGCAAAGGTCTGCCCGTGGGGCACCGTGGTGGCAATCCGAAAGGCCTCCCCATTCAGGGCAAAAATGTAGCCCAGCACTTCCCAAATGCGATCCATCATGGGGCAATTCCTCAACCTCACGCCATTGTTGTGCCGTCATCTTACTGTACCCCCGGTGAACTCTACCCTAGGGAGGATGTTGGGGGCGATGTGCCCACAGCTACCGCAAGGCCAAAACGCCAGCGTTATATAAACCCCATAGCGTCAGAATGCTAAGATTCAGGGCTATTCCGTGTCATCCGTTGAGCCTCCTGGCTTGTGCGGATGATCTTCCTGGCCCCCTACATAAGGGGGATTTCGCTTCAACGTCCCTGCTTCCCACGGGGGATTCGGGGGATTGCCCGTGGCTAACGGGTGCTGCTGTCGTTAATCTCTAGATGGGGAAAGGCTGTGTTCAACCTCCGAACGGTGATGTTCGCCTTTGTGGTGCTGGCGCTGTTGCTGCTGGCGGGGCGCTACGTCAAACATCAAAGTCGCTGGTGTCAGCGGCTGTATTTGCCTGCGTCGATTGTGGCTGGGGTCTTGGCCCTGCTGCTGGGGCCAGAGGTGCTGGGGGCTATCGTCACCGCCATCGCCGGAGAGGAGGCCTTTCTGGCGGGGGGGCTGTTCTCCCCAGAAATCCGCACCGTGTGGTCGCAGGCTCCGGGGGTGTTTATCAATATTGTGTTTGCCGCGCTGTTTTTGGGCGAAACCATCCCCGCCCCCGCCGATATTTGGCGCAAGGCCGCGCCCCAGGTGGTGTTTGGCCAAACCCTAGCCTGGGGGCAGTACGTGGTGGGCAGTCTAGCGACCATCCTGATTTTGATGCCGCTGTTTGACGTCAACCCCATCGCCGCCGCCCTGATCGAAATTGGCTTTGAGGGGGGGCACGGCACCGCTGGCGGTATGGTAGAAACCCTGGCCGACCTGGGCTTTGAGGATGGCGGCGACCTAGCCATTGGCTTGGCTACCGTGGGCATTGTCTCCGGCATTATCTGCGGTACCGCCCTAGCCGACTGGGGCCGTCGCAAAAACCATGTGGCCATGGTCAGCCGCGATGTCACGGAACCCGACGAAATTCCTGACCTGAATGTGTTGGCGGAAACCCCAGAAATTCGACAGCAGCGGGCTCAGCTCCTGCGAAATCTGCTGATCGATCCCCTGTCGATTAACTTTGCCATTGTGGGGGCGGCCATTGCCGTGGGTTGGGTTATCCTCGAAGCCCTGAAGTGGATCGAGGCCGTCACCTGGGGCCAAACCGGATTTGCCGTGTTTCCCTACGTGCCCCTATTTCCCCTGGCGCTGATCGGCGGCATCGTCGTCCAATCCATCCTCAATCGGCTGGGTCTGGGGGCGTTGGTCATTCGGCCCATGGTTCACAATATTGCTGGGGTGGCCCTAGATGTGGTGATTATCGCCGCCATCGCCTCCATTTCCCTGCGCGTCATCGGCGGCAACCTGGGGGTCTTCCTCATTCTCAGCGTGGTCGGCATTCTGTGGAACGTGCTGATTTTCCTCTGGTGGGCACCGCGCATTTTCCCCACCTACTGGTTCGAGAAGGGTATTGGCGATATGGGCCAATCCATGGGCGTCACCGCCACGGGCATTTTGCTGATGCGGATGGTAGACCCCGACAACCACACGGGAGCCTTCGAGGGCTTTGCCTACAAGCAACTTTTCTTTGAGCCCATCGTCGGGGGTGGCATCTTCACCGCCGCCGCCCCCGTACTGATTGCCAACCTCGGTATTGGCTCCGTCCTCGCCCTGACCAGCGGTCTGCTGCTGTTCTGGATTGTGCTGGGCTACGTCCTCATCCGCCAAGAACGCCGCCGCCCCTCCCCCAGCGAAGCCTAGCCCTGAATGCTCCTAGAACCGAGGCCGGGTGAGCAGGCAACTGAGCCCCAGGGCCACCGACCCGGCTAAGGTGGCCGCCGTGGAGGCATCACTGCCGACCACCACCAAACCACCGTAGATCAGAATACCTAAGCTAGCGATCTGCCCTAGGGGAGTCGCCAAAAAGTCTAGGAAGGCTAGGGACTCCTCTAGGAACCGCAAAAGCTGAAGAAATCGGGCTAGAAGCGCCATAGTCGTTAGCCAGCAAGAGATAACGGCGTCGCCCCACCGTTGGGCCTAGGATGGTTATCCTGCCCAGAACCGTCTGAGACACGATGGGGCTGGGGCCACTAATGGGTATTTTAACCTAACCCTAAGCGGCTAGTGGTCTCTGTACCTTGGGCTACAGGGCCAGGGCCTTTGGGCAGGCGGAGGGTGCCTAACCCTAGCGCCCTTTGCGAAGACGATAAGCCACCATGTCAATCACGTTGCTGGGCTGGGGCCGTTGGTGCGTTCCCGGCCTGGGGGCGGCGACGGGCACCAACGGCGGCAGGGCCAGGGCCGATCCTCCGGCAACAGCAGCCGGGACTACCGAGGGTGGGCCAGGGACAAACAACTGCGAGAAGGAGACATTGATCGCCGCCTCTGGACTCCAGTTGTGTTGTCGCACCCAACAGTGGTCATGATCGCAGCAGACCACATAAAAGTCTGGAACATGGGCATCTTGGCCCTTAAGACGGACTCGTGCCCCGGGTCGAAGAATGAGGGAAGCCATAACGCCAAACCTAAACTAGGCTAGTCATCACACTTCTATATAGTATATTTGAACTGATTTTGTAAAGGAGGATGTTAACCTAGTCAGTATCCTAAGCCATTGGCCTAGGTCTTGGTGCAGCCCTACACCTGACTTTAAGGTTTTGGTCAAAAAATGTATTCTTGGCGGTGAATCTTCTATGATTTTGTCAGAAAAAATAGACTCAAGTCAAGGAAAAAACAGGATCGGCAGCGACAGATCGGCCTTGATTGACTATTTGGCTCAGCGGCGGGCGGATCTGGCCCAGCGGTGCCCGTATCCTGTGCTGCTGTGGGCGGGGGATCCGCCATCGCGGAATTTCCCAGCCAATACCTATCCCTTTCGGGCCAGCAGCCACTTCCTCTACTTTGCCGGACGCCCCCTCCCCGGTGCCGCGCTGCTCTTGGCAGAGGGCAAAGCGACGCTGTTTATGGATGAGCCTGCCCCCAGCGCGGCCCTGTGGCATGGCCCCACCCCCAGCCCAGCCGCTCAGGCAGAGGGCATCGGTGCCCAGGCGGTATATCCCCTGGCGGATCTGCTCCAGCAAACGGTGGATGCCGTTACCCTACCCCCCGATCTCACCCAGGTCTCGGATCGGGCGATGGCCCTTGTGCAATCGCTGGTCGATCTGCGCCTCCGCCATGACGATTGGGCCTTGGCGGAGATGCGCTTTGCGGCCCAGGTCTCGGTGCAGGCCCACCGAGCCGGAATGGCGGCCACTCGCCAGTCGACCACCGAAGCTGAGGTGCGAGCCGCCATCGAGCAGGTGATGATCGCCCACCAGTGCCCCTGCGCCTATAACAGCATCGTCACTACCCACGGTGAGGTGTTGCACAACGAGCACTACCACCACCCTCTGCAACCGGGCGACCTGCTCCTGGTGGATGCCGGGGCCGAAACCCCCCAGGGCTGGGCCGCCGATATTACCCGCACCTGGCCTGTGTCGGGTCAGTTTTTGTCGCCCCAGCGAGATCTCTACAACGTTGTTCTCGCCGCCCACGATGCCTGCATTGCAGCGGCCAGACCGGGGGTGGAATATCGAGACCTGCACCTGCTAGCCTGTCGTACCCTGGCGGCGGGCCTAGTAGACCTGGGCATTCTACGCGGACAGCCCGATGACTTGGTAGAGCGGGATATCCACGCCCTGTTTTTTCCCCACGGCGTTGGCCACCTGCTAGGACTAGATGTTCACGATATGGAAGACCTCGGCGATTGGGCGGGCTATGCCCCCGGTCGGCAGCGCAGTTCGCGCTTTGGTTTGGGCTATCTGCGGCTAGATCGGCCCCTTGCCCCCCGTATGGTCGTCACCATCGAACCAGGGTTTTACCAGGTTCCGGGCCTGCTCACGCCAGCCCGCCAGTCGGGCCAATACGACGACGCCGTGAATTGGGAACGCCTGGAGGACTTTGCCAGCGTGCGCGGCATTCGCATCGAAGACGATGTGCTAATTACGCAGGAGGGGTGTGATGTGTTGACGGCGGCCTTGCCCGTTGTGGCGGAGGAATTGGAGGCGCTGGTCGGGGGGAAGGGATAGACGAAACGGCGACCGTGGGGAGTCAGGGATCGGGGAATACTGGGGGATGGTGTCGCGGCTGGTTCGTTTTCGGGCCATCGTCTTCCTGATAATCTTCCAGTTTTCTCTAGTAAGGGGGCTGGATCAGACCTGATATGATCCAAGAGAAGACTTTTTCACCCTAAATATGAATTCCGCAGAGCTTTTGTCGTCGGTCTCGCCCAACCTGCGCGTGGGGCTGGGGCGAGTGCTGATTGTCGAAGACGAAGACCTGATTCGGGAAACCCTAGCCCTGGGGCTGGCAGAGGAGGGTTTTGAGATTTTGATTGCCGCAGATGGCCTCACCGCCCTTGATCTGCTGGGAGGCACTGCTAGCGCCAGCCGGGTCAGCCGCCCAGAGATTAACCTCGTGGTGCTGGATCTTATGCTGCCGGGGATGAACGGTCTCGATCTGTGCCGTCTTCTACGCCACCAGGGCATTGATGTTCCCATTTTGATGTTGAGTGCCAAGGGCACCGAGACAGATCGGGTTGTAGGACTCGAAATTGGGGCCGACGACTATCTAACCAAGCCCTTTGGAATGCGCGAACTGGTGGCCCGTTGCCGCGCCCTGTTGCGTCGTCGCCAAGGCCAGCCCCAGACAGATCCAGATAACGTTCTAACCTTTGAGGAAATTGCCCTGCATCCCCAGGAATGTCGCGTCTTCCTGCGGGGTGAGGAGATCAGCCTCTCGCCCAAGGAGTTTCGCATTCTGGAACTCTTTATGGGGCAGCCCCGGCGGGTATGGTCTCGCGATCAGATCATTGATCAAGTGTGGGGTCACGACTTTATGGGCGACAACAAAACCGTGGATGTCCACATCCGCTGGCTACGGGAAAAACTAGAGACCGATCCTAGCCACCCCACCTACATCAAAACGGTACGCGGCTTTGGCTACCGCCTAGGCTAGCCCCTCAGCAACTCTAATCTCTGGGGCAGGGACGGCTGATCGACTTACGGTTGGTCTAACCCTAGCCTCAGTTCGGGCCAAACACCGCCCCAGCGCCTAGCCTTGATTGACCACTGACAGGCTACGCCCTGATCGATAGGATGCTTGGCATCGCTACTGTTTCAAGGTTCTTGGATCCAAAGCATCGCGCAGGCCGTCGCCCAGCAGGTTAAAGGCGAGGGACGTGACCACAATCAAAATGGCCGGGGGCCACACCAGCCAGGGTTGCAGCACCAGGATGGAGGCATTGGTGGCGAGGGTGAGCATATTGCCCCAGGAGGCGTCGGGTTGTTGGATGCCGAGGCCGATGAAGCTCAGCACCGCTTCCGCCAGGATGAAGCCGGGGATGGCCAGGGTGGCGGCGATAATGCCGTAGGTGGCGGTTTGGGGCAACACGTGGCGAGTGATGATGTAGAGGGGCCGTCCGCCCATGACGCGGCTGGCCTGGACAAAGTCTTGCTCTTTGATGGAAAGCACTTGGCCGCGAATCACCCTGGCGAGTCCGGCCCAGCCCACTAGGGAGGTGATCAGCACGATCAGGAAAAAGCGCTGGATGCTGCTGAGTCCGGCGGGGAGGACGGCGGCGAGGGCGACGAGGAGGTAAATGCTGGGGATGGTCATCAGCACTTCCACAAAGCGCATCAGCACGGCATCTACCATGCCGCCAAAGTATCCGGCGATGCCGCCCACCAGCAGGCCCAGCGGGAAGGAAATCAGGATGCCGATCAGGCCCACGGCAAGGCTGACGCGGCTGCCGTGGATGAGGCGGCTGAATTGGTCGCGGGCCTGTTCGTCGGTGCCGAGCAGGTTGAGGTAGCCGGGGCCAGTGGTGTCGAGTAACTTGAGTTGTCCTGCCTCGTTGCGGTGCAAAATCCGCAGGGCGGAGGGCTGGCTGCGATCTACGATCAGTTCTCGATCCCCGGTTTCTAGATCCACCGGGCCCTGGGTGGTGGGGTAGACGTGGGGGAAGAAGCGCCCGGTGTCGGCGTCGCGCCAGTAGATTTGGGTGGGGGGCAGTAGGGAGCCGTTGGCCTGGGCGGCGTAGGGGCTGTAGGGGGCAAAAAAGTCGGCCCCAATCGCCACGGTGTAGAGCAGAATTAGCAATACAGCCCCCAGTTGGGCCAGACGATTGGTTTTAAGTTTGCGCCACCAGGTCATAGCCGCTTCGTGTAGATTACGTGGGAGTTTAGGGGTGCCCGTTACGTGTGAATAACGGTTTTCTCGTTCTCCACCATAAACACATTTGAGTAAAGGTTAGCAATGATTTGCTTGCCTTCTTGGGTGAGGGAGAGGTAGCGCAGGCCGTCTTGGATGTAGGGATGCACCACATTCCAATAGAATCCGGGGTAGTTGGCGCGGAGATCGGCGGGGTGCTCATAGCCGAGTTTTTGGTTTTGTCCGGTTTCTTCAAATTCGTAGAACAGGGCACCGATTTTCTTCAGGTAGCGGGGATCACTAAGCTGGCCGATCAAATCCGCCGCCCGCACTAGGCCCGGAAAGTGCTGGGTGTCTTGGTGGTCTTCCTCCTTGGGCACCGGGAAGCGGGTGAGTTCAATATTGCGTTTGATCACCTCAGCGTTGATCAGCTTGTTGCCGCCAAAGCGTTCTTCAATAAACCGCTTGCCCCGGTCTACGTGGTAGGGCGTCAGGGAGGCATCAGACGCCCCCGGTTGCAGCATCACCATTTCGTCCCCTTGGCCCGTGGAATACAGGTGGTTGCGGTCTTGGTCGTGGCGGCAAACGCCCTTCACGTAGCCAATGTCGTGACAGACCAGGGAAATGATGAAATGCATCCAGTCTTCGCAGGTGACGCCGCCCTCGCGGATGTGTTTGCCGCGCAGAATTTCTTGCCCCACTAGGGCCACCAAAATAGTGTGCTCGACGTTGTGATAGAGGGCATCGCTGTTGGCGATATTTTCCAGCGCCATGCTGCCCGCCCAGGCAATGATGTCTTCGTAGGTGGGGTTTTGGCCGCCGTAGGTGCGGTGATAGCCTGTCCTAAGCTTCGTGACAAAGTCGCTGATGAGGAGTTCGGTGGCGTTAAACATTCCCAAAACCTGCCTTCGTTAGCCTGAGTGAACGGTAGTGGAACCGGAACGAGCCGCTGCGGTGAGCCTGGAGGGTGAGACGGTGACGATAGGGAGGGCGATGGTTAGGAACTCGACTCACGGGCTTTGTTGTGTAAAGGTACCAGGTTTCCTTCTTTTGTACCTACTGCTATTACACCAAATCCCCTGTTCTGGGAGTGTGATTTTAGTCAGCAACCACCGTGAACTAGGCTACATTCCAAAATACTAGGGGGTAAAAGCAGCGCAGCAACACTGCCAAGCCATTGATCCGTCCTAGGTGGGGCGGGGCTAATCCAGCCGTTCCAGTTGGCCTGACGCTGAACCAACCGTCCTGCCCCGTTCCCAAGGACGGGAATGAATCAGGCATAATGGAGGCGATACATTTTGTAATGTTTTGGCTGACCTGTGCCCTGAAGGACAACGCTGTGCAGAACCTCCATTCTCCCCAATCGCGAGAATCCACCGCTCCATCCATTACCGAAGGCATGGCCTATGGTGATGTGGCTCCGTTATCGAAGGGTCGCCCCTGGAAGCCTGTGCTGTTGGGGTTGGGGGCTGGGGTGTTACTAACCCTGTTGGGCACGCGCATCCTGGGTGGTCAACAGGCGGCCCCACCAGCGGAGGAAACGGCCCCCGCCCCGGCCCAAGCGTCCCAAACGGTGACGGTGGCCCCTGTCGTTCCGGCCTCGGTGGCGGATACCCTGGCGGTAAACGGCACGGTGCAGGCGGTGGATCTGCTGTCCATTTCCCCCCAGGCCAGCGGACTGCAAATTCAGCAGTTGCTCGTCCGCGAAGGCGATGCCGTGGCCGCAGGGCAAGTCTTGGCAATTCTGGACGACGCCACCCTGCAAGCGGATCTGCGCCAAGCCCAGGCTCAGCTATCGGTGTCCCAGGCCCAAGTCACCCAGCGGCAGGCGTCCCTCTCCCAGGCCCAGGCCAACGTAGCCGAGGCCCAGCAAAACTTAGAGCGGCTGCGCACCCTCGCCGCCCAAGGGGCCATCAGCGAACAAGAACTCACCCGCCAACAAACCCAAACCACCACAGCCCAGCAGGCGGTGGGCTTGGCCCAGGCCGAAATTGAAAGCGCCCAGGCCGGGGTGCGCTCCCAGCAGGCGGTGATTGATCGGCTACAAACCCAGCTTGGCCAAACCTCGGTGCGGTCTCCGGTGGCGGGCATTGTGGCGGAGCGGCGGGCCAATGTGGGCGATGTGGCCTCCCCCGGCAACCCCATCGTGACGCTGATTCAAAACAACCAGCTCCGGCTGGTGGCCGAAGTGCCCCAAACCCAGTTGGATCGAGTCTCTGTGGGGGCCTCGGTCGCCATTTCCTCCACCGCCGATAGCCGCCTGCGCCTCCAGGGTACAGTGCAGTCCATCGATCCCGTGGTAGATGCCACCAGCCGCACGGCCCAGGTCAATATTTCCCTCCCCGGCAGCGACCTGCTGCGTCCCGGTCTGTTCCTGCGCGGCGATATCCGCACCAACAACCGCCAGGGGCTCGTGATCCCCGCCACCGCCCTACAACCTCAGCCCGATGGCAGTTCCCTCGTCTTTGTGCTGGGCGAGGGCAACCAAGTCACCGCCCGCTCGGTGGAGTTGGGCAACCGCCTTCCCTCCAACGGCGACCAACCCGCCCTAGTGGAGGTCATCCAAGGCTTGCAGGCTGGCGAACAGGTCGTCACCTCCGGCGTCGGCTTCTTGCAGGATGGCGACATTGTCCGCCTTGCGCCCTAGGCTGCGTCCAGGCCAGCCTAGGCGCGGTAAACGGGCAGCGTGAAGTAAAAGGCGCTGCCTTCTCCCGGTACTGAATCCACCCAAATTTGGCCGTAGTGGGCGCGGATGATGCGCTGACACAGGGCCAACCCCAGGCCATAGCCCTCCTGGGTCACATCGCGCTGGAGGCGAAAGCTTTCTTCAAAAATACGGTCTCGGTTTTCCACCGGAATTCCTGGCCCGGTGTCGATGACGCCAACCTGCACCTTTTGGGTGGTGCGATGCAGGGCAATCAGGGAAACCGTGCCGCCCTCCGGTGTGTATTTGATGGCGTTGTCGAGCAGATTGCTAATCACCCGCTTCACCTGGCTACCGTCGGCATAGACCGGGGGTACATCCTTGGGCACCTCGGTTGCGAGGTTGAGTGCCTTAGCCTGAATGCGATCCTGGGTTTCCTCCACCACCGCTTCACACAGGGCAACGAGGTTCAGTTCCTGGGGGTGGATTTGTAGATCGAGGGTGGCACCTCGGGCGGTTTTCAAAATGTCGGTAATCATGCGGTTGATGGCCCGCACCTGGGTTTTGGCGTGCTTTAGCAGTTGGCCCGTTAGCTCTGGGCTGAGGTCGAGGTTGCGGCGCTGGTTGGGGGCATAGCCCAGCTCTAGGGTTTCGATGGCGATGGAGGCGGCGGTGAGCGGATTTCGCAGATCGTGGGCCATCATGGCAATGATGCGGTCTTTGAACCGCAGCTGGGCTTCCAGCTCGTCTTTGATTTGGTTGAGGCGAAAAATTTCGTCGGATAGCTTGATGAGCTCAGCGGAGTGCGTTACTTGATCATCTGCCTCGGCCAGTTCTAGATCGAGGGCCGTCGCCTCCAGCAGGGAGGGAATATCTTTGGTGGGAGGCTGGTGTTCCTCTTGCCAGCGGGGCCACCAGTGCTCTAGTTGGCTAACAATGTCGCTTCCGGCTAGTAACTGCTGCGGCGGTGGCGAAACTTTCACTAGGGAAGGGCTAGCCACCAGTTTGTAATGTTCCGCGAGGTAGGGCTGCTCGCCGATGTCTACCACGTCTAGATGAAATTGAAACCGATCCTCTAGGGTTTTGAGGTATTGCCGAATCTGCTGGACTTGCTGGGTCAAACTGGGGCGCTTGTCAATGAATAGAAGAAGTTTCAGGGGCACCCGGCCCTGGCCTAATGTATCGGCGGCAACTTCCATACCATCTCCCCGGACTGCGCCACTCACCATGACTCACGCACCTTGACTGAAGGATAGGCCATTGCAGGCCCATCAGGCTATATATAGCCTAGCCTGATCCGCCCATGCCAACGGGATCAGAAGCCACACTCCCAGGCATCGGGCCTAGGCATCGTCCCTCAGCCCCAGCAAGATGTCCTCTCACCTGAGAATGAGGCCCGCAGGCTGGATTTCTCTATCCCTGGATGGACGCAGCACCGATCCTTGGCCGGAGGTCAACCCCAGCGAGATGGCTGACAATTATAGAGGTGGCACCTTAGCCCCTAAGTCGCCAAGGCATTGCCTCTATAACAACATTAGGCGGCGACCAAGCCCACTTATCCGGCCCTTTATCTAGGATTCCCAAGCGGCTAGGCCATGGCCCAAACCTTGTTCAAAGAGTTGTTACGGTCAGCCAAAATCCCCCGATTTGGACAGACGGTTCCACTACATTGAACGTAAGGGCTGTGTGGTTAGCAGCCTCTGCCTAGGGCCTTCACCACAGTGCCATCCCCGACCCACTAGCGGTCTAGCTTAACCCATCTAGGGTTGAAAACATTACGACATCAGAGGAGGGACATCCCATGATCGGATCCATGACACTATCAAGATCAGTGTTGTCTCCGCTGCGATGGGCAACACCTCGTTCCCTAGCCGGAACGGTGGTAGCCTGTGCTGTCGTTCTGGGGCTGGGCCTCAAGGCTCAGGCCAACTCTAGCAATCTGGTGATCCTTGAGCAGTCTCCAGCCATCGTAGAAACCCTAGCCCAAGCGGCCCGATCCTTCCCTGCACCGGGGCAATATCTCTTTGGCCAGTCTGCCGAGCCCGACCAAATTGGCCACGGCTACATCGCGATGGAAAGCAATGGCCAAGACCTTTATGGTGCCCTCTATTTTCCGGGTTCTTCCTTCGACTGCTTCTATGGCCAGGTGCAAGGCAACGCCCTCGCCATGACCATCATCGACAGCTACAGCGAGGAAGCCTATCCCTACAGCATCGCCCTCGATCCCCAAAGCGCTATCGCCACCGAAGATTTGGGAACCACCACCGTTCCCCTCAACCTCCATGGGTTCCATGCCCTCGAACGCCTCACGGATAACGACCAGCGGATGCTAGAGGTGTGTCGGGCAGAGGTTGCCCCTGAGCTATCTAACCGCCCTGAACAATAGTTGTTTGGTTAACCTGTTAACGGTTGAAAACAAAGCGCTATCCTATTCTGAAAGCTAATCTCTTTCGTCTAAGCAGACAGCGTGAACGCAGCAGAACAGGCCAACAGCATCGAGTTTGCCAGCAAAATCGCCACCGTAGTCGGGCTGTTTAAGGGCGAATTCCCCGACCTGCGGGTGGATCTCAAACCCTGGGCCAATGATCGGGAAACCCGCGACCTCGTCGATCCCGATTCTATTGACCTGGGGTTTCACTTTCCGGGGGTGAGCCGTCTGTTTCGCTGCCGCAGCCTGCTGGTGCAAATTCGCCTCCACCCCGACCCCGATACCGAAGAACGGCGCGTCATCGGCCTAGAGGTGGCCGGGTTCGACCATCGCGGCAAACAATGGACGCTTTCCACCATCGACAACTGGGCCTTTTCGGGCAGTCTTTCCCCAGATCCCACCTGCGGCGAACGCCTCAAACAATGCTGCCGCCAAACCCTAGCGCTTTTTTCTAACTCCCCCGATGCGGCACAATAGCGTTCTCATTCTTCTTCCAAGGAGAACGAATAGATATGATCAATCTTCAAAATCTTCAGGATATATTGAGCGATCCCAAGATTGATGAGGCCGTCTTGAGTGAAAATCAAGACTTCTTTACAGAGTTATGCCAACATAGTCCAGGTCATATATTAAGAGACCAGTATTTACCTGCTCCGTGGCAAGCATGGCTAGCTCGACATCCTAGCGTAGAATTGCGCCAATCTACGGCGAACAACCCTTGTTTGCTCAGAGAAATCATAGAACGGCTTGCGAAGGACGATGATGCTGGCGTCCGTGATGCAGTGGCGGGAAACTTAAATACTCCCCCAGAAATTTTGAGTCAGTTAGCTACAGACCATGTTCGGAATGTACGCCTCCATGTTGCTCGTCATCGGCAAACTTCCAGCGACACACTGCTAGGCTTGATGCAAGACCCATTATGGGAGGTACGCAGAAATGTGGCTTGCCACCTCAATACTCCGGTGGAAGGATTGATTCACTTAGCCCACGATTCAGATTGGCGCGTTCGCCATTGTATTGCTGAACATACCAAGACTCCCGAAACTCTTCTGATAAGACTCGCCCAAGATGTTGATTCACAAACTCGCTGCGCTGCGGTAGCCAACTCCCGATTTCCGTTGAGTCACTTAATCCACCTAGCGAAGAGTGAAGACCTTTGGCTACGTCGAGGGGTAGCTCGTAATCGTTGTGCCCCTGAATTTCTCTTAATTCATCTGGCTCAGGACAGAGATGAGTCGGTTCTCTACGACGTTGCTGGCAATCCTAATACGCCCGCAAAAATACTATCTGATTTATCCCAAGTTTTTGTTGTAAGTATTCTGGTGCAAGTTGCCAAAAACCCTAACACTCCAGGTAGCGCCTTAGCGCAACTGGCTCACATCAACGATGTCGCTACCTTAGCTAACGTTGCCACTCACCCTAATGCCTCTAAGGAAGTACGCCAACTAGCCTTAGAGAAAAAAGCATATCTATCGAGGGATTATCTATAGCCGTTTTGCTCCAGATAAGCTTGAAGAAAGCGCTAAGAACCTTGACTTGCAGGTTGCCCAGATTAAGGTGCAGCTTATTGGTCAAAAACGGCTATATCTGGTCAGGTCAGGCAGCGTTATGCCATTGAGGAAGAGTTTTCTTCGTCCTCATCATCGCCAGCAAGGAGAATTTCAGCGCTGTCTAAAAAGAGACCTTCATCGGTTATGGCCACACCGCCGATGCTGAGGCTGTCTGTGGTTTGAGCGATGCGGGCGGCTCCGAGGGCATCGGTTCCGGCCCCGGCGGTGTAGAGGACGTTGCCCCCGGCCTCCAGTTGTTCAGCGATGTCGGCCTTGATCACCTCGCGGATGAGCTGGGCTCCGGCGGCGGCGAGGGCGGCTTCGAGTTGTTCCACCCAGGTGTGTTCAATCACGGCAATAATCGCCGAGGTATTGGGCTGAAGGGCCGATCCCAAGTCCTTCATTTCGGCCTTAAGGGGAGCGCTGCGGAGTTTGCCCACCAGCGCCCCAATCACGCCGCCCCCAGCGGCCACGGCCACCGCCGGAGGAGCCAACACCAAGCCGATCAGGCCGCCGACCACACCGCCCGTCATTAGCCCTTTGCGGCTGCGGCGTTTGGCGTCGGTAATTTTGAGCTTGCCCTCGGCGTTTTTGACCACCACGGCGGCATCTATGATGCCGATCAGGCCATCCCGTTTTCCTTGCTTAATGTCTTCCATCACGAGGCCAGCGCCATCCACGCTGTTAAAGGCGGCCACAATGACCTGTACGGGGCTTTCACTCATAACGATGTTCTCCGGTTATGTAATGGCGCAGACTTGAATAGTATGCCCCGTCTGGCGACGATTAAGGGCAGGTGAATGGTAGGGGACGTCACCTTGCGATGGAGTCCTACCGTCACTGTAGGCAGCAATCCTAAGAAACCCGTAGGGCTGAATTGATCCGCGCATCCAGCGGCGGATAGGTCACACTATTAGACTGGGGTAGGGCCAGATCCGCTCGGCTCTAGCTTTTGGTTGATTGATTTGCGTTATTTGGCTTTGGTGCTATGACCCTGTTTACCCTGCGCTCCGCTCACAAAGACTTTGGCATCAAAGAAATCCTGCGGGATGCCAGCTTCAGCCTAGAGGAGGGCGACAAAGTGGGCCTGATTGGCACCAACGGCTCCGGTAAATCCACCCTGCTCAAGATGATTGCGGGGCTAGAGCCCTTCGATGGCGGCGAGTTTTGGGTGAACCCCGGCGCTAAAATCGTCTACCTGCCCCAGCAGCCCGACTTTGACGCCAACCACACGGTACTTGAGCAAGTATTTGCCGACGCCGGAGAATCCATGGCGCTGATTCGCGAGTATGAAGACCTCTCGCACCACTTGGCCCAGGGCACCGGGGATAGTGATCGCCTGATGGCCCAGCTCTCTGTCGTGGCCGAAAAAATTGCCGCCGCCGATGCCTGGGATTTGGAAACCAGCGCCAAGGTAATTCTCAGCAAATTGGGCATCGAAGACTTTGACGCTAAGGTAGGCGATTTATCCGGCGGCTATCGCAAACGGGTAGCCATTGCCGCTGCCCTCCTAGCCGACCCCGACGCCCTGCTGATGGACGAGCCCACCAACCACTTGGATGCCGAATCGGTGGAATGGCTGCAAAGTTATCTCGGTGGTTTTCGCGGAGCCTTGCTGCTGATTACCCACGACCGCTACTTTTTGGATCAAGTCACCAACCGCATCCTAGAAATTGACCGGGGAGACCTCTATGGCTATGGCGGCAACTACGCCTATTACCTAGAGAAAAAAGCCCTATCCGAAGCTTCAGAAGTAAGCTCCCAAAAGAAACATGCGGGCGTGTTGCGACGAGAACTGGAATGGCTAAAGCGTGGCCCCAAAGCCCGCAGCACCAAACAAAAAGCCCGCATTGATCGCATTGGGGAAATGCAAAATCGGGAGTTTAAGCAAGCCCTGGGCAAGGTGGATATTTCCACAGCAGGTCGCCGCATTGGCAAAAAGGTGATCGAGCTAGAACATGTGGCTAAAAGCTACGAAGACCGTACCCTATTCAAAGACTTTACCTATGCCTTTGCCCCAGATGATCGCGTCGGCATCATTGGCCCCAACGGCGTCGGAAAATCGACCCTAATGAATGTGATTACCGGACGGCTAGAGCCAGACAGTGGCACCGTAGAGATGGGCACCACCATCCACGTCGGCTACTTCGATCAGCATTCCGACGATCTGTTTACCAACCCCAGCCAGCGGGTGATTGAATACCTCAAAGAAACCGCCGAACTGGTCACAACCGCCGACGGTAGTACCATTACCGCATCCCAAATGCTGGAGCGGTTTTTGTTTACCCCCAACCAGCAATATGCCCCCCTCGAAAAACTCTCTGGGGGCGAACGGCGGCGGCTCTTTTTGCTGCGGGTGTTGATGTCGGCCCCCAATCTGCTCATCCTCGATGAACCCACCAACGACCTGGATGTCCAAACCTTGAGCGTGCTGGAAGAATACCTAGAAGAATTTAACGGCTGTGTGATTGTGGTATCCCACGACCGCTACTTCCTAGATCGCACCGTCAATACCATTTTTGCCTTTGAGGGCCATGGCATTCTAAGACAGTATCCCGGCAACTATTCTCTCTATTTAGACTATAAAAAAGCGGAAAAAGAGCGGGAGGAAGAACGCCAACGGGAAGCCGCCAAAGCCAACGAAAAAGCCGCTTCCTCTAGTCCGTCAGCCAAAACATCCAGCGCCGCACCTTCCAGCTCTAGCGCCCCAGGCAAGAAACTTTCTTACAAGGAAAAGCGCGAGTACGAACAACTGGAAACCCAAATTCCAACCCTGGAGGCCGAGAAAGAAACTATCGAAAAACGGCTCTACGGCGATGCCCCTAGCGACTACGAAGAAGTCACCCGCCTGTCGGAGCAACTCGCCGCCCTTTCCGCCCAAATTGACGCCGCCACCGAACGCTGGATGGAACTCGCCGAACGCCTGGAATAGCATCTTTTTCAGCCTACGCCCCTTCAGACTACTCAACTCGTAGGTGAAGTGGCGTAATCGCGGCATCCAACCAGGCCCAAAAGCCTCGGCAGCATTGGGTTCCGCTGGGCTAACCCCAACCGACGGGGGAAATGTATGGGGCCGCCAGGATATCGGCTAGCCCATGGGCGGGGTGTTGCCGTCGCCGACGATGGCCCGCATGCCCTCTAGGGTGGCGGGGATGCTCTTGGGATCCATAAACATCACTTTGCTGCTGTCGCTGCTGCCGATCTTCAGCCCCATTTCGAGGTATTGCTGGGCCAGGATGTATTGCAGCGATTCCCGTGCATCGGGGTCGGCGGCAATGGTTTTGGCGATGATCTGGATGGCCTGGGCCGTAGCTTGGGCTTGGAGCACCTGCTCTTGCTGGAGGGCCTGGGCGCGGAGGATGATGGATTTTTGCTCGGCCTCGGCATCCAAAATGGCGGCGGTTTTGCGGGCTTCGGCATCCAGCACCGCCGATTCGGCCCGTCCCTTGGCGGAGTTCACCGCCGATTCTCGCTCCCCTTCGGAGGTGAGGATAGCGGCCCGCTTTTTGCGCTCGGCGGCCATTTGCAGCTCCATGGAATCTTGAACGGCCTTGGAGGGCACGATGTCGCGCAGTTCTACGCGAGTGACTTTGACACCCCAGGGGTCGGTGGAGATATCCAGTTCGCGCAGCAGGATTTCATTAATTTCGGAGCGGGCGGTGAAGGTTTCGTCGAGTTCCAGTTTGCCCATCTCGGCTCGCACCTGGGTGAGCACCAGGTTGACCATGGCCGATTGCAGGTTTTCTACCTTGTAGTAAGCCTTTTCCATATCCACAATCCGCCAATAGACCACCGCGTCCACGCTGATGGAGACGTTGTCGCGGGTGATGCACTGCTGGGGTGGAATATCTAGCACCCGTTCCCGAATGGTTTGCTTAAACACCACGCGATCCAGGAACGGCACCACAAAATTGAGCCCAGGGGACAGCTTTTTGCCCGTATATTTGCCTAGGGTTTCTACCAGTGCCTCATCACTTTGGTTGACGATGCGAACCCCGCTGGCCGCGATGGATCCGCCCAGAATCATCATGGTGATGATCAATCCGAAAATACTTCCCATGGGTCAAAGGCTCCTCAAGTGTTTGAACAGGTGAATCGGTTGATGAACCAAGGCAGGAGGGGGTTGAACAGCAGACTCTATCGGGCCACAACGCCCAGAGATATGGCTATGGCCACTCCTTAATCTCGCTCTCAGGCATCACGTACAGGGTGTTGCCCTTGCGCCGCACCACCACCACCGTTTGGTTGGCTCCAATGGTAATGGTTTCATCGTCGCAGCGAGCCTGCCAGGAATTGCCCTCGTAGAGCACACGCCCCGCGTCTCCTGGGGCAATGGCTGTTAGGGTACGGGCCTCGGTGGCATCGAGCAAAATGGGGGGCGTCCGCTGGGGCACAAACCGCTTCAGGAAGAAAATGAAGACCAACGACAGCACCATCCACAGGGCGGCTTGCAGGCTGAATTGGGGCACCACCAGCGACACCAGCGATACCAGGATGGCGCTGACTCCCAGGGTGGACTCAACAAAGGCGGTGGGAATAAAGAGCTCCATCAGGCAGAGCACCGTTCCTAAAATGAGCCAGAACAAGGCATAGTTCATAGTGATCAGGTGGCCTAACCTAATGTTTGAGAGGTCTAGGTTTAATCTATCCTTAGAGGCCAAAGCTTGGGGTCGCTAATTACATTCTTTTAACGGAGAGTAACGGTTGTGGCGGATCATTATCCTCCCTTAGGCTAGGCCTGGGGCTTTCCTGCCCTTTTCACAGCGCCTGTGCCCCAGCCCCCAATGTTTCCCTTGCCCCCAACCTGTCTGAGTCTATGAACCGTGCTGAGCGCTTTTCCTCCCGCTACCAGCCCTACCTCTGGGTGGTGGGCGATGGGATTGAAACCCTGCCCCTTGATGAACTGGTGAGTCAGCGATACCGGGTGGTGGCCCCGCGTCTATGGCTCGATACCCAGCCTGAGCAGCGGCCTGACACCCCCGATACCCTGCCCGACCAAGCCCTGCCCTACCTCCGTACCCATTCCCTACGGCTCCATGTGCCGGGGCTCTATGGGGCACTTCAGCCCGGACTCTCGGATCCCCTTTTGCTGCTGGAAAATGCCCCCATCCATCCCCAGGCGGGGGTTCTGTTCCCCGCTATTGAGACGGCGCTGGCTGGGGCCGACCCTCTGCGCCAAATGCAATGGCTCTGGCAAACCTGGGAACTATGGCAGCGGCTAGCCCCCTACGATCTGCGCCGCAGTTTGCTCCAGCCCCAAAACCTGCGGGTAGAGGGTTGGCGCATTCGGCTCCTAGAACTCTATGACGATGGGGCAGCTCCCGGCTTGACAGATCTGGCTGCTCTCTGGCAGTCCTGGCGAGAGTCTTGGCATCCCTCCCTCTCCGAGCCCCTCACGGTCTTGATCGCGGCGATAGAAGCCGCCGAAGCGGATGAAGACACCCTAGAACTAACGCTCAACCAACTGCTCCTAGCGCAAAGTGCCCTGCGACCGGGCCGCTTTGCCCTCACTGGAGCCACCGCCATTGGCCCCACCCAGCCCCGCAACGAAGATGCCTGCTGGCCCGATAGCACCCTCCTCGACACCCGTGCCGAGAACGGCCTTCAGGTGGGCATCGTCTGCGATGGGGTAGGTGGCCACGACGGTGGTGAAGTGGCGAGTCAGTTGGCCATTCAGTCCCTCAAACTGCAACTGCAAACCTTCCTGGCGGAGGTGGAGAAGGAGACTCAAATTCTGCCGCCCCAGGTGATCATTCAGCAGATTGAGGCCGTTCTGCGCATCGTCAACGACTTAATCAGCTTTCAAAACGACAGCCAAAGCCGGGTGGGACGGCAACGCATGGGCACCACCCTGGTGATGGCGGTATTGGTGCCCCAACGGGTGATTACCGAGGCCGGGGCGCAGCGGGTCACGGAGGTCTACCTAGCCCACATTGGCGACAGTCGCGCCTACTGGATCACCCCCGACTATTGCCACCTGCTGACCGTGGATGACGACATCGCCGGACGGGAGGTGATCGCCGGACGCCAAACCCTCTCCCTCGCCCTAGAACGCAGCGACGCCGGAGCCCTCACCCAAGCTCTGGGCACCCGCAGCGGCGACTATTTCCATCCCCATATTCGGCGCTTTGTCCTGGATGAAACGGGGGTTTTGCTGCTGTGTTCCGATGGCCTCAGCGACCACTACCGCATCGAAGACGCCTGGGCCAACTACATCGGTCTGATTGTGAAAGACATCGTTACTTTAGAATCGGCGGTGGCCTCCTGGCTGGAGTTGGCTAACCAAAAAAACGGCCACGACAACGTAGCAGTGGTGCTTATCCACCATCGCATTGCTGCCCCCGTCGAGGCACCGACCGAGGCTGAAACCACGGCCCCTCGCGTTTCCCCCACCGAATCCACCCTCTACGGCGAAACCTCAGAGGAAGAAGCCAGTGCGCCCCTCACACCCAAGCCCAAGCCTGTGCCCCTGTGGGTACTGCTGCTGTCGGGGGCCATTTTGCTCACCGCCGTAGCCAGTTGGTGGTTTACCCGTCCCACGCCAGAGCCCACCACGCCCGAAGATGCCATCGAAATCCCTGTGGTGCCCCCCAGCGACATCAACCCACTTGACCCCGAATCACAGCCTGAGTCTGAGGAGGGCGCTGATCCCGATACCCCCAATTAGGGCAGTTCTCGCCAGCGGAGCCACCCTTATCGCCCCGGAATCAGCCCAGCACCTAGGCGTTTCATCACCCGGTTGGCAATGTCGGCGTACTGCACTTCCCCCGCCAAAATTTGGCCTAGGCGCTGGGTGGCGGTGGGGCGTTTAATGCCCACTCGGTAGCCAATCCCCGGCACCCGGAAGAACAGGCCCGAAATCCGTTTGGCCCACTGCATATCCGCCCCCCAGGATGTCTGCATCTCAGCGGTATAGTCCGCCAGGGCACCCGTTTCGCCGGATAAGGCCCGATGGATTGCCGCCGCTGCCTTGACGCCGCTAATCATGCCGGGACGAATGCCCTCGGCACTGAGGGGATCCACAATCGCCGCCGCCTCGCCCACCAGCACCGCCCGCTCCCTGTGGAGGGGATGCTGGCCATCCCACAGCTTCAGCGCATGGTGATAGGTCTGGGCCTGGGCGGGGTTGACGCCAATGGTTTGGCAATAGCGATCTAGGGCGGTTTGATAGTCCGCTGTGGCCTTATCTGCGGCCTTACCAACGGCGGATTTGCCTACAAAGGACGCCGCCCCAATGGAATAGCCCTGGCGCTTAGGAAAGTTCCACAGACAGCCCTGCTTCACCAGGCCAAACTCAAAGCTCATCGGGAAGGTGTCCGCCACGGGATCGGCGGTCGTCACTTCCAACAGCGTCGCGATACGCAGGGGCAGGCTCGGAAAGCCCAGCCACCCCGCCATCGGCCCCTGGGCTCCATCTGCCGCCACCAGGTAAGACGCGGTGAACGGGCCGCTGGGTGTGGAAACCTGCCACCGATCCCCGGCTAGGGCGATCCCCGTCACAGGGGTGCCGTCCTTGACCTCTGCCCCCTGGGCTTGGGCTTGCTGCACTAGGAACTGATCAAACACCTCCCGCCGCACCATCCAAATCGGCTCGGCGGTTTCGAGGGCGGCGTCAATGGGGTCGTCAAGTTGGTAGGTATAGCGCACTTGCCGCCGCTGGTTGTCGATGGCGGGGGCAAAGTCGAAGTCAAAATACTGGGCCACACTGGGGGAAACCGCCCCACTGCAAGGCTTGTAGCGCGGGAGAGAAGCCGCTTCCAGAACCAGCACCGAACGCCCCTGCTTGGCCAGGTGGTAGGCTGCTGACGATCCCGCTGGCCCCGCTCCCACCACAATACAATCGTAAATCCGGTCGTCCATCGCGCTTCTCACCCCTCTCCGTACCCGCTCTATGTCCTCCCAGCCTAGGGGAAAACCAGATGCCTTGATGCATCGATCCGAAAATATGTTAAGTTGTGTTAATAGTCTAGGGATTGTCGGCTATCAAGCCTCACAACAACGCTTAGGCGGGTTAAACCCAGCCATCACCAGATTCCCTTGGGTGGATAAATCCGGTGGTAGGTATCCAAACTCGCTCTCAAAGTATGCGTTTTCAAACGATGCCCTAGGGCCACAGCAATGGGAGGTACTGTTCATTCTTCCTGATGCTGAAGGATAACATCTGTACCTGTTGTTGTTAGGAATTGATGCATGGGGCTGAAGCCGACCGTTGCCTTTAACCATTTAGGATGCGAGAAAAATCGCGTTGATACGGAACATATGCTGGGCTTGCTGGTGCAGGCGGGCTATGGCGTGGATGCCAACGAAGAATTGGCCGATTACGTGGTGGTCAACACCTGTAGCTTCATTGAGGAAGCCCGCAAGGAGTCGGTGCGGACGCTGGTGGAACTGGCGGAAGCAAATAAGAAGATTGTGATCACGGGCTGTCTGGCCCAGCATTTTCAAGACGAATTGCTGGACGAATTGCCGGAAGCCGTGGCCCTGGTGGGTACCGGAGACTACAACCGCATCGTGGAAGTGATCGAGCGGGCCGAGGCCGGGGAACGGGTGAAGCTGGTGACGCCAGAACCCACCTACATCGCCGATGAAACCGTGCCCCGCTACCGCACCACCGCCTCCAGTGTGGCCTACCTGCGGGTGGCGGAGGGCTGCGACTACCGCTGCGCCTTCTGCATCATCCCCCACCTGCGCGGCAACCAGCGATCCCGCTCCATCGAGTCCATCGTGGCCGAGGCCAAACAACTGGCCGACGAAGGGGTGCAGGAACTGGTGTTGATCTCCCAAATCACCACTAACTACGGTTTGGATCTCTACGGCAAGCCTGCCCTGGCGGAACTGCTACGGGCCTTGGGCGAGGTGGATGTGCCCTGGATTCGGATGCACTACGCCTACCCCACGGGGCTGACTCCGAAGGTCATTGACGCCATCCGCGACACCCCGAACGTCCTCCCCTACCTGGATTTGCCCCTCCAGCATTCCCACCCGGAGGTGCTGCGGGCCATGAATCGGCCTTGGCAAGGGCAGGTCAACGACGACGTGATCCACCGCATCAAAGACGCCCTCCCCGAAGCGGTGCTGCGAACCACCTTCATTGTGGGATTTCCTGGGGAAACCGACGAACATTTCGAGCATCTGCTGGCCTTTGTGGAACGCCACCGCTTTGATCACGTCGGCGTGTTCTCCTTCTCTGCTGAGGAAGGCACCCCCGCCTACAGCCTGCCCAACCAAATTCCCGAAGCCCTGCGGGAACAGCGGCGCGAAACCCTAATGCTGGCCCAACAGCCCATCGCCTGGGCCAACAATCAGGCGGAAATCGGCAAGACCGTGGACGTGCTGATCGAGCAGGAAAACCCCGCCACGGGCGTTACCATCGGTCGCTCTAGCCGCTTTGCCCCAGAGGTGGATGGCGTCGTCTACGTCACGGGTTCGGCCCCGCTGAACGACATTGTCCCCGTCACCATCACCGCCGCCGACACCTACGACCTGTTTGGTCAGATCGCCGAAGTGCCCTAGCCCCAGCGATCCCAGCGGTGGATCCCCCTGGTTTTATGCCCCCTAGCGGCCTCTGTTTTCCCGTTTCTCCCGACTGTGTCATCTCTTCGAGGATTCGTTATGACCTTCTCCTTTGCCAGCCTAGGTTTGTCGGCTGCCCGTGTTAGCCACCTAGAATCCCTGGGCTACCACGAGCCCACCGCCATCCAAGCGGAGGCCATTCCCCACCTGCTATCGGGCCGGGACTTGATTGGTCAGGCACAGACCGGGACGGGCAAAACCGCTGCCTTCTCCCTGCCGCTGATGGAGCAGGTGGATCCCAATAATCCCGCTGTCCAAGCTCTGGTGCTAACCCCGACGCGGGAACTGGCGCTGCAAGTCTGCCAAGCCATGCGGAGCTACCGCATCCAGGGACGCCCCAAAATCCTGGCGCTCTATGGTGGCCAATCCATCGACCGTCAGCAAGAACAGCTCCGGCGTGGGGCGCAGATTGTGGTGGGTACTCCAGGCCGTGTCCTCGACCTGCTGAACCGAGGCACCCTCTCCCTCAAAAGCCTGGGCTGGCTGGTGCTGGATGAAGCCGACGAAATGCTGAATATGGGCTTCATTCAGGATGTGGAAAAAATCCTCAGCAAAGCCCCCGCCAATCGCCAAACCGCCTTTTTCTCCGCCACCATGGCCCCAGAGATTCGGGAACTGACCACCAAGTTCCTGCAATCCCCCGTCACCGTCACTATCCAAGCCGCCAAAGCCTCGCCTCGGCACATTCAACAAATGTCCTACGTGGTGCCTCGCGGCTGGACGAAGGTTCGCGCCCTGCAACCGATTCTAGAAATCCAAGACCCCGAATCCGCCATCATCTTTGTGCGGACGCGCCGCACCGCCAGCGATCTCACCCGCCAGTTGCAGGCTGCTGGCTACAGTGTGGACGAATACCACGGCGACCTCAGCCAGTCCCAGCGGGAACGCCTGCTGCTGCGGTTCCGCCAACAACAGGTGCGCTGGGTCGTCGCCACCGATATCGCCGCCCGGGGCATCCATGTGGATGACCTCACCCACGTCATCAACTTTGACCTCCCCGATGCCGTGGAAAACTACGTCCACCGCATTGGCCGCACCGGACGGGCCGGAAAAACCGGGGTCGCCATTTCCCTGGTGACGCCCCTAGAAAAGTACAAGCTGCGCCAAATTGAACGGCAAACCAAGCAGCCCATGACCATCATGCAAATCCCCACCCGCGCCGAGATTGCCGCCCGCAATCTGGAACGGCTGCGGAGCCAAGTGCGGGAAGCCATCACCAGCGAACGGCTGGCCTCCTTCCTGCCCATTGTGTCCCAACTCAGCGAAGAGTACGACATCCACACCATCGCCGCCGCCGCCCTGCAAATGGCCTACGACCACACCGTACCTGCATGGCAGCGCAGCGATCACCATGTGCAGACCGAATCTAGCCCTAAGACGTCGGGAAGCCATAAATCCATCCCCGCCCCCAAAAAGCGCAGCCAGCGAGTTTCCCAAAACCAACCTGTAGAATCTCCTGGCAATTAAAGGCCACCCCAGTGTGAAAACGTTTAGGTGAGTGTTATTTCGTTAGATTACGTATGAAACAACACAACCTAAACTCTGAGGCATCCTAGAATTAGGTCAGTACCGGATCGTGCCGCTGCCTAGTCTGGGAGGTTTTGAGCCATGCTGGTCATGATGACGGATAACCAAATCATCTCGCCCCACACGATCTGTCAGAACTGTCTTCTGGCAGATCACAATGGAGAACCCCGGTGGCGACAGGGCAGTTTAGGGTGCGGTCGCCTAGTGTCTGGGCTGAGTCATGGACAACCTGCCCAGTTTGAATGCCAAATGGGCTTTCGTGTCGCCAGTGTTGATTGACCGTATCCCCTCAGCAATCGCTAAGACGCTGGGGGTGATGATACAGGCATGGGCTAGGAGATGCAACGCTGTAACGGAGCAGAGAGCCGTTAGATAGGGCGCTTGATGCGCTGTCATTGCTTTGGGTCAATTAAGCCCTCCGTTGGCAGACAGCTTGCTCATCAGCCCGTTGTGGGGGAATAGCTGTAGTGCGTTATGTCCTGTGTCAAAAACCAGGCGCTGTGGCGCATTTCTGATTGCCCATTGGACTCCATAGGCATCGATCTGGTTGACTGACAAAACTTGCTAGAACCCATCTTCATCGAAGGGGCCAGAGACCTGAACCCTACGTGAATCCAATGCGGTAGAGGAATGGTTTTCGCGTCTGCTGAAAATCCTTTTTCAGTCAGGGCATCAGTCCTCACTGTACTGTGGATATTATGATCCTGGCGGCAAAATCTCTGACAGAGAAAGCAAAATATCGGAGAAATTCAGAGGCGACATTTGATTCGGCTCAGTCAAGATGAGGTGGTGACAATAGCCCATTGCCGTAGGTTCGCGAAAGAGATGGATCTGGCGATTTTTGAGATCCAGAACCCAATAATCGGCAATGCCCGCTTGGGCATAGAGCTTGGCTTTTACCTCGCAATCTTGCCGTAGGGTGGAATCGGCCACCTCCACCACGAGATAAACCTGCTCTGGACGAGGATGCTGCTCGGCATAATCCAGAACGGTACCTTGCACAACCGCTAAATCCGGCTCCGGTTCCGAGAAATCGTCCAGTTGGATAGGGTCTTGGGTGCGAACTAGAGCGCGTTCTTCCAATTGGGCACGCAAGGCATTGGCTAGGAGATGCAGCGCTGTGACGTGGGGTGTGCCTTTGGGAGCCATTAGGGTGATCTGTCCAGCCAAAAGTTCTGTGCGTTCGTCGGCCCTGAAGAGGCCGAGTTCCCCCATGCGGTGGTAGTCTCGCACCGTCCATCGCTTGAGCTGGCTCGGTTCCAAGACTAGGGAACCGCTAGAAAGGGCGCTTGATGCCGTCATCGCTCTCCAGAGTTGGGGTCGGTAAAGCCCCCGTGTTTACAGGATAGTTTACCCAAGGGTGACTTATGGAGTAAGTCAAGTCAGGAACTATTGGGAAAACTGAAAAATCAGGGCATTGAAGAAAGCTGATCAAGGTTTTTGTAGAGAGCCTCAATTTCGCAAATCAAGTTAGTACTGCTAAGTACAAGGGCGTCGCCGTCCTGAAAAATCTGGGGAGCCCATAGATTATTGGAATGACACTGAAACCGTTCGACCAAAATTTGACTTTGGTGAATAAGCATATACTCTTCTAACGTAGAAATAGTTTTGTCATCGGAGAACTTATCGCCCCTATCAAAAGCCTCATTAGATTCAGATATAACTTCGATAATGAGCTTGGGATAGAGGATAAACTCCTCGATAGAGGTACGGTCACGCCTATCACAGGTAATGGTTAAATCAGGATAGTAAAAGAGATTAAGGGCTGGCAGACACACCTTCATACCCATAGCATAGGAAATGTAGTCCGTACCTCGTAGATGATTGACGAGGAGAGCTGAAATATTACCAGCAATGATGACATGGGCTTTACTGACCCCTGCCACTGCAATAAGCTGTCCTTGCAAATATTCGTGCTTAATCGGACTGATGCGTTCGATAGCTAAATACTCGTCAGTCGTAAAGCATGAATACCGTCTGTTTCTCCTGGTCATTGAAGTATATCTAGTGTTTGATCAATACTAAGCTTAAAGTAAGCGATGTGGACTTCTATATTACTTGGAATTACTTAAACCAAGATGGTGGCAGAAGGAATATTGGGCCTTTAGGATGTACACGAATAGAGTCTTCAAAGATCTCTGACCATTTCTCAAAACTCTGGGCAAGGTTTTCTTCCTGTTTTGCATCTATAGCCATCATTCCTAAACAGTCTGTCAAGTGAATTCTGGCTCGACGACCATCAAAGTTCTTGTAGACACCATCGAGCATCACGTAGAAATCGATAGTCATCACAGATTTAGGGGATTGTGAGACAGGCAAGGGAGAGATACTTTCTTGATGATTCCAGATGCCTGAGTAAGCGCAAAACTTTGATGGAGCGAACTGTTTAGAGTAAGGGTCAAATACAAAATAGGTGATGGTGCGCTGTCCCCACTTATCCCTTGCAGTAGGATCATGGAGAATTTCATGGTTCCATTGCCTCAAATTTAGAAAAATCTCCAAAAAGTCTCCAACAAAGTGGAGCCTTCTATCCTGGAGATCAAGAACAGATTCAGAAACAGCTATGGCACGAAGGATCTCCGCTTTGATATCCAGGAATTCGTTGACGATAGATTGCTCGGATAGGTGATTGATTCTTTTGATATTCTTTGGAGATAGTTGAGGCAAGAGAACCGTTTGAAATGCATTCATCCCGATCTCTCGCATGAGAGCAATCGTATTAGCAGCTAAATTCCGTCTTCCTCTGGCGACATGGGAGCTAACCATGCTAATAAAGGCATCATTGGTCTGTTGGGCCTGGAAGAGATGGGTTGTCGCAAATTTGGCATGATTCGCAACTGGATCAGCTCTGCTAACCTCAAATTCAATCCATAGCTTTCTATGATCTTCTTCTCTTTCTAAAAGTACGTCTGCCCTGGATGAATATCCCAGGATATCAGACAGTTCTTCTGGCAAGACTTGAACCTCTGAACGACACGACCAACCCGTTGGTAGTTGGCGGCTAAACTCGGTTTGTAGAAAGCTCGTTAGGCGACCCATCGTAGAGGGGTAATGGTTGTAATGCGCTAATTATATCGCCTGGACAAAAAACACGGGTATGGTCTACTTTTCAACTTCCTCCTTTCTCTCTGGCACCCCAACCCGGCTTCCCTCAGACAACTGCGATAATAAACGCAAACCCTCTCTGGCATTGCCATGGCAAAAATCACCCTCGACATCCCAGACGAGCTGATCGACCAACTCTCCGAACTAGGCCAGCCTATCGCAGACTGGCTACCCCAGCAGTTGCCCAACCTGCTCACCCAAGGTCGCCAACCCGCCATTCTCCCAGCCCACATCTACCGCTACATCCTCGACTTTATCGCTAGCGGCCCTACCCCCCAGGAAATCTTAGACTTTCGGCTCACCCCAGCCATGCAAGACCGTCTGCGCAGCTTAGTGGCTCGCGCCCGCTCCGGTGACCTCATCCCCTCAGAACAAGCCGAACTCGACGAATATGAGCGCATTGATCACATCATTGTCATGCTCAATGCAGGCCATTTCAGCAACCTGCTGGGGCAAGCATGAACAAAGCCTATATCTCTGTCAGCTTGCGTCGTTTCGTCGAGCAGCGGGCCAACAACCGATGCGAATATTGCCTACTGCCAGGGGCGGCCACCTTCTTCCCTCATGAAATTGACCACGTCATCGCTGAAAAGCACGGGGGCAAGACAGATGTCTCTTGCGGTACAACTCCCACAGATCGTCAATTCGCCTTGGTTCAGCCACTTTCTGAACCACCTCCGGCTTCGGAAACAGGCGATATTTTTCTTTGGTGGGGTCAAAGGTGCCATTCTTCAGATCCACCGCCAGCAACTCAGCCCGGTTTTCTGGGCCAACTCTCGATGCGTCGGCGTATCCTTGGCCCCGATGTAGCAGTAGTCCGCCTTGCCCTGGTACGTCCAGTAAAGCCGCAGCCATCCATGGCTCACGCCGATAGACACGCTCCCCTTTGGAGCCTTACGACGTCGTTGACGCTTTTCTGGGTGGACAGTATCGGCAGAAACCTCAAAAGTCGCTCTGTTCAACACGTTGGGCCATGGAACTCAATTATCCTAATCGCATCCGGATAATGAGTACTCCTGTATCTATCCATACCTCTCGGTGACGGCTTAATGAGAATTTCAGATTCCCAAAAACAACAATGCGTAAGGGCTAGAGTCCTTACGCATCAAAAGGTTTACGGACAGAGCAAGGGCGATGAGAGGGTTTATCGATCTGGCGAAATTTGGCTTCGTGTCTGAGGCTCTTGATGCCCCTGACTGTGTTGCTCAACGAAGTCGAGAATATGGCGATTAGCGTCTTCAGTATGGATTGGAATGGGCAGGGTCTCTGGCCCAGTGGCATCGTAGCTGGCTAGAAGCCAGTCGCCCAAATTTTTTGTGCTCAAGCCCTGGCCTCATCACCACAATCCTTGGGGCTAAACTTAAAGCAGAATCCCTATCAGCCCTGAGTGCGATGACCAAGACCAACGTTGTCAGCATTACCCAAGCACGTCAGTTTGCCTTCCCGCCCGAAGTCCTCGCCACCCTAGAGCCAGGAGACGAGTATCTGCTGTGGCAAACAGACGACACGATTGTGCTGAAGAAGATTACCCAGCCCCTCTCCTTCGATGCCTTGTTTCAGCGCATTGAAGCCCTTGGCCCTGATCCCGATCAACCCACAGAGGCCGAAATCTGTGCCATTGTAAAAACCATTCGCCATGACCGAGCCCAAGCTTAATGTCGTGCTCGACACCAACGTTTGGGTTTCGGCCCTGCTGTTTGGTGGGCAACCAGCTCGTCTGGTTCAACTCGCTCGCGATGGCCAAGTGCAACTTTGTATGTCTCAAGCCTTGCTGAGCGAGTTGGCTGATGTACTGCGCTATCCCAAATTCCAATCTCGCCTACAGCGTATCGGCACAACTCCAGAATCGCTGCTCATCAACATCTCGCGACTAGCCTCCTTTGGCACAAAGGTTGTCTCCATCGATGTGCCAGAGCTGCGGGATCTTGACGATAAAATTGTGCTTGAAGCGGCCATTGCGGCCCAAGCGGTGGCCATTGTTTCTGGCGACGACGATCTTTTGGTGCTCAAAAGTGTTGCGGACATCCCTATCCTGACCGTTAAAGCATTTCTAGCCTGCTACTTCCCAGATTGGTAAGTTCATACCCGCGAGAGCAGCACATGGCTACTCTTTGTGGGAGGCCGTAGAGAACCCTCGCGGCACCAGCAACCTTTCCTCCTGCGATACATCGCCCCTTGGCTCACAATGAATCCCACCACTAGGGGTCAGTGAAACAGGATGATCAAACCTACTCAGTGACGGCTTAATGAGAATTTCAGATTCCCAAAAACAACAATGCGCAAGGGCTAGAGTCCTTACGCATCAAAAGGTTTAGAGTATGGGCGATACTGGATTCGAACCAGTGACCCCTTCCGTGTGAAGGAAGTGCGCTACCACTGTGCTAATCGCCCGTCGGTTCTATAAGGTAGCACAGGATGCGGTTTGAACTCAACCAATTTCGCCATTTTTTTGACCAGGCTACGAGGGGGATGTCACCCCTATAGCAGTGGGCTAGGTTGCCCGCTTGGCTTATTGAGCGATACGGCCTTCTATTTAAGCGATATCCGATGGAGTGGGCGGAGCTTGGGTTTGGGTGAGCTGAGCCTGGACGAGGGCTTCGAGATCTTGGCGGCGCACTTCAATGCCTTGCCCCTGTTGACCAGGCACTTCGCAGAAAATTAGGCTGTCGATGGGCTTCATAGCCAGCAGTTGGAACAGGATATTAATGACGGGAACGGGTAGGGCCATCACCTGGGGATCTTTTATGGTGGCTTGGCTGGCGGCGGCGTCTTGCAGGGTGGGATAGGCGTAGACGACATTTTTGCGCGCGGCAGGCTGGGTGCGGTTCGTGAGGGTGGTCATCACCCAGCTTTGCTCTAGGTTTTGCAGGATGTAGTACTGGGGATGCTGAAGCTGGACGGCAATGGCTTTTAGCACCGGAGCAATAGCAGCGACAGCATCCGGGTTAATCAGATGGCTGGGGGTGTTTTGGATGAGGTCGGTAATTTGGTTGTCGAGGGTCATGGAGAGTAGGGCGCTAGGGGGAGATCGATAGTTCTACGGAGAGATGTTAGACTTGGCCTAGGGAATAATCCAGAAGAAACCTTGCTGCCCACGGGATGGAGTGGGGTTCCTCTGCCGTCATCAGTATAGAGTAGCGCTGTCGGTTCAAGATGGTAGCCACGGCAGGGGGCGCATCTACACAGCCTGCATACCTTGGGATATCGCACGATGGGGTATCTCGCTTTGGGGTATTGATCATCAAAAATGACCCAGCGATCTGTGTTGGTTTGGGGGTAATGCGCTTGAGCCAGGAAAGTTGCGTGCTGTCGGCGGATGCATTCGCTCAGGATTTGTGGGACGAGCTGCGGGAAAAAACCAGCGCGGCGGAGGGGGTGTGCTGGGCGGTGGCTAATCGGATTAGCCAGGAAGTGCAGCGCATCTGCCGGGAAAGCGACCGTATTCAGTCCTCTGGGGAGGTGGCGGTGTGGGCCAAGACCCTGGGCAAGCATCGCCTCGATCAATGCCTCCGCTACTACCACCTTGGATCGCGGCAGGGGCGTGTGGAACTGCACAGTACGCTCAGTTCCATGGTGTATCGCCACATGACGCTCCCCCAAACCCAGACGAGCTACCAGGCTCGGATAGCACTGATTGAAGATTTTTTGCAGGGCTTCTACGTAGAAGCCCTGAGTGCCTTTCGGCGTGAGAGCCAACTCACGGATCACTATCAGCCGCGTACTCTCTTGGAATTAGCAGAGTATATGGCCTTTGCGGAGCGCTACGGCAAGCGTCGGATTCCGCTACCGGGGAACCGCAGCCAACAGTTGATTGTGCTGCGGGTACAAACCTTTATCCGTCAGCAGCCGCCGGAGTTGGCCATTGATATCACCCAGGCCATTGATTATGGTGGCGAGGCCGACGATCTGCGCCCCATGGCCTCCCACCAGCGCATCCGGGAGGAACTGCTGGCCCAGGGAGAAGAACCACCGGATCACTCCCTGCGGGATACGGTGATTGATCGGCTGATGGCGTACCTCAAGGAGCGAAATCAAGAGGATTGCGCCGATTACTTTACCCTGCGCCTACTAGACCTGCCCGCTCAGGAGATTGAAGATCTTTTACACCTCACCCCCCGCCAGCGCGACTATCTTCAGCAGCGCTTCAAGTACCACCTGCTACGCTTTGCCCTCTCTCACCATTGGCAACTGGTGCACGAGTGGCTAGGGGTGGGCCTAGAAACCAACCTTGGCCTCACGCAGCCTCAGTGGCAGCAGTGGCACCACACCCTAACGGCCCAGCAGGCCGAGCTGTTACGCCTCAAGCAGTCGGGCATGGGCGATGGAGAAGCGGCTAAACAACTGGGCCTCACGGCCACCCAACTCCAGAAACAGTGGACTACATTATTGGCACAGGCCTGGGAAATTCGTAATCTTTAGTATCCGGATAGACGGATTGGGGCGATGAATAGAGACTCAGATATCATGAAAGCCATCCTGCTGAAGCTGCTGTTTGAAGCGGTTCCGGCGGAGAATCCCCCATCAGAAGAGGATAACTTGGGTTTTCAAGACCCCTGGCCCCATCCCCTCACCATCGATGATGTATCGGCCTATTCCCATGGTGCAGACCCCAACGCCGTTTTCGACCCTGGAGATCATCCCGTCGTGCAAACTCAATTTGAGGCTCTTTTAAAGCGTCGCCTAAGCCAAGATATTGCCCAACATCCACCGCTGTTTCCGTGGGAACAGGCGCTACAAGATTACCCTGATCACCTGCGATCTGAGGCAGACCTCACCACTCTGTGGCTAGACCACCTGCGAACCCTAGAAGTTCCCGCTAACTTTCCAGAGGAGGTGCTGACAGAACTGTTTGGCCACTGCCAGCGGGTTGCCCGCCAGACGGCCCAACTAGGACGGCAACTGGTGGAGGCTGTCGAGGATCTCTTTCCTAACCAACCCCAGACCCTAGTCTACGTTGCGGGCCTGGTGGCAAGGCCCAACGCCCGATCCGCCACCACCGAAGCCATCAGCAGCCTAGACTACACCACCGCCTCCACCCAGCAGCAAATTGCCCTCACCATGCTGGCCGCTCGCAGCATTTTTGAGGCGCTGTCCCTGGTGGTTTCGCCCCTCACTCCCAGCCTCACCCGCACCTGGACAACCACCGACGGCCCCCTCAGCGTGACCGCCTCTCGGTTGACGGATACCCTCCTAGAGATTCGCGCCGAGCTTCCGGCAGCGGGGGCCGTCACGCTCACGGGGCTCAGCGATACCCTCCACGCCGACCGCTCTAGTCCGGGGGATTTGATTCTGCAACTGACCCATCCCCATCCCCAAACCCCCTACGTCCTAGAGGTTAGCCTGGGGCAAGAGATGTCCCCCCTACGGTTCCAGATTGTGGTCGAAGCCTAGGCCCCTAGACCAGCCGATCTCAGGAGGTAGGCTAGGGTGAACCCCAATCTTGATTGCTCCGGCCCCGGCCTGGGGTGCGTAGTATCAAGGGGTGATTTCAGCAGGGTAGTATCAAGGGGGTGGTCTAAACTAGGAGTATGACCACTGATGTGCCCGACTCTACCCCATTCCCTGACATCGCTCTACAGCCCTCGTCCAAGGCCGATGCTGGCCTAGCGCCGCTGCTGCTGACGGTGATCGAGCTGGTGCGTCAGCTCATGGAGGCTCAGGTGATCCGACGCATGGAGGGAGGCGACCTCAGCGACGATGATTTAGACCGAGCCTCGGAAAGCCTCACCAAGCTGGAGGAGCAGGTGGTCAAGCTTTGCGATATTTTTGAGGTCGATCCTGCGGATCTTAATATTGATCTAGGAGAAATTGGTACCCTCTTGCCCAGGGCAGGGCATTACTACCCCGGTGAAGTCTCCCAAAGTCCGACGATTCTGGAGTTGTTGGATCGTCTTCTGGATACAGGGGTGGTGGTGGAGGGCAATGTGGAGCTTGGTATGGCGCAGCTCAACCTGATCCACGCCAAGCTGCGCCTAGTGCTCACGTCTAAGCCAATTTAGGGTGCGGTCGTCGTCAAGATCACTAAGGTAGAGACAACTAAGGGGGTAGGCCGTTAGCTTACCCCCTGATTGAGGCCAAACCCCTCTGCCTTGGCTGGGTTTGCCATCCATTCCTTCCCGTATCCACCTAGGCGTATCTCCTGGGAGAAACCTAGGCTAAGTGCTAAAAATCATCCTCGTCCACGGGGCTGGGGGAGGTTGGCATTGCCATCGGATTAGCCTGGGTAGGGGGCTCCACAACCGGGGTGGCAGGAGCATCCATGGTCGGGGCGGGGGAGGTCGCTGGGGCTGGGGCTGAAGAAACCGCAGGCGCAGACGGTGCAACGGGTGCTGCTGCCGGAGCTACCGGGGCTGCCTTGGGCGCTGAGGCTGCCGGAGTGGAGGCAGGCAAACCCAGTTGTTGACGGGCTTGGCTGAGCAAATAGGCCGAACCTGATTTGATGGTATCCAGCAGGGCCGCCCCCGTGGTTTCCATGGATAGCGGCTCAGCATCAGCGCTTTTGGTGCTGAAGTTGGTGTACCAAACTCGCGTCCGGCTTCCTAGGCTGATGGAATTGCGGTAGAACCACTCTCCCCCCACAAAGGTGAGGCAAATCACCAGCCACAACAACAGCCCGGTAGCTCGCAGGATCTCCCAGGTGCGGGTGAGCATTTTTTTATAGATCTCGCCCGTTTCGCCAGAAAAGACCAGTTGGCCGACAACATTGGCCTGTTCTTTAATTTTATCCATCGAAGATAGTCCTCCTAAAGGTCGATGTATATAGGGACTTCAGCCGATTGACACTCCCCTAGCCGCAGCCAGAAGGATTCTTGGTTCAACGACCGGGCTTACCCCGTCAGGCCGGAGCCAAACGGGATAGCGGCCCCATCTCCCCAAGCGTAGAAATTCCCCTGTGCCCCAGGGTATTGAGTCCAAGCTGCAAGATGTTAAGGGCGGCCTGCCCATCTCGGTCAGCTTCATAGCCGCAATAGGAGCAGCGATGGGTTCTGACGGAGAGGGCTTGGGTGACGATTGCACCACAACCGGGGCAAGGCTGGCTGGTATAGCGGGGTGGTACGGCAACCGTAACTTTCCCATACTTCGCGCCAAAATAGCCTAGCCAGCGACAAAAGGTTGCCCACTCGGCATCACTAATCGACTGGGCCCCGTGCCGATGGTGAACAAGCGCTTCCACCGTTAAGGCTTCGTAGGCGACCAAGTCGTTAGATTGGATCAGCGCGTGGGCAATTCCCTTCACCCACTCTATACGCTGCCTACTTACCCTTAATTGTGTCCGGGCGTATCGGCTCCTAGCCCTGTGATAGTTCTTAGACTGAGGTTTGGATCCTTTACGGAACTTTCTAGACTTTTGTCGATTGGCCCGCTTGAGCCGTGCCTCAGCGTCTCGATAAAACGGAGGGGCCTCTACGACACGGCCATCGCTGGTGGCGATGAAATAGCGAAAGCCTAAATCAATGCCAATGGCTCGCTGGCTCGGCTCTATTTGAACCTGGCTTTCGGCCTGGATACAGAACTGAACGTAGTAGCCATCGGCCCGACGAACTAGACAAACCCGTTTAATGCGGGACTCATCGTAGTGCGCCAGATCGTAGGTTCCGATCAACCGCAGATCTCCAATGCCAAAGCCATCGGTGAACCGAATGCGCTTTGGCCCCAACAGCTTCCAGCCAGAGGTTTTGTATTCTACCGAGCGAGAATGCCGTTTGAACTTGGGGAACCCCACGGGCTTAATTCCCCGTTTGCAGTGATCGTAGAACCGACTGATTGAACTCCAGGCCCGCTCCGCCGAGGCTTGACGCGCCATGGAATTGAGTTTTTTGGCAAAGGGAAACTCCTCAGCCAAGTCTTTGCAGAGCTTGTTGAGGTCATACTTGCCTACCCCCCGGTTGTCCATCCAATAGCGCAGAGCTTTGTTCCTCACAAACTGCGAGGCGCGTATGGCATCATTAATGGCGGTCGCTTGGGCGGGTTTTACCCTAGCCTTGAACTCAAGGACAATCATCGCATTATGCTATCACAAGCAGCATAAAAAGATGCTGAGGTCAGCCCAGCCTAAAAGCTGAGCTAGACACACCCGATGGTGGCCTTGCTTTGGCTGGGCGCTAGGCCCCACGGTGATCCCATGTTTCAGCGCTGTTCCGCTTCTCCACCATAAAAATCTCCCCCGCAGCCTTGAGACCTAGGGGGAGATGAAACTATCCGCCAATGGAGCAGAATAGTGGTAAACCGCTAGAGGTTTAACGGACTACGGCTCCACGGTACTTCAGCCCTTGAACCCGAGCAGCAGGAGCCTGCTTGGCCAGATGCCGAGCAACCGTCGCGCCCCGATAGCGACCGATGACTTCTTCTTCGATGGAAACCTGGGTGTCGGGAGCGTTGTAGCTGACGCCGCGATAAATGAGGGACATAATTCGCCTCTCCTTAGGATGAGTGAAGGGAGTAAACAGAGGCGCGTTCCTTCGGGCTAGGCCCTACTTCCGTCTCTCAGAGGAGAGATGAACGTTCTTTCTGTATGTATTGTTACCGTTTACCAGGAAACTGTCAAGGCTTTATGTCAGGGAACCTAGAAGACTATCCCGTTGCGTGGGCTACCCCGAGGAATGGTATCGTCACAGGCAACGGCCCTTATCCCTTACCCTACCCATGCACGGCCCCATTCCTCCCCATCGTTTTTTCCCCTATCTCACCTGGACGGAGATTGAGGCGATGCCCCACCGCGATCAGGTGGTGGTCGTCCAGCCCATGGGCGCGGTTGAGCAGCATGGCCCTCACCTGCCTTTGGTGGTGGATAGCGCCATTGCCACCACGGTTCTGGGGCAGGCCCTTGACCACCTCGATCCCGCCATTCCGGTCTACAGCCTGCCGCCCCTGTACTACGGCAAATCCAATGAGCACTGGCACTTTCCTGGCACGATTACCCTGTCTGCCGAGACCCTGCTGCGGGTGATTACGGAGGTGGCCGAAAGCCTGTATCGGTCAGGGTTTCGTAAGCTTGTGCTGCTGAATGCCCACGGGGGCCAACCCCAGGTTCTCGAGATTGCCGCCCGTGATTTGCACCTGGCCCATCCCGATCTGATGGTATTTCCGCTGTTTGTGTGGGCGGTGCCCAATGCGGCGGCAGAGTTGCTGACCCCCCAAGAGCTTGATCTCGGTATCCACGCGGGAGATGCCGAAACCAGCTTGATGCTGTCGATGTTGCCCAACCAGGTGCGGATGGATCGGGCCAGGGCAGAGTTTCCCCAGGATTTACCCACCGAGAGTTGGCTAACGATGGAGGGGGCGCTCCCCTTCGCCTGGGTGACGCAGGATCTAAGCCAGAGCGGCGTGTTGGGCGATCCTACGGTGGCTACGGTGGAGAAGGGCGACCAGTTGCTAGCGTCCCTGGTGCAGGGTTGGGTAAAGGTGCTGGGGGATATCCATCGGTTTCAGCAGCCCGGTAGCCAGGGGCGATCTCAGATCGACGGCTGACCTCCTCCTCTGCTTGATTTCCCTAGGCTGACTGGGGGGTGGGCTTAGGGATTCAGGCGAATGGCAATGTCGGGGCCAATTAAGTCCGAGAGCTTATCCATGCCGTAGAGCAGCATGGCGATGCGTTCTAGCCCCAGCCCCCAGGCCACGGTGGATTTGTGGCCGCAGCCCAGGGGATCTAGCATTTCCTGGCGAAATAGCCCGGAGTTGCCCACTTCGATGTAGCCGCCGCTGGGGGCGTGGTAGGCGAGCACCTCCAGGGAGGGTTCGGTGTAGGGGTTGTAGGTGGGTTTGAACTTGAGATCGGTGAAGCCCAGGCGCTCGTAAAAGTAGGTGAGGTAGCCCATTAGGGTACGCACGCTCAGCAGTTCGCCAATCACAACGCCTTCGATCTGGTGAAATTCTGCCAGGTGGGTGCGGTCTACGGTTTCATTGCGAAATACCCGCTCGATGGAGAAATACTTGCCGTCCTGCCCCTGAAGTTCATACAGCCGTTGGGCGGTGGAGGTGGTGGTGTGGGCGCGGAGGAGGGCGCGGCTGGCTTCGGCCTCCGTCCACTGGCCGCCGTAGTGGGTTTCGTGGCCTTGGCGCACCCGCTGGATCAAGTCGGCATCCTCCGGCAGGGGCAGGGTCTGGGGATTAGCCAAGTAGAAGGTATCCTGCACCTCGCGGGCGGGATGATCCTGGGGGGTGAAGAGGGCGTCAAAGTTCCAAAAGGCCGATTCCACAATGCTGCCAGACATTTCATCAAAGCCCATATTGAGGAAAATATCGCGGATGCGCTGGATGCACTGGGTCAGAATGGTGGGCCGACCGTAGGCCACATTGGGCACTTCGGCCTGGATGTCGTAGGGTTTGAGGTTGGCCTGCTGCCATTGCCCCGACAGGATCAGCTCGCTGGTGAGGGTAGTAACAACATCGCTGAGGGTGAGGGCTTGCAGGCTGGGCAGTACCGTCAGGCTGTGGTCGATCTCTAGGTGTTGAGCCACATAGCCCTGCTGCTGAAGCCAGTCTAAGGAAGCCGAGGGGAGGGCTGCGCTCTCCTGCCCCGCTGTGATGTGCGCCAGCACGGCCTGCCGCTGTTGGTAGGCCGCCAGTACCGCCGACTTGAGGATCACCACCTGCCCCTCGCCGTCGCCATCGGCCAGATCCACCGCCTGTTCCCGGCGCAGGGCTCCATAGTGGAGGCTGAAGGCAGACCCCAGTTCGGCTTGGAGGGTGCGTCGATCCGTCTGCCCCTGCAACAGCCGCTCCGCCAGGGCCATCCCTGGGAGTTGCCCTCCCAGCGCCTGCCCCTTGGTGGTCAGCTTCCAGGTGGGGTGGGTCTGCTCTTGCCAGTGTACGTAGCCCTCTAGGGCATCGCTGCGGATAAAGCCATTGATAAAATTGACATCAAAGCCATGCTGGGCACAGAACTGGTTGAGGCTATCGACCTGGGTGTGGGGCTGCAACAGGGCCACAAACTGACGCTGTTTGCCAGTGAGCTGAAGCACATCGAGCATTGCGGTACCGCCGGACTCATATCGTTGTTCCTAGCCTACCAGGGGATCTGAGCCCTCGCGGCGCATCGGCTAGGTGGGCATACAAAACTCTACCGCCTGATCGGGGTTGAGGGTGAGGCCGGGGCGGGAGACAAGCCAGTAGGTGGGGATGGGATCGCCGCTTTTGAGGGTGATATTACCCCGCGCTTCGCAGATGAAGTCCTGCTTGAGGTAGTGGTAAGAGCGATCTGAGATTTGAATCCTTCCGGCCTCACCGCTAGATTCCATGAAGCTGGCGATGTTGACCGTATCGCCCCAGAGGTCGTAGATAAACTTGCGAATGCCGATGACCCCGGCCACCAAGCTACCGGAGTTGATACCAATACGTAGCTGAAAGGGCTGGCCATCGGGGCGGCGAAAATCGCCAATGGTGGCCTGCATATCTAGGGCCATCTGGGCAATGGCATGGGCGTGATCGGCCCTTGAAGCGGGCACCCCTGCCGCCACCATATAGGCATCGCCAATGGTCTTAATTTTTTCGAGGCCGTGGCCCGCCGCCAATTCATCAAAGCGGGAAAAGATACGGTTGAGCTGGCGCACCAGGTCGCAGGGGGTCATCTGGGCCGACACCTGGCTAAACCCCACGATATCCGCAAACAGGATCGTTACTTCATCGAAGTGGTCGGCAATGGCCCGCTGGTGTTCCTTCAGCCGCTGGGCAATCTGAAAGGGCAGCACATTGACGAGGAGTTCCTCCGACCGCTGGCGCTGCTCCCGCAGTTCCAACTCTACCCGTTGCCGCACCTGAATTTCCTGCTGAAGCTGGCGGTTTTGGGCCTCAAGCTGCTGTTGCTGTCGCCGAAGGTCGATCTGGTGCTGCACCCGGAGCAACACTTCGTAGGCTTTGAAGGGCTTCACAATGTAGTCAGCAGCCCCTAGGTTAAAGGCGCGTTCCTTTTCGGCCTCGGCATCGCGGGCGGTGAGAAAGATAACCGGGATGGCTTGGGTGGTGGGATCATCTTTCAGGTGCTCACAGACCTCAAAGCCATCCATGGCGGGCATGGTGATATCCAGCAGCACCAAGTCTGGCGGGCTAGCGGCAACGGCCTGAAGCGCCATGGCTCCACTGATGGCCTTGCGGCAGCGGTAGCCGCGTCCTTCGAGAATGGTGGACAAGACCCGGAGGTTATCGGGGATATCATCCACCAACAAAATATCCACATCCTCGGATAGAGAGGCAGCGGCAGTCGTCATAGCAGATCACAGGGAATCGACAGGGAAACAGGAACAACCAATCAAGCCAACCCATCAAGCTAGACCATCACCAGACCCAGGGCCAGACAGCCCTGGGCTCTTGATGGGCCTTTGCCCCTAGGGTGAGGACGCCCCCTGGAGGAGGGGCTGGGCCGTGAGATCGAGGATGATATCGAGGCGGTAATCGTTGACGAGGTGGGTGAGTTGGGCGGCCAAGGTGTGCTGATGGGGGGGCAGTTCAGCAATTAGCCGAGTCACCTGGCGATCATCGGCGGCCTGGGCCGCTTGGCGCAGTTGGGCAATCCAGTCGGCGGGTAGATGCATGAGATCAGCATGGGTCAGGGGGCGATCCCCCATTGGCACACCGTCTTCCTTCGAGTCTAGCGCTGGTTGGCCACTGTTGTAGTCGTAGGTAAGATGCAGCCACTGGCCAACGGCCTCTAACAACACCTCCCGCTGGATGGGCTTGGGCAGCACCGCATCGCACCCCGCTGCCAAACACACCGACTGCTGCTCCTCAAACACACTGGCCGTGACGGCAAGGATAATGGGATGGGCTTGGGGGTTGTCGGGGGCGGCTGTTTGCCGAATATGGCGAGCTACCCCATAGCCATCCAAAATGGGCATCCGCATATCCAGGCAGATCAGGTGGGGATGCCAATCGGCCCAGATATCAACGGCCTCCTGACCGTTACAGGCTTCACACACCTCAAAGCCTACGGACTCTAGCCAGTGGCGCATCAGCAAACGGCTTTCCGCCACATCGTCTACGACCAGGATACGCGGTACAGCTTGGCCAGCGCTGAGGCGCAGGATGGAGGACTGGGGCTGGGCGTCGGAGGGATGATCGAGGGTGGTGAGGCTCACAGGGAGCGTGACCGTAAAGATAGACCCCTCATCGGGCCGACTATCCACCTGAATTTCGCCGCCCATCAGTTGGGCAAAGCGGTAGCTCAAGGACAGCCCTAACCCCGTGCCTTCCGCCGATTGGCGGCCCGATTGGGTTTGCTCGAAGGGCTGGAAGAGGTTGGCCATCTCCGCTGGGGCCATGCCCACCCCCGTATCCTGTACCTCCACCACCAGGCAATGGGTCTTCGGGAAGGTGGATCCGCTGTCTACCCTAGGATTGGGTTCTAGGCGAGACCGCACCACCACGCTGCCCTGGTGGGTAAATTTGATCGCATTGCCGACCAGGTTAATCAGGATTTGCCGCAGTTTTCCGGCATCGGTCCACAGGTGCTGGTTCATTGCTGGGGGAGGCGACACCAGCAGGCAAATGCCCTTGGCCTTCGCTTTAATTTGCAGCATGTCCCCCACCCCTTGCAGCAGTTGGGACAGGTCAAAGGATTCTTCGTCTAGGGTGAGCTTGTTGGCTTCAATTTTGGCCAAGGACAACACGTCGTTGATCAGCCCCAGCAGGTGGTTGCCGCTGCGGTTGACAATGCCGATCAGGTGGCGATGATTATCCTGGAGGGTGGCGTCCTCACTGAGAATCTGGGTGAACCCTAGGATGGCGTTAAGGGGCGTGCGCAGCTCGTGGCTCATGCTGGCCAAAAATTCGCCCTTGGCTTGGCTGGCGGCGTCGGCAGCGCGTTTGGCGAGGGCGAGGGCTTCGGCCTGCTGCTGGGTTTGGTGCAGCAAATCCGCCTGCTGCACCGCCGTACCCAACTGGTTGCCCACCTGGATCAGCAGCTTTACCTCGTGGCGTGTCCACAGTCGGGGTTGGTGGTGTTGGTAAATGCCTAGCAGCCCCCACAGTTGGCCCCCGGCAAAAATTGGCACAATAATATAGGCCCGCACCTGCCATTGCTCTAGGAAGCCCAAATAGCAGGGGCTAAAGCCTCGGGTGTAGATATCGTTAACGCAGTGGAACGTGCGATTGGTGCGGTAGGTTTCGGCTTGGGTGGCCTGGAGGTAGGTGTCCTCTAGCAGGTAGCCCTCTTCTAGGGGGTCGCTTTGCAGTTGCCGCGCCCCGCAGTTGCCCTCATCCACCAGCCGATCGCCGCTGGGATCTTGAATCAGGGTGGATTGGGCCAGGGGATCGGTGAGGAACTCGGCCACCACGGTGCCGCTCCAGTCGGGGTTGAACTGGTAAATCCAGACTCGGTCGCAGTCTACCGATTGTTGAAGCGCCTGGGTCGTGGCGCTAAAAATAGTCTCCAGGTCTAGGGTTTGGCGCATTTGCTGCACAATGCGGGTGATGGCCTTTTCCCGGTTGGCAATGGCCCGCACCGCATCCTCGGCCTGTTTTTGGATGGTAATGTCGCTACAGGTGCACACCGCGCACTCCACTTGGCCTTGGTCATCCTGTTGGGGATCCACATTCACCAGCAGCCAGGTAGGGCGGTCTCCGTGGTGGGCGCTGACTCCCATAACCGCATCGTGACAGGGAATTTTGTGGGCAATGGCCTGCTGAACGGGTAAATCGTGGAGGGCAAAATAGCTGCCATCCTCCCGGAGAAATGTGGCAAACTGGCCAAAAACTACGGGTTGGTTGGTATCTTCGGGCAGGCCCAACAAACGCCGTGCCGCCTGGTTCGCCGTCATAATTTCTGCCTTGGCATTGAGCATTAGCACCCCCACCCCCATGTCTCGAATCAGGGTGCGGAAGCGTTGTTCACTCTCACTCAAGGCCTCTGCCTTTACGCGCTGTTGTTTCAGACGCTGATCGACCCAGGCGGCGAGCAGCGCCAGCCACAGCATCAGCCCTGCCCCCACGGCTACCGCCAGGGCGAGCCAGCGGGACTCTAGGTGGGGAACTTGATCAAAGGTGGGCCAGGTGAGGCTGGGGTCGGGCCAGATTTGAGTTGCCATCATACCCGTGTAGTGCAGCCCGCCGATGCCCGCCGCCAGAACCAGTACTGCTAGGCGCTGGAACCAGGCGAAGTGCTTCACATCTGGGGCCATTTGCCGCAGCCCTAGGGCCACCGTGGCCGCTACCATAGCCATCACCACCGAGGTTGCCACCAGGGGCCAGCGGTAGGTGATGTGGGCAGGCATCTTCATGGCGGCCATTCCGGTGTAGTGCATCCAGGTGATAGCCAGCCCCATCATGCTGCCTCCAGCCCCCAAGGCTAGGCCATTGGCCATAGGTCGTTCAGCTAGCCACAGAGCAACCGCCGCCGCCAAAATACCGTAGGCCAAGGACAGCCCCGTTGTGAATGGATCGTACTGCACGGTTAGAGGCATCTCAAAGGCCAGCATGGCCACAAAGTGGGTGGCCCAAATGCCGATGCCCATGGCCGTCCCTCCGCCTAGCAACCACAGCCAGCGCACGGTTCCTGCCGTCCCGATCACCTTTTGCCCCAAGCTGAGGGTGGTGTAGGCGGTGAGGACGGCAACGCCCAAGGACAGTGCCACCAGCCCCAGGCTGTAGTGCCCTAGGATAATCCCGCTGGCTGCTAGCTCCACCATAATGTTTGCTCCTCAATGTCCTTCAGCCTGATGGCGTATTAACGGTGTGAATGATGGAGGGAAGCGCGACGAGCTTGGGCGACAGATGCCAGTGCCCCACAGCGCAACCATGGGTTTTCATCGCCGAGGCTTTGTTGCTACGGACAGACACCCATGTATAAACTATGATATCAAACAGTATCTATAGCTACGATTTAAAACCACAATGACAAGAACAAGCACCCTTTGTATACAACCATAACAAGCAATATCCGCAAGGATCGCCAGAAGCGTCATGAAAATAGTCTGTGATAGACATCACATTTACTCAATAAGTGATGCGAAGAATGAAGGGCTAATACGAGGTTTCTGACGTTGGGGTGCTGCCCCAAGGCAGGGCGGCAGGTATCGGTCGGTTTTCGGGGCAGGCGTGCTTTGGGGGGTGGGTCGAGGGCTAATCTGACGTAGATTTGCCGCGCATGGCGTCAATCTCTAGCCAGGTGATCATCACCCCCGCCACAGGCACCGCTAGAAAGAGCCCCAGCACTCCGGCCACGGTGGCTCCCACAATGAGGGCAAAAAACATCACGACAGGGTTGATATCGAGGGAATCCTTCATCACGTAGGGCAGCAGCAGATTTTCCTGCACCTGTTGCAGCGCCACACACACTACCAGCGCCGTCAGCGACATCCAGGCGCTTTGGGAGAGCAGCAGCAGGGTAATTAACCCCACACCCAGGGTAGCCCCAATGCCGGGGATGAGATCCAGTAGACCTGCGATTAGCCCCAAAAAGGCGGCGTAGGGAATGCCCAGCAGCAGAAAAACCAGAAACGTTGATCCGCCAAAGAACAAAGACAGCAGCAGCAGCCCCCAAAAGAAGCCCAGCAGGTTGTGCTGTACCACGGTATTGAAGCGCTTTTTGTGGCGAATGGGTAGATGCTTGAGCAGCCACCACCACACCTTGGCCCCGTCCAGCATCATAAACAGCGTGACCACGGCGATGAGAATGGCTAGTACCAGGTTCGCCAGGGTAGACTGGAGCAGCCCTAGCCCAGCCGTCAGCACCGACACCGCCTGACTTTGGATGTGGGGTTCTAGCCCCTGCACCTGCACCGGAATGTTCCAGGCTCGAAATAGGCTGTCGAGGTCGTTCACCCAGGGCATTACCGAGGCTGAGAGGCTTTGCAGGTTAGCCACCAACTGCTGCCCCTGGGAAATCACGACGGTACCCAAGGTGAGGGACAATCCTACCGCGATGGCCAGGGCCGTCAAAAACACGGCAATGGTGGCCAGGGCTTTGGGTAGCCAGCGACTCAGCCAAGTGGCAGGATGGCTGAGCAAAAAAGCCAAGATTGTGGCCGTGACAAAAACCGCAATGAGCACCCGAAAGTAGGCCAGAAGCTGGATCAGCGCCCAACCGCTGGCGAACAACAGCAAAAAGCGGATCAGCACATGGTTACTAATTACGCTCCAGATTCCTTCCGCCTCGGTATTTTCGATGTCGTCGGGGGCGGGCGGCTCTCGGTTGAACTCCTCAAGTCTCATAGCCTGTCGTCAGCCCAATTAGGCCAAGGGAAGGTCGGGGAACATCGTCTCTGGGGCCTCACTATCTTGCACTAGCACAAAGGGCTGCACAATCAGGGACTGAAAGCGCTTGCCCACGGCCTGGGCCCAGGTTTCTAGCTGGTGGGGAGAGGGCTTGGTAATCAGGGCCTCCGCCATCCAGCGGTTGACGGCAGCCACGTCGTCGGTGGCAATCGCCACGCCTACTTCGGCCAAGTCCAGCCGCGCATCCACCAGCACCACCGCCCCCCGGTCTGCATGGGGGCTGAGCCAGCGCCATTCCGCTGGCCCTACCATTTCAGTGAGTTCGGCTTTGAGGTCTTGGGTCATGGACGTTGCGGGGAGTGGGAAGAACAACAGGCTTACCGGATCAGCATAACGCACTGTCCGACCGCCCTTGGAGGCGGATCGATGGTGGGGCGATCTCCGTAGGCCCATACATTGCCCTACTCCAGTGATGGGCGTGACCTCAGAACCCCCAGGTGCGCCTTGGCCCCAAATCCAGGTGGATGATGTTGGGGATGTTGCTGTAGATGCCGATGCCACCGGGCCAGCTCAGCATCACGGCGTTGGCCACCTGGCGACCGCTCATGCCCTGCACCTGCAAATCGACGGCGTTGCCCACTAGGTGCTGGCTACGGGTAGCCCCGCCCACAGCGGCATTGACATCGGGGGGACGGTACCAGGAATTGACCCGAAAGGGCCGTCCAATGCGGTTACGGACGGGTTGTAAGGCTCTGGCTAGGGCAATGATGTTATCGGCAATGGCCTTGGTGGGGGGGATGCGGGTCGCGTCACGGGTGGCCTCTCCCCAGGTGAAGTTGCCCCCCGGAATAATTGGTTGATCCGTATAAAAGGTAGAGGTATACCCCGGCAGTCGGAAAGGCCGTCCAGTAAACTGCGGCGGTGGCGGCGGCGGCGGCGGTGGTGGCGGCGGTGGTGGCGGCGGTGGTGGCGGCGGTGCCACCGGACGAGGATAGACCACTCGGCCAGCCTGTTCTACCTGGGCATGGCCCTCAAACACATACCAGGTATTAAAGCCCGCCAGGTCGTCTTTGACGTATTTGAAAGTGAACCGAATGTGGCCGTTAAAGCTACCCTGGGCATCGGCGAAGGCATAGCTGGCCAGCACGTAGGTGGTGCCCCGGGTAACGGTGATCATCTCCGCCGCCGCGAGTTGGCTAGATTGCAGCGGTCGCCGTTTAAAGGGGGTATCGCGGTTGACCCGCAGGATAAAGGCATTAGGATCTTCGCGGGGGTAGACCACATCGCCGTCAAAGGTGACAAAGGCGTGGGGCGTAAAGGTAAACCAGGTGCTACGCCCTTGGATGAAGTCTTGGGTATCGCGAATGGCAAACTTGATGTGGTTATTAAAGTTGCCCTGGGAGTCGCTGAAGGCGTAGGAATGCAGGTTAAACTGCTGCCCCCGTCGTGCTGAGGCCCGCTCGCTAGGGTCGAGCAAGGTGGAATCTAAGGGACGGCGCTTGAGGATAGTGTCGCGGTTGATCCACAGGACGGGCATACTCTCCTGGTCTTCTAGGGGGTAGAGGATCACCCCATCGGCTGACTCCACCTGGGCATCGCCACTGAAGACAAACCAGGTATTGAACCCGTTGATACTGCGGTCTCGCATGGCAAACCTGATGTGCCCGTTGAAGGGGCCATTGATGTCGGCATAGGCGTAGGAATGCAGGGGGTAGGTGCTGCCTGCCGCGATGGCTACCTGCTCGTTGGGTTGCAGGGCATCCGCTGGTTCGGGGCGCATTTTAAACACCGTAGCCCGATTCACACGCAAAACTTGATTACTCATCGCGATGCCCTGTAAAAAAGCCGACACACCGAGGGAGGCTGGGGAACGCCGCCCAGTGTAGCCCAAATTATTGTAGGCGGCAGCGGTTCCCTCCAGGCCATGAATCTCACGTTATGGCGGCTAGCCCCAATCCTGGTCATTTACCCCCGATTGAAACATCAATCCCGCTCTGGCTTAATCTGCTGTTGACTGAGGTTTCCGCCACGAAGAAAGCCTCAGTCCGTATAGGGGGGGTATTCGGATAGAGCATTGGGCCACAATCAGGCCAGCAGACCACGGGCCAGCATAGCCGCCAAGAGCGGAATCAGCGCCAAACCCAGCAGTTCTCCCCGCACAATCCAGACAAACCGTTGGCCTTGGGCGGTGGTGAGGGTGGGGGGTTCTGCCTTGCGTAGGCCGCCAATCCAGGTCAGCACGGAAATCGTGGGATAGAGCGACAGGAGCCCCACCCCAATAAACAGCCCCACCTTGGCGTGGAACACAGGGTTGTGGAGGTAGTAGTCGGCCCCTTGGCCAAAGTACATCACGCGCAAAATGCCCGTGACCAGCACAGTGACGGCGGCAAGGCCATAGAGACTATCGGTGATCACCAAGCGCCACGCTTGCTTGAGGGTGATCTCGGCGGAAAAGAGCTGGTGTTCGACCACCAGAGCAGCAAAGGCCACCATAAAACTAAGGTAATGCAGGTAGGCGGTCAGGGCGCTGTTCCACATGGGCTGTCCTCACTCGGAAAGGTATTGGGGGAAAGTAGGTTGGGGAAGGCTCCGTCAGGAACAAAAACCCAAACGGTTAACTACCTTAGCAGAGGATTGGGAGGCTACAGGGCGGTGTGTCTTGGGCAGCGGCCTGCACCTGGGCATACCAGCATTGGGCGAGGGTTTCGGTAAACTGATCGGCTTTGGCCCAGTGTTGATCAAACTGTTGCTGAACCTCCTCCAGGAGGTGGGGGGATTGGGTTTTGACGGTGTTTGACAAAAACGCCCACCAGCCCCGGAAAATATCAGGAGTCGCTTCGGGGTGGAACTGGAGCCCGTAGGTGTGGGAGCCCAGACGAAAGGCTTGGTGCTTGCAGCGGTCGCTGGTCATTAGCCAGTCGGCCCCCGCCGGGAGGTCAAAGGTGTCGAAGTGCCACTCCAGCATCGGCATACCGTCAGGAAAGTTCTGAAGCCAGGGTTCTGGAGCTGCTGTAGCGACTGGAAACAACGGCGTAAAGCCCAACTCAGGCGTGGTATTGGCATAGACCGCTGCCCCAAAGGATCGGGCAATCAACTGGGCTCCTAGGCAGATTCCAAGGACGGGCTTATGCTGGCGGTGGAACTGCCGAATCAGCGTCATGGTTCGCTGGAGGTGGGGAAAATGCTCGTCGTCCCAAGCCTGCATAGGGCCACCCAATACCAGAAGACCGTGGTACTCGCCCTGGGGTGGATGGGATCGCTGGGCGGCGTTCCAGGTGTGGAGCCAAGCTCCCTGCAACTCCAGGTATCGCCCCAGCAACCCCGCTGGAACGGTGTCTATATGCTGTACAACGAGAATGTCGGTGGACACAGACGTTAGCCTCCCAAGGCATGGGTAATAGCTCAGACTGAACAGCAAGCATCAGCCTGGGATAATGCCTAGGACAGCATAGCCCTAAACCTCTAAGGATTTGATAACCCCGGAGCCGGATCACTCATGAGTTGGCGCATGGTGGTGAGCAGTTGCTTGGGGTTGACGGGGTGCACCAGGGTAGCGGCGGCTCCGGCCTGCCGAGCCTGACGATCTTGGTCGGGGGAAAGATCCGCCGTGAGGGCCAAAATTTTGACCCTAGGATGGTGGAGGGACTGCCCCAGGGCGGTAATAATGTCGTAGCTGTTGGCGCTAGCGAGACCTAGGTTGATAATGATGGCGGCGGGCTGAAGCAGCTCTACCTGATCCAGTACCCGCGATCCGTCCACAATCCAAATCACCTGATAGTCGGCGGCGGTGAGCATATCGCAGATAATGCTGGCGTTTTCCTCGTTGTCTTCCACCAGCACAATTCGACCGACCACGGGCTCATCCACCGGGGGGGACGGAATCGGAGAGTCGCCCTGGCGGCGCTGAAGGGGAATACGGACGCTAAACAGCGATCCTGAACCCACCTTAGACACCACTTTGATGGATCCACCATGGAGTTCTACCAGTTGTTTAGTCAGGGCTAAACCCAGCCCTGTGCCCTGGTATTCTCGCTGGCGCACGTTTTCGAGTTGTTGAAACTTCTGAAACAGAAGCGGTTGGGCCGATTCTGGAATGCCAATGCCCGTATCGCTCACCTCAAACACCGCCACGTTTTGCTCTCGCCGCACCCGCAGGGTGACTTTGCCCTCGGCGGGGGTAAACTTCACAGCATTGCTCAGCAGGTTGCTGAGAATTTGCCGCACCCGACGCGGATCCGCCACAAAGCTATCCTGGTCTGGGGCAATCTTGAGATCAAGCACCACATCCAGGTCATTTCTGGCGGCTTCGGCCCGAAAGGCATCGACGCTTTGGCGGCTCAGGGAAGTAAGGGAAAACTCGCGGACTTCTAAAACGGTGCGGCCCGACTCGATTTTAGATACCTCCAAAATGTCATTGATGACGGTGAGTAGGTGTTCGCCGCTGGTGTGGATGGTATTGAGGTAATCCCGCTGGCGTTCGCTCAAGTCCCCCAACGACCAGCGCAGCAGCGTGGCCGACATGCCAATGATGTAGGTAAGGGGCGTTCGTAACTCGTGGCTCATGGTGGCCAAAAAGTCGCTCTTGGCTCGGTTGGCGGCCTGGGCGGCGGCCAGGGCATCCCGCAAATCCTGGGTGCGCTCAATCACGCAGACCTCTAGGTTTTGGGTTTGGCGCTGCAACTGCTGATAGAGCTGGGCCTGGTTGATGGCGATGGACAGGTGCTCGGCGATGTGGCCTAAAAACTCAATTTCCCAGGCTTCCCAGTGGCGTTGGGCATTGCACTGATGGACAATCAGCAATCCCCAAAGCTGCTGCCCCACCAAAATCGGCACCACCACCTTAGACTTCACCCCCACCTGGGCCAAAAAGTTGTGGAGGCAGGGCACCGAGGCGTAGGTTTCGTCAATGTCATCCACCACAACGGTTTGGCCCGCCAGGTAACGCTCCCGACAGGGGGGCGAGTGGCTAAAGCAAAAATTCTCGGTGTAGTGCAGCACCGAGGACAGGGTTTCGCTGGCCTTGGCTTCGTAGGTGATGTAGCCCCCTTGGCGGGCAGGCTTGGCCACGACCTCCGCTAAGGAATGCGGGGCATGGGCGCTCTGGTCAGGGGATAGCGAGGGCAGGGCCTTGGATGCGGCCTGTGGGAGGGAGTCTGAAGGCAGATTCGACCATGAGTCTGAGGGTGAGCCCAAACCTGGATCGGAGCTTGGATCTGAACTTGGTGCCGCCTGGTCATGGGCTGAAGACTCCGAAAATTGGTAGATCAACAGCCGATCTGCCTGGAGAAAATGCCGCACTTCCGACACCGTGGTTTGCAAAATCACCGATAAATCAAGGCTCTCTTGGATTTTTGTCACCACCTGATTCAGCACCAAGCTGCGCTCAAGCTGGCGATCTAGGCGATCTTGGACGGGCTTGCAGGCAGAGGGCACAGCCGTGATACAAAAGTCTAGCCACGCCAGCATGAACTGGGCCTGGGCCGCAGGATCCAACGGGCCAAGGTGTTGCCTCAAATCTGCCAGATGAGCCCGTTGCGCTGGATGATCCGAGGCCGCGACCCCATCGTCTAGGAATGCCTGAATAGCCGACGGATCCATCACTAGGTAAAGCGCGACCCCATCGGGCGGCACGGCCTGGGCTGCTTCAGTCTCCAGCGGCTCCTGAATAGGCTCCGCCAGCAACAGCACCGCCAGCGATGGGCCAAGGAGACCCCAAAATTGATCCGATGGCTGAAGCGCTTGGGGATAGTCTGCTTCGGTAATGAGGGTAAGCTGATAGCGCTGGCTATATTGATCCAGGAACAGCCCCATAGAATCCAGCACTGTTCTGGTAATAATCTGTTGAGCACTATCCGGAAAAAGCCTCGGCATTCGCTTATTTAGGGGCTGAAATCGCCCATTTTAGGTTCGTTTTCGTGAAAGCCAGCCTGTTATGAAGGGAAATCTAAAGGATCAATCGAAGTCAATATCCTATCGGTGACGGGTGCTAAAGTCAGTGAAAAAACTAGATATCTTAATCGTTGATGGCCATGCTCCGCCGATGCCAGAGTGGCGTTAAGGGTGCCTGCCCTCTACGGACATCTGGCGGGAGATGGTAGGACATCGCCCATAAATCGTTATTGTCTATAGTAGCTTTGGCCGTGCCTCCTCTCCGGCATCCGCTAGAGTTCCTTCAGATTTTGGCGTTCCTTCTCTTCAACCCTGTCCTATGCATCGCTTAGCTGCCACCCCCGGAGGGTGGACTCCCGACACCGACGGCGTGATTTTTGTGGAGCAATCCCCCGCCGATTGGGTTTTCCTCACCGCCGCCGATACCGAAATTCAGACCCTCGCCGCTGCCCAAAAGCGTTTACCCCAGGGCTTTCCCTCGCTGCGTGTGGCCAACCTGCTCCAGCTTCAGCAGCAGTTGGCCATCGATACCTACGCCGACACGGTACTCAACCACGCCAAGGTCATCATCCTGCGAATCCTCGGTGGCCGCGCCTACTGGCCCTATGGTCTAGAGGTCGTCCAAGATACCGCCGCCCAAACCGGATCCCACCTGATTGTCCTCCCTGGAGATGATCGGCCCGCCCCGGATTTAATCAGCCATTCCACCGTGCCCCTCACCGTGGCCAATCAACTCTGGCGCTACCTAAATGAAGGCGGCGTGGAGAATATGACCCACGGGCTGTTGTGGCTGGGCGATCAGCTTTTTGGCACCAATTATCGGCCCCCAGAACCCCAGGAAATTCCAAAAGTGGGGTGCTATCCGTTTGGCCTAGCCTCTGCTGCCCTCACCCCTAGCCCCCACTCCCCACTCCCCACTCCCCACTCCCCACTCCCCATCGGACTTCTCTTTTACCGCGCCCACTACCTGGCAGGCAACACCGCCCCCATCGACGCCCTCTGTGCTGCCCTAGTGGAACGAGGTTTGTCGCCCATCCCGGTGTATGTGTCGTCGTTGCAGGATCCCGATGTGCAGGCGGAACTGTTGGCGCTACTGAAGCCCAAGGACAGCCCCGGCATTGAGGTGCTGCTGAATACCACCAGTTTTTCCGTGGCCAAGCTGGATGGCGGTACGCCCAACCTGGATCTCTGGGAACGGCTGGATGTGCCCGTGTTGCAGGTGATCCTCAGCGGCGGCACCCAGGAAGCATGGGCCAACCAAAGCCTGGGCCTTTCCCCTAGGGATATCGCCATGAACGTGGCCCTGCCGGAGGTGGATGGGCGGATTATTACCCGTGCGGTGTCCTTCAAGGCGGCACAGCAGCGCAGCGATGCCCTAGAAACCGATGTCGTCACCTATGAACCCGTGCCCGACCGGGTAGATTTTGTGGCGGATTTGGCGCGGCATTGGGCCACCCTGCGCCGCACTCCCGTGGCCGAACGCCGCATTGCCCTGGTGTTGGCCAACTATCCCAACCGCGATGGTCGCTTAGCCAATGGGGTCGGCCTAGATACACCCCAAAGCGCCATTGAAATCCTCCACGCCCTCCAAGCCGCTGGCTACACCGTAGGCGATATTCCCACCGATGGCGACGACCTGATCCAACGCCTCACCGCTGGCCCCACCAACGACCCCGAAGGCCGAGACTTCCGCCAAATTCGCCAAACCCTGCCCCAAGCTGACTACCTCGCCCACTTCCACCACCTCCCCGCCCCTGTCCAATCCGGCATGGTAGAACGCTGGGGCCAACCCACCCCCCACACCCCCGACTCCAGCCCCAATTCCCAGTCCCCAACCCCCATTCCCCATTCCCCATTCCCCATTCCCGGCCTCCAACTCGGCAACGTCTTCATCGGCATCCAACCCAGCCGGGGCTACGACGTAGATCCCTCCCTCAACTACCACGCCCCCGACCTCGAACCCACCCACGATTACCTCGCCTTTTACCTGTGGCTGCGGAAGAGTTTTGGAGCGCAGGCCATCGTCCATGTGGGCAAGCACGGCAACTTAGAATGGCTCCCCGGCAAGGGTGTCGGCCTTTCCCAAGATTGCTACCCCGAAGCCATGTTTGGCCCCCTGCCCCACCTCTATCCCTTCATCGTCAACGATCCGGGGGAAGGCTCCCAGGCCAAACGCCGCGCCCAGGCGGTGATTCTCGACCACCTGACGCCGCCCCTCACCCGCGCCGAACTCTACGGCCCCCTGCAACAGCTAGAAGGCTTGGTAGACGAATACTACGAAGCCCAAAGCCTCGACCCCACCCGGCTCAAGGTCATCGGCGATAAACTCCTCACCCTCCTCACCGAAACCCACCTCCTTAGCGAAATTTCCCCAAAAATCACCTCAAATTCCCCCCAAAATCACCCTCTCCCCCTCCCCTCGTCCACCAATCTCCCCCTCTCCCCCTCCCAAAATCTCCCCACCCTCCTACCCACCCTCGACACCTACCTCTGCGAACTCAAGGAAGCCCAAATCCGCGACGGCCTCCACATCTTTGGCCGCTGCCCCGACGGTCGCCAACTGCGGGACTTAATCCTCGCCATTGCCCGCCACCCCGGCCCCGGTCGCCAGGGGCTTACCCGCGCCATCGCGGAAACCTGGAACCTCGACCTCGACCCCCTCACCGCCGACCTGGGGGCACCCTTCGATCCCGCCTGCCAATCAGGGAGTCATCCCTCATTACACACCTGCCGCATCGTTGGCGATGTTGTTGAAGCATTAGAAGAAGAAGCCGCTCGGTTCGTGGAAGCCTTGCTACACGGAGAGTCCCCTGATCCGAGCCGCCCTCACCCTAGCCCTCTCCCAGAGGGAGAGGGAACCGGAGGTATACCTGACACTCAGCTAGAAATAGATCAGTCACTATCTGAGAACCTAACCCACTCCCCCTCTAGCCCCCCTCTCCCGGGGGGAGAGGGGCTGGGGGTGAGGGCCAACCTCCCTACCGAAGAGAACTCACCCCTTACCCCTGAACTCCACTGGATCCAAACCACCCTCCTCCCCGCCCTAATCCGCACCCGCGACGAAATCACCTACTTACTTAAGGGTCTGGACGGTCGCTATGTGCCCAGCGGCCCCGCCGGAGCGCCCACCCGCAACCGCCCGGATGTGCTGCCCACCGGGCGAAATTTCTTTTCCGTAGACATTCGCGCCATCCCCACCGAAAGCGCCTGGGATGTGGGCCGACGGGCGGCGGAAACCCTGATTGTGCAATACACCCAGGACAACGGCGACTATCCCCAAACCCTGGGCCTGTCGGTGTGGGGCACCTCCACCATGCGGACGGGGGGTGATGATTTGGCTGAAGCCCTGGCCCTGATGGGGGTGCGTCCGGTGTGGGATGGGCCTTCGCGGCGGGTGGTGGATTTTGAGATTTTGCCCCTGTCGGCCCTGGGTCGGCCTAGGGTGGATGCCACCCTGCGGATTTCCGGCTTCTTTCGGGATGCCTTCCCCAATTTGATTGACCTGTTTGATCAAGCGGTGGCGGCGGTAGCGGGGTTGGACGAACCCGCTGACCAGAATCCGTTGGCGGCACGGGTCAAGCAGGAATCGGCCCAGTGGGAACAGCAGGGACTCACCCCAGAGCAGGCGGCGACCCGTTCCCGCTATCGGGTGTTTGGCTCCAAACCCGGTGCCTATGGGGCGGGGTTGCAGGGGTTGATTGAATCCCAAAACTGGACGACCGACGAAGACCTCGCCCGCGCCTACCTGAACTGGAGCGGCTATGCCTACGGGCGCAAGGCGGAGGGCCACGCCGCACCGGAAGCCTTTGAGCAACGGCTGCAACAGTTGCAAATCGTCCTCCACAACCAAGACAATCGAGAGCACGACCTGCTGGATTCCGACGATTACTACCAGTTCCAGGGGGGCATGACGGTGGCGGCGCGGACGCTTCAGGGTCAGCAGCCCACGGTTTACTTTGGCGACAATGCCATCACCGCCCAGCCCAAGGTGCGGACGCTGGAGGCGGAAATTGCCAAGGTCTACCGTTCCCGCGTGGTCAACCCCAAGTGGATTGAAGGGGTAATGCGCCACGGCTACAAAGGAGCCTTTGAAATGGCCGCTACGGTGGATTACCTGTTCGCCTACGACGCCACCGCCCGCTGTGTGGCCGATCATATGTATGAGGGCGTTGCTAACGCCTACGTGCTGGATCCCCAGGTGCAAGCCTTTGTGCAGCAGTCGAACCCCTGGGCGCTGCGGGACATGGCGGAACGGCTGTTGGAAGCCCACCAGCGAGGAATGTGGGCCTCGGCGAATCCCACGATGCTGGACGACCTGCGCCAGATTGCGAACGAGGCGGAGGGCATCCTAGAGGCTCGACAAACGTAGCCCCTTGGGGACAGGCTTGGCGGCTGCCCCCTCCATCCAGGGAGAAGCGTCCTGGGAACTAGCCGAGGACGCTGGCAAGAAGGGCCTTCTGGGCGTGCATCCGGTTTTCCGCCTGATCCCACACCCGCGAGGCGGTGCCTTCGATCACCTCGTGGGTGATTTCTTCGCCCCGGTGGGCGGGCAGGCAGTGGAGCACGATGGCGTCGGGGCTGGCTTGGCTGAGGAGGGCGTCGTTGACCTGGTAGGGCTGGAAGATGGGCAAGCGTTGATCCGCCAAATCTTCCTGACCCATGCTGGCCCACACGTCGGTATAGAGCACCTGCGCCCCCCGCACCGCTGCCTCTGGATCTTGGGTAATCATCACCTGGGCATCGTGGGTTGCAAGGGCTTGGGCCTGGGCCACAATGGCCGGATCGGGGGTGTAGCCTTCGGGGGAGGCGATGTGGACGTTCATGCCGACCATGGCGCAGCCCAGCAGCAGAGAGTGGGCCACGTTGTTGCCGTCGCCCAAGTAGGTGAGGGTCAGCCCCTTGAGGTCGCCAAATTCCTCTTGAATGGTGAGCAGGTCGGCCAGAATTTGGCAGGGATGCTCTAGGTCGGTGAGGGCGTTGATGACGGGAATGCTGGCGTAGTCGGCAAATTCCTGGATTTCGGCCTGGTCAAAGGTGCGAATGGCCACCACATCCAGATAGCGATCTAACACGCGGGCGGTGTCGCTGGTGGGTTCGCCGCGCCCTACCTGGGTGACGCCAGCATGGAGATCCAACACCTGCCCCCCCAGTTGGTACATGGCCACGGAAAAACTCACGCGGGTGCGGGTCGAGGCTTTGCGAAACAGCAGCCCCAGCACCTTGTTGGGAAACAACGGATTGCTCCGGCCCGCCTTCAGGTCGGCGGCAAATTCCAGGAGTCCGGCAAGTTCGTCGGCACTGAGGTCGCTAAGGCTGAGAAGATCGCGTCCGCGTAACGATGGCATGGGGCGTATCACTGCTCTAAGACATGAAAATACGACATTAGCAGATCCAGGGGAGGCGGTTCCCCCGAATTTGTATTCTAGACCGTGAATTGTTAGGAAATCCTGGGGAAGCTTCCCGACTGGAATGCCGCCTAGCTCTCCCCAAACCGTTTCCACTGGCTGGGGGGCGGGGTCAAAAATTCGTAGGAACCCGCCGATTGGCCGGGGGCGGCGGTGAGCACGATATCAAAGGACAGGGAAATCCGTAGCCCTTCGGTGTGGTTTAGGGTGACGCCGTGGCGCTGTTTGGAGGGAAACACGATCAAACGCCCCTCCGTCGGCAGGTAAAGGGCCTGGTCTTGGTTGAGGTAGTTCCACTGGGCGATGATGTCGGTGTTTTCGCTGCCCAGGCCGGGGCTCACTTCGTTTTGGCGAACATCATCAAAAAAGGCCAAACAACCCGCCTCATCGCTGCCCGATTCTGGCACCGCTACGTAGTACACGGCGCTAATGTGGGCGGTGTTGTGGCAGTGGGAACCCACCTCCTGCTGATGGCGCGACACCACGGGCCAAGCCCGCTGGATGTACAAATCCACCTGATCCAAATCCAGCCCTAGGGCCTCTAGGTATTGCCGGGTGTGGGTTTCCACCTGGGCCACAACCCAGGCAAAGCGCGGATCGAGGTGGATTTGCGCCACCCCGTGCAGATCGCCCGTCCAGGCCATCTCCGGGAAGTTGCGCGGCTCATAGCCCGCCTTTTCTAGGGCTAGGACGGCCTCGATCAAGGCTTGCCGATGCTGGGACGCATCAGGCAGATCCTCGTAGTAAATCGCCAGGGGAAACCAGGTGTCTACGGGCATGGGAAACGGTAGCGGCAGTGCTCCACTAGGGGACGGATGGCCTTGGCCAGGGAACGACGGGCGCTAGGCGACGGTGACGGGGGCAGCATCTCGCTGGGGATGGAGTGCCTGCCCTTCTTGCAGGGCCGAATAGAGCCGATTGAGGGCGTGCAGGTAGGCGTGGGCCGAGGCTACGACGATGTCGGTGTTGGCGGCATGGCCAGAGAACACCCGCTCCCCGTGGCGAATGCGGATGGTGACTTCGCCCAGGGCATCAATGCCCGCCGTGACGGACTGCACCGAGAATTCGATCAACTGATTCTCGATATTCACCACCCGGTTAATCGCCTTGTAGACCGCATCCACGGGGCCAGTGCCAATGGCAGCATCCATCAGTTCTTGGCCGTCGGGGGTGCGGATGGTGACGGTGGCGGTGGGTTTGGCGCTGTCGCCGCAAGACACCTGCACCAGGCCGAGGTGGAAATGTTCGGGAGCCTGCTGGGTTTCGTCGTTGACGATGGACTGAAGATCCCAGTCAGTGATCTCTTTTTTCTTATCGGCCAGTTCCTTGAACCGCAAAAAGGCCCGGTTGATAGACTGATCATCCAGCTCATAGCCCAGTTCTTGCAGGCGGGTGCGGAAGGCGTTGCGGCCCGAATGCTTGCCCAGCACGATCTGGTTGTCCGTCAGACCGATGGAGGTGGCGTCCATGATCTCGTAGGTGAGCTTGTTCTTCAGCACACCATCCTGGTGAATGCCAGATTCGTGGGCGAAGGCGTTGGCCCCCACAATCGCCTTGTTGGGCTGCACAAACATCCCAGTCAGGTTCGACACTAGGCGCGAGGTTTTGTAGATCTGGCGGGTGTCGATGTTGGTGAGGGGTTCTTCCGAATCCGCCGGACGACCGAGGAAGGGATTGTAATAGGAACGGCGCACATGCATGGCCATCACCAACTCTTCCAGGGCGGCGTTTCCGGCCCGTTCGCCAATGCCGTTGATGGTGCATTCCAACTGCCGCGCCCCGTTTTTGACGGCCTCCAGGAAGTTGGCCACCGCCAAGCCCAGGTCGTTGTGACCATGGACGGAAATCACCGCCTGGTCGATGTTGGGCACGTTTTCTTTGATGCCGCGAATCAGGTTGCCAAACTCGGTGGGGGTGAGGTAGCCCACGGTGTCGGGGATATTGACCGTAGTCGCCCCAGCAGCAATCACCGCCTCCAGCATTTGGTAGAGAAATTCGGGGTCAGAGCGTCCGGCATCTTCGGGGGAAAATTCCACATCGTCGGTGAAGGTTTTGGCGTAGGCCACCATCTCCGGCGCAATGGCCAGCACCTCGTCCCGGCTCTTCCGCAGCTTGTACTGCATGTGAATGTCTGAAGTGGCGATGAAGGTGTGAATCCGGCCCTTGGCGGCGGGCTTGACGGCTTCTCCGGCTCGCTCAATGTCGGCCTTCGTCGCACGGGCAAGGCCGCAGATCACCGGGCCATCGGCGGTACCCACTTCGCGGGCAATCTTTTGGACGGCCTCAAAGTCTCCAGGGCTGGCAAAGGGGAACCCGGCTTCAATGATGTCTACCCCCAGCCGCGCCAGTTGCCGCGCAATGATCAGCTTCTCCTCCACGTTTAGCGTCGCCCCAGGGGACTGTTCGCCATCCCGCAGGGTGGTATCAAAGATCAAAATGCGGTCGTGCGAGGGGCGGTCGGGGCTAGACGAGTGGCTCATGGTAACTCCCACAAGGTAGAGGTAGAGAAACCGTAACAGCTACGGCAACAGGCAAAACGTCGATACAGCTAGGTGATATAAAACGACAACTACGCAAGTTCGTCGCTGTTGTCACCCTAGCTTAGGGTCTCTAAACAAATGTATCGATTCTAACTATTCTAATCCCAGAAAGTCGGATTCGCTACGACTTAGCCTCCCAAAATCTAATCATTCGCTGACCATGGCCGGGGCGACGATCCGCACATCCGGCCACAGATTTGGGAGCGCCCTCTGGGGAAGCGCCCTATCGGCCATCGGGCTTAGCTCTGTGATGGGGCGGGAATGGTGATGTCGATGGCGGTGACTTGGCCATTGGGGGCCAGGGTGGCGAGGGCGGGGGTGATGCCGGATTGATTCCCCACCACCAGGATCACCAACTGGTCGGGATCCAAACGAGCCTGGGCCGCCGTCAGGACATCCTGGGCGGTGGTGGTTCTCACCTGGGACTGGAACTGGAAGATAAAGTCAGCGGGATAGCCGTAGTATTCATCGCGGATCAGACGGTTGAGGGCTTGGCTGGGGGTTTGGAAGTTAAACACAAAGCTGTTCAGCACCGCATCCTGGGCCTGGGCCAACTCAGCGGCGGTGATGGGCTCTTGGCGGATGCGATTAATTTCGGCCTTGACGGACTGCACAAAGGGCACCGTGGTTTCGGTGCGGGTTTCGCCACCGCCCACGAACAAGCCGGGGTAGTCTAGCCGGGGTGCCCAGAAGGCATAGACCGAGTAGGCGAGGCCCTGACGGGAGCGGACTTCGTTGAACAACCGCCCCGAAAACCCATTCAGCACCTCATTCATCACCGACAGGGCGGCGTGGTCGGGATAGTTGAGCTGGCCGCCCAAGTGGCCAATCTGCACCGAGCTTTGGGTCATCTGGGGTTGATCCACCACAAAGACTCCGGCCTCGGCCTGGGATACCTCCGGCAAGGGCGTTACGGTGAGGGCCGTTCCGGTGCCGCGCCAGGAGCCAAAGCGCTGCTCAATCAGTTGCTTCATGGTGGCGCTGTCAAAGTCTCCCACAATGCCGAGGATGGTGCGCTCTGGCCGCACGGACGCTTGGTAGAAATCCAGAATATCCTGCCGACCAATGGCCGCTAGGGTGGCATATTCCACGGTGCGGGCGTAGGGGCTGTCGGGGCCGTAGACGCGCTTACGAAACTCGCGGGAAGTGATGCTGTCGGGGCTGTCGTTGCGGCGGGCAATGCTGCCGCTGGCTTGGCGCTTGAGGAAGTCAATTTTGTCCTGGGCAAAGGCGGGCCGCTGGATCACATCGGCAAACAGGGTCAGGATGTCTGGGGTGTCTTCCGCTAGGGCGCTAAAGCTGGCACTCCCCGCCGCAAGGTCAAAGCCCGTTTCGATGGAGGCTGCCCGATCCTCTAGGGCTTCGTTCAGGGCGTCGGCGCTGAGGTTGATGGTGCCCCCCAGCCGCATGGCCTCCCCGGTGATGCTGGCCAAGCCCACCTGGGTTGCTGGCTCAAACCGAGACCCGGTGCGGAAGGTGGCCGATCCGCTCACCAGGGGCAGCTCGTGGTCTTCCATCAGGTACACCACCAGGCCATTGGGCAACTGGTAGCGCTCGTAGGCAGGCACCTGCACCTCCGGCAACGCTGGGAAGGAAAGTTCATCAAAGTGTCGAGGGGTGAGGGCATTGGCGGGGGCGGGCCACCCCAGCAACAGGCCCAACCCCGTTCCCAGCAGGGCCAGCAGCAGCATCGTCATCCAGCGGCGGGGAAGGCGGCGCGGACGGGGGACAGGGGCAGTCGGTCGGTTATGAGTCATGGCTTAGGTCAAGATGGCGGGGTAATCAAGGGTAGGCAGAGGCTCTAGGGGCGTCCGCAGCGGGCTGGGGGATGGTCATGAGCCTCCCTGGGTGGTCAACGGGAAGCCGAAGATCAGGCCCCCTGTGGGCAGGGGAAAACGGAATTTAAGGATCTTTGGGCAACAGGTCGCCTCAAAGCCCCTGGCCCAGGGCAGGGGACTCGCCTACTGAGTGGGGGCGGTCAGCAGCCTGACGGCGGTGCGCTGCTGGGCCTGGAAGAGGCTCTGGGCCACCCGCTGCACATCCGCCGTGGTCACTTGCTCAATGGCGTCGAGGTCGCGGAAGATGTTGCGCCAGTCTCCGGTTTTGGCCTGGTACTCCGCCAGCAGGGAAGCGAGGCCACTATTGGAGTTGAGGCTCCGCAGCAGTCCGGCGCGAGACTGGGTTTTGACTCGATCTAGCTCAGCCTGGGAGACGGGTTCCCGTTGCAGGCGTTCTAGCTCGGCGTGGAGCAAAATGGCGATGTCGTCGGGGCTGTGGCCGGGGGCAGTGAGGCCATAGACGCCAAACAGGTTGTCGTACTTGTTGCCGGGGAAGCCATTGAGGGTGCCAACATCCAGCGCCACCGGATTATCCACCACCAAGGCCCGGTAGAGGCGGCTGGTGCGGCCACTGGTGAGCAGACCGTCAATCATGTCGTAGATCACATGGTCGGGATGGCGGAGGCTGGGGCGAGGGTAGCCCTCGATGTACCAAGGCTCTGAGGGCAGTTCTAGGGTGAGGTTGCGCGGCGCAGTTTGGGGCGGCTCATTCACCAGGGGCTGGGGCGGCGTGGGACGGGCGGGATAGCGGCCAAAGTAGACCTCGGCAAGGCGTTTCACCTCGGCAGCGTTGACATCGCCCACAACGACCGCCGTCAGGTTGCCGGGGCCATAGTAGGTGTCGTAGAAATCCTGGATATCCTGGCGGGTGGCGGCATAGAGGTCGGCCTCATAGCCAATGATGGGCCGTCGATAGGGGTGCTGCTCAAAGGCATTTTCCAGAAAATTCTCGACTAGGGTGCCGACGGGGGAGTTGTCTACCCGCATCTGCCGCTCCTCTAGGATGACGTCTTTTTCCTCAAAAAATTCCCGGAATACGGGATCCAAGAATCGCTCCGATTCTAGGGAAAACCACAGTTCCAGCTTGTTGGCAGGCAGGCTGTAGAAATAGCGGGTGGCATCGGCCCCGGTGGTGGCGTTCAGCCCCACGCCCCCGGCCTGCTCGATAATTTGGCCGTACTGGTTTTGCACCACATAGCTAGAGGCCTGTTGGCGAAGGGCTTCTAGCTCGGCCTTCAATTCCGCAGATCGGTTGGCATTCCCCGCTGCTTCGGCCTGGAGCTTTTCAGCAAACACCCGATCCATCGCCGCTAGCACCTGGACTTCTGAGGCATGGTCAAGGGTGCCGATGCGGCTGGTGCCCTTAAAGGCGAGGTGCTCCAGATAGTGGGCCACTCCGGTTTTGCCGTCCTCCTCATCCACCGCGCCCACATCGGCGTGGATCATAAACGACACCACCGGAGCCTGGGGCCGCTCTAGCACAATGAAGGTCATGCCATTGGCCAGGGTGAACTGGGTAACGGCTTCGGTAAAGCGATCAAGGTAGGGCTGAATGGAGGTCTGCCCAGGCCGGAGCCCCTCCGCCCAAGCCGGAGCCATGCCGCCCAGCCCTAGCATCACCGCCAGAACTAAGGCCAGCCCCCGTCCCCCTAGCATTCCCAGCCAGCGGCATCCCGGCCAGAGGCGGGTAGTGAGGAGTTGCAGGAGGGCTTGCCCCCATAGCATCGGGCGGACGGTTGGATGACGGAAGGAACGAGGACGCAGGAGCGGTGCAGACATAGGCTGAGTTAGAAAAATCCCAGCCTCCAGGATAGTAGAGCAACGCGGTTGTTGACCATTGGAGGCGACGGTTCGCCAAGGCTCCATGGGGCTGGTCGATTCCGTACCAACGGGCGATCAAACCATGCCCCAGCCGCGCCGTCCGCCTTGGGTTAAGGCGGTTGATCAAGGCCGGGACACCGAATCCAACGGGGCACAAATCAGCCGGAACCCCGAATCAAACGGGAGAATATCCCTAGGGGCTGGCCTGGGTAGGGGTCAACGGCTGAGGCTGAGGCTGGATGGGCCGATTGAGCGGATTCATCACCACCTCTAGGCGCTTGAACAGCAGAGAAGCCAGGGAGGTCATCACCAGGTAGACTAGGGCCACGGCCAGGTAGATCTCGAAGGCGCGGTAGGTGGTGGCCACCGTGAGTTGCCCTTGGCGGAACAGTTCCTCAAAGCCGATCACCGCCGCCAAGCTGGTGTCTTTAATCAGGGTGATGAACTCGTTGCCGAGGGGGGGCAAAATCCGCCGAAACGCCTGGGGAAAGATAATGTAGCGCATGGTTTCGATGGGGTTGAGGGCGAGGGATTCTCCGGCTTCCCACTGGCCCCGGTCGATGGATTGGATGCCGCCGCGCAGAATTTCCGCCAGGTAAGCGGCCACATTCAGGCTGAGGGCCAGAATGGCGGCAAAGAAACGGCCAAAGCTGAACTCTAGGCCCAAACTTTGGAACAGGGCGGGCAGGCCAAAGTAGATCATGAACAACTGAACCAGCATCGGCGTGCCCCGGAAAAAGTCCACATAGACCCGGCCGATCAACCGCAGGAAGGGAAAGGGGGAAATCAGGGCAAAGGCCAGTAGGGTGCCGCCGATCAGGCCAAAAATGAAGGAGAACACCGTCAGCAAAATCGTTACCCAGGCTCCGCGCAGCAGGTTACGCCACAGTTGGGGCCAGTTGAGGCCGCTGGCGGTGCCGCTGCTGAGGGCGGGGGCTACCACGGGCAGTTCGGGCGCGTCGGCGGTGAACCACTGGCGATAGATTTGGTTGTAGGTGCCGTTTTGGATCAGGTCGCCCAGGGCCGTGTTCATCAGGGCTAGGTCTTCGGAACCCTTGGGCAGGGCGATGCCGTAGTATTCCTCGGTCAGCAGTTCACCGACGATTTTGATGCCCTGGAGGTTGGCTTCGTTGATGGCAAACAGGGTGACGGGCAGATCATTCACCACCGCATCCACCCGGCCATTCAGTAGCTCTTGCAGGGCCAGGGGGGCGCTGTCGAAGGTGCTGATGGCGGCTCCATCGACCAGTTTGGCCTGTTCGGCTCCGGTGGTGCCAATTTGCACGGCAATGCGCTTGTTGGCCAAGCTCTCGAAGGAGTCGATCTCGGTATCGCTCTCTCGTACCGCAATGGCCAAGCCCGCCTTGAAGTAGGGTCTGGAAAAGTCGATGGTTTGAGCCCGTTCGGCGGTGATGGTCATGCCGCTGATGGCCCCGTTGATGGTGCGGGCTTGCAGGGCCGGAATTAGGCCATCAAAGGGGAGGGCGATGAATTCCACCTCGCGCCCCGCCGCCTCACCGATGGCGTTCATCAGGTCAATGTCAAAGCCGATCAGGTTGCCCGTGGCTTCATCCTTCATTTCAAAGGGCGGGAAGGCGGGCTCGGTGCCAATTTTCCAAACTGGGGGTGAGCTTTGGGCGGCTCCCTGGGAAACCCTAGGCCCATACCCCAACCCCAGCACCAGCAACACCCCCAACCCCAGGGCCAAGATGCGCCTAACCCAGTGACGACGCAGCGCCAAACGAGACAGAACAGAATCCACCACAGCGTTACTCCCTCCCAAACGGTATAGACCTAGGCCAGATGGGATGACCCCACTAGACCGCTAATGAACCATATAGAGGGGTGGAATGGCGAAAATGTTGACTTCGCTACAGATTTCTCCTCAAAATCCGTGGATTTCTTTAAGAATTCTCAAGCTTATATCCGCTGCCCGATAATAGCCCTAGCGTTTTGGCCCGCCTATGACCGCCCTTTCCTCCCCCAGTTCCGTCATCACCTGCGAAAATCTGCACAAAAGCTTTGGCCCCATCGAAGTGCTGAAAGGCATCTCCACCGCCTTTGAGAAGGGGGATGTGGTCTCCATCATCGGCCCTTCGGGCTGTGGCAAAAGCACCTTTCTGCGCTGCCTCAATCGGCTGGAATCCATCAACCAGGGGCGACTGGAGGTGATGGGGCAAGATATGTCCTCCCCCAAGCTGTCTTGGCAGGCGCTGTACCATCTCCGCAGCCAGGTGAGTATGGTGTTTCAGCATTTCAACCTGTTCCCCCACCTGACGGTGCTGGACAACCTGATGCTGGCCCCCCAAAAGGCGCTCAAGGTCTCCAAGGCCGAAGCCCAGGATTTAGCCCTCCACTACCTGACCAAGGTGGGCCTAGGGGAACGCGCCCACGCCTACCCTGAACAGCTTTCTGGGGGCCAAAAGCAGCGGGTGGCCATCGCCCGCAGCCTGTGCATGAAGCCGGAGGCGATTTTGTTTGATGAGCCCACCAGCGCCCTCGACCCCGAACTGGTGGGGGAGGTGCTGGGCGTGATGCGGCAACTGGCGGAGGAGGGCATGACTATGGTGGTTGTCACCCACGAAATGCAGTTTGCCCGCGAGGTCTCGAACCGGGTGCTGTTTTTCAATGCCGGACTGATTGAAGAGGAAGGCGTGCCTAGCGAGGTCTTCGCCAACCCCAGCAGTGATCGCCTCAAGGCCTTCCTGCGCCGCCTGAGCCAACACTGATTTCCCTCGATCTTCCAGGGCCTTGCAACCCTCACCTCAGCCCCCCCAGACCAAATCCTAAGAATGATCTCAGGCTCGTCTAGGACGGGTCAAAGACTAGCGTATCTTGGTAGGCAGCAAGGCTGATGATGCGCTGACCTAGGTGGCTGTACCGATGAAAATTTTGCTGATGGAGGACGATGCCCCCACCCGTGAGCACCTAACCGCCATTTTGTCGGGTCATCGCTATGCGGTGGACAGCGTTGAGGACGGCACCACGGGGCTGGAGATGGCGATGCAGTGGCCCTACGACCTGCTGATCGTAGATTGGCAATTGCCCTCCCTCAGCGGCCTGGAGGTCTGCCAGCGACTGCGCCAGAGGGGAAGCCAGACGCCCATTCTCATGTTGACCGTGCGGGATGCCAACGCCGACATTGTGGCAGGGCTGGATGCCGGAGCCGATGACTACCTGGCCAAGTCCTCCGAGCCATCCCAGTTGTTGGCTCGGGTGCGGGCCTTGCTCCGACGCAATGCCACGGTGGCCGATCCGGTGCTGCGCTGGGGGGATCTCACCCTCGATCCGGCCCAGGCCCAAGTCACCTACCAAGGCCAGCCCATTTCCTGCCGTCCTAAGGAATACGAGCTGCTGGAACTGTTTTTACGCAATCCCCAGCGCCTCCTCACCCGCAGCCTGATTATCGATCACCTCTGGCCCATGGCCGATGCCCCCACCGAAGGATCGATTACCAACCTGGTGAAGGATGTGCGCCAGCGGTTGAGGCGGGCGGGCCTGCGCGACCATCCCATCGAAACCGTCTACGGCCTAGGCTATCGGCTCCGGGCTCCAGCGGTCATCGAGGCCCCACCCTTTACGCCAGCGGCTGCCCCCAGCCAAGAGGCCCCGCCCGTGGTCAAGCCGGATGTTGAGCTGGACATTAAGCCGGACGTCAAACCAAGCGCCACCACGGATAGGGAAGCCGGGGATGATCTGGCCCTAGGGCCAAGCCTGGAGACCGCCCTACCTCCACGCTTAGCCACCGCCCTAGAAGGAGCCACCCAGCGCTTTCACATTGCCCTAGACCAGCGCCTTGCCCTGCTCGAACAAACCGCCGCTGCCGCCGCCACCCACACCCTCACCGCCGAGAAGCGCCAGCACGCCTTTGCCGAAGCCCACCGCCTAGCTGGGGGATTAGGAATGTTTGGCTATGGCCAAGCGGCCCAGGCCGCCGAAGCCCTGGAGTTACTCCTGTGCCCCGCCGCCGCCCAGCTTGCCTCTCCCCAGCTTGCCGCCCAAATGCAGCACCACCTCACGGCCCTCAAACAAGCCCTCACCCACCCCCCTGACGGATCCTGAACTTGTCTCCACCCGCCTCGCAACTCCTGACTTCCCATGCCCGCCCCCTTCCCCCGCCCCCTTCGCCCCTTGGCCAGTATTCCGCTGCTCTGGGTGATAACCATTCCCCTCGCTGTGTCGGCCCTGAGTTCCTTGGCGGGGGCGATCTATGTGTCCTATCGCCATAGCCAGGGGGTGGTCGTGGAACTGGGGCAGCAATTGCTCGGCAAGACCAACCAGGTGATTCATCAAGAACTGGAGGACTATCTGGAAATACCGCTGCTCATGAACCACCTGAATGCAGACGCGGTGGATCGCTACGGCTTGGATATAGCGGATTCAGCCACCTTAGAAGCCTTGCTGTTTAGCCGATTGCAGCAGTTTGAGGAGGTCGCGGGGGTTTGGTTTGCAAGCCCAGAGGGACGGCTGCGGGTGGTGGAGCGTGACCCAGACCCACGCCTGGTGGTGGCAGAGCCCACTCAGCCCAACCGTGTGGCCGTGTATGAGCTAGGGCCGACGGGGGCGCGAGGCTCCTTGGTGGAGGTGTCGGAAGATTTTGACCTGCGCCGGGATCGACCCTGGTATGGGGGCGCAGTGGCGCGGGGGCGGCTGGGCTGGAATCCGCTGTTTCCGCCAGGGGCATCGGACGACCTCACCCTCGACCACCTCACCCTGAATGCCTCCCAGCCCATCTATGCCCCGGACGGCACCCTGCGAGGGGTGTTTGCCGTGCATCTACGGCTGGATACGTTGAGTGCGATGCTGCAAACCTTAGATATCGGCCAGGTGGGCTATGTCCTCATCACCGATGCCAATGGGGCGATTGTGGCCACCTCCAGCGCCGAACCGCCCCATCGCCTGGAGGGGGGCAACGGCACCGCCCAGCCGTCTCGCCGTCTCGCCCTGGCCACCAGTCGGGATCCGTTCCTTCGGGCGCTGAATTCCCTATTGCAGGAGCAGCACCTCTTGCAACGGGCCAGGGACACCGAGGCCGCGATGGCACAGTTTCGGCACCACCAAACGACGCACTACGTGAGCGTATCCCGGTTTCACGATGCCTACGGCCTGGATTGGCGGATCATCACCGTGGCCCCAGATCGCTATTTTCTGGGACATCTGCCCCGCCACCAGCAGCAAGCGCTGTTGCTGTGGCTGTTGGGGGTGATCAGCGCCCTAGGGCTGGGCCTGGTGGTGGCCCGGTTGTTCCTGTATCGGCTGAGGCACTATTACCGGGCGAGCCAAACTTTGGCGGCGGGCGACCTCAGCCAGCGTCTACTCACAGACAGCCCCATCCGAGAGCTAAACGGCATGGCCAGCGCCTTTAACCACATGGCTGACCAGTTGCAACAGTCCTTCCAGGGCATCCAGACCGCCCTCCAGGAGTCGGAGGCTAAGTTCACCACGATTTTTCGCGCTAGCCCGGTGCCCATGGCCATTGCCACCCTCAAGGAGCGGCGCATGGTGGCGGCCAATCACAGTTTCTTGACCCTGCTCAAGCAGCCGACGGAGGCGGTGGTGGGCCATCGCTGGGAGGACTTGGGGGCCAACCCCGACGGGGGTGAACCCTGGTGGCAGACCCTTGATATCCCGCCGCCAGTCCGCGATCTAGAGGTGCAGATCGCAACTGGGGCGGGGGTGCGTACGGTGCTGCTGTCGGCAACGGTGCAGGCGCTATCGGGGGAGGACTGTATGATCCTCACCTTCCACGACATTACCCAGCGGCGACAGGCGGAGGCCCATCTGCGCCAAACGGAGCAATGGCTGCGCCAGTACAGCCAGATTTCCCCCACCATGATCTACACCTACGTCGAAACGGCTACGGGGGGCCATGGCTTTGAATACCTCAGTGCTGCCCTAGAGGACATTGGCGGCATCAGCGTGGAGGAGGGGCTGCGGGATGCGAACGCGGTGCGGGGGCTGATCCATCCAGCGGATCGAGACGCCTACCTCCAGGCCGAAGCGGAGAGCGAAGCTACCCTCACAGCCTTTTCCCACCAGTGCCGCATTGTCACCCCTGCTGGCCAGATGAAGTGGGTGCATGTGCAGTCGCAGCCAGAGCGTCGCCGAGATGGATCGACGGCTTGGCATGGGGTGGTGGTGGATATCAGCGCTGAAAAGCACATGGAGGAAGCCCGATTGCAGAGCGAGGCCCAGCGACGTGCCATTCTCAATGCGCTGCCCGACCTGATTGTGCGTACCCGCCGAGACGGCACCTACCTGGAGATTAAGCCCGCCGCTACCTTCCCCACCGAGTTACCCTATTTTGTTGTGGGCAATAACCTGCGCCAGGTCTTGCCGCCCGATTTGCTGGTGCCCTACCTACAAACCATGGAGCGAGCCTTTGCCACGGGCGAAACCCAGTGCTATGAGTACGCCATTGAGGTGCAGGGAGAGACCCTCTGGCAGGAGGTGCGGATGGTGCCCATGGGCCTAGAGGAGATGCTGTTTGTGGTACGAAACCTCACCGATCTGCACCGCATGGCCATGGCGCTCCAGGAGAGTGAAACCCGATTTCGCCAGCTAGCGGAAACCGTAAAGGAGGGCTTCTTTGTCTACGAAATGGCAAGTCGTCGCTACTCCTACGTCAACCCGGCCTATGGGGCTGTGCTAGGGTTGGCTCCCCAGCCCGATCCACCCATCAACAAGCGCTGGGAACGCCTCCTAACCCATAGCCCCGCCGATCAGCCAGCCCGGAGCTTCATGCTCAGCCAGGAGCAATGGCTGAGCCACATTCACCCGGAGGATCGGCCCCGCATTGAAGCGGCCCTACAACGGGAACGCCAGGGGGAACTCTTCGACCAGGAATATCGCTACATCACCCCCGCTGAAGATCTGCGCTGGCTGCGATCCAAGGCATTTCCCCTCAAAGATGAGACGGGACAACTCATCCGCATTGTGGGTACTGTGGAAGACATCACCGAGCGACGACTGGCCGAAGATGCCCTGCGCCAGAGCGAAGCCCGTTTCCGCCGAGCCTTTGACCACGCCCCCTACGGTATTTCCCTGGTGTCGCCCACGGGCCAGTTTGTGATGGCAAATCCCAAATACTGTGCCCTGCTGGGCTATAGCGAAGCCGAACTACGCCAACTCCGGTTTCCAGACATTACCCACCCCGATGACCGCGAAGCCGACTGGCAGGCATTTCAACGCATGATGGCTGGGGATGCTTCGGCCAGTCAGATCGAAAAGCGGTACCTTACCCAGGAGGGGGAGGTCATCCCCGTAATTATCAACACTGCCCCCGTCTACGATGTCAATGGGCACCTACTCTACTCCGTGGGCCATGTGCAAGATATTCGCGAGCGCCAAGCCATCGACCGCATGAAGGACGAGTTTATTTCCGTGGTCAGCCACGAACTCCGCACGCCCATCACCTCCATTCAGGGTGCCCTAGCCCTGCTGGGAGCCGGGATCTATGCCAACCGCCCCGACAAGGCCAAGGCTATGCTGGAGATTGCTATTAACAACAGTGATCGCCTCGTTCACCTCGTTGATGATATTCTCAGCTTCGAGCGCCTAGAGTCGGGCCGGGTGCAGCTTGAGCCCGAACTCTGCCAGGTGGAAGACCTCTTTGCCCAGGCCGTCGATAGCGTCAAGGCCCTGGCGGATCAGGCCCACATCACCCTAGAGACCCAGCCCCGCTGCGCCCCCCTAGAAGCCGCCCCCGACGCCATTGTGCAGACCCTTACCAACCTGCTCAGCAACGCCATCAAGTTTTCCCCTCCGGGCAGCACCGTCTGGCTCCGAGCCACCCTTACCGACGCCATCGATCCCAGCCCTGCCTCCTCAACCCGTCTTTCCCCCAACTCCCGCCTTCCCCCTCCCGCCTTCCCCCTTCCGCCTTCCCCCACCCCACCCTCCTACCTGCTCATCACCGTCCAAGACCAAGGACGCGGCATCCCCGCCAACAAACTCGACCACATCTTCGAGCAGTTTCAGCAGGTGGATGCCTCGGATTCTCGTCAGCGGGGAGGAACGGGGCTGGGCCTTGCTATCTGCAAACGCATTGTCGAGCAACATCAGGGCCGCATTTGGGTAGAGAGCCAATTAGGCCAGGGCAGCACCTTCTACGTTGCTCTTCCCCTCCAGACCCCCAACGCCTCCCAGGAGGTCTTCCATGCCTAAACGCCTGCTGATTGTGGACGACGAAGACGATATCCGCACCATCGTCACCGCCGCCCTCGAGGAACTCGCGGGTTGGCACATCATCGAAGCCGACACGGTGCAGACGGGTTTAGACCTCGCGGTCAGGGCCCAGCCCGATGCCATTTTGCTCGACATCTCCATGCCCGACAGGGACGGCTTCAACCTCTTTGCCCAGCTTCAGGATCAGCCTGCTACCCAGGCTATTCCCGTGATTGTGTTCACCTCCAAGGTGCTGGCCCAGGATCGATCCCGATTCGCCACCCTCGCCATCGCCGGGGTTATCACCAAGCCCTTTGATCCTCTACGTTTGGGCAACCAAATTGCCAGCCTCCTCGCCTGGGAAATCCCCTAGGGTACCGCCACGACAACCGCTGCCCTACGGCCCTCAAATCCTATAAATTTCCTATAGTCTTGCGGTAGGCTTAGGGTCGGGTTCTAGGGTTGCCCATTGATGGCTGTCACAGTCCTTGCCCCAGCCTTGCTCTGATCTTTGGTTCCCAGTTTGAGGGACATTCCATGCCTAGCCCAAGGCTGCTGTTGATTGAGCATGAAGCCAGTCTTCGAGAGGTTCTGGGTGCTTGCCTAGGGGAACTAGGAGACTGGGACGTGACCACCTCTCGGTTTATTCAGGAGGGGATTTTACTGTGCAAAAAACATCGCCCTGACGTAATTTTGGTGGATGCCTCAACTCCAGAAGCCGACGCTCTCCTACTGATGGAGCAGCTTAAGCGCGACTCTCTTAACCAGGCCATTCCCATTGTTTTGATCAGCGCTAAAGCAGACTGGTTTACAGCCCCTGAACTACACCAGATGGGCTTTTTAGGCGCTATTTCTAAGCCTTTTAATCCATCAACACTGTCTGCTAAAATTCACCACATGATGGCTTATTCAGCTTCAACCTCCTAGGGATAGCAGCTACATCTAAAGATAAGCTTAACCTTTTCCTGGCAGCCATAGCCTACACTGAGAAAGTTCCCTGAAGACTTTCAGAGACTTTTTCTTGGCCAACGGTTTAGAATACTTTAGTTTATTCACAGCTTTGGCCAATCAATTTCACAAGGCTTCACAAAATCAGGAGAATTTCATGTCTACGTTAACCGTGTGGAAATTTAAGACCGCTGAGGGTGCAGAAAACGCCTTAGCCAAACTAGAAGGTCTGCAAAAACAAGAGCTAATCAAGGTGCTAGACGCTGCCGTGGTCACTTGGCCAACGGGTCGTAAAAAGCCTAAAACCTACCAAGCCGTGAGCACCGTAGGGGTAGGAGCCCTGGGGGGTGCCTTTTGGGGGATGCTGTTTGGTTTGATTTTCTTGGTGCCTCTGTTTGGCATGATTGTGGGCGCAGCAGCAGGTGCCCTATCCGGCAAGTTTACCGACTACGGCATCAATGACGACTTTATCAAAGACCTGCGCGATAAGGTAACAGAAGGCACCTCCGCGCTCTTTTTGCTGACCGGACAAGTTACCGTAGACAAGGTTAGTGAAGCCTTTTCTCCCGATGAGGCTGGCGAACTTATTCAGTCCAATCTATCGGCAGAACAGGAAGCTAAACTGCGGGAAGACTTCGGTGCTGAGTTGTAGACTAAGCATCAGATTCCAGGGTTCTCCTAGATAGCACTGGCTAGCTGATGGGAGTTTGCTAAGCCTATGCTGACGCTAATGGGGGTGAACTCTGGAATCGATCCCACGCTTGTCACCCTCCCCCGATAGCCCTTTCCCAAGCTGGAAGATAGACGTTAAGGCTGGCCTCCCTTTGCTTCGCCCATGGGCCGCCAGCCTGCGGTGATGAATACCCGCCTGGGGGGTCTCAATGGAAACTTCTATACCTTCTCTGTGGCCGCCTGCGAGTAGGCCGCTGACGGGATCTGGGCCTGCCGATTCGTCCAGGTTTTTAGCGCCCGGAGATCTCACTTTTCGAGGGATGGTGTAGCATGGCGGCTGATTCATTTCCACCGTGAAATAGCGCCCTGGAGAACGTTATGCTGTGGCCCCTTGGAGGAAACGCCCCTTGGTTGAGGGTTGGCCTGGTTGGCCTGCTGTTGGTGGCGGGCTGTAGTAGCTCGGATACCATAGCCACCGAAGCCAGCACCCCCACCGACGCCCCCCCTGAACCAGCGGCGGCCCCTACCCTAGAGGAAACTATCGCTGGGTTCCGCGCCGCCGTGATTGATCCGCCCCGTGTGACTACCCTATCTGGCCAAACCCCAGGGGCAAAAATTAACTTGCGCTCCCAGCCCACCACCCTCTCCCCCATTGTGGGCAGTGGCACGGCGGGGGATGAGGTGCGGCTGCTGCGCCTCGCGGAGGGGGAAGGGGGCTATAGCTGGTACTATGCCCAGTCTCCGGCGGCGGATCAAGAGGGCTGGGTACGGGGTGACTTTGTGGATATTAGTAATGCCACCCCGGTGACGGCTACCCCCTCAACGGCACCCAGCGCCGCCCAGAATGCCCTAGCTACAGCCTCTCCTCCCTGTGGATCTGACCGACAAGAAGCCCTGTTTGAAACCCAGTCCTACACCGTGCATTTGTGCCAGTCGGCCCAAGGGCTGCGCTACGTAGGCACCAACCGAGCCACCCAAGAGTCGGTCATTATCGACGATGTGGCCGTTAACCAATCCGTCTACATTGCCATTGACGGCAATCAGCAATACCATATCAGCGACACCCACCTCGCCCGCTACGAAGTGCACGACGGCAGCTATCGGCCCCTCCAGAGCGAGCCCGTAACTCGGTTTGAGCGCTTTTTGTATTAGAACGCTCTTCGCCTTCGTGGCCATGGATTAATGGGAGAATCCCTGGAGAAAGCCCCGCCTTGCCCCTGCCCTTGCTTGATGCCGTAGATGGACACCCTAGACGCCCTTCACCTCACTGCCATTCGTGCCTACGGCTATACGGGCGCTCTACCCGAAGAAAACGTCCTGGGCCAGTGGTTTGAGGCGGATCTCACCCTCTACCTCGACCTGTCCCGCCCCTGCCAGAGCGACCACCTGCCCGATACCCACAACTATTGCACCGTCGTTGAGCGCACCCAGCGGATCATTCGCGAACAGCGCTTTGCCCTGATTGAGCGGCTAGCCGGGGAAATTGCCCAGGAAGCTCTGGCCACCGACGGTCGAATTCGTCGGGTGCGGGTGAAGGTGACAAAGCTGACACCGCCAATTCCTGACTTTAGTGGCCAGGTGGCAGTAGAAATCACCCGCGATAGAATGCAACCATAGCAACAGCCCGCCGAGCTGATTGCCGTTCATCCACAGCCCTGGATGATGCATCCGCCGGGTGAAGCGATGGCTAGTGCTGCCGCTGTCCCTCCTCTCTCCTGCCCTGATCTCCCGCACCCACCCATGGCCGCTCCCCACTCCCTGCGCGACGACATTGCCCGTATGCCCGATTGGCTCCGCCGCCCCATCGGCAAGGCCAGCGAAATTTCCACCGTGCAGCGGATTATTAAAGAGCGACACATCCACACCATCTGTGAAGAAGGTCGCTGCCCCAACCGGGGAGAATGCTACGCTAACCGCACCGCCACCTTCCTGCTGATGGGATCCGTGTGCACCAGGGCCTGCGCCTTTTGCCAGGTAGACAAGGGCCACGCCCCCATGACCCTCGACCCCTACGAGCCCGAAAAAGTCGCAGAATCGGTGCGGCTGCTGGGCTTGCGCTACGTGGTGCTCACCTCCGTGGCGCGGGATGACCTGCCCGACCATGGGGCCAGTTGGTTTGCAACGGTGATGGCCACCATTCGCCAGGTCAACCCCGGCACCGCCATTGAAGTGCTCACCCCCGACTTTTGGGGTGGCCTCGGCGGCGAAACAGCCCAGGCCGACCGGGTTCGCACCGTGGTTGCGGCCCAGCCCGCCTGCTATAACCACAACCTCGAAACCGTGAAGCGCCTACAAGGCCCCGTGCGGCGAGGGGCCAAATACGACCGCTCTCTGCGGGTGTTGGCCCTGGTCAAGGAAGCGAACCCGGCCATTGCCACCAAGTCTGGCCTGATGGTGGGCCACGGCGAAACCGAAGCGGAACTGATCGAAGCCATGGCCGATTTGCGTAGCGTGGGCTGTGACCGCCTTACCCTCGGCCAATATATGCGCCCTTCCCTCGATCACCGTCCCGTAGACCGCTATTGGACGCCCGAAGAATTTGACCGCCTTGGCCATATCGCCCGCGACATGGGCTTTTCCCACGTTCGTTCTGGCCCGCTGGTTCGCAGTTCCTACCACGCGGGAGAATCCCCCTGAACCGGGAGGCGAGTACCATGTCCCAACCCTGGCGACTGATTCCGCCCATGGTGGCCCCCGGTGCCCTACACATGGCTATTGATGGGTGGTTGCTGGATCAGCACCTCCACCACGGCCACCCCCCCACCCTGCGGTTTTATACCTGGGATCCTCCCGCCATTTCCCTGGGGTTCAGCCAGCGGCGCAATTTGCCCGATCATTGGTCTACGCTCACCTGGCAGGGACAGCCCATTGACCTAGTGCAGCGACCCACCGGGGGGCGAGGTGTGCTGCACCAGGGCGACCTCACCTATGCGCTGATCACCTCCGGGTGGGATGGAACACGGGAGCAGGTGTATCGCCATCTGTGCCAGTTTTTGATCCAGGGCTGGGGCCAGTTGGGGCTCCCCCTGGAGCTTGGATCAGCCACCCGGCCCGACCTCTCCTCTGCAAACTGTTTTGGGCTATCCACCGCCGCCGACCTAGTGACGCCGACCGGGCTGAAGTGGATTGGCAGCGCCCAACTGCGGCGGGGGCAGGCGATTCTTCAGCATGGATCTATGCGGCTCAATCCAGACCCAGACTTGTATGAACAGGTCTTCCAAACTCCGGCCCCTAGGGTAGATGCGGGGATCGTCCTGCCTCCTCAGTCCTCCATTATTGATGCCCTCGTGCAAGCGGCCACCCGCAGCTTTGGCTGCACCTTTGTGACCCAACCCCTCAGCGCCAAGGAGCTAGTCAGCATTCAGTCGCGCAGCCATGACCACCCTACCAAGGCCAAAATCGGGGAACAAAACTGGCGGTGAAAGGACTGAGGCCCCCACGTTCCGAAGGGTTGATAGCAGAGGGCTAGCGAGCCAAACGCTAGAGCCATGGGCATCGTTGGCACAGCCTGAAGCGTTGGCAACGACAGGGCAGTATCGAGACCCGACTCTGACGGGCCATCGGCAAGGGGCGGTCGTTTTTAGAGGTTTGCGGTTAAATAGTAGGGGGACTTTGCATCGAATAATGTCATTGGTTGTCGCAGAGGTTGGGACGTTAGCATGAAGCGTTTTTGGATGACTGGGCGGTTTCAGCCTCACCAGCCGACCCTTCGGCAGTGGCCCCTCAAGTCTGTGCGAAGCTTGCCGATCAAAATTCCAAACCTGGGGGCGTTTCAGATCCCGGCCTGGAGAGCAGTCCAGGCATCACGGCGGCTTCAGATCCTTGGCGGTCTGGCTCTGGCTGGGCTGGTGATTACCCCGCTGTCGCTAGCTTCTGTCCATCGGAGGGGGGCTCCCTCGGCCCCTGCCATGGTGCAGTCCTCCCTGTGGGAGGCTACTGGGCTCGTGCGGCAGTCGGTGGTGGATCTCCACCGAATTCAGCGCCTTGCCATGCAGGCAGGCATGGCGACACCCAATCTGGATGCGCCTGACGCGGCCTCTACGGTCGAAGAAGACGCCGCTTTGGCCAGTGCGCCCTCGGCTCCAGCCGCACCCTCGGCCCCCCAGACCTCGACGGTGGTATCTGCGGCCTCATCCCGCACCGTGCCCCAGCCGCCCCCGGCCCCCAGCCCTGCCATCAACGTCGCCTTTGACCCGGCCAAAACCATTGATACCAACCTAGAAATGCGGGTAGCCGTGGCCAGAAACGTGTCCTCCCTTGAGGTAGCGACTTCCACCGATGGGTATTTGATGGATCTCAACGGCCAAGGGTTTTGCAACCTTCCCGCCCAGCGGAGCGTAGTGATTCGGCCCCAAGGCGGCGGATTGGGCTATGGCGGCTGTCAGCTCACAGGCACCATCTGGCTAGAACCGGGGGAGGGGGGCTATGTCTATGTGGGCAATGCCTGGTTTAAGGGGCGAGTGCTGCTCATGGCTAGCGGATCAACCCTGACCGCCGTAAACTTTGTGCTGATGCATGACTACCTCAGCAGCGTGGTAGGCAGCGAAATGTATGTGACGTGGCCCCTAGAAGCCCTCAAAGCCCAGGCCGTGGCCGCTCGATCCTACGCCCTGGTACACCACGTCCGCCACGCCAATCGCGCCTACGACCTAGACAACACCCAACGCTACCAAGCCTACCTAGGCATCGCCAAGGAAACCAACACCACCCAGGCCGCCGTAGCCGCCACCTCCGGCGAATTTATTAGCCACAACGGCGGCATCGTGGAATCCCTTTACGCTGCCTCCGATGCCATTGTGCAATCGGCCCACAGAGGCCGAGGGATGAGCCAACGGGGCGCGATGGAACTGGCCCGCCAGGGGTTCCGCTATACCGAAATCCTCAGCAATTACTACCCTAACACCAGCCTTTCTCGCCTGGTGGTGCAGTAGGGCAAGCCCCCCGGCCTTTGGCCTTGTTCAAGCTAGGGCTTAGTCGCCGCCAATGCTAATGGGCGTACCGACGATTTCGGTGCCTGTTAGGTTGGCATTCAGCCAGGAGGAACCCGCCACTTCAGCGAAATAAATCCGGGCCTCGGTGAGGTTGGCGTCATCTAAAACAGCGTTGTTCAAGAGGGCGTTGGTCAAAAAAGCTTGGCTGAGGTTGGCTCCTTCCAGGTTGGCCCCAGAGAGATCCGCGCCTTCTAGGTTGGCTTCCGTCAGGTTGGCCCCAGATAAGTTGGCCCCCGATAAATCGGCTCCAATCAGGTGGGCTTGGGTGAGATCGGCCCCCGAAAGATCGCAACCTGCACAGAGGTTAGTGGTTAGAAGTTGCTGCACCTGGGCGGGGTTCTCGGCCTGGCTGGGTAGGGCTATCACCAAGGGCAGAGCAAGGGCTGTGCCAAGGGCAAGGGCAAGTTTCATGATATTCCTCCAGGGTGGGTGCAGCGCCTCCTGGACAGAACCTTTGGCCCTGCTGAAAACCAACAGGGCAGTGACAGGCTTACCTCGGCCTTCCCAGAGGCAGGACACACCCTTCACATCAAAAACAGTACGAAAACGGCTCAAAAACGGCGCGGGTTGCCCATCAAATCGCCTGGGAAGGGCTGCTGTCTGAAGCGCTATACGCTGATCCTGGCACATTCCCCCGGCCCTCGCCAGGGAAACACCCAGCTCCGTAAAGAAACGATAACTCTGTGCCCCCGTGGGTTTTGCCCCCGATTCCATGCCTGCAACAGCATCGCTGGGCAGTAGGGGCACCGCAGACTTGATCGGGCTCCAAGCAGTGTAAACGACCCTCATGCTTGGGCTGCGCGAGTCCGTGGAGACTGGGCTTAGAGCATCCCTGCCGATTCGTAGAGGCGGCGCATGAAGGCGAGGATTTTGCGGCCATAGTCGGGGTCGCTATTCCAGCGTCCGGTGAGTTGATCCACCAGGGGGGCCACGCCCCGGCGCACAAACTGAAAACGCGGATCCACCTGGCTTTGAATCAGCGGCTCTAGGCTACCGTAGGCTTTGAGGTGCTGAATTTGGGCGCGAACGCCAATCCGAGCGGTGGGAAAGGAAGACCCCTCTGGGCCACCCGTGGGCGATCCCAAACCGCCAAAGTTATTGTGGGCGGGGTTCAGTCCGCTACCAAAGTGGAGGGAGTTAGTTTCCACCAGCATTTGGCAAAAGGCGATGTCGTGGTTGATGCCCTCAATGGCGGACTCTTCGCGGTAGAGCTTGGCTAGGTCTTGGTACTGGGTGACGGCGGCTTCGTTGACGGTTTTGAGGAACATGATTAACTGCACCTCAGAGCTACTGCCCAGCCCCATCAGCCGATCCATCGATCCGGGGCAGATGCCCATGCCCGTGGCCGAGCGCAGGAGCAGGGTGCGGGTTTCACCGTTCCAGTTCACCGAAACGTTGTAGCTCCGCAGATCCACGGCCTTGATATAGACCACATTGCCGTAGCGCAGGCGGGTGATGTTGGGGGCGTTGGTGAGGTTAACCCCCAGCAGATCGGCCAGGTCTACGGGCACGTAGGAGTTGTTGTTGACGATGATGCCCGTTTCGGGGTAGATGCCGCCGTTGATGCTAATGCGGATTTCGGGAAAGGTGGAGGCGCTAGGGGTTGTCGTTGCTGCCGCCGCCACCGGGGCCACCGACCGACTCCAGGAGGCCAGCCCGTCGGCCAAGCCCAAGGCCACATCCCGCCGCTGGTTTTGGATAATGGCCAAATCCTGGGGGCTGGTGAGGTGGCCAAGTTCCATCAGCAAGGACGGACAGCGCAGGGATCGGGTGAAATCGAGCCAGCCCGTGGGCGATTCCGTGTCGGGTTTGGCCCCCCGGCTGGGTAGTTGCGTCACCCGTCGCCGCAGAGCCAGCAGCAAAATCTCCGCATGGGAGCGACGCACCTCGTTTTGGGCGATGTAAAACACCGAAGATCCGCGCACACCGGGATCGCTGTAGGCTCCGCCGTGGATTTCCAGCGCCACATCCTGGGGCTGGCAGCGCATGTTGATCCAGGCAATGCCCTGGGCCGTGCTCAGGTCGTCGGGCACCGCCAGCACAGGTAGCCCTCGCGACCGCAGTTCCGCCACCACCAAGTCCCGCACCTGGATCATCTCTGCGGCCTCGGTGGTGCTGGCCAACACCAGTCCCGGATCGGCTACGCCATCTTCGTAACCGCCGTGGCCCGCTGAAATAAAAATCTGTGCCATGGTGACAAGGGGTTGAGCAACTCTCTGGCCAGAATCATACCTATGAACTGGGCCATTGGGACGGTTTTCCCGCAGCCTACCCCCGCCCAAAGCGCTGAAGCGCCTCCCCCGTCAGGCGGCACAGTTGCCACTCGGGTTTGATCTCCGCCCCCAGGCGCTGATAGAACTCAATGGCCGGGGTGTTCCAATCCAGCACACTCCACTCAAACCGCCCACAGCCCTTCTCTAGGGCCACCTGGCCCAGGTACTTGAGCAAGGCTTGCCCCACCCCCCGCCGCCGATAATTCGGCAGCACAAACACATCTTCCAAATACAAACCGGGCTGCATCAGGAAGGTGGAAAAATTATAGAAATACAGCGCCATCCCCGCCGTGCTTCCCTCCAGTTCCGCCAGCACCGCCTCGGCGTAGGGCCGCTCCCCAAACAGGTGACGGGCCAAATCCTCCGGGCGTCCCGTCACCTCATGGGACAGCTTTTCGTATTCCGCCAGCGACTGGATGAGGGCGACGAGGGTGGGCACATCCGCCGGAGTGGCGGGACGAATGGTGATGGCGGTCTGGAGGGTCGAGCTGGAGTCGGAAAAGGCCATAGATGCAACAAAGCCATACTAGGAGAAGTCGTTTCCCATCCTAATATGGCCTAGGGCGGCGGTGGCGATGGCAACCGCCTAGGGCTCAGGGCTAAAGGCCGTCGGACACTTCTACCCGCTGGGCAAAGGGTTCGCCTTCAAAGGGCTGTAGACCAATGGCGGGATAGTTGTCGTCGCTGGGGCCAAAAATGCGAGCGATAGGATCCACAAAGTATTGAGTCAGCCCATCGAGAAAGCGCCCAAAAACTGACATTGCAGAGCGTTTCATAGTGCCACCTTAGCATGGGTAACGTTTTGGAAGTTGGTTTGAAGATTGGCAGCTTTATGCTCGGGAGAAGATCGCCTGCCAATTCATAAAACCTTCAGAAAAGCCTATTAAAAGCCTGCTAGACTGCCTTAGAGCCAGAGCTAAGTCAATCAAAAACAATGCTTTAAGATCTTGACGAGCTTTGATAAACCAGCTTTTTTGTCAAAGGATATAGAAAATTACAGTTGCCTAAACAGTGTGTTTTAGCTAGGCTTATCTGACAGTTAGATGAGTTATCCCCTAACACTTTTATCCTACGAGATTAAGGCCATCCGTCCTCATCGGTAGTGACTATTCTTTACAGACTTAGCCAGGGGCCAGCAAGGGTCAAAATCCGTAAGAATCCCGGAAAACCGCTGACCTCGCGCCACCCAAGATCCCCAAGCCAAGATCCGCAGGCCGCGTTGGGATCCAAGCCCAAGCCAGCATCCTGTTTCAGGGGGCTGTACCTTGACCTTGATCCCCGTCAGGCAACAAAATATCTCCAAATATTTAAAGATGCTTCAATTTTTAGCCATTGGGCGTGAAATGAGCAGCCCCACGAAATGGTATGTTGGATCGGATTAAAACTGGTGACGAGCCAGTCGGTATTTAGGGGTCGGTCTACCAGATTGAGTTGTCTCCCCTGGGGCAGCCTTCCGTGTGTTAACTTTCCGTAGTTTCTGAGATCGCCATGCTAAGTGCACTTGTGGCTTTGACGCTTTCCCCGGTCTTCGCGCAGATTCCGCAGACTGAGGCAGCGATGCCGGCACCCGTCATTCCGGCGGATCCAACGGAGACGGTAATTCTTTCCCGCGATGGTACCTACGCCGAGGTGATTCGGCGGCAAGAAGTACGACCTCTTCCAGGTGGCCTTGACAACGTTCCGGTCTTTAACAGCAACAGCCCTGAGGTGGTGCAGCAGGAGGGCATTTTGCTCTCCACCTTCCCCCCAGAGGGTATGGCTACTCCCGCCGCCCACCTCAACTACGCGTTCAACGGGCGGTTTGACATTTTTGCCCACCACATTGCCCGAGGGCTTGATGCCGATGATCGGCGCACCCTGTTTATTGGGGTAGTGGTCTACAATCCGGGCAGTGAGCCCGTCACCGTTACCCTTGAGCAAGGGGTGAGCTATCTCAGCCAGGAAGCCCCCTTCTTGCAGTTGCCAGATATGCGGCTGAGCAACAACGGCAATGTCTTTGCGGGGCCAGGTAGCCGAACCGCCACCGATATGCTGCGGGGAGCCAGTCAGGCCCATTGGCCGCGCTCGATCACCATTCCGCCGGGTCATGTTCACCTGCTGATGAATACCCCCATTCCCCTGCGTCAGCTCACGGTTCCCGCCAACGGCAGCCATCCCCAGGGGGCTATTATTCCTAAACCCCAGGTGCAGCCCGTTACGGTCACGGCGGCGGCGGATCAAATTTTGGACGCCAATGGCCAGGTGCTGCCACCCCCACCCGCTGTAGAGCGTCCCATTCCCAGCAATGGGCGCACTGCCATGATGTATCTCACCAGCGATGGCCCGGTGCATTTGGCAAGTTTAGCTAAGTATGCTGACCGCACCGCCTCTGGAGATGAAAAAGTCCCCACCCTCAGCGACTGGATTCGCATCCTCAAGCAGGGGCGGCTGTCGGGGCCACGGGATCTCCCCCCCTCCGACCCCAACACTTTCCGCAGTGGCCGCTTCTACTATGGCCGGGTAGCGGGTGTGGCCAAAGGATCGGTCTGGCGGGCCAACCTCACCGACACCCCTGAGGCCGAGGTGCTGACGGTGCCCACGCCCGGTAGCTCTATTTCCTATGTCATCAGCTCTGTAGACCGCAATACCTTTGGCACGGGGCAGATTCAGAGTGCGCCTATGGTTGCCCGGTACCCTGATACGGCCTTCCGAGCCCACGGCAACTACGGTGTACGCTACAGCCTTAACCTGCCGCTGCACAACAACACCAGCACGGCTCAAACCGTCACCATCAAGTTCCAAACGCCCATGCAGGATGACGCCCTGGTGGCGGGGCTGCGGTTCCGTCGTCCTCCCGAAAACCGGATTTTCTTCCGGGGAACGGTGCGCGTCCGGTTTAGAAACCAGATGGGCATTGAGCAAACCCACTATGTCCACTTGGTGCAGCGCCGGGGGCAGGAAGGAGAACCGCTGCTGCGCCTCACCCTACCTCCTGATACTCGCCGCGATCTGGCTGTGGACCTGATTTACCCCGCTGATGCAACGCCCCCCCAGGTGCTGACGATCTTTAACGGCAACAGCAGCCCGGTGTTTGGAGCGAACGACCCCACACCGACCCCTTCGCCTTCCCTCAGCCAAGACTTCTAGCCAGTCTCACGCCGCTGAGGATCCTCTATGGGAGGATTCTCCGTAGGGAATCTTCGATCCCAGCCCTTGCGGGCGGTGGTTCTAGGCGTCCTCACGGGTTCGAGAGCCAGGGCGAGGGCGGGAGCGCTATATTGGCTAAAGACTTTGAAGACCCACGGTGCGGGAGGAGATCGCGATGATGATGGGAATAATTCACAGACTAGGTAGGGCTTACCGTCAGGCCACCCCCCAACAGGTGGCGTTCCGGCGCTCTGGGCTGTGGGGCGGCAGTCTGGTGCTGGTGGCCTTGCTGATGGTGGGTTGTGGCCCTAGCACTACCGCACCCAGTGACCCTGCCACCAGCGGTGGATCAGGCGACGGGGCAGCGGTCAGTGCGGTGAGCCCGGAGGCTTCCCTGGCCCAGCACCTCGCGGCCACAGGCAGCACCATGTATGGAGCCTACTGGTGTCCCCACTGTGCCGACCAAAAGGCCATGTTTGGCGAAGCGATTGACCTTGTTCCCTACGTGGAATGCGCCGCCGATGGGGAGAACGCCCAGCCGGAACTCTGTAGCGCCAAAAATATCCAAGCCTACCCCACCTGGGAAATTGATGGCCAACTCTACCCTGGGGTGAAATCCCTAGAGGACTTGGCTCAACTGTCGGGCTATCCGGCCACACCCTAGCCCGGTGATATGGGTCTAGATCGCGGGTTCTGTCCTAGGTCATCGCTCTACTGTCCCCATCTTTTTTCCTAAACCCTTGTCTTTTTTCCTAAACCCTTGCACAACCTCACTTCCCATTCTCACCCCCATTCCCACGAGCCTCTGACGGCATCCGCAGGGCATAGCGACAGCTCCCGATCTGTCCATCCCCACGTCCACGATCCAGAATCCTTGCGCCGTATTGCCAACCGCCTGTCTCGCATTGAGGGACACGTTCGCGGTATCAAAACCATGGTGCAGGAAAGTCGTCCCTGCCCAGACGTCCTTGTGCAAATTGCGGCGGTGCGAGGGGCGCTGGATCGGGTAGCCCGAATTATTTTGGACGAGCACCTGACGGAATGTATCAGTCGGGCCGCCGAAGCGGGCAACATTGAGGACGAGATTGCCGAGCTTAAGGCCGCGCTAGATCGCTTTTTGCCCTAGGGCGTGTCATCAATTGGAGGGAAATCGCAATTTTGCGCCACTCCAGCAGCCTAGCCAAGGGGGTTAAGCCCCTTGTTCCATAGAGATATGGACGGCATAATGCGGGTCTGAGCTTATTTGATGACACCTCCTAGCTTGTTCCCTGACTGTACCTATGGAACGTCGCGATTTTCTTCGCACCGCTACCGGGGGATTGCTGGTGTCTCCCATGGCGCACGACCTTAGCCGCAGGCTTGCCCAAGCCCAGGATGGATTCCTAGAGATTTTGGTGTACCGACCGGATGGGGTACCCGTCTCGGTGGATCGACTGCGGCAGTTGTACAGCCTAGATTTGGACGACGAGCCCCTACCCCACCCGGAGCGGCACATTGAGCCGGGGCAGGTTTGGCTTCGTTCGCCCCCGTCGGCCCCCTTTGCCCTGGCGCTGCAACTGCCCGTCGAAGGGTTTGGGGATGTCACCCTCTACGCCGATAACCAGGGCCGAGGCTTTACCCCGACAGATTTTCCCCTGGTGCTGAATGCCGCCTTTGCCCGCGACCGTCTGCATCGGGTCAACAAAGCGATTCGCCAGTGGCAGCGGCAGGGCTACGGCGTTCCCCAATCGATTCGGGATCGTCTGGATAAAGCCCAGGCTTTTCTCCATCAGGCGAACCAGGAACCGGATCGCCCTCGCCAAGTGGCCCTGTGGAATCAGTCCCTCAATGAAAGCCTCTGGGCTGGGGAGGAAGCCGCCCTCAGCCGCGCCCGCCAGCGCATCGCCCGCACGGCTCCCCGGCGTTCGTTCAAACTGGGCTGTAATGCCTTTGGCCATCCTTACCTGGGCGCTACCTACGACCACTACTTCAGCGCCCTGTTTGACACCGCCACGGTGCCCTTCTACTGGCAACCCTTCGAGCCAGAGCCGGGGCAATTCAACGACGCCACCCTAGAGCAGCAAGTCACCTGGCTCCAGGCGAAGGGCATTCGGCCCAAGGGGCATCCCCTGGTGTGGTTCCACGAGGCTGGCATTCCCGACTGGGTGCGCCCCATGACCTACGACCAGGTTAAAGCAGCCCTACGCCAGCGGATTCTGGCCATCACCCGTCGCTATGGCGACCGCATTCCCGCCTACGACGTGATCAACGAAGCCCACCACGTTCCCTGGAGCAACGACCTCAACTACAGCCCGGAGCAGCTGGTTGAACTCACCCGCCTCGCCTGCGACACCGCCCGGGAAGGGCATCCCACCGTGCAGCGGATTGTGAATAGCTGCTGCCTGTGGGCGCGTAACGTAGCGATGTATGGCCCACCCCAGCGCAGTCCCCTGCAATACCTGCGGGCTTGTTTAGCGGCCAACCTTGACTTCGAGGTGATCGGCCTTCAGCTTTACTACCCCGACCAGGATATGTTCGAGATCGACCGGATGCTAGACCGCTTCACCGCCCTTGGCAAACCGATCCACATCACCGAAATGGCGGTTTCCTCCAGCACCGGGGTGGATGAAAACTCCCAGCTTGGCGACGCCCGTGGCCTGTGGCACGCCCCCTGGAGCGAAGCCGTCCAGGCCGACTGGGTGGAGTCCATCTACACCCTCGCCTACAGCAAGCCAGAGATTGAAGCCGCCACCTGGTGGGACTTTTCCGACCAGGGCACCTTCTGGCCCTTTGGCGGACTGCTGCGCCGCAACCACCAGCCCAAAGCCGCCTACTACCGCCTCAGCGCCCTCAAAACGGCCTGGGGATTGTCCGCCTAACCCGTCCTGGCACTACCGCTCTCCTACCCAAATTCCGCCCTGGGGTACAGGCATCATCCCGCCCTCGTCGCCTAGAGTCTAGACAGCGATGGCCTCGGCGGCGTTGCCTAAGCGTGCACCAATGCCGCCCTGTCCCTCCACCGACCTATGTCCTTAGACGGGTCTTTGCTAACCGAGCTTGCAAGTCGTACTCATAACGACTATGATTTAAGAGTATTCAACTTCAGCCCACAGTTCCCAATTCGCAGACTCGGATGCCTCTAGGCCAAATCGCCGCATCCCAGTTGCCCCATCCAATCCGCTGCACCGATGAGTGCCCTGGATGACGGTTGTGACGGTTGAGCGTCCAAATCATTGGTTTTTGTTGATTCTTGTTGATTTCAGAGAGGCATTATGATTGCTACTCCCACCCGCAAAGCTGACGCTACGCGCAAAGCTGACCCTGCCCGTCGGTTCTACCCCACCCGCATTGATCTACCCGCAAACGTCCGTGCCCAGGTGGTGGCGGTACTTAACCAAACCCTAGCGGCCACGGTGGATCTCAAAACCCAGGCCAAGCAGGCCCACTGGAACGTCAAGGGGATGAGCTTCCTGCAACTGCATGAACTCTTTGACGAGATCGCCGGAGAGCTAGAAGGCTATGTGGACATGGTGGCGGAACGGGTGACGGCCCTAGGCGGCACTGCCCTCGGTACTGCTCGCACAGCGGCTAACGCGTCGATTTTGCCAGAATATCCCTTTGAAGCGGTGGATGGGCCTGAGCACGTAGCGGCTCTGGCCGAACGACTGGCGCTGTACGCCAAGCACGTTCGCAAAGCCATCGACACCACCGACGACCTCGGCGATGCCGACACCGCCGATCTATACACCGAGATCTCCCGCACCGTAGATATGCGGCTGTGGTTCCTGGAAGCCCATCTGGTCAAAAAATCAGACCTCGACTAGGTTCCATTTGGCAAAATGGGGGCGGAGGGACTCGAACCCTCACGACCGCAATGGTCAACGGATTTTCATCCTCCCGCCGCTTTCGCGACCGCTAGGCTTGGGGCTGTGCCCTAGCCAGCGTTGAGAATTGGACCCTCCCTTTACCCTCGGCTTGACGTTAGGGTAGCTCCCGTCGGGCCTCTGCACCTTCCAGCCTAATGTCCCGATTGACCGGGGTGTTGGGCTGGCTTGGCTCAGGATTGCCGTGTTCAGGGCCTTGGCCTGGGCTTGGAAATCCAACGCACCGCCGCCACCCCAAAGGTAGGTTTCCCTGAGTTTGAGAGCTTCCACTTAGCAGATTTCTCCGCTAAGGCTCAGTTTTCTAAGTCCGTAGCGTCTACCATTCCGCCACGCCCCCATGACGCCACCCTAGGCTTGGCCCGTGGCAACGTCGTGTATTATTCCACCACCAACTGGCCCCAATTGCAACCACCACCTCAGACTCTTGGTGCCAGATCGGGCCAATAAGGACTTGTTCAAGGGCCGCATCCTGCCCTGACAATCCCTTACAATGGCTGAAAGATTGTCGGCCATGGAGGTAAACATCCGCGACGATCTGGCCCCTATCCGCTCATGGTTTGGACGTTATGCTTGCCGATTTCACCCTTTCCACGGATCTCCTGATCACCCTAGCGCTCTACGGTGGCCTAGCCGGAGTGTATTTAGTGGTGCTACCCCTGGCCATCTTGTTCTATTTGAAAGCCAACTGGCACCGGGCTGGGTCGGTAGAGCGGACGGCGCTCTACGGCCTGATGTTTGTTTTCTTCCCAGGGATGCTGCTGTTTAGCCCCTTTCTAAACTTTCGGCCCCAGGCCCGCAATCTGAGCTAGCCCCATGCGACGCATTGACGTATTTGGCATTGGTATCGGCGTCTTCCTGGCTGGAGGCGGGCTTTTCCTCGCCTTTCGGGTGCTGGGCCTAGACGGCATTTCGGCAGGCATTTGGAGCCAAGCCGTGATGGTGGGCGGCATTGTCGGCTGGCTGCTGACCTACCTGTTTCGGGTTGTCAGCCACAACATGACCCTCAACCAACAGATGGAAGACTACGAAACCGCCGTGCTGCAAAAGCGCCTAGAGGAGCTGACGCCGGAGGAACTTGCCGCCCTACAGGCCAAACTGGATGATCAGTAGTCCCTAGATCTCCCTATTCCCCATCTCCAGGGATCTCTATTGCGGCAGAATCCAAGCCGCTCTGCCCCCATGAATCTTCCTCAGATCTGGCCCCCGACGACCTAGCTTGGCCAGTCATCGGGGGGCGCTCTCCCATCGTCGCTAGATCAGCGCTGGCCAGCATAGACGCCGTGCCCGTCTTGGGCTAGAGTGCTCTATTGGACGTTTATTGGCCCCTTCCTATGGCTCGCGTTGCAGAACATTTCCAGGCCCTCAAAGCGCGGGGCGAATGCGCCCTCATTCCCTTCATCACAGCGGGGGATCCTGACCTGGAAACTACAGCCGCCGCGCTGAAGGTTTTGGACGACAACGGAGCCGACCTGATTGAACTGGGGGTGCCCTACTCTGACCCGCTGGCCGATGGCCCGGTGATTCAGGCCGCTGCCACCCGCGCCCTGGCGAAGGGCGTCACCCTCGATCAGGTGCTGGATTTGGTGAAAACCGTTAGCCCCAGCCTGACTTCACCGATCATTCTATTCACCTACTACAACCCGATTTTGAATCGCGGCATCGAGACCTTCATGGCCGACATCGCTGCTGCCGGAGTCGCGGGTCTCGTGGTGCCCGACCTTCCCCTAGAGGAAGTAGAGGGGTTGCTACAAGCCGCCGCCGCCGCCCATATCGATGTGACATTGCTGGTGGCCCCCACCTCGCCCCTAGATCGCATTCAGGCCATTGCCGCCCAGGCCCAGGGGTTTGTCTACCTGGTGAGCGTCACCGGGGTGACGGGGATGCGTCAGGAGTTGCAAGGTCGGGTGAAGGAACTGCTCGACAGCCTAAAGCAAACCACCGACAAGGCCATCGGCGTCGGCTTTGGCGTCTCTGGCCCAGACCAAGCCACCCAACTACGCCAGTGGGGGGCCGATGGCGTGATTGTGGGCAGCGCCTTTGTCAAACGGCTCGATAGCGGGGATTCCCCAGCGGCCCTTCAAGACATTGCTAACTTTTGCCGGGATCTCAAAACCGCCATCCAGGGCTAGGACTGGAGGGCGCTAGGTTACGCCTGCCAGTCAGGACAGGGGCTATCCGCCAGCCAGCCGTAGGGATGCATGGCGCAAATCAAGGTGTGGCGACGGGCGCGACTGGTGCCGTAGGCAACTCCGTGATAGTTGGCACACTGCCGACAGGGCAGGGGCCGGGAAGGGGTAGGATCGGCAAAACCCACCTGGGATCGCAAAATGTGCTGCTTGCTTTGCCGACGATGCCACTGTTCATAGGCCCGACGATGGCAGCGGGCATTGGCACGGCTGAACAAATCCCCTGGGAGCGTCACAGTACCCTCATCCGAGTTGAGTGAGTAGCGATGGGTTCTAGCCTAACGAAAGCGCTTTCCTAACGGCCTGAGTGTGAAACAGATCGAAAAAATCGATCCCAAAAATTGCGATCCCGCTCTCTTTTCTCCCATTCTGCAAAAATCCTCACGGTTGGATGACGCCGAAACCCGTGTCTTAGAGTATTATCAGCAGTGACGGATAGATCCGTCTAGGTTGGTGCGTCGGCTGGGCTAACCGAAGAGAACGCCGCTGAAAAGTTTTGTCAAATCATAGATCGTTTGGTGTAGGCTAACCCACCCAGTCGGGAATGATGAATTAAGAGCTATTGGAATCACTGTCAGAGCATGAAGGATCCTAACGCAGGCGACCAAAAGCAACTCTTGCTAATTGACGACGACCCCAACCTCATTTTGCTCGTCAAAGATTATCTGGAGTTTCGGGGCTACGACGTCAAAACCGCTGGCAACGGTCGTGAAGCGTTGGAGCTGTTGGAAGACAGTTTGCCCGACATGATTATTTGCGATGTGATGATGCCCGAAATGGATGGGCACACCTTCGTTAAGCACGTCCGAGATAATCCAGAAACCGAGTGGATTCCCATCTTGTTCCTGTCCGCCAAGGGGCAAAGCCAGGATCGGGTGAAGGGGCTGAACACCGGGGCTGATGTCTACATGGTCAAGCCCTTCGAGCCAGAGGAACTGGTGGCCCAGGTGGAGTCCTCCCTGAAGCAGGCTTCTCGCCTGATCAAGCAACAGGCCAAGGCGGGCGGTGGCCCTGCCATTCAGGTGCCCTTTGATGTGGAACTCACCCCCACGGAGCTGCGGGTGGTGCAGTTTGTGGCGCGGGGCATGGCCAACCGCGAAATTGCCGACGAACTCCAGGTCAGCCAGCGCACCATCGAAAGCCACGTCAGCAATATGCTGGGCAAAACCGGGCTGCACAACCGTACCGAACTCGCCCGCTGGGCCATCGAAAACAACAAAGCCTAGGTTCTCGCCCCATCATCCCGCTATATGATGGGGGTCGGCGTATTGGCAGGACTGGGCAAAACGATGGCAGCACAGGCGCGAATTGGCATTATCGGCGGCAGTGGACTCTACCAAATGGAGGCGCTGACGGATCGAGAAGAGGTGCGAGTGGAAACGCCCTTTGGCGATCCCTCCGATGCCATTATTTTGGGCACCCTAGACGGCACCCGTGTGGCCTTTCTGGCCCGCCACGGTCGGGGCCACACCCTCATGCCCTCGGAACTGCCCTTCCGCGCCAACATCTACGCCATGAAGTCCCTGGGGGTGGAGTACCTGATTTCCGCCTCGGCGGTGGGTTCCCTCAAGGAAGCGGCCAAGCCTTTGGACATGGTGGTACCGGATCAGTTTATCGACCGCACCCGTAACCGCATCTCCACCTTCTTTGGTGAGGGACTGGTGGCCCACATTGCCTTTGGCGACCCAGTCTGTCCCCAGCTTGCCCAAATCGTGGGGGATGCGGTGGAAAGCTTAGACCTACCTGACGTCACCCTACACCGGGGCGGCACCTACATTTGCATGGAAGGCCCCGCCTTTTCCACTAAAGCTGAGTCGAACCTCTACCGCAGTTGGGGGGCAACGGTGATCGGCATGACCAACCTGCCCGAAGCCAAGCTCGCCCGCGAAGCCGAAATCGCCTACGCCACCTTGGCCCTCGTCACCGACTACGACTGCTGGCACCCCGACCACGACAGCGTTACCGTGGAAATGGTGATCGGCAATCTGCAAAAGAACGCCACCAACGCCCAGCGGGTCATCCGCGAGGTCGTCAGCCGCATCGCCGCCCATCCCCCTGAATCCGAGGCCCACTCCGCCCTCAAATACGCCATCATTACCCCCCTAGACAAAGCCCCCCAAGCCGCCCTCGATAAACTCAGTTTGCTGCTGCAAAAGTACCGCTAAGGGGCTACCTGGGTGTTCCGGCTTCTTCAACAAACTGGGTTCTCTAGGTGACGGAAGACCACGCCCCGACCGAGATGAAGAAAGGCTGGTCAGAAATTCAGAACTTTTATGAGAAGAGCGCTTAAGCCTTTGTTACGATGGTTACGAATGCCATTGCGCACCAAGGAGAACATCCACCATGCCACAGAGCCAAAAGTCCGTCGTTATTTCCCCTTCCATCCTGTCGGCAGACTTTAGCCGCCTAGGCGAAGAAATCAAGGCCGTTGATGAAGCCGGGGCCGACTGGATTCATGTGGACGTGATGGATGGTCGGTTTGTGCCCAACATCACCATTGGCCCCCTGATTGTGGATGCCATCCGGCCCTACACCCAAAAGCCCCTGGACGTTCACCTGATGATTGTGGAGCCCGAAAAGTACGTGGCGGATTTCGCCAAGGCTGGGGCCGACATCATCAGCGTCCACGCCGAGCACAACGCCTCTCCCCACCTGCACCGCACCCTGGGCCAAATCCGGGAACTGGGCAAGCAGGCGGGTGTCGTGCTCAACCCCTCCTCTCCGCTGTCCCTGATCGAGCACGTGCTTGATCTGTGCGACCTGATTTTGATCATGAGCGTGAACCCCGGCTTCGGTGGCCAGAGTTTCATTCCCACCATGGTGCCCAAAATCCGCGCCCTGCGGGAAATGTGCGATGAGCGCGGCCTGGATCCCTGGATTGAAGTGGATGGCGGCCTGAAGGTGAACAACACCTGGCAGGTGCTAGAAGCCGGAGCCAACGCCATTGTGGCTGGGTCGGCGGTGTTCAACGCCCCCGACTATGCCACCGCCATCGAAGGCATCCGCCACAGCAAGCGCCCCACCCCCGAACTCGCTGCCGTCTAGGATCTAAGCTGGAACATAGCTGCCCACCGTCCTGCGGTGCTATGCTCCGGCGTCTAGCTCACATCAACGGCCTAGGCTATTTGGCTTAGGCCGATTGTTTTTGGGAAAAATCCCGGATAGCGCAGATAGTGCCTTGGATCGACCCGCGATGGGGAACCACCCATCTCACACCCAAGGGTGAACGCGATCACTAATGATGGCCTGCACCGTCACATTATTGGCTACAGCCCGTCATCATAGGAAACTGTGGCCAGGAATAGGCTAGGAGTATCCCCATTCAGGATCGTCCATGCCTACCCTGTCCCTGCTCGTTTCCTTGGATTTATCTGCGCCCTGTCTGCTCTGTGCCCAGAGGGCCGCAGTTCGCCAGGGCTGCCCTCTCAACTCAGGGGCAACAGCCCAGCGCCAGACCCAAGCCCAAGCAGAGCAGCGAACCGAAACCGCCGCCCTATGGGAGGTGATGATGCGTCCGGCCTAGGCTATGGCCTGTCGGAGGAAATGAATGCGTTCATTCAGCCCCATGCCGCTGAGGCGAGAGCGTAGCAGATAGGTGTCCGCCTGACGATTCGCCCGTTGCACCACCGCTTCCCAAGGCAAATTGCGCCCCCGGTTGAATAAGCGATGCCAAAATGCCAGCTTCATATTTGGATTCAAGGCTTGGTAGGCATGGGTGAACCGAGTATCGGCATGGCCCAAAATATCCCGACAAATATCTATCTGCTCCTCCCGACTCACCTGCTGCACCTGCTGCACCAACTGCTGCACCGCTTGGGAAAATAGGGCCAAGGGGGCTACCGATCCAAAGGCTTGGCCCATGGTGTCGTAGGCTTGCCATAGGGTCACAAGCTGGCAGTCCGTTGGAGCCTGACGAAAGAGGCCGACAGTATCTTCGACGGAAAAGCGAAGTTCTTGGGCACGAACATTGGCGATAGTCATCGGAGTATCCCTCATGGTGATTTGTTATAGATGGCCAAATTGGCCTAGGGCTAAGCCTGGAAGATGCGTCTCCTTACGGACGCCGATTCTGAGCCGAAAAATCTAAAATGCTAAAAAACAGATATTTTTTCCTGCTGTTTATATTGATCCCCATTTTTTTTGGGACAGGGCCATTTCTTCCAAGTTTCTTAGGATTTGCGGATCGCGTTACACTGTCTCTGGTCTACTGCGCCATCGAAATCCTAGGGAAAGCGGTGGATCATTCTGCCTATTCATTTGGGCAAGGTTGCCCCATGTCGTACCATGTTTCATCTAGGGAAAAGGCTATCTATGCTAAAACGCAAGCCGACGCCGATGCTCACCTACCTGAGCCAAAAAACCGAGTTTGAGGGGGTGCTCCACGCCGAGGGTATGCTGCGGGTGGACGGCATCATCCACGGCACCGTGGAGGTGAATGGAGACCTAGAAATTTCGGCCTCTGGACTGGTAGAAGGGCCAGAGGTCAAAGCAAGGAATATCGTGGTGCAGGGCGTTCTCAAGGCGAAGGTCTGGGCCGAAGGCAAACTCACCCTCAGTCGCACCGCCCGCCTGGAGGGGGACGTCGTCGCCGGATCCCTAGAAATTGAGCCCGGAGCCTACTATACGGGCTACATCGAAACCCGCGATGCCAAATCCTTGCCCCCCGCCCGCGAACTGCCCGAACTCTACGGCACCACCACCGATCTCTAGGGCAACCCCAGCAGGCTTAGGAGCGCTCATCATCGTGCATCAGCCAGGTTGCCAGACCCAAGCCTGCCACAATCAGCATCCATGGTGAGGGCACCAGCAGTTGCCCCAAACCGGGCAGCAAATCTATCGTGGTGCAAATGAACCACGCTATCGACGCGCAAAAAATTAACCAGACAATTTCCATGGGAGATAGCGGCTGAATGGCTTGGAGCGGAGGAAGCAGCGACATCGAGGGCACCGCCTTTCGTGCCTCAGCCAGTTTAACTTCTGTCCATCCCCAGGCCCAAGGGGGGGGATCGTCGATCATGCTAGTGCTATCTCTACAGTAAAGGTGGATTGCCATGGGGATCCTACGTCAGCGATATGGGGTAGTAGCCCTGGCCCTCTTGGCCCTGGGTGGCCTTGGCTCTGCCGCTGCCCTGGCCCAAACCGCCAATTTTGCGCCCATCACCCTATCCAGCGGTCAGCCCACCGCCACCGTCAGCGGCACCACCGCCGGAATTTTCTCCGTGGGCAACCTAGCCATGCGCGATCAGCGGGGCACCATCTGCGTGGGGTTTGCCGATGCCAGCCCCAGCCACATCCTTACCCTGCAAGATCCTATGGCCCAAATCACCCTCCAGGTGAACAGCGGCGGCAGCGACACGACCCTGCTGCTGCAAGGCCCCACCGATAGCCTCATCCGTTGCGGCGAAGATAGCGGTCGGCGCAACTTAGACGACCGCATCCAGGCCCAAAACCTGCCTGCAGGCACCTACCGCATTTGGGTCGGATCCCATGACCAAGGGCAACGCATCAACTACTCCCTCACCGTTGGCCCCTAGCCCTGTTAGGGATCACCAATCCCACGCTAGGATAGTAGTGCCCTTGCTGATTTTCCTGAAAGCCTGTGCTTAAAACTCTGGTTGCAGATTTCCGTGTCGTTTTTGATCGCGACCCCGCTGCCCGCAACTGGTTAGAGGTAGTGACTTCCTACCCAGGGTTCCATGCCCTGGCCATGCATCGGTTTAGCCACTGGCTATGGAACCTGGGCATTCCAGTGATGCCTCGGCTGCTGTCCCACTTGGCCCGCTTTCTCACAGGTATTGAAATTCACCCTGGGGCCACCATTGGTCGAGGGGTGTTCATCGACCACGGCATGGGCGTTGTGATTGGCGAAACCGCCATCGTGGGCGACTATGCCCTAATTTACCAAGGCGTGACCTTGGGCGGCACTGGCAAAGAAAGCGGCAAGCGTCACCCCACCCTAGGCGAGAACGTCGTTGTTGGGGCTGGAGCCAAAGTATTGGGCAACATTCAAATCGGCAACAATGTCCGCATCGGCGCTGGATCCGTGGTGCTCCGTGAGGTGCCCTCCGATTGCACCGTGGTCGGGGTGCCCGGTCGGGTGGTCTATCGCTCTGGAGAACGGGTAGAACCCCTAGATCACGGACGACTGCCGGACTCGGAAGCCCAGGTTATTCGCGCCCTCGTAGACCGGATTGAAGCCCTAGAGCGAGAGGTGCAGGCGATGAACCAAACCGCTGCCGCCCCCACCCTAGAACATGAACTGGCCACCGTTGTAGCCACTGGCCGGGGCGACCGCACCCTCTGCCGCATCCAGGATCGCACTATCGATGAATTCTTTGACGGTGCTGGCATCTAGACCCCTTGGCAGCGGGCGTCACGCGCAGGGCGGGCATAGCTCACCCTGCGCGTGACCTAGCCGAGAATTTGGTCGTCCAAGCTGAAATTCACCTCGGTTTTGGCTTTTCCTGTGGCCAGGTAGTCGTGCTGGAAGGAATCCTTCAGCCCAGTTACCAGGTCAAACTTCGGAGCCCAGCCCAGTTCGGCTTGGGCTTTGTCGATGGCGGTGAAGAAGTGCTGCACCCGCATGGGGAAGGCTTTGGCCTTGCCGAAGTCGAAGGCTTTGGGGTCGTAGTGGACGATGTCGAGATCGGCGGGATCTTTCCCGGCGGCTTGGGCACAGGCGCGGGCGAGGCCATCAAAGGTGACAGCCTTTTCGCCGGAGATGTTGTAGATCTGACCAATGGCGGTGTCGTTGCCCAGCACAGCGGCCATAGCTTCGGCTAGGTCTTGCACATGGCCCAACTGGGTGAGGTGCATGCCATTGCCGGGGATGGGGACAGGCCGCCCCCGCACGATCCGGTCGAAGAACCAGGCTTCGAGGGGATTATAGTTTTGGGGGCCATAGATATATACCGGACGCACGGAGGTGAAGGGCACCCCCTGGGCCTGGAGGTAGGCTTCGGTTTCAAACTTGCCCTTGTGGCGGCTCTTGGGATCGACAGCATCCCCTTCGATGTGGGGCATTTGGTCGGCCTTGAGGTATACCCCGGCAGAACTGACGTAGACGAAGTGCTTCACCTTATCACCAAACAGTTCTACCAAAGGCTGAGTGTCTGAAAGTTCGCGCCCGTTGTTGTCAAAGATGGCGTCGAAGGATTCTCCCGCCAGCTTACTTTTCAAGGTATCCGCATCGGTGCGGTCGCCGACGATGGTTTTCAATCCCTCTATGGGGGCAGGCTTTTTGCCCCGGTTAAACAGCACTACCTCGTGCCCTTGAGCCACCAATAGCTTGGTCAGATACACCCCAATAAACCGGGTGCCGCCCATCACTAAAATCCGCATCCTTACCTCCCAACCGCAGAATTACGCTAATTCCAGCCCAAACCGATCTGGCGAAAAGGCTCAGGGGAACAGAACCATGGCGGTAAATCAGCCCCCTTGGCTGTCTCTACAGCGGGCCAGGTGCCTGCTTGCGCATGGATTCATTCGAGTCCCTAAGCCCAAGTCACTTCTCGGAAGAACTGGGTATGTGTCCCTATATTAAGCCGTGGCGATCCCCGAAGTTTGCTTTAAGAATCAGTCGGTTTGGGGAGATTGACCTTAAGCTAAGCAGTAGATCCAGGCCAAGCCCTTACGCGGGAGGGGGAACCCGCCTAAAATGTTAGGAATCGAAAATTTTACCCTGCGGTGTGAGCACACCTCCCTATGCGAGAGCTGGATAACGCCTACCGAATGCTAGAGCTAGAGCCTGGTGCCTCCCTGGAGGAAATTAACCAGGCTTATAAGGATCTGGTGTTTGTCTGGCATCCAGATCGCATTCCCCAAGACAACGAGCGTCTCTACCAAAAAGCCCAGGATAAAATTAAAGCCCTCAACCAGGCGCGGGATCTGCTGCGTACCCACAGCCGCAATGGCCGCAGCAGTGCCAGTTCGGCCAACAGTCGCTATGGTAGCAGTGCCAGCCGCTCCTCCTCCTCCTCGAGCTACTATTCAGCCTCCCAGTCCTCCAGCGAGGGCAGTGACCGCCGCTACTATGGCAACAACTACCGTCCGCCCTACGGCTACGGCAGCGGCTACCGTCGGCCCTACGAGCCTAATTCGGCCCAGGCCAGCAACCCAGGCAACAGTCAGAGCAACGGCCAGGGCAGCAGCCAGGGAGCCAATGGGACAGGGCAATCAGCCTATCCCAACTACCAAAGCCGCTACTACCGCTATCAACAGAATACCTATGGCCCGCCACCCTACGGCTCTGGCACCGCAGCCAGCAACGGTCAGGGGACTGCGGCCCATGGCCAACCTAAGGCCGATACGGCTAAACCTTCAACCAACGGAAATTCCGCCAATGGCACCGCCGCCAGTGATACCGCCGCCAACGGTACCTCCACCAGCAGCAGGGAGTCCGCCGCCACTGGCCAACCAGGATCCTCCCCAGCCTCTAGCTCCTACCAAACCTATCGCCAACGGCGCGATGCCGCAGCGGGGGTAGGCCGTTCCTCGTCCGGGCAGAGCGGATCCTCTGCGCCGGGCCAAGCTAGCGGTTCAGAGGATCCTAGCCAAGCCTCTGGCCGCTCCGGCGTTAACCCCAATACGACGGGCCCCACTGGCCCCAAAGTGACTCCCAACACCGCCCCACCCCAGGGTTCAGCAGTCGATCCGGGCTACAACACCTACAATGCCCACACCCGCAACGCCGCCAGCAGCGCCCACCGAGATCGCCAGCGCCCTGACCTCAGCGGCAAAGACCTGCGGGGGGCCAACCTGCGGGAAAAAGACTTTGCCAACCGCAACCTCAGCGGGGCCGACCTCAGCGGGGCCGACCTCAGCGACGCCTTTTTGCACAAAGTTAACCTCAATCGGGCCAACCTCAGTAAAGCCAAGCTCTTTCGCGCCAATCTGCTCCAGGCCGACCTCAGCCATGCCAACCTGCGGGAAGCCGACCTAATTGGGGCCGACTTCAGCGGGGCCGACCTCAGCGGGGCCGACCTCAGCGGGGCCAAGGTTGCCGTGGGAGGACGCACCATGGTTAAGCTCACGGGCACCATCCTCACCGGAGCCATTATGCCCGACGGCTCTATTCACGATTAGCGGCTCCAGTCATTGAGCCAGTTACTGAGCTAGTCACCAAGCCAGTCACCAAGCCAGCATGAATCTTTTGTTTGACCTCGACGGCACCCTGACGGATCCCCACACCGGGATTGTGGCCTGCCTCCAGCACGCTTTGACCGTCATTGATCACCCCATTCCCGACACTGACGCCCTCACGGCCTTAATTGGGCCACCCCTGCGCCAAGGGCTCAGCCAACTGCTGCAATGCCCTCCCGAATCTCCCCTGGTGGATGCCGCCATCGCCGCCTATCGCGAACGGTTTGCCGCCGTCGGCCTATTCGAGAATCGCCTTTATGACGGTATCCCCACCATCCTAGACACCCTAGCCGCCCGTCACCGCCTCTTTGTTGTCACCTCCAAGCCACGCATCTTTGCCGAACGAATTGTCACCCATTTTGGCCTTGCCTCCTACTTTCAAGCCGTCTACGGCAGCGAGCTAGACGGCACCCGATCCGACAAAGGCGACCTGATTGCCCACGCCCTCTCCCAGTCTCGCCTAGCCGCCGCCGACACCGTAATGATTGGCGACCGCCAGTACGACATCATCGGTGCCTTACGTCACCAGGTTTTGCCCGTGGGCGTACTGTGGGGCTACGGATCGCGCCAAGAACTCATCCAAGCCGGAAGTCACCATCTGCTCCAGCACCCTAGGGAGCTAACCACCCTAGAGCGACGACTGACCTAAGCGTACCTGGGCCAGTTCAATGGCTAGGTCGATGGCGGCGATCATGCTGCTGGGGTCGGCGATCCCCTTCCCTGCAATGTCAAAGGCGGTACCGTGGTCGGGGGATGTCCGAATGAAGGGTAGCCCTAGGGTCGTATTCACCGCGCGGTCAAAGGCCATCAGTTTGACCGGAATCAAGCCCTGATCGTGGTACAGGGCCAGGTAGGCATCGTGGGCTAAGGGCATCGCCTGGGACTCGGTGCCAAACCAGGCTTGACCTGGGCGCACCCACAGGGTATCCGGCGGGGTGGGGCCATCCAGTTGCGCCTGGGGATAACGCTGGCACTGGGCCTCCAGCCAGGGAATCAGCCAGTCCTGTTCTTCGCGGCCCAGTTGGCCCCCTTCGCCGCTGTGGGGGTTGAGTCCAGCGATGGCAATCCTGGGTTGAGCAATGCCAAAGTCTTGGCGCAGGCTGCGGATGAGTAAGTCCAGCTTTTGGGACATCAGGGCCGGATTGAGCACCTGGGGCACCCGCTGAAGGGGAATGTGGGTCGTCGCCAGCATCGTCCGCAGGGGCCAGCCTGTGTGGGGAGATCGGGCCACAAAGGCCATGGCGAAGTCCTGCACTCCGGCCCCCTCCGCCAACAGCTCCGTTTGGCCAGGGTAGTTGTGGCCAGCGGCTTTCCAGGCGGATTTGGCAATGGGGGCAGTGACAATGGCCTCAAACTGCCCAGACACCGTAGCGGCGATGGCGGCTTTCAGGTAGGCAAAGCTAGCGGCTCCAGTGGCGGCACTCTCCTGTCCCCAGTCAAACTTGCCGTCGGCGAGGGACGACGGCACTTCTACCAGCGTGATCTGATCCCTCTGGGGCCAGGGTTTTACCCCAGGCGCGTGGCTAAAGTGGGCCAGGGTGCGCTCCAAAACCTCCGCGCTGCTCAAGAGCGTAATCTCAGCCTGGACTGACCAATCCTTAGAGGCCAGGGCTTTCAGTACCACCTCTGGGCCAATGCCAGCAGGATCACCCAGGGGAATCACTAACCGGGGGCGGCTGGGTGCCGTGGCGGCAGAGGCATGAGGCGTGATGGGTTTAGGAATCGTGGTCATCGGCGGCGTCACCAAACGTTCTAAAATAGGGGCGGCTTACGGAATGGGCTTTGACCCCAAGGTTCTAGGCCCTCATAGGGTGGCTCAGGGCGTTTAGCCTTCGATTCATTCCTAGTTTGCGCTGAGGCTAGGGTCAAAATCTATCCATGCAGCCTTGATATATCGCTTTATCTGCTGTTGTAAGGAGTTTTCTAATGGGCGGCGAAATTTTTAGCACCTCTGTTCTTATCTTTACCTTAACCCTGGTGGGGCTGGGGGCAGGCTTCCTGTTGCTGCGGATCCAGGGCGGCGAAGAGTAGATTTCTTCCCGACCGCCTGCCGGGGGGGAGTCCATCTGATATTCTTAGAACAAGTTAACTTTTGTATCATTCCCCCATGAAAGTACTCGTTGTTGGCGCGACTGGCACCCTAGGCAGGCAAATCGTTCGCCGTGCGTTGGACGAAGGGCACGAGGTGCGCTGTATGGTCAGAAGCGCCCAGCGGGCGGGCTTTTTGCGGGAATGGGGCGTGGAATTGGTGCGGGGCAATCTCACCCAGCCCGATACCCTGCCCCCAGCCCTAGCAGGGGTTGATGCGGTGATTGATGCCGCCACGGCCCGCCCCTCAGAATCCGTGCAAACCGTGGACTGGCAGGGCAAAGTCAACCTGATTCAAGCTACCCAGGCCGCTGGAGTGAAGCGGTTTATCTTCATTTCCATCCTCAATTCTGAGAAATTCCCCCACGTTCCCCTCATGAACGTGAAGCGCTGCACCGAAAAATTCCTGGCCGAGTCCGGGCTAGACTACACCATTCTGCAACCCTGCGGCTTTCTCCAGGGCCTCATCGGCCAGTACGCCATCCCCATCCTAGAAAAGCAATCCATCTGGGTGATGGGCGAAGCGGCCCCCACCGCCTACATGGACACCCAAGACATCGCCAAGTTTGCCATCAAAGCCCTCACCACCCCCGAAACCGTCAACCGTACCTTCCCCCTGGCTGGGCCTCGGGCCTGGGGGGCCTACGAAATCATCCGCCTCTGTGAGCGCAAGTGCGGCCAGAGTTCCAGGGTATCCCGCATTTCCCTCGACCTGCTGCGGGTAATTCGCAAAGTCGCCTACTTCTTCCAGTGGGGCTGGAACTTTGCTGACCGCCTCGCCTTTGTGGAAGTGGTCTCTGGAACGCAGCCCCTAGACGCCCCCATGGATGAGGTCTACAGTGCCTTTGGCATGAACCTAGAGGACACCACCACCCTCGAAGACTATATGCAAGAATACTTCAGCCGAATCATGAAAAAGCTGAAGGAACTCGACTACGACCGCGACAAAGCCAGCAAGAAAAAGCTGCCCTTCTAAGGGGATGCCTACTTGGGGACGCCTACTCACCACTAGGGCGACATGGCGAAACAAGAAAGGCAGCAAGGACAGCAAACACCCCACCCATTTCAGGTTTCCCCTGGGTGGGTAGGGGGGCATCTCACCCACTGGGCCAAGGGATTGGGCCGTTAGGGCTTAGAAGACCTGCTCAATTTCGGCGATTTCGGGGATGAACTCCCGCAGGCGGCGCTCGATGCCCATGCGGAGGGTCATGGCAGAACTGGGGCAGGAACCACAGGCCCCTTGCAGCCGTAGCTTTACAATCGGGCCATCAATTTCCACGAGTTCCACATTACCCCCATCCGCCAACAGGTAGGGGCGCAGTTCATCCAGCACCTGTTCAACATTCTCGGAGGTGAGGGCAAGGGTTTGCATGGCAGAATCCTAGGGGTAAACATCTTCTCTATTGTTTCATTGTAAGGATATCCCTAACCCTTCAGGCCATGGCAACCGTTGAATTCTTCTGGGGTGGCAATAGATCAGGGAGGTTCCTGGCCCAGAGTTGAAATCCTAGCAGGCCAGAGGATATCCCACCGGGGAATGCGGTGGCCCTAAAAGTGCTTCAGCCTAAAAGTGCTTCAGCCTAAAAGTGCTTCAGATGGTGGAGGCTGAAGTGCTGATCAGGGTCAACCCAGACTTCGATGGGCTGAAATCCTGCCTCCATCGCCAAAAGCTGAAATTCCTCAACCGTGTACTTGTAGGAATACTCAGTGCGCAGCGTCTCGCCTTGGGTGAAGGAAATTTCAGCGTCGCCGATGGCAACGCCCTGATCTGCTAGGCTCACAATGGCCATTTCAATGCGTCCGGCAGCTTCATTGTAGTGGGCTTGGTAGGTGAACTGGCTGAGGTCAAAATTGGCCCCCAGTTCTCGGTTGATGCGGGTGAGCAGGTTGAGGGCAAAGGCGGCGGAAATGCCCTGGGCATCGTCGTAGGCGGGTTCTAGAAGGCTGGCGGATTTTTTCAGGTCTACCCCCACAATCAACTCCCCCAGCCCCGCCACGGTTTTGAGAAAGGCGACGGCATCAGCGGGCTCTAGGTTGCCGATGGAAGAGCCAGGGAAAAAGCCAAGGGTGGGGCGCTGGTGCAGTTCCGGCACCTGATCCAGCGGTAGGGGTTGGGTATAGTCGGCGCAGAGGGCAATGGTTTCGAGGCCGTCAAAATCCTGCATCAGGGCGAGGCAGGATTCTTGAAGATGCTGGCGGGAAATATCCACCCCCACGTAGGTATGCACCTGGGGCGCAGCCTGGAGCAGAATCCGAATTTTTTGGCTGCTGCCGCTGCCCAATTCCACCAAAACCCGATGGTTGAGGGCGCGGGCAATGTCCTCGGTGTGGGCGCGGAGGATGGCCATCTCGGTGCGGGTGAGGTAGTACTCCGGCAGTTGGCAAATGGCATCGAACAGTTCTGAACCCCGTTTGTCGTAGAGGAACTTGGCCGAGAGCGCCTTTTGGGGCTGGGCCAAGCCCTGCAATACGGCACTACGGAAATCCTCCATGGGCGGATGGAAATCGTACAGTTTGACAGACTGAGGCTGGGCCTGAAAACGCGCACCGGAAGACATAGGAAACCTTAGAATTCGCTGGGAGATGGCGGCAACCATGGGCCAAAACAACGATACTGGCCTGGTTGAGGAGTTGATGTGAGTCGCCGCCGTAGAGGCATCGCGGTTGCAGTGTCTCTCCTCCTATCATCCTCCAGGATGAACCGGGTCGATACCCATGCCCTAACGCGCTAGACGAATACCGCTAAACTGCCAGCGAGCACTAGGCGGGAAAAAGTTACGGTAGCTGGGCCGAATGTGGCCGGGGGGCGTGACGCAGGATCCGCCGCGCAGCACCATTTGGTTGCACATAAATTTGCCGTTGTACTCGCCCACCGCACCAGGAGCCACCCGAAAGCCGGGATAGGGCAGGTAGGCGCTTTGCGTCCATTCCCAGGTGTCGCCATAGAGTTGGTAAATTGGGCCATCGCCCTGGGCGGGCTGGGGGTGGAGGGCATCGCTCATCAGCAAATTACCCTGAGTGGGGACGGTGGCAGCGGCCACTTCCCATTCGGCTTCGGTGGGTAGACGGTAGCCCCGCCACTGGGCATAGGCGTCGGCCTCGAAGTAGCTGATGTGGGTGACGGGTTCGTTGACATTCAGGGGACGCAGGCCACCGAGGGTCATCACCCACCAGTCGGCCCCTTGTTTTTGCCAGTAGAGGGGCGCTTGCCAGCCGTCCCGCTGCACCGTGGCCCAGCCTTCAGAAAGCCAGTATTGTGCGGTTTGGTAGCCGCCATCGGCGATAAATTCTAGGTATTCGCCATTGGTGACGGGACGGTTGGCCAGGGCAAAGTCATTCAGGTAAACCCGATGGCGGGGGCCTTCGTTATCAAAGGCAAACTGGTCGAAGGTTTGGCCAGAGGTTTGATGGCCGATGTCATACAGTCCGCCTGCGAAGTCCACAAAATCCAAGGCTGGAGCCGTCTGGTCAGCCTGCACCAAGTCCTCTCGATAGGCAGGATGGAGGGGGTTCACCGCCAGGTTGTATTTCAGGTCAGTCAGCAGGAGTTCCTGGTGCTGCTGTTCGTGGTGTAGGCCGAGGGTGATTAGGGCGGCGATGTCCGGTTCTTCTCCCCGCTGGCGAATCAGGCGATCCATAGCCTCATCCACGTAGGCCCGGTATTGGTACACCTCAGCCACCGTGGGTCGGGAAATCAGCCCCCGCTGGGGCCGAGGATGACGGCTACCCACCGCTTCGTAGTAGGAGTTGAACAGGTAGCCATAGCCGGGGTGGAAGACCTCGTAATCGGCTAAGTAGGGCCGTAACAAAAAGGTTTCAAAGAACCAGGTGATGTGGGCCAGGTGCCACTTGGGCGGGCTCACGTCGGCCATGCTCTGTACCCCATAGTCTTCAATCACTAGGGGCTGACAGAGGGTTTCGCTGAGTTGACGGACGGCAGCATAGGCACCCTCAAGGTCTGGCCCTGGGGCGCGGCCTAGGCGAGGAACCTCAGTGGAGGAGAGAATCATGGCGCTAACAGGTTGGTGATGGGGTGGCCATACCCACTCTACGGCTCCGTAGGCTCAATGCGGCCCAGTTGCCGTGGCCCCTGGGTGCCTTGGCGAGCGATGATGGCCTGTTCCAGCGCCTCGGTAGCACGCACAAACTGGAGATCGGCATCGGTGCCTAGGCGATTGGGGTTGCTGAATAACTCGCTGCGCTGACGGTCATTCAGTTCCACTACCACATCGGGGGTAATGCCCTTACGGCTGATGTCGGTGCCGTTGGGAGTGAAGTAGTGGGCCACGGTGACGGTGAGGCCCGAACCATCGGACAGGCCGTGCAAGGTTTGCACCAGGGCCTTGCCGAAGGTGGGGGTACCAACGACGGCGGCGCGGCGATTGTCTTGCAGGGCTCCGGTGAGGATTTCGCTAGAACTCGCAGAACGGCGATCTACCAGCACCGTCAGGGGCAGTTGGGTGAGGGCCGTGCGGTTAGCGGAGAGAGATTCTGTGGTGCCATCACGGTAGACAGTGCGAACAATGGGGCCGTGCTGGAGCCACATACGGCCAATGTCAATGCTGGCCAACAGCAAGCCGCCGGGATTGCCGCGCAAATCGAGCACAAACCCCTCTACGCCCTCTGCGGTGAGGGCCAGAATCGCTCGCTCCATTTGAGGGGCGGCATGGGCGTTGAACTCGATCAGCCGGATATAGCCGATGGATCGCCCGCCCACGGTGCGGTTAGCGTATTCCACGGCGGGCATTTCCATCCGGGCGCGGGTCACAATGATGCTGCGAGGATTGCCGCCATTGCGCCCAATACTCACGGTCACTTGGGAATTTTCCGCCCCCCGGAGCCGTTGACTTACCCCTTCCGCCGTGAGGTTGGCGGTGCTTTGGCCATCCACCATGACAACGTGATCGCCCACCATCAACCCAGCCTGTTCGGCGGGAGATCCGGGGGTGATGGCGGTGATGACCACGCGATTCTCCTGGCGCTGCACCTGCACCCCAATACCGGATATCTCCCCGGCAGTTTGGTCGGTGAGGTCAGAATATTCGGCGGGCGAGAGAAACCGAGTGTAGGGATCGTTTAACTGGCGCAGAGCGGCCCGCAGAGCACTATAGGCGGCTTCGCGGGAGGTGTAGTCTTGGCTGAGCAGGCGCTGGCGAGTGGCTAGCCAGTCCGTTTGGTTGAAGCTGGTATCGACGTATTCTCGATTAACAATCTGCCAAGCCTGATCCAACACCGCCTTGGGGCTCTCTTGCAGGTCAGAACCAACGGCGACACTGCGGGACTGGGTCGGCAAACGAAGGGCTTCACTGGTGGAGGCCGTTGCGGGCGCTAGGCTTACCCCTCCTAGGGCAACTGCCGCCAGAGGGGCGAGGAGGAGCGCACGCAGGGAAACGGTGGGCAACTTTTGGGGCAATACCAGCATGGCGATTCCGATGACCTGGGCAAAGGGAGGGAAAAGGTCAGGTGGGCTAGATTGGCGAAAAACCGACAAAAACGAACTATTTTTCTGAGGAAAACCTACAGAATGGATTTGTCGCCCCCGTTAGCGATGCTATCGGCCCACCACCGCCACGGGTATCCCGCCACCTGGCCCCATTGTGACGGATCGGTCAAAGCTTTGGCCAGATAATTGTGCCAATTTTGCAGAATGCCACAGATTTCTTTAAAGTTCGTGAAGCAGCCGTACTCTCCTCACCGATCTCCCCCACAGCAGCAATCCTCGCAACGGCATCCCCGTGGGCAGCGCCAGCACTTCCTGTTAGGGTTACTGATAGCCCTTGGTTTTGCTGTAATGCCCATGTCTGCGATGCCTGCACCTGCCCAATCCCTTGCCTACCCCGCCAGCCCCCGCCAAGCCCAGGTGGATGTGTACCACGGCGTTGAGGTGGCCGATCCCTACCGCTGGCTAGAGGACACACAATCCGCCGAGACCCAAGCCTGGATTGAGGCCCAGAATCAGCTCACCTTTGGCTATTTAGCCCAACTGCCGGGACGGGATGCCCTCAACCAGCGGCTCACAAAATTATGGAATTACGAGCGCTACGGTACACCGTTTAATCGGGGTGGACGGTACTTTTACTTCAAAAATGACGGCCTGCAAAACCAAAGCGTCCTTTATACCCTGCCCAGTTTGGACGCTGAACCGAGGGTGCTGTTAGACCCGAATACTCTGTCCGAAGATGGCATTGTAGCCCTCAGCGGCATGGCGGTCAGCGAAAATGGGGCGTACCTGGCCTACGGGCTCTCCGCCAGCGGGTCAGACTGGGTGGAATGGCGGGTGCGAGACATTGCCACCGGGGAGGACACCAACGACCTGCTGAAGTGGGTGAAGTTCTCTGGAGCCTCCTGGAGCCACGACCACCAGGGATTTTTCTATAGCCGCTACGACGAACCCGACCCCGCCAATCTCCACGAGGCCGTTAACTACTACCAAAAGCTCTACTACCACCGCCTTGGCACCCCCCAAAGCGAAGATGTGCTGATCTACGAACGGCCCGACCAAAAGGAATGGGGCTTCAGCGGCGGCGTCACCGAAGACGGGCGCTACCTGGTAATTTCTGTGTGGCGCGGCACCGATCCGAACAACCTGGTGTTCTACAAGGATTTGGCCAATCCCGACAGTCCGGTGATCGAACTGATTTCCGAATTTGAGTCCAACTACAGCTTCGTGGCCAATGAGGGCACTCGCTTCTGGTTCCGCACCGATTGCCAAGCCCCCAAGGGACGCCTGATTGCCATCGACCTCACCCAGCCCGACCCCAACCACTGGCAGGAGGTGATCCCCGAAGGCGAGGACACCCTAGAGGGGGTGAGTCTGCTGAACCATCAGTTTGTGGTGGATTACCTCAAGGACGCCTACACCAAAATCCAGATTTACGCCCTAGACGGAGCCTGGGTGCGGGATGTGGAACTGCCGGGAATTGGCTCGGCGGGCGGCTTTGACGGCAAACGCGAAGACACCGAAACCTTCTACAGCTTCACCAGCTTCACGGTGCCCAACACCATCTACCGCTACGACATGACTACCGGGGAAAGCACCCTCTACCGCACTTCCCAGGTGGATTTTGACCCCGCTGCCTACGAAACCCGCCAGGTGTTCTACCCCAGCGCCGACGGCACCCGCATCCCCATGTTCATCACCCACAAACGGGGGCTGGAGCTAAACGGCCAAAACCCCACCCTACTCTACGGCTACGGCGGCTTTAACGTGTCCCTCACCCCGGCCTTTTCCGTCAGCAATTTGGTGTGGATGGAGATGGGCGGCGTCTATGCGGTGCCTAACCTGCGCGGCGGCGGTGAGTATGGCGAAGACTGGCACCAGGCCGGAATCAAGCTCAACAAACAAAACGTGTTTGACGACTTCATCGCCGCTGCCCAATGGCTGATCGACCAGGGCTATACCACCTCCGCCAAACTTGGCATCATGGGCGGCAGCAACGGCGGCTTGCTCGTCGGAGCCTGCATGACCCAACGGCCCGACCTCTTCGCCGTGGCCCTGCCTGCCGTGGGGGTGCTGGATATGCTGCGGTTTAACCAGTTCACCATCGGCTGGGCCTGGGAATCAGACTATGGATCGCCCCAAAATGAAGCAGAATTCCGCGCCCTCTACGCCTATTCGCCCCTGCACAACCTGCAACCGGGCACCGCCTACCCCGCCACCCTGATCACCACTGCCGACCACGATGATCGGGTCGTCCCCGCCCACAGCTTCAAGTTCGCCGCCGCCCTACAGTACGCCCAGGGTGGCGAGGATCCGGTACTCATCCGCATCGACACCAAAGCAGGTCACGGAGCCGGAAAACCCACCGCCAAAGTGATTGAAGAAGCCGCCGATAAATGGGCTTTCGTGGCCTATCACCTAGGTCTTGAGACTGACCTCACCGATGGGGTAAAAAACGGTATCAGCTCGTGATTCAGGCAGCGTTGGCAAGTAGGGCGAAGGACGATTTGCCCCAGAGCCCAGGCACCGCCTGATTTTGGGATGCGTATGATTCGGTGGGACGGGCGATGGCGCATCGGAGTCGAGCCCTGCCCGTGGTGTAAAAAGTCCTGAAACACCGTAGGGCTTCAGTTCACTGACAATCCTAAATCCGATTAGGAAACCCCCTATTCGGGTTGAGGCTTCGACCAGTTCAGCCCCAGCAGGCTTCGGTTTCAAATCGGGGGCAAACAATCGGGATTTAGTATCCGTGATCTGTTCGCAGTGGCTAAGCCACCTGGGGCGATTGCAGCAACGCCTGAATCGAGCGCTTTTCTAGCAGACCCGCTAGGGATCCATCGTTATCAATCACCGCCAGAGCGTTGATATTGCGGGTTTCCAGGGTCTTCACCACCTCCATCAGCGGTTGCTCGGCCCCCACCGTCAGAATGTCTCCCGCTGGTTCCATGATGGCGGACACGGTGGTGGTATCCCACTGGTCGCGGGGCACCTGCTTCAGGGCGTCTACCAGTACCGTCCCTACCAGCAGCCCCGTTTCGTCGGCCACTAGGAACTTACGCCAGGCCGAAGGCGCAGCCAAAAGGGCGTTTTCGGCAAACTCTCGCAGGGAAACGTTCGCTGCGGTAATGGGGCTATCTTGCGCCACAGCATCGGCGGCAGTAAGGCCCGTGAGACGACCTTGCACTGCGCCAAACTGGGCGGTACGGTTGGCATTTTGCAGCAGGAACAGGCCAATCAGTAGCGCCCAAAAACTGCCCAAAGAGCTAAGCCCCAAAACAGACGCTCCACCCAGGATGATCGCCGTCCAGCCCAGCAGTTGACCCACGCGGCTGGCAAACACCAAACCCTTGTGGGGCTGTCCCGTAATCTTCCACACCAGCGACTTCAGTACATTACCGCCATCCAGCGGCAGACCAGGAATCAGGTTAAAGGCTCCCAGTGCCAGGTTGATATAGGCCAAAAGTCCAACGATTCCGGCAATTGGGCCAGAGAGGGGCAACGCCAAACCCGCCACCGAGAACAGGCCAAACAGGGCAAAGCTCACTAGGGGGCCAGCGATGGCTACCTGAAATGCGCCTTTGGGGGTCTCGGATTCTTTTTCTAGGGCCGCCAACCCGCCAAACAAAAACAGCGTGATTGAGTTGACCCCGATGCCCTGCTGTTTTGCGGCAAAGCTATGACCCAGTTCGTGGGCCAGCACCGAGGCAAACAACATCAGCGCCGAGCCCAGCCCCAGCACCCAGGGCAATGCCCCACCCAACGCCGGAAACGCCGCCGCCAGTCCGCTGCCGTACTGCCACGTCACCAGCAGCAGCACCAAAAACCAAGACCCATTCACATAAAAGGGAATACCAAATAGATTCCCTACTCGTAAGTTGCCGTTCATGGGGCACCTCTCATTTAAAGCCTGAGGACAGGGGGCGAAATCCTGGGATTTGTGTCCTGTCCATAGGTCTTATTGTAACGAACTGTTAATGAGGCTCTCATCTATCGGGGGTAGGGAGAACCGTCGCCCCTAGGGTGGGTCTGCTCGACCTTGGCGACCTCAACCGGGCAACCCGAGCTTCACCCAAAAGGCCGTGGCGTTCACAATCAGGGCCACCGTCGCCGAAATTAACAGGGCAAAGGCTAGCGCCACCATGGGGTGTGATCTTTATCCTAGGGTTGCAGCTCGCCTAGGATGCGAAACCGCATATGGTTGACGGCCAAATCGCCGAGCTTCGTGTCGGGGCTGCCTTCAGGACGGATTAACTTCTCGAAGGGGATGCCCTTGCCCATTTCCACGTGCCACCAGGGCAGGCCCATGAAAAAGCGAGTGGGGTAGGGGCCACCGTCTTGGATGTCGTCGGGGTTGGATTCCATCGGTAGCCAGCCCGTGCCGGGGATGTAGAACTCAATCCAAACGTGGTTGAAGTCGGGTTCTAGATAAATGCCGGGTTTGTCGGCCTGGGCGGGGCATTTGTAGCGGCCCACGGTGCGACAGGCGATGCCGTTCAGCCGCATCAGCGCCAGCAGCAGGCCCACGTATTCACCGCAGGAGCCGCGCCCCCGTTCGAGCACCACGTCCGGGGTGTCGATGGCGGGGGTGACGGCGTAGGAGAGTTTGTCGTAGACGTAGTTGCGGATGCTGAGCACCTGGCGCAGGAGGTTGGTTTCGCGGCCAATGCTGTCGCGGGCGGCGGCTTGGATCAGGGGGCTATCCATGGCCAGTTCGTCATCGTCGATGAGGTAGCGGGGGCCAAATTCCGTGGGCAGGGGCGGGGCGGCTTCTACTTGGCGGGGGGTGAGTTGGTACTTGATGCCGTAGACCTCTACCAACGCCCTCCAGCCAAAAATGTGGCGTTCGTGGGGGTCGAGGGTGGGGAACTTGAAGCTGGCCACCCGTTCGCCGTTTTGCAGATCTTCTTCGTAGGGCAGGCCCACGGGCTCGATGGTGCGCAGGGTTTGACGGTCGGTGTGGGTGGGGAAGGCCATGCGCCATTCCACGTTTTGCAGGGCAGCGGCGTCTTCTAGGGCGTCGATTTCCTCTACGTAGGTCATTTCCACTAAAAAGCCGTTGGTGCGGCAGTAGTTTTTGGCCTTGTCCCAGCGGTAGGTGAGGGGGTGGATCAGGGTGGTATCCCGAAAGGTGAGTTCAAAGGGGAGTTCGCTGTTGGGGTCGTCGCGCACGTAGGGTTCTTCGTTGGTGTAGGAAACCCAGAGGGTGCCCTGCTCCGGCTGGGTGTGGGGCGGTACGGCAATCCCCGTGGGTGTGGGGAAGGGGGTAAGCATTTTGACCACCAGTTCCCCGGTGGCGCGGTCGAGGCAGTAGACGGTCTGCTCGGTTTGGTCGCAGGCCCAGAGGTAATCGCCCCAGACCGAGATATTTTGTACCCCAATGCCCGGTGCCGGGAACTGGGTGATGCGCTGGCCCGAATCGCGGTTGTAGACGTAGATGTAGCCCGCCTTTTTGCAGCTCACGTAGAGGGTGTTTTCCCACACCGCCACGCCATCGGCGGTGTAGGGCAAGGTGAGGACGGGGGTGAGGTTAATGGCATCGAGGGCGGTGACGTAGATGCTGTGGCCCTTGGCGATCCACACTCGCCCTTCCCAGTGGGCAATTCCGGTGGCCTGGTCAAACTCGGCGGCGTGGCGCGGGTTGAGGATAGCGGCATCCCCCGTCTTGGGGTCAATCTTGAGCAAATAGCCCCGAAAGGGATCGACCGCTAGCAAATCTTCTCCCCGCAGGGCCAAGCCATAGACCGCCTTCACCCCAATCGGCTGGAGCAAATGGGAGGCAAAGGCGGAGGAATCCGATGCAGTTGCAGAGGCAGGGGCAGCAGAAATGAAGTCAAGCATGGGGGGCACGGTCATACCTAGGAGCGGCCACGGGTTGGCCATTGTATTGGTCATATCCTAGGGGACTGTGCCCGAAAAAAGTGTATTTTGCTAGGCCAAGGGCAAAATCAACAGGCCCCACTCAGGCAAAGTGGCTACTCGCCTTCCTGGCTGATCTGCTGCTCTACGGTGCTGATGGCCGCATTCACTGCCGCCAGCCGGGTTTCGAGGGAATCGCGGAAGGCTTTCATCATCTCTAGTTTGTAGCGCTGGTACTGTCGTCGAGACTCGGTGCTGGGGGGCATACAGAAGGGAGGAAAAAACATGGCTTTACCGCAAGAGGGACGTTTTTATTATGGCCACAAAATTTTAGGAAGGGGAGAACGCTATGGGGTGTGATCGACTTGTTACCCGCAGTTCTGCCCCCCAGAGCAGGCTCACTCGATCCGCAGGCTACAGGATGGCGAGGGTACCCTGATCGCCGTTGAGGTGGGCCATGGCCCCTACGGGCAGGGCAGCGTTGTCGCCATCGTGGCCAAAGGGCAATCCGGCAACAATGGGAATCCCCAGATCCCCCAGGCGATCCCGCAGCACCTCCTCTACCGTAAAGCTGGGGACGTTTTCGGGCGGTTCGCAACGGCTGAAGCGGCCTAGGGCAATGCCTTTCACGCCCTGAAATTTGCCCATCATGCGCCAGTGGGTGAGCATGCGGTCGATGCGGTAGGGGGCTTCGGTGACATCTTCTAGGGCCAAAATCACCCCGTCTAGGTTGGGTTCGTGGGGGGTGCCCAGCAGGTGGGTGGCCACGGTTAAATTCGCCGGAAGGAGTGGCCCCGTCACCCGACCGCCGCCCCAGCCCAGCCCCCGAATGGAAGGGATGGGTTGCCCCATGAGCAAGTCCTTTAGGCGCTGCTGCGACCAGTCAGGCTCTGCGGCCAGGGTGGTCATCAGCGGCCCGTGGATACCGACGATGCCCTGTTGTGCCAACCCCCACAGCAGGCTGGTGATATCCGAAAAACCCACGAGCCACTTCGGCGGCAATGGATTGGGCCACTGCCATTGTTCCAACACCCTGGCCCCGCCATAGCCACCCCTAGCGCAGAGGATGGCCTTGTAGTCGGGATTGGTGAGCACCTCCATCCAGGCTTGGCGACGCTCGTCATCCCGTCCGGCCAAATAGCCCCACTTCTGGCCCACGGCGGCAGGGACGTCAATTTCAAAGCCCCAACTGCGCCACAGGTCTAGCCCTTGTTTAAAGGAGTCCAACTCACGCAGGGCACCGCTGGGGGCCATCACGGCTAGGCGATCTCCGGGCTGAAGCGGTGGTGGATAGATGGGCGTCATCGAAGCTGGAGGGATCGCCGTCGGAGGGATCGCATCGGGTGATGCTGGGGTGTCTTGAACCGGGACATTCGGTGCATCCGACGGCTGAGAACGTGGGAAATCAGGCGAGGTTGCCCTGGCCCTGGGCTCCGGCTGGGGGAATTGAACTATCTGCGAGGGGGGCTGTGGCATGATAGGGAGTTGGAGTCTTAGCAAATAGGTCAGCTTGTGGCGGTTGTTCGGGTGCGCCAGCACGTTAATCCACTCAGTGAAAAATACCAGATTCCCATCCCTTTCCCCGACTGGAGCCAGGTTTTCCCCCATCCCCAGCGGCCCCTGCACATTGACATCGGCAGCGCCAAGGGGGTGTTTGCCATGGAAATGGCCCGACTTCAGCCAGAGTGGAATTTGCTGGGTCTAGAAATTCGCAAACCCCTGGCGGAAGAATCCCAGCGGCGCAAGGAAGAACTGGGCCTGACGAACCTGCACCTGATGTTTTGCAACGCCAACATCTCCTTCCGTCCGCTGATGGAAAGCTGGGGCGCGGCCAACCCCCTGCAACAGGTGTCGATTCAGTTTCCCGATCCTTGGTTCAAAAAACGCCACCAAAAACGTCGGGTGCTGCAACCGGAATTGGTCAATGACATCGTTGCTTTCCTGCCCAGCGGGGGCCGGATTGTGATTCAGTCTGACGTAGAAGACCTGGCCCTAGATATGGTGGAACGCCTGGGCGAACATCCCCAACTGGTGCGCACCGCTAATTATTGGCTACCAGAAAGCCCCTTCCCCGCCCAAACCGACCGCGAGCGCGTCACCCTAGAGCAGGGGCTCCCGGTCTACCGAGCCATTTTTAGTAAGCCGTAGCGCAAGGGTAAAACCTGCTGAGGCTAATCGTTTCATGCCTTTCCCGCCACGCTATGCGGCCCTTGGCTAACAAAATGTGACTAACGGGCCTGGGCTGATCGTTTCTCCGGGAGATTGCGGAATACTGACGAAGAAGCCTTCGGTTTTGTCCCCCGTGCTGGGGTTTGTTCTATGGATTGCCACCGTGCTGCGCCCACCGTGTTTAAGTATCGGCCCCACCTCCGTCGCGACCGCTCCCAGGATCTTCGGGCTCCCCGTCGGCTGCACCTGCGGGATGCCTTAACCTGGTCTACCCAGCGCGGGCTGGTGCTGATGGCGGGGGATGTGCTGGCGTTAGGGGTGTCTTGGCATTTAGCCCGGTCGCTGAACCAGCTATTCTCGCCCATTCCATCTCAGTTGGTGTGGTGGACGTGGCTGGGGTTACCCAGTCTGTTTTGGGTGATGGTCGCCTATACCCTGGGCCTGTTTACCTATGCGGGGCTCTACCGATCTAGCCGTCAGGTCAAAAACTACCTCCAGGCGGGCAAACTGGTCAGCTTGGTTTACCTCACGGCCCTGGTGGTGATGTATTTTTACGATCCCAAGCTGGATTTGCCCCGGTCGCTGTTTTTCTCCGCCTGGATCAGCAGCGTCGCCTTTGTGGTCATCACTCGCGTTGTCATGACCCTGGCCCTGCGCCCCTTAGAAAAATCCCGCAACCCCACCCGTGTGTTTCTGATCGCCCCGGCCCATCGGCTCAAGCGGCTGGCGGATATTTTAGATCAGCGGGCCAGGGTGCCTGTGATTGGGGCGGCCCTGGCCTCCACAGCCAACTCCAGCGCCACCTACCAAGCCATCCTCGCCTCCAACGCCACCCTGGTTCTGGCGGAAAGCATTCCCTCCGCCGACTTGGCCTCAGAACTGTACTGGAAACTGCGGCGGGTGGGTCTGCCCATGCAGCTTCTCCCCACCAGCCGCGATATGCTCTACCGACGCGGCCAACCCGAAACCGTCGCCGGACTGCCTACCCTCCGCCTCGATGCTCCCCTCGTTGGCGGCTGGGACTACCGAGTGAAGCGCTGGATGGACTACCTCGGTGCGGGGTTGGGCGTGCTGATGTTGGCCCCCGTGTTCCTCGCCATTGCCATCGCCATTCGCCTCGATTCCCCTGGCCCCGTCTTCTTTCGGCAAGAGCGGGTGGGCCTCCACGGCAAGCCCTTCCAGGTCTGGAAATTCCGCACCATGACCGCCGATGCTCCCCAAAAACAGGCCCAACTGGAACAACAAAACGAAACCGCCGACGGCATTTTGTTTAAGGTCAAACACGACCCCAGGGTGACGCGGGTGGGTGCTTTTCTGCGCCGCACCAGCCTGGACGAACTGCCCCAACTCTTTAACGTCCTCTGCGGCCAAATGAGCCTGGTTGGGCCTCGTCCCTTGCCCCTGCGCGATGTTGCCAAGTTCGACGGCTGGCACAACATCCGCCACCAGGTTCTCCCAGGGGTGACGGGGCTCTGGCAAATTTCAGGTCGATCCGACATCGACACCTTCGACGACGTGGCCCGCCTCGATCTCCACTACATCGACAACTGGTCAATCAACCTCGACCTAGAAATTCTCACGGAAACCGTCGGCATTGTGTTCCTAGGCAAAGGGGCCTACTAAGCTTCTGTTCCCCAAGTTTAGAAAGCCCTGACTTGCCCACCCCAGGTCCCCCAGCCAGGGGCTGGGCAACACCGTCAAAACTTGGCTATCCTTAGTCTTCTACTACGCTAGGGTGGATCCATTCATAGCATTTTAGCGGGGCTGCTGCTAAGATTTAAGCCATTGCCAACCGATTGGCCTGTCTCCTAGGGGTGCATCTCAGATCAAGGCACTATCTTTTAGCGGTAAGGTACTGCCAAAATTATGATCTACCACGCTGCCCTGCCGATCCGCAAGACATGCTCAATCCTATATGAGACAAGATAATGGTGCTTCAGAATCTCTTTGAGAGGACGTATATTATCAACCTCCCAGAGCGAGCCGACCGACGCCAAGAGATTCAAGCAGAGCTCAAAACCATTGGGTCTGACTTAGCACCGGGAAAAGTAGAGTTCTTTGAAGCGATAAAGCCCACCGACTATGGGGCTTTTCCTCGCCGTGAGGTACTAGGCTGTCTTCTCAGCCATTTACACATTCTCAAAATAGCCAAAGCCGAGAACTTAGAGAACGTCTTGATTATTGAAGATGATCTAGCAATTTCTAAGCGCATCCAAAGAGTAGCCCAGTATCTACCTGATTTCCTGCAAAGTACAGACTGGGATATTCTCTTTCTTGGCTTTTTGCCACGGTATGGCCTTCAATTTAAAGACTATTACCAAGAGCCCGTCGAGCAAGAAATCAACCAATATACCGCCAGATCTTTTTCTGCCAAAATCACTAATAAGCCCCTGCGAGGCACGCACTTTTATGCTGTCAATCGAAAGATATACACTCCTCTCATCCACTATCTAGAGGAGTTGCTGAACCAGCGATTCAAGGAAGCCTCGGCGGTTTCTATCCAATCTTTCGATAATCTAGATGGAGCCTATCTAGATACAGCCTATTTCCTCTTTAATCAGGCCCATAAAAATACTCGAATATTCATTGTTTGCCCACCTCTAGGGTGGCAGCGCAGCAGTCGAAGCGATATCAATCCTTCCAGACTTGATCGCCTAGAAGGTCTATCATTTTTGCTGACTATCTATCGCGGCATTAAATCTTTTGTTAAGAAAAACATGGAGTCTGTTCACCCTTTTTTCTTTTCAAGATAGGCAAAGATTAGGGTTCTTTCTGCGGCTGTCCTTTGCGCCATTGGCCGCATCGGCAGCTGCGCCGTTTCCCCAGGGTTGTGCCGGACGTCTAGGCCCAAAAGAGTAAGGCACCATGACCTGAAAAGTAATGCAGCTTTTCTTCAGGCCATGGTGCCTCAGCGTCCTAGAACGACCTAGGGCTGAACCACAGAGGTGGCTTAGGTGCCCACGGTCCAGGAGTTGATGTACAGTTCCTGCTCAGCTGTGAGGGTATCGACTTCGATGCCCATGGCTACCAGTTTCAGGCGGGCGATCTCCTTATCTACCGCTTCGGGGATGGAGTGCAGACCGGGGGCCAGAGAGCCCTTGTTCTTCACCAGGTATTCGCAGGCCATGGCCTGGTTGGCAAAGCTCATGTCCATCACGGCGCTGGGGTGACCTTCGGCAGCGGCGAGGTTCACCAGGCGACCTTCACCCAAGACGATTACCGACTTGCCGTTGTTCAGCAGGTATTGCTGGGTGAAGTTGCGGACTTGTTTCACTTCGGTGGCCATGGTGCCCAGGGATTCTAGGTCGATTTCGATATCGAAGTGGCCGGAGTTGCAGACCATGGCTCCGTCCTTCATCGCCTCGAAGTGCTCGCGGCGGATGACGTGCTTGTTCCCAGTGACGGTGATAAACAGGTCGCCCTGGGGAGCAGCCTCAGCCATGGGCATCACTTGGAAGCCATCCATGGCCGCTTCGATGGCGCGGATGGGGTCGATTTCGGTAACGATCACGTTGGCGCCCATGCCCTTGGCCCGCATGGCGGTACCCTTGCCACACCAGCCGTAGCCTGCGACAACGATGGTTTTCCCGGCCAGCAGCACGTTGGTGGCGCGGATGATGCCATCCAGGGTGGATTGCCCGGTGCCGTAGCGGTTGTCGAAGAAGTGCTTGGTGTCGGCGTCGTTCACGTTCATGGCGGGGAAGCTCAGCACCCCATCCTTAAACATGGCCTTGAGGCGGACGATGCCCGTCGTGGTTTCTTCGGTAGTGCCGATGATGTCGGACAGTTGCTCTTTGCGGGTTTGCACCAGGGTGGCGACCACGTCGCTGCCGTCGTCGATGATGATGTTGGGACGGTGATCCAGGGCAGTTTCTACGTGGCGGTGGTAGGTGGCGTTGTCTTCGCCCTTGATGGCGTAGACGGGGATGCCGTAGTCGGCTACCAGGCTAGCGGCCACATCGTCTTGGGTAGACAGAGGGTTGCTGGCAATCAGAATGGCATCGGCCCCAGCATTCTTCAGCGCGATGGCTAGGTGGGCAGTTTCGGTGGTGACGTGGCAGCAGGCGGAGATGCGAATGCCCGCCAGGGGTTTTTCCTGGGCAAAGCGATCCTGAATCTGCCGCAGCACAGGCATTTCGCGCCCAGCCCATTCGATCCGCTGCTTGCCTTGGGGGGCCAGCTTGATGTCTTTGATGTCGTACTTAAGTTGTAACGTGGTGGTCATAGATTCTATGCCTAGTGAATGTGTCAGCCGATCTCAGGTGGGAACTGGGTCTTGAACCCAATCTACGTTGAACCGCCTAGCCTTGGCCCTCACCCTAAATCCCTCTCCCCAAGGGAGAGGGACTTTGAAGGACAACTCCGATTCCCCTCTCTTTCCTGGGAGAGGGGCTGGGGGTGAGGGCCACGCTAAGGTTCATGGCAGACAGGTTAAAAACCGTCCGTGTGCCCTGGGGGTTTTGGGGTCAGCCTTCTTAGCTTAACGGAAATTTACCCAGGGTATTGCCCCGACCGTACCTCCTCACAGAACTGCTGGGCGGCATCGATGGCTTGCTGGCGGAGGTTGGCGTAGGCTTTGGCAAAGGGCGGCTGCCAGGGCGACAGGCCCAGTACGTCTGCCGTTACCAGCACCTGCCCGGTGCAGTGGGGGCCAGCGCCAATGCCAATGGTGGGAATGGTGAGGGTGTCGCTGATGCGTTGGGCCAGGTCGGCGGGGATGTGTTCCAGTACCAGGGCGAAGGCTCCGGCTTGTTCTAAGTCCTGGGCTTCGGTGAGGATGCGGTCGGCTTCGGCCTCGGTTTTGCCCTGTTTGCGAAAGCCGCCAAACTGGTTCACCGACTGCGGCGTCAGACCCACATGGCCCATCACCGGAATGCCCCACTGCACCAAGTTTTGCACTCGCTCGATCACCGCTGGATGGCCCCCCTCTAGCTTGACGGCCTGGGCGGCGGACTCTTTTAAAATGCGACCCGCCGAACGAATGGTCTCTTCCACGCTGGGCTGGTAGCTGAGGAAGGGTAAGTCCACCACTAGGAGCGCTCGTTCTACCCCGCGCCGTGCGGCCTTGGCGCAGATCAGCATATCCTCTAGGGTGAGCGGCAGCGTGGTGTCATAGCCCAGGGCCACCATGGCGAGGGAATCCCCCACCAGGATGATGTCCGCCCCAGCCTGGTCGGCAATGTGGCCCGACATCACATCCCAGGCCGTCAGCACCACCAAGGGCGAGGCTCCCTGCCGCTGCTTCCAGGTCGCCACTTGCGAAACACTCACTGCCATCGTTGCCGCCTCAGAATTTCTATGCCATCGTTCGCTACCCCCAAATTATCCCTGTCCACGGGGTCGAATTTCGCGGTATTCGCGGTATTCCCCAGACCGTTGCCCGGTGCCCCCCCATTGCAACCGCAAGGTATTGACAGATAGGCCACCCAGGGCCGAAAGGGAACAGGGTAAACTAGAGGATGGGACTTAATGGCCTTGAAGGGGTTGGCCTTTATGAAAACTCTGGAGGAAATTCAGCAGTGGCTTATACACAATAAGCCCTTGTTACAAGAACGTTACAGCGTTCGAGAATTAGGTATTTTCGGCTCCTATGTCAGACAGGAGCAGACGGAATCTAGCGATGTTGACCTATTGGTTGAGTTTTCGGAGACACCGAGCTTATTAAAATTTGTTAATTTGGAAAACTACCTTAGCGATAACCTGGGAGTCAAAGTTGATCTGGTGCATAAGACAGGTTTAAAGCCGCGCCTTGGAGAGCATATTTTGGCAGAGGTTATTTATCTGTGACCAGGCGGCAAATTCAGGACTATTTGCAAGACATTTTGGATGCTGTCGCGGCGGTTGAACAATTTACAACGGGCATTGATTTCGACACTTTCTCGCAAAACTTGGAAAAGGTATAGTTGATTGACTTTAGACTGGGACGTTTTTAAGCTATTTATAAGCGGAGTGATGGTTGAACGAAGAAACGATGCCTTACAGTCTGGATTTAAGGAAGCGCGTGATCGACTTTGTAGAAGGAGGTGGCAGCATCTCGAAGGCGGCGAAAACCTATCAAGTCGGTCGTGCGACAATCTATCGCTGGTTAAATCGAGTCGACTTGGCCCCGACCAAGGTAACCCGACGCCAACGTAAACTCGATTGGGACGCTCTTCGCAAAGATGTGGAGCAGAATCCAGAAGCCACGTTGAAGGAACGGGCTCAGAAATTTGGGGTGAGCATTAGTGCGCTCTCTAAGGTCTTCAAGAAAATGAAAATCACCCGAAAAAAAAAGAACTAAGGTATCGAGAGCGAAATGCAGAAGAACGCATGAAATACTATCGAACCCTGAGAGCATTGATTCAGGTGTATGGCGTCAAAAGCCTGGTCTATATTGATGAGTGTGGGTTTGAGGAAGGCGTGGCTTGTCTGTACGCTTGGTCGAAACGGGGAAAGAAAATCTATGGAGAGCGCCAGGGCAAGCGAGGGAAGAAGGAGAATCTGATTGCGGCCCGGAGGAAAGGCAGAAAAGACTTGATTGCCCCAATGTTGTTTACCGGAAGCTTAGATGCTGAAGGATTTGAGGGATGGTTTAGTCTGTTTTTGTTGACGAACGTCACGACCCCCTCAGTTTTTATTCTAGATAATGCTCCCATCCATCGAAAGACGAAGATTAAAGAACTAGCAGAAGAGGCGGGGCATCAGATTTTATTTTTACCGAAGTACTCTCCCGACCTAAATGATATCGAGCATGACTTTAGTGCCTTAAAGAGAGCCAGAATGTATGCGAAACCCGGCACTTCTCTGGATGACATTATTCGAGACTATTGTGCTTCCTGATGTCTCATTACTAATTCCATCAACTATATTTGCGGTTTCACGAGCTATCGAAATTATGGGTGAGGCCGTAAAGCGCATTCCCGATTCGGTGAGAAGCCAGTATCCTGATGTTCCCTGGCGGGACATTGCTGGAATGCGGGATAAATTGATTCATGATTATTTCAATACGGATGTAGAAATTATCTGGAAGGCGGTTCAGGAGGACGTTCCTCAGTTGAAAACTATGATTTCTAGAGTGATCGTTGACTTAACAGAGAAAAAATAATTAAGCGCCACGGCATACCCTGAGACATCTGCTTAAGCCAAGACCTCGTATTATCTAAACACCGATTACCTAAACATCGACATCGCCCCCCTGATTCTGGTTGCCCATGACCTCTGTGCCACCCAACCCTGCCCCCCTCGGTGGAAACAGCCCTGACCGATCCACCGCCTCCATTCCGCCATCGGTCGCGCCTACCCCAACGCCTCCCGCGACATCTCCTCCAGCCGTGCCTGCCAATGCTCCTAGCCTAGGGGAGGAGCCGATGCCTGTGAGCGACCTATCGCCTGCGTTAGCCAGCCCCCTCGCCACCGCTAATGCTGTGACCTTGGTGGCGGTGGGGGTGATTGTGATGGGGCTGATTGTCGATAGCGTTTGGTTGATTTTGGCGGGTTCTCTGGTGGCCACGGTGGTCTCCCTGCGATTGATGTGGCCCGTCTTTGCCGAAATTTTGGCAGAGCTTTCCCCCCGGCAACAGTCCCTCGTGGTGTCTATTCCCAGTGCTTTTATCGGCCTGTTTGGGCTGATGCAGATTACCGGAATTAACCGCGCCATCCTCACCTGGGGGCTGACGTTGCGGTGGGATGTGCTGGGGGCGCTGGGGGATTTTTTGGGAGCGGTGGGCCAGATTTTCATTGCCTTTTTGGCCCTGTTTGTGGCGTGGCGACAGTACGTCATCTCCCGCGACTTGACGGTGCAGCAAAACCTGATTACCCAGCAGCAAACCATCGACGCCTACTTCCAGGGCATTTCCGACCTGGTGCTCGACGATGAAGGCTTGCTAGAGGACTGGCCCCAGGAGCGCATCATTGCCGAGGCCCGCACCGCCGCCATTCTCAGCAGCGTGGATGCTGGGGGCAAAGCTAAGGTGATTCGCTTCCTGTCTCGCTCCCGCCTGCTTACCCCCCTCAAACGGGATGCCCGCCTGGGACGGGCTATCCTCGACGGGCGGGGCGGCTACGAAGAAGATCGGCCCCAGGGCACCCGCGTCATCGACCTCGGGGCGATGCTGGCCATGGCCGACTTGCACAGCACCGACCTGCGCTGGGCCGACCTCAGTGAAGCCAACCTAATCCGCGCCAACCTGCAACGGTGCGACCTGGTGAAAACCAACTTTTCCCGCGCCATCCTCTGCGATGCCGACCTCTCCGGGGCCGACCTGATGGGCACTCTGTTGTTCTACGGCAACGCCAAAACCGCCACCCCCCGCACCCGCACAGGCACCCCCGATTACATCACTGGAGCCAACACCGGGGCCGTGATCGAAGGCATCAACCTCACCAACGTCGAACGCCTTTCGGAGGAACAGCGCTGGTATTGCTGCGCCTGGGGTGGTTCCCTCACCCGTGCCACCGTGCCGGGGGGCTGCGGCGATATTCCCAACCTGCTGGGCCGCTAGGCCGCCATCAACTCCCCAAAAAAAAGACCCAGCCAAGCCGGGTCGAGAGTTCACTGTGGGGAAACCATCCCTAGAGAGAGGAGAACAAAGATTTAGAGTGTACCGACAGTACAGGCTCCTAACGCCAGTCCTGAGAGCGTCCTAAACTTGGCCAAGGGTGTTGCTGGTGAAGGCATCGCCGGAGTAGGCCGGGACGCGGTCGGTGAAATCGGTGGCTTGTCCGGTCACGCTTTGGGCCAGTTGGTCAAAGGATGCGGAGTTCCAGTTGCGCTCGTGGATGGGCTTGCTTTGCTCACCCCGGAAATAGGCTTGGCTACCAATCAGAGCCACGGCAACCCAGCCAACCACAAACAGAGCAATCAGAATGGCAAACATGGAAGACCTCCTAAAAGGCTAACGTTCTTGGGCAAAGGCACCGCCAAGAACCTGAAGTTAACGGAAGAAAAGGTGCATTTGCCTTGTATGTGTATCAATGTAACAAAAAAGAAACGATATGTAAAGATAGATTGCCATTTTATTAATGTAGTGATATTACGATTTTGGGTGAGGAGAGCCGAACCTCAGCGCAGCCGAACCCCAAGCCAGTTCCCTAGGGATTGGTCTGTCATCAGCATGGTTATCAGCGTTGACATTGCATCTGGCGAACAACGGGCGCACTCCTCCCTGCCCTCGCCCTAGCAATACCGCTAAGGTGAAAGCAGAGGGGCAATTGTTTGAGCCTCAGATGTTCTATTACTGGTTAAGCAGTTGGACGGCTTCCTTCCAACTCCGGGGCTTGATCGAAAATGCGGCTTTTACCGCTCCCAGCGTTGCATAGCGAGCCTTGAGGCTGGCCTCTGTCCAAGGGTGCGCGGCCTTATCGACAGTCTCAGCCCCAGCAGCCTGCGTAAGGTGATCAAGCTGTTGTTGGGCCGTCAACTCACGAACTTGGCGCTCTAGCTGAGCGACCCGCAACTCATCGAGGTGTTGCAGTTTGGTTTCAGCAGCCACGTAGGCTTCATAATGTCCCTGGGCAAGGGCTTGCTGCCGTTCAGCCCTAAGCGCATTAAGGATAGGCTGTAGGTCTGCCCCTGAGTCTGTTGTTGCCTCCAGTTGCGGTATGGATGGAGACTCATAGGCGTCTGTAAGCGCTTCTAGGGCGGTCGTGAGCATTTCCTCTTGAGCCTGGGCGGCGTGCAATGTTGAAACCCCGGCAGCGTAGAGGGTTTGCTTTAACTCATCCATATCTTTTTGTCGTTCGCTGCGTCGTCTCATTGCTCAATTCCCGTGTAGTCTTGCTCAATTTTCTCTAGAATTTGCCGCAGTTGTTCAGGGAGTTGTGCCCGTTGCTCGAAGCTAACGTCTTGATAAGCGCGGGCAATTTCGGTCATGTCTTGGTCATACTCAGCTTCAACCGCATGGATTTTCTGATAGGCTTTTCCGAGTTGTTCGGTTGTGGTTTTAAGGTTTTGCATCGCTGTTTTATAGCGATCCATTAATTGATTGACCTGTTGTAGGACGCGGTTATGCTGCCTGACAATATTGCCTAGGCGACCACGCATAGAATTGCGGGATTGAATGGCCGTCTTTAACCGCTGCAAAAGCTGCTGATTGTGATGGTGTTGTTCCTTAAGTTTTAAGCTGGCTTCCTCAAAGGCTTGCTTCTGCCTTGTTATCTCTTCATCGGCCTGCGTAAGTTGTAGATGGACTTGCTCAACAGCCTGCTTTTGCCTTTCTATTTCCTCATCGGCCTGGAGCAGTTCATGCTTTTTATTTTTGATTTCCTCGTCGGCCTGGATTAGATCTTTGAAAAGATCATCAACCTGTTTCCGGCGAGATTCTAACTCTTCTGCCTGCCTAGCCCAGTTATGATATTGAATCTGAGGGGGCTGAGCTTGATTTTTGTTGCGGTTGAGGTTTTTCATCGCCAAACTACGAATGTTTTCTTGAAGTCAACAACGACCAACGACCGTAACCAGCGCCACAGGGCTGCAAATCATAATGTTGCTAGCCTCAAGATGCCCAGCAACTGCAAAGAACAACCCACTCAATTGATCTAGGAGGCTTTCAAACAGCGGATCTTTAAGCTGGGATATTGTCTTCCCACTTGCGGGGGGGGCTGGCGCGGCGAATGTTGCGCCAAATTTGCGTGGCGGCTAGGGTGCCATCGGCTACGGCAATGGAAACTTGGTTGAGGCCCTGCTTGAGGTCGCCCAGGGCAAAGATGCGTTCGTGGCTGGTTTGGGCCATGGTGTTGGTGACGAGGTTTTCGCCGTCCCATTCCAGTCCCTGGATGTCTTTGAGGTAGTGGTTGTGGTAAATCGACCCCATGCTGACTAGGCCCGTGGTGGCTTCGACGAGGGTGCCATCAGCCAGCTCTACGCCGCTGAGGTGGTGCTTATGGCCGTGGAAGCGCACAATGGGCGATTCGTGGAGGGGATAGCCATGCTCTGCCAGTTTTTGCTTCATGGCGTCGCTGACCTCAAACAGGCCGTGGGTGAGCACGGAGATGTAGGGCGTAAACCAGTTCATCACGAAGGCGGCGTTAATTTGGCCTTCCGATCCAGCAATCAGCACCGCCTTTTGGTCGCGCATGTCGTGGCCATCGCAGATCATGCAAACGTGGAGGGTATATCCGGCGAAGTCGTAGACGTTCTGCATGTCATCGAGTTTGGGCAGCACGTCAATCACCCCAGAGGCGGCGATTAGGTAGCGGGTGCGGAACACAGGATAAGTGCTGTCTTTTTTGCCCACCTTCACTTTTACAGCAAGGGTGTCGCCCTCGTCGGCAACAGCTTCCACAAACCCGCGCAGGTAGTCGGCTCCCCAGTCTACCGCCTGCTTCATGCCGTGGTTGAGAATGTCGCGACCGGGGGTGGTGGGGTCAAAACCGACGAAATTACGCAATTCCTGCATCCACACCGAGCGCCCTTTGCCCTTCTCAATCACCAGGCAACTGAGGCCATAGCGGGCCAGATAAATAGCCGCCGACAACCCACCCATGCCACCGCCCACCACAATGGCGTCATAGACGTGATCGAGGCGGGTCTCAAGGTTTTTGCTGGAAAGTTTCATGGCGACTGGCTAAGGAAGGGCGACAAGGTTAGATAGGCTGCAATGGAACACAAGCCCCCACCTAGGATATCGCACGGCCTTGGGGGATTTCTAGGCCAAATCCTACCCACCCTAGCTCCTCCATCTCGCTGCCGAGGCTTTTCTCTGGGCTTAGGGCCTCCTACTAGTTCATGGGCGTTAAATCCCCTTTGCCTAGGGTCAATCGCAGGGCAGAGAGGGCCAAAATAGCCAGGAATAGAGCGAGGCCAATGGTGCAGGCGTAGCTGATTTCCAGCTTTTCAAAGGCTTGCTCGTAGATGTAGTAGACCATAGTTTTAGAGCTATTGCGGGGGCCGCCCTGGGTCATGATGAAGACCTCCTCGAAGACCTTGGTGGCGGCAATGGCGGAAATAATCGCCACCAGCCACAGGTAGGGCCGCATTAGGGGCAGGGTGATATCCCAGTGGCGTCGCCAGCCGTCGGAGCCGTCGATGGCAGCGGCTTCGTAAAGATCCTGGGGGATGCTTTGTAGCCCCGCCAAATAAATCACCATATAGTAGCCCAGGCCCTTCCAGATGGTGACAAGCATCACGCTCCACAGCGCCAGGTGGGGGCTGGTGAGCCACGGAATGCCACGGGAAATTAGCCCTGTGGCCGTCAATACCTGGTTAAACAGGCCATTTTCGGCATAGAGCCACCGCCAAGCGATGCCCGCCACCACCATCGACACCACCACCGGAGAATAATAGGCCACCCGCAGCCAGTGGATGCCCCGCAGTTGGCGGTTCACCAAAATCGCTAGCCCCAACGGCGCAAAGGTGAGTACGGGCACTACCCCCAGCAGGTAGACCAGGCTATTCCGCACCGTTTGCCAAAATACCTGATCGGCCATCAGCCGTTTGAGGTTGGCCAACCCTACCCACGTGGGCGGTGCCGTGAGATCCAGCCCAAAGCTAGTGAAGCTGAGGTAAAAGGCTTGCAGCGCAGGCCAAAAAACGGAAATCGTCAGGGCCACTAGGGCGGGTAGCAAAAACAGGTAGGGCACCGCCGCCTGGGGAATTTGGGCGGGGAGGCGCTCCAGACGGTAAAGATTGCGATGGGGGGGAGAAGTCATGGCAGGGAGGTAGGGCTTGACCCCAATGAAAGATGTGGGGCACAGTCTTCGACATCGTCATCATCATACTCATACCTATCGCCCCCAGGGCACAAGGATAACGGTGATGGGTAGCAGCTCAAACCGTGTTGAGATGGCCACCGATTCACCCTCAAGATAGGCTATTTCTGGCAGGCAGAGGGCTGGAGTCTCTATCTCTGAAACATCGGCTTCTAAAAAGTTGTGGACAACCCGAAAGGGCGGTGGCAGAGAGGATTTCTACAGTATTTTTCTGGGGTTTCTTGGCCTTTTCAGAAGGCTTGATTTGATTCGTGCTCCGCAAAGCGACCGGAAGTTCTGGCGTACTGTACACTAGGGAAAGTGGTGCTTTTGTATCCATGATCCCCAAGCAAATTACGCTGAAAAACTTTCTTAGCTACCGTGAGGCTAGCCTAGACTTTAGTGGGCTGCATGTGGTTTGCATTGCAGGACAAAATGGTGCCGGGAAGTCGTCGCTTTTAGAGGCCATTGGCTGGGCATTATGGGGCCAAAGCCGGGTAGCCAGCGATGATGACGTCATTCACCAAGGGGCGATGGAGGCTAGGGTAGCCTTTGTGTTTCAGCAGGGGGATCACCAGTATCGGGTGATGCGGAGCCGCCACCGCCAGCAGGGGGCCACCCTAGAATTTCAGGTACAGACGGATCAGGGCTATCGATCCTTAACCCAACGCAGCATTCGCGCCACCCAGCAGCTTATTGGCCATCACCTAAAGCTGGACTATGACACCTTTATCAACAGTGCTTACCTGCGCCAGGGCGGGGCTGACGACCTGATGATGAAGCGCCCCAGCGAACGGAAGGCGGTGCTGGCACGGTTGCTCAAGCTTGACCGCTATGATGTGCTGGCGGAACGGGCGCGGGAACAGGCCCGTCAAGCCAAGGCCGAGGTGGATCTCCGTCGTCAGGCCCTGGCGGGGTTCACGGCGACCCTGGCCGATTATGAAACCACCCTGGCCTCCCAGACCCAGCTTGAGGCCGATTTGCAGGCCCTGGATCGCGATCTGGCGGATACCCAGGCCCACATCCAGCACCATCAAACCCAGGCCCAGGCCCACCAGGATCGGCAGCAACAGCAGCAGATCTACAGACAGCAGCGCGATCATCTCCTGGCCCTTCAGCAACAAACCCAATCGGCTTTGGCCCAAGCGGAGGCAGACGCCCACCGCTGCCAGAGCACCATCGCCGAGGCAGCGGTGATCCTAGCAGGGGTTGAGGCCTTGGCGGCCCTAGAGGCCGAGGAACACGCCCTAGGCCAGCGGCTCCAGGAGGCCCAAACCTGGCAGCAACAGCTGGAGCAGGTGACGGCGGACTATCAGGCCCAAGCCCAGGCTCTCCAAACTCGGCAGCAAAAGATCCAAAGCCAGTTAGAGGCGGTACTGGCCCAGCGGCAAGAACTCGCAGACACCCTCAACCAAACCGAGAACGTGAAGGCAGCCTGTGATCAGTTGGCGGTGGCCAAAGCGCGGCTTAAACATCTGGATGCCTTACAGCTTCAGGTGGGGCCGCTACGCCAGCGGCAGCAGCAGCTTCAAGCCCAGCTTCAGCGCCAAGAAACCCGGCTACAAACCCGCCTAGAAGAAGCCCAATCGGCCCTCGACCAGGGGCATCAGGCCCAGGCCCAACAGCCACCCCTGGAGGTCTCAGCCCAGGCGGTGGAGCAAACCCTCAGCTACCTAGAGCAGCGCCAGGTCTATCAAGATCAGGTGCGCGATAAGGGGCTAGAGCGACGGAGTTTTGTGGCCATGCTCCAGGCTAAGCAGCGAGACTGCGAAACCCAGATGGCCGAGATTGCCCAAAAGCTGTCGATGCTGGGCCAGCCCGATGCCCTGTGTCCGCTGTGTGATCGCCCCCTGGACGGCCCCCATCGATCCCTCGTCACCGACCGCCAGCGCCATCAGCAGCAAGACTTGCAGGATCAAATTTGGGTCATTCGCGAACAGTTGGCGGCCTCCGAGCGAGAAATTCAGGTATTACGGCAGGAATATCGGGCGGTAGAGGCTGAACTGGCGCTTTATGGCCCAGTGTTCCATCGTCAGGGCCAAATTGATGCCCAGCGAGCTTCACAGATTTCCACCCAGCAGCGTCTCCGGGAGCTGGAAACGGAGTGTGTCCAGCTTCGGCAATCCCTTCAGGAGCGCACCTTCGCGCCCGATCTCCAGGCCGAACTAGGCCAGATCGAACATACCCTTCATCAGCTTGCCTACGACGACCGCGACCATGCCCTGGCACGAGGGCAAGTTAATCGCCTGCGGTGGGCCGATCTCAAGCAGCATGATCTCACCCAGGCCCAGCAGCGCCAGCGACGGCTGCGGGAACAACAGCGCCAACTAGAGCAGGCACTCGTAGACATTGATAGCCAGCAGGCGGAACTAGACCAGGGGGCCATGGCGGAGGAAATCCAGGTGCTCCAGGCAAGGCTGCAACCCCTCAAGGCGGATCTAGCCCGCTACCATGGGGTGCGGCAGGCGCTTGGGGAGGCCCAGGGGTGGCACCGTCGGCAGCAAGACTTGGCACAGGCTCGGCAGCAATGGCCCCTCATAGAGCAGCGCTGTGCAGAGTTGCGCCGTCAGCAGCACGATCAGCAGCAGACTCTCGCCCAGATTACCGCCCAAATCGAGCAGGGCCAGCCCCCTACGCCTGCCCATGATTCGACCGATCTAGATCGGCTCACCCAGCGGTTGGCCACCCTACAGCAAAAACGGGATTACCTGCTGGCCCAGGTGGGAGCCCTCGCCCAGGTACAGCACCACCAGGCTGCCCTGCAAGCTCAGATCGATCAGCAGCAGCAGGACTTAGCCCTGGCCCAGCAGCGTCAGCAAGTTTACCAGGAATTGGCCCTAGCCTTTGGGCGCAAAGGCATTCAGGCCGCCATCATCGAAAATCTGCTGCCCCAACTGGAGGCGGAGGCCAATCACCTGCTGGGGCGGCTGAGTCATCACCAGCTCCATCTGCGCTTTGTAACCCAGCGAGCCAGTAAGGGGCGTCATGGGAAGCGGATCGAGACCCTCGATATCCTGATTGCCGATGCCCAAGGCACCCGCCCCTACGAAACCTACTCCGGCGGCGAAGCCTTTCGGATTAACTTTGCCCTGCGGCTGGCCCTCGCCCGCATTTTGGCCCAGCGGTCGGGGTTGGCCCTACAACTGCTCATTATTGACGAGGGCTTTGGCAGCCAAGATCCCCAGGGCTGCGATCAGCTCATTGCGGCTATCAATGTCATCGCCGCTGACTTTGCCTGTATCCTCGCCGTCACCCACATCCCCCACCTGCGCGAAGCCTTCCCCACCCGCCTGGACATCACTAAAACCGTCCAGGGTTCGCAAATTGCCCTGTCCGTTTAGGGCTCAGGGCCAGTGTGACCTCCTTAGGGCAACCCGACGGCCACCCTCAACGCGCTAGCATACGACTAGTTCGTCGCTCCCTGCTGCGCCTATGCCAACCTGCCCCCGCTGTCAGTCTGCCCTAGACGCTGCGATGGTTCACTGTCCTCGCTGTCAGCTTGTGCTCAAGGCCCATGGACATCCTGGCATTCCCCTCCACCGGGCGCTGGATGGCGAACCCCTCTGCGCGACCTGTCGCTACCACGCTGACGATAGCTGCAATTTTCCCCAGCGCCCCCAGGCCCAAACCTGCACCCTCTACCGCCCTCCCATTCAAGAAACAGAGGAGCATCGATTCCCCCCTCGGCGGGGCTTCCTCGGTCAACGGTGGCGGCAATACCAAGGGCTGGGGGCAGTGCTGGCCTTGCTGTTGATCAGCCTTGTGGTGGTTCTGCTGCAAGGCTAGGGAAATTAGGGCAATTTCGATCCCAAAACACCCTGGTAATGGCGGTACTCTGGTTGAAGCAACAAATCGACACAAACCAGCATGGCTACCATTAACGATAACTACCTCAAGCTCAAAGCGGGCTACCTGTTTCCAGAAATTGCCCGTCGGGTCAATGCCTTCGTGGAGGCTAACCCCGATGCGCCGATCATCAAATTAGGCATTGGCGATGTCACCGAACCCCTACCGGAAGCCTGCCGCAACGCTATGATCCAGGCGGTGCAGGATATGGGAGATCGCGGTTCCTTCAAGGGCTATGGCCCCGAACAGGGCTACGGCTGGCTGCGGGAGAAAATTGCCCAGCACGACTTCCAAGCTCGGGGCTGCGACATTGACGCCTCGGAAATCTTCATCTCCGATGGCTCGAAGTGCGACTGCGGCAACATTCTCGATATCTTTGGCGACAACAACTCCATCGCCGTCACCGACCCGGTCTACCCCGTCTATGTAGACACCAACGTGATGGCGGGCCACACGGGCGAAGTGAACGACAAGGGCGAATACGAAGGGCTGGTCTATCTGCCGATTAGCGCCGAAAACAACTTCACGGCCAGCATCCCCAGCGAAAAAGTAGACCTGATCTACCTCTGCTTCCCCAACAACCCCACCGGGGCCGTGGCCACCAAGGAACACCTGCAAGCCTGGGTGAACTACGCCCGCGCCCACGGCTCCATCATCCTGTTTGATGCCGCCTACGAAGCCTTCATCACCGACCCTACCATCCCCCACTCCATCTACGAAATTGAGGGAGCGCGGGAGTGTGCCATCGAGTTCCGCTCCTTCTCGAAGAATGCCGGATTTACCGGGACTCGCTGCGCCCTGACCGTGGTGCCCAAGGCCCTGAAAGGCAAAGCCGCTGACGGCAGCGAGGTGGAACTGCATGGGCTGTGGAATCGCCGCCAGTCTACCAAGTTCAACGGCGTGTCCTACCTTGTGCAGCGGGGGGCCGAGGCAGTTTATTCCCCCGAAGGCCAAGCCCAAACCAAGGCGCTGATTGACTTCTACATGGAAAACGCCCGCATCATCCGCGAGCAGCTCACTGCCGCAGGCATCAGCGTCTACGGTGGCATCAATGCGCCCTACGTGTGGGTGAAAACCCCCAACAGTCTATCCAGTTGGGATTTCTTCGATAAACTACTGCACACCTGCCACGTGGTGGGCACCCCCGGTTCGGGCTTTGGGGCCGCTGGGGAAGGCTACTTCCGCATCTCCGCCTTCAACAGCCGCGAGAACGTCGTAGAAGCCATGCGCCGCGTCACCGAGAAGTTCCGGGCCTAGGCTTCTGCCGTCCTAGAGCTGAACCCTTGGCCACGGGGATGGTGCTGTATCGCCATGGCAGTGCCATCCCTCGGCCTCGGTTCAGCGTTGCTGAGGATCCACGCACCAGGCCGCCAACCCAGCCAAGTGTAGGCAGGCATTGAGCACGACCACGTCATCCTCTAGGCCAGCGGGCGACTCGAAATCTGGGTCATCGTCATCGGTTTCCACAAAGTAAAGCATGGCCCCCTTCAGCCAAGGCTGCGATACGGCAGGCAGGGTAGCCCACTGGCCCAGCAAGCGGTCATAGGTCGTGGCTAGGGCTTCGGCTTGGGCTAGATTGACCAAAGAACTCCCCTGGGCGGCAAAGCGTGCCCGTTGCAGGTGAGCCTGGACGCGATTGCCCAGGTAGGCCAAATCAATCGCGTCGGCCCGTTGGGCACAGCGCACAAGGGCCTCGGAGAGGTTGGCATCCAGCCCCTCCGGCAGTTGAGACAGATCGATAGGCATAGGTGTTTTACGAACGACAACAGGGCCACAGGTGCCCCCATGGCCTAGACTTAGGATGCCCTAAGCCACCCTCTGCCAACGTCTCCTTTACAGAATGCAGCCTAGGAGGACAGGGCAGAGCTACCCCTTAGAACTGATCCTCGGCGCTGGAGATGACCTCTGGGCTAGGCACCCCTGGCGTAGGGGTCGCTGTCGGGGCTGGCTCTGGGGCCAAGGCAACCTCTGCGCCCCTGGCCCCCGCCACACCAGCAACGGCGTCTGGGCTATCAGCGGCACCGAGCGGCCCTACTAGGGGCTCAGCTTGGGGTGGAATGACCTTTGTTTCAGGGAAGGCCGCTGCTGGGATCGTCTCTTTGCCCTGGTCTGGCTCCTGCCCCACCGGAGCAGCCTCGCTTCGGCCCTCCTTCTCCTCGGCAGCAGCGCTCGGGGTCTCAGGCTCCTCCCCTTCGGGCAGGGCTTCCAGCATTTCGTTTACCCCTGGCTCCTCGGCCACCGGAACATCGGCGGGGCTGGGGGATACATCCACAGCTAGCTGGGGGGCTGGAGATCTGGGGGGCGCGGACGGGGCAACCTGGTCAACCATCGGGGCCACCGCTGGATCTGGGCTCAGCGACGTGGGGGCCACCTCCATGGGAGCCGTAGGCACCGCAGGCACCGTGTCGTTCCAGGCTTCGGCGGCAGGGCCAGAGGGGCGCAGGGATTCAACAAGTCGCCGCAGCAAGTCGGGCTGGGTTTGGGCGGCGAGGGTATCGTCTTCGGCCCCAGATCGGTTTTGGGGAACGGGCTTAAACTCCTGCTCTCTGGGCGAAACCTTCGGCCCCCACTCCGGCAAGGTTTGATCCATTTGGTTCAAATCGAGGCCGGATTCGCCTTCGGGTAGAGGCAGTTCGAGGGTATCGCTGGGGGTGTCCTCGGTGGCTGGGGAGCTAGCGTCGTCCGCTTGGATCTGCTCTGTTCCGTCCCCATTGTCTGGCTCCGTCACCTCGGTCTCGACGGGTGCAGGATCGAGGATGAGGATATCCTCAGCGTCGGGGGTGACGAAGGGGCTGCTGGGGTCGAGGTCGGCGGGGGATGGCATGGCCGGAGCGGTCAAATCTAGCACCACGGACGACTGGAGGGGGGTTTCAAACTGGGCAGAGGCTTCCTGAATCCGCTGAAGCACCGCCTGTCCCTCTTGGCCAGACAGGGTTTGGGGCCGAGAGTCGCGAATCCGCACAGGCACAAACTCCACCTGCATTTGATCCTCTTGCAGCGATACCTTCAGCACCGCTGAATCTTGATCGCGCAGGGGCTGGTCAGGCTTAAAGACAAAGTCGCCTAGGGAATAGGCAATGGGCCGACCTTTGTAGATTTCTCCTCCCTGGATCACGGTGGGATGGTAGCCCACCACCACATCAGCCCCTTGGTCAATGGCAAGGCGGGCCAGGTTGGTTTGCACAAAGTTGGGGGTTTCCTCCAGGTGATCGACCCAGCGGAAGTTCACCACAATCCAATCCACCTGGTCGCGGATAGCCTGGATATCTTGCACAATTTCTGGCATGTTCTGGGCATTAAAGCCCGCCCGCTCCTGGAAGGCCGTAGACCGCTTGAAGTTCTCCAGCTCTCGCACCACCGCTTCGTTGGTGGTTTCGTTGGCCCCAGCCCGCTCTCTGAGGGCGTTGGTATCCATGGCGGCATTGTTGCCTCCCATGGCATAGCTGAGGTAGGCAATGCGTTTGCCCTTCACGTCTAAGATTTCGGGACGACGGGCTTCGGTGGCGTTCCGCCCTGCCCCCACCCGGTAGAGGCCGTTGCTGTCGAGGGCGGTCAGGGTTTCCGCTAGCCCTTCAGCCCCGTACTGCATCAGGCTGCTGTGGGTGAGGTTGACAATATCAACGCCGCTGTTGGCCAACATCCGCGCGGCCTCTGGGCGCAACTGCTGACGAAATCCCTCTTCGAGGGTCGTCGCTGCTGTGGCAAGGGGAGTCGCTAGGTTTACTAAGGAAACGTCTGCCTTAAAGTAAGCTTCCACATCGGCAAAAAATCCGCCATTTTCCTCAATTTCAGCAAAATTGAGGTTTTCGAGAGAAATGTCGCCCCCAAAGAGCAACATCACCTGATCTAAGGGCAGGGGGCTGGGCTTGGTGTGGGGAATCACCGCCACGGGTTCTAGGGCCGTATCCACCACCGACGGACGAGAACTCGATCCCTGAGCCCTTGGCGGACGGGGAAACTCCGCTGGAGCCGCCGTAGTTGTACTGGATCGACCTACGGGATCAACCACCGTTTGGCCCACGGCCTGCCCTGGGGTAGCCTCCGTGGAGGGCCGCAATGCTGGGGTTGTCTCGGCGGTCGCCGCATCCCAAGCACCACCGGGAAGATCTAACGATTCTGCCCCAACGCTGGAGCGATCCTCATGCACCTGGGCAGAGAAACTAGGCAAGCTGGGGGATGGCCCCGACAGAATCACCTCCAGCAAGCAGCCAAACACAAAGGCCGCCACCGCCGACCCAGTCAGCATCATGGTACGCAGGGTTTTAAACCGCTGACTGTTGGCCTTGGAGGCTGTCGCGGAGCGACGACGGGGAGTGCGGAGGGACGGTGGCAGGGGGGCTTTGCTTCGAGGGACGGCCTGGGCGATTTGATCGTTGGCCTGTCGTCGTCGCAGGGCCGGGGTCGAAATCTTGATCCGTTGTTTCCACAGCACCCGCTGCCACCCCACTGGGCGAGCCAGAATGTAGATGCCCTCAATCAGTTCGGAGTTGAGTTGCCAAACGCGATGGCACAAAAACCGCGTCAGCCGATCCTGAATCGGTGCCCGCTCAAACTCCACCGTCAGCTTGAGGCACCCCGGTCGGTCGTCGGCCTGCACCTGCACAAAAATTCCCTGATTGACCAGAGGCTCATTGAGCCACAGGGCTAAGTCCCGAAAATAGCCCGCCGCCGCCCGTTCCTTCACCGAAGGGGGGGCCGCCGGAGGGGCCGCTGGAGGAAGCTGGGGCTGGGCGATGGGCCGAGGGGGAACAACCGCGCTAATCATGGTGAGACCTGAACAACACACAGAGGCGAAAACCGCCGAAAGACCTACCCTAGGGCCAAAAGTTGGCCCAGGCAGCGAATCTTAATGGGCCATGATAGCCACTTTTTTCAGAAACGATGAACCTTTTTAGCGCAACGGCCAGATTTCCCGACGTCTCCTTCCCCTTGCCCCGGCTTTCCCCATGTTTGCTGGGTTGATGAGACGGCCTCCCTGCCGGGTGAAGAGCAGTCGTCTTAGCCAAACTCGTGAGCGATGCGGAGACTAAGGCACTTGAGTATCACACAAATCAATTAAAAGCCTGGGTAATCCTACGGAATCCAGCCCTGCTTGAATCGCTCGCTCTAGGGTAGATTCGGTATTTATCTCGAAGTCATGCTTCTTTGCACCCTAGACAATGTAAGTAGCTCTGGAGAATACAGGTACGCGACAGCTAGAGTCCACTTGGGGGCAATTGGGCAATAGCAAACTCCTGCCTATTCAACATTCTCACAGATAAATGTGTCCGATCCCAGGGGGCTTTCAGGGGTCGGACACTTTTATTTTAAATCCATCTGGGCAGGGTCAGCCTTTAAACCAGGGGTAAATACGTGGGATTGGGTATGGGCACCACGCTGGACGGTAGGTTGAACAACAGTAGGCGACAGGAATCGGCCCAGTCCTGGTTGTCCTAGGGCTGGTTGCAGGCAGGAGATGCCAATGGCTAGGGCGACCCGACCGTGGAGGGGTCAAAAGAGCCCGAACTGCCGGGGAAATCGGGCCACGCCCCTAACGATAGTCGGCGTCTTCAGCGTCTTGGTAGGGGTCGGTTTCACTGGGCTTAGCCGCATTCACCTCTTCTTTGAAGCCTCGCAGGGTTTTGCCCAGGGCTCCACCCAATTGGGGGATTTTTTTTGGCCCAAAGATGAGCAACGCAACGCCAAGCACAATCGCAACTTCAGGCCAACCTAAATTAAACATGGCGATAGCAGTAAGTGAACATCTAGCCGACAACTAGCCGACAACAGCCACCCTGGGAATCCGTCCGGCCTAGGGCTGGTGGACTCTGGCGACTCAACGGCATTCTCCCACGATTCTCTCGGACATTTGCCGTTATCCTGATCACCATCCCCCCCAATTTTCAACGATGACCTCACCCTACCAAATGCTGATCGATCAACTGGTGACGGATACCCTGAAGGGCAAAATCCAGTCAAAGCAACAGGTGTATCGGCGGTTGCAGCAGGGGCTCGAACCGGGCAGCGGCGAACTGTTTGAGCGGGCCTTGGCCCAGACGCTGGCTCAGGTGGAGCAGGGGCTAACGGAGGCGGACGAATTCAAGCAGGCGAAGGCCCAACGGCAGCAGCGGGCGCTGAAGATGATTGAGACCGAGTGGCAGCGCTGGCAAGCCGATAACCAAGCCTCCGCTGTCTTGACTGGGGTGGCGGCAGAGCTGGTTCAGGGAGCGGCGACGGAACGGCTGACAACCCTGCTGACGGCCCTCGACCCCAACCAGCCCCAACCGCTGGATCGCGATCAGCTCCGTCAGTTGGCCCATACCCTGCATCAGGCCGCAACAACGGAACCCGAAGCCCAAACTGGCCCTGACCTCAAGGCCTTGGCTCAAGGGTTGGAGCAGGGGCTTACCACCTGGCAGGGGCTAGAGACCGAGGTAGTGGGCTGGATTTTTTCGGCAGGGCAGTCCTCCCTCGGTTTTGGGGATAGGCGTGAAACCCAGGGGCCTTGGGCTTTCTGGGGTAAGCAGACCCAGCTTCCATCCCTGCGCTACCTGTTTGAAGATGTGGCCCTCAACCAAAACGTTACCGCAGCGGGCCTGTCTGCGCCCCTCCTCACAGCGGACTGGGTGGCCTGGGTGGTGGTGCTGCAACGGCTTCAGCGGGCCTTGGTCAACTGGTTTGATCAACAGCCCTACGATCCCAAGGCCGGGAAACGCCTCTCCATTGCCACGTTTTTGAGCTTTGCCGTGGTGTGGAGCCAAATTGCGCGCCGCCTGAGCCAACTGGGGCAAGTCTCCCTGGCCCAAGGAAGTTTTCAGGTGTTGCTACAGGGGTTGCGGCAGTTTGCCAATCAGCCCTATTTCCCCCTCTACGGTGGGTTGTTTACGGCCCTGTCTGGGGAGCCCCTGCGAACGCTGCTAGACTACCTGGATCAGCCCCTTCAGCAGGTGCCCAATACGGCCACAAAGGGCCGCATCCTAACGCTGCTGGGCTATTCTCAGCGGGCCATGGGCAACTATCTCCAGGCAATGGCCTTCCACCAGCAGGCCCTGACCATCGCCCGCGAAGCCCAGGATAGCGGGTGCGAAATTGCCAGTCTCAACCACCTCAGCCGCACCGCTGCCGCCCAACAGGACTATGAAACGGCCCTGGGCCACAGCCAGCGGGCACTAATGCTGGCTCGCCAGCAGGGAGACACCCTGGGTCAGGCTAATGCCCTGGCCAACCTTGGCTCTAGTCAGGTGGCCCAGGGGCAGGCCCAAATCCTAGCGCCAGAGCAGTATGAGGCGGTACTGAGCTATTTGGAGCAGGGGGTAACGCTGGCGGCCCAGGTGGGGGATCGCCCCAGCCAGGCCCTCTGCGCCAATAGTTTGGGAATTGCCTACCTCAAGCTCGGCCAGTATGAGGCCGCGATCCATGCCCTGACCAACGGTTTACAGATTGCCCAGGCCATTGGCGATAGGTTCCTCGTGGCGTCAAATTTGGCCCATTTGGCGGCATCCCAGCAGGGATCGGACGATCTGGATCAGGCTATTCTCACGGGCGGGTTGGCCATGTATCTCTTCAACCAAATGGGATCGGACGACTGGCGACAACCCGCCGCCTTGCTCAGCATTCTCCAGGGGCAGATGGGGCCAGAGGCGTTTCAGGCCACCCTCGAAAGCCATCGACCCCAGATTCTTGCCGCCATTGGCGTAGACGGCTACGACTACCTCTTGCCCCTGCTCACCCGCTACCGAGAAACCTTGGGCTAGTCAGGACACTCACCGCAGTGCCATCAGTCGATGCTTCGGTAGCGGAGGCCGAACCGGATGCGTCGCGTTAGGAGCCGCTCAGCCACCCTGATGGGCCGACCCCCAACAGAGATCAATGCAGTTCGGCTTCGAGCTGGTGTTGCTCCCACAGTTCCCGGTAGAGGCCCCCCTGGGCTAGGAGGTCGCTGTGGGTGCCCATCTGCACAATGCGGCCCTGATCCATCACAAAAATGCGGTCGGCGGTGGCGGCGGCAGACATTTGGTGGGAGATAAACAGCACGGTTTTTTGCTGAGTGCCCTCGGACAGGGCGTTCAAAATGGCGGTGGCCGTGCGGTTATCGACGCTGGAGAGGGCGTCATCTAGTACCAGGATGGGGGCATCGATTACCAGGGCGCGGGCCAGGGCGGTGCGCTGTCGCTGGCCCCCCGACAGAGTAATCCCCCGTTCCCCCACAATCGTGTCGTACTGATGGGGGAAGTTCTGGATTTCGGCGTCCATTTGGGCCTGTTTGGCGGCGTACTGCACCTCGCCAAAATCCGTTAGGGGTACACCATAGCGAATGTTGTTTTGGATGCTGGTGCTAAACAAAAAGCTGTCCTGGGGCACGTAGGCAATGGCTCGCCGCAGGTCTTGCAGAGGCACTTCTAGCACATCACGGTTATCAATTTTGAGCTGCCCTGGCTCTACCTCCAGCAGGCGGGGCAGGGCGTTGGCCAGGGTGGATTTGCCGGAGCCAATCGGCCCCACAATGGCGATTCGTTCCCCCGGCGCGATGGAAAAGCTGACCCGATCTAGGGACGGGGTCTCGCTGCCGGGATAGGTATAGCTGAGGTCGCGGGCTTCTAGGCGTCCATCCACCGCCGTGACGGGCAGCGGCACCAGGGGCGGATGGTCTTGAATTTTGGGCTCGGCCTCCAGAATGGCCTCCACCCGGTCGATACTGACCTCGCCGCGCTGGTAGGCGGTGATGGTGAACCCCAGCAGGGCGGTGGGAAACACCAGCCGCTCCACGTACAGCAGCAGGGCCACAAAGTCGCCCACGGTGATGCCGCCCTGGGCAATGGTGCCCGCCCCGGTGGCCAAAATCACCAGCAGGCTAATGCTGGCCAGCCCCCCCAGCAGCGGAAACAGGGTGTTGCGGGTTTTCGAGAGGGTGAGGTTAGCCTTCAGCAGGTCGTGGTTGAGGCGCTGGAAGGCTTGCCGCTCGTTCTCTTCCTGGGCGTAGATTTTGATCAGGGCAATGCCGCTCATGTCCTCTTGGATCAGGTCGCTGAGGCGAGACAGCCGCTCCTGTAGCTCCATCTGCTCTTGGCGCAGGCGGTTGCTGAAGGACTGCACCAGTACCAGCATCACCGGATAGACCACCAGGGAAATCAGGGTCAGCCGCACACTGATGGACAGCATCACCGGAATCGTGAGGGCGTAGGCAAAGGCAGTGTTGGCCAAACTGAGGATGGCGAACCCCAGCAGCCGCCGAATGTTGTCCACATCGCTGGTGGCGCGGCTGATCAACTCTCCAGCGGTGTTGCGGCTAAAGTAGGCGGGCTCCATTTTCAGCAAATGCTCAAAAATGCGCTGCTTCAGGTCAAACTCCACCTGTCGCCCCACCCCAAATAGGGTAATCCGCGACACCATGCGAATCCCCCACATCACCGTGGCCAGAACGAAGACCATGAGGGCGTAGTACAGCACCCGGTCGTAGCTGAAGGCGACTTGCAATTCGTCGATGCCGTCGCGGATCAGCAGCGGAATCCACACGCCCAGTAGATTTACCAGGAACAATGCCCCCACCCCTAACGCCGCCTTGGGCCAATGGGGGCCGAGGTAAGTGCCTAATTTTTGTAGCCGTGATCGCGCCATAGCCGCCGCCTGAACTGTTCTCCTATCCTAGACGAATCCCCGCCGGGGGGAATCTGTCTGGCCCAGTCTGCCCCCTCAATCGAGATCTTTACCCGTCTGCCGCCCGATCCCGTGGGCAACATTACCCCCACCCGAAGCACAAGGTTTACTATGAAGCTAGAGATGAACTTTTGTAACACACCTTGGCCTCTGCAACCCAGCCGATAAACCCCAACGCCCTCCCCTGTGCTTGGCACGCCCTAGAACCCCAGTGGCAGGCCGGATCGCCCTTGGTGCAGCAGGGGCTCCCCCACGACCAAATGGCCCCGGCATGGCAAATTTTGCTGTTGGGCGACGGTTCCCCCACCCGCCACCTGCAACTGCTGACCCGCGAACCCACCGAAGTAGACGTGATTGATATGTCCCGCGTGGGCATGGATTTGGACGGGGCACCGGACATTATTCGCGTAGTGCCGGGGCCACGGGTGCGCCGCCAGGTGTGGCTCCGAACCGCCTCCGGGCAGCGTCTCGCCTATGCCGCCTCCTGGTGGGAAGCCAGCCATGTGGACGAGTATTTACACAATAAATCTCTGCCGATCTGGGCCAGCCTCGCCCGCCTGCGGACAGAACTGTATCGCGATATTCAGGGGCTCTATTTTGGCAACTCTCCAGCCCTAGAAGCTGCCTTTGGCCAACCGGGGCCGTTTTGGGGCCGTCACTACCTGTTTTGGCACCGAGGCAAACCCCTAACGCTGATTTACGAGGTCTTTTCCCCCTACCTCACCCGCTACCTAGGGCCAATGCAAAGGCCGATTGAGCCCTAGAGCCGTTCGGCAGCGCAGGGCGGCGTAGCGATCTGCGGGCGGCCCTACCGCCTAGACTAGGTGCTGCTATTGTTCTATTCCGCCAGTAGCACCCTACGGTCTATCCCTAGCTGGGGGATAGATCCTGATCTGTCTTGGCGAACTCGGGCGCTAGAAAGCAGGAAATTGGGATTCTAGCGGCTCCATTGGTAAAGATTTGCAGATTGGCCTGGGGCAGCGTATGGCTTAAAAGCCTTTCCCAGAGAAGGCTTCAGGCTTTTTAGAGCCAAGCTTAACAAAATGCCATGAGTTGTTGACATAGAGAGATTTCCGTAAAATTGAATACAGAACATCTAAACGTTCATCTGGGCTTCCCTAGGACGGCACTGCCCCCTAAGCCTAGACGGAAGTAAGGAGCTGTCTCCTGAAGGAACGCGCCCTCTGAGCCGTTGTTGAATCCTTTTTTGACAGGAGCGTTTATGAAACTGTGTTATCGCGGGGTTGAGTACGAACAGAATCTCCCCTCTCTCGAAATGAAAGACAGTGAGATCACGGGCTGCTACCGAGGCCGTACCCTCACCTTCTCCTACCCTAGCCATGTGCCTGTGCCCCAGCCTGTGGCTCGCTATACCTACCGTGGCGTGGGCTATGAAACCACCGCCCAAGGACGTGTTCAGCCCGTAAGTGCTAGCCCTGCGGCAGAGGTTCGCCAGCCCGTATTTCAGGGCATTAAAAGCGCCGATAGCCCGATGATGCAGGCCCGCCGCCACCTGTTGATGGAGGCCAGCACCGCCCATCGCACGAATATTCAGCGTTCCTTAGATCATCGTCTTTCGGTGGCCAAGGCCCAGGGCAATGACCTCCTGGTGCAGCAGTTGGAAGCTGAACTGCACCAACTGGCCTAGACGCCATTGGGACGGGGTGGCTGCATCGTCGGATGTTTGCCTTCCCCTGTTTCCACCAAATATCCAGCGGTTTTAGTCTGCGCTAAAAGACTAAAACCGCTAGGGTTTTCAGTCTGCGCTGTAGCTGGAGCAGCCCAAGGGCATCTACAAAGATGCCCTTTTTTTGGGTCTAGGCTACCCTTGAATCCACAATCATCCCGTCCCCACCCGCAACCCACCCGGAGGGGAGCGGTTCCCTCGCCCCATTTCCCAGATGCAAGATAGCCATGCCCCCCATCCATCCAACCCCTTGCGTCTACACCGGGCTAGGCCAGACGTGCCGCCGACTCACCAGCCACTTGCCCCCCAGGCAATGGGTGATTTGTGGCGGGGAGATGCGGTAGCGGCCTGTGGTTCCCTGTGGTGGGATGGGTTTGAGGGGGTATGGACAGCAGACAGGTGGGACGGCGACCTAGGGGCGACCGCATCGCCAAGGGTAGGGCGATTGGGCGGATTGGAGGCGACCGACACCGAGGCCGCCGTGGCATTTTTGCACCAAGCGGGGGATGTTCTGCGTCAGCAGGGCTGCACCCTAGCCCTAGGGCCGATGGATGGCACCACCTGGCAAAGCTACCGTTGCGCCCTGACCTGGGACAACGGCCCCCCATTTTTCGGTGAACCCCAGACCGATCCGCGCTGGGTAGACTGGTTCCTCCAAGCCGGATTTACCCCCGTGGCCAAGTACGTATCGCGCCTGTGTCTGGATTTGACGCAGACCCATTCTGCCCAACGACAGCGACATACTCCGGCCTCGGTACAGATTCAGTCGGCCCAGGGTGTGGCGGTTGAAGCCCTGTTGCCCAACATCTACGCCCTGGTGATGGCCAGCTTTCGACGCCAGCCCCTGTTCCAGCCCTTGCCAGAGCCGCTGTTTATCCAACATCTGCGGCCCCTGCTATCCCAGGTAGATCCGGCCCTGATTCAACTCGCTTGGGATCACGATCACTTAGTCGGGATTGTCCTCGCTCTACCCGACCTGCTGGCGACGGATTCCCAACGATTCATCATCAAAACCCTGGCAATTTGGCCCAATCGAGCCTATGCCGGACTGGGAACAACGCTACTTGAAGCAGCCCACCGCGCCGGATATCACCAGGGCTATCGGCAGGCCATCCACGCCTTGATGCATTGCCAAAATCCGTCCCTCAGCCTCAGTCGTCGCTATAGCCAGCCTTTCCGAGACTATGTGCTGATGGGCAAAGCACTCGCCTGAAGCCAACAAAAAACCCAGCCGTCCAGAGCTGGGTTGGGGGTAAAGGGTGGATTTAAGGGTTGGATTGAAAGATTTGATAAATCGGTTGGATTGATGAGCCTTGTTGGCTTAGTACCGCTGATGTTAGCAAAGAATTCTGGATTGAGTGGCGATTGGGGCGCGGCTGTTAGAGAATCTTGACATTGACGGGCCGAGGAACATCCCAAACCTCGGATCGTTGTGGCGGGCATGATGGGGCTAGGGTTAGCCCAACAGCTTCTCAACCTAGGTCGCACGGTCGCCATGATTTATGGTTGATGTCGATCCTCTGGCGTGCCGATTTGCCCGTGAAAAAATTGGCGTTATGGCCTTTGAGGGCAGCGCAGTCAGCGATAAACTTCGAGTCGGGCCAAGTTGAGGTGCTTAAGCTGCCGATTTCTAATGATGCCTATGTGGCTGTTCAGACGGTGGCCCAAATTGGCCAAGACTAGGATTTCTCTAAGGGTCCGCTGATTATGGACTACCAGCGCTATCCCCACACTGGGCTGGAAATTCCGAACGGCAATAAGTAAGGGGTTACAATTATGGATAAGACGCATTTCGACTTCCCTCAATGCCCCCACGCAAGGCAGCAGGAGGGTTGAGCGCAGTCGAAACCCGGAGCCAAACTTAATTTTAATTTAGCCATTCTACTTACTGTTTTGGAGGCGGGATCAACCATTCTCATGGTAACTCGTCCCGATTTAGTGAAGACTATGATCAACTACCTAGGTATTTACACTAATCATCGTCCAGCGATAGAAGTTTCTCATCCAAATCTTTAACGTAGGAACTGACTAAATCTTCTGGAACAATGCGTTTTCGGAGTGCATTGCTGACAGCTCCCTTTTCGGCTAACAACAACTGCCGCCGAATGCTATCTAGCTGACTATCGTGACGCTCTGACTGCCCTGTTCTCGAACGGTTGTAAGCATCTCTCAATACTCGTTCTGAAACGGCGACCTTCGCTTGATAGGATGCCCATAGTTCTTCGTAGACAGCTTTAGATAGAACACCTGCTTTTAACAGGTTATCTAACTCATCTTGGGCCGCTTTCGCCGCAATCAATTGAATCTGGAGAGCCCCAATTTCTTGGATTACATTCGACACATGGCTGATATTGAGATTTTTGATCAGCCAAGGCAATGCCAATCCTTGAATAACCAAGGAAAATAACACCGCTCCAAACACGACCTCAACAATGAAATCACGCCCTGTCAGTGTCAAAGGAATAGCCACGGTTAAGGCCATAGAAAGCGAACCCTTGATATTCCCAAGCACCAAGACATGCTGCCACGATAGGGGAATGGGACGATCAATCCACCGCAACAGGGCTAGAAGTGAGTATACAGAGAAAATACGCCCTAACTGGTAGGCCAAAATAACTAATAAAATTGAGGGTAGAGCCTGCCATAGGGCTAGCGGATTAATTTCAATGCCAATCAGTAGAAAAATAAATGTGTTGACAATAAAACCTGCATATTGCCAGAAGCTAATCAGCGTGATTCGATCTGAGGCAGACTCAGTTCTGGGTAGCCCAAAATTGCCGAATACAAGGCCAGCGACCACAACGGCAACGGCCCCTGATACACCCAAAAATTGCCCAATCTGAAACGTTCCTAAAGCTAGGGCTACGGTCAATAACAGGCTACTGAGTGGGTCTTGTAGGCGCACAAAAACGGGTAAACAGAGATAGCCCAAAACGCCACCGACAATCGCCCCCCCTAAGGCCACCGCCAACACCTCTTGGATACCTTGGGCAACGGTGATACTACCCGTGGTGTAGATGGCGAGGAGCAGGTTAAACGACACCAAGGCGGCGGCGTCATTAAAGAGCGTTTCGCCCTCTACGATGGTTGAAAGCCGAGAGGGAACCTGAATTTCTTTAAAGACGGCAATGATGGAAACTGTATCGGTATTGGCCAGAATGACCCCGACTAAGAAGGCCGGAATCCACTCTAGCCCTAGCCCAAATTTTACGACGGTAGCAATAATAGCTGAGGAGAGAATGGCCCCAGGCCCAGCCAAAATGGCAATGGGTTTGAATGTACTTCGGAGTCGGCTAATATCCGTATTAATTGCCGCATCAAAAATTAGAATAGGCAGAAAAAGATTGAGGACTAAAGAAGGATCGAGGCCGACTTGGCGAGATAAAAAATTTGTCAGGGGCAAACCCGCCAGTACCAACCCGGTCACGTAGGGAATGCGCAATTGCTGCGTGACTAGGGCCACCGTTGTTGCCACAAGCAGCAGGGTAATCAGAAGAATAGCGAGTTCAGGAATATCTGTCGCTGTTTGACCATTGACCGCCGTAGAACTGTCTAAGTTCATCGCTTGCGCTAGTAAGAAACTAATAATCAAGAATTCCTCCATGGATTAGCTTTGTCAACAAAAAACTCAGCCGATTAGAGCTGAGTTTAAAGGTAAAACGTACAATGAGGACTTAGATTTGAAGGCTGGGTTTAGGCGTTTGATCCCTGAGCTTTTGAAGCCTAGGCCTGCCCATGCTAGCAAAAAATCCCCTATTCTACTGAATCCGGCAGGTTAGCTCATTGCCTAGGCCAAAGTCCCCGTCGGCGTATTCCGTGAGGGTGATGGGCAGGGGCGAGGCTTTCCAGATGCCGTTGCAGTAGTCGCGGACGGAGCGGTCGGAGGAGAACATCCCCATACGAATGGCGTTGAGGATGGCCATGCGTGTCCAGCTATCGGTGTGGCTGTAGGCCTCGCCCACGGTGTGCTGGCAGTCGAGGTAGGACTGATAATCCGCCAACAGCAGGTAGGGGTCTTGGTAGAGCAGTTTGTCGAGCAGGGGCTTGAACAAGCCACCGTCCCCCTGGGAAAAGTGGCCGGAGGCAATCAGGTCGATGGCGTCCTTCAGCAGGGGGTTGGCCTGGTAGTAGGCGTAGGGGTTGTAGCCCTGGGCCTTGAGATCCACCACCTGGTCGGCGGTGAGGCCAAACAGGAAGAAGTTGTCGGCCCCCACGGCATCGCGGATTTCGACGTTGGCCCCATCCAAAGTGCCGATGGTGAGGGCACCGTTCATGGCGAATTTCATGTTGCCTGTACCGGAAGCTTCGTAGCCAGCGGTGGAAATTTGTTCGGACAAGTCCGAAGCGGGGTAGATGCGCTGGCTGTTGGTGACGTTGTAGTTGGGCAGAAAGATCACCTTCAGCTTGTTGTGCAGGTCGGGATCTTTGTTCACCATGTCGCCCACGGCGGTGATCAGCTTGATCATCAGCTTGGCCATCCAATAGCCCGGAGCCGCCTTGCCCGCAAAGATGAAGGTGCGGGGGGTGATCTCCAGATTGGGGTTTTGCTTGAGCTGGCTGTAGAGGGTGACGATGTGCAGCACGTTGAGGTGCTGGCGCTTATATTCGTGGATGCGCTTCACCTGCACGTCGAACAGGGAGGCGGGATCGACCAAAATGCCGAACTGATCGTGGATGCGGCTGGACAGATCCCGTTTGACGGCCTGTTTGATGTCGTGCCACTCGTCGCGAAAACCGCTGTCGTCGGCGAGGGGTTCGATCTGCTTCAGTTCGTCGAGGTGCTTGATCCAGCGGTCGCCAATGCGGCTGGTAATCAGGGTGCTGAGGCGGGGGTTGCTGAGCACCACCCATCGACGGGGAGTAACGCCGTTGGTGACGTTGCAGAATTTTTCCGGGAACAGTTCGTAGAAATCCCGCAGAACGGTTTGCTTCAGCAATTCACTATGCAGGGCCGCGACGCCGTTGATGGTATGGCTACTCACGCAGGCCAGGTTCGCCATCCGCACGTAGCGCTCGCCGCTTTCGTCAATCAGCGACATCCGCGCCAACCGTCCGGCATCCTTGGGGAACTTCATCCGCACCAGTTCCAAAAAGCGGCGGTTGATTTCGTAGATGATGTCCAAATGGCGGGGCAGCAGCTTGCCGAAGAGGCTGATCGGCCATTTTTCCAGGGCTTCGGGCAGCAGGGTGTGGTTGGTGTAGGCGAAGGTTTTTTGGGTAATTTCCCAGGCCAGCGTCCAGTCGAGACCGTGCTCATCCAGCAGCAGGCGCATCAGTTCCGCCGAGGCAATGGCGGGGTGGGTGTCGTTGAGCTGAATGGAGAATTTTTCGTGGAACTTCTCCACGGGCAAACCCTGCCCCGCCAGGATGCGGAACATATCCTGCAAGGAACAGGAGACAAAGAAAATCTGCTGCTCTAGGCGCAGTTGCTTCCCGGCCTGGGTTTCGTCGTTGGGGTAGAGCACCTTGGTCAGGTTCTCGGAGGAGACCTTTTTCTCCACCGCGCCGTAGTAGTTGCCCTGGTTAAACACCTCAAAGTCAAAGGATTCGACGGCCTCGGCCTTCCACAGGCGCAGGGTGTTGGCAGTGTTCACCTGGTAGCCCAGGATCGGCGTGTCGTAGGGAACGCCTAGCACTTCGCGCTCCGGCACCCAGCGCACCCGATAGCGGCCTTGGTCATCGGTGTAGGTTTCCGTATGTCCGCCAAATTTCACTTCCACCGCCCACTCAGGACGCACCACCTCCCAGGGGTTGCCGTTGCGGAGCCATTTGTCGGTGCGCTCCACCTGCCAGCCGTCCTTAATATCCTGGTGAAAAATGCCGAACTCGTAGCGAATCCCGTAGCCCAGGGACGGAATTTCCAGGGACGCCATGGAATCCAGATAGCAGGCCGCCAGCCGTCCCAAGCCGCCGTTCCCCAGCCCCGGTTCCTCCTCCTGGGCCAGCAACTCATCAAAATCCAGACCCAGTTCTTCAATCGCCTGCTTCACCTCGTTATAAAGGCCCAGGTTAATCAAGTTATTGCCCAGGTGTGGCCCCATCAAAAATTCCGCCGACAGGTAGCACACCGTCCGCGCCCCGGCCTGGGTATAGCGCTCGGCGGTGGTGTTCCATCGGTGCAGCATCCGATCTCGCACCAGGTAGGCCAGGGCCATGTAGTAATCGTGCTGGGTGGCCAAGGCGACGGGCTTGCCCTGTACAAAAAACAAATTGTTCAAAAACGCCCGCTTAATGCTGTCAATGCTGGAACCCGTGCGTTCTCCAGCCAGGGCAATGGCGACAGCGGCATCGGTGGTGGCAGTGTTGTCCATGGATGGGTAGACCTTAGGCTCCGAATAATTGCAGTAACGGACGGTATGACGTGCCGAGCACGAACGACAAGCGACTATACCCTATCAGATCAAAGTCAGAACGCAAGGATTGTGGCCTAGGGCACGATTTAATTTAAGTTTAAGGGGATGGACTCATCTGACCTCGTGGAAGCAGAAACGGCCCAGACTCACCCTGATTGACTGACAAAACTTGCTCAAACCTACATCTGCTAAAGGGTCAGGAAACCTGTCCCCCACATAAACCCAGGGCTGTAGGGGCGCAGTTTTCGCGCCCGAATCAGAAACTTTTGTCTGTCAACCAGAGCCTCACCTGCAATCGGGCATTTTCCAAGAGCTAGAACGATGAAAATGCGAGATGATTTTCCTGCGATTTCTTACTGGCCCTAGACCAATCCTTGTAACCTGCTGGCTGTGCCCAAATAAACCTCTCCTCTCCGCAAAATTGGCTATGGTAATGGGTGCTGTTTTACCCCGTGGCCATGACGCCCCCCTCTCTCGCCCCTTCCATGCAGCAGCGGGTGGATCGTGCCCTCCACTCGCCCACCATCGAGTTCATGCTGATTGGGCTGATTTTGGCCTCAGTGCTGTTGGTTTTTATTGAGGTAGGGTTGCCCTTTGGCAGTGGGGGCCACGGGGTAGTCGTAGGGCTTCAACGCTGGCTAACCGGGGCGTTTTGGCTAGAACTAGGACTGCGCGGTTGGGCAGCCCGGAATAAACAGCGCTTCCTCAAGCATTACTGGTGGGATATTCTGGCGGTAATTCCCTTCCCCACTCAGATTGTGGTGCTACGGCTGTTGCGGCTGCTGCGGCTGCTGCGGGTGGGCATTTTGCTAAACCGCAACCTAGGCCGAATTTACCCCGCCCTCGCCATTGGTCTGGGAGCGCAGATTGGCCTAGTAGCTATCCTGGGAGTGCTGCTACTGGGGGGTGGCCTGGGTATTTTTCTGGCTGAAGGGGGCATCAACGACGACATTGAAAACCTGCCCCAAGCCCTGTGGTGGAGCCTGTTTACCCTTGTTGCCGCCGAGCCGATTGGGGCCGAACCCGTTACTCTGGTGGGGCGCATCCTGACGCTGATGGTGATGCTGGGCGGGCTGACCCTGTTTGCGGTGATTACAGGGCTAGTGTCAGCGGTGATGGTACAACGACTGCGATCCACCATGGAGTATCGGACGATGGCCCTGGACGAACTGAGAAACCACACGGTGATCTGCGGCTGGAACCGCAACGGACGCCACATCGTTGAAGAGTTGCTGTTTGACGGCGGCTTGCAGGACAGCCCGATTTTGATCATCGCCGAATTTGAGGAAACCCCAGAACGGTCGTTGCGTCACCTCAACCTGTCCCACATTTATTTCCATGTGGCCGACTACACCCGCATCGACGTGCTCAAATCCATCAACATTGCCCAGTCCGCCCGCGCCATCCTATTGGCCGACACCACCCGCCCCCGCAGCGACCAAGACATCGACGCCCGCACCGTCCTCGCTGCCCTCACCATCGAAAAAATTAACCCCGCCATCTACACCTGCGCCCAACTGCTCGACCGCCGCAACGACGTCCAACTCAAGGCGGCGGGAGTAGATGACGTGATCGTGGCCGACGAAGTGACCAGCCACATGATCGCCACCTCCGCCCGCACCCAAGGCTCAGTGGAGGTGATGGCCGAACTGCTCACAGTGCAAGTGGGCAATCAGTTCTATAAGGTGCCCATTCTCCCCTCCTGGGTGGATCTCTCCTTTTGGCAGGCGGTAGATCGCCTCAAACGATCCCACGATGCCTTGCTGGTGGCCGTAGAACTGAGCTACCCCAATCGACACACCTTGGTCAATCCCCCCGCCAACTATCGCCTTGGCCCCAAGGATCAACTCATCGTCATCGCCCGCAAACGCCCAGAACTGAGGGACTATTGAAGCCTGACCTGGTCAAGACCGTCCTTCATCCACCCGTCGGCAACCTTGGATATCTGTACTAGGATGGCATCAACCCCTCTCTCCCGACCTGACCATGCCGTCGTTCTGATTTTCTACACCCCGGCAGAATGAGCCCGATGTGCGGATCTCGCCCCTTTATCCGCCAACTCTTGGCTGAGGGGAAAACACTGTACGAGCAAGACCAAACCCTGGGGGTAAAATTCAAACAATTTGACCCATAACCTGCCCTATGACCGCCACCCCACGCCCCAGCGATGAAGAACTGCTGACGGAAATCTACAGTTCCTTTGAGCCGTTTAAGCCTCCGGTGAAGGAAGCCTACGTGGATTGCCAGGAGGTGCGGGGGCGTTGGGATGTGGTGCGCGAACTGGGCCGACGCATCACCCGATCTAAGGAACCCACCTGTCAGTTGTATACGGGCCATCGGGGGGTGGGCAAATCCACGGAACTGCTGCGGCTGCGGGAGTTTCTGGAGGGGCGGGGCTATTTTGTGGTGTACTTTGCCGCCGATAACGAAGACCTGGAACCCCAGGATGCGGAGTATGCCGATATTCTGTTTGCCTGCACCCGCCACCTGGTACAAAGCATCCCCATCGACAATCACAACCCCCTAGTGGATTGGCTGCGGGAGCGGTGGGAATCGATGAAGGAACTGGCCCGCTCGGAGGTGCAGTTTGATGGGCTGAGCCTGGAGGGTCAGATTGCCCAGTTTGGCAGCATTAGCTCCACCCTGCGCACCATCCCCGACAAACGGCGGGAAATTCGCCAAAAGGTGAACGACTACACCCCTTCCCTAGTGGCGGCGCTGAACGATTTTATTCAGGAAGCCCAGAAAACCCTGCCGGAAACCTGCCCCGGCATTGTGATCATGGCGGACAACCTGGATCGGATAGTGGAAATCCAGAAAGAAGGACAGCCCAGCAACTACGACGAAATTTACCTCAACCGCAGCGAAATTTTGCGGGGACTAGCCTGCCATGTGATCTACACCGTGCCGATTTCCATGGTCTATTCCGAACGGGCCACCCGCCTGGAGGACAACTATGACAAGCCCGACGTGTTGCCCATGGTGATGGTGCGCTACCCCGATGGCACCCTCAACCCAGAGGGGCTGGCCAAGTTTCGAGAAATTATCCAAAAACGGGTGGCGCTGATTGATGCTGACCTAGCAGAACACTTAGATAGCCAACTCTTCGACAGCCCGGAGACCCTAGAACATCTATGCCTGATGAGCGGCGGACACCTGCGAATTTTGATGCAGCTCATTCAGCGGGCCATCGACTGGACGGATCGCCTGCCGATTACGGCCCAAGCGGTGCAAATTGCCATCGAAGAAGCCCGCGAAACCTACCTCAACACCATCCAGGCCGACCAATGGAAACTGTTGGCCCAAGTCTGCCAAAACCGCTTTGCCGACAACGATCCCCACTGTCTACGGTTATTGCTAAACCGCTGTCTGCTGGAATATCGCTACTATGATCAGCAAGGCAAACTGCACCGCTGGCACAACGTCCACCCCCTCATCGAAGACCTCCCAGCCTTCCAACGCGCCATGACCCAAAACCCCTTCTCCTAACTCTCCATGACCCTGGCAAAAACGGCCAAACAAATTGCCGCCGACCCCGAAGCCCAATACCAGGCTTTGCGACGGTCTTTGCGCCGCCGAAAAGGGTTTGGGTTGTTGTTTATCCAAGCCAGCCCCGCCAAGGCCCAGGAACTTTTGCAGCGCCTCCAAACCGACCTGCCCCAGAAAACCATCGGCACCCTCACCCTCACGGAACCCATCACCAATCTCTACAACCTGGTAGCCGAACGCCCCGACCTGGCCGACCTCAATATCCTCTTCATCCAAGGCATCGAAAAATCCCTAGAAGCTGATATTAAACCGGGCTATGGCGGCGAAGGCGACTACTACAACCTCGATACCCTGCCGCCCCTGCTTAGCCACCTCAACCAACAACGCGACAACTTCCGCGACCACTTTGGCCACCTGTGCTTTGTGTTTGTGGTGCCGCCCTTTGCCCTCAAATACTTCCTCCGCCGCGCCGCCGATTTCCTCGACTGGCGATCCGCCATCTTTACCTTTGCGGATACCCACGCTGAAGAACGCAAGATTCAAGCTCGAATTCAAGTTGCCCAGGGTGAAGAAACTAAAGATAGCAACCTGCAAGCTTTGATCTATTTTTTGCAAGGCAACGCCCAAAACGAAACTGGTGACTATAAAAAGGCTATCGCAAGCTACGATGCCGCTGCAGCAGTCGCCGTGATACCCGAATTCCATGGCTTGATTAACAATAACAAAGGGATTGTGCTGGAAATCTTGGGCCAGCATGAGGCCGCGATCAGTTGCTACGACGCCGCTTTGACCATCAACCCCAACAATCATGAAGCGCTCAACAATAAGGCGAATACGCTAAGCAACTTAGGTTATTATGAAGCCGCAATAACCACTTACGATGCTGCCTTAGCGATCAAACCCGACTTGCATGAGGCACTCAACAACAAAGGGATTGCGCTGGAGAAATTAGGGCAGTATGAGGCCGCCATCGCCGCTTATGACCAAGTCCTAGCCATCAAACCCGATAAACACAACGCACTCTACAACAAAGGAATTGCGTTGGATCACTTAGGTCAGTACGAGTCCGCTATTGCTGCTTTTGACCAAGCTCTAGCCATCGAACCCGACGATCATGAAGCGCTCAACAACAAAGGGATTGCGCTGGGGAAATTAGGGCAGCATGAGGCTGCCATCGCTACCTTTGACCAAGCCCTAGCCATCGAACCCGACTATCATGAAGCTTGGGACAGCAAAGGTTATGCCTTGGCAATGAAGGGGTGCTTTGATGAGGCCATTATTTGTTTCGATAAAGCTATTGAGATTAACCCTCAATATGCCAATGCTATTTACAATAAAGCGTTTACTGTAAGTAGAACGTGCAACTTAGATGAGGCATTAGAGTTACTTCGGTGGGCCATTGCCCTAGACCCCAAGTATCGCACCATGGCCAAAACCGACACCGACTTTGACCCCATCCGCCACGACGACCGCTTTCGGGCCTTGGTGGAGGGTTAATAATGGGGAGATGAGTGGGCGAACAGATTAGGAATTGAGAATAACGATATGAATCAAACACTTTCTATGGCATCTGTTACCGTATCAGCAGATTTGCAAATCACTATCCCAGCGGCGGTGGGCCAGTCCCTAGGGCTTTCTGAAGGGCAGCGCTTCCAGGTTGTGCGGTATCAAGACCGAATAGAACTGATTCCCATTCGCCCAGTGCGATCCCTCAGGGGTTTTCTTAAAGGAATGGAAACCACCCTAGACCGAGATACCGACCGACTATGAAGAACGTGGTTGACTCCTCTGGTTGGCTGGCCTATTTTGCCGACGAACCCAGTGCAGACTTTTTTGCCCCTGCGATTGAAGATATCAGCGGCTTAATTGTGCCTACAATTAGCTTGTATGAGGTCTTTAAGCACATCCTGGTTCGACGCAGCGAAGATGAAGCGATGCGGGCTGTGGGGGCTATGCTGCAAGGCCAAGTGATTGATTTAGATCGTGAATTAGCGCTCAACGCTGCTAAGCTTTCCGTAGAAAACAAGTTGCCAATGGCAGACAGCATCATTCTTGCCACAGCCTATAAGTTCGATGCCATTGTTTGGACTCAAGATAACGACTTTGAGGGATTGCATAACGTTCGCTACTTGGCCAAGACATAGGTAGGCTCTAGTTTTTGCCTACGCCGAACGTTGCCCCCATCCGCCACAACGAACGCTTTCGGGCCTTGGTAGAGGGATGTTAACAGGATCAAGAAGATCGCCATATCAGTGAAATGTGGCCGTACGTTCAATTGATCCAGAAATGCAACTGACTGCGCTGCTCTTTCCTCTGACGCCTTCTATGGCAGTGTTGCCTCACAAAGAGACTGGCAGGACTTTTGAGTGAAAATCTTAAGGAGGACAGCGGATTTGCTGCCGCTGGCGGTGCCTTTGCGATAGAGTTTGCCCAGGGAGCGATCCCGCCACGTCATCAATGGTTAGGACGGTTATCTATGGGCAAGCAGCGCCGGGGAGCCAGCATGATCTCCCGCCTCACGTCAGGGGCTCGTTCTCGCCAGGGGCGGCGTGGATCGGCTTGGGGCAAAATCGGGCTGGGAGCGCTGGGTGGCCTCGGTCTGTTGGCCCAGCCGGGATGGGCGCTGTTGACCTCGGTGGGGGCAGAGGGCATTGATGCCCGACGGCTCCATGGCGCACCCTACCACCTCACCGGGGAAAAAATTGCCATTGGCCAGGTAGAAATTGGCCGTCCGGGGCAGTTTGGGCTAGATAAGCGGACGCTCATGAACTCCCCTGTGGCGGTTTGGCGGGTGTTGCAGCTAGATCGGTGGGCCACCGCCAACGAATTTGTGGATGGCCATGCGGCTAACGTCGCCAGCGTTATGATTAGCCAGGACAAGACCCTCACCGGGGTGGCCCCAGAGGCGCTGCTCTACGCCGGGGCGGTGGGCAGTATGGACAATAGCCGCAGTGCCCAGCCAGAGCAATGCGTGGTTTCCCAGGCGGTAGCCGAACAAAACGGCGGCGATGTGCGGGCCTTGAACTACAGCTTTGGCGAACCCCTCAGCCGTGATCCTCGCGCTAATCCGGTGCTGGATGGCAATGCGCTGCTGACCCAGTGCATTGATTGGCTATCGCGACGGCATGGGGCGCTCTATGTGATTGCGGGCAACCAGGGCCGAGGGGGGATTCCCATTCCCACAGACAACTTCAATGGCCTCAACATTGCCTACTCCCGCCGCGATGTTAATGGCCGCTTCACCCGGTTGGATCCGGCTAACCTGGGCAGCGAACCCACGGTACGATCTCCTCGCTCTCCCAACCCTGAAACTAATGTGGGGGCGAGGCGATCCATCAGCCTTGTGGCTCCCGGCAGCGAGATTGAAATGTTTGACCCCGACGGACGACAACGGATCTCCAGCGGCACCAGCTTTGCGGCTCCCCATGTGGTGGGCACCATTGCCCTGATGCAGCAGTTGGTGGATCGCCAGATTCGCGCCGGACTCGATAACTGGTCGGTCAACGGACGGCACCCCATGGTGATGAAGGCGGCCCTGCTGAACTCCACTGACAAGCTGGAGGACAGCGGCGATGGCCTCCGCCTGGGTATGGCCCGCACCTTGGTAGACAACAACAACCGCCCCTGGACTGACTCTGATGCCTACCGCGACCCCAAAATTCCCCTCCACCGCGACCTTGGCACCGGGCACCTGAATGCCTACCGCGCCTACCAGCAGCTTTTGCCCGGATCCTTTGGGCCAGGAGACCGCATTCCCACTGTGGGCTGGAACTTAGGTGAAGTGGATCAGGCGAATGCCCAAGCCCACGACTATGTGTTTGCCGAATTGCTCCAGGGCGGCAGCTACCTGTCGGCCACCTTGGCCTGGGAGCGGGTGGTGGATTTGGTAGACAGTAACCGCAATGGCCGCTACGACCTGGGAGAAAGCTTCCAAGATCGGGGCCTGAATGACCTCGACCTTTACCTCCTACCCGCCGACAGTGACGACCTCAGTGCCAGCCTGTGGTCATCGGAAAGCGATGTAGACAGCGTAGAGCACCTGTTTTACCAAATTCCTGAAACCGGATACTACAAGCTGAGGGTGGTCTACCAGCGCCAAGTCCATGCTCAACCTGCCCAGCCCTATGGCCTCGCTTGGTGGGCCGTACCAGCTCCCTGAGTTGGCCCATGAGATCAGGCCCTAAAATCGGCATGTTAGATTTGCCCCTACGTTAGGAGTCCGCCCCATGGTTGACTATGCCTTGGCTCTCACCTGTGCCCGTCTGTGCGAGGAAATCTACCGCGACTTTAGCGGGCTGCGCTTTTCCGCCTATCCCGATGTGGAACCCACCTTCATCCAAAGCCAGGATCAAGGCTTTACCGATACCCAGGCGGCGGTCTTGAATAAGCTCAACAGCGACCGGGTGTACCTCATCTTTCGCGGCACCGACAAATCCATCGACTGGATGAACAACGTCCAATTCCGCCAGCAAATCTACCCCTACGGCGACGGTAACACCGACGTTAGGTTTCACCAGGGTTTTATGACTGCCTACTTTGCCGTGCGCGATCAGGTGCTAGACACCCTCGCCACCTTCACCGGGCAGGAAGTGGTCATCACCGGGCACAGCCTTGGCGGTGCATTGGCCACCATCGCGGCCCTCGATCTTCAATACAACTTTGGCCGCGCCAACGACCTCCGGTTCATCGTTAACGCCTTTGGCGCACCCCGCGTTGGCAACCAGGCCCAGGTAGAGTCCTATAATCGCCGGGTGCCCAACAGCCAGCGGTTCATCTACGGCTGGGATATTGTCACCCGTGTGCCCCGCGAATGGCAGGGGTTTACCCATGTAGATACGGCCATCCAGCTTGGATCGCGACTCACCTGGCGCATCCTCAGCCGCCGCTTCAGCGACCACGCCATTGCCGCCTACGTCGCCGCCCTCGAAGCCGACTCCCCCCTCACCGCCCCCGAAACCCTCACCCAAGCCCTGCAATAACCGTTCTCAATTCCCGACTCCCGACTCCCGACTCCCGACTCCCGACTCCGCCATGTCCGCCCCCGATCAACCCTCCCTCCTCTCCCAATCCGACCTCCGGGCCGCAGATGTCTCCTGGGCCTACAACCGGGAGTCGGGCACACCCATGTCTCCCGCAGAATTGCAGCAGTGGAAGCAACGGGTGGCGGACTACCAGCGGTCGGTGCAGCAGGCTCCAGCGGAAAAACAGGGCTGTTTGTTTGAGATCGATCCCCCCATGGCCGAAACCATCGACCCCTTCACGCTGCTGCCTCAGAATGCCGAATTTTGGCGCGGTCAGTTCCAGGAGGCGGGCGTTCCGGCCCTGTATTTTGTGGTGGATCATGAGGTGCCGCTGCTGCTGTATGTGGGGGAAACGGTGAAATCGAACCAGCGCTGGCAGGGTGTCCACGACTGCAAACGCTACATTCTGAGCTACGTCTCTGCCCACCGCATCCACGACCTGCCCGTGGCGGTCAACATTGGCTTTTGGCCCCACGCCGAGGCCGACCGCAGAGCCCGCCAGCGCCTCGAAAGCGATCTTATCCGTCGCTGGCGATCCCCCTTCAACAAAGAAAACTGGACGATCTGGAGCACTCCCTTTGTGGGGGGCAAGCTAGAGGGCTAGGTCGCTGTCGGGGTTCCCATGGCCTCGCTACCCCCAATGGGCGAGGTCTTTGGCTTGCCACGGCGAAAATTGTCCCTACTCTATGTCAAATCCCATGTAAGCCATGGTTACGGTTGCCGAAGGGGCCAGGATTTCGGGGTATGATGATGGTTTGCGGAAGCTGCCCAACCCTGTCTATCCCTACAGCCAGTTGGGTCAGAGCCAAGCCTCGATGGCTTCCCCCGTCCATCGCCAGTTTTCCAATCTCAACCCTAGCGAATTCCCTTCCCTGTCCTATGGTGAACACTGCCGCTCTCCCCGTCACCGCCCCCGCTGCCCCCCAGGCCATCAAGCACACCCTCTCTGTGCTGGTGGAAGATGAGGCGGGCGTTCTCACCCGCATTGCGGGGCTGTTTGCCCGTCGAGGCTTCAACATCGAAAGTCTGGCGGTTGGCCCAGCGGAAAAGTCTGGCGTGTCCCGCATCACCATGGTGGTGCCGGGGGATGAGCAGGTGATTGAGCAACTCACCAAACAGCTCTACAAGCTGATCAACGTGATCAAGGTCAACGACATCACCTACACCCCCTGCGTCGAGCGCGAACTGGTGCTGCTGAAGGTGAGCGCCACCAGCGCCAACCGCTCCGAAGTAATTGACCTAGCGCAGATTTTCCGGGCCAGGGTGGTGGATGTTTCCGAAGACACCCTCACCCTAGAAGTGGTGGGCGATCCGGGCAAAATTGTGGCCATCCTGCAAATGCTCAACCGCTTTGGTCTGCGCGAAATTGCCCGCACCGGAAAAATTGCCCTCCCCCGCGAATCCGGCGTTAACACCGAATACCTCAAATCTCTGGCCGACAAAATCTAAACCCCTATGACAACCCCAACCACAATTCCCGTTGTTGTCAACGGAGCCTGCGGCAAAATGGGCCGCGAGGTGATTAAAGCGGTGGCCCAAGCCGAGGATATGACCCTGGTGGGGGCCATCGACAAAAAGCCCGACATCCTTGGCCAAGACATTGGCGAGGTGATTGGCTTTCGGCCCCTAGAAGTGCCCGTCATGAACGACTTGGAGGCCACCCTAGTCGCCGCCCAAAGCGAAGGGCAGGCGGTCATGGTGGACTTCACCCATCCTGATACCGTGTATGAGTCGGTGCGGGCAGCGATTGCCTACGGGGTGCGCCCCGTGGTGGGCACAACGGGGCTCAGCCCCGCGCAAATCCGCGATCTAGCCGAGTTTGCCGACAAGGCCAGCACCGGATGTTTGATCATCCCCAACTTCTCCATTGGTGTGGTGTTGATGCAGCAGGCGGCGCAGCAGGCGGCGCAATACTTCGACCATGTGGAAATCATTGAACTGCACCACAACCAAAAGGCTGACGCCCCTAGCGGCACCGCAGTACAAACGGCCCAAATGCTGGCCGAAGCCCAAAAGTCCTTCAATGCGCCCCTGGTGAAGGAAACCGAAACCCTGCCCGGTTCGAGGGGCGGGGCCACCCCGGAGGGTATCCACATCCACAGCGTGCGGCTCCCCGGCCTGATTGCCCACCAAGAAATCCTCTTTGGCGCACCGGGCCAACTCTACACCCTCCGCCACGACACCAGCGACCGGGCCAGCTTTATGCCGGGGGTGCTGCTCTGCATCCGCCGAGTGATGCCCCTCAAATCGCTGATCTACGGCATGGACAAGATCCTCTAGGGTTGCGCCATTCCAAGGCATCCTACCCCCATCTGATTTTTGGACATCAGATGGGGCACTCTAATTAGGGGCGGCGGGCTTTTAGCGCCCTGAAACAAGGGCCAGTCTGCGGCGATATCGCAGATGGCCTAGTCTGCTACTTAGGGCTACTTGGGCTGGTAGGCGCAGAGATTGAACAGGCCGTGGCGGTTGGAGTAAAGCCTAGCCCGCTCAGTTCTTACTCGCTACCAAGGTAGGGCTGCAAGTCTACCTGAAGGCGCTGACGGGCACGGGCAATACGAGACTTGACGGTGCCGAGGGAAACGTTGGTAATCTCCGCAATTTCCTCGTAGGCCAAGCCCTGGATTTCCCGGAGCACAATGGCGGTACGGAAGACTTCGGGCAGATCGGCGATGGCCTGGTGAAGCTGGGTGTAAAACTCTTGGGTCATCAGGGTATCTACCGGGCCGGGGTCGGCAGCGGGAACATCCCACTCCACGGATCCATCCTCTAGGTTGAGGGGGGCATCCAGGGATAGGGTGCCGCGAGAACGCTTGCGGCGGCGCAGCTCGTCGTAGAACAGGTTGGTGGTGATGCGGCCTAGCCAGCCCTTAAACTTGGCGGGTTCGTTCAGCCGTCTAATGTTGCGGTAGACCCGAATCCAAACCTCCTGGGAGAGGTCGGCCCGGTCGGCCCAGTCGGGGGCAAGGTGGTAGAGCAGCTTGTCCACATGGCCCTGGTAGCGGCGCAGCAGTTCGGCAAAGGCCACCCGGTCAGGACGGAGGCGCTGCTGACAAAGGGCCACCAGTTCTGAGTTGGTTAGCTCGCTGGGGCTAACCGCTGGCTTGGAAGTTCTGAGGGGGACAGACCAAGTAGAGAACATAGGATGACTTATTCTTTCTACAATGACGCCGTTCTATCGTGGCGCTACGAGCACCGTTCACAAACAGCACAGCGCGATTGGATCTAGACCCGATCTCGCCATGGCTGTAACTCCTCTCACCAAACCCCGTGGGGCTTGTCCGTATTTTGCACGGGGGTGGAAGACCGAACATCCCCCCTTGTGCCTGTAGCTAGGTTGGCACACCGCCCCCTAGTCACCGCCCAAAATCTGCACCATACCCATTCATTCCATAAAAAACTGTCCCGGTCGATAGATCTTCCAGGACAGCGTCGCTATCTCAGGCATTCCCGCTCAGGCTCCATGGGCCATGCCATGGACGGGATGCCAGATTTTCCTCAGCTTGCAACCCTTGCCAGTTACACCAGCGTTAGCAGGTAGATCAGGGTGAACAGCACAATCCACACCACATCCACAAAGTGCCAGTAGATTTCCGCCATTTCCGGCCCGGTGTGGGTCACGTCGCTGTAGTGCCCAGCCCGCCGAGACCGCCACAGAACGCCCAAGATCAGCAGTAACCCAATGAACACATGGACTCCGTGAAAGCCCGTCATCAGGTAGAAGCAGTTGCTAAATAGATTGGTTTTGAGGCCATAGCCCAGGGTCATATATTCATAGACCTGACCTACTAAAAAGACGGCTCCCATCGCTGCCGTGACGCCAAACCAGAGCCGCATTTTGGCCAGGTCATTTTTCTTAATAGCCTTGGTACCGAGGTTAATCACCAAACTACTGGACACCAGAATGAAGGTGTTCACCGCAGGCAATAGCAGTTCCACCTCGGTTTCTTTGGGGGGCCATTCCGCGATGGAGCTGCGGAACACCAGAAACACCGCAAAGAATCCGGCAAACATGAGAAATTCTGAGGCCAGAAAGGTCAGTAATCCCAGAACCCGAAGATCTTGGTGCTCCTCATGGGCAACGGCGGGCGTGGCTGAATCGATAGTGCCTTGCATAGGAAATTGGGTGAAAAAGGGACAGGAAAAGGTGGGCATTGCCCACCCTACGTTTACGCTAAGAGGCTGTTTCTAATTCCTTTTCAGGTTCGTGGCCATACTCGTAGGGGCCGTGGGTGACAACGGGTAGCACTTCCCAATTTTCGATGATCGGGGGTGAAGCGGTTGTCCATTCCAAGGTCAGCGCGTTCCAAGGATTATCGCCAGCTTCTTCGCCTTTATTCCAACTCCACAGCACATTGCTGTAGAAGGGAATTACCGACACCGCAAGGATATAAGCGCCTACCGTAACGAGCTGATTCAGGTCGGTGAATTGGGCGTCATACATGGCCACTCGGCGGGGCATTCCCTGCATTCCCAAGGCGTGCATGGGGGTGAAGGTGAGGATGGTGCCGATGAAGGTGAGGACAAAGTGAACTTGGCCCAGTTTTTCGTTCAGCATTCGTCCGGTAATTTTGGGGAACCAGTGGTAGACCGCTGAGTAAATCCCAAACACCGAACCGCCAAAGAGCACGTAGTGAAAATGGCCAACCACGTAGTAGGTATCGTGGACATGGATATCAAAGGGAGCGGTGCCGAGGGTGACGCCGCTGAGGCCCCCAAACACGAACATCGACAACAGACCAACGGCGAATAGCATGGCCGTGGTGTAGCGAATTTTTCCGCCCCAAAGGGTGGCAACCCAGCTAAAGATTTTGATGCCTGTGGGTACGGCCACAATCAGCGTGGAAATGGTGAAGAAAATCCGCATCCAGGGGGGCGTACCGCTGGTAAACATGTGGTGAACCCACACAAACAGGCCCACAAAGCAGATGGTGAGCGAGGAATAGGCAATCGCCTTATACCCAAAAATCGGCTTACGGGCATGGACGGGAATCACCTCCGACATGATGCCGAAGATGGGCAGAATCATCAGATAAACCGCCGGGTGAGAATAGAACCAGAAGAGGTGCTGATACACCACCACATCGCCGCCCGCATCGGGTTTGAAGAAGGAGGTGCCAAAGTTGATATCAAACAGCAGCAGAATCAGCCCAGCGGCGAGGACGGGGGTGGAAAACAGGGCCAAAATAGACGTCGCCACCATGGCCCAGCAGAATAGGGGAATTTGATCCCACTTCATGCTGGGGACGCGCATTTTCCAGATGGTAATCAAGAAGTTGACGGAACCCAAAATAGAGGAAGTTCCCACCAGCACAATCGCCAAAATCCACAGGGTTTGGGCGGCGTTGGCGGTAATTTCGCTCAGGGGCGGGTAGGATGTCCAGCCTGCCTGGGCACCGCCGAAGTAGAAGCTGCCTAATAACAGCGCCCCAGCGGGAGGATTCAGCCAAAAGGCGATGGCGTTCAGTTTCGGGAAAGCCATATCCCGCGCCCCAATCATCAGGGGAATTAAGTAATTGCCAAATCCCCCAATGGCGGCGGGCACAATCCACAGAAAGATCATGATGGTGCCGTGGTTGGTCAAAAAGGCGTTGTAGAGTTCGGGGCTGAGGAAATCTGAATCCGGCGTGGCCAATTCTGTCCGCAGCATGACGGCCATAAAGCCGCCGACCAAATAAAACAAAAAGGAGGTGACGAGGTACTGAATCCCAATTACCTTGTGATCCACATTAAAGGTGAAGTAGTGGTACCACTTCCACTTATCGGGATGTCCGTGGGGAGCCACAGGACTGTTAAAGGAAAGGTCTGCTTGCGCCATAAAGGGGGTTGGTTAAAAACGTCTTTGGAAGGTTGGGTTGGTTAGATTGAGTGAAGTTTCTGAGTGGTGTCTTGCTTTAGTGCCTTGCTTTAGCGGTGCCTTGCGCCGCGTTGGCGTTAGCCTCGCCTGGGCGTTATGCACCCTACGGTTTGAGGGTTGGGGCTAGTTGGGCGATTTGGGCCGCTTCGATGGGGATGTCTTGGGCGATTTGGGCCAGGTATTCGGCATCGGTGCGAGGGGCAGAGTTGAAGGCCACCGTTTCGGCAGAACCAGGCAGGGCGGCGACGCGACTGGCTTCCCAAGCAGCGTAGTCTTCGAGGGAATGGACGATCACCTGGGTTCTCATGCCGCCGTGGTAGGCTCCACAGAGTTCGGCGCAGACGACGGGATAGGTGCCTTCTTTGGTGGCCACAAAGCGCAGTTCAGCGGGCTGACCGGGCAGGGCATCCTGCTTGAGACGGAATTGGGGCACCCAGAAGGAATGGATCACATCCTGGGCTTCGATGAGCAGTTGCACATCCTGGCCAATGGGAACATGGAGTTCACCGTCCACAATGCCCGTGTCGGGGTAGCGGAAAATCCAGGCGTACTGCATTCCGGTCACATTCACCGTCAGGTCAGGGATATTGCCCTCCACCATAGGCGATGCCCCAAAGCCGTAGACCTGGCGGGTTTTGCCCTCTTCTGCCTGGGCCAGCATGGGCGAACCCACATCGGCCATTTCGTGCTGGGGCGCTTGGGCCATCATCATGCCGCCGTGGTGATGGCCACCGGGGGCAAAGCCGCCCATATCTTGAAACACCACCACGCTATAGAGCCCCAACCCCACCACAATGATGGCGGGAATAGCCGTCCAAAAGGCTTCTAGGGGCAGGTTGCCCTCAATGGGAAGGCCGTCGGTGTCGTCCCCTTTGCGGCGGCGAAAGCGAATGAGCGAATAGATAATGGCACCCTGCACCACAATGAACAGGGCCGTGCCGATAGTGACCATGACGTTAAAAAAGTCATCCACTAGGGGCGCTTGTTCTGAAGCTTGAACGGGTAGAAGGTGATTATTTTGCCCATACCAAAGGCTGATTAGGGTCACTACTACCCCAATCACGAGAGTCCAAAAGGGGGCCGGAATTTGTTGCATAGCCGATCTCCGCAGGGGAGGCGCAGGATGGGAAACGGAATTTAACGCGACTACTAAAAAATAGGGTCGCCGTCTATGGCATCCTAAAACCCAAGTCTTTGGAGAGCGGTAAAACTTTGGATTTGCTTTAGAGTGTCCCAGCTCAGTGCTTATCAAAAATCCATAAACATTTCACAATCCAGCACTGACTCAAGAATCCAGCGTCAGCGGATCGCCAACGGGCTCTATTCATCTGGTCTTGGCCCTTATCTGAGCTGAGGTTCTACTAAACCCTACGTTGAAACCCCTAATTCTCCTGGGGGGCATTGCGGCGAACCGAGTGGATTAGGGGGTTCCTATGTGGGGTTGTCGCCGCGTAGGCGGGCCGCGCCCTACAGTCCCATTCTTTGGGAAGCGGGGCTATGGCTTCGGATTTGGCATTAGATGTAGGGCCGTTTCCGCAGGTCGGGTTGGGGGCGATCAGCGGGTTCGGAATCGGCGGGGGCTTCCCCCCGGTCAGAGGGGCTGGATTCGCCCATGTCTTCTGGTTCTAAGGGCTGGAAATCGAGACGCGGCTCGGTCATGTAGGGCTGGGTGAGGTAGGGCTCAATGAGCTCTGGCATCACCATGCGCTGTTCATCGGCTCCGTTGGGGTCGGCTTCGCTAGGATCCGCTTCCTCTGCGGGTGCTGGCGACATATCCGTTGTAGCAGGCACCTCATACACCGGAATGGGGGGCGGATCTGGGGTAACTGCTGGCTGATCGTCACCAAATCCGGGTAGGGTCTGCTGTTGAGCCCAATTTTTCCAGCGCTTCATCATTCCCTTGCCCCGCTCCATGGGCGATGCTGGGGGCATCGTCATCTGAGATGGGGAGGCCTGGGTTTGCGTTTGGGTGGGTGAGGTCTGCCCTTGGGAATCTTCCGAAGCAAACGGATCCAATGCTGGGACGGGTTCGCTATTAGGGGGTATCTCCGTATCGGGTTGAGGATCCGCTTTCGGGGTGGGCTGGCTAGCGTTAACGTTGCCCCCTCGATCTTCGACCTCTGGGGCAGGGGCGAAAATGGGAGACTCCTCGGTTTTTACCTCTGCCTCGGACGCTTTAAGGTTAGCTTCGTCTGGGCTGGAGGTTTCGAGATCCGTGGTTTCGATATCAGTAGTTTTGAGATCAGTAGCTTCGAGATCGGTCTTGTCACGATCCTCCGATCCTAGGCCAGGTTCACTGATCTCAGGGGCGTTGAGGGCAGATTCATCCGGGTCAGCCGCGTCTAAGGCGGAGTCGCTAGGATCCGTTGGCGCTGGGGTGGGTTGGTCTTGGGCCTTGGTCTTGCTGGCAGGGGCGGCAATCGTTGGCGCTGGGGACGTTGGCGGCACAGTAGAAGCAGGCGCATCAGCTTCATTCATGGCCTCATCAATGGGCTCCGGCGCGGGCGGCGTGTAGGTGGGGTCGATAATGCTGGCGACGGCCTTGAAGTCTAGCTCGCCGCGCACCAGGCGAGACAGGGTATCGGTGCCGCCGGGCTGGTAGTCGATAATGCGGACAGTGTTGTTGAAGCGATTGTCAATGGGGCGTCCGGTTTCGTCAATTAGTTCTAGCTGCACCCAGTTTTGACCGGGCTGGAAGCCTTTCAGGTAAATGGGCTGCCATTGGTCAAACACAAAGCTTTGGCCGTTGACGGTGCAGCGAATCCGCCAGTCGTGAATATCGTCCTTGGAATCGGCCTGGGCGCTGAGGTGCAGGGGGGCATTGGTAAGGTAGAAGTCCAGCATGATTGGCTCGGCCCCGTAGGTGCCCTGGGGGCGGCTGTAGGTCAGCAGGGGGGCGCTGGCGTTGACTTCGTTTTGAGGAGTGGGGGCAAAGATGTGGAAGGTGCGCTGGTCAAAGGCTCCTTCATTTTTAAAGCTTTCGTGCCAGGGGCGAGAGGCAAAGACGCGCAGGGTGTGGGTGCCGGGAGCTAGGTCTTCCAGGATCAAGGCTTCCGAGGCATCGTAGACGGCTTGGTAAGGCTGGTCGTCTAGGAATACGTGGAGGTGGGGGCCAAGCTGCCAGGTTTTGTCTTTAAACAGAGGCAAGCCGCGCACCTGAAACCGCACCGACACCGTGGCATTCTCCACCACTTCCCCCGGTCGGGGGCTGAGGATCCGTACCTGGGGGGTGTAGGCATCAATGATTTGCTTGAGGGTGTCTAGGGTTTCCGGTGGCGACACCTCGGCAATGGGGCCTGCCAGCAGGTGCGGCGCTTCCGTGGGTTCCGCCAGCAACGCCGTGGGCTCCGTGGGTTTGGCACAGCCCACCACGGCCCAGGTCAAGACAATCATTGCTAACAACGCCACTATCCGCTGCCCGCGATGGATAACTCCCTGTGCGTTCGCCATGGCCCTTGCACTACCCTAAGTCTGCCTTATTACCATAGGGCACTTTCGGGCCTTTAATACCACCGACCGGGTGCCTCGACCATCGGATCTCTAGAGGATCCCCCGACGGCCATTGGGCAGCACTGTAGACCAGTTGGTGCGGGCGGTGGCGAGTTGCTCATCGGTGATCAGGGCTCCCGTGAGATCAGCTCCACAGAGGTTAACCCCTCGTAGATTGGCATTCGATAGGCAAGCCTGGGCCAGGTTAGCCCCCCGCAAATCGGATCCCTCCAAGTTGGCGTTGTGAAAGTAAGCTTTGACGAGCTTAGCGTTACGAAGGTTGGCCTTGGGCAAGCTGGCTCGGCCAAAGTTGGCGTTGCTGAGGTCAGCCCCCTGAAAGTTGGCGTTAATCAACTTAGCTTGGTTGAAGTTGATATCAGTCAAAGCTGCCCGCTGCACATCCAGAGCGCGGAAGGTTTGGGAGGAAAAATCACGCCGCCCCTTGGCATACTTTTGCTTCACCTCCTCTGAGGTCATTTGCAGGCGGGCTGGACGGGCCGCTGAGGATGGCCCCCGGTCAGCGGCAGATCGCGAGGCGGCAGACCGGGAAGCGGTATATCCGCCATAGCTGCTGTTGCCAGCGGAGGGCGCATCAGCCTGACTGCTACTGGCCCGTTCTCGGCGGGCGCGAATGGCCGCGGCAAGGCGGGCCGCTGAAGAGGCGGGGGAGTTGTGGTCGTAGCTCGAGGGGGTCGGCTCTGGAGATTTAGCCCCTAGTCGTCCATTGTGGCCACCCGTAACATCCTTGTTGACGTCCTTCGGTTGGGTGGGGGTAGCCATATTTTGAGCGAGGCTCATCAGGTAGGGCTCTAGATCCAGATCCCGCAGCACCGCCTCCGCCGATTGGTAGCGGTGGCGCACAGAAATCTCCAGCATTTTCTCCAGCACCTTAGCAAAGTGGTCGCTGACGTGGACTTTGTCGCGCCAGAGCAGTTCCCCCGTCATCGGGTCATAGTTGAGATCCTTGGGGGCTTTGCCGGAGAGCAGATAAATGCAGGTGACGCCCAGGGCGTAGATATCGCTGGCATAGACCGGGCGCATGGCCATTTGTTCGGGCGGGGCATAGCCCGGAGTGCCGATGGCATAGGCGGTGAGGGCCGTTTGCTCGGAGCTAGCGGCCTGCACAGGGTTGACCTTATCTTTGACGGCTCCAAAGTCAATCAGCACCAGCTTTTTGTCTTGGTCGCGGCGAATGATGTTGGCAGGTTTGATGTCTCGGTGGATGACGTGGTTGGAATGGACAAACTGAATCATCCCCAAAATTTCGCTGAGGAACTGCTTGACCCCGGCCTCAGTGAAGGGGCCACCCCGCTTAACTTCCTGCTGGAGAGTGGCCCCATTGATAAATTCTTGCACCAGGAAAAATTCCTGATCCATTTCAAAATAATCGAGCAGGCGGGGCAGTTGGGGGTGGCTACCAATTTTGCCAAGAATTTTGGCCTCCCGCTGAAACAGATCCCGCGCCATATCAATGAGCTGCTGGGAGTCGGTGGCGGGGCGCAGTTGCTTAATGACGCAGGGGGGTTTGCCCGGTAGCATTTCGTCCCGCGCCAGGAAGGTAGCCCCAAAACCGCCGCGCCCCAAGGCCCGCAGCACCCGATAGCGACTACGCAGCAGCAACGATGCCCCACAGGCTTGACATTGCACCTGGGTGGGCGGGTTTTTGGGCTGAGGACAATCGGGATTGATACAGTAGCTCATTCGACCCAGTGACTCTATCGTGGGGGGCCAAGGCGGGCGGCTAGTGCCACCTTAACTTAATTATTCCCCGTTTCGGAGAGGGGTTATAGCATTCATCGCTAGGGAAATATACTTCTGGAGGAATTAGGTGAGCCACTGTGAAAACTTGGTAAACCTTCACGGGAGACAATGGGCAGGTGGCGATTAACATTGGCATGGTAGGAACGGGCTTCGTTGCTCAGCGGCGGGCAGAAGCCTTGGCGGTGGATGGACGGGGGCGACTGGTCGCGGTGACAGGGCACCATCCAGAGGATACCCAGACCTTTGCCCAAACTCACAGGGCTACCGCCGTGGCAGACTGGCCCAGCCTCATCTCCTGGCCAGATCTGGAGGTGATTATAGTCAGCCACGTGAATTGCGACCACGGGATGGTGGTGCGCGCAGCCCTGGAGGCAGGGCGACATGTGGTGGTAGAGTATCCCCTCGCCCTAGACTGGCGTGAGGCCGAACGCTTAGTAACCCTGGCCCAACAGCAACAGCGCCTGCTCCATGTGGAGCACATCGAGGTTTTAAGCGGCAATCATCAAGCCCTCAAGGCCAACCTATCCGCCCTTGGTATCCCGCTCCATGTCCGCTACGTCACCCTTTCGCCCCAGCGTCCCGCCCCAGATCGGTGGACCTATCAACCCGATTTGTTTGGGTTTCCCCTGGTGGGTGCCCTCTCCCGTGTCCATCGCCTGGTGGATGCCTTTGGCCCTGTAGCCCAGGTATCGGGTCAAAACCAATATGACGGCTGGTCAGAGAATCCTGACACCTTACCCCGCTATCGCACCAACCTCTGTGCGGCGCAAATCACCTTTCAATCGGGCGTTCAAGGGGAACTGCTCTACGGCAAAGGAGAAGCCATTTGGCAGGCGACGCGACGGCTGGAGGTCATCGGCACCCAGGGCCAAATCCACATCGACGGCGACACAGGTCAGGTGATCACCGCTGAGGGCACCACACCTCTCGAAATTGGGTCTCGCCGAGGTTTGTTAGCCGCCGATACCCGCGCCGTGTTAGATCACCTCTGCCAAGGCACCCCTCTATATCTCACCCCTGCAGAAAGCGTTTACAGCCTGCGAGTGGCCAATGCCATCGCCACCGCCGCCCAAACCGGGCAAGTGGTCAAACTCTAGCTCGACAGGACATAACGAGGGCACTTTGACCTGTGATGTGGGGCAGAGGTCGTTATGGATGCCCTCAGACTTCAATGAAGTCCTACTCAGTCTTGGCTGGCTGGTTGACTGACAAAAGATTCTGCTTCGGGCGCGAAAACCGCGCCCCTACCGCATTGGATTCATGTAGGGGTCAGGTTTTCTGACCCTTTGACGAATGTAGGTTTTCGCAAGTTTTGTCAGTCAATCAGCTTGGCTGGGGCGAGGGCGGGGGATGACGTGATATCGATGTTCTGCATCTGGTTGTCTATTGTGGTTGTGGCATCGCTTCAATCAACGCCCTAAGCGCTTTGTTAACGGCTTTAGGAGTCGTAAATACCTGGGCTACATCATCATCTAAAACAACAACCTTGAGCTTTTCTACAGAATTTCCAACAGCAAAACGATTAGGCTTTGCTTTTTGATAGTCAAAGCGATACTCTGGCTGCAAATTATTGTCACAAATCGGCATGGGGTTAGAAGGTGTTTCATCCATACTTCCAACGCACTGGTGAGTAGGCCGAAAGAAAATTTGATTTTAGCCAGACCATAGACGTTCTTCGTAGGCCGCAAATTCCGCAGGCGAAAGGATGTCAACCGATTGAAAAGGGTTGAGCGACAACAGATCCTTATCGCCAGTAACAATACAAACAGCATTACCAGCAATTGCTGTTCCTAAAACGTTGTCATCATCAGCGTCTCGACAGATCTGAGAGGTGAAGGGAATCGGTTTAACGATCTGGACTCTATTTTGTAAAAGTATTCTAATAGATTGGGAGTCTTCATCAGAGAGGTTGAACTTTTGCGTCAAATTTCTATGCAGCTCTTGAAGAATGAAATCAGATGCGATCACCTGATGAGAACGTAGACAATGCTCGACTAGGCGATGACAAACACCTTTGGCGATGAACGCAGCGATCAAGACATTTGTGTCAATTACCAGCTTCATGACACCAGTTCAAAAATGTCGTCATCTGTATATTCTGTTTGAGCTTTTTGCAGCAGTTGGGAACGTAGCGATCTGAATTGATGGATGAACAGATAGTCGCGAATAGCCGATTGAGCCACGCTTTCTGGGGAAAGCCCCTCAGCTTGCGTCATCGTAACTAGCATGGCTTGGATGTCTGGGGGCAGTGTAATGGTTAGCGTATCGTTCATAGATTTAGCCCAACACGAGATACAACAACTATATCTCTGATTCAGTTAACCGCCCCTCAACAGGTTCGTACTCATCTTCTAACAGCCAGGTTTGGGCTTCGTCGTAGGTAGCGCTGCTAAAGACAACCTTGTAGCCATCAGCGGGATCATGGATGCGACAACTGCCAGAAGGTTCACCCATCAACAACAAAAGGTAAGGTGGGGACAGCAATGGGTCGATCCATACCTCAACAAAGTCCCACTCAGTCTTGGCTGGGGCGAGTGCGGGGGATGACGTGGTATCGATTTTCTGCATCAATTTTCACCTCTCCATAGAATAACGGAGTACTTGAACCATCGTTGGGGCTGATGCGATAACCAATGGCTTCCGTAAAAAATAAGCCATAGCGCTCATACCCTCGAATGTTTCCTGTGAACTCACCTCTGGCCTTGATGGCTTCGGCTACGCTTTCCATTGTGGCTGCATTCTTAAAAATGTGGGCAGCCCTGCCTCGGCGTAGCAACCGCTGCACCTGGGGCGTGTCCGGCAAGTGCTTGGCGATGTGCCTGGTATCGAGGGTAATCTGACGTTCAATACCACTCATGACTTAGCTCATGGGACGAATTCCAACGGCTTTAACTCGCCAGTGGCTCTGGTATTGCCTCCTGCAAAAGCCCCAGCCATTCGGTCAGGCTTTCGAGTTGTTTTTCGGGTTTGAGGGCACCCAAACCGCGCACGACGATTTTGCCGCTGCCGTAGACGAAGCGAGATTGGAGGTGGCTGGGCAGGTTTTCGCTGAGCTTTTTCCAGGCGGGGCCTTCCATGGGGGTTTCTAGGATGACGTGCTGTTTGCCTTCGGGTTTGATGCGGGCGATGCCAGCGGCCTTGGCGACCAGTTTAAGTTCCAGCATTCGCACCAGTTGTTCGGTGGCGTGGGGGATGGGGCCATAGCGGTCGCTGAGGTCGGCGGCGATTTGCATCAGTTCTACCTTGCTGTTGGCGGCGGCGAGGCTGCGGTAGGCGCTCATCTTTTGTTCGAGGTCGGGGATGTAGTTGTTGGGGACAAAGGCGGTGACGTTGAGATCGACCTGGGTGTCTTCGACTTGGGGGATGTCCTGGCCGCGAATTTCGGCGATGGCTTCCTCCAGCATGTCCATGTAGAGGTCGAAGCCGATGGCATCCATCTGGCCGGATTGTTCCACGCCCAGCAGGTTGCCGACGCCGCGAATTTCCATATCCCGCATGGCCAGTTGGTAGCCGGAGCCGAGTTGGGTGAATTCTTGGATGGCGCGGAGCCGCTGGCGGGCTTTGTCGGAGAGGGCTTTTTTGGGGTAGAACAACCAGGCGTGGGCTTGGATTCCGGCCCGTCCCACTCGTCCGCGCAGTTGGTAGAGCTGGGAGAGGCCGAAGCGGTGGGCATCTTCCACCAGGATGGTGTTGACGCGGGGAATATCGAGGCCGGATTCGATGATGGTGGTGCAGAGCAGGATTTCCGCGTCGCCGTTGCTGAAGGTGAGCATGGTGGATTCCAGTTCGCCTTCGTCCATTTGGCCGTGGGCGACGGCAATGCGGGCAGCGGGCACCATTTCGCGAATTTTGGCGGACACATCCTCGATGCCTTCCACCCTGGGCACCACGTAGAACACCTGGCCACCCCGGTCTAGCTCCTGGCGAATGGCAGTGCGGATGGCTTCGGGATCGAGGGGAGAAAGGTGAGTTTTGATCGGGCGACGGGACGGGGGCGGCGTGGTGATCAGGCTCATTTCGCGCACGCCGGAGAGGGCCATGTAGAGGGTGCGCGGGATGGGGGTGGCGCTGAGGGTGAGCACATCCACCTGGGTTTTGAGGGATTTGATTCGCTCTTTTTGGTTCACCCCAAACCGCTGTTCTTCATCGACGACGAGCAGGCCCAGGCTCTTGAAATCGATGCCCTTGCCCAGCAGTTGGTGGGTGCCGACGACGATATCCAGTTCCCCGGTTTTCAGCCGTTGCAGGATGTCTTTTTTCTCGGACTGGGTGCGGAAACGGTTGAGCAGGCCCACCTGGATCGGGTAGGGGGCGAAGCGTTCCTTCAGGGTGTGGTAGTGTTGTTGGGTAAGGATGGTGGTGGGAGCCAGCAGAGCCACCTGTTTGCCAGCGGTGACGGCCTTGAAAATGGCGCGGAGGGCCACCTCGGTTTTGCCAAAGCCCACATCGCCGCAGACGAGGCGATCCATGGGACGGTCGCTTTCCATGTCGCGCTTCACGTCCTGCACCGCCTTGAGTTGGTCGGGCGTGGCCTGGTAAGGGAAAGAGTCCTCCAATTCCTGCTGCCAGGGCATATCCGCCGGAAAGGAAAAGCCCTCCTGCTTGGCCCGCTGAGCGTAGAGTTGGAGCAGATCCACCGCCACCTTTTGGATCGCCTTTTTGGCCTTGCCCTTGGTTTTCTCCCAGGCGGAACTGGTCATTTTGTTGAGCACCGGAGCCTGCCCCGTCGCTGCCCGATAGCGAGACAGGGAACCCACGGAATCCGCCGCCACCCGCAGCAGCCCATCGGCGTACTGGATCACCAGGTAATCGCGGGTTTCGTGGTTGAGGGTGAGGCTTTCTAGCTTGATGAACTTGCCGATGCCGTGGCTGCGATGCACCACAAAATCCCCCGGCTTCATCTTGTTGGGGTCTACCTGCTTGGAGGCCGCCCGCCGCCGCTTGCGCACATAGCCGCCCGTAGCCAGAGTATGCTGCCCAAAAAATTCCCGGTCGGTCACAACGGCAATGCGGAAGGTGGGCAACACAAAGCCCTCTAGCTCCGCGAGGCCAGAATACTTCACCGCCACGGGCACCCGCTGCCCCTGGAGCTTGTCGATGGCGTTGTAGTCCCTGGGGTTGGGGATAAACTGCGCCGGACAATCGTGCTCCTGCAACAACGCCACCGACCGCGAGGGCTGCGCCGACACCAGCCACACCGCATGCTTGCGGTCGCACTCCTGCCGAATCGTCTCCGCCAGCTTGCCAAACTGGTGCGGAATCGCTGGCACCGGACGACTGGCCAAATTCAGCCCACCGTGGTTCACCTCCGTCAGCTCCGACAAAAACAGACGAGGGAAGACTTCCGCATCCGCCAGAGTATCCCCAAAAGCCCGATGAATCTTCGGCAAACTTTGAACTTTGCCTTTTGAACTTTGAATTTCCTCTAACTCCGACTCCCGACTCCCGACTCCCGACTCCCGACTCCCCACCTCCTGCCAATGCTCCTCCACATGCTCCACCCACCGATCACCGTGGGCTTGGCACTGATCCACTTCATCGATGGCGAGGAGGGTGTTTTCGGGTAAGTAGTTCAGCAGCGAGGCCGGACTGTCAAAGGCCAACCCCAGCCAGCGGCGGGTGCCTTCGGGAACGATGCCGTCGTTGAGTCCTTCGAGGGCAGCGGCGGAAAAAAGCCCCTCCAAGTGGCCCTGTTCCCGTAGGGCTTCCAAAATCACCGGGCCATACTGGGTGGGGGTGAGGACGAGATAATCAATGGCATCGAGGGAGCGCTGGCTGGCGGGGTCAAATTCCCGCATCCGTTCCAACTCATCGCCAAATAGTTCCAAGCGCACGGGCAGTTCCGCCGCCACGGGATAGACATCAATAATGTCCCCCCGCTGCGCCCACTGGCCCTCGGTTTCCACCACCTGGACTCGCTCGTAGCCCAGTTTGGCGAGTTGCTGGCCTAGAGCTTTGAAGTTGACTTCCTGACCCAGTTGCAGCCGCAGACAGTAGGGTTCCAGCGCATCAACAGGGGGTAGGTGAGGCTGAAGGGCGCGTTCTGTCGCCACGATGGCAATGCGGCGGGCGGTGTCCTCTCCCCGCAGGGCCAGCAGATCGGCGAGGACTTGCAACTGCCCCCAGGTCATTTCCGATTCCTGGTCAAAGGGGTCGTAGGGGGAAGCCTCCGAGGTGGGGTAGAAATGCACCGTGTCCCAGCCCATCGCCTCCAGTTGGGTGGCCCAGCGTCCGGCTTCCTCCAGGGTGGCAGTGATCACCAGCAGGGGCCGATCCTTGGCCTGGGCTAGGGCCGAAGACACCAATCCCTTGGGCAACCGCGCCGCCCCGTTGAGGTGCAAACTGCCCTGCTGATCCAGCTTGCCCAGCAGTTCTGTGGTGAGGGTAGAACGTTGCAGCGCACGGGTGACGGAGGAAAAGGCCATAGGGCTACGGGTAGGGTTAGGGATGGGGGAGTAGGGGAAACGGCACACAGAACATCCCCCTAGTGCCTTGACTAAGGGAAACCGAGAGCCCAGTGGGATGGGATACCTCTCGTTTAATGATCTTAATTTTACCTATCTTAATACGGTGCCACGGGGGCGGTTTGAGCGGGTGTTTTGGCGAGATGACAACCGGGGGATAGCTTTCGGGCCGTGGCGGGGGCAGAGAGGGGCGCATGGCCCAAAAATCGCCCAAGGTTGGTGCTAGGGGGTGAAGATATGCTGATTTTATCGGGCTGGAGGATAGCGCAGGTTTACCATAGTAAGCGAACCTATCTTACCTATCCTAGGCGGGGGTAGGGTGGCAGCATCGGGAGTATGGCATGACCAATCATGGCGTGATTCGCCAGTCTACGGGCATTGATGGGCTAGACGAAATTTTGGACGGAGGTCTAGTACCTAACCGTACTTACTTGGTGCGGGGTGGCCCTGGCACGGGCAAAACTACCATCGGCCTCCACTTTTTGGCGGCGGGGGCCAAGGCTGGAGAGCGCACCTTTATGATTACCCTGGGCCAACCGGAGGATCAAATTCGTCAGGATGCCCAGTCGATGGGGCTGGACTTATCGACGGTGCAGGTGCTGGATCTCAGCCCCAGCAAGGATTTCTTCATGGCGGATGAATCCTATGATATCTTTTCCCCCGCTGAGGTGGAGCGCGTGCCCACCACCCAAACCATCATTCAGGCCATTGAAGCCCACCGCCCCCAGCGGATTATGGTGGATGCCATTACCCAACTGCGCTATCTCAGTGCCGACGCCTTTCAGTTCCATAAGCAAGCCCTGTCCTTCCTGCGATTTCTGACCCAGGGCAACGACCAACCCGCCACGGTGATGTTCACCTCCGAGGCCAGCCCCGAAGCCCCCGATGACGACCTGCGGTTTATGTGCGATGCCGTCATTAACCTAGAGTTCAACCAGCATGAACGGACGCTCCAGGTGTCGAAATATCGGGGCAGCGAGTTTCAAAACGGCGTGCATTCCCTGCGGTTGAGCAGCCGAGGGGCGGAGGTGTTTCCCCTGTTGCGGCCCCGTGCCCATAGTCGCAAGGTTTTGGTCGAATCCCTATCCTCTGGCGTGCCCGAACTGGATGAACTGCTCCACGGCGGTCTAGAACGCGGCACCGTCACCATCATCACCGGGCCAACGGGGGTGGGTAAATCCACCCTGGGGATGCAGTTCATTAAAGAAGCCGCAGGCCGAGGGGAGCGCTCTGTCATTTACTCCTTTGAGGAAGAGCAGGAAAATTTGCTGCTTCGCTGCGATAAGGTGAATCTGCCCGCCCGCCGCATGATGGAACGGGGCACCCTCTCGGTGGTAAAGGTGGATCCGCTTCAGCTTACCCCCAACGAATTTAGCCGGATCGTGCGCCAAGAGGTGGAAACTCAGCAGGCCACCATGGTGATGATTGACAGCACCATGGGCTACCGCCAGTCCTTCCGCACCGCCGACGAAAAGCACATGAGCGGCGAGATTTTGGCCCTCTCCCGCTACCTGTCGAACATGGGCGTGACTACGCTGCTGTCTAACGAGGTGGAATACGTCACCGGAGACTTTCGCCCCACGGAGGTCGGCATTAGCTTTTTGGCAGACAATATTATCTTCATGCGCTACTTGGAAATGGACGGCCAGATGCAGCGGGTGATTGGGGTGCTAAAAAAACGCCTGAGCGACTTTGAAAAAACGCTGCGGCCCTTTGCCATCACCCTTTATGGCATCAAAGTTGGGCCGCCCATGGTCGATCTGCGCGGTATTTTGACAGGCAATCCCCACCTCAAGGCCGACTCCTAAGCCCTTTGTCGAGGACTCCTTGCCATGCCCCCACCCACCCCCACAGCCCCCACCGGGGATGGAACGCAACCCGCATCCTACGTGGTGGTGCTATCGAGCCTGCCCCGCAATACCGAACTGCTGGTGGAGTTTATTCAACGGCAGGGCTATCCGGCCCAAGGGGCCACCGACCTCGACGATTTAGACGGCTTACTGGACGATGGAGCCGCCGTCAGTCTGGCCTTGTTGGATATTGCGGGCCTCAATGCCGGATTATGGAGCCGCTGCGAACGGCTGCAAGCGCTGGGCATTCCGTTTTTAATTATTTCGCCCCGCCAAAGTGTCGTGGTAGAACGGGAAAGTATGGCCCACGGGGCACGGGGCACCCTAACCAAACCCCTGGTGATGCGCGAGCTCGCCGCCCTCATCAACGCATTACTGAAAGACTAAGCGGGGAGTAGCCGGGAATGACCCAGTTTCAGCCGAATGTAACTAATTCCTTGGAAACCGTTGATCCCCCGCCCCTGGAGCGATCCAACGAGATGATTTTGATCGCCGTTACGGGGGCACAAGACAGCAAACTGCTGAGCCAACAGCTCAGCCCCTACTACCAGGTGTGCAGCCTAGAGCCGGGTACTGAGGCGCTAGAGCAAAGACTACAATCCAGCGAGTTTGACCTCGCCATTCTGGACGGCATTGCTCTAGATCGCCATTGGCAAACCCTGGGGCAGCGTAAGGCCACGCACGAGCCCATCTTGCTACCGTTGTTGCTGGTGTCCTCTCGGCAAAACCTGGGCTATGTCACCCGCAACCTGTGGCAAATCGTCGATGAAATTATCATCACCCCCATCGAGCGGCGGGAACTGGTGGCCCGCATTAACATCCTGCTGCGGGCGCGGCGCTACTCCCAGGAGTGGCAGTCTCGCTACTTCATGCTGGCCGATGCTGCTGCCATTGGCATTGCCCTGGTGCAAGAGGGCACCATTGCTTGGGCCAACCGCACCCTCACCGACTGGCTTCAGCAACCCTTAACGGCCCTGCTGGGGCATCCGCTGCTAAAGCTGGTCTGCCCGGAGGATCGCCCACGGGTCGATCAGGCTATCCAAAATTCGACGGGGTGGCTAGGGGCCGTCACCTGCGACGAAGTCTATCTCGATCTGCCCCAGAAATGTGCCGTCGAGTTGCGCTTTCAGAGTTTGAGCTATGGGGATCGGCCCGCCATTTTGGCCCTGTTGACGGATATTACCGAGCGGGTGAACTATCACAAGCACCTCATCTGGCAGACCCAATTCGATGCCCTGACCGGGCTGGCCAACCGCCATCGCCTAATCACGCGCCTCGAACAGGCCATCGGCTATGCCCAGCAGCAGCACCATCAGATCATTCTGCTACGCATTGATCTCAACCGCTTCAAAGACTTCAACGACGCCTGGGGCCAAACCGCCGGGGATGTGCTGCTCCGCAACATCGCCCAACGCCTAGCCGAGGACTTTACCGAACCCCACACCGTCGCCTACTGGGGGGCCGGAGAATTTGTGATTGCCCTGGCCGATCCCTCAGCGGATCTCGATTGGCTGGCCTGGGTGGATCACATTATCCAGCGCATTTCCGCTCCCTGCGGCATTGAGGAGGATCGCGAGGTCAGTATCTCCTGTCGGGTTGGCATCAGCCGCTATCCCCAAGACAGCCACGAAGCCGAAAGCCTAGTCCGTAAAGCGGGGGTGGCCCTTTCTGCGGCCAAGCAACAGGGGCTGAGCCATGCCCTCTATACCCCCGGTTTGATGACCGATTTATCCCAGCGGGTGGCCCTAGAAGAAGCCCTGCGCCACGCCCTAGAGCGAAACGAACTCTATCTGCTGTATCAACCCAAACTCAATCTTTCCACCGGACGCATTGACGGAGCCGAAGCCCTGCTGCGGTGGCGCAATCCCGCTTGGGGAGAGGTCTCACCCGGACAGTTCATCCCCCTCGCCGAAGCCACGGGGCTGATCTACGACATTGGGGCCTGGGTGCTGCGGGAGGTGTGTTGCCAAATTCACCAGTGGAGCGAGGAAGGGCTGTGTTTGGGCCGCATTGCCGTTAACCTCAGTGGTCTGCAAATTCAGCGGGGGGATTTAGTTGAAGTTGTGCGCCATACCATGGCCGACTTCGGCATCCATCCGGCTCAGATTGAGCTAGAGGTGACGGAATCCTTTTTTCTGCACTACAACGACCACATCGACACCACCCTCCGTACCCTCATGGATCTGGGTATTACCCTTGCTATTGACGACTTTGGCACGGGCTACGCCTCCTTGGCCTACCTCAAGCACCTTCCTTTTAATGTGATCAAAATCGACAAGTCCTTTGTGGATGGTTTGCCCGACCATCAGGGCGATTTGGCCATTGTGCGCGCCATTATCGCCATGGCCAAAAGCCTAGGCTTAAAGACCGTGGTCGAAGGGGTTGAAACCGAAGACCAATACGCCTGCCTCGCCCACGAAGAGGTCACTTGGTTCCAGGGGTTTTGGTACAGTCGCCCCATTTCCCCGGCGGTGTTGGGCGATCTGGTGCGACAACAGATGGCTCCACCGTAGACCATGCTTCTCGGTACCGCCGCCGAATCTTTTGTCAGCCAGTCAGACCCCATGGTCTTTGATCGCAGCCTCGTTGACCCTAGAGGCAGCATCGCCAAAGTTTAGGTATTATCTATCAACGCGCATCCTCAATACCTATGGCCCAATTGCTGAAGCCTACGATCCTTCGCTATATCATCACTGTGATCTTAGTAACGGCCATGGTGTTGCTGGCTCGATTGGTCATTACCTGGGCCGCAGAAATTTTTCTGCACCCCATACCCATTGCCGGGGGATGGATTAAAAGCCTCGAACTGATTGAACTCAGCGTGATTGTGCTGTTTGCGCTGTTGGGTTTTGGGCTGGGAGCGGCTGCCATGCACTTGCCCGCCAAAACCTCGCTAGGCTGGAAAGCCTTGGCCTTGGTGGTGATTTTCCCGCTGGTCTTTTTCAGTAGCTATTGGCTGAGGTATCAACTGTGGCTAAATCAGGTGACGGCCCAATCGGATCTCCCCCGCCAGCAGGTTGTAGAGACCGCCAACGTTGCCCTGGAGCGAGAGAGCGGCAGTGGCGGATTTTGGGGCTACTATCGCACCACCGTTCGGATGCCCCTCCTCCCGGCCACGGGAGAAGAACTCCAGCGCATGACCGAAGATCAGCGCTGGTTTCGCGCCGAACTGACCCGATTCAGCGGCATTGAACCGGGCGTCTTTTCCATGATTTTTGACGGCGCAGGCTGGGGCATTCGGGCCTTCTATCTGCTCCTGGCGGTAGGTACTAGCCTCATCTACTTCCTGAAGGGCGTAGCCTGGGCCGACACGCAACACCTCCGCCGCCTCACAAAAATCAAGCCTCAGGTATCGCCCTAGAAGATGCCCAAGCCCTCTGGATTTCCCTGGCCCCTTAGATCTCCTCTCTGGGGGCCGCGCACCCATCCTAGGGAATCATTCCTGCGGCGTAATGCGCTGCCCTAGGGCGGCAAAGTGTTCTCCATTAACCCCGCCTTAAAACAGATTTGCTAGGGTACAGGGGCCTGCACTGGGCCTTCTGGAGTGGTCTTCTCAGCCCTCTAGCCTAATGGGCCATGCCGCGATTCATCGCGTGGGCTCGATTTGCTCTCTCAAATTTGGCAGACCTATGGTAGCAACGTTCTCTCCTCCATCTCAAGGGTTAACCGACGACGAACTTTACAAAATCCATGCCTACTGGCGCGCCTGTAACTATCTGGCGGTGGGCATGATCTATCTCAAAGACAACCCGCTGCTGAAGGAACCCCTGAAGCCAGAGCATGTGAAGCATCGCCTGCTGGGTCACTGGGGCGCATCACCCGCCCTGAGCTTCACCTACGTCCACTGCAATCGGCTGATTAAAAAGTACGACCTGGATATGATCTTCGTGGCTGGCCCTGGCCACGGTGCCCCCGGCGTCCTCGGCCCGGTGTATTTAGAAGGTACCTACTCGGAGATCTATCCCGATAAGAGCGAAGACTACGAGGGGATGCAGCGCTTCTTCAAACAATTTTCCTTCCCGGGCCACATCGGCAGCCACGTCACCCCCGAAACCCCCGGTTCGATTCATGAGGGCGGCGAACTGGGCTACAGCATTTCCCACGCCTACGGGGCGGTGCTGGATAATCCCGACCTGATCGTCACCTGCGTGGCCGGAGATGGCGAGGCGGAAACCGGGCCACTGGCGACGGCGTGGCACTCCAACAAGTTCATCAACCCGGCCCGCGATGGGGCGGTGCTGCCGATCCTCAACCTAAACGGCTATAAAATAGCCAACCCCAGCATTCTCTCCCGCATTTCCCACGACGAACTCAACGCCCTGTTCTACGGCTATGGCTACACCCCCTACTTTGTGGAGGGCAGCGACCCCACCGAAATGCACCAGAAAATGGCGGCGGTGATGGAGGAATGCGTCCTCAAAATTAAGGAAATTCAGCGAGACGCTCGCATCAACGGCAATGTGGAGCGCCCCCGCTGGCCGATGATTGTGCTGCGGTCGCCCAAGGGCTGGACGGGGCCAGACTATGTGGACGGCCACAAGGTAGAGGGCTTTTGGCGAGCGCACCAGGTGCCCATGGGCGGTATGCACAGCAACCCCGAACACCTGCACGACCTGGAAACCTGGATGCGGAGCTACGGGCCAGAGGAACTGTTTGACGAAAACGGCACCCTGCGGGCGGACATTAAAGCTATGGCCCCCGCTGGCCCCCGCCGCATGAGTGCCAACCCCCACGCCAACGGTGGACTCCTCCGCAAGGCGCTGAAAATGCCGGACTTCCGGGACTACGAAATTCCGGTGCCCCATCCCGGCAGCGTGGAGTTTGAAAACACCAAGGCCCTGGGCATCTTCATGCGCGACATCATGCGCGACAACGTCAAAAACTTCCGGCTGATGGGGCCGGACGAAACTCACTCCAACCGTCTGCACCCGGTCTATGAAGTCACCAAAAAGGCGTGGATGGCTGACTTTTTGCCGGAGGACATGGACGGCAGCGAACTCTCCCGCGATGGTCGGGTGATGGAAATGCTGAGCGAACATACCCTGCAAGGCTGGCTGGAGGGCTACCTGCTGACCGGACGCCACGGTCTGTTCCACACCTACGAAGCCTTTGCCCATGTGGTCAGCTCCATGTTCAATCAGCACGCCAAGTGGTTGGACATCTGCAAAAACCATGTGCCCTGGCGGCGGTCGGTGTCGTCCCTGAATATTCTGCTGTCCTCCCTGGTGTGGCGGCAGGATCACAACGGCTTTAGCCACCAAGATCCCGGTTACGTGGACTTGGCCACCAACAAAAGCCCCGAAGTAGTGCGGGTTTACTTCCCCCCCGATGCCAACTGCCTGCTCTCCGTGGCCGACCACTGCTTCCGCAGCGTGGACTACATCAACGTGATCGTGTCCGACAAGCAGAACCACCTGCAATACCTGACCATGGATCAGGCCGTCCAGCACTGCACCAAGGGCATCGGCATTTGGGACTGGGCCAGCAACGACGACTGCGGCACCGAGCCAGACATTCCCGATGTGATCATGGCCTGCTGCGGCGACATCACCACCAAGGAATCCCTGGCCGCCACCGCCATCCTGCGGGAGGAGTTCCCCTACCTGAAGGTGCGATTTATCAACGTGGTAGACCTATTCAAGCTGGTCTCGGAAGGGGAGCACCCCCACGGCTTGAGCGACCGGGATTTTGATTCCCTGTTCACCCCCGACAAGCCCGTGATCTTCAACTTCCACGGCTACCCCTGGCTGATCCACAAGCTGGTCTACCGCCGCTCCAACCAAGACCGCATCCATGTGCGCGGCTATAAAGAGCAGGGCAACATCAACACCCCGCTGGAGCTGGCGATCAACAACCAGATCGACCGCTTTAACCTGGTGATCGACGTCATCGACCGGGTGCCCAAGCTCGGTTCCGCCGCCGCCCACGTGAAGGAAAAGATGAAAAACAAAATCATCGAATGCCTCACCTACGCCCACACCGAAGGCAAAGACCAGGACGAAATCACCCACTGGAAATGGCCCTACTAGGCCGTTGCTCTAACCCGCAGGGTATCTTCCCGACCGGAGGATCTTCGTCGTTCTCGCTCTAGATGCGCGCGCTCTCGCCCGACGGGAGGGCAAGGCTAGAGCGGGTCTCCCCCGAAGATCCAACCATAGGCGATTCAGGGCAGCCCCAATGACGCTGACTAGGCTGGTCAGCGAGGTTTTACCGTATAGTTAAGGTCTAATTAAGGGCGGTCTAGGCTGTAGCTTAGGGGTGGATCTGGCCTTGTCGGTGGCCGTTGCGTTGATCCATTTCCCAACCCGTCTTTCAACCCCGTTGTGCGTTCCTATCTATGTTTTTAGTTCATCTCCAAGAGCAGTTAGACCGTTACTACCAGCAGGTAAAGACGGGGATTCTGTCGCGGCAGCATCCCGTTAGCGGCCTCATGCCTGCCAGTACGGCGGTGAACAGCCACGGCAACTACACCGATGCCTGGGTGCGGGATAACGTCTACAGCATTTTGGCGGTGTGGGGATTGGCCTTGGCCTATCGGCAACTGGATGACGACCAGGGCCGCACCGTGGAGCTAGAGCAAAGCGTGATTAAGCTGATGCGGGGGCTGCTGGTGGCGATGCTGCGGCAGGCCCACAAGGTAGAGCGGTTTAAGGAACGCCAAGACCCCCTGGAAGCACTCCACGCCAAGTACGATACGGCCAGCGGCACCCCCGTGGTGGGCGATGACGAATGGGGCCATTTGCAGATTGACGCCACCTCAGTCTTTTTGCTGATGCTGGCCCAGATGACGGCCTCCGGGTTGCAGATCGTCTACACCCTAGACGAAGTGAACTTTGTGCAAAACCTGGTCTACTACATTGGCCGCGCCTACCGCACGCCGGACTACGGCATTTGGGAGCGGGGCAACAAAATTAACCACGGCAAGCCGGAACTGAACGCCAGCTCCGTGGGCATGGCCAAGGCGGCATTGGAGGCGATGCGGGGCATTAACCTGTTTGGGATGCGCGGTGGTCAGGCGTCAATTATCCATGTGCTGACGGACGAAATTGCCCGCGCCCGGATTACCCTGGAATCCCTGCTGCCAAGGGAATCGGGCTCTAAGGAAGTAGACGCGGCCCTGCTGAGCGTGATTAGTTTTCCGGCCTTTGCGGTGGAGGATGCGGCCCTCGTCCGCAAAACCCGCCAGAAAATTGTCGATAAGCTGCAAGGAAACTACGGCTGCAAGCGCTTCCTGCGGGACGGCCACCAGACCGTGATCGAAGACACCACCCGCCTCCACTACGAACCGGAGGAACTGCGCCAGTTTGAGCACATCGAATGCGAGTGGCCGCTGTTTTTTACCTACCTGTGGCTCGATAGCCTGTTTGCTGGGGATCAAGAACAGATCGCCTTCTACCAAGAGCGTTTAGCAGCGCTAGAGGTGCAGCGGGACGGGGTAGGCTTGCTGCCGGAACTGTATTACGTCCCCGAAGCCAAGCTGGATTTGGAGCGGGAAAAGCCGGGGAGCCAAACCCGCGAACCCAACGACAACCTGCCCCTAGTGTGGGCACAGAGCCTTTACCTGCTGGGCCAACTGGTGCGGGATGGGTTGCTGAAACCGGGGGATCTGGATCCACTAGGACGGCATTTGAAAGTGGGCGAACAGCGCTATCCCCTGGTGCAAATTGCCCTGCTGGCGGAGGATAAGGCGCTTCAGGCGGAACTCAGCACCTGCGGCCTTGACACCCAAACCCTAGAGGAAATTGACCCCGTGCTGGTTTTTCCGGCAGCGGAACTGTCGGCCATCTACGCCGAAATTGGTAAGAATGAGACGCTGGCCATTAGCGGGCGTCCGGTGCGGCGGCTACGCAGCCTGACTACCTCCCGCGTGTTTCGCATCCAGGGCCAGCCAGCGGTGTTTTTGCCCTCGTTTTTGGATCAGCAGCGGTTTTACCTCACCCTGGACTACCACTTTTTGGTGGCCCAAATTCGCAGCGAACTGGCCTACATCTACGACCACTGGCGCGAACCGGGTCGCCCCACCGTCACGCTGCTGCTCACCCACGCCATGTTCCAACTGGGGCACAAACCCATCCACCAATCGCCCCTGCTGGCCCTGATGCAGGAAATCAGCACCGGGCGCTGCGACCATGTGCCCGTCCGCCTTGGCCCTCTGCATCAGCTCATGATGACCGCTAGCCTAGAACGGGTTGATAACGTCAACAACTACCAGTTGGGTAGTGGTGCGGTGGGCTATAACCCGCTGTGGACAGGCTATCTGGGCTTTGAGCCGGGACGGGATGGCCCGCTGTCGTTGCTGGAGGAATTTGACCTTGAGCAGGAAACCAACCTAGAGCGCATCCTCAGCCACCTACGGGAGTCGAGCAATGTCTACGAGCAGATTGAACTCCTCAGCACCCTCAGACACCTGAAGGGACTGAGCTTTGATACCGGACTGGGTGGCCCCAACCGCGCCGTGACCGTAGGAAACCTGCTGGACGAAATCTATGCCAAGGCCAGCCAGCTCGAACAGTGGGACATTCTGCGGCGGGCAGCGGGCTTGCTAGAAAAGGCCGACATCACCCTCTCCGATGCGGTGACGGAACTGCTGGTGCGACAAAAGCAAATTTCCGTCGGCAAATCCTACAGCGAAGATTCCCTGATCACCGAACCCATGGCCCACGGGGAAATCGTCGAAAAAATCCGCACCTTCTGCGGCGACGACGTGCGCGACCATGTTCTTACCCAAGAGGTGCTGATCGATCTGAGTATTTTGATTAAGGCGGAACCCACTTTATTTAACGGCCTGCTGACCCTGCGGGTCGGCTACCTGCTGCTGTTGCTCACCAGCGAACTGGCCCGCGAACGCGACCTCCCCCAAGACGAAGCCTACGGTCAATTGCTGGCCCTCAGCCCCCACGAGTTGAAAAAACGCCTGCGCCAGGTTCTTGCCGGATTCAGCGGCCTCAACCAGTCCATCTTCCAGCGAGAATCCCTGCATGTTAAACCCCATAGCGCCATCAACTGGCAGGTCATCCCCGACGAACTGGAAGCACTCCCCGAAACCGAAGCCCCCACCCCCCAAGACTGGTGGCGAATGCGCGTCATCGACGGCGAAATCGCCCGCATTCCCCAGGAGTTTTATAGCCAGGTGTGGGAGGTGTTGCGCCACTCCAAGGGCATCGTCATTGGCAACAAGCTCGACCGCAAAAACCGCCTTGACAGCGCCCATATTCTCTCGGAGATGACCCCCGGTGAGCAAAACTTCGAGCGCTGCATCACCCACCTGCTCAGCAAAATCCAAGCGCCGGAGTATCGCCACGTCAACCTCGAAGCCCTGCGGGAAATGGGGGAAATCTTCAAGGTCAACCCCGACCTGTACTTTGAGGACTACATCTATCTGGATGTCCTCATCGGCCACGCCGTCCGCCTTGGCTGGCTCGATCAACAGCCCGAACGCTTCGCTACCTACGAATCGGACAAAGCCCAGGCATGGCATTCCTTCTACCAACTGCCCCCGGCCCAGTGCGCCACCTACATCGCCATGGCCCTCCAGTTCCTCACCGTATTGGGCGAGGCCGAGGCGCAACCAGAGTCGGAGCCCGTCGTCTAAGGCCACAGCCATCACCCAGGTTCAGGGGCGTTAGTCCGCATGGCGTATTCCCTTGTAAAAAATACTACGCTATGATGCTTGATACGTAGCGTAGCCGACTGTCTTACTGCGGAGGAGCGCCGTGAAAGTTTTAGTGATTGAAGATGATCCCATCGTTGCGGCATCACTTCATCATCTGCTGGGCCAGTACCGCTACTCCGTAGACATTGCGAGCAGTGCCGAGGTGGGCCTAGAAATGGTCGCCGCCTACGCCTATGACCTGCTGGTGCTAGACCGTGGATTGCCTGGAATGGATGGCGTGAGCCTATGCCAGCGGTTGCGGGCCGAGCGTCAAGACATGCCTATTCTGCTGCTCACGGGGCAGGGGGGAGAGGGCCACTACCAGGCCGAAGCCCTGAATGCTGGGGCTGATGACTACGTGGCGAAGCCCTTTGATGCCGAGGAGTTGGTGGCCCGAGTACAGGCGCTTTTGCGGCGCAGCCACGGTATTGCGCACCCCATTCTCACTTGGGGTGGTCTTGCGTTAAATCCGAGCTGTCGTCAGGTCAGCTATGGTGATACGCCTCTGTCGCTCACCCCGAAGGAATACAGCATCCTAGAACTCCTGCTGCGCCATCCCACCATGGTGTTTAGCGCCCAATCCATCCTTGACCGCGCCTGGGACTCCACGGATGCGCCAGGGGAAGAGGTGGTGCGATACCACATCAAAGAATTGCGCCACAAGCTTTCTGTGGCCGCTGCGCCCAAAATGCTCATTGAAACAGTGCACCGAGTCGGCTATCGGCTCAACCCACTGTATGCTTCTCCGCAGAGCACCCAGGGCGAACCCATCCCTGCCGAACCGCCACCGTCTGTCCTACCCCAAGAGACTGACCTCACCACCCGAAACCATCAGTTGCAGACGGCCCTGGAGATTTTGCAGACATCTCAGGCCAATTTACGCCAGCATCTAGCCGATCTCCAGGCAATCCAAGCCGCCCTCACAACGGAGCGCGATTACTATCGAGACCTGTTTCAGTGGGCTCCAGAGAGCTACTTGGTTAGCGATCTCCAAGGCACCATTCAGGCGGCGAACCAAGCGGCGGGTGCCCTGTTGGGGACAGCCCCTCAGGCCCTTATCCACCAGTCCCTAGCCCAGTTTGTGGCCGGGTCAGATCGCCCAGCCTTCCAAGCTAGCCTCCGCCAGCAACGTTGGCCCTATCCCTGGAGAATTCACCTACAAACCGCCCAGGGCAATGGGGTACCCGCCCTGATATCCGCCACGCCCATCGTGGATGTTCAACATCAGTGGATAGGGCTACGCTGGCTGATTCGGAAAGAATAAGCCCACCCCGCACGGGGGATCTCGCAGGGGCCGTTGATGGACGCTGGAGCCGCGACCTAGATCGTGGTCTTTGCTTCAGGGCTGAGGGGTGCAGCCTCGGCAGCATTGGCGGATCCGTCGGCGCTGGCGACGTTTACCAGAGGAGCAACCTTGGGTGCTAATTGCTCCCGATAGTCGAGCCCTAGGACTTCGCTGTAGAGCTTGATGTATTCCACCGCCGACTTGTCCCAGCTAAAGTCTTGGCCCATGGCCCGCTGCTGGAGTTCGCGCCACGCATCCTTGTAGCGGTACCCTTCCCAAGCCCGAATCAGGCAGGTGAACAGGTCGAGGGGTTCGTAGCGGTCGAAGCAGTAGCCCGTTCCGGCGTGGTTAGCGGGGTCGTGGTGCTGCACGGTATCCACCAGGCCGCCTGTGCGCCGCACGATGGGAATACAGCCGTAGCGCATGGCGATCATCTGGCTGATGCCGCAGGGCTCAAACCGGGAGGGCATCAGGAAGGCGTCGGATCCGGCGTAGATGCGGCGACCAATGCCTTCGCTGTAGAGCAGGTAGGTGGCCATGCGCCCCCGGTAGCGGCTGGCCATTTGCCAGAGCTGGGTTTCGTAGTAGCGATCCCCGGTGCCCAGCACAATGATTTGGGAATCGGTGTAGGACAGGAACCGATCCAGAATTTGCAAGATCAGGTCAATCCCTTTTTGCTCCACCAGACGTCCGACGAGGCCGATCAGAAATGCTTGGGAATTGACCTCTAGGCCCAGTTCTTCCTGGATGGTGATTTTGTTGATGCGCCGCTGATCGAGGGTGTCGGCGGTGAAGTTTTTGGCAATGTAGCGGTCGTTGGCGGGATCAAAGGATTCGGTATCAATGCCGTTGAGTAAGCCGCTGAGTTTGCCCTGTTCGTAGGACAGCAGCCCGTCGAGCTGTTCACCGTATTCGGGGGTTTGGATTTGGTAGGCGTAGGTGGGTGATACGGTGTTGACCCGGTTGGCAAACTGAATCGCCGCCGCCATGGTGTTGTGGCTTTGCATGTACCAGGGGCACCAGGTCATTTGCTCGAGCTGCCAGCGCCAGGGGCCTTGATAGGCCAGGTTGTGGATGGTGAAGACGGTTTGGATGTGGGGGGTTTCGTGCATCCAAACCGGAATCATGCCCGTGTGCCAGTCGTGGCAGTGGATGATGTCGGGGCTCCAGTAGTTCCAGGCGAACTCAGCGGCTCCATTGGAGAAGAAGGTGAACCGCCAAAATTCGTCATCGCCAAAGTACACCCGGCGGGGATCAAAGGCGGGATGGCCAAACAGGTAGAGGGGAACGTCCGAATCGGGGAAGGTGGTTTCGTAGACCTCGAAGTCGTTGAACATGGCGGTGCCTTTCCAGATGGACTGCTTGGGGATGTCCACCTTGTCGGGCATGAAGCCGTAGTAGGGCATAAAGATCCGCACATCGTGCCCCATCTTGCGGAGCACCTTGGGGAGGGAACCCACCACATCTCCCATGCCGCCAACCTTCGCCAGGGGCGCTGCTTCTGCTGCCACAAAAAGAATCTTCATATCGCCCCGCTTTTGCCGAAATCACTGCACAAATCCTAGGTTCCAGTCTACGGGGGTGTGGCGGTTATGCCTAGACGTTGGGGCTGATTTCCGTGTCTCTGGGAGGTATCTATAATTTCGCTTACCCAATGGGGCCGAACGCTCCCCCGATGTGGCCTGGGTGCGGCTAGAACGCTGGCAACGGCTGACCCCGGCAGAACAGGATTCCTTCCCGCCCCTCTGCCCCGACTTTGTGATTGAATTACGGTCTAAAACCGACCGCCTTGCCCCTTTACAGGCCAAACTGCGGGAATATCAAGCCAACGGTTGCCAACTGGGCTGGTTAATCAATGGGCAAGATCGCCAGGTGGAGGTGTATCGGGCCGAGCAGCCGCCGGAGATACTGGATGCGCCGCTGACCCTATCTGGGGAAGCCCTCTTGCCGGGGTTGATCGTGAATACACTGGAACTTTGGTAGGCTTTGCCCTCCCAAATCTGTAATTAGAGGGATTCGCGATTGGAGGGATTTTGGTGGATCGGAAAAGGGCGTTAACGTTAAGAATCTCATCGGGTTTAGATCACCCCGGCCCCCTTGTCTAGGGCGATACCTAGGAAAAATCCTCGCTAAGTCCTCAATCTCCTGTTAAGAGTCGTTGAAGGGGTGACGAGAATTACGCACGCTATCCTGGGTAAACCCTTATAGTGCCCCTATAGGTTTTGGTTAAAACTGGGAATCCTAACCTTCAAGGGATCTTCGCTCCTTCACATCTATAGAAGGAGGCTGGCCCCGACCTTAACCGTTCTGCGACTTGATCTCTGAAGGACGCCGCTATGACCTCACCCTTTGCCGCTAACCAGGATGCCACCAACCCCACCCCCCAAGTGGACACTACTGCACCCTCCAGCGTCGTGTCTGTGCCGCCCACCCTCACCGTAGTAGAAGCCGTGGAGTTTGAGCGCCAGGTGCGGGCCGTCTGCCAACAGGATCCCCCGCCCCACACCGTGGTCATCGACTTTAGCGCCACCACCTTTATGGACAGTAGCGGCATTGGGGCACTGATGCTCTCCTACCGGGCCTGCCAAGGGCGGCAAATCCCCATGGTGCTGCGCGGGGTGCGAGAGCAGGTGCAGATGGTGCTGAGTATGACCGACCTCGACCAAGTCTTTACCATAGAGCCCGGAAACTCCGATGAGGCCACCCCCGTCAGCCCTGCGCCAGCGGCCCTCACGGCCATCACCACCCATCCCTCTGTGACCTCTCGCGGTAAGCGGGCCATGGATATTGTGGGGGCCGTGGTGGGGTTGGGCATTACCGCAGTGCTGTCGGTGCCCATTGTGATTGCCATCAAACTAGAGGACGGTGGGCCAATTCTCTTTCGGCAGGTGCGCTGCTCGTGGATGGGCAAGCGGTTCTACATCTGGAAGTTTCGATCCATGGTGAGAAACGCCGAAGCCCTCAAGGCCAAGGTACAAAACGAAGTCGAGGGGCCGCTGTTCAAAAACGAAAACGATCCGCGTATCACCAAGGTGGGCCGATTCCTGCGCCGCACCAGCCTGGATGAACTGCCCCAGTTTTGGAACGTGCTGATGGGCGACATGAGCCTAGTAGGCACCCGCCCCCCCACGCCCGACGAAATTGAACAGTACAAAATCCCCGAATGGCAGCGGCTGGACGTAAAACCCGGCATGACCGGAGAATGGCAGGTGAACGGGCGATCCACCGTGAAAAAGTTTGAGGACGTGATCCGCATGGACTTGAACTACCAGGAAAACTGGAGCCTGATGTACGACATGAAGCTGATCGTTAAGACCATCCTGGTGCTCTTTTCCAAGAAATCGGGAGCCTCCTAAAGCCATCGCCAGACCTGCGATAGAGTGGGGTGGATGTGATGGATAACGAGTACAGGACATGGTGGCACAACTCTTGTCCGGGGCATTGGCCGGGATTGTGGGACTGGGCAGCGTTGCCCTTTACCTAGCGGCTTTTTTCTTCCCAGAGGTACACCGCCGCCACGACTTTTTTTGGAGCGGGGTGGGCTGCTTCTATGCCCTCATTCTGTGGCTCGATGCAGGGCAAATCACCCCCACCGAACTGTTGGGGCACCTGGCCAGCATTAGCCTGATGGGCTGGCTGGGCTGGCAAACCCTCACCCTGCGCCGCAAACGCACCCCTATTTCTCAACAAACCCCCTACACCGCCGATTCCTGGCCCACCTTTCGCCGAGAAATGACCGCCCTGGGCCTGGATGCCCTGCGCCAAACGCCCCTGCGCCGCTGGTTGCCCGATCCCAATCCGGCAGAACCCTCTGGCATCAAGGGCATTCGGGTCTCGGCGCTGAAGGATGTGGGCTATGAATTTGTAGACTCCGTTGAGCCCCCCGAACCTGCTGCGGTGGCTAAGGTGAGGGCACTCCCACGCAGGGTTAGGGACAAACTCGTCCAAGACGAACCTGTTCAAGCTAACCCTGTTCAAGTCCAGCCCGTCCAGGATGAACCTGTCCAAGATAAACCCGTTCCAAGTGAACCTGCGCAAGACAAGGCCACCCAAGACGAAAGTGAGACCCTAACCCGCGATGCCGTCATCAGTGATCCCATAGCAGGGGAACCCTCCAAGGCGGCTGCCATTCCAGGTGATGCCGCTCCAGCCACTCCAGACCCAGAATCGCCTCCGAAAGATAGTTCTCGGCAAGATGCTTCTCAGCCAGCGTCCCGTGAGCAGGTCGAGCAAAGGGTAAGGGTTTCTCGCCCAACCGTCCCCCCCCCATCGCCCCAGCGTCAGCCATCCCTGAAGCAACCTTTAGCACGATCTTCGCCAACTCCATCGCCAGCCGCCAGCCGTTCCGGTGGAAAATCGTCCACAGCCTCCCCACGCGGCACGATGACCTTGGGCCAGCGTGTCCAGGGCTTAACGACCTGGGTGCAAGACCTGGTGCGGGCCAAAACCGCTCCCAAGCCGAAACGAGCGGTGATTGAGATTCCACCCCGGCCCTCCTCTTTGGCGAAACGACCCGATGCTGTCCGCAACCCAGAAACGTCGTCTTCCACGGCCTCTTCGTCGCCGGATTCGTCTGTTGCCACTCCCAAGACCAGGGTTCCGTCAGAACCCGCCATCTCATCAGCCCAGCCATCTCAATCCCCGGCACCGCCTCGGACAGACTATCCTGCCCCAGAAAGCAGCAATTGGGATGACGACGATGAGGACTGGGTTTAACGTCAGTCGCGCATGAAATTAGCTTCTTCAGACCAGTTCTAGAGGACGGCGGCAGAAAACCCAGCAGACACGGGGCCTAGGCTTGGATTTCATCCCCCCACAGGCGAAAATAAAGCCATAGGCATTTTGCCAATGGAATTAATTGATAAGGACTAGCTAAAAACCCTTGGATACTTCCGCCTCAAATTCCCCTTCCCCAGGGTCTGTACGGGTCTTTATGACCGGGGCCAGCGGCTGCATTGGGCACTACATTCTAGAACTGCTGATGCAGGCAGAGCGCTACGACATTTATCTACTGCTGAGAAACCCCGATAAGCTGCGATTACCCGTGGCCAATCACCCCAGGGTGCATATTCTCGAAGGTGGTCTGGCGGATATTGATCGATACGCTGACCTGATCCCGACGATGAACCTGGCCATTCTCACCGCTGCCGCCTGGGGTGGCGATGATGACTATGTGTTTGGCACCAACGTCCACCACAACCTGCGGCTGATGTCCATGCTGGATCCAGATCGCTGCCAGCAGGTGATTTACTTTTCCACCGCCAGCATTCTAGATCGCAGTGGCAAACCTCTCCCAGAGGCAGGCACCCTCGGCACCGACTACATTCGCAGCAAGTACAAGTGCCACCAGCGACTACCGGAACTCGCCCTCTACCCTAAGATCACCACGGTGTTTCCTACCCTGGTCTTTGGGGGAGATAAGGACAAGCCCTACTCCTTCATCTCTGCCGGGTTGCAAGACGTCACTCGCTGGGTGGGGCTGGCGCGGTTCCTTCAGGCCGATGCCGGGTTTCACTTTGCCCACGCCCAAGACATTGCGACGGTGGTGGCCCATCTGCTAGAACACCCGTCGGACAAGGGCTACCGGGAATTTGTAATTGGCAACCCGGCGCTTTCGGCCAACCAAGCCATCGAAGAAATTAGCGACTATTTTGGTCAACGCATCTGGTTTCGGGTGCCCCTGTCCATTGGGTTAGCCAATCTGCTGATCAAGGTCTTCCGGGTGCAAATGGCCCCCTGGGACTACTTTTGCCTGCAATATCGCCACTTTGTCTACCAGGGCGCGATTAACCCGGCCAGCTTTGGTATGGATCCCTACTGTGCCACCCTGGCAGATTTGCTGCGGGTTCACGGCATTGCTCGTCGCTCCTAAGCCCGTCCCTAGTCTAGTCTGAGGGTATAGGGTAGGCGCATGTAGAGCCCACGGGGGTCGTTGAGGGTGGCAATCAGGGCAAGGCTGTCTCCGAGGAAACGCTCTCCCTGGGCCGTGAGGGTATCGGTCGCCAGGGGGGAAACGGCAAAGGGCTGGGTAACTAGGGGTCTGCGGCCACGGGCCTGACCTTGAGCACCCAGAAATGTGACCCAAAACTGCTGCCAATCACTGGGTTTGGGATAGCTTTCTATACGCCAGTCTTCGCTGAGTTCCGCCAGGTTAGCGGCGGTTTCAATGGCCTGCTGAAGCCCCCCCAGTTCATCTACCAGTCCTAGGCTTTGGCCCGCTTGGCCCGACCACACCCGCCCTTGGGCTAGGTTGGCCACTTCGGCGCGGGGCAACTGACGACCGCCCTCCACCCGATCTAAAAAGGCGTTGTAGAGGGTATCGACGGTGCCTTGGAGAATGCCCAGTTCCTGCTCGGTTTTGGGGCGCGAAACGGAGAAAATGTCGGCCAATTCAGCGGTTTTTACCCCCTCCCAATTGAGGCCCACACGATTGCTGAGGTCTTCTAGGTTTAGAAATAGGCTGAATACCCCAATGGAGCCCGTAATGGTGCCCGGTTGCGCCACAATGGCGTCGGCACTAGCGGCAATCCAGTAGCCCCCGGAGGCCGCTACATCCCCCATCGACACCACCACCGGGATGCCCTTGGCCTGGATCAGCTGCACTTCCCGCAGAATGACCTCCGAAGCCAGGGCACTCCCCCCCGGACTGTTCACCCGCAGCACCACCGCCTTCACCTCGTCATTTTGGCGCAGTTGGCGCAGTTGGCGGGCTAGGGTGTCTCCGGCAATCACCCCGGTGCCTAGGCCATCAGATCCGCTATCGCCGTAGACAATCGGGCCTTCGGCGTAGACCACTGCCACCTCGGCACTGGCGGAACGGGTGGCCCACTCGTCTTCTACGGTGGCGGCGTAGGTTGGGAGGTCAATCTGCCGAAACTCGGCTGCGTTGTCTCCGTCGTCGTCGGATTCTCCGGTCAACTCCCGTAGCGCGGCAACTACCTCATCTTCGTAGGCTAGGTCATCTACCAAGCCCGCCGTCTTCGCCGCTTCGCCAAACAGCAGCCCTTGGGTATTGGCAATCGCCTGAAGCTGCTGGGGCGTGAGAGATCGGGGCTGGGCCATGGCCGTCAGCAGCCCTTGCCAAATCTCTTGCAGCAACCGCTGGGTTTGCTCCCGTTCCTGGGGGCTCATGGCGTTGTTGGTGAAGGGCTCCACCGCCGACTTATAGGCTCCGGTGCGCGTCACCTGCACCCCAATGCCCAGCTTTTCTAGGGCGTCGGCCTGGTAGAGAGTTTCGCTGTAGAGGCCGTTCATTTCCAGGTCGCCAAAGGGATGGAGGTAAACGGTATCCGCCAGGGCCACCAGGGCATATTCCCGCTCCGACCAAGAGACATCGTAGGCCAGGATGGGTTTGCCGGATGCCTGAAACCGGGTCAACACCTGGGTGATCTCCTGTTGATTAGCCAGCCCCATCCCCACGGTAGAGCTGCCCTTGAGGTACAGGGCCACGATTCGATCATCCTCGGCGGCGGCCTCTAGGGCCAAAACCACCTGCCGTAGGGCCACCTGGGGCGACATCCGGCCATTCACCACAAAATCCCCTGGAGCCTGAACCATGGGCGTATCAGGTACCAGGGTGCCTAGGTCGTACACTAGCACCGAATCCTTCTCGACGGTGGGGCTACCGCCGCCCCTGGCCAATCCGGCAATCAGAGCCCCCGTCAGCCCCACGGCCCCTAGGGCCAACAACCCACCCGCCACCAGAAAAAACAAAACTGACCCAGTGAAACTGGCCAAGGTGTACTTCAAAAACTGCCGCATGGCGGAGGGCTCGCGTGAGGAGGATGCTTACCAATGTACCGTAGTGCCCCCCTGGCCGCACTGGGGCGTCCTCACCCCCCCTGCTGCTGCATTTCGGCGTAGGCGGCGTAGACCCCCTGCACGTTGTACCAGTTGAGAAAAACCCGCGCCACCTCTAGGGCCAGTTGGGGTTTGCCCTGGGCAATCAGCCAGCGCAGCAGGGGGGCCAGGGTGTGTTCGTTCAGCCGTCCGCCCAGGGAGAGCGCACCCCACAAAATCCGGTGCAGCCCGGTCATTTGAATCATCATCCGCACTTCACGGGTGGGGTGTTTTTGGTAAAACAGCACCCCCATGCGGCCCCGCTGAATTTCCTTGTCGATCAGCGAGGGTACATCTTCTAGGGCAAAGGGCGGGTGCCAGTGGTAGCCTACCGCTTCGGGCACTTTAATCAGGGACAGCCCCAGGTTTTTCAGCCGCACCCCCAGCTCCAAATCTTCCCAGCCGTAGAGGGTGAACTGGGTATCAAACAGGCCCGCCTCCATCAGCCAGCGCTTGGCAATGGCGACGTTGCCCGTAGCAAAAAAGGCTTGGGAATAGTCGGTGATTTTGTAGGGTTCGCTGGTGGGGTTGTCGAAATTGGCCGTATTTACCACCCGTCCGTAGGTGAAGAAGCGGTCGTGGCCTGCCTTGGCCTGGGCTGCTTGCAGGGCGGCGGCGTGGGACTGCAAAAAGCCTTCCAGCACCACCAAATCGCTGTCGATGAAAATAATGGTGTCGCCCTGGGCTTTTTCAACACCGAGGTTGCGGGCGGCGGCGGGGCCTTTATGATCTTGCTCAAACAGCACCACATGGGGCAGTTCTGCCTGGTGCTGTCGCAGCCAAGCCACGGTGCCATCGGTGGAGCCATCATCGACCACCACCACCTCGTAGCCTGCGATCAGGGTGGCTTCGTAGGTTTGTTGTTCCAGCGCCCGCAGACATTTCTCTAAAATCGGCAGGCGGTTGTAGGTGGGAATGACAACGCTAAAAAACACAAATCGCCTCCATACGGCTTCCCTATCCTAGCCCTTTCGCTACCAATCTCTAAGGCGAGTATGCCGAACCTAGGGGTGGCCTGCGACCCAAGACATCCTCACAACAAAAACGCTGGGGAATTGCTCTCCAGCGTTTTGCGTCTGCCCAATGGGATCGAGTGAGATCCTAATCTGGCAATGTGTCTACGCTAATTGATGATTAGATTTCGGTCGGGGTTGAGTTTCTTGATGGTGCATTGCTGCGCGTTGGCGATAGCCTCGCTTTAGCGTTATGCACCCGACGGAATCTTCGCCCTGACGGCGTGAGCATTGGACGTGCAGACTAATCTTCTTCCCAGGTTTGGACGGCTAGGAGGTCGGCGATGGGATCTTGGGTGGAAAAGTCAAACTCTTCGAGTTCTTTCTTCCAATGGGCCCAATCGTCGCCAAACAGCAAAGCAATTTTCCAAATGGGGTCGCTGGGCTTCACCATTTTGGATTTTTTCACCAAAGACTCGACTTGTCGCTGAAATTTCACCATGGGGTGGACGACAGCTACGTCGGCAGTTAGTTCAACCATATTTTCTGTTAAAAAAGCTCTTCGATATTGCGGTGGAAACGCTAGCCCGCACAGACTTGAAACTGGCGCTAAGACTAACTTTGCACTTCAGGGAGTCAGGATAACACAAGACTATGGAAAACAGTCAAACGTTATTAGAATAACGAAAACTTTTTCCCTGGACTATCCTGCCTTAGGGCAAGGACGGGGAGCGGGATCGCTCACTCGTGGCTCCATTCACACTGTACTCACTAAATTGCCCTTTGCCTAGGGGGTAGTGGCGTACAACTTCACGATAGCGCATTTCAGGCCCGATGGAGCCGAACGAATCGGTTTTGGGGCAGGGATATCCGTACTTTGGCCCCAAGAACATCGGGCCGAAGGATAATCGCTCAACATTAGTCGCTAAACTAGGTCTAGTCTTTTTGTCTTTCAACCCGTTGACCCATGGCTTCCTCCGCCCCCTCTGTTTCTGCCGATAGTCAGCCCATGGTGCTGCCCCGCACCAGCGAATCTGAGGCGCTGAAGCGGATCCGTCACACCTTTTCCCATGTGATGGCGATGGCGGTGCAGCGGCTTTTTCCCAAGGCGCAAGTCACTATCGGCCCCTGGATCGACTATGGCTTTTACTACGACTTCGACAGCCCGGAACCCTTCACCGAGGCGGATCTGAAGGCGATTAAGAAGGAGATGATCAAGATCATCAACAAAAAGCTGCCCGTGGTTCAAGAAACCGTGACACGGGAGGAGGCCCAGCGGCGCATCGAAGCCCTGGGGGAACCCTACAAGCTGGAAATTTTGCAAGACCTTCAGGAGCCCATTACCCTGTACCACCTGGGCGAGGAATGGTGGGATCTCTGCGCGGGGCCGCACGTTGTCAGCACGGCTGACCTCAACCCCAAAGCCTTTGATTTGGAGAGCGTGGCCGGGGCCTACTGGCGCGGCGATGAGAAGCGGGCACAACTTCAGCGCATCTACGGCACCGCCTGGGAAACCCCGGAACAACTCCAGGAATACCAGCGGCGACGGGAGGAAGCCAAACGGCGGGATCACCGCAAGCTGGGGAAAGAACTGGGCCTGTTTATTTTTGCCGATGATGTGGGGCCGGGGTTGCCCCTGTGGACCCCCAAGGGCACGGTGCTGCGGGAAACCCTGGAAAACTTTCTGAAGCAAGAGCAGGTAAAGCGGGGCTATCTGCCCGTGGTAACGCCCCACATTGGCCGGGTGGATTTGTTCAAAACCTCGGGCCACTGGCAAAAGTATAAGGACGACCTGTTCCCGATGATGGGCGAAAACGAGGACGAGGGCTTTGTCCTCAAGGCGATGAACTGCCCCTTCCACGTACAACTCTACAAGTCTTCCCTGCGCTCCTATCGGGAACTGCCCCTGCGTTTGGCGGAATTTGGCACCGTCTACCGCTACGAGCAATCCGGTGAGCTGGGTGGCCTGACGCGGGTGCGGGGCTTTACCCAGGACGACGCCCACCTATTTGTCACCCCCGACCAGTTGGACGACGAATTTCTCAAGGTGGTAGATCTGATCCAGTCCACCCTGCGGGCGCTGAAGTTAGACACGTCTTTCCGGGCGCGGCTGAGCTTCCGGGATCCCGCCTCCGACAAATATATCGGCTCCGAGGATGCCTGGAACAAGGCCGAAAACGCGATTCGCCGCGCCGTGGAAACCCTGGGAATGCAGCACTTTGAGGGCATTGGTGAAGCGGCCTTCTACGGCCCCAAGCTCGACTTCATCGTGCGGGATGCCCTAGATCGGGAATGGCAACTGGGCACCGTGCAGGTGGACTACAACCTGCCGGAACGCTTCGACCTGGAATACGTGGCTGAGGATGGCTCCCGTCAGCGTCCGGTGATGATCCACCGCGCCCCCTTTGGCTCTCTGGAACGGCTGATCGGCATTTTGATCGAAGAATACGCCGGAGACTTCCCCCTGTGGCTGGCCCCGGAACAGATGCGGCTGCTGCCCGTCACCGAGGAGCAAGCCAGCTTTGCCCAGGCCGTAGCCGACCAATTCCTGGCCCAAGGGGTGCGGGTGGTGGTGGATGCCAGCGGGGATCGCCTCGGCAAGATGGTACGCAACGCCGAAAAAGCCAAGGTGCCGATCATGGCGGTGATTGGGGCCAAGGAAGTGAAAACCAACGCCCTCAGTATCCGCACCCGTGCCCAGGGCGAACTGGGGGCTACTCCGGTCTCTGAGGTCGTTGAGCGCGTCACCCAAGCCATCCGCGAACGGGAAGACTTTTAGGGGCAGGAACAGATCCTTGGGAGAAGCCCGGTTGCTTAGCATACCTGGGCTTCTGGGTGGATCATTCAGGGGAATAGAGGGGCTGGGAAGCCCAGTGCTATCCTAGACGGGACTTGCTGCAAGGAATTTTCGGGCCGTCCAAGGGAGATTCCCTTGGGCTGGTTCACCGCTAGAGAGAGCTATGGACAACGCCTTCGAGCTAACGCTGCAAATGGTGCTGACGGTTTTAGCCGGGGTGACGGCTCAGGTGGTGGGCGAGTTCGCACGGGTGCCCAGCATCATCTTTTTGCTGATCTTTGGCATCGGTCTAGGGCCAGATGGCCTGGGGCTGATTCATCCCCAATCCCTGGGGGTGGGGTTGGAGGTGATGGTCTCCCTGAGTGTGGCGCTGATTTTGTTTGAGGGGGGCCTCAGCCTGGAGCTGAGCGAACTGGGCCAGGTGTCTAGCAGTTTGCGGAACCTCGTCACCATTGGCGTGTTTGTCACCCTGATTGGTGGCGGCGTGGCGGCCCACTGGCTGGGGGAATTTCCCTGGTCGTTGGCGTTCCTCTATGCCTCGCTGGTGGTGGTGACTGGCCCCACGGTGATTACGCCCCTGCTGCGCCAGGTGCAGGTAGACCGCAAGGTGTCTACCCTGCTGGAGGGGGAAGGGGTGTTGATCGACCCAGTGGGGGCGGTGCTGGCCGTGGTGGTGCTGGGGATCATCCTCAATGGCGATGCCGATGTGGGGTCGGTGGTGGGTGGCCTCACCCTGCGCCTGGGCATTGGCACGGTGATTGGGGCCATCGGCGGCGGGTTGATCGGCTGGTTTCTGAAGAAAGCCAGTTTCGTCAGCGATGACCTGCGGAACCTGGTGGTGCTGGCGGGGCTGTGGGGCATTTTTGGTCTGGCCCAAAGCGTCCGCAGCGAATCGGGCCTGATGGCGACGGTGGTGGCAGGCCTGCTGGTGCGCTCCCTTTCGGTACCCGATGAACGGCTGCTGCTGCGGTTTAAGGGGCAGCTTACGGTGCTGGCGGTGTCGGTGTTGTTCATCCTGCTGGCGGCGGATTTGTCCATTGCCAGTGTGGTGGCCCTGGGCTGGGGGGCGGTGGGCACGGTGCTGGTGCTAATGCTGCTGGTGCGGCCCGTGAGTATTTGGCTGTGTACCCAGGGCAGCGGCATGAACTGGCGGCAAAAGGCGTTTCTAAGCTGGATTGCCCCGCGCGGCATTGTGTCGGCTTCGGTGGCGTCCCTGTTTGCGATTTTGCTGACGGAACAGGGCATTAGCGGCGGCGATGCCATTAAAGCCCTGGTCTTTCTCACCATTATTATGACGGTGCTGGTGCAGGGGCTGACGGCCCGCTGGGTGGCCCAGGGGCTTGGCATTGCTAAGGCCAATGCGGTGGGGGCGGTGATTGTGGGCTGCAACCCCCTCAGTGTGCTGATTGCCCGCTTGATTAAGGACTACGGCGATCCCGTGGTGCTGATTGACACCAACGAAGCCGCCCAAGAGGATGCCGCCAAGGAGGGGCTTGACCTCCTCATTAGCAGCGCCCTCGATCATGGGGTGCTAGAACAGGCGGGGCTGGCCAAGGCCGGAACCTTTCTGGCTATCACCAAAAACGGCGAAGTCAACGCCGTGGTGGCCCAGCGTGCCCTAGAGGAATTTCAGCCCCCGCGTGTCATCGCCGTTATGCCCACGGATAAAGACCTTGGGGAAGTGCCCAACCAGGGCAAGCTGAAGGAAGCCCAAACCCCCAGCCTCTCGTTGAAAAAGTGGAACCGCTACCTCACGGATGGGGAAGTACGCCTAGGGGAAACCCGCCTGCGATCCGATGCCACCGAACTGCAACAGGCTCACCTGTCAGCCCTGGTGCGCGGCGGCGAGATGATCCCTCTGCTGGTGGAGCGGGACGGTGCCCTCCAGATCGCCCTCGGCCAAGATGCCTGGAAAGTGGGGGATCGCCTCATTTACCTGCTCCATGACGCCACCCCCAAACTCCTCAAGCGCCTTGGGGGCAGCACCCAACCCGTCAAGCTAACCCCCGAACCCTTGCCCACCGTGGAAGATGTGCCCCTAGCCCCCCCGGAACCAACGCCCGCCCTAGAAGATCCACTGAACCCACTGCCCACCGTCCCAGACTCCTGAGTTACGAGTGGGGGGGCAGGGGCCAGACAGCCTGTAACAAATGATGACGTCCAGGGACTCACACGCCAGGAAAGGAGAAGTTTTCCTGAAGAATGTTCCGGCGGTAAAAAATGTCCTCTTTACTGGGAAGAGGTACTGAAGATCTGGACTCACGATCTTGTGTATCCGCTGCCGTCAGGGGCACGTATGAGCACACCGAGTTTGCCTACCCTACCCGACCGCGTCTTTGCCGAAGCCGTGGTGCGTTCTGCCAGTGGCGCGTCGTTGCTAGACAGCCCAGAGGCCGTCACCAGCGAGACGGTGGATCAATTTTTGGCCAGCGCTGACACGGTGCAAGCCGCTGCCCAAGAATTGCGCTCCGCCGGGTTTGACGTTATCGACATCGGCAGTATTTCTATCACCGTAGCGGCTCCCCCAGTCATCTACGAACGCGCCCTCTCTACCCAGCTTCAGGCGGTGGATCGGCCCGTGATCAAAGAACTGGGCCAAGCCACCACCTCCACCTTCATCAACGCCGCCGACACCAAACCCTTTGGCGAAGTGGATGTCTCCTGCACCCCCTTTAGCCAATTGCTGGATGGCGTTGCCCTCAGCGAACCGCTCTATTATTTTGGGTGCGATACCCCCTCACCCACCCCGCCCCTCACCGCCGAAGACTACCTAACCGTGCCCGATGGCGTGGCCGAAGGACTCAACGCCCAACCCGCCCATCGGCAAGGCATCACGGGCAAGGGCATCAAGGTAGTGATGGTGGATAGCGGCTGGTATGCCCATCCCTACTTCGCCAAGCACAACTACAACGTCAAGGTCGTCCTCGCCCCCGGTTCTACAAACAGCGACACCGATGGCCTTGGCCACGGCACCGGAGAATCCGCCAACCTGCTGGCCATCGCCCCCGACATCGAACTCACCATGGTAAAGGCCGATGTGGCGATTTCTGGCGCATCTAAGCACGTCAATGCCGTCAGTGCCCTCCGCAAAGCCATTGAACTGCGGCCCGATATCATCTCCTGTAGCTGGGGTTCCGACCAACGGCGGCGGATCATTTCCCCTTACAACCGCGTCATGGGGGCGGTGATTGCCGATGCGGTGCGGCGCGGCATTACGGTGGTGTTTTCCGCTGGCAACGGCCAATACGGCTTCCCCGGCCAACACCCCGATGTGATCTCGGCGGGTGGCGTCTATCGCTACATCAGCGGCCCCCTCAAGGGCACCCTAGAGGCCAGCAACTACGCCAGCAGCTTTGTCAGCCCCATGTATCCGAAACGCAATGTGCCGGATGTGTGCGGCCTGGTGGGCAAACTGCCCTACGGCAGCTACCTGATGCTGCCCATCCCTCCGGGCTGTGAAATCGACCGTCGCCTCTCCGCCCTCAACGATGGCACTAAGGTGTCCGATGGCTGGGCGGCGTTCAGCGGTACCTCCGCCGCTGCCCCCCAAGTCGCCGGAGTTTGCGCCCTACTGAAACAACTTAACCGCGACCTTTCCCCCGCCCAAATTAAAGCCATCCTGCGAGACACCGCCATTGATGTCGCCGAGGGCTACAGCAATCCCTCCAGCAGCGGAGCCGCCGCCAGGGCAGGCCCAGATTTGGCCACGGGCTACGGGCTGGTGGATACAGAAAAAGCGATCAATTCTGTTCCTAAATTCCCTAAAGCCCCCAAAGACGCTTGTTGTGAACCCTGTGCGTCTCAGTCAGATTTCCAATCAGACCCCCAACGTTTACCCTCATTACCTACCCGGAGCACCACCATGAGCAGCGAATTCCCAAAACTTCAGAAGCATTTGGACGAGATCAGAATCAAGATTGATAAAATGCTGAAGGATGAGTTTATTAAAAATGAACTTATTGAAGAAGTCGAATTAGAGATTAAGCCTGAATTCTTTGTTTCCCGATCTTTCCAAGCTGATGTTGTACTCAAACTTCAAGAGATACTCGCTAAATTGCCTACAACGGGTTCTGGAAATTCAAAAAAAATCGATGCCAGCAAGATTCAGAAACAACATATTTTTGCAGCACAAAGTCTATTGCAGATGTCTCGCTGTGAAAAATTAGCCATTGGAGTTCTGGTCTCAGGTCTAGAAAGTAGCTCAGAGGAAGTTCCTGAACTTGCTTCAAAGGCACTAGGAGAAATAAAAAAATACTTAGCTAACAATAGCATTGATTCTTTTGCCAATAATGGTTTAAGATCTTTGCCTGGCAGACCACTAAGTCTACCGGAATGTGAGAATCTTGGACTTGATTACCCATGTGGATATAAGCCTTTTAGTTGATTTAAGCTGTTACACGAAATTCGCTTAATCAACCACAGTATGTGCCTAGAATAGGCAATATCTCAATTCATCAATGCTGTGTTGTGCGTTCATATTCGTAGAATATGCCGCCTTCAAGCATGATCTTTCGTATGAGTTCGCAATCTCTGTCTGGATCCAATTCCATATTGCTAGGCAATCGAGTTTTACAGATAAATGATTCATTCAACTGATCTTCTGTTAAACCTATACTATTTTCTAGATTGGCCATAAAGAAATAACTATTTTTTAAGTTGGCATTCTTTAGAGAGGCATTGTGAAAATCAGCATTCATGAGATCAGTGCCTTGAAAATCTGCCTCGTCTAGATATGCATTTCTAAAGCTGGAATTTGCCATAACAGCTCGCCTAAAATCACCTCTCCATGCAAATGAATCATGTAGACTAATTCCAAGAAGATTCTCATTGCATAATTTGACTTCATCCAGATTCCCTCGTTGTCCAGAGAGGAGTAAGTAACGCAGAAGGAAAACTGCTTGTGGATTTTGAGTGCATGAATCGTCCAGAAAAAGAACTGAGTGGGCGATTTTCAGGACGAAAAAATGAGTGACTAACAAAGAACCTAAAATTGGAAATATTGATATTGCCAAAATATTTTTAGCTATTCTATTTCTTTGAAAATCAGAAGATTTTTGGATGAAATCGCAGGTGTTTTTTGAGATTTTGGCTTCAAAGGTTTCATGGTCTAATGAGACAAAGAATCTCGCATTATACAAGGCTTTACCCTGCAATAAATACTCATTGTCTCTCTGATGATTTTCCCACTCTTGAGCAGCCTGTTCAATTTTGTCGCGTTTGCGTAGAAGTTCCCATTGGTCAGCAAGCCAGTCCCGCAATTCAGACCAGTTGTGGATAAGGGCCTCATGGGCGACTTCTACCATTTCAATTTGTTCTTCGTTGGCAAAGGTGATTAAAATCCATACACCAGGGCGGGTAAACTGGTCAATAATGGCTTTAACTTGAGCCGCATCTTGGTCTTTAGTAGCCAGTTCTGAGAGAGGAACACGGCGGCGGGTCGCGGTTTTGTCGTCGTTGACTTTGATTAGGCGCAGGAAGATGGATCGGGCGATCTTTTGGTCGGCTTCTGAGAGGTTTTCGTAGATTTTTTTGGCTTCATTGGCGAGGGCACCGCCGATGCCGCCTACACGGTTGTAGGTTTCGATGGGTTCGATGCCTTGGCGCATTTCTTCCCAAATTTGGGTCAGCAAAAATTGCAGCAGGGGCAAGGCTCCCTCTTGGCCCATGGCATCTTTAACGAGGATTTGCACCAGGGATTTATTCAGGAGCAGATTGACGCGATCTCTCGTATTGCGGTCGAGTTTGGCGAGGGCCAGTTTGGCGGGTTGGGTGATGGCTTGTTCCAGTTCTGCGGGCTGCATCACGGGGATGAGGCGACCGGGATCGGCGAAGAGTTGGTTAAATTGGGGATGCTGTTGGGTGGCGCTCAAAAAGTCGCTACGCATGGTGAGGATAACGGCGACGCGCTGGCTGGGGTCGATGGCGGCACCGCGCAGGTTGCAGATAAAGGCGTGGCGTTCCTGGGCGTCTTCGCAGAGGGTGTAGATTTCCTCGAATTGGTCGATTAGAAGAATCAGGTAGGCTTTAGGGCTGTTTTCGAGCAGGCGGTCGGCGATGAAGCGGAGGCCATCGAAGGCTTGTTTGCTGTCGGAACGCAGCAGTTCGTCCTGAAATTCGCGGATTTTAGCGATGGAGAGGTCGCCTGGGGTGGCAAGGCGGGCCAGGGCGGTGGCGAGCACTTCCAGGGGATGGTTGCCCGGTTTGAGGGTGAGGATGTGGGGGCTATCTTTGCCGGGGAGGGGGTGTTTGCGGAGGGCGGGAATCAGTCCGGCCCTGGCGAGGGAGGATTTGCCGGATCCCGATGGGCCATAGATGGGCAGCACCCGAATGGTGTGTGGGTCGGCGTAGCGTTTTTCAAAGCGTTGGCGCAGGTCTTCCACCAGTTGGTCGCGGCCAAAGAAGCGGTCTTGGTCTTCCTCCTCAAAGGCGCGGAGGCCTTGGTAGGGGTTTGGCCCTAGCTCTAGGGGGGTGGGGTCGGTGGGGGCTGGAAGCGGAGGAGGTTCCGGTAGGGTATCTAGATCCTCCAGCAGTGCCGAAATTTCCTCTAACCCTCGGCCTGTCGGGCTTTCGACCCATTCCAGCAGTGCCATCACTCGACTGGCCTGGGGGGCGCTGGGGCCAGGAACCAACCCAGATGGGGGCCAGATGGCAAAGAGTAGTTTCTCAAAGTCGGGAGTGGCGAGACGGTTGAGAGCGTTGGCAAGCTGAAGACGGCTGAGACCAGACATGGCGAAGGTGTAGCGCACTTGTGCTTAGGATACCCATCCCTCTGGAGAAGCAGCGGGTTATCTCGGAGGCTTTACAAACTGTTGAAGTTGGGTGGCGACGCCAGGAGAAAACTGAATCAATACCTTAAATCGTTCTAGCTCGTCGGGCCTGGGCGACAGAATGAGGGGATAGGGCTGGGATGCGTGGGACAATCGCGGCGACACGTTATGGCTTATGGAAGTTTTAGGTAGTTTTGCTTAAATTTAAGGAACGGTGACATTCCGCTCCTTGGCCCTCTCCATCGGCCCTGACGGTTTCAAGATGAGCAATCGGATTCCGCCGTTAGCCCTTAGAATAGGTTGGATTTTCTCACCACCCCTCCTGCTTATGCCTCGCCGCGACGACATCAAAAAAATTCTGCTGATTGGCTCTGGCCCCATTGTGATTGGCCAAGCCTGCGAGTTTGACTACTCCGGCACCCAAGCCTGCAAAGCCTTGCGGGAGGAGGGCTATGAGGTGGTGTTGATCAACTCCAACCCGGCCACGATTATGACCGACCCGGAAACGGCGGATCGCACCTACATCGAGCCGCTGACGCCGGAAATTGTGGAGCGGGTGATTGAGCGGGAGCGGCCCGACGTAATGCTGCCGACCATGGGCGGACAGACGGCGCTGAACATTGCCGTGGCGCTCTCCAAGAACGGGGTGCTAGAGCGCTACGGGGTGGAACTGATTGGGGCGAAGCTGGAAGCCATTGAGATGGCGGAGGATCGCAAGCTGTTTAAAGAAGCCATGGAGCGGATTGGGGTGGGGGTATGCCCCTCTGGTTTGGCGGAAACCATGGATGAAGCGCACCAGATTGCTAAGCAAATCGGCAGTTTCCCGCTGATTATTCGGCCTGCGTTCACCATGGGCGGCACCGGGGGCGGCATTGCCTACAACCAGGAGGAATTTGAAACCATTGCCCGTTCGGGGTTGGACGCCAGCCCGGTGTCCCAGATTTTGATCGAGCAATCCCTGCTGGGCTGGAAGGAATACGAGCTAGAGGTGATGCGCGACCTGGCGGATAACGTGGTGATTATCTGCTCCATCGAAAACTTTGACCCCATGGGCGTCCACACGGGGGATTCGATTACCGTGGCCCCGGCCCAGACGTTGACGGACAAGGAATACCAGCGCCTACGGGATGCCTCGATTAAGATCATCCGCGAGATCGGCGTGGAAACGGGCGGATCGAACATTCAGTTTTCGGTCAACCCCAACACGGGCGAGGTGATCGTGATTGAGATGAACCCTCGCGTGTCGCGCAGTTCGGCCCTGGCCTCTAAGGCGACGGGCTTCCCCATTGCCAAGTTTGCGGCCAAGCTGGCGGTGGGCTACACGCTAAACGAAATCTCCAACGACATCACGAAGAAAACCCCGGCCAGCTTCGAGCCGACGATTGACTACGTGGTGACGAAGATTCCCCGCTTTGCCTTCGAGAAATTCCCCGGCACCTCCAACACCCTGACGACTCAGATGAAGTCCGTGGGTGAGGCCATGGCCATTGGCCGCACCTTCCAGGAATCCTTCCAAAAGGCGCTGCGGTCTTTGGAAATTGGCCGAGCGGGCTGGGGCTGCGACATGGCCGAAAAACTGCCTAGCCTCAACGAAATTCGGCCCAAGCTGCGGGTGCCCAACCCAGAGCGGGTGTTTGAACTGCGCCACGCCATGCAGTTGGGTCTGACGGTGGATGAAATCTACGAACTGACGGGCATCGACCCCTGGTTTTTGCGGCAACTGGAAGGGCTACTGAAAACCGAGAAATTCCTCAAGCGCACCGCTTTAACGAGTCTCAGCGCCGACCAAATGCGGGCGATCAAACGCCAGGGCTTTAGCGACCGCCAGATTGCCTACGCCACCCAAACCACCGAAGACGAGGTACGCCAGTATCGCAAGGGCTTGGGCATTATTCCCGTCTACAAAACCGTGGACACCTGCGCCGCCGAGTTTGAAGCCTTCACCCCCTACTACTACTCCACCTACGAAGACGAAACCGAGGTGCTGCCCAGCGACCGCCCCAAGGTGATGATCCTTGGCGGTGGCCCCAACCGCATTGGCCAGGGCATCGAGTTTGACTACTGCTGCTGCCACGCCTCCTTTGCGTTGCGGGATGACGGCTACGAGACCATCATGGTCAACTCCAACCCGGAGACCGTTTCCACGGACTACGACACCAGCGACCGCCTCTATTTTGAGCCGCTCACCAAAGAGGACGTGCTCAATATTATTGAGGCCGAAAATCCCGTGGGCATCATCATCCAGTTCGGTGGCCAAACGCCCCTAAAACTGGCGGTTCCCCTCCAGCAATACCTGGCTTCTCTGCCCACGACAACAACCAAAATTTGGGGTACTTCGCCGGATTCTATCGACACCGCCGAAGACCGGGAGCGCTTCGAGGCCATCCTGCGAGAACTCGACATCAAGCAGCCCCCCAACGGCATGGCCCGCAGCTATCAGGATGCGCTGAAGGTGGCTCAGCAGATTGACTACCCCGTGGTGGTACGGCCCAGCTACGTCCTCGGCGGGCGGGCGATGGAAATCGTCTACTCCGACGAAGACCTCGAACGCTACATGACCTACGCCGTCCTCGTCGAGCCGGATCACCCCATCCTGATCGACAAGTTCTTGGAAAACGCCATCGAGGTCGACGTAGACGCCATCGCCGACCACACGGGCCAAGTCGTCATCGGCGGCATCATGGAGCACATCGAGCAGGCGGGCATCCACTCCGGCGACTCGGCCTGTTCCCTGCCCACCATGACCCTGCCCCCCGAAGCCCTCGCCACCATCCGCGACTGGACGACCAAACTGGCCAAGCGCCTCAACGTCATCGGCCTGATGAACATCCAGTTTGCGGTCAAGGGCGATCAGGTCTACATCATTGAGGCCAACCCCCGCGCCTCCCGCACGGTGCCCTTTGTCTCCAAGGCCATCGGCCATCCCCTAGCCAAACTGGCGGTGCGGGTGATGTCCGGCAAAACCCTGGCAGAACTGGGCTTTACCACCGAGGTCATCCCTAGCCACATTGCGGTCAAGGAAGCCGTCCTGCCCTTCGACAAATTCGTCGGCACCGACGCTCTGCTGGGGCCAGAAATGCGCTCCACCGGGGAAGTCATGGGCATTGACGCCGACTTCGGTAAAGCCTTCGCCAAGGCGGAACTGGGGGCCAACCAAAAGCTGCCCCTCACTGGCACGGTCTTCATTTCCATGAACGACCGCGACAAAGCAGCGGTGATTCCTGTGGCGAAGGAAATGGCCGAGATGGGCCTGAAGCTGATTGCCACCAGTGGCACCCGCAAAGCCCTGATGGACGAAGGGCTAACTGTAGAACGCATTCTCAAGGTTCACGAAGGCCGTCCTAACATCGAAGACGCCATCAAAAACGGCGAGATTCAACTGATCATCAACACCCCCGCAGGTAGCACCGCCCTAGAGGACGACCGCTCCATCCGCCGCACCGCCCTCGCCTACAAGGTGCCGATCATCACCACCATCGCCGGGGCCAGCGCCACCGCATCGGCCATCCACTCCCTGCAACAGCATCCCCTGGAGGTGAAATCCCTTCAGGAGTACGTGGGACGGTCGTAAGTCATGGGGCGATAGGTTGAGGTACTGGGTCATTAGCAACCTCCCAGCACCTCAACCGAGCAGCAACTCTACCTTCCAGCGCCTAAAATAGCCGCATCACCAGGGCCGTCGCCGCTGATTACAATGGGGATATTCCGTCGCTCAGTTTGGGTTAACTTCCTGGGGTTAATTCCCAACACCCTTGTGACCGTGCTTGCCATTGCCGTTGCTTTCCTTCGGTTCTATGACGCCCAAGACTTCCTCATCCTCGGATTCATCGACAACCCCCGACTCTGGAGCAACCGACTCACTGTGGCAGCCCTCCTGGCTACACTGGCTAGTTTCGGCGTTGAGTGGAACCGTCGAAATCGAGAAACAAACCGCCTGGCTGAAGAAGCACAACGAAGAGCTGAGGAAGATCAACGAAGAGCTGAGGAAGCAGCGCGAGCTGAGGAAGATCGAGCTGAGGAAGAGCAACGAAGCATACGAGAGGAAAACCGAAGAAATCAGGAAGCAGAACGAGCGGCTAGCCGAGCTCGAATCCAAAATCGATGGATCGTTCTACAAATACGGTATTTATTCAACCCCAGCGAAGAAACCCGATCAGCCATAGCCGATTTTCTCCGGTTTTTGCAGGAATATGGTGAAATCTAGGCAGGATTTGGGGAATACCAATTGTCTACGCGGCTGGGGCGGTATCTCCAAGGACAACAAACGGTTTTTAGCGCAAACAGTTTTCAGCAGAGACTCGACCCGTGTTGTCACGGTATCTAACGGGCGAGGTATCTAACCGGGCAGAAAGCCTCGCCCGTTGGGTTGGCGGGGTTAGGAACCAGGATTATCTGAGTTAATCAATGGTGATGGTTTGGGGGCCGCTGCCGTTTTGGTGATTGGCGCTAGGGGCGGGGCTGGCTCCTTGGCGACGCAGCCAGTCCTGTACCGGGTCTTCGGCGAGGTTGAGCCGCAGGAGGCCAGAGGCCACGCCGCCTAAAAACGCCGCCGGATGGCGCATCAGTTCTTGCACAAAGGGCGAAAGTTCGTCTAGAAACATGGGTATAGTCCTCCATTCCACGCCTCGTTATCCTAGCCCGAAAGTCCGCGACAGGTAATCTCGATCCCCACCCCAAAGTGGTCGGAAAGCCCCCGCAGTTCCTCCAGCCCCTCTGGCCACGCAAAGGTGCGCTGAATCTCAAGCTGGGGGTCGTCCGTCATGCAAATGTGGTCGATATTGGAATGCTGGCCGTTAATCAGCCGCCGCACCGGGTCGTTATCGCCAAAGGTGAGACATTCCAGGTCGGCTTCTAGGAGGGCTTGGCGTAGGGCTTGCTTGGTGCGCCGCGATCCATAGTAGGGCAGCACATTGAGATCCTGGTTAAAGTCTCCAGCTACGATTAGCAGGGTATTGGGGTAGCGTTGCCGCAGCCGCTGCCAGTCGGCCTGTTGAACTGCTAGCGCCGCCAAAAAGGACTCGCCCGCTTTGCCAGAATAGCCCCGCCACGAACTCCCCAGCCAGGGCAGCACGGTGCCATAGACTAGGCATTGGCCCCCGCTGTCTAGGTCAATTAGGGCGCAGGCGGTGCGCTCTGGGTCAGCGGTCATAAGGGGCAATACCGACCGTAGATCATGCTCCCGCACCGCAAGGTGTATCCAGTGGGTCTCGTCACGGCACCCGTTTGCCCCGGCTTCAACCCGATCACTGATCACCGACCGATAGCCTGCGAGGGTGAATTCGGGATGGGTTTCGGTAAAAATCCACAGGTCAGCGTCGGTGTGGTCTATCCAGTGCCGTTGGGCTTGGGCTTGGGGCGTGGAGGGCTGGGCTCGCTCTAGGTTCCAGGTGGCGATCTTCATACCGGATACAAGGGGCAGAGAATGGTAATAAAAATTACTAAACCCCGGACAACTTGCCTTTGCATAGCATCTTCGATACAAAGTTCTTTGGCAGAACGTTTTGATGCGCTCCTCAATCCAGGATTGGATGCACCGTGGGATGCGCGGTTTCTGACAAGAAATCTCCTAAGCTAGGGAAAGAGATACCCCCGTTGCCCCCTACCTTGAGGTACTGTGCTGTGGCCTACCTATCCTCTGCCCTGCACCACAATTCGATCTACTACGCCCGCATCCTGCGTAACCTGATGGGCTTGCTGGAGGCCAGTTGTCGCGACAGTTTTTATGAGGTGTTGCCCAGGGGTGTGCAGGTGTGGGTGCCGGAGGGAAACTGGGGAATCTATCCTGATCTGACAGTGATTGCTGGGGAACCGCTTTTCCATGAGGGCTACGCCAACCGCCTCACCAATCCCTGCCTGCTATTTGAGATCCTGTCTGAACCCACCGAGGGCTATGAACCGACCGCAGACACCATGCTGGAACGGAGCGGCAACTTTAGCGCCTGTCGCCATATTCCCTACCTTCAGGAATACGTGTTTGTCCATCAGCACAACCCCAAGGTAGAGCAGTTCTACCGGGCCACCGACGATGTGTGGGAGCTGGCCATCTACGAAGGACTAGAAGCAGTGGTAGAGCTCAACTTGACTGATACTCGCCTGCCGTTGAGCAACATTTATCACGGGGTTGAGTTAGCGCCTATCCACACATCCCTGGGCTATACGGAATCCGAATAGAAAATCTCCTATATCAATCAAGGCTTTCCTCGTTGAGGAGGCGATGCCAACGACCAGATCAGCCTGAGCGGAACTGATTTTTTAATCGGGGATAGACGACCGGGATTTCGTATTACGTCAAGGAGGCCCGCTCCCGTACCAAATGCTGCACCAGATGCCCCACATCCCTCAGCCGCAGGGGGCGTGGAAGAGTCGCCTGGGCTCCAGCAGCGAGGTAGCGGTTGGCCTCTTCGGGGCTAGCCTGGGGGCCAAGCAGGGCCACAATGGGAATGATATCCCCCTCATCTGCGGATCGGGTGTGGCTGAAGAGTTGACCTAGGGTTTGGGTGAGGGTCTGGATCAGCACTACGCCATCGGTGGCTTGGGTATCTACCATCACCAGGGCTGGAGGAAGATTTTGGGGCGTGGCCAACAGGTCTGCTTCGGAGATCACCTCTACTCGGTAGCCCTTACCCCGGAGATAGCTAGACAGGCTGCTCGGCAAAACAGCATCCGCCGTTATCAGCCAAATTAAAGGAGACGCTGGCGGCCTCGTCTCCGGGTGAGTAGGGCTAGCCGAAGCGAGGTCGGCGGCAACCGCATAGGGTAGGTAGACCGTGAAGCAACTGCCTTTCCCTAGGGCGCTGGTGAGGACAATGTGGCCCCCATGCAGCTCTACCAAGCGCTTCACTAGACCCAAGCCTAGCCCGGTGCCTTCGTACCTACGGTTGAGGGCACTATCCAACTGGATAAAGGGATCAAACACCCGTGCTTGATCCGCTTCTGCAATGCCGATGCCCGTATCGCTGACCGAGAGACACAGGTAGGCTGGGGGGTCGCTTTCCTGGGTGGCCTGCCCCTCCGAGGGTTGACCCTCACGGGGCTGTACCGCCATCGTGAGGGTTATCGATCCCCCTTCGGGCGTGAATTTGACTGCATTGCTGAGCAGGTTAATTAACACCTGCCGAATGCGCCGTTCATCCACAGTCATGCGGGGCAGGGCAGCGGGCAACTGGGTGGAGAGGTGGATGGCCTTGGCTTGGGCCTGGGGCTGCACAAAGGCGAGGCTGGCGGTGCAGAGGGCCACCATATCGACGGGAATGGTCAGGTCGAGGGTCATCTGTCCCGATTCCAGCTTGGAGACGTCCAAAATGTCGTTGATCAGCGCTAATAGGTGGGATCCGCTGCGATCTACCGTTTCCAGCGCCTGAACCTGCTGGGGGCTGACGGGGCCAAACACCTCCTCCAGCAGCCCTTCGGTCATTCCCAAAATAGCGGTGAGGGGCGTCCGTAGTTCGTGACTCATGGCCGCTAGGAATTCGTCCTTGAGGCGAGTGGCTCGCCGGAGGTCTTCGTTGGTCTGCTGAAGCTGGATCTCGGCCTGTTTGCGGTCGCTGATTTCAATGCAGTAGCCCACAATTTCCTGGGGCTGGCCCTGGGCATCGCGCACCAGGCTCAGTTCATTGCGCATCCAGCGGTATTGGCCGTTGCGGTGTCGCCAGCGATACTCATGCACCGAGTGCCCCTGCTGGAAAAAGACCGCCAGTTCCTCCGTCACCCGTTCGGCATCGTCGGGGTGGATGTGAATGGCCCAAAAGCCTTCCCAGCCAACGATTTCTGCTGGGGAATAGCCCACCATGCCCTCAATATTTTGGCTGATGAAGGTGATGGTGTAGTCCATGCTACAGGCGAAAATAGCGGCGGGGTTAGTGGCCAAGATAAACTCTAGGCGATCCTTGAGCTGTTGGGTTTCTGCCTCAGACTGCTTCAAGACCGTGATATCCTGCACCGACCCAAGGATAGAAGCCACCCGGCCATCGGCGTCGCGGCTGAAGACGGTATAGCGGTTGAACACCCAGCGAGGTTCGCCCTGGGCATCACAAATCCGTAGTTCATTGCTGCGAGTTTCACCGTCGGCGAGGTCATTCAGGTGGGCATAGTCATCGATCAGCCGTGCTAACTGATCAGGGGGCAACAGCCGAGAGAAAAAGTCAGCCCCCATGGCCAGTACGTCTTCGATGCTGTAGCCGAGAATGTCCTGCACGGCCCCGCTCACGTAGAGGTTGCGGCGTTCCTTGATGCCGTAGACATACAAAATATTGGGCGAGGCATCGGTGATGTGCTGTAAAAAGGCGCGGCTCTCCTTAAGGGCGCGTTCCGCCCGCTTCCGATCACGAATATCCACCGCCAAGCAGAGGGTTTCGCGTTCGTTGACCATCACGCCCCCAATCAGGATAGGAATCCGATGGCCTTCCCGATGGAAGTACTCCTTCTCAAAGGCGCTAATCCAGCCCTGCTGCGCCAGTTCTACCGCCAGTCGTCGATCCTGTTCGGCATACTCCGGCGGGGTGAGGGCATCCCAGCGCAGGGCTCCTGCTTCTAGGGCTTGGCGGTCATAGCCCACCAGGGTTAAAAAATAATCGTTAGCCTCCAAAATGCTGCCCTCTAGATCGGTCAGCAGCAGCCCCACCACATCCGACTGGAGAAGCTTCCGAAAACGACTCTCGCTGGTTTGCAAATGGGCGAGGGACTGGTTGAGGTCGGCCTGACTGGTTTGAATCGTCTGCGCCATCCGATTAAACGTGTCCGTCAGATGGGCCAGTTCGGCAATGGCGGTGGGCTCGGTCAAGACCTGGGGCAATCCCTCCGCCAACCCTTGGCTGGCCTGGGCAATTTGCCGTAGCGGGGCCATAATCAACCGTGCGGTTAGCCAACCTAGCCCCGTCGATGCGAGCAGCGTCCCCCCCCACAGAAGCCATAAACTCCGCTGATTGGCCTGCACATTGGCCATCAAGTCTGCATTGGGCAATATCAGTACTAGTACCCAGTCTAGGCCATAGGAATCTCGGTAAGTTTGCGCATCCACATACAGCACATCGCGGTTGACTTGCAGGGTTGCATGGCTGTGGCGAGGCAGGTGATCGAAGGTCGCATTCCCCTGGAGCAGGTGTTGGGCAACGGCTCGCAGGTGGGGATCGTCGCTCTCCTGGGCATAGAGGCGCTGAATGGTGCCTTGTGCATCGCGGCTATAGGGTGGGTCTGGAGCAGAACTAGCGACTAGCGCCCCAGACCGCTCCCAAATAAACGCCTGCCCTGTCGGCGAAAACTCTAGCTCAGCTAGAAACTTGCTAATATCCGCCAACAGCAGAAACGAATTTAAGACTCCCTCAAATTGCCCCTGGTCATCCCGCAAGGGCAGCAGGGCATTGATGGAAAGCTGGGATGTGGTGTGGGTCGAAAAAATCGGCGACCAAGCCTGACGGGGGAGGGACTGCGCCGCCCGATACCAGGTTAATTCGCTGAGGGGTAAAGATTGGGTGTAGGCCACTTCTTGCGGTAGGCCCCGATCATCCACCAAAGAAAAATAACGTTCGCTGAGATGGAGGGGGTTGCGATGAATTAAAAAAGGCGTGTTGGGCAACAGAGATCGCCCTGTGAGTTGCTCTGCTTGGGCCAGGGATATGGGGCTGGTTAACTTGCCGTAGCCTAGCTCTAGCCCCGATTCTAGCCCTAGGGTCACGGGGGGCAGGGTGGGCGCAAGCTGCATTTGTCGCCACAAAATCTGGCGCAGTTGAGCTTCGTTCTCCACAGGCCACTGGCTTTGCTGAAGGAGCTGGTAGGTGGCTTTTAGGGCACGATGGTGCCGCTGCAACCGCAAATCTAGATCCGCGTGAATGCGCTGGGCAGTCTGTTCACGGAGCTGCTCAGCGACCTGCTCTAGATCCTGTCGGGCGCTGCGCTGAGACAGGTAAACCGCCACCCCCACTGCCCCTGCCACCTGCACCACAAAAGGTACCACCAGCACCCACAGCAGGGGCACTCGGGGCCACTTCTGCCGCTGGGCATTGGGCCAAACCTGAGGCAACGGCAACTTCATAGGTCAGCGAATTGTTGAACTGCGGCTTTTTCCAGTGTCCCTCTGTCAGACTATAGGCATACAACCCCATAAACCCTGATTTTACCCTTGCGGGTTCTACTGAATTAGGGCCGCTGAGATACTGGTCGTGTCGGATCCCTCTACAGCCTCAATAGCCAGGTGATCCAGAGAGCAATTACGGCTTGTTGCGTTTAGATCGTCCTAGGCAATCTCATCAGGGTCAATCCCTAACTCCCGGAGCTTGGCGGCTAGCCTTTCACTCCGCTGCCGTTCGGCCTTAGCAGATTCCTCTGGACTGGGCACCAGGTTGCCCTCTGGGGTAAAAAAGCGCAGTTGGTTGTTGTGAATGCCCAGGTACAGCCCCAGTTGCTCACTCCAGCGCCAGCCCCGATCATTGGCCTCCAGCGGACGATAGGTGCCATCAACTAAATGAAATCCCTCAAACTCCAAACTATGGGGGTCGAACCAAAAATAGTCGGGGGTGCGGAAGGTGTCTTGGTAAAGCTGCTTTTTCAAGCCCCGGTCGGTCTGGGCAGTGGAGTCCGACAGCAGCTCGATAATCACATGGGGGTACTTGCCCTCCTCTTCCCACACCACCCAACTCTTGCGAGGACGACGCTCGGTACCCAGCACCACAAAGAAGTCCGGCCCTCGGAAGTCCTCCGACTTGCGCTGCTTAGGGCTGTAGTAAATGGTGAGGTTGCCAAAGGCGTAGTAATCTTGGCGGTCGCGCCAGAGCCAATCTAAACACTGAATTAACAGCAGAATTTGGCGCAAATGAAGTTCGGTTTCCAAGGGGGGTTCGTCGCTATAGAGGTCGCCAGGGGGAAACACCACCGCTTGCTCAGCCGGGGATGCCGCCGTCTGGGACGGATCGTTAGGGGCGATCACGGAAGTAGCGGAGGGCTGGGCAAGCGTCATGGCAAGGGTGCGAGTGCGGGTGCTTTCAGTATAGCGATGCGAGTAGGGCCAGATTTTTTGTAGGTGAGGTAGCGCAATAGCAGACCCCAACCAGCCCAGCCACTCTGGCGGGTGTTGGGGTCTGATCCGCTGCACTCAACCTACGTTAGGGATGGGTTCTACTTTAGGAATGGGTCAGGCCATCCGGGAGGTGGAATCCCTACTGGGGCAGCACCGCCAGACGGTAGGATCCCTGGCCTTCAAACTCGAAGGATGTCACCAGCAGCAGGTATTGTTCGGTGCCGGGGAGGGTGATGTCGATGCGGGAGTTGGTGTTGGTGGGGCTGATGTCGTCGTTGGAGGCGATGGATTCGCCCTTGGCATTAATCAGGATCAACACGGGGTCGAAGTCATCGCTGTCTAGGGTGATGCTCACCGATTGTCCGGCGGTGCCGTTGAAGGTATGGGTGGAGGCAAAGCGGTTGCCTTGGTCAAACTCCACCACCTGTTTGTGGGGGCCAAGGCGGTCTTGGACTTGCAACAGGGGCGCAGAGGCCACCGCATGGGCAAGGGAAAGGGTTGGCATGCTGTGGGCGGTATGGCGTACCGACAACGGGGCAGCGGTTGAAATGACTAGGGTGGCAAGAAAAAGGCCGATGGTGCTGAGGCGTTGCATAGGAGTAAGTCCTTACGAAGGGGGTTGATTGCGGTCGTAGGGACTTACTTCTGAGCCATCACCACTTATTCAGGTTTGGGATTATCCATCCCTGAACATATCTTGGGCACAAATCGCCTCAACCACGGCCTGACGCATCATGGCCAAAACCCTGGAGGGGTCGTCTACCGAGAACAACCAGCCTAGGGCATCGGCATTCAGGTTGCGATCCAAAAAGAATTCGGCCTTGGCTAGGGCGATGGCTTCTGTATCCAGATCGTTGTGGGCTAGATTCGCTTCGAGGTGGGCTAAATCGGTGGCAATTTGGTCGCGCTCCTCGCCCTCCGGCATGATCTGCAAAGGAAATCGGCGGCTAGAGACTACACGGCCATCCAGGGCAAAGGTCTCGACTTGCTGCTCGTAGGTGGTGCCCGGTTCGAGAGGATCGCCGTTGTAGGGCTGGATGGCGACAAAGGTTTCATCCGGCGTCAACGGCGTTGTCCAAAAGGGTTCCTCGTCATCTGAAATATAGAAAGCCGTACTTTTGAGGTCGCCCTGGAGGATCAGCAGCGGTTCTAGCGTCCAAACCATCTCGCCATCGCCAGGGCTAACCAGGCAAACGCCACTGCCCCGCGATCCGCCATCGCGGCCACGGTTGGTGTCTTGCAACGGGCCACCGCTGGCCAGAGTGCGAAGGCGACCCCAACTTAGCCAAGGGCTGAGCGTTTCGGAGGATGCGGGGGTGAACGAGGACAGAGTGGCCACCACCGCCACACTACCGATAGCCGCCATCATCCATCTAGCTTTGTTCATCGGGGGCCTCCTTAAGCTTGGGTAAACTGTACAGCCAAACTGTGAGCGTGGGCAGCAGCCAGGGCAACAGCACCGCCGCCGACAGATACACCTGCAACGCCAACACTCCATAGCCCAGGGTGGCCATCACCAAGCAGGCCGCTAGGGTCATCCGTTTGGGGGAACGTTGGCGAAGGTACAGGGTGAGCGCTTTGCCCACCGCCGCCGCCGCCAGCACCAGCCACAGGTCGGGGATGGGAATCACCAGGCGATTGTGGAGTAGGTGGTGGGTGATGTAGGCATGGGTTTCGCCGCCCGTGAAGTCGAGCAGGCGTTGTCCGGTGCGGTCGCGCCAGTAGCCAATGGCGGCGGGCTGGGGAAAGTTGTCGTCGCCCTCGCGGCCAATGCCTGCGGCATCGTAGTAACCCGGCACGATCATCACCAGGGTGTTGTCGAGGCGGGAGAGGGGCAACAGGGCCGTTTCCGGGTCTTCCAAAAGCTGCCAAGCGGGCACCGTGCGGTAGACCTGGGAGGGGGGAATGGAAAAGTCGATTAGCGGTTGCAGCCAGTGTTGGCCCCAGCGGGTGGAGAGTTGGGTGAGGGGATGCACCTCGGCCCACGGAGATAGGCCCAGGGAAGTCTCGCGCTGGTAAGCTTGCACTTGGGCTTCTAGGGCAGGGCCGCTGAGGCTGGGGCGAGGCACATTTGAATCGCCTTGTTTGGCTCTCTGGTGAAGTGTCCAGGCGGTGGCCAACTGGTAGCTAAAGGGGGTTTTGGCGTCGGGATGGGCCTCGCGGGGCAGCACATGGCGAAAGGGAATAAAGGCGTTGCCCTGCAAAATTCGGTCAGGGTCGATCACGGTGGGGTAGGGGGTTGTCCAGGAAAAGTCGCGGTTGCGGCTGCTAATCAGCACGGGCCAGGTTTGCTGATCCAGGGCGCGGCTCAGGGCTTGGTTGAGGGCGGGATCGTGGTCGGTTTGGGGTAAGTCGAGGATGTAGTCGAGGCCAATCACAGCGGCCTGACGATTACTCAGTTCAGTAATCAGGTTGGCCAACAGGGCGCGGTTGATGGGTCTGGGGTTGTCGATGCCCAGGCGGGTAAAGGTTTCGGGGTCGATCTGCACCAGCACAATCGGCGAGGGCGAATCGGCGGCCACTTGCCCTGTGCGATCTCGGTAGATGGCCTGGGCCAGCACCCGCTGATCCAGCAGCCAATCCTGGACGGCAGGCACCAGGCTAACTAGGCAGAGGGTCGCAACGGTGACGGCCTCGTAGGCGGTGGGTTGCCAGCGACGGATCAGGGAACGCCAGCCCACGGGCTGAATCCGGTAGGGCACCGAGTCGGGGTGGCGAAACAGCGACGGCACCAGGTAAGCCGAGGGATAGGTGAGTTCCTGCTTCACCTTGAGGTAATCACTGGCCTGACGCAGGGCCTCCTGCACATCGTCGAACTGGGTGAGGTGCTGCAACAACTGCACCAAAAAGGTTTGGGCCACCTGGTTATGAATCGGCTCCCGCATAATCGCCACCTGGCTCAGCCCCAAGCTAATCAACGCCTGAGCGATATCCAACCCGCTGCACGAGTTAAACAGGGCAAACTGAAGCCCGTGGCGCTGAGCGGCTTGCAGGGCGGGGGCCAGTTCCTTGATGGAAAGGGCGGTGTTGGGCGCAATGGCCACCTGGCCATCCAGCAGGGCCGATTCGTTGCTGTGTCCGGCAAAAAACAACACATCCCAACCGCGAGGATCGGCAATGGTGCGGCCAATGCGCTGCTTGAGGGCGGTAGTATCTTCCCCCGGTTGCCAGCCCAGGTAGTGAATCTCTAGCAGCCGATTTTGGGCATTGAGGGCGTTGCGTTCGCCCGTAAAATTCAGCCCGGTTTCGTCGCCCAGGATGGCCAACACCCGCGCCTTGCCCCGCCGAAAGGACTGGCGATTCACCGTCGTGGCCCGAATATTCGGCGGCGAGCGCACAATCTGCACCTGCTGGCCCAATTCCCAGGTTTCCCAGGGCAGACGGGCAATGTCTATGGGGTCGCAGGCGATGAATAGCTCCAAGGGGGTGCCGTTGCGCTCCGCCGTTTGGGAAGCCGCCGCCAACTCGGCCCGCAGGTCGTAGAGCTTGCCGTCCTTCAACCAAGTGTGAAACTCCGACAACAGCCGCGCCTCGGCCTGCTTAAGCTGACTGTGCCAATCCACCTCCACCGCCATTACCTGCCCTGCCACTCCCACTCGGCCCCGCATACCGTGCTTGTAGTAGCCCAGGTAGGCCCGCTGCCACGCGCCATACAACCCCAGCAACGCCGGAGGAAACGGCACAGTCACCGTTAATCGCTGCCCCTGGCCCCAGGTAAGGTCAAACAGGCAGCTTTGGTCGATTTTGTGGATAGTTAGGCGATAGGACATGGGAGGGGGCAGGGTGAAAAAGACGCGGTGAACTGGAGAGGGGGAGAGGGGGAGATACCGCTCAGAAGGCGTAGGTTGGCCATTACTCCATCGGGCTCCATTGGCCAGAGAACATAAACGAGGCCCAGTAGTAGGGATGCTGGTAGGTCGGATTCTGCATAAACTCAAGCTGTACTTGGCGCAGGGCTTCGCTGCGGCCTTCGCCGTCGGTGAGGCGTTGGTAATAGCGCTGCATCAGTTCGGCGGTGCCGAGGTCGTCCACCTTCCACAGGCTCATCAGTTGGCTTTCGGCCCCAGCCATCACAAAGGCGCGACGCAGCCCATAGACCCCTTCGCCATTGGCCACGTCACCTACCCCGGTTTCGCAGGCGCTGAGCACCACCAAACGAGTGCCACGCAGATTGAGTGTGGTGGCCTCTAGGGCGGTAAGAACGCCATCTTCCCCAGCACTGGTGCGACTGTTGAACCCAGCTAGGGCCAACCCAGACCGCAGTAAGGGATTTTCGTTGTTGACGGGGCGAGTCGGCGGCGCAACCAGGCCCGTGGGTTCCAAAAATCCGGTGGCTCGGTCGCCACGGGTGGCCGGGGGCGGCACAAATTCCACATCTTCGAGGAAAAATCCGTGGGTGGCGATGTGCAGAATGCTGGGGGCTTGCACGGCCTTGAGGGCGTTTTCGGTGGCGGTGGTTTCGGTGAGGAGGATGGCGTTGCTGGGCAGCAGGGGGGCGATGGCCTCGACTTCTCGCTGGGTGCCGGGGAGGGGGCCAAAGCGGAGGTTGGTGATGTCGGTGGAGCGTTGGGTGGCCCTCACCCCCGGCCCCTCTCCCATGGGGAGAGGGGAGTTAGAAGCGGCGGCGGTGAGTTGGGTGGCGTTGGGGTTGGCGGTGTCGTAGTTGGGGTTGGCGAAAATCACCGGGGGCTGCTGGCTGGGGGCGGGGTTCTGCAATCGCAGCAGGTCGCGCCCGGTGGTGAGGTGGGTGAGGGTGTAGGTTTCGACCAAATAGCGGTCTTGCTCGTCAAGCAGGGCGGCGAAGGGGATCAGGTTGAGCTGGCTGTCGGGGGAGAGCAGCAGGTGGGTGGCCTCGCCGAGCAGGGGGCGGATGGGGGCCATGACCAGATCATCCAGGGCGCGGGCGGTGGTGCGGGCTTGGGTGAGATTTTGGGAGGTGCGGGTGGCGGCGAGGAAGGCACGGGCGACGGTGTCGATGGCTTCGGCCTCGCCCAGGTCTACCCATTTGGGATTGCCAGTGCTGTGCAGAATGTAGGCGGCGTAGCGAGGAGTGCCCCAGCGTTCGGACTGGCTAGCGGCGGGGTTGAAGGGGCGATACTGCACCAGTTCCACCAGGGCAGCATCAGCGGGAATCAGCGCCTGGACGGCTTCGATTTCGACCGGCTCGGTTTCGACCCGGAACTCGGCGCTGCGGCGGGATAGTTCGTTCTCTAGGCGGTTGGCTTCTTGGCGGAGGTTGTCGATGCGGTTGCGGTAGACCTCTGGGTCTTGGTTGCCTAAACCCGCATAAAGTTGGGTGGCGAGCTGGGTTTGCGCGGCGGTGTAGTCATCCAGCAAAGGGGCGAGGTCGGTACTAAGGTTTTGGCGTAGGAGTTGTTGGGTGTCGGTGACGGCATCAAGGACGCGGCCCTTGCGGCGGAGTATGGTGGTGAGGGCGAGGCGGGCGGCGGTGGGATTAGTTGCGGCGTTTTGTAGGTGTAGAGAAGTCACATGATTGGTGGTGGCAGAAAGGGTAGCGATGTATGCCCGTTTGCGATCATCAGAGCCGATGGCCAGGTTTAGGTTGAGGTTGGCTTCTTCAATAGCCAGTCCTTGCCGAAAGTATGTGAGCGCTGGCTCAATTCTGCTTTGAGCATGGTAAAGCCCAACTAAGTTATTGAGGCTGGTAGCGATATGAGGATGACTGTCTTCCAAATGCTCTCTATGAATCGCCAGTGACTCTTGCATGAAGAGTTCAGCTTCCCTATAGCGTCCTTGTTCCACGTACAGCGTTGCCAAATTGTTGAGATTTAGGGCAACATCAGGGTGACTACCGCCCCAATGCTCTCTGCGAATTGCTAGTGATTCCTCGAGAAGGGATTCAGCCTGATCATATTGTTCTTGAGCCTGATACAGCCCAGCTAGATTACTAAGGCTAGAGGCGACATCAGTGTGGCTAGGGCCAAAATGCTCACGAAGAATCGTCAGCGACTCCTGGTAAAGAGGCTCGGCCTCCTCGTAGCGCCCCTGCACAAAGTACAGCAAGGCAAGGCCATTGAGGCTTTGGGCAACGTCGGGGTGGCTGTCGCCCAACTGCTCATAACGAATTGTGAGTGCCTCTTGGTAGAGAGGTTCAGCTTCCCCATAGCGCCCTTGATCATGGTACAGCGAAGCCAAGTGGTCTAGGCTTTGGGCGACGTCAGGGTGGCTGTTACCCAAATGCTCATGGCTAATTTCCAACGCCTCTTGAAAGAGTAATTCTGCCTCCCCGTAGCGCCCTTGGGCCTGATATGTCGAAGCAAGGTTATTAAGACTGCTAGCGACATCAGGGTGGCTGTCACCCAACAGTCCACCAAGAATTCGTAGGGACTCCTGGAATAGTGGTTCTGCCTCATCAAAGCGCCCTGCCTCATACAGCTCAACTCCCTGAGCATTGATACGGACTGCTTCAGCTCGTTGTTCGGCTCGCTCTACGTCAGCCGTGGTTCCAGGTTGTATGGTTAATTGATAACGTCCCGTTTCACCGGAGATAAAAGAGAGCACACTAACCTGGTATGTGCCCGTGTCAGGCAAGCTCAGAACAAGACGAGCATTGGTGCCTTCTCCACCATCATGATTTGCACCAACCAGTTCGCGATTGAGGTCAAATAATCCTAAAAATGTGTCAAATTCATCGCTGATGAGATCAATGACCACAATTTGACCCGCTACAGCTTCAAACATGTGGACAGTCCAAAATCGGCCATCGCTCATAGTTTCGCTGTTCTCATCCAGCACCCCCGTAAAAGTCAGCGGCTCAAAGTCTGGAACCGACTGGGCCACCTTTATCGACTTACCCTGGGCCGAGGGCTGCGACCACGCCCTGGGGCTATGGCCCAGCAGCAGCAGCGCCAGCAGCGCCAAACTCGCCAAACGGGTTGGCCTGCTTTTCTGAAATATCCAAAGCAGTCTGCGGATAGGCTGGGGCAGGGATTTCATCGCAACCTCTGGGGGCTAGGGGGTCGATAACAGGGGCATTTCCTCCTTATATAGTCCTGGCCGAGCCGAGCTTATTCAGTTTGGCCCAGACAATCTTTAGGATTTGGTGCTACCGACGCCGATAGGCTCAGCTTCCATGCTCTGCTATGGCGATTGCCTAGGCTGCGTTCGACTCAATCGGCTTTACGGTCAGGGTCAAACCCACTGACTTCAAAACCGCAATCAGATTGATCAGCGTTGGGTTGCCATGCTCAGACAACATCTTGTACAGGCTTTGGCGATTGAGGTCTGTAATTTCAGCCAAAATACCAACCCCGCCGTGGGCATCGGCCACATAGCGCAGCGCCATCAAAAACTCCGCAACATTGCCGCCCTCAATCGCCGCTGAGAGATAGTCCGCCGCTACCTCAACATCACACAGTTCTTCAACCAAAATATCGTCATAGCTTTCAGTCGGCATGGCTTGTATACTCCTGCCAATAGTCGTGGGCATTCTGAATATCCTGCGGCTGAGAAGACTTGTCGCCGCCGCAAAGCAAAATCACGATCTCAGCCCCATCCAACCCAAAGTAAACCCGAAACCCTGGCCCAAAGCTGAGCCTTAATTCGTACACCCCCGCCCCCACACTACGACAATCGCCAAAGTTGCCTAGCCGCAGTCGATCAATCCGCTGCAAGATCCTGGCCTTATATCGTTTGTCCTTCAGACCCTTAATCCAAGTCTTGAAGGGGGTTTTGCCACCGGGTGTCACGTAGGATTTGACTAACCTGGGCTTGCTTTCCATAGATGAATTGTCGCATAAAAGCGACTGGGCAATTCAGAGATTCATGATTGGCCGCGCTGACCGTGCTACACCTAGCGACTACTGCCCCAGCGCCAACGCTTCCAAATGGTGCTTCATGGCCAAATCCCCGTGGCCACAGAGGCGGCAGAGTTTCGCCATCTTTCGCCGCACCTTCACCTCAAACCAGCGGCCCTCAAACACCGCTGATTTAGATTGGGCCATATCCAGCGCCCCTTCGTAGCAAGCCAGGGCATACCAGTATTGCGACTGAGCTTGGTACACCTGGCCGAGGTCAACCAGCACCAGCGCTTCGCCCACTTCATCACCTAGCCTATGGCGAATCGAGAGTGCCTGTTCAAGCTGTTTTACCGCCAGGGCATAGTGCCCCTCACAGAAGTTGGCCTGACCCAGCAGGTGCAGGGCGGCGGCATGGTGGGTTTGTACCTCGGTGGGGGGGTGGGGGGTGAGGCTGGCCTTGGTAAAGCTGTGTACTGCAAGATTGGCCCAGCGGCGGGCGGATGTGTAGTCATACCGTTGCAGCATTAGGGTCGCCAGTTGGCAACAGGTTTGCCCTAGGCCCAGCCAGTCTTGGGCGGCGCGAAAGGCGGGAATTGCTTTTTGGTAGCAGGCCATCGCCTGGGGCCATCGCTCTAGTTGCAGGTAGAGCAGACCTTCGGTGCGGTGGGCTTGGGCAACCTGGCGGGATAGGGTGGTTTGGACATCGGCAAGTTTGGCTCCGATGAGGGCAACGGTGGCTACGGTGCAACGGAACGATAGCTGAACGTTCATGGAACAACGGTTGAATGGGGGCATCCTGATCTATGGCTGGCGATACAGAACCTATTCACGCTGACTTTTCCAAATTCCTGGCACGGCAACCCAAAACCCTCCAACCTTGGCCTAGCTCTGGGGGGGCATTGCTTCGCGAAGGTATCCTACGGGCTGGGCTAGGCGTGCGACTAGATTTCTGGCTGAAAGGCAAAGGGGGGCCAGTTCAGGGTAGAGCCGTTGGGCATTTCAACGGTAACGGTAAACTGCTCATCCCAGGCGCCGATTACCTGACCGTAGACGTAGGTGAGGTCTGGGCCTGGGGTTTGGTTTACCAAAATGCCTTCGGCATCGCGCACCACGAGGCGGATACCGGGGGGGAGCTGCTCTCCGGGTACTGGCCCCAGGAAGAAAATAATCGACCATTCCGGCGGCGAAGACTCAAACATCGTCCAGGTGAGGGCGTAGAGGCGAAAGGGAAGCCCCACGCGCTGGAGGTCGGTGTAGGCTCCTCGCGCGGTTCTGGGAATGGAGACCCCTTGGGGGGCAAGCTGGCGCAAGACGGCCTCAAGCTGCTCGGCGGGGGTGCTGACGGACATCATGGCGTGGGCGGGGGCCAAGGGGGGCAGCAGGTTCCAGGCCAGCCCATCGGCCACGGTGTCGAGTTGGTCGCGCAACCAGCGGCCTGCGTTGATTAGGCGATCCATCGACTGAGCTAGATCGGGCCGTTGTCCTGTTGCAGATAGGGCGGATGCCGGAGTCGCCTGGGTTGGGGCAGATTCGGGGCTGGATGCCGCCAGTTGGTCAGGATTCAGGCAGGTGAGGTAGAGCAGAATATCTTCGGGAGAACGGTCGAAGTAGGCCACGGGTACAACATAGGTGCCATCGGCTTGAAGGATGAGATCTCCCCGGCGTTGGTGGGCCAGCAGATGATCGCGTCGGAGTCCTGCCAGGATGGTGACTTGATCCGCTTCTTCGTGGACTTCCGCCAAGATATAGAGGTGGGCGAAGTGGGCGGCATCGTCTAGGCTGCTTTGGGGAATCGTCACTACGTCATCACTGAGGCTACCCTGGGCCACGATGGCCAGTCGAAAATCGTTGACCGTGTAGAGGGAATCCGGGGTAGGAAGACCGTTGGGGTCGTAATACAGCGGGAGATCATTGGCCCCAGATTCTAGCCAGGTTTGTAGCCCCTGCACCGCCATGGCCCGCAGCAAGGTTGGCCACTGCTGAGACTCGTCAGGATGTTGCTGACAAGCCCGCACTGCCCAGTCCATCGCAGCGGGTGACAGGGCGACGGTGGTAGCGTGGCTGGGCTCAAACTCAAACTCGGTCGATTCTGTGGCGTGGCTCATAGGACGAAGGGCGATGAAGGGATGGGCAGCGAAAGAGGGCAACATCATGACTCGGCACCCGGCATAAAGGAATGAATGGTGATACAAAGCTGCTGAGAAAACAGGCTTTTGGCGGTGCGGCCCTTGGGCTGTTGGGCTTCGGCGGCGGCTTCGGCCAGGAGGCTATCTACCGTTTCGGCCAGCAGGGTTTCTAGGGTTTGGTCGATGGCCTGCAAGCGGTCGGCAGAGACATAGGCCACGGCCTGACGCCGGACGGTTTCGTAAATGTTGGGCAGCAGGCGATGGCGCACCTCCGACCGCAGCCGTTTGAGGTTGAGCAAGCGATTGACCTGCACCTGGGAAGTGAGGCCGATGTCGGCGGCAAATTTGCCCATGGGTAGCCCCCGGCAGTGGAAGAGGTGCAGCCCTTGCACGTAGGCCCGATCCTGCGGTGGTTTGCGGCCTCGCAGCCGATCCACATTGGCCTGAATGACGGCGGCAATCGCCCCATCCAGTTCCTTCACCAGAGCTTGGCGATAGGCTTGCAAAAACTCGTCTTGGTCGTCGCCTGGATCGGGGGGCTGGCTGGTTTGGGTGGTGGCCACCGTTTCCCAGTCGAGGCCGTCGCTGTGGTAGACCGGGGCAGGCCCACCCCGCACATGAACCCGATACTGCCGCAGTTGGGCCGCCAGTTGGCGCAGTTGAGCCAGCACGTCTTTGGGTGGCAGGTCGGGGTTGATGGCCCGTAGTTGCTCGGCGGTGGGCGTTTGGCAGCGGCCTCCTTTTCCACTCACACGCTGGGCGATCCGCGCCCGTTGGTAAACCTGGTGATAGCGCCCTAGCAGGGTGGTTGCCTGGGTCACTTCATACTCGCTGCACAGGTGATACTGCCGCAGAATGCGCTGGAGTTGGCCGGGTTGGGTGTCGTTCAAAATGGCCCAGTCGCTGGCGCGATAGAGTCCTTTTTCTAACAGCGCCTGGTTTAAGGCCGGATGATGGCTGGTGCGCCGACTGGCCCAGGTGCTGAGGGCGGCTTTGGCGGGGTCGTAGGTGGCCAAAATTTCCAGGCTAAAGGGCGGAGAGGTCGCGTCTAGTCGCCCATCGTCATCCAGCACCAGGTAGAACAAATCGGTGGCGGCAAAGCCATAGTCTCGCCCAAACCGCTGGGCCAAACCCAAACACACCTGCTGAATCTGGTGACTAATAAAGCACCGCAGGCTGAGCTGCGCTAGATCCGCCTCTGGGCCACCCGCCGCCCAGGTGAGAAAGATCATCTGCGACCAATCAGCTTCGGGGGCAGAGGCAATGGTGGCCTGGAACCAGGCTTGCACTTGGGGAAGCGCCTGCACCTGACACTGCCCTGAACTCGTCAGGCGCACCAGTTGCCAATAGCGGGAAGCGGTATCCATGGGTTGCTGAAACGTGTGGGCCAAGGGTAACAGTCAGGGTGGCAGGGTCATTCCCCCCGCCACTATTAACTATTGCTGACCACCGAGAACTTATTCATGGAGTTTCAGGAATTTTGGCAAGGCTTGCCTGTCCGGGAATAGAGTCCGCTGGCTGAGCCAAGTCGTTTACGCAATGTCTTCCAACAGGAAACAGCCTGCGGGATAGTGCGACACGACTAGAGGCCATTGCCAATCAGAATGAATGGTGCCCAGTGGTAGGGGTGCTGGGAGCCCACTGCTGAGAGCGGTCTGCTATCAAGGGTCTCAACCGAGATAGAGGCTCGGGAAGCAGCGAGGCGGGTGGCGGTATCTTCGTTGTAGAGCAGGCTGAGCTGCGCCTGACGCAGGGCCTCAGCTTTGGTCAGTTCGCCTGTGGCTAGGAACTCGTAGAACCGCTGCATCATGACACTGGTGCTGTCGTCGTTCACCTTCCACAGAGAGGCGATCACGGTTTCGGCCCGCCCTGGAGCCAGAAAGTAGGAGCTAATGCCCGCAATTTCGGAGCCGTCCCCAGCGGGGCCACCCAACGCCGTCTGACAGGCGGAGAGCACCACCAGGTGTAGATCCTCCAGCAGGTGTTCCCGCGCTTCGATGTCTGCCACCTCCAGGCGACTGCCATCCCCCAGCAGAATATAGGAATCACGAGGTCGTCCGGGCACAAAGGCGGCGTGGGTGGCAATGTGCAGCACTCGGTGCCCCAGCAGATTAGTCTCCAGGGTATTGAGGGTAAAGTCTTGATCGAAAAAGACGCTGCCAGGGAAAATGCCCTGGCCAGGGGCCGCCGCCCCCCGCACGATGCCCGTCAGCTCATCCTTGACCGCAGGTAGCGGGTCAAAGCCTGGAAACGCCTGGGTCAGCCCTAGTCCCAGCACCGGAGCCTCGTCCACGGCCCCCAGGCGGCTGGTGGTGTTGGTCACCGCCGGAGAAAGGACGGTGGAGAGGGTGTAGCGCTCCAGTAGATAGCGTTCCCCATCAAACAGCACCGCCATGGGGATGTAGCGGGTGACCCGGTCATTGACGAAAATCAGTTGTTCAATGTTGTTAGCCTCCAGGGGCGCTTCCAGGGGCCGCACCAACCAGTCGTAGAGCTGCTGGCTGGGGGCTTGCAGGTCGCTGAGGTTGCCCGCTCGGGTCAACTGTTCTCCCAACCGCTGCACGGCCCTGGATAGCTCGGCCTGGGAGACCGACACTTCCACCGTGCCCACAGCACCAGCGGTGGCCCACAGTAGCCACAGCTTGTCTTCGGTGACGAAGGGATAAATCAAGACCGAGTTGGGGTTGGCGGCCAGCAAGGCACGGGCATCGCTGCCCAGGCGGCTGGGGTCTTGGAAAATATCGTCGTTCCGCCGATTCTGCCGTGCCTGGTCTTGGAAGGTGGCAACCCGGTCTTGATACTGGTGGTTAAGGGTGGTGAGCTGCTGGTTCAGGTCGTTGAGGTCGGGACAGTTGGTTCGACGACAGGCGGCCACCTCCTGGCCAAAGGCGATCAGGTCGCCGTGGGCTGCGACGATGGGTTGCTCGGTGTCGGTATAGGCCACGGCGGTGCCAGTCCAGGTGGCGCGGGTGTTGGTGAACTCACGCAGTTCTTCGAGCTGCAACAGGTCGAGCACCTGCTGGGCTTCGGGTATGCGTCCTTGGGAGAGGAGCAGGTTGGCTAGACGACGATAAGACCCGGCAATGGTGTCGGTGAAGGACTGTTGCAGATTAGTGTCTAGGCCACGAATGTCGCTGCGAATGGATTCATGTACTGCAACGCTGGCTTTGAGGAAGACAATGGCTAAGTCGGGGTTGCTTTGCTCATCAAAGAGAACACCAAGGTTACTCAGGGCAAGCCCTTCCCCTGCTCGATCACCAATCTCGCGGAAAAGAGCTAGACCTTGTTCATAGAAAGCCATGGCTTGGCGATAGTCTCCCAAACCGTCGTAAGCACTACCCAAATTCCCTAGGGCACGTCCTTCCCCTGCCCGATTGCCAATCTCGCGGTCGATTGCCAAACTTTGTTCATGCAAGGCAATAGCTTGGCGATAGTCTCCCAAACCGTCGTAAGCACTACCCAAATTCCCTAGGGCACGTCCTTCCCCTGCCCGATCTCCAATCTTGCGGGAGATCGCCAAACTTTGCTCATAGAAAGCAATGGCTTGGCGATAGTCCCCCAGACTGCCGTAAGCAATACCCAAATTCCCTAGGGAACCTCCTTCCCCTGCTCGATCGCCAATCTCACGAGCGATCGTCAAATCTTGCTCATAGAAGGCAATGGCTTGGCGATAGTCTCCCAAGTTGCGGTAAGTATTGCCCAAACCACTCAGGGCACGTCCTTCCCCTGCCCGATCACCAATCTCGCGGGCGATCGTCAAACTTTGCTCATGGAAAGCAATGGCTTGGCGATAGTCTCCCAGGCTGTAGTAAGCATTGCCCAAATTCCCCAGGGCAGTTCCTTCACGCGCCCGTTGGCGAAGCCTCTCCTCTGGAGAATCGCCGAGCTCGCGGAAGATAGCCAGACTTTGTTCATGGAAAGCGATGGCTTGGCGATAGTCCCCAAAGTTGCGGTAAGTATTGCCCAAATTCCCTAGAACACTGCCTTCCCCTGCCCGGTTGCCAATCTCGCGGGCGATTGCCAAACTTTGTTCATGGAAAGCAATGGCTTGGCGATAGTCTCCCAAACTGCCGTAAGCAATACCCAAATTCCCTAGAACACTGCCTTCCCCTGCCCGGTTGCCAATCTCGCGGATGATCGCCAGACTTTGTTCATGGAAAGCAATGGCTTGGCGATAGTCTCCCAATCTTTCGTAAGCAAGGCCCAAATTCCCTAGAGCGTTCCCTTCTCCTTGGCGATCTTGGCTCTCTAGATAGAGAGCCAGCGCCTGTTCCCATGATCGCAGTGCCTCCCGAAACTGGCTAATGTTAAGTTGCTGCCCACCCTGTTGCAATAGCCGATTGGCCTCCACCTGCCGCAAATGCTGCAAAGCCGCCCCACTCAGCAAAGGCACAGCTTGCTCAGGAGCACTCTCCACAACCGTCAGCCGATAGCGCCCGCGAGAGGTGGCCTCTAGCCCGTTGGCCCAAACTTGGTAGGTGCCATTGGCAGGCAGCGTCAGCGTGATGAATGAGTGGTAGTTGCCTGCCTCGGTGTCGATATCATCATTCCTAGCTAGCTCGTTGCCCTTGCTATCTCTCAGCAGCAAAAACGTGTCGAATTCAAGGCTTTCCAGAGTGATGGCGACTATTTGGCCCGCCCGTCCCTCAAAGGTGTGGGCGTCGTACAGGCTGCCATCGTTGAGGATGCTATCACCGTCCTCAAGCACCCCCTCTACCTGAAGAAGAATTTCAGAATCAGCCTGGGCCATCGCGGCGGGTATCAGATCCCAGGGTTCTTTGAAGGACCCTGGGATCTCGGCAAAGGGCACCATAACCGCCGTTGCTGCGACCAAACCCAACCACTTTGCTGCATATCTCATAGGGGCAATGCTCCGCCTGGGGGTGACACCACTATATAGGTCTGGGCCAGAGTGACCGATTCAGATGATGGCATGGGAAAGGATAATTAATTGATCACAAACTCAGAGCACTATTCGGCTTGCCCCATCAGCGTAAGCGCCGCCCACAGTCGGGGATCGGGGTGGTTTTCTAGGGTCGTCAGCATGGCTTGCCGAACGGCTTGGGCTTTGTCTCCGGTTTGTTCCCACTGGTCGTAAAACGTCACCATCCATTCGGCGGTGGCGGCATCATCCACGGCCCACAGCGACACCATTAAACTGGGCACCCCCGCCGTTACAAAAGCACGAGATAGGCCAATCACCCCATCGCCTGTAATCCGTCCTCCCCCGGTGTCGCAGGCGCTCAACACTACCAGTTCGGCGTTCAGGTTCATTTGCAGAATTTCGGCAGCGGTGAGCAAGCCACTATCGTTGGCAGAAGGGGCCAGCGCAATCGCCCCCGGCACATCCAGCACGCCAGAGTCCTCCGGGGTGCCATATTCCAGCAGCCCGTGGGTAGCGAGGTGGATCACCCGCGCCGCAGGCATCTGCGCGACAACGGCGGATTTGCTGGCGTTACCACTGAGGAGAGCGTTGGCATCCAGGGTATCGGCAATGGCGATGGCCTCCCGCTCAGCTCCGGGTAGGTTGCTGAGTTGTGTGGTTTGGTTGGTCTGGGGGTTCCAGACGGAGGGCATGGTCGGGTTGCCGACAATCAGCAGGTCAGTGGGTCGATCTGTGCGGGCCTGCTGAGCCACTGCCTGTTGAGCGGTGAGGTCAAGGACTTGAATGGAGGGAGCCGTGAGAATGGTGTGGTTTTCGATTAAGTAGTCGCCGTTGCCATCTACCAAGGCCGCAAAGGGAACTAGAAATAAATCTTGGTGAGGAATAAAAACCACCCGCTCGTTAGGATCCGTGGGTAACGATTGGGCAATCGGCTCAATTAAGAATCGGTGGAGTTGTCGCAACTGCTGTTGCCGCTGACCCTGACGCCGTTCCGCCTCTTCGGGGGTCACTTCGGCGATAACGGTAGCCCGGTCTTGGCTTCGCGCCCCCAGGGTTTCGCGTACTAAATTGACCAATTCAGGTAGATTTTCATCACCCAAATCTACCTGCTGAAATTCAATTTCCCCGGTGGGCTGAACCACCCAGATAAAAAGAGATTTTTCTGAAATAACGGAATAATTGACTAGGGTAGCATTCTGTTCTCTGGCAACCCGTTGAATTCCTGCCAAGTCGAGGCCATTGATAGACTCTAAACTTGTCACGTTGGTGTTAGCGTTATTTGCGATGCGGTTAGCCAACAACTCTACAAAGGCTCTGGCTCTACCTTGTTCTGCATAAACCAGAGCTTGTTCTGGCTTATTTTGGCCAACTAGTGATCGCTGGAGATTTGAGTAAGCGCCTAGATAAGTATCAAAAAAGGAAACTTTTTCAGCATCAGATAAACTTGCTGTTCGGAGGGAATCAAAAATAGAAATCGCACTCAAAAATGCATTTGTTGAATCAGAAAATTGATCTAATTCATAGTAAGCCAGACCCAACTCATTTAGTCCAAATCCTTCACCCCTTCGATCATTGATTTCGCGAAAGATTAAAAGAGATTGACTAGACCATGTAATCGCCTCTTGATATTGACCTAATTTAGTGTAGGTAGCTGCTAAATTAACGAGTGCATTTCCTTCATTATGTCGATCACCAATTTCATGGCCAATAGTGATACTTTGCTCATACAGTGAAATTGCCTCCTCATACTGCCCTAGTCGGTCATAGATGGCACCCAAAAGCACCAGCATGGCTCCTTCGGCCCACTGATCGCTGATCTGACGATTAATCTCAAGGGATTGTTCATAGAGTGAAATTGCCTCCTCGTATCGCCCTAGTTGATAATAGGAAATTCCTAGGCCACCCAAGGCACTTCCTTCACCTGATAGATGACCAATCGCGCGCGCAGTAGCAAGCTGTTGCTCATAGAGGGTACGCATTTCTTCATATTGCCCTAGATTGTTATACAGACTTGCTAAATTACTCAGTGTGTTACTTTGACCCTGTCTACCTAGTTGCGGAAAAATAGATTGCACTGTCGGGTTACGGTACAGCTCTAATGCCTGATTAAAGGATTGCAAAGCTTTTTGAAAATTTCCGACTTGATTTTGTCGAATACCCTGGTAAAATAACCCATCTGCCTCTCTTAAGTATGAAGCGGAAAGCGCATCTTCTGTAGAGGCTAGCTGGAGTTTTAGACGATAAGATCCAGTATCTCCAACCGCATGAGAATTTGCCAACAGGCTGTATGTACCTGTAGTAGGTAGTGTAGCAACAATGAGAGAATGAACCCCTGCTGAATCATCGCTTTGTAGCAACTGATAAGGAAGATGCTCTGCTCCATTGGGAGCTAGCAGGATTAGGAAGGTGTCAAATTCCTCACTTACCATATCAATGCGAATGGTTTGTCCTGCATGTCCTTCAAATGTATGTACATTGTAATAACTGCCATCATTAGGCGAAACTTGACTCGTTTGATCGAGTATACCCTCAACAAAGTGGGCACCTATCTCAATTTCTTCTACAAAAGAAGGCTGAATTAAAAGAGTATAAGATCCAATTTCATTTTTATCATAAGAATTTGCCCACAGTGTGTAAATACCTGTAGTAGGCAGCGTAACAAAAATGCGAGAATTTGTTCCATCAAAGTCGTCATTTTGTGTCAAAACAGAGCCATCTGGAGCCAGCAACCATAGGAAGGTATCAAACTCACGACTCTCCATGTCAATGCGAATGGTCTGCCCTGCTTGTCCTTCAAAAGTATGGGCGTTGTAATAACTCCCATCACTAGTCATCACTTGGCTTGTTTGGTCAAGACTCCCTTCTAACCTTTGAGGTGTAACGGCCTGCTCTACTTGGGCAAAGGCTTGTTCTGGCAACAGCAATACAGCGGCAGGCAGGGCTACAGGAAAAAGCAACCAAGAGAGGAGCACTGAAAGCAGGGAAGAGCCTTGCATAAAGCCACCTAAACCAAAGATGAGATAGTTTCTGGAGTATACTAAACCCACCACAATTCTGAACCTAGTAAAAATGGTGTGCGAGCCTGCAGGAGCATCAAGCTTTGTTTATGCCCGTACCATCTATTATCTTTATCTACTAGAAACCAAAAAACGAAAATATTTGGAAAGATTTAATGCGAAGAGGGCTGTCGTTACCCTCCTAGCCTGCTGCGTAATGTGCTAGTGCCTTAGTATTGTGTCTTATCTTCTAATTACCTCTAAGCTGACAGGACAAGCGCCCAATGGATTGATGCAGCCAAACATTGAGTATTGAATCGAGAAGGTGCCCCCATGGTTAACTGTAAACTCAAACGATTCATTGCCAATCCGATTAGGAGCTTCTAGTAAGAGATTTCGGCGGGTAGCATCATAGATTCGGATATCAACATCACCAAGAATGGTGGAGGCATTTAGAACATAGGTGCCGGGGCCAAGATTATAATCAACATAATTCCGTTGTCCCGAATGGAGAGAGCCAATAAACCTAGCACTGGCTGATCGAGGGTTCACACCCTCTGCCAGAAATAAGATAGACGCCGTTAAGGGGATGAAGACAATCGATTGCAGGATTTTCATGTTTTTTATCAGATAATTTTTCTGGAATACATTCATTTTTGGGTTGAGTTTATGACTCAGCAGGTTGCGATCATCTTCCATTCGCTCAAACCTCTAGCGCTATCCAACGTCACCACTACCTATTTCTGGGCTGGGTGAACCTATTCAGCTTTGCCAAGAAACCCGATTTCTGGACTGATTGTTGATTGGTATCGCCCAACTCTGAGCACTCTGGTACGCGAAACCGGGTCCCTAGCTTCGTTGTTGGGAAACCTGCAAAGTAGGCGGCGAGATTAAGATAGCTTGCTTTTATAGTTGGCCACTAGGATCATTCATCGCGGTGGATCAATCTGGGAGTGGCCAAACTTAAAGACCGTTGCCAATGAGAATAAACGGTGCCCAAAAGTAGGGGTGAGCCAAGTTACGGCTCTCTCGGCTCTGGAGCGGCTGGCCTGTGGCGATCTCCACTAACTCTCCGGTGGCGCGGGTACCTCCCACCGCCGAAAAATCATTGGTAATCAGTGCGTTCTGCGCCGCCTGCAACGCTTCGGCTTTGGTCAGACCCTGCCCTAGCGCATCATAAAAGGCTCCCATGAGTACCTGGGTGCCCTGGTCGCTCACCTTCCATAGGGAAGCTAGAACCCCCATCGCCCCCGCCTCCTGGATTTGATAGCCCAGACCCAAAATTTCTACGCCGCTGCCCAGTTCTGCACTGCCCACCGCCGTTTCGCAGGCACTCAGCACCACCAGTTCGGCATGGTTCAGGTTCCAGCTTCGGCGAATATCTTCGAGGGTCACATACTCACCACTGCCCAGCACCACAAAGGATTGGCGCGGGTCATTTTCTACCACCGCCCCATGGGTGGCCAGGTGGAAAATGCTGTAGCTGCCCAGGCGATTCTCTAGCTCGGCTCGGCTAAAGCCCTGGTTGAGCAATACCCGAGTATTGGGGATTTGCGCGGCTAGGGTGTTGACCTCGGTTTCGGTGTAGGGCAAGTCCTCGAAGGTAAAGGCCCGGTCGCCCACATTCACCGTAAAGGTGCACTCCGCACAGGCTGCTGCCAGCAGTCGCCGCCGATGAGCATCGGGCACCCGGTCAAAGTTAGAGAGCGACACCGCCGTAATGTGGCTGAGGCTGAAGCGCTGGGCTAAATACTGGTCGCCATCGTGCAACGCCGCCAGGGGCACATAGCGCAGGGCACCATCCGGCGCATAGAGTAACGACTCAATCCCCGCCTGGGCCAGGGCATCTTCTAACGGAGCCACCAGCCAACCATAGAGCTGCTGGGCGAGGGGCTGAATATCGCTACGCGGGTTTTTGAGGGCTTGGCCAAAGGCCACGATGGTGCGGTTGAGTTCGGCCCCCGATACGGCGATGGGGTAGCGCAGGGGTGGGCCATCAGCGGTGACGAGGACGAGTTCGAGGCGGTCAGGCAAAATCAGCGGGTAGAGCAGGGCCGTCTTTTGGGGCAAGGCGCGTAGGTTGTTTTGCAGGGCGCGATGCTGGGTTTCGATAGCTAAATTTTGGCCCTCAGTTTCCTGACGAATTTGGGCCAATAGCTGCCGCACCTCCGGCAACTCTAAAAAGGCGGTGAAGCGGCGTTGCACATCGGCATTACGCTGACGCAGGGTGGAGAGGCGCTGTTGCTGAGTGGGGCTAAGGCTGTCGTAGTCGGCAGCTTGCAGTTGAGCAAGTTCGTCGGCATCGGCAATGACTTGGTTGTAAAGGGCCAGCAGGTCGGTTTCCATTGGCCAAAAGGCTACGCTGCCGCTGGTGTCGTCGGTGCTGCGAACTCCTCCCAGAGAATCATCCAGTTCCTGCACCTTCAGCAAATCCAACACCCGCTGGGCTTCTAGGATGCGGTTTTGTTGCAACAGCAGGTCGGCTAAGAAGCGGTAGGCATCGGCAATAGTATCGGTGAAGGACTGTTGCAGGGCCGTATCCAGTCCACGAATATCACCACGAATAGATTCCCGCACCTCGACACTGGCTTTGAGAAAGGTAATCGCCAGTTCAAGTTGGTTCTGTTCCGCTAACAGAAACCCGATATGGCTCAGCAATAAACCTTCTTCTGCCCGATTGCCAGTCTCCCTAGCAATAGATAGAGCTTGCTGATATTCTTGAAAAGCTTGATGATATTGCCCTAAAATGACATTAGCATAGGCTAACCCACCCAGCGAACTACCTTCGCCAGGACGATCTCCAATTTCACGGGAAATGGCCAAACTTTTTTCATAGAGACTGATAGCTTCTTGATAGTTCAAAAGCCAAAGATAAGCATTACCTAGGTGATATAAAGCGACTCCTTCTGATCTGGAATCACCAATCTCGCGGGAAATCTTTAAGGCTTGCTCATAAACATCAATTGCACGTTGATACTGCCCCAGCGTGACGTAACTAACTCCTAAGCTAGTGAGAGCGCTGCTTTCACTAACTCGATCACCAACTTCGCGGGCAATAGCCAAACTTTGTTCAAAAAAGTCAATGGCTTGTTGAGTTTGCCCCAACTGGCCGTAGGTATAGCCGATTTGGCCTAGTGTGTTAGCTTCACTATCCTGATTCCCCATCTGACGGGCAAGTTCCAGGCTCTGCTCATAGAAACTAAGGGCTCGTTGATAGTCTCCCAATCTGTCGTAAACACTACCTAGCCCTCCTAAGGCATGTCCTTCGCCGTTGCGATCTCTAATCGCACGGGTGATAGTCAGACTGTGCTCATAAAATGCAATCGCTTGGCGATAGCTTCCTAAACCAAAATAAGCATTACCCAAACCATTCAAGATATAGGCTTCACCACCACGAGCCCCTCTCTCACGGGCGATAGTCAACCCTTGCTCATAGAAGTCAATCGCTAGGGAATAGTTTCCTAGAATGTAGTGGGCACCACCTAAATTAGCTAACGTGCGACCTTCGCTATCACGATCCTGAATAGCTTGATAGAGCATCAGCGCTTGCTCCCAATGTTGAATAGCCTCTCGCAACTGGCTGGCTTCGGCGTATTCAACGCCTTGTTGCAACAGTCGATCCGCCTCAACCTTACGGTCTTCGACACTTTGAGCCATCGCCGAGACCGTCAGACTCCAGGGTTCATTAGAAAAAACAGGATTCTCAAAAGGCACCAGCACAGCCGTCAGTGCAACCACAGCCAACCACTTCCCGGCCTGTCGCATGGGGGCAATACTCCATCTAGGGATGACATCACTATATCTGTCTCGCCACGATCCACTTATTCAGTGGTTGATTCAATGGTTGCGATAACCTGAAACGCCGACTCATCCAGGGGTTCTGTCTGGGCATTGCCATTCACCACTGGGTGTAGCGTCACCTCCAGGGTTGTCCAATAATCCATATTGCCTTCGCGTTCTACGGTAAGCTCCACCGGGTCGCTAAAGGCTGAAACCGCCATCCCGTGGCGAAACCGTTGGCTCTCAGCATCCCAATTCACGCCCGTGGCAAAGCGCCGATAGCAGGTACGGGCGACAGGGCGCGATAGCCCATGACTGGACTGGTCGAAAGGGCGACTGGCAGCGGCACTATGCCAGCCAGTCAGGGCAATGATGTAGAGAGGGGGCGGGTGAGACGGGCCGCAAAGGCAAACGGGAGGCGTTCCATCATGGTGGAGACTCTGGTTGAGGGCCAGCAATGGCGGGTTGCTTTGCCCTCACCTATAACTCTCACTAGAGAACTTATTCCCCCCAATGCCATGAGGAAACTGTACCCTCATGGTTGGGGAGACGCTAGTGCAATCCAGGCTCAATCTGGTTGAGGGGAATGAAGCATTCACTGGGTAAGAGGATCGGGCGCTCCCCAAAGATCAGTTTGCCGCGATGGGTTTTGGTGCTGATGGCAATGCCCACGGGCCGCTGGAAATCTTCGGGATGCACCTCGTAGTAGGTGCGGTAGATTTGGCGGGCAGCTTTGAGCAGGGCGGGGTTAAAAACCGGGGACAATAGGGCGGTATCTGGCAGAGATACCGCTGTCTCGCTCATAACGGAAGGAGGGTTCTGTAGACCGTACACGACTCACCTGTGACTCTTCGACAAGACTTTAACCGATATCCCCAGGGCTGGTTAATCGTTGCCTAATGTTAATCGAGAACTCAGGATTCGGACGCATTAATTGCCGCCAGGAGTGCGTCGCCCATGCCCTTGCAGCCCACAGCGGTCATGCCCTCGGACATGATATCGCCCGTCCGGTAGCCCTGGTCGAGCACCGTATTGACCGCTTGTTCGATGCGGTCGGCGGCGGCGGGTTGGTCTAAACCGTAACGCAGCATCATGGCCGCACTGAGTACCTGGGCGAGGGGGTTGGCCTTGTCCTGTCCGGCAATGTCGGGGGCGGAACCGTGGACAGGTTCGTAGACCCCCGGCCCATCAGCTCCCAGGCTGGCGGAGGGCAGCATCCCGATGCTTCCGGTCAGCATGGCAGCGGCGTCGGACAAAATATCGCCAAACAGGTTTCCGGTGACGATGGTATCGAACTGCTTGGGCCAGCGGATGAGCTGCATGGCCGCATTGTCTACATACAAATGGCTGAGGGTGACATCGGGGTAGTCCGCTGCCATCGCGGTGATCCGATCCCGCCACAGTTGCGACACCTCTAGCACGTTGGCCTTGTCTACCGAGCAAAGCTGCCCCCGCCGCTTTTGGGCCGTTTCAAAGGCGACTTTGCCGATGCGGTCAATCTCGGAATCCGTGTAGGCCATGGTGTTGACCCCCCGCTTTTCCCCGGTTTCGGTTTCAAACAAGCCCTTGGGGGTGCCAAAGTAAATGCCGCCCGTCAGTTCGCGAACCACCATGATATCTACCCCCTCCACCACCTCGCGTTTGAGGGAAGAGGCATCCACCAACTGGGGCAAAATCGTGGCGGGGCGCAGGTTGGCGAACAGCCCCAATCCTGCCCGCAGCGCCAAAAGACCCGTTTCTGGCCGCTGGTGCCGGGGCAGATTGTCCCACTTGTAGCCGCCGATGGCCGCCAACAGCACCGCATCGCTGCCTTTGCAGGTATCCAGCGTGGCCTGGGGCAGGGGTTCCCCGGTGGCATCAATGGCCGCGCCCCCAATCAGCGCCTCCTCAAACTCAAAGCTCAAGTCCATCTGCCGACCCACGGCCTTGAGCACATCCACGGCAACGGCCATAATTTCGGGGCCAATGCCATCACCGGGCAGCAGGGTAATGCGGTAGGAGGAGGTCATAGGACAGGTTCGTAAAACGGTGGACAAAGGGGGCGCAAACGGCCCCTGGGCAGCTTTCTATCATACCCCGGCAGGCCGACCCTCAGACCGATTTCCCGCCCCAGTCCCCGCTGCGTCCAGGATTGCGATCTTGACGATAGTGACGCCGCTGCAAAATCTCCAGCTTGCCTGCGGTTTCCTGAATGAGCGCCCGCTGCCGTCGGTAGAGCCCCTGGAACAGGTTGGCCAACAGCAGGGCCACGATGGCCACCACCAGTCCGGCGGCGGTGGAGGTGAGGGCTTCTCCTACCCCCAGGGTCACGCCGGGTTCGTTGCCCCCTTCCCCCAAACGCAGCGAGGCCAGGGCTCCCATCAGCCCCAAGACCGTTCCCAATAGGCCCAGCAACGGCGCAATGCCCACCACCGTCTCAAACCAGGTTTGAAACCGCTTGAGCTGGGGCGTTTCCGCCTGGGCCGCACTTTCTAGGGCCAAGGAAAATTCCTCTGGCGTGGCATCGTCTAGACTAAGGGCGGCGAGAAAAATTCGGGCGATGGGGCTATCGGGGCGCTGCTTGAGCAAGGCCATGGCCCGCTGAGGATGATCGGCATAGGCGGCGAGCAGGGCCGTTAACCAAGCTCGCTGCTGCCGGAGGAGGCATCCCCAAAACCAAGCCCGCTCCACGGCCAGGGCCAGGGTGAGTCCCGAAAATAGGAGGAGAGGCACCATCACAATGCCCCCCGCTGCCAAAAGATTGACCATAGATTTAGATCCACCCCCAGATCCACCACGCAGCGCCCATCAATCCTACATTGGAGAATGTGAGTTTGCCTTGATCCATCACCTCAAACAGCCCATGCCCCAGGTTTCCCTCTCAGACTTTTTGGCCGCCGTGCAGTCTGGCCAACTGGTGAGTTTTCCCACCGATACGGTGCCTGCCCTCGCGGCCTTACCCCAGGCCAGTGACCGCATCTACCACCTCAAACAGCGCAGCCAAACCAAACCCCTGATTTTAATGGGGGCCAACCTGGCGGATCTCTGGCCCTACGTGGCCGGGTCAGCCACCGATCAAGCTCGCTGGACGGCCATGGCAGAATGCTATTGGCCCGGAGCCCTCACCCTGGTGCTGCCCGCCAGCGACCGCCTGCCCCCCGCCATGAATCCGGCCAACACGGGCACCCTCGGCCTGCGGATTCCGGCCCATCCCTTGGCCCGCTACCTGCTAGAACGTACTGGCCCCCTGGCCACCACCAGCGTCAATCACTCTGGCCAGCCCCCCCTCGACACCCTGACGAACATCGCGGCGGAGTTCCCCGATCTCACCCTCCTCAGCCCCATCGCCCTCACCGAGATTTATGCCCAGCTTGGCGAACCAATGCCGCCACTGGATCAGCCCCAGGGTTCTGGCCAGCCCTCCACCGTGGTCGCTTGGCAAGGGGAAACCTGGACGGTGCTGCGCCAGGGATCGGTGCTGGTTGAGCCCTAGCCGCCCCGCAACCCCAGACCGATTCGAGGGGCAATCCGAGGACTGGAAATGCCGTCGGATCCTCGACGACTTTTGGTGAATTAAACTATAATAAAGACAGCTTCATCCTGTTCTTCTACTAAAAGTTGGCTCCTGTGTTTACGACCCTTTCTCCCTCGGCGGCAGTTTTGCCCGAACGTTTAGACCTGTTTGAAGCCATCGAAACGCTGAAACAGGAGCTAAACGCCGTTATTCTGGCCCACTACTACCAAGACCCTGATATCCAAGACGTAGCCGACTATATTGGCGATTCTCTGGGCTTATCCCGTCAGGCGGCGGCCACCGATGCCGATGTGATTGTGTTTGCCGGGGTTCACTTTATGGCAGAAACCGCCAAAATTTTGAACCCCACCAAGCAAGTGCTTCTGCCCGACCTCGATGCAGGCTGCTCCTTGGCCGATAGCTGCCCCCCCGATGCTTTTGCCGCCTTCAAGGCCCAACATCCGGGGCATTTGGTAATTTCCTACATTAATTGCACGGCTCACATCAAGGCCATGAGCGACATCATCTGCACCAGCTCCAATGCGGTGAAGATTGTCCAGCAAATCCCCGCTGACCAGCCGATTATCTTTGCCCCCGACCAAAACCTAGGCCGCTATGTGATGGAGCAAACCGGGCGCGACCTGGTGCTGTGGCCCGGAAGCTGTATGGTGCACGAAATTTTCTCGGAGAAAAAGCTGGTGCAGTTGCAGGTCGAATACCCCGATGCCGAGGTGATCGCCCACCCCGAATGCGAAACGGCGGTGCTGCGCCACGCCCACTACATCGGCTCCACCACCGCCCTGCTGAAGTACGCCCAGGCCAGCCCCAAACAGCAATTCATCGTGGTGACAGAACCGGGCATCATCCACCAAATGCAGAAGGATGCCCCCGGCAAGCAGTTCATCCCCGCCCCGCCCACCGCCGCTTGCGCCTGCAACGAGTGCCCCCACATGCGGCTAAACACCCTTGAAAAGCTTTATCTCGCCATGAAAAACCGCCAGCCCGAAATCACCCTACCGGAGGATTTGCGACTGGCGGCCCTGGCTCCCATGCAGCGAATGCTGGAGATGAGCGTTTAGGATCGGGAAAAAAACCAGAATCCGTGAGCTTTTCCAGCTCCCCTCCTCGCAGGAGAGGGGCTGGGGGTGAGGTCTTCTGAGACCGTTAACGACAGTTGCCCCGACCCCACTGCATGTCGTAGCCGACGGAAACCTGGTCGCCAATTTGGGCGGGGTTAGGGGAAAGGTGAACCAGGGTGACATCCGCCATCCCCTGCACCGAACCGCGCCAGATGTCTTCTCCGGCGGCGTTGGTGCCGTCATAGCTGAGGAAAGACTCCGCAAACACTTCTCCAGTGGCGGGCCGCTTCAGCTCAACCCGCGAAAACCCGGCCTCACGGGTAAAGTCAACCGTAAAATCGATATCGTTCACCGTGATGGATCCGGTGCAAGTCATAGCCAGATTGTCCTGGTTGGGTTCTTCGGGAGGGGCTGAGGCGGCCTGGGGCACCGGAGTGGTATCGGGGGCCGGAACCACATCCTCCGTGGGGGCCGAGGTGGGTTCGGGGCTGGAGGTTGCCGTATCTTGGGGCTGAGAGCCGCCATTGCAGGCTACCGCTCCCAGACCTAGCAGCAGGGCGGATCCCATCAAAATCATCCGCGACTTGATCATTGGGCTAATCTCCTTGTTATTGAACGAAGCCGGATCACCTTATACCGCGCAATCGTAGAAATCTTATAGGAACCCTGCCGTTTCCCTGGTGATGCGGTGCATGGCGGCGCGAAGGTTCCCCACGTTAGCTTGGACGCTGCCCTAGCTGGCCTGGATGAAATCCTGCAACGTGCTGGTCAACTGTTCCACCAGGGTGGCGGCACCGGGATCGGCGCTGGCTTGCTCAATGTGCTGCACAGTGTCGGCGGGGAGCCCCAAGAGCGTCACCAACTGTTGGTAGGCGTTGGCTTCTTCAGGGTTGATCAGGGCTTCGTCGGGGGTGCGGGCGCTGGCGCTGATCACCTGATAGCCCAACTTCAGCACCAGTTCTTTTTCGGCGGTTTGGGTGAGGCGGGGCACCAGTTCGCCGAGGGGAATATTCTGCATCAGGTAGTCGCGCAGTTCAGCGCGGAGGGCGTCTCGATGGGCGTCGCTCTGGGCAAAGAGATGGCTAAATTGATCCAGCATTACTTCCACCTCTTCATCGGCGAGGTGGCCATCGCTCCAGGCGAGGGTGGCGGCAATGCGAAGTAGGGTCATTTGGGCAGGGCTGATGGAGGGAGGCGACGGGGGCTGTACCGACATAGAAATCTCCACGGTGTTGGGTAATGGAAATTGAGGCTGAGGCGTATTAGTAGTGACCCTACCACGGCCCCTTTTTCTACCCCGACCCCCATTGGGCCAATGTCATCAATCTCTACAAAACCACGGAAAACGATACTTTCCCGCCCTGCCTTGGCCTTGGGCGGGAGGGCCGATGGATTGGTATGGATTGGATAGCCGACGGATGGATGAATCGTGCGGGGTGCGGGGAATGCCTGCCAGAAACGGGAAATCGGCCTGGGTGATGGGATGAGGGGACAGGCCAAAAGGGGGCTAGACAGAACACAGCGCCGGGGGGCCAAAAAAGGTTATCCGCGTACGGAAATCTGGGATAAGCTTAGGGCGATATCCCCCCTCAGGAGTGCCTGTTTAAGGCGTTGGGATCATCGCTGCTCCCCCTCAGTCTTTGCGTATGATGTGGCAATTTTTGACTCAATTTGCCCCGGCTCGGCGGATTTCCGCTCGGGTGCTGCTGCCCCTGCTGGGAACAACGGCCCTCCTCACCACAGTGGCTACCCTGCCGCTGCGCCAAATGGTACAGGCTCAGGAAGTAGCCATGGGCAGTGCCGTCATGATGTGGACTCAGGCGTCCTTCCCGGTGGAAAATTTCCAAACCTATACGTCGCCCTTTGGCTATCGTCGAGATCCCCAAAGCGGTGCCCAGCGATTCCACTACGGCCTGGATTTGGCCGCTCCCAACGGTAGCTATATCCGCAACTGGTGGGCCGGAGAGGTGCTGTGGGTTGAAGATCAAGGGGCCTGCGGCACCGCTGTGGCTATCCAGTCGGGGGAATGGACGCACATCTACTGCCACATGCATGGCCGGGTAGAGGGCAGTGGTCAAAGTCGGACGTTGGTGGATCGTCAGGGCGGCATTCAACTGCGCCCCGGCCAAGCCGTGCCCGCTGGAGCCCGCATTGGCCGGGTGGGGATGACGGGCCGCACCACAGGCCCTCACCTGCACTGGGGCATGAAGTACCAAGGAAATTGGGTCGATCCCGCCCTGGTGCTTCAGGCGATGTATGTCAGTCAGCAGGCGGCACGATAGGATGCGGGGTTGCCGCTGGCGTCTCTGGAGGCTGGGGCTGTGGGTCAGCCTAGTGTGGCTCTTGGGGGGATGTTTTCAGGCCGATCTCACCCTTCAGTTTGACCACCACCACCACGGATCTTGGACGCAAACCCTCACCCTCGGAGAGCGTAACCTGGCCTTTATTGGGGATGCGCTGGATCCGTGGCTAGCGGAAATTCGCCCTTCGGTGCAGCGCTTTGGGGGGCAAATTCGGCAAACCCCCAGCCGCCTGGATCTGACGGTGCCCTTTAGCACCCCGGCGGATTTGGCCAGCCGTTTTAAGGACGTGTTTTCTGCCCCGTTGCCGGAGTCTCTGGGTGTTGGGGCAATGGAGGCCACGGCAGGGCGTTCTGTGGCGGAAAATTCGGCGGCGCAGGACGCGATGACGGCTCCGTTGGAGATGGCCGCAACGGATGCCCAATTGGCGCTTCCTGGCCTGGGTATCGTGCCCTTTCGCCTTGAGGCCCAAGAGCAGAACTGGGGCTTGTTCAGCCACGTTCATTTGACCTATGACCTCGACCTCCGCGCTGTGGAAGGGGTTGTCGCGGCGGCCACCCAGGCGGAACCCACCCGCGAAGATTGGGTCTCCTTTCGGCTGCGAGTGCCTTGGGGGCTGCGCTCGGTGGCCTCTGAGGCCCTAGCCCCAGTCCGCCGTGATGCCCACGGTGCCCAATGGAATCTCCCCCTCGGACAACAAATCCACATTGACGTGGGGTTTTGGTTGCCCAACGGGGTGGGGCTGGGAGGGTTGGCCCTGGCGCTGATGGTGCTGCTGGGCTATGGCCTCCGCTATCGCTGGCTAGGGCCACCTCGGTCGTGACGGGCGCGTTTACGATGGGCTGAGGCGCTTAGCTGAGGATTCTTAAAGGAAAGTCGCCTTGGTCTATGGGAGGATAATCCCCAACAAGTAGGTTGAATCGTTAAGACACACCGCCATGAAACAAATTAACTTCGTCGTCATTTTTGTGATTGCCCTGGCCCTGGTGTTGTTCGCCATAGAAAACACGGAGCCCGTGCTGATCCACATTGCCAAGGGGCTAGATGTGGAGGCTCCCCTGTGCGTTGAGCTGATGATGGCCATGGGCATTGGAGCTGTGCTGGCCTGGGTGTTTAGCGTGTGGGCTCAGGTACAGGGCTATCTGGCGGTGAATCCGCAGGTGAAGCAGCGAGAAATTCGCATTCAAGAACTGGAGCAGGATGTGGAGCGCTATCGGGTGGAACTGGAGGAACAAAGCCTGTTGTTGCCTGCCTCCAAGGCCAAGGCCGAGGGCTAGGGCAAAAAGGTGGCCCCATCCTACCGCCCAAGACAGATGCCGAAATCTCCAACCTGAGTTAAGATCCGTCGATCCTTCCGGTGTGGCCCTTGCAGGCTGTTGACTCCATGGCTGCTTCTTCCCTTGCCCAAACCGCCATTGCCTTTTTGATCGATCTCGCTGAACGGGGCGAAATCGACCCCTGGGATGTGAAGGTGATTGACGTGATGGATCGGTTTCTCACCAGCCTGCACGATCAGGCCGAAGCCTTGGCGCAACAGGGCCGCACCCCCTACGAAGCCAACCTGTCCGAGTCGGGCCAAGCGTTTCTCTATGCGTCGATGCTGGTGCTGCTGAAGGCCGATGCCATGGTGCGCAGCGAAACCGCCGAACCCGACGAGGTGGAGGAGGAACTGTTTTGGCCGGAGGAAGCCCTGGCCACGGTGCCCCTGCCGCGCAACCTAGAGCGCCATCTCCATCGGCGGGCGGTGGCCGCTCCCCCCAAGCGGCGGCGCGTCACCCTAGAGGAGCTGATTCAGCAGTTGGAGGCCATGGCCGAGGTGATGGCCGACCACCAGCCCCGCAGCCGGATGCGTCGCGCCAAACCCCAGGCCAAACGGCAGGCCGTCCGCGCCATTGCCCAACTGGCCCACCAAGAAAACCTTTCGGAAATTGCCGCCGCCCTAGAGCAATTCCTCGATGCCTACTGGGACACCCTCGACGATGATCATCCCTGCTGGCTCGACTTTGAAGAGCTGATCCAGGCTTGGCCCAACTTTCAGCCCGAAGAACTGAAATCGGCCCACCCCTTTGCCACCGAGGCCGAAGCCCTCACCCACGAGCGAGTTGGGGTGTTTTGGGGGCTGTTGTTTCTGTCGGCCCAGTCTAAGGTGGAGCTGTCGCAGCAGGCGTTCTACCAAGACCTGCGGGTACGCAACCTCAACCGCTCTCCCCTCAGCGCCGAGGAAGCGGGCCTGGAGCCGTTTATCCTGCCCGACTAAGCCCGGTAGACTAAGCTAGGGACGGGCGTCAAGCGGGGACAAACTGGGGCGGTATACGCTGAATTTATCCCAGCATGAAGACTGCCTACCGTTGACCCGCCGCGCTGGTGCCCTATTTTAACGTCCTGATAGGATAAACAGGCCGTGGCTTGGAGCGCCAACTATGGGACGTCTGGATTGACTTGCCCTGGTTTTCCGCCATGATGTTAGGGTGCTGCGTCTAGGCTTGGCTTGTTATAGGTTCGTTATAGGTTTTAAGGACAGTTATTGTTATGAAAGCAATGATTCTGGCGGCTGGGAAAGGGACTCGCGTGCGTCCCATCACCTACACCATTCCCAAGCCCATGATCCCCATCATGCAGAAGCCCGTGATGGAGTTTTTGCTGGAACTGTTGCGGCAGCACGGCTTCAATCAAATTATGGTGAATGTGAGCCACTTGGCCAACGAAATTGAAGGCTACTTTCGGGATGGGCAGCGGTTTGGGGTCGAAATTGCCTATTCCTTTGAGGGGCGGATTGAGGAGGATGGCCAACTGGTGGGCGAGGCCATCGGTTCGGCGGGGGGGATGCGAAAAATCCAGGACTTTTCCCCATTTTTTGACGACACCTTTGTGGTGCTTTGTGGTGATGCCCTGATTGACCTCGACCTCACGGAGGCTGTGCGCCGCCACCGCGAGAAAGGATCCATCGCCACCATCATCACCAAAACCGTGCCCCTCAAACAGGTGCCCAGCTATGGCGTGGTGGTGACGGACGATACGGGCCGGGTCAAGTCCTTCCAAGAAAAGCCCGCCGTGGAGGATGCCCTGAGCACCGAAATCAACACCGGGATCTACATTTTCGAGCCCGCCGTGTTTGACTATATTCCCTCCGGCGTTCCCTTCGACATTGGCGGCGACCTCATGCCCCGCCTGGTGGAAAATAACGCCCCCTTCTACGGCATTCCCATGGACTTTGAATGGGTAGACATCGGAAAAGTGCCCGACTATTGGCGTGCCATTCAGGATGTGCTGACCGGAGTGGTTGACCTGGTGGATATTCCCGGCCAGGAAATTCGCCCCGGCGTCTACACCGGACTGAACGTGAAGGCCAACTGGGACAACATCCATATCGAAGGCCCGGTCTACATTGGCGGCATGACCCACATTGAAGACGGCGCGACCATCATCGGCCCCAGCGCCATTGGCAACAACTGCGACATTTGCAGCGGATCCATCGTTGATAAAAGCGTGGTCTTTGAATATTCCCGCATCGGCCCCGGCGTGCGCTTGGTAGACAAGCTGGTGTTTGGCCGCTACTGCGTCGATAAAACCGGAGCCTCCATCGACATGAAAGCCGCCGCCCTCGACTGGCTGATCACCGACACTCGCCAGGATCTCCCCGCCAACCCCCCGGTGGAGCAACGGGCCATTGTGGAACTCCTGGAGCAGCACATCTAGACCCCTCCTAGACCCCTCACTGACAACCCAACCCTGCAAGGGGCAAGGTATCGGCTTTGAGGCTGACCTTGAGCCCTCCGCCTAAATCCCTCTCCCGTGGGGAGAGGGACTTTGAAGCTGGCTAGTTTCCTGGGGGGAGAAGGGCGGGTTGATGGGGTTGGGGCTTGTGCTCGACTATAGGAAGGTGCAGTTTTGGGCCAGGGCCACCTTCAGCAGGGTTTTGTAGTCTCGCTCGGGCACGATGTAGGCCCCAAATCGGGCGAGGTGGGGGTTCATCATCTGGGCATCGAACACAATAAAGTGCTGTCGCCGCAGATGTTCCACCAGTTTCACCATGGCCACTTTAGAGCCTTCCGAAATCCGAAAAAACATGGATTCGCCGATGAACGCGCCGCCGATGGCCAAGCCCAGGATGCCGCCCGCTAGCTCGTTGCCCTGCCAGGTTTCAAAGCTGTAGGCCCATCCGGTTTGGTAGAGCTCCCAGTAGACCTGCTTCATGTCGTTGGAAATCCAGGTGGTATCTCGGTCGGCGCAGCCTTCCACCACCTCCTGAAAGGCTTGGTTGATGGCCACCCGGAAGCGGTTTTGGTTCAGGGCTCGACGGAGCGAGGTGGGGTAGCGAAAGCGTTGGTCGAGGGGAATGAGGGTGCGTTGGCGGCTGGCGTACCAGCCCAGATTATCGCCATCATCATCGGCCATCAAAAAATAGCCCTGGGAGTAGCCGTCAATAATGGCGTCGATGTCGTACTTGGGTGGGCGCAAGGTCACAGGAAGTCTCCGTACCGCTAGTCACTATTATCCTTCAGTCCCTTGGGCTTATCGCTGGTCGCGGGGGCAGTGGACGCTGAAAAAGCCATGGCAGGTTCCCTAGGACTTGGCCCGCAGCAGGGCGACGGAACGGGCCAGACGGGCTTGGGTTTGCACCATAACGGGGCCGCGCAGGCGGGCTTGCCCCACGATGAGGAGCAGGATGCCTAGGCCACCATTCACCCCAGCCACGGTGGCTACCGATTCTAGCCAGTCCCACCCTAGACGATGGAGGCCCAGGATAGCCACCCCCTGGAGTAGGATGAGCCCCATAGAAAATAGGCCGATGCCGAGGCTGAGCAACACCACACCGCCCAGGAGGCGCTGACGTTCGTAGGTGGCTTCCTGCACGGCCACATCCAGGTGTAGATCCACCAGCACCGAAAACAGCCGCACAATGCGCCCCAGGTAAGCCTCCATCCGATCTAGGACAGACTCGGAACTAGCCACGCTTGCCTCCCAACAGCAGTCCTACAATAATGCCTAATCCCAAGGCCATGAGCAGGCTGGTTCCAAGGTTGCGGCGGGCCTTTTGCTCCAGTTCGGGCAGCAGATCGGCCTTAAAATCCTGCATGAGCTGGTCGGTGCGCTGTTCGAGTTCCCCCAATAGTTGGTCAATGGTGGAGGGTAGGTCGTTCGAGGTTTCTGGCACCGTTGCGGGGTCTGTCGCGTTGAAAGTTGCTTTGGAGGCTTCTGGCACCGTTGCAGGCGCGGGTTCTGCTGGCCTTGTATTCTCCGGCGCGGGTTCTGCAACCGGGTCAGGGGGGGGCTCGGTGGGCAGCAGGCTGGCCAGTTCGGCTAGGTGCCGACGCACCAGGGCGCGGGTGTGGTCGGTGTGGGTGGCGATGTAGATAACGGTGGCCTCTGGGTCATCGGCGACGTTTTCTAGGGCTTCCTGACTGAGATCGGGCCACTCCTCTAGCATCAGGGGCACCAAGTCGGTCAGGGGAAGCGTGGAGAGGGCTGGGCCAGGGCAGGGGTCAGCTAAGGACATGGGAGCTAAAACGCGAGGGCAACGGGCAATAGATAAGGCTATTCTAGTCCCATCGCCGAACCTGGCTAGCGACCCAAATCATGGAGGCGATGGATGGCCTCGGTGCATTGGGCGGTGACGGCTTCTAGGGCATCGCGCTTGGTGGTGGAGGGGGGGGCAATGGGTTCGCCAATGCGGATGGTGAGGGGCACCGGGCGAGGCAAGGCCAACCCCTTCTTTAGAATGCTGTGATTTCCCCAAATGCTGACAGGCAGTAGGGTGGCCCCAGCCTTGGCGGCAATCATAGCAGCTCCAATTTTGGGGTTAGGGATGCGGCCATCGGCGGTGCGGGTGCCCTCTAGGAAGATGCCCACCGCCCAGCCTTGGTCAAGCTGTTTCAAGGCTTCGCGAATGGCGCTACGGTCGGCACTGCCCCGCTTAACGGGATAGGCTCCGTAGAGGGTAATGGCCTGTTTGAGGACGGGCACCTGAAACAGTTCCTCCTTGGCCATGTAAGACACCGGGCGGCGCACGGCGGCGGACAATAGCGGCGGGTCGAAGTCGCTGGCGTGGTTAGCCACCACCAGGAGTTTGCCCGTCATGGGCACGTTTTCGGCCCCATGCACCCGGCCCCGAAAGTAGGTGTGAAACAGCGGACTCACCACCGTCCACTTAAACAGGTGATAGAGCAGCAGATTAACGGCAGGTTCGCGATCACGGCCCATGGTCAAGTCCTCGGAGGGGAAGTATCTAGCCCTGGGCCTCTAGCTGGGCTAGGGTGCCCACGTTGACTAGGGCCAACTCTTTGCAGGTGCGCTTAATTAGCCCGGTGAGCACGTTTCCTGGCCCCACTTCGACCACGGTATCGATGCCGAGGCTGGGCAGGGCAAGGCTAATTTCGCGCCAGCGCACCGATCCGGTCATTTGCTGCACTAGGCGCTGTTTCAAGACCGATCCCTCGGTGGCGGGGGTGGGGTCTACGTTGGAGAGTACGGGCACCTGAGCCTCGCGGAAGGTCACGGGCTCTAGCACCGTCGCAAAGGTCTCTGCCGCCGAGGCCATTAGGGGCGAGTGGAAGGCTCCGCTGACGTTGAGCTTCACGGCTCGCTTGGCCTTGACGGCTCCCATCACGGCCTCGACGGCGGCGGGGGTGCCAGAGATCACGACCTGGCCAGGGTTGTTGTCGTTAGCTAGCACGGCCCCAGGGTTGGCGGCGAGTTGGGCCATCAGGTCGTCCATATCGAACCCTAGCAGGGCCGCCATCATGCCGTCGCTGGCTGCGGCCATCAGTTCCGCCCGCTGCTTAACCAGGGCCAACCCGTCGGCAAAGTCAAACACCCCAGCGGCATAGAGGGCCACGTATTCCCCTAGGCTGTGCCCTGCGACGGCGGCGGGAGACTGGCCCCGCTCCTTCAGAAAATCCACCAGCAGGGTTTCTAGCACGTACAGGCAGGGCTGGGTGTAGCGGGTGTTGGAGACCTTGTCTGCGGCGTCTTGGATCACCTCCGGCACCGACCAGCCCAGTACCGCCTCGGCCTCGGCAAACCGGGCCTGGGCCTGGGGTAAGTCGGCCAAATCCATTCCCATCCCAATGGCTTGGGAACCCTGACCCGGAAAGACCCATGCTGCTGTGGTCATTGCTGTTCTACCCTCTCCTGCGCGAACGGTGTGGTTGTGTGGTGGCTGACTGGTCACACGGAATGAGGTTAATGTCTCACAAAACCGTTCACCCAGAACAGTCTGTCTGCCAAAACCTGTGGGTACAGGGGCCGTGCCGACAGCCGGAAACCGTGGCTACCATAGTGCTAAGTCGCTATTCCCGCCTGTGCGTTGAATTATTTTCGTTTGCGGATTTACATTGCCCTGCGCGTTAGCCTGCATCGGCTGGAGATGGCGGTAAAAACGCGCCCTCGCTGGTCAGATTGGGCGCTAGCGGCGGGGCTGTTGGCGGGCTATAGCATCCTTATCCTGCCCTTGGGGTTTTGGCATCACTGGCTGACGCTGGGGGTGGCGCTACCGTGGCCCCAGGGGGTGGGGCTGGCGGCGCGGGTGCTGGTCATTCCGGCCCTCACCGAGGAAGGCTTTTGGCGGGTGCTGATGTTGCCCCACAAAACCGAAATCCTCACCCCTCGCAAGCGCTGGCTGGTGGGAGTGCCCATGCTGGGCCTTTTTGTGCTGATGCATGGGATCAGCAGCCTCACCCTCTATCCCCAGGGGTTTCCGACCTTTATCTCACCGATGTTTCTGCTGTCGGCTACCCTGCTAGGGCTGATTTGCACCCTGGCCTACTGGGCCTCTGGGTCGGGCTGGGTTCCGGTGGCAATGCATTGGCTGGTGGTGTTTGTGTGGCTGATGTTTTTGGGCGGATATAGCCAACTGGGGCTGGGCGGCTAGAAAAACCCCTGACTCGCTGGTCTCGTGGGCGAGGCAGGTCAGGGTGGATGCGGCTGAATTTGGCCTAGGGCTGGGCTGTCTTCCCCAACGCCGGATGGATAGGGATTGGGGAAGAACGGGGAGCTACGACCTTAGTAGTCGAAGTCGCCGCCCATGCCAGCACCTGCGCCAGCGGCAGGAGCCTTAGGTTCAGGCTTATCGACCACGATGCACTCGGTGGTGAGCACCATGGAGGCAATGGACGCCGCGTTTTGCAGCCCAGAGCGGGTTACTTTGGCGGGGTCAACGATGCCAGCCTCGAACATATCGACAAACTGGTTGTTGGCGGCGTCGTAGCCGATGGTGAAGTCTTTTTCCTTCACCTGCTCGACGATCACCGCACCGTTGAAGCCCGCGTTTTCCGCAATCCGATTGAGGGGAGCGGTGAGGGCACGGGTGACGATCTGGGCACCCAGCAACTCTTCGCCGCTGAGGTTGGCCTTGGCCCACTCCTCCAGTTGGGGAGCCAAGTGGGCCAGGGTGGTGCCGCCGCCGGGGACAATGCCCTCTTCCACCGCCGCCTTGGTGGCGTTGATGGCATCTTCTAGGCGCAGCTTGCGATCCTTCATTTCGGTCTCGGTGGCCGCACCCACTTTGATTACCGCCACACCGCCGGACAGCTTGGCCAAACGCTCTTGCAGCTTCTCTTTGTCATAGCTGGATTCAGTTTCTTCGATCTGACGACGGATCTGCTCGCAGCGAGCCTTCACAGCCTTCTCGTTGCCCTCGGCCACGATGGTGGTGGTGTCCTTGGTGATGGTGATGCGGCGGGCGCTGCCCAGCATATCCACCTTCACGTTGTCGAGCTTCAGCCCGGTGTCTTCGGAGATCACCTGACCACCTGTCAGCACGGCGATGTCTTCCAGCATGGCCTTACGACGGTCGCCAAAGCCGGGAGCCTTCACAGCGGCCACGTTCAGCACGCCGCGCATCCGGTTCACCACCAGGGTCGCCAGGGCTTCTTTTTCGATGTCTTCGGCGATGATCATCAGGGGCTTGCCAGAACGGGCCACCTGCTCTAGCACGGGCACCAGGTCTTGCACCAGGGTGATTTTTTTGTCGGTCAGCAGGATGTAGGGGTCGTCGAGGACGGCTTCCATCCGCTCGGTGTCGGTGACAAAGTAGGGCGATAGATAGCCCTTATCGAAGCGCATCCCCTCGGTGACTTCCAGTTCGGTGGTCATGGACTTGCCTTCTTCCAGGGAAATCACCCCTTCGCGGCCCACCTTGTCCATGGCGTCGGCGATCATTTGGCCCACTTCGTCATCGTTCCCGGCGGAAATGGCCCCCACCTGGGCGATGGACTTAGAATCTTCTACGGGACGGGCGTGCTCGGCAATGCGATCCACCAGAAACGCGGTGGCCTTGTCGATGCCGCGCTTGAGGGAAATGGCGTTGGCACCCGCAGCCACGTTCCGCAGACCTTCCTTCACAATGGCGTGGCCCAGCACAGTGGCGGTGGTGGTGCCATCTCCAGCGGCGTCGTTGGTCTTAGAAGCGGCCTGACGCAGCAGGGAAACGGCGGTATTTTCGATGTGATCTTCGAGCTCAATTTCCTTGGCAATGGTGATGCCGTCGTTGATGATTTGGGGTGCACCAAACTTTTTCTCTAGCACCACATTGCGACCCTTGGGGCCAAGGGTAACGGCCACCGCTTCGGCCAACATATCAAAACCGCGCTCTAGGGCACGACGGGCATCTTCGTTGTAGGTGATGGTTTTAGCCATAGAAAAACTATCCTCCCAACAAGGTGAATTTGTTGAAACTAACTGCGTTTGGTTGAAGAAAAATTGGATTGGTAATTGCTCCGAGAAATGGTGGGCGGTGCCCACCCTACCTAGGGAGAATTAACCTAGGGCGGCGAGGATATCGGACTCGCGCAGGAGCACGTAATCGTCGCTGCCGAGTTTGATGTCGGTGCCAGCGTACTTGGAATACAGCACCTTGTCGCCCACCTTCACTTCGATGGCCTGGTAGCTGCCGTCATCGTTGCGCTTGCCGGGGCCAACTTGAATTACTTCGCCAACCTGGGGCTTTTCCTTGGCGGTGTCGGGCAGCAAAATGCCCCCAGCGGTCTTTTCTTCAGCTTCGCTCACCTTCACCAAGATGCGATCCCCTAGGGGCTTCACGGTGGACGCATTTAGGGTAACAGCGGCCATAGTATTCCTCCATTCACTAACAGCATAAGAAGGCTGGAAATTCGCAACAGCAAAGGGCAAACCTGCAACGGTAAGGAACAGGTCTATGTCCCTGAACTGCCGATTTTCCTGGGAGGGTGCCGGATAAATTAGCACTCTCACCACCTGAGTGCTAATTTATCCGGCCATCCCCGCTTCGACAATTCTTTGCTAGGTGTGGTTTGCCGAACTTCGGCCAGTGGTTGCCTTGGCTAGTGATATGCCCTACAGCCGATGGCGACGGAAGACCTCGGTAGCGGCCCGGTGCAGCAGCGAATGACGGTAAATCAGGTCGTCCATGGCATCGCCATAGCCGCCACCGATGACGCAAGCGACGGGATATCCAGCGGCGATGCAAGTTTCTAGCACCCAATGGTCGCGCTGGTAAAGCCCGGTATTGGTGAGGGCCAGCTTGCCCAGGCGATCCTCGCGGTGGGGGTCGGCCCCGGCATCGTAGATCACCAGGTCGGGCTGCACCTGGCTCAGCAAATCCGGCACATACTGGGCCAGGGTGTGCAGATAGGCGTCGTCCTCCATACCCACGGGTAGGGGCACGTCTAAATCGCTGGTTTGCTTGCGGGCTGGAAAGTTGGCGTCGCAGTGCATGGAAAAGGTGAACACGCTGGGGTCATCCCGAAAAATCCAGGCGGTGCCGTCCCCCTGATGGACGTCCAGGTCAATCACCAGTACCCGCTGCACCTGGCCCTGCTGCTGCAATACGCGGGCGGCAATGGCGATGTCGTTAAAAATGCAAAAACCCGCCCCGTAATCGGGAAAGGCATGGTGGGTGCCGCCAGCGGTGTTGCAGGCCAGCCCCCGACTGAGGGCCAGCTTGGCTGTAAGAATGGTGCCCCCCACCGCTGTGCAGGTGCGCTTCACCAGGGCCGCACTCCAGGGTAGGCCAATGCGCCGTTGCAGCTTGGGGTCTAGGGTGCCCTGCTGATAAGCCTGCACATAGGGGGGGCGATGCACCAGCTCCAGCCAGTCTGAGCTGGGGGCTCCGGGGTGGTAAATTTGGTCGGTAGTAATCACCCCATCCTTCAGCAGCCGATCCTTCAGTAGGGCAAACTTCGGCATGGGAAAACGGTGCCCCTCCGGCAGTGGGGCCACATAGTCGGGATGAAAAATAATCGGCAGATCGCTCAAGGCCCAGTCTAGAATGCCCCATTGGCGATCATGCCAGCGGAATCCCTATCTCGCAAGGCAAAACCCCAGGAAAAAGAGGCGTCTTTCCCAAAAACTAGGCCATCACATCAAGGACGACAGGGAACGCCGCTGCCGCAGATCCAGGGCATGGGCCAAGCTGTCCTCTTCCCAGTCGAGGGGGTGGGCTTCCTCGTCGGGCAAGACCTCCGGCTGGTGAGGATCGGCGGCTTCTGTACCCTGGGGGCTAGGCGGCATCACCTGGGCGGGGGCCGGAGGCGCGGGAGACGGACGGGGCGGACGCGGAGCCTGCATGGGGGCGCGGGGCACGGGGGCAACTGCGCCTGCCTTGCCAGCTTGGGCCGCATCCACCGAATCATCAAACAAGTTCATGGCCAGATCGTCCGCCATCGCCCCGTCGGCATCTGCCAAGGTCAACGGTAGGGTATCTCTCACGGCGCGGGCACCCTGCACAATCACGGCATCCCGTTCGGGAGAATAGGGCCGCAGCCGCTTTGGCCCGGTAGGAGTAGGAGGCTTGGGCTTTACCCGGCGCACCCGACGCACCCGGCGTTTGACCCGGCGGCGGTGGACGGTTTTAGCCTGTTGGGTAATCACCCAGCTCCCTAGGGCACAAAGCCCCACCAAACTGCTAAAGCCCCACAGAGTCACTTTGGTCTTTTGGCGCGGGAGGGCGGTAACGCTGGTGGATGCGGTAGCCCCCAGGGGATCTGCTGCCGCTGGGTTGGCCTCTGATCGGGGCTGGGGGATCGCCACAGAGCGGGGTGTCTGTACCGGAGATGGCCCTGTGGCTGTTCGATCCGGGTTGTTAAACACCAGGCGCTGCGCGGCCACCGCCGCCACACAAATTGTGATGAGCCACAAACTGCCCAGCACCGTCAGCGGACGATGGGACAGCAACCTTACCCAAAATCGAGGGGAACTGGGCACGGGCGCTTGAGTCGCCGAAAAAAGCGCGTTAGGGCTGGGGGGGGAATGCTTCCCGGTATCTCGCACCATGGTAAGTGACCTAAGTCTAACGAGTCGCCTCGGCCTCTGAACCCAGCAGAAGCCTAGGACTGACTATAAGGATAGCGAGGAGCGCAGAATATAGCGTCGTTTTTTGGCCACGGGCCGAAGGTCTTCTCGAACCCAGGCAACCCGTCCGTGGACTTGCCAGCCGTTCTCACCCTATTCAAGCAGGTAGATGAAAGCCATGGTTCAAGGGGGCTTGCCAGTCTTTTCCCTTAGCCCCCTTGGCTTGGACGGTACAAATCACGATACAAATCACGATGCAAATCATCGAGAAACCATGCGACAGCCCGGAAGAAACGCGACTCTCCATCTGCCTGTAGGCCATGATTTAGGGCGAACAGCCGATAAGCTAGAGACGGCTAACATTTTTGTGGGCCATGCGGTGCCCCCAGGGGCCCTAGCTAGATCGTTACGCTAACCTGCCCATCGAGGTACCTGTTGTGACCGTGTCCCCCCAGGGGTCTTCCCCGCGCCTACGCTTTCGCCAAAATCCCCTGCGTTGGCTCTATGCCCTATGGAAATTTTGGCGACCCCATACGGTCATCGGCACTAGCCTCAGCGTGTTAGGCATCGCCATCATCGTGCTGGCGGATGGAGCCACAACCTCGGTGCCCAACGGGTTGGGGATGGTAGGCACTGCCCTCGCAGCTTGTCTGCTGGGCAACCTCTATATTGTGGGCCTCAACCAACTGGAGGACATTGCCATTGACCGCGTCAACAAGCCCCACCTGCCCCTGGCGGCGGGGGAATTTACGATCTCCGATGGCCGCTGGATTGTGGCCCTGGCCGGAGTGGGCGCGGTGGCCGTGGCGGCGGGGGGCGGGCGCTGGCTCCTGGGCACCGTGGGCCTCAGCTTGATGATTGGCACCGCCTATTCCTTGCCTCCCCTGCGGCTCAAGCGGTTTCCCTTTTGGGCGTCCTTCTGCATCTTGGCGGTGCGGGGAGCGGTGGTCAACCTGGGGCTGTTTCTGCACTTTAGCCAGCGGCTGGGTCAGCCCTTGGCCATTCCGGGCCGGGTGTGGGCTTTGACGGTGTTTATCCTCCTATTCAGCATTGCCATCGCCCTTTTCAAGGATATTCCCGACATCGAAGGAGATCGCCGCTACGGCATTCGCACCCTTTCCCTCCACCTAGGCCAGCGCCCGGTGTTTAACCTCGCGAGGGGCTTGCTTACCGTGGGCTATGGGGGGATGGTGCTGGTGGGGCCTTGGCTGGCGGGGGTCAATCGGCCCCTGTTGATCGTCACCCACCTGCTTGCCCTCGCCGCCCTGTGGATTGCCAGCTTTCGGGTTGCCCCCCTCCATCCCCACCGCCCTGGGGCTACTCTCTCCTACCCCAACTTCTACCAATTCATCTGGAAACTCTTTTTTCTGGAGTACCTCATCTTTCCCCTTGCCTGCTGGCTTGCCTAGAGTTCGTTCTCCATGGCGTGAGGCTTAGGGGCGCTGACTGGCAGGCAGAATGAGCGTATCCGTGAGGGAGGCTATCCGGTGGTGCGGCATGGCGTGGTAGCCGTTGGCATCGAGGTGTTTGATGCGCTCGAAGAACACCTCATAGAAGCGCTCTAGGCAATCGCAAAACCAGGCTTGGTAGTGGGGCCACTGGTCACGCTGGTCAAAGTCTACATTGTCCAGCAGGCAGGCGATCACACAGGTCTGATCGCCGCTGTCGTCCCAAATCAGGGGCAGGCCAATTTCGTCGGCAATGAGGTCTCGCTCGTGGGCTAGCAGATAAAAGTGGGCGTGGGCATCAGTGCCCGACAGCAGCAGCTCGGTATAGAGACTGCGGTGCTCCAAATCGAGGATGGCATTCAGACGAAAGCCCGCCCTGGCAATGGCAAAGCCCATGGTGGCCTCCGGCGTAGGGTTGCCCGGTTTTACCAAGCTACCCAGGCGATCCATCTGCTCGCACAGGCCCGTCCAAAAGTCTAAATTGGCCTGCTGAGCCTCAGTCAGGGGTTCTGGTTCCGGTTCTGGCTCTGGCGCTACCGTCCCCCTCGTCTGGGGCTGGGAACCTTCATCGGCTCCCTCCTCAAACTCCCCCAGGCTGTCTTGCAGGGCTGTGAAATTCACGGCCATTGCGTTTTTCCCGATGCACCATAGCTCTACCTCTACTCCCAAGAAGGCAACCTGGGCTTGGCCAAGCTGATTCAGCCAGTTGAGGGTTTGCTGATGCTCGGTCGTGAACTCAGCGGCGATCCAAACCACCGTTGAAGCCTCTGCCAACGCAGCCCCGGTGATCAGCGCCCCCAGTTGCGGCGTTTCACTACTTCCTGGATAGGCGGCGACCAGGACAATCTGATCCGTCTCCGCCTCCTGAAACAAGCCGTACTCTGAAGCGCTACCAGCCTTGTCTTCAGGGCCATCATCCTCAGCCCAGGGAGCCAGGGTCAGCCCCAAGGCATCGCTAAGCAGGTCTAGGTTTTCGGCCTCCGCCAGCCAGTGCTGAAAATCGGCGGCATTTTGCCAATAGTCAGCGGGATTCATTTTTTCGAGCCGTCCCAGCTTGGGTTTGGCAGATGGCTTGGGCCGCATGGATAAAGTCACTCAGCAGGGTTTATGATCCTACCTCCTATTATGGCCTAGGGCGTCTGCAAACCTCATGCTAACCAGGGCAAAGGCCCACCCACGGCGCGAGGGCCAGCCTGGGGCCAGCCGTTGGGTATAACGATAGGTTACTAAACCTTGACCTACCCTTAGCAACTGAGTGAAAATACTGAAGAGATGCACGGGTAGCTAGCCCATCTCTTCATGACGTGCTCTTAACACTATCGTCGTTTTACCCGTGCTTGGTGGGCTCCACAGCCTAGATTTTTGCGCTCTCTAACCACCTAACCCAAGGTGTCCTAGGCGTTTGTTTTTACACAAGCTCCCCAATTTTTGCGCCTCGTCTTGCCCCAGGCCGTGATCACCAGCCCATTTCCTCAGTCTATGCCCACCATCAAAACATCAAGGGTGGCCTCATTATTCATGCCGTCCGGCTCGATGCATTGCTGACTTAAAAGGAAGGTTTATCATGAGTCAACTGACTGGAAACCTAGGGGGAACCCCCGAAGCCGATAGCTTTACTGGATCACTCACCCTTGCCAGTGATGGCCCACTTTCGGCGGCGGCTATTGTCAACGCTCGTCTCCTCAGTCTCAGCGGTGATGATGTTATCCAGGGCATCGCGCTGGTCACGGCAGCGGCGGGGGAATCCGCAGGGCTGAAGTCTGCCTTCATCGACACCGGAGACGATGACGACACGCTGTATTTTTCTGCCCTGTTCAAGTATTCGCCCTCCTCCAGTGCGCTCCTTCCGGCGGCTAGCTATGGGGTGCAGTGGGCCACCATCCTCACGGGCAGCGGTAACGATATCCTGCGGATTGAAAGCGGCCTCGCCGATACTCCCTTTGGGGCCAGCCCAGCCTATGGGGTCTATCAATCCAGCCTGGATACTGGTGACGACGATGACCGAGTCACGGTGACGGCTCGCTCTGGCTTTGACACTGGCCCCACCTACGGACTCTACCAAAGCACGCTCAAGGGCGGGGCAGGACAGGACGAACTCATCATTGAGAGTACCAGCACGGGGTATTTTCAAGGGACGCCAAGCTACGGCAGCTACCAAAGCACCGTGGACGGCGGTAGCGGCAATGACGAGATCTCTCTGTCGGCCTACTCAGGTTCACGCGGTGGCGGCACAGCCTACGGTGCGCTAGAAACCACGGTGCTGGGTGGGGCAGGTCGGGATGAAATTACCCTTTCCGGTTCGGCTGGCGGGATGAGCCACAGCAGGAGTTACGGCGCAGCCCAGAGCTTAGTAGATGGTGGCACAGGCAACGATCTGATTACGCTGTCGGCTATGGCTTCCGGTGCGGCAGATACCCAAGCCTATGGTCTATTCAATGGCCGAGTGCTGGGGGGCGATGGCAACGATGAGATCATCATTTCAGGCTCCACAAACAGTGGATCCAATGGTCAAGGCATCGGGGTTTATCGAGGTACGGTGAACGGCGGCTATGGGGACGACGAGATCACCATTTCAGGCGAGCATACCCACGACAACCCCAGCAATGTGGCCTACGGGCTGTGGCAAGCCTCGGTCTACGGCGGCGCAGGGAACGACATCATCACCGTTAGCGGCACCACCCTGGCCTTCAAAGACAGCCTGATCCACGGCGGGGACGGGAATGATCGCTTTGAGGTGGGCATCGGCCACGGCACCGTAGATGGTGGTGTGGGACGTGATCTCATTCTGCTGGACTTCTTCGAGGCCCAAACCATGACCGTACAAGCCTTGGCCAATAACGGCCTCCGCATCACAGGCACTGCCGATGCCCAGGGCAATCTTCTAGAGGCCCCCTGGACGCAAACCATCATCAATATGGAGCAGTTTCAGGTCGGCAGCCACCTGTTTACAACCAGCCAGGGGGCGGCAGCCTACCTCCAAAGCTTGACTTAGGCCCTCAGCCAAAGACCACGGTGCGGTTGCCGTAGACCAGGGTGCGGCTGTGTAGGTGCAGGCGCACGGCACGGGCCAACACAATGCGCTCCATGTCCTTACCCTTGCGGATCAGTTCCTTCACGTCGTCGCGGTGGCTGATGCGTACCACGTCCTGCTCGATAATCGGGCCTTCGTCGAGATCGGAGGTGACGTAGTGGGCGGTGGCTCCAATGATCTTCACCCCCCGCTGATAGGCCCGCTGGTAGGGGTTGGCCCCCATGAAGGCGGGCAGGAAGGAGTGGTGAATGTTGATCACCTGGCTGTATTCCGCCAGAAAGTCCGGCGAGAGCACCTGCATATATTTAGCCAGCACCACGAGGTCAATGTTGTAGTCCTTCAGCAGGGCCAGTTGCGCCTGTTCCTGCTCGGCCTTGGTGTCCTTGGTGATGGGGAGGTGGTGGAAGTCGATGCCGAACTGGTCGGCGATGGGCTTGAGGGTGGGGTGATTGCTGATGATTAGAGGAATCTCGGCTTTAAATTCCCCGGCCTTGTGTCGCCACAGCAAATCTAACAAACAGTGATCCTGATGGCTCACCCAAATGGACAGACGGGGCACATCATCGGAAAAGCTGAGCTGCCAGGTGGCCCCCAGGGGTTGGGCGATGGCGTTGAAGGCGGGGCCAATGATCTCGCGGGGCAGGTTAAAGCCCTCCAATTCCCACTCTAGGCGCGACAAAAACAGCCCTGCTTCTGGGTCGCAGTGCTGGTCGGCGTGGAGGATGTTGCCGCCGTTGGCATAGATAAAGTTGGCCAGTTTAGCCACCAGCCCCTTTTGGTCGGGGCAAGAGACCAGCAAAATCGCCGTCGGAGAAGCCATGGTTGGAAGGTAATAGGCCCAGGGAACTCTGGAATCTTATCATTTGTCGCCGATGACCTAGTTGCCTTCTCCATTGGGTGGATTGGGTTCGGCGGGGTCGGCCTCCGTCGCTCCGTCGCTGCCAGGACGATCCGCCGGGATCTCGATCTCTAACGACGGCTCGGCCAAGGGAAGATTCTCCAGTGCCGGATCACCCAAGGCCGGGTCATTGTCTGAGGATGCTCCGGGCGAGGTTTCCCCTTCTCCCTCCACGGGCATCTTCCATTCTTCGAGGGGACGGTTGATGCCGTTGGCCACATCGCGAGTCACCACCAGCACCTCATACTCGCCCGTGGGAGACGCCGGGGGCCAAGTTTCACCGGGATCCACAATGGCGTAGTTGGCGTTGCCGCTAAAGTCTCGCCCCCCCAAAATCAAGACGTACTCGGTGCCGTCTTGCAACACTACGGTGACTTGGCCGAGGGGTTGGTCAAGGCCGAAGTCGGCCAGTTGATCCGCCGCCATTGTCACCCGTTGCAGCGGAGAATCGGTGATTAAGCGACTCAGCAAAAAGGCCACCGCCCCCGGTTCTGCCACCCGGTTTTCGGGCTCAATCATCTGCCAGTTGCCAGCCCCATCCCCCTCAAACACCAGTACCTCGCCATCGCGCTCCACCGTCACGGTAGCAACGTCGGTTTCAGCAAAGCGAAAAATTGCCCCCCGCCCTGCCTGCACTTGGCTGGCGGGCTGGCGGCGCTGCTGCGATTCGCCCATCAACACCCCCGCTCCCAGCAATAGGGCTACACCGACCAACACCACCGTTCCGCGCTTCAGCTTCATGGCCCAATGTTCTCCTTTCCATGACATTTCACCGAGGATCCATCTTAGCCAAGGGCGCTACCCGTCGCACCCAGGAGTCCGGTCTAGGGGATATTGACCGCTTTGGTTGGGGCCGAGATCGGGCGCTAGGCATCCAGAAGACCGTCGGGGGGCGTGAGGTAGAGACAGCCGTTGGCCAGGTCTACGGTCGGCACAATGGCTTCCACAAAGGGCACCAAGACTTTGCGAGACTTAGGGCGGGATTTGGGCCGATCCGCTACGGGGGAATCCTGGGGCAATGGGGCACCGGAATTTTGGGCCATAGCCTGATCCGATGCGCTAGCGTCCGGTGCGCTGGGATGCAGGGTAATTTCTAGCAGATCGTTCCCGGCTTCGTAGAGGTCGGTGACGAGGCCGATTTCCGCCCCGGTGGCCTGGAGGATGGCCCGTAACCCCATCAGATCGGCGGCGTAGAATTCACCCGCTTCCAAATCGGGGCGATCTGCGGCGGGCACCAGCAGGGCACAGCCGCGCAGGGCCTCGGCCTGGGTGCGGTCGTCAATGCCGTCTAGCTGAATCACGTACAGCCCCTTGCCGTCCATGGATCGCCCTTTGACCAGGGTGACAGGCTCAGGGTTGGGCCGCTGGGGATATTGAATCCACCGCGCCCCCGGATCGAGGAAGCGCTCAGGAAAGTCGCTGCTGGGATAGACCCGCACTTCGCCGCGCACCCCCTGGGGAGCCACAATGCGGCCAATTTCAATCCAATCGGTATCTGCCATGCGATCTCCTACACCGTCGCCACGGCGGCGGGAACGGTGGCATACAGATCGTCCACCACCCTGGCCAAACGCTCAGCGGCGGTGGCCAGTTCTGGGGCGCTGGCGGTGAGGCTAATCCGCAGACATTGGCGGGTGTGGGGCCAATCCTCCCGCAGGCCGGGGAAGAAGGGGTTGCCTGGGACTACAATCACGCCCTCCTGCTTCAGCCGTTGGTATAGCGCTTGGTCGGTGATGGGCAGATGGTCGAACCAAATCCAGGCGAAAATCGCCCCCTCACCCCGATGCAGATACCAGGGCACGGACTGGGGCATGGCCCGATCTAGGGCAGCCTCTAGCACCGCAAATTTGTCTTGATAGTAGGGGCGAATCACCCGCTCCGAAATCTCCGCCAAAGCACCGGAGGCGATGGCGCGGGCGGCAATGGCCTGTCCATAGCGGGAGGAGTGGATGCAGAAGTTGGTCTGGAAGCATTCCAGCACCTCAATCAGGGCCGGATCGCCAATGGCCACCCCCACCCGTTCCCCCGGCAGACCCGCCTTCGAGAGGCTCATGCAGTGGAGGATGTTCTCGCCAAACAGGGGCGTCATCTCGGTAAAGTTGAGGGCCGGAAAGGGCGGGGCATAGGCGGAGTCGATCAGCACGGGCACCTGGTGGGCGGCGGCAAGGTTGGCAATTTGGCGCACCTCGTCATCGCTGATCACGTTGCCCGTGGGGTTGCAGGGGCGGGAAAACAGCACAAAGCCCGTATCCGCCGTAATTTCGAGCTGGCTGAAGTCGGGCCGATACTTAAACCGATGGCCCGCCTCATCCACCTCCAGGGCCGGACGGTAGGCCTTCACCGCCTCCGGCACCAGGGAAATGCCGCCGTAGCCCGTATAGTCTGGGCTGAGGGGCAGCACAATGTCCTTCATGTGGCCGCTGCGGGTATAGCCCCCCAGGGCGTTGGCCGCTAGGAAATAGAGGGCCTGACTGCCGGGGGTAATCAAAATGTGGCGATGGGTGAGAGACAGCCCGTAGCGCTGGTTAAAGTCGTTACAGATGGCCTCCACCAATGGCCCATAGCCCTGGCTGGTGCCGTAGCGACACACCACCTCGCCATACTCCGGGCTGTTGAGCAAATCCTGGGTGCAGTCTCGCCAAAGCTGCTCCACCTCCGGCAAAATCACCGGATTGCCCGCACTGAGGTTGATGAAGTCTCGCCCCTGGCCTGCCCGTAGGGTTTCAATGATGTCTTTCATAATGGCGCGAACCCCCGTCAGGTGGGACATTGCTTCGCCAAATTGAGTCAGAGCAGGCAGCATAGGCATTCAACCGATGGGGAAGGGACGGCGGGGATAGGCCGATAAAAAGGCATTCCCCTACTATATCAAGCGGGTTTCCCATCCATGGGTTTCCTCGGTGGATTGACTTGGAGAAGTTAGGGCATAAAAAAGCAGGGATCCATTAGAACCCCTGCTTTTTTATGCTTACTGCCAATCTAGGAACCGTTGGAAAGGCCCAAGGCCCGGTTTCCTGGAGCTTTCTCCCTAGACTTCCTCTAGACGAGCGTAGAAGACGCCTTGGACTTTGATGTCTACAGGCTCAGCGGTGCCCATGTCGGTGTCGGAGGGCTGTTCGGCCTCGAAGGTGCCGCCAATTTCCCCGGTGCTGCCGTCAATTTTGGAAATCCGCAGGGACATATGGCCCTGGCCGATGTCGAATTTTTTGACGGTTTCTGCCACGTACTCGTCACCGCTGGCGGGCAGGGCCACGGCGGTATCGTATCCGGTGGTCAATCCGCGAGCCTTGGGATCCAGGAAGTTGGAGGTGCGGTAGGAGGGTACTTTGTAGTCGCCTTCAAAGTCGGTGGAGGTGGTGAGGGCACCAAGGCCAGGTTGGGACTGGGCCGTTAGACCTTTGACGGTAAACAGGAAGGGCTCTTGTTGGCCACCGGGCAGTTGCACGGTGATGGCTTGGAAGTCGATACCACCCGTTTCGGAGAACAGCAGGCTGCCGTCATCTTGAACGGTGAGGTCGCCGCGCACCTGATCCAGACTGGAGGTATAGCGGGTCAGCACCTTACCAGGAATGTAGGCCGCTTCCTGGCGCTTGGAGGTGGGCTCTTCCTTCACAAAATAGGCGGTGGGCTCAATACACATCCCCACAATCTCGTACTTTTTCCCGGCCTCTAGGGGCAGGCTACCCCGAGTCATCTCGGAGAGTTGGGGGCACTTGTTGGCCAAGCCCGTATTTCGGATTTGGTCATAGGTTAGGGGCACACTGCTGGTGGCGGTGGGGGCCTCACTACAGGCCGTTAGCACGCTTAGGCAAACGGCCAAAAACGCAACGATAAGGGCGCGATACCTCATTGTCTACCTCAAATCAGCATGTAATAAAAACTAGGAGCCACTTACTGTCTTAGAGATTGTTAAACAGCGCAATGGCAAACCCCGCGAGCACCGTAGCATAAGCAGGCTGACCGAACATAAAGAAAAGATCAGACGCTTTGGATGCGGCTCTGATCTCCTCGAATGCTGCACAATCCCCAATCGTAGGACCTCAAGTAAGCATTCTACATGGCTTCAGGCTTCTTTCTCAGAATTCTCCGATCATTCCCCCCTGCCCCTTGGCCCCGTCTTGGGCAATTGGAGGCTGTTTGCCGTCAGACCTTGGGCAGACACGGTGGATGAGGGAGATGTAAAGTTCCGCAACGCTTGCCTGGGATGGAAGTACAAGTATTAAGCTATTTAACAAATTCTAGCCTTGACCCTATGACTGAATCGGTTTCCATTGAATCCTCCGAGGTCTCAGCGGCGGCGACCGGGGCTCTAGCCCAGGATTTGCAGGAGATTGCCACCGCCATTGATGCCGCCGCCCAGGGCCGCAAGGGGGATAGCGTCGCCCTCTTGGCGCTACTGCGGCTGTTAGAACAGCACCATCGCGATATCTGTGAAACCCTGTTCCGCGATTCTTTGCCCAGCAATCGCCACACCCTTTACACCCTACTGCGCGACATTGAGGTGCATGGTGGCTGGCCCTACATTCAGCGGATGAAGCTGAGATCGTTTCTGGCCAACTATCCCCATCTAGAGGAAGCCGCTGAGCCTGACCCTCCGGCCTTCCCCCCGGAAGAAGACTCTTTGGACGAGGACTGCCCGCCCATCATCCTAGATGACTAAATCCTAGATGGCTGATTGCCCTGGATGAAGGCCCTCTGGATGACGGCCCTGGGTGCTGGATAGTTCTGGTTGCCCTAGATCGTCAGCCCCAACCGTGCTAATCCTGTGGAGTTCCATTACCATAGCTCCCCATGGGTGGTGATTGGGCGGTTCTGTCGGGAACTGAATCGGTCATTGTTTCGTTAGAGACAGGGTGGCCCTGGGACATCGGTGCAGGTCTGGATCAATGGCCTGGTGCTTTCAGGGGGGGAGCTGGTAAGCCTAGGGCAAACCTGGGCCAAGGCTGGGGCAAAACTAGGGTTTAGGTGGATAGCGTGAGCATGGTCAACCAAGGCGGGATCAACCAAGGCGGCAGTCAACCCTTAGCTGGTGTAGATCAGCACCTATCACGGGTGGCAACGGGTGAAAAGCGGCCCTCTCACCCCAGACCTTGGCGGCAGCGAGCCCAGGGAGTCACGCTTCATGGGCTGGCTCTGGCGGTGGGGCTGGTGGGGTTGGCCCTCCCCCGTCCAGCCTTGGCCAACCTCAATGTTTATTGCCAAGTTTCCCAGGCAGAGGCCCAGGCCAAGGAAGACTTGCGACGAGCGGCCTTTAGCGGGGATGCTACGGCCCAACAGCAGTACCAGGCCACCGTGCGCCAGCACGCCGAGAACCTGCGCCGTTGCCGAAGCCAGCAGTGGCCCCAGCGGCAGGCGGTGTGGCTGCGGCTCTACCCCTGCGACCTTCAGCCCGGTGTGCTGGAGGCGGTGATGGATCGGGTGGTGAACCTGGGCTACAACGAGGTCTACGTCGAAGCCTTCTATGGCGGGCAGGTGCTGTTGCCCCAGGCCGATAACCCTACTGTGTGGCCTTCGGTGGTGCAGTCTCCCGGCTACGAGCGGCGAGATTTGCTGGCGGAATCCATCGAAAAAGGCCGCTATCGGGGGCTGAGGGTGGATGCTTGGGTGTTTGCCCTCAACTTTGGCTATACCTATGGCCTGCGTCAGGATCGACAGCAGGTGCTTGCCCTCAACGGTCGGGGCCAAACCACCCACGCCTTTGCGAGAGCAGGGGAGTCCAGCAATCCCGATGAAGTATTTGTCGATCCCTACCATCCCCAAGGGCGGGCCGATTATGCCCAAATGCTGGCGGCCATTTTGCGCCGTCGCCCCGATAGCGTTCTGTTCGACTATGTGCGCTACCCCAGGGGGGTGGGGGCCAACTCCGTGGTGGATAGCGTAGACGACCTGTGGATTTACGGCCAAGCCTCCCGCGAAGCCTTCCTTCAGCGGGCCGCAAATCAGCAAGGGCGAGAACTGATGCGTCGCTACATCAGCCGAGGATCCCTCGAAGACAGCGACATTGATGAAGTTCGTGCCCTCTACCCCAACGAGGCCGAGCCCCTGTGGCAAACCCGCCAGCCCACTCCGCGCCAGCCCAACCAGCCCCTTCCCGCCGCCGCCAGTCTCCGGCCTCAGTTTCAGCGGGAACTGTGGCAACTGGCGGTAGCCCATGCGGTGCAAGGGGTGGTGGACTTTGTGAAAATGGCGGAGGATCAGGCCCGTCGTAGCGGCATTTCATCGGGGGCGGTGTTTTTCCCCGATGGCAACCAAACCGTGGGCACGGGCGGCTACGATTCGCGCCTGCAATACTGGGAGCGCTTTCCTACCACCATGGCGTGGCATCCCATGGCCTACGCGGTGTGCGGCCACACGGGCTGCATCTTAGACGGCATTCGGCGAGTGATTTCCATGGCTCCGGCCAACTCCCAGCCGTTGATTATGCCCGCCATTGCCGGAATTTGGGGCCAGCCCACCCACAACCGCCCCGCCATTGAAGCCCAAATGGAAGCCATGCGGCGGGCCGTGCCAGAAATCAACGCCGTCAGCCACTTTGCCTATTCTTGGCAGGATCCAGAGTTTGACCGGGTGCGGAAGTTTTGTTCGCTGACCCGGCCCTAGCCATGGCCCGCCCCGCCAGCCAGCCCGTCGTCCAGGCATTCTGGAAGTTAAAGCCGCCCGTAATGCCGTCAATATCGAGGATTTCCCCGGCAAAATGCAGCCCCGGACAACGGCGACTTTCCAAGGTTTTGAAGTCCACTTCCTTCAGCGCCACCCCGCCACAGGTGACAAACTCATCCTTAAACACGCCCCGTCCGGCAATGGCGTAGCGGCCTTGGGTGAGTTCGGTGACGAGTCCTTGTAACTGCCCCTTGCTGAGGTTGGCCCAAGTGAGGTCGCGATCTAGCCCTACCCGCCGCTGAAGCAAGTAGAGCCACAGCCGCCGCGACAGGGCCGGAAAGGGCGAAAAACTCACCATCAACCGTTTACCCTGGTTTTGTTTGAGATCCAGTAAGGTTTGCCGCACGTCGTCTTGGCTGAGGTGCGGGAGCCAGTTGACCCCCAGGCTAGCCCGATAGCGCTGCCGATGGAGATCTACCGCCCCAAAGGCCGACAGCTTGAGGATGGCGGGGCCGCTCAGCCCCCAGTGCGTGACCAACAGCGGGCCACGCTGTTTGAGGGGTTTGCCCTGGTCGAGGTGCAGGGTCAGGGCCACATCCTCCACCGATACTCCAGCGAGGGCATGGAGGTCAGGATCCGCGACGTTGAAGGTAAACAGCGACGGCACCGGAGGCACCAGGGTATGCCCTAGGGACTGGGCCAGCCGATAGCCCAGGGCACTGCTGCCCGTGGCCAACAGCAGCCGATCACAGCGCCAGGATGGTTCTTCCTTCACCGCTACCGTGAAGCCATGATCTCGCTGGGTAATGCCCGTCACCGCTTGGCCACAGTGCAGGGTGATGCCCCGTCGCCGTGCTTCCCCCAGCAGGCCCTCCACAATGGTGGCAGAGTCATCGGTGGTGGGGAACATTCGCCCATCGGCCTCGGTTTTGAGGGCAATGCCAAGCCGCTGAAACCAGGCGATGGTGTCCTTGGGCTGAAACTGGCTGAAGGGGCCACGCAGGGCACGGCTGCCCCTAGGATAGTGGTTGACCAGCACCGCCGGATCGAAACAGGCGTGGGTCACATTGCAGCGCCCGCCACCAGAAATTCGCACCTTGGCCAGGGGTTCGCGCCCTGCCTCAAACAGGTGAACGGTGGCTGAGGGAGCCGCTTCGGCACAGGCAATGGCCCCAAACACCCCCGCCGCTCCGGCTCCGACAACAATCACTTGGGCAGACGGGGATGGAGGCATGGGCTACAGGTATCGGGTTGAGCATGGGGAGTGTCTAAGCGCGTGGGCTGAGAGGGCACGGCTTCGTCGTAGCCCAGCCTTGCATTGACGACGCTAGGCACCCAACGGGCTAGAACGCGGATCTCCTACAGTTTACAAGCTGCCTTGCAAAGAGCAGGGGACATCACCCCAAGTTCCCTGTCCCCATGTCCATCGAGGCTTTCCTCGCTGAGGAGGCTACACCAACGACAAGCTCAGCCTGAGCGGGATCGGTTGTTCCATTGGGAGGAGGCAACCGGGATTTAGGATCCATCGGCGGCTATAGGATCGCTATAGGATCCGTCGGTGGCTACTAGAGAATCATGACACCTGCTGTCCGTGACCTACTCCCGACACCGATGCCAGCAGACAGTGTGGGCTTCTTCCCCCGGAAGTGTTCTACCCCTGGATACCGGGTTCGAGCTTCTCCTACTAAAGTTGGTACTAAAGTTGGGGCAAAACGCGACCGAGCAAATCCGGTGGCAGTTGAGATAAAACAGCCTGCTGTCCAGAGAAGCCCAGAATCTCGAAATGGAGGCGCACGGAATACACCAGGGCAGTGGCCAGGGTATCCAACGCTTCGGGCTGATCTTGCCAGCCTTGGTAGGCCAGAAGGTAGTGACTGAGGGCGGCGTTGAGGTGACGTTCTCGGTCTTCGGATTGATCGGCAGGCAAGGATAGGGCCAGTTGGTCGTGAACAATGCCTGCGCTGTGGCAGGTGGCCCATACATCAAACCCAGGGGGCTCCGAGGGCGATTGCTGGAGCAAATATTCCACGGCATCGAGGGCGGCTTCGTAGGCATCCACGGCCTGCCGAAGGCTGAGCAGGCGTTCTTCAGGCTGGGAAGTTTGCTGTTGGGCCAAGTCCCAGTAGGCGGTGCCGAGGTTGTTGTGGGTGACGGCGCAGCCCGCCGGAGTTGTGACCAGGGTGCGATAGACCAGCGCCGTTTGGTAGGCATCCACAGCCTGCTCTAGCCAGGGAATGGGATTTTCGTGGTGGGCGAGGCTCCAGTAGGCGATGCCCAAGTTGTTTTGCAGCATGGCATATTCTTGGGGCTCCGCCTGGGGCGTACGGTAGCGCAGAGCTTCTTGGTAAGCGACAATGGCCCGGTGCAAATGGTACTGGGGCCGCTCTATCTGTGAAAGCCGCCAATGGATCGTCCCCAAGCTATTTTGGCCGTTGGCATAGGCAAGGGGATCGGCGGCAACATAGCGTAGGGCTTGGGAGTGGGCCTCCACAGCCTGTTCCAGATACCCCAGGGGATCTCCCAAGTCTGCCAGTTGGGTATACACCCCGCCTAAATTGCCGTAGAGCCGCCCTAACGTATCTAGGGAAATCTGTGCCCGGTTGTCCGCCGATCCCTCAATAGCTTGTTGATAAGCCGCCACACTGCGCTGAAGCCAAGGCTCGATGGCCTGCGGCTGCGACTCTCGCTGGGCTCGCATCCAGTACAGGCTGGCCAAGTCATTGAGGGCATCGCACCAAGCCCTATCGCCCACCCCCAAATCCTGAGTTGCCCGTTGATACACCTCTAGGGCAAACGTCAGCACGGGTAGACCCTCTGGCCCTGGGGTAATCTCCCCCCGGCAAACCTGTGCCAAAGCCAAGTGCGCCCGCGCCAGGGTAAGCGGCCCCGCCTGCTGTTGGTGCAGCCGATGAATATATTGCCACCGCTGGCGAATGGCCTCCTGACGGGCCAGGGCCATGGGCAACACCAGCCCCTCCAGCATTGTTGCAGCGGTTGAAGACTCTGTCTCCTCAGACGCCAGCGACGGCACCGAAGGAAACTCTACCACCGCCGAGGTCGGCTCCCCCTCAAACTCATACAGCCCATTTCGCAACTGCCAAAACCCCGGCACCATCTGCTGAATTTTGCCCAGCCAGGGCCGAGGCAGCCATACCACCAGCCGACCATCCAGCTGGGTTAGCAGCGCATCGACCCGCAACAGCGATGCCAAAAACCGCTTTTGCACCGTAGGCGACTGCCGCGTTAGGGCCTCAATTCCCAAAATTTGGAACGCCGGAAGGGTTCTGCCCTGATCCGCTAGTCGGGGCTGCTGTTTTAGCCACAGTAAGACCTCCTTCACCACATCAGGATGGTCTGCATCCAGCCGCAGCGTCACTAGGGGTGAGGGCTCCCGTCCCGCCTGAGAGGCCCCCGCCGCTGCGGTCAGATCCGCCGCCAACTGCCGAGCCAACCGCTGCTGCAAGGCCCCATCATCGCAAACGGCCAACAGCAACTGTCGCCGCAAGTGAAGCTGTAGCGCCGCCCGCAACTCTTGGTAGACGGCCCGATTGTGCCCCAAAAACGTCTGTGAATTCAACGAAATAGCAGCAACCACGGCAAAAAGATGACGAGTAGATGACCAACCCCTATCCCGTTCACGACAGCGGAATAACCCAGCCACCAGAATCGGGAACTAGCACAACCCAACTTCCCAAAGTTTCACCGATACCCGTGAAAACCCGGAGGATTGGGTCGTCCCTTAACTAAAGTTTCATCACTGTCACAAGGATTTAGGCTAAAAGCTGTGCCACTTCCCCCGCTGGGTAAGGACTTACCGTTCTCCAACGCTGCCTCCCGGCACAACACGCCTGTCCAAAGCATCGCCAGACCGCTATACTTGAAGGTGCTTTTGCTGGTGTAGCTCAGTTGGTAGAGCAGCTGATTTGTAATCAGCCGGTCGCAAGTTCGAGTCTTGTCACCAGCTTTTCTGTGAAACCCCTGTAGCTGAAGGGTTACAGAGGTTTTTGCTGACTGGCCATCTTCAATCATGAAGTGCCTATGTATTGAACTAGACATTCTTTCCGGCAACTTTGACCAGGGCCTAGGCAAGTACAAGCCACAGTCGGCCATGAGTATGACATCGCTGCTGGATATTCACCCAAGCTGAATGATCTGTGGCGGCAGTACTGTGCCAAAAGGCCAGGATGATGATACGAAGCTGTTCCCCATCTTGCTTGCTAAATTAAGGATATCCTTTGCGCTCTCGGTGCCATGACGACCCTGACCCTAACCCTCGACCCGGTGGTGCGGCTCACCCATGAGCAGTTCTATGAGCTGTGCAAAGTGAACCAAGACCTTCGCCTAGAGCGCAGCAGCACCGGAGAGTTAATCCTCATGCCTCCCACCGGATGGGAATCTGGCAAGCGCAATGCCGACCTCATAACTAACGTCACTCTCTGGAATCGTCAAACCCAGATGGGCTTTGTCTTTGATTCCTCTACCGGGTTTTCGCTCCCCAATGGGGCAGATCGTTCGCCAGATGTGGCTTGGGTAGAAAAATCACGCATTGAGGCCATCGCCCCTGATCCAGCTAAGTTTTTGCCCCTGGCCCCCGATTTTGTGATTGAGCTACGGTCTGCGACAGACAAACTCACTACCCTAGAGCGCAAAATGGCTGAATACCGAGACTGTGGCGTGCGTCTGGGCTGGCTGATTGACCCGCAGGAAAAGAACGCGCAAATCTATCGCCTGGGCCGACCCACAGAATACCTCAACCAGCCGGAACAACTTTCTGGAGAGGCGGTGCTACCGGGTTTTATCCTCTCCCTGGCAGAAATTTGGGAGTAGGCTTGGGTTTTGCTGACTACTACCATACCCTAGGCCGCTAGGGGCAGGGAAGTTTCGGCGAGGACTTGGTGGTAGAACTGCTGAAGCTGACGGGTGGCGGCGGCCCAGCCCCATTGTTCGGCTTCGGCCACGGCATCTTGGCGCATGGTTTCCCGCTCGGTGGTGGCTTCAATTAGGCGGCGGGTGGCGATGATGGCCCCTTCCTCGTCCTTGGGGTCGAACAAGAACCCATTGACCCCATCGGTGACGATATCGGGAATGCCGCCGGAGTTGGCCGCTACCACCGGACAGCCTGCGGCCATGGCTTCGAGCAGAACCAGGCCGAGGGTTTCGGTGCGGGAGGGAAACACAAAGGCATCCGCCGAGGCGTAGGCCGAAGCGAGATCTTCCCCGGCTAGGTAGCCGACAAAGTTCGTCGGCGTATCGGCAAAGTGGGCTTCGAGTTCGGTGCGGTAGGGGCCATCGCCCACCAGGGCCAGCCGCGCACCAGGAATGGCTTGCAGGATGGGCTTGATCCGGTCGATTTCTTTTTCGGCAGATAGTCGGCCAATGTAGAGCAGCAGCGGTGCTTCAGGATGCCCTTGGGACAGGCGATCCCGCATCGCGGCACTGGCCAGTTCAGGCCGGAACAGTTCGGTATCGACGCCCCGCTGCCACACGTCGATGCGTTCTACCCCATGCTCCGACAGTTCGGCCTGCATGGCAGTGGAGGTAACGAGATTGATGCGGGCCTGGTTGTGCATGGCCTTGATCAGTTCCCACATCACTCCTTCCAGCATCCCCAAACCGTAGTGCTCCAAATACTTGGGCAGGTGAGTGTGGTAGGAGGCCACCAGGGGCACGTTCATGGCTTTGCTGTAGTAAATCCCCGCTAGGCCCAACACCGCTGGGTTCACGACATGAATCAGGTCGGGCCGAAAGCGATCTAGGGCCTCCCCAATGGAGGGCCGGGGCAGGGCCAGCTTGAGTTCAGGATATAAGGGCAGCGGGAAGCCCGATACGCCGTGGATTTTCGCCCCTCGGTATTCCGTCAGCCCACCCTCTGGGGAAAACACCAAAACCTGATTGCCCTGGCGCTGGAGATGATCGACGGTGTGCTTGAGGCGGGTGACAATGCCATCAACCTTGGGCAAAAAGGTCTCGGTAAAGAGAGCAATTCGCATGGAGAACCGGGGGCTAAGGGAAGACAGGAAAAATTAAGGAGGGCCAGGGCCTTGGTAGACCCTGACCCTAGCGTGGACTAGCTACGCCGCCACTGCACCTTGGGCATGATCTGGCTGTGGTCAACGCGATCTTTGTACTTAACCGCGAAGTTCAGCAGGCTATCTAGCAGCGAGTCGGACAGCAGGTGGGGCTGTAGACCCAGATCAAGCAGGTTGGTGTTCTTGGCGTTGAAGTAGTGGTCTTCAGCTTCCACGCGGGGGTTTTCGAGGTGGTTGATTTCCACATCGAGGCCCAGGGTGGTGCCTGCTTTCTTCACCAGCATGGCCAGGTCGCCGACGCTGAACATTTCGGTGAACTGGTTGAAGACGCGGAAGATGCCGGGGTCGCCCGGATTAGCGATGGCGATTTCGATACAGCGCACGGTGTCGCGGATGTCTAGGAAGGCGCGGGTTTGGCTGCCTTTGCCGTACACCGTCAGGGGGTGCCCCACGGCGGCTTGGATACAGAAGCGGTTGAGGGCGGTACCAAAGACGCCGTCGTAGTCGAGGCGGTTGATCAGCAACTCATCCATGCCCGTTTCTTCGGTGAGGACGCCGTAGACCACGCCCTGGTTGAGGTCGGTGGCGCGGAGGCCCCACACCTTGCAAGCAAAGTGGATGTTGTGGGAATCGTGTACCTTACTGAGGTGGTAGAAGGAACCGGGCTGTTTGGGGTAGGGGAGGGTGTCCTTGCGGCCATTGTGCTCAATGGTGATGTAGCCCTCTTCGATGTCGATGTTGGGGGTGCCGTATTCGCCCATGGTGCCCAGTTTCACGAGGTGGCAGTCGGGGAAGTTGTCCCGCAGGGCGTAGAGCAGGTTCAGGTTGCCAATCACGTTGTTGGATTGGGTGAGCACGGCGTGTTCCCGGTCAATCATGGAGAACGGGGCGGAACGCTGCTCGCCAAAGTGAACCACTGCTTCCGGCTGGAAGTCCAGCATGGATTTTTCGAGGAAGGGGTAGTCGTTGATGTCGCCGATATAAAGGTCGATGTGCTTGCCAGTCAGCTCTTTCCAGCGCTTGAGACGAGCCTGGATGGGGGCGATGGGGGTCAGAGTCTCGATTTGCAGTTGAGCATCCCAGTGACGCCGCACCAGATTATCGAGGATCCCGACTTCGTAGCCACGATTGGAAAGATAAAGAGCGGTTGCCCACCCGCAGTAACCGTCACCGCCAATTACAAGGACTTTCATATCAATGCTTCATTCTCGTTGCTGATACCAAGACAATTTACCAGTTTGGCGACCCTGTAAACCACCGATCTTGAAATATCCGTAAAGCCAAATCTGCTGCTGTGACGATTGATTCGGGCTAGGGAAAGCCCCTGTTATGGATCCAGTACAACCTTTATCGCAGCCCTTGCAGCCGCAACAAAATAAACTGCGTCGGTCGCCCTGGCTCAAAGTTGTTGTCGCTGACCAAAATCAGGCTTTGGCTCCCGTCGGGCAGGCGCGGCCCTAGGGTCATGCCCTCTAGGTTGTCTACGGGAAGGGTGGTGTTGGCAAAATCCAGCACCAGTTGTTTGCGGATGGGAGTGATCCCCTCGGCCCCGCGCAGGCTAGCAAGGGTAGAGGTGTCCGTTGCGCCCCCTGTCGCCAGTTGATACAGTTTGACGTTAAAGCCTCGCAGGCCAAAGGCCCGTTCTAACCCCAAAAAGTGGCCCCCCTGGTCAATTAGGAGTAGTTCCGTCAGGCCGTTGACCACTGCCCCGGAGGGCTCCAAATCGAGGGGATAGGCGTGCTCGGCAATCAGGGTGGATTGATCTTGCCCTAATAAATAGTGTAGAAAGCGGCTCTGAAGCGGCTGGGCGGGGTCAGGTTCGTAGTCTTGTACTAGGGCCGACTCTGTAGCCATGAACAGACGAAAGGGCTCTGTCTGTCCGGCGGTGCCCGGTGTGGCGTTAAGGGTGAGAGCTTCAAAACTGAGGTTGTTGCGGACGCCCTGGGTGGGTGGATCGGCGTCATCGGGCAAAAACCGATCTGGGATGCGAAAAGCTGTCACTAGCCGACCCGTGGCCCGATCAAATTCTCCCAAGAAGGGCGGAATGCCTCGCGGGACGTCACCCTCGCTGCTCATGAAGACGCTATTGCGGGGGGAGAGGGCAAAACCCTCTGGGTCAAGCTGGCCACGGGGATAGGGGTTGCCCTCGCCATCGGTGAAGGGCGTCACGGACTGAATCGTCACATCCCTAAACCGGGGCTGGCCATCGTTGCCCAGACTAAAGGTCAGCACCAGTTGATAAAACCGAGGTGGCCCAAAGCGGCCCCGGTCATCGGACAGGGCATAGAACTGATCCACGGAACGGTCGTAGGCCAGGGCCGACAATCCGCCCACGGTGGTATCTTGAAACTCTTGGGTGGGCAGCGTGTAGACATCCAGCACCTCCGCCACCAGGGGCAAAAACAACCGTTCCTCCGCCCGCAGTTGGGGAATGGCGCAACCGCCCAGCGCTAGGGTGATGCTGAGCACGAGCGCAAAGACTTGTAGCCCGCTCCGACTGAAGATTCCCGTCTGTCCCATGGATGCCTGTCCCTCCGTTGCTTGCCTGCTGTTGCTTACGGCGAATGGCGTGGGGCGATCACCGCAGCCTGACGCGATCACCATGCCATCCGATCCTTAACATGGTTTGGGGTTATCCCGGTTTAGATCGACCCAAATGACGATACCAGTGGGCCAGTTTGGTGATGTCCCACCCCAGCAGATAGCCGATCACCATGCCCTGGTTGGCGAGGGTGGTGCGCCCCACCCCCAGGCGCTGCCAGCGACGGCTGGAAGTAACGACAGGCACAGGCACAATGGCCACTCGGCCCTGACGGTTGAGGCGCTGCACCAGGTCAAAGTCTTCCATAATGGGCAGTGAGGCAAAGCCACCCAGGCGATGGAATTGCTCAGCAGTCAGGAAAATAGCTTGGTCGCCGTAGGGCAGCCGCAGCCAGCGCGACCGCCACCTCACGCCCCATTCCACCCAGCGCAGACCCCAGCCAGGGCCGTCGATGGCTAGGTCAAAGGCTCCGGCTACAACGCCCGGTTGGCCTAGGGTTTGGCGCACCAGAGCGGCGGCGTTGGGCGGCAGTCGGGTATCGGCATGGAGGAAAAGCAGAATGTCCCCCTGGGCAATGCTGGCCCCCCGGTTGAGCTGCGCTCCCCGCCCCCCAGCGGCCACCACTACCTGGGCACCCCGGGCCTGGGCGATGGCGCAGGTGTCATCGGTGCTGCCCCCGTCGGCCACAATCACCTCTAGGGCTGAGGGCAGATGGTCTAGGGCAGGGCCGAGGGTCTGGCCTTCGTTGAGGGTAGGAATGATAACGGAGATACCTACGGGCCGGGACATGGGTCGGTGGAAACGCTGGAGGGTAGGTTGGGGCCACTAGGGGAGCTAGGCCGCAACGAAGACGGCAGATGGGCCAGGTCCTCTGGGGTGTCAATATCGGTGAGGGTGGGCAGGTAGGTGGGGGTGAGGTGAAGGCGCTGGGCCTGGGCAACGGTTTGGGCCAGTACGGCAGAGGTACTCCAAGCAATATCTTGGAAAAGTTCGGGCTGGGGAGCTGTCAACCCCAGCAGATAGTAGCCACCATCCTGGGCGGGGCCAAGGACAAGATCGGCCCCGTTGGCCAGAGTCGCTAAGCTTTGATTAAGCAAGGCTGCATCCAAGCCGGGACAGTCGGTGCCACTCACAAGGACGATTCCATAGCCCTGGGCGAAGGCCCAATCCACGGCGGTGGTGAGACGATAGCCGAGATCGCCCTCCGGTTGGGAGCAGTATATCAGGCCATCACCGAGCCAAGTCCGCATCGCTGCTTCCGAGGCCCCGCAGTACCACAGAGCGATATCCACCGCCGCATCCATTGCTCGCACCTGGGCTATCATCCCCTCCGCCAAGCGTTGATACAGGTGGGCCGCTCCCGCTGGGCCGAGGGCCGGAATTAGACGGGTTTTGGCTTGTCCTGGGGTAGGATAGCGGGCAAGCACCAAGACACAGGCAGGCCCCATAGCATCTGTCTCCAACCGAGGTACCGATTTAGTTCGTCTGTCCGGTCATAATGGTGCGGGCCGACTGGCGCAAGCGCGTCAGGTCATCGGCCAGCAGCGGTGGCCAAAAGACCCCCTCCGCAACACCCTGACGATAGAGGTGGGTGCTGTCATCGATCAGCACCAGCAATGCCTTTAGCAAGGTGCGGTCTAACACGGGCTCGTCCTTGAGGCCATCGTCAAGCACCTTGAGCGCCAGGATGAGCGACGTTACCTGCCCAGGGAGAGGCGGTTTCCCCCGACGCAGGCAGGCAATAAACGTCTCCCGCTGATCGTCCGTGGATGAGAGGGTTTGCTGAAGTAAAAACTGGTGGGCTGTGTCAAAGTCCATAGGGGTTCTGAGCAAGGGTCGTAATAGGCCAGGGGGGTTAACTGTAGAAACAGCCGCAAAAACAGCCATAGAAAACAGCCGTAGAAATACGGTGGTGATGCCCCGCGTATGCTCTCTTATTCCTCGCCCTAGTGTATCGCCCTGGGGCAGTCTTAGCACCACCGTCTCCGTCGATGGGGCCCAACCATACCGAATGGTGGCTGGCAATGGCCCACACAACGGTGTTGTTTCGCCAGGAACATGGGAGAATAAAGGGCGCAATGGCTATGGTGGAAAATGCTGCATCATAGTGCCTAATGCGTCTGCTGCCGCTGATCCAGCGCAGGCAGATAACGTTATACCGTGGGAGGTTCTTTGTGAAAGCTTTAGTGATCGGCAGTGGTGGCCGAGAGCATACCCTAGCCTCAGTGTTACTTCAGTCTCCCAAAATTACGGAAGTGGTATGCATTCCCGGTAACGGTGGCACCGCCGCCCTGGCCCACTGCCGCAACCTTGCCCTCAACCCCGAAGACTTTGAAGGCATTGCCCGTTTTGCCCTAGTCAATAATCTGGAGTTGGTGGTGGTTGGCCCAGAGCAACCCCTCGCCCTCGGCATCACCGACTTCCTCCAGGCTCAGGGCTTAAAAGTATTTGGCCCCTCTCAGGCGGGGGCGCAGATCGAGGCCAGCAAAGCCTGGGCCAAGGCGCTGATGGTGGAGGCAGGCATCCCCACCGCCGAAGCAGCGGTGTTTGAGGCCGAGGCTCCGGCGCTGGCCTACCTCAAGGCCCAAAAGGCTCCCATTGTGGTCAAGGCCGACGGTTTGGCAGCGGGTAAGGGTGTGATCGTCGCCCAAACCCTGGACGAGGCCAAAGCGGCGGTTTCCGACATCTTTAGCGGCAAGTTTGGTGCCGCCGGAAGCCAGGTGGTAATTGAAGAATTTATGACCGGGCAAGAAGCCTCCGTGCTAGCCATCACCGATGGCCAAACCATTCGGCCCCTGCTGCCCGCCCAAGACCACAAAGCCATTGGCGAGGGCGACACTGGCCCCAATACAGGCGGCATGGGAGCCTATGCCCCCACCCCCATCGTCACCCCGGCCCTGATGGATCGGATCCAAGCCGAAGTCCTAGAGCCCGCCCTTGCCACCCTGCGTCGTCGCGGCATTGACTATCGCGGCGTCCTCTATGCGGGGCTGATGATTACCCCCCAGGGCGATCCCAAAGTCGTCGAGTTCAACTGTCGCTTTGGTGATCCCGAAACCCAGGCGGTGCTGCCCCTGCTAGAAACACCGCTGGATCAGGTTGTCCTGGCCTGCATTGAGGGGCGTCTAGACGCCCTACCGCCTCTGGAATGGAAGCCTGGTGCCGCCGCCTGTGTGGTGCTAGCCGCCGAGGGCTACCCCGATGCCTACCCCAAGGGCATGGAAATTTCCGGCCTCACCGACGCCGCCGATACCGGAGCCCTCGTTTTCCACGCGGGCACCCAGGCCAAGGGTGGCATTACCGTGGCCAACGGAGGCCGAGTGTTGGGGGTCACAGGCTTAGGTGACACCTTCGAGTCCGCCATTGCCAATGCCTACGCCGCCGTAGACAAAATCCACTTTGACGGCAAGTACTGCCGCCGCGACATCGGCTACCGGGTGAAGGGCCTCAAATAATCAGCCCAGCCCTAGCCTAAATCCTCCGAATCCCACTTGAGAACAGCGGCATCAACGCCCTGTTCTCGCTTGCGTTTGGCGTCTTCCTCAAACCACTGGATGATGTGGCTGGCCGAGAGGGAGGCGAGGGGAATATCCAAGTCGGCGGAGATAACCCCCAGCAGTTTGGCGGTGGAAATGGTGAGGCGGGCCAGGAATTTTTCGGGGGAAGACAGCAGCGCCCCATCTACCTGGGCTGATTCGGCCTCGGTGAGGAACTGAGTAGACTGATCAAGCATGGATTGCCATCGGTAACAACGGGACGGAAGCGAAGATAGGGGGCGGCAGACGACGGGCAGAGTTTGACCAATCACGTCGAGCGTTTACACACCACGGCGTTTTCTCAGCCCAGCCTAGCGGCAACCGAGGCTGTCGCGGGTAGAGACTTGGGTGGTGGGGTTGGTGCCGTCGGCAATTTTGCAGAGTTGGGCAATTTGGAAGCGGTCGATGATGGCTCCAGAGAAGTCGGCCCCGGTAATTTTGGTGTCGTGGAAGCTGCTGCTGGTGAGTAGGGCGTCGATAAATTGGGCATTGGAGAGATCGGCTTCGTCAAAAATGACGCGATCGGCGAAGGTCTGCGAGAAGTTGGCCCCGGTTAGGTTGGCCCGCACAAAGGAGGCTTTGGTCAAAATGGTGCGGCTGAGGTCGGCGTCGGTGAAGTTGGCCTCTCGCATTTCGGCGGCGGCAAAGGAGGTACCGGAAAGGTTTTGGCCGGAGAAGTCGCGAAAGCTGAGGTCGGTGAGGGTGTAGTCCACCGTATTATCTTGGGCGAGGGCCACCGGGGTGTTCCCCAGCCCGCCGAGGAGAATCACCATCGCCGCCAGCATTACCGACCACAGCTTAGCCATCCCAGATTTCCTAGACCGCATAGACACCATTCATTTCCTTTTCCCACGGCGGGGTTGCTATCCCAATCATGGCCCATTTTGCAGGGTTCTGCCAAAGTAGGGCTATCCCTAGCGCGAGGATCCCATCCTGACTTAGCGCTAGGCTTCCACCGCTGTTCCCAGGTTCGCGGCGACGGGTTCTGCTGGGGCCGACTGGCCTAGGGCCGCACTAACCAACCCCAGGAAGAGGGGATGGGGTGTGCTAGGGCGAGACTTGAATTCGGGGTGGAACTGGCTGGCGATGAAGAAGGGATGGTTGGGCAGTTCTACAATTTCCACCAGGCGACCATCGGGGGAGGTGCCGCTGACCTGGTAGCCCGATTCGAGGAACAGGTTGCGGTAGGCGTTGTTGAACTCGTAGCGGTGGCGGTGGCGTTCGTAGACGACCTCTTCGCCATAGAGGCGGCTGGCCAGGGTGTTGGGGGCGAGGCGACAGGGATATAGCCCCAGGCGCATGGTGCCGCCCAGATCGACCACGTCCTGCTGTTCGGGCAGGAGGCTGATCACCGGGTTGGGCGTATCGGGATGGAATTCGGAGCTGTCGGCGTTTTCGAGGTGGGCCACATTCCGCGCCCATTCCACCACCGAGCACTGCATCCCCAAACACAGCCCCAGGAAGGGAATGCCCCGTTCCCGCACGTACTGAATCGCCTGGATTTTGCCGTTGACGCCACGGGTGCCAAAGCCACCGGGCACCACCACGCCATCCATCTGGCTGAGGTAGGTGTCGGCTCCGTCGGTTTCAATGTCCTCGGAGTTGACCCAGTGGATTTGGAGGGCGGCTTGGCGGGCAATGGCGGCGTGGCGCAGCGCCTCCACCACCGACAGGTAGGCATCACTGAGGCTGACGTATTTGCCGACGATGGCGATATTCAGCGGCTGGCTGGAGCTAGAGAGCCCGTTGACAATGGCTTCCCAGGTGCCCAGATGGGGCTGACGGGGTTCCATCGCTAGGATCTTGAGGGCCTGCTCGGCCAGTCCTTCCTGCTCTAGGTTGAGGGGCACTTCGTAGATGCTGCTGGCATCCTGGCAGGTGACGACGGATTCCACCGAGACATCGCAGAACTCAGAAATCTTTTCCTTCATCGGTTCTGGCAGGGGTACCTGGCAGCGGCAGACCAAAATATCCGGCTGGATGCCGATGGAACGCAGTTCCTTGACCGAGTGCTGGGTGGGCTTGGTTTTCAGTTCTCCGGCGGAGGGAATCCAGGGAATCAGGGTGACGTGCATATACAGCACATCCTGCCGCCCCACGTCCTTGCGGAACTGGCGGATGGCTTCGAGGAAGGGGAGGGATTCAATGTCGCCGACGGTGCCGCCGATTTCGGTGATCACCACATCGGGGTTGGTGTTGCGGGCCACCCGATGCACCCGGTCTTTAATTTCGTTGGTGATGTGGGGGATGACCTGAACGGTGCCGCCATGGTAATCGCCGCGCCGCTCCCGGTTAATCACCGCCTGGTAAATCGACCCAGTTGTGACGCTGTTCAGCCGCGACATGGCCGTATCGGTGAAGCGTTCGTAGTGGCCCAAATCCAAGTCGGTTTCGGCCCCGTCTTCGGTCACAAACACCTCCCCATGCTGGAAGGGGCTCATGGTGCCGGGGTCTACGTTGAGGTAGGGGTCGAGCTTGAGGATGGACACGGAATAGTCCCGCGACTTCAGCAGCCGCCCCAAACTGGCGGCCACAATCCCCTTGCCAATGCTGGAAACCACACCGCCCGTCACAAACACAAACTTGGTCATTGCTGCCAAACCCCAGACCCTTAACCTGTTAATTGTGCCACATTGCGCTAGCCCCTGCCCCCTTGGCGCTGCTCGGCCTGCCACACCGCTTCTAGGGTGAACGGTAGGGCAGCGGTTTCCACGGAAATCGAGTCGATGCCCCAGGCCACAAACTTGGCAATGAGGTCGGGGTGGCGCACCGGGGCTTGACCGCAGATGGAGCACACCAACCCGCAGCGGTGGGCTTCTTGGATCAGGTGAGCCATGGCCATTTGAATCACCGGATGGCGTTCATCGTAGGCGGAGGCCATGATGGGCTGATCGCGATCCACTGCCAGCAGCAGTTGAGTGAGGTCGTTGGATCCAATGGCGATCCCTTTCACCCCGGCTTGGGCATAGGCCGGGATCGAAAACAGCACCGAGGGCACCTCGGCCATAATCCACAGGGCAAAGTCCTCGTAGTCTGTGAGTCCGGTCTGGCGAAGATATTGCTGACAGGCCAGCACCTCTTCCACGGTACGCACAAAGGGCAAAATCAGCTCTAGGTTGGTATATCCAGCCCGTTGCAGGGTGGCTAGCGCCCCCAGTTCCACCTCAAACAAGCGGGCGTCGATACCGTAGCTGAGGGTGCCCCGCAGGCCCAGCATGGGGTTGGGTTCTAGGGGTGGGCTCCCTTCTAGGGCTTGCCATTCGTGGGAACGCAAATCCAGGCTGCGGTAGCGCAGAGGCTTGGGGCCAAGGATTTTTAGGATGGGTTCAATTTGCTGCACAATCCGGCTTTGTAGCTCGGCCCCCTGCCCCTCGTTCACCCAGTGCCAGGGGTGACGGCCCTCCAAAATATCCAGCAGCAGCCACTCCGACCGCAGCAGCCCCACCCCGGCAATGTGCTCCGCCGGGAGGGCATCCAGCCGCCGAATTTGGCTGAGGTTGGCCATCACCTTGGTTCGCAGTTCCGGGTAGCGACCGACGGGCATGGGCGGGGGCGGTACGGCGGGCTGGGCGGGCGGCGAGACTGCCATGGCCGGGACGCGGGCGGGATCTAAGCCATAGACCACCCCTCGGTCGCCATCCAGAAACAGGAGCATGGCGTCTTCTAAAATTTGGGTCGCCTGGGGAGATCCGACAACGGCAGGGACGCCAATTTCCCGCGCCAAAATAGCCGCATGGCAGGTGGCCCCGCCCTGCTCGGTGACAATGCCCGCCACCGCCCCTAGCTGAAGAAACACATCGGGCTGGAGATCGGGCAGCACCACAATGGCATTGGGAGGAAGCGGGCGCGGCAAATCTTGAGGCTGAGAGGCCACCACCGCCACCCCCTGCACCTGCCCCGCCGAAGCGCCAATGCCCTTAACCACCGCACAAATGGCAGGAAGGTGAGGAGGATGAGGCGGTTGGGCAGACGTAGTGGGGGGGGGAGTCAGTGCCCCAGGGGGCTGGGCCAGCGCCGGGGGGGCTGGGGGGAAATAGGGCATCACCTGGGTGACGATAAACTGCCAACCCTCGCCCCCTTGCCCAGGGCAGAGAATCCACTCTAGGCCCAGGTCAAACTCCAAGGCGGTAGGAGCCACCCAAGGATCCGTCGCCAATACCTGACGGCTACGCTGACCTAGGTCAATTAACTGGTAGACCTGCTCTGGGGTCAGCAGTGGCGGCAACACTGGATCCTCCCGCTGAATCACCCGTAGGGGCAGTCCCGGCGCAGTCTCTCCCAGGGCCTTGCCCCCCAATGCCCTGGTTCCTGATTGGGATGTGCCTCCCGCAGATGAAGATGAGGGGGGCGTTGACGGTAGATTGCTCCCCAGAGCCGCCATCGCCGCTGCCTCTGGGCCAAGGCTGACGCAGTATCTCTGCTCCTGAAATCCAGGCTTCCATTGCACGCTATTCGGCTGGGTCAGCGACATTTGGCCCCGGGCTGGAATCGCCTCCCCCCGCACTAGGGGCAGTCCCAGTCCCTCCACACAGTCCCACGTGGCTTCCTTGGCCCCCAGCCGCAGCGTACCCGATACCAGCGCTGGATAGAGGGGCATGACTAGGGTGGCCAAGGGCAGTTGGGCGAGGGACTGGCGGCGATGTCGCCACACCACCAAGCTCCGGGCCGAGATCGCCTCCCCCCAAAACTGCTGAAGTGCCTTGGCCAAGGGCACCATTGCTGGACTACCCACCTGGGCAGGCAACAAACCCAAGCCCAGATCAGCGCGGCGGCGAGTAATGGGCCATCCCAACGACGCCCGCAAAATCCAGGTTGGATGGGGCCAATCCGCCCAGTCAGCCCCTAGAGATGACAGGGGTGGCGCATCCGCCCAGGCCCGCTGAGCCTGCTGGCTGAGGTGCTGTAATTCGTGGAAGCCCGCTTGTTCCAGCCGTTCCCCATCCTCTAGGCGCTGTCGCAGATCTGCCCCTAGGGCGGTTGCCCAAACCTCTTGCCAAGCCTGAGCTGCAATGACCCGCCCCGCCGCAACGGGGATCTGCTGCCTCCCCAGTAACCCCAGGGCATAGGCTTTGTAGCCCACCTGCGGTAGGTCATTGGCACAGACCCGATCTAGCGGTTGCAACCAGGACATGGCAAAAGCGGAGACAGATCTTGAAGGGGGAAAGCTAATAATCCGCTTGTTATGGGAACCCGCTTGTTATGGAGAGTCTAATATAAACAAAAATTTATGAACGGTCTTATAGGGTGGCCTACTATGGCAATGCCTCGGAGCCGTCATGCCATCATCGCGATGACCGCGTCCTTCCATGGGCTTTTGCTTGGCCTAGAGCCCCTTGGCCTAGGAGTCGGCTGCCTAAACATTCCAGAATAAGCAAGCGCATTAGGATTGTTATACCTCCACTGTACGTCCAATCCGCAGGATCTGGGTAGAGTGGGCGACCATCCACGGCTGGCCCCCCGACCACACCCCAGAATAGCCACGACTACTCAACCACTTACGCCAATTAGCGCTTTCCACCGCCCCATCGCCCTGACAGAATAAACCTAACCGTATCGTGACATCTACAGGGCCGCACCACACCGGAGGAAACACTATGGGTATCGGACTCGGCCAAGCCCCCTGGCAGCGCAGCCAGGCTCTCCTCGACCTCTTCCTCAGCCGCGCCTGCCCCCTCTGCGAACGGGCAACGCCCCAGGTACTTTGTCCCACCTGCGTAGGCCAGATTCGCCAAAGTCGCCTCGCCACCCCCCTCGACTCCAGCCACCCGGGGCTTCCCATCCTCAGTTGGGGGCGCTACGAAGATACCCTGCGGCAAATCATCCGCCAGCTAAAATATAGCGGCCACCCCGAACTAGCCCACTGGCTGGGGATAGAACTAGGCCAAACCTGGCAGCAATACCAGCGAACCACTCCCCCATCCCCTCGCCCCGTGGTGCTGCTACCCATTCCCCTTCACCCTAGCAAGCTCAAGCAGCGCGGCTTTAACCAGGCCGAACGATTGGCGCAGGGCATGAAGCGTATCGTCCCGGCCCCCGTCGTGGGAGAAGGACTCCTGCGAGTGCAGGCCACCCAAGCCCAACATAGTCTCAGCCGCGAGGAACGTCAGACCAACCTCGCCCACGCGTTCCAGGTTAATCCCCGCCATCTGCCAACCCTCCGCCTCAAAACCGTCTGGCTAGTAGACGATATCTTCACCACCGGAGCCACCGCCCACGCCGCCGCCCAAATCCTCCGCCACAGCGGCATCTCCGTTGGGGGCATCTGCACCGTTGCCCGGTCTGGATTGTCGTCCCCCAACCCAGACCAGGCTGACACCGTTAAATCAACACAGAAAAATCACTGAATTTCAGCTTTTCTTTAGTTTTTAAGGCCGCCAATCTATAAAGAATGTTGTCAATAGAGTGATGTCTAAGAACTGTTATCGCACTATGTAAAAAACTATCGGGATGGGTTCAACCTAACTGTCTGACAAAAGATTCTGCGGCGGGCGCAAAAAACTCGCCCAGCTACAGCATTAGATTCACCTAGGGCTCAGATATCCTGCTCTTTCGGCAGATACGGGTGCTAGCAAGTCTTGTCGGTCAACCAGGGGTTCAACTGGCTAGGATTGCGTTGATCTATGGAAAAGAGAGCAATCAACAAAACGCTTTGTTACCCTTAGTTAAGAGGAGATTTGAGCCAATTTGAAATCATTCTATTCTTTAAAGAAATAAGCTTAACCATTGATGAGAGACGGCTATTCACAAAGTAGGGAAACTGCGCTTTAGCAACCTGGGTTGACCCAGGCCAGCCTAGAATCGTGAGGTTTTTCGGCTTGAGCGTCAAGTCTTCGACCTGGTGAATCAATGCTGTAGCCTCACCCCAGAAAATATGGATTACATGGAGCGCACCGCACCAAACGCCCATTCAGCACCTCAATTTCCTATCGTTTAATCCAATTCATCACCCTTGGCAGGTTCCCATGGCCAACATCTACACCCTCCTCGTCGGCATTAACCAATACGATCCCTCTTCCTCGGTGCCCCATTTACAGGGCTGCACCAACGATGTGCAAGCGATGCAGACCTATTTAGAAGGTCGCGTGGGCCAAGAGGGTGGACAGTTGCAGGTGAAAACTTTGCTGAATGAAGCGGCTACACGGCAGGCGGTGATTAATGGTTTCCGTAACCACCTGGGGCTGGCAGGCCCGGAGGATGTAGCGCTGTTTTTCTATGCGGGCCACGGTTCCCAAGAACAGGCCCCGGAGGAATTTTGGCACCTAGAGCCAGATCGTTTGAATGAAACCCTGGTGTGCTACGACAGCCGTTGCCAGGGCAGTTGGGATTTGGCCGACAAAGAATTGGCCAAGCTGATTGCGGAAGTGGCGGCGAACAATCCCCATATGGTGGTGATTTTAGACTGTTGCCATTCCGGTTCTGGCACCCGTGGCGATGCCGAGGCCAGCGAATCAGTGCGGCGGGCACCCACGGATAAACGTCAGCGGCCCATCGACAGCTTTATTGTGACGCCAGAGGAAATTCCAGCGGCAGCGCCTGTGACCCGCAGCCTGGGGGCTGTCAGCGGTTGGCGGATTCCCCAGGGTCGCCATGTGTTGTTGGCCGCCTGCCAAGACATTGAAGAAGCCAAGGAATATTCCAGCGATGGCGAGCACCGGGGGGCGTTTTCCTACTTTTTGCTAGAGACCCTGCAAAAGGCTAACGGCAGCCTCACCTATCGCGACCTGTTTAAACGCACCTCGGCCCTGGTGCAAAGTCGGGTTTCGGCCCAGGCTCCGCAGCTAGAGGCCAGCGTTCCCGAAGATTTGGATCAGCCGTTTTTGGGCGGTGCGATTCGGCCTAGGAGTCCTCACTTTTTGGTGAGTTGCCACCCCCAAGAAGGCTGGATCATTGACGGCGGCAGTATCCACGGTATTCCTCAGCCCAAGGGCGGAGAAACGACGGTTTTTGCCCTATTTCTGTCAGATATGGCTGATAGTGATCTCGGCCACAGTACGCCCCTGGGCACCGCAACGGTCATGGCGGTGAAACCCACATTTAGCCGGGTCGAACTTTCAGGTATCGAGTCGCTCTCGCCGGAGATGGGCTTTAAGGCGGTGGTCAAAACCTTACCCTTGCCGCCTATGGGGGTGCATCTGTTGGGGGATGAGGCTGGGGTAGGGCTGCTGCGTGGTGCGATTATGGGCAGTAGCTTTCAGCCTGCTTCTCTGTATGTCAGAGTCGTGGAAGATGTCGCTGATGCTACGTTTCAGGTGGTCGCCCAGGATGGCGAATACCGCATCAAACGACCCGCCGATGATCGGATTTTGCTGGAGCCCGTGCGCGGTTTTGACAATGGTAAAGCCCGCGAAACCCTCGGTTTGCTAGAGCACCTAGCCCGCTGGACAACTACCCTAGAACTGCAAGGCTCTCCCACCAGCCGCATTGCCGCTAATGCCATTCGGATGGAAGTGATTTTGCCCGACCAAAGCCGTCACCAAAGCGACCTGCGGTTGAGCTATAGCGCCGACAACAAAGCGCCCAAATTCCAGATCAAACTCACTAATACCAGTTCCCAGCGGCTCTATTGCACCGTGTTGGATTTAACCGAGCGGTTCGCCATCAGTGCGGCCCTGTTTGAGGCAGGGGGCGTGTGGTTGGATCCAGGTCAGGAAGCCTATGCTCGCCAGGGGGAATTGGTCTCGGCCACGGTGCCCAAGGAGTTGTGGGAACAGGGCATTACGGAATTTAAGGACGTGCTGAAGCTGATTGTTAGCCCCACCGCCTTTGATGGACGGTTGCTGGAACAGCAGAAACTCAATCTCTTCCAGGGCGAACTGCACGGCTTCTATCGAGAGGATGTGACCCGTTCCATGCCGCCCAAGGGGATGCTGAATCGGCTGATGAAGCGCATCCAAACCCGCGACATTGGCGACGACGAGGACGAAGACACCACCGACGACTGGATGACCAGCCAGATCACCATTACCACCGTGCGCCCCAGGGAAACCGTGGCCCTCTCTGCCGCTGCGCCCCAGGTCACGTTGATGAATGGCATTACTATCCAGAACCCGGAGGGCTTTTCGGCCCAGGCGCGGCTTACCACCGTCACCCAATCCACCCGCGATTTGGGCAGTCACATTTTGCCGCCGTTGCTGAGGGATCAGACCCAGGCGTTTCAGTTCACCGCCAGCCGCGCCACCGATCCGGGTCTGAGTGCGCTGGAGTTGCGGGACGTGAAAAATTCAGAGGCCGTCACCGCCGCAAATCCTCTGAAGCTGGTGGCCGATGTGGCCCTAGAACCCGACGCCATGGTGCTGCCCGTGGCCTTTGATGGCGAGTTTTACCTGCCTCTGGGGCACGGCATCAGCAAAGACAACCAAACCGAAATTACCATCGAACACCTGCCGGAACCCATCAGTGAAGGGCAACGCAGCCTGGGAGGCGCGATTCGGATCTTCTTCCAAAAAGTGGTGCGGCAAAAGCTGGGGTTGCCCTTTGAATACCCCTTCCTCCGGGTGGCGGAGGTCAATAACGGCGAGGTCACTTACATCACCGACCCCGCTACGGTAGCCAGTCGGGTGGCCCAAGCCCAGCGCATTGCCCTCTACATCCACGGCATCATTGGCGACACCGAAAGCATGGTGCCCAGCATCGAAACCGCCATCGCCGCCCTAGCCGGAGAAGCCAAACCCCTCAAGGACTGCTACGACCTCGTTTTGGCCTTCGACTACGAGAGCCTCAATACCAGCATCGAGACCCATGCCCAGGGCCTCAAACAACGGCTGGAAAGTATCGGCCTTGGCCCCAACCACGGCAAAACCTTGCACATTATTGCCCACTCCATGGGGGGGCTGGTGTCCCGCTGGTTCATCGAGCAGGAGGGCGGTAAGGAGGTCGTCCAACACCTGATTTTGCTGGGCACTCCCAGCGGTGGATCCCCCTGGCCCCAAACCGTGGCGGGCATTACCACGCTGCTGACGATGGTGCTGAATGGCCTGTCTAAGGTGACGTTCCCCATCGTGTTTGTCTCCAGTGCCCTCAAACTCTTGGCCAAGGGCGTGGAAAGCATTGAAACCATTGATGTCACCCTGGATCAGATGGATCCCAATTCCGACTTCATCAAACAGTTGGCCATCACCCCCGACCCCGGCATTCCCTACACCGTGATTGCTGGAAATATTGCCCTAATTCCCGCCGACCATCCCCAGGGCAACCTGCGGCAACGGTTGATGGAAAGGATGAAGGGCTTGATGGAACTGCCGTTCTTCGGCATTCCTAACGACCTGGCGGTAACGGTAGAGAGCATCAAAGCCGTCCCCCCCGGTCGTCAGCCCGCCCCGGTGATGGTAGAAGTGGCTTGTGATCACCTGGTCTACTTCAGCGATCCGGTGGGCGTCAAAGCTCTAGGTGACATGGCCCAAAGTGCACTGACAGGGACTCTTTCCAGTCCAGAGCTTTCTACGTCAGAATCACTTGCCTCGGAGCCATTTAGCCCAGAACTACCCAGCCCAGCTTCTCCCAGTTCAGGATTGCCTAGGCCAGACCCTCTTCAGGATGAACCCTCTGAAGTCACAGGTGATGCGGTGTTCCTGATCTCTGGGACGCCTGACATCGTTGGGCCTGACCCGGTAACAGCGAATCCTGTCACACCTGCTGACTCAGGGCCAGAAACATCCCCTAAAAATCCGCTGTGGTGGTGGATTGTGGCGGCAGTGGTCTTCTTGGTGGTGGGCTTTGTGGGGTTGAAGGTATCGAACCCACCGTCGGAGCCTGTTCCCAATCTGCCCCAGTCAGGGTTGAGCTCTGGAGGGACTTGGACACTCTAGATCGCTCTCCGTGGGCGAGGGGGCCGGGGCATCGGGCTACTGAGCTGAACCCGAACTGAGGTTAGCGTTACAGACCAAGGGCCACTGGAGACCGGGAGGCGACCACCCCATAAAGCTGTTCCAGGGCAGAAAGGTTGGCGCTGAGGGTATAGCGAGAGACCACCCGTTCGCGGGCTTTGCGGCCTAGAAGCTGGGCAATTTCGGGATGGTCGCGCAGCAGGGGCAGAATGGTTTGTAGCTGCACGGCTACCCGCTGGGGATCTAGCACAATCCCGGCCCCGTTGGATAGGACTTCTCCATCGGCCCCGGCATCGGTGGCCACGCAGGCCGTCCCGCAGGCCATGGCCTCCAGCAGCGACAGAGACAGCCCCTCCACAAAGGAGGGCAGGATAAAGCCATCGGCCCCCCGCAGCAGGTCAATGCGGCGCTGTACGTCGGAAACGTAGCCCAGCCAGAGGATATTGTCGTCGTCGTAGAACAGCTTGAGGGAGTTTTCTAGCGGCCCGCTGCCCATGATGGCCAGCTTGCAGGTTGGCCCCATTTCCGCCTGTCGCCAGCCCTTCAGCAGGGATTCCACGTTTTTTTCGGGGGAAAGCCGACCCTGGTAAACAAACAGCCGTTCGGCCCCCAGTTCCACCTTCGCCGCTGAGGGGCCGGGGGCGTAGCGCTGGGTATCCACACCGTTGGGAATCACCACCAGGCGATCATCGGGAACGCCCAATTTGTTCAGCAGGTCGCGCTGGAGATCGGAGAAGACGATCACCCGGTCGTAGTTGGCCAAACAAGGAGCGTAGAGCTGGTAGGTGAGGTGCTGGGTGCCGGAGGTGATGCTGCGTACCTTGCGGTCGAAGGCAGGGTGGAAGGTGGCCACCAGGGGCAGACCCAACTCAGCGCAAATTTCCGGCAGGCGAAAATCCAGGGGCGACAGGGTGAGGGAAGCGTGGACAATATCGGGCTTCAGCCGTCGCAGGGCGTTGGTCAGCAGCTTGCGCGACTTGAGGGAGGGAATGGTGAGAATCTGCGACTTAAACAAAAAGGGCAGGGGCACTTCGGCGGATTCAGGATGGGCCTCTTCCTCGGCTTCCTGGGGTTGGGCAAAGTGCAAAAACGTCACCCGATAGCCCCGGTCTAGCAGGGCATTGGTGATTTCTCGACTGTAGGTGACATTGCCGCAGAAGGGGGATTTCTTGCCAAGCCACGCGATATGCATTCACAGTTCGGGGGATAGGGGGAAGGGCCAAGGGATAGAGACGACAGGGGGGCAATCTATCTCAAAGCCGTATCGGCAATATACCAGGTTGCCACACCCACCACACCCACCATCACCCCCAGCACCCCAAACACCGTCGGCAATCCTAGGGCTGTTTCCACTAGACTCGCTAGGGCCAGGGGCAGGGTGAGGGCAATGTTGACCAGGTTATTTTGTAGGCCGAATACTTTGCCCCGCATATCCTCCGGGGTGGTTTCTTGAATTAGGGTTTGCATGGGGATCGCCACTAGGGATCCCGAAAAGCCCAGCACCGTCAGCAGCCCTAGGGACAGCCAGAGTTGTTGGGTCGTCCAGGCCAGGAGTCCTAGGCTGAGGGCCATGCCCAGGGTGCCCCACAGGCTGAGGTAGCGGCGCGGCACCCGGTGGCCAGAATGCCCCACAGTAATCGCGCCCAGGGCCAGACCAACCCCACCCGCCGCCAGCAAAAAGCCAAACTGAGACGCCTTCAGGGTGGGCAGCAACTCCGCCAGCCGCACCCCCAGCACCGCCAACGCCGCAAACACGCAGGACAGCAGCACCAACTGCACAATCGCCACCCGCACCTGGGTATGGTGCTTGAGGTAGCTCAGGCCATCGCGGATATCCCGCCAAAACTGCGACCAGTCTTGCCCGGTGGAGAGGGTTTCTTGGCCGGGACGCAGGGTGGCCAAACACAGCCCCGCCAGCAGGTAGCTCACTCCCACCAGCACCGCTGGGCCATTGTCGGTGATGCCCAACATCAGCATCAGCCGATCTGCCAGGGCCAAGAGGGGCTCACCCACCGCAAAGCCCACAATCACCGAGGCGGTCATGGTCGTGGTGTAGAGGGAGTTGGCAGGCAGCAGGTCGCCCTCCTTCACCAGCACCGGAATGATGGCCTGCTCTGCGGGGGCAAAAAACTGGGTGAGGGTGGAAATGGCAAAGGTGACGGCCAGGAGCAGCCAAAAGGCCAGCGGCCAGCCCGCCAGGGTGCCCCAATCCGTGGCCACCCACAGGCAGAGGGGCAGCAGCAGCACCAGCCCCCCCCGCAGCAGGTTCGACAGCACCAGCACCGACTGCTTGCGCCAGCGATCCACAAACACCCCCGCCGCCGCCCCAAACAGCACCGCCGGAATCGTGAAGGCGATCATCACTGCCGATACCCAACTGCTAATGCTCTGGCCGGGGGTATCAAACCGGGCGGAGATGATCGCAATCATCAGCACCAAGTAAACCTTGTCCGCCAGTTGGGAAAACACCTGCCCCAGCCACAGGGTAAGGAAATTTCGGTTTTGCAGCACCCGCCCAAAGCCGGGGCCATGGGGTTCTTCCCCGGCGGACGGACTTGAATTGGGGTCAGCGGCGGGTTGGGGCGAGGGAGCGGTATGCATGGAGGGGGTGTCGTCGGCTGGGCTGACGGTTTCGCCATAGCCAGGGCGATCATTGACCTCTGGGGTGGTCTGGTCTGAGGAATCGATATCAAACTCGCGCAGCATGGGGAAACCAACGAACCAACGTCATAACCGAGATCTGCTAAGGGCGACCCACCAATGACCCGACCTTTTTCGTCCTAGCGCCATGTCTAATTAAGCTATGTCTAATTAAACAGTAGCAAAGCAGACATCAATCAACGCCGCCGAACGAATCGGTCGCTCGAAGTAGTCCTGGGCATAGTTTCGCAGCAGACGCTCAATTCTGGCCCAAACGAGGGACTGGGTTGAGGATACTGTCGCCAGGGCATCGGGTAGCACGGGCAGGGTGGTGATAATTTCCGGCTTGCTCAACTGCTGGAGCAGCACCACTTCCATGGCGTTGAGGGACTGGGGTGGGGCGGTATGGGCGCGATAGGATCCGGTGGCCTCCCGTGCGGCTTGGGTGTCTGGAAAATCGGCGGTGAAGGTGTCTGAGGTAGCGGCTTGGGCCGTGTCAGAGTCCGAGGCCAAGGCTCCTGAATCGAAGGCATCGGAAACAGACGCGGGGCGTTTTTTCGGTCGGGGTCGCTGGGGTGCTTGTCCCTGGTTGAAGGCCGACCACTGCACCAATCCCCCCGCTTCGGGGCTAAAGCCCACCGTCCAGGCCGCATCCATCAAATTCGGCACAATGTCCTCCCGGCTGAGGCAGCAGCGATGTACCTCCGGGGCCACCCCCGCCAGGGCCAACAGGTGATACAACCCGTGGGTGAGGGCCGCCAGCAGCGCACTGGGCGGACTGGCTTCGATACGTTCCAGGTGCTCCACAAACAGATGATATAGATCCGCCTGGGAGCCGTCATTCAGGGCCATAAACAGCACAATTTCCGCCAAATACTGGCTAGCGGTGAGGCGTCCCAAATCCTGGCTCAGCTTGGGAAAGGTACGGGCCGTTTCCGCCTGCACCACCTTATCCAGCCGCTTGCCCTTGGCCACCAGCCAGTCGTTAATCACAAACAAATCGCTGCGCCCCCCCAGCCGCGACTGATGCTTCCGCGACCCCGGTGCCACCGCCCGAATCAGGCCCAAATCGGGGGTGAGAATGGTCAAAATCCGATCCGCCTCCCCCAGGGGCATGGCCTTGAGGTTAATTCCGGTGGCTTTGTAGGTGCGGCTCATGGCAAGGGGGGATCACAAAAAATAAGGACTCCCAGAACGCGAAATCCTTAACTTACTCTAGGCGGTTAGGCTGGCTTTCAGGTAGACCAGGGTGGATTGCCAGTCGATGGTTTGGGCCGTGAGCTGGCGTTGGCAGAGGGTTTGGATGGCGGCTAAATCTTTTTCGGACAGATGGGGGGCAATTTGATCGCGGTAGCTGGGGGGATGGTGATCCACCGCAAACCAGCGCTGTAAAAGGGCTTCGGACAGGTAGATTCCCGTGTGCAGTCGGTTGGTGGAAAGCTGCACGGTAAATCTGGCCTGATGAAAGAGCGTTTCTAGGGTGTCGGCCTGCCAGTTAAATCGGGGATCATCGCTGGAGGCCAAGGCGTTTTCTTCAGCTTGCTGCCAACGTTTGACCAGGGCTTTGCTGAGGGACGAGGCATCCACCAGGCTGGAAATGCGCTGGCTGTGGCGGGGGATGGTTTCCACCAGCAGCACCACGCCCCCTGGGGCCAGCCATTGCCGCAGAATGTCCACAAACCGCTCCCGGTTCACCGCTTGGCCAAAGGCGTTGCGGCCTACGATACGCTCAAAGGCCAGATCGGGACTGTGGGCCGCGAGGTAAGCGGAGAGGGCTTCGTAGTCGGCGTGGACGAGGGCGGGGCGGTGGAGTTCCGGCAGGGCGGCGGCTTGCTCGGCGAGGGCTTCGTAGTCTTGGGCATTGTGAACCCTAGCGTAGACCTGGCCTTCGGGCACGCGGCGCAGGGCTTCCCAAGTCAGCAATCCCGTGCGGGCGTGGAGATCCAAAATGCGGTGATGGCGCTGGGGTGGGGCCAGGTCAAACAGACGATCCCGCACCTGACCCAGTTGCACTCCGGCTTGGCTAAGGGTGCGTTGCAGCCAGCGGTCTCGCGCCGGATCGTCGGGGCTGTAGGTGAGCACGTCCGGCAACCCGCTGGAGCCATCCACCAAGGCCGCTAGTTGGGCCTCTCGCCGCTGGGCCACCTGGGTTTGCAGGGCCGCTTCGTAGCCCTGGCTGGAGGGTTGATAGAACACCTGCCCCTGGAGGCCGTTCGGCAAATACTGCTGCGCCACCCAATGATCCCGGTAGGCGTGGGGATAGAGGTAGCCCTGGCCGTGGCCTAGGTCGGCCTTGTCGCGGTTGGCATCCCGCAGGGGGTTGGGTACGGCGGCTTCGCGCTCCCGTTCTACCGTGGCCAGCGCCTCAAAAAAGCCCATGGTGCTGTTAGATTTGGGGGCCGTCGCCAAATACAGCGTCGCCTGGGCTAGGGGATAGCGCCCCTCCGGCATCCCGATGCGGTCGAAGGCATCGGCGCAGCTTGTCACCACCGCCACCGCCTGGGGGTCGGCCAAACCCACGTCTTCGCTGGCGAGGATAATCAGCCGCCGCAGAATAAACCGAGGATCTTCCCCGGCATAGACCATGCGGGCCAGCCAGTAGAGGGCGGCATCGGGGTCGGAACCGCGCACGCTTTTAATAAAGGCGCTGATGGTATCGAAGTGGGCGTCCCCTTCCTTGTCGTAGAGCACCGCCCGCCGCTGGATCGACTCTTCAGCGACAGCCAGGGGAATCGTAATGTTGCCCGCGTTGTCGGGAGGTGTGGTTTCCACCGCCAGTTCCAGGGCATTCAGCAAGGCTCGCGCATCGCCATTGGCCACGTTCACCAAATGCTCCAAGGCGTCTGGCTCTAGGTGAATGGGCCGATTGCCGTAGCCCCGTTCTGGGTCGGTCAGGGCTTGGTGAACCACCCGCCGCAATTCCTCCGGCCCTAGGGACTGCAACTGAAACAGGCGAGAACGGCTGACCAGCGCCTTATTCACCTCAAAATAGGGATTTTCCGTAGTGGCCCCAATCAAAATCACCGTGCCATTCTCCACCCAGGGCAGCAGCGCATCCTGCTGAGCCTTGTTGAAGCGATGCACCTCATCCACAAACAAAATCGTGCGCCGACCATAGCGCCCCCGCAAATCCTGGGCCTGGGCAATGCCCTCCCGCAGGTCTTTCACCCCCGCCAGCACCGCATTCACCGCAATGAAGTGGGCGCTGGTGGTGTTGGCAATAATCTGGGCCAGGGTGGTTTTGCCCGTCCCCGGTGGGCCAAAGAAAATCAACGACGACAACTGATCCGCCTGAATCGCCCGCCGCAGCAACCGCCCCGGCCCCACCACCGCATCCTGGCCAACAAACTCATCCAACGTCCGAGGCCGCATCCGCGCCGCCAGGGGAGCTTCCCGGTCAATCTGGGCTTGGCGGTTGTGGTCAAACAAATCCATAGTTAGCCCACCTTCAACACACACTCCGGCTTATATCCTGCGGGAACATAGGCCAACACACCACAGTAGACAAGCTGCCTACCTCATTTCCCATATGCTCTCATTTCCCAAGCGCTAGGGATGGTAGCCCGGTGATGCTAAACAATCAAGGCTTCCCTGTAGTCTAAAATGTGACCCCAAAATAGGCTCCTGCCAGCCATCTCTAGTTGACCTAGGCTGATTGCAGAACCCTATTCATCGGTGATGCAAGCCTACGGAGCCTGACAAACAGGCAGAATCTTTGGGCAGTTAGCTAGATCTCTGGGCCTTAGCCGAATCGTCCAGAGACATAGTCGCGGGTATATTGCTCTTGGGGGTTGTTGAAGATCACCTCCGTGCGGTCATACTCGACCAAAAAGCCCACCTTGCCGCCTCGGTTGGTGGCTTCGGCGTTAAAGAAGGCGGTGCGGTCGGACACCCGCGACGCCTGCTGCATGTTGTGGGTAACGATGATGATGGTGTAGTCCGCTTTGAGTTGCTGCATGGTTTCCTCAACCTTGATGGTGGAGATGGGGTCGAGGGCCGAGCAGGGCTCATCCATGAGGATAATATCCGGCTGGATGGAGATGGCGCGGGCGATGCAAAGGCGCTGTTGTTGGCCACCGGAGAGGGAAAGGCCACTCTCTCGCAGCTTATCTTTCACTTCGTCCCACACGGCGGCTTTACGGAGCGAGGTTTCCACCAGTTCGTCCATATCGCCTTGATAGCCATTGATGCGGGCTCCCCAGGCCACATTTTCGTAGATAGATTGGGAAAAGGGGTTCGCCTTTTGAAACACCATGCCAATGCGGCGACGCAGGCTAACCGCGTCAACCTGTTTGCTGTAGATGTCTTGGCCGTGGAAGGTAACGCGGCCCTCCACGCGGCAACTAGGGATCAGGTCGTTCATGCGGTTAAAGCAGCGGAGTACCGTGCTTTTGCCGCAGCCTGAGGGGCCAATGAAGGCAACAATATCGCGGGTGGGGATATCAAGGTTAACGTCGCGAACGGCTAGGGTAGGGCCATAGTAAACATTGAGGCCCTCGGCCCGGAGGGCAAGGCTGGTGGAGCTAGGGGCAGACAGGTTAGCCATGGAAATACCCAAAATTGCGCGACAGTAAACGGTAGGGAACCAAAGGACAGGACACAGCGATCATAGTTTTTACTATCATTGCAGGGGATGGGACGACCTGGGGTTAAGACGAGGCTAAGCACCTTTGGCCAAGTTCTGGGCTGAGGCCAGAGTGGGGCACTCGTCATTGCGCCAGATCACTGCAAGCGGCGGAAGTCATGCCTATGATGCTGCCACGGGTGATGTTACCGACCTGGGGCAACGGGTATAGCCTGCTGCTAAGGGAGAAGCGTCCTGATTCGGTCGGTCGTTTCTTGATCTGTGGAGACCAATGGCTGTCCTCACAGATGGCGCTATCGGTGGGTCGCTTTATCCTTAAAAGACCAGGTTAGGGTGCTTTGCTTAGAATTCTTTCGCCGATCATATCCGTGTCCACCCCTCCTACCTCTGGACGCTTTAGCCCCCAGTTCGCGTCCCTTTCCCTCCGTACCCTGATGCTGGCCGTTTTGGCGCTGCAAATGGCCGGAGTGGTAGGGCTGATCATCTTTCTCAGCTATCGTCCAGACTGGCAAGCCCTTGGCATCCTGAGCCTAGTGGTTATCATCGCTGCCATGGGGGTGGGGCTGCTGGCCATCGATCGGCTGTTGCAGTCTTTACAAACCCTGAAGCGGGCAGCCCAGGCGATGGCCCAAGGCCAGTGGCACCCGCCCTTGCAGCCCTCACGCTTTGGAGAAATGCGCCAGTTGATGCTGGCCTTTAACCACATGGCGGCTCAGCTTCAAGGCTCCTTCGCCGAGCTGGAATACTTTAACCAAGCCCTCGCCACCAGTGAGCAGCGCTGGCGCGAGTTTCTAGACGCCATTCCCCTCGGCATTGTGGTTTACGACCGGAACGGTCAACTGGTGTTTGCCAGTGCTGAGGCCCGTCGTATGCTGGGCTTAGAGAACCTACCCTCGGTGCCGAACCTCAGTTTAGCCGAGACCTTTCTAGCCTACCGGGCCGATGGCGCGGAGCCCTATCCTGTCGAGGAGCTACCTGTGACCCAATCCCTCCACGGAGATCGGGGCTGGGCCGACGATTTGATTCTACGCCAGGGCAACCACAGTATTCCTGTGGAGATGGCCAGCACCCCCATTTTTGAGCGCACGGGGCGGGTCGAGTTTGCCGTGGCCGCGTTTCAAGACATTACGACCCGACAACAGGCGCAGCAGGTACTTACAGACTATAGCCACACCCTAGAAGCCACGGTGGCCCAGCGCACCGATGCCCTCCACCAGGCCCAGATTACCCAGCGGGTCATTCTCCAAGCCATCCCAGATCTGCTGATGCGCTACAACCGAGACGGGATCTGCCTGGATGTTTTGAGTACCGGATCCGTGGCGATGCTTGCCCCCCCTAGCACCCAACTTGGCCGCTCTCTGGCGGAGGTGTTGCCCGCCGATATGGTGGCCGAGCGCATGCGCTATATCCATCTCACCCTAGATACAGGTCGGCCTCAGCAGTATGAGTACCGCTTTGAGACCTCGATGGGGTGGCGGCATGAGGAGGCCCGCCTCGTGATGAGCGGTGAAGATGAAGTGCTGATCATCGTGCGAGACATTACCGAGCGCAAGCAGGCAGAGATAGCCCTGCGGGAGAGCCAAGCCCTTTATCGTTCCTTGACCGATGTGCTGCCCCACGGCCTATATCGGCTGGATCGACAGCACCGCCTCACCTTTACAAATCCGGCCTACCTCAGCCTGATTAACTGCACCTCCGAGGACTGCCTAGGCAAGACCGCCTTTGACCTCTTCCCCGCCGCCCAAGCCCAGCGCTATGTAGAGGACGATGAAGGGGTGATGTCCACCGGATCGGCCCTCAACAAGGTTGAGATCTACGTTCCCCCAGGCCGCTCGGAAACCCACTACCTTCAGATGTGTAAAACGCCTCTCTACGACGAAAACGGAACCATTGTGGGGATGCAGGGGGTGTTTTGGGACGTGACGGAGCTGAAGCAGACCGAAGCCGCCCTCGCCCGCCAAAAGCAGTTCTTGCAAAATGTCATCGACAGCATCCCTAGCATCATTGTGGTCAAGGATCGAGAGAGCCGCATTCAAATGGCCAACCAAGCCAGCGCCGCCCTCCACGGCATGACCCCCGAAGCCATGCTGGGCCGACAGGATGTGGAGATGAACCCGAATGTCTCTCCCCAAGAAGCCGAGGAAAACTACCGCATCAATCAGCACGTGATTGATACCGCAGAACCCTATCAATCGGAGCAGGAAATTGCCGACGTGCATGGCGTCAGCCGCTGGTACCAAATTTTGGTCAACCCCTTCCGCGACACCAACGGCAACATCAATGGCGTGGTGGGCAACTGCATTGACATCACTGACCGCAAGCAGATAGAAACCGCCCTCCAGGAAGCCAACGAAAAACTAGAGCGCCTCGCCACCCTAGATGGCCTTACCCACATCCCCAACCGCCGCCGCTTCGACCAATACCTAGAACAATCGTGGCAGTGTCTGGTGCGAGAGCAGCAGCCCCTATCGCTGATCCTGTTTGACGTAGACTACTTCAAACTTTACAACGACCATTTTGGCCATCAGCAGGGGGATGAAGGCTTGATTGCCATTGCCGAAGCAGCCAGTCGGGCGGTGAAGCGATCCGCCGACCTGATCGCCCGCTATGGCGGCGAAGAATTTGGGGTCATTTTGCCCAACACTAACCGCATCGGAGCCGAAAACGTGGCAAAAGCCATCCAGCAGGAAGTGGCTGACCTCCAACTCCCCCACCCCAAGTCGGAGATCAGCGATTATCTCACGGTCAGCATCGGTATTGCCAGCACAGTCCCCGACCCCGACCAGTCGATGGAGGAGCTGATTGCCACCGCCGATGCCGCCCTCTACCAAGCCAAGCGTCGGGGTCGCAACCGCTACTGGGTTCGCCTCCTCTAGCCCGTCTCGATGGCCTAGGCGATGCCATCAAAAAGCCCCCGTCCTAGGCTGGGCGGGGGCAGGCAGGTTCATCCTAATCCTACAGAGGCGTTAGCCAGCCAGACCTGTTCTGGCGCTTCCTGGTGCTACAGCAGCTTCAGGTTAGGATATTCTGCAATCATTTCATCAGCGCTGAGAGTTTCCCCAGACTGCTGGGGCGTCCACAGCACTTCCACCGCCAGAAGGTTATCGCTGGCAATGGCTCCCATTTTGCCCAGGGCTCGCCGCAGGTCATCGGTGGAGCGAATGTCGGGCAGGTCTAGCTTGCCTTGGGCCGCGACTACCAGCGTGGCCAGAATATACTCCCCAGGGGTAGCCCAATCGTCGGCTTGGCCGGGCAGGGTAGCCTTGGCCGTCGCTTGGGTAATCTGGCTGTTGACGTTGGACAGCGTTTCCTCTGTGAGTTGGCTGCGGGTCGCCAGGGTATAGCGGTTAAATTCCTGCTCGGCACTCAGTAGACGGGTTTGGGTATCTTCGCTGGCTCCGTAGACCCAGTAGTCGGGGTGGCGCAGCAGGGAGAGGGTGGTTTCTTGCAGCAGCTTGGCTAGCCCAGCGGTACTGCCCGTATCGGCAGTGAGGGCGAGGCGGTTGAGGTCATCCTGGAGGGAGCGGGCATTGGCCAGCAGCCCCACTTGCAGCTTGGCCACCGTCACCGGAGGATTGCTGGAGGCGGCGATGGGCATCGCGTCATCTCCGTCCCCAGATCGCCGGAAGCTGTTCACCAGGAAATTGGCAATGGCAAACACCATCAGCAGGGTAAACAAGCCGCCAAAGCCACCCCCAAAGCCAAATAGGGGAAACAAGAAGGGAAAGCCAAAGCCGAAGCCCCCGCCGGGATAGTAGCCCCCGCCACCCACCGGAGCGCGAGAAGTCGGGGCCGGGGCCATGCGAGGAGCCGGAGCCCGGAAGCTGCCGCCACCGATGCGCCCTCCGGCCTTGGCCGCCCAGGCTCCATCGGCATGGCCAAAGACCAAGACGACGGCTAGCCCAAGGGCAAGCAGGGGTTTCCAGAGGGGTTTGACCCGTGGCAGCGTCAAGCGTTGAAAAAGTCGTTGCAGCATAGCGTTATAAACACCGGAAATGTCAGGCGTTGGTTCATATTTCTATACTTTACCGCGCCCGTCCCCAGGAGCTAGGGCCAAGCGGCCCTTAGCTGGGTGGGAAAGCCGTACTATTCGGCGGATTGCATCCGTTCGGCTTCTTCTAGGGCCAAGGTTTTATTGCTGGCATAGACGGCGATGCGATCCTGGGCGATGGGGTAGCGCTCGTCCTCGGGGGGCACGTCGGCCATCAAATCGGAGGCCCGCTGCCACCGCACCGCTAGATCCAGCCAGTCGGCGGTGGTGGTGGCTGATTTTCCGTCCTCAACCGCTTGCTGGGCAATGCGAACGGCCAACACAAAGGGATCTTGATCCGCCGGAATGGCCGGAGTTACGGGGGCGGTGGGGCTGTCGGTATCGGGTGAAGACAGTCCATCTAGGCTAGCCCGCAGCCAGTCTTTGGTGGCCCAGCCCACAATCAGCAGCAGCAGGGCCAAACTTGCCCCACCAATCAGCCCCCGCCAAAAGGCCGACCGACTAGCCATGGTTTTCGGGCTGGGCACATCCTCCAAAAAGGGCGTGCGCTGGCGTGGAGTGCGGGCATCCTGCCACAGCCGCACCAGGGGGTTGGGCCGTTTGAGGGTGACGGGTTCGGCCCACAGCAAGCTGTTTTCTGGATCTCGCTTAATCTCGTCCAGCCAGAGGAGCTGCTGTTCCTGCACAATGCGACTATTGATGTTGACCTTGGTAATGCCCTTGGGGCTGATCGACTCCAGCACCGTTTTGACCTGATCGACCACGGTGGCTTGGGGCAACTGATCGGCGGTCGCGGCTTCCACGAGCAGTTGCAGCACGCCGTTATCCTGCACTGCCCGCGTGCGGATGCCATCCTGAGCAAAGTGCTCGTTGAGAAGCTGAATAATGGCGGCCACGCTGCCCTGGCGTGCCTGGAGGTCAATATCGTCGATGGTGGAAGGCATGGCAAATATAACCCGTAACAGTAGGCGGCCAACGGGATCCCAGGGTCATTGATTGGCGATGATCCCAGAAATTATATCAAGCCTTGCCCAAACTGCCGCCCTTCTACCGTCCACCCTCTTCTGTCCTTTCCCAGACCTCTGTAAGATAGATTCACCAGGGTAGCCAACGGGCGGGATTGTGGCACCGATGTACTGCGCTCGATCCCCATTTCCCAACGGCGAGAGGACATCACAGGTGGGCCAAAGCTTGGAACGGAACGACAAAGCAACGCAAATCCTCAAGGGAGCCATGCAGGAGTTTCTGCATTATGGCTATGCAGGCACCAGTATGGATCGAGTAGCGGCTACTGCTGGAGTCTCTAAACCCACGGTATACAGTCATTTCCACGATAAAGAGGGGCTATTCCATGCGCTGGTGAAATACGTGGCTCAAACCCGCTGCCAGCAGGTCATGGGTAACGAAACGCTCCAGGGGCCGCCTGCGGTGGTGCTGCGCCAGGTCATGACCAAAGCTATCGACAGCGAAGTACAGGATCTCGACTATCAAAATTTTGTGCGCCTGGTGGCTGGAGAGTCGGCCCGGTTTCCGCACCTCGCCCAGGCTTTCATCGAACACCTGACCAAGCCCGCCATCGAAGAACTCACAACCTACCTCAAGACCCGCCCCGAACTCCACCTCGCCGACCCCGAAGCCATGGCCCATATTCTATTGGGATCCACAGCCTTCTATATCCTCTCCCAGCGCATCATGCATGGCCACACCCTGCTGCCCCTAGACGCCCAGCGATTGGTAGATAGCCTGGTGGATTTGGTCACTGGCTCTGCCCTCGCGACTGCTTCTCGCGCCATGATGTCTTGTGATCTTCCTGCTGGCGATAGATCAGGGTGAAGATGGCTCCCCATTTTGCAGGATGGCCTGGGCATTGCGTCGCCACATGGCAGGCTTAATGCGCCGCAGGGCCGAGGCTCGGAAGCGTTCGTCCCATTCGGCCTCTGAGATCTGGGCAAGATCCGCCAAAGATGGGGATAGATGATGGGGATAGGGCTGAAATTCCGCCACATCTGTGGGCTGGGCAAAGCGGATATTCCAGGGGCAAACCTCCTGGCAAATGTCGCATCCAGCCACCCAGTTTTTCAGGTGAGGAACAATGGTATCCGGCAGGGTATCAGCGCGGTTTTCGATGGTGTGGTAGGCAATGCAGCGGTTGGCATCCACCACGTAGGGCTGGGTGATGGCCCCGGTGGGGCAGGCGTCTAGGCAGCGGGTGCAGGTGCCGCAATGGTTGGGGTGGGGGCGGTCGGGCTCTAGTTCTAGGGTGGTCAGCAGTTCGCCCAAAAACACCCAGGAGCCGTACTGACGGGTGATCACATTGCCGTTTTTGGCCAGCCAGCCCAGCCCCGCCTGCTGCGCCCAGAATTTGTCCTGCACCGGGCCAGTGTCGGCATAGTAGCGCACCTGCACCGGGTGCCCCGCTGCTTGGGCCTCCTGCTCTAGCCAGTCAGATAGGGCCTTCAGCCGCTTATGCAACACACGGTGATAGTCTCGCCCCCTGGCGTAGCGGGAGATTTTGCCCTGGGCTGGATCGGTGGGCTGAGGATGAGGGGTGTAATAATTCAGCGCCACACAGATGATTGAACGAACCCCAGGCAACACCTGGCGCACATTTTGCCGTTTGGGGCTGTCCATCCAGGCCATATCCGCCTGGTAGCCTTCCTTGATCCACTGCTGAAGGTGATCTGCCGCCGTCTGCTCAGTATCGCTAGGCGATGCTTCCACCGCCGCAATACCCACTCGGTGAAACCCCAGGCCCAGAGCATAATCCGTCACCTGTTGGCGATTAGGGGGAACGTTCATCAGCCACCACAACTCCGTCCGTCTCTAGTCTAGGGCTAGCGCGTTGATGAGGTAGCGATACGCCAGGGATGCACCAGCCCCCGATGCCCCCAGCCAGCCCGATTTCATGGGGATAGTGTCCTGAATTCTCGAATTTTCTTGAAGATTACGGGGGCATTCCCTAAGGCTGGTCTAGCTTAGGGGAAACGGCCCTCACCCCCAGCCCCTCTCCCTTAGGGAAAGGGAGGCCGGAAAATTATGATTCAAAGTCCCTCTCCCAGCTTGGGAGAGGGATTTGGGGTGAGGGCAGGGACGTAGCTCCCTAGCTAGACTAAAAGCACGTCCGCTTCAATCACCCCTCACCTATCCCTTCGGTGCCCCAGCTATGAGCGAATACACAGGCATGACCCCCACGGTAATCATCGGTTTGGGGGGGACTGGCAAAGAGATTTTGATTAAAATCCGCCGCATGATTGTGGAGCAGTATGGCTCCCTGGATGCGCTGCCGATTGTGTCGTTTTTGCACATTGATACCGAACAAAATGCGCGGGTTTCTGAGGCGCAAACGGTCTTAAAACAAGATATTTCTCTGCGGCCCATTGAGCAGATTTGGGCCAAGGTGGAGGATGCTAAGGCGATTCTCAATAAGCTGTCGGCCTATAGCTATTTGGACGAATGGTTCCCCAGCGAATTAAAAGGGACGGACTCGATTTTGGCGGGGGCGGGTCAGATTCGCGCCCTGGGGCGGTTTGCCTTTGCCCTCAACTATCCGCTGATTAAGGACTATTTCAATAAGGCCAAGGGGCGCATTGTTGGTCACGAAAAGTTCATGCTGGATCGCTGGAAGGTTCAGTTAGATAAGGGCATCAATATTTTTGTGGTCTGCTCCCTGTCTGGCGGCACGGGTTCCGGCATGGTGCTGGATTTGGCCTACAACCTGCGGGACTGGGTGCCGATTTCGGAACTGCCTCAGACCAGTTCGTTTTTGGTACTGCCGGGAGCGTTTTCGGGGTTGGGGGATCGGGTGATTGCCAATGCCTACGCGGCGTTGATGGAACTCAACCACTTCAGCCGGGGCGACACCCGCTTTGACGCGCAGTATAGCGACAGCCAAAGCGACCGCATCACCAGCCAGAGCGGCCTGGATGTGCCCTTCAACTTCACCTACCTGGTGGGCAACAGCAACGATAAAGTGACGTTCCCGACGTTAGGGGATGTGCTGGAAATGGTGGCTCAGAACGTGTTTTTAGACTTTAGCTCCGGCTTTAGCCAATACAAGAAGCTGGTGCGGGATAACGTGCGTAAACATTGGGCCAGCCCCGATGCCCTGGGCTATCCGCAAAACTTCATGAGCTTTGGCCTGTCCAGCATTCAGTTTCCGGTGGAGCGGGTGTTGAATGCCTGTTCGGCACGGCTGGCGGGCAAGTTGGTGGATTGGTGGAGTAACCCCACCCCGGCCCCTTCGGCGATGTCCGACCTGATTCGCACGGAAATTTTGCCGGGACTGTTTTTGGCAGAATCGGAACACGATCACCAAATCATCGACAGCATCAGCATGGGCGACAACAAAAAGCCCTACGCCAAGGAGGTAGCAGACTGGGTAGCGGGGATTCGCAAACGCCGCAATGATTTGAACATTCCCTTCGAGAATTTGCAGCGGTTTATCTCTAACGAACAGGAGAAATATGCCCCCCACTTCCACGACACGGGCACCGATCCCAAGCGCTGGAGCGACTACTTCCAAAAAATGTGGGATAACCTAAGCTGGCTCATTCCTGAAAAGCGCAAGGAACTGCGGGCCACGGTGTATCAAATGGTGGAAGATCGCTTTCGGGGGCCAAAGTTTACCCGGCAATTTTTGGAAGTGTTAATTGAAGTCTTTGCCGACTTCCGCAGCAAGTTTGATCAAGATCGTCAAAAAAATTGGTTGCCCAAGGAACGTTCGGCCCAAAATGCCCTGCAAACCCTGCTCAAACAGATCGATAACCACGCCCAGCAAATGCTGATGCTCAACCGCAAAAAGGTCATTGAAGATGATTTCACGGGCATCATGCAGGCGCTAGAGCAGATTTATGTCTCCAAAGTGGAGGTCAAGGCCCGCACCCTGGGGGTGATGCTGCTGGATGGCCTGCGGGAGGAAATTGACCAGCTTTTGGTAGACCTCACCGCCTTTGAAACCGTGCTGGCCAACGTCCAGGCTGAACTCAAGGATAAGGAGCGCGTCTACACCCGCGAAACCGGGGGGCTCACCGTCAACGGCATTTTGCTCTACGACGAAAAGGAAATCGACGCCGCCTACCGCAATACCGTGGCCGACCAGGAAGAAACCCTCTGCCAAACCCTCTCCCAACAGGTGCTTGAAGACCTGCGCCTGCGCCTGTTCGACCTCTATCCCTTCGATGCCCTGAAGACCAAAGACCTCTACGAACGGCTGCTGGGGCAATCGATGGAGGTGTTTCGCCGCCGCAGTCAGCTCGACATTTCCACCGCCCGCAAGTTCCTCGAACAATACCCCACCGTGGAAATGCAGGAGGCCCAAATCAAAACCACCTTTGAGAAATCCGAAGCCTTTTTGCGCCTCAGCCAGGAGCAGAAAAAGCTGGGCTGGGACGACAAGTTGGAGAAGTACCAAAAACTCGTCGGCATCCAGGGCGGCAGCAAACCCACCGACCCCGCCGTGTCGGCCCTGCTGCCGATGATCCGCAAAACCAGCACCGTCACCGACAAGGAAATTCGCCCCCTCAACGACCCCTACCACATCTACTTTGTGCAGGAAACCGGAGCCTTTCCGCTGCGGATGATTGAGGGCATGGAACGGATGCGATCCCTCTACCGCGCCGTGTCCCAGGCCGACCACAACCCCCTCCACACCCACCAAGACTACCGCCAGTTTGGCGACGTGATGCCCGAAACCAGCAACGAACGGCAGGCCCGCTACAACCTGATGCTGGCCAACGCCCTGGGCCTGGTGCGCGAGGAGGAAAACCGGGTGACGGGCTTTGCGGAAATCAAGTTCACCTACCGTGATAAGCTGACGGGCTTCGACAAAACCGACGTGATGGGCACCACCTGGGAGGAGGCCGAGGACTTCCTGCTCACCGACCAAAACCGCCGCCTCGCCGAAACCCTGGACAACGCCATCCGCGCCATCGGCGAACAGGCCGCCACCAAACCCCAAAAGCAAGCCCTCTACACCCAGGTGATGGCCTACCTACAACAGCAGGAACGCACCCTCCCCGGCGGCTCCGACAGCGAGGACTACAAACGCATCCAAGCGGCAATCTCCAATTTCGTCACCACCCACCGCCTCTTTATTCCCGGCGAAAATCCCGCCCCCGCCGCCACGAGTCCCATGACGCCTTCACCCACGACTCCGCCCCCCGTGACCTCTGCCCCGGTCACGCCATCCTCTGCCCCTGCCGCTGCCTCCACCGATGAGAACCTGGGCAAATACGCCAAGCTCGTCGAAACCTGCTACCGTCGCGGCGATCCCTCTGCTACGGAGCTAGAACTGCTGGAAAAATTCCGGGTGAGGTACGGTGTTTCGGTGGAACAGGCCAATGCCATTGCCGCCCAGTTCCAACCCCAAGACACCCTAGAACAGTCCGCCGCTGAATATGCCCTGATGTTCCGGGCTTTCATCGAAAATGATGGCGACATTGACCTAGAAGAACAAGCCCAACTGCTGGAACTTCAGGAAGAACTGGGCCTGACCAATGAGCAGGTGGCCATTATTGAGGAGAATGTGCGATCAGAGTTGGCTTAGGGCCACACCGAGATCCCAGGGTTCTTCAAGAACCCTGGGATCTGATCTGTAAGAGCAGTCTAATCCTAGAAGCTAAGAATCTAATAGTCTTCATTTAAATGTTGTCAATTCAAAGCAGAAATATAAATGCACGAAGCTTTAATGGTTCTTTCCAACAATCAATTCCAGAAAGTGATAGCGGATCGCGTTCAGCATCAGGATTTTAAAAGAATATTTCAATGCCCTGAATGCCATGCAACACTCACTTTCCGAAGAAGCTATACAAGGAACGGCCATCATGTACCTGCTGCATTTGTTCATCCTCGGGACGGCAAACCGTGCGAGGAAAGGGTCGAATACAATTTTTCACCAACCAAACAGCTTTCACCTTTTGAGTTAATTAATCGAGGACAGAATACTCAAAAGCTTGAAAAAGCGTTTTTGCGTTGCCAAAAATATTTTGCGATAGGCACACAAAAGAGTTCTAAGATTCCCTCTATGCTTGATGGATGGTACAACACAGCGGCAGGAAAAAGTTCGCGTGGAGACTATTGTTGCGGCATATTTGATTTAACCATATTTGACGATCCCTTTACTGAAGATTGGATAATAACAGATAGCAACTTAAAGAAGAAAATTGAATACAACAAAATCAACGGAGCGATACATGATAATCCTGATTTTTTGATTGAAGCAGTATCAAAAGTATTCAGCTCGAGGAGGCTAGATATACATTTTAATCAAGAGGTACATAAAGTAAAGAACTCTATTCTGTCAGATCCTCAAAGATTCAATTTCTTTGAGAAGAAGAGAAAATCTGATTGGTGGAAAGAGTTTTATGAAAATATTTATGGAAAGACCCTAGATTCTTTATCCGTTGAAGATTTAGTGGATGAACATATTGCTCATCTGAATGGTCTACTAAGATATCTGCGACAAGGAATTTCCCTTGAGGCCAAAAAGAAATTCTTTGAGGTTCTTATTCTTGGAAGTCTTGATTTTCCAGTCACTAGAGATATTGTATGGACTCAGGAACAAAGAAATAGCTATGAGAGTAGCGTATTAGTGGGCTTGTGTATTCAAGAGGCCGATGATTTGGCAAAGAAAAATGGAATTGACAAGAAGGCTATTTTTTTAGACTATCCAATTCATATAATCGCAGAAGCTAGACGAAAGGCTCGATTGAACTATGAACGCATATTTGAAAGTATACTTTTAGAACATCGCAGCAGCGTATTAAAGAAGCGAGAAGGAATGATAGAATCTTTTTCCTTGATGAGTAAAGATTTTCTTGAAGGTATAATGACCGATCAACATCTAAAGGATGCCATATCTGATTTCGATAGGGGCAAGAGAAGTTTAGGAAGTCGGTTTATTAGATTTTTTGTCTCCAGACAAATATCTTTCATAAAAAGATATGACTGGTCTGTATTGCCTTTATTTTATGAAGATATACGATTTCTTTACTTAGATTTCTTTCAACCTAGCAAAACGAGTAAAGAATCATCAAAAGCGGATTAAAAAGCCAAAAATATATTGCTAGAAATGTTGAATTTAATCTAAATTAGCGAATAAATAAAGTCTGAAACTTTTATGGCATTTAAATTTATCACCGAAATCTTCGTCCACTACTGGTAACGCCTAATTGCCAAGCATCCCGCCATTACTGATTTAGCAAATCTTCTGCAATGACAGAGAAAACCAAAACCATCCTCTGTACTTTTCCTTGCATCACCTTCCACATCGAAAACTCAAAATAGAATAACACCATCACAATTGAGGACAATTCTATGACCGTTCGACAACGACGTTACAGCAAAGAAGAACTCGCCCGACGAGGGCAAGAACTGTATGAGACTAGCATTCGGCAACAAGTCGAAGCTGGAAACGAGGGTAAAATAGTAGCCATTGACATCGAAACAGGTGATTTCGAGGTTGATGAGAACATTGTGCCTGCAACTAATCAACTCTTTGAACGACATCCTGATGCACAACCCTGGGTGATTCGGATCGGACATCGTGCCGTCGATCATTTTGGGGCGCGAAGCTTGAAAAAAACACCATGATGCAAGGGGTTGTCAATTTACGGCGTGAAGCAACTCTGACGGTTGTTGTGGGTAGCTCTAATCAGAATGTACAAGCCATCGAAGCGGTAATTGATACAGGATTTACTGGGTTTCTGTCCTTACCATCAGCAATCATCACCACGCTCAACTTACCTTGGAGTGCCTCCGACATTGTTACCTTAGGAGACGGCAGCGAAACCCTGTTCGATTTATACACAGCCGTTGTGCCTCTAAAAATCCCTGCCTTTGCATCCTAGGTTTCAGGATAAAAGCCGAGCACAGAACTCAATCAAAATCTTCATCAATTGAGACCTTGAGCTTAGGACTATACAAAAAATGCCGACTGAAATCCAGAAAATCTATGATCACGTTCTATCAACGTTATCGTCTAACGAACGATTACAACTGGCGACGCTAATTCTAAATAGCCTTGTTCAGGAAACCATCAATGTGGACGAAAGCGGCACTTGGACAGAACAAGATCAACGTGATCTCACCACGTTTTCCTTGCAATACGCCATGACTTCATTTTCCGACGATGAGGAGATAGTCGAGTGATTTATAATCCGGGTGACATAGTAACTATTGAACTTCCTGAGGTCTTTTAAAATGTCAAAGCTACTTGAAAGAATCACCATCAATCCAAAGCAATGTGGAGGTCGCCCTTGCATTCGCGGTATGCGAATCCGGGTCTCTGACATCCTAGATTTATTTGCAGCAGGCTTAAGTGCCGAAGAAATTTTAGAAGATCTGCCAGATCTAGAAATGGAAGACATCCAAGCCTCCCTAACCTATGCTGCCCGGAAGCTCAATCATCCCATCCTAGTCGCATGACAACCCTCTGGATCGACGCGCATCTTTCCCCAGCCCTAGCAACCTGGATAACGGATAACTTTGATGTAACCGCAGTGGCACTTCGAGATATTGGATTACGGGATGCCGAAGATCCTGACATCTTCGAGGCTGCAAAGTCGCAATCTGTCATCTTTATGACCAAAGATAGAGACTTTGTTGATCTGGTTGATCGCCTTGGGCCACCCCCTCAAATCATTTGGCTAACCTGTGGCAACACCTCAAATGCTCGGTTGCGAGAGATTTTGGGTTCTGTTCTACCCACGGCTTTAGAAATCCTATGCTCAGGTGAATCCTTAGTGGAAATTGGTGGAGATTAAAATTAATATTAGCCTAGGGCACGCACTAGAAAAGCCCAACAAAAATGCGTTGTTAGAGCCAGTAGACTACTCAGATTTAGAGTGGAAATACAATTGAAATTCCCGCGATTATATAGTTTAGTATTAGAGAATCTGATTACTACTGATGATGCCTAAATTTCCAAAATCTCGATATTAGGGTAAGCATTCTATGTCAACAACACCCGTACAAACAAAGGCCCAAGCTCTGGCCTTGCTCCAAGAGCATGATCAGGAACTATACCACTTTGGTGTTAAGCGTTGCGGCATTTTTGGATCCTTTGTTCGAGACGCTAAAATCCATCCTCAAAGCGACGTTGATATTTTGGTCGCCTTTGAGCCAGACCAAAAAACCTTTGACAACTTTATGAATCTCTCCTTTTTCCTAGAAGATCTCTTTGGCCGAACCATTGACCTTGTTACGGTCGAATCCTTAAGTCCTTACATTGGCCCACGTATCTTGGAGGAGGTTGAATATGTCTCCATCCGCCCGTGAATACCTACAGCATATTCTTGATGAAACAACCTGCACAGACCTTCGGGCATTGTCTGGAGGGTAGCGTCACACAGGGCAAAATTGCTCTGGGTTGCCGGAAGTGGCTAAGGCGAATTATCGGGGGATGAGACTTGGTAGAAAGCGAGATGGGTGGTGCCGTAGTGCTTTTGGCGCACCAAAGTTAAACCGGAAATTTCGGTCGGTTGCCAGCCGTTAGTTCCGTGCTCTACGGCTACTTCTCCGGTGGGGTTTAGCAGCCCATAGCGGGCAATGCGCTCTAGAACGGGGTCGTAGAGATCGCTGATGTAGGGCGGATCAAAGTAAATGAGGTCGAAGGGCTGGTGCTTCAGCCGTGAGAGTTGGTTCACCACATCGCCTTTGAAGAGACGAAACACCTGGTCAGGCTGGGCCACGCGCTGCCAGTTTTCCCGTGCCACAGCATAGGCAGCGGCGGATTGCTCGATACCCACGACTTCAGCGGCTCCGCGACACAGCGCCTCGGCTCCCATGGCTCCACTGCCAGCGCAGAGATCCAGCCAGCGACAGCCCGCCACTCGCCCCTGCCAAATGTTAAACAGCGCCTCCCGCACCCGTGCCGCTGTGGGCCGAGTGGCCTCGCCAGGGAGGGTTTTGAGGGCACGATTACCGTAAATTCGCAGCATAGGATAATCCTATCAGTCTGGTTGCTCCCAGGCCCAGGGAAGGGCGGCATTATCGAGGGACGGCGATTTGGCGGGGCAGGGTGACGGCGAAGGTAGAACCTTGGCCGAGCTGGCTTTCGACGGTGATGGTACCGCCCATGAGGGTCACGAGGGATTGAACGATGGCTAGCCCTAGCCCGGTGCCCGATTGGCGGCGGCGCAGGGTTTGGTCGCCCTGGCGAAAGGCTTCAAAGATATGGGGGCGCTGGTCGGGGGGAATGCCGATTCCGGTATCGGCGACGGTGAGGAGGATGGCATTGGCCCGATTTGGCGCAATGGCGGCGGAGACGTGCACTTGGCCCTGGTCGCTGAACTTGATGGCGTTGGACACCAGGTTGGTGAGGATTTGGCGCAGGCGGCGTTCGTCGTTCATCAGGATTGGATCGTCTAGCTCTAGGGTGGCCTCTAGGGAAAGGGCCTTGACCTGGGCGAGGGATTGTAAGTCCGACAGCACCGACGTCACCAGGCTATGGAAATTTACCGGGGCAGCCATGAGGGTCATCCGCTGGGCCTCCAGTTTGGAGAGATCCAAAATGTCGTTGACGAGGGCGAGCAGGGTTTTGCCATTGGCGAAGATGCGCCGCACCATCTCTGCCTGGTGAGGGTTGAGGTTGCCCTTAGACTGGCTTTCGAGGATTTGGGAAAACCCCAAAATGGCGTTCAACGGGGTACGAAGTTCGTGGCTCATGGTGGCCAAGAATTCCGACTTCACTCGGTAGGCTTCCAGCAGCTTTAGGTTTTGGTTTTCGATGTAGCGACGTTGGCGTTCCAGTTCCTCATTTTGCAGGGTCAGCAGGCGGTTGCTTTCCTGGAGTTTGGCCTGGGCTTGGGCCTCTCGCTGCTCGGCGGCATAGACCCGGAGGGCATTCCGCAGCAGCAGGGCCAGTCGGTCGGCAGATACCCGCGTCTTGACCAGATAATCGCTGGCTCCGGCCTTCATCAGGTCTACGGCGATCTGCTCATCTCCTTGGCCCGTCAGCACAATTAGGGGAATGGTGACGCCCTGCCCCCGCAGATCCCGAATTAGCGTCAGGCCATCGCGATCCGGCAGTTGGTAATCCAAAAATACGCAGTCGTAGGACGCTTGCCGCAGTTGGGCGAGGGCCTGCTCGGCATGGGTCACTTCCGTCACCGTCACCGCTAGGGCCGACCGCTCCAGGGCGCGGCAAATCGCCATCCGATCCACCTCGTCATCGTCTACCAGCAGCAGTTTTAGCGATTCGATCATGGAGTTAAGGGGGATGCGGGCGGAGGCTAGGGAATCTCGCAGATAGCCCAATAGTCGTTCAGGGAAGCAATCACCTCGGCAAAGGTGGCAAAGGCGACGGGCTTGAGGATATAGCCCGCCACATTTAGGCGATAGGCTTCGAGGCGATCCTGGTCGGCGTCGGAGGTGGTCAACACTACCACGGGGGTGGCCTTGAGGGTATCATCCCGGCGCAATTCCCGCAAAAACTCTAGGCCATTCATTTTGGGCATGTTGATATCCAGCAGCACTACCCGTCGATCCTTGGGCAGGGGCGCTTCGGCCTCAGCGGCTCCTCGCAGCATATTTAGGGCTTCGAGGCCGTTGTGGGCCACATAGAGCGGATGGTGGATATTTTGGCGGCGAAAGGCCCGCTCTACATTCATTACATCAACTTCGTCATCCTCCACCAAGAGGACGTTCACGGTTCGTTCTGGCATCGTTCGGTGCTCCGAGGGTCATCATTCTTCCCCATCTGGCCCCATTGTAAGCAGCGATACCAATAGCCTCAATCTGCCCTAGGGGAGAGCCTTGCCCCTGCTCTAAGGGGTGTTCTGGGGCAGCACCGAAGCCGTCCTAGGGGTTATCCAGGGCGCAAGGTGAGGCACCTGGGGGGTTAGGGCTTGGGGATGCACCCCAGCTCGATGGGCAGCAATGACCCCGACGGCCTCCAGGTAAGAGGCCACGGTCACGGGCGATCCTCCCAGGGCTGTGAGGGGAACGTTCAGCGTCGTGGTGTTGTCCGCCACGGCAATCACCAGGGTGTGGGTGCGGCTGAGGCTAAGGACGGCACCGCCCCCGCAGGCACTCGCAGGCACCACAATGGCGTCTACCTGATCGGCCCACATATCCCCCGCGCCACGATCTCCACGGGTGACAAACTGCGGCGCACGGCTCAGCCCCGCCAGCACGCAGGGCAAAAAGGTGTAGCCAATTTCCTCCGCCGCCGCCTTGGGCGATACCAGCGGATCCAACGGCAGCGGACTAAGGGCCGGAGCATGGGCACAGGGCACCCCAAAGCGACGCACCACCAAATGACTAATCACCGCCTCGGCCCCGGCTACGAGGTCAACCCCTTGGCCTAGGCGATAGTTTTGCAGAGTTTCCACGTCGGCTTCATCCTCGTCATCGGGGAAGCGAGCCACCACCGCAATGGCATCGGCCCCAGCGGCAATGGCTTTTTCTGCCGCCCGCAGCAGACTATCGGGCCGCTCTAGGGTGCCCCAGGTGGCCCCGGATTCTGCCTGCCGTAGCGTTACCCCTAGGGGCGCATCGGTGATCACATAGTCCCGCAAATCTAGGCCCAGGGTGGCGCGGGTGGCTTCGGCGGCTTGGATGTGGCGTCCGCGCAGATCGTCTTCGATGGCGGCATCTAGCACCAGGCCAATGCGGTTGCGATGCACCGGACGCAGCCCCCATCGCCCCGCCGCAAACTGATCGAGCCCATACCCTTCCACATACAGGGCATTGGGCAGGGGCCAATATAACTGCGCCCCATTCATCACGTTGGGATGGGTAATCAGCCGATCTACCACCGAGGCCACCACCCGCGCCGCTGGCAGGGCATCCCCCGCATAGCCGCCAATGGCCGCTCCCACCCCCGTCGGCACCACCATCACCGCCGTGTAGGGCCGAAACCCATGCCCCGAAAATCCGCTCATCATCCCCTCAACCCTTTCCGCTACCTTGCCGCCTGCCGTTGCTATCCCTAAAAACTTGTCTCATCCTGGGCCTAGGGCAACCGATTTGCCGGGGGCGTCTAAATCTACCGTGATGGCACCTCTACTGTGGTGACAACGGCCTCCACCGTCGCCAAGCCCGCCGCTTCATCGACCTGGGTGATGGCCCAACGCAAGGGCTCTCCCACCTGACCTAAGGCTGTTTCCACGGTGGTCACGGGGTCAGCCTTGAGGTCAGCCAAGGATAGGCTCAGGGTGATGAAGTGCGTATTGAGGGTTGGGAAATTGAAAACGTGGGGATGGCAGGACATGGAATCAGCGCCTTAGCCCTTGCCAAACTGCTTTTGGTAAACGATGTCTTCTTTTTCGGTCTCAATTTTGAGGTCAGAGCGGGGGTAGGCCACGCAGAGCAACGCATAGCCCTGTTCTTGTAGATCGGGGCTCACCCCCATGCAGTCGGGCTGATCCACCGTGCCCTCAACGACCAGAGCCGCACAGGTGGTACACACCCCCGCCCCACAGGAGGTGGGCAAATCCAGCCCCGCCGCATGGGCCGCCTCCAGAACGGTTTGATCCTCCGGCACCGCAATGGTGGTGGTGGTGCCCTGGTGACGAATTTCTACGCTGTAGCTGGTGGCCATAGTGGGAATTGCTCGATGGTAGTGACTGAGTGGGGTGTGCTGCATAGCAACTATGCAACTATTCAACCTATCATCCCGCCGGGAAAGTGCGGTCAAATTCTTCCAGCAAATCGTCCATTTCCTCTAGGGCTTGGTTTACATCAATGCGGAGGGTGCCTAAGTCGGGCTGCTCCAGCAACCGAATCAGGGCGTCTCGCTTACCCTTAATCGCTTCTACCTTGTCCCGAATGGTCTGTGCATCCATAGCGTTGTTCCACCGTCGTGCTTAGGGTCGTCCTTAGATAAGATAAACAACTTTGGGGGCGGTGGGGAGTCAGAAGTCGGGAGTTCTGCTGCCCCTACCCTTCTCGCCGCCAAGGGGGCATGATGAAGGGAGTGATGTGAACGTGGGACTGCTATGTTGGGCCGAATTAATCTAAGTCTGGTGCTGCTGGCGATTGGGGGAGGGCTAACCATCGTGGGCTTTGTGGCCTATTTTCAGGCCAACGCCACCCTCAATCTCGCCGGATTTTTCTATGGCATTCCCATTTTGCTGGGGGGATTGGCGCTGCGGGCAGCAGAACTAGAGCCCGTATCCTACAGCCAACCCCCCTCGCCGGAGGTGATCGCCCTGCGGGAAGCCCAGGCTACCCCCACCCAAAATCAGGTGCGCCTAGATGTCACCCGCTACCGCTACGGCCAGGAAGCCCATTTGGATGTGGCGCTACAAAAGCTGGGCCTCAGCCCCACGGGGGACGAATGCCCAGAACTCAGCAGCATTTGCGAAGTGGAGATGGACGGCAACTATGCCCTGGTGCTGGAGTTTGATTCGCCCACGGTGCCCTTCTCCACCTGGGTCGAAAAGCAGGGCAAAATCGAAACCTTCTTTGGGCCGGGGGTGCGGGCCGAACTCAATGCCCCTGCCGAAGACAAGGTGAACCTCGCCCTAGTGACGGTGCTCCCCGCCGCTGACGCCTAGACAGCCCAGCGGGTTGGCGCTGATCGTGGTTTGGGCTGAGGCAGCGACGGGGACAGGGGCGATAAAGTTATTCCCCGGCCATGCGGCGGCGCAGACCACGGGTGAGGATGCCCTGACGGGGGCTGAACAGCAGGGCCAGCAAAAACCCAACAAAAACCGTGAGACCAATGGCGGGGCCAGAGGGCAAGTCGAGGTAGTAGCTGCCGTACATCCCAATAACGCCAAACAACACCCCAAACCCAGCGCCGCCAATCATCATCCAGTGTAGTTCCGTCACCAGAAGGTAGGCGGTGGCGGCGGGGCCAACCATCAGCGCCACCACCAAAATAACGCCCACGGTTTTTATCCCCGCAATAATGGCCAGGGTGAGGGCAGCGGTGAGGCCCAGGTTAATGCGCTGAACGGGCAAGCCCAGGGCTTCAGCCCCCAGGGGATCGAAGGTAAAAAACAGCAGTTCCTTGTAGAACAGCTTCACCCCCGTCAGCACGATCACCGTAATCAGCGCAATTTGCCAGAGATCCTGGGGCACAATGCTGAGAATATCGCCGAACAGCACTTGCTCTAGGCTGATGGGCGTTTGCAGCACCGTGAGTAGGGTAATCCCAAGGGAAAAAAAGGTGGAGAAGGTGATCGCCATGGCGGTGTCGGCCTGGATGCGCGACTGGCGGCGAATCCAGGCAATTACAGCGGTGCTGCATAGGCCCATAGCAAAGGCTCCCAGCAGCATCGGTAGGCGCAGCACCTGGGCAATGGCCAAACCGGGCAAAACGCCGTGAGCCACCACATCCCCCAGCATGGCCATACGCTGCACGATGAGATAAGTGCCTACCACAGGGCAGAGAATCCCCGCTAGAACGCTGGCAACGAGGGCCTGACGCATGAAATCGTAGCTGAGCGGACTGAGCAACCCGTCCATAGGGCAATGTTGGTTGAAAGGGCCATCGCCATCTTAGGAGATTGCTGACCTAGTGCCCAACCGAGCCCCCCAGCCCTAGGGCTACTCCACCCTAGCGGGCGCTGGCTCGACGAGATAGCCCGCTCGATACCTCAGCCCCCTTCAGGCCGAGGGCATCGGCATAGCGCTGAATGCAAATCCCGATGGGCCATGTTCCGGGCAAATTGCGAAAATCACGGCATTCAATGGCTTGAATCAACGCAGGAGATAGAGAACTCCGCTGGGCCACATCAATGATGGTGAGCCCTTGCTCTAGACGTACTTGATATAAATAAGCAGCAACTTCACAAAAGTGATCTTGTTCCGATGTCTGAGCCAGTTTAGCTACTTCCATATCCTCTGTGATGGACATCCTTGAGCGACCAATATCCGACATTAGCATACCCACAAAAGAGACCATAGAGTGAGGGCATCAGGTAAGGTTATTTTCAGTATCAGGGCTTTTTGTGATAGCCAGACTATGTCTTGCCTGAGATTGAGCCTAGGTTTTGATGCACTCTGATCTTAGCTTATGTGATTTCTGAGCCTCGTTCAAGGGCAGAAAGGTATGCTGTAATTTTGACAGAAAAAAGTAAATTATTGCTCTCCAGAGGGAGTCGATGCTTTTCTATTATCCGCCAATCTTTTCCTAGGTTGATTTCCAGAATCAGATCATCAACGCCATGAAAGACAGGGTTTAAGTCAGGAGCTAAAGCCATAAGGAGGTAATTAAAATCTCCAAAAAGTCATCTTTTCAGAATAGATTGCTTACCTTTGAGACCTTTTAAGCTGACTGGCTGACAAAAGATTCTGCGGCGGGCGCGAAAACCGTGCCCCTACAGCAAGGTTCACGTAGAGGTCAGGGCTCCTGACACTCCAACCGCCTATCTCCAAAGAAGGTTGGGCCTAGCAAAGCGGTATTCCACATCCGTAGTGACCGGGATTGAGCATCCGGCAGGGATGAAGGTTCTCCAAAAGCTTAGTCCTATTCGTCTGTGATTTCCGCTTCTACCACCGGGCGCAGGGCGGTTGCTATGAGATCTTGTGAGGGTTGCCAGCGGTAGCGCTGGAGGTCAATGCGACCCTTAGCATCAAACTCAATGCCCTCATCCTCTAGGATCACCCGCTGAAGGTCATCGGTGCCGTTACGAAAGGGCGATTCGGAGACTTCCCCCTTAGCGTTGATCACCCGTTGCCAGGGCACATCATCCTTGTCCATGTCCACTCGGTAAAGGGCATAGCCCACCAGGCGCGGCTTGCCAAAGAGTCCCGCCAGTTCGGCTACCTGGCCATAGGTGGCGACTTGTCCGGGGGGAATTTGCCGGACGATGGCATAGATGCGCTCGTAGGTCAGCATCGCTGAGAATCCTTTTCACCGAAAAAACTACGCTCACGGGAGCATCACAGGCTACTGGAAACACTGCTGGCAGCGCAGGACGACGACGGAAAAATCCGCCAGGGTAATGACTTCGTCGGGGATGTAGCTGTGGGCATCCTCCACAAAGCCTGTGTCCTTTTGGGTGTCGAGTACCAGCGTCCAGGCCTTTTGCTGGAGGGTAATTGGGATGTGGAATTCCTGGGCTTTGGATTGGGCGTTGAATATCAGCAAAAAGCTGTCGTCTACGACCCGTTCCCCTTGACGGTTGGGGGCCATCAGTTCGGCTCCGTTGAAGAAGACGCAGATGGCCTTGGCCTCACCCTCATTCCATTGGTCTTCGGTGATTTCTTGGCCGCTGGGGTTATACCAGCCGATGTCGTGGATGCCGGAACCGTGGATTTCACGGCCCTGGAACCAGTGGCGGCGGGACAGGTTGGGGTGCTGGCGGCGAAGCTGGATCAGGCGGCGGGTGAAGTCTAGAAGCTGCTGATTTTCCGGCGTGAGGTGCCAGTTGAACCAGGAAATCTCGCTGTCTTGGCAGTAGGAATTGTTGTTGCCGCCCTGGCTGCGGCCCAGTTCGTCGCCCCCCAGCAGCATGGGCACGCCCTGGGAGAGGAGGAGTGTCGTCAGAAAATTACGCTGTTGCCGTTGGCGCAGTTCCAGGATGTCGGGATCATCGCTATCGCCCTCTTCGCCGCAGTTCCAGGAGCGGTTGTAGCTTTCGCCGTCGCGGTTATCCTCTTGGTTGGCTTCGTTGTGCTTCTCGTTGTAGCTGACCAGATCGCGCAGGGTAAAGCCGTCGTGGCAGGTGATGAAGTTGATGCTGGCGTGGGGCCGCTTGCCGTTGGCCTGGTAGAGGTCGGAACTGCCCGTAATCCGAAAGGCAAATTCCCCCAAACGACAGTCGTGATCGCGCCAAAAGTCTCGCAGAGAATCGCGGTATTTGCCGTTCCATTCCGACCACAACAGCGGAAAGTTGCCCACCTGATAGCCGCCCTCGCCAATGTCCCAGGGTTCGGCAATCAGCTTGGTGGTCGAGAGGACGGGGTCTTGGTGGATGATGTCGAAAAAGGCGGCGAGGCTGTCCACTTCGTAGAGTTCCCGTGCCAGGGCCGAGGCCAGGTCAAACCGGAAGCCATCGACGTGCATCTCCTGCACCCAGTAGCGCAGGCTATCCATAATCAGCTTGAGGACCTGGGGATGGCGCACGTTGAGGGAGTTGCCGCAGCCCGTGAAGTCCATATAGTACCGAGGCGCATCCTCTACCAGGCGATAGTAGGCGGCGTTGTCGATGCCGCGCAGGGTCAGGGTTGGCCCCAGGTGGCTGCCCTCCCCCGTGTGGTTGTAGACCACGTCGAGGATGACCTCGATGCCCGCTCGGTGCAGCGCCTTCACCATGCGCTTAAACTCGTTCACCTGCTGGCCTGCCGTTCCGGTGGCGCTATAGCCCGTGTAGGGGGCAAAGTAATTGAGGGAATCGTAGCCCCAGTAGTTCCGCAGTCCGGTTCCGGCCAGGTGCCCCGGAAAGGCGTGGAAATGATGCACCGGAAGCAACTCGATGGCGGTGATGCCCAGGCTTTGGAGGTAGTCGATCATCACCGGATGGGCTAATCCCGCATAGGTGCCGCGCAGTTCCTCCGGCAGGTCTGGGTGGCGTTGGGTAATGCCCTTCACGTGGGCTTCGTAGATGACGGTGCGGTGCCAAGGGGTATCGGGATGACGATCATCGCCCCAATCGAAGCTAGGGTCAATCACAATGCCCTTCGGCATATAGGCGGCGCTATCCGTTGCCGAAAAGGAGAGATCGGTATCGTCTTCGGCAATTTCCGCCATGTTGTAGCCAAAGGTGGCGGGATGCATCTGCACATCGCCATCCAGGGCACGGGCGTAGGGGTCGATCAACAATTTATGGGCATTGAAGCGATGCCCCATTTCAGGATTGTAGGGGCCGTGGACGCGATAGCCGTAGCGCTGTCCGGGCTGTATTCCGGGCACATAGCCATGCCAAACGTAGTTTTCCACCTCCGTTAGGGGAAGGCGGGTTTCCTGTCCCGCTGCATCAAACAAACACAGGTCAACGGCGGTGGCATTCTCGGAGAACAGGGCAAAGTTGGTGCCTTGCCCGTCCCAGGTTGCGCCGAGGGGATGGGGACGCCCCGGCCAGACTGTCATGGTCATGGTGCCACAGCAGGATAAACGGCTACGTTCAGCTTAACAGGCTTCCCCTATCGGGCTATGGGGGCTGGCGGAGAGGTGCGAGCCGCTCTTAGGGCAGGAGTAGGGCGCGGGCGGCGGGGTAATACTGCACCCAAGACAGCACATCGGGTTGGCGCTGCCAATCGCGGCGGCTAACGGCCACAGCAAGCACGGGCATGGAGAGCCCCTGGCTTTCGCCGATGATAGTGACAACCACATCGGTCATCAGCACGTCGCTGTCAAAGCTGCGCTGCACTCCGGCGCGGGCGATGATTTCTGATCGACGCAGGAAGGTTTCAAAGCTTTCGTTTTCTTCCCGCACTAGGAACAGGTTGAGCCGGGAGGTGTAGGCTTCGGCAACGGGGGGAGCCACCGCCAACGGCACACCCGCCAGCCCCATACTCAAGGTCAGGGCTAGGGCTAGCTGTAGGAATCCTCGCCGCCACGGCCCCGTGGATGTAGCGCGCCGACGTGGAATACGATAGCGAGCCATGACACCTTCCTCCGAAACAGTTGTGGGATTCCCTGGCAGGACAAGCAGGATAAAGCAACCCCAAGGGGATGCTCTGCCCCAAGACGCGCTGGCCTGGGCTAAGTTCCATTGTATCGAGCCGAGCGGGAAACGCTTCAGCCAACTGCGCCCAGGTCAGACGAAAAAATCCAGACCATAAAATAACGTGGGGTTTCCTGCTCCTCTCTCGGAGGTAGGCGCTACTATGGCAGGTAAATTTCACGGAGACTCCCCCCAGGCATGGCTAGCCACTGGCCGATAGTTGTCGGCATCAACCAATACCAACAGCTTCAGCCGCTGATGTACGCGCAGTTTGACGCCATTGAGCTGAAGGATTTCCTGGTGCAGGAGGCGGGGCTGGCTCCCGATGCCTGTGCCCTGCTCACGGATGTCTCGCCCATGGTGTATCAGGGGGCGGCGTTTCCCAGCCGCGATGTGCTGCTGCAACGGCTGAGCCAGACGGTGGCCAAGGCCGGGGCCAACGATACCCTTTTGTTTTTCTTCAGCGGCTATGGGGTGAGTTGGGAAGGGCAAGATTATCTGCTGCCCATTGATGCCGACCCCAGCCGCATTGTGCAGACCGGGATTTTGATCGCGGATGTATTCAAAACCCTGACGGAGGGAGCCGCCTCTCAGGTGTTGGTGATGTTGGATATGAACCGTCCCCAGTCGGCCATTGCCCCCTCGCGTTTGGGGCAGCAAACCCTAGAACTGGCTCAGGACTTGGAAATTCCGCTGCTGCTGTCCTGCCAGCCCCAAGAATTTTCCCAAGAAACCCTGGCTGTTCGTCACGGGCTATTTACCGAAGCCATGCTCGAAGGGCTGCGGTTCCACGGGTGCCTCACCCTCACCCAACTGGCCGACTATTTGGCTACCCGCGTGCCCGAACTCTGCCGCCACCACTGGCGACCGGAGCAGCACCCTGTAGCGGTGATTCCAGCCGCCCAGCGGTTTTTGATGCTGGTGCCTCCAGCGGCGGCGGGCACCATTGCCGGAGGCCCCAGCCTTGCGCCCCCCATCCTCGGCGATGGCGTCCCCCTGGTGGATGGCCCTTCTGTGCCGCCCTCGGCCCTGGTGCCGCCCTCACTACCCGCGAGCTTAGCTGCTGCCGAGGAGCCTCTGGTAACAGCGGCGGACGGTGGCGCACCTACGGCAACCCCAGCAACCCAGACTGAGGAAACGGCCCCCCCACCCAAGACCCAAGCTCCGGGCTGGCCACAGTGGGCCATCCTGGGGGCAGGGGTGCTGCTGTTGGGGGTATTACTGCGGAATCAGGCGGTCTTTTGGGGCAACCGTACCCCTACGCCAGATCTACCAGGAACCGAAGCGCCTTTAACACCGCTGCCCGACGGGGGTGAGACCACCGACGTTTCCCCTGGGGAAGCCCCCGCCGAAGAAACGGCCCCGCCAACGCCTAACCCCCTCTTTCCGGGCACCACCATCGACGGGCCAACGGCGCTGGGGCTGGCCCGCCAAGCTCTAGCAGGTCGCCAGTTTGGGGAAGCGCTCACCTGGCTCAATCAAATTCCTGAAGGGGAGCGACCGGAGGACTTTGATGCCCTAGTAGCCCAGGCCGAAGCTGGCCAAGCCAGCGCTGTGGTAACGGGGGAGGTGATCCTCAACGATGCCCGCCGTTTGGTGGAGCCCGTGCCCGCCTCGCTGTTTAACGACGCCATTGAACGCGCCCGTCAAGTGCCTGTGGGCGATCCTCAATACGACCGTGCCCAGGCCGACATCGCCCGCTGGAGCCAGGTGATCCTAGACCTAGCCGAGGGCCGCGTTGCCGCTGGAAATTTTGATGGAGCCATCGCCGCCGCCAGCCTAGTCCCCGCTGACCAAGCCGAGACCTACGCCCAGGCCCAGGCGTCCATCCAACGCTGGCAGCAGCGCCAAACCAACCGCCAACTGCTGCAACAGGCCCAGGGGATGCTCCAGCCGGATCAGGCGACATCCTTTAGGGATGCCATTGTTTTGGTGCAGCAAATCCCGGCAGACTACCCAGAATACCCCGTGGCCCAGGAGCGCATTAGCCAGTGGAGCCAGGATATTCTAGTGATTGCCCGCGCCCGCGCCGCCGCTGGAGACGTGGCCGGAGCCATTGCCGCCGCCGAGCGAGTGCCCCCCAACACCAGCGCCTACGACCAAGCCCAGCAGGAAATTCAGACCTGGCAGGGGCAGTAGGGCTTCCCCATACTCCTTATCTTCCTGATCCTAGGACACCATGCCCACCCCCATCCCCCCTGGCCCCGGTCAAGAATCTGTTTGGGACTACCCCCGTCCGCCCCGCCTAGAAGCCTCCCCCCGTCGTATTCGGGTCGTGTTTAACGGCGAGGTCATCGCCGACTCTTGCCGCCCCCAGCGCGTGCTAGAAACCAGCCATCCCCCGGTGTACTACCTCCCGCCGGAGGATGTGCAGATGGCCTACTTTCAGCCCACCACCAAGGCCAGCTTTTGCGAGTGGAAGGGAATGGCGGCCTACTACACCATCACCGTGGGCAATCGTCAGGTGGAAAACGGCGCTTGGTACTACCCAGAGCCCACCGGGCCTTTCCGGGACATTGCCCACTACATCGCGGTGTATCCCGGCAAAATGGACGCCTGCTATGTAGACGACGAGCAGGTGCAGGCCCAGCCCGGAGACTTCTATGGCGGCTGGATCACATCAGATATTGTGGGGCCGTTTAAGGGCGGTATGGGCACCTGGGGCTGGTAGTCGGGTTCCCAACTGGGGTACCTTGGAGGCACACCTCCACCGATTTCTAGGCAACCCGTTATGCGAATTTTAGTCACTGGAGGGGCCGGGTTTATCGGTTCCCACCTGATTGATCGGCTGATGACCGCAGGCCATGAGGTCATTTGCCTCGATAACTTCTATACGGGCCGCAAACAAAACGTCCTGAAATGGATGGATCATCCCTATTTTGACTGCATTCGCCACGATGTGACGGAGCCGATTCGCCTGGAGGTTGACCAGATTTATCACCTCGCCTGTCCGGCTTCCCCGGTGCACTACCAGTACAACCCGGTGAAGACCATCAAAACCAACGTGATTGGCACTTTGAATATGCTGGGGTTGGCCAAGCGGGTGAAGGCTCGGTTTTTGTTGGCCTCCACCTCAGAAATCTACGGCGACCCCCTAGTTCACCCCCAAACCGAAGACTACTGGGGCAACGTTAACACTATCGGCATTCGCAGTTGCTACGACGAAGGCAAGCGCGTCGCGGAAACCCTCTCCTTTGACTACCATCGTCAAAATAATGTGGATATTCGGGTGGCGAGAATCTTCAACACCTACGGCCCCCGGATGCTAGAAAATGATGGCCGGGTGGTGAGCAACTTTGTAGTGCAGGCCCTCCAGGGTATTCCCCTGACGGTCTACGGCACCGGGAGCCAAACCCGTAGTTTCTGCTACGTATCCGATCTCGTCGATGGCTTAATTCGGCTGATGAACAGCGACTATGTTGGCCCAGTCAACCTCGGCAATCCCGATGAGTACACCATCCTAGAGCTAGCCCAAGCAGTGCAAACCATGGTGAACCCCGACGCCGAACTCGTCTACAAACCCCTGCCCCAGGACGATCCCCAGCGCCGCCAGCCCGACATCACCAAAGCCAAAACCCTCCTCCACTGGAGCCCCACGGTGCCCCTTCAAGAGGGCTTGACTCGCACCATTGCCGATTTTCGCCAGCGGATGGAGGAAACGAACGCCACGGCCACCCCGTCCGTGACCTCGGCCTAGGGATGCGATAATTTTTCGGCTGCCATTTTCCGTCTGCAATATTTCCGCTGGTTGATTTAGTGAGGAGTTCTGAACATGCGTGTATGCGTCATTGGCACGGGCTATGTGGGTCTTGTTACCGGGGTGTGTTTAGCCCATGTTGGCCATGATGTGATCTGCATCGACGTGAACGAAGAAAAAGTGAAGCTGATGCAGTCGGGGCAGTCTCCCATTTTTGAGCCGGGTCTTTCGGATCTGATGCAGTCCTCCATGGCGGCGGGGCATCTCCAGTTTTCCACCGAGCTCAAGCAGGGGGTAGATCACGGCGAAATTCTGTTCATTGCGGTAGGAACTCCGGCGCTGCCCAACGGCGAAAGCGACACCCGCTACGTCGAAGCCGTGGCCAAGGGCATTGGTACCCACCTCAACGGCAGCTATAAGGTGATTGTGAATAAATCCACGGTGCCCATCGGGTCTGGAGACTGGGTGCGCATGATCGTACTAGACGGGGTGGCCGAACGGCAGGCCGTGCCCGTGGCCGCAGGCAGCACCGAATGCAGCGCCTCAACCGTCACCGCCGACTTTGATGTGGTCAGCAACCCAGAATTTCTGCGGGAAGGCTCCGCCATCTACGACACCTTCAACCCCGACCGGATTGTGCTGGGCAGCAACAGCCCCCGCGCTGTGGACATGATGCAGCAGCTCTATGCCCCCATCGTGTCGGGCCAGTATCGCGAGGTGCCCGGTGGCGACCCTGTGCCTGTCTTGGTCACGGATATCAGCTCGGCGGAGATGGTGAAGTACGCCTCCAACGCCTTCCTCGCCACCAAAATCAGCTTTATTAATGAGGTCGCCAATATCTGCGACCGGGTGGGGGCCGACGTGACCCAGGTGGCGGCGGGCATTGGGCTAGATTCTCGCATTGGCCAAAAGTTCCTCCAGGCGGGCTTGGGCTGGGGCGGCTCCTGTTTTCCCAAAGACGTCGCGGCCCTGATCCACACCGCCGAGGACTACGGCTATGAGGCTCAACTGCTGAAGGCGTCTGTGGCCGTCAACCAGCGCCAACGGCTGATCGTTCTCGAAAAACTTCAGCAGGTGTTGAAAATCCTCAAGGGCAAAACCATCGGCCTGCTGGGGCTCACCTTCAAACCCGACACCGACGACATGCGCGATGCCCCGTCGCTGATTCTCATTGAGCAGCTTAACCGCCTAGGGGCCAAGGTAAAAGCCTACGACCCCATCGTCTCCCAAAGCGGCCTGCGCCACGGCCTGACCGGGGTGATTGTAGAAAACGATGCTCTCCACCTAGCCGACGGCTGCGATGCCCTCGTCCTCGTCACCGACTGGGCCCAATTCCAAGACCTAGACTACGCCGCCCTAGCCCAGCGCATGCACAGCCCCATCCTCATTGATGGGCGTAATTGCCTCGACCGCGAAGCCCTAGGGCAGGCCGGATTCCAGTACGTCGGCATTGGCCACTAGGGCCGAAATAGGGTGAAGGGAAAGGGGCCGTAGGTGCCCACAAGTTCCGCATATTCGGGTTCTGAACTGTGGAAGGTAATCAGTACGCCCCGCGATGGGCCGCTGTAGTCATCCAGATACCAGGCTCCTTTAAGGGTGTTGAACTTGAGGTAAACGGCTCCTTCCCGCGTTGGCAAATCCAGCGTCACCGTCACTCCTAGGGCCGCCAAAAATGACTCCATCGCCTCCTTGGCCTCAGAGAGGGTATCGGCACAAATGCCAAGGGTTTGGTAGTCGGACAAATCGTTGAAGGTAGCCAAGTCTTGGCGCATCTGATCGAGGTCAGCTGCGCTCAGTGCGGGAGGCGTCTTTAGGCAACTCAAAACATTCAGCCGCTTACGGATAGCAGCGAGATCGGCGGTGGGATGGGTCGAAACCATGGTGTCCTCAGCAAGGGAACTGGACAGGGAACTTAGACAGGCGATGGGGGTAGAAGGCTGACGTCGGCGGGTGGAGGATGCCGTGGGGCCTAAAAACCAGAGATCCCACCGAGCATCGAGGTCAAACCCTCCCCAGGACAATTTAGCCAATTGGCGTAACCCTAGCCTAGGGGGTTCCATCGAAGCCGCTACTTGGGCTTACTAATCCTGGGTCAAATACCCGTCGCCTAGGGATTATAAGGTGCACTTCAGCTATGACTTACCACGTCCGAGTGTTGGATATGCCGTCCAGTGATCGCCCCCGCGAACGATTGTTGTCCTACGGCTCTAAGAGTCTGTCCACAGCGGAACTACTGGCTATTTTACTAGGAACCGGGCAAGGCCCCGGCAAACTTTCGGCGGTGGGTTTGGGGCAATTAATCTTGCAGGAAATGGGCCATAGCCAGCGGGATCCCCTCTCCGCCATGCGCGACATGACCGCCCACGACCTCACCTGCATTCCGGGCGTTGGCCCCGCCAAAGCGACTACCATCATCGCCGCCATCGAACTCGGTAAGCGCGTCCTCCAGGCCATTCCCCCCGAAAAAACCGTGGTAGATGATCCTGCCATCGCCGCCGCCGCCCTCAGCCACGACCTGATGTGGCAAACCCAGGAGCGCTTCGCCGTGGTACTGCTGGATATCCGCCATCGCCTGCTGGGCACCAAGGTGATCACTATCGGCACCGCCACCGAAACCCTGGCTCACCCCCGCGAAATCTTCAAAGAAGTGATTCGCCACGGAGCCGTGCGCTGCATCGTGGCCCACAACCACCCCAGCGGCAACCTCGACCCCAGCCCCGAAGACCTTTCCCTCACCCGCCAACTGCTTCAGGGCGCACAAATCCTCGCCACCCCCGTTTTGGATCACCTGATCCTCGGCAACGGCGACTACCGCAGCCTGCGCCAAACCACCCAACTCTGGCAAGAAACTCCCCAAGGAGCCTAGGAATTGGGGATTAGGGGCTAGGGATTAAGGTATTGGGAGCGAAAACGAATGGGACGAACCGTAGGGTGCCATTCGCGAAGCAATGCACCCCTAGATACTGCTGTGCAGTGCTACGGACGGGGGCTAGATTTAGCGTCATATAAGGTTCTGTATCGCAGGACAACACTAAATCGAGGAGAATTGGGTATCATGGAAAGCTGCTTACTCTATTCCTGCAAGGCTCTCCCATGGTTCAAGAAATTCCCCGTACTCGGCAGCAAGGGCCGTTCCCCGAAGCCGCCCCTGCCGCATTCCCGGTGTTTTACCGTACCTATAGCCGTCGAGGCGAGGTGGTGCCGGGGCAACGGGAAACCTGGGATCAAGTCTGTGACCGCACCCTCGAAGGGCTCAAAGAACTGGGCAACCTCACCGATGACGAGGTTGAACTGCTCAACCGGATGCAGCGTCAGGTGAAAGCCCTGCCCTCTGGTCGTTGGCTGTGGGTGGGCGGCACCGCCTGGAGCAAGCAACCTGAGAACTTCTCTGGAGCCTACAACTGCACCAGCACCAACGTTGTAGACTGGCGCGCCTTTGGCCTGATGATGGACTTGGCCATGATGGGCTGCGGCACTGGGGCTATTTTGGAACCCAAATACATCAACCAAATCCCCGCCATCCGTAACCGCATCAGCGTCACCATGGGCGGCGACATTGGCGAAACCCCCGCCGAAGAACGCCGGGAAATCACCGAAGTTTCCATCGACGGCAACCAGGTCAACATTCGTGTGGGCGACAGCCGCCAGGGCTGGGTGCAGTCCTACCAAACCCTGCTGGAACTCTCCACCGATGAGCGCTTCACCGACACCGTGGAAGTCACCATCGACCTGCGCGATGTGCGCCCTGCCGGGGAAAAACTCAAGGGCTTCGGCGGTGTGGCCAACCCCATCCGCCTCTCGCTGCTGTACGACCGCTGCGCTAACATCCTCAACAAAGCCCTCGGTCGCCAGCTCAATTCCGTCGAGTGCTGCCTGCTAATCGACGAAGCCGCCGCCTGTGTGGTAGCAGGTAATATCCGAAGATCAGCGGGAATGAGGCAATTCGACAGCAATGACGACCTAGCGGCTGGGGCCAAGGACAACCTCTGGCAACAAGATGCCGAGGGCAACTGGCGCATCGACCCCGAACGGGACGTGCTGCGGATGGCCAACCACACCCGCGTCTTCCACGAAAAGCCCAGCCTGCAAGATTGTGTAGACTCGGTGCGGAAGCAGTTCTATTCCGGCGAGGGCGCAATTCAGTGGGCTGGAGAGGCCATTGCCCGGTCGAATGCAGATTTGCTCAATACTGCCGAAAAGAAGGAGGTGTTCATTCAGCTCTATGGTGAGTCTGAAGAAAAAGCTAGGGCCTATCTCAAGCAGCTTTTGCTTGAGCATCGAGGTGCTAGCGAAGGTTAGGGTCGCAGATTGCGTCTGATGTGGAGAAACCGATTTGGAGAGAATTCATGGCAATTGATACAGCAAGCATCGAGCTAGAGCTCGATCATCGATTGGGCTGTTATGGCCTCAATCCGTGTGGTAGATGATTTTGCCTCACGTTAAAAACCCGGCAAAAACGGGGAAGGCTGCGATGCTAATCCCGTGGTAACCAGTTGGGGTAACGCCCGCTGGCACCGTACAGAGTAGAGGATGAAACTTTATAGTTAGCCATTTAGATCTGGCGTACTATAAAGACTATAATTCCTCCACGAGTGTCGGGCTACGTCATGAACGGAAGAACCTATTGTGGGCATTACAACGGGTATTATCTCAAGTCCACCTTGGAATATATCTATGCTCGGTATCTCGACCATGTAGGCATCGCCTGGGAGTATGAAGTAAAAACCTTTCAGCTCTCCAACGGCGGTTCTTACAAGCCTGATTTTCGGCTAGAAGACGGTTCCTTATTGCTCGCGAAAGTGTTCAGTTAGTGCTGTCCGAGGAAAAATCACACCAGCGGTGATTACATCCATTCAAGAATTAGCCCTAGCGTTTGCGACAGCCAATTCTGAGGCGATTCTAAACTGCAAGCTCAACGCGATTCGGCCTATACTTCAACCGTTTTACGATGAAGTGTTTCGGCGATACAACATCCAGGACGAACGAACCTTAAGTAAAGCGCTCCTTGGCTATCAGGCTAGTCGAAAAGACATCTTGGCCTACTTCCGTTCTTTAGTAGAAAAGGTACTCGGAACTACAGGGAAATGAATCTGTAGAACTAGGGGATAAAGAGCCTCTAGGGTAACAACATTTTTTCTGCCGTCACAATAACAACAGCAGAAAAAACTGGAGATCATCGGAGCTGATTTTCATTGCAATTTGGCGGAGGTACATTTGAATCAGCTTGATCCTGGCAACCTTCAGGATCAAGAGGATGCCTTCACGGCGGCGGCGCTGTCGGTGGCGGTGCTGTTGAACCACCAATTTAACGAGCCCCGCTATCAGCAGTCGCGCCTGGAAGATCCGATTGTGGGAGTGTCCTTCACCGGATTGTTCGACTTCTTTGTGCAGGCGTTCGGCGTAGACTGGCTGCGCTGGTGGGAGGCGGGCCGTCCTGACACCATGCAGGGGCTGGAGTTTAAACAGAAAGAACAGGACTACCTGACCCGCTGGAAGGAGATCGTCCATCGGGTGGTGTGGGAGTACTGCGACCGTCACGGGTTGAAGCGGCCCAACCGCTGTACCACGGTGCAGCCTGCGGGGACGAAATCCCTGCTGACGGGGGCATCTCCTGGCTGGCACCCGCCCAAGGCCCAGCGCTTTTTGCGGCGGATTACCTTCCGCAAGAACGACCCCGTGGCCATGGCCTGCATCGACTACGGCTATTCCGTGGTGCCCTCCCAGTCCGACAAGGACGAGAACGGCAACCTGTTGAATGATCCCTTCGACCCGCGCTGTACCGAGTGGCTGGTGGAAATTCCTGTAGAAGTGCCCTGGGCCAACCTGCCCGGTGCCGACGAAATCGCCATCGAAAAATTCACGGCGGCGGCCCAGTTCGACTTCTACATGCAGGTGCAAAAGTACTACACCACCCACAACACCTCGGCCACCATCGAGTTTCGAGAGCCGGAACTGGAAGCCCTGGGCGAACGGATTTACCAAGCCATCCAAAACGACGAGGGCTACATCTCGGCGGCGCTGCTGGCGCGGTTCGACGACCTGCAAACCTTCCCCCGGTTGCCCTTCGAGCCGATTGACAAGGCCACCTACGACGCTGAAAGTCAGAAGGTAGAAGCCCGTCGCGGCACGGCGGATTTCCACTCAGCCCTAGCGCTGTACGATGCCGGAGACCTGATCGAAGCTGGCCCCGCTGGCTGCGACTCCGACAAGTGCATGATGCCGGAACAAAAGCCGGAGTAGATCCGCATGGAAAGTCCCCTAGTCGATGCCTCAAAAGGCAGACCTAGGGGGTTTTTATAGCCCATCGTCCTCTCAGATCAGCCCGTTGAGGCAAAATCTGGGAGGACGTTGTTTACATCAGCCTCGGCTGCATCAAGGACAAGCGGCGCTGCTGAATAGCAGGATGATCCGGTCGTCCTGCCGAGACCTGAACCCAGGCCCGTAATCGGTTGTGGATCGCGTCCCAGGTGCCGTCGTTCACCCACGCTCGATAGTCCGTGTAGACGGTTTGCCAGACCGGGAAGTCGCTCGGTAGGTCTTGCCAACCGCACCCTTGCTTGACTAGGTAAAAGATAGCGTTCAGCACCGCCCAGAGGCCGACCGTTCGAGGCCGACCACCGGGCTTTGCTGGAGGTAACAGGGGTTCAATCAACCTATATTCTGTGTCTATATCTATAGAATAACCCGCCCCCTAGAGAACCTAGTGCCCCGGTCTCTTGGCATACTAGAGGCGCTGGCGATTTTTGTTCCTGCCCTATGGTGTCCGATCCGCAACCAAATTCACCCGACTGGCTGCGTCTGCAACGGGCGCTGTCGGTGGAGGCTGAGAGCGGGTTTAACGACCTGGTGGGCAAACAGCAGACCTTCAGCGAGTTTTTGCGAGACAGTTTGCAACAGCCGCCGGGAGTGTTGCCGCCGGATCAGCAGCGGTCTTGGCAGAGTTTGGCCCAAAAGTATAGTGACTATAGCGATTTGGGCTTTGCCCAACGGCAGCATTTGGTGGCGGAAACGCGGCGGTTTCTCTACGGCACCCAGCGGATGCTGGAGCAGTTTGGCAAAACCCAGGCCCAGCGGGGGCGGGGAGACGGTTCGGAGGACGCAGGGGACAGGGGGGATGCGGGGACGGGGGGAAGGTCGGCGGCATCGGCATCTGCAACGGTGGCGACTTCGGCGGCAAAGCGTAGCCCTAAGACGGCGCAGGTGGCGGGAACCAGTCCAAATAGCTTTGGCTTTGGGTTGGATCAACCGCTCACCTACCTGAAGGGGATTGGCCCCAAGAATAGTGAGCGACTGGCCAAGCTGGGCCTGTTCACCGTGCAGGATGTGCTCTACTACTATCCCCGCGACCACATCAACTATGCCCAGCAGGTGAAGATTCGCGACCTGGTGCCGGGGGAGACGGTGACGATTGTGGGCACGGTGAAGCGGGTCAACTGTTTTACCAGTCCGCGCAACAAGAAGCTGACCATTTTTGAGCTGCAACTATCGGACGGCAGCGGCACCCTCAAGCTAAATCGCTTTTACCCCGGCAACCGCTACGCCACGCCATCTTGGCAGCAGCAGCAAAAGCGCCAGTATCCCCAGGGGGCGGTGGTGGCGGCGTCGGGCTTGGTGAAGGAGGGCAAATATAACGTGACCCTGGAGGATCCGCACCTGGAGGTGTTGGACAGCCTCAGTGATCGCATCGAATCCCTCACCATTGGGCGGCTGGTGCCCGTGTATTCGCTGACGGAGGGGGTGACGGCTGACCTGGTGCGACGGGTGGTGGTGGCCTCGTTGCCAGCGGTGCCGTTGGTGAAGGATCCTCTCCCCGTGGATGTGCGGCAGCGCCAGGGGTTGGTGGCGTTGGAAACCGCCGTTGCCCAGATTCACTTTCCTGATGACGAGGAAAACCTGACCCAGGCCCGCCGCCGCCTGGTGTTCGATGAGTTTTTCTATCTGCAACTGGGCCTCTTGCGTCGTCGGCAGCAGCAGCGCCAGCAGCAAACCGCCATCACCCTAGCCCCCACCGGAGAGTTGATTGACCGCTTCTATGGCATCCTGCCCTTTAAGTTAACCGAGGCCCAGCGGCGGGTCGTGAACGATATTTTGTCTGACCTGCAACAGCCCATCCCGATGAACCGCCTGGTGCAGGGGGATGTGGGGTCAGGCAAAACCGTGGTGGCGGTGGTGGCGATTTTGGCGGCGATCCAGTCCGGCTATCAGGCGGCGTTGATGGCCCCCACGGAAGTCCTCGCCGAGCAGCACTATCGCAAACTGGTGGACTGGTTCAATCAGCTGCACCTGACCGTGGAACTGCTGACCGGATCGACTCGCGCCGCCAAACGCCGCAAAATTCTGGGGGAACTGGCCACGGGGGAACTGAAAGTCCTGGTCGGCACCCATGCGCTGATTGAAGACCCGGTGCAGTTCTGTGCCCTGGGCCTGGTCAGCATCGACGAACAGCACCGCTTTGGCGTCCAGCAACGGGCGCGACTAATGCAGAAAGGCGCGAATCCCCACGTCCTCACCCTCACCGCCACCCCCATCCCCCGCACCCTGTCGCTAACATTGCATGGGGATTTGGACGTGAGCCAGATCGACGAACTGCCCCCCGGACGCAAGGCCATCCAAACCACCCTGCTCACCAACCAAGACCGCACCCACGCCTACGACCTAATGCGGCGGGAAATTGCCCAGGGTCGCCAGGTCTATGTGGTGTTGCCCCTGGTGGAGGAGTCGGAAAAGCTCGACCTCAAATCCGCCGTGGACGAGCACCAGCGCCTCGCCGAGGTGATTTTCCCTGAATTTAAGGTTGGTCTGCTCCACGGCAAAATGTCCTCCGCTGAAAAGGACGCGGCCATCACCGCCTTCCGCAACCAGGAAACCCATATCCTGGTGTCCACCACCGTGGTCGAGGTGGGCGTAGACGTACCCAACGCCTCGGTGATGCTGATCGAACACGCCGAACGCTTTGGACTGTCGCAACTGCATCAGCTCCGGGGGCGGGTGGGTCGTGGGGCGGCGCAATCCTTCTGTTTGTTGCTCAGCAGTAGCCGCAGCGAAAATGCCCTGCAACGGTTGCGAGTGCTGGAACAATCCCAGGACGGCTTCTTTATTGCGGAAATGGATCTGCGCTTTCGAGGGCCGGGGGAAGTGTTGGGTACCCGACAATCTGGCCTACCTGATTTGGCGTTAGCGAGTTTGATCGAAGACCAGGACGTTCTCATGTTGGCCCGCGAAGCTGCGGAATCTCTACTGAACGAAGACCCTACTCTCTCCCGCTGGCCTCGGTTAGCGAAGGAACTACAACGTCGCTACGACAAATTTATGGGCGGGGCGATTATGACCTAGCGGATCCAGCCTACAATGAAGGGGCATCCGCGCCCTGATTAGCGAAAGACTGCCCCATGGAGAGAGTCGCTTTTCCAACCTCAGCACGTAACAGATGGGTTCTTTGCCCCGCCACAATGCCCCTTAAAGCCTCACCCCTAGCCTAGGTCTTTTCTGAAGCACCCTCACCCTCAAGCCGATCCTAGGCCATAAAACAGGCCAAACGAGAGCGAAAAATTAGTCCAATTTCAGTCCAGACATAAGGCAGAGAATCTGAAACTATTGCAAAACAGAAGCTTGAGGATTTTGATTGTTTGCGGTGTAGGCAACTACTCAAAAAACCTCTTTATCCACGGGTGTCTAGGGTTCTGCTCTGCTACAAACTCTTCCAGCAACCTTCCTGTCCAGCGATGTCCAACAAGGACCTCCGCGAAGCAAGGGTGTCACTGGAACTGCCCTAAAAATCCGCGCCAGCCGCCCAACCTCAACTACGTTGCCTTGCTAAACCAAGCCCAAATTTCATCACCCCGACCTCCAAAGGGCGAAGCGGCAGGGTACATTCGCGGCGATAGCCCCACCCATCAAAACCCTGATCGCCTCGGCGAGACGCAAGGCACCCCCAAACGAATCAAGGGTAGCCAAGCAGAATTTGACACTAGTCTTAAGACAAGAATAAGCAGTCTAATAAAAAGTCTAGCTTCGAGACTTAAAAGACCTGATGCGAGATGCCTTCGATGGTGATGCGCCTCAAGCCAATAATGCACACGCAAGCACCCTCATCCGAGAAGCTATGGAGTCAGGCATTGCACAGCACGTACAGAAGGTGCCCTGCGCACTGAGCCCATAAAGCCAAGTTCAAATCGAATTTGCTACCATATCTCGTAAAAAGACTCATAATTATCTAAATAAGTCTATTAAAAAGATGATTAAGTCTATTTGCGAGATTATTGTCAACCCATTGCTCAATTCTTTGCGCCTAGGCTGTGACCGCAAGATCGAGATCAGAAAAGTCCCTTAATAAGAATTAGCAGTCTATTCAATAGACTTAAAATGAGGTGTTTAAGACTTTTTGCAAGACAACCTACTTGCTTATCACCTGAGTTTGCGATAGGTCAATTGCTGTCATCTTGAGCAATCTGCTTCCTGGATTGCCAGAGCGTAGGTCTACTGGATTTATCGGGGGCGTGGTTCCCTGCTCTCATCCAGCGCCTATGACATTCATGGCGGTGCTGATGATTCTGTCTCAATAAAGGAATCAAGGATGTCTAGATTGGACTATTTTTAGTACTATCAAGTCCAGATATAAGACTTGCGGGCGATTCTTGGGAGTATTTCAGGACTCTGGGGCGCATGGAAACGGCCACTATCGAATAAGAAGGCTGATGGCCTCTATTCTTAATGGTTTTTCATATTATTTTCTGTGGATAAGATTGGAGTGCTGGCTGGCGCAGCGGATTGCTGTTGTTTGAGCGCTTCCCATTGTTGTTCGAGTTCTGCGCGTTCTTGTTTTAGGCTGCGCTCTAGTTCTTGGATTTCGTCCCGGCGGGCAGCTGTCTCTAGGGCGCGACGATCTACCTCTTGGCTTTTTAGGGTGAGGGACTGCCGCCATTGTTCGGCCCGTTCAATCTCCTGCTCTAGGGCGGTAGGGGTGACGCCATAGCTGAGGTAGTCTTCGACTAGATTGAGCACCCAGGCGGTTGCGTCTTCAATGGCGCTAACTTGGTCTGGCCCTTCCACATCTACCAGCACCAGATGGCCTTCTTGGAACGCTAGCAAGCGAGAGGTTTCCACGGTGCGCTCGGCAGGGAGGCGTTCCCAGGTGGATTCGGAGGTACGCACCGCCAGCAGCGCGAGTTCAGCCCCGCCAACTAATGTTTTTCTTTGCACCTTCGCCAAATACTGCATGGGCGGCTACGGGATTGCGATGGACTGAGTATACCGCTAGAGATCGTTTCAACGGACGGGGGATGTTCCGGTTAGCGCCTGGTGGAGGAGGGAAGGCTCCATCAGGTCGTTGTCGTCAACGATGCCGAGTTGATCATCGACCCAAACCTGGCGAGCACGAGTGACCTGGTTGGCTTGCAGCGTGACTAGGGAAAAGTGGCGTTGGGTGACACCATTCTGCTGTCGCCAACGGGGCACCCTAGCGGCATTGAGGTAAACCGTTGCCCCAGCGCTGTGAATTTGGCGGCGCAGGCGATCTTTGCGATGGCGTAGGGTGTGGTGCATGTGCCCAAAGGCCACCAACGGAACGGTTTTACCGCTCTGCTTAGCGTAGGCAATGGCCGCCGCTAGGTCAGGATCACCATAGTCACTGCCGATGGGGTTCCAATCTCGCCCACAGGGATCTTCGGGCGCTGCGCCCAATCCCTGTGGGCCACTGTGGCCAATGAAAATGAGGTTGTCATAGGCGGTTGCATTCACGGCATCGCACAGACGCTCGATGGACGCTTCCCAGCTATTGACCCCATAGCGTTCGGCGTAGAAGGGGGCATTTGTCCAAGTGGAGCCCCCCCAGCTAAACGGACGTCCACCCACTACCGATAGGCCCAACTGGGGTAAGTCTAGATGGCCATAGCCTACATGGCAGTGGCCCAAATCCTGCAACTGCTGGGCGACCCAATCCTCCTGTTGGCGGTTGTAAGGGCACTTCTTTTGACCCCAAGGCGTAGCGCTGTACCAGGCATCGTGATTACCTAAAATTACGGCTTTGGGCAAATCTAGGGCCGCCACCTGGCGCACCAACGCAACGGCCTCATTGCCAAAATCACCTACAAACAGCACTAAATCCACCCCCAACCGATGCAGAGCCAGCGCATCAGCCTCGCTCCACTGATCGTGGACATCTCCCACCACAGCGAGGGTGAGGGGCGCGGGGGCGCGGTTAGTATGGATTGGGGCGGAGGCAACGGAGGTCATGGGCGAGGCAGGTGGAGGGATGAGAGAGAATGAGGGTGAGGGGCAATCTCAAGCTATTCAAGGGAGTTTGCGATCTACTGAGCCTATCTTTTATTAAAGGTCAAAATTTATTAAAGGCCAAAATTACCAGACAATAAACGGGTATCCACCGGGCCGAAGTCATGCCTTATCTAATTTTTACCGACCTCGACGGTACCCTCCTCAACGCAGAAACCTACGACTGTCAGGCCGTACAGCCTGTTCTGACGGCCCTGGCTCAGCGGTCTATTCCGGTCATCCCCGTCACCAGTAAAACCCGTGCCGAAGTAGACCACCTGCGGCAGGCCCTGGGGTTGCGAGATCCCTTTGTGGTGGAAAACGGCAGCGCGATTTACGTCCCCCAAACCGGAATTCCCTTTCCTTGCCCAGCGGGGGAGGACGAGGGCAACTACCGCGTTGTGACCCTGGGGTGCAACTATGTCACGGCGCGGGCCGGATTGAAGGCCATGGCCCAAATCTTGGGTCGTCCGCTCAAGGGTTTTGGAGATTGGAGCGTGGAGCAAGTGGAACAGCTCACGGGGCTATCGACCGCAGCCGCCAAACGGGCCAAGGCCAGAGACTTTAGCGAACCGTTTATGACGCCCAAAAACGTGACAGAGGCCGATCTCCAAGGGGCGGCAGAGGAAATGGGGTTTCGGGTGGTGTTAGGAGATCGCTTCTCCCATCTGATTGGCGGCGCAGCGGGTAAAGGAGAAGCGGTGCGCCAACTCGTAGCCCTCTACCGAAGCGCCTACCCCGATACTCCCCTCACCACCCTGGGCCTGGGTAACAGCCCCAACGACATCCCTATGCTAGAGGTGGTCGATCAGCCGATCATTCTACCCGGCGTGTCGGGTCCCCATCCTCAACTGGCGGAGCGGGGTTGGCCCGTAGCTCCGTCTCCAGCCCCTACGGGTTGGGCCGAGGCCGTCATCCATCAGATCGATGACCTGGCTCCATGAAACAGCTCCATGACCTGGCTCAATGGGATTGAGTTCCCTCACCCCCTTTTTCCACCCAAGTCTAGCCCTGCAACTTGGCCCGCAACTCAGTTTTGATGCGGCTCAAAATCGAGGCTTCATCTAGGCTGTCTAAAATTTGGCGTACCACAGCCTTTGGCCCCTCTGGCCCCCAGGCAGCTCCGTTGGTGAGGTAGGTTTTGGCGACTTGGCCTAGGCCGTAGGTAGAGAGTCCAGCCACCGCCGCTTGGGTGAGGGCCACAGGAATGTAGGGCGCAAGGGACAGGCCCCCCGTCGCCAAGGCTGACACCCCCAGTAATCCCTTCAGGGAACTCAGACCTACCGTCACCGCCACTTCACTGAGGGTAATGCCGCCAAGGCCGACAGCAATTTGCTTGAGGAGCTGAATCGCTGCCGTTTGGGTCATGGGCAGACCGTAGATGCGGGAGAGGGTGAGGATCAGCGACACGTCAATCAGGGCTCCACTGATTAGGTCGGCCATGGTGATGGGGTTTAGGGCCACAGCCACAGCCGTAATCATCACCCCATTCCAGATCGTGTCGTCGGCGATGCGGTCACAAATTTGCCGCTTGCGTTCCACAATTTCTGCACTGATGGCGTCGGCATAGATCAACGTGTTTAGCGCCACCAGAGCCTTACCCTCGCGGTGCAGGATGTCCAAAATCTTGAGTTTGAGGTCGTCTACCTGGGGCGTTCCCCGCACGGTTTCGTAAACGACAGAGCCATCCCCCTGCTCCACCGCCTGCACCGCCAGGGGAGCCGCCGCCACCCGCACGATTTCCTCCGGCGAAATCAAATCCTTCAGCCGTTGGTCGCAGAGAACGTCGTAGATTTGCTGGCAATCCGCCTCCGGGTACTGATCCATCTTGTTGAACACCAGCAGAATTGGCTTGCTGGCCCGCCGCAGGGCGTGGAGAGCTTCATACTCCACCCGCGTCAGGTCGCCCGCAATCACAAACAAAATCAAGTCCACCTGTTCGGCAACGCGCTGAGCCAGGGTAGCCCGTTCCTCCCCCGCCACCTCATCCAGGCCGGGGGTGTCAATCAACTCAATGCGCGACTGGCCGAGGCTCTTCAGCGACACCCGCCGTAAATCCGGTCCCTCCTCAGCCCCCGCGCCCCAATCTTGGGCCACCGACCACTGCGCTCCTTCCACCACTTGGGTGACGCCGTGAATCGGGCCTGTAGCAAACACCTCCGCACCCAGCAACGCATTTAGCAGCGACGACTTGCCCCGCCCCACCAGACCAAACACCGCAATATGAACGACGGTGTTCTCCAACTTATCTAGCAACCCGCTGAGGCTGTGGATCGCCTCATCCAGGCCCGTGCGCTCCCGTGGGGTTAGGTTCAGCCGCTGCACCAAATCCCGCAGCGCCCCCTGGGCACGGCGATAGTTGGCGTCATCTTGCAGGGTTTGAACCTCTCCCACCAGTTGCCCCAACTCCTGTTCCACCTCATCCCAGGTGGGGGGCCGAGAGGGCGGCGGTGGCAGAGGACGGACGGCGCTGGGCAGGGGCGAGACCGGGGAAGCAGGAGGGCTGTCTGGGTCAGAGGCCATCCAGGTAAGGGCCGCATCCACATCGTCCCAGATCCCATCGTCCCACCCTGGAATATCCCTCGCCAAAACGATGGCCGTACTAGGCGGTGCAGCCCCGTCAGACGATCCTGGGCTCCTGGGAGACGGTTCGCCAGGAGATAGTTCACGAGACTCACTAGGAGACAGTGCGCTGGAAGACGCTTCGGCAGCAGACCATTCGCTGGGCAAGGGAGAAGACAGTTCGCTAGAAGCCATGGGCCTGATGTGTGATAACCCGAATCTTCAGCATAGCGAAGGGCTGCTCGTAGCAGGGTGAGAACTCCCAGGGAGATCACCGGAATTTTGGACGATTCTGATGAATCCCTTAGCAAGGGATGCGAGAATAGGTCAGAAAAGCGACGTTGGGCGACGTTCGATTCTCCCTTGGGCGATCAGCTGGGCTAAAGTGCGGCAGTCACCCTCAATCTGCGCCGCAGTTCTCCTTCTCGGCCATCTCACAGCGGCAATCTCGTAATTGCCAATCTCGCAATCGTATCGACACTAGACAGACACCATGGGCAGTATCGAGTTCAAAACACCGGGCCAACGGGAGGTCTACTACCGGATTTTGCCCTGGATGCATGATTTATTTGGGGAGTCTCTGGTGGTGTTTGAGGATGAGCCCCTGTTTATCGTCAATCTAGGCTCAGCGGTGGCCTCCACGCGGGTTGTTCCGTGGCACGAAGACGAAACCCTCATCACCACTCGCTCCTACGTGGTGACAGACATTCACCTCACCCCAGAGCTGAGTTACTACCTGCTACGAGAAAACAACAACATCTACTTTGGCCGCTTTGCCTACGATGCCGAAAACGACATTGTGTTTGAACACAGCCTCCTAGGCGAAGGCTGCGAACGCAATGCCCTCAACCATTCCGTCACCACCGTCATCCGCATCGCCGATAACTATGATGACGAAATTGTGGCCCGGTGGGGTGGCAAGCGAGCCCTAGACCGTTGGGCTTCCTAGTCGGTGCTGGGTTGGTTCACAGGCTCGGAGGGTTGGGTGTTGGCTCGGATGCGCCCATTGATGTCCTGGAACAAGATTTCCAGCAGTTCCGGCGTAATGGCCCCCGGAATTAGCAGGTCGTTCATCAGAAAGGTGGGGGCGCTTTGGAGTTCGAGGCGCTGGGCCAAGGCCCGATCCCGCTGGAGGGTGGCCTCTGCTTCGGGGCCGTGGCGATCTCGGTTGAACTGCTCCAAATTCAACCCGATGGCGCTGGCAAGCTCCAGGTAAAGATCCTCCCCCAGCCGTTCCTGATTGGCAAAGAGACCATCGTGGTAGAGCCAAAACTGCCCCTGCTGGCCTGCGGCCCAAGCGGCTTTGGCGGCGGGGGTGGCCTCAGGATGGATATTATCCAAGGGAAAATGCTTGTAGACGTAAAGCATATCCCCGTTGTGGCGACGGATAAAATCCTTCATCTGGGCGGCAGAAACAGCACAGTAAAGGCACTGAAAATCAGAAAACTTAAACAGCACAATGGCCGCATTGGGGTTGCCCTGGGTGGCCGAGGTGGCGATCAACTCTGCCCGATCTAGGCTGGTGATCACCTCGGTGACAACGGCCTGCTTAGGGCCAGTAGCCGCTGGGCTATCGGACGGGGGCTCGGCTGTCCCCAAGAGCGTTGGCCAAGGCACCAGGGCCGCCAAGGGAACGATTAACCCCAGCCCCACTAGGCCCAAACAAAACCACAACAAACGCTTAGAGTGAAGAATCTTTTGCCAGATTTGTGCCATGGGGGAGAGGGGTTCTGTTACCGGAGTGGGGGGCAAAGGTGCAGCCTGGGGGGCCATGAGGGGCCACGATGACCCAGCTATGGGCGGTGCAGGGTAGATACCAAAGACGGCGGATCGGGGGCAGAGCAAAGCCCCATGAAGTCGATCAACTGTCGCACCAGTTCGGGCTTAGTGACGGCAAGGATGGTAGAGCCACTTTCTAGGATAGAACTGCCGTTGGGAATGCTAAGGGCTTCGTGGGGATGGGCTTGGTAGCCAATGATGAGCGTCCCCGCCGGGAAGCGAGGATCCTGGGCAATTTCAGCCACGCTGCGGCCCACAATCGAGCAGGTTTGGGGAATAGACAGCTTCAGCACTTCAATTTGCCCCTGTTCAAAATGCATCATGGCATCCACCTGGGGATACTCAATGGCGTTGACCATACGGTTAATGGCTAGGTCTACCGTGCTCATGATGTGGGTTGCGCCCGCCAAGTGATAGGGCTCCGCAAAGTCGCGATCACTCATTCGCACAATGATTTGCGGCACGCCATAGTGTTTGCACAGCGTTACCAGGGCCAGGTTCAGGGCATCCTCCTGAAGCGTGGCAATCACCACTCCAGCCTTGCGAATCCCGGCCTCTAGCAGCACCGTCGTATTTACAGCGCTGCCTTCAAAGGCCATCACCCCAATCTTTTCGCGCACCTGCTGACAGACAAGGGGGTTGCTATCAACCACCGCAATGGTGTGCCCCATGGCCAACAAAGTTTTGGCCAATTCTGTACCCATGCGCCCCATGCCGCCAATCAGTATGTACATCTCGCCTCCTGCTATCCTCACCTATCCTAGCGGAGTGCCAATCCGAAAAAAGCCCCGACCCTTTGGAGAGGGAGGCTCCTAGGACAGGGTGATGCCATAGCTGACATGCAGCGTAGCCCACTGTCGATGGTCTAGGGCATAAACATCCCCAACACTGCGCCCCTCTGGGAGCGCATCGTCATGATGGAGGTCTTGTAACAGGGCTTGGGCAAATTTCAGGGGTTGCTCAACCCGCTGTAGGTCGGCCTGGGGAGGGGGCAAAGCGCCATCGGCAGCGAGTACCGCAAGGCTGTAGGTCAGGGGTTGGGCGCTGAGAACAATGTGTGTCTCAACCCAGGCGGTAGACCCCAGAATGCCCCAGCCGTTGGCCTGATTGGGCACCAACAGGGTTTGTCGAGGAGCCAAGGGCGGCAGGATAAGCTGGGTCTCGTCGGTATTACCGCTCTCTTCAGGGGGCACCACCAAAGCCGAGCAGTCTCCTTGGCTATTGAACCGAATCACCATCACGTATAGGGGCACTGCGCTATGGTTGGTGATGCGATACTGGAACCGGGTATCCCGTGGCAGGTTGAGGCGAGTGGGGCCGTTGCCGGGATCGGTGAGGCCGGGGTGGGTGCGGCGGCTGGCTTCTGTCTGTTGGCGCAGCAGCACCGTGGGCTTGGGGCCAACGGCTTCCACCGCCACTGAGGCCGCAAGCCCAGAGGCAAAGCGGTTTTGGGTCAGGCGGATCAGCTTCAGGGCCAATAGGGAACGCAGGGTGGGCGTCAGGCGCGTAATAGCGGTTTTGACCGCCTCATCCTTGGCTAGCATAGTCCCCGGCACCAGGGTGCGATTGGGGGCAAACAAACCATAGCTGCTTTCTGTTTGCCGATCTGGGGAGGCCGGACGGTCACTTTCGTTGGCGCGACCCACAGGCCCCAAGGGCAAACGCCCAAACAGCGCGTCGGCACTGTGATCTCCCGCAGTTTGGGCCGTCACGAAGGGCAACCCTGCTAGAGCGCTGGTAGCATCCACTCGCTCCACCCGTTTAAGTTGGGCATCTAGGGCCACACCGAGGGAAAGGTTGGTGGGCAACAGGCGCACTGTTTCGTACAGCGGCTGGGCCGTGGTGGGTAGGGGGGCATCGGCCATCACGGGTTTGGCGATGCCATGGAGGCCCGTACGCGACTCTAGCCGCAGGTCTAAACCAGGATCGGGGAAGACATCGGGGACCGTGGACTCCGTAGACGTAGCGGCATCGGCAGCGAGAGGATTGGGGATGGTAAACCGAGATCCGGGCTGGAGGTAGGGCAGTAGTTCTGGCGAGAGCCCGCCCAGCCAAAGGTCGAGGCTGCGTTGGTCGGCGGGTTGCGCTATGCCTGCCGCATTGGGCTGATCTGGGGGCAAGCTGTAGGGCATAGTCACGGCCTTGGGCACCAGCACATTCCCCAGGGTTGGGACTTCATCCGGCCCAGTCCAGCGCTGGAGCCGATCCCCCGTCCGCTGGATCAGCAGCTTGGGATTGGGATCCGCTGCGGCTTCCCATAGACCTTGGGTGAGGGCGTAGGTGAACAGTCCGGCGCTGAAGCCATCCCACGGCCCCTCTAGCACCAGACTGCCGGGGGTATTGGCTCTCAACAGCAAACCGGGCCAAGGGGTTTCGCCTTCTCTGGCTCCTTCCACCGTGCCCAAGAAAGGTTCCGGCAAGTGGCCCGTGGGCACCGTGGGCCGAGATCGCACCTTCATATTGCCCCAGCGCAGATAGCCCGTATCCTGGCTTCCGGCGTCGATCACCGTGGTCAGATTAGCTGTGGCCACCCGTCGCAGAATGGCCGAAATTTCCACCTCAAACAGGTCATTTAGGGCGGGCTGATCGCTGCTGGGCAGGCGTCCATCCACGGGCACCCAGGTGCGGTAGGTGCGGCTGGGGTTGCCGTCCCAGCGCACTTGGCTACCGTAGCCGCTGAAATGCAGCAGCACCACGTCGTCGGCCTGGGCCTGCTGAACGAGGTGCTGATCGAGGGCGTTGAGGATGCCCTGGCGGGTCGCCGCCTGATTCGTGAGGGTGAGGATATCCGAGGGCGCAAAGCCAAAGCGGTGGATAAGCAACTGCCGCTGCATCTCCACATCGGTGAGGCACCCCTTGAGGACAATGTCTTGACCAGGGGTGGGGCTAATGGCCCGATCTGGGTACTGGTTAATGCCAATCAATAGGGCCAGCTTGCGACGGGCAGGTTTGCCGAGGGCTTGGGCATAGGAAGCGGGCCAAACCAGGCTACCCCCCCCTACGCCTAGCGCCCCCAGCGCCAGAATCGCCCCTTGCAAAAACGTCCGTCGATTCAGTGTCACGGAATGGCTTGCCCCAGTGATGGTGTGCCCTAGGTAGAGGATACCTTAGCCGACTGCTTCGGGGACTCGCATGGCGCGGGCCAGTTCCGCCGCCACTTCGGGCCGGGAGAATTCCGGCGGGGGCAGTTCTCCCCGGCGCAGCATCTCGCGTACCTTGGTGCCCGACAGGTGGATGCGCTCCTCCTTGGTGCTGGGGCTGGTTTTGGAGGTGGCCATGCCCCCCGTGCGGGTGCAGTAGAAGGCGTGCTCAAACTTCATCGGCACGATGCCCAGTTCGGCGGGGTCAAACTCGTCGAAGATGTACTGAGCGTCGTAGGTGCCGTAGTAGTCGCCCACCCCGGCATGGTCGCGCCCGACGATGAAGTGGGTGCAGCCGTAGTTTTTGCGAATTAGGGCGTGGAAAATGGCTTCCCGTGGCCCTGCATAGCGCATGGCAGAGGGGTTAATGGCCAGAATCACCCGATCCTGCGGGAAATAATGCTCCACCATAATTTCGTAGCAGCGCATCCGCACATCGGCGGGGATGTCGTCGGACTTGGTGGCCCCGACCAGGGGATGCAAGAACAGCCCGTCCACGGTCTCTAGGGCGCACTTTTGAATGTACTCGTGGGCGCGGTGGATGGGGTTGCGAGTTTGGAAGCCCACCACGGTTTTCCAGCCCTTTTCCCGGAACATCGCGCGGGAGACAGCGGGGTCAATTTGGTACTTGGGGAACAGGGGATGGGGATCCCGCTGCATTAGCCAGATCGGGCCAGCCAGGTTCACCGCGCCCTGCTCATAGACCACCTTCACGCCGGGATGCTTGTCTTCGTCGGTGCGGTAGACGTTGATGGCCTCGCGGGCTTTGTCGTAGGTGTATTTTTCTTCCAGTTCCAGCACGCCCACAAAGCGCCCGGTGGGGTCATCCAGTCGCACCAGGGAGCCTTCCTTCAGGGGATCCGCCACCGCTTCGCTCACAGACAGGGTGACAGGCACCGCCCAGGGCAAGCCATTGGCCAACCGCATATCCGTCACGACGGGATCGTAGTCGGCCTTTTTCATAAAGCCGTCTAGGGGGCTGAAGCCGCCAATGGCAATCATCACCAGGTCGGAAAAGGCCCGTTCATCCAAGGTCACACGGGGCAAATGATCGGCCTGATCCAAAAAATGGGCTTCCTTTTCGGGGGAAACTAGGCGATTGATGAGCGTGCCACCGTGGGGGGCAATACCATCCTTATGCATCGTCATGAGAGATACCGTTTTCCTACACTGGGCGACATTGGCCGCGAAGTCAGACCGGAGCAGCGTCATTACCCCTAGGGTCAATGTCCGCCGTTGTCATTAAGGCGATGAACCATACTCGCCAGGGCCACAAACCACACAATGGCTCGATTGACTCGCTTACTCCATGAAATTACATCTTGGCACCAATGTCACCTGCGACGGAGATTTTCATGGGTTCAAAATTCAATTTGACTGCAATTCAACTGCGATTAGACGGGAATTTATCTGCTGTAGAAAATTCTGCCACAGAGTCGAGGTCGCCACCGAAGAATCATCTGCCCATCAGCCGTGGATGACCGTGGCGATCTCCTCACCTTGGTATCGAGTCATGGGTTTATGTTGACCTGTCCCTCCACAAACCCCCAAAGCCCAGCGTCGCTTCTTGGTAGACTGGTAAAGCTGCAAAAAATCTGGCCTGTCAGGGTGATGGCCCTATTCAGGCCCAGTCGGTAGCACTGCGATCCACGGTTTACTTTCTCTTTTCCTATGGCGACATTTTTGCTGGAAGTGGGCACCGAAGAATTGCCCGCCAGTTTTGTAAGCGATGCCCTGGCTCAGTGGCAGCAACGGGTTGTGGCAGATTTAGAAGAACAGGCCCTCGCCCCAGAACTGGTGCGGTTTTACGGCACTCCTCGGCGGTTGGCCATGGTGCTAAAGGGGTTGCCCGACCGTCAGCCCGACCGCACGGAGGAGGTGAAAGGCCCCCCGGCCCAGGCGGCGTTCAAAGACGGCCAGCCCACCAAGGCCGCTGAAGGGTTTGCCCGTTCCCGTGGGGTCGAACTCGATGCCTTGGAAGTGCGCGAAACCGATAAGGGCGCGTTTGTCTTCGTCACCCAGGCCATTGCCGGACGACCCGCCGCTGAGGTGTTGACAGAGCTGATTCCCGGCTGGATTTTGAACCTCGAAGGCAAGCGCTTTATGCGGTGGGGCGATGGCGATCTGCGCTTCCCTCGGCCCATTCGCTGGCTGGTAACGCTGCTGGATACCGAAGTGCTGCCCCTCACCCTGGAAAATGGATCCATCACCTGCCAGAGTGGTCGCCATTCCCAAGGCCATCGAGTCCTAGCGCCAGAGGCCATCGCCCTGAAGCAGGCCCAAGACTATGTGGAAACCCTGCGCCACGCCTTTGTGGAAATCGATCCCGTTGCCCGTCGCCTGCTGATCCAAAAGCAGGTGGAGGATGCCGCGAAGGAATTGGGTGGCGTACCCGTTATTTCGGAAGCCCTGTTGGACGAAGTGACCAACCTGGTGGAGTGGCCCACCGCCGTCGTCGGCCAGTTTGACGCAGAATTTTTAGAACTGCCGCCGGAAGTCGCCACCATGGAAATGGAAAGCCACCAGCGCTATTTCCCGGTGCGGAAGTCGGCCCAGTCTGCCGACCTCATGCCCTACTTCATCACTATTTCCAACGGCGATCCGGCCAAAGCCGCCATCATCGCTGAGGGCAACGCCAGGGTGATCCGCGCCCGCCTCTCCGACGGCAAGTTTTTCTTCGATGCCGACCGGGCCGTTTCCCTGGATCAATTTGTCGAAAAGCTGGAAACCGTCACCTTTGAGGAGCGGCTGGGTTCCGTGGCCGCCAAGGTGCAGCGCATCGAAGCCATCGCCGCCCGCATTGCCGCTCAGCTTGGGGTCGAGGCTGCGACTCGCCAACACATCCAACGCGCCGCCCACCTGTGCAAGGCGGATTTGGTCTCCCAAATGGTGGGAGAATTCCCCGAACTCCAGGGCGTGATGGGCCAAACCTACGCCACCCACAGCGGCGAACCCGACGCCGTCGCCACCGCTATTTTTGAGCACTACCTGCCTAGGGGTGCCCACGACCAACTGCCCCAAACCCAGGTGGGCCAAGTCGTTGGCATTGCCGACCGCCTGGATACCCTGGTCAGCATCTTTAGTTTGGGCGAAAAACCCAGCGGTTCCTCCGACCCCTTTGCCCTGCGCCGCGCCGCCAATGCTGTGGTGAACATCATCTGGGCGGCGGGTTTGCCCCTTAACCTGCTGGCCCTGCTTCAAGATGTAGTGGCCGATGCCGTGGCGAATCCGGGTATCCCCATTGCCGACGCCGAACCGCTGCTGGGCCAACTGCGGGACTTTTTCCTCCAGCGGGTGCAAACCCTGCTCCAGGACGAATTGGGGATTGATTACGACCTGGTGAATGCCACCCTAGGCGAAGACAATCCCGCCTACGCCGACCGCGCCCTGGTGGATTTGCTGGACACCAAAAATCGGGCGCAGTTCCTCCAGGAAATCCGCCAGGACGGACGCCTTGCCACCATCTACGAAACCGTTACCCGCGCCACCCGCCTTGCGGCCCAGGGCGATCTGGCCACTACGGTTCTTGACCCCGCTGGATTGGTGGATGCCAAGCAGTTCCAATCCCCCGCCGAACAGGCGTTTTTGGACACCCTAGACACCCTACTGCCCCAAACCCAAGCCGCCCAGGCCAGCCGCGACTATCAGCAGTTGCTCTCCGGCCTTCAGCAAGCGGCCCCCGTGGTCAGTGGTTTCTTCGATGGCCCCGATAGCGTCTTGGTGATGGACGAAAACCCCGCCATCCGCCAAAACCGCCTGAATCTGCTAGGTCTGCTGCGAAACCATGCCCTGGTATTAGCTAACTTTGGGGCGATTGTGAAAGGCTAGGGGTGATGCGAGTCGGGCTGCTTATCTGAGTTGAGAGCAGCCCAACCGCTAGCGAGAAACAGCGCCATAGCGAACCGAGGCCCACAGCACTTCCCCAGCCCCTCAAACCCAACCCCTCAAAACTGAGCCATGAGATATTCCCGACGCAGACGAGCAATGGCGTCGATGGAAATCCCCTTGGGGCACACCGCCTGACATTCGCCGTGGTTAGAGCAGTCCCCAAAACCTTCGGTGGCCATTTGCTCAGTCATCGCCAGAACGCGGGCTTTACGCTCAGGATGTCCCTGGGGCAAGAGGGATAGGTGAGCGACCTTAGCTGCGGTAAAGAGCGAGGCGGAAGCATTGGGACAGGCGGCCACACAGGCTCCACAACCAATGCAGGCCGCATAGTCAAAGGCTTGATCGGCCTGGGGCTTGGGCACAGGCAGGGCGTTGGCCTCCGGGGCAGACCCGGTTTTGACTGAAATATACCCCCCCGCCACCATAATCCGGTCGAGGGCGGTGCGATCCACCACCAGATCCTTCACCACCGGAAACGCCTGGGCGCGCCAGGGTTCTACGGTGATGGTGTCGCCATCTTGGAAGTGACGCAAATAGAGCTGACAGGTCGCCGTTTCTTGCTTCCCCCCGTGGGCCTTGCCGTTGATCATCAGACCGCAGGATCCGCAGATGCCCTCGCGACAGTCGTGATCAAACTCCACCGGGTCTTCCCCTGCGTGGATCAGTTGCTCGTTCAAAACATCCAGCATTTCCAGGAAGGACATATCTGGATGGGCTGTGGCCAGGGTGTAGGTGCGCAGTTGCCCCAGCTGATCGACACTGGGTTGTCGCCAAATCTTGAGGTGAAGTTGCATCGTACCAGACCCAGATCAAACAACGTGAAGCACCGGGCCAGCCTTGAGGAGCTTTGCCGATTGAGCCCTGTTCCGACGGGAGATGGCCTGAACCGAGCCCTCTCTAGGGTATACCCGATCATTCCAGAAAAAACTACCCTACCGATGACCAGCTAGCGCTCCTCTTCTGAACTGGCGGCGAGGCTGGCCCATCAACGCCAGGGGCACCCGCCAACCCCAAAGCCAGCTTGCTCTAAACTAGCTGAACCTCAATCAGCCTGCCCTAAATCAGGTTGAGAAAATGCAGTACCCCTTCCCCACTGAGACGCTCGATCACGATGGCAAAGGCAAAGCCCAGCATGGCAAGGCGGCCATTGAGGTTCTCGGCATCGCGGGTAAACCCCCAGATGGAGGACTCGGCCTGGGCGGGGGCAGATAGGCGGGTCATAGCTTCTCCTATTTGTAACGCTTTGTTAAGAAGGATAACAATTTACCTGCAAAAATGGGATGCCTCCCTAGGCCGTCTCCGCCCAACAGCCCGGTTTACACCGCTCTTAGCCCTTTGCTTCTACCTTGACGCCCCCAAAAAGTTACGCGACACTACATCTCATCGAGAGTATCGCTCTCCCCAAACAATGCAGGTCAATGCCAGTTATTGACTTTTGCAATGTCCAGCGGCAGCGAAAACCCTTGATCCTTAGTAGGATAAAATGGCACGGTTTCTGCACTAGCCCCAGGTAAAAGCTAGATACAAACCTAGGTCTATCCGTGCTTTTGGCCTTCCGTGACCCCAAAAGTGAACACCTATCTATGGAAACCCTAGAGTTCATTATTTATCCCGATGGTCGGGTTAAGGAGATGGTGACAGGCATTGTCGGGGCTTCCTGTGCCGAAGTGACGGCAGCCATCGAAGCCCAGTTGGGCACGGTGGTCTCCCATCAAACCACCTCCGACTACTACGCCCAACCCCAAGAGCAATCGCTCCAGGAACGGGCCGCAACTCAGGTTTCCTACAGCCAGTGGTAAGCGCTTATCTTTAAGGTTTTGTTCTCAATATCCCGAAGAAAACATGTCACACTTTAGCCAGATTAAAACCAAGCTCCGTAACCTGTCCTCCCTGCAAGCGGCCCTCACCGATTTGGGCACAGCATGGAAAGCTGGCCCCTGTTCGGTGCGCGGCTACCAAGGCCAAACCGAAGTAGCCGAACTGGTGATTCCCCAGGAAAATGGCTATGACATCGGCTTTCGTCGCAACGCCGACACCCAAGACTATGAACTGGTGGCCGACCTGCAATATTGGCAGCAACCCCTCACGGTGGATGGTTTTCTGCGCCAAGTGACCCAGCGCTACGCCTACAACACCGTCATTACTGAGAGCCAGCGCCAGGGCTTTCAGCTTGCCGAAGAACAGGTCCAGAGCGACGGTTCAGTGCGCCTCGTGGTGCAGCGCTGGAACGGTTAGGCTCACTGCTCTGGTGATGGTGACCAAGATCCTTAGGCGGATCGCGAGGCCATCGTTCTTTCCTGTTGGCACGGAGTTTGCCCCATGGCTGATGTCGATTCCTCTCTGAACTGCCCCGCCCCGCCTAGCGGGCTAGAGCCTGAGTTGGGCGGGAACCTGCGCCAAGCCGATGACCGTACCGGACTAGAGCCGGAACTGGGGGGGCAACTGCGGCAGCGGGGGGTCTATGTGGATGAAATCACCTGCATTGGCTGCAAACACTGTGCCCATGTGGCCCGCAACACCTTTTACATCGAGCCCGACTACGGTCGTTCCCGCGTCTACCGTCAGGATGGCGACTCGGAGGACATCATTCAGGAAGCCATCGACACCTGCCCCGTAGACTGCATTCACTGGGTAGACTACACCGAGCTGAAGCAGCTTGAGGCAGACCGCAAACACCAAGTCATTCCGGTGGCTGGGTTCCCGGTAGATAAGGCCACCGCCGTTTTACAAATGCGGCGTTCCAAGCTCAAGGCCCAACGAGCTTCCCACAAGTCAGACACCTAGGCAGGGCCGTTCCGCATGGGTGATGCGTAGTGGTGCGTTAGGCATGGGCTAGATCACCGATGGCACTCATCTCAGAACAACGCCGCAGACGAGTCCTTGACCCATGCCCCCAGGGATTGGAGCACATCTAGTTCGGCAGCAGAGAGCCCTGTAGCTCCCTGGAGGTTCACCCCGGCATAGGGGCGATCGGGCTGAAGTTGGTGGCGGCAACCGCCTCGGTCTACCTCCCAAACGAAGACGTCTGAATTGTGGCTGGCCGTAGCCAGGGATGTGCCATCAGCGCTGAAGAGAGCCGCCCAAATAGGCTGGCGATGCCCCCGCAGACGGCGACACCGACGGTTAGTTTGGGGATGCCACAAATCTACTTCAGTGCCGTGGCTGGTGGCCGCGAGGGCGGTGCCGCTGGGGTCAAAGGCGACGCTATGGATCCAATGGCCGTCGGGCGGTGCCCAGCGTCCCAATGTGCGCCCCTGGGGCAGATCCCACCAAACAACGGTGCCATCATGGCTGGCGCTGATCAAGGTTGCGCCATCAGGGCTAAGGGCAAGGCTGTGGACGGGGCGCTGATGGCCCTGCAGCCGTCGGGGCTCTGCATCCTCGGGGGGCCACAGAGCAATAGTGCCGTCCCGATGGCCGCTGAGGAGGCGGGGATGGTTCAACCTGGGGTCGTCCTTTCCATCGGTTGCGCCCCAGATAAGGGTAGAGGGCGGCGCAGACCCACTAGGCCACTGCTGCAAGCGTTGGCCACGACTAACTGACCACAGAGATAAGGCGTGGGCATCGGCACTGGCTAGCCCTTGGCCATCGGGGCTGAAGGCAAGGCAATGGGCCAACTGATGAGCAATCCACTGGCGCTGTCCCGTGGCGCTGTGCCACAGGTGAATCGTTTGGTTGGCGCTGGCGCTAGCACACCACTGGCCATCGGCACTGAGGGCCAAGGCTTGGATCGAGTCGGTGAGGCCCGTTAGGGTGCGGGGGGAAGAGGGGCGAGGGTCTAGTGGCCAAAGCCTGAGTTGGTCATCGCTGTGGCCCGTCAACAGTTGGGCAGCAGCGGTGCTGAGGGCCAAGTGGGTGACGGGATGAGCCTGCCCTAGAAAGCGGCGGAATGCTTCCCCTGTGTTAGCCTGCCATAGGTGAATCTGATAGTCACTCCCCGTGACCAGGTATTGACTGTTGGGGCTGAAGCTAAGCCACCACACCGGAGCCTCTGCCGAAGGTAGGCCATAGCAGAGAGTCCGGCTGGGGATATCCCACACCACCACGCTAAAGTCGGGACGGCTACAGGCCAGGTATTGCCCATCGGGGCTGAGGGCAAGGGCGGGCAAGGGCTGGACATCAATGGTCAGCAACCAACAGGGACGCCCCGTTTGCACATCCCACAGCACGAGGCCATGGTCGTCGTAGCCTGCCGCAAAGGGTAGGGCAGGGCTGTGGGGATCCTTGGGGTCGGGCAAAAATCCAGCGGTGCGAATCGAAGCTGGAGCCGGAGCCCGAAAGGCCGTGATGAGGCACGCCTGGGATAGATCCCACAGGCAGGTAGTTTGGTCGTCGCTGCTGATCAGGCGATCCCCCGCTGCACTAAAGGCTAAGCTATGAATCGCCCCTGGATGCTCTGTCCAGCAGGCCCAGCAGCGCCCAGAGGCCACCTCCCACAGCCGCAGTTCCCCTTGGCTATCCCCAGAGGCCAACCAAACGCCATCTCCGCTGAAGGCCAGGGCTTGTACCGCCGCCCGGTGGCCGCAGAGGGCATCCGAGTGGGTGCGACGACTCAGCAGCCAGAGTCTAATTTGCCCCGTGGCGTCGCCCGTAGCCAAGGTGTCACCATCGGGGTTAACGGCTAGGGCCTCAATGGCCAAGGCCGCACCGTCGTCGAGCCCCTGCACCCCCTGGCCCCGATCCACCGACCACAGCAGCAAACGCCCCTCCTGGTCGCCCGTTACCATCAGCGGTTCCTCACCCTCGGCTAGGGCCATCGAACCGCTGGCTAGATTCACCGGAGGACAAAAGGCCACCCGAGGACTGCGCCCTAGGGCTGTCGCAAAGGCCGTTTGCCGAAACTGCACCTGACGGAGGTTAGCCCCCTGCACACTAATCTGGCGGAGGTCGGCCTGCCAGAGGGCCAACTCAGAAAAATCTGCCCCGCTAACGCTGACCCCCAAGGATTGGCAAAGCTGCAACCAGTTCGCCGCCCCAAAGCCGGGTTGGCCCCGGTGCTGTTGCCGCAAGGTCTGAAGCCGTTGATGACACGCCTGCGTCAAGTCTGCCAAAAGAGGGAACCGCTGGCGTAATTGCTGGGCCAAGGGATCGACTAGGGCGGATCGCTGCTCGGTTTGCACCGATTCTGAGGCCGTCATCATCACCAGGGGCAACCGCTGAAGCCAGTGAAACTCCCCCGCCAGCCATTCCATGGCCAGCAGATCTAGCAAATGAGGCTCCACCAACCTTTGCACCAAGGGCGGTAGACCGAGGTGGGTATCGGTAGGGGGGAAATCAGACGGGGGACCCTCCGGCTTAGAAACCTGGCTTGGAATTTGGGGCGTCCCTTGCGGCCAGGCTGGCAACCTATGGGACGGAGAGACTGGGGCCACCTGCACCTGACACAGCCCCCGATCAACCAAGGACTGCACGACCGCTGGCCCAGGATAGTTGGGCATTGCCGTTTGCAATGCCTTTAGGGCAACCGGAGCACGGGCCAAAGCCAGCCAAAATAGCAGGTACTCTTCCTCAAAGGTGAGCCGTTGCAGGAAGGCTTTCCAGGGATCTGCTAACCATTCCGGCTGGGGGCTTTGGGCGAGGAAGGCCGCAAGCTGGCCCTGATAAACCGTGGTGAGGGTAGTGGCGAGGCGACGTAGCAGCAGCGGGTTGCCACCGTAGCGTTGCCTAAACCGTTCCCCTTGGTCGGGCGTCATAGATAACACCCCACGCTGGTGCAGCAAGGCTTGGGTCTCCGCCGCACTCAGGTCTGACAGCCCATAGCCCTGCGCCCGTGGCCCCATCCACTGAAACCGATCCGCCGGAGGCTCACGGCTAATAACCACCACACTACTGGCATGGGCGTGGGTGGCCCACCGTTGCAGCAGGCGCTGTAGCGTTTCAGTGCCCGGTTGGTAATGGCCTGCCAGTTGCTGGGGCGCTAGCCGAGTTTCCAGCCCATCCACCACCAGTAGGCAGCGCTGTTGCTCTAGCTGGGCCAAGACCCCATCTATGCCGACGGTGCCTGGGGCAAACGGTTCCTCCGGCCTCAACCAATCCGCTAGGGCCACCAGCAGCGACGCATCATCGGGATAGTCCGCCAGATCCACGTAGCCACAGCGATCCATCTGGGGGCCAAGGCGGTGGATGAGCTGCCCCGCCAGTGCGGTCTTCCCAACACCGGGCAAGCCCCACAGCAACACCAGCCGACAGGGGCCATCCTCTACCCCCTCCCCAGTAATCCACTGACTGAGGGTGGCCAAGTCCTCCGCCCGACCCCAAAAATCCGCTACCTCCATGGCTGGAGCCGATCTCACCCCCCGCTGGGCCACTGGAGCCGCTCCCCCAGCATTGCCCAGTGTCTCCGTGCTGGCTGTCCCCAAGGTTGGCGTCAAGGTTGGCGTCTCAGATCCTGGTACTCCCAATCCTGACGCGCCTAACCCTGGCATGATAAGTCCTGCCGCTGCCGACGAGTCCACCCCCAGTCCACGGGGGGATTTTCCCTGCTGAGCCCAGGTTCGCAGCACATTTTGTAGGTTACGCTTTGTCACCTTAATGCCCTGGTGGTGGGGATCCACCAAGCCAGATAGCAGGTGCCATAGCTTTGGCCCCACATCTTTTTTGAGGTAATCCTCGGAGTAGCCCACCGCCTGGTCGGCCATGGCCCCGTAGGTTTGGTTGTGCCAAGCGCCCTGCAATACCAGGCGCTCCACATCCTTTAGCGGTCGCCCAAGCTGCTCCAGAGCCGCCTGATTGACTAGCCCCGCAATGTCTTCAAAGTCCATTCACCTGCCACCCCTGGCCCCGGATGCCTAGGGCTTAGTCTACCCCGAATAATTCAGCCCTTTCCAGAACTCCCTGGGGGCCGGGGGTAATCCATGGCCAAACCATGGCAGCAGACGCCCATCAACCAAACCAGTTGGGGGCGATTTTCCATCGTCTAGGGCTGTCATTCGCCCAGAACCGCTATAGCATCAAAGGACGAGGTGAACTTCCCCCAGGCAAACTTCCCCCAGGCAACCAGGGACATAGCGATGACTCAGCGACCCATTTATCTAGATGGCCATGCCACAACCCCCGTAGATCCACGGGTGATGGAGGCCATGATTCCCTTTTTTACCCAGCAGTTTGGCAATGCCGCTAGCAGCAGTCACCTCTATGGCTGGGAGGCCGAAGCCGCCGTCAAGCAGGCCCGTGAGCGCTTGGCAGCGGCGATTAATGCCAGCCCAGAGGAAATTGTCTTCACCAGTGGGGCCACGGAGGCCAACAACCTCGCTATCAAGGGCGTCGCGGAGGCGTATTTCCAGCGGGGGCGGCATATTGTCACCGTGCAGACAGAACACAATGCCGTCCTGGATCCCTGCACCTACCTCGCCAGCCTAGGGTTCGAGATTACCGTTTTGCCCGTGCAGGCCAACGGGTTGGTCAATCTGGATGACCTGGAGGCTGTACTCCGGCCCGACACGATTTTGGTGTCAGTGATGGCGGCCAATAACGAAATCGGCGTGCTGCAACCCCTGTCAGACATTGGCCAACGCTGCCACGACCTGGGCATCCTCTTCCACAGCGATGCCGCCCAGGCCATCGGCAAGGTGCCGTTGGACGTGCAGGCCATGCAGGTGGATTTGATGTCCCTCACGGCCCACAAGGTCTACGGCCCCAAGGGCATCGGTGCCCTCTACGTGCGGCGGCGCAACCCCAGAGTCACCCTGGCCCCCCAGCAGCACGGCGGTGGCCACGAGCGGGGGATGCGCTCCGGCACCCTCTATACGCCCCAAATTGTCGGCTTTGCTAAGGCGGTGGATCTGGGTCTGGCAGAAATGACCGCAGAAACCCCACGGCTGAAGGGGCTGCGCGATTACCTCTGGGCCAGGTTACAGGCGTGTGATGGCCTCGTAATGAACGGACACCCTAGCCAGCGCCTACCGGGCAACCTCAACCTCAGCGTAGCCGGGGTTGATGGCCAAGCCCTGCACCTAGGGCTGCGATCCCTAGTGGCCATTTCCTCCGGGTCGGCCTGTAGTTCCGCCAGCCGCCAGCCCTCCCATGTGCTCAAAGCCCTGGGCCGCAGCAATGATCTCGCCTACGCCACCCTGCGCTTTGGCCTGGGCCGCTTCACCACCGCCGACGAAATTGATCACGTAGCCGAGGGCGTCATCGCTACGATTACCGCCCTGCGCTCCGCCGCCATAGATCCCATAGATCAAGGCCACACCGTGCCAGAGGCTATTTCCTAGCGATGGTTGGGTGGTGGTTGAGGCCAGCCATCGGGGTCAACGAGCCGCAACGGATACCTGAACCGACTCAAACTGGGAAAGGTAATGATCAATGCGCTGGCGGGTTTGGTCGGCGGTGAGGGATTGCGTCCAGTATTCCACCATGGCATGGCCAAAGGCCCAGGCGGCTTTGTCGGGGTGGGTGTTGTGCTCTAGCAGCAGCGGCCAGAGGGAGAGTAAATCAAGCTGAACACCAGGGGGCGCAACGACTTTATAGAGGTCGTAGGCGAGCTGGAGCTTACCAATCACCACAGGTAGCTGCTCGATGGGAATTTGTTCTGCCAACAGGTAGGCCAGGGTTGGGGTTCCGGTGGTGAGGGTGGCCAAAAATTGCAGAATTGGGCTCTTGAGGAAGGCCGCAAGCCCCTGGGTGGTGCTCATTTGCAGGCGGTAGCGGTCAATGATTCGGGCGGCGGCGATAACCTTGGAGTCTCGATCTCGCAGAAATCGGGCTAGGCGAAGTTCCTGGGTGGGGTCGATCTGCTCCAGCAGGGTAACGGCCAAAGCTTCGGCATTCCAGGCCAATCGGCCATTGGCGGGGTCGTAGGTGACGAGGGGCAAAACCCGATCACACAGGTCGCCCAGTTGAGTTTGGCGATATTGGGTAGCTTCTCGGATCGCGATTTCCTTAGGCCGATTGCCCCACTGCCAGTCGTAGGGAGGCTCCCACTCCCGCAAAGGCCGCAGCCGATCCACCTGGGTAACAATGGCAATGGTGCCCAGGTCGGGCACGGCTTCCCGCATGTCTTGGAGTAGGTCGGCATCCATTTGCAGAGCCGGATCCAGGGCTGGAGTAACCAGCAGCAGCAAATCCGATTGATGGGCACAATCCAGCAGTGCTTCGCGATAGTCCTCTCGCTCCGCCTGTTCATAGCCAGGAGAATCCCACAGCGTCAGAGTTTCGCCGCTGTCGGTCTGCCAGTGGTAGGTGCGGATGGCGTCGGTGCTGGGTAGCACATCCACCTCGGCCAGATTCGCCTCAAACAGGGTGTTGATAACGCTGCTTTTTCCGGCCCCGGTGCGCCCCACCAGCAGCAAATTCAGGGGCTTTTCTGCCAGAGTATCAGCGGGTTCCGCCTGATCAAGAATGTCCCGCAGGGTTTGGGTTTTGATCTGGGGCAGCGCTGAAGCCTTATCCGCAGGTAGGGGCATATCGGGCAACTGTCCCCCGTAAAGCAGCACCGCCTGCCGATAGAGGTTACGCAGGGCCGCTTCCCGCAGCAGACTATTGAGGTTGCCTAAGAGTTGCTGATTGGCCACGGCACTGGCAGGTTGGCTAACGGTGCGGGCGGCGGCGGCGGCAGGATTGAGGAACCACTGTGCCCATCCCCAGGCTTGCCATAATTTTCCAGCTACGGGCTCCAGTTTGCGGTAGACCTCATAGCCCTGTACCGCTTGTCCCACTGTCACCTGGCCCAGCACCGGGGAGAGTTGATCCATCCAGCGATCCATTTCGTCCACGGTGCCCCGCAGCAGGCCGTAGGCATCGGGCACATAGATGTTCAAGAGGGGATATTTGACCTCTGGGTAATAGGCATTAGCCACCGCCGTCACTACCTCCCGGCAGCGCTCCCCAAAGGGATTCCAGTCCTCCCAAACGGGCGGATCGGCTTGGGCCTGTGCCAAAATCTTCTCTAACGCCGCCTCAGCCTCGGATCCGATGGCCGTATTGGGGGTTACCGCCTCCACCGCTGCCTCTAAATCCTGTTCCGCCTGCTTCAGAGCCTCAGCTATAGGTTGTCGTAACGGCTTCAGCCAGCGAGCCAGCAGCCACCGCCAGCCGACTAATACGACTGCTACGATAGCCCAGATCCAGTTAATCCCCCAGGCGTGAATTTGTGCCCCCGCCGCTGCCACCACAAACCCCACAATGCTCAAGGGGGGCAGGGCCAACACAATCCATTGCCAGGGCTGAAGCTTAATCATGATGGGGAGAATCCGTCTACTGTGCCTACTATAGCCCTCCCCGGCTGGGCCATAAAACGCAAAACAGCCACAGCTTAGCTGCGACTGTCTGGGTTAAAGTACGTTACCAATGATTTTGGAAATCCCTAGGGAAAAGACTTAGTAGGCTAGGGTCTCTAGGGTTTCGCGCAGGTAGCGGCGCACCAGGTAGTCCAGGGAAACGTTGTCCGCTTCACCTTTTGAGAGTTCACCTTTCCAACTCCGAAAGCCTGAACTGCTGGCAATCGCAGAACGTAGGCTGCTCCAAATTTGGGCGTGATCAGAAAGGGCGCGGGAGTCCGCAGAACGAGATACTGCCATAGCTGCCTCAACAACGTTTTAGGTCAATCAACAAAACAAACTTGAACACTGCACCGATAGAAGGTAAGGTCGGCGTCAGGGTGATACCGCTGAACTTTGACCCGTTGGCGCAAGGGCTATAGGTTTAAGATAGCGCAAGTTTCTTGGGGGTCATTGTGCTTGGGGCCACAATTCGGCCCTTAAACCGCCAAAATTCAAAGCTAAAATCAGGACGGATCGGATATCCGCACCACAGCCACTTCAACGGTCTGTTCCTTGGCTGACTCCACCGAGGCTTCCCAATTGGGGTCTTGTTCCCAGTCGTGGGTGGTCTGATCCCATCCGTCATTGCCGTGATCCCAGTCTTCAGAAGATTGAGATTCGGCCTGGGGTTCGGACACTGAAACCTCAGCGATACTTTCAACAGTCTCAACCGTCTCTTCAGCCGCTACTTCAACGATGGTGTCGTTGCTTTCGAGGTCAATTTCTTCAACCGCTTCAACGGGAAGGTCGTTAACTTCGAGGTCAGTCACTTCGCCAGACACTTCGACCGTAATTTCGTTGGTTTTGATGCCAATTTCTTCAACCACTTCAACGGGAAGGTCATTAACTTCGAGATTGTCAGCGTCTTCGACCGTCGCCTCAACGGTTGTAAGGTCGTTAGTCGCGTTGTCGCCACTGAACGAATCTGCGCCGTCAAGACGATCCATAGCGTCGTTCAGGGAAATGGTGGCGGACTCGGCGACCTCTAGGGTGACTGGTTCTGGGCTTTCAGGCAACGCCTCATCGTTAGCCGCTAACTCGGTTGAGGGCTGGAGTGAATCGGCCCACACTTGAGCTTCATCCATTTCGGGCTCGAAGGCTGTAGCATCCGGCCCTGGAGAGAACGTGATCTCTGGGGTGTCAATTGCAACCTTAGCCAATGCCGTCTCAGCCAACTCTACTTCAACGAGTTCTGGGCCGACAGCAGGTTCTAAATCAACAATTTCTTCTAAATCAACAGCGCCTGACTCTTGTGCCACAAGCGCTTGCTCAACGCTGGCCTCCACCGCAGACACCGCACCCTCAGGCGGCAGCACTTCCGGCAACAGGCGCTTTAAGGGAATTCCCACCTGGGTAAAGTTGGCTTTGACCTGATCTAAAGAATAGGGAGTGGTGCGTTTAAAGCGCTTCTCAGAGGTAGCCATGACGGCCAGAACGCTGACAGGCACCTGGAGAAACAGGTTAGCTAGGGCGAAGGATCCCGCCGCCACCGCCAGTCCGCCAAAATGTCCCAAGGAGGCGAAGGGCGTAATGTCTGCCGCCACCACAGCCCTAGGGTAGATTTCCCACAGCAGCCAGACCAGCAAGATCGGAGACACGATGGCCAGACTACGCACCCACCACTGCTGGAAGATCGTCAGCATCCGCCTCTGATCGTCGCTAAGAGCAGTCGGTTTTAGGGTGAGCGCCAGCAAACTGAAAATATAGAAGGGTCGCCTAAGCTGCATCCACAGCGCCGGGGAAACCCCCAGCAACGCCAGCAGCGCCAGTTCAAGACCGGGCCACTGGGGCGAACCCACCGCTAAACCCAGCATCGAGATTGCCAGCCACAGAGGAACCGTGGCGAGGCCAGCCAGGTGTACCCAAAGGTACGGGTCGTAGCGGTGGGTAGCCATAGGGTTAGGTCATTGCTAGGGTACGTCGCTTCGTCACCATGCGGAAGGCGTCGATGATGTCGCCCTCCTTCCAGTCGCTGAAGCTGTCGATGCCGATACCGCACTCGAAGCCTGCCGCAACGTCTTTGGTGTCTTCCTTCATCCGTTTGAGGGAGTCGAGCTTGCCCGTGTAGACAACCTCGCCACCGCGCACCACCCGCAGGTTGCAGTTGCGCGTTACCTTGCCCGACAGCACATAGCAGCCTGCCACAGCGCCCTTGCGTACTGGGAAGACGGCCCGCACTTCCACCTGGCCGAGGGTTTCCTCCACCATTTCGGGATCGAGCAAGCCTTCCATGGCCCCTTGGATGTCGTCCAGCAGGTTGTAGATCACCTCGTAGTCTCGCACATCCACGCCCAGACGATCCGCCGACTGACGGGCACCGGGGGCGAGGGTGGTGTTGAAGCCGACAATCACCGCGCCACTGGCAGCCGCGAGATCCACGTCGGTTTCGCTGATTTCGCCCGGAGCGGCCAGCAGCACCCGAATCTGCACCTCGTTCTGGGGCAACTGTTGCAGGGCGGCGAGGATAGCCTCGATGGAACCCTGCACGTCGGCCTTCAGCAACAGGTTGAGATCCTTCAGATCCCCTTCCTGGACTTGGGCTGAGATGGTGTTCAGCGTCACCCGGCGAGAGGCCATCGCCTGCTGGAGGCGAGACATCCGCTGCTCAGACATCCGCTTGTCGGCCACTGCCCGCGCCGTTTTCTCATCGGGGTAGACCTCGAACTCGTCCCCAGCGGCGGGGACATCGTTCAGACCCAGCACCTCCACCGCAAAGGAGGGCGTGGCCTTGTCTACCCGCTGGAGTCGGTCGTCGAGCATCGCCCGCACCTTACCCAGCACGGGGCCAGCCACCAGGGAATCGCCCACCTTCAGAGTGCCGTTTTGCACCAGTAGGGTAGCCACAGGGCCACGGGCCTTGTCGAGGTTGGCCTCGATGACAGTACCCCGTGCCCGACGGTCAGGGTTGGCCTGGAGGTCTTCCACCTCGGCCACCAGCACAATCATTTCCAGCAGGGTATCCAGGTTTTCGCCAGAGAGGGCGCTGACGGGCACCATGATGGTGTCGCCGCCCCATTCTTCGGGCACCAGGCTGTGCTCCATGAGCTCCTGCTTCACCCGGTCGGGGTTGGCGGTTTCCTTGTCCACCTTGTTGATGGCGACAATCAGCGGCACCTCAGCGGCCTTGGCGTGGCTGATAGCCTCAATGGTTTGAGGCCGTACCCCGTCATCAGCGGCCACCACCAGAATGGCGATGTCGGTGACACGGGTACCCCGCGCCCGCATGGCGGTGAAGGCTTCGTGACCCGGCGTATCCAAGAAGACAATCTGGTGAGACTGTCCGGCGTGCTCCACATCCACGTGGTACGCCCCGATGTGCTGGGTGATTCCCCCCGCCTCGCCCTGAGCCACCTTGGTTTTGCGGATGGAGTCGAGCAGGGTGGTTTTCCCATGGTCTACGTGGCCCATAATCGTCACCACCGGAGGCCGACGCTGGAGGCTTTCCAGATCTGCCGCGTCGAGCATTTCCGTGACCTTCTTAGCCTCAGACTGAGCGGCTTCGGTTTCAACCACCACCTCAAACTCCTCGGCCACCATCTTGGCGGTTTCAATATCAAGGGTTTGGTTGATGTTGGCGGCGATGCCCTTGAAGAACAGGGACTTGATCAACTCGGTGTCGGGCACCATGATCATCTCGGCCAGCTCATGCACCGTCAGCCCTTCGGTGAGCACGATCAGTTCAGGCCGCTCCTGCTTGGGAGCCGATTCCCGCCGATCCCGTCGTCCACGACCGCCACCACTGCTGCTGTCGCGGTGCTGGGGGCGATGGCTCTTCACCGTGGGGGTGGAGGGCTTGCCGCTGCCAGCGCTCTTGGGCTTGGGCGGACGAGCCAAAGACATACTGAGGTTCATGGCCTCGGTGTCTTGCTCTTCACCGTCTAGCTCATCGGCCAGGGCATCGAGATCTTCGTCTTCGTCCTCTAGGACGGCCTGACCCCGGCGCTTGGTCTTGCTGACCTTGCCCGCCTTTTCGCGCATTTCCATTTCATCGTCTTCGTCCTCCCGTTCCTTGCGCTTGTGGCGCGGGGGTGAAGGCCGACGCAGGCGGCTTTCTAGATCTAGAGGATCCACACCGATGACGGAAATAGAGTCGTCGCCGCCCTCTTCTTTACCCTTCGCGGCGGTTTCCTTGGCCGGGGTCGGGGGCGCATCAGGACGACGCAGTTTGGGCTTAGGCTTCAGACGGGGGACGTTAACATTTTCGTCCTCGTCCATCTCGCGAATGGGAATGGTAGGCCGTACCGCAGGCTCTTCGCCATCCCGAGCCTCGGCCCGCTTAATGACGGGGCGAACAGGGCGGGGCGCATCTCCAGTCTTGGCGCTAGGCGGTGCCCCAGCGGCAGCGACAGCACCCCGGCTGGGAGGGCCAGCCAGCTTGGGTCGAGGTGCTACCGCCGCCACCTCAACGGTTTCCGTAGGCTCTGGACGATAGTCATCATTACTGGGGGGGGCCGAAACCGCCGCCGCTGGACGGTTGGGTGCAACGACTGGACGGGGCTTACGATCCTCCATTAAACCGCCGTCTTTAGCGCCTGGGCTAACGGGACGGCTGGGCTTATCAACGATATCGGCAGCAGGACGAGTCGGCTTACTCGGTGCTGCCCCGTCATTGGCTCCCCCATTCCCAGGGCCACCCTCAGCGGGCCGTTCTGGTTTGGGCGTCACACGGTGGCGACGGATTTCTAAAATCTGCTGTTTTTGCTCTGGTCGGCTGCTGCTCTTAACTAGGTTAGGGCGAGGACGATTTGGGCGAGCGGCACCACCGCTTTGGCGCGTTTTCTGAGCTTCTGAGCGAATTTGCTCTGCCTGTGAGTCATCAAGGGTGCTGCTATGACTTTTCGCGGCAATGTCAAGGCGATCACAGATCGCCAAAATATCCTTATTCTCCAAATTCAGTTCCTTAGACAATTCATAAATTCTGACTTTGCCGTTGTTCATCCAGTTCTCCCTACGCTAGTCAAGAAAATTAGTTCATAAAGCCAACCTGCTTCGTCCAACACAACGACATCAAAACCATTCTGACGCATACGTTAGCCTAGCAAGGCATTGTAAACCAAAGCTAGATACTCTCTGAGCCATCTAATCTAGTTTACAGATTTATCGGATGGGATGGGCAAGCTTTCCCGTCCGGTGGTAGGTTTCTAGGCTGCGGATGTCCCCCTTCCCAGTGTAGTCAAGGCCCAAGCGCCTAGGCGGCGGCGCTTTTGGGTGAGGCTAGTCAGGCAAGATAGACCAGCTTTTTCCCAGTATGCCCAGTGGGGCATGATTTCCCTATCCTAGCTTAGGAAGCTAACGGCTCGGCAGCTTGGATGCCAAGGGGCTGACGCCAGCCTCTAGGCGCTGCCAAAGCTGGGGCCAAAGACTATCGGGAATGGGCGCTTTGAGGGCGCGACCAAGACGGTTTTTGCGCTGGGCAATCCGCAGACAGTCGGCCTGGGGGCACAGGTAGGCAGATCGCCCCATACCCTGATCGAGGCAGACGGTGGTGGAATGAGCCAGACGCACCACTCGCCAGAACTCAGCCTTGGGGGCAACGCGCCGACAACTGACGCAGCGCCTATCGTTGGGAGCCATAGGGTAAAAGCGCAGTCCGATGAACAACTTACCCCACGATAGCAGCTATCCTTCAGCCCCCAGCCCCCACGGGCTACTCCCTGTCCATCAGTCACTGATATTGATGCCGCGTAGATCTACGGAACCGTAGCGCCACGGGAAAAGGGAATCGAACGGGAGATGCCCTAGGGCTAGCCCAAACTCAGGTGCCGTGGGCTGGGCTAGGGCTATTCCTCCTCCGTTGCGGCGGATTCTAAGTCTAGGTCTTCCGCCTCGTCTGTGGGAGCGATGGGTTCGGGCTCAGCGGGTTCCACGTCCTCCTCCTCTTTGAGGAATCCGGCTTCCAGTTCGGCCTCCACTTCTTCGGCGGCGGCGGCAATGGCGGCCATCTTGGCTTCGCGGGCGGCTTGGGCGGCTTTGGCCTTGGCTTCGGCTTCGGCAGCTTTGGCCTGGGCTTCGGCTTCGGCGGCTTCACGGGCGGCTTGCAGTTCCGCTAGTTTTTGATCTTCGGCGGCATAGTCATACTTGCCCGCGTCCTTGATGTCGATTTTCCACCCGGTCAGGCGGGCCGCAAGGCGGACGTTTTGCCCCTCTTTGCCAATGGCGAGGCTGAGCTGATCTTCGGGCACCAGCACATGGGCCTGCCGCTCGTCGGGGTTAACCAGGCGCACCTCATCCACCCGGGCAGGGCTGAGGGCGTTGGAAATGTAGGTGGCAGGGTCGGGCGACCAGCGGATCACGTCGATTTTTTCGCCGCGCAGTTCGTTCACCACCACCTGAATCCGCGATCCCCGTGCGCCAATGCAGGCCCCGACCGGATCCACGTCTCGCTCTAGGGTATCCACGGCAATTTTGGTGCGGGGGCCAACGGAGCGGGAGGGCGGGTTGGCTTCGCGGGCCACGGCCACAATGCGGACGATTTCGTCTTCGATTTCCGGCACTTCGTTGGTGAACAGTTCCACCACCAGGGCCGCATCGGCACGGGAGACCAACAACTGCGGCCCCCGGTGAGACCCCTCAGACACTTTTTTGAGGGCAACCCGGAAGGTGGCGTTGGCCCGGTAGTTGTCGTTGGGCAGTTGATCCCGCTTCAGCAGTTCCGCCTCCACTTCCGGCTGACCCACGCCGCTACTCACGGCCATAATCACCGACTGCCGCTCAAACCGCAGCACCCGCGCATTCAGAATCGCTCCTTCGAGATCCTGAAACTCCTCCTGAATCAGCTTACGCTGCTGATCCCGCAACTTCTGGGCCAGAACCTGCTTGGTTTGAATCGCTGCCATGCGGCCAAAGTCACCCTGATCGGGCGTGACATCCAGCACCACCGTATCCCCGGCCTGGGCTTCGGGAGCCACTTCCCGCACTTCGTCCAGGGCGATCTGGTGATCCTGGCTGGTCACTTCCTCGACGATGGTTTTGGTGGCCAACACCCGGAACCCCTGTTCGCCGTAGTCATCCACATCCAGTTCAATATCGAAATTGTCAAAATACTCTTCATCGAAGTGGAGGCCCATTTGCTGGGTGCGGCGGTAGCGTTCGTAGCCCTTCAGCAGCGCCTCGCGTAGGGCATTTTCTACAGCGTGTTTGGGCAGATTCTTTTCTCGACTAATGGTGTCGATCATCTCCTGCAAATTGGGCAGATTAACCAGAGACATAGACAATTACCTTTCAACAGTGTGAGTTTGAAATACATGGGAAGGCCGAGGGTAGGCCCACGGAAGACCGCTATTCGGGGCTGCTAATCAGGGCTTTCGTTACTCAGTTCCACAGCGGTCACGTTCTCGCGGGGCAGGGTGATGGGTTTGCCCCGTTGGCTAATCACCACAGCGGCATCGTCCCGGTGCAGGAGTTGACCCACCCAGGTTTGCTTGCCCCGGTAGGGTTCTGCCAGCCGCACTTCCACCATGAACCCCTTGAATACGATAAAGTCCCGGTCGGTGGAGAGGTCGGAGGACACCCCAGGACTCGACACCTCCAGCACGTAGGCATCGGGAATCAGATCGGAGCCATCGAGGACTTCTTCGAGGGCTTGGCTCATTTTTTCGCAGTCCTCTAGGCCCGTATCTTCGTTCTCCAGGCTGCGGATATCAATCCGTAGAACCGGGGGAGACTGGTTAGTTTGAAAGACTGCCTCCACCACTTCCAGTCCCAGTTGTTCGGCAACGGGGGCAGCAAGGGCAAGCACCTGGGGGATGATGGGGTGAGTCATGGCGAAGAGCGGCGGGGCGAAGGAAGAACTGGTATCTAGGGCGGGATTGCCGTGAACCAGAGGCCCACGGACAATAAAAAAGTGGGCGTTGACCCACCTCCCTAGACCCTAAGACTAAAGGAACCCAAGCCCGAAGACTTGAGTGCTTCTATTCTAACCAACTTTGGCCCTATTCGGACTCCATGCGGTTGAGGAGTTGATACACAAAGAGTTGCCGTAGGGCAGCGGCCTCTAGGTTGGGCTGGTTCGCTCTGGCCTGAAGTTCGGCAGAGTAGTAAACCAGCCCAGCGGTGGTCAGCAGCAGAATCACGATATTCCGCAGAATGAGGTAGCAGGGAAGACAACGATTTTTCATCATGATGAGAAAACCCCGATGCCGTGTTAGCGTGTGGCGACGTAACGGCTATAGCTCTATCTTAACCGTTCGCCAAGACCGTGCTGATGGGCATTATACGGTCAATAAGATCGCGCCTTAGCCTCTCCTCAGGGGTTCTTCACCCATGGACAGGAAGGACTCTGGAAAAAGTGCGCTTACCACGGCTGAGGCTAAACATTCACTTTGCCAAAGCGGCGTTCTCGCCCTTGGTAGGCGATGAGGGCTTGGTGAAATTCAGTGAGGTCAAAGTCGGGCCAGAGAGTGTCGGTGACGTAGATTTCGGCGTAGGCCAACTGCCACAACAAAAAGTTACTGATGCGCATTTCGCCACTGGTGCGGATGAGCAGGTCGGGATCGCGTAAGCCCGCTGTGTAGAGCTGCTGGCTGAACCGATCCTCGGAAATGTCGTCGGGCTGAAGTTCTCCCCGCTGTACCTGGGCCGCAAGACGGCGGCAGGCTTCAACAATTTCCTGGCGTCCACCATAGTTGGTGGCCACTGTGAACTCAATGCCCTGATTATCCTGGGTTTTAGCCATGGCCTGCTCAATTTCCGCTTGGAGGGAGGCGGGCAGAGCGGTGAGATTCCCCACAAAGCGAATCCGCACATTTTCCGCCATCATTTCCATGAGTTCTTGGCGCAGCACCCGTTCAAACAGGGTCATCAAGAAGTCCACTTCCTCTAGGGGCCGACCCCAGTTTTCTGTGGAAAAGGCGTAGGCCGTGAGGGCACCAATGCCCCAATCCCGACAGACCCGCAGCAGGGTTTTGAGGGTATCTACCCCGCGTCGATGGCCCATGATGCGGGGCAGTCCCCGGCGTTTGGCCCAGCGTCCGTTACCGTCCATAATCACCGCCACATGGTGGGGTAGGCGGTCGGGGTTGAGATCGGTGGGGCGGACGTAGGGCGCGAAGGGCTTGGGGGTCATTTTTTCTCTCGAGGAGACGACGATGCCGGACGAAATAAGCGGAGAAGCAAAGCGAGGGCCTGACTACTGAGCCGCCGCCCCAGGGTGCGAAGCTGGGGAGCTACGGCCTCACGATCCCCCGTTTTGGAGAACTTGGCGTTGAGGATGCTCCGCAGGCGGCTGCTCGTCAAGGGCCGATCTAGGATACCGCCCTCTGCCAAGGAAATCGAGCCTGTTTCCTCAGACACCACCACACACACACAATGTTCAACCCGTTCGGTGATGCCCATAGCGGCCCGGTGGCGAGTGCCCAACTGCCGCGAGGCCACCCGCTCGGAAATAGGCAAAATCACCCCGGCGGCGAGGATGCGCGATCCCCGAATCAGCATCGCCCCATCGTGGAGCAGGGTGGTGGTTTGAAAAATGGTCTGAATCAGTTCCTTGGATACCTCGGCATTCATCCGCACCCCAGGCACCGAAAAGTCTCGCTCGTCGATGGGCTTATCCACCTCCAGAATTAACAGCGCCCCCGTCCGATTTTGGGACAGTTCCTTCACCGCGTCCACAATTTCATCGATGACGCTGTCTGGCTGGGCCATGGTTTCCTTCGGCGGACTCAGCAGCTCCCACAGTCGGCCCTGCCCCAGCAGTTCTAACAGCCGCCGAAACTCCGCCTGGAGAATAAACGCCATGGCCACCGCCGAGCCAATTACCAGCTTATCCAGCACAAACCCCAGCAGCGTTAGCCCCAGGAATTTGCTCAGTGCTGCCGCCAGCATCAGAAAGATCAGCCCCCGCACCATCCACAGGGTACGCCGCTCGCCAATCACCACCAGCACCACATAGCTGAGGGCTAACACCAGCGCAATATCGAGGGCCTGGAGCGCAAACCTGACCCGGTCTAGGTTGGTTAGCCATTGCTCCCAGGGATAGTTCATGCCGTGTTAGAAGGAGGTGCCTTGCGGATAGTGCGGCGCGTCGAAGGTGGATCGAGAAATGCGAGGCTAGCCGCCGAAACGTCAAAGGAACCTTGGAGATTGGCGGCTTATGGAGGCTGAACGAATCTAGGGCTGAGCGGCCTTGAGGGCGAGGGACTCCGGTAGACAGTCCTGACGTAGGAGATCCTGAAGAGTTTCCCGCCGCAGAATTAGACGGGCTTCGCCATCCCCAACGAGAACCGCCGCTGGTCGGGGCACTCGGTTGTAGTTCGACGCCATGCTGTAATTGTAGGCACCCGTGGCCGCAACGGTGATCACATCGTCGGTGCGCAGGGTAGGCAGGGGCGCGTCTTTGATCAAGATATCCCCCGATTCGCAGTGCTTCCCGGCTAGGGTGATGGTTTCGCTGAGGGGAGCCGACATGCGGTTGGCCACCAGGGCGCGATAGACCGATTGGTAGGTGATGGGGCGCGGATTGTCGGACATGCCCCCATCCACGGCGGCGTAGGTGCGAATACCGGGGACTTCCTTTTGGCTACCCACCCGATAGGCCGTCACACAGGCACTTCCCACCAGGGAACGGCCCGGTTCGCACAGCAGCCGGGGCAGGGGCAGACCTTGGGATTTACAGGCGGCAACCACGCTGTCGCAGACGGTTTTCACCCAGGTTTCGATGCTCGGTGGGTCATCGGATTCGGTGTAGCGAATGCCCAGACCGCCCCCCACGTCCAGTTCCGTCAAGGTGAGGCCGTAGCGCTGGGCCGTCACAATCCACTGGGCCATCACGCCGCCGAGATCGGTGTGGGGGTTGAGTTCAAAAATTTGAGAGCCAATGTGGGCATGGACGCCGAGGCAGTTCAACTGGGGCTGTCCGGCCAGGAATTGGAACACCGATTCAATTTGGTCGGGATCAAAGCCAAACTTACTATCCAGGTGTCCGGTGCGGATGTATTCGTGGGTGTGGCACTCGATGCCGGGGGTAATCCGCAGCAGAATGGGCACGGTTTTGCCCTGCTGGGTAGCCAGTTCGCCCAGGGTTTTCAGTTCGTACCAGTTATCGACAACGATGCGGCACCCGGCATCCAGGGCCAGGGTCAGCTCGTCCACAGACTTATTGTTGCCGTGGAAATAGATTGTGTCAGGATTCACCCCAGCTTCGGTGGCGGTGAACAGTTCCCCCGCCGAAACCACGTCGATCCCCAGCCCTTCGGATGCCACAATGGCGCACACCGCGAGGCAGTTCCAAGCCTTGGAGGCATAGAGCACCAGGGCTTCGCCGGGATAGTACTGCTCGAACCCTTGGCGATACTGGCGGCAAGCCGCACGCAGGCTGTGGTCATCCAATATATAGAGAGGTGAGCCAAACTGCTCCACCAAATCCACCACGTCGCAGCCGCCCACAGTCAAATGATCCGCATCATTCACGGCAGCGGTGAGGGGCAGCAGGTTTTGGTTGGGTGAAGGCGAAGGCGAATCGGACAGGTAGCGGCGGCTGCTCTGGGTGCCAGCGTTGGTCGGAGGAGAGGTGAGTACCATGGAAAAAATCAGAGAAAATCTGCCGTAGAGGAATGTCTAGTAATGTCTATGCCCGGTCTGCCCTAGGGGGTTGGGTGCCAGGGCTAGGCTCTCGCCCTAGGCCGAAACCATAGACGGCCCACAATTCAGCCGCCGTTCGGGCATCCCATAGACCAGTGTACAATCAAGGACTGTGTCGATTCCCTGTGCCATGGGGCAAATTTTCTGCACTACCCCCACCCCCGATCACATCCCGGCCCTGGTTGATTTCGATCAACAGGTGCTAGGGGGGCTATGGAGTGCCGACGGCTATCAACGGGAAATGGCCAGCCCCAATAGCTGCCTGCGGGCGCTTAGCTTCTCGAATTTAGGGGCCAGCGCTGCCATCAAAGACGACTCCAAGGTCAACTATCCCGACCTGTTGGGAGTGGGTTGCTACTGGGCCATTTTGGACGAAGCCCACATCACCCTGCTCGGCATCCTACCCACCCACCAGCGGCAGGGGCTAGGGCGGTGGCTGTTGCTCCATCTACTAGAGGACGCCTGCGACCGGGAGATGAGCCGCGCCACCCTAGAGGTACGGATTTCCAACCAGCGGGCCATTGATCTCTACGAAAGCCTGGGTTTTAGCGCCTTGGGCCAGCGCAAACGCTACTACCATGACGGGGAAGATGCCCTAGTTCTCTGGCAAAATTCCCTAAAAACCGCTGCATTTCAGGAGAATTTGCGTTCCAGACGCATCGCCACCGAGGCCCGATTAGCCCAGCAGGGAATACAGATTATGACCCCAAAAAATGTAGCCAACCGAACCTAAAACCGAACCATTCCGGTTGCGAAAATTAATATTTTCTTCCAAAGCCAAGGATTGATCGGCCTTGATCCCGAGGTCATTTTAGGGATCGTGGGGATCCCATCCCCCATTGGCAAAATCAATGGTTTGATGGGCCACAAACCACAAAAATCGCTGTGCTAGAATTTCCCTATCCGGCACGCACCAGGTGATTAATACCATCATGTTTGAACGCTTCACAGAAAAAGCTATTAAAGTCATCATGCTGGCTCAGGAGGAGGCACGTCGGCTTGGCCACAACTTTGTGGGCACCGAACAAATCCTGCTGGGGCTGATTGGGGAAGGCACGGGCGTGGCCGCCAAGGTCTTAAAGTCCATGGGCGTCAATCTCAAAGATGCCCGTATCGAGGTCGAGAAGATCATTGGTCGCGGTTCTGGCTTTGTGGCCGTCGAAATCCCCTTCACCCCCCGCGCCAAGCGGGTGCTTGAACTCTCCCTGGAAGAGGCTCGTCAACTCGGCCATAACTACATTGGCACCGAGCACCTGCTCCTGGGTCTGATCCGCGAAGGCGAGGGGGTCGCGGCCCGCGTGCTCGAAAACTTAGGCGTTGACCTCTCAAAGGTGCGAACCCAAGTGATTCGGATGCTGGGGGAAACCGCCGAGGTTTCTGCTGGAAGCAGCGGTGGGCGCACCAAAACCCCCACCCTGGACGAATTTGGCTCCAACCTGACCCAGATGGCCACCGACGGCAAGCTGGATCCGGTGGTGGGTCGGCAAAAGGAAATCGAGCGGGTGATTCAAATCCTCGGTCGGCGCACCAAAAACAACCCGGTGCTGATTGGCGAACCCGGTGTGGGTAAAACCGCCATCGCCGAGGGCTTGGCCCAGCGCATCGGCAACGGCGACGTGCCAGACATCCTGGAAGATCGCCGCGTGGTGACGCTGGATATTGGTCTGCTGGTGGCGGGCACCAAGTACCGAGGCGAGTTTGAAGAACGCCTGAAGAAAATCATGGATGAGATCCGCACCGCCGGAAACGTCATCCTGGTCATCGACGAAGTCCACACCCTAATTGGGGCCGGGGCTGCGGAAGGCGCGATTGATGCCGCCAACATCCTCAAGCCTGCCCTGGCGCGGGGTGAACTCCAGTGCATTGGGGCCACCACGTTGGACGAGTACCGCAAGCACATCGAGCGGGATGCTGCTCTGGAACGCCGCTTCCAGCCCGTCATGGTGGGTGAGCCCAGTGTCGATGAAACCATCGAAATTCTCCACGGTCTGCGGGATCGCTACGAGAAGCACCACAAGCTGAAAATCTCCGACGAAGCCCTGGAAGCAGCGGCTAAACTCTCGGATCGCTATATTTCCGACCGCTTCCTGCCCGACAAGGCCATCGACCTGATCGACGAAGCCGGATCCCGTGTGCGCCTGATCAACTCCCAGCTTCCCCCCGAAGCCAAGGAGAAGGATCGGGAACTGCGCCAGGTGCTGAAGGACAAGGACAACGCCGTCCGTTCCCAGGACTTCGATAAGGCCGGGGAACTGCGGGATCGCGAAATGGAGCTGAAGGCCGAAATCCGCGCCATTGCCCAAAACAAAGCCACCGAAGACGCCGAGGGCGAAGACCAACCCGTCGTTGGCGAAGAGGACATCGCCCACATCGTCGCCTCCTGGACGGGGGTTCCGGTGAACAAGCTAACCGAGTCCGAGTCCGAGAAGCTGCTGCACATGGAAGATACCCTGCACCAGCGCTTGATTGGTCAGGATGAAGCGGTGAAGGCGATTTCCCGCGCCATCCGTCGGGCCCGGGTGGGCCTCAAGAACCCCAACCGTCCCATCGCCAGCTTCGTCTTCTCTGGCCCCACCGGGGTCGGTAAGACGGAATTGGCCAAGTCCCTGGCCTCCTACTTCTTCGGATCCGAAGAGGCGATGATCCGGCTGGATATGTCCGAATTCATGGAGCGGCACACCGTTTCCAAGCTGATCGGCTCTCCTCCGGGCTATGTGGGCTACAACGAAGGCGGTCAGCTCACCGAAGCCGTCCGTCGTCGGCCCTACACCGTGGTGCTGTTCGATGAAATCGAAAAAGCCCACCCCGACGTCTTCAACATGCTGCTGCAAATCCTGGAAGACGGTCGCCTCACCGATGCCAAGGGCCGCACGGTGGACTTCAAGAACACCCTGCTGATTATGACCTCCAACATCGGCTCTAAGGTGATCGAGAAGGGTGGCGGCGGCCTCGGCTTCGAGTTCGAGCAGGATCAGGCCGAATCCCAATACAACCGGATTCGCTCTTTGGTGAACGAGGAACTGAAGCAGTACTTCCGCCCAGAGTTCCTCAACCGTTTGGACGAAATCATCGTCTTCCGTCAGCTCACCAAGGACGAGGTGAAGCAAATCTCCGACATCCTGCTGAAGGAAGTATTCAACCGTCTGACCGAGAAGAACATCAACCTGCAAGTCACCGAGCGCTTCAAGGAGCGTCTGGTGGAAGAGGGCTACAACCCCAGCTACGGGGCACGGCCCCTGCGTCGGGCCATCATGCGCCTGCTGGAGGACACCCTGGCCGAGGAAATTCTCTCCGGTCGCTTGGGCGATGGCGACACCGCCACCGTCGATGTAGACGACAGCGGCAAGGTAACAATTCAGTCCGAGCATCGGCGTGAGCTGATCTCCGCTGAGAGCTAACCGCTGGCCCTCACCCCAACCCCTCTCCCACAGGGAGAGGGGAGCCGGAAGTCCTTCAAAGTTCCTCCCCCACATTGGGAGAGGGACTTAGGGCAAGGTCTGTAGAGATTCCGTGAGCTACATCAGTCGCTGATTCGGATCGACGGTTCATCAAGATCGGTTACTCAAGGGGAGGGCTACTTTGGCCTTCCCCTTTTACATTTCACAAGGTCATGGCCTTCACGCGCTATAATCGCGATGTTTTGACTGATACCAAAGTTAACCCCCCAACCGATTGAGGAGGCTATGGGCACCGCAGCAGCGTCGGAACCCACCATTTTGATTCTGGGTACCAGCGAGGGGCAAACTCGCCAGATGGGCCTTGACCTTCAGGAGGCAGGCTATCATCCGGTGATGGCCCATAGCCGTAAGGAGGGTCTTGCCTTGGCCACAGACATCAGCCCCGCCCTGATTGTGGTAGATCGGCTGCTGGGGAACGAGTCTGGGCTGTCGGCCTGCCAAGCCCTGCGAAAACAGGGCATCAAAACGCCCATCGTGCTGCTAATGGTGAAGGAGAACCTGGAAGATCGGGTGGCCTGCCTGGAGTGTGGGGCCGATGATTACTTCCTCAAGCCCTACCGTGCCGATGCTTTCCTCAAAATTGTGCAGCTTTACCTCAAATCCAGTCCGGCGGAGGTGGAAAGCCTGCGCTTCGGCGAACTCACCTTGGACTTGGTCAACCGCCACGCCAGCCGCAATGGTCGTGTGATCGAACTCACCATGAAAGAGTTTGACCTCTTGAAGTACCTGATGGAACATCCCCGCGAAGTTCTCCATCGGGAGCAAATTTTAGAAAACGTTTGGGGTTACGACTTCGTGGGCGAATCTAACGTGATTGAGGTTTATATTCGCTATTTGCGCCTAAAAATTGACGGTGAAGACGAAAAACGCCTGATTCAAACCGTGCGCGGCGTCGGCTATGTGCTCCGCGAAAGCTAGTTTCTCCCTGTCTACTTTTCTTTCTATAATCTGCGTCCCGGTGGTGCCATGGTTTTCCGATTCTTGTCAACCTGCTCGCGATGGCGTACTGGCCTGTGGTCGGGCTGTTGCGCGGTGCTGCTGGCCGCTAGCGTCGGCTGCACGAACCCCCAAACCATAGCTCCCACACCGACAGATACTAGCCCAGGGTCGGACAATCCTGCCCTCAGCAGCCCACCTCACAACAGCTTGGAACTTGAGGCTGACGACACACCCACAGAGCCCGACGACACCGCTAGCAATGCCACAACCAACCTAGGTCAACAGTTGCCCATTACCGCCAAAACAACTCTGGGCGGTAAAGAGATCTTCCTAGAGGTAGCTGCAACTCCGGCCCAGCAAGCCCTAGGACTGATGTACCGCGATGCCCTACCCGACGACCGAGGCATGGTATTTCCGATGAATCCCCCCCGTCCGGTACGCTTTTGGATGATGAACGTGCCCGTAGCCCTGGATATGGTGTTTGTCTACCAAGGCCAAATTCAGTATATCGCTGCTGAGGTGCCCCCCTGTATCGCCGATCCCTGCCCCACCTATGGCCCCGACAATCAACTGATCGACCACGTGATTGAACTCCGAGCCGGACGTGCCGCCGAACTAGGCTTGCAGGTAGGTGATGCTGTCGAGATTCTTCCCATTGATTAGACGGATTAAAGGGGTTGACTCAACGGGTCATAGCTAGGTAGGGAACAGACACTTTATGCTAAATCCTGATTGTTCACCCCTGATTGAAAAACCGACCTTGCTCAGGCTGAGCCTGTTGTTGGCGTAGCCTTCTCAATGGGGGAAGCTTCAATTTATATAGGGGATTCCGACTCAGCTTTAGTGTTACACCAACAGACAAAGCAAGGGCCAAAAAACTATCTAGAGCAGCACTGAATTGGCCTAAAGCGTTGACCTGGATAGACTCGGCTTATTTCCGACAAGCTATCAAACTTGTCTTGGGCCGCATCGGTGGTGGAATAGCGGAAACACATGGTACTTTAGGGCTAATTCTCTGACTCTAGAGCTTGCATCAACGTAGTAAGTAAGTGAACAGAATTAAACATAGCGATGGAGGTAAGCTGAAGAGCCACCCATCGAGATTGTTCCAGCGATGTCAACACCTCCTCTGCGAGTTGAACTGAGTGCGGAGGAAGACCTCACCCTGCAAGAGTTGCGAGTGGCATCTGACGTGCCTCAACGCACCAAAGACCGGGCTGAAGCACTGAGGTTAAGCCATCGGGGATGGACGCCAGCCCAAATTGCTGAATATTTGGGTTGGCAAGTCGCCACAACCCGCAGGGCGATTCATCGTTGGCAGCGGGAGGGGCTCTATGGGTTGTGGGATAGTCCTCGCCCAGGTCGTCCGTCGCCATGTACCCCAGCCGTGATGAGTGCATTAGAGCAGCATCTATTGACAGAGGAGGGCACCGTTAATAGTCGTCAACGACGAGACATGAGCTATGGCTTAGTCGTCGGCAGCCTCACGAGTGCCACTTACATCCGATTCATGAATTGGCAAGCCACCCGCGCCCAACGGCTATTTCAGCGTACCGGTATTGCCACGGTGATTGTCCAGGATAATGCCTCGATCCATACCAGCAAGGCGGTGCAAGAGCGGATGCCCATCTGGCAGCCTCAAGGTCTAGATTTCTTTCAACTGCCCCCATACTGTTCGCAGATGTAGCTTGCTTCCCGCAGGGTATCCGATTGAGACCGAATGGCATCAACTCAAAGCCCATGAGATGCGAGGTGCGATGTTTGAAGACACCTATGACTTAGCGATGGGTGTGATGACTGGATTGAACCGTCGCGGAGCCCAAGCAGGCTACACACTCAAACGCTTTAGTTTTGCCTCAAATCGTCAAGCCAATCCTAAATTCCTCATGGTCTAGCAGGACTACGTTTATTTAGGGCCATCTACTTACCAACTCGCTGCATTCACATAACCCACTGAATAACCAACAGGAGAAAACCCATGCTGGGCTTTGATCGGATTACCTTTGATCCAAAAATTATGGCTGGGCAAGCCTGTATTCGTGGAATGCGGGTTCCAGTTTCCTTAGTGTTGAACCTAGTCACCAATGGTCAGACCGTAGAGGCCATTATTGAAGACTATCCCTACCTAGAACTTGAAGATATTCAGTAATCTTTGCAGTATGCCGCTTGGCTGGCCTCTGACCGAATTTATTGGGCTGAGGGTGCCTAATGAGATTTCTAGCTGATATGGGTATTTTACCCTGCACTACATCTCACCCTAGCCTAAAAATATCCCAGAGTTCTGACGTGGTTGGCGATGAATATTGGCATCGCTCCACTTGGAACCCTGGGATATGGCGTGACCCAAGACGCTGGGTTAGACAGTGGTGATGTCCTTTTCTTTGATGGCTAGGAGATCATCCAGCTTAGCGATGTATTTATCGGTGAGCTTTTGGATTTCGTCCTGATAGTCGCGGGATTCGTCTTCAGAAATCTCGCTGGCTTTCTCTAGCTTTTTGATGCCGTCGATGCCGTTGCGGCGCTGGTTGCGGATGGAGACCCGGCCTTCTTCAGCGATTTTGTTGGCGGTTTTAACAAATTCCTGCCGCCGCTCGGTGGTGAGGGGGGGAATATTCAGCCGAATCACCTTGCCGTCGTTGTTGGGGGTGAGGCCCACGTCAGACATGGAAATCGCCCGTTCGATGGCGGTTAGAGTGCTGCCGTCGTAGGGCTGAATCATCAGGGTGCTGGCGTCGGGGATGGAGATGTTGGACATCTGCTTGAGGGGGGTGGCCACGCCGTAATATTCCACTTCAATCCGGTCTAGCAGGGAGGCATTGGCCCGCCCGGTGCGGATGGTGTTGAAGTTGCGCTGGGTGGCCTCGGTGGCCTTCTGCATTTGGTCTTCAATTTCAAGCAAAATATCGTCAGCTGACATCACAAGCCTCTCCTACAATCGTGCCAATGGGTTCACCCGTTAGCGCCCGTTTAATGTTACCAGGCACTGACAGGTCAAATACCATGATAGGGATGTTGTTGTCCTTGCACAGGGCAATGGCGGTGCTATCCATCACCTTGAGGTCGTGCTGGAGCACATGGCCATAGGTGAGGGTGCGATAACGTTTCGCCTCCGGGTTAATTTTAGGATCAGCGTCGTAAACACCGTCAACCTTGGTGGCCTTGAACACCACTTCGGCGTTGATTTCGGCGGCGCGGAGGGCGGCGGTGGTGTCGGTGGTAAAGAAGGGATTGCCGGAACCCGCCCCAAAAATAACCACCCGGTTTTTCTCCAGGTGGCGAATGGCGCGGCGGCGAATGTAGGGTTCGGCCACTTCCTGCATGGCGATGGCCGTTTGGACGCGGGTGGGCACGCCCTTGCGTTCGAGGGAATCTTGCAGGGTCATGGCGTTCATCACCGTGGCGATCATGCCGATGTAGTCCGCCGTGGCCCGATCCATCCCCGCCGCCGAACCCATGATGCCGCGAAAGATGTTGCCTGCGCCCACCACAATGGCGATTTCAATGCCCTCTTCCACCACCTCGGCAATTTCAGCAGTGATGGCTTCTACCACGTTGGGGTCAATGCCGTAGGCGAGATCGCCCATCAGGGCTTCGCCGCTCAGTTTGAGTAAGACTCGCTTATAGGGATTCGTCATAGGAGGTCGGTGTAGGTGAGGTTCGTGAGGTCTAGAAAGTCCCACACCACTATACCGAGTGCTAGGGTCAGTGACTCACAAACCCCAAAGCAAAACCCTCATCTTTCCAGTTCCCAGCTTCCGATTCCCGCTTCCTGACTTCTGACTCCCTATATTCCCTATTCCCCACTGCCAACTCCCCTAAAGATTTCATGGAACTTCCCAGGCTCCGGCCAAAATCAAGCTAGGCTACCTACAGCTTTGCAGGGCCAGCCCTCCCGTGGCCGCCGCTGCCATTCGGTCTATATCTCTGGGGTGCATCCATGACTGAGCCAACCATTTCCATCCTGCCGGACAAAACGGCCCTCGTGCAGTATGCCCTAGGGCGTTCGGTAGACATCATTCAGCAGGCCATTGCCGACCACGGCTATTGCACCCTGGCGCTGGCGGGGGGCAGCACCCCCAAACCCCTCTACGAAGGATTAGCCCAGCAGGATTTGCCCTGGGACAAGCTCTACATTTTTTGGGGCGATGAGCGCTATGTGCCTGTGGATCATCCCGATAGCAACGCAGGCATGGCGAAGCAGGCTTGGTTAGACCAGGTGCCCATTCCGGCGGATCACATCCACATCACCCCCACCGCCGAGGGCGATCCGGCCCAGTCGGCCCAGGGCTATGAGGATATGCTTAAAGCGGCGTTTGCCCCGTTGCAACCCCTGTCTGGGGCGGGCTTTCCTCGGTTTGACCTGATCTGGCTGGGCATGGGCGACGATGGCCACACCGCGTCCCTGTTTCCCCACACAGCGGCCCTAGAGGAGGCAGAACGCTGGATTACTGTGGGCGACAAGGACGGCGAACCTCGGATTACCTTCACGGCCTCGCTGATTAACCACAGCCGTCGGGTGATGGTGGTGGCGGCGGGGGCCAGCAAGCAGCCTGCCCTGGCCCAGGTGTTTTCGGCCACGGCAGCGGACGCCGACTACCCCATTCGCCTGGTGCGGCCCACCGGAACCCTAGAGTGGCTCCTAGATGCCGAGGCTGTGGGTAATTTGGCCTTGCCAGACGCGCAGCGCATCACCCCCTAGGGGCTGGGGGCACCGCCGGGGAATGAACCTTTTTATCTTTTCTGCCCTCGGTTGCAGTCACAGTGCGCGAAGTTCTGAAGACTCCCCTATGATTAGTGTCTATAAGCTAGAATCTCAAGCCAGTTAATGTGATTACCCTTTCCCTGCTCCATCCCCTGCATAAAACCCCGGTACAGCACTGGCCTTTTGACCAGGAAACCGTGATCCGGGTGGGTCGATCTAGCGATAACAATGTGATTCTCTACAGTGCGGTGGTGTCGCGGCACCACGTGGAAATTCTTCGTACCGAAAATGGCTGGCGCATCAAAAACATTGGCACCAATGGCACCTATGTGGACGGCAAGCGCATCGACGAAATTCCCGTGGAGGATGGAATCATCATTCGGCTAGCCCGATCTGGCCCCAACATCCAAATCCACACCACCCCCGAAAAGCGCGACCCGCTGAAGGAACTGCTCAACAGTCGGCGACGGGAGGACAGCCACAGCCCCGACGATCTCCATCCCATCCCCACCGCCCTCGATGCCGACGATATGCCCCACCAGGCAACCCTGATTGGCGAGGACAAAGACGGCCTCACCCCCTAGTGTTCTCTCCGGCACTGGAAAGATCGGTGTCGATAGCCGTTCCCTGTTCCCCGTTTGCTCCTGGCGAGGTGCCCATGGTGAGAAGCGATCAAATCTACGTGATGCGCCCCCTAGCAAGTATTCAGGGGGTCTACCAACACCACGGCATCGACTGCGGCGATGGCACCGTTATCCACTACCGCAAACTGGGAGACGACGCCCAAATCGAGCGCACCAGCCTAGAGATGTTTTCTTGGGGCAACCCCATTCGGCGGGTGTATCACGCCGCGATGGATCCCGAAGATGTAGTGATGCAACGGGCCGAAAGTCGCCTTGGAGAACGCCAGTATGATTTGTTCTTCAACAACTGCGAACACTTTGCCACCTGGTGCAAAATAGGCCGTTCCGAAAGCGCCCAACTTGCCGCCTTTGGCCTTGATCGAGACCGGGTAGCAAGCCCTCTATTTCATCGCTGGGCCGAACGCACCAGCCAACACCAAACCCCAGAACAGGCGCTCATTCTGTTCCATAGGGCCATGGGCGACATTGCCGTGGCCTACCAATCCGCCCTCACCCAGCAGCAGACCCTTCAGCAAGAGATGGATACCTGGCAAAAGGTGGCCGAACGGGCCTTATCTCAACAGCGCGAAGACCTCGCTAGAGCCGCCCTCCATCGCAAAGTCACGGCCCAGCGCCAAGTGGATGACCTCACCCAACAACTGCGCGACTTGGTGGGGGTAGAACTATCGCTTCAGCAAAGCCGGGAGATGGCTGAGGGGAGAGGCTTGTAGGGAAACCGGGAAGCAGCGCCTGCATGGGGGTGCGGTTGAGCCGTGGGGAAGGCAAGCGGCTTAGCTGAGGATTGAAGGCCGAACTGGGTTGCCTCACAATCCGAAAAATTCGCCCTATCATGGTTTCCCGGTGCGCCTAGGCCCAGATGGGGCCGTTGCCACCGTTGCTGAGACGAGTTGGGGGGGGTGAAGCGCTTGATTTTTCCTAGGATGCGGCGCTGGTGGTGGGTGATGGTGCTGGCGGCGGTGGTCGTCTCGGTTCAGGGTTGGGGCTTCCGTCCGGCCTTGGCGCAATTACCTAATCCGCTGGGAGGAGCTGGGGGCAATGGCCCACCCCTGGGGGTGCAGCGCATTGGGGTGCTGGAGGCAACAACCGTTGTGCTAGACGGCAACAATCTGTTTGACATTGCCTCTCCGGTGGTGTTTAACCGCAGTGAACCGGGGGAACTGGTACCCGTAGAGGTGCGGGCGCGGCAGATTGAAACCCACCTCAACCAAGTGGTGAGCCAAACCCTGCAATACCTCAGCTTGAATCCAGAGATGGGAATGCCGGAAGCAGACATTCGGGCGCTGATTCAGGTCAATATTCAGGAAATGAACAAGCTGCCCGTGCTGTTTGCCACCGTGGGCAATCTGCCCGACCCCAGGGGCCTGCTAACGGTGATTGATAGCGATGCCCAGTACCACGGCCTAGCCAAGATGGAACTGGCGGCCATCTGGCAGGAAATTTTGGAAGAAAGCCTGCAAGATGCCCTGGTCAGTCGGTTGCCCGGTGCCCTGCAAATGCGGCTGCGGCGGACGGGGGTGATTGGGCTGGTGGCCCTATTGATCACCCTGGCCCTGGCAGGCATTTGGCAGGCGTTGGGCTGGCGCAAGCGTGATTTGGAACAACGCAAGGCCGACGAAGTCAGCGGTCTGGCTCCACCGATGCCGTCCGGTCAGATCTCAGTAGCAGCGTCTCCTGGGCCACGGTCTCGCCCTGTTCCCTGGCCCCACGCCCTTTCGGTGGATCATCGGCTGCAACTGGTGGCCTTTCTGCGCTGGCTGATGTTTTGGGGCATGGCCTTTGTGTGGATTATGGCCCTCGCCAGTGTGCTGTACCAGTTTCCCCAAACCCGCCGCTATGCCTCTGGGCTGTTTTCCACCCCGGCCCTGCTGCTGCTGACTTGGTTTGTGGTGGGGTTGCTCAATCGCCTCGCTAACCTTGCCATTGACCGCATTGCTAGCGCCTGGGAAAAGAACGAACTGGGCAGCGTGGAAAATATCCAGCAAAAGTCGATGCGAATTTCCACCATTACCCGCGCCGCCAAGGGGTTTAAGACCACGGTGATCTACATCCTGGCGCTGCTGTGGGTGTTGCAGGTGCTGCGGCTGGCCCCGGCCTCGCTGCTGGCGGTGGGGGCGTTGGCGGCTTTGGCTCTGTCCTTTGCGGCCCAAAATTTGGTGAAGGACTTGGTGAACGGCTTTCTGATTTTGATGGAGGATCAGTACGCCATTGGCGACCTGGTTTCCACGGGCCAGGTGACGGGCATTGTGGAAAACCTCAACCTGCGGATTACCCAAATTCGCGGCGAAGATGGCCGCTTGGTGACGCTGCCCAACAGCCTCATCTCCCAGGTAGAAAACCTCAGCCGCACTTGGTCGCGGGCCACCCTCAAAATTGATGTGGCCTACGGCACCGATGTGGATCACGCCCTGGCGGTGGTGCGCCAAACCGCGCAGAAAATGGGCCAAGACCCCACCTGGGGCTACGCCATCCTCGACGCCACCGAAATGCTGGGGGTCGAAGCCATGTCCCATGCGGGGCTCACCCTGCTGCTGTGGATCCGTACCCGTCCGCTGAAGCAATTTTTGGTAGCCCGCGAGTTCCGCCGCCGCCTACGAATTGCCTTTGAACAGGAAGGCATCGCCATCGGCGTCCCGCAGCAGGTGTGGCGGGGCGATCACCCGCTGGAGCCCCTCACCGATGCAAGCAGGGCGGACTCCTGGGAACGATCCCCACGCCCTGCGGGGCCAGATAGACCCTAGGAAGAGCCCATCACGGTTTGGTGCGTTAACCAACGGCAACTGTCTCGGTTTTGGCAAACTGAGCTAATATCTAAGCCGATTTAGGTCATTGCTGGGGCGAATGTCCCCCGATGTCATCCCCAATGCCGCCTTGGGCGTGTTCCGAGGCAGCACGGATGAATTCGGGGAGGATTTTCAGCGGCCTAGGGATCTTTAGCGGATGTGGGAGGCCGATTCGCTTGCGCGTTCAACAGGTATTTACAGGGGTTGTCGGCGTGGTGGGGGCCTGCCTGTTTGGGGGGATGCCCGCCAAGGCCAGCCCACGACTCCACACGTGGCAGTTTGACACGGGACAAAACCGCTTTATGTTCACCACCGAGGGCGGCGTGCAACCCCAGGTGAGCCTCGGTCAGCACCCCAATCGGCTGATTATCGACCTCCCTGGCGTGGTTGTGGATGAGGCCGTGGCTGATCAATTCATTGGCGGCGCGGTATGGGCCGTGAAGGTGATGCAGGTGGATGCCCGCACTACCCGCATGGTGCTAGAGCTTGACCCTAACTACAGCATTGATCCCGGTCAGGTGCGGGTTTGGGGGCTGACGGAATCTCAATGGGTGGTGCAGTTGCCTAGTTTTGCTCCAGGGCAGGGTACCGACGACGACCTAGCCTGGACAAGCGCCACCGCAGACACCCCCCAGGCGTCCCCACCCGCCAGTCACCCCTCCACCCAAACCTGGCCCAGCCATTCGTTACCGAGTCAGCCCCTCACCCTGCGCCCCAGGGAAAGAACGGATCCCGTCCCTCCAGCCTATGGAGATCTTCAATCCAAAGCCAATTCAGGGGCGGGGATGGATACGGGGATGGATAGCGTTGTCCTTCCGCCAGCGACGCTTCACCGCAGCGCCACTCCGTCCACCCTCAGCCCGTTTCCCTTTCCCTCGGCGCGGCCTGCCACCCCGCAACCGCCTCCCAATCCGGCGGATGTGAACCTTCGCCTATCGCCCCGCACCAACGCCACCCCCCTGCCGCCGCTGCTCAGCCGCAACCAGATTAGCTATGCCCCAGTGACGACGGTGGCCACGGTGATTCAGGGTATTCAGGCCACGCCCCACGGGTTTTTCATGCCCCTAGCCGGGGCCTCGCCCCAGGTGCAAATCTACCGCACCCGCGACGCCAACCAGATGCGGCAGATTGTGATCGACGTGCTGAATGCCGCCATTCCGTCGCAGCTCACCGCCGATGCGCTTCCGGTGCCCCGCTACGGCGTCTCTCGCTGGACGCTGACCCAGTTCCCCACCCTGCCCCCGGCGGTACGCATCACCCTCAACCTCGATAACGTCAGCCCCGATTGGCAGGTGAGCCCGGTGGCCGGAGGGCTGATGATTACCCCCGTTGGCACAGCCGCCCAGCAAGTGGCCACGGCCCCAACCACGGTGGTGCTGCCTGTCCTCCATACCGCCCCCGGAGGCCAAACCTTCTCCCCAGGGGCCATGGCTCCGGTAGCCCAGGCTCAGCCCGCCGTTAATCCTTTGCCCCAGCATGGTCAGGTGCTGGTAATGATCGATCCGGGCCATGGCGGGGCCGATCCGGGGGCGGTGGGCATCGGTGGTTTGCAGGAAAAAGTGGTGGTCAGTGCGGTGTCTCAGCACGTAGTCAATGCCCTCAGCCGCCAAGGCATTGCCGTACAGGTAACGCGCCAGGGCGACGAAACCCTCGACCTACAGCCCAGGGTAGACCGTGCCGCCGCCGCCAATGCCACGATTTTTGTCAGCATCCACGCCAATGCCGTGAACATGCAGCGCCCGGAGGTGAACGGCCTAGAAACCTACTATTTTTCTGAAACCAGTCTGCCCCTGGCCAATGCCATCCATCGGCGGGTGATGGGTTCCGTCTCCATGAACGACCGAGGCGTGAAGCAGGCCCGGTTCTTTGTGCTGCGCCGCACCACCATGCCCGCCGCCCTGATTGAAATCGGCTTTGTCACCGGAGCCCTAGACGCCCCCAAGCTGCGCGACCCCCAGTGGCAGGCCCAAATGGGGCAGGCCATCGCCCAGGGCATTGTGGACTACCTCCAGAGCGGCGGTCGGTGATGGGAGGTGAGGCGCGGCTAACCCCAACCCCTCTGCCACAAGGCTACCGCTTGTACATCAGCCCACAAGGAAAGGGGATCTAGCCAATATCAAAGCCCCTCTCCCATCATTGGGAGAGGGGGTGGGGGTGAGGGCCGCACTCAGGCCCAGGAACGCTTCTTGATCTACGGAGCTTAGCTCGCGAGGTATTCGCGGATGTCGGATTGGCGCTTACGTAGTTTGGTGAGGGCTTCCCGCTCAATTTGGCGCACCCGTTCGCGGCTGATGGAGAGGCGATCTCCAATTTTGGCGAGGGTCATGGTTTGGCCGTCAGCAAGGCCAAAGCGCAGGGAAAGTACCTCCCGCTGTTGGGGCGTCAGTTCGCCCATGAGGCGCTCTAGGTCTTGGCGCAGGGAGGTTTGGGCGGCAAACTCTTCGGGGGAGGGGCCGTCGTCTTCCAGTAGCTCTACCAGTTCGGTATCCTGGTTATCGCCCACCTTGAGGTCGAGGGAGAGGGGCTGACGGGCCTTTTCCAAGTATTCCCGCACCTGCTTGGTGGTGAGGTCGCACTCGGCGGCGAGTTCGGCTACGGTGGCGGCGCGGCCATGCTGTTGGGCGAGCTGTCGCTGGGCTTTTTTCAGCTTATTGAGTTTTTCGGTGATGTGGATGGGCAGGCGGATGGTGCGGCTTTTTTCGGCGATAGCGCGGGTGATGGCCTGACGGATCCACCAGTAGGCGTAGGTGGAGAAGCGATAGCCCTTGGTGGGGTCAAACTTTTCGACGCCGCGCTGCATGCCGATGGTGCCTTCCTGGATCAGATCCAGCAGGTCAACGTTGCGCTTGATATATTTTTTGGCCACGGAAACCACCAGGCGCAGGTTGGCTTCCACCATTTTGCGCTTAGCCATCTCGCCCTCACGAATGACCCGCTTCAGTTCTGGCAGAGACACCGAAGCGGCTTCAGCCCAGGTCTCCAGGCTCAGGGTTTGTCCGGTGGCCTCCTCAAGGTCGCGCCTCCGGGCCTCCAGCAGAGACAACCGCTGCACCTGTTTCCCCAGAACAATCTCTTCCTCGTGGGTCAGCAGGGGCACCCGACCGATCTCCTTGAGATAGGTGCGTACTAAGTCGGTGGAATGCGGCGACGTTTTCATGGCAAAAGCAGACTAAACGGTAGGGAGGAGTCTAAACAGACCAGTCGGCCAACACGTGAGCGCATCTGGGGGCCAGGTGCTCAACCCCAGAACAGCCCCTAACGGCGACGATCAGCGGAGCGATCATCCACAGGGATTGGGATAGGAACCTCTTGATGGGCGGCTTCGGCCTCGGCCTTGCGATTGGCGATTAAATAACCAACGCCTAGGGCGATCAGCGCACTGTCAAGCAGAGTGGCAATGTCCATAACTGTTGTGACTCGAATCTTTATGTAAACAACTGTAACATTTATGAACAGGGTCGGGAATAGTTATTCTTACTCAATTTGTTTTTGTAGCGACCTGAACTCTTTGCAGGATATAGCGTTTGGGGGCGGTGGACTGCATTCCTTGCGACATATTTTTCGTGGCAAACCCAAAAATAATCTTAAGTTTCCATAGAAGTATTAACGATTGTTGCGATTTCTTTAGGAAAGGGGCTCAGCTAGGGGAGTGATTACTCCGGTGGGTGATGGCGGCCATGGAGGGTGTCCGCGATCTTGCCCTTGAGAACTATGATCGTCCTAGGGCCAGCGGTTGCACTCTATCTGGGGAGAGGTTGTCTGAGAAGAGGCAGGGGGCGGCGGGGGTGCAATGAGCCCAGGATCTACTAATTTAGTGGTGTGGGCTCAGTGGTGTAGGTCATCTTCAGCAGATCGCCCGCTCCATGGGGTAAGGCTGCCTTCGCTGGCTCAAGGGCAGGTCAGGTGTCTCCCCCATCGTGTTCCGCGAGATCTCCTGATCCTCCCAGGCCCCGTTCCAACGTTTCTTTTTCTCAGCGATCCCATGCTCGACACTGTAGACCTCAAACGCGACCTCGACCAGCTCACCCACCGCCTGGGTAAAACCCAGGACTATCTTTGACATCCCTGCCCTAGAAGCGAAGATTCAAGACCTAGAGCAAGTTGCCGCTCAGCCCGACTTTTGGGACGACCAAACCAAGGCCCAGGAGACCCTTCAGGAACTGAGCGACTGTAAGGCAAATGTGGCCCAGCTCACCCAATGGCAGGCCAGCCTAGAGGATGCCGCCGCCATCCTAGACCTGTTGCAGGTGGAGAGCGACGAAGCCTTGCTCCAGGAGGCGTGTGACAATGTGTCCCAACTCAGCCACGAGCTAGACCAGTGGGAGCTTCAGCAGCTTTTGGCTGGCCCCTACGACAAAAAAGGGGCCGTGCTGACCATCAACGCCGGGGCAGGCGGCACCGATGCCCAGGATTGGGCAGAAATGCTGCTGCGGATGTATACCCGCTGGGCGGAGCGGCAGGGCTATGGTGTGCATTTGGTGGAGATGTCTGAAGGGGAAGAGGCGGGGCTGAAGTCTGTGACGCTGGAAATTACTGGACGCTATGCCTTTGGCTACCTCAAGTCTGAGAAGGGCACCCATCGACTGGTGCGAATTTCGCCCTTTAATGCCAACGGCAAGCGCCAAACTAGCTTTGCTGGGGTGGAGGTGATGCCGATTTTGGATCAAACCGTGACCCTAGATATCCCCGAAAAGGATCTGGAAATCAAGACCTCGCGCTCTGGTGGGGCGGGGGGCCAAAACGTCAACAAGGTAGAAACGGCGGTGCGGATTACTCACTTGCCCACGGGTATTTCCGTGCGCTGCACCCAGGAGCGCTCCCAACTGCAAAACCGCGAAAAGGCCATGGCTATCCTCATGGCTAAGCTGTTGATTATCGCCCAAGAGCAACACGCCCAAGCCATTGCCGAAATTCGCGGCGACATGGTGGAAGCGGCCTGGGGCACCCAAATCCGCAACTATGTGTTTCACCCTTACCAAATGGTGAAGGATTTGCGCACCGGGGTTGAAACCACCGCCATTACCGATGTGATGGACGGCGAGTTGGAGGCGTTCATCCAAGCCTACCTGCGCCAGGAAAGTCAACTGATCCAAGAACCTGCGGTGTAGGCTGTCCATTCTCCTGTCAGGTTCTTCGGTTGCAGGGAAACCATTGTCTAGAGTCGATCACCCTCCTGACTCCCAGAGGAGGGGGGTGATTGGGGGTGAAGATGATCGCACAAGCGAGCAACCAGTTTATGAGGATTTTACAGTCCTCGGTTGATGCGGATTGATGTTGAACTAAGGCGACGTTGCGGGGCCACATGCCCCCCAACAAAAGTAGTCTTGGATACGGTTCAAAATTTTTCCCATGATAGGGTATGGCCCAGTGACCGCTATCGAGGATGCATTGTCATGGCTAGTACCCTGATCAAAATCGATTTGGACAAGTCTCCCTACGAGAACGACATGATCCACAATCGCTGGCACCCAGATATTCCGATGGTGGCTATGGTCAAGCCGGGGGATGACTTTATTATTGAGTGCTACGACTGGACAGGGGGCCAAATCCACAACAACGACAGCGCCGACGATGTGCGCGATGTGGATCTGACCCAGGTGCACTTTCTCTCTGGCCCCGTGGGCATTGAAGGGGCCGAACCGGGGGATCTGCTGGAGGTAGATATCCTCGATATTGGAGCTTTTGAGGCTAGCCAATGGGGCTTTAATGGCTTCTTTTCCAAGAAAAACGGCGGCGGATTTCTCACCGAGCATTTCCCAGAAGCGCAGAAGTCGATCTGGGATTTCCACGGCATGTTCACCAAGTCTCGCCATGTGCCCAACGTGGAGTTTGCGGGGCTGATTCACCCCGGATTGATTGGCTGCTTGCCCTCTAAGGAAATGCTGGCGGAGTGGAACCAACGGGAAAGCGCCCTGGTGGCCACCAACCCCGACCGGGTGCCGCCCCTCGCCGCCCTGCCCTACGCCGAAACCGCCCACATGGGCCGCATGCCCGCCGACCAAGCCAAAACCGCCGCCGCCGAAGCCGCCCGCACCGTTCCCCCCCGCGAACACGGCGGCAACTGCGACATCAAAGACCTCTCCCGTGGGGCCAAGGTGTACTTCCCGGTCTATGTCAATGGCGGCGGCCTGTCGGTGGGCGATTTGCACTTCAGCCAGGGCGATGGCGAAATCACCTTCTGCGGTGCCATCGAAATGGCGGGCTGGATTCATTTGCGGGTGAACCTGATCAAAGACGGCATGGCCAAGTACGGCATCAAAAACCCCATCTTCAAGCCCAGCCCCATCAAGCCCCGCTACGAGGACTACCTGATCTTCGAGGGCATTTCCGTCGATGAACAGGGCGAACAGCACTACCTAGATGTCCATGTGGCCTACCGTCAGGCTTGCTTGAACGCCATCGAATACCTGACCAAGTTTGGCTACAGCCGCGCCCAGGCCTACGCCATCCTCGGTTGTGCTCCGGTGCAGGGCCACATCAGCGGCGTGGTGGATATCCCCAACGCCTGCGCCACCCTCTGGCTACCCACCGAAATCTTCGACTTCGACATCCAGCCCGGTGCCGCTGGCCCCCAAGCCCAAGCCAGCGGCACCATGGATATTCCCCTATCCCCGGATAAGGAGTAGCGCCCATGCCGCTATACGACTACAAATGCCGGGAACATGGCTTGTTTCAGGAGTTGGTGCTGCTGTCGGCAGGGGATCAACCCCAGCCCTGCCCCCACTGCGGCACCCTCTCAGCCAAGGTGATTGTCCTGCCAGCCACCATCCTGGGGCTAGACCCGACCCACCAGGCCATGGCCCGCAACGAGCGCAGCCAGCACGAGCCCCAGTTTTCGACCCCAGAACAACGGATCGAAGACCGGGCCAAGCAGCGCCACGACCGAGGCTGTGGGTGCCAAAGCTGCCACGATCCAGCCCTCAGCCCGTCTAAGGCGCTCTATACCGCCGATGGCAAAAAGTGGTTCCCCTCCGCCAGACCCTGGATGATTAGCCACTAGCCCACCATCCTGATTCCCTTGTTGCCTATGCCGCAGTTCTCGAAAACATCGTAATTGGTGTTTTCGAGAATGAATCCATTGCTATCGTTTAAGTGCTTCGCGCCTGACATTTTGTGGTTCGGTAGTGCCTTTGCAATACTCACAGGTGTGTCCATACATACGATTAGCCCTCAAGTTCAGCTATCTAGTTGAAGATAGTGGTGAATTATTTCTATGGCGAGGCTTTCTGGGGGGTTTAGAAACAATTGTTCTAGCGCTTTTTGCCTGTCGTTTTCGCAAATCATCACAAATAGCTTTTAAATCATATTCAAAGGCTTTCGCGTAGTCTTCTCGATTTTTGTGGATTCTTCTAGAACTTCATTGTTCCATATATCTAGGCTCCCATTAACTCGTAAGGTATGCAAGTTGTGAGTAGTTTTTCTGCGAGTAATTTTGATGCCGAGAATACATCCTCCAGTTGAAAATCAAACAAATTTCTATGCGACTGGCTGTTCGCCGTGACTTTCAATGTAATGGCGCAAAATTGAGTTAATTAAAGCTTTATATTCGCCACCTTGGGATTGAAACCAGTTCAACACATCGGGTTCAATTTCAACGAGCTGATGGGCTTGGGATGCAGGAATCCTCAGCGTGGCGTTTTCAAAAAATGCCTCGGTTAAGGGGGGAATGTCGGAGTAGTCGATGCCTTCTTCGTCCATGAGTTTTTAGGCTGATTTTAGATGGGCGACTGGAATTCTTTCAGTTCTCTCAGGTGATACAGATCCAGTAGCAATGGCATGGACAGCATGAAGGATATCGGCTGAATAGTATCGGTTGCCGCAGTTATCGCAAACACCAATTACGATATCTTCGAGGATGACAAATCCGTCTCTATGCTTGAATGCTTCGCGTTTGACGGTTCGAGGTTGAACGGTGCCTTCGCAATACTCACAGGTGTATCCATACATACGATTAGCCCTCAAGTTCGGTTATCTAGTTGAAGATAGTGACGTATTATTTCTATGGCGAGGCTTTCTGAGGGGTTTAGAAACAATTTTTCTGCCGCTTTGTGCCTGTCGTTTCCGTAAGTCATCACAAATAGCATTTAAGTCATACTTGAAGGATTTGGCATGGTCTTCTCGATTTTTGTAGATTCCTTCTAGAATTTCATTACTCCACATATCTAGACTCCCATTAACTCGTAAGGTGTGCAAGTTCTGAATATTTTCTGTTATTGGCGGCGATGTCTGACTCGGCCTTGGCAATCAGGGGATCGAGTTTTCCGGTGGCAACGTCGGATTCAAGTTGTCTATTCCACATTTCGTCGAGATACTCTTGAAGCCAGGTTGCTAGGGCGCGAATTTCATCTTCTGGCAGTTGCTTGATTGCGGTCTCAACGTCTAAGCGCTTCGTCATAGGATATTCATCCTTGAAGACTGCATCTATTCTATCGCTGAGGTAGGTGGTGCATTGCAGCCAAGGCGGTTGACTTAAGAGGTTCTGGCATTGGAGATGTACCCGACAGGCTACTCAACAACCAGCACGGAAGCTAAGCCTAAGTGCTTAACGCAAGGAATAAAGTCTCTATCTGAAAATAGGAGGATATGATTTTCTTCAATACAAAAGGTGGCGATAATCATGTCAATTGTTTTGCGGACTGTGATTCCCTTTTTTCTGAGGAGACGAAAGTTATCTGCGCTCTTAATGGCCAGACTTATGTTAATTAAGTTGAATATCGTGAGGGAGGTGAGCAACTGCTTGGCTGTTTCATAATCGGCATCTTGGCGAAATCCTTGCAATACTTCTGTAAGAATGATGTCGCCAATGGCTAGGGGTTGAGTACTCAAGAGTTGGTCAAGGATCTTTACCTGAGGTGTGTTGCGACCATTAAAGTAATCAATCCACACGCTAGAATCGACTAAAATCATGGGGATGTTCTCATCTCATCAAGGTCGCCACTCCAGGGTAGTTTGCCGCGAAAGGCTTTGATGGCTTCTTGTCGTTTAATTTGAATGAGCATGGTTAGGGCTAGTTCAATGACTTGATCGGTTGCGGTTAGGCCAGTGGCTTGCAGGGCATCGGCCATGAGTGATTCGTCAACTTCTACATTGGTTTTCATGGTTTTAGCCGTGAAAGAGAATGTTTTATAGTGTTGCATAGCGCATTGCGAACAAGGCGATTAACCTAATATTTGCAAAGGATGTTGATGCTGTTAATGCAACCTATCGCGCTAGTTCTTACCTCGGTTGTTCAGCTTTCTTGCAAGTGAAGCCCAACTATTTGCAGAAACACCAAAGAAATCTTTTGCTTCCTTGAAACTTGAAAACTCTAATTTTAGAGATTCTTCAGTATATATTTTGATGTCATCGGAATTTTTATCGTCAAGTTGATCAGTTATACTTTCGCCGGAAGAGTCAGGAAACAAATTTTCGTTTTCATTATCCTCACGGTTTGAATTAACCTTCTCTGCTAAGTCCATCCAATCGTTAGCATCAATGTCAAGGCTGAGACAAGCATGTTCAAAAGTCACATAGTTCTCTTTAAGATGCTTGGCCAACTCTCGATTAAGATTGGCTTCTGCATTCTGGATTTCAGCGGCAGCAGCAACTTGAGCTTGATCAAGTTGAGCCTTAGAACCTTCATTAACCAGATTCAGAAAACTTTCCTCCTCCTCTTTTTCTTGCTTTTTCGATTCCTTCAAGAGCTTAGCCGACTTTTCAGCATTTTCAAATCTCTCAGTCTCTTTTTGAATACGCTTGATTTGACTCAAAGAAAAATACACCCAAGCAGAAGCGAGAATAGGCGTCAACAATAAAATTGCCAGAAGACTAGGAAGTACAGAATTGATCGCAATCCCAATAACTATTGGTGAAAGCCAGATCGAAACCCAAAATAATTGTTTCGTACTCTTAAGCGACTCATAATTCTTTCGTTGGCTTTTGGACTCTAAATAAATAGATTCATAGCGTTTTATGTCTGCCATTTTTACAAAGGTTAGACATTCTGCCAGCCTAACCTTTGCGATTTCATTATTTGATCGGGATGCTTCTATCATAATGTCAATTTTATTTAAGACAGAGTCATTAGCATTGCTAATAGAGGCGTTAAGGTTAGATCTTGTCCTAGAGACTCCTTTATAACGAAATACACGTCCATGATTTCTAACAGAAGCTCTTTGATCTCTTACCCAAAGCTTTAAACTGGTTTTCTCTTGCCTGTAATTTCGCTGAATTTCTTCATAGACCTGAATTGCTCTCAGGCAAATCACCCCTATTTCTTTTGCGTTATCAGCCGATATGATTATATTGTTTGTGGCAGCTAATTCCTCGTTTCGCTGAGAGAATTCAGAGGGATTGAGATATCTAAATGTGTACGTCATAGTTCTTCGTCTTGAGGTTTTCTACTATTTCCACATGGAGATGAATATTTGAATGAATGCCACTAATTTATTCTGTCAAAAAAGGACTTGCTGATAGATAAGCGGATCGGATTTTAAATCTTGAACGACTACGGTAGTGGAAAATTTTCGAGAGCTTTGTAATCCTCAAGAGTGTCTTCAGCATGGTAGCGACATCCACGGATTGCAAAAAACTGCCGTAGCTCTGACATTGAAATAACAAAGGCTCCTTAGGGAGCCTTCGCCAAAAGCTAGTTTTGGTATTCAGAATCGTCCTTACCGGGTTTCCTCGACCTGTTCAGGTGACGGGATGTCATGCTGTGGGCATGTCTACTGCATCCTATCCCAGACCTTAGCTCAGGACACTTGTTGCGTCAAGTGGCCGGAGTTGCTTGAATGCAAACGATGATCGGCCCACTCAAACCTGCTCCAGGGTCTTCAGCACAGCGGCCACATCCACCGAGAGATATTCGCCAAGGCGGAGGATTTCGCGGACTTGGGCGCGGCTTTCTAGGGAGAGGGATTTGCCGCTTTGGGCGGATTGTTTGAGCAGGGCAAACACCTGGCGGTGGAGGTGTTGGTAGAACAGTTCTTGGGGGCGTTCTAGGGACAGGCCCAGGCCCAGGCGGTCGCCGAGGTCGATTAGGCGGCCCAGCCATTCCACATCGGCGACGAGGGAATCGGTGGACTCTTGGCTAAGGATTTGCCAAACGGAGCGGCCAATCAGGCGTTCTAGCATGGGTTTGGCATCGGGCAGGGAGAGGCTGGCATGGAAATAGCTGGCCTCGGTGGCGATGGCATCCAATTCGTTGATGAAGTCTTCCCCTTGGCGGAGGGGGTTGGCGCTGGGGTCGCTGGTTTCCCGTTCTAGGGCGTGGAGCACCTCTAGGGTGCGCTGGCTGAGGGCGATATCGGCGGCGACTTGCAGTTCGCGGGGCACGGGCAGGCCATCGCGGTGGAAGGCACGCAGCACACCGTAGTTGTCGCGGTAGACCTGGGAATAGAGTTGGTCGAGGCGCAGCAGCGTGTCTTGGGAGAGCAGCTTCATCATCCGGTGGCGTTCTTCGGCAAACAGGTCTTGCAGGCTGTAGGCTTGGGTGCCGAAGGTGCGGTTCATGGCCAGGATGGTTTGGGCGGCGCTGGCTTGGCTGAGGCAGTCGAACAGGTCGTCCTTGGCCTGGGTGTAGTCGAGGCGGGAGTGGAAACTGCGGATGCAGCAATGGAAATCCCAGCCGCCTAGGTGGACAACGGCAAAGGCGAGGCTGAGGGCTTCGCGGGTGATGGTGGAGGTGATATCCACCAGGCCAACGGCGAGGGAGATGGGGCCAAGGCGCTGGCGGCGATAGTCGTGCTGTTCGACGGTGTAGCAGTAGACAGACTGCTGGCGGCGATAGTCCGTAAACAGGGAACCCATGGCGTAGTGGGCGGCCACCTGCTCTAGGCTGATGCGGGAGGGTTTGACCAGGGCGCGATAGACCCCGGCTCCATCCTTGAACTCGTCCACATTGCTGGGAGCCTGGGCCAGCCGCATCACAAATTCCTGCTCCAGGGCGATCCCCGCCACTTCTCCGGCGAGTTCGAGGGCGCGGGCAGCGTAGCGCAAAATTTGGGTGCCTTCGGGCCGAGAGACTTCCTCAAAGAACCAGCCGCAACTGGTGTACATCAGCAGGGTGTGGCGCTGCATTTCCAGCAGGCGCAGGGTTTCCACCCGCTCGCTGGGGGAAAGCTCCCGCCTTTGGTGAGCGGCCAAAAAGGCGTTGAGGCTGTCGTCACTGCGGTCGCCCATCACCTGAATGTAGGCATCCCGCGCCGCCCAGGGATCGCGCAGGAGGTCAGCCCCCCGCTGTTCAAACACGATGGCCAGCTTGTCCCGCAGCCAATCCAGGGCATCCCGCAGCGGTCGCCGCCATTGTTGATGCCACACATCGCCGCCGCCACAGCCGCAGTCCTCCTGCCAGCGGTCTACCCCGTGGGAGCAGCTCCAGGCAGTGACAGGCTTCAGTTCGGCTTCCCAGGTGGGGGGATGGGTGGCCAGATAGTGGGCGTAGTTGGTCACCGTCCAGCCCTGGCGGGGGAATTCTTCGGTGACGGCATAGGCCAGAGCTTTTTCGGCCCCGGCCTTGTGGTGGCCAAAGGTTTCGCCATCGGTGGCCACAGAAATGAGCTGGAAGGGACGGTGATCCCCATGGATCGCCTGCCCGATGCGTCCGGCAAAGTGGGAGGAAGCGGCCAGCACATCGTTAAAGCCCATGTCCCGCGAGATCGGGCCATCGTAGAAAAACACATCAATATAGCGGTTGGGATCAGCGCTACCGTCCTCGTTTTTGAGGAAACAGCGGTAGGGACGGCTGGGATCAATCTGGCCACCGCCCACCTCTTGCCAGTCTTCTCGCTCGCCGTGGTGGCTGGCCAAGGGCCGACAGCGCTGCACCTGGGAGGGAGCCAGGATGGTGAACTTGATCCCCTCCTGCACCAGCACTTCCAGGGTGGGGTAATCCACCGCCGTTTCCGCCAGCCAAATGCCTTCGGGATCGCGCCGGAACCGCCGCCGAAAATCCGCGATCCCCCATTTCACCTGGGTGACTTTGTCTCGTGGGTTGGCCAGGGGCAGAATGATGTGGTTATAGACCTGGGCAATGGCGTTGCCGTGGCCCTGCAAGCGGGCGCAACTGTTGCGGTCGGCATCCAAAATGCGCTGGTAGGTCTCGATGTCGTGGCGCTCCATCCAGCTCAGCAGGGTGGCCCCCATGTTAAAGCTGATGTATTCAAAGGTGTTGACGATGCGTACCACCTCGCCCCGGTCGTTCAAAATCCGGGCGTAGGCGTTGGGCCGATAGCATTCGTGGTGGATGCGCTCGTTCCAGTTGTGGAAGGGGGCGGCGCTGGGCTGCTTCTCAATGGCATCCAGGTAGGGATTTTCGCGGGGGGGCTGGTAGAAATGCCCATGCACACAGACAAATACTCCGGTGCTCACGGCGGGGATCAGCCCACTGCTAGGAATTTCGGCTTTAGACGCCGGATCAATTGCCGCGTCAATCACTGAATGCCGAGAGGAATCAGCCATAGGTAAAGAAGGGGATAAATTGCAAAAAATGTTTTATAAAAATGCCCAAAGCGCCCTATCAGACTGGCTTTGGGGCATGGGATAACACCATTCAAAGCCGAACTTTTATCATTGGATGACGATTTAAGCACCCCAGGTTTGCTTAGGAAGGGGTATTCATAATCTCCATTATGGTAGCGCCCTTTTTTCGATGGCCGCTGCAATACTTAACCTGCCGTGATATTTCGTCATTGGAATCAGGACTGGCTACGGAGATAGGATAGGCTCCAGCCCAAGGCAATCTGCATAGGCGGAACATGGCGATCTTGCCCCCTGACGGGCTGACACAACGCCGAAACGCCCGGATTTTTTGTAGGTTGGGTCTAGGCAAAACCTGATGGCAGAATCAGCGAGCGTTAATTTCGGCCAATACCGCCTAAACTTGGGCTGTTTAGGGATAGTTGCACCACTGCAAACGAGCACCGCCATGATTGATTTGGACATTACCAGCACCCGCGTTGAAGAGTTGATTGTGAGCCTGGGTGAGGAGGGCGAGGAGGTGCTCAGCGGCTACACCATCACGGGCACTCTGGCCGATGGCCGTACCCTATGGCTGGCGGATGTCACCGCCAACACGCATCCTGCCATGGAGGACTTGGATATTGAGGAAAACTTGAGCAGCCCCACGGTGGAGGAGGCGCAGGTAATTGCTCACCTGCTGGCGGCGGCTCCGCAGATGCAGAGCATCATTTTGGCCCTGGCCACCGAGGCGATCCAAAACGACGGACGCATTGACATTGACCACGCCGTCTATGCCCTAGAGGTGCTGGCGTCCCTCAGCGAGGAGGAGATAGACGACAGCGATGAGGGCGAAGGGGACTGGGACGACTGATCACAACTCCGCCCATTGGCCCCTGAGGAGCCTCCCAACTAGCCGTGGGGGGCAAGAGGCTGGGTCGATCTCAGCCGAAACACCGCCCCTGCGGCTACATCCGCCCCGCCAAGTGGGCGAGTTGTTTGGGCGATTTGAGGGTGAGCACGGCCCGGTCGGTATCTTGGCTGAGCCAGCCTTTTTCCACCAGCTTAGCCATAATTTTCTGGGCTTCATCGGCGGTGATGTCTGAGAGATCCGCCATATCCTGGGCGCTCATATCCAGCAGTTCCACCCCGGCTTCCACGGGCTGACCGTAGGCTTCCTGGAGCGAGACGAGGGTGTTGGCCAGTTTTACGGCGGGGGGCTGTTGGCGCAGTTGCAGGCGCAGGTTAGTTTGGCGCAGCCGTTGCACCATCAGTTGCAGCAGACGGTGGTGCAGTTGGGGATCTTTAAACAGGGTTTGGATGAAGCGCTGGGCGGAAATACTCATCAGCTTGACGGCGGTCATCGCCACCACATCGGTGGAGCGAGGGGATTCGTCCAAAATCGCCATTTCCCCAAAGAAATCGCCCTTGCCCAACACCGCCAGGGTAATGAAACGGTCATCCACATGGCGGCGCACCTTCACCCATCCGGCCTCAATAAAGTAAACGGCGTTGCCCCAGGCGTCTTCCATCACCACGGCCCGGTTGGCGGGGTATTCGTGGTGGGTGGACACCGAGAGCAACCACTCCACAGTTTCGGGGCTGGCGGCACTAAACAGGGGATAAAGCTCGGTAAAGATATCAGGCTGCATAGCAGACAAGCATAAAGGGAGAAGCGACGAAAGCACCAGGGCTGACTGTCCCTATTGTGCCCTGCGAAGCGGCGAAACCGATCCCTAGGTGAATCGGAGTTGGGTGGGAGATCCCCTAAATTAGGGCAGGGGCAGTGGCCACAACGCGCTGAATGACAGGCCGAAACTGCGCCATATAGGGGGGCCAACCCACGAGAATTGGCTGCCGATGGGTGACGGTATCTGGATCAACGTGGGGTTCGCTAAAGCGTAGGGGGTTGCCGTCTAGGTCGCAGCAGACCAGCCCCGCCGCATGGGCGAGGGCCAAGGGGCCAACGGTATCCCACAGCTTCACCCGGCCATTGAGGTAGATATACAGCCCCGCCTGCCCGGTGATGACCTGCAACACCTTGAGGCCAAAGCTGCCCAGGGATACAAAGGACATCCCCGGCAGGTGGCGAACCAGATCTGCCCCATACCGTCGCCGATCCTGATCGCCAATCACCAGGTTCCACCGTTGGCCAGAAATCAGGGGCGGATGAACGGGCGTTAACGGCTGTGGCGAGTCATACCCTTGCTGCCAAAATAACCCCTGTTCTCGGCTTCCCCAGTAGATTTTCCCGTGGGCAGGAGCGTGGATCCATCCGGCCTGGGGCTGACCATCCAGCAGATAACCCACCATCACCGCATAGTTGGGCCGTCCGTGGATAAAATCATCGGTGCCGTCGATGGGGTCAACGAACCACAGCCGCCGCTGGGATACCTGGATCTGGCGCACCGTGGCTCGATTTTCCTCGGTGATGATGCCATCCTCGGGAAAGAGCGTCTGGAGTCCCGCCAACAACTTAGCATCCAAGGCTCGATCTACCGTGGTGACGTAGTCATCAACGCCCTTTTCAAAGACCTGAAAGCCAATCTGCGCCTGCTGACGGGCATAGTCACCACAGACCGTCACCAAGTGACGAATGGCATAACAATCTGCGGGGCGGAGGGACATGGTGCTGAGGCCAACGGGGGAACACGTAACCAACCCTTCCCAGTCTAGCCGGAAGGTTGCCCCTGACGGGCGCTGGCTGGCGTTAGGAAATGCGCTGAAAGCGGCGACCGAAGGGAAACAGCGCAATCACCACCAGCTTGACGTGCTGTTTGGCGAAGGGCAGGCCAATGATGGTGATGGCCAAAATGAGGGCGTGGGTGAGATGGGTAATGGCAATGCCCCAGCCCACCACCAGCATCCACACCACGTTGAGGATAATGTTCACCACGCTGTTGGCGTTGGTGTCCTCCACAATTTCGCGACCAAAGGGGGTCATGGTGGCGGTGCCCAGCTTAATGGCTTGCAGGCCAAAGGGAATGCCGATGATGGTCAGACACAGCAACAGCCCGCCTAGGATGTAGCCCAGTCCGGCCAGAAATCCACCAAAAATTAGCCAGATGATATTGCCCAGTAAGCTCATGGTTGGGTGCTCCTCAGAACGGGATGTTCCTTCAACAGATGATCGTTGGATCGTTCACCATCGCCTTCAGGATACCCAATGGAGCCCCCGATGGCAGGGCGGTTTGGGCCAGTTTATGGGTACGGATTGACCCACCCCGTCGAGGTGCGACCGTCGGGTTTCCTGGTAGGGTAGTCCATGACCCTCTGCCCCATGCCCTATGGCCGCTACCGATTGGTTTTACCCCTTTCCTCCCCTCCAGGAGGGCACCCTGCTCAAGCGCTACAAACGTTTTTTTGCCGACATTGAACTAGACAGCGGCGACATCATCACCGCCCACTGCCCCAACACTGGCCCCATGACGGGCATTTGCCACATCGGCGGACGGGTGATGGTTTCCCACAACCCCAGCCCCAAGCGCAAGCTGGCCTATACCTGGGAACTGGCGGCGGTGAACGACACCGTACCTACCTGGGTAGGCACCAATACGGCCCTCCCCAACCGGGTGATGAAATCGGTGCTAGAAGCGCGGCTGATTCCTGAACTGGGCGATTACACCACCATCCAGCCGGAGGTGCGCTACGGCCACGATGGCAAAAGCCGGATTGATTTTGTGGTATCCGGCGAGGAGGGCCAGCCCCCCACCTACATCGAAATTAAAAACACCACCTGGGCCAAGGACACCCTCGCCCTATTCCCCGATACGGTGACGACCCGGGGCCAAAAGCACCTCCGGGAACTGATGGGCCTGATCCCCAACGCCAAGGCTGCCATGGTGTACTTCATCAACCGAGGCGACTGCACCCACTTTGCACCGGGCGATGCAGCCGACCCCACCTACGGCGACCTGCTGCGGCAAGCCATGGCCGCTGGGGTACAGGTGCTGCCCTGTCGGTTTGACATCACCCCCCAAGGATTGCGCTATCTGGGCTTGGCTCCCCTGGCGTTTGAATGATGACGTCCCGCTAGGAGGCGCTGCCGATGGAGGCCCCTACCCCTGCCGTAGATTTTCCTGGGCAAGACGTTCCCGCTCTAGGGCCAACTCCATCTCCATCTCCTTGCCCAAAAAGTAGTTCAAAAACGTCCGAATCACGGCAATCAGCCCCAGACGGGCCAAATCTTGGCTGGTGGGAGCCACGGTGGTGCCCAGGATATCTGCCCCTAGCTGAAATTCCAGCGCCAGGGCCAGCCAACTGCCAAAGGCCAACCGCACCTGGTTAAAGGGAAATTCCCGCCCCCGCGACTGTCGCCGCAACTGAACCCACAGGTGGAGGGTTCTCAGCAGTCCCACAACAATACACAGCACCGAAATGGCCTCTAGCACAAAGGTCGTCAGCACGACCACCTGCTCTAGCCCCTGTTCTAGGGATTCCACCAACATCGACTTATCTCCTCTGTTCTGTGGCGCTTTCGCTGCGTTTGATTCGGTTAATGCCGTTCATGGCCATTCTCCCTCCCTTGTCCCCTGATTTGGTAGGCTTGAGGCTCATTCCCCCTAACCTCTCCCCGTTGATTTATGTCTCAAGCCCTAGAAACCCCCGATCAGCAGATTGCGGTGCTCGAAGCCAACGTCCTGAAAATTTGCCAGGTTTGCGACCAAGGCTACCAAGCACTGGGCGAAAAAGGCACCGTCATTGTGCTGCGCCAGCTCGAAAACCCTACTCTAGAACTGGAGGATTGGCAGGTAAAATATCGCCCCCTCAGCCGCATTGACGATATTCTCTCAGACTGGAAGCAAACGCCCCTCCAGGATATGATTATTCGCTACAACCCTGATGTATCAGTGGTTTGCACCTTTCTTTACCCCAACGGTGCCCACACCAGCTACCACTTTGGCAAGGTTTCCCCCAGCGACTGAAGGTGAGGGCTAAATCTGCCCAAGAGCGCCCTCTGGATCAACTCACCTGCGGTTCCAACCCTCAACGCCAACCCCTCGTAAAGTCCCTTGATTAAAGTTGAGCATGGAACTTTAACCTGTGCAGCCCTCCATAGACGCTCTCCACAGACAAAGACTTAACGCCATTGGCGAAGCCGCAGCAATACTAATCCAAGCTGTAGAGGCCATTAAATAAGCAATAGCCTAGTCCTATCAGGCTACAGAGCCTCCATGGCAGCGCCCTTATCCTGTCGGATGCCGCTCTAGCGCCTTGGCCCAATACTTGCCCGTGTAGGAACCCGCCACCTGGGCCACCGCGTCTGGGGTGCCCTGGGCAACTAGGAAGAGCTATTGAGCCTACGCCAGGATGTTTTGCCATTGCTCTGCCGCAATAAATCTAGATAGATGTCCCACATTAGTTGTGGCAATGACCACCGAGGATACCGTTATCGTTTGGGCCTGGGCAATGAGGATCATATCACCGTCAATGGTTTTATCGCCTGCGGTGGGCTGTCCCTGCTGCCGTGCCTGCGCCCATAATGCCGCCGCCTGACGCATAGCAGCGGTGGTAAGGGGCAAATACTCAACCCGCTCACACAAGCTATCCAGCCTAGCGAGTCCCTTCAGCTTATTGGCTCGTAACAATTCCCGCCGAACTTCGTAATCCGCAATTTCAGGAACAATGATGCGAGTACCCGCATTCAGATGAGCCTGAAGCCACTGATTACAGGCGATGCCATAGGACGAAAGCTTTGGATTCGTGATCAACCTGATTGGCCCGGTATCCAAGACAATGGCCCGTTCTACCATGTCTGTCCCTTCATCTCGCTGGGGAATAATTCGCGGTCAGACAGCCGATCCTCGTCTAGCACTTGCAGCAGATAGCGGCCTGTCTCCTGCTGCTCCGCTTCGTCCTCATCGTCAATCCAAGACTGAAGCATATCCACCGTTTCGGCTTGGTTTTGCTTAACGATGAGCGATGTCGCCAAAAGCTGAAGGGTCATGGCTTCAACCGATAGCCCGTGTTGCGCGGCTGCTTGCGCTAAGTATTGCTCTAACTCGGGGGGCAGATCGAGGGTTAAGGTCATCGTTCTATCAGGCTACATGGCCTCTATGGTAGCGCCCCTACCCCGCCGGATGCTGCCCTAGCACCTTGGCCAAATACTTGCCCTAAAAAACAGGAAATAACCGGGAACCCGCCACCTGGGCCACCTCTTCCGGGGTGCCTTGGGCGATCAGTTCGCCGCCTCGGTCGCCGCCCTTTGGGCTGAGGTCAACAATCCAGTCGGCGCAGCGGATGACGTCGAGGTTGTGTTGGCCTATGAAGACAGCATTGCCCCTCCCCATTGCAACTAATTTTCGTCTCAGGATCGCCATTGGTTTAACCAGCCAACTTGCCCCAGCCAAGTATCCGCCGTAGTCTCCTGCAACAAGCGATCCAGGGCGTGGATCAAATTAGCCAAGCTCCAGCTACTCTGAGCCGCCAGGATGATACCGCTATGTTCGGGATATTGCACCGCCAGCGCCAGAAAATCCTTCACATTAAAGGTAAAAATACATCGGCCCTGGGCTGTCGCTTGCAGAAGCTGGGCTTTATCGCTGGCGTCTTCCGGCATCCAGGGGTTGGGGGTTCGGGTAACATCATGTCCACGGGCCACCAAGGTTGAATGCAGGGCTTTGATGGAGGTATCTGCATCCAAGTGCAGTTTTGGGCTAGGCATGGGAGGCCTCGATTGCAGCCTCTAGTACCATCGCACCCTCTATCTCGACTTGGTTTGCCGCATAGAAGGCGAGGGCATCCTCAATTTGAGGAATACTCAGGCTGTATTCTTCTGCCAGTTGTTCCTTGGTGAGGCCCCACTGGTGGAGGGCAATGGCGAGGGTTTGTACCCGAATACCCGTACCCGCGACCACTGGCACAGGCTGACCGCTGGCTCCCTGGCGATAGACCACGTTGGGGAATGCCGGATCGGTAGCCTGATGTAAGACTTTCGCCAAAAGCTTAAGGGTCATGGCTTCAACCGATAGCCCGTGTTGCGAGGCTTCTTTCGTCAAGTATTGCTCTAATTCGGGGGGCAGATCGAGGGTTAAGGTCATCGTTCTATCAGGCTACATAGCCCCTATGGTAGCGCCCCTACCCCGCCGAATGTTGCTCTAGCACTTTGGCCAAATACTTGCCCGTGACGGCTACTATTCTGCGGATAACCACTGATCGTTAGGTTCTGGCGCAATGTCAGCGACCTTAGCTAATACGGCCTCGTAGCTAGAGCGATTGCCTTGGCTGGCACGTTCTTTTAGATACCCTTCGGTGGTTAGGGCTGAAATTTTTTCAGCAATTTTTGATTGCAATACGGCTTTGAGGATGTTCATCGCTTACGCCTCCCGTTTTACTGCATTCCCTTTATGGTTCATAGGCTTCGCTGCGGTGGGCGATGGCTATGACGAAGACCTGCACTATATCATCGTTCACGGAGTAAATGACTCGGTAGTCGCCAATTCGATAACGATAGTAGCCTGCGTACTCGCCTTTGAGAGCTTTGATGTTGGGGTGAAACCGGGGAGTTTGCTCTAGCTGCTGCAAACATCGAGCAATTTTCTTGGCTAGGGCTTTATCTGCATTGGCATAGGTTTTTGCGGCATCTGGGTGAAGGAGAACGTCATACATCGGAGCGAATGGTTCTCCATGCGGTGTACTGGGCTTGGGGCGTTGCCTGGTTTTGCTTAATGCGTTCTAATAATCCAGGAATGGCTAAAAGTTCTTGGGTGGCGGCTTCGCTTTCTGCATTTGCTAGGTAAGCAGCAAAATCGACCAGAACTTGTAGACGCTCTGGGGAGAGTTGTTTAAGGGAATTATTAAGCTGGCATTGTAGTTCTGCTACAGATACTGCAACGACTGAATCCATATCTTCGACTGGGAAATTATCGGTAGAGTTCATAGCAGTTACCGCTTAGTGACTTTAATGAGGTGTAAAAAATGGTTTTGATTGGACTGAAATTACATCGTATACTTTTCCTGAAACTGAAGCTTTCTGAAGTTCGCGCTCTAGCCATTGCCGTTTTTCGTCAGACAGAGAAAGAATGACCTGCGCTAAGGATTCCACTATTTCTTGATTCATGGAATATCTCCAAAACACAGCATTAGACTATCTATGGCGACTTGGGTTTAACCTCAAATTCCATTTTGGAGCGATAGAAACAGACATCAAATTCCATGAAAAAGTTTGTCTGTCCTAAAATGAGAGGAGCATCCTGACTTTTTGTCCAGGCAAATGCTAGCCGAGTCGGTGCAATATCTCCAACTTGAACCATCGCAAAGAAAGGTATAGCAGGCTGGGCGCTCAAGTTGCCTGCTAGTTGAATGATGGCCTTGCTGTCGTCCCAAGTGGCTCCCAAGCGGAGTCCCAAGTCATAGGGCATCACATTGATGGTCGCACCGCTGTCTACCAGTCCAATCGCCTCAACCGTTTGATCTTCACGGCGAAGAATGAGCGGTACCCTTGGCAAGCTATCAAACTCGTCTTGGGATGAATCGGTGGTGGAATAGCGGAAACGCATGGTGATTTAGGGCTGATTCTCTGACTCTAGAGCTTGCATCAAGGTAGCACCAGCCCCAAAGTTGTTGTAAGGGGTTGGCAAGTCATAGACTTTGAAGGGTTTTAGAGGTGAGATATCCTCGGCTGCTTCTAGATCCTCTGCCAGAATCCGAATCAGTTTTAGCTTCTCAATAATGGAGAGCTGACGGACGGATGGAAGAACTTCAGACAAAGTCATATAGTGTCTCCAAGCTTAAAGCCCTGTACTGCAAGTGTAAATCTTTAGAGAATGTTTGAGCAGTGATCTGCTGTAACTTTAGTCATCTATCAATCCCCCTCCTCAAAAAGAATTTCACGCTCTAGCGATTTTCGTTCCTCGTCAGACAAAGCAAGAATGACCTGCACAAAGGATTCTACCAACTTTTGATTCATGGGCTATCTACAACTTTTAAGAGAGTGCTTACACAAAATTTTAATTGGCCTCATTTTTGAAAAACATGAACTTAGCAAACCCTGTATTTTGTTGACAGTAAATTTATGCGATAGCAAACAATCTTAAACTCCTAGAAATGACTTCTCTGCCGTCCGTACCAATGAATTACCAAAGTGATTAATATTGATATTGAATTAGCATTATGTTTTCTCAACTTATATTTTTAATCAGCCACTTTCTTCAGCCATTTGAACCATAATATTCTTGACTTTTTCACAGAACTCCAAAAAAAGCTGGAAGGTTAGGAGATCTTTCGGCTGGTCTTGAACCCTTTTCTGAAGCTCATCAAAATAGTATTTCTCTTTTGCATCTTTAGGGTTTTTCTTGCTATATATTGTGTTTCTTGACCTAAAAACTTCTCTCAGATATTCATAATGAAAATCAGCATGATTTCTCATTTCATATTTCCCCATTTCTTCAGGGTTACTTCGAGAGACATCATAGTAATTCACATAATCTGCCAAGGGTCGCTCTAATGGTTGCCTAGAGTCGAAAATCTTCCTGTTGCCCAGCAGCCAAGTCTCTATACATCGATTTTGTATAATAATTTCAACTTTAGTTCTTCCCAGGTTGACTTCTTCATTGCTGATAAAGTCACGAATATATTGAACTCTTTCCTCTACTGACTCCTCGTCTGCATCGACACATATAACAAGATAATCATATCTTGCAACTTCTGAAATTTTGTCAACGGCATTTTCAAGGCCATCATACAAAATTCTAGGATAACCCTCTCCACTAACGAGGTAATAATTATTGGCTTTAACTTGGTCGTGATACCTAACTCTTACTAGATTCGGAACAAGATACTCAAGCCATCTTGGATATATCTTTCTCTCTGTGCTATTCCCCTCAACTAAGAAGTAAATATTCATCTCTGCTCTTCTAAATCTGCTTCATCTTCCAGAACATTTATTAAATCGATAAATGCTTTCTGTCTAGACTGAGATATATGAAAATCTTCTGGACTTTTGGCAGTTACTAAGCCAGCCTTTCGAATTATTATCTTCCAATAGGCGGGACTAAAATTATTTATTATGTAGGGATGATGGCTAGTAATAATAAATTGTGAATTTTTATCATCCAGCACAAGTTCGGTCACACTGTCTAGACAGTTAATGCCTAAACTATTTTCAAACTCGTCAATCAGGATAATGCAGTTTTCAGGAGCTAGATATAGCTCACTAATATACATTAACGTCTTCATCATTCCTGATGAGATATTTTCGATCCAACCATCTACGCCTTTTTCTCTAATACTGATTGTGGTAGCCTCCTTTAGGAGTTTAGATAGCGCGATAGGGATATCCTCGTCTTTTATTGTCTCAATTTTTACGTCTGAGACATTTGGGAAGATCGACATGAAAGCTTCTTTAATTCTATTGAATTCTTCTGGAAGTATCCTGTAGAGAATAGCTAGCTTTATAGGTACTGGCAAGCCACTTTCCTTCAAAACAGAAAGCGAAGATTTTTCAAACTTTTTAAAGATAGATATTGGCAAACGCCAAACCCGATCAATACTGTCAGAATCAGCCAATATAATTTTATCTAATGACTCTTTTACGGGAGCAATTTGATCCTCTTGCTTCAATAGCTCAACAACACTTTCAAAAGGTGATAGCTTAGGAGTCTTGACCCCATTAAATATTATTTCCGAGTCTTTTCGCTCTATCAAAACACTTTCATTATTGCAGACTAGCTTTTCACTTATAAGTTTTACCTGCTCATTTTCTTCTGGACTCTCGTCGATTGAGATGGCATTTTCTTTTGTTTCAAACTCCCCACTCCAAGTATATTCAAGATTGTTGTCTGCAATGAAACAAACATTCCATTTAACTCCGTTAAGGGATGCGCCATTAGCTATAGACTTCAAGCTATAAATGGATCTGAGTATTCTTGTTTTCCCAACACCAGATACACCAACTAGGAGGTTTAGATTTGGCAAAAAATCGACTTCTGCTAGCTTCCACTTATACTCATCATCGTAGTACTCTAATCTTTTTATTTGCATAGTAGTGATAATCTCCTAACCATCTTAAGGACAGATCAAAACTGTAACAACTCTTTTGGTGGGTTCTAGTGCTTGTATAGAAATTTATATTACTCCAGGCATAACTAAGTGAATGACAAAGGAATCAGAAGCTCCAGGAGCTATGCTAAGCCAACCAGCATCTAAATTGCATATCGGCTTTCTCTAAAGCTCTTGCTGTAAGGCTTTTGGGTGATTTGGTCATTACATTTTAGATGACTAATAGCTCAGTAGCATTTTAACTATTTCATAAACGTTGGATCCGGATAATAATCACCACTATGATAGGTATTCTCCATCACACCTGCGGGATAACGCCCAGACTTTAAGGAATTAATTATCATCCTTGCCCCTACCCCGCCGGATGCTGCTCTAGCACCTTGGCCAAATACTTGCCCGTGTAGGAACCCACCACCTGGGCCACCGCTTCCGGGGTGCCCTGGGCGATCAATTCGCCGCCTCGGTCGCCGCCCTCTGGGCCGAGGTCAACAATCCAGTCGGCGCAGCGGATGACGTCCAGGTTGTGTTCAATCATCAGCACCGAGTTGCCCTTGTCCACCAGGCGTTGCACCACATCCAGCAGTTTGTGGACATCGTAGAAGGACAGCCCGGTGGTGGGTTCGTCGATGAGATAGAGGGTTTTTCCGGTGGAGCGGCGGGCCAGTTCGGAGGCGAGTTTCATCCGTTGGGCTTCGCCACCGGAGAGGGTGGGGGCGGTTTGGCCCAGGCGGATATAGCCCAGGCCCACGTCCACCATCGTTTGCAGGCGGCTGGCGGCCTGGGGGATATTTTCAAAGAAGGCGAGGGCTTCTTCGGCGGTCATGTTCAGCACGTCGGAGATGTTTTTGCCCTTGTAGGTGACTTGCAGGGTTTCGCGGTTGTAGCGCGCCCCTTTGCACACCTCGCACTGCACATAGACATCGGGCAAAAAGTTCATTTCAATCACGTTCACGCCCTGGCCACCGCAGGCTTCGCAGCGTCCGCCCTTGACGTTGAAGGAAAACTGCCCCGCCTTGTAGCCCCGCGCCTTGGCCTCGATGGTTTCGGTGAACAGGTTGCGGATGACGTCGAACACGCCCGTGTAGGTGGCGGGGTTGGAGCGGGGGGTGCGGCCAATGGGGGATTGGTCGATGACGATGACTTTATCCAGGGCTTTGAGGCCATCCAGCTTTTCCAGGTCTTTGGGGAAGGGGACTTTGCTGCCGAAGTGGTGTTGTAGGGCGGGATAGAGCAACTCGTTGACCAGGGTGGATTTGCCGGAGCCGGATACCCCCGTAATGCAAACCAGCTTGCCCAGGGGCAGCTCCACGTCCAGGTTTTTCAGGTTGTTGCGGTGGGCATTTTTGAGGGTGAGGGATCGCCCGTTGCCGCTGCGCCGTTCTGCTGGGGTGGGAATGCTGAGCCGCCCGGAGAGGTACGCGCCCGTGAGGGAATCCTTCGCCGTGGTCAGCGCCTTCAGGTCGCCCTCGGCCACAATCGCACCGCCGTGGATGCCCGCCCCAGGGCCGATATCGACGAGGTGATCGGCGGCGCGGATGGTGTCTTCGTCGTGCTCCACTACGATCAGGGTGTTGCCCAGATCCCGCAGGCGGGTGAGGGTGTTGAGCAGGCGGTCGTTGTCCCGCTGGTGCAGACCGATGCTGGGTTCATCCAACACGTAGAGCACCCCGGTTAGGCCAGAGCCGATTTGGGTGGCCAGTCGGATGCGCTGGGCCTCGCCACCGGAGAGGGTCATCGCCGTGCGGTGCAGGGTGAGGTAGTCCAGCCCCACGTCCATCATGAACTGCAAGCGGGCGCGGATTTCCCGCAGCACCAAGGCCCCAATTTGCAGTTGGCGGGCCGAGAGCTTGGGCGCGTCGCCTTCTTCGCCCACCAGGTTACGAATGCGGCTGAGGCATTCCCGAATCGAGACATTGGTGAGGTCGCTGATCGAGTGGGGGCCAATGCGGACGGCGTTGGATTCCGGCTTCAGGCGGGTGCCGTGGCAGACTTCGCAGGTCTGATCGACCAGGTATTTCTCTAGCTTTTGCTTGTAGAGTTCCGAGGTGGTTTCCTTATACTGTCGTTCCAGGATGGGCAAAACGCCCTCATACTGGCGATAGTAGCCCTTGCGCTCCCGGTAGCGCGAGTCGGATTCAATGTAGATTTTTTCCTCGCTGCCGTGGAGAACGATGTGCTGCTGTTCGGGGGTGAGGCTGTCCCAGCGGGATTGGATTTCAAAGCCAAAGGCTTGGCCGACGCTGTAGAGCAGCGAGAAATAATAGGTGTTGTCCTTTTCCGACCAGGGGGCCACGGCGGCGTAGACGGGCAGGGTGGGATCGGGCACCACCAAATCCGCCGAAAAGGTGCGCAGACTGCCCAACCCGTGGCAGTGGGGACAAGCGCCATAGGGCGAGTTGAAGGAGAATAATCGCGGCGACAATTCCTCCATCACCGCCCCATGTTCGGGACAGGCGAAGTTTTCCGAAAAGACCAGTTCCTTCGGCAACGCATCGGCCAAGGCCGCACCATAGCTACCCCCGGCCTCCGCCGCCTGGGGGACTCGATCCGGTAGGCGATCCGATAAAGACACGACATTATCCTTGGCGGCCACTGCTTCGGATCCTGATTCCTGGTTCTTGTCGGCCAGAATGTCAATCACCGCGATCCCCTCCGACCGCTTTAGACAAGTGGCCAAGGAATCCGCCAAACGTTCCTGCAAACCGTCTTTTTTCACCAAACGATCTACGACGACTTCGATATGGTGGCTATGGTTTTTGTCGAGTTCAATGTTGTCGGTCAGTTCGCGAATTTCCCCATTCACCCGCACCCGCACAAAACCTTCCGACGCAAGGCTGGAGATCAGCTTTTTGTGAGTTCCCTTCTTGCCGCGCACCACGGGGGCGAGGATTTGGAATCGCGTCCGATCCGGCAGGGCCATTACCCGGTCGATCATTTGGTCGATGGTTTGGGGCGAAATGCTGCGGTCGCAGTGGGGACAGTGGGGATCCCCGGCCCGCCCGTAGAGCAGACGCAGATAGTCGTAGATTTCCGTCACCGTACCCACCGTGGAGCGGGGGTTGTGGGAGGTGGACTTTTGGTCGATGGAAATGGCGGGACTCAGTCCCTCAATGGCATCCACATCGGGCTTATCCACCTGGCCCAAAAACTGCCGCGCATAGGCACTGAGGGATTCCACATAGCGGCGCTGACCCTCGGCAAAAATCGTGTCGAAGGCCAGGGAGGACTTGCCGGAACCGGAGACCCCCGTAAACACCACCAGCTTGTTGCGGGGAATCTCTAAGTCCAGATTCTTGAGATTATGCTGGCGCGCTCCCCGAATGCGAATCACGTTGTCATCGAGGGCGGAATGGTGGTGGGCGAGTCCAGCGTGGCCGAGGTCAATCCCGGATTCCGCGGGACTGTCCTGACCGTTGACGGCCTGTTTGCTGGTGGATTTTTTCCTGCTTGTCTTGCCCGTGGTGGAGGCTTTACCCGTTGTGGACGCTCGCCCGTTGCGAGAGTTGTCGGATTTCTTAGCAGCAGCGTCCGATTTCGGCATATTGGGGGGCTTCGTGACAATGCCCTATCAATTTAACATTTATACACACAGGTGTCTGAGGCCCGACGCTCTTTAGGAAGGCTTACCCAGATCACGCTGCCCAGCCGCAGGAAGCCCCCCAACCCCCGCCCCTTATGCGGGAGAGGATCCAAAAGGATGTGCCCCGGCGCTACGGACGGGTCAAGGCATGTGTCCGAGGAACGAAACCTACAACACTTTTTCCAAAAACTGCTGGGCGCGATCACTCTTGGGGCTGCTGAAGAACACATCGGGCGGGGCATCTTCCACCAAATAGCCGCCATCGAGAAACAGCACCCGGTCGGCCACTTCGCGGGCAAACCCCATTTCGTGGGTGACGATGCACATGGTAATGCCCGTATCGGCTAGCCCCTTCATCACGTCTAGCACTTCTTTCACCATTTCGGGGTCGAGGGCGCTGGTGGGTTCATCGAAGAGCATGGTGTCGGGCTGCATGGCCAGGGCGCGGGCAATGGCCACCCGCTGTTTTTGTCCACCGGAAAGCCGGGAAGGATACTGATCTGCCTTTTCGGCAAGCCCCACCTTGGTGAGCAAATCCAGGGCAATTTGGCTGGCGTCGGCCTTAGACAGTCCCTTCACCTTCATGGGGGCGTAGGTGAGGTTTTCCATCACCGTTTTGTGGGGAAATAGGTTGAAGTGTTGGAATACCATGCCCACATTTTGGCGCACTTTTAGGATGTCGCACTTGGGGGAGGTGATATCCATGCCGTCCACAAAAATGTGGCCAGCAGTGGGGGTTTCTAGCAAATTAATGCAGCGCAAAAGGGTGGATTTTCCTGACCCAGAAGGGCCAATAATCGCCACGACCTGACCCGTTTCTACCTCCGTGGAAATGTCCTTGAGGACTTCCAATGGCCCAAAGGATTTGACCAGACGTTCGATTCTAATCACTGCGGCGCATCCTCCGTTCCAACACTTGGGCGGCCTGGGTGAGACCCATAACCATGATGTAGTAGATAACGCCGACCACAATCAGCGGCTCGAAATACAAAAAGGTTTGCCCCGCCACCACCTGCGCCCGCCGCATCAAATCCAGCACGCCGATGGTGGAGACCAGGGCAGAATCCTTCAGCAGGGCGATGCTTTCGTTCACCATGGCAGGCAAGATATTTTTGAACGCCTGGGGCAAAATGATGTCCAGCATCATCAGCTTGTAGGGCACCCCCAAGGACAGCGCCGCCTCCCGCTGTCCCTTATCCACCGCCATAATGCCCGCCCGGATGGTTTCGGAACTGTAGGCGGCGGAGTTGAGGGCAAAGGTGAGCACCCCGGCCTCAATGGGGGTAATGCGGTAGCCGATGAGCTGAGGAGTGGCAAAGTAGACCAGGGCCAACTGCAAAATCAGCGGCGTACCCCGAAAAATGGAGGTGTAAAACTCCGCAAACCACCGCACAGGCTTCACTGAGGAAATTTTCAGCAGTGACAACAGCGTGCCCAGGGTGAACCCAAACACCGCCGACAGCAGCGTGAACTGAAGCGTCACCACAACGCCCCTAAGGATGAAGGGCAGCGATGGAACAATTTGACTAAAATCTAGGTTCATGGCGATGCCCTAACTTTCCCGGTCGCCAAACCACTTCAGCACCAACTCTTCCATCAGGCCGCTGCTCTTCATTTCCGCCAGCACCCGGTTAAAGTCCTCCACTCTTTCGGAGTCCTTGGGGAAGGCAATGGCTGAGCCTGCTGCTTCTTGGTCTTCGATTTCCACGGCTCTCAGGTCGGGGTTGTTGGCCAAAAAGCCATCGGCCACGGTGTTCTCCATGATGGCAGCGTCAATCCGGCCCGACCGCAGCTCTTGGACGATTTCGTTAATCCGGTTGAGGGGGGCCAAGGTGAGGTTTGGCACCTCCGCCACGAGGTCGTTGCCCAGCCCCTCTTGGATGGATCCTAACTGCACGCCCAGGGTTTTTCCCGCCAGGTCTTGTGGCCCGGTGATGGCTTGATCCGCCGGGAACACCAGCATATTTCTGGCTTCAAAGTAGATTTCGGAGAAGTCTACATTCTGCTTGCGTTCTTCGGTGGGGGTCATGCCCGCCATCACAAAGTCGGCCCGTCCAGCCTGCAACGCCGGAATTAGGCCATTGAAATCCATATTGGTGATTTCTAGCTCGTAGCCCAACTCCGTGGCAATGTGGCGGGCAATGTCGATATCAAACCCCACAATTTCCTCGGTGCCGCCGGAGGTCTCCACAAATTCGTAGGGGGGATAGTCTGCCGAGGTGGCCATCACCAAGGTTTGCCCCCCGCTCCCTCCTGTTGAGGAGCCACCGCCACAGGCTGAGGTGAGCCCCACCGTCAAGCAGGCCACAGCGGCGGTAGAAGCCAAAAACCAACGGCGTTTCATGGGGACTCCTTAAAACCAGTTCTAAAGGGGGTATTCCTAACAGTTAGGAAGATTAACCCCCGAATATAGTGCATAGCTTGGGCTTTCGCCATACCCAGGCTAATCACCCCCGTGATCTGGTGCTGGCGCGTAGATTACATTTTGGGGGTTTGGTGTCTTGGGTGGCCGAGGATTTCCAGAATGCCTCTCCTGGCGTTCTGGACTCCCCCAAGGGTGATATAACAGAAATACTCACCGGGAGAGGTGGCAGAGTGGTCGAATGCGTCCGACTTGAAATCGGATGAGCCGCAAGGTTCCGTGGGTTCGAATCCCACCCTCTCCGTCAAGATAGACAATACGGGATATCTCATAGGCGATGGCTGCTGCGGTTTGTCTGCAAAATGTGCACAAGGTCTACAACGGGGTGCCCGTCGTCAATGATCTTTCCCTGTCCATTGAGGCGGGGGAGGTGTTTGGGCTACTGGGGCCAAACGGGGCCGGAAAATCCACCACCATCCGCATGGTGACGACCCTGACCCGCCCCAGCCAGGGAGACATTGTGGTGGCCGGGTATGACGTCAACCGCCAGCAGCTTGAGGTGCGCCGCCAGATTGGGGTGGTGCTGCAACAAACCAGCGTGGATGGCGACCTGACGGTGTGGGAAAACATGGAATTCCATGGCCGGATGCACCACATCCCCACGGCCCAGCGGCGGCGCAGCATCGACACCTGGCTGGAGTATGTGGAACTGCAAGATCGCCGGGACGACAAGGTAAAAACCCTCTCCGGCGGCATGAAGCGGCGTCTGCAAATTGCCCGTGCCCTGCTGCACAACCCCAAAATTTTGTTCCTCGATGAACCCACCGTCGGGCTAGATCCCCAAACCCGTCGCCGCCTCTGGGAAATCATCCAGCGCCTCAACCAGCAAGGTATGACCATGCTGCTCACCACCCACTATATGGATGAGGTGGAATACCTCTGCAACCGGATTGGGGTGATGGATCAGGGCAAGCTGATCGAACTGGGGACGCTGGATCAACTGCGTCAGCGCCACGGCCAGGGCATCATCATGACCCAACGGGACGACCGCTGGGACTATCAGTTCTTCCCTACCCTGGAAGCCGCCAATGCCCACCTCGACCAACAACCCGACAAAACGGGCATGATGGTACGCCCCTCCAACCTGGAGGATATTTTTGTGGAACTGACGGGACGAAACCTGGATTAAAGGCGGTATGGTATAGGCGACGTATCCTTGCCCCTAGGAAACATTTGCCATGGATTTAATGGGTTTAGTCAACCAAGTCATCGCCAGCAGCGACACCGAAGCCAGCAAAGGGCTGGTGGGATCGTTGCTAGGCAGCCTCAACCAAGCCCCCGTTGAGAACACCCAAATTGGAGCCATCGCCGGACAGTTGCAGGGGGTGCTGCAAACCAAGGCCCAAGGTCAGGCCGATGCGGGATCCCTGATGGGCGTGCTGCAAACCGTGGCCAGCAGTGGAGCCATTGAACAACTCCTTGCCTCCGATCAGATCTCCGCCATTGCCAAGCAGGTCGGCGTCGATCCGACCATGGTGAGAAGCGTGACGCCGCTGATTGCCCAGTTTTTGGTGAAGGGATCGAACCAGCAGGGCGGTGGGATGCTGCAAAAGGTGCTGTCTGGGGAAGTGGATCTGGCCCAGATGGCCAACCTGATCGGCATGGCCAGCAAGTTCCTGTAGTCTGTCCCTATGTCGAGCCTAGCCACCACCATCGAAGCGATTTTGTACCTCAAGGGCCAGCCCCTTTCCCTGGCCAAGCTGGCGGAACTGGCCCGCTGCGAACGGGAAGACATTGAGGAAGGGCTGATTGACCTGATGGACGAGTATGCCCACCGGGATGGAGCCCTGGAAATTGTGGAGACGGTGGATGGCTACTGCCTGCAACTGAAGGAGCGCTATCGGTTTTTGGTGGATATGCTGATCCCCCTCGATCTGGGGGTGGGGGCGCTGCGAACCCTCGCCGCCATTGCCCTGCGCGGCCCCATCAGCCAAACGGATTTGGTGGATCTGCGCGGGTCGGGGGCCTATCAGCATGTGCAGGAACTCCTGGCCCAGGGCTTTATCCGCAAGCGCAAGCAGTCCGATAGCCGATCTTCTCTGGTGCAGGTGACGGATAAGTTCTACCAGCATTTTGAAATTGACCAACTGCCGGAACTGCGCCCCAAAGCCGCCCGCCCACCCAGCCCCGCTGATGTGGAAGAGGATGATCCTGACGGGGCTGACCCCGAATCTGACCCCGAAGCGGCGGATGCGGTGGACAGCCCCCCAACGGCCCCATCTGCCGTGGATTCCCTAGCTTGAGGCGGCCATGAACGGGAACCCCACGGGCGGAGTGGTGATTGCCGGGGAGCGTAGCGGCGTGGGCAAAACCACCGTAACCCTGGCGCTGTTGTCGGCCTTGGCCCAGCGTTCTCAGCGGGTGCAGTCCTTCAAGGTGGGGCCGGATTATATCGACCCCATGTTTCACCGTCGGGTGACGGGTCGCCCGTGCTACAACCTTGACCCGGTGCTGACCTCAGCGGCCTACGTGCGCCAGTGTTTTGAGGAACGCTGCCGGGATGCCGACTTTGCTGTGGTAGAAGGGGTGATGGGCCTGTTTGACGGAGCCACCGGATCGTCGGACACCGCCAGCACCGCCCACATCGCCAAGCTGCTGAACCTGCCCGTGGTGCTGGTGGTGGATTGCAGCCGCCTCTCCCGGTCGGTGTTGGCCATTGTGCATGGCTATCGCAGCTTGGATCCAGACCTGACCCTGGCGGGGGTGGTGCTGAACCGGGTGGGTAGTGATCGCCACTTGGAACTGTTGCAGGATGCCCTGGGCACCCTCGATCTACCCATCCTCGGCGTCCTGCGTCGGCAGAGTGATATCACCATCCCCGACCGCCACCTGGGCCTGGTGCCAACGGCGGAACTGCCCCAACTTCAGGACTGCCTAGATCGCCTCGCTGACCTGGGCCAAACCTGCTTTGACTGGGCGCGGCTGCTGCCCCATCTCACCCCATCCCGCCCACCGTCTCCGGCAGAGGCATCCCCAGAAGCATCCCCAGAGGCATCCCCAGAAGCATCCGCCCAGAACAAACCCTCACATCACCTCCCTACGGCCAGCCCGTCGCCGTGGGGGCTGTTCTCGCCCAATCAGCAAGGGGCCTGTGACCGTATCCGGCGCACTCGCCCCCGCCTCGCCGTGGCCCAGGATGCGGCCTTTAGCTTTTACTATGCCGACGGGCTGGATTACCTGGCCGAGTTGGGGGCCGAACTGGTGCCCTGGAGTCCCCTGGCGGATGCAACCCTGCCCGAAGCGGTGGATGGGCTGTACCTTGGGGGCGGTTTCCCAGAAATGTTTGGGGCGGCCTTGGCGGATAATCAGCCCCTGCGGCAGCAGCTTCGGCAGCGCATCACCGCCGGATTGCCCACCTACGCCGAGTGCGGCGGCTTGATGTACTTGGCCGAAACCCTGGTGGACTTGCAGGGGCAGGCGTGGCCCATGGTCGGGGTGCTGCCCACCACGGTAACGATGGAATCGCGGTTGACCCTGGGCTATCGACAGGCCACCGCCACCGTCGCCAGCGTCGCCCTTCAGGCCCACCAGCAGGTGTGGGGCCACGAGTTTCACCATTCCCAGGTGACGGTGCCGCCCACGCCGCCGCTGTTTCAACTGCGCCGCTTTGATGCGAAAAACCCCCACGCCACCGAGGGCTGGGGGTCTCGCCATGTCCATGCGTCCTATGTCCATCTCCATTGGCAGGGCTGTCAGGTTCAGGCGGTGCAGTTTCTCTCGGCCTGCGCCGACTACCGGGCTACGGCCAGTCTCTCCGCGTTCCCCAGGGCCTAGGATTTGGGCACTGTCGCGTCAGTCGCTGGACTGCACCGTTCACAAGCCTCTGGCCTGCGGCAGGCGGGACGCCCACGCGACGATGATATCGAGGCTATAGGCCGGGATTGTAGCCACGGCCCAGCATTTGGGCGGTGCGGCACTGAGTTTGCGTCGTCCAGGTTTTGTCCCTAGGAGCATCATCCCCCAGGCCGGGATCATAGCCAACGCTGAGGATGTGGCCAAATTGGGTCAGTTTTTTGGCATTCCAGCCTTTGGATTGGGTCGTAATCATAACGTCTCCGGTTTGTTAAGCGGTTTTATTGACCTCTAAATCCTAACAAACCGTATCTTGTGTTACCAAAACCATCGTTTATGTTATCCATGAGAAGGTTTGATGGAACGATGGCGAGGCCCCATTTCCCCTGAGCACCTTGGACGAGCCGCTAAGCCGACAGGGAAGCCAGGGGGCGTTTTTCTTCCTGGATGGGCGCACTCAGGGCTTCCTCTAGGGGGGCGCGGCCTAGGCGTTCTTCCAGGATGTCCATTACCTCGCGGCCAAAGTCGTCGGGGTTGCGCTGCCACGCTTCTAGGCAGACTTCCCCAAAGAAGGAACCCAGCGGTTCGGGGTTCCACAGCAGCTTTTTCGACACCCAGGGCAGATGGATATCGAGGGGGTTGTAGTCACGCTTGAGGATGTTTTTCTCGAAGGCGTATTCTTCGAGGTGGGTGTGGGGTTGCAGGCCGATGAAGAAGATGGCGGGTTCTACCTTGTCGCGGCCAAAGACTTCTTCGAGGGCGCGGTGGTAGGCCAGGGTTTGGCGGATGGTTTCGGGCCGTTCGTCAATCACATTAAAGGAGTAGTTGACGGACACTAGGTCGTTGAAGCCAGCGGCCTTCAGGTCTTTGCAGTTTTGCAGCACCGTCCGCAGGTTGTAGCCCATTCGCATTTTGCGCACCAGTTCTTGGGAACCGCTGGTAATGCCGATTTCAAAGTAGTTCATGCCCGTGGCGACCATCAGGTCGGCCAGCTTGGGCGTGATGTTGTCGGCGCGGATGTACGCGGCCCAGTGGATGTCCTTCATTCCAGCATCGAGGATTTTTTGCAGCAGTTCTTCGGCATCCTGCATGAAGCGGCGGGCCGGGATGAACTGGGCATCGGTGAACCAGAAGTTCCGCACGCCCCGGTCGTAGAGTTGGCGCATTTCGGCGACGACTTCATCGGCGGGGTTAATGCGAACCTGCTTGCCTTCCACCACGGTGTAGACGCAGTAGCAGCAGTTGTGGGGACAGCCGCGCTTGGTTTGCACGCCGATGTAGAAGTCTTGATCTTGCAGGTAATAGTCAAATTCGGGCCAAATTTGCTCAATATAGCCGTAGTTGCAGGCGCTTTTCTCGATGGGTTCCGGTTCTTCGTGGATCAGGCGCTGGCGGGGGGTGGTTTCTCCGGCAATGTAGCAGCGCTGATCGGAGAAATCTTGCCCCCGCAGTAGCCGCTCTAGCAAGGTTTCCCCTTCGCCCACGGAGATAATGGTGCCCTTGGGCAGGCGCTTATTCAGTTGTTCGTAGAACACGCTGACGGCCCCGCCGCCCACCACCACGGTGACGTTATCGTGATGGCGTTTGGCCCGTTTTAGCCCCCGCTTAATCAATCCCTGGTTGCGCCACAGTTCCGCCAGGTAGGTCGTCGCCATCCGCAGACCACCCATCGCCCCCCGCGCCTTCAGAAAGGGGTTGCGGGCATAGAAGAATTCAAAGGCGTTTTGCAGCGGGTTGCCGCCCCGTCCGCCCACGGGGGCAAAAATCTGGATATCTCGCCAGGAGAAGACCAGCAGCGTGGGCCGAAATTCGTCGATGCAGCGATCTAACGCCGCCCCATAATCCAAGGGCGGCACGGCTCCGAGGTCGAAAATCCGCTGTTCTAACTGGGGGAACTGCTTGTGAAGATGATCGGCCAAGTACACCACCCCAATGGGAAAAATCGGGTTGCAGGGCAACCGAACGTAAAGCACACGGGGCAGATCGGCAGATTGAGGGGTCATCATTCGCTATTGGAGACGCTATCGGAGAAACAGGCCAAGTGTTCCAAACGGGACAGCCCTTGCCAGGGGATCGCTCACCCTGAGAATGGTTCACCTATCTTTACAATAACACTGCCCACCGAGGGCGGCAGCGGTAGGAAATTCGCTTCTAGGTCAAGAGGGATAGACTTGGATCAATAGGGGCATCACGGCTCTGCCCCAGGCGCATGGCACAACGGGGCCTAAGCCATCGCCTAAAACCAAAGAAAATATTAAGTTTTTCGGCTCTAGAGAGGCTGAGATTGGGGCGGATGAGCCCCTGCTGTCCCCTTAATGTCTTTTTCAAATATCTTCCCGAAGACTGTGCCCTAGGACATAGAACCAGCCCAGAAAAATAGTCCTTTAGTATGAGTCCGTCGTTGGTCAAGTTGGGCCGTCAAGCCCTTGCAGATAGGTAAAGTCTTCCAAAGAAACGTTACTTTGTATGCCTTATCATTACAGTCTCCCAGGGGTTGGTAGTCGCCTTTACAGCCATTGGGGATCACCAAGTGCTAGGGTCTCTCTAGTGATTCATGCAGTTATGCCCGCAGCATCAATGGCACAAATTCTTGATCCCATCCCTTCCGATAGCTCCAAGCAGGTGCTCTGTTGCTATGTCAACGCCACCAGCAAAATTCAGATTGCTCGCATCACAAATGTAGCCGATTGGTATTTTGAACGGGTTGTCTTTCCGGGTCAACGCCTGATGTTTGAAACGGTTCCCAAGGCCTTGCTAGAGATTCACACGGGTATGATGGCGAGCGCCATTTTGTCGGACACCATTCCCTGCGAACGCCTCGCCGTTGACCAAGACACCCTTGAGGTCATTGCCGAACCGCCCCCGTCCCCAGAGTCCAGTGCCGAGCAGCCAGTGGCAGCGGCATCCTAGGAAGGTATCGAGCTGTAACATCCCGTGCCATAGATCGCGCCGTGGTCGCGAGGTCGTGCTATTGAAAAGGTAAGTCTTCCTGCGTTTGGGCTCAAACTTTGGACTTACCTTCTTTTTTATGGCTATGGCGCATTGCCGCGTGGTCGATGGGGCTCACCCTCACGGGCTACGGGCTCTTGGCCGCGACGGGGGCGTACTGGGCCTATCGTCGTCGCCAACCGGATCCTCCATCCTGGCTGCGGCTGTTGCACCTCACCCTAGGCGTCACGCTGGTGATCTTGGTGTTGCTGCTGTTGTCCATCGGCATCGTCGGTACCCTGGGCGAATACGGAAACCTCGGCCATTCTGTACATTTGCCTTTGGGACTGTCGGTGGTGAGCTTGGTTCTGGCCTCCGCCTGGAGTGCCAGCCGTATTAGTGTAGAACGGCCCTGGGCCAGAAAACTTCATCTCGCCCTGAATGGCGGACTCGCCCTAGCCCTAGCGGGAGTGGGCCTATCGGGTTGGCAGGTTGTTCAAAAGTATTTACCTTAGGGGAAGCCCATCCACTGCCGACGTCCCCCATGGATTCCACGCCCCTTGAGACCGCCGATGCTTCCGGTGTTGCCGTCCCTGAACTTTCAGCGAAGCCCAGGCTAGAAGACACCGGGGAGAACCGCCAGGTGTTTCCCATTGCGCCCTTCATTCGCCTCACGCTGTTGTTGTTGTACGTGGCGTTGATGGGGCCATTGCCCTTTCTGGCCAAGGCGACGGAGGCTCCCGTATCGCCTCTGGTTCTCACGGTGGGGATTGTTCTCGGTTGGATCGGGCTCTATGGTGCCCTCGGGCAACGGGTGGTGGTGGATGATCAGGCCATCGAAGTCACCTATCCCGCCTGGATTCGCTGGCTATTTCGGGGTGGCTGGCGGTTGCCGTGGGATCAGGCCCAGGCGATTAAGCCTCGTTCTACCGGGCAGGGCGGCATCGTCTACTACTTTGTAGGGGCTGATCCGGTGGGGGGCCAGCCCAAAGCCTACTTGCTACCGATGCGCGTGGCGGGTTTTGCGCGATTGGTGGGCCTGGTGCAGCGCTACACCAATCTCGACACCCAGGACATCAAACCCCTCGCCCAGCCCTGGATGTACGGCATTTTGCTGCTGTTTACCCTGTTTTTGCTGCTCATTGACCTGTGGACGATTTCCACCGCCCTCTCCCTCCCCGGTGCGGCCTAAAGCCCTATCCTGAAGCGGCTGTCTAGGTCGTGAATTGCGGCTATACGTTTCACCGCTTCATTCCCATCCGACTGGGTGCTCGGTAGCACGAACAACCTACGGTAGAGCGGGCATCCTGCCTGCCAGAGAGACAGCCATCTTGGCTGTTCTACATTAGGTTTATGATCAAGTGACGTCACTCAACACCCTTAACGTTACGCCGCCCCTGCGGGGGAAATGCTTGCTACCATGACCGCCGATTCCCGTGCCCAGGCCCAGACCGAATATGCCTATGGCCAAGCGGCCTTTGAACATGGCCAATATCGACAGGCGGTGGAGCACTTTGAAGCAGCGGTGGGCCTTGCCAAGGCCGCGACTCCCCTCGGAGGAGAAATCCAGATTTGGTTAGTCAACGCCTACAACGCCGTCGGTCGGGCGCAAGAGGCCGAAGCCCTGTGCGAAACCCTCACCCGCCATCCCGACCTGGAGGTACGCAAGCAGGCCAAAAACCTGCTGTACATTCTGCAAGCGCCCCAACTGCGCCGTCCCGGCAACTGGATGAGCCAAATTCCCGACCTGGGCACCCTAGAAGAAGGTGATTCCTTTAGCGGTCGCGGACTGGCCACGGTAGCTCCCCGCAGCGCTCCCAAACGTGCCGCCAAACCAGAGCCGGAACCCCTTGATCCCAGCCAGATCAACACCCGCGACAATGGCTTTTTGTGGTTGGCCCTAGGGTTTGTGGGGCTGGTGCTAGGTGGCCTGCTGTGGCTGAGCTAATAAGCTAGGCAGAAGATGAAGGGGTAGAAACTGCTGATATAATGTCGGATCTGTCTAAAGCGTTACGTCAGTTTAGGGATTTCGGTTTAAATTTGGGCCAAGCCCTCTGGGGATAGGCTCATTTGGGCCAAGCCCGTTGGGGGTCAGCCAAGTTGGCGCAAGCCCGTTGGGGTCAATTTGCTTAGCCCACCGTTGAAACGGGTTCATAGGCAGATTGGCAAAACGATGGGAGCCGCTAGGGGCTTGGTCGGGTAGCTGTTGCAGGGATGAGGAAGGCAAGAACTATGGCGCTGATCGTACAGAAATATGGGGGCACCTCCGTGGGCACCGTGGAGCGCATCCAGGCGGTGGCGCAGCGGGTAAAGGCGACGGTGGAGGCCGGGAATAGCGTGGTCGTCGTCGTTTCGGCCATGGGCAAAACCACCGACGGTTTGGTGAAACTGGCCACCGAAATTACCGATCAGCCCAGCCGCCGCGAGATGGATATGCTGCTTTCCACCGGAGAACAGGTGTCCATTTCGCTGCTCTCCATGGCGCTACACAGCATTGGCCAAGACGCCATTTCCCTCACCGGGGCGCAGGTGGGCATCATCACCGAGGCCGAACATACCCGTGCCCGCATCCTCACCATCAACCCAGAGCGGATGCAGCGCCATCTAGCTGAGGGAAAAGTGATTGTGGTGGCGGGCTTCCAGGGCATTAGCCAAACCACGGATTTAGAAATTACCACCCTGGGTCGGGGCGGCTCCGACACCTCAGCGGTGGCTCTAGCAGCGGCTCTCCAGGCCGATAAGTGCGAAATCTACACCGACGTACCGGGGATTCTCACCACCGACCCGCGCCTAGTGCCCGAAGCACAACTGATGGAAGAAATTACCAGCGACGAAATGCTGGAACTGGCCAGCCTGGGGGCCAAGGTGCTGCATCCCCGCGCGGTAGAAATTGCCCGCAACTACGGCGTGACCCTAGTAGTGCGCTCGAGCTGGACGGACGAACCCGGCACCCGCGTGATTTCGCCCCAGCCCCAGCCCCGCCCCCTGGAAGGCTTGGAACTGGCCCACCCCGTCGATGGCGTGGAGTTTGACACCGACCAAGCCAAGGTCGCCCTGCTGCGCATTCCCGACCGTCCTGGCATTGCCGCTCGGTTGTTTGGCGAACTGGCTGGCCAGGATCTCAACGTAGACCTAATCATCCAGTCCATCCATGAGGGCAACACCAACGACATCGCCTTCACGATGGTGCGCTCCAACCTCAACCGGGCCGAAGCCGTGGCCGAAGCTATCGCCCCCGCCCTCCGCAGCAACCCCACCGACACCACCCAAGCCGAGGTGATGGTAGACACCAACATGGCCAAAATCAGCATCGCCGGAGCTGGAATGATTGGCCGTCCGGGGGTAGCCGCCAAAATGTTCTCCACCCTGGCCGAGGCGGGCATCAACATTCAGCTCATCTCCACCTCAGAGGTGAAGGTAAGCTGCACCATCGACACAGCAGACTGCGACCGCGCCCTCGCGGCCCTGTGCGAAGCCTTTGAGGTTACATCTTCTTCCATGCCCCAGTCCGAGGGGCCAGCCCTCGCTTCTACCAAAAGCACCCCGGTGGTGCGCGGTGCCGCCCTCGACATCAAACAGGCCCAGGTGGCCATCCGCCATGTGCCCGACCAACCCGGCATGGCGGCGAAAATCTTCCAACTCCTGGCTAATAACGGGGTTAGCGTGGATATGATCATCCAGTCCCAGCGCTGCCGTTTGGTGAACGGCCAGCCCACCCGCGACATCGCCTTCACCGTGGCCCAGGCCGATGCCCGCATGGCCAAGGAACTGATGGAACAGGCCGCCACCGACCTCGGCTTTGGGGAAGTCGTCGTCAACGAAGCCATTGCCAAGGTGAGCGTGGTCGGCATTGGCATGATCTACGCCCCCGGCGTGGCCGCTCGGATGTTCAAGGCGCTTTCTGAACAGGGGATCAACCTGCAAATGATCGCCACTTCGGAAATCAAAATTAGCTGCGTGGTGGATGAAGCGGAAGGGGTCAAAGCCCTTCAAGCCGTTCACCATGCCTTTGGCCTCGCAGGCACTCAAGCTATCGTTGTCCCCGCTTAGCAGGATACTGAAGCATCTGACCGTCTGACCGCTAGACCTTGGATGCTCACTCCAGATGCTCACTCCATCGGCCTGCCCCCCTTGTTGCCCTTGGGTGGGTTAACCCGTGCATCCCCTCGTCAATACAAATTATGAATGGCAACCAAGGAGGGGGAAAGCCCATGCCTATGATGGTTGAGGTGGACGACGCGCAAGGCATTATCCTGTCTGCGATTGAGGCGATTGACCACCGTTTTCGTTCACGACAACTCTCACGACAATTTTATTCGGCAGTTTGAGACGAGGATCCCATGATAGAAAAAATTCTTTTGGCCGACTCTGGCACTGGGAATACCGAAGCCATGATGAAGGTGCTGATGGATATTCCCCTCATCCAGCGGGCGGCGGTGACAGTGCTCCATGTGGTGCCCTCCCAGGTGTCTGCCGAAACCATGGCCAGCAAGTGGGAAGAGGGCGGACGCACCCTAGCCACGGCCATCCAAAACCTCAACCTCGACCCCGGCAAGGTAACGGCGGTGCTGCGGGAGGGCGACCCCAAGGATGTGGTGGTGCAGGTAGCCGACGAAACCGACGCCAGCCTGATCGTGATGGGATCGCGGGGGCTGCAAGGGCTGAAGGCGATTCTGGAAAATTCCGTCAGCCAGTACGTCTTTCAGTTGGCGTCTCGTCCCATGCTGCTGGTGAAGGACGACCTCTACACCATTCGCCCCATCAAGCGGGTGCTGGTGGCCATGGATAAATCCGACTCGGCCAAGGAAGGGCTGAACATCGCCCTCACCCTGCTGCGCGACATCAAGGGCGGCGAACTCACCCTCGTCCACTCAGTCTCCAGCCTGAAGGCCAAACCCTTTGATATCACCAGTATTGACGCCAACCAAGATCCTGTGCTTGTTGCAGCGGCAGAAGAGGCCCGCAAGTATGGTGTGACCTGCAAGCTAGCCGCCCCCGAAGGCAAGGCCGGACAGCGCATTTGCCAACTGGCGGAAGACCGCAATATCGATCTGCTAATCCTCGGTTCCCCCGACCGTCGGCCCACCATTGCCAAGGGCTTGCCCGATTTGGATAAGGTGCTGGGCGAATCCCTCACCGACTATGTGCGGGTCTATGCGCCTTGCCCGGTGCTAATCACCCGCATGAAGGGCTAGGCTGAGGTTCGATCAATCTTAGGGTTCTCTAACTTATAGCCCATTGATAGCGGCATCCCAGCTAGAGTCCTGGGATCTGGTGAATCGGCATCCCAGCTGCAAACCGCCCAATAGCAGGGGTCTCTTCGGAGGCCCCTGCTTTGCGTTGGGGCCAAGAAACCGCTGTATTATGCAAAATCTACATGTGAGTCATGCATAAAAAGTATCGCCTAGGGGAAAACGTAACGAAACATACAAAAGCACCTTGAGAGTTTGAATAATTTGTTAACAAACATAACTAAGCTTTTTTCAAGGTCTAACTTTGCCGAAATTTTGTTTAGCCGATGGAAGCCAATTCATGTTTGAAAAGGTCGCGTTTTATTGGGCTTAGGTCGGCTTGTCTACTTTTATGGGATTGGATTTTTGCAATCTTCCCACGGCCTTGCTTTAAGGTTCAGCCGCCCATAGGCCAGAGGTGTAGATAAAGCCGAAATGCGGATCTGTTGATCCTAATTCTGGTTTTTGATTTGCTTCTGCGACGGTGTTTGAGACTATCAAACACGCTGTCTATTACAGATTTATTCGTTGCAATGACGTCAATGTGTTCCCTGTTGAAGGGTGGCGTTGCCCTAGGTTATTAGGATTTTAAGGATCAACCATGACTCGTCTCAATCGTCGTAAGTTTTTGTTCACTGCTAGCACCGCCGCCGCTGGTACAGTTTTCCTCCACGCCTGTAGCCAAGGGGGGTCTAATACCTCTGCTGATGCGGGATCGACAACGTCTCCCATTGCTGACACTGGGCCTGTGGAAGGGCTGGAAACCACCACCGCCAAGCTGGGTTTCATTGCCCTCACCGATTCGGCCCCGCTGATTATTGCCAAGGTGAAGGGCTTTTTCGACAAGTACGGTATGACCGATGTGTCGGTGGAAAAGCAAGCCTCCTGGGGCACCACCCGCGACAACATCGTGCTGGGTTCCAGCGGCGGCGGCATTGATGGGGCGCACATTCTCACCCCCATGCCCTACCTGATTTCCCAGGGCATCGTCACCGATGGCCGCAAAATTCCCATGTACATCCTGTCTCGTCTGAACGTCAACGGCCAGGGCATCTCCCTCTCCAACGACTACAAAGACCTCAATGTGGGCCTAGACAGCAGCACCCTCAAGGATGTGTTTGCCCAGCGCAAGTCTGAAGGCCGGGATCTGAAGGCGGCGATGACCTTCCCCGGTGGCACCCACGACATGTGGATTCGCTACTGGCTGGCCGCTGGCGGCATCAATCCCGACAGCGACATTTCCACCATTGTGGTGCCGCCCCCGCAGATGGTAGCCAACGTCAAGGTGGGCAACATGGACGCCTTCTGCGTGGGCGAACCCTGGCCCCTGCAAACCGTGAACCAGCAGATCGGCTTCAACGCCCTCACCACCGGGGAAATGTGGAAAGACCACCCCGAAAAAGCCTTTGCCATGCGGGCCGACTGGGTGGATGCCAACCCCAACGCCACTAAGGCGCTGCTGATGGGCGTTCTGGAAGCCGCCATCTGGTGCGACCAGCCCGAAAACAAAGAGGAAATGTGCCGCATCCTCTCCGAGCGGGCTTGGTTCAATGTGCCCTTTGAGGACATCATCGACCGATCCATGGGCAAGTTTGACTTTGGCAATGGTCGGGTGGAGGAACTGCCTGAACTGATGCAGAAATACTGGAACGACAACGCCTCCTACCCCTACAAGAGCCACGACCTCTGGTTCTTGGTAGAGAATATTCGCTGGGGTCTGCTGCCCAAGGATACCGATGTCAACGCCTGGGTAGACGAGGTGAACCGCGAAGACCTCTGGCGCGAAGCGGCCACTGCCCTCGGCCAAGAATCCGCCATTCCATCCAGCCCCTCTCGCGGCGTGGAAACCTTCTTCGATGGCGTCACCTTCGACCCCGAAAATCCCCAGGCTTACCTGGACAGCCTCCAGATCAAGAAGGTCTAGCCCCAACGCTGAACCTACCCTTTTCCCCCACCCTGGAGATCCCCCTAAATCCCCCTTAGAAAGGGGGACTTTGGCCACCATCTACTCCCCCCTTCCCAAGGGGGGCTGGGGGGATCCAACCTAAGTCGCCCCACCACCTCGCCACTGGAGATTTCCCATGACCGCACCCCTCGATATTCGTCCGGCGCGATCGCGCTTTAACGTTGCCCGATTGGGTAATCAAGCCCTCAACTGGCTGAAAGGTCTGATTGCCCCCGCCGTTGCCATCGCTGTTTTCTTGGTGGTGTGGCAAATTTTGACCATGAGCCCCGATGCCAACCTGCCCACGCCCATCCGCACAGTTCAAGACACCTGGGAACTGATTATCAATCCCTTCTTTGACTATGGCGGCACCGATAAGGGGCTATTTTGGCAGGTCTGGAGCAGTCTGCAACGGGTGGCCATTGGCTTTTCTTTGGCAGCAGTAGTGGGCGTGGCTCTGGGCATTTTGGTGGGTACCAGCCCGCTGATGTACAGCGCCCTTGACCCCATTTTTCAAATTCTGAGAACGGTGCCTCCCCTGGCCTGGTTGCCGATTTCCCTGGCAGCGCTGCAACAGGCTGGCCCTTCTGCCATTTTCGTGATTTTTATCACCGCCATTTGGCCGATTATTATCAACACCACCGAGGGTGTGCGCCAAATTCCCCAAGATTACAACAACGTCGCCAAAGTTCTCAAACTGTCCAAACCCACCTATTTCTTCAAGATTCTCTTTCCCGCCACCGTGCCCTATATTTTCACGGGCCTGCGGATTGGGATTGGCCTCTCTTGGCTGGCCATTGTGGCGGCAGAAATGTTGATTGGCGGCGTCGGCATCGGCTTCTTTATCTGGGATGCCTGGAACAGTTCCCGCATCAGCGATATCATTATCGCCATCATTTATGTAGGCGTTGTGGGTCTGTTGCTGGATCGGCTGATTGTCTTCATCGGCACCCTGGTGCTGCCTGAAGAACAGAAGAAATAGCCCTCACCCCCAGCCTAGAACCCTCACCCCCAACCCCTCTCCCATGGGGAGAGGGGAGCTAGAAGGGGAGACGGATAGGAAATCCTAGGGTTCTTTGACTTTGTTCAAGACGGTAGCCAATCACCCAAACCCAAACCCTCAAATCTGGTTTAAGTAGGTTGGGTGAAACGAAGCGGAACCCAACAGACGAGATCCCAGGGTTCTGAAGTTTGTTACTGCACTAACCTCGATACTTTAGTTAGAACCCTGGGATCTGAAGCTGATTACGCCACACCACAGAATTTTGTTGGGTTCTGTCATCGCGCCACCCAACCTACGCCAAGCCTTATTCCCTGACCCTAATCCCCCCACGAACCATGGCTGTTTTTGTTGAAGTTGACCACGTTGATCGCGTCTTTAACCTGCCCGATGGTGGGGAATATATTGCCCTCAAAAATATTGATCTGAATATCCACAAAGGGGAATTTGTCTCCCTGGTGGGGCACTCTGGCTGCGGCAAATCCACCCTGCTGAATATTCTTTCTGGATTGGATAAACCCAGCAGTGGCGGCATCATCCTAGAGGGGCGGCAGGTGACGGAACCTGGCCCCGACCGGATGGTGGTGTTCCAAAACTATTCCCTCCTGCCCTGGCTGACGGTGCGCCAAAACATCGAGCTGGCGGTGGATCAGGTGATGGGGCACCATCCCAAGGCGGTGCGGAAGCGGATGGTGGATCACCACATTGACATGGTGGGGCTGCAAAAGGCGGCGGACAAGCGACCGGGGCAGATTTCCGGCGGCATGAAGCAGCGGGTGGCGATTGCCCGTGCCCTGGCGATTAGGCCCAAGCTGCTGTTGTTGGATGAACCCTTTGGGGCGCTGGATGCGTTGACCCGTGGCGGTTTGCAGGAACAGCTCATGCAGATTTGCCAAGAGCATGAAGTCACCTGTGTGATGGTGACGCATGATGTGGATGAGGCGCTGCTGCTGAGCGACCGCATTGTGCTGATGACCAACGGCCCCGAAGCCCACGTGGGTCAGATTGTGGATGTGCCCTTCCCTCGCCCCCGCGAGCGCATGGAGGTGGTGAAGCACCCCAACTACTACAGCCTGCGGAACGAGATTGTCTATTTCCTCAACCAGCAAAAGCGGGCCAAGCTGCAACGGGCCAAGCCTGCGGTGGCGGTGGCGGCCAACGGCCTGGAAAAGGTGAACCTGGAGCTGGGGTTCATTCCCCTGGTGGACTGTGCGCCGCTGATTGTCGCTAAGGAAAAGGGCCTGTTTGAAGCCAACGGTCTCAGCCAAGTGACCCTGAACCGAGAGCCGAGCTGGAATGCCATTGCCGATGGGGTCACCAAGGGACGGCTGGATGCGGCGATGATGGTGGCGGGGATGCCCCTGGGCTTGACCCTAGGCTATGGCAACCAGCGCCCGATGCCCATGGTCAGCGCCCTCACCCTCAGCCGCAACGGCAACGCCATCACCTTTAGTAAGCGCCTGTTTGATCAGGGCGTGCGTTCCCTAGAAGATTTCAAAGCAGCTCTCGACCGTCGGCCCGACCAAGTGCATACCCTGGCGGCGGTGCATCCCACCTCCATGCACAACCTACTGCTGCGCTACTGGCTGGCGGCGGGCGGCATCGACCCCGACCGGGACGTGAGCGTGACGGTGATTCCCCCGGCTCAAATGGCCTCGAACCTGAAGTCGGGCACCATCGACGGCTACTGCGTGGGCGAACCCTGGAATGCGCGGGCGGTGGCCGAAGGGCAAGGCGTGGTGCTGGCCACCGATAACGACATCTGGCCGGGGCACCTCGAAAAGGTTCTGGGCGTCACCGAAGCCTGGGCGAACCAGTATCCCAAAACTCACCTCGCCCTGGTGAAGGCGCTGCTGGAAGCCTGCGAATACTGCGACGACCGCCGCAACCGGGAGGAAATTGCCGAAATGCTGGCCCGTCCTGAATACGTGGGTGCCGACGAAGACCTGATTCGCCAAGGCTTTATCGACCCCTACGACCGAGGCGACGGCAGCGAACCCCAGCAAGTGCTCAACTACATCCAGTTCTTTACGGGCAAGGCCAACTTCCCCGATGTCACCGAGGCGGTGTGGATGATGACCCAAATGGCCCGCTGGGGAATCACCCCCTTCCCCCGCAACTGGCTAGAAATTGCCGAACGGGTGAAGCGATCCGACATCTTCGGCCAAGCGGCCCGCGAACTGGGCCTGCTCGACATTGGCCGCGACCGTCACACCATCACCCTCTTCGATGGCATCCCCTTCGACCCCGATCATCCCCTCGACTACCTCAACCAATTCGCCATCAAACGCGATTTGCGTATTGAGGAAATGCCGATGGAAAGCCGCCGATAATTTTGCCTTTTGAACTTTGAACTTTGCATTTTGAATTCAAAGTTCAAATTTGAGCCTTCAAAACTCACCCCATCCTCTTTAACTGACCATGCAAGTGTTAAACTCTCCCACCCAATCCCCCTCTGAGCGCCTGACCCAGGAACCCTTCTTGGTGATCGACAACCTCTCGAAGGTCTACCCCACCCCCACCGGAGACTACGTGGTGCTGGATGGCATCAATCTCGCGGTGAAGGAAGGGGAATTTGTCTGCGTCATCGGCCACTCTGGCTGCGGCAAATCCACCCTGCTGGATATGGTGGCGGGCTTTCGGCAACCCACCGAGGGCCAAGTACGCCTAGAGACTCAGCCGATCCAAGAACCCGGCCCCGACCGCATGGTGGTGTTCCAAAACTACTCCCTGCTGCCCTGGCTCACGGCCTACGAGAATATCTATTTAGGGGTGAATTCCGTCTTCCCCAACAAGCCGGAAAAGGTGAAGAAGCGGATTGTGATGGAGCACCTCGCCCTGGTGGGCCTAGAGGAAGCCGCCCACAAAAAGCCCGGTGCCCTCTCCGGCGGCATGAAGCAGCGGGTTTGCATTGCTCGTGCCCTAGCCCTGCGGCCCAAGGTGTTGATTTTGGACGAACCCTTCGGTGCCCTCGACCCCATCACCCGCGAGGAACTTCAGGAGGAACTGCTGAAAATCTGGCAAGACCACAAAATTACGGTGTTGATGATCACCCACGACATCGATGAAGCCCTGTTTTTGAGCGACCGGGTAGTGATGATGACCAACGGCCCAGCGGCGCAAATCGGCGAAGTGATGAGCGTTCCCTTTGCCCGTCCCCGCGACCGCAGCCGGATTATGGAAGACCCCCGCTTCTACGAACTGCGCAACGAAGCCCTCGACTTCCTCTACCACCGCTACGCCCACGACGATACGGAGTAACGGAACAAGCCCAGCAATATCAAGCGTGACCCATCTGTACTACAGGGCCTCTAGCATTGGCTTTTGCGCTACTTTCAGGGCAGGGTCGCAAGGCTCTAGCGTGGGCAATCATCGGCCAGAAAGGTGAATAAGTCGTCTGGGGCAGGGCAGATATAGTGGTGTCATCCCCTAGATGGAGCATTGCCCCCATGCGACAGGCTAGAAAGTGGTTGGGTTTAATGGTGCTGACGGCTCCGCTGGTCTTTATTGGATCAGCTTGGGCCAAAGCCTCTGAATGGCCCAACATCAAAGATACGCAATTACTGACACCAGGCATTCAGACCAAGGAAAGTACCTCAGGTACCTTTAGCACTACGTACCACCTAGATGACCGCAGCGGGAATATTACGCTGCAATCGGGTAACGATGGCGCTGATTCGGTGCGGTTGGTCAACGCACATCAGTTTGAAGGTCGGGCAGGTCAGACAATGACCATCCAGGTTAGAAGTCGTGACTTTCCGCCCTACCTCCTCCTGCTCGATGAATCCACCAAGGCGCTGGTGGGTGTTGGATTGATCACCCTAGTTTCCAATGAGGATGCTTGGCTGGTGGCTACCCTGCCAGCAGACGGCACCTACAGCCTCTATGTGACCACCCACAACGACAATGGTCGGGGAGCCTATCAGTTTCGGATTGCCAACGCAACGGAGGCGGAGATTTTGACCGCTGAAGCTGCGTTCCTATCAGAGCGGGGAGGGGGGCAGTACGATGATGGGAACTTTGCCGCCGCACTACAGTTTTATGGGCAAGCCTTGAACAACCTCCAATCTGTAGATGCGATGGGCCGTGAGGCCATACCCGAAACGCTGTGGGCGATCCATAGCCGAGAGAAGGCCAGGATATTGCTGATGATGGGCAATGCCCACGACCCCCTAGGCAATTATGAGCAGGCCATCGACTTTCAGCAGCAGGCCATTGACCTTCGGCGTCAACTTCAAGATCAGCGAGGTGTGGCTGTTGCGCTGACGGCCCTCGGCAATACCCACAGCCGTCAGCAGCAGCATGAAGCGGCCATCGCCGCCTACGAACAAGCCTTAGAGATTTGGCAAGCCCTAGACAATAGAGCAGAGACAGAGTCCCTGTTAGATCGACTGGGAAACCTCTACAGCGTCACCCACCAGCACCAACGCGCTATCGAGGCCCACGAGCAATCCCTAGCCATCAAGCAGGCCAACCAGAACCGCCGTGGTGAGGCAGAAGTGCTGCGGTATCTTGGCATCTCCCATCGCATCCTCAGTAACTATCCCCAAGCCCTTGACCTTCATCAGCAGTCTCTCACCGTCGCCCGTGCGATTTCAGATCGCACCCAGGAGGCAGCAGCCATTGGTAATTTAGGGCTCGTTTATGGGGCGATGGGCAACCCCGCGCAGGCCCTTGACTGGCATCAACAAGCCCTAGAGATTTACACCGAGCTTAGCGACATTAACGGGCAAAGTAATGCTCTAGACAGCCTTGGTATTGCCCATTTCAATCTAGGGCAGTATCCGCAGGCGATGGAGTCCTATCAGCAGGCACTGACGTTATCCCATGGGGCCAATGACACCGCTGGGATTCGCCGCACAACCAATAACCTGGGCTTTTTGTACCAAACCCTAGGCCGAGACGAGCAAGCTTTTGAACTGTATGAACAAAGTTTGAGTTTGGCCCGCCAGTTGCAAGATCGCTCTAGTGAAGCTCTAGCACTTAGAAACCTGGCATCCGTTCACCCCAACTATTTTCGCCGCATTGAACTGTTGAACCAAAGCATTGAGATCGCCAACAACTTAGACGAACCTCTCGCCTTGATTCGAGCTTGGGTTGACCTAGGCCAATGGTACTTTGCCAACCCTAGGACGTTAGGAGTGTCAGAGGGTGCGTTACAGGTTGATTGGAGATACCCAGAAATTCTAGAGTTCTATCAACGAGCACTCACCCTTGCTCAGCAGCGTGGCCTGCGGGCCGCAGAGGCTTCTATTCTGAATGACTTGGGCAATGTTTACCGGAGTATCAATCCATCCCTAACTCCAGATGCAATCATCGCCTACGAGCAAAGTCTTGCCATTTACCGCGAACGGGACAATCAAGCGGAGGTAGGGAATAGTCTCTATCGGCTGGCTCTTGCTCACCTAGATTTAGCGCAGTATGCCCAGGCAGAACAGTACCTACAGAGCGCTCTAGACGTGCTCGATAACCTGCGCGAAGGCGACCTCAGCGATGCGGATAAGTTAGCGCTGTTTGAAACCCAACGGGGAGCCTATGGGACTCTACAACGTATTCTGATCAATCAGGGGCGGACGGAAGATGCCTTGGTGGCCTCAGAGCGGGGAAGGGCCAGGGTGTTGGTCGAAACATTAGCCAATCCAACAGGCAACTCAGTGGAGCTAGAGCGTCTTGATACCGTCCCTAATTTGGCCCAAATTCGGCGCATTGCCCAGCAGCAAAACGTCACCCTTGTGAGCTATGCCAGACCCCAGGGGGCCAACCAACTCTATATCTGGGTTGTGCAGCCCACGGGCAACATTGCCTTTGAGTCGGTAGCCCTGGCCTCAGAGACCAGTCTTGCGGTAGAAAATGCAGCGGGAAACATCGAACTTCAGCGTCAACCCTCAAGCGAGCCTCGCCTACAAGACTTGGTCACGATAGCCCGCCAGTCCCTTGGCGTGCGCGGCGACCGTTTTGCCACTGCCCTTGTGGAACTTACCCCCGAAGCCCTGGCCCGTCAGCAGGCCGAAACCGAAGCCAACCTCCGCCAGCTCTACGATGTGCTGATTGCCCCCATCGCCGACCTGCTGCCCACCGACCCCACGCAGCCCGTGGTCTTTGTGCCCCAAGACGAGCTGTTTCTGGTGCCCTTCGCCGCCCTCAAAGCGCCCGATGGCCAATACCTGATTGAGAACCACACCCTTCTCACCTCTCCCTCCATTCAGGTGTTTGGCCTTGCCACCGAAGCTAGGGCCAGCGGCGGTTCCTTTGCGGTTCGCAACCCGCTGATTGTGGGCAACCCCACCATGCCCACAGTCACCTTCCTCAGCGAGGGCGGCACTTTCCAGGATGTGCGGCTCGATCCACTGCCCGGTGCCCAGCGAGAGGCCGAAGCCATTTCGGGCTTTCTGCAAACTCCCGCTTTGCTAGGAAATGCCGCCACCAAAACGGCGGTGCAGCAGCGCATGGCGGGGGCCGATGTGATCCACCTAGCCACCCATGGCCTGCTAGAGTATGGCGACCCGCAACAGACTGGAACCCGTGACTTTCCCGGTGCCATTGCCCTCGCCCCTGGTGGTGGCGATGACGGCTTGCTAACGGCGGCGGACATTTTGCAGATGAACTTGCAGGCGGATCTGGCCGTCCTCAGCGCCTGCGACACCGGGCGGGGGCGAATTACGGGGGATGGCGTAGTGGGTCTATCTCGCGCCTTTGTGGCGGCGGGGGTGCCCAGCATCATCGTGTCCCTGTGGGCGGTAGATGACGAGGCCACGGCTGACCTGATGGTGGCCTTTTACGACCATTGGCAACAGAGCGGCGACAAGGCCCAGGCATTGAGACAGGCCATGCTCACCACCCTGGAGCAACACCCCGACCCGCGCCTGTGGTCGGCGTTTACGCTGATTGGTTCTCCCAATTAGGGTGGGCTGTCTATGGCTTACAGAGTCCTAGACTACGGATCTTCCTCAAGGTTGCCATGAAATAATGTGGTGGAGCTGTATAAGTCTCATCACGTCAGACGTAGATCACACTGTTTACCCACGTTGTGATTCTGATGAAACGACTGTCTTTGTCTAATCTGTCTTTGTCTAATCTGTCCTTGTTCAGAGCCGCAGGGCTGATGGCCACGGGTGCGGCCCTGCTCGGCGCGGGGGTGGCCACTCCCCTAGCAGCCCAGGCGGGGTCTGCGGTGCTGGAGGCGTTTACCCAGGCACAACACGCCGCCGCCGAAAAAGCGCGTAGCTTTGGCCTAGGGCCGGATCTTGAGTCCCAGATTCCAGAGGAATTGAACCAGTCTCAACATCCAACCGCGCAGGATGCTGATGGGAGTGGTCGAGGTATTATCGGCCTCAGCGATGATCGCGCTCCGATGACCAGCCGTAGCTATCCGTGGTCGGCGATTGGGCGACTGCAAAGCCCGGTAGATGAGAACACCATCACCATCTGTAGCGGCACCTTGGTGGCTCCAGATATCGTCCTCACCAATGCCCACTGTGTGATCAACCCCGAAACCAGCGAAATCAAGCCCGACATCACCTTTCATCCCAATATGATTGATGGCCGCGTGGCCGACCCCAGCCACATCGCCCAGGCCGTAGACCTGATCTATGGCACCGATTTTCGCAACGACAACCGCGCCCCCCACCCCCAAGATTGGGCTTTTGTGCAGCTAGATCGTCCCCTCGGCGACACCTACGGCACCCTGGGCTGGACGCCCCTTTCTGTGGGCGACCTGGTGCGGAACCACCGCAACCAAATCATTACCGTGGGCTACTCTGGCGACTTTCCGGCGGAGGCACCGGGGCGCACCGCTGGCGTCCACATGGGCTGCAATGTGCTGGGCGAAGTGGAAGGTAGCCTCATCCACGACTGCGACACTCACCCCGGCTCCTCCGGTGGCCCAATGATGACGGTGATTAACGGCGAGTACCGCATCATTGGCATCAACTCCGCCGAACGCACCGAACGCGCCACCAACCCCACCACGGGCGAGGTGGTCGCCAGCCGAGGCATCGTCAACTACGGCGTTAAAATTCAGCCCATCATCGACTTCCTCCGTCAGGCCCAACGATAGCCCCCCAGCCAGATCGGGCCATCAAAATCCCCAAAACCCTCCGATCTGGCCTAACCTTATCCCAACTCCCGACTCCCTGTCCCCGACTCCCTGTCCCCGACTCCCCCCTTCCCCATGCCCCCCATCAAACGCCGCCACTTCCTACAAGCTGCCGGATCCACCCTCGCCGCCCTTGGCCTCAGCCAAACGGACTTTTTACGCCAAACCCAGTCGTACAGTCGCGCCCTGGCCCAAACCACGCCCCGCAAACTGGCCCTGCTGGTGGGCATCAATCAATACAGTGCCCTCAATATCCCAAACCTGAACGGTTGCGTTCGCGATGTGGAAATGCAGTACGAGGTGCTGGTACACCGCTACGGCTTCAACCCCAGCGACATTGTGATGCTCAAAGACGGCTCGGATTTGCTGCCTACACGGGCCAACATCCTGCAAGCCTTTGAGGAACATTTGATTGCCCAGGCCCGCCCCGGTGATGTGGTGGTGTTTCACTATTCCGGCCACGGGTCGCGGGTGTTGGATCCTAACCCGATTGTGGTGAGCCAGTGCGGCCCCAACAGCAATCCCAACGGCATCAACGGCACCCTCGTCCCCAGCGATGCCACCTTTACCCGCATCAGCGACATCGAGTGGGGCGTAACGGACATCATGGGTCGCAGTCTGTTTTTGCTCACCCAGCGCCTCCAGACCGACCAGGTTTGCATGGTGCTGGATAGCTGTTTTTCGGGGGCGGGCACGCGCGGCAATGCCCAGGTGAGATCCACCACCAACTCCCGCCTCAGCAATGGGGCAAGAATCCTCCGGCCCAGTGAGGCCGAACTGGACATGCAGGCTCGATGGAAGCAAGATTTGGGGCTAGAACTCGATGCCTTTAACCGCCGCCGTTCCGAGGGCATTGCCCAGGGCATCGCCATTGGCTCCGCCAGTTGCGACCAAGAAGCCTACGAACTGCCCTTTGACACCAACGCCGTCGCCGGAGCCTTCACCTACCTGTTGACTAGCTACCTGTGGCAGCTTCCCGCGCCAGAATCCGCCCGCACCACCCAGATCAACCTCGTTCGCAGCACCCGCCTCGCCGCCCAAAGCCGAGGTACCCAGGTGCCCATCTTCGAGGCTGCTCCCGGCAGCAATGTTCTGGATCAGCCGCTGTATTTTGCCAATACCCTGGCCCCCTTTGCCGAAGGCGTGGTGCTCAGTGTCATCAGCGACCAAATTGAACTGTGGCTGGGGGGCATGTCAGAACACACCCTCCAAACCGCCCAACCGGGCAGCGTCTATGCCCTGATCGACCCGGCCACCGCTCAAGAGGTCGGAGATATTCGGCTAGAGTCGCGCATCGGCCTGCGAGGCATTGCCCGCCCGGTCGGAACCGTCAACGCCCGGTCAGGGCTGCTGGTACGCGAGAAGGTCGCCGCCCTCGCCCTGCCCACCCTGCGAGTCGGCCTAGATCCTTCCCTCGCTGCCGAACAGCAGGTGGCCACCACCGCCCTCACGAGTGCCCTCAGCACCAGCAACGGCGACAGTCGTGTCACCGTGCTGCCCCTCGACCAGCAAAGCAACGTAGCCTACGTGCTCGCCCGCACCGATGACGACACCCAAGCCCGTCTGCGGCAGGCCGGAATCCCCCCCGAACATCTTCCTGCGGTGGGTTCCATCGCCCTCTACTCGGCAGACTTATCCACCGTGGTGCTGGGCACCGCCGGAGGAGCCGTCAACGAAACATCAGCGGCGGCGGTACAGCGGCTACGGCCCCGATTGCGCGGCTTGCTGGCGGCCCAAGTGCTGCAATCCCTAGCCGGACTCTCCTCAGATTTGCGGGTCAGCGGGGAGATCATCCCCCGTAGCGGCCAGGGCGGCACCGTGCCCTTTGCCAGCCGAGGCTCCCGGGGCCAGGGAAGCGTTCGCACCCAAATTGCCCCCGCCACCTATCAATCTGAGGAACTGATCGACGTTCGCATCACCAACGAAGAAAGCACCCCCGTCTACGTCGCTTGCCTGATCATCGACAGCAGCGGCAATTTAATTACCCTACACCCCGCCCGCTGGGATGCCCCTGACCTAGCCTCCCAAATTGCCCCCGGCGAGTCGCTGGTGGTGCCCCGCGCCGAAGATGGCGTGCAGTTTAGAGTCAAGGGTGCAGGCTTTTTAGAAATTTTGACCATCATCAGCCAAACTCCGCTGCGGGGGCTGCTGCGCAATATGCAGGCCATCGCCAGCCGAGATGGGCGCACCCGTGGGGCCGTCCGTTTTGGTGACGGCGCAGGGGATCACCTGACGATGCTGGATGACCTCTTGGGAGACGTAGATACCCTCTCCCGCAGCCGCGCCACCGGGGCGCTAGAAAGCCGCATAGACAGTCAATCTACAGCGGTTGAAGCCGGGGCCATTGCCGCCTTTTCTACCATTCTCGAAATTGTGGAGTAATTGAGCAGCAGTTCTATACTGGACGTATTCCACCCACCCAGGGGGAGACCCATGCAAACCGAAACCCTCAACGACCAAGCCCTCGAAGATCAAGCACATCAAGACCAAACCCTCAAGGCCCAAATTCTGGCCGAGTTGGATCACCTATCGGGCGAAACCCTAGCGGAAATTCTGGCCTACGTGCAGTCCCTCAATCCTGAGTCTGCTTCGACGGCCTCAACACCGACAGAGGAAGCGATCAATAGGGCGGCGGCGTCCACAGATGAACCAGATGTTGTTTTTGCAGATCAAGAGGCTGTTTGGCAAGCCTATTTAGAAACCGAAGCCGAGCGAGAAGAGGTGTATTGTCGCCTTGCAAACTCCTAAATTTCTGACGATTGAAGCCGTCCTGCGCCTTCATGACAGGCAAATTGAACGGTTCGGCGGCACCGCTGGCCTGCGCGATCAGGGCTTGCTAGATTCGGCCTTGGCTCAGCCCCAGGCTACCTTCGGCGGCGAGTGGTTGCATCCCACCCTGGCGGATCAGGCGGCGGCATATCTTTATCACCTGTCGCGCAATCATCCCTTTGTGGATGGCAACAAGCGCACAGCCTTTGCGGTGATGATGACGTTTTTGCGGGTCAATGGCTACCGCCTGACGCTGACCGATGATGACGCCTACGACCTGGTGATGCAGGTGGCCCAAAGGCAAGTGGAGAAGGATGCGCTGGCGGCTCGCTTGGCGGCGGCGTTGGTGCCCACGGAAGACTAAACGCCAACGAAGATCAAGATCTACGCAATCGGGGATGAATTGCCCTTAAAATAGCGCCATTCCGACGTTAAGGATGATGGCCCCTAGGGTTTTCTGGGGAATGTCTGTCCTTATAATTGGCCTTGCCCCCCATCTAATGTGCCGATGGCTAACCGTAGTGCTGTGTATTCTGGGTCTTCTACTAGGTTTTGGCGTCGGTCGATAGGGTCGATAGGATTGCGGCTGAAGGGCTGGCGGCGATGGTTAGCCTTGGCCCTCAGTGTGGCCTGCTTGGTGCTGCTGGGTTCGGTGGCGTGGGGGCAAGATCACTCAGAAACCGGGGGGCTCACCCCAAGACCCATGCCCCTGTCTAACTACGAACTGGCCCAGGCTCAGCCCTTCAACCGGGCGGAGAACTACCCCATCACGCCCCTGCCCACTTCGCCCCTGCTGCGACCCAACGGGGATTGGCTTGGGCGGTTGATTTTGCCCAGTGAGAACGAGTATGCCGCCGATCCGGGGGATTGGGCCTGGTTTGAGGTGTGGCATGGGGCGGATCCGGCCATGGTGGGGCAGGTGGTGAAGCTGACCTGGCAACCGGGGGAAGACAACACCCGCTACATCCAGGCGGTGACGAAGGATATTACCTTTTCCCCCCAGGCCGAGCGGTTTTGGGAGAATGGCAATATTGTCCCGATTCGACTGAATGGGCGCAAGCAGGTGGGGCCGATGCAGTCTTTGGCCGGGGCGCGTCCCCAGGATGATGTGACGGTGCGGCTGGTGGAGCCGGAACGGGTAGATGAAAACGGTCGGCCCGTGCTGCAAACCACCCTAGAGCCCATTCAAATTACTGGGCGCGAGTATGGTTTGGTGAAGCTGTTAGAGCCGGACGAGGCGGTGAATGCAACCCTGCCGACAGAATGCCCTGGCCCTGCGCCTTGCCCGACGGAATTCTTCCGGGTGCAGTTCTACGATGCAGCGACCCAGGATTTTACTGGCCCCATCGGCACGGTGCGGATTCCCCAGCAACCCATGGCTCGCAGCGAGCGGTTTTTCTCCAATATTCGCGACCTAGTGGATTCCCCCGCCGGACGGGAGGGCTGGTATATCTACGGTTCGCGGGATGGCGATGGGATGTTTACGGTGCAGTCCCTCAAGCCGAGGGCGCTGTTTCAGCTTCAGCCCGACCAAGTGGTGCTGGGGCGCGATCCGGGGCTGAAGTACATCAATCGAGGCAACTGGCGGGATACGCCCCAGCGCAAGGGCACCCTCCAGCGCGTCCTAGTTAGCCCCAACGGTGGCAGTTCCGATGCGGCCCGCGCCCAATGGAAAGAGGGCGACTATGGCCTGCTGGTTCACCTGTTTGGCGGCATTGGCGGCGAAAATAGCGAGTTTGCCCCCGTGGGAACGGTCACAGGCCACTTTTCCTACGGCCTCACCCGCGTGGTGCGAGAGCCCATCACTAACGAGCTTCAGTTTGCGGTGCAGTATCAGCAAGTCTATGCCCACAACGGCGGCGGCATTATCTCCGGCACCCACGACTGGGCTGACTATACGGGGGACATGCAGCGGGGCTGGTTGGGGCTGCGTCCCCTGTCGGACATTGTGGTGAAGCTCGATTCCTTCATCACGCCCTTGCAGTTTGGCGATGTGACGGTGTCGCTGTTTCGCGAACTGCTGATTCAAACCCAGGTGATGATGGCCCGCTACCGCACCGGGGACGGCACCGGATTTTCCGGCGTAACCCCGGCCACCTCCTGCGTGCAGGATTCCAACCAGGCGTTATTTATCGCCATGCAGCAAATCCGCCGACAGATTGAGGAAAACCCGCAGATTGTGGCGTGGGTGCGGCAAAACCCCAACAGTCCTGAAGCCCGCCGCGCCCTAGAATTTGTGGCCCTAGGGGAAGACTTGGAAGCGCTACTCACCCCCTACGGCGTCATCCGGCCCGACTGGCAAAGCAACGCCGACACCCTGGCAGGGGTGGATACGACCGGGGTGTTCGCCAACAATCGCGGCCTCTTTAGCGGTGCCCTGAGCTGGCAGTCGATGATGCCCCGCTGGGGTCATGATGCGGTAGCCCGTGTGTTCCTGCGCCACGGGGGCCAGCTTTGGTTTTTGCGAACGAACATGGTGGGCGGCAACGATCCCCGCATAGAGCCCATTCCTCCCACCGGGCTGATGGGCGGCATTCCCGTCGTTGGCACCGTGGCCCAGCGGTTGGCCGATGCCTTTGTCACCTGGCCCCAACCCGACACGATTTTAGTGAGTCTATTGGGCCTGCTTCTCTACGGAGCCGTGGCCCTGCCCTTTGGCCGTCGCAGCGGATTTTTGGTGGGCAAAAACGCCATGGAGTCGCCCATCTATACCCTCTTGGCCGGGGTGAAGCTCTGGTTTGTGCCCTGCCTGGTGGAGGAACTGATCTTCCGGGTGGCGATGCTGCCCCACCCCATGGAGGGCGTGCCGGGGTGGCGCTGGCTGCTGTGGACGGTGCTAAGCGTGACGCTGTTTGTGCTGTACCACTACGGCTTAGGAAAAACCCTGTACCGGGAAGCTAAGGACACCCTACAAGATCGCCGCTTCCTCACCCTGGTGGGCTGGCTGGGGCTGCTATTGGCGGGGCTGTATTGGATCACGGGCTCCCTGTGGCTGGTGGTGTGGGTGCATTGGGCCGTGGTGGTGGTGTGGCTTTTCACCCTCGGCGGCTTTGACCGAATGCCCAGACTGGGCCGCCGCGCCCCCAAACCCGACCCTGCGCTACCCCCTGCCGAGGTGTTGCCATGATGCCCAACGATAACGCCAATCCGAAACAAGACCATCTAGGACAGGATGCCCCAGGGGGAAGCACCCCAGACGACCGCAGTCCCGGCAACGATCTCGAATCGAGTGCTTTGGAAACGGAGAATCTCGAAACGGAGAATCTCGAAACGGGGAACCTGGGAGCAACTGATTGGGAAAGGAACGATCTGGAAAAACGCGCCTGCCTCCATACCCTCGCCGCTGTGGCCAATTTGGACGGCACCCCCACCCCGCTGGAGCTAGACGCCTTCCTCAAGGCCCTCACCACCTTCCAGCCCTGGCCTGCTGACCTCACCCCGGAGGGCTTGCTGAATCAGCACCCAAACTTGGCGGAGCATCTGCCCTCCATCACTACTCCAGAACGCCAGCAGCAGGTGTACCAAGCCGCCTTTGGCATTCTGCGATCTAAGGGCATCACCCGACAAGAAGCCGCCGCCCTGGCCCAAATACGCTCGGCCTTTGGGATAGCACCCGCCCTGGCCAGACGGTTAGAGCGTCGGCCCCTGCAAGCCCTCCCCCCCGAAACCGTCAACTCTACCCTAACGGGCATGGTGGCGATGATCTACCGCGAAGGCCAAGTGCGCCGCATGATTATCGACTACTGCATGGCCACCGCCATTGTGGGCCTAGTGCCGATTCGGGGCGGGGGCAGTTTGGAAGTCAAATTCCTCGTCGTGCTAGGGCTGATTTTGAAGATGATCTGGGATATTCGCAACCAGTGGGGCAAACCCCAGGGCCAGGATGCGCTGGCGGTTTTGGGCAACTTTTTCGGCTTTGTGTGGGCGGTGATGGCCGGATTTTTGGCCTGGGGCACCATGATTGCCCTCGGCGTGATTGTGCCCTATGCCGGAGCTTTTGCCGTCGCCGCTGGATTCACCACCGCCACCTGGATCGCCGGACAATCTACCAACCAGTTCTACACCAGCCCCCAACGGCCCGATTTAGTCGCCCTCCGCCGCGCCTTCCCCACGCTGCTGCCCCCTGCGGATTCCTAGCCCTGGCCCCCATTCAATTTCCCGATTGCGTTCCCTCTTACCCCTTTACTGCCCTGTCGGAGCCTTGTGATGGATATCAACCCTGGAAAAGTCAACCGCCGACACTTTTTATTGGGCGGTGTCGCCGCTGGCAGTGCCGCCACCTTTGGCACCGAGTCGATTCGCCGACAGCGAGCCGCCGAGCGACAGGCCATGATTGACGCCTACGCCGCCCAGTTCTACAACCCCAACGACATCATTCAGGCGGCAGTAACGGGCGATACCCGCATGGTGGAGGAGTTTCAATCTATCCAGGCTTCGGCGGCTTTTCCGGCTCCTCCCATTCCCTACAATCGCGAGATGTCTAAACGGCTGATTTTGCTGAGCCGTCTGGCCACCCAGCAGTACATCACCGGGCGCAACGACCCCACCTACGACGGCAATCTTCAGCAGTTGTTGGATTACGACGAAAGTTTGGACAAGTACCGCTTGGTGACGAATTTTCGCGGCCAGGAACGCCAGGTCAACGACACCGTAGAAATTCAGATTCCCCAGGAGATCATCGACGACCCCACCCTGATCAACAACCCCACCACCCTAGAAGACAACCTCTCCCAAACCGAGGACGCCATCCGCACGGGTGTCACCACCGCCGTCAGCATTGGTCGCCGCATCGAGGTGTTTTTTGGCTTTTTGCTAGAGTCCGACGACGACAGCATTCTGGTGTTTCGCGGCACCCAGCGCACCTCCGAATGGATCGGCAACATCTACGCCGTACAGCAAGACTACCTCAACCCCAACACCGATCAGTCCATCGGGCGCATCCACATGGGGTTTCGCCGCATTGCCGACGGTATCATCAACCCCCTGGCGGTGGATGCGGTGCGGCAAATTAACCCCAACAAACCCTGCTATGTGTCGGGCCACAGTCTCGGTGCAGCCCTGGCGACGGTTTTGGCCCTTGATATCGCCTTCGCCGTGCCCGAACTCCAGCCCCAGCTCCAGGTCTACGTTTATGCTAGCCCTAGGGTGGGCAATCCCAATTTTGTGCGGAGCTACGCCCAAATTTTGCCCAACAGCTACCGCATCACCAATCTGGCCGACCCCATCCCCACCATGCCCCCCACCCGAATGCGGGCGGAATTTGTGCATATTGGCGAAGAATGGGCCTTTCTCAGCCAGGGCGGAGACGTGCTGCCCAACCACATTGTGGATACCTACCGCCGCGCCATCAACGCCGAGGTGGAAAGCAACCAATCAAGAAATTTCCCCCTGGCAGGACTGGCCTAGGGTTCAGGGATCCATCGAGCCATGGACGCCCCAACCCTGCTGTGAGAGAAATCATGAATTGGCATGAACCGGATCGGTTGCTGAATCTTGGTTCCTCAATTCGGTAGATTGGTATAGGCCAACCGCAGACGGGCCTGGGCCAACCGCCCGCCACCGACCCCCTAGGCCACCTTTAGCCCCCCAGCAGCCCCCAATCGCCCCTTGAATCGGTTATGACAGACAACTTCGAGATTTTTGACCGCGACCTTTCCACCGACGTCCTCAACCGCTACCTCCAAGCCGAGGTGATGGCCTGCGACACCGAAACCATGGGCCTGTTGCCCCAGCGAGATCGGCTTTGCCTGGTGCAGCTCAGCAATCCAGAGGGCTATGTGGCTGTGGTGCGAATTGAACGGGGCCAGACCGAAGCCCCCAATCTGAAGCGGCTCTTAGAAGCGGAACACAGCCTCAAACTGTTTCACTTTGCCCGGTTTGACCTCGCCACCCTGCGCTATCACCTCGGCATTCACGTTAACCCGGTATTTTGTACCAAAATTGCCAGCAAACTAGGCCGCACCTACAGCCCCAAACACGGCCTCAAGGATGTGGTCAAGGAGCTCGACGGCACCGAACTAGACAAAACCGCCCAAAGCTCCGACTGGGGCAACGCCATGAACCTCTCGGAGGAGCAACTGCGCTATGCCGCCAACGATGTGCGCTATCTCCACAGCATCCACCGCAGCCTAGAAACCATGCTGAAGCGAGAAGACCGCTGGGAACTGGCCCAGGATTGCTTCCGCTGCCTACCCACCTTCGTCAGCCTCGATCTACTGCAATACAACAACCTGTTTGAGCACTAACGCAGATCGCCAGTAGAGCGCCCATAAATGGCAAAGTCTCCGCCGTGGGAACGGATCGGGGGTGGGGAGTTCTGTCTGGGAAAAGAGGAACTATGATGAACGAGTTCTGACTGATCACAGACTTCTCATTACCGATCCCTATCCACGAGACGCCCCATGGGAACTTGGGTTAAGCAAACCGACCAGGCCATTTACTTGATGTCCGGGAATACCTACCTGGAGGTGATTCCCAAGCGTCCTTCTACCACCAACCCCAAGGAGCAGGTGGCCAATGTATCGGCCATGAAGGGCTGGTTTGCCCGTGGAGATCGGCCCAGGGGCATGACCTTTGCCATCGGCACGGGGGATCCAGAACCGCTGCCCACGCCGCCGCCGCCGGGGGCCGGGGACGGGCTGTTGATTCCAGACAACAACCAAATCATTGTCACTAGCGACACGTTCTTTAAGATTCGGCCCGTGCAGTCCAGCGGGCTCACCTCCTCGGAGAAGGTGTGGGTGCGGCGGGGTACCCAACTGGCCCTGCGCTACTACGCCGATGGCGGCAGCGACCACTGGCGGGTGGAGTTGGCAGACCCCTTGGGCGATGGCAACCGCACCCTTTGGTACGTCTACAATCTTCACGCCCGTCTCGGCACCGAAGCCACCCTCACCGTCACCCGCGACACCCTGTTTAAGCGAGAACCCAAGCCCTCCACCAGCCTGCCCAACAGCGCCAAGGTGTTTGTGTCCGAGGCGCAAACCTTTAGGCTCAAATCCTTTCGCCCTGCGGCGGACAATCACACCCTAATTGAACTGGCCGATACCACCCTTGGCCCCAGCAACGAAACCCTGTGGTACGTCTACAACCTCCACGCCAGCGCCAGCACGGGCGGCGGCACCATCCCTCGCCCCCACGATGGCCTTCAGGTGCAGACGGTGCGGGATACGGTGTTTACCCTGCGGCCCGAAGCGCCGGAAACCCTGCCAGAGTCGCAAAAGGTGGCGGTACCCAGGGGCCAAGTGTTGAACATTCAGTACTACATCGACCAGGGCAGCGACCGCTGGCTGATTGACCTGGTGAGGCCAGAACTGGGCGATGGTCGGGCCACCCAGTGGTACATCAACACCCAGGACACCAAGCTGATCTCCGCCATCACCCTGACGGCGGTGACAAATACGGTGTTCAAAGCCGAGCCGATAGCTTCCTCGTCCCTCGCTCCGGAGGACAAGGTAGACATTCCGGCCAACACCCAGTTCAGCCTGATTGGCCATCTGCCAGCGGCGGGCAACCATGCCAAGGTGCGCTTGGCCGATACCACCCTGGGCGAAGACGAAATCGATACCTGGTACGCCTACAACCCCCATGTGCGGATTGTGGGCCAGCGACAACTGCTCCAGGTGCGGGGAGATACCATCTTCAAAACCAGCCCCGCCCTATCGAGCGAACTGCCGGAAACCGACAAAGTGCTGGTGAAATCCAACACGGTGCTAGAAATTAGCTCCTACTCCCAGCCGGAGAAAAACCATGTGCGGGTGGCCTTCAAGGGGGCGTTCCTGGGTTCCCAACGGCGCAATACCTGGTTCTGCTACGTGCCGGATATCTACATCATCGGCACCGAAATCGGCAACAACCCCACCGACCAAGGCCCGCCGCCGCCCCCCTCCGGCAGTCGCGGCATGGCCCTTCAGTTTCCGGGCTTTAGCGGCACCTATTATTCCAATGACCCGATTTACTGGACAACCCAGTACGGCGACCGGGGCAACTTTACCTGGGGCGAAGCCCTCCACGTCAACACCAGCACCGGGCAGTATCGCCGCCCCGCCAATGCCGAGGTGATCTACGGCATTCTCCGCATTGCTAAGGCGCTGGAGGACATCCGCAAACGCTACGGCAGACCCGTGATCATCACCTCCTGGTATCGCGATCCGGCCACCAATGCGGCGGTGGGTGGGGCGTCCCAGTCGCGCCATTTGCTGGGGGATGGGGTGGATTTCGTCGTCTCTGGTCGCCATCCCTACGATGTCTACGCGGATTTGGATAGATGGTGGGGCAACCAGGGTGGCTTGGCCAGCTCCCGATCCTTCACCCACATTGATGCCAGGGGCTATCGCGCCCGCTGGAACTACGACGGCACTGGCCCCGCTTAGGAGGAGAAACCATGGGCACCTGGATTAAAGAAACCGATCTGGCCATGTACCTGATGCAGGGCGGCGTGTGGATTTCCCGCATCACCAAAGCCCCCTCAGCGGCCAACCCCAAGGAAAAAGTGGCCGACATCACCGGAATGGAAGCCTGGTTTTCCCGCGCCGATGCCCCCACCGCCATGACCATTTCCCTCGGCACCGGAGCCCCAGAACCCGACCCCTGGCAACCGCCCCCCACCGCTGGCAAAATCAACGCCGAAGGGCTGGCCCTGGTCAAACACTTTGAAGGACTACGCACCACTGCCTACCAAGATTCCGTCGGCGTGTGGACGATTGGCTATGGCCACACCAGCATGGCTGGCCCGCCCCCGGTCTACCCCGGTATGACCATCACTACCGCCGAAGCCGAAGCGATTCTTCAGCAGGATTTGGAGGTGTTCGAGCGGGGCGTTTCCCAGGCGTTGACCATCACCACCACCGCAAACCAGTTTTCGGCCATGGTGTCCTTCGCCTTTAATGTGGGCCTCAGCGCCTACCGAAGTTCTACCCTGCTCCGCAAGCATAACGCCGGAGACTTCGCGGGAGCCGCCGCCGAATTTCCCCGCTGGGTCTATGCCGGGGGCGAAGTGCTGCCCGGTCTCGTCCGCCGCCGCGACGCCGAACGCACCCTCTACCTCAAACCCTAGCCCTACTTAAACAAAATTGATTCAGCAGATGAAGAAACCGATCTAACAGTAATTAGCCACGAAGCTTGGGACATTAGGACTCATCATCAGTCTGAAGAGGGAGAAGCCCCATCATTTCATGATATGCAGTATCTTCTTGAACTAATCGCTGCTGATTTTAAGATCGAGCAAATGTTGCTTTTCCAAACAATGTAGGGTGACGGCAGGAACGCATTCATAGCACCATGAAAAGACATGAAAAAACTATTGTCAGAGGCGTCCGGGTTCCTGAAAGTTGCCATTAAAGAAGAGGTAGAGCCAGGAATTTGGCTTGGCCAGCCGCTTGACCAAGACCTTAATCAACCGATCATGGTTTACGCCCACGACTACCTTCAATGCTATCCATGGCATGAACTAGCTCTCTAAAACCCATCCAATTTTTGTTCACCATAGATTACGATTTGCACATCCATCCTACGTTCTACATAAACCAACGGGGAGGATGTAGTTTCTAGAAAGAGTTCTCCGTGCTGTTAAAAATTCTGCCGCTGCTGCTGGTCTGCGTTTTGGGTTTTGGGCTGCGGCGGGTTGGTCTGATAGGCTCTAGGGATGCCCAAACCATCGGCACACTCTTGACCTATTTGGCTTTGCCAGCAGTAATTTTACGCGCCCTGGCCACCGCCACTCTCACGCCTGACCTCATCTACCTGCCCCTCTCCGCGCTGATTGTTGTCCTAGGGCTGACCCTGATTGGGGCATTGATTCTCAAACCGCTGAACTGGCCACGACCCCAGGCTGGGGCTTGGATGATCACCTTTCTCACCTTTGAGGGCGGGGCCGTGGGCTATCCCACCATGCTGCTGGCCTTTGGAGAAGAGGGATTGAGTCGGCTGGTGTTGTTTGATCTGGCCCAAGCCGTCTACCTGCTAACGGTAGTCTACGGCATTGCCACTTGGTATGGATCCGCCGAAATCACCCTAGGGCGAGTGGGTCTGAAACTGGTCAAAACTCCCTTCTTTTGGGCAATCTGGATTGGCCTAGGCCTAAATTTCCTAGGCTGGCAACCGCCCCCGCTGATGGCGTTGCTGGATATTTTGGCCAACAGTTTTGTATTTCTGGTGCTGGTGCTGCTGGGGCTAGAATTTCACCTGCAAATCGCCTCAGTAGGGCGGTTTCTGGCCCTAGCCCTGCTAAAGGTGAGCATTGGGCTGGGGTTGGGTTGGGGCATCTCTGCCCTATTTAGTCTGACGGGGCTAGAGCGGGCAGCGGTGTTGGTGGGATCGGCTCTGCCCCCCAGTATGCTAGCCCTTTTGTTTGCCCAGGAAAACCAGCTTGACACCCGCTTTGTGATGAGTTTTATCTCCGTTGCTGTTCCCATCTATTGGCTGGTTATGGCGTTTTTTCTGCCCCAATTATCTGTCTAGACTAGAGGCTCTATTCGATCCTATTCGGGCCTTCTAAAGGAAGATCGGCAGAAGGCTAGGATTGTCATTCCTACGCTCAATCTGAATCAAAAAACATAGCAGTTCTCTGATTGATGCCGTACACCTATAGCCCTAGTTGACTGACAAAAGATTATGCATCGGATGCACGCCCTAGGGATGGGGTAGGGGTGTGAAGTCGAGGGGTTTCACCTGCTGAAGCACCTGAGCCATGGCGTCATGGAGGTGGCCATTGGTGGCCAATAGCCGACCGCTCTGGACGATCAGGGGGCTTTGGTCGTAGGCGGTGACTTTCCCTCCGGCCTCGCGGATGAGGGCAATGCCAGCGGTAATATCCCAGGGAGACAGGCCCCGTTCCCAGTAGCCATCGAGGCGACCGCAGGCGACGTAGGCCAGGTCTACCGCCGCCGATCCCCCCCGCCGCACGCCCTGGGTGAGGTGGGTGAACTGGCAGAATTCGGCATAGTTATTGTCGGCGGTGTCGCGGCGGTCGTAGGCAAACCCGGTGACGAGCAGGCTTTGGGCCAAATTATCCGTTGTCGAAACCTGCATCGGCTGGCGGTTGAAGGTAGCCCCTTGCCCCTTCGCCGCTTGAAACAGCTCGTTCAGGATGGGGTTATAGACCACGCCCAAAATCGGCTCGCCCTCAAACAGCAGGCCAATGGAAACCGAGCAGAAGGGATATTGGTGGGTGTAGTTGGTGGTGCCATCGAGGGGATCAATCGCCCAGAGAAAATCGCTGTTGGCTTGCCCTCCGGCTCCCGATTCCTCGGCCAAGATGCCGTGACTGGTGGGCAGATGACGGCCCATCACCGCCATAACCGCCGCCTCTGCGGCCCGATCCGCCTCGGTTACAAGGTCGCCAGATCGCCCCTTTTCCCGCACATCCTGGAGATTGCCCCAGTAGTGCTGAAGCACCGCCCCAGCTGATTGCGCCGCTTCGGTGGCTACATCTAGCCAAGTGAGTAGATCACGGTCGGAGGGAAAGGTCATGGGAGCCAGTACAGATGACAAAGGACAAAGGGCTACCGTTGGGTAGTGCTGAGGAGACGTGACCTCTTCAGCGGATAGCCTAGTAGGATGCGTTGGTCGACGGCATGAGCCAAGCCCGTGGGCCAACCAACCGACGGCTAATCGTCTTCTAGGGGGAGGCCAAAGCGCACCTTGCCCTTGCCGAAGTAGCGGCCAAACTGAAGTTCGTAGACCTCGTCTTCGTCTTGGGTTTCCACGCGCAGGTCGCTGCGGGCATAGCTGACGCAGAGCAACGCATAGCCCTGGGCCCGCAGGTCGGGAGAGAGCCCCATGGCCTCTGGCTGCACGAGATCGCCCTCCAGCACCCGCACGGCGCAGGTAGTGCAGGCTCCGTTGCGGCAGGAGAAGGGGAGGTCGATGCCTTGGCTTTCGGCGGTGTGAAGGATATAGCGATCCTCGGGCACCTGAAACTGGTAGGTTTTGTTGGTATCGCGGTGGTGAACGATAACGGTGTGGGTAGGAGCCATAGCGCCGATGAAAACCAGGACAATGAGGGGTTTATCCTCCTATGCTCTCATGAAAAATTCCTTCCAAAACAAATTGTGGCATTTTGGGCCTTTTCTTTGGTAGGATATCTATCCGGTGGCGAAATGCTACCCCACACCCTGGAGAGATGGCCGAGCGGTTGAAGGCGCAGCACTGGAAATGCTGTTTAGGGGTGACTCTAACGAGGGTTCGAATCCCTCTCTCTCCGTCCCTAGCCCTGACATAGTCCTAAGCGTAGTCTTCCCTAGCGCTGAGCTAATGGATTGACCTCAACGCATGGTTGTCTACGGATCGTGATTCTGTGCTTCAGTTTCAGCCAGCGGGTTTTGTGCAGCGGGTGATGGCCACGCCCCTTGGCGTCATGGCCTACTATACCCATCCCCCTGCGGAAGAGGGCCAGGATGATCGCCCGCCCCTGGTGTTTTTGCACAGCCTGGGGGGTGGGTCTTCTGCCTTTGAATGGTCGAAGGTCTATCCTGCCTTTGGCCACAGCCACCGGGTGATCGCCCCTGATCTGGTGGGCTGGGGGCAATCGGCCCATCCGGCGCGAGATTATCACGTCCAAGATTATTTTCAGGTCATCACCCACCTGCTCGAAGCTTTGGCAGAGCCGCCCGCTCTGGTGGTGGCCACCTCGCTGACGGCGGGGGTGATTATCCGGCTGGCGACCCAGCGCCCCGATCTATTCAAGGGATTATTCCTCGTCTCGCCCTCCGGCAACGGCGACTTTGGCCGCGACTACCGCGCTAGCCTGCCCGCTCTGTTGGCCAGCACCCCTGGTGTGGATAGCCTGCTCTATCAACTGGGTGCGGCCAACGAACTGGCGGTTCGGGGCTTTCTGTCTACCTTCTTGTTTGCCAACCCCAGCCGCATCACCGAGGACATGGTGCAAGCCTATCTCACCTGCACCCAACAGCCCAACGCCCAGTACGCGGCCTTGGCCTCCCTCAACGGCACCATTAGCTTTGACCTATCGCGCTATATGGGCCAGCTTGCCACCCCCACCCACATCATTCTGGGGGCAAAATCCCGCTTCACGCCGCCCAACATTACACGCCGCCTCGCCAGCCTCGCCCCCCAGGCCGTGGAGGCGGTGGTAGAGCTTCCCGACGTTGGGGTGCTGCCTCACCTAGAGCAGCCTGAATTGGTAGTGGAGGCTCTCCAAGAATTTCTCAACCGCTGGGCGTAGCGGGTCAGCCCTGGACGTTAGAAGCTCCCCAGAACCGTTCAAGACCTCTTCAGTCACTTCTAGAAATCTTCAATTAGCCATCCCACTTCACCTTAAACAGGCGAAACAGTTCGTAATCGCGATGGGAAACCACCCGTCCGCCGTTCGATTTCACCAAAGCAGGCCACTGATCCAGGGAATCAAGCTGCACTTCGGCCCCCAGGTAGGTTTCTAAAATTGCCCAGCTTTCCGCCAGGGGCGCGTCGGGGTTGAGGGCATCGAACAGAAAGTGGCCACCGGGCTTGAGGACTTTTTTCACCTGTTGCAGCACCGTGTCCCAATAGTCAGCGGGGTAGTAGCAACTAACGCCCGTGGCGATTACCAGGTCGAAAAACTGGGGTTCGTAGTGATCCTGCAAACGGTGGGCGGGGGCTTGTTTCATGCCCTTAAAGAGCTTGGAATTGAGCTGTGGCCCCCGGGCGGTGACGGCCTTGCAGGCAAATTCGCTGATGTCGTGGCCGTGGAACAAGGCGTCCCAGTCTCGCCAGGGATAGACCAAAAAGCTGATGCCGCAGCCGATATCGAGGCAGTGATCTTTTTTGTGGGGTTTGATGGCTTCCCAAAAGGGCGTGGAGATGTGCGGCGTTAACCGTCCCGCCACCCAGTCTTTGAACAGGGGCATTTCTTCGATTTCCTGGGGGAGGTCGAAGGGTTGGCCCGAAAATTCTTGGTTATAGCGCTGGGCAACGGCCTGGAGGGTGGCTCCCCAGGGGGAGGGATCGGCGTTGGGTAGGGGCATTCGTGTTTGTCCTAACCTTTGAGGGCGCGGTTGAAGTTTTCGCGATAGGACTTGCTGGAGGCCAACAGCAAGGGCCACAGCAGGGTCAATTTCACCTTGCCCTCGCTGAAGGTGGTGCGCTTGAAGCCTGCCCAGAACTTCCAAGCGCCGCCGCCATAGACACCCATCAGCACCAGAAACAGCAATGGACTCATAGGTTTTCCTCCGGTTGGGGCCTTCCCCTTTCTTACTAAAATACTAAGGGTTGGTCAATTTGTGCAGAACAGCGGGTCGTGATCAGGGGTTAGGGCCAGGGTCAGTAGGCGGCAGGAAGGTCGTTTTACCCCATAGCCTCAGCCCTAGGATAGACATCTAGGTCGCGTTCCTCCCGTAAGCTATCGATGTTACGGTAGCCTCAAGGGTTCCCAGGTATAGTCGGCAGGGGAGGAATGGGTTAATAACGGGTCGATGGCTCACAGGCGAATCGACAGGGTTGCAAATACCGTTGAGTAGCAGGAAGGAGACAAGATGCGTGCAGTGCTAATGGCTGGCGGTTCAGGGACACGGTTACGCCCCCTCACCTGCGACCTTCCAAAACCGATGGTGCCCATCCTCAATCGCCCTATCGCCGAGCACATCGTCAATTTGCTAAAGCGCAACGGCATCTATGAGGTGATTGCTACGCTGCACTATCTGCCCGACGTCATGCGCGACTATTTCCAGGACGGGCGCGAGTTTGGGGTGCAGATGACCTACGCCGTGGAGGAGGATCAACCCCTGGGCACGGCGGGCTGCGTCAAGAATATTGCGGATTGGTTGGACGACACCTTTTTGGTGATCAGCGGCGACAGCGTCACGGATTTTGATCTGCAAGCGGCGATTCGCTTCCATCGGCAGCGGGGATCGAAGGCGACCCTGGTGCTCACCCGTGTGCCCAACCCCATCGAGTTTGGGGTGGTGATTACCAACGCCGAGGGCCACATTCAGCGCTTTTTGGAAAAACCGTCAACCAGCGAAATTTTTTCTGACACCGTCAACACAGGTACCTACATTCTGGAACCGGAGGTGCTGGACTACCTGCCTGCCAACCAAGAGTGCGACTTTTCTAAGGATCTCTTCCCCCTACTGCTGGCCAAGGGCGAACCGATCTACGGCTACGTGGCCGAGGGCTATTGGTGCGATGTGGGCCATCTGGATGCCTACCGCGAGGCTCAGTACGACGCCCTTCATGGCAAGGTGATGGTGGACTATGCCTACCCGGAGACCTCGGTGGGGATCTGGGTGGGCGAAAATACCTACATCGACCCCACCGCCCAACTGCATCCTCCGGTGATGATTGGCAAAAACTGCCGCATCGGGGCGCGGACGGTGCTGGAACCGGGGACGGTGATTGGCGATAACGTCACTATCGGCAACGACGCCGACCTCAAGCGCCCGATTGTCTGGAACGGGGCCATTGTGGGGGATGAGGTACACCTAAGGGCCTGTAGCATTGCGCGGGGGGCCAGGGTAGATCGGCGTTCCCATGTGTTGGAAGGGGCGGTGATTGGGCCGCTCTCCACCGTGGGCGAAGAGGCCCAGATTAGCCCTGGGGTGCGGGTTTGGCCCAGCAAGCAAATTGAGTCAGGGGCGATCTTGAACATCAATTTGATTTGGGGCAACACGGCCCAGCGCAATTTGTTTGGGCAACGGGGGGTTTCGGGGCTGGCCAACATCGACATCACGCCGGAATTTGCCGTCAAACTGGGGGCGGCCTACGGGTCTACTCTCAAGCCCGGTTCCCACGTCACCGTCTCGCGGGATCAGCGCAGCATTTCCCGCATGGTGTCCCGGTCGCTGATTGCGGGGCTGATGTCCGTCGGTATCAACGTCCAAAATCTGGAATCCACCGCCATCCCCGTGGCCCGTGTCGCCCTGGTGCAGATGGGCGTGGTGGGCGGCATCCACGTTCGCCTCCATCCCACCCGCCCCGACCAGGTGTTGATTGAATTCTTCGACGAGCGCGGCATCGACATCGGCAAGGGCAAGGAAAAGAAAATTGAAGGCGCTTACTTCAAGGAAGACCTCCGCCGTTCCGCCATCGACGAAATCGGCACCGTCACTACCCCGGCCCGCCTGGTGTCCACCTACATCACCGCCTTTGAAAAACACCTGAATGTCGAGGCCGTTACCCATAGTCAGGCCAAGGTCGTCATCGACTATGCCTATGCCGTGTCTGGGGCAGTGCTGCCGCAAATCCTCGGCAAGTTTGCCTGCGATGCCGTAGTGCTGAATGCCAGCCTGCGCCAGTCGCCCCTCTCCCCCGACGAACGCGAGGTGATGCTGGGCCAACTGGGTCAGGTGGTGCAGGCGCTGCGGGCCACCTTTGGGGCGCAGGTGTCGGCCAACGGCGAACAGTTGATTTTGGTGGACGAGATGGGGGCGCAAATTCGCGGCGAAACCCTTACGGCCCTGATGGCCCACCTGATGCTTACCGCCCAGCCCAGGGGCACCATCGTCGTTCCGGTGCAGGCTTCCGGGGCCGTGGAACACATCGCCCGTCGCCACGGTGGCCAGGTGATTCGCACCAAGGCCAACCCCACGGCGCTGATGCAAGCCTGCCAAGAAAACCCCAACGTCGTCCTCGGCGGTAGCGGTGACATGGGCTTTATTTTCCCCGAACTGCACCCCGGCTTTGATGCCATGTTCTGCATCGCCAAGCTGATTGAAATGCTGAGCCTACAAGACCATTCCCTCGGCCAAATCTGGTCAGACCTGCCCCGCACCATCCACCGCAGCCAAACCCTGCGCTGCCCCTGGACGGTAAAAGGTGCCCTCATGCGCCATTTGGTGGAAACCACACCCCAGGAACGCCTAGAACTGATCGACGGGGTTAAAATTTTAGGAGACAACCCCGACGACTGGGTGCTGGTGCTGCCCGATGCCGGGGAACCCCTCGTCCATCTCTTTGGCAACAGCCAAAACCGAGACTGGCTCGATGCTACCCTCAACCAGTACCATAGCCAGGTGCAGCACTTTATTGACCAAGCCTAGGGGAGGCCGTCCTAGGGAGTTCAGTCGCCCCTGAATTTCCCCAATCCGACAGGAAAGCCCGCCCTCGGTAAGCCAAGTCAATCGCCTGCGTCCAAGCCCTGCCGTCCAAGCCCTCGGGTCAGGGCCGCTCAATCCGGGTATCGAAGGAGAATAGCCGATGAACAACTGTATGCTTTTGGCGGAGATCGTCCAAGCGCCCCAACTCCGCTACACCTCGGATACCCAAACTCCCGTGGCCGAGTTTGTGGTGCAGTTCCCCGGCCTGCGGGACGGCGACCCAGCGGGGCAAATGAAAGTCGTCGGCTGGGGCAACCTGGCCCAGGAAATTCAGGAAAACTACCAGGTGGGTCAGCGCGTCCTGCTTGAAGGTCGCCTGGGCATGAACACCGTGGAACGCCCCGAGGGCTACAAAGAAAAACAGGCCGAACTCACTGTCCAGCGCATCTACAACGCCGGAACCTTCGCCACCATGCCCATGGCCGCCCCCACCCCCCTCACCGCCAGCGCCCCCGCTGCCTCAGCGCCGCCCCGGCCCGCCGCCACTCCCCGACCCACCGCTCCGACCCCCAGCCCCGCCGCTGATTCCGACCCCGGCATCAACTACGACGAAATCCCGTTCTAGGGCGGAATGGCCATCCCCACCATGACCTCCATCCTCGCCACCCCTCTCAGCCAAATTGAGCTAACCCCTGGGAGTGCCCTACAAATTTCGGGCCTCTCCTGGGATAGCTACGGAGCGCTGCTGGAGGAACTGGGCGAAACCCGCGCCACCCGTATCGCCTACGACCAGGGAGTGCTAGAAATCCGAATGCCGGGACAGTTGCATGAAGTCATCAGCCAGGTGCTCGCCGCCATCATTCTGACCTTGGCCGAGGAATCGGGACTAGAGTGCAACAATTTAGGTTCTATGCGGATGAATCGGCCCGATTTGGCGAAGGGAGTAGAACCAGACGGCTGTTTTTATCTTCAAAATGCTCACGCTGGCCAGGGCATGGGTTCCAGGACACCTCTAGAGTTACCCCCCGATGGGGTGCTAGAGGTCGATATTGCCAATCGTTCCGACCATAAGCTGTCCATCTACCAGGCTATGCCCATCCCTGAGGTGTGGCTATATCGACAGGAAGCCCTGACTTTTTTGGTGCTCCAGGACGGTGACTATCAGCCCCAGCCTGTTAGCCGTGCGTTTCCTTTCGTCACCGACGACCAACTCAACCAGTGGATTCAACTCCGCAAAACCGGAACTGACCTCACCGTAATCCGAGCGGTGCGCCAATTTTACCGGGATAGGTTGAGATAGTGGGGAATTTACCTCGGCCTCCCCATTCCAAGGGGGTGGTTGTGTGAGAATAATCGTTGTCGCCTCCCATTGTTCTGTGGCCCCGTTCTATGTCTACCCGTCCCGCGTCCGTCGAAAAAATCGTTAGCCGTTTTCAGCAAACCGCCGACCCCAAGCGTCGCTACGAGCAGTTGCTGTTCCTAGCCAAAAAGCTGGATCCCCTGCCGGAGGACTGCAAAACCCCGGAAAATAAGGTGCAGGGCTGTGTCTCCCAGGTGTTTGTGGTCGCTGACCTAGTGGAAGGCAAGGTGCAGTACCAGGCGGATTCTGACGCCCAAATTACTAAGGGTCTGGTGGCCTTTTTGGTGCGGGGGCTCAACGGCCTCACGCCCCAGGAAATTGTTGACCTCAGCCCCGATTTCATCAAAGACACCCAGCTCGATGTCAGCCTCACCCCGTCACGGGCCAATGGGTTCTACAACATTTTCAAAAAAATGCAGACCCTGGCGGCGGGGTTCCTGGTAGCCTCGTCGGCCCAAGGTTAGGCCCGTTATGGGTATCGATAGGGTTCAAACCAGCCAGCCGCCCCAGGGCGAAACCATTGCGGCCATTGCCACGGCGATTGTGCCACAGCAGGGCAGCGTGGGAATCGTACGGCTGTCGGGGGCGACGGCGTTGACTATTGCCCAGGCGTTGTTTCGGGCTCCGGGGCGGCAACCCTGGGAGAGCCACCGCATTCTCTACGGCTATGTGGTGGATCCTGCCACGGGGCAAACGGTGGATGAGGCACTGCTGATGCTGATGCTGGCCCCCCGTTCCTACACCCGCGAGGATGTGGTGGAATTTCACTGCCACGGCGGCGTGATGGCGGTGCAGCAGGTGTTGCAGTTGTGTTTGAACCAGGGGGCACGGCTGGCCCAGGCGGGGGAATTTACCCTGCGGGCCTTTTTGAACGGAAGGCTCGACCTCACCCAGGCGGAGGGGGTGGCGGATTTGGTGGCGGCGCAATCGACCCTAGCGGCAAGAACGGCTCTGGCGGGGGTGCAGGGCAAGCTGACTCAGCCCATTCGCGCCCTGCGTTCCCGGTGTTTGGATATTTTGGCGGAGGTGGAGGCCCGCATTGACTTTGAGGACGACCTGCCGCCCTTGGATGAGGCGTCTGTTCGTCGAAATCTGGATGGGGTGCTAGCCGAGGTTGACCAACTCCTGGCCACGGCGGAACAGGGGGAACGCCTACGCACGGGGCTGAAGGTCGCCATTGTGGGACGGCCCAATGTGGGTAAATCCAGCCTGCTGAATGCCTGGAGCCGCACGGATCGCGCCATTGTCACCGACCTGCCAGGGACGACCCGCGATGTGGTGGAGTCGCACTTGGTGGTGGGCGGCATTCCGGTGCAGGTGTTGGATACGGCGGGGATTCGCGAAGCTACCGACCAGGTGGAGCAGATCGGCATCGAACGCTCTCGACGTGCCGCCCAGGCAGCGGATTTGGTGCTGCTGACCCTGGATGCCACGGCAGGCTGGACGGAGGCGGATCAGGCGCTTTACGACCTAGTGCAGGATCGACCCCTGATTGTGGTGATTAACAAGCGGGATTTGGTCAATCAGGACATCGCCATTGCCCTGCCCGATGCCCATGTGCCCACGGTCTACACCGCCGCCGCCCAAAACCAGGGCATCGACGCTTTGGAGAACGCCATCCTCAAGGCAATCCACGCCGACCAGATCGCCCTGAGTAATTTGGAATTTACCCTCAACCAGCGCCAAGCCGCTGCCCTCACTGAGGCCCACATTGCCCTGCGCCAGGTGCAGCAGACTATTGAGGGTCAGCTTCCCCTCGATTTTTGGACGATTGACCTGCGTACCGCCATCCACGCCCTTGGATCCATCACGGGGGATGAACTGACAGAATCTATGCTAGACGAGATTTTCAGCCGTTTCTGCATCGGCAAATGAGGGCATCGGGGAGATGTCCTTGGGCCTCGGCAGCGTCGCCTGGGCTGGAAGCCACAGGGTAAAGCAACTGCCCTGCCCTGGTGCCGATTGGACAGTGATGGTGCCGCCGTGGAGGGTCGCCAACCGTTGCGCCAAATGCAGCCCCAACCCGTGGCCCGCCCGTCGGTGATCGCCCTGGCGAAACCATTGAAAAATGGCCTGCTGCTCTGCTGGAGGGATGCCAATGCCTGTATCTTGAACCTGCACAGAAACCCAGGCACCAGAATGCTGGGGGCTAGACGGTAGACCTTGTGGAGGCTCTGAGGTCTGCCCTAGGGTAATCTCAACCCCGCCTTGGTCGGTGAACTTGATGGCGTTGCCCACCAGATTGGTCAAAATCCGCCGCAGTTCCAAGGGATCGCCCATCACCACCGGAAAGTCTGCGCTGTGGGCAGACGAATTGGGTGGGTCAGCCCTGGACAATGAGGCATCATTAACAATGAACTGACACGTCAACCCCTTAGCGGTGGCCAAGGGGGAAAGGGCTTTGGTAACGGTATCCGCCAGATCGGGTAGGGAAATAGCAACCTGGGTCAAGGTTTTCTGTCCGGCTTCATGGCGATAGACCTCTAGCAGCGTGTTCACCATGTTCAGCAGATGGTCGTTGCTGTCGATGATGCTCCCCATAGCCTCGTGGGCCTCATCGGGCAAGGGGCCAAAAGCCTGGTTACGGCACAGCTTTAGCATTCGATTAGCCGCAACCAGAGGGGTACGCAAGTCGTGGGTGAGGCGGGCCACAAAATCATCGCGCTGGCGCATCATGTGGGCTTGGGCATCCATACTGCGCTTTAATCGCAGCAGAGACCGCACCCGCGCCCGCAGTTCGTTCACATCTACAGGCTTGCGGATAAAGTCATCAGCCCCGGCATCCAACCCCTGCACTAGGCTGGACTGGTCATGGGCGGTAATCAACAAAATGGGAATGTAGGGCAGATCGGGATTTTGCCGGAGGCGCTGCGTCACCGCGTAGCCGTCGAGGTCGGGCATCATCACATCCAGCAAAATCAAATCTGGAGGTCGCTGCTGCACCAGATCCAGCGCCGCCTGCCCCCCAGAGGCTAGCCCGATGCAGTAGGCAGGATCATCCAGAATTGTTTCAATCAAAAACAGGTTATCCGGTGAATCATCCACCGCCAGAATATTAAAAGGATCCAACACCGATGCTGCGGCCATTGACCAACTCTATAAGATAGGTCAACAAGGGGGGAGACAGCCTTGCCTGCCATGCTTCTCCCTTGCCGACGTGTGCTTTTTTATTTAGCCCACAGTCTATCGGATCATTCCTCTATCTATCGGTTGGACTTGTCACGATTTGGACGACGAGCCCTGGGCAAAGGCGTGAGAACGCACCCCTGATTACTCCGCTTGGCCACTTTGACGGCCCAGTTCGTAGACCCCACCCACCATGAAGGCAATGATCCCCAAACTCACGGCCCAACTACCGCCCAGGCTAAAGGAAAGACCGTAGTGGGCCACACCACCAAGGGCCAAGAAGGGAACGACGCTGAGCAGCGAAGCCGCCGCCATTTGGGCCTCTGTCTGCCCTGGGCGGTTCAATCGGGTTGAAGCCTGCGCATTGGTCTTGAGAGAATGAATCCAGCGTTGACAGCCATCAATCACCCGGTCGGCCACGGGAGAAAAGCCCAGGTACAGCGCTAAGGCCCACAAAACGGTTCCGGCAATAGAGCCTAGGGAAAAGGGCAAAACGGAACTCACCATAGAACTCATCATTGGCTCTAGCCCCACCCATCAGAGGGGCCGCCGGGTCGATAGTCGGGCCGAGGAGGATTGCCCTGATACCGATCTTGGTAGTCGCTGCGGGTTTTGGGCCGACGGCGACGGAGACGCTCATCGGGGCGGGGGGCGCTGCTGTAGGTTGATCCCTCAGAATAAACCGGGCCGACCGATCCGTCGGAATAGCCGGATCCATCCGAGCGTTCCCCAGGCCGTTCCCCAGGCCGTTCCCCAGGCCGTTGATCGCCAAAGTCATCGGGGCGTGGGCTGGGCGGCATGGCACCCCGGTCATCATAGCGGGGGGCGTAGGGATCCTGGGCATAACCAGAGGACTGGGCGTAGGGCCGTCCGCCTTCGTCGCGCCCGCCCAGCATGGGACGAGGCCGAGCGTAGGGGTCTTCTAAGCCATAGTCCCGCCGATCCAGTTCTGCCCGCATGTTGGCACGGTTGTCTCCGCTATAGGCTGGACGACTGGGGCGATTTTGGGGTCGATAACCGCCGCCATAGCCATCGCGACCATCGCCCTGGGGTGTAGGGCGACCTTGGTAGGGCTCGCGGCCATTGACATTTTGAATCAGGAGGGCGGTTAGCATCCCCACCATGATCATTTGCTGAAAAGATGGGATCAGTTCCATGGTGAGATGCCCTAACAGGAACACCCCTGAAATCAGCATCAGAACGGCATAGACCCGATCCGAATCGCGCCCATACCCTGGCCTAAAGCGCTCTAAAAAAAACAGCGCAACGGCGCTGAGAACCAAAAAAATACCAAGCAGGAGGGGAACAGGAGTACCAAAATTCACAGTGGATTCCTCGATAGGATGGCAACGCCAAGGCTAGGAGTTCCCCAAGGGCCAGAGCGCGTACCTGGAATGGATAAGTTGGATCCGCAGGGAGCTAGATAGGCATGTCCGTGAGGGTGGCTATGGCCCCTAGGCAACCTCGGCGACAGCCCTAGTCTCACCAATTCTAACGGACTTCCGACGATTCTATAGAGGCTAGTCTGTCATGGTGGCACAGAACCACGCCATGGACTTGAGGCTTCCTACCTAAAAAGGGTCGGCAACTCGGCGTCACCGACCCTCTCCACCGCTAGCCTGAGAAGAACGAAAGACTACTGACGCTGAATTTTGTCCCGCTGGCTCAGGAAGAGGAGCGCGATGGTCGCGGGGACGACAACGATCAACGCTCCGGCCAGAATGCTCAGAAGGAAATTGGTGAGGGAAGGTGTCATAGGGGTGTGTCCTGATAACGATTTCGACAAATTGTTACTCAATATTATTGATCAACTTAACACGGTGAACACAACAGCCCGTCTAGGATTCAGCCCCAGATGGTCAAATCCCTAAGGTTTCTGGGGTTGGTAGAGCATCATGCGGTGTTTACAAAGCTTTAGAATGAAGGAAACTTTAGATTCCCAGGTGTGACTATGGCCCTGTCCGTAGCGTTGAACTGGGGCGTAGGGCTACTGCTGGCTCTAATGACCCTGCTGTTTATTTTCCGTATTGTGCTGACCTGGTACCCTCAGGTTGACCTCACCAAACTGCCCGTATCCCTAGTGGTGTGGCCCACGGAACCGCTGCTGGCTCCGGTGCGAAAACTAGTTCCCCCCATCGGTGGCGTCGATATTTCCCCGGTGATTTGGGTGGGCATCATCACGCTGCTGCGAGAAATTTTGGTGGGGCAGCAGGGCTTACTGCGTATGCTGGGCTAGGGGTTGCCCACAAGCATCATGTCTTCAGACCCTAGCGTTTCTAACCCCATTTCTGGCCCAACCTCAGACCTAGGAGGATCTCCCCAGGCTAGTTCTGGGGCGATGGCAGGCATCAAGGACAGCATCCCTACGGCGGTCTATCCAGCCCTGGGCACCAGTCGGCGAGATCGCCTGCGCGGCTACCTAGAAACCACCGAAACCTTGACCGGGCAAGTGATCAATGGCGTCATTGTGGCGCTGATTTTTTTGTCCGCCGTTATTTTTGTGGTCAAAACCTACCCGATTTCCCCCAGTTTAGACACCTGGTTAAATCGACTGGATTGGCTGATTGTATTGGCCTTCACCCTAGAATATGGCCTGCGGCTGTGGGTGGCTCCTCACCCCTGGCGCTATGCCCTCAGCCTCTACGGGTTGCTGGATTTGGTGGCCATTCTCCCCTCCTGGATTGGGGTGTTTGATATCCGCTTTTTGCGCTTTTTTCGGTCGCTGCGGATTCTCCGACTGGTGCGAATTTTCAACAATCGCCTTTGGTTTGGCCAAGTTACCAGCGCCGACAGCCTAATTCTGCTGCGGATTCTGTTCACCCTAGGGGCGATTATTTTTATCTACTCCGGCCTAATTTTTCAGGTGGAGCACCCCCGCAATCCCGATGGGTTCAAAACTTTCTTAGACGCCCTCTACTTTGCTGTTGTCACCATGACTACCGTGGGCTATGGCGATGTCACCCCCATTTCCGATGCTGGGCGCGGGCTCACGGTGGCCATGATTCTAACGGGCATTGCCCTAATCCCTACCCAGATCAGTAGCCTCATCCGGCAGTTGGTGAAGGTGACAGACTCCCGCCACCAGCCCTGCTCCGGCTGTGGCTGGGCCAACCATGACGATGATGCTCGATTCTGCAAGCGCTGCGGGACAGGGCTGGAGCACCTGGCAGCAAAATAACCCCATGGGCCATGGGCAGGCGACCCGCTCCCTTGACCCGCAAGGCCCAGCGATCTTCAACCGAGGGCCTTGCGGGCTTGGAGGGCAATCTGGAGAAAATCGGGGTCGAGGGAGGCGTGACCCTCCAAACCGCCAGGGACAGGGGCAGAATCTGGGGTGGAGCTTGGCGCGGTGGTGGTCATAGGGGTCATGGGTTGATCCAGCCAGAGCAGGTATTCGATATTGCCCGCTGGCCCCACCAAGGGCGACCAGGTGACGCCGCGATAGCTCCAGCCGAGGGTCATGGCGGCATCGAGAACGCTGGCGAGGGCGGCGGCATGATCCTTGGAATCTCGCACGACACCCTTCTTGCCGATGCGATCCCGCCCTACCTCAAACTGCGGCTTGACCAGCAGCACCACCTCGCGGGGGGGCACCAGCAAGGCCCAAAAGGCGGGTAAGACCTTGGTGAGGGAAATAAACGACACATCCATCACCCCAAGGTCGGGACGGGGATCGGTGGCGCTGTACAAATCGTCAGGGCTGAGGTGGCGCAGGTTGGTGCGCTCTCGCAAAATCACCCGGTTGTTTTGGCGCAGTTCCCAGGCCACCTGGCCATAGCCCACGTCAATGCCGTAGACCCGGCTAGCCCCGGCCTGCAACAGACAGTCGGTGAAGCCCCCGGTGGAGATGCCGCCATCGAGGGCCACGCGCCCTGCCACGGTGACGGGAAATTCCGCTAGCGCCTTGGCCAGTTTCTCGCCCCCCCGCGACACGTAGGGCGATTTTTCCTTCACCTGAATCTCCGCATCCTCGGCGACGGCGGTGCCCGGTTTGTCGATGACGGCGTGGTTAACCTGCACCTCTCCCGCCTGAATGAGGCGCTGGGCCTGCTGCCGAGAAGGACACAGCCCCCGCTCTACCAAAAGCACGTCTAACCGCTGCTTAGCCACGCCCCTGCCCCGCCTTGGCCGCCCGGATCTGGTGTTGCCGCGCCGCCACCTGCTCTAGGGCATACTTTACCCGATCCAGTCCGGCCTTGGTGCCTTGCTGCTGGTAGCCCTCGCTGGCCTGCACTAGGATTTGGACGGCTCGGTTGTCGTTCCCCAGGTTGGCGTGGGCGAGGCCGCCGTTATAGAGGGCTTCGGCGCAGGTGGGTTCGAGGGCGATCACCTGACTAAATTGGTCGATGGCTTGGGCGTAGCGCCCTGATTCAAAGGCTTGCACGCCCGCTTGAAAGTATTCCCGCGCCCGATCAGTCACGGGTGCGGACAACTCTTGCACCGGAGCGGGAAACAGTACCGTAGCCCCCAAAGGACGGCGATAGGCCACCAGCATCGACCCCATGCCAAAGCCCAGAATGCCCAGGACAACAACGAGCCAGGTAATCAATTCCGTTGACATGGAAGGGGACATCCTTAGGAATAAGGGTAGGGGATCTCGCGAAAAGCCCAAGCCAGACTGTTTTTGGCAAAGGCCAGCGGGAATCGGCAGCGCCGGGGATCTGGCCCCAGGAGGGAGGCTGTCTATCGTTGCTTAATCCGCCGTTGACCGCCAAACGGCATCGGCCACTCGACACACATCATACATTTCAGCGCCATCGTGGACTCGGATCATGTCGGCCCCGCCCGCAATGGCGGCACAGCAGGCCGCCGCCGTACCCCATACCCGCTGTTGGGGATCAGGCTGGTCAAGGATCCATCCAATAAAGCTTTTGCGCGATGGCCCCACCAGCAGCGGGCAGTCTAACTCGCGGAATTTGCCCAAGTTGCGGAGGATTTCGACATTTTGGGGATAGGTTTTGGCAAAGCCTAGGCCGGGGTCGATGGCGATTCGACTGGGCTTGACGCCTACGGCAATGGCGTCTTCAATGCGGCGCGCTAGGAATTCGTAGATGTCGCCCATGAGGTCGGGGTAGTCGGTGTGCTGCTGCATGGTGGCGGGGGTGCCGCGCAGGTGCATGAGCATCACCGGAACGCCTAGATCGGCCACGGTGGAGAGCATGGCCCGGTCGTAGGTGCCGCCGGAAATATCGTTGATCACGTCGGCCCCGGCCTTAACCGCCGCCCTGGCCACGGCGGATCGGGTGGTATCGACGGAAATCACGGCCTGCCGGAGAATCTCGTCCTCGTCGGCCCGAATGGCCTGGATCACCGGAATTACGCGGTTTAGTTCCTCCTCCCTAGAAATGGCCTCCGACCCTGGCCGGGTGGACTGCCCGCCAATATCGACGATGTCGGTGCCGTTGTGTACCAAATGCCGCGCCTGGGAAACGGCCCGCTCTACCGTGGCAAACTGCCCCCCATCACTAAAGCTGTCGGGGGTGACATTGAGGACGCCCAGAAGGTAAGTACGGCTGCCCCAGGCGAAGGTACGGTCGCGAAGTATCCAGGGGGTGGGCGTGGTGGGGGCTGACATGGAGCGGCGTCCGGGGTGAGGGCGAGGGGCAGAGGGGATTCTAGCACGCCCTTGGCACGCCACAACTCGCACCAGACACGGCCATTGTTCCCCAGAATTTCATTCTACCCCTAGCTTGCCAAGCGAGTTTGCGCGGCTAGGTGCTGGGTGAGGTAGGGAATGAGGTCGCGATTTTGGCTGTGTTCCGGGCCTTCGGTAAAAATCACTAGGGTGAAGGGATGGTGTCCGGGGATTTCAACGTAGGCGCTATCGTGGCGCACCTGACTGGTAAACCCCGCCTTAGAGTAAAGGGCGGCGTTGGTGGGTAGCCCTGCCCCAATAAACCCCGTCACCTGATCCTCCTCCGGGCTGGGGGGGCGTTCTAGGGTGAGATCTCGCCGCATCAGCGCCAGCATGGCCTGGGATCGGGCCGCCGACACCGCCACACCGCCCGCGATGCTGTGGATCAACCGGGCTACGGCATTGGTGGTTAGGGCATTGCGGTTGTCATAATGTTCGCCCACAAAGGCCCGCTCGCGGCCATAGGGGCCATCGCCCCAGGTTTTTTGGTTGAGGTTGGCCGTCGCCACCTCTGGCCACTGCAAAGACTGAAAAAAGCGATTCACAATATTGCGCTGATACTGCCAGGTTTCAAAGGGGCCGGGGGGCAGTTCGGGGCCGCTGGTGGTGCCAGACAGCACATCTACCACCAGGCTGGTGGCGTCATTGCTGGAGTCCACAATCATGTCTTTGAGGGCGCGGTCTAGCTCCGCTGAGGGGGGCACCATGCCCTGCTCTAGCCACTCGTGGGCCGCCACCAGATAAAACAACTTCACCACGCTAGCTGGATAGATTAACTCTACCCCCCGGTAGCTGGCTCCCCGGGGCGAGTGCTGCCAAAATTCGTGGGCACTAAGGGCACCGCCTGTGTTGGTCAGGTAGGGCGGATCGTAGACCACCCAGGTAACGGCGATTTGGTGGGGAGCGAGGGCCGGATAGGCCTCCCAAAGCTGATCTAGGGCCTGCTTTAGCCCTTGGTTGAGATCAGCATCGTCGGTAAAAAAGGTTTTCATGGAGCAACGGGCTGGGCCTTGAGGAGGAGCAGGAAACGTGACTGAGGTAGGGGCAATGAACCCCATCAGGGCGGATCGGGTCGGCGGGTTAGTACAGAATCGGGCTGTCCCAGGCGGGGACGGGATAGCCATTGCCCGACCGCTCTGGCAGGGCTGCGGGCACTCCCCGGTCAACCTTAGCCGCCTTGAGGCGATTTTTCACCAGGTTGAGATCCTGGTTGAGTTCGCGGATGCGGCGGGACAGCAGGCGAATAATGTTGACGGCAATGCCGGGGGTTTCGTCGATGGCGTCGTAGAGCTGCTGCTGGGTCAGCACCAGGCAGTCGCAGGGGGCAAGGGTGGTGACAGAGGCGGATCGGGGTTCGGCGTCAAACACCGACATTTCCCCAAAGCAGTCTCCCGCCTGGAACTGAGCCACCTGCTGCCCGCTGAGGTGGACGCTCACCTGGCCCGACACAATGATGTACATGGCCCGTCCCTCTTGGCCCTCGGTGATGATGGTGTAGCCCGCTTCAAAGTGAACTTCGTCCATAACCGGGGCCAGTCGCATCAAAAAGTCATCCCGCAGTTCCTCAAAAATGGGCACTCGGCGGATAAACAGCAGGCGATCTAGGCTGTTGAGGGTGGTGCTTGGCATAGAAAAATTAACGCCGACGGAGAAAAAGGCCGCAAACCGCTGAAACCATCCCAGATTAGGCCATCCCAGGTTAGGGCTCTGGTTCCAAATTATAGGTGTTGATCAGGTGGTTGACTTGGTTGGCCACCAATTCGTTGGGGTCGTGCTGCATCCGGGGCAAAATGTCTCGCAGGGCGCGGGGGGAGGCCACCGCAAGATAGGCCAGAACGGCCTCCCGCACAAAGCCCGTGGGGTGCTGGAGCAGGGCGAGGGTGTGTTCCGCCGTAACATTCCAGTGCTTGGCTTTGGCTAGGTGAAAACAACAGGCCAAGGCCCAGTCCGACAGAAGGCTCCGCAGATCCAGCAGTTGCCGCAGGCGATCTCGCGGCGACAGGGGCGTGTAGGCAATCAGCGGGGTTGAGAGGCTGAGGCGCTTGAGCTTGTCGGCGTCGGGCTGGCGATCTAGCAGAATGAGAATCGTGCGCTTGCTGGAAATGTCGAGGCAGTTATCGAGGATTTCTAGCCCCTTGGCCCAACTCGACACCGACCCGCTGAGGCTGGCCTGGGCCGCCTGCACCGCATTGGCTGGCGAGATAAACCGCAGCAGCATGAACAACCGCTCAATGGCGTCGATTTCCAGCCCCTCCAGGGCCGATAGCAACAGCCGTTCCTCCACAGTGGTGGCCTGACCGAGGTCGAGCTTGGCCGCCAGGATTTGGCCCACAAAGGCCAGTTCCGTATCCAGCAGATCCTCAAAGCCGCTACGCCCCAGCAGTTGATCCAAGGCGTTGTCAATCAGGCTGGATCGCTTCACCCCGGTTTCTTGGTAGAGCTTCAGCAAAATCCGCAGAATTTGGCGACGGGTTGGCCCCCAGGAACTCATCAAGTTTTGGATTAATAGCTCTAAGGCCCGCGAGGTACCGATGGCCCCAATCACCTGCCAAGACTGGTTTCGTAGCGCCTCTGGTTTATATTCATCGGTGGCCAGGGCCTCCAGCATGGGCAGGGCTTCATCTCCTAGGCGGGTGAGGGCATCGCTGGCGGCGGCGCGGGTCGATTTATACTGCAATGCCCGCAGGAGGGATGGGTAGTATTTTTTGTACTGGGTGGCGGCAATGGCCTCTAAAATGGCTCGCCGCACCCGCAGCGACGGATCCTGAAGCAGGTCGTCAATGTAGATGCTGAGGGACTCCATGTAATCGGCCTCCCCCAGGGCTTGGCAGCCCATCACCCGTTCCCGTTCTCGCTCATTCACCAGCATTTTTCGCAGCGTGGCCGTGGCCTCGGCACGGTCGTTGATATTGCCCCGGCGCAGCATCAGCGACGCCGCTGTCCCCCGCACCACCGCATCCACATCGGGGGAGAGGTAGGGCCGCAGCTCATTGATATCGTAGGTTTCCTGGGCCAGCCACACGTAGCGCAGGGCCAGTGCCTGCACCTCCGGGCTAATGCGGGGCTGAGTCAGGAGGGTGCGCACGGATTGGTGATATCGCGGATCGGGATGGTCGAGCATCACCTGAAGACTGTGTTGCTGAAGACCAGGGGAAAAGTTGGCCAGGTGAGGAGTCAACACCTCGCCCAGTTCCTTCGGCGCAATCTGACTCAGAACGTCGATATAGGAATGCTTGTCGGCTTCAGACTTGTTTTTTTCCAGCCCTTCCACCAGGTTCTTCTTCATCCCCCGTCGATCCCCGTCGGAGAAGGTGGTGAGACCCCGTTCGGCCCCCTGCACCAGCAGATTGAGGTAGCGGGTACGAAGCAGCGCCATCAGCCCAAACCACACCAGCCCCGCCACCACCGTTCCCGTCAGAAAAATTTGGGACTGAATGATGACATCGTCGAGGCCAATGCGGTTGGCCACGGCAATGGTGACGAGAATCGCCACCCCGGTGCCGCCCATGGCCAGGGGCTCAGCGATACCGCCCACCCAAGACTGCACCGTACTGCGTACCCGGTCGGGGATGGGCTGGAAGAGGACGGGGCGGGTGGTGGCCACTAGGGTATAGCGCAGCCACTCGTCAAAAAACTTGAGAATGACGAGGCCAAAGAAAAGGGCCTCTGCACCCCCCAAAATGGGAAAACTAGCGGCCAAGGTGAGCATACCTGCAACCACAATCACCGAAGGCAACACCAGGGCGACCGCAAATACCCCTTCCCGCTCAATGAGACGGCTGGAGGTAAACCATTGAGTAAACAATTCGATGAGCCCTAGCAAACCGCTAAAAATCCCCAGGAAGGCGGCAATAGCTTCAACTTCGAGGTTGCGATCTAGCTGCTGAAAAAACTGAAATTCAATGGAGAACAGCAGCATTTGGGCCAGCACAAAAAAAGAAAATAGCAGCACCACATACTGCCGCATGGCACCCTTTAGGCGCTGGCGAGATTGATAGCTTTCTACGTCCTGGGCCTGCCGTTTAGGCGAATCTGGAAAGGCGTGGGCATAGTTAACGCTGAGGTAGTAGAGAATCACGGTTCCCACAATCATGACGCCAAAGGACAGCATCATGACATTTTGAAGACCAATGAAACGCATTAAAATGGCTACCGAAAACCCACTCAGTACATCAGCAAGCAAATTGCCGCTGCTGATAATGGGAAAGGCTCGCTTAATCTCACGAATATTAAAAATTTGATTGGCCGTAACCGATAGGTTTAAGTCATTGAGGTTATAAATTGCCTCAATCCATAGTCTCAATAAAAAGACCGTTAAAAAGGTAAACGATTCTACTGATAAACCCCACAAAAAAATCGGGATCGGCAGGGCCATCAGGAGCGAAATTAAAACAATCACCCAGCGCAGGGGAAACAGCCGTTGCAGCCAGGAATAGACCACGCTCATGCCCAGCCCCACCCCGGCGCTGAAGATATAAATCCAGGGCAGGCGTGCCGCGCCATACTTGCCCAAAAACAGCTCCGCCGAACTGACTTCCAGCCACAAAATCCCCATGGATGTGGCGGTGTAAAAGGCAAACATCAACAGGGTGCGGCCCTGCTCGTCGGCGCGTAGGTTAATGAGGTTGAGGAAGCGTTCCCGCAGTCCTCGACGGGGTGAAGCGGGGATGGAAGATACACTCATGCCGTTGCAGGGAGGAAGTCTATGCCTAAGGATAGCGAATGGCCTGCGCCTAGGCGTCAAGGCGGCAACAATCTCCCATTTCCTGGGAATCGACGTCTCATACTGAGTCCGGCTTGCTTACCCCCAGTATCAGCGGGCGAGGAGACCGCTCCCCTCCGGTCTATCGAACTAGAGATCGGGGTTTTCTGGATCAGATTTGATATCGGTTTGATATCAGCCAGATCAGCCCTGGATCGCCGGAGGGTTAGGGTTGTCTGTTCAGGTGGGGCTGCTTCCTGCCATGGGCCATTTTCTAGAGGCCCAGTTGGTCATGCTTCTAGCAGACGGGCGAACAACAGGCTATCCATGCTGCAAATCCTCGGCGACCCGCTCGGCAAAGCCGCCCTGTAGCTCCAACCGATGGCTGCCAGGACACTGAAGCACACCAAGGGTAGCGCTATACTGGGCTAAGCTAAACTCATAACGACTTCGACTAGCCTGTTTCTCCCAGCTAGGCCACGGTCTGCCGCTCCAGCGTCTGGTTCCGGCCAATCCGGCGGGAATCGGAGACAATGGCTAAAGAGATCCTCTTAACGATTGCGACTCTACTCCTTTAACGATCCTTAACTGTTCTAACTATGACGGTCACTACTGTACACAACCCCCTCCTTCTCGGCACTGGGCTACCGCCCTTCGACCGTATCGAAACCGCCCATATTGTCCCTGGTATTAAAGCCCTGCTGGAAAACCTGGCGGCGGACTTTGCGGCACTCGAAGCCAGCGCCACCCCCACCTGGGATGGTTTGGTGGAACCCCTCACCCGCATTGAGGAGCGCCTAGGCTGGAGTTGGGGCATTGTGGGGCACCTGATGGGGGTGAAAAATAGCCCCGAGCTACGGGCCGCCTACGAAGAAGTGCAGCCCGCCCTGGTGCAGTTTGCCACCCAAATGGGCCAGAGCAAGCCCCTCTACGACGCCTTTAAGCAACTGCGGGCCAGTGCCGAGTGGGACAGCTTTGACCCGGCCCAGCAGCGGATTGTGGAAACCTCCATCCGCGAGGCGGAACTGTCCGGCGTGGGATTGGAAGGGGCCGAGAAGGATCGCTTCAACGAAATTCAGCAAGCCCTGGCGGAACTGACCACCAAGTTTTCCAACAACGTGCTGGATGCCACCAAAGCCTTCAGCCTTACCCTCACCACGGCGGAAGAAGTGGACGGCCTACCCCCCAGCCTGTTGGCCCTGGCGGCACAGCTAGCCCGTGACGCAGGCTCAGAGGGCGCAACCCCCGAAGCTGGCCCCTGGCGGATTACCCTAGATTTCCCCTGCTATGGGCCGTTTATGCAGCACAGTCGGCGGCGGGATTTTCGGGAACAGCTCTATCGCGCCTTTGTCACCCGTGCTTCCGAAGGCGATGTGAACAACAATCCCAACATCGAGAAAATTTTGGCCCTGCGCCACGAAATGGCGAACCTGCTGGGCTACAGCACCTATGCCGATCTCAGTCTGGCCCGCAAAATGGCCCCTTCCGTGGAAGCCATCGACAAGCTGATGGGCGAACTGCGTGCCGCCAGCTACGACACCGCCGTCAAGGAGTTGTCGGATCTGCAAGCCTTTGCCGCCGAAAAAGGAGCCGCCGAAGCCAACGCCCTCACCCACTGGGACACCGCCTTTTGGGCCGAGCGCATTCGCGAAGAACAGTACGGCCTCAATGATGAAGAACTGCGGCCCTACTTCCCCCTGCCCCAGGTGCTCGACGGATTGTTTGCCCTGGCGAATCGGATTTTCGATATCACCATTGCCCCCGCCGATGGCACGGCCCCGGTGTGGCATCCCGATGTGCGCTACTTTCAGGTGCTCAACGGCGGCGGCGACCCCATCGCCCACTTTTATCTCGATCCCTACAGCCGTCCTGCGGAAAAGCGGGGCGGAGCCTGGATGGATACCTGCATCAATCGGGGCAAAATTGCCGGACAGGTGCGCCTCCCCGTGGCCTACCTGGTGTGCAACCAAGCGCCCCCGGTGGATGGCAAGCCCAGCCTGATGACCTTCCGCGATGTGGAAACCCTGTTCCACGAGTTTGGCCACGGCCTGCACCACATGCTGACCCAGGTGGACTACACCGGGGCGGCGGGCATCAACAACGTGGAATGGGACGCCGTGGAACTGCCCAGCCAGTTTATGGAGAACTGGTGCTACCACCGCGATACCCTGCTGACCCTGGCCCGCCATGTGGATACCGGGGCACCCCTGCCGGAGGATCTGTACCAAAAAATCGTCGCGGCCCGGACGTTTATGACCGGAAGCGCCATTCTGCGCCAGGTGCGCTTTGGCTGGACGGACATTGAACTGCACCACCGCTATCAGCCCGACGGCGGCGAAACCGTGGCCGAAGTGAACCAGCGGATTGCCGCCCAGTCTTCGATCCTCAAGCCGCTGCCGGAGGATGCCTTCCTCTGCGCCTTCACCCACATTTTTGCCGGGGGCTATGCCGCAGGCTACTACAGCTACTTCTGGGCCGAGGTGCTGAGCGCCGATGCCTTCGCCGCCTTTGAGGAGGTGGGCCTAGAGAACGAGCAGGCCGTCGTGGAAACGGGTCGTCGGTTCCGCGATACCGTCCTCGCCCTAGGTGGTAGTCGTCACCCCATGGAAGTCTTCAAAGCCTTCCGGGGTCGGGAACCCAGCACCCAAGCCCTGCTGCGGCACCGGGGGCTAGTGGCGGCTTAGAACCGTGGGTTCTCCTCACCCAAAGTCCCGCTCCCATGGGAGCGGGACTTTGAACCCTTCTAGCTCCCCTCTCCTTGGGGGAGAGGGGCTGGGGGTGAGGGAGGCCAGGGTATCGAGCCACTGAGTTTAACTCGACCTGAGGTTCATGGGATCTGCGCCACAGAAACCGGGGGTTTAGCCCATTGATGACCCATCCTCGATCCCCACCTCCTTCACAGCGGTGGCAATCATCAACCCCCAAAAGAAGCCAAAGCGTTTGCGCTGGGAAGCGTTGACCTGCAACCCCGCCTGTTGAAAAAAAGATGCGAGTTCCTGCTGGGTATAGCAGTTATGGTGGGCGGGGTCGCGCCATTTCAGCCAGAGATCACAGAGGCGACACCACAGAAAATCTCGACACCAGTCCAAAATCACGATGCGTCCACCCGGTTTTAGCACCCGTTTCATATCTATCAGGGCGGCGACGGGATCGGGGAAATAGTGGAAGGCGCTGGCAGAAAGGATGACATCAAAGGTCTGATCCGCGTAGGGCAGGGCTTCGGCTTTGGCCACCTGAAAGCAAACCTGGGGCCAGGAAGCACATTTTTTGCGGGCCGTGGCAATCATCGCTTCGGCCAAATCAATGCCGTGGATCACCTGATGGGGCTGGACGGCAAGCTGAAAGCGCTCCAGTTCTCCGGTGCCACAGCCGACATCCAACACCTGTTCATCGGGGTGCAAATCGGCCCAATCGAGCAAAAACCGCAGGGTGGGGTGGGTGTAGTGCTGCCAGCGACGATCATAGTCCTGGGCCATTTGGTTATATTGCTGCTGAACCACGGGGGTCTTCATGGAAATCCTGGTTTAACGGGCTTTGCCTAACCTGTGCCTAGTCTGTGAGCAATTGCCCTCGGTATCCGGTGACGATGCGGCTACCGTCTTTGAAAATGTGGACTTCCAGTTGGTCGCTGGCCCAGGTGATGGCGTTTTTGAGGGCCGGGTTGAAGATGTGAACCCGCTGATTGCGCGACGACACTGGGGAATCTGGGGCATTCACCGCCTGAGATTCAACAAACGGCCCGTCAATCAGCAAATCCAGTTGATCCAGCAAATCCTGGGCACCGGGGGGCGCATCGGCGGATTGCAGTTTTTCGAGGGTGAAGCCCGTGAAAGACATCACGGTTAACCCATGGGCCTTTACCAAGGCCGCTAACTGGGCCAGGGCCGGAGCCTGCCAAAAGGGTTCCCCGCCGGAGAAGGTGACACCCTGGTTTTTGGGGTTGGCCAAAATACGCTCGGCTAAGTCTTCTATAGCCACAAGTTGATTTTCCTCGAAGCTCCAGCTTGCCGGGTTAAAGCAGCCCGGACAATGCAGCAAACAGCCCTGCACCCACACCACCGCTCGGCAACCGGGGCCGTTCACCTCCGATTCGTTCACGTAGCCCATGATATTGAGATGTCCGGCGGGGATGCGGCTGAGGGCATCGGGGGGAGTGGGGGGAGTCATGGTGAGAAGCGGGTGGGGAGTCGGGAATCGGGAGTCGGGAGTCGGGAGTCGGGAGTCGGGAATTACAAAGGCAGTGAAGGTGGAGGGAATGCAGGATTGGGGTTGATTCTAGCGAAAAGGTTACTTCATAGCCAAGCAGTGATTAATGAAGCGTAATGGGTCTGTATGGGCGATTGGGGTGCAGGCCCAGAGGATGGTAGCCGTTGCGACGGACCCCCCTACGCCAGTGGTAGCCTAGGGGCAAGTCTGATCGTCAATCGACCATGTCTGTATCCTCTCCCCCTCGCAGTCAGCGTCTTCTTGTGGTGGAACCCATCACCGCCGAAGCCTTTGCGCCCTATGGCCAGGTGATTTTTCCCAACACCGATGGAGCCCCCTTTGGCCCCGCCGATGCCCAGCTCGTCCTCAACCAGGGCATTCCGCGCTTTTACCTGATGACCCTCACCCACGCGGGCACCGAGTTTCACGCCCTTACCCGCCATCGCCGCTGCACCCAATGCCTAGGGGCGCTGGCCAATCAGGATTGGCTGATTGCGGTGGCCCCTCCCAGCGAGGCTGACCAGCCCGACCTTAGCGCCCTGAAAGGCTTTCATATTCCGGGGCACTGCTTCATCAAGCTGGCGGTGGGCACCTGGCACGCGGGGCCATATTTCACCCAGCCCAGCGTTACCTTTTACAATTTGGAACTCAGCGATACGAACCTCACCGACCACCAAACCTGTAATCTCGCCCAAACCTTTGGCCTCAGTTTTGTCCTCAAGGCACGTTAGGTGGGCGGTGTCCACCGTCTGATATTCGCTGTAGATGGGTCATGACTAACCTACGATTCAGTCTCGGATTGGGCATGAGAGCCAGGATCAAGAGGTTATCCGTGGGCGGTGTTCACCCGACGCTTTAATCTTCCTCGACCAGTTGCCAGCGGATGGTTTGGGCGGTGGCGCTGTTCAGTTCCCCCAGGCGCACCTGCACGGTCTCACCGATGATGGGGCCGAGGGCGGTGAGCAGGGCGCGGAGGTTGGGGGTACTGTCACCGCTGTCTACATAGACGCGCTCGGAGAGTTGGTTCAGTCGTTTCCAGGCGGTATAGAGTTTGGCGGCGGTTTGCTCAATCAGGGCGGCCTGGGCCACCATGTCGGCGGCGGAGTTGAGGCACCCAACTCGCAGGGCTTCCTCTAGGGCCAGTTCTAGGTCAAAGTTGCCGATTTCTAGAAGCTGTACCTGGTTAGCAGAGGCTAGGTATTTCGACAGATAACGCGCTTCGGCGGTAACTTGCTTGAGGGTATCCAGGTCGGGGTTGAGTTCGACTTCGGTTTTGAGGGTGGTTTGGTGGACGGGGGGAAGCTTTTCCATCTCCTTCACCAGGGGGGCAATGTAGCGGCTGGGGATGGTGTTGTTGGCGGCTTTTTCCCGCAGGGTTTCGGGGATGAGATCCGAGGTCATCGCCGCCCATTCGTTGGCCACTTGGCGCACTTCGCGGCGGGTAACGTGATCCCCTTTGCGGGCCACATCGCTGACCAACTGCTGCACCTCTGGGGCGGCTTTGGCGGTTTCCACAAAGGCCCGCTTGCTGAACTGGTTAACATCCTTGGGGGTCAGCATCCCCGAATCCAGGAGGTGATCGGCGCTGTCCGCCAGTTCAATCAGGTTATAGGCGTAGCTTTTGGTAATTTCGCGCTCCTTCAGCCAGTTGAGGAAGCCCGTACCCCGGCCATCGCCGCCCTGCTTTTCCCGGTCACGCACGGCGCGAAGAATGCGCCCCCGCCAAATATCCGTTTGCAGGTCAAAGCGGTCGCACACCTGCCAAGCCGCTTCCACCTGGCGGTTGAACTCGTAGTCCGAGATGCCCTCATCGTTGGGATCCGGGAGCTCAAAAGCCAACTCCTCCACCTGCATGGCCGACCGAATGGTCTCCGATGAGTAGGGGGTTGATGCTGTCATTCCGTTCTTGGCGCTTAACACAGGGTCTTTTTCTCCCACATTTTTTCCCATCCATGCGGCGATCCCCCTAGGGGGCGATGGCGGGGTGTGAATTAGTATAAAGCTAACCCCAGGGCCAACAGTGAACAAACTCTGGGGAAATGGCGCTACCCCTGGGATCTTGCGCCCTCCCATTAACGGTCAGACCTAGGTGAGGGAAGCGGAGGCGGGCCTTGTGGGGCGCTATATCTAGCGTAGCCCATCGGGTTGAGGGGTGTGGCCGTTCGTGGGCGTCGTGTCACAGTTGGTAATGGTGGAGAGTGCACAGTTGCGGGCGGTTCCCGGAAAAGGGCGAGTATCATACGGGAGTTGTCCTACCCCGTCCTGCCGCCATGTCCACCGATTCCACCACGGCCCTGGTGCTCCAGGCCCTCCAGTTCGCAGCCCTCAAACACCGAGACCAACGCCGCAAGGATGAGGCCCAGTCTCCCTACGTCAACCACCTGATTACGGTGGCTAACCTGCTGGCCAACGTGGGGGGCGTTACCGATCCCGTCACCCTGATGGGGGGCGTGCTGCACGACACCCTCGAAGACACCGCCACCACCCCCGCCGAGCTAGAAGCCGCCTTTGGCCTCGCAGTCTGCCAAGTGGTGCAGGAAGTGACCGACGACAAAAGCTTGCCCAAGGCCGAGCGCAAACGCCTACAGATTGAACACGCGCCCCATCGGTCTCACCATGCCCGCCAGATTAAACTGGCCGACAAGATTTCCAACGTGCAGGATATTGCCGTTTCGCCCCCGGCCACTTGGCCCCTGGAACGCCGCCAGGAATACCTCGCCTGGACAGAGCAAGTGGTGGCTGGATGTCGAGGTGTAAACCCCGCCCTCGAAGCTCTCTACGACCAAACCCTGGCCCAGGGGTGGCAGGCCCTAGGTCGATCCTAGGGCTGATCTGGGGCTTCAGTCGGATTCGGCGGGGCCTTAGGCCACCTTCTTTGCCAAGCGCCCCCCTTCATCGCCTTGGGTGCCGCCGTCTCATACCAAATCCGAGTTAGGAACCCCCGATTCCTACCCCCGCCAACGCTAGGGGCGATGTCTCCTCACCCGCTCAGGATACCGAGGGCAAACGAGCCGGATTGAGTATCAGATGCCGTCGTATCGGGTGCCGCTCTTAGTAGCAATGACGACCATCAGAATTAGGTCTGGCTTGCCCCTGTCCTTGGCGCATGGCCCCAAGGAGGGTGGACACCACCACACAGCGATGGCTGCGTCGGCCCCCAGCACCAACAACAGTGATGCGCCCTAGCTGAGATCTGACGTTGCCTTTATGGTCAAATCTCACGTAGTAAATGCCGCCACTCTGAAGCAGCGTATTATCTTCGCCTGCAAGGCCCACGCCTTCAATCAGGGGTATCCATTGCGTGACCCGAACGGCGGCGATGGAGTCGGGATGGCTCGCCCATTCCAGCCTGCCATTGCGTTCCCGCAGGCTAAAGCGCTGGGGCTGGCGCAGTTGGGAGGCATCCCACTGGGTGCGACGCAAAGCCTGATAGAGCATGGATTGGGTCATGTTGACGCGCCGCTGATCGAGAAACCCCAACCAACTGGGGAGGGCAATGGCCACCACAAGGGCGACCAGCGTTACTACAATGAGGCTTTCCAGCAGGGTGAAGCCCCCCTGGGGGAAAGGTCTTTGGGATGCTACACGCCTTGCCTGGACAGAAGCCCCAGGTGGCCGGGAAGGAAATGAAGCCATGGTGTACATTTACAAGTAGACGCCCCTAACTGGCCTAGGATGCCCGCCCCTGCTATGTTTGCCCCTGCTTTGCCATCCCCTCAGTCAATCGGCGTATCTCTTGGCGCATTCGGGTCTCTCCCCATCAGCAACGTCATTGCTCAGGTCACTCCAACCGCCTGGGTGGCTCCCCTCTACGGGCTGTTGCTGCTGGTAATGGTCGTGGGGGTTGTGGGGGCGGTGGTGCCTGCCCTGCCAGGGATTAGCCTCGTGCTGGGGGCCGTGATTGTGTGGGGCTTTGTGGTGGGCTTTAGCAGCCTGAAATGGGCCTTGGGGGTAACGATAGTTGCCACCGTGCTGAGCGTCCTGATTGACTACCTGGCTGGAGTTCTGGGGGCGCAGCGGGTAGGGGCAAGCACTTGGGGCCAAGTGGGGGCGTTTATTGGGATGTTTTTGGGGCTGTTTGGGCTGCTGCCCCTGTTGCCCACGGGCATTCCGCTGCTGGGTCTGCTGCTGGGCACGGTGTTAGGGGCTTTTATTGGCGAATTTCTGTACCGCCGCGAGCTGGCGCTGGGTCAACGCATGATCCAGTCCGGCAAAGTAGGGATAGCCATTGTGGTGGGCACACTGGTGGGCAATGTGCTCCAGGGAGTATTGGCGCTGATAGCTTTTGTCGTGTTTGTGGCGACGACCTGGCAAGGCGTTTGGGCGCTGATGTAAGCTCTCCCTAAACTTCCGTTCCTATTCCTAAGCAGAAATCGGCAGCGGCTACTCCATAGCGTCGCTTTGGACACCCTGGACGATGCGGGACAGTTCGCTCTTTTCGTCCACGGCAATGCGGGTGGGAGAACCGCTGATAATCCGCTCCAGGTTGCGGAAGGAGTCTTTAATTTCCGGGCCGTGGCTGCTGATGGTGTATTCCCGAATGCCCTTGTCGTGCCAGGAACCGCGCATTTTGAAAACGTTGATGGCGCGAGACATTTCGCCGCGTACCTCCACGTATTGCAGCATCAAAATCGTGTCGGTGATGGTGGAAATGTGGGACTCGGTGATGGAGTGCAGCCCCATGAACTGCTCGGTGGTGTTGGTGAAGAATCCGGTGATTTCCTCCTGCTTGGCAAAGCCCGTGACGCCAATCACAAACTGGCGGAAGGAGTTGTTGCTGACGCCGCGATCCAGGGCTGAAAGGGAGTCAATCGCCATGCGGGCGGGCTTGAACTGGGAAATCTCGGTCTTGATGATTTGTAGGTGATCTTCCAGGCCAGCGGATTCGGGGTAGGCGCAGATGATTTTGAGGAGGCCCTGCTGCTCCATGGCCTCAAAGTCGATGCCCCAGGAGTAGGCGTTGCGGGAGAGCTGGGCGCGGGATTCTTCGTAGGCAAACAGGATGGCCCGTTCTCCGGCCTTGCAGCCATCGACGAGGAACTTGCTGACCAGCAGGGTTTTGCCCGTACCCGTGGCCCCGGTAGCCAAAATGATGGAATCCTTGAAAAAGCCGCCGCCGCACATTTCGTCGAGGGTGGGCACGCCGGAGGACACCCTGGCATTGGAGGATCGCTGGGTCAATCGCATCGCTCCCAAGGGGAAAATGTTAACGCCGTCGTTGGTGATGGTGAAGGGATATTCCCCCTTCATGTGGGTGGTGCCGCGAAGCTTGAGGATTTCCATGGTGCGGCGGCGGCGTTCCCCTTCCAGGGCGTTGCGGACGATCACCACGTTGTCGGAAACAAATTCTTCCACCCCAAAGCGGGCGACGGGGCCGTATTCGTCCAGGCGTTCGGTGGTCATTACCGTGGTCACGCCCATCAGCTTAAGGCGGGCCACCAGGCGAAAGATTTCTCGCCGCACCACGGAGGCGGCATCGTACTGCTGAAACACCGCCGTCACCGAGTCGATGGAGACGCGCTTGGCCTTGTATTTGCGGATGGCGTACTGGATCCGCTCGATTAGGGCCGACAGGTCAAAGTTGCCCACCACATCCTGACCTTCCGGGTCGGGGGAGGCATCGAGGATGAACAGCTTGCCCTCGTCCACCAGCTTTTGCAGATTCCAGCCAAAGCTGTAGGCGTTTTGAATGATGTCCTCCGGCGATTCCTCGAAGGTGACAAACACACCGGGCTCGTCAAATTCGGTGATGCCGTTGTAGATAAACTGCACCGCAAACAGCGTCTTCCCCGTCCCGGAGGTGCCGCTGACCAAGGTAGAACGACCCATGGGAATGCCGCCATGGCTGATGTCGTCAAAGCCCTCGATCATGGTGCGGGTTTTGCGAACCCCCAAGGGCAGGGTAGAGGAGGGCAGATCGGGTTGGGCGTTGTCAGTCATGGGAAGGGCTTAGGGCAAACAGGAAGGAAGAGGCAAGGCCATCAGGGGTGAGCCATTAGCATACCGTGATCCGATGGGCTAGATCTGACTCACAGGGGCTGAGTTGCGGCTCAGCGACAAGGTCATGGTCGGTTAGTTGTAGATATCATCCTCACGGAGTTCATCGTAGAGAAGATCGAGGCCAATCAGCACCCGTTCTCGGTCGGAGAGATCGCCGATAATTTTCCGCACCGGGGGCGGCAAAATCTTTGAGAGGGTGGGGGTGGCGAGGATCTTATCCTCCTCCGCCAGCTGGGGATTTTTCAGCACATCAATCACCTTGAGGGCATAGACCCCCTGAAACTCTTGTTCGAGAATGTTGTTGAGGGTTTTGAGCGCCCGAATCGAATTGGGCGTATTACCCGCCACATAGAGCTTCAGGATGTAGGTTTTTTTGACGGCACTCATGGGCTTATGCTCTGCAAAGGAAGAACTAGGGAAACCTAGATTAGGGACGCCATTGATTATATCGGCTGAACTGAACTCGCCCTTATCCAACTCCCGCAGAACCACTGTCCGTGGATTTACTGACCCCGTTTTTGACTACAAAGAGGATGGTTGTGGCCTCAGCGGGTGGATAGGCTAGGGCTCTCTAGGAATAGAGCGGCGATACATTTCACAGAGGTGGGCGATCACATCAATCAGGGTGAGACGGTAATCCAGCAAAATTTCCTCACTGCGCCCCTCCAGCTTAAGCTGCTTGGAGAACTCATCCATCAAATCCATGTGCATTTCCACAATCAGCGATACCGAAACATCCGCCATGAAGGCTTGATTCACAAAGGCATCAATGTTGGGATTGAGGTTGGCGTCGTTGGAAAAATAACCCAGCACAATCTTGCGGTAGTCAATTTTGAGCTGGTTGAGAAGCGCGTCACGGTCAACCTGACTCATATTGCGGAGGAAGTATTCGGGATTACGCTTGTAGTAAACGCCAAGGTAGCCCAGGCGGGCCTTGAGCTTGTCGGTGAGACGCCCCTGCTGGGCACTCAGCAGTTCGGGAATAGCTGCCGCCGCCGCAATAGGCGGTAGGACAGGGCTGGCGGGCAATGCCAAAAACTGCTGAATGGCGCGGGTGATGGCGGCTTCCAGTTGGCCGAGGTGGTCGCTGGACAGAACCACAACGGCACTGTGGTAGACCTCGGCCCAGGGCTGGTGGGTCAAGCTATGGTCGGAGGGATCCGCCGCTGAAGCAACCACCACTACGGGCAGCAAAATGCCCGCCTCGGCCAAGGCGGGCAGCCAGGGTTTCAGCAGGGCATCTTCGGTGACGAGGCAGTCAATTTGAGCGCCTCGATCTCGCAACTGCACCAGACTCTCCTCCACGGTGGTGCCCAAGCACACCACAAATCGGTCGGGCGATAAAAGCTGCCCCGCCTCAGCCAGCGACTCCCGAGACCGAGCAAGGATATAGATCTGTAAGGGTGCAACCAAAGTAGCTAATCTGCTAAAAGAACGCTAAACCGTGAACGCCAGCCGCCAATGCTAGCCTGGGATGATAAGCCCAGGATTGAGTGGCTGTCAGAACGTTATCTTAGAGCCCGGCCAGGTCACAAATGTTGATATTTCTTAATTGTAAAGGCTGGTTGCCAGGATGTTGCCTGATTATTGCAATTTACAACCTCGCCAATAGAATCGTGATCAGGCCCATGGCTAGCCCCATCACCATCAAGGTGGGCCATGCTCCCACCGTCTTCACCCATAGGGCAGGCTGAGAATGGCGTCGTCGTCTTCGTCCCAGCCGTCTTCACCCCCTAGCCCAGAACCTCCAGCTTTGGGGCTGTGGCCTTGGCTGATGGCGGTACCCAGCTATCCACCCACCGCCACCCTCGCCCAGGTGGTGGCCGATCTGGCCCAGCGGGGAGGATCCCCATGGCCTAGCCACATCATTGTGGTAGACAATCATCAGCGCCCCCAGGGAGCTTTGGCCTTGGGCTGGTTGTGGGTGCGCCAGCAAGGGGAAGATCCCGCCGCCGTGGATCTTCAGGCTTGTTTGGCCCACCTAGAACCCGTGACCGCTATCCTCGCCGATACCGATCCTAACGACCTGGGGCGGGCGCAAATGGCTCTGTCTGCCTCCTGCTGGGTGGGAGTGGACGCCGAGGGCACCTATCGAGGCACCGTGAATCGGCTCGCCTTGGTTGATCAGGGGTATGGGCTGTCGGCGGGGCGGGCTGTCGATCACCGTCGGCTACGGGCCGCCTCAGATCAAGAGCAGCAGTGGGTCATGGCCATTGGCCATGCCCTCAAAAACCCCCTCACGTCCCTATTGGGGCTGTCTACCCTGCTGTTAGATCATCGGGTTGGCCCCCTCAACGACCGTCAGGCCCGCTATGCCACCTTGATGCGGCGGGCCATTCGCAAGCTGATCCGCCTTGTGAATCAACTGGTGGACTGGATGCGCCTGGAGGCAGGGCAAATTGACCTTGAGACGGAGACCCTAGACCTGCGAGCCTTAACGGAAACCCTGCTGCCTACATTTCTCACCAGTTGGCTGCCCGATGCCGTTGCCCCTCCGCCCTGGATGGCTACCTTTAGCTGCTCTCTGCCCGCCCACCTGCCTGCCCTCAAGGCCGACCAGCGACGGGTTCAGCAAAGTCTGTACGGCGTTTTGGGCTATCTCCTCCACCGGGGGGCTACCCCTCAAACCCTCACCCTAGAGCCTTGGGGTTCCTGGGTTGGGCTAACGATCCGAGCAGAGGCCCCGGATGCCGACGTTCCGGCATCCATCCCCTGGACTGTCACCCTGGGGGTCGAGGTAGATAGTTTAGAGACGTTGGGGTTGGCCCTGGCCCGTCGCCTTTGCCAGCAGCAGGGCGGCGACCTGGTGGGGTTCTGCTCTCCCCTCGATGGCTACCACATTACCCTCCTGTTCCCCCCGGATCGATCCCAGGCCGAGGCAAGGGCAGGGGGCGATACCGGACTGGAACACCTTGTCTTGTTGGTCAGCACCAATGGCAACCAAGTCAGGGCCCTCCAGGAATACCGCACCGACCAAACCATTCGGCTGCTGCTGGCTACCGGATGGGAGGAGGCCATGGACTTAGCTCAGCGGCTCACCCCATCCCTAGTGTTGCTAGATCAGCCATCCCTGGTAGATTTGCCGCCGAACCCCCTGGCCATTTTGGCCCAGATGATGCCCCGCCCTGATTCGCTGGTGATGGTGAACAGTGCCGATTCCCTGGCCTTAGCCCTAGCGACCCTGTCCAGACCATCCCCCGTCCGGGAGATAGTCCCGCCGCCTCTCCCAGCCACCCCTACCCCCAGTCCACCCACCCTGCTGATCTTGGCCTACCGAGGTCGATCTTCCCGCGAACCGGGCACCCTCGACACCGACTGGCAGGCTACCCTGCAACGACAGCGCTGCCGTTTGGTGCAGGCCGATGACCTGGTGCAGGCCAGACTACTCTGCCGGGTGTGGCAGCCCCAGGCCATTGTGCTGACGGGCGGCGAGGGCTTCACCACCGAAGACTGGGACTGGGTGGTGCAATGCCCAGAGCTGATGGAGCGGCCCTGGATCACCCTCTCAGCCCTGACTGGCCCTGTTCCGGCTGGGTTAGTGGTGGTGGATGGGGCCCAGATTCTAGCGCCCTCTACGCCGGAAGACCTGGTACATCTGATACAGATGCTTGAGACTACCCAAGGGTAAGATAGGATACTAAAAGCAACAATATTTAACGAAAACTAGCCCCATAAATTCCATCAACAGCGGCGATCTGAGAACCATGCCCCAACGATTCCCAGTCCCCTAGCCTCTGCTCGGTTCGCAGTTTAGGGACCTCCCAACTAGGGCCGTTGTGATCTCTGGATCTGGCGTTGGCAGGGCTGAAAAGTGCCTTGTTAACGCTGTCGTTGAGTCGTCTGGCTAGGTTGGCCGTTCCGCTCGGTCATTTTGCTTGGCACTTTAGTTTGGCAGTTTCGCACCAAGATTCTGTGAGTAATGATCGCGACTTCCAGTGTCAACCTACCGCCTACCAACGGTTGATTGACAGCTTGCCTGGGATTGTCTTCCAATCCGTCAATGACCATGACTGGTCCATGCGCTATCTCAGTGCAGGCTGTCAGCGGCTGACGGGCTATTCAGCGGAGGAACTCCTGGGAACAGATAATGACCTTACCTACAATCGCATCACCCACCCTGAGGATTTACCCCGCGTGATGGAGACCATTCGGAGCGACCTGGCGACCCACCAAACCTACGAAGTGGAGTATCGCCTGCTGCCCCGCAGCGGAGGCGAAAAATGGGTGTGGGAGAAGGGCATCGCGGTGCTCGATCAAACGGGCCAAGTGGTTCGCCTGGAGGGCTTCATTACCGACATTACCCCCCTCAAGCAGTCAGAGGCCGCCCTCCGCACCATCGAGCAGACCCTGCGGTCGCGGGAGTCCTTGCTGCATCTGGTGCTAGACAGCATCCCCCAGCCCGTCTTTTGGAAGGATCGCCAGAGTCGTTATCTGGGCTGCAATCGGGCCTTTGCGGCGGCAATGGGGGTGGCGGATCCCCAGGAGGTCGTTGGCAAAACGGACGCCGACCTAACGTTAGTCAGCGCCGAGGAGGCCGCCTACTACCAGGCCCGCGACCGCCTGGTGATGGATCACAACCAGCCCGATCTCCATTCCCTAGAGCCCCAATACTATGCCGATGGCCAGCAGCGCTGGATCGACTGTAGCCGTCTGCCCATGCACAACGACCAGGGTGACGTGATTGGCATCCTGGCCATTTTTGCCGATATGACCGATCAAGTCCTAGCCCACCAGGCGCTCAAGCTCCGCGAATCCTACCTGTCTACCGTGTCGGCGCTGCAACACCAGTTGCTCAGTTGGCAGTGGGACTGGGCCGATCCCAACCTGAGACGGGTATTTGCCACCCTGGGGGAGGTCTCCAAGGCCAGCCGCGTGTACTACTACGAACTGTTCCAAGACGAGACGGCGACGTTGCGACTGCGCCAGCGGTTTGAATGGTCAGCCCCTGGGATTCCGGCGACGTCGGATCTCCCGGCCTACCAAGTGATGCCTCTGGTGCCGCTGTTTGAGGACTGGTATCCCCCCCTAGCCCAGGGCCAATGCCTAAACCTCACCCAGGATCAGTTTTCGGAGCTTCAGTACCAGGCCCTCTCGCTGCCGCCCAGCAACGTTAAGTCCTTGCTGCTGCTGCCGTTGATCATCCAAGGGCAGTTACAGGGAGTGATGGGTTTTAGTCAGTGCGTGACCGCCCAAACCTGGGGCCAAGCCGAGGTGGACTTGCTTCAGGTGGTGACGGCGGATATGGCCCTAGCCCTAGAGCGGCAACAGTCAGAACAGGCCCTGCGAGCAGCGGAGGCCAAGTATCGAAGCATGTTTGAAAATGCCGTTGAGGGAATCTTTCAAACTACGCCCGACGGCCACTACCTAACCGCTAACCCCATGCTGGCGAAGATCTATGGCTACGATTCGGTGGAGGAGCTGATGGATCGCCTCACCGACATTGATCACCAGCTCTACGTCCATGCCCATCGGCGGCAGGAGTTCATCAATGCCATTGATCGCACCGGGGCGGTCATTGGGTTTGAGTCGGAGGTCTACCGAAAGGATGGCCGCATCATCTGGATTTCCGAATCGGCCCGGGCCATCTATGACGACCAAGGCAGCATCATGGGCTACGAGGGCACGGTCGAGGACATCTCCGAGCGCAAACGGGGTGAAGCTGAACTTCTGCGGCGAGACCAGCTCTTGCAGGGGGTGGCCCAGGCCAGTCATCGGCTGTTGGCGGCGGCCCACATTGATGCGGTCATCCCGGAGGTGTTGGCCATTTTGGGAGAATCGGCCAATACCGACCGGGCCTACATCTACGAGCACCATCCCCACTCCCAAACCGGGGCCGTGGCCATGAGTATGCGCTACGAATGGACCCGACCAGGCATTGCCCCCACCATCACCCAGCCCCACTGGCAGGACCAGGCCTACGAAACCCTAGGGGTGCAGCGCTGGTACGAGGCGTTTGCAGCCAATCGGCCCATCGCCGGTTTGGTGCGCCACTTCCCCGCCCAGGAGCAGACCCTGCTGTATCGGGATGACATTCTCTCGATTTTGATGGTGCCGATCTTCATCGACCAAGACCTATGGGGCTACATTGGCTTTGATGCCTGCCGCGAGGAATGGGAATGGAGCACCAGCGATGAGTCCATCCTCGTCACCGTGGCAGCGAGTTTGGGGGGCTTGCTGAAGCGCCAGCAAACCGAGCAGGAAATGTACCACCAGGCCTACCACGATACCCTCACGGGCCTGCCCAACCGCACGTTTTTCAACCAACACCTGCCCGAAGCCCTGAACCAGGCCCGCAACAGCGACCAAATGCTGGCGGTGGTGTTCCTCGACCTGGATCGGTTCAAAACCATCAACGACACCCTCAGCCACGCCGTGGGGGATTTATTGTTGCAGCAAGTCACCCAGCGCATCGCCAAAACCCTGCGGGCGGGGGATATTGTGTCTCGCTGGGGTGGGGATGAATTCACCCTAATTTTGCCCAATATTTCCAGCGCCGAAGACTGCGCTAAGGTGGCCCAGCGGATCGCCCATCAGCTCACTGAGCCCTTCTTGCTCGATGGCCACGAGCTCTATGTCACCACCAGCATCGGCATCGCCCTCTATCCCCACGATGGCGACGAAATGAGCGTGCTGCTGCAAAACGCCGATGCCGCCATGTATCGCGCCAAGGAACAGGGCCGCAACACCTATCAGTTCTACACCCAATCCCTCAGCACCGAAGTGAGTCAGCGGCTTCAGCTCGAAAGCTACCTGCACCATGCCCTGTCTCGCCAAGAACTGCTGCTTCACTACCAGCCCCAGGTCGATCTAGCGACAGGCAATGTGGTGCAAATGGAAGCCTTACTGCGCTGGCACCATCCCCAACTGGGCCTCGTCAGCCCACCAGCCTTCATTCCCCTGGCAGAGGAGACCGGGCTGATTATTCCCATTGGGGAGTGGGTATTGCGAAGCGCCTGCGCCCAGGCCATGGCTTGGCAGCGGCAGATAGGGTGCCCCATTCGGATAGCTGTCAACCTATCGGCCCGCCAGCTTCAGCACCCCGACCTCGTTGCCGTTGTGGCCTCAGTGCTGAAGGACACGGGGCTCCCCCCCCAGGATCTAGAGCTAGAAATTACCGAGACCACCGCCATGAAAGACGTCGAAGCTTCAATTCGGCGATTGCTGGCCCTGCAACGCCTGGGGGTTCGCATCTCCATGGACGACTTTGGTACCGGATACTCCTGCCTCAGCTACCTCAAGCAAATTCCCCTCACGGGCCTCAAAATTGACCGGGCCTTTGTGAAGGATTTGCCCACCAACGCCGCCGACCAAGCCATGGTGCAGGCCATCACCGCCATGGCCCAAGGGCTGGGGCTGAGTGTGGTGGCAGAAGGGGTCGAAACCCTAGAGCAAATGACCTATCTCCGTCGCTACCACTGCTACGTCATGCAGGGCTACCTCTTGGGCAAACCGCTCCCCGCCGCCACCGCCGCCCACTACTTAACCCATCGTTACGATTATCTCCAGCCTGCATCACCCCTGTCTCGCCTGCCATCGGCCTCCTAGCCTGGATTCTGGCCTTTGGCCCTCCCCTGCTGTGGATAGCCTTACTCTTCTCTCAGTGAAGAATTATTGAGGTATCACAAGTTACACGACTTCCCTTGGGAAGATTAAGGGGTGTAGAGGCCAGGGTTGCGAACGCGCCCTATAACATTCCATGAATAACGCACTCCTAGAGGCTATCCAAAAATCCGATGGTCGCTACCTGAACGACCAAGAACTGCGCTCCTTCGACGAACTAGCCGAGGCCTTTCAAACTCGCATCGCCGCCTACCTATACATCAAAGAGCACAGCAAAGAATTGGTGATCAATGCGCTGCGGCGGCTGATTCAAACCCCCCATCGGCAGGTGGTGCAAGAGCACGGAGCCCAGTGCCAGCGGGACATGATGTATACCCTGGAGTACATCGCCAAGGGCTTGCTGCTGCGGGATGAAGACGGCTTCATGGAAGAGTACCTGGTGTGGATGCAGAACATCCTCCGCGCCTTCCATCGTCAGGATGCCTGCGTTGTCGCCTACAAGCTGCTGAAGGAAGAGGTGCGTACCACCATGCCTGGAGATCAGTCCAACACGGTAATCCTCTACCTCGAAAAACTCATTGAAGCCCTTGATACTGGCATTTAAGTTGTATCAAATCATGCCTAGGAGTGGGTTCGCCCTAGGGCATACGCCTCTGCAAGACACCCAGCGGCAGGGAAAACGGCGGCGCTCCCCAGGTTGGGCTGCGCCGGAGGCCGGGGCTTAAAGTGGCGTTAACCCGGCAGGGCAAAGGGCGCTATAGAATGGCTGGCATAGGCTTCTGTTTGTACTATTCATCCATTGTTGAGAGGCGCTGCCATGCTGAATCCGGCCCACGCTATTGCGCTGTTTGCGAAGGCTCCCGATGTGCAGGTCTATAGAGCAGGGGACGTCATTTTTGAGATTGGCGCTGTTGGCCAAGTGATGTATGGCGTGATTGAGGGCGAGGTAGACATGCTGGTAAACGGCAAGGTCTTTGAGACCATTCAAGCCGGAGACGTGTTCGGGGAAGGAGCCCTGGTGCAGGATCCGCCCCTACGGGCCTCAACTGCCGTGGCCAAAACCGACTGTAAACTCGCCGCTGTGGATCAAACTCACTTCAAGTTTTTGGTGCAAGAAACCCCCCTCTTTGCCCTAGAGGTGATTCGCAGTATGTCTACCCGGCTGCGGAGTGCCAAGGCCAATCTCGCCTAGGATTTTGGGAGAAAGGCAGTGTTATCTCACGATTCAGCCGAAATTCCTCAAAACGAAAGAGCACCCCTTCAGTACACTAATAGAGCATTGGGTTCGTACGAGGACTAAGCGCATGACGGCAGCGGCTCTTTGGCAACGCTACAAGGACTGGCTCTACTATCACGAGCGACTGGGCTTTTACCTCGACGTCAGTCGCATGGGGTTTGACGATGCCTTTGTGGCCAAGATGCAGCCCCGTTTTGCTAAAGCCTTTGAGGACATGGCGGCCCTGGAGGCCGGAGCCATCGCCAACCCCGACGAAAACCGCATGGTGGGCCACTACTGGCTGCGGAATGCTGATCTTGCCCCCACCCCAGAACTCAAGCAAGACATTCTAGACACCCTGTTTCACATTGAGCAGTTTGCCAGCCAGGTACGCACCGGGGGGATTTGCCCACCAGGGCAAGAGCACTTTACCGATGTCCTGTCCATCGGCATTGGCGGGTCAGCCTTGGGGCCACAGTTTGTAGCCCAAGCCCTAGGGCCAGATTTCCCGCCCCTCAAGATTCACTTTATTGACAACACCGATCCCGAAGGCATTGACCGCACCCTCGCCAAGCTGGAGGACGTGCTGCCCACCACGCTAGTCATCGTCACCTCCAAATCCGGCGGCACCCCCGAAACCCGCAACGGTATGTTGGAGGTGATGAATAAGTTTGCTGCCAAGGGGCTAGATTTCCCCAAGCAGGCGGTGGCCGTCACCGGGCGGGGGAGCCTCCTGGAAAACCAGGCTATCCAAGAGGGCTGGCTGGCCACCTTCCCCATGCGCGATTGGGTCGGGGGCCGTACCTCGGAACTGTCCGCTGTGGGTCTGCTGCCTGCGGCCCTGCAAAACATCAGCATTCGATCCATCCTGGGTGGGGCCAAGGAAATGGACATCGCCACCCGCGTGCCCGACCTGCGCCGCAACCCCGCCGCCCTGATTGCCCTCGCCTGGTATTACGCGGGCAACGGCAGGGGCGATAAGGACATGGTGGTATTGCCCTACAAAGACAGCCTGCTGCTGTTCAGCCGCTACCTCCAGCAGCTCGTGATGGAGTCCCTCGGCAAAGAAAAAGACCTCGACGGCAACGTGGTCTATCAGGGCATCGCCGTCTACGGCAACAAGGGTTCCACAGACCAACACGCCTACGTGCAGCAGCTTCGGGACGGTCTGCCCAGCTTCTTTGTCACCTTCATTGAGGTGATGAAGGATCGGGCTGGAGAATCCATCGAGCTAGAACCGGGCATCACCTCCGGCGATTATCTGTTTGGCTTTTTGCAGGGCACCCGCAAAGCCCTCTACGACAACGCCCGCGAATCCATCACCATCACCATTCCCGAAGTGAATGCCCACACCGTCGGGGCACTCATCGCTCTCTACGAGCGGGCCGTGGGGCTCTATGCCTCCCTGGTGAATATCAACGCCTACCACCAGCCGGGGGTAGAGGCCGGGAAAAAAGCCGCCGCTGAGGTATTAAAAGTGCAGACGGCTATTGTGGACACCCTGCGCCAAAGCGAGACCCCCCTCAGCCTGAAGGAACTGGCTGAAAACGCTGGTTATCCCGATGACATTGAAACCATCTACGCCCTCGTTCGCCACCTCCACTCCAACCAGCGCCAGGTGGTCATCCACGGTAATCCAGGCTATCCCGATGTGATCAAAATCGCCGCCATTGCCTAGCCTCAGTTCCCTGCCACCTCGCCCCTGAGTACCAATCCCCCCAAACTGAGGTGTGCTGATGCATCCCCTAACGCTGATGGAACGTCAGTCTGAGGGGCGTTTTGGTCTGGTCTAGGGGATGCACTGTGCCAATGATGGCGGCGGCGGGGTAGCCCTGCTGATGCAACTGCTCTAGGCAGGCGTTAGCTTGGTCGGCGGGTACGGCGGCGAGCAAGCCTCCAGCGGTTTGGGGATCAAACAGCAGGGGATAGGAGGGGTGGCGGGCGTAGTCGGCGGCGTGGGCGATGGACTGAGCGGCCTGTAGATTCTGGGCTTGTAGGGAACTGACGATTCCCTGGGCGAGGGTTTCGTGGGCACCGGGCAACAGGGGCAGGGCATCGAGATCAACGGTGGTGCTAACCGCTGAGGCATTGACCATCTCCAGCAGATGCCCCGCTAGGCCAAACCCCGTCACGTCCGTACAAGCGGTGGCTTGGTGCTGCCGAAAAATCTCGGCGGCGGCGCGATTGGGGGTGATCATGGCCTCAATTGCCGCCTCAATCCAGCGACCCTTGGCCCGTTTCTGCATGTCCGCTGCAAACAGGGTGCCCGTGCCCAGGGCTTGGGTCAGAATCAGCCGATTGCCCGCCTCCATCCCGCCCTTGCGGAGGAGGTGATCGGGATCCGCGACCCCGTTGCAGGCAAAGCCCAGGGCTAGGTTTGGGCCTTCTATCGTATGGCCACCAACGAGGGGGGTGCCTGTAACCTCTAACCCTGTGTAAATGCCGGACAGCAGGTGATAAAGGGTTTCCGTCTGGAGCTTCGGCGTGGCATAGGGCAGTTGCACCATAGCTAGTACGCTGTGGGGCTGGGCTCCCATGGCATCGAGGTCGCTGAGGCCATGCTTGAGGGCAATTTGGGCAAAGACGAAGGGATCGTCCACCAACGCCGGGAAGTAATCCACCGTGTGCACCATCACCCGACCGGGGGGGACGGCCATCACGGCAGCATCGTCGGGGGATTCTAGGCCAATCAGCAGGTCTTCTGGGGCGGTGGCAAGGTGAGGAAAATCCAGTCGGACACGACGGATAGCCTGGGAGAGGACGGTGCTGCCAATTTTGGAGCCGCAGCCGGAGCAGGGGAGTGGGGAGTGGGGAGTCGGGAGTGGGGAGTGGGGCGTCGGGAGTCGGAAGTGGGGCGTCGGGAGTGGGGGGGATTGGGGAGGGGAGGTCATGGCCGGGAAGTCGGTGAACAGGGCCATGAATTTGCGGTCGATGTGGTCTTTCCAGCGGCGGCAGAGGGGAGATTCCCAGGCAAGAGGGCCACGGGCGGCAATGGTGTTGCCATAGCCCACGTCGATGAGGTTCAGAAATTTCTGCTGGGGCCGAAAGGGTTGGAGGGGTTGGCCTTGCAAGAATCGGCGCAGGTTCTCGTAGAGCGGCTGGCCTTGGCGCACGGCAAACACGCCTGCCTTGGGGCGGGGATGGTTGACCATGGTGGCCACATCCCCAGCGGCAAAGATGTTGGGATGGGACAGGGTTTGCAGGGTGTCGCCCACTTGAATAAAGCCCTGAGTGTCTAGGGACAGACCGGAATCCTGGAGCCAGCTAGGGGCGGCGGCATTCGTCACCCAAAAAACGCGATCACACCCCACCGCTAATCCAGACTCGCTGTGGACAATGCTTTGTCCTGTCGCCTCATCCAGGGTGATGGCCGTCACGGCATCCTTCAGATGTACCTCAATGCCCCGCTCCTGGCAGATTTGCAGAATGCGGCGTCTTGTCCAGCGGTTGCGGCCCTCCGCCAGTTCAGATCCGCGATGGAAGAGGTGAAGGGTGGCCCTCACCCCCCGGCCCCCTCTCCCACGGGGAGAGGGGGAGCTAGAGTTTTCAACGTCCTTTTCCTGTGGGAAGAGGGATTTAGGGAGTGGGAGATCAGGGGAGTCGGGAGTCGGGAGTCGAGAGTCGGAAGGATCGTCAAAGTCCCTCTCCCTGGGGGAGAGGGATTTAGGGTGAGGGCCATCTAGGGAATCAGGCAACAAGCTTTCCAGAAATGTCGTTAGCCGAGCCTCCATGTTCAGGGTGAGTTCTACGCCGCCTACGCCGCCGCCGACAATGGCAATGGTGCGCGGCTGATCGGGCTGGGCCTGGATTTCCGCTAAAAAGTCCTGCCACTGGTGGAGGAGTTTGGGAACAGGTTTGGCGGGGATGGCGTAGTCTGAAGCACCGGGGACGGTGAAGGTGGCGGGGGTGCTGCCTGTGTTGATGGACAGCACATCAAAGGCGATGGGGGGATGGTGGGCGCAAAGCACCCGCTGATTGGCCAAATCCAGCCCCACGGCTCGATCCATCACCAGGCGGCAGTTCGCGAACCGGGTGAGGGGGCGCAGGTCGATGTGGGCTTCATCGAAGTCATACACTCCGGCCACATGGCTGGGCAGCATCCCGGAATAGGGGGTGTCTACCAGGTCGGTAATCAGGGTCAGCCGCACGCCGGGGAGGGGATTCATGCCCCACTTTCGCAAGACTAGGGCGTGGCTATGGCCGCCGCCCAGAAGCACGAGGTCGGTGGTAAGGGGCGTAGCTGGCATCATGGCTGACGTTACCCCAGCAGGTCTAGGAACGGTTGCTGAGCGAGTTGCATCGGTCGCTGAGGTATCGGTCGCTGTAGCATCGCAGGGTGTCCCTAGCGGCCAATGGCCTTGACCAGGAAAATGCCGCCAAAGTAGAGGAACAGCACGGCCCCGCCTAGCAAACTTTGGGTAACGGGGTCGGTCGATGGCGTGAGCACGGCCCCCAGCACAGCGGCCCCCAGCAGTACGTAGCGCCAGCCAGAGAGCATTTGCTTCGAGTTGACAATGCCCAACAGCCCCAGCAGCAGTTGCAAAACGGGAATTTGAAACGCCAGCCCCGTACTAAACAGCAGCAGCAGCACAAATTCAAAATAGCGGTCGATGGACCATAGCTGCTCCACCACGTCGGCCCCGTAGCTGATGAAAAAGTTGAGGGCGGCGGGAATGAGGGCGAAGTAGGCGAAGAACAATCCCGCAAAGAACAGGACGCTAGAACCCAGCACCATCGGCCCCACAAGGCGGCGTTCCCGACGGGTGAGACCGGGCAGCACAAACATCACCACTTGGTAGAGGATGAAGGGACTGGCGATAACTAGGCCGCTGTAGCCCGCCACCTTGAGGGAGACGAAGAAATATTCCCCCGGCGACAACTGGAGAAACTTAACCCCCTGGGCAGGAATTTCCAGCAAGCTAACGATGCGGTTGACCTGCCAGAAACAAGCCACAATGCCCACCAGCACCGCAATCAGCGAGTAGAAAATCCGCATCCGCAGTTCTTCCAAATGGTCGAACAGCGACATTTCCACATCGTAGGGCGCTTCGTCCAGGTCAGCCTCAGCAGTGGCCCCGTTGAGGCGGCTTTGCTGGGGAATGGCGGTGTCAAGATCGGTGGGCGGCGTCATGGCGGCGGCAATGTCCCAGGGAGAAAGGGGCGGTTACGGTGCGTTCTGTGCTTCTTTGGTGCTTTTTATTGTAGCGGGATGTTCCAAGGAACCTAGGGGAGTGCTAGACCAGGGCAACCCTGCTAGACAGCGATTTTTCCCTAGGGGGTAGCGAGTTCGGCGGCGTTGGAATTGGGGTTAAGCCGCAGGGTACGCACCGCCCCAGAGTTGCCCAGCACCACCGGATCCTCGCCGTTAAAGGAGAAGGACACGCCGCCCGCATTGCCTGTGGTAAAGACCAGGGAATTTTGGGCCGTCCAGGTTTCCTCATAGCCACTCTCGGAGGTGCCTTCGTAGACCGTGCGACCATCGGCCACCACACTCAACCAGGAGCGCTCAGTGAGTTGAACCGCCACCACAATGGGAGCCTCTAGGGCCACGGGTTCAGGCTCAGGTTCAGGCTCAGGAATCACGGGGGTTTCGGGTTCCGCTGGCGTGACTTCCTCGGTGGGCGCTTCAGCGGTTTGGGGGGCTTGGCCTCGGCCCAACACCATGCCAATGCCGCCACCAATCAGCAAAATGGCTCCCACCATCAGCAGCCAGAGGGGAAAGCCGCCCCGTCGATCCGGCAGCGGGGCCATCGGTGGCAGGGAAGTAGATAGAGGCGCGTTTTGCACCGTGGAGGTCGGAGCCTTAGCAGGTTGGGAAGCCGCCGCCATGGACGCTGCCGAGGGGACAGGCTCAGGGGCAGGAATCGGGGTAGGGGCAGGAATGGGCTCAGGGGCCACAACAGGCTTTTCGACGGTTGCGGGGGCGGGCGTTTGCACTACCGTGGGAGCCGGAGTGGACTGAGGCTGGGGCGCAGGTTTGGCCACCGGAGCAGGGGCCGCAACACCATAGCTCATCGCCGGAGTGGCCGCACTGGAGTCCGTCATCATGGGCGGCGGCGTCACCACAAATTCCTGGGAAATGGCCTTGCCATCTAGCCCTAGCGCCTCGGCATAGCGACGGATGAAGCCCTGGATAAAGACGGGCTCTGGGAGTTGATCCTCGCGCCCAGTTTCCAGGGCTTGCAGCAGGGCGGGGCGAATGAAGATTTGGTTAGCCAGGATGTCTAGGGACAGTCCTTGCTCTTGCCGCACTTGGCGGAGATAATCCCCGATGCGTTGCAGTTGCTCAACCTGGATAGGCGCTAAGTTTGCCACGCGACCTCACTGAACTCGGTGATGGTTAATGAATCTAAACGAAGTTATTTTAATGGATGGCGGCCAGGGATGGCGGGATTTGGCTAGCATTACCCCAGATTCTGCCCCTTCACCACCCCATGACCTCATATCTCACGCCCTAGGGGCAGGGCATCGCGATTCCCACCTAACGACCGCTTTTGCCCCCCTTGCGGCTAGGGGAAGAGCCGGAATCCATTGGCCCACGGGTGACGCCCAGCTTGCTTTCCAGCTTCAGGCTGCGCCAGAGTTGGGTGCCTGTGATGTGGCCGTCCAAAAGCTGCTGATATTGCTGAATGGTACGGCTGACCTGGGCCGGGGTTTCGTTGAGAAATTCTAGCCGCAGGGTGTGCGCCCCCAGGGAAATCAACCGCTGGGCGTATTCTGCCCCGGTTTGGGCCACGCCGTTGAACAGGGTATTGCGGCATCCGGCATCGGCCTGGAGGATGTGCTCGGTGCCCACCCGATCCCGCAGTTTCACCCCATGGCTTTCGCAGGGACGGCCACAGTCCCGAAAATCCTTGCCGTCAGACAAAAAGGCACAGAACACGCAGTGCTCCATGTGGAACATCGGCATGTGCTGATGCAGGGTGATCTCAAACCACTGGGGCGGGGCCGATTGCAGCAAATCCCCCAGTTGGTCGGCGTTGAGGTCGTAGGAGGCCGTCACCCGTTCCATGCCGTAGCGCTGGATGAAGTAATCCGCCGTGAGGGCGTTGGCCACGTTGAGGGAAAAATCCCCAACGCAGCGCTGATCGGCAAAGTAGGCCAGGTGATCGTAATTTCGCACCAGATAACCATCGGCCTCCGAGCGTTTCACCTGCTCCAAAATGTAGGTTTCGCGGGGCTTGGTGATGCGCGGCGGAGCCACCCACAGGGTTTGGTTTTTGTGGCGACGATTGGCCCGGAACCACTGCACTGTGGCGCGATAGGTGGCGGGGTTTTCCCATTCGCAGTAGATGGTGTCAATGCCGGACTCTAGGACGGCTTCGAGTTGAGCCTGGGTGCGGACGAGGACGGTGAGGGTTGGGGAATCGGGAATCGGGAGTCGGGAGTCGGGAGTCGGGTAGGGGCGGGGTTCCCCCGTCCCCAACGCATCGGGAGTCGGGAGTAAGTCCGTGAGCTTGGCTTGGGGCGAAAGTTGCCAGCGGCGGGGTTGGGCGCGTTGGGCATCCAGGGTTTCGACGATGGCGCGGCGGAGGCGGTTGAGTTCGCTGACGGGCAGCATGACGGAGCCGCTAAGTCGATTGTCGAGGGAACCTAGGCGGAAAGGAGTGTTGCCCAGTCGGCCCAACTGTTGTTCCAATCGTTCCGTGGTGAGGGGATTGGTTTCGGCAGCGACCAATGGCATGGCAGACTCCACCTGGGCGATGTGGCCGACCTCATCCTGGGCGGTCAACACCAAGGGGTGATCCACTTCCCCTTGAACGGTCACGGCAATGGGGCGCTGAAATTTGGGGGTATCTCCGGCGTAGGTTTGGCGCAGTTCCTTGTCTAGGGCAGGGTCGCTGGTCTTCCAGAGCCAATCTCCCACCCGAATGCGGTTGAAATTCACCGCCTGTCGGCCAAATTCTAGGGCCACCTCCTCGCCCTTAGGGATGACCTGGTAAATGCGGCCCCCTTCCTCCTGGGCGGCGGGCTTGCCTTGGTCAAACACCACGCCATCCCCGGCTTTTAGAGGCGCTTCGGGCGTTAGAAACACTCGCCCCCCAGCAATGCGGCTGACCCGACCGAGGTACACCCCCCGCTTTTTGCCAAACCGTCCGTGAACGAGCGCCTGGTTATCAATACCTTCAAACCAGCCCGTATACAGCCCACGGGAAAAGGCCATTTCCAACTGATAGCGATCCTCCGCATCAGCCTGCGCAAGATCCCCCCTGCCCCCCTTAGTAAGGGGGGAATGAGGCTGATTCAAAGTCCCCCTTACCAAGGGGGATTTAGGGGGATCCCCAGCCTTGGCCGCTCGTCCCTCAGTCTCTTGCCCCCGATCTAGCTGAATACTCCCTTGCTGGAATTCGTTAGTGATGCTAGAAAACGCCGCATCAATGGCGCGACGGTAAATGCGGGTGACGTTGGCCACATATTCCGGCGTTTTCAGGCGACCCTCAATTTTGAGGCAGTGAACCCCCACTTCGCCCAGGGCAGGCAGCACGTCCAACCCCGACAAATCCTGGGGACTGAGCAGGTATTGACGGTCGCCCAAATCCACCGTTTCGCCATCGGCAACCAGGTCGTAGGCCATGCGGCAGGCTTGGGCACATTCCCCCCGGTTCGCCGACCGTCCGCCCAGGGCTTCGCTCGTCAAACACTGGCCGGAATAGGCCACACACAGCGCCCCGTGAACAAACACTTCCAGGGGCATAGCGATGGCCTGATCCCGCAGGTGATCCTGAATGCTTTGGATGTCTTTGATGGAGCATTCCCGCGCCAGCACCACCAGTTGACAGCCCAATTCCTTCGCAAAGGCCACCCCCGCCGCACTGGTCACGGTCATCTGGGTAGAGGCATGGATGGGAAAATCCGGTGACAGGTGTCGAATCAGCCGACAGAGGCCCACATCCTGCACAATCACCGCATCCACCCCGGCGGCGATGATGGTTTTGAGGTACTGCTCCGCCTCCGCCAGTTCCGCCGGAAACACCAGGGTATTGAGGGTCACATAGCCCTTCACACCGCGACGGTGCAAAAAGGCCATCAAATCGGGCAGATCGGCCTCGGTAAAGTTTTCGGCCCGCATCCGCGCATTAAACCGATCTAGGCCAAAGTAAATGGCATCGGCCCCATTTTCCACCGCCGCCTTAGCGCAATCCCACTGCCCCGCCGGAGCCAGCAATTCCGGGCGTTTCAGAGGGATTTCAGAACGCTCTGGCGTAGGGATGTTGTCAGGGATCAATCCCGTCTGAGAAGCAGGGCTGGAGGCAGGATCGGTCGGCAGGGAAAGAGACATGGCAGCGTAGGACGGGCACGGCCCATCATTCAGAAACGTAGGGGGAAACAAGGCTCCCTCCCCAGTCTAGGGCTTCACCGCCAAGACCTGTACCACCGCACTACGGCCCCGGTGGCCAATGCCTTCGTGGATGTCCCGCTCCAGTTCTTGGCCAATTTTGAAGGTCAGCCCCGCTAGTTCTTGCTGAAGGGTGGGCCAGTCCATCATCAGGTCGGCGGTGGGTGGCCCTCCGGTTTTGAAGGTGAGCTGGGCCGGGGTGTAGGCTTCTAGCACGAATACCCCACCGGGCCGCAGCCCTTCTACCACTCGTTGATGTATCTGAGCGCGTAGGGGCGGGGGCAGATGGCAAAAGATGGAAACAATGCCGTCCCAACTTTGGGGCTGAATTTCAAACTCCGCCAGGTCGGCCACGAGGGTTTGCAGCGGGACGCCATGTTCTGCCGCCAGCCGTTGGGCCTTGGCAATACCGACTTCCGAGGCATCCACCGCAGTGACCCGATAGCCTTGCTGGGCCAGATACACTGCATTGCGCCCCTCGCCCTCGGCCAAACAGAGGATTTTGCCCCTGGGGATTTGCGGGCAAACCTGACGCACAAAGTCGTTGGGCTGTTTGCCGTAGAAGTAGTCCGGTCGGTTGTAGCGGTCGTCCCACATGGCGTTGACCTGGGTGGTGGCTGGGGGAAATCTCCTCAATCCTAGTAGATTTCCTGGGTGAGGAGCCGAAGGGTTGGGGACGGGGAGACCCCGCCCCTACGGTTGGAATTTAGATCGGGGCTACAGCTTGCGGACGCTGGCTTGGCCGTCTTTCACTTCGCCGATGAGAACTTCGGTGGCGAGGCCGACGAACAGGCCGTTATCCAACACGCCAGGGATGTTGTTGATGGTTTTTTCCAGGCCAGCGGGGTCGTCGATGGCGGTGAACTTGACATCCAAAATCATGTTGCCCTGGTCGGTGATGACGGGGCCATCTTTTTTGATGCCCATCCGCAGTTCGGGTTTGCCGCCGAGGGCTTCTAGGGCTTTGCTGACGGGGGTAACGGCCAGGGGCAGCACCTCCACGGGCAGAGCAAAGGTGGTGCCGAGTTTGTCCACCAGTTTGGAGCTATCCACCACCACGATGAATTCCTTAGCCAGCCCATCCACAATCTTTTCGCGGGTGTGAGCTGCGCCGCCGCCCTTCACCAGGTTCATGGTCGGGTCTACTTCGTCAGCCCCATCAATGGCGATGTCGATGCCGTCGATTTCGTCCAGGGTGGTGAGGGGAATGCCGTACTGCTTGGCCAGCACCGACGCCTGGAAGGAGGTGGGCACCCCTTTAATATTGCTGATTTCGCCCTTGGCCAGCCGCTCGCCAATGAACTGAATCGCAAAGGCCGTGGTAGACCCCGTACCCAGACCCACCACAGTATTGGACTGCACCCGCGCCGCCGCCTGCCGTCCCACTTCCTGCTTCATCAACTTCACAGGATCCATTTCTGCTGCCATGGGGTTCTCTCCTTCGGTTGTCTACCCAATATCGGTATCTAGCATGACCTAAACCGGGTTCTCTGCATAGCCTTCGGAGTTGCCCTCTCCCCAAACCCCTCTCCCAAGCTTAGGAGAGGGGCTTTGAGCGATTTGGGGACTCCCTTGATCGTGAGCAATTCTCTAGGGATGAGGGCCAAGCAATCGAGAGCACGGGCATAACCTGATCTGGGCTGATTTTCCTTCGCTTGAGCTTGCTAAGCTGCTGATAGGGCTGTTGATGGGAATGATCAACCCGTCATGCAGGGCAGATGGGCAATGGCCAGGGATAGTAGACCGCAATTGATGACACAATCCATGACGAAATCGGTAACGGAATCAGTATTTTTAGGAGCGCGTCCGGGGGCGTTGGCGGAGGCGGGCCATCAGCGGATTTGGCATTGGCGGGGCTGGCGGGTGCGCTATTGGTTTCATCCTGGCCCGTCGGGGGACTCAGAGGGTTCGTTAGATGCGAAGCGTTGCGCCAAGGCACCGATTTTGTTGATTCATGGCTTTGGGGCGAACCTCAACCAGTGGCGACATAACCTGCCCGTGTTGAGTGCGGTGGCTCCGGTCTATGCTATTGACCTACTGGGTTTTGGCGATGCCGAAAAGGCGGCGGCAAACTACGGGGCAACCCTGTGGGCCGAGCAGGGGGCGGATTTCATCCAACAGGTGATCGGCCAGCCCGTCAACTTGGTGGGGCATTCTCTGGGGGCGTTGGTGGCGTTGACGATGGCTCGCCGTCACCCTGATTGGGTACGGCAGTTGTTGATGGTTACGGTGCCCACCCCGGCCTCCCGTGAAGATTTGGTGGCGGACTGGGTGGCGGATTTGGCCCGCACGGTGGAGAGCCTGGTGGCGTCCCCGTTATTGCTGCGCCCCCTGTTCCGGGTGGTGCGGCGACGGAAATTTTTAGAACGGGCCTTGCGCGGCATTTACATCCACCCAGAAAAGGTAGACGAGGAACTGATCGACACCTTTGCCCTGCCGCCCCAACAGCGGGGCGCGGCCCGTACCCTGTGCTATTTGGTGAATGCCCGCAGCGACCCTGGCTTTAGCCCCTCGGTGAAGGGCATGCTGGCTAACCTCACCCAGCCCACGCTGATTTTGTGGGGTCAGCAGGATCGGGTGATTCCTTCCCGGTTGGCGGACGGTTTAGCGGATCTCAGCCCTCAAATTCAGCTTCAGTTTTTGCCCGATGTGGGTCACTGTCTCTACGACGAAGATCCCGACACGTTTAACCAGGTGGTGACGCAGTGGGCCACCTAGCGCCCGGTTTGGTTGAGCCGGATCGGCGCAGAGGATTTGGCCGAGTTGAGCGTTGGTGCTAGAGCCGGGGCAAGCTAGCGCAGGATGCGGGAGAGGGGCCGTAGGAAAGTGGCGAGGCGATTGTAGGCGGCTTGGATTTGCACCCCATCCACCACAACGGTTTGGGTGGGATAGTTTTGGAGCACCTCCAGCAGGGTGATTTCGTTGTCATCCAAGGCCGACAGCACCAGGGCCGAACGCAGTGCTTGCCGCCCAGCGTCTCCAGCCGGGGGGCGAATGGCCACTCCTACCTGATCCAGCATCCACTCCCCCACAAAGCTGTTGAGCACCCGATCCAGCGTCAACCCATCCACAGCAATGGGGCGGGTGATCACCTGCTGCAATTCCTGGGGATTTTGCCCGACTTGTCGGAGCAGCCCTCCCAGAGTGCCGGGAGCTTCCCCGGTTTCGGCCAGGGTTTCTAATTCTGAGATAGGCACCGTGCGGCCAAAACCCCGATAGGTGAGCAGCACTTCTTCAGCGGCCCAGGCCGAAGCCGCCATCACGGGTAGGGCGGCTAGGGTTAGCGCAAGGGTGAGCAGGGGTTTCATGGCTGTGTTCCAGTTGGTGATTTATGCAGGCCGTCATCCCCCCTGGGGTAGGGAAGATAATGACCTGAGCTTGAGCCCCAGGAGCCACGGCCTTAGCCCTAACTGCCTAAGCGGCCTCAAACTCGATGGGATATCCCACCTGTTCTACCCAGGGTAGGCCAAATTCGCCAAGCTGGGCCAGGAAGGGATCGGGATCGAACTGCTCCACATTCCACACCCCGGCACCACTCCACTTTCCGGTGAGCACCATGGCCGCTCCCAGCATGGCCGGAACGCCCGTGGTGTAGGACACGCCCTGGGCTCCGGTTTCTTGGTAGCAAGCGGCGTGGTGGCAGTTGTTGTAGATGAAATAGGTGCGCTCTTGGCCGTCCTTGAGGCCGCGAATTTGACAACCGATGGAGGTTTGGCCCGAATAGCCTTCGCCCAATGAAGCAGGTTCGGGCAACACGGCCTTGAGGAACTGGAGCGGCACGATTTCTTGGCCTTCGTAGAGGACGGGATCAATCCGGGTCATGCCGACGTTTTCTAGCACCCGCAGGTGGGTGAGGTAATTTTCGGAGAAGGTCATCCAAAACCGGGCGCGGCGCAGGCTGGGGAAGTTTTTGACCAGCGATTCCAGTTCTTCGTGGAAGAGCAGGTAGGATTCGCGGGGGCCAACGTCGGGATAGTTGACCGGGCGATGCACCGAGAGGGGATCGGTTTCGTGCCACTGGCCATTTTCCCAGTAGCGGCCCCGCTGGGTGATTTCGCGAATGTTGATTTCGGGGTTGAAGTTGGTGGCAAAGGCTTTGCCGTGGTCGCCTGCGTTGCAGTCCACAATGTCGAGGGTGTGCATTTCGTCGAAGTGGTGCTTGGCGGCGTAGGCGGTGAACACGCCCGTTACCCCCGGATCAAACCCGCAGCCCAGCACAGCGGTGAGGCCCCGCTCCTTGAAGCGGTCTTGGTAGGCCCACTGCCAGCTATATTCAAACTTGGCCACGTCGGGGGGTTCGTAGTTGGCGGTGTCGAGGTAGTGAACGCCCGCCTCTAGGCAGGCATCCATCAGGTGCAAATCTTGGTAGGGCAGGGCCACGTTAATCAAAATGGCGGGCTTAAAGGCGCGAATCAGCTCAACGGTTTCGGCCACGTTGTCGGCATCCACCTGGGCGGTAGACAGGCGGGGCGAGTTAATCCGGGCGGCAATGGCGTCAGCCTTGGCCTTGGTGCGGGTGGCCAATAGCACCTCCGAGAACACCGCCTCATTCTGTATACATTTGTGGGCCACCACATTGCCCACGCCGCCTGCCCCAATAATTAAAACGCGCTGTGCCGTCATTCCTGCTGTATCTCCTTCCAGGTTGTATGGAGGTAGCCCCTGGCAGATACAGTGTACTCGAAATGAATCCAGACCGTAGGCAGACCCAACGTCCTTGCCCAGCCAGAGATCTACGCCCCTCTCCAGCCTAACCCCGCCGACCTAACAACACCTTAAGCTGGGGTTAAGTCTTCGCCGATCTGGGCCAGATCCAGCTAGCGACGGGGCGCTTCTGTCCAGACAATTTGCCGCTCTTGGGGAGGCTTGTAGCCGCTGTATTCTTGGATTAGACGACTGGCCTGGGTGGGGTCAAAGTAGCGATCAAACTCGGCCTTGAGGCGGCCATGGGACAATCTGGCCGCCTCCACCGCTTGGTTTACCTGCTCTAGGCGATCCGCCTGGGCTTGGATGTAGGGCACCAGTTGGCTGAGGGCGGTGAGAGAGGCCACCGTTAACACGCCGTTTACCGCTAGGCGGGCGCTGAGTTCAAAGATGGGGGTGTGGCGGGCCAGTCGTCGGGCGAGGGGAGACGGGCGGCGGCGGCGCTGGGGCGGGCGCGGGGATCGGCGGGGCGAGGGGCGACGGGAAGGGGGCTGAAGCGGAGCGTGCATGGGCAAACCAGGGGACGCAGTGGAGGCCTGTGTAAGGTAGCCCCCATTATGGCGGAGAAAACGCTAAACGTTACGGTTATTTGTAAAAACCTGGGAAAGCAAGCCACTCACCACCAGGATAGAATCGGTGCAAGAGCAGAATTAGGGTTAGCCTGCTCTGCTCAATTTCAGTAAAATTACCGTATTCTAAAGGAAAGGTTTGAATCTGCCCCGCTACATCCATCACCGATTAAGTTGAGGATTAACCTGGGTTGGCCAAGCCGCCTTTGGGCGTAGCAACCGACGGCGTCGGCTCTCCCTTCCTGTCAACGATAGTATGCCCCGACAACTCATTATTGGCGATATTCACGGCCACTACGGCGGTCTGCAAGTTCTATGGCGGTTAATTGCGCCCACCGCCGCCGACCAGGTTTATTTTGTTGGCGATTTAATTGACCGGGGGCCGCGCAGTGCAGAGGTCGTGGAGTTTGTGCGGCACCACGCCGCTGGATGTGTGCGAGGCAACCACGAACAGCTCCTCATAGACGCCATGGGTAGCGGTGAGGAGGACGGCACCCGACTCTCCGCCCTAGAGGGCTGGCTTTACAGTGGCGGTCAAGCTACCCTCAACAGCTACGAAGCCCACCCCCACCTGCTGGAGGAGCACCTCGACTGGATCCGTAAGCTGCCCTCCTACCTGGACTTGGGCAATCTCTGGCTCGTCCATGCCGGGGTTAATCCGGCCCTTCCCCTCAGCCAGCAAACCCCCCACGATATGTGTTGGATTCGAGAGGTTTTCCATCGCAGTCCGCAGCCCTACTTTCCCAATAAGCTCATCATCACCGGGCACACTATCACGTTCACCTTTCCCTCCATTGCACCGGGGCAGGTGGTGGAAGGTAAGGGGTGGCTAGACATTGACACAGGCGTTTACCATCCCCGCAGTGGTTGGCTGACGGCCCTCGATTGGGACAACCAAATGGTCTATCAGGTCAATGTGTTCACCACCCAGCAGCGGGTGCGTCCCTACGCAGAAGCCGTCACCTACCTAGATCCATCCCTAGTGCGATCTCGGTCGAGGGGGCTGCCGGGTCGGCTCTCCCGCATCTCCCACTGAGGCTCGGCGGCATCTGGCGTTGAGGCCGCTTGTCTGAGCAGGAACTACTGAACCTGGGGATCGGCAGTAGGGGTGGTGCTGTCGAAGGGATCGGTCTGCCCCACCCAATCAAACTGGCTGAGGCGGAAACCTAGGAATCCGGTTTCGCGAGTGGGGCTGTATCGAAGGGTCAAACCGTAGGTGCGCCGCCGATATTCTAAGCTGAAGCTGGTGTCAATTTCTCGGCCTGTGCTGAGGTTGAAGGCAGTTTGAAACCCCATAAGAATCGGCCCATAGATCTGCTGGACAATGCCCCCCGACAGAATGCTGCGGTCTACCTGGCGGTCAAAGAGAAAGGGTGAGTCATCGCCGCCAATGAAGCCTTGGGCAAAGCCCAGATTGAATTGGGTGTAGTCGAAATAGTTGCGCGACAGGTGGCCCACTTGCCCCAGCAGCCGCACCCTGGCGTCTAAAGACTCCTGGGCATTGTTGCTGCTGTAGTAGGTAGCAACGCCCCTCAGCCCAGCGGTTAGGGCGAGGGAGGGGACGAGGGGGCGTGGGGAAAAGCGCAATCCCTCGGTGGCGGTACTGGGTTTGGCTTGGCCTTGCCACAGAAGAAAGCGGCGACTGAGATCCACCGCACCCTGGGCACGGAACAGGCTGGTAAGCCCCACAGCGGTACCGGGGCCGAGCAAGTCTTGGCGGTCGGTATTGGCGGTGACATACTGCCCCGAAAGTTGGTAGCTCAGATTGAAGCCCGTATCTCCCAAGGGGATGACCGGAGATTCGAGCAGCAGCCCCATGCTAGACTGCACGTTCTGAAAGCCCAAGGATCCATTAAACAGCCGATCCCGGTAGGTATATTCGGCACTTAGCCGATGGGTGCCCACCAACTGCTGTACCCGCAGGTTGGCCCGAACGCGGCTAGTAAAGTTATCCAGGTCTAGTCCTGACAGGCTAACCAAACCCAAGGCCGTGGTGCGTGGCCCCAGATTGCCCCTAGCCCTAGTGACTAGCCCCACATTGGCTGGGTCTAGCAGATTGCCACCCGACTCGCCTAGCCAGCGAGAAAGGTAGAACTGAGGCGCAACCGACACCTGAAATCTCCCTACCTCCAGGGCGGGGAACTCTCGATCTATAAACAGACCATCTCGATCTCGGTTGTCGTAGCCCAGGTTAATCAACAGGGGATTGAGGAAATTAGCGGGCAATTCGCCATTCTGGAACTGGTAGCAGGGGCGCACCAGGGGCAGGCTAAGCCGTTGGTCAAAGACGAGCCTAGGGTTCTCAATGCACAGCTCGTCTTCATTGTCGGAGCGGGGGGCAAAGCTGACCCGATTGCCGCGCAGTTCCAGTTCTGGGGGCGAAAAGGGATCATTGGTGAGACGGAGGTTTTCGCCGTACCAGCCATCGGCATCAAAGGAAAGCTGGCTGGCTTCAAAGCGGATTCGCCCGGTGCCAGGGCGCTCGGCCCCAAACATCGTTGTTGCCGGATTGAGGGAAAAGGAAATCCCACCTGGGCTGGTGACTTGGGAAATTGACCCCTGCCCCTGTATCCGATCTTCTATGGGATTCGCTGAGTCAGTGGATAGATCGTTGGGAAAGGCAGTTGAGAAGTCGTCGGCCAGGGTCGCAATTTCGAGGGAACCTCGCGCTTGGGTCAGGCTTCCAGCCCCTTGCAGCAAATTGTAGGTGGCGGTATCTCCCTCAACCACCTGGCGGTTGCGGCTTAAAAAAACATCCCCCTCCGCTCGCAGGTAGCGGTTATTGAGGTTGATCCAAATTCGTTCCGCCGCAATTTGATCGGCCCCAAACTGCACCAGCACATTGCCATTAGCTGTTACCACCTGGCGCGGCACATCGAGGGCCTGCTGATCCGCCAAAATACGGACGAAAGGGATATCTGCTGGCAGTGGCCGATCAGAATCTTCTGCCTCTGGATCATCTAAACCATCACCAGACTCAGGACTATCAGACTCAGGACTATCAGACTCAGGATTCCCAGGTTCAGAACTACCGAACTCAGGATTCTCAGGCTCAGGACTATCGGACTCAGGATTCTCAGGTTCAGGACTACCGAACTCAGGATTCTCAGGCTCAGGACTATCGGACTCAGGACGGCCAGGTTCAGGATCATCCGGTTCAGGGCTACCGGACTCAGGCCGTTCAGATTCAGATGGGCTCACCTCAAGGCTCTCGGCGATAGCATCGTCTATCCCTAGGGCATACTCCTCAACGGATTGATCTACCCACATCGTTGAGACAAGGGCCGGGGGATCTGTGGCCTGGGATCCAGCCATGGGAGGCAAATCCAACGGAATCAGGGGTAGGGGCATGGGCTAGGAAACCACCGCAAAAACAAAGCCCGACAAGCGGGCTCTAAGCTATGAGATAGGTTAACCCAATCGAGAGTTCCTTCTACCCCATCAGCGCCTCAGAAACCTCAAGACCATCGAGGGATCGACTGCCGACACCCCGTGAGCCCTTGCGATTCCTCAGGTTATGGCCTTACTCAAGGTCTTGGCGACCGGGGTTGCGGGAGGGGTCGCCGCTGAGGAAGCCAAATACAAACAGCGCCACGAAGAAGGTGACAACCAGGTAAACCACAATTTTTAGAGTCAGCATGATTTTAAGTCTCCAAACAGCCAGCTAGAACAGCCCCAGGTCATCCCATTGGGCCTCTCAACCGCTCTGCCGCAACCCTAAGTCGCACACAGAACTTAACTTGGGTCTATCATACGCCAAATCTTCCCTCGCCCAAAGCAAGGCCCAAAAGTGAAAATTTCGCCCCAGAATTGGCTGCAACCATGGCCTAGCCTAGGATGGGCGTTTTTGGGGTTGAGGTTCGGTGTCCAGGATCCATCGGCCCTAGGCTGAACGCCCCCGCAGCCATTGCCAAGCCCGTTGCAGCCAGGTCTCGGCCTGGTGAAGTAGGGCATCGAGCCAGCGCAACACCACCACCAGGGGATGATCCACATAGTGGACGAGGGCAACCTGGGCCTCAATGGCATCGTTTCCGGGCAAGCCCTTTAGGTCAGCACCTTCGCCCCCAGTGTTGCCCCAGCCCAGAGTAGGTGAAGTGGTGTCGTCAAAACCGCCCGCCCAGCGATCACCGTTGCGATGCCCTGCCCAATTGGCCCTAGCTACCGTGCCATCTTCGTTAAGGTAGGTGACGACCTCGCGGGTCGCCCAGGGTTGGGTGGCCACAGCGGACGATCCGGCCACCACCAATGCCTCGGCTTCAGCATGACCGAGGCGACGGCAATCATGGGATGGAGCCCAGGCCGAAACCCCGTAGGGCACCGGAATGGATGGGTAAGGGTTCATCGCTAACGCCGCACCCCAATCAGACGTCGCCCCTAGCTGTGGAAAGTCCGATGAGACAGGTTGCCCTGGGCTGGCCATAGCCCGTTCCCACCAAGCTACGACCCCCTGGTTTTCCCATTGTGCCGCTTGGGCTTCACCAAATAGGTTGGTCACTTGGGCGAGGGGGCTGGCCTGCATCCAGGCAAGGGCTTGGTTGGCCCAGCGCACCGGAAGCCATTGATTCTCAGTTGCCTGGGGTAGAGGAAGACCGGGAGACCGAAGCCGTCGGTTGTGGCCCTGCCGCCGACACCAGCCTGCATATTCTGCCATCAGCAGGGTAATGGCTCGCTGAAGGTGTTCTCGCTGGAGGTCGGTGAGGCCGTTGAAAATGACGTTATTGGCCGTGACGAGCACCAAGTGACGGGTAGCCAAATCTGACGCCAAGCCGCACACCGGAGTTGACAACGGCACTATTGACCACGGATCGGCCACAATCACGCTATCTACACGGGCCTGACGCAACAGGTCGCCAACGGCATTTTCAGGGAGATTCTCTGGATACAAGCCCCCAGCCTCCCGCACCGTTAGGGGTTGGGTCAGGGAAAGCAGCGCTCGAATCGGGGCATCCGCTGTCAGGGTTGGCGGTACGGCTGGCTCACCCGTTAGCAAGGCCACCACCTGTTGCCAAGGCTTTGTCGTTTCCAGGGTGCGGGCCGCAGAGCGCACCCCCTGAAACGCCACATACAGGGGGAACGCAATCACCTGAACGCCCCACAGCAGCACCGTTTTTCCCTGACGCAGCAAACGTTCGGCACCGTGGGCCATCTGTCGGTACCCGGCCAACAAACGGGACACGGTCTGGCTTTGAAACGGGCGCGACGAAGAAGCCATAGCGTTGCCGACTCTGCGTACACTGAAGACTGCCCTGATCATACCGGAGCCATGTCCCTCTCTCACGATTCTTCAGCTACCCCATCCCAGATTGACCGCACTGTGGAGAAGCTCCGTGGCCTCAGCCAGCAGACGGTACAAGCGACCTGGCATGTCCGCAGGGGCGGGGTTTCCTCTCCCACGGACACCGAGGGTAAACCAGCCGAACTTGGCATGGGCAGGATGGAATGGTTGCCGGGGGAGGTGAATGGACGGGGGCATATTGCCTGGGAGCGAGGGCGGCGGGGGTTGGAGCTGTCTCAGCGGTTTACCTGGCCAGAGAATTTGGGCGGCTATCCGCTGGCGGGCTTGTCGGCCAAACTGGCGCTGCGGTGGTGGGCGGAGCTGGCGGAAATCTACGTTAATGGCAAACTGGCCCACACGGGAGATATTTTTGACTGCTGGACAAGGGTGGATCTGACGGCAGCGGTAAACCCCGGCGAATCGGTGGAGGTGACGCTGAAACTCCTTAGCCCTGGCCATGATGAGGGGGCGTTGGTGAAGTCGGAACTGATGTTTGAATCCCAGGATGAAGCCAACCCAGAGCCCGCCTTTGTGGCCGACGAATTGGCGGTACTGACGACCTATCTAAAACAGTTCGCGCCGGAAAAACTGGGCATTCTGGAAGATGCTCTGGCGAACATTGCTTGGGATCAGGTCGGTGATGCGCCTCAATTTCACCAGTCCCTCAACCAAATGCGGGAGGCGCTGAGCCCGTTCACCCCCTGGCTGAAGCAGCGCACGGTGCATTGTGTGGGCCACGCTCACCTCGATCTGGCTTGGCTGTGGCCTGTGGCCGAAACCTGGGACGCCGCCCAGCGCACCTTCGAGTCTGTCCTCAAATTACAAAAAGACTTTCCCGAACTGACGTTTACCCATTCCACCCCGGCCCTGTTTGCGTGGATTGAGGAACACCGTCCCGACCTGTTTGCCGAGATGCAGACTCAGGTGCAGGCCGGACGCTGGGCCATTGATGCGGGGCTGTGGGTAGAGCCCGATTTGAACCTTCCCGGTGGGGAAGCCCTAGTGCGGCAAATTCTCTACGGCCAGCGCTACTGTGCCGAAAAATTTGGCACCGTCAGCGCCCTGGCTTGGCTACCCGATACCTTTGGCTTTTCCTGGCAGTTGCCGCAATTACTGACCCAGGGCGGCGTCCGCTACTTTGCCACCCAAAAACTACGCTGGAATGACAGCAACCCCTTTCCCCACGATCTCTTTGTTTGGCAGGGGCTAGACGGTACTCCCATCACCGCCGTTACCCTGCCCCCCATTGGCACGGATATCGAGGCCCCAGAAATTGCCCAATACGCCGCCCAATGGGAGGCCAATACCGGGTTTCAGGATGCCCTCTGGCTCCCTGGCGTGGGCGATCATGGCGGTGGCCCCACCCGCGATATGCTGCTCAAAACCCGCCGCTGGGCCAAATCCCCCCTCTTTCCCACCCTCACCTTCGGCCACGCCCAACCGCTGCTAGATTCCTTGCTCACCACTTCCACAGACGTAACTCCCCCATCCTCCCCTCTCCCCATCCCCCCATCCCCCACGCTCCCCACCTGGAACGACGAACTCTACCTCGAACTTCACCGGGGCTGCTACACCACCCACGGCGACCAAAAACAGTACAACCGCCGCTGCGAAGACATTCTTTTTCAGGCAGAACTGTGGAGCACCATCGCCCACATCCTGACGAAATGCCCTTATCCCAAAGCCGAGCTAGAAACGGCCTGGAAACAGGTACTTTTCAATCAATTTCACGATATTTTGCCTGGATCTTCCATTCCCGAAGTATTTGCCGATGCCAACGAAACTTGGCAAGCTGCGTTGGAAACAGGACAGCGGATTCTCGCGAAGGGGTTGGAAACCATTGCCCAAGCCATCACCCTACCGACCGCCCCCGATGCCCAAGCCCTTCCCGTCGTGCTGTTCAACCCCCTCAACTGGGAACGGGACGAGGTGGCCAAGATTCCTTTACCAAGCGCATGGGCAGATCACCAACACTGGCAAGCCCTAGACAGCACGGGGCAGGAACTTCTGACGCAGTGGAGCGGCCCTCAGTCCCTCAGTCTTTCTCTCCTCCAGGCAGCAAAAGAGGCAGGGGCAGCCAAGCTAGCCCTGCTAGCTCCCCTCTCTTCCCCGGAAGAGGGGTTGGGAGTGAGGGCCAAAGTCTTAGTGACGGTCTCCAGGATTCCCTCCGTTGGCTATCGGGTCATTTGGTTAAAACCTATCACCGCCGACCTCCCATCTCCCCACTCCCCACTCCCCACTCCCTCAAATTGGATTCTTGAAAACCTGCACCTCCGCGCCACCCTGGATGCCAAAACCGGAGAAATCGCCAGCCTGATTCACAAAGCCACAGGCACAGAAACCTTCAGCGCGACCGGGAATCAGCTTCAGGCATTTAAGGATGCCGGACAGTATTGGGACGCCTGGAACATTGCCCCAGATTATCAAGATCATCCCCTCGATGGGTTCTGCCTGGAATTGATGCAGTGGGCGGAGAACGGCCCCTGTCGGCAGGTAATTCGAGTGGTGAAAACCTTTAATCAGTCCACCTTTGTCCAGGACTACGTTTTGGATGCCACCTCGCCCCACCTCATGATTCGGACGACCGTGGATTGGCAGGAAACCCAGGTGTTGGTGAAGGCAGCATTTCCGTTGACGGTATCGGCAGATCAGGCCACCTACGAAATTCCCTTTGGGGCCATCCAGCGCTCAACCCATCCCCAAAGGCCGGAGGAACGGGCGAAGTGGGAAGTCCCGGCCCTGCGCTGGGCGGATATGAGTCAACGGGATGAAGCGGGGCAGAGTCGAGGCGTGAGCATCCTTACGGACTATAAGCACGGCTTTGATGCCACCCCCAATCAACTCCGGCTGACCTTACTAAAAGCGCCCCTCTGGCCCGACCCCACCGCCGACCGAGGGCAGCAGACCTTTACCTACGCCATCTATCCCCATGCCGGAAGCTGGCAGGAATCCAAGACCGTGCGGCAGGCGCGTAATCTGAATATGCCCGTGCTGCCATGGTTTCCGCCTCAAGATGTGGCGATGGACAATCGGCCATGCCAACCATTGGCTGAGACACAAAACTGTGCTGGTGCCGAAAACTGCCCTGAAACGGGAAGCTTTTTGCACGTCGGGGAGACCACCTGGGTACTGTCGGCCTTGAAGGTCGCGGAGGATCAGAACCATCAGGTCATCCTGCGCGGCTACGAAAGCGCTGGAATCGCCGCCCAGTTTTCCCTAGCTGGAATTTTGGCAGATCTGCCGATGGCAACCACGAACCTGCTAGAGCAGCCGATCAACGGTGCCCCAACGCCTGATCAGCCTGAACCCATCGCGGTGAGGCCATGGCAGGTGATCAGCCTGATCTTGGCGCAACCGTCTCCATCGCCCCTGCCCAATTAGGCTACGTCGGCTACGGTAGAGCAGGTACTAGCATCTTAAATCGCTGCGGTCGTCATCAAGGTCTTCCCAGTCGGCCCCGTCGGTGGTGGTGTAGTGGAGGTCTTCGAGGGCTTGGCGCTGGCGACGACGGGATACCCGGCGGTATTTCTTGGCCTGAAGCATAGGTTCCTGGTGGATTTCGCCTAGGCCGCCCACCTTGCGTTTGAGCTGGGCTTGGTCTGGGGAGCGGCTGGCTTGAGCTGCTTGCAGGGCCTCAGCCTCAGCCACGAGGGTGCTGTACAAATCGTAGCGATCCCAGTCGTTGCCGACGGCGCAACCGGGCTCATCGCCATGGAGGCAGTCGTTAAACTGACAGGCATCCTGGGCGAGGCGGCGGCGAATCTCAGGGAAACAGGAGCCTAGGTCGGCAGGATGTAGGGTGAGGTCGGGCTGGTTAAAACCGGGGGTGTCGGCCAGTAGACCGCCCTGGGGCAGGGGAAAGAGTTCCACATGGCGGGTGGTGTGGCGACCCCGCCCCAACTTGCCAGAGACGGCATTGGTGCGGAGATGGGCGGCGGGAATAAGGCGATTAATCAGGCTAGATTTCCCCACCCCAGAGGGGCCAGACACCACCGTCACCCGGCCCTGGAGCCGAGGCTGAAGCGTTAGCCAGTCCTCCCCCTGATGGAGGCTAATCAGGAGCGGATCGTAGCCCCACTGGCGCAGCCGATGTTGCCAGAGGCGGCGGGTGTGATCGGTCACTAAGTCCTGCTTATTGAAGCACAGCAACACGCTTAGCCCGGTGGATTCCGCCTTCACCAAAAACCGACTCAGTTGATGGGGATCCAAATCGGGCTCGGCGAGGGCAAACAGCAGCAGCACCTGATCCGCATTGGCAATGGGAGGTCGGTCGAGCACCGTCTGGCGGGGGGCAACGGCGGCAATGGCTCCCCGCTGCCCTTCCCAGTCTGGATCTACTACCTGCACCCGGTCGCCCACCATCACCCGCTGGCCGATTTTTTTCAATCGTGCCCGCCGAATGCAGAGCAAAGCCCGACAGGGGAGTACTTCCCGGTGGGCATCCTGCTCCAGCGTCACCCAATAGTAGTTGGCCTGCACCGCCGTCACCACTCCCCAGAGGGGCGTTTCAGGCTCGGTCGAGGGGGAGGCTATGGTGCGACTCACTGGGATCGTCGCACCTGGAGTCGGCAGTAATCGCCGCAGTCCTCCAGGGCTTCAATGGCATAGCCCTCCATGCGGAGGCTGTCGGGCACCTGCTCCACAGGCTCACCCGCGTCGAGCCACACCTCTAGCAGGGCACCGGGGGCCATCTTTTCAAGCTGGAGCTTAGTCCGCACAAAGTTGATGGGACAGGGAGTGCCCCGTAAGTCCAGGGAAAAGTCTGGAACTGGAGACGTTGTTTGGAGGAAGGAATCCATGCTGCTCATCCGCGAAATAACCCCCCCAAAAAGCCTTCAATGCCGCCCCGGTTGACCTTGTCACCGCGAATTTCCGCCAGCTTTTCGACCAGCTCCCGCTCTTCGGGCTTGAGGCGGGTGGGAATATCCACCTGAATCGTAATCAAATGATTGCCCCGACTGACGGGGTTCCCCAGCTTGGGTACACCACGATCCTCCAGCGTTAGCACGGTGCCCGGTTGTGTACCTGCCGGAATTTCCATCTCCACGGGGCCATCCACGGTCTCCACCTGGATTTTGCAGCCCAGAATAGCTTGCAGGTAGCTCACCCGCAGGTCAGACAGAAGGTTGATGCCATCCCGCTTAAAGGCGGCATCTTCCGTCACAAACAGGTAGACGTACAAATCTCCTGATGGGCCACCCCGCAGTCCAGCGTCGCCCTCCCCAGACACCCGTAGCCGGGTGCCATTGTCTACCCCAGCGGGCACCGTAATTTTCAGCTTCTTGGTTTCCTGGGTTTGGCCACTGCCGCCACAGACATCACAGCGGTCTTCGATCACCTCACCCGTGCCGCCACAGGTGGGGCAAGCCGAGACTTGGGTAAAGCTGCCGAAGGGGGTGCGGGTGGCCCGCCGCACTTGGCCTGTGCCGCTACAGGTGCCGCAGGTGGTGGGGCGCGTACCGGGCTTGGCTCCGTTGCCGCTACAGGTGCCGCAGGTTTCGAGGTGGCTAATTTTGATTTCTTTCTCGCCGCCAAAGACCGCTTCTTTAAAGTCCAGCTTCAGGTCAAGGCGCAAATCATCGCCTCGGCTGGGGCTACGACGGCGTGGTCCACCTTGGCCCATACCGCCAGAGAACCCGCTGAAGAAGCTCTCGAAAATGTCGGCAAAGCCGCCCATGTCGCCAAAGTCTTGGTAGCCAGCCCCGGCGGCACTGCCCACCCCAGCCTCACCAAAGCGGTCGTAGCGAGCCCGTACCTCTGGCTCAGACAGCACTTCGTAGGCTCGGTTAATTTCCTTGAAGGTTTCCTCCGCGCCGGGATCTTTGTTGACGTCTGGGTGGTATTTGCGGGCTAAGCGGCGATAGGCACGCTTAATCTCGTCTTGATCGGCACTGCGCGAAACACCAAGCAGGTCATAGTAATCACGGGCCATAGGGGGCTACCTAGACAACTCCAGCAACATATCCAAGTCTGCACTATATTAAGCAGCTTTGACCGCCTTGGCTAGGTGGGATACCCGCCCTAGGGTCTGGGTTGGACTCGGTTGCAGGCTAATCAATGGCCTCGTAGTCGGCGGTGACGGTGGCATCGAGGTCGTCGTCATAGTCACCCGCATCGGCGGCAGCACCATAGCCTCCTCCATTGTCTTCGGGCTCGTAGTCCGAGAATCCCATGTCGTCAGAGCTTGAGGTGTTGGTGCTGCTGTAGAAGCTAGAGCCGATGGCAAAGAGAGCCGACTGAAGCTCGTCGAGGCAAGTTTGCAGCGCCGATGGTTGAATGGTAGGACTCTGGACGGCACGGCGCAGTTGAGCGGCCTTAGCTTCCAGGTTGGCGCGAGTGGAGTCATCCATGGCGGCCCCGTGGTCGCGCAGGGTGGCATCGTAGCTGTTGAAGAGACCGTCGGCCTGGTTGGCCAGTTCCACCACCTGTCGCCGCCGCTCGTCTTCGTCCGCAAAGACCTCTGCATCCTGGCGCATTTGCTCCACTTCGCTGGCGCTGAGCCCTCCGGTGTTGGTGATGCGGATGCTCTGGGCGCGTCCGGTGCCTTTATCGAGGGCAGATACCTGCAAAATGCCGTCGGCGTCGATCTCAAAGGAGACTTCGATTTGAGGGACACCCCGGGGAGCCGGAGGGATACCCGTGAGTTGGAACTTGCCGAGGCTCTTATTGTCCTTGGCCATGGCCCGCTCCCCTTGGAGCACGTGGATCTCTACCGAGGTCTGGCCGTCGGTGGCGGTGGAGAAGGTCTGGGATTTGCTGGTGGGAATGGTCGTGTTCCGCTCAATAATCTTGGTGAACACTTCGCCCAGGGTTTCGATACCCAAGGACAGCGGTGTTACGTCTAGCAGCAGCAGATCCTTGACCTCGCCCCCCAGCACCCCCGCCTGGATGGCCGCCCCTAGGGCCACCGCTTCATCGGGGTTGACGGAACGATCCGGGGCTTTCCCCCCAAAATACTGGCTAATGGCCTGCTGTACCGCTGGCATTCGGGTGGATCCACCCACCAGCAAAATCCGATCAATGCCCTCCGGGGCCAGTCCGGCATCCTTCAGGGCTTGCTGCACGGGCTCCAGGGTAGACTTAACCAAATCGGCGGCCAACTGCTCGAAGTGAGACCGCGTTAGGCTCATTTCCAGGTGCTTTGGCCCGGTTTCATCCGCCGTAATGAAGGGCAAATTGATGGAGGTGGAGGCCAGGTTAGACAGCTCAATCTTGGCTTTTTCAGACGCCTCCCGGATGCGCTGGAGAGCCATCCGATCCGCTGAGAGGTCGATGCCCTCTTGGTTGCGGAAGGCTTCGAGGAGCCAGTCTACAATGCAATTATCAAAGTCATCGCCACCGAGGTGGTTGTTGCCCGCCGTAGCTTTTACCTCGAAGACGCCATCCCCCAGTTGCAGGATGGAGACGTCGAAGGTGCCGCCCCCAAGGTCAAACACGAGCACCGTCTGGTCTTGATCCTGTTTGTCTAGGCCATAGGATAGGGCCGCAGCAGTGGGCTCGTTAATGATCCGCAGGACTTCTAGGCCAGCGATGGTGCCTGCGTCCTTGGTAGCCTGACGCTGGGCATCGGTGAAGTAGGCCGGAACGGTAATCACCGCCTGGGTGACGTCGGTGCCCAGGTAGGCTTCGGCATCCTGCTTGAGCTTTTGCAGAATCATGGCCGAGACCTCTTGGGGGGTGTAGGTTTTGCCCCGAATTTCCACGTCAACGGTTTGATCGCGCCCGCTGACGCAGACGTAGGGTACCCGACTCCGCTCGGCCACGGTGTCATCCCAGCGCCGCCCGATGAAGCGTTTAATGCTGTAGACCGTGTTTTCGGCGTTGGTGACGGCTTGGCGTTTGGCCAATTGGCCCACCAGACGCTCACCGCCTTTGCCAAAGCCCACGATGCTGGGCACCGTGCGCCCCCCTTCCGTGCTGGTAATCACCACTGGTTTGCCGCCTTCAAGCACGGCAACACAGCTATTCGTTGTCCCTAAATCGATGCCGATTACTTTTCCCATAGCCCGTGCTGTTGAACAAAGTGACTGCCCAGACCCCGACTGCTGTGCCCCTTCTAGAAGGGAACCCCTGACGACCAACTGTGGTTAGTATGCCCCCCCTAGGGATGAAAGTTATCGCACTGCGAGGAAGACAACGAAGTATGAACCGGACAAGGCCACGGTTCTGCCCGGTGCTGTCTAGCTCTCCTCGGAGGCAGGGCTATCCGCTTCCGGTGGGGCCGCAACCTTCACCATGGCGTAGCGCAAAACTCGATCTCCGAGCTGGTAGCCCCGCACAAACTCTTCGATCACCGTACCTTCGGGGTGGTCAGCGGTGGGTTCCCGCATAACCGCCTCGTGGAGTTGAGGATCAAACTCTTGTCCTTCCGCTCGCAGGGCCGATACCCCCAGGCGCTTGAGGGTCTCCACAAGTTGCTTGTAGACGCTTTGATAGCTCTTGTGAATCGCCATCTCTGCCTCGGTTTGGGGCTTGATTTGAGATCGAGCCCGCTCAAAGTTATCTACCACAGGCAGCAATTCAATAACCGTATTGCCTTTGACCTGGTTTTCCAGATCTTCCTTTTCCCGGGCGGTGCGTTTTCGGTAGTTTTCAAAGTCTGCCGCAATGCGAATGGCCTGGTTAGACTGATCCTCAATCTGGGCTTTAAGGTCAGCAATCTGCTGCTCGAAGTGGGCTACCTCGACCCCAGATGCGCTGCGAACCCCAGGTTCTTCGGCTAGCTCGGCCTCCAGGCCGTCTAGGGCCTGATCAATATCAATATCAAGGGCCGCGTCCTCTTCGTGAAGTTCCTCCACCCCCTCTGTGGCGGGCGCTGCTTCGGGGATATCCGCTTGATGCTGTTCGTCAACCATGCCAATCTCGTAACCTGACTACGTGTAAACTGGACGACTTGTTCTGGCAGACCTAGGAGTCAACTCCCAGAGGTCTGGCTCAAGCTTATCTTACTTACGTAGGCCGTCAACAGCACAGTTTTTGCCGACCTGGTTCTAAATTCGCCCTAATCTGTGCCGACAGACGAAAATTCAACGGAAGCACCGCAGCGCTGACCTCGGCAACCGGGGTTGCAATCAACGGCTAGGACAGCATTCTGCCCTGGGCTCAGACCTGGCTGGGGTGGGCCATCGCTTCTGGGGCGTTAGTTTAAGTTACGTAACAATCCGCAGGGGTCGGCTGGGGGGGTAAGCACCTAATTCCTAAGGACTCGATTAAAACTAGAGGTAGGTCTTGGGCTTTTCTGACCCCTCCCTCCTCAACAGGTGGCTCAATCGGCAGTTTCCAACCCTGAAACCCACCGTAGCAAATGTCGCGCCGATCAAGGGGGATAGGGGTATGATCGGAACTAGAGTGGGGTGTAGCTTGGGCTTCTACTTCTGTAACCGTTGGTGCGGTCGTAATTAGGGACGCCTTTGACTAAATATGTTTGCGATTCTTCTGTGTTGGCATCGGCACTATGACTAATTCTCCTTCGTCTCGGCGGGCGCTTGTTCTACAACGAAGTTTTTCGCCCTTTGGCAATAAGCTGATCCAAACGGGCTACGTAGATTCGGAACAGATGCAGAAAGCCCTCGCGGAGAGCCGCAAAACCGGGCAATCCCTGACCGATGTCCTCGAGTCTTTGACCGGGCAGCAGTTGGCCCCAGAACTGCTGCGCCAGTACAAGAAGCAGCAACTCTTTGAGCTGAAGATTCTCTACGGGGTCGAGTCCCTCGATCCAGAACTCAGCGATGTCTCAGCCGCCCAGATCGGTAGCCTGATTGACACGCTCATTCCGGTGGATGTCTGCCGCCGCCACCGCCTCGTCCCCCTAGCCCAAGAGGAGGGGGATCAGCCAGCGGTACTCGTGGCCATGGTCGATCCTGAAAACCTTGAGGCCCAGGACGACCTGAACCGCATCCTGCGCCCCCGCAACATGGCCCTGCGCCGCATGGTGATTACCGTTGAAGACTTTCAGCGGCTCATCTCCACCTACCTCGATGAGGCGGTTGCCAAGCAGAAAAAAGAAGAACTCGATGCCGCCGTTGACGTCCGCACCAGCCTAGAGGAACTGGATTATGGTGGCGACCTAGAGGACGTCATTGACCAGGAAGCTGATCTTGGCGAGGCCCTGAAGGATGCTGGGGCGGCTCCGGTCATTGCCCTAGTGAACAAAATTCTGGTGAAGGCGCTGCAAGAGGGCGTTTCCGACATCCACATCGAGCCCCAGGAAGAGTATCTGCGGGTGCGCTTCCGCAAAGATGGGGTGCTGAAGGAAGCCCTGCCCCGGATGCCGAAAAAAATCATCCCAGCGGTAACAGCCCGCTTCAAGATCATCTCCGACCTCGACATTGCCGAGCGACGGGCTCCCCAGGATGGCCGGATTCGCCGGATCTTCCAGGGTCGTAAGGTAGACTTTCGGGTCAACACCTTGCCCAGCCGCTGCGGCGAGAAGGTGGTGCTGCGGATTCTGGATAACTCCGTCACCCAACTGGGGCTCGACAAGCTCATCACCGACCCCACCTCCCTCAAAATTGTCCAGGAAATGGCAGCGCGGCCCTTTGGGCTCTTGCTAGTGACGGGGCCAACGGGTTCCGGGAAAACCACGACCCTCTACTCGGTGCTGTCGGAGCGCAATGATCCTGGCATCAACATCAGCACCGCCGAAGACCCGATTGAATACACCCTAGAAGGGCTCACCCAGGTGCAGGTGATTCGGGAAAAGGGCATGGACTTTTCCGCCATTCTGCGGGCCTTTTTGCGCCAAGACCCGGATGTGATTCTGGTGGGGGAAACCCGCGACCGAGAAACCGCCAAAACCGCCATTGAAGCGGCCCTCACCGGGCACATGGTGCTCACCACCCTACACACCAACGACGCCGCCGGGGCCATCGCCCGTTTGGATGAAATGGGGGTGGAATCCTTCATGGTGTCTAGCGCCCTGATTGGGGTGCTGGCCCAACGCCTCCTGCGGCGGGTCTGCGGCGATTGCCGCATTGCCTACCAGCCCAGCGTGGACGAACTGGCCCACTTTGGCCTCAGCGCCTCCGCCGATGGCGAAGTGACCTTCTACAAGGCCAACACCCTCTCCATCGACCAGGTGGCCGAAGCGCGGGCAAAAAATACCCTCTGTCCCACCTGTCAGGGCGGTGGCTATAAAGGCCGGGTCGGGGTCTATGAAGTGCTGCGGGTGACGGAGCGCATTCAAAAGCTGATCTCCGACGGGGCACCGACGGAGGTGATCAAAGAAGCCGCCGTAGAGGAGGGAATGCAGACCCTGCTGGCCTACAGTCTGTCCCTGGTGCGCCAGGGCTATACCACCCTCGATGAAGTCGAGCGCGTTACCTTTACCGACACGGGCCTAGAGGCCGAACTGAAGGCAAAGCGGAAAGCGTCGCTGACCTGTAGCTGTTGTAGCGCCGAATTGCAGCAGGAGTGGTTAGACTGCCCCTACTGCCTCACCCCCCGCTTTGCGGAGTAGTGGAGCCCCACTAGGATAAACACCTGTACCCTAGGAAATGTGTTCAGCAGCCTAGGTAGACTCCCTACCATCAGGCCATTCGATAAGTTTTATGGGGCCATGACACGATTGTTCACTCCTGTGGGCATCCTGAGATCAGCCTTTCGGGAACCCGGCTGACCACCTGTGAGGGTTCCTTTCCCACCCTTCTCTCCAGACAGAGGTAAATCCATGGAATTGATGATCGAAGATTTGATGGAAGAGGTAATCGAGCGGGGCGGCTCTGACCTCCACCTCTCGGCGGGACTGCCCCCCTACATTCGGATCAGCGGCAAACTAACGCCCACCGAGCACGAGCCCATGACCTCGGAAGCCTGTCAGCGGCTGATCTTCAGCATGTTGAACAACACCCAGCGCAAGCAGCTAGAGCAAACCTGGGAACTGGACTGTTCCTACGGGGTGAAGGGGCTGGCCCGCTTCCGGGTCAACGTATACAAAGACCGAGGCACCTACGCCGCCTGTCTGCGGGCGCTCAGCTCCAAAATTCCCAGCATGGAAGTTCTGGGATTACCTCCCATCGTCCACGAACTGGCCGAAAAACCGCGCGGCCTCATTCTGGTGACGGGGCCAACGGGTTCCGGGAAATCCACCACCCTGGCCTCGATGATCAACAACATCAACCTCACCCGTCCAGAGCACATTCTGACGGTGGAAGACCCCATCGAGTTTGTCTATGAGCCAATTAAGAGCCTGATTCACCAGCGCCAAATTGGGGAAGATACCAAGAGCTTTGCCAACGCCCTGCGGGCCGCCCTGCGGGAAGACCCCGACGTGATTCTGGTGGGGGAAATGCGTGACCTAGAAACCATCTCCCTGGCCATTTCCGCCGCAGAAACGGGCCACTTAGTCTTTGGCACCCTGCACACCAGTTCCGCCGCCCAAACCGTAGACCGGATGATTGACGTGTTCCCCCCAGAGCAGCAGCAGCAGGTGCGGGTGCAGCTTTCCGGCTCCCTAGTGGCGGTGCTCAGCCAAACCCTAGTGCCCAAGGCCAACGTCAAACCGGGCGAGTATGGTCGGGTGATGGCCCAGGAAATCATGGTGATTACCCCCGCAATTGCCAACATGATTCGGGAGGGCAAAACCGCCCAAATCTACGGGGCCATCCAAACCGGGGGCAAAGTGGGGATGCAGACCCTTGAGAAGGTACTAGCAGACCTTTACAAGTCTGGCACTATCTCCTTTGAAGCCGCCATGTCTAAGACCTCTAAGCCCGACGAACTCCAGCGCCTCCTTGGCCCAGCACCTGCCGCTGCCGGAGCTGGGCGTCGCTAATCTCCAGCCCCCCGGACGCCGACCTCAAGGGGATCAGCATCCGGGGACAATCGCTATAATGCTCTCACCATCATCCTTCGAGGCCTTGAGCCATGCCTACCTACGTTGCCATTGGTCGTGATGCCACCGGAAGCCAGCGGAAAGAACGGATTTCTGCCGAAACCCCCAACGATGCCCGCACCCTGCTGAAGAATCAAGGTTTATTTGTCCTAGAGATCAAAGAGGAGAAGGGTTTTAACTTCAGTATGGAGGCCATCTCCACGTCAATGACCAAGGTGACGGTCAAAGACAAAGCGATTTTCTCCCGCCAGTTTGCAGCCCTAGTGAACGCTGGGGTAGCCCTCGTGCGGGGGCTAGGCGTCTTGGCCGACGACTGTACCAACCCTAAGCTGAAACAGGCGCTCCTAGCCATCAACGCCGACGTGCAGCAGGGCACCAACCTCTCTGACGCCATGCGGAAGCACCCCGCCTGCTTTGACAACCTCTACGTAGCGCTGGTGCAAGCCGGAGAAGTGGGCGGGGTGCTCGATGAGGTGTTGAACCGCCTAGCCAAACTCCTAGAAGACCTCAACCGCTTGCAGAACCAGATCAAATCCGCCATGACCTACCCGGTCGTGGTCGGGTTGCTGGCGGTCACGATCTTCATTGCCATGACGATGTTTCTCCTGCCCATCTTCGCGGATATGTTTGAACAGATGGATGCAGAGCTGCCTGCCTTCACTCAGATGATGCTGTTGATTAGCTCCTTTTTGCGTAAGTTTCACAACTGGGTGCTGATGATTGCCATCATTTTCTCCTCTAGCTTTGCCTTTAAGCGCTACTACGCTACCCTCAATGGCCGCCGCACCGTAGATCGCATGGCTCTGAAAATGCCTCTGTTCGGCGACCTAATTCAAAAAACGGCCACTGCCCGCTTCTGCCGCACCTTTGGTTCCCTCTCCAAAGCAGGCGTCCCCATTCTGACCTCTCTGGAAATCGTCCGCGATACCGCTGGCAACCAGGTGATTTCTGAGGCGGTGGATGAAGCCCGTAAGGACGTACAAACCGGGGGGATGATTAGCATTGCCCTTCAGAAATACGGCGTTTTCCCCACCATGGCCATTCAGATGATCAGCATTGGCGAAGAAACTGGGGAACTGGATGGGATGTTGATGAAGGTGGCGGACTTCTACGAAGATGAAGTAGAACAGGCCGTGAAATCCCTCACGAGCATCATGGAGCCGATCATGATTGTGGTGCTGGGGGGCATGGTAGGCTCCATCCTAGTGTCGATGTACCTGCCGATGTTCAAAATCATGGACGTGGTGCAGTAGGTCATTGGGCGTTGAGGAACGCCCCTACTCCCTTCCGCACGTTGCTTCTTGCCCCAAAGCCCCTAGGCGCATCTGCACCCTAGGGGCTTTGGCATGGTAGAAACCGTGAGAGGGTGGCGTTCTTGCGCCGAGGCCGAAACCCAAGACCGGAAGACACTTAGGGTAGGGGCTGGCGAAAGGCTTCTAGTCCGGCAATTTTTTCAGACTGCTGCTGCACCTGCATGGACAGCGAGTCGCACACAAGCTCGCAGAGGTCAAACACGAAGGCGTTAGCGATTTGATAATACACGCACACGCCCTGCTGCTGACGCCTGACAACCCCCGCCTGGGCCAAAATTTTCAGGTGTTTAGACACATTGGCCTGCCCTAGGCCCGTGGCTTCAATAATCTCGGATACATTCTGGGGGCCAACCTTGAGGGCACACATAATCTGGAGGCGACTCGACTCGGAGAGCACCTTAAAAAAGTCGGCGACCAGTTGCAGGGTCTCTGGGGGAAGCTGCATAAAGCGGCAGTCGGTCGCCGGGGAGGTTACGACGGAGGGCGGGGAGGCCAAGGGAGAGGAAGCCATAGAGGAATGCGCGGTAAGTCAAGGCTAAGGATTAAGACTTTATTATATAACCTTGAAGTAGTATATTGAAGCCGCGCTCAGATCCGACTGCCCTAGTTGGTGGTTTTTCGCCTCTTTGGATCTTTACCCTGGCTCTATCCCCAAGCACCCACTTTGGCGTCATCGCTAGCTGGCGCAGATCGTACCGTTAGGGAACGGTTCAGCTTGATCATATCGAAGGTGTCCCCTAGGGCAGCGGTGAGGGTGTGGCGCGTGTGGTTGTGGGCCGTGCGCTCGGCCTCCAGAGATTGGGTTAGCTTCTGGCAGCGCTCTACAAGGGCCGTGAGTTGATCTTGGAGACCCGACAGGGAATCGGCACGTTCTAAGCTCTGAACAAAGGTTTGGGCCTCGGTTTGGGCGCGTTGCTGATCAAGCAGTCGCTGGGACAGTTCCACGATCTGAGCCTGCTGCTGTTCGGCCTCTTGTCGCCGCTGACGGGCTTCATTTTCATAGAGTCGTCGCCAGTTAGCGGCGCTATTGTGGGCTTGGTCCCGCTCACGGCGGGCATCGGCTAGCTGGTGCTGAAGGGTTTTAACCTCCGCAATCCATTGAGTGATGTCTTGGCTCATCACAACTCCTGCAACCATAGGTTTGTAACCACATCGCCGCCCAGTATAGCGAGCCCTGCCCAATCTGAACTCATCCCTGGGGTAAATCCTAACGGGAGATCACCCTCGCCATGGGGGTTGAGACAGCCTTAGAAAAGTCTGCCCAGGGCGTTGGTCTGGGGACAAAGCCGCTAGGGCTGGGCCGGGGCAATTTCGGCGGCAGCGGTGATAATCAGATCGCGGAGTTGGGCTTTCCACGCCTGTTCAAGGGCCAAGAGTTCATCACGATGGGCCGTAACCGTCACCTGGGGATCACCGTCGGCCCCCGCCTGGGCTGCGAGGATAATCTGCTCTTCCCGTCCAGCCCGCTGCCAGTAAAACCAACCCGCCACCGGAGACAGCAGCACCAGGCCACCAAAAGCCATGCCTACCCCAGGCACCAGAATGGCCAAAACCAGGGCAAAGCACAGCCCTCCTACCGCTGCCAGACTGCTAAGAAAGATGGCAAGAAACCAACTGGGACTCACCTGGCCTTTGAGAACCATCTGATCCAAGGTGGGGCGAGCATCTAGACGGTAGGCCCGCTGCTGGAAATACACCGTGAGGGCATCTAGCGTAGTCATAGGGTCGGCAGGGGCGTTGAGAATCAGAACCTCTGTCCGATCCTTCGTGGAGGCCCGGATAAAAAAGAATAACCCCACCATCAACAGCAGGGTTAAAAATACAGTGGAATACAGGATCGTTTCAGTCACGGGAAAGCTCGGCGGTGAGGGTACTGTTCTACAGTACGCAATGTTGCGCGATTCAGCTAGATTGCGGTTTGGCCCCCTACGTCTGACCTCAGATGCGCCCAGCTAGATCCAAGCACTAGCCTGGGCGGCACAGCCTTCGACCCAAGCCAAGCTAGAGCCGAGGAACCGATAGAATGGGGCTATCGGCATAGGCGGGGGCGGTGGAGTTTCCCATGTAGGTTTTCCAAAATTCCGCAAGTTCCTCCGCCTGCAATCGCCAGTCAGGGTTGAGGCGATACATCCGCCGAGGTCGGCCTCGCCCTTCTACCTTTTTCCAATAGCCATCAATGGCTTTTTCGTCCTCTAAAAACTTGAGCGCTCCGTAGAGCACAGTATCGGAGAGACGATAGTGAACAAACTGCTCGGAGAGACGCTGAATCAGTTCTGTGCCGTAGGAATCCTGCTGTAGCAGCACCGCCAGCACGTAGCACACGGCCAGTTCCTTGTTGAGATAGATCGGCGGTGGATCCTCAAAAAACTGGTAAATATCCTCAAACTTCATAGTCTCTCTCCAAGATATGAACGGGCCACTCACCCTGGAATGGCGAAAGGCTGACCTGGGTCACACTGGGGCCAAGGATCAAAACCGTTCACCATGAACAGCGATTTCCTAAAAAATTGGGCTACCCTGCCGCGCTGGGCTTGGCGAAACTGGGTAGGTTAATTCTAAGCACAGGTGATCCCCGCCGTGACATGGAAGCGATAGATAGTAACTATCTGCAAATTTTTTTAGAGATTATTAAATATTCGTGGCCAGAGAGAATTCAAAACGCCATAAATGACGTGAAATGGATCCAACTTTGCCCCTGTTAATTCAGGCTTCAGGCTGACGAATGATCGCAAGGGCGACGTCGCTGAGCAAAGGCATGAGCTGTGCTTGAATTGCCTCGGACTGATTGCCCCAAAGCATTTTGCAGAAGGCTCCCTTGCCTTGATCCCCGGCGCGATTGAGTACAGAAGCCAGCTTTTCACAGTTGGTTATTTCGTCCATGGGCTCTCCAGGCAATAGTGGGGCTATCATAGCCGACTTCTGCCTGGGTGCCACCCCATGGGCTGATCGAGGAGATAGGCGCGTCCACCAAAAATCAGCCTCTGCCCTTTCTAGAGTTTTTGGCCTGTTGCCCGACTTTTAGGCCACGATGATGAGCGCTTCACCACCAGTAGGGGAATACTAGGCCGAGCGGTCTCCGCTTACTCCCTATTCCCATTTTCCCTTGGCCATGGATGAGTTTGCTGCCTACTACACCCTCTTCAATCTTCGCCCCGAAGCCTCTCCCCAGGATTTGAAGGTGGCCTACAAACGACTGGTCAAGCAATGGCACCCAGATCGCTTTGCCACCGATCCCGTTAACCTAAGCATTGCGGAAGAAAAAATCAAGACCATCAACATTGCCTACGAAGCCCTCAAAGCACGGCAGGAGGGCGATTTTTCTGGCATGTCATTCTCCAATGCCAGCCGCTACACAACCTCCGTCAAAACTCGCCGCACTAGTCCTAAGGAATTTTATGATCATGCCAAGACTCTGATTAAGGCAGAACAATATAAAGATGCAGCAGACGAACTAGCTCACGCGATCAAGCTAAATTCAAATTATGCAGCAGCCTATCATTTAAGAGGTATTTTATTCTCAGTATTAGGCTTTGAAAATCGTGCAAGCAGTGATTTTAGGAGAGCATCAGAATATGGCTTATATCAAGTTGACTATGATGATGAGATTATTAATTTGATAACCAATCATCAAGACTTTAGGTATCTTATCTTAGCTATTTATTGAAAAAGACTCCATCAAAAGAGGCGCACGGAAAACCTGGCAATCAAGGAAAAAATAAATCCTCATCTCCAAGCCCTGACAAAAGAAACAGCGATTCACCTGAAGAATTCAACTCCAGTAAAACTAGAGAAGCAGGATTTACGGTTAACTTTGAATCTGGTGAAGATTTTGCCCTAAATATAGAGCCAGTCTCTTTTGTCACCATGAGTCACAGCAAAAAGCTTATTGCTACGGGCAATAGTCATGGGATTATTGAACTATGGAATTATAAGAGGAAGCGCAGCTTTCATATTCTTAAAGGTCATATTGGTGCCATAACTCATTTGACCTTTAGCCCTGACGATCAAATTCTCTTCAGCAGTGATCAAGTTGGCACTGTCCGAATATGGAATTTAAGTGATGGTAGTTTTATCAAACAAATCAATGCGCATCAAAACGAGATTGAGACCTTATCTATTGACTATGCGTCTAAATCACTAATAACCATAAGTGATGGAGAGGCCAAAGTATGGGATTTCCGAGACTGCAAGCTATTAAAGGTGCTATCACACCCTAAAGTCTCAGCCTTATTAATAGCTCTTGGGCATACTGGTTTGTTCAGCATTTGTGGTTTTGTTGATGGCTCTATTTATTTACATCAAACGCTAAAAGCTAACAAGATTCAGCCTATTCAAGCTCATGCTCAGGCTGTACAAGCCTTGGATTTCTTTAAAAAGAATCTAGTCTTTGCCACTGGCAGTTCTGATGGCAATGTTAGCCTGTGGCAGTTTCCATCGGGAGAGCGGCGTCAGACGTGCCAATCGGCCCCAAGCGGTGTGACAGCCCTCGCCTTTTGCCATCAGGGTAGATTGCTCTGTGGGGCAGATGACCAGGGACATCTCATGGTTTGGGATGTGGCTTCTGGCGCGTTGCTCGATACGGTTTCGGCCCACAGCCCAGGGAGAATCAGCCTGATCACCGTGGCCGATGATGCGCTGCTCAGTGCCGGGGCCGATGGGGCGATGCGTCAGTGGCGGTTTTGATGTCGCCTCCCATGGGGCCTAGTCTGGATACCAGAACATACCTTTGATGCCTTCTGGATCCGGCATGAAGCCCAGCCCTCGGTAGAAATCCACTACATGGGGGTCGGCAAAGAGGGTGACGTTGCTAATGTCGTCGCTGCGGAGCTTCTTGATCATCTGCTTCATCAGTTCCTTGCCCAGCCCTCGACCCTGAAAGTCGGGGTGTACTACCACATCCCAGATGGTAGCGTTAAAGGCATGGTCGGAGGTGGCCCGCGAGAAGCCAATCAGCCGCCGCCGCGCCCCCCGCTGCTCCCACATCGTTACCACGAGGTAGCTGTGCTGGATGGCCTTGCGAACCTTGCGAATTGGCCGTCTGGCCCAGCCCACCGCGTTGCACAGTTCCTCTAGTTCGTAGAGGTCAATCTCGCGGTCGGTGCTGAAAATGATGGTGCTGCTCCCCCGCTGCTCTGGGATCGCCTCTAACACCGTGCCAGAGGCTTCCGATTCTCCCGGTGTAGCACCATCGGATCCATTAAAGAGACTTTTCCAAAAACCCATGCAGGCACAGCCTAGTATTCTGAGGAAATCCGCAGACCAATTCTAATCTAAGAGGATGGCCTTATCCTAGGGCTTTCCTTCTATCCGTGCCATTTAAGTCGTTTAGGAGGGTGACTAACCGCTAAGATTGGCATCATCTGGGTTTTGCGTCGGGTTCGAGGGCGAATGCCAGCGGAGTTCAGTCTTGTCACCTAGCTGCCGTGGTTGGCTGATCCCATGGCCCCTGCCTCGTTTCCTCTGCCTCTCAAGGAGGAGGTGTTCGCATTAACGCAATGGAGTCTATCTTCTCTAAAATGGCCGTTGGCTTAAACTCCTCCACTGTCGATCTGTTAAAGCGCTTTAACAGATCGTTTCCGCAGTTCTATGAACAGTTTGTTAGCAGCGAAATCCAGCTTCAGAACCTGAGGTTAGCCTACCAGTTATATAAACAAAAAAAAGCTGTCATAGAAATTCGGCCAGAAAGCAGCAAAAGCGCCCTATTTTTTGTCTACCGAAATCAATCTTTTTTGCTCAGCGATATTTTTGGGGTTTTAGCTGCCTATGGCCTGACAATCCATAACCTCAGCCTCTATGGCCAAATTGCTCAGCCCATGCTGGTGTTTATAAAAATGGTTGTGTCGCGTGGTGGAAAGGCCCTCTCACCTCAAACCTCAGAAAATGTTTGTCGGGCCATTCAAGAATCCTTAGCAGGGCATTTTGAAGTTGAAGAAATGCTGTCGGTAGAGTTTAACCTCGATGCTGGACTAGAGGGAGTAGAAACTGAATTTTATGTAGACCCCGTGTTCCATTTACCAGCCTTGTTAATCGAGGCCAACAACCAACCAGGACTCTTTTATAAAGTCATGTATGCCGTGTGGCAGGAGGATCTACTGGTGGTCAACGCCAATCTGCTGGTGTGGCGTGGGCGCACCCGGCTGATTCTCTATCTGCTTGGCCCCAACGAAAACCTGATTCCCGAATATTTGGGTCACAAAATTGCCGAGGGGATACGCGCTCGGCTCACAGGCTAGGGTAGGATCGAGCTATGGCTACCGCGACCTATGGCTACCGCAACTCTTTTTGGCGTTCCCCATAACTACGAACTGACGGCAAGCAGCGACGCCACCCCTCTGGTGTTCGTCCACGGCTGGATGTTAAGCCAGCAATATTGGCAGCCCCTCCTGCCCTACCTCACCGATGCCCACCCCTGCCTGCGCTACGACCTGCGCGGGTTCGGGCAATCTTGCCACCACTTAGATCGGTATCAGCCCGGTCTGCCCGCCGCCGCCGAAGCTCTGCAATCCAGCGCCTCACCCTACGGTCTAGCTGCCTATGCCCGCGATTTGGCGGAACTGCTGCGTCAGCTTCAGCTTGGCCCAGTGTGGCTGGTGGGGCATTCCCTAGGGGGCAGCATCGCCCTGTGGGCCGCCCACTGCTACCCAGATCAAGTCAAGGGGGTGACGTGTCTAAATGCGGGGGGCGGGCTTTACCTAGAGCGCGAATTTAATCAGTTTCGCCAGGTAGGGCAAACCATTGTGCGGTGGCGAGCGCCCTGGATGCGCCACGTGCCACCGCTCACCTGGGCCATGATGCGGGCCTCGGTGGTGCAGCCCCTCGCCTATCGCTGGGGGCACCAGCGGCTAACGGACTTACTGGATGCCAATGCCGACGCTGCCCTAGGTTCCCTGCTGGAATCTACCACCGAGCATGAAGTGCACCTGCTGCCCCGTCTGGTCAGCACCCTCAAGCAGCCTGTTTACTTCATTGCGGGCGATCAAGATTCGGTGATGGATCTCAAGTTTGTGCACCACCTAGCGGGCTATCGCCCCGGTGCTCAAACTGGGGAAACCACCGTCATTCCCATCACCAACTGTGGTCATATGGCCATGCTGGAGCAGCCTCAGGCCGTGGCCCAGGCTATCCTAGCCCAAGTGCAGAACTACCCTGCCCCCGCTGAATCAGCCCTGCTATAAGCCCAGTCTTCTACCGACGAATCCACGGAACCCATGTCTTACCCTACCCCCGAAAACGGCTGGGTCAACACCGCCGACGGCCAAGATCCCACGGCCCTAGCCACGGCCCAAAGCCTCCTGACAGAAACCCTCTACGGCACCCTCTCCACCTGCTCTGTAGATGGCCTGCCTTGGGCTTCCCCCGTCTTTTTTGGCTACGACACCGCCTGGAACCTCTACTGGAGTTCTACCCAGGCGGCCCAGCATTCCCAAAACCTCTATGCCAACCACGGACGCGCCACCATAGCCATCTACCGCACCGACCAGCGCGAAGGCCAGGTGCAAGGACTGTATGTGTCAGGCATCGCTACCGAAGTGGAGCCCGCAGCGGTGGCCGATGTCATTCCCCTGCTGTTGCAACGGGGGAGCCCCGGTCAACAGCGCACCCCCGCCGATTACCTCGCCCTCTCGCCCCGCCGTCTCTATCGCCTGCAACCCCATCGCGTTTGGATTACAGGCCCCCGCATCGCCCACAGCCCAACTATCTTGATCGACACCAAGATTCAGCTCGACCTCAGCGCCCTCCGCCCCAGGTCATGACGCTACGGGATGTTGGCCGTAGTAGGGCACCGCTTCGGCCCAGTGGGGCCTATGGCCTGCCTGCCAATCTTGATAGGCCAGGGTCAGGACTTGGGCCACGGTGGGGGCTAGGTTATCGGTGGCGGTAACGGCCTGGATGGGGCCAGGGAACTCGGCTAAGGTCTGTTCCCAAGCGGCGGGGGAAACCACGTGTTCCGCTTGCAGGGTTTTGAGTCCGGTAGGAGTGGGTTGGTAGATGGCGGTGAAGCGCATCTCTCGCTGGGCTTTGAGGTCTACGGCGATGGCTGGGGCGTTGGTGAGGTCAAGATCAGGAGTCTGGTCAACCACAGATTGGGCTAGGGCGGCGAGGCTAGAGATGCCAAACAGCGGGATATTCAACTGTTGAGCCAGGGTGCGGGCCGTGACTACGCCGATGCGGGTTCCGGTGAAGCCCCCAGGGCCACGGGCTACGGCCAAAAAGGAGAGATCTCCCCAGGCGTAGGGATGGATAAAGTCCATCAGGGTGGTGTGCAAATGCATCGAGAGGTCGCGGCCAAAGTTCCACGTCTGGGCGCGGGTGATCTGTTCAAAGTCACTGAGCGCCAAGCCCAGGGCCGGACTGGAGGTGTGGAGAGCCAAACCTAGCATAGGGAAACGGGTCATGGGTGGGGACGATGCCCCCGGTCGTCGCCATCATGCCATAGATTCAGGGGCTATCGATGGAACGCACAAGGAAGCGTTGTACCCCTAGGTGACGACGATCCAGCCCCAAGGATTGGGGGGTCAGGGAAGCGTCTGGGATGCCAGATCAGGCTGATCCTGATCTCTGTGAGGGGCCAGGGGGGATCTGGGTGCCGCAGGGGCGTTTTCTCGATAGCTCAGCAACCGATACATGGCGGGAATATAGTAGAGAGCCAGCAACGTAGCGCCACCAAGGCCCCCGGCAATAGCAATGGCCAGGGGTGGCCAAAATCCGGTGGGATCCAGCAGCAGCGGCACAAAGCCGACGATGGTGGTCACGGTGGTAGCGATCACATGGCGGGTGGCATGGAACACGACGGCTTCCACGGCCTGGGGATAGCCAAGACGCGCTTCGGGGTCTTCTCTCAGGGCAGCTAGCACCACAATTGAGTCGTTGATAGCTAGGCCGATTAAGCCCAGGGTGCCGAGGATGGCGGTGAACCCAAAGATGGAACCAAACAGCTTGAGGGCCAAGGCCGCCAGCCCCACCGCCAACACGGCCACCGATCCAATCAACGCCGCTAGGCCAAAGGAGTTAAAGGACAGCACCAGAGTAGCCGTCATCAGAATGCTGAGCACTCCCACGGTGGAAAGCAGGTTGCCGATGGCAGACCCTCTGGCATCGGCTTCGCCCCCGTACTCAATGCGGTAGCCGGGGGGGAGTTCAAAACCCTGATCAACCAGCCGATTTTGAAGGTTGGCGAGGACGGTACTGGGCAATGCCCCGGCGGTGATAAAGCCCTGGACGGTGTTGATTCGCTGACCATTTCGGCGGCTAATGCTGGCAGTGTCGGGCACTAGGTCTAGCTGGGTGATCGCATCCAATGGCATCGGCCCCCCAGCGGTCACCATATCTAGGGCGGCGATGGCCCCTAGGTTCCCCTGATCCTGATTGGGCACCCGCACCCGCACCGGGATGTCGCGGCTATCGTCGAGGATGGATCCGCCTGTGCGCCCGTCTAAAGCGGCGTTGATCTGCACGGCAATGGCCTGGTTGTCTAGCCCCAATCGTCTGGCCTGGGGTTCATCCACGGTTAGGGCCAGCTTGGGTAGGGTTTCGGTGAGGGTAGCGCGAGTATGCACCACGTCGGGCACCTGGGCCAGTTCGGCCCGGAGGCGATCCCCCCAGGCCCGCAACCCGGCTATGTCTGATCCGTAGATCCGCAGCTCAATGGGGGCATCGAAGGGCGGCCCCTGTTCGAGCTGCTTCACCAACACCTGGGCCTGGGGAAAGGCGGCATCCAGATCCCGCTGGAGGGTTTGAATGGTTGGTCGAATGTGATCGGTGCTCGCCAGTTGGACAATGCCTTGGGCGTAGTTTTGGGCATTGCGGCGATTGTCTAGCACGTTATAGAAAAAGGGCGGTGCGGTGCGGCCCATAAACCAGTGGATTTCTTCAATGTCGGGATCCTGGAGGGCGAGTTCCCGTACCTGACTCACCTGGGTCTGGGTGGCGGCTAAGGACGCCTGGGTGGGTAACTCAAACTCAATCTGAATTTGGTTGCGGTTGGTGGGCGGAAAAAACTGCTGAGGTAGCGTCCCAAATACGGCAAAGCCCATGACCGGAAGGATTAACGACAGACCCACCCCCAGCCAAGGACGGCGAAAGACCACCCTCAGGCTCCATCGGTAGGCCTGGGCTAGGGTGTCGTTGGATAGACCGTCCTGCAACCATCCCCAGCCCCCCGGTATCGGGTTCCACTGGTGCAGCCGCCCGACCAGGGAGACGATCACCGTCAGCGACAGGGCCAAGGAACTTAGGAGCGCCAGGATCACCGTCAGGCCAATGGTGCCGATAAATTCCCCCACGCTTCCCGGCGAGGTGGCAATGGGCACAAAGGCCAGTACCGTGGTCAGGGTGCTAGCCCCCAGCGGCACCAGCAGATGGCGCACGGTTTCAGCCACCGCCTGCCCCGGTGCTATCCCCGTGCGCAGCCGCCCCTGCGCCTCATCTACCACAATGATGGCGTTGTCGATCAGTAGCCCCAGGGCGATGATGATGCCCGTCACCGACATTTGGTGCAACGGCACCCCCAGCGTCCCCATGGTGCCGAACACCATGAGCGTGGTGAGGGGCAGGGCCAGACCCACCAACAGGGCCGACTTCCAACCCAAAATCAGCAGCGATACCCCAATCACCAGTAGCGATCCTAGGATGAGGTTACTCACCACCCCATCCAGCCGCTGCTGCACGTACTGACTCTGATCGAGCACCACGGATAGCCCCATGCCTTGGGGCAACTCCCGACGAAAGTCCTCCAGCACCTCCCGCGCCTGCACCGCCCACAGATCGACCCGTGACGCCGATTCAACCTTGGCGGCGACGGCAATGGCCGGATGCCCATCCACCAGGGCCAGATCCGTTGGGGGATCCTGGGCTGCCTTGGTGACGATGGCCACATCCCCTAGCCGCGCCACCTGGCCCCTGTCTCCCGCTGCAAGGGGGATGGCGCGAATCTGCTCTAGGGTGCTGAGGTTGCTGTTCACCTCCAGCAGAAATTCGGTGCTGCCGCTGCGAAACTGCCCCGCCGACACCTTGGCATCACTGGCGGCAATCTGCTGGGCCAAGGCCGCCGCCGATAGGCCCAACCGAGAGAGTTCCGTCGCCGCGATATCCACCCGAATTTCTTCGTCCGGCTCGCCAAACACATCCACCGTCTCGGTGCCTGGGATGGCCCGTAGCCGATCCTCCAGCACCGCCGCCAGCCGCCCCATAATGGCGTAGTTGGGCGCATCGTCTTGCTGCCAAGTGAGGCCCACGATGATGGCATTGGCCTGGGTCGAGCTATCGGCGTACTCTGGCACGGAGGCATCGGCGGGCAGATCCGGCACGGCGTCATCCACCTTACTGCGCACCTTGGCCCACACCGAATCCACCTCGGCCACGGTCTCCTTCAACTCCACAGTGATCACAGAAATACCCGTACCGCTGGTGGATTGTAGGGATTCGACCTCCTCCAGTTCAAACAGGCGATCTTCAATCTTTTCGGTCACCAGGGTCTCCACGCGCTCCGGGGTTGCCCCCGGCAAGAAGGTGGTAATGCGGGCAAAACGCTGGACAATTTCGGGATCCTCCAGGCGCGGCAGGGTGAGGAAGGCGGAGAGGCCCCAGACCACAATCAGCACCAGGGTGAGGAGGAGAAGTTGGCGGTTTCGGTAAAAGAGGTTCATGGGGGTGGGGTAAACGGGTATCGCGGGCCAAGTGCCTTAGCCTTGGCGAAAACAGGTCTATTGGTGGTGCGATCCAGGGCTGATATTAGGGCTACAGATAATGGGCCTGACGGTACCAGGCGACCATATCGCTGAGGGTGATTTCCAGGGGGCGAAACTGAACACCCAGCTCACGCTGAGCCTTGGTGGAGTCGTAGGCCAGCCTTGCCAGCATGATTTTGACTCCCTCAATGGGGATTTCGGGCCTTTGCCCCGTGAGCTGCCCTACCCAGGTGGAGATGATCGCCAAGATCCGCATCCCCAGGCCCGGCATAGCCAGTTTGGGCGCGGGCACGCCGCTGACCGCTGACAGGTGACCCATGAGGTCAGCCGTGGAGTAGTACTCACCCCCGACCAAGTAGCGTTGGCCTGATTGCCCTAGGGAGACCGCCTTCACCATGGCCGCTGCCACGTCTCGCACATCCACGTAGGACATGCCCCCCGCAGGCCGAGCTGGCATTTTGCGATGCAAAGCGTTGAGGACAAATTGGCCCAGTTCCGTGGGGGCGGCGTCCTGGGGGCCAAGCATGGCACCGGGGCAGATCATCACCACGGGCATCGCGTGGGTCTGGGTAAAGTTGACCACAGCGGCCTCGGCCAGCAGCTTACTTTTAAAGTAGGGGTTGCTGTAGGTGATTGGGCCAGGGGGGGTCGTTTCATCGCCCGGTGAGCCGTTGGAGTTGAGGCCAATGCAGCCTGAGGAGCTGACGTAGATAGCCTTGAGGACTTGGGCCGCTGCCGCCACCTCCAGCAGTTCGAGGGTAGCGTCGATATTTAACCGCTGAAGCATGGGCCAGTGGTTGCCCGAAGCGTAGGATTCCCGGAAGTAGGCGGCGGTGTGGAACAACACGTCGCACCCCCGCAGTTCCGCTGCAAAGGCGGGAATAGCCTGCAAATCCCCTTGAATCAGGTGTACCTGGGGCAAGTCACCGAGCAGAAACTGGGCTTTCTCTAGATTGCGCACTAGGGCTTTGACGAAGTAGCCCTGATCCACCAGTTCGCGCACCAGGTTGCTGCCAAGTAGGCCGGTGCTGCCAGTAACAAATGCTTGCATAGGGATAGGTCTCCTAGGGATGGGTCTTATGGGGATGGGTCTTATGGCGAGCGCTTTCGCTTTATTGCGGAAGGGTGCGCCCCTAGTCCGTAAAGCTGACAGCCTGGCCGGGAACAACGCGATGGGTACCACTGCTGATGATGCGATCCCCCTCCTCTACCAACCCCTGGACGAGGACGCGGTCTCCTTCGGTGTGAATAATGTCTACGGGCTGACGGGCCACGGTCGCCCCAGCCTCCCCAGGGCTAGACTCTCCGGCACCAGAATCCCCGGTGCCAGACTCCCCCTCATCCGCAACCACATACACCGACCACAACCCCTGTTCCCCCTGCACAAGGGCCGTGGCGGGTAGCCAAAATCCCTGGGCTGGCTGCGTCTCGCGCAGAACGAGCCGGGCCGTTTGCCCCAGGGTGAGATCCTCTGACGTATCCAAGGTCAGCACCGCCGTCACGGTACGACTGGTGGCTTCCAACTCCGGCAGCAGGGCGGTGAGGGTGGCGGAGAAGGGGCGATCCCCCACTGCTACGGTTTGAACACTGCCCAGGGCAAGGCCATCGGCCATATCCGCCGGAATGCCAATCCGGGCTTCGGCCCTGGATCCTTCAAGGATCTGCACCACGGGCTGACCACCGCTGACCACCACCCCCTCATCCACCAGGCGATCACTGATCCGCCCAGAAAAGGGGGCCGTAATCACCGCCTTGGATAGATCCACCTGGATGGCCTGAAGGCTGGCATCAAGCTGGCGCACCTGGGCTGCCTGAGCCGCGATCTGCTCCGGGCGGGTTCCGGCCATTAGGTCATCTAGTTCGCTCTGGGCAGAGGCTAGGCGGTTTTCCAAGGCCTCGGTGCCAAAGGTTTGCTGATCGAGTTCCTCACGGGAAATCGCCCCCTGCTGGTAAAGATCGGCACGACGATTGCGCTGGGCCACCGCTAGGGACAATTGACGTTCCAGATCGCCCACGGCCCCCTGGGCCGCTGCAATCACCTGGGGACGAGGACCGTTCTGCAACTCACTTAGAAGGGCCACAGCCTGATCCCGCTGGGCCACTAACTGCTGGCGCTGAGCCTCTAGGGCGCGGGTGTCGAGGCGGGCTAGGGGCTGACCAGCCGTAACCCAATCCCCCTCCTGCACCAGCACCGCCATCACCGTCCCTGCCTGCTCAAACCCTAGGGCACTACGACGCTGGGCCACCAGTTCCCCCACATACTGACGTTCCACCAGGTAAGACTCCACGGGGGTCAGCGCCACCACCTCCACGGGTAGGGCATTGGCCCCAGGGGTTGCCGGGGCAGGACGACCTAGCCGCAGGCCCGCCACCGCCACCAAGGGCACCGTAGCCAGGGGCAACAGCCACCATCGGCGGGGTCGAAATTGCCAACCACCGGGCCGTTTGGCAATCGGCCTCGCAGGCTCAAGCCCCGTTGGGCCAGCCACCAAATTCACCGAATCAGAAGCGTGAGCCATAGCAACACCTTGTTGAGAGACAGCCACCAGCAAGAAAATCAGCCGACCGTGACCGAGATCGATAAACCCACTGAACCCGATCCCCTGGCCCCCCTAGCCGTCAATCCAACCAGCGCTGAGGGGTTGGATTGGGTGGTCAGGGATCAGCGCTCAGATATTCAACTTTTAGATATTCAACTTTTTTGCTATCACCCTAAAAAGTTATACTCAAAATGTTGAATATGTCAATGATGTTTCTCGCATCAACCTCCTATGGCCCTGTCCCACACAATTTTGGCGGTTTTGTCTCAGCAGCCCTACAGCGGCTACGACATCAGCAAACGGTTTGAAGAAAGCGTCAGTTGCTACTGGCAGGCCAGTCCGCAGCAGATCTACCGAGATCTGAGCAAAATGGAGCAGCAGGGCTGGGTCGTCTACGAATCGGTGCCTCAGGAGGGCAAGCCAGACAAAAAAATCTATAGCCTCACCGAGGCAGGACACACCGAACTATGCCGCTGGTATGCCGAACCCACGGAACCGACCCCCATCCGCGAAGACTTACTCGTTCGGGTATTAGCCGCTCCCTACGTGCCAGAGGGAGGGTTGATAGACGAGCTGCACCGCCGCCGCCAGATTCACGCTGACCAGCTCGCAAACTACCAAGCGATGGACGATCAATACCAGGCCCTGGCCGATCCGCCAGTGATCGAACAGTTTCGCTACCTCACGCTGCGTCGGGGGATGCGCTACGAGCAGGACTGGATTGACTGGATTGATGAAGTTCTGACCTTCCTGAACGCCCATGATCGAAACCCATGATCGAAACCCAGGGGGTTAGAGAGACGATCCACCTGAGGCGTTGATGGATACCTGGGCTGGGGTTCACGCTGGCTCAAAGAAGTCGGTTCAATTGAGCTAGTTCAATTGATTCAGTTCAATCTAATCAATTCTCGAGATTGAAATAATCGTTGTAGCCATTACTCTCCAAAACAAACATCTTTCTTAAGAAATGGGTCGCAGGTTATTGAGATCGCCACAATGGGCCTATGGCAAGGTGTACAGGCAAATCAGGATGGGGCAATTCGGGGAAAAAATGGGTCGAAATATGAGGAATTTCCCCCTAACTGTGTCGGTCATCTTATTATTTCGTGGGTGCGGGTATGTCAAAATGTAAGCGGTTTTTTGCCAACTCACCTCAGCTCTTGGAGTAGGCAGTCACAATGGACTCGATGGAACTTCTGTATCAATACGCTTGGCTGGTGCCAGTGCTGCCTCTGATTGGGGCGGCGGTGGTGGGCACGGGACTAATCTCCTACAGCCAAACCACCAGCAAACTGCGGCAACCCTCCGCCATCTTCATCGTCTCCCTCACCGGGATGGCGATGGTGCTTTCGTTTTTAATCTTTTGGAGCCAGTGGCAGGGCCACCCCGCCTACACCCAAATGTTCGAGTGGGCCTCGGCGGGTGATTTCCGCATCGAAATGGGCTACACCGTAGATCACCTGGCTTCGTTGATGCTGGTGATCGTCACCACCGTCGCCTTTTTGGTGATGATCTACACCGACGGCTACATGAGCCACGATCCGGGCTATGTGCGGTTCTACGCCTACCTCAGCCTGTTTAGCTCCTCCATGCTGGGTCTGGTAATCAGCCCCAACCTGCTCCAGGTGTATGTGTTTTGGGAGCTGGTGGGGATGTGTTCCTACCTGCTGATTGGCTTTTGGTACAACCGCAAACCCGCCGCCGATGCCTGCCAAAAGGCATTCGTCACCAACCGGGTGGGCGACTTTGGCTTGCTGCTGGGCATTCTGGGCCTGTTTTGGGCCACGGGCAGCTTTGATTTCGACATCATGGGCGAACGGCTGACGGAGTTGGTCAACGTCGGTAGTCTGGCCCCCAGCGTTGCGGCGATTTTTGCGGTGCTGGTGTTCCTTGGCCCGGTGGCCAAGTCGGCCCAGTTCCCCCTCCATGTGTGGCTACCCGACGCCATGGAAGGCCCCACCCCCATCTCCGCCCTAATCCACGCGGCCACGATGGTGGCGGCTGGGGTGTTCCTGGTGGCGCGGATGTATCCCGTGTTCGAGGACATCCCCACGGTGATGACCGTGATTGCCTACACCGGGGCCTTCACGGCCTTTATGGGGGCCACTATTGCCATCACCCAAAACGACATCAAGAAAGGGCTAGCCTTTTCCACCATGTCCCAGTTGGGCTACATGGTCATGGCCATGGGCGTTGGGGCTTACAGTGCCGGACTGTTCCACCTGATGACCCACGCCTACTTCAAGGCCATGCTGTTCCTCGGCTCCGGCTCCGTCATCCACGGCATGGAAGCGGTGGTCGGCCACGATCCCGTGCTGGCCCAGGATATGCGGCTGATGGGCGGTCTGCGCAAGTATATGCCCGTCACCGCCTACACCTTTTTGATCGGCACCCTGGCCATCTGCGGCATTCCCCCCTTCGCCGGATTCTGGTCGAAGGATGAAATCCTGGGAGCCACCTTTGCCGCAAACCCCGTCCTCTGGGCCGTGGGCTGGCTGACGGCGGGGATCACGGCCTTCTACATGTTCCGCATGTATTTCTCGACCTTTGAAGGCGAGTTTCGCGGCAACGACGAAGGCATCCGCCGCGACCTGAAGCGGGCGCAACTGCAAAAGATGGGCCTCTCCCTTGGCCCTGGGGCGATGAACCCCCAAGAGCTGACCCTCGATGCCGATGATCACGACCACGACGATCACGGTCACGACCACGCCCACGAACCCCACGAATCCCCCCTGTCCATGACCTTTCCGCTGATGGCGCTGGCGGTGCCCTCGGTGCTGGTGGGTCTGCTGGGGACACCCTTCGCCAACTACTTCGAGGCGTTCATCCATCCCCCCAGTGAGGTGTTTGACGCTGCCGAAGCCGCCGAGCACTTCGACCTCAACGAGTTTGTGCTGATGGCCGGAAGCTCCGTTGCCATTGCCACCGTGGGCATCATCATCTCGGTGCTGATGTACCGGACGAAGGTGATTGATCCCAAGGCGATCGCCGCCAAGATCCCCTTCCTGTACAACCTGTCCCTGAACAAGTGGTACGTGGACGACATCTACGAGGTGGTCTTCGTTCAGGGCAGCCGCAAGCTGGCCAAGCAAGTGCTGGAAGTGGATATCCGGATCGTCGATGGTCTGGTCAACCTGGCGGGCTTCGTCACCCTAATCACCGGGGAAGGGCTGAAGTACCTGGAAAATGGCCGTGCCCAGTTCTATGCCCTGATTGTGTTTGGGGCCGTACTGGGGCTGGTGCTGCTGTCGGGTGTGACTTAACTTCTCGCTCAGTAGATAACGGACATGCTCCTTGACCGAGATCCAGCCCTCACCCTAAATCCCTCTCCCAACTTGGGAGAGGGACTTTGAACTACTTCCGGCTCCCCTCTCCTCCCTGGGAGAGGGGCTGGGGGTGAGGGCTACGAGGACTGTGCTATCCATTGAATCTCTGGACTCAAATTCCCCTTTATTCAGGGGGATCTAGGGGGATCAGATTTTGATTTCCTTCGTTCGTATAAAAACTGTTGCGATTTTGCCCCATTTTCAAGATTTTCCCGTTAGATACATAGCAAGGCCAGATACAAGCAAGGCCCGCCCCTTGGCAAACCGTCCCTCTGACACCACGCCCCTTTGACAAACCGCGACGAGAAACAGCTCTATGGACCTCGCGACTTTTCCTTGGTTAACAACCGTTACCCTGCTGCCCTTGGTGGCCTGCATCGCCATTCCCTTTTTGCCCGACGACAATGGCAAAACGGTGCGCTGGTATGCCCTGGTGGTGGGGTTGATCGACTTCGTGTTGATCGTCACCGCCTTCTACCTCAATTACGACTTCAGCAACCCCGGCCTCCAGCTCGTGGAGAGCTATACCTGGGTGCCCCAGCTTGATTTGAAATGGTCGCTGGGTGTCGATGGTCTCTCCATGCCCCTGGTACTGCTGACCGGGTTTATCACCACCCTGGCGGCGCTGGCGGCGTGGCCCGTCACCCTCAAGCCGAAGTTCTTTTACTTCCTGCTGCTGGCCATGTATAGCGGCCAGATTGGGGTGTTTGCGGTGCAGGATATGCTGCTCTTCTTCCTGTTCTGGGAACTAGAGCTGATTCCGGTGTACCTGCTGCTGTCGATTTGGGGCGGCAAAAAGCGTCTCTATGCAGCGACCAAGTTCATTCTGTACACGGCGGGCGGGTCGCTGTTCATTCTGGTGGCGGCGCTGGCCATGGCCTTCTACGGCGATACCGTCACCTTCGACATGACTGCCCTGGCGGAAAAGGTCTACCCCATGCGGCTACAACTGCTGCTCTATGGGGCATTCCTAATCGCCTACGCCGTCAAACTGCCGATTATTCCCCTCCACACCTGGCTCCCCGATGCCCACGGCGAAGCGACGGCCCCAGTACATATGCTGCTGGCGGGGATTCTGCTGAAAATGGGCGGCTATGCCCTGATCCGCATGAACTTTGGCATGTTGCCTGAGGCCCACGCCTACTTCGCGCCGATTCTGGTGATCCTGGGCTGCGTCAACATCGTCTATGCGGCCCTGACCTCCTTTGCCCAACGCAACCTGAAGCGCAAAATCGCCTACTCCTCCATTTCCCACATGGGCTTTGTGCTGATTGGGATTGCCTCCTTCACCAGCCTGGGCCTGAGCGGTGCCGTGCTGCAAATGGTGTCCCACGGGTTGATTGGGGCCAGCCTGTTCTTCCTGGTAGGGGCCACCTACGACCGCACCCATACGCTGATTCTGGAAGAAATGGGCGGCGTGGGTAAGAAAATGCCCAAAATCTTCGCCATGTTCACCGCCTGCTCCCTAGCCTCTTTGGCGCTCCCCGGCATGAGCGGATTCGTGGCCGAGTTGATGGTCTTCGTCGGCTTTGCCACTAGCGATGCCTACAGCCTCACCTTCCGCATCATTGCCGTCACCTTCATGGCCATCGGCGTGATTCTCACCCCCATCTACCTGCTGGCGATGCTGCGGGAAATCTTCTACGGCCCCGAAAACAAAGAACTGGTGGAACACGAAGAACTGGTAGACGCCGAACCCCGCGAGGTGTTTATCATCGCCTGTCTGCTGGTGCCCATCATCGGCTTTGGCCTCTATCCCAAAATGCTGACCCAAATCTACGACTCCACCACCGAAAAGCTCAACACCCGCCTCAATCAGGTGTTTGTCTCCCAAGGGGATGCAGCAGAGCTAACGGTGCCCCTAGCGGCGTTGCCTGTCCTCAAAGCGCCCTCAGTGAGTGAACCTGGGGTCTAGATCGTCCGGTTATGTCTCAGCTAGGCGGGTCTGTCCTTGGGCAACCCGCCTTTTTTCGTTTTCAAATCGCACATTCAGCAGCATGGCATCTTGATTTGATGGCAAGTAGTCGGGCCACTGTGATTGTGACCACAAAAAAGCCCTGATCTCCCAGAGACCAAGGCTAAACCATTCTGGAGGTAAAAGAGCGGCTGGATCTCTCCCCAGCCGCTCGGTTGATGGAATTAGGAGGCCGCTTGGCGTTCCTTGGCTTCCTTGATCACCGTTTCTGCCACGTTGGCGGGGCAGGGGGCATAGTGGGAGAACTCCATGGAGAACTGACCGCGCCCAGAGGTCATCGTCCGCAGGTCGCCAATGTAGCCGAACATTTCGCTCAGGGGCACATCGGCCTTCACCCGTACCCCGGTGAGGGTGGGATCCTGGGACTTGATCATGCCGCGACGACGGTTGAGGTCGCCGATCACGTCGCCCATGTAGTCTTCGGGGGTGAACACGTCCACCTTCATCACGGGTTCCAGCAGTTGGGGGCCAGCCTTGGGCAAGGACTGACGATAGGCCGCTTTGGCCGCAATTTCAAAGGCGATGGCCGAGGAGTCCACGGGGTGGAAGCCGCCATCGGTGAGGGTAACTTTGAGGTCTACCACGGGGTAGCCCGCCAGCGGCCCTTTGTCGATGCTGGTTTCAAAGCCCTTTTGCACCGCAGGCCAGAATTCGCGGGGCACGTTACCGCCCGTCACCTTCGACTCGAACACAAAGCCGCTCCCTGGTTCACCGGGCTCGACGATGTAGTCGATCTTGGCGTACTGACCGGAACCACCGGACTGCTTCTTATGGACGTAGCCATCGGGCAGCGTCTTGGTGATGGATTCACGGTAGGCCACCTGGGGCTTGCCCACCTCCACTTCCACGCCGTGGGTGCGCTTGAGGATGTCCACCTTGATGTCCAAGTGCAGTTCGCCCATCCCCTTGAGGATGACTTCGCCGCTTTCTTCATCGGTTTCCACCTGGAAGGAGGGGTCTTCCTGCACCATCTTGCTGATGGCCATGCCCATTTTCTCGTTGTCGCCCTTTTTCTTGGGGGCCACCGCAATGGAGATCACGGGGTCGGGGAAGACCATCGGTTCTAGGGTGGCGGGGTTTTTGGGATCAGCCAGGGTGTGCCCGGTCTGCACGTTTTTCATGCCGATCAGGGCCACGATGTCGCCCGCCTGGGCCGATTCCACCTCTTCCCGGTCGTTGGCGTGCATTTCCACAATCCGGCTGATCCGCTCGGTTTTGCCCGTGGCGGTGTCGAGGATGGTGTCGCCCTTCTTGATTTGGCCAGAGTAGAGTCGGGTGAAGGTGAGGGCACCGAAACGGTCGTCCATGATCTTGAAGGCCAGGGCGCGGAGGGGCTTCTCCGGATCCACGTAGGCAAAACCGCCCGTGGGGTTGCCTTCCAGGTCGATTTCGGGCTGGGGAGGCACTTCCGTGGGGCTGGGCAGGTAGTCTACAACGGCATCCAGGACAAGCTGCACGCCCTTGTTCTTGAAGGAGGAACCGCAGTAGGTGGGGAAGAAGGCCAGTTCGCGGGTGCCCTTACGGATGCAGGCTTTCAGCTCGTCGATGGAAATTTCTTCGCCTTCGAGGTACTTTTCGAGGGCTTCTTCGTCTTGCTCAACCGCCAGTTCTACCAGCTTCTCGCGATATTCTTCCACCTGATCCACCATGTCGGCGGGCACATCGGTGATTTCGTAGTTCTCAGGCTTGCCAGAATCATCCCAGATCCAAGCCTTGCGGGTGAGCAGATCGACCACGCCCACAAAGTCGTTCTCGGTACCAATGGGCAGCACCATCACCAGGGGTTGAGCGGCCAGCACGTTCTTGACCTGCTCCACCACCTTGTAGAAGTTGGCCCCAATCCGGTCGAGCTTGTTGACGTAGATGATCCGCGCCACCTTGGAGTCGTTGGCGTAGCGCCAGTTGGTTTCCGACTGGGGTTCTACCCCGCCGGAGCCGCAGAACACGCCGATGCCGCCATCTAGCACCTTGAGGGAACGGTATACCTCGATGGTGAAGTCTACGTGGCCGGGAGTGTCGATGACGTTGAACTGGTGCTCTTTCCAGAAGCATGTGGTGGCTGCCGACTGAATGGTGATCCCCCGTTCCTGTTCCTGCTCCATGAAGTCGGTGGTGGCGGCACCATCGTGCACTTCGCCGATTTTGTGGATGCGGCCTGTGAGGGCCAGGATACGTTCGGTGGTGGTGGTTTTCCCCGCATCTACGTGGGCGAAAATACCAATATTTCGGTAACGGGTGAGATCTTTCGTGGGCATAATAACTGCTTCTCCGGATTCTGTGCGACAGGCCGCTGGCGACCACCTAACAAGGGTGACTCAGACGGGTTCTGGGTTGCCCTGGTAGCCATTTACAAGAGGATTCTCTATCACGCGAGCATGACGACGAGTCTTGGGTGAGGCTGCGGTAACAACGCCTAGTATGAACTATTGTAAAACCCCTAGCCCCCTTCTTGGAATAGGCCGGGATGGCGAGGGGATTTTACGCAAAGCTTATCTAGCATAGCCGGATTAAGCCCCCATCGTGTCTGGCAACCTGCCCCAAGCCCCAAGCTGATGTGGGGAATTGTAGATATTTGGCCGGAGGGCCTTGGTGGGGGGGCGCAAGCCTGCAAAGTCGGCTGTTTTACTCTGCCGTTTTGCAAGTTTTTTGACAGCGAGGGGGGTGCTGGTTATCCAGGCAGCTCTGGCTATCCGCTCCGGTCAAAGGTTCCCAAGACCACCGTGAGCCTACCGTCGGGCCTTAAAACATCTCTGGGCAAGTCAGGTTTTAAAGTGGGGGGTTAGACTAGGAAGCAGCCCTAGCTAGGCTCCCCATGGGGGTGCCCAGGCTTGGGGCGCTGTTTACTTGTCGGCCCATGTCTATGCGTTTTTCTGGTCAGCCTGCCCGCTCCCACCGTTCCCAATCCCTGCGTACGACCGCCACAGGGGCCATTACCGTGGGTTGGTTGTTGCTCCAAAGCTTAATGCCGCTGCCCCCAGCCATCGCCCAGGGATCTGCCGAAAACGGTCAAATGTCCTACGGCGAGTTTTTGAACAACATCAATGCGGGCCTCGTGGAAAGCGTTGAACTCGACGAAACTCGAGGGATTGCCTACGTCACTCTAGAGGGCGATGCATCGGGACAGCCACCGCATCAGGTGCTACTGTTTGCCGGAGAGCGCAACCCAGAACTGATCCGCACCCTGCGCGACAATCAGGTGGATGTGAACATTCGTGATACCAGCGGCAGTTCGGCCCTGGCTTGGCTGGCGACCAACTCTCTGCTGGCGCTGATTTTGATTTTGGGCCTGCTGATGCTGCTGCGCCGAGGGGCTGCCGGGGCCGGAAACGCCATGAACTTTGGCCGCTCCAAGGCCCGCTTCCAGATGGAGGCCAAAACCGGGGTGGTGTTCGACGATGTGGCCGGGATCGAAGAGGCCAAGGAAGAACTGCAAGAGGTGGTGTCCTTCCTAAAAAGTCCCGAAAAGTTTACGGCCATTGGCGCACGGATTCCTAAGGGGGTGCTGCTGATTGGTCAACCGGGCACCGGGAAAACCCTTCTGGCCAAGGCCATCGCTGGCGAGGCGGGGGTTCCTTTCTTTAGTATTTCCGGCTCAGAGTTTGTGGAAATGTTTGTGGGGGTGGGGGCCTCCCGCGTGCGCGACCTGTTCCGCAAAGCCAAGGACAACGCCCCTTGCATCGTGTTCATCGACGAAATTGATGCCGTGGGTCGCCAGCGGGGCGCAGGCATCGGCGGCGGCAACGACGAACGCGAACAAACCCTCAACCAGCTCCTCACCGAAATGGACGGCTTTGAGGGCAACAGCGGCATCATCGTCATCGCTGCCACCAACCGGGTGGATGTGCTGGATACGGCCCTGCTGCGACCCGGACGCTTTGACCGCCAGGTGGTTGTCGATCTGCCCACCTACAGCGGACGGCTGTCCATTCTGGAAGTTCACGCCCGCAACAAAAAAATTGAGCCGGAGGTGTCCCTAGAGGCTGTTGCCCGTCGCACTCCTGGGTTCTCCGGGGCTGAGCTAGCCAACCTGCTGAACGAAGCTGCCATCCTCACCGCCCGCCGCCGCAAGGAGGCCGTCACCATGCAGGAAATTGAGGATGCCATCGACCGCATCACCATCGGCCTCAGCCTCACCCCCCTGCTCGATAGCAGCCGCAAACGCATGACCGCCTACCACGAAGTCGGCCACGCCCTGCTCACCACCCTGCTCACCCACTCCGACGAGCTGAACAAGGTGACAATCATCCCCCGCTCCGGCGGCATCGAAGGCTTCACCCAGTCCCTACCCAACGAGGACATCATTGACAGCGGCCTCTACACCCGCAACTGGATCGTGGATCGGATTACTGTGGCCCTGGGGGGCTTTGCCGCCGAAGCCGAAGTGTTTGGCGACGACGAAACCTCCACCGGAGCCAGCGGCGACATCCAGCAGGTGACCAACCTGGCGCGGCAGATGGTGACGCTCTACGGCATGACCGACCTCGGCCCCGTGGCCCTAGAAAGCATGGATAACCAGGTATTCCTGGGCCGCAACCTGATGCCCCGCAGCGAAGTGTCCGAGGAGATGGCCAGTAAAATTGATGCCAAAGTCCGCGAGATTGCCCTTACCTGCCTGACCCGCGCTCGTCAGCTTTTGCGCGATAATCGTGTGCTGATGGATAACCTTGTGGATCTCCTAATGGAGCGGGAAACCATCGACGGCGATGAGTTTCGCCAGATCGTCAGCCAACACACCGAAATCCCTGAAAAGTTCTTGGTAAAAGCTAAGTAGGTAGCTGGGAAAATCATCCGTCAAGCACGCTGAGGCGTAGTCAGGCGCTTGACGGATGGCTGAGGATGGCAACGGGCAAAGATGAGGTGTACACAGGCTCCAATCGACTGAGGTACAAATTTCCAACTATAATGCCATGGGCTAAGGAGCCATCACCAAATTTCTCGCACCTATTTTCTATAGCCCTAACAAAGCTTGAAGAAACTCCTTCTCGATCTAGACCTATGACCAAAACTAAAGAAAATTTTCAACTACACTTCATTGGCATAGGCCCCCAAAAGAATGGATCGACTTGGCTGCATGAAGTTCTAGCCTGCCACCCTCAAATCTTGTTGCCAAGCGGCACCAAGGAAACCATGTTCTTCGACAAATACTACGATAAAGGCGAAGCATGGTACACAGACTATTTCCCCAAGATGAATGATCCTCAGCAAAGAGTAGGCGAAATAGGGCCAACATACTTCACCTGTGAAAAAGCAATTGAAAGAATTAAGCGCCTTAGTCCTAACTGCAAAATAATCATTAGCCTCAGAAATCCAGTTGCTAGAGCAATTTCTCTACATCATCACCATCTGAATAAGGGCAGAGTCTCCCCAGTTTTTCAGGATGCTGTACAAAAAATGCCTGAGATCCTAGAGTCAGGCCATTACTCTCAATATCTGCCCAAATGGATGGATGCCTTTGGGTCTAGTCAGATTCATATAGTTTTTTTAGATGACATTCAGAATAATAAGCAAGAAGTTTGGCAGGATCTATGTAAGTTCCTTGGGGTCAGCCCAGTGCCTATGCCAAATCGGGCCTACGAAAAAGTGAACGCCAAAAGAATGTCTAAGTATCCTTGGCTCGCTAGGGCAGGCGTTGAAGTTGCTATCAAGATGAGAGAGTATAAACTTCATGGTTTAGTAGAAACGCTTAAAAAAGCAGGTCTAGAGAAAATATATTCGGGTGGTGAAGCCAGAATCTTGCCCCTATCAGCCCAAGATATCGAGTGGCTCAGAAATCTCTATGAAAAAGATGTTCAGTACTTAGAGCAACTAACCCACAAAGACTTATCTGGCTGGAGACACTTTTAGTCTTATATTTTATATTGGCCTGTCCTAGGATGAAGCCTGGGGAGCATCCCACTTTCGCGAAAACAGTGCGAAGGGGGAGAATAGGAGGGTAGCCCCAGAGATGACTCACCATGACACCAGAAGACCAAAAGCGCTTGGAAGACTGTACAGCGGAGATTGCCGAGATTTTGTACCGCAATAGCAACCCAGCAAGGCTCGATAGCCTAGCAGGCATCGAGCAGACCGTGCGCCAGCAAATGCTGGAGGAAGTCAGCCCCCGAGTGGCCCTTGTCCTAGGTGTGACGGTAGAGGGCACGAAAAGCCTCCTGGGCCTCTGGATTGGCGAGGCCGAAGCAGAGGGGGCCAAGTTTTGGCTGAAGGTGCTCACTGACCTGAAAAACCGGGGTTTGAGAGGGCGTTTGAAAAGCCGCATAGTCAGTAAAAAAGCTCACACGGTATAGGCTGTACATACAAACGTTCAACCCCGTGAGAGCCATGAGTAAAGCCTACACCAGCAACTTAACCCGCGACCAGTATGAGTTGATTGAACCCCTCTTGCCCCCAGCTAAAGCCCGGTGGTCGCCCTCGAACGGTCTGCCTCTGGGCGGTGCTGAACGCCATCTTCTACCTGGTCAAACAGGGGTGTACGTGGCGCGACCTGCCGAGCGACTTTCCGGCGTGGCAAACGGTCTACACGTACTATCGAACCTGGGTAAAAGACGGCACCTGGGATGCGATTCACAACCGATTACGGGCCTGGGTGCGGGTCTCGGAAGGCCGACCGGAAAGCCCATCGGAGGTGATTTTGGACAGTCAAAGCGTCGCTACTGCGCCCATGGTGCATCGAGCCGTGGGCTTTGATGCGGCCAAAAAGACGAAGGGACGGAAGCGGCATGGCGTGGTCGATACCTTGGGCTTGGTGATGGCGGTGGTGGTCACGGCGGCCAGCGTCAGCGAGCGAGACGGTGGGAAACTAGCATTGCACAAACTGCATCAGATGGGAGCGGCCATGGCCCGCATTTATCTCGTGTGGGTGGATGGGGGCTACAGCGGGTTTAAGTTTCTCCAGTGGACGATGGACACCTTGGGCTGGATTGTCGAGGTCGTGTTACGGCCCAAGGAGGCTAAGGGGTTTGTCCTGGTCAAAAAACGTTGGATTGTGGAGCGCACCTTTGGCTGGTTGCGCTGGTCACGACGACTGGTGCAGGACTACGAGCAGCTTCCTGAGAACTCGGAGGCGATGGTCAAAATCGCCATGATCCGGATCATGGTGCGGCGTCTAGCGTAATTCGCTACACCCTACCCCCTTTTCAAACGCCCTCTTATGGATTTGCGAAATCCGTGGTTGCGCCTGGTGGGGGAACGATTGCAGAAACCAGATCAGCAAACCGTGGACTATTGGCGAGTGGAAGCGGCGGGATTGCGCCACCTATTGCGGGGTCTATCTTGTTTGCAGTGTCGGGCGGTGGTGCTAGAGATTTTGTTGGGTCTTGCGTCCTAGGCCGAACCCGATCAGACTGGGGTGTAGCGCAATGTTGGATGGCCCATGCGAGCCCGGATTGATTCGCCCATTTTGTATCTGCATCAGGACGATGTGCCGCCCTACAAAAAGTCTGGGTCGGTGGTGCGAAATAACTATTTTTGGGCGCTGCGATCCATCGCGGATCGCGCCTTTTTTAACCAAGACTGGGAGTTTGCCGACGAAGTGTGGCCTGCCCTGGTGCGGATGCTGACCAGCTTTGCAGAGTCGGGCTATTTGGGCTTTTCTGAAACGATGCTGGAATTTGCCGAGGGCGAGGACATCCCGGCGGTGCTCAAGCCAATGGCCACTTGGGTGGCCCCAGAGGAGGAGGACGAGGGGCCAGAGGATTAGACGAAAACAGGATGGAACATCCGACGTCCTGGTGCAGGGCTGGCCAGATCGCCCCATGCGCTAGCCCTTGGCCCGAAGGTTGGGTTTGTGGAGGCTGAGGAGCGCCACGCTCACGGCAACGAGGATAACACCAAGGGACTGCACCCAGGAGAGATATTCTTGCAGCACCAGGGTCGCCAAAACAGCGGTGAGGGCCGGGTTGGCTGCACCTACCATGGCGGCAGCGGTGGCCCCTACGTGGCGAATGCCCAGGTTGTTGAGCAGGTGCCCCGATGCGGTGGCCAGGGCCGACAGCAGCGCCCCCACCCACAGGCCCGCCCAGGGTAGCCCTTGGAGATCCACAGGCCAGATCAGCAGACACAGCCCCGACAAGACTAGGGTGATTGCAAAGCTAAGGCCTGTGAAGGGCAGGGGATGGTAGGTTTCAAAGGCTTTTTGGGCGACGACGGTATAGAGGGCATAGGCCAAGGCCGACGCGAGGCCAAAGATCACCCCCAGCCCGCTCGTGGTTCCGGTGCTGTCTAGGGGCACGGTGAGGCCGCTGCCCAGCAAAATTAGGGCCATAATGCCCCAGCGCATTCCCGTTGGTCGATGGCCAAACCACCCCCAAGACAGCAGCGCCGTGTAGACCGGGAAGGTGAAAAACAGGGTGAGGGCAATGCCCGTAGGAACTAACCCCACCGACACATACAGCAGGCCCAGATAGAGAAACATCAGTCCCCCTCCGGCCAAGGAAAGCCCCAGTTCCTGGCGATGATGTGGCTGCTTCAGGCCATACACATCGGGCCAGAGGTTGGGGTAGATCGGGGTGAGCGTGAGGGCCATTAGCGGCACCCCCAGCAGCATCCGCATAAACAGCAGCAAAAAGGAATTGGGTAATGTGGGTTCTACAAATCCGCCCACCGTTAGGCCACCCCAGGGGAAGGGGTTAAACAGCACCCGCGCCACCAGGTTTTGCAAGGAAAAGCACCCTGCCGCCAGCAAAATTATCAGGTAGCCCATGGATGAACCCAACGTCTGTCGCTTACCAACCCAATGTAGACTAGCGGGCTGGCTCGATTCTTAGACGTGGACGCGAATGGGGGGCCGGATCCTCTGACGAAGCCTTAGACTCCCTTTAGCAGGCCGCTGAGCAGAGAGACCAAGAAAACCGCCAAAAATAAATAGAACAAGATTTGGGCAATGCCCGCCGCGCTGGCAGCAATCCCGCTAAAGCCAAAGAAAGCGGCAATTAGGGCCACGGCAAGGAAAAGTAGGGCATAGCGCAACATCGTCATTCCTCCTAGGGAAAATTCATCGGCTTGCCATCAGCGATACCAAGCCTGACCTGCAAACCTGGGCTTATCATCACCCAAGTTCTAGAAACGCAAATCTACCGCCTACAGGACATTTCGCCCTACCCAGGGAGGGAGAAGGGCCGATGGTGGTCTACCTACCCTGGCCTATGACGCATCTCGATCAGCGGCAGACTAAGGCCAGCGATGGCGATCCTGCTCATAGAAACTGAGGCGGGCAAACCCCATAAACCGAGGCTGTACAACGTCTCCCGCCGGAAAGGCTGTGACTCCAAACAGATACACCCCAGCCCAGCGCGGGTTGCGGACAGGGTGCAGAGCCAGGGTTACGGTGCCGCCCGGAGGGAGGGGTGGGTCAAAGTTTAGGGTGAGGGTTTGGGCCGCTCGATCTTCAACCACCTCCCCCAAGGTTACGGCCCTACGCTCCTCGCCCACGGTCTGCCACACCTGGGTAGCGCCCAGACGGTAGCGAAAGGTAGGATCGCGGCCTTCATCCAACCGAATAACGATGCGATCCATGGGCACTTGGGCGGCGGCGGGAACGTCCACCGTGAGGTAGTAGATGGCACCGCCATCGCTGGCGAGGTTGCGAGTCGTGCGACTGTCGATGAGGCGGGGCTGGGCGACGAACGCTACGGTGGTGCCCTGGGCCTGGAGCGCTACCGCCTGGGGTAACGGCCACGGCGACAAGATCCAAGGTGTGAGGCCAGCGAGGAGAGCGAGGGCCAGCCATCGACGGGGGCGGAGGAAGGGGTGAGCCATGGTGGGAGATCCGTTAGGGCCATAGCCAGCCTAACAAACGTCACAGAGAAACCATCTTCCCTGGAGGGTGGAGGTTAGAATTAGAGCGATCAGAAGCATGGTTCGGGCCATCCAGGCTGAGCTCACTCTATGATGTGGGCCATGCTCCTAGGTTCTAGACCTTGCCCAGACCTTGTTTCCAGGCCATGGGTCGCCTAGGGGTTGGGATATCTAGGGGTTGGGTCGTTCTGGAGCACCGTCTATGCTCGGTTTATCCCCGTGAGGACAAGCTATGGCGACCATCACTCCCTCTCCCTATACCCAGGAGCAGATTAAAGTTTGGATGCGGGGACTGCTGACCTTGGCCTGGGCCGATGGTCACTTTGACGACGAAGAGAAAGCCCTCATCATTGCCATTACCCAAGACGAACTCGCCCCCTGCACCGACTTTGACCACTTTGACCCCGTTACCCCAGAGGAGTTGGCCGACACCCTGGGCCACGATGCCCCCGCCGCCGAAAACTTCCTGCGGATGGCGGTGATGGTGGCCTTGGCCGACGGCGTCTATTCCCTAGAGGAAGACCAACAGCTTCAGCGGTTTTGCGAAGCGCTCCACCTCGAAGACACCGTGCTGGCGTCGGTGCGCTCCACACTGTATCCCCCCGCTACCGAGGCTTCAGCGGCGGAAACCCTGCCCGCTGGCCTACGCCCCCCCGCCCAGGACGGCAAGATCGACCCCCTCAAGCCCGCCCGGGAATGGCTGGATCAGCTTGAGGTGCACGATCCCCGATTAGCTCGGTTTGTGTGTAAGCTGATTCCCTCCCAGTGCCCCTTCGAGCGCGATGTGGTGCTGTTTAAGAAAAAGCTGGTGCACATTCCGGCCATGTGTAAGCTCAATCCTCTCTACGATCAGCTCGTGGGGCTGCGGTTTCGGGCGTTGTCCTACCTGGCGGATGAATGCGGCGAGGATGTCACACCGCTGCTCTAGGGCCATCACCCCCATCCGCCAATACCCGCAACAGCCCGGTGCCAGCCTCAAGACCTGACCGCCTAGGGCCAGATTCTCTAGAGCACCCGTGGGGCTAAAACACCCAGGGAATCAGCTTCTTGACGCGCTGGCGATAGTCTTGGTACTCAGGGTAGCGCTCTTGCAGCCAGACTTCTTCCTGATTGGCTTTGGCATTCAGCACCCCAAATAGGGCGAAGGACACCGCGATGTGGCTAAGGCTAAACTGCCCTAGGCCCAGGCCAAAGGTTCCCAAAATCAGCCCGCTGTACAAGCTGTGGCGTACCCAGCCATAGACTCCCGTTTGCACCAGTTCTCCATCCTCACGGGGGTAGGGCAGGGGCGTAAGATTCTGGCCTAAATCTAGCAGGCCCTTGCCCAGCAGCAGCGTGGCCAGCAGGGTAATGCCCCCAGCCAAGCCCATAGCGCCGTAGCGCCACCCCAGGGGGATATGCGCTGGAGGAAAGGGCTGATAGCGGGGCAGGACTACATAAACCCCCAAGAGCACCATTTGCGCCAGCACCCAATATTCCCCCCGTTGCCCTTTCCAACTGTCGGGGGTAAAGCCCCATTGCCGCCAAAAATTCATGGTGGTGCTCCTCATCGGGTTTGGTTTTCAAAAGTATGGCGTTAGCACTGGCCTGGATCAATCCCCTCTGTCCTAGGCCCTTCAGATTCTTGGGGGCATGACCCTGGCCCGATCCCCAGTTCGTGATACAACCATTACGTACCTCTCTGCACCCCCTCAGTACGGCAATGACTTCCCTGGCGCTACGCATTGGCAACGGCTACGATATCCATCGCCTGGTGGAAGGACGGCCCCTGATCTTAGGCGGCATTACCATTCCCCACCACCAAGGGCTCGATGGCCACAGCGATGCCGATGTCCTCACCCATGCCATTATGGACGCGCTGCTGGGGGCGCTGAGCCTGGGAGACATTGGCCTGTATTTTCCCCCCGGAGATCCCCAGTGGGCCGGAGCCGATAGCCTCAAACTGCTGGCCCAGGTGAACGCTATGGTGCAGGAGCGGGGCTGGGCGGTGGCCAACGTCGATACAGTGATTGTGGCGGAGCAGCCCAAAATGAAGCCCCACATCGAAGCCATGCGCACCCAGTTGGCCACCGTGCTAGGGGTTGATCCCAGCCAGGTGGGCGTAAAGGCGACAACCAACGAAGGGCTTGGCCCCGTGGGACGCCAGGAGGGCATTGCTGTCCATGCCGTAGCGCTGTTGACCTCATCCCCGAACTAGCCAGCCCCCCAGGGCATCCTAAGCCTTGAGGGCAGTGAGCAGGCTAGGGCTAGGGCGGCTGAGTCGAACCTAAGCTGAGTTGAACCTGAAGGGAGGACGGCCTAGGCTGGGGGTGATGCGGGGTGGGGCGAGGGCACGCCAGGACGCGTGAGGGGCAGGAGCAGACGGCTGTGGGTGCGGCCATCCTCCATGCGGGAAAAGGCGACCTCTCCGCCCAGTTGATCGAGCAGGCTTTTGCAGATGGCCAAATGCAAACCGGGAGGCTGATCCAACGGCGAGGGAGCGATCACGTCGGCGGTGCTGCCCGCTTTGAGTTCTGCGAGGAGGGCAGGGTCGCAGTCACCGTCATCGGTGATAGAAATCTCAATCCAGTCTAGGTTGATGACCCGGCACCAGAGGTCAACCCGCCCCCCCACAGGACAGCGCTGGCAAGCCGCCATAAAGATGTCGTAGAGCACCATATCAATTTTGGCCGCGTCTCCGGCAATCAGGGTGCCCCGGTCGCTTTCGTTGTGCACCTGCGACCACAGTTGGCGACTTTCCAGCAGAGGGGTCATCCGTTCTACCAGCCGACTCAACAGGCTGACAAGGGGGGTGGCCTTGGGGCGATAGCGCAGTTGCCAACGCTCTTGTTCAATGACCTCCGTGGCCTCACCGAGACGGTGCTGGATCTGACGAAAGCCGATGGTCATAGCCGCAGGGATCTGGCCGCTGGCTTGGGTGGCAGCGGTGGTCAGATCCGACAGCAGTTTAGCGATCTGGCGATGGAATTCGGTCAGGTAGTGGTGTTTGTACCAGTTGAGGTGTTCTAGATCCTGCCGCTGTTGGGTAAATAGGGCAACCAGCAACAAATGCCGCCGCGACCACGCCAATTGGTGGCCTAACAGGTTCACGATGGTGAGCTGATGCTTGCTCCAGGGCACCACTGCCCTGGAGACCACCACTACCATGGCGGTGATGGCGTGATTGGGGGCGGTGCGGAGCGCTTTGACCAACAGGCGACTGCTCGCCGGAGCCGATAGCCAGGTTTGGGTAGCGGCGGGAATTTCGCTGGCGGGCAGGGTCAACAAATCGTCCACCTGGCAGGCCCAGTGGATGAGCGCATCGTCGGTGGCAATGGGCGACCGGGGCTGCACCCACGGGAATTTTTCGGCCTTCACCACCTGAGAGACTTGGGCCTGGGAATCTCCCGGCTGCCAGGTGACTAGCAGCGCCAGGGATCCCTGAAGCCATTGCAGCACATACTCAAGGGTCGTTTGCTCAAGGCGGTCGATGTCCACACTTTGGTGCAGCGCTTGCAGCCCCCACTCCAGGGCCGCGTAGGTATCCTGCTGTTGCTCCATCTGCCGCTGAAGCTGCCACTGGTGCAAAATGACCCCAATTTGGCGGCCCACGGCCATCATCAGGTTTTGATCGGCCACAGTCCACTGGCGCGGCCCCTGATCGCTAACCACCACCACCCCATCGGGGGCATGGCCGGGGGCCACATTGCAGGCCATCACCGCCTTGGCCCCCAGGGCGAGAAGGTGGGGCCGCCAAGCCATCAGCTTTAGGTCTTGGGCCAGGTGGTCAATCACCACGGGTAGGGTACGGCGCTCCAGCATTTGCCAGTCCACGTCGTCCAGCTCAGGCCAAAGGGTGTCGGTGCCTGGGGTACGATGGGCCTGACCGTGGAAGCACAGGTCGTAGGCCCGTCGTTCGGGGTTAAACAGCAGCACCACAAACTGCTGAATGCCGAGGTGATCTTGCAAATTGTTAAAGCAGGTTTGGAGGGCGTGTCGCCAATCCCGCTCGTTGTAGATGCCTTGGATGACGCCAGTGGCAAGGGCCTGTTCAATCTGGCTGTGGCGCTGGGTTTCTTGGTAAGTTGCTACGGGCAATGCCAAGCTGAGCAGGTGCGCCATCGCCACTAGAATCTGTTTGTCAGGCTCCTGCCACAGGCGGGGGCGGTTCTCCTCCACCGACAAAAACCCCACCACCTCCGAACCCAGGGTAATGGGGGCCACCATAATGGCATCGGCATGGAGCTGCTGCATGAGGCGATGGGGAATCACCGCTTGCAGGGCTCCCTGGCTTTCGCCCACCGTCACCAGCGGCTCGTGGCACAGGGCTTGGTAGAGGCTGCGCATCTCCGCAATCGGCAGTTTGGGGGCCAGGTGGCCGCGCTGGATAGCCGTCGCCGGGTGGGCCTGACGCTGCCAGAAATAGCTGCCCTTGGGCTCTAGCCAAAACACACGGGTGCGCGTGGGGGCCAAACATCGCTGGGTTTCGCGCACCACCTCATGGATTTGGCTATCGAGATCCTCCAGGGCTCCCAAGCGCCCCAGCACCGCCAGCAGGGGTTGATCCAGACGCTTGGTCTGCTGTCGCTGCTGTTCGGCCTCAAACTGATGCAGCGCCTCGGCTACGGCCCCCGTGACAATGGCCAGGGAAGACTGTTCTGCCGTCGAGAGGGTTAGCCCCCAGCGCGATGAAGCCATCACCAACAGCCCAAAGCAGGTCTCCTGACGCTTGATGGGATAGACCACCGCACTTTGCAGGGCCAACTGCTCTGCCAGCGATCCCCATTCCCCTGCCCGTGGCTCGTGCTGCAAGTCGGCCACCATCACCGGACGCTGGTGAATCACCGCCTGCTCCATCAAATCGCCCGGAGTGAGGTTGAGGGTGCTCCGCAGGGGCCGCATCGTCTCCGGGCAGTGGTAGCCGTGGGCAATCAACCGATGGCGCATCGCATCATAGCGCCCCATCCAGGCCAGATCGAAGGGCAGGGTTTGGTGTAGGTAGTCTAGGGCCACGGTCAGAGCCTCGGCGGCATTGGCCGCTATCCGAATGGCCCTGAGGACACGCGCCAAGGACGCCATTTGTCGGTCATAGCGGGACTCGGGGGGCTGCAACTGCGCCATAGGGGTTGGGAACTCGGTAAATCGGGGCTTAGTCAATCGCGGCTAGAAAATCTCGACCTAGGGTTTGGGCGTCTCCCATCGAGATTCAAACACCCTGGGGATGGGCACAGGGCAGCGGCTGATCTAGGTTCAGGCACTTATTTTTGGCATTAGTCTTCTATTCTACGCTGCGGCCCATGGCGGGTCAGGAGATCGATCACAAGTTGTTGAAGTCGTGGCTAAGGGCGCGGCTAACGGCGTTATGGATAGCCTTCTCCCCTGCCCGGTCGAAGGTGGAGGGTTGGGCAGGGTGAACAAGCCCAGTATGATGACATCGTCGCCGCTGCTGCGTTTAGTTCCTGCCGCTAGAACACGACCGATGGTGATATTCCTCACCAGATCGACGGTGCAGCCAATCGACAACATCCCTAACCGATCCCTCTCTACCCACCCTTCATGAGCTGACTTCGCGTGAACGATCCCTACCTCCAGTATCTCCGCCCTCTGATTTTCAATCGCCTCAAGCTCGATCCTGAATGGCTGCACGGCTATGCCATCGGTATTTTGCAGTGGCTGGGCCAACCCACCTCGGCCCGGTCAGGGATTCAAGCCTGGGCCAAGCAGCAGTTTGGCTATGCCGACCCGCGTTTGGAGCAGCAGGTTTGGGGAGTTTCCTTTCCCAACCCCCTGGGGCTAGCCGCCGGGTTTGACAAAGATGGCCAAGCCGCCCTAGCTTGGCCCCTGCTGGGCTTTGGCTATGCAGAATTGGGCACCGTCACCCGCCATGCCCAGCCCGGAAACCCACCACCGCGCCTGTTTCGCCTGGTGGACGACGAAGCCGCCCTCAACCGCATGGGCTTTAATAACCAAGGATCCGCCGCCCTCGCCGCCCGGTTGGGACTCTACTGGGAACACCATCGCCCCACCGTTCCCATCGGCATCAACCTAGGCAAGTCTAAAATCACGCCCCTAGAAGAAGCTGCCGAGGACTATCGCACCAGCTTTCAGGCCCTCAAACCCTATGGCGACTACTTTGTGGTGAACGTGTCCTCCCCCAACACGCCGGGACTACGCACCCTCCAAGCCGCCGACCAACTGGCACCCATCCTCGCCGCCCTGCAAGCCGAAAATGACGCCCACAGGCCCCTACTGGTGAAAATTGCGCCGGATTTAGACTGGCCCGACATCGACGCCGTTATTGAGGTGGCCCTAGCCCACAACCTCGCGGGCATCATTGCCACCAACACCACCCTGTCGCGGCAGGGGCTGAAAACCCAGATTTTGCCCAAAACCGGACGCCCCATCACCGAAGAAGCGGGCGGCATCAGCGGGGCACCCCTGCGCCAGCGTTCCACCGAGGTGATCCACTACCTCTACCAGCGCACCGGGGGGCAGTTGCCGATTGTGGGGGTGGGAGGCATCTTCACCGCCGAAGACGCCTGGGACAAAATCACCGCCGGAGCTACCCTGCTCCAAACCTACACCGGATGGATCTACGAAGGCCCCTGGATGGTGCAGCGGGTGATGGCGGGGCTAGTTGCCAAGCTGGAGGAACACCGCCTGGATCGCCTCAGCGATGCCGTGGGCTTGCGCCATCGATCCTAAAAGGCCCCCTAGAAATACAGCAGCAGGTTGAGGCCGGGGATGGTGCGGGAGAGCGTCCACAGCAGCAGGGCGGTGTAGAGCAGCCCTAGGCCCCACTGATACCACACCAGGACGGTGACGAGGCCAGGAACGTTTTCGTCGCGCAGGCGGAGGTCGTTGAAGCCAAATTTGAGCCAGTTGTTGAGGCTGAAGTCTAGGTAATTCAGCCAGTTCCAACGGCGATCCAGCAGGATGGGGGTATAGCGATCTCGAAAGAAGGGAAACTTGGGAATGACGGGCAGACGGGCAATCAGCAGGCGCAATTGTCGCATACTGCCGTCTTCGACCAGGTAGCTATCGTGGATTTGGTCGTGGAAGCGGCCCTTTTTCAGCAACAGGCCAATTAGCAGCAGGGGCACCGGGAGAATCAACAATCCCAAGCACAGCAGGGTGAGGTGGGGATAGTCGGCGGCGCGAATCAGGTTGTTTAGGCCGAGGATGAGCAGTAAACCACCCCCCCCGCCGAGCCATAGCCCTTCGCCCACGGGCGGTAGGATGGGGGTGGGGGTGCGCCGTCGGTAGCGATCCACAAACCAAAACATCCCGGCAAAGGTGGGAATGGCCACCAGGCCGACGCCAAAGATTAGGCCAAAGCTGGTGCCGTAGTGGCTGAGCACAATCAGCACCGCCAGCAGCATCCAGCGCAGGGCGAGGGTCAGCCGTCCACCCCAGTTGCCCTGGCGACGGGCAAGGACGTGATCCCGCACTTTGACGTAGGCCGCCAGGTCGATGCCTTTGACGTTCAAAATGTCGTCCACGGCCACAATGGTTTTGTCTTGGCGGTAGGCGATCAGGGCTTCGGCTTGGGATTCCTTAAACCCCGCCTTCACCAGCGCCCCTAGGGAGGCATGGTTGAGGTCGGCCCCAATCAGTTGGCGCTGCCAGTCCTTTAGGCGCAGGCGCTCGGTGGCGTAGGCGATGTGGTTGGCGTCGCTGATTTGCTCAATCTGGCGAAAGTTGCGCTCCAGGTTTCGCAGCAGGGTTTCGTTTCCGGCCAACTGCGGCACCGAAAAGGCTCGCCCAATGCGCCCAGGGGTGCCTAACAGGCGGGTTTGCTCCACGCTGAACTCCATTCCGGGCACGTTCAGGTAGGCGTCGGGCTGAAAAATGGTATCGCCAAAGTCGGCCTCTGGCCCCAGCAGCGCATTGCGCAGGTTCACCGGAGCCCCAAACCGAGCCTGCCGCAGAATCAGCGGGGCTTCAAAGCGGGCCTCGGTCAAAAACAAGGCCCGATCAAAGCGATCTCGCAGAAAAAAGGCGGTGCCCTGCCAGAGGGTGCGGGCAAAGTCGGCGGTGCCCTGCCACTGCACCCGGCTAAAGTTCAGATCTCCGGCCAACTGGCTACCGCTAAAGTTGGCGTTGTCCTTAAACTCCGCTCCTTGAAAGTTAGCCCCCTGACGAAAGGTGCCCTGATCAAACCGGGCCGGGGCAAAAAAGATCGCATTCTTGGCCTGCACCCGCCCCCGAAACTCCGCCCCCACCCAGTTCACCTCTTGGTTAAACCGTGCCCCCGCCAGGTAAACCTCCTGATCGAACACAGCCCCCTGGGCCAAAACCCTCCCCAGCAGGTAGGTTTCTCCGGCGGTAAAGCGCCCCTCAAAGCGAGTTTGAATGGCCAGGAGCGGCCCCCGGAAGAGGTAGATGTCCTGGGTTGTTCTATCTGCCTGAATCAGCAGTGATTGAGACAGGCGGCTGAGTTGAGATAGCCGCTGCCGATCTCGCTTCAGTTGCGACAGCCCCTCCGGGCTCAGCAGAGGCGCTAGGGTGTCGCCGTAGAGGGGTTCCCGCTGGCCTAGCTTTTGCAGGTCAAACTCCCCCTGCACCGTGGCGTAGCTGAGGTCGAGCATGGGGGGCGTGGCAGGTCGCTGGAGGGCATGGCTGAGCAGGCGATAGAAGCTGGTGGTAAAGGCGGGGTCGGTTTTGAGGTCGATGGTAAAAGAGCGGAGGTCAATCACGGTACGCCCCTCCCGCTGGAGAGGAGTGGCCACCCGCTGCCGCAGCACCTCCAGGGTCAGCGCTGGGTGAGCCGGAGGAGCAGCCCATGCCGTCGGCACCAAAACAAGGTTCGCCATCACCAGCATCGCCACAACCCAGGACAACCACCGCAGCGACCGCAGCGACCGTTGGACTGTCCAAGTCCAACGCCGTGATAGCGCTCCTAACCCTGGCGGATCGGGGGCAAACCCTAGGTAAATCAAGCAGACAAAGGCAAAACCTGGAAACAACACAAAAACAGGGCGAGGGGTTGGCGTAGGGTCAGCAGAAGTGAACTCAGCGGGGGTCAACTGCGAAACAGGCGGCTATAGAGGGTTTCGTGCTGCATACTGGCCAGGGATGCCCCCCACCCCCCCAGGGCGAGGTCGTCGGGATCGATAGCCGCGCATTGGAGGGCCGTGGTCTGAATGGGCACATTAAGCTCGATCAGCATTCGCTGGCCTTGGGTTTGGCCCAGGGGCACCAGCTTCACCGCCGCCGTAACCAAGTTGGTTGCCCAACTCTGGAGATAGCCCAACACCGCCGCCGAGGCCGGAATCTCCCAGTGCGATGCCAATACCGCAAAGCTAACCACAAAATTACAGGGCTGGCCAATGGTTGCCAGGGCAGGGCTCAGTTCGGGGTGCAAATCCTGCGTCAGACGAGCCAGGGCGCGTCCGGTGGCCCAGCTCTGGTTCCGGCTTTCCTCGCTGTCTCGCAGGGCCGACAGCCAGCGGTTATCAGCGGCGACCTGGGGCCAGTCTTCTGCCCGAACAGCGCTGTAGAGGCGGTAAAGATAGGTGGCCTCCACCCGCACCAGCCCCAGGGCCAACTCCTGCTCTAGCCACTGCCCCAGGGCATCGGGGCAGGTCATGCCCTGGTTAATCAGGGTTTCCAGCCCTTCAGAGTAGCTGTAGGCCCCTACGGGCAGGGCTGGGCTGGCCAGTTGCAGCAACCGCAGCAGGGCAGGGCTGGTTTCCATGGCTAGGGCAGGAGGCGGTGTAGAAGACGGGGCAAGCATGGGCAGAGGCGAGGGGTGGAATGCTGGGAGGGCGAGGGCAACGGCGGCTAATTGTCGTGGTGGTGGGAGCCGTGGTTGTGGGAGCTATGGGTATGCGGGTGGTGGGTGGGTGGGCTGTGGGCGTGGGAGCTCTGGTAGGCTCCAGCCTCCGGCTCGAAGGGCAGCGTCAGGGTTTGTACCGTCAGATCCCCCAGTTGGTTCAGCATCGCTTCCAGCACCGAATCTGGCTCTAGCCGCAGGCTATGGGGGGTAATTTCTAGGGGCACATGGCGATTGCCCAGGTGATAAGCCGCCCGCATCAGCGACCAGGCGGAGGCCGCCGTTACTTGCAGCACAGGCTCAGCCTTGGCCACCACCCGCACCCGTTGGCCCTCGGCAGTGGACAGGAGGCTGTTGCCCCGCACCACGCTGCCCCTGGGTAACTGAAGCTGCACTGGGGTGCCATCGGTGGCCACAAAGCGATGGCGAGATCGGGTGCGTTCCTCAGCGGTGAGGGCCAGTTCCGCCACCACCACCGCCGCTGGATCCGCCGACAAAATTTGGGTTACGGTCAACACAGGTTGCGTCTGCACAGGGCGATTTCAGTCTTGGTTTAGACTTCTTTGTTTTACCACGGGGGCCGCTGTCCTCAGTACCTAACCTCCATCCTGCGATATCTGCCCATCGCCCCCAGCCCCCTAGGTCAGGATGGCGATAAGGTGGAAGGGAGATGTGTTTTGGTATAACCCTCTGCCCATGCTGCCCAAGGATGACCTGCTGAAGTCCGTTGAAAACCGCGATTGTCTAGCCCGTCTGCTCGATCAGGCGGAACAGGCGATCAAAACCTGGGACATTGTGGTGACAGATTTTCTCTCGCCACCAGAGCGGGTGGAGGCCGAATCGCTATTTCAGCGGCTCACCGATGTGCATCTTTTAGGCTGGGGCGGCTATCCCCAGGCCGAACGCCAACGCCTCGCCATCGCCCGCAGCGACTTGCCCCTAGACGCCAGCCACATTCCCCTCGCCCTCGTGAGCTTGGCCGGAAACTTTATGTTTGACCCCGCCACCCATCGAGACTTTTTGGGATCGCTGCTGGGCACCGGGCTGGTGCGCGATAAGGTGGGCGACATTATCGTGCTGGGGGAGCGGGGAGCCCAAGCTATTGTGGTGCCAGAACTGGTAGACTTCCTCACCCTGCACCTCACCCAGGTGCGGTCTGTTCCGGTCAAAACCCAGATGATCGCCTGGGATGATCTGAAGGTGCGCCCCCCCCAAACCAAGGATCTGACCACCGTCGAAGCCTCCCTGCGGCTAGATGCGGTGGCCTCAGCAGGGTTTGGTATGTCGCGCAGCAAAATGGCTGACCTTATCTCTGGCGGAGATGTGCGGGTCAACTGGAAAACCATCACCCAGCCCAGCCACACCCTTGCCTCCGGTGACTTGGTTGCCATTCGCGGCAAGGGGCGGCTCTCCATTGGCGATGTGGCCGTCACCAAAAAAGAACGCTACCGCGTTAACCTCACCCGTTACATCTAGGCAGACCATTGGGAGTTGGGAGATATGGACGCCCCCACTGCCAATGGGGCGAGAGACGGAATTGTTAACACTCCCCACGCTAAAGCGGCAGGGATTCTTAGCTCAGCAACCGAGCTTTACGGAGCAGGATTGCCCCACCCCCGTCAGAGACTCCATCTTCCCAAGCGGTAAGGGCCGTTAGGGCCTGCCAGTTCTTGTGCCAGTTGCGTGTGCCAGTTGATCCAGGTGACTGTGCGCAGCGGCGCTAAAGCGGTGGGCGAAACGAGATTCTTAGGCGTGGCTGAGGCCCCCAAAAGCCACCAAATCAATCTAAATCGCCCCATCTAAGACAAAGTCTCCGAGTAGAAATGGTGATGGCGTATCACCCACTACAGAAAGTGTCATGGACATCTGGATACCCCCTAGCGCCGGGGGATACAACAGTGACATAGCGAGAGACAAGGAATCGACACCCACCTCACCGCTATACCTGCCCCCACCGAATGCTTCTGATTCAGGCCATGTCGGGCGGGTCGTCTACACACACAGTTTGCACTCGGAGAATCGCCATGAAAACTCGTTCTATCGCCGCTCTTGCCCTGGGTCTGACCGCTGCATCCATGGCTGCCCTGCCCCTCACCGCCCAAGCCCAAGAACGCCCCACCGACTTCAACTATGTGGGCGCTGGGGTTTCCATCGGTGAACTGGGCAACAGCGATTTTGGTCTGTCTGTTAACAGCAAAATCACCGTTGCCGACCAAGTTTCGGTGCGCCCTGGGGTGATGTCTAACCTCAACTTCAGCGAACCCAACGGCGAAACCGTCTTCCTCCTGCCCGTCACCTACGATTTCAACCCCATCACTAACAACGGTCGGCTGATGCCCTTTGTGGGGGCTGGGGTGTCGGTGTCTACCGAAGGGGCCGGGGCTGTTGGGCCGCTGGTCACGGGCGGGATGGACTACCGCATCACCGACCGGGTAGTGGCCAACGGCACCGTGAACTGGTCGATCTACGGCAACAGCCAAGTGAACGGCACCATCGGTCTGGGCTACACCTTCTAACCCCTCGCCCGCTGGGGGCTCAACCCCTAGCGGCTGAGGCCGCCCCATCTTGATGGTCTCTTGTTGGCATAAACTCAAAACCCCCCAGGCACTCAACCTCTGGGGGTTTTTTCTTGTCATCAGAACCGTCAGAGCAATCAGAACCGCCAGATTGTGGGTTGCCCTAGCCAATGCGCAGCAGTTCTACATCAAAAATTAGCGTGGCGTTGGGAGGAATAACGCCGCCTGCCCCACGGGAGCCATAGCCCAGTTCGGAGGGAATCACCAGCTTGCGCTGACCGCCTACCCGCATGGTGCCTACCCCTTCGTCCCAGCCTTTGATCACTTGGCCCACGCCGATTTGGAAGGTGAAGGGACGGCCCCGGTCGCGGGAACTATCAAACTTGGTGCCGTCTTCTAGGGTGCCCGTGTAGTGAACGGTAACGCGCTGGCCCGCCTGGGGCATAGCTCCGGTGCCTTCCACAATGTCAACGTACTGGAGGCCGGATTCGGTGGTAATTGGGGTTTCGTCGGTCATGGTTGCAGGGGTTTCTGAATCATCAAGGGTTAGGTCTGCCGCCGCCTGAGCAATTTGAACCGGGGCTTCGGTTGCGACGGGGGAGGTTTCTACCACCGGGGCCGACGTTAGGTTGGCCGCAACGGCATCTTTGGCCCCAGGGGAAATCTGCGCCACCAGCAACACGACACAGCAGGCCGCTAAAATTCCTAGGCTAATCAAAATCTCTCGCACAAGCTTACTCCCATGGCTAGCTCACTGCCACGATCATATAGCAAAGGCTTCCCCCCACTGGCTGAGTCTGGTCGATGGCAAAGGTGATGTTTTAGGATCCAGAGAGGGGCAACTCCCCTTACCTGTGGGAGAACGGTTGGGTGTATGGCCTATGGATAAGCCGCTAACCAAACCGATAGCCAAAGCCGCGTAGGGTGATGACATAGCGAGGGCGACTGGGATCGGGTTCAATTTTTTCGCGTAGCCAGCGAATGTGGACATCGACGGTTTTGCGATCTCCCATAAAATCTTCGCCCCATACGGCCTGGATGAGCTCTTCCCGCGACCACACCCGATTGGGCATTCGCATCAGCAGTTCCAGCAACCGAAACTCCTTCGGCGAGAGGGCTACCTCCTGCCCCGCCACCACTACCCGACACTGCTCTTGGTAGAGAACAATGTCTTGGCAGGTTAATACGGTGTTGCCTACCGCTGGTGTTGCCCACTGGGAACGCCGCAGCAGCGCCCGACAGCGAGCCACCAACTCCCGCATACCGAAGGGTTTGGGCAGATAATCGTCTGCGCCCACCTCTAAACCCACCACCCGATCTAGCTCCGAACTGCGGGCGCTGAGAATCAAAATTGGGGTGTCTAGGTGGTGGTGTCGCATCATCCGGCAGATGTCTAGCCCATTCACACCGGGCAGCATCAGGTCAATAATGGCTAAGTCTACCTGTAGGGCCGTCTGGCTAGGGGACGGGAAAATCAACTCCATAGCCTGCTGCCCCGATTCTGCCATCACCACCTGATAGCCTTCATCGGTCAGCGCTAGGGCAACGGTTTCGCGGATCAAGACTTCATCATCAATCACCAAAATCCGTTCCGCCTCCTGAGGGCGATGCACCGCTCCTACGGCTTCCTTTGCCACAGTTCACCCGTGCGCCTTGCAAATTACGACTGCTTCCCATCATCGGCGGTTGAGCTTAAGGCCAAGCCGAGAACAGATTAAGGTTGCGTAAATGTCGCAGACGGCAACCCAAGGCTACCTACCGGGGGCACAGTCCCTCAGTCCCTCCTCCACGGTGGCTAGGGATAGCGCATGGGGCCGGGGGAGATCGGGGGTAAGTTGGGGGTGGGCGGTGGCTGGCTAGGGGGCTGAGTCGGCAGTGAAATCGGTGGATAGTGGGGTGGCTGCGGTTGCGGAATGATGAGCGTGGGAATGGACAGGATGGGAGGCACCACGGGCAGCCCAGGATAGAGCCGCTGGAACGTGCGCTGGAGATCGCTAATACCGGGAAGTTCGGTGCTGAAGTCCTGAATCAGTGGCCCTTCCACGAACTGGATAAAGTCCTCCGAGGTGAGGCGGCTGATCATCGCCCTGTTGCCCTCGGCATTGATCAGCACCTGCTGCCCTGCCCCAATCACCAGCACGGTTTCAGGGGTAAAGTCTACTGTCTCCCACAGGGTTGCCTCGCTATCGTTGCTGGGGGGGCTAGGGATCTGACCCAGGTTGAGGGCGGGGGTGACGGGGGGCGGGATGGCAGGCCGATCAGAATCTAGGGATTGCTTGGTTCTGTCTGCTGACCAGACTACCCATAGGCTATCGGGGTAAACCTCTGTGGTGTCAGGTTCAAATTCGGCGGGATCGGACTCGGCAGGATTGGACTCAGTAGGATCGGACTCGGCGGGATCATAATCAGGGCGGTCTAGGTTGTCCTCGGCATCCTGGAGGAGATCCCTATTGCCCCGCTGTCCTACCCACACTTCGCCCTCAAATACCTTAATTAGGGTTTCTCTATCCTCGTTCACCTCCAGGGTATAGAGCGTGCCGCGCACCCCAGCCATGGTGGTGGTCGAGCAGCCATTGAGGGTGCCATTGACCAGCAGCATTCCTCGGCTGAGTTCGGCGCAGGGGCCTACCATCAGGCTAGAGTGATGGGCCAACCGGGCCACAGCTCCCGTATTAAACCGCAGCGACGTGCGAGCCAACTGGGTGCGGACTCGCTGCCGATTCTGGGCCACGCTATTAACGGTGGCCTGTCGATTTTGAATGAAGACCTGATCGCTATCCAGCACCTCCGTGATGGTGGCGTCAGAGACCGTTTGGCCCCAGGCGGCAAAACGGGGCAGCGCCAGAACTCCATGGCCCAAAAGGGCGCAACTGACCACCGCCAGCAGCCGTCGGCTAGCCGACCGCCTAGGCCGTGAGGTGGACGCTGTGACTGGCCTGATGCCAGCCCAGGGGCGAGGGGAGGACAGCATCGGGGACACCTATGGAAAGGCTATATCTCTATGATCCGCCTTGTTTTGGCAGAGTTCCATCGGTGGCACAAATCTTCATCCCCACCTTCAATGGCCCCTGCCGCCATCTCTAGGCAGAATCCGGGGATAGCGTCTAATCCGAATAATCCGAAAGCCGAATCACAAACTCCTTATAGATAGAATGGCTAAATTAAACTTAAATTTGGCTCCGGGTTTCGACTGCGCTCAACCCTCCTGCTGCTTGGCGTGAGAGCATTGAGCAAAATCGAAATGCGTTTTTTGGATTCTGGCGGTTAGCCTATGCCCTGGTTTGTCAAAATCGAGAAAGGTATTGTCGATAAGTCCACCTTCGACCAACAGGTTCCAGCCCATGGGGCCTACGTCAAAGATCTCATTGCCCAAGGCCACCAAGCCAAAACAGGCTACTGGGCCGAATACGGCGGCGGGATGCTGCTGTTTTGGGCGGCATCTAGGGCAGAGGCGGAGGGGATTGTGGCCGCCGATCCGTTGATTGTGCATGGCTGCGTTACCTACGAGCTGCATGAGTGGCGCATTGTGGTGGAATAACCCAAGCTAGGTAAGGTGCAGGGGGAACCTACCCCACGGGGGCGACGTCTGGGAGAGGCGGTGCCGTGGGACGGAAGACCAGCCGAGGTAGAGAGACAGGGGATTAACAGGTCAACTCATGGGGCAGGCGGTGATGGTGAAGGCAGGTTGGCGGGTGGTGATGACCCTAGCGACGGGGATGGCCTTGCTAGGAGCGGTGGCTTGTAGCCCCCTGGGCCTAGGGGAGAGCGCTACCCCCCCAGCGGAGGCTGACGTTGCCCCAGTATCGCGTGATCCCAACACCCTGCGGCTGCTCTACGGACGTTCCGTCGTCACCCTCAACCCCCACCTAGCCACGGGCTACCAAGATTTTGAGGCGGCTCGCCTGAGCTACGAACCCCTCGCTAGCCACAACCAAGCGGGCGAATTGATTCCCTTTTTGGCGGCGGAGATTCCCACCGAGGACAACGGAGGGCTATCTGAGGACGGCACTAGCGTGATCTGGACTCTGCGCCGGGATGTTACCTGGGCCGATGGCGAACCCTTCACCGCCGAGGATGTAGTGTTTACCTTTGATTTCATCCGCAACCCGGAGGTGTCTGCTGCCACCGCCCAGTTTTACGACAAGGTGGAATCGGTAGAGGCACTGGATGATCATCGAGTCAAAATCACCTTCTCCAGCCCCACCCCCGCCTGGGATGTTCCCTTCACCGGGCAGACGGGGATGATTTTGCCCCAGCATCACTACGCCGACTACAACGGCCTCAATGCCCGCGAAGCTCCGGCCAACCGCCAGCCCGTCGGCACTGGCCCCTACCAAGCCATCGGCTTTGAACCGGGCACCGTCATCTATGAAGCCAACCCCAACCATTGGGATGGCCGTCCGGCCTTTCGGCGGGTAGAACTTCAGGGCGGTATGGCTCCCTACGCAGCAGCGCGAGAGGTGCTGCAACGGGGCAGCGCCGACTTTGCCAACAACCTTCAGGTGGAAGCTGACGCCCTCGCCGCCCTCAAGCCCAACGCCCTAGGCGAGGTCTCCTATCTGTTCGGCTCCCAGGTCGAGCGAATTATGGTGAACTTTGCCAATCCCTTTGTTCGCACCGAGGCGGGGGAGCAGGCCAGTCCCCAAGTGCCCCACCCCTACTTCAGCGACTGGCGGGTACGGCAAGCCATCAACCTGGCTATCGACCGAGACACCATCGCGAAGGAACTCTATGGCCCCGCCGGAAAGCCCACCGCCCAGCTTTTGGTGGCCCCAGAGGAGTACCGAATTCCTGACCTAGCCTACGAATACAACCTGGTGAAGGCCAAGCTGCTGCTAGAGCAGGCGGGCTGGGTCGATTCTGACGGCGATGGCGTTCGTGACCGCAACGGCGTTCCCCTGGAGGTGTTGTTTCAGGCATCGGTGAACCCCGTGCGCCAGCGTACCCAAACCATCGTGGCCGACAGCCTGAAGGAACTGGGCGTGGGGGTGCAAATTTCCCGCGTGCGGGTGGATGAGTTCTTCTCGGCCAACCCTGAGCATACCAACAGCCTCAACCACTTCTATGCCGATATGCAGATTTACTCCATCGGCAACGAGAGCCCCGATCCCACCACCTACCTGAGCTGGTGGAGCTGCGACAAAATTGCTTCTATGGCCAACCAGTGGCAAGAACCCAACAACGCCCGCTACTGCAATCCTGAATACGACCGCCTGCTAGCCGAGGCCAGGGCCGAACTCGATCCCGACCAACGGGCCGCCCTGTTTCGGCAGATGAATGAAGTCCTCACCACCGACGTGGCCGTGATTCCTGTTGTGCATCGGGCCTTGGTGAACGCGGTGTCTAACCGCCTTGCCCCCGTGGAGTTTACCCCCTGGGACGCCAGCACCTGGAACATCAAAGACTGGGCCCTAGCCCCCGCTGAGCCCTCGGCGACCTCATCCGCCAACTAGCCCTTAGCCCATCGCTCCTAGACTGGGGCATCCCGGCGAGGGTTGGTCATGCCCTATGGAAATTACCCCAACAGCACCGGAGCAATTCCCTTCGGAAATGGCTGGGAATCGGGAGATGTTCTATAGGATGGGGACAGTGGTAGAGCGTTCAGCCAAGGGGAGCGTGATGGAGCCAGCGGGACAGAGAAATCAACGGCTGGGGGGGCGCTATCGCCTTTTGCGGCAAATTAACGGCGGCGGCTTTGGCCCTACGTACCTGGCGGAGGATACCCACCGCTTTCAAGAACTGTGCGTGCTGCGGGAGTTTAACCCCCAGGTGCAGGGGAAAGCAGCGCTGGATCAGGCCCAACTGCTGTTTGAGCGCGAAGCTAGCCTGCTCTATCAGTTGGATCATCCCCAAATTCCCCGGTTTCGGGAACTGCTGCGGGAGGAGAATCGGCTGTTTTTGGTGCAGGACTATGTGGAAGGCCCCACCTATCGCCAGGTGTTGGCCCGTCGGCAGGCCCAGGGGGGGCAGCTTTCCGCCGCCGAAGTGACACAGCTTTTGGCCCAGGTGTTGCCCGTCTTGCAATATCTGCACGGGTTGGGCATGGTTCACCGCGACATTTCCCCGGACAACCTGGTGCAGCGCAACGCCGATGGTCGCCCGGTACTGATCGACTTTGGCAGCGTTAAGCAACTGCTGGTGAATGTGCGGCACCAGATGGGGGTGCCCCAGCCCTACCTGTCTCCCAGCGGCACCCTAACCCGCCTAGGCCATGCCGGGTACATTCCTGAAACCCAGGAAAAGACCGGAATCGTCAGCCCGACGGACGACCTCTATGCCCTAGGCATGACGGCCCTGGTGCTGCTGACGGGCAAAGAGCCCAGCGAACTCTATGATGAGCGCAAGCAAGCCTGGATCTGGCCCGAACACATCGACATTCCAGATCGGCTGCGGCAAACCCTAGAGCAGATGGTGGCCAAGGATTTGGCCCAGCGGCCCACCTCGGCGACCCAGGTGATGGCGATGCTCAATGTGGCCAACCCCTACGACCTCTCTGCCGCCGATGGGGCCACCCTGCCGATTCGGATGCAGCCCCTAGTGCCACCACCACCCGATTTGCCCCCGCCCTCGACCGTGGTTGCGCCGCCCCCCCGTCGTTTTCTCCGGCCCCTCAGTCCGCCGCCCACTCCGGTCTATCCCCCTCCCGGCGGCGTTCAGGGAACTGCGGACGCCCATCCTCCTAACCTCAACAACTCTGGCCCCGTCTATCCCAGCCCGGTCTATCCCGACCCGACCTACCGTGTGCCACCCCAACGCGCGCCCATTCTGTCGCAAAAGTCTGGCCAAGCTGGAGGTTGGCTGGCGTTGGCTGGAATCGCCCTCGTGCTGGGCATGGCGGCAGGGCTAGGCTGGTGGCTCGATCCCTTCGGTTGGCGAGAACCAGAGGTAGCGGATACGGGCGGCAACGGCGGCACAAGCTCCAACCTCAGTGAGGCGGAGCAGGCCCGCAAACAGGCGATTCGCGACCGGGCTACGGCCCTAGGGGTGAACTGGGCTTACCTCGTCAGCCTCACCGATCAATTTTTCTTTGAGCAAAACCCCACCTTGCAGGGCACCCAGCTCACCGACCAACCCCAAGACGCCCCCCTGCGGGAGGAATGGGACGCCCTTGCCACCGCCCACCTCGACCGCATCGAAACCCACCTCAGCCCAGAGGCCAGGGGCAAACTGGGGCGCTATAACCCCGCCGACCAAGACCGCTGGCAGCGCCAGGTCAACGAGCGCTACGTCAGCCGCAAAGCCCTGGAGGACTTAACCAACGCCCGGTTCCAGTCGATTTTTCCAGGACGCGCCCAGGCGGGTTTTGTGGAAACCCCGGTGGATCAATTTCGGCTGGCCTTGGCCCAAGATCGCGTCACTGCCATTACCAGCGGCGAGGCATTGACGGAAATCCGCTTTGAACCAGGCCGCTTTGACCACCAGGCGTCGGGCAACCTCGCCCCCGGTGATGGCCAGATCTACATCCTCAACCTGCGCCAGGGCCAACTGATGCGGGTCAATCTCCAAGCTCCACCCGACGACGCCCGTCTCTCAATCTACGTCCCCATCCCCACGCCGGAACTACCCTATATCCTGGCTAGCGCCGCCCAAACCACCTGGGCCGGAGAACTGCCCCAGTCGGGCTATTACGAAATTGTGGTGACGTCCCAAACTGGGGAACCCACTAACTTCAACCTCACGGTGGGGGTAGATAATGTGACCGACGCCGCCCCCGACCCACCCCCCGCCAAGACCCAGTGATGCGTCCACCCTAGAACAACCGCCAAGACGGCTGTTCTACATTGCTGTTCTACATTAGGGTTGTGATCCTGACTGACAAAAGATTCTGCGTCGGGTGCGAAAACCGCGCCCTTACAGGCTTAAATTCACGTAGGGATCAGGTCTCCTGATCCTTTGGCAGATATGGGTTCTAGCAAGTTTTGTCAGTCCACCAGGTTGTGATCTACTAAAGGGTTTTCTGGGAAAAAGCAGCGTCTACTCACGGATCACCTAGGATCGCTATAGAGAAGCAAAGATAATTAGTCGGGAAGGGAGGGCCGCATGGCCGATGAGAGTAAAGGGTTTAAGATTGTTAGCGACAACCGCCAAGCCCGCCACGAGTATGAAATTCTCGAAACCTACGAAGCGGGGATTGAACTGCTGGGTTCTGAGGTGAAGTCTATTCGCCAGGGCAAGGTGAACCTGCGGGACGGCTTTGCCCAGCTTAAGGATGGGGAACTGTGGCTTCAGAACATCCACATTTCGCCCCACACCATGACCAACAAAGCCTACAACCACGAGGCCAAACGCCCCCGACGGCTGTTGATGCACCGCGACGAAATCCGCAAGCTGATCGGTAAAGTGGAACAAAAGGGCCTGACCCTGGTGCCGCTGAAAATGTACCTAAAGGGCGGCTGGATTAAGGTCAGCATTGCCCTGGCACGAGGCAAAAAGCTCCACGACAAACGGGAATCCCTCAAGCGCAAGCAGGAGAAACGGGAGACGGATCGCGCCCTCAGTAGTCGGGGGTAGGCTCTTTATCGTCCGAGGTTGCCCTCACCCCCAGCCCCTCTCCCTCCTGGGAGAGGGGAGCCGGAAAGTGTTGCAAAGTCCCTCTCCCGTGGGGAGAGGGATTTAGGGTGAGGGCCACTTCGGACACTAGGGTACGGAGTTTTACCGAGCCGGGATGAAGCTGGGGGCCACATCCACCGGACGGTAGCCAGCGGCAATGCACAGGGCCATGGAGTCGGTGGTGGCGATTTCGGCGACGAGGGCGGTGTCAATCACGCAGTCGGCATAGCGCACGGGCAGAATGCTGCGGTGGCAGTGGTTCAGTACGGCGGCGGAGTTGGGTACGTCCAAAAACCCGTGGATATCCACCACGCAGGAGGCCACTTCCAGAGGCCGACGATCTCGACTACAGGCGGCGAGGGCAGCTTCGGCACTGAGTTCGGTAACAGCCGTGACATCAAAGACGCAACTGGAGACCTGTTCGGGCCGGAGGGCACTGGCGCAGGCGGAGGCTACGGCTTCGGCAGAAAGCCCGACTTCTAGCAAATCCGTCACGCATTGGCCATAGTTATAGTCAATGGCTAACCCAGGAGATGCCAAGGCTAACGGGGCCAGAACTGCGCTAAACAGGGTAAACGGTAGCGTAAGGTACGGGCTGAGGGACTTAAACACAGGATGATGAACCATAACAGAACGTTAAGGGTTATATCGCTTAATTAACGGCTGTAATCAAGCGTTACCCAGTGCGGATCAAGATAGTCAGTAAACACCATGGGATCGCTTCACCACGAGAGTCTTCCTGGCTGGGGTTGCCCATGGGGCCAGATTCTAGACGCCGAATCTTCTACAGTGAAGATAGCAGGAAAAGTCCATTGCGTGACCCAGAGGTTAATTTAGTATGCGCCTGAGTGATGTAACCCATCCCAACCAACTGCACGGTCTAACGATTCGGCAGCTTGAGGATATTGCCCGTCAAATTCGCGAAAAGCACCTGGAAACCGTGGCCGCCAGTGGTGGGCACCTGGGGCCGGGGCTGGGCGTGGTAGAGCTCACCCTGGCGCTGTACCAAACCCTGGATCTCGACCATGACAAGGTGGTGTGGGACGTGGGCCACCAGGCCTATCCCCACAAGCTGATCACCGGGCGCTTCCACGATTTCCACACCCTGCGCCAGAAGGATGGGGTGGCGGGCTACCTGAAGCGCAGCGAGAACCAGTTTGACCACTTTGGGGCAGGCCACGCCTCCACCAGTATTTCCGCCGCTTTGGGGATGGCCCTGGCGCGGGATATGGCGGGCGAGAACTACAAAGTGGCGGCGATTATTGGCGACGGTGCGCTCACTGGCGGCATGGCCCTGGAGGCCATCAACCATGCGGGCCACCTGCCCCATACCAACCTGCTGGTGGTGCTGAACGACAACGAAATGTCGATTTCCCCCAACGTGGGCGCGATTCCCCGCTACCTCAACAAAATGCGGATTAGCCCCCCGGTGCAGTTCCTCACCGACAACCTGGAGGAGCAGTTCAAGCACCTGCCCTTCCTGGGCGATTCCCTCTCGCCGGAACTGGATCGGGTCAAAGAAGGCATGAAGCGCCTCGCGGTGCCCAAGGTGGGGGCGGTGTTTGAGGAACTGGGCTTTTTGTACATGGGGCCTGTGGATGGCCACAATCTGCAAGAGCTGATCACCACCTTCAAGGAAGCCCACAAGCACACGGGGCCAGTGTTGGTGCATGTGTCTACCACCAAGGGCAAGGGCTACGCCATCGCCGAAAAAGACCAGGTTGGCTACCATGCCCAATCCCCCTTCAACCTGGCCACGGGTAAGGGGATTCCCTCCACCAAACCCAAGCCCCCCAGCTACTCCAAGGTGTTCGCCGAAACCCTGATCACCCTGGCGGAAAACGACCCCAAGATTGTGGGCATCACCGCCGCCATGGCCACGGGCACGGGGTTAGACAAGCTCCAGCAAGCCCTCCCCAAGCAATACATCGATGTGGGCATTGCCGAACAGCACGCCGTTACCCTGGCCGCTGGTCTGGCCTGCGAAGGAGCGCGTCCCGTCGTGGCGATCTACTCCACTTTCTTGCAGCGGGGGTTTGACCAGATCGTTCATGATGTCTGCATCCAAAAGCTACCCGTGTTCTTCTGCCTAGACCGGGCCGGGATTGTCGGTGCCGATGGCCCCACCCACCAAGGCATGTACGACATCGCCTACCTGCGCTGCATCCCCAACCTGGTGCTGATGGCTCCCAAGGACGAAGCCGAACTGCAACGGATGATGGTGACGGGCATCAACTACACCGAGGGGGCCATTGCTATGCGCTACCCTCGCGGCAACGGCTACGGCGCACCGCTGATGGAAGAGGGCTGGGAACCCCTGCCCATCGGCAAGGCGGAAGTGCTGCGCCAGGGCGACGATGTGCTGCTGTTGGGCTACGGCTCCATGGTGTATCCCGCCATGCAAACCGCCGAAATCCTCAGCGAACACGGTATCGAAGCTACGGTGGTGAACGCCCGCTTCGCCAAGCCGTTGGATGAGGAGCTGATTCTGCCCCTGGCCAAGCAAATTGGCAAGGTTGTCACCTTTGAGGAAGGCTGTCTGATGGGCGGATTTGGCTCCGCCGTAGCCGAGTCGATTCTGGATGCCCAGGTGCCCGCCTCCGTGCTGCGGATTGGGGTGCCTGATATTCTGGTCGATCACGCCACCCCCGATCAGTCTAAGGTCGCCCTGGGGCTCACCCCGTCCCAAATGGCCGAGCGCATCCTCAGCACCTTCAAGGTGGAAAAGCCTGCCCTAGCGGTGTAATCAACCGTTTGGTGTAAGGCCAAGCAGCCAGATCCCCGTCGCTGAAACCAGCAACGGGGATTTTTTAGCAGGCTGAACACCATCTGGTTGACTGACCAACGTTGGTTGAAAGCCGAATGGAAAACTCCCTATATCCATTAAGGTTTTTCTGGTTGAGGAGGCTACACCAACGATAAGCTCAGCCTAGGCGGAATCGGTTTTTCAATCGGGGGTACATAACCGGGGTTGGCCATGAAAAGCGCTGCTGTAGGAGAACTTTGACCCTGTGGCAATCAATCTACGTCCTCGCCGATCAGTAGAATGGCTAAATTAAAATTAAGTTTGGCTCCGGGTTTCGACTTCGCTCAACCCTCCTGCTGCCTTGCGTGGGGGCATTGAGCGAAGTTGAAAGGCGTTTTACCCATAATTATGACCCCTTACTTATCGTCAGTCTGAAAAATTCAGGTTGACATTTTATCGGATAAATTTGTCGGATAAATATATTCAGATAAGCCTCAACATCGACGGCCTTTAGTATTTTCCCTGAATCGTATTTTCTGCATGGTTCAGAGAATTATCTCGGACGCTAGATGGGAGTTTCATCGCTGAATTGCGGCCCTGTCGTTCTCATCTGGTGTCTAAAAATAATCTGTATACTAGCTGAATCACTCAACCAACCCCTTGTTATGTCCCTGCGCCAAACGCCTCTCTATTCTCGCTGCATAGACCTCAAAGCCCGGATGACCGAGTTTGCTGGCTGGGAAATGCCCGTGCAGTTTGGCGGCATCAAGCAGGAACATGAGGCAGTTCGCACCCGGGCAGGCTTGTTTGACATTTCTCACATGGGCAAGATGCTGTTTCGAGGCAATGGAGCCCTAGCGGCACTGCAACGGTTGGTGCCCTCCTACCTAGGCCGCCTCACTCCCGGCAAAGCCCAATATACGGTGCTGCTGAACCCCCAGGGCGGCATTATTGATGACCTGATTATCTACCTGAAGGATCGGGATGCATCGGGCGTAGAACAGGTGTTTACCATCGTCAACGCCGCCACTACTGAAAAAGATAAAGCCTGGTTTCAGGCACATCTCGCCGAAAGCGGGGTAGAACTGGTGGATCAGTCCAGCGCCTTTGCGCTGCTGTCGGTGCAGGGGCCAAAGGCCGCCGAGTTGCTGCAAACCTGTGTGGCCGAAAATTTGTCTGCGGTGGAGCGTTTTGGTCACTTGGACGGAACGGTATTGGGCAAACCCGCCTTCCTTGCCCGCACCGGGTACACCGGAGAAGATGGCTTTGAGATTATGCTCGACCCTGCCACCGCCGGAGACCTGTGGGATACCCTGCTGGCGGCGGGCGTGGCTCCCTGTGGTCTGGGTGCTCGCGATACCCTGCGCCTAGAAGCCGCCATGGCCCTCTACGGCCAAGATATTAACGACACCACGAGCCCCCTAGAAGCTGGGCTGGGCTGGCTGGTGCATTGGGACGAAGCGGGTGACTTTGTCGGGCGATCCGTCCTAGAGGCACAAAAATCCGGGGGAGTGTCCCGCCGATTAGTGGGTCTGGCCTTATCCGAACGCCACATTGCCCGCCACGATTACCCTGTCCTCCACGAGGGCGAACCCGTTGGCATCGTCACCAGCGGCACCCTCTCTCCCACCCTCAATACGCCCATTGCCTTGGCCTACGTTCCTAGTCATCTGGCTAAGGTTGGGCAGACCCTAGCCGTAGATATTCGTGGACAACAGCGCCCCGCCCAAGTGGTCAAGCGTCCTTTCTATAAGCCCCAGTCCTAGGGTCTTGATCTTCGTCGGGTATGGGGGTGTGAATAGATCGTTACCCTTAGACCTTAGTGCCTCTGCTAGCGCTGGCTTGGCCTAGCAGTGCCTAAATTGCGCTGCGCGACGAGGGACGCAGACATGGCTTGGTACAAGGAATCTCGACCTTGGTTTGTACCCGGTCACGCTTGAGGTTGAGGCATCACCTCTGGAGGCTTACCGTATCTCTAGTTTATCCTGTCTCCGAGATAACACTGTCTCGGAGATAACATTTGGCCCAGAGATCGCATAAGCTTAGGGTATGCGTCCCAAGGTAGCCTTCCGGTGAATGCCTTGTTTAGGATCGTCCCCCTCACGCTTAGATCACTGTTATGGCCGTGAGTCTCGATATTCCCCCGCCCCCTCCCCTGAGCCGCGTTAAGCTGTTAGAAGGCCAAGGTAATGCCCTCTATGCCGCCGGACGCTACAGCGAAGCCCTGACTCGGTTTGAGGAGTGTCTAGCGCTTCAGCCCAATCGCCCCGAAGTTTGGACGCTCCATGGCTTTTGTTTAACTGCCCTAAAACGCTTTGAGGATTCTCTCCATAGCTTTGACCGAGCGGTGGCTCTAGATTCGGACTGTGCCTTAGCATGGCACGGTAAGGGCCATGCCCTGGGCAAACTCAGCCGTTTTGAGGATGCCACCCTGCACCTGCAAGAGGCGCTACGAATCAATCCTGCTGATAGCAAAGCTTGGTACAACCTAGGGACGGCCCAAAATCAGCTGCGGCAGTACGATCCAGCCATTGTCAGCTTTGGGCAGAGTCTGAAGCTCAACCCTAACGACCACCGTGCCCGATACAACCAAGGGGTAGCGCTCTGTGGCTTGCACCGCTACGAAGAAGCCCTAGACACCCTGCGGCAAGCCCTGGCCCTCAAGCCGACGGCCCACTACATCTGGAACCAGTGCGGCACGGCTTTAATCCAACTAGGTCGCTACGCCGAGGCCCGCGCCGCCTTCGATACGTCCCTGCGCCACCACGCTGATAATCCCAATGCCTGGTACGGCAAGGCCCGTGCCTACGCCATGGCGGGCGATTTAGAGCAGACCCTTCAGAGCCTCTATCGCACCTTTGTGCTTAGCCCCTACGTCTATAAGGTCATGGTGCAGATCGACGCCCACTTTGACGGTCTGCGAGACGATCCCCAATTTCAAAAACTGATCGACTGACATAGATTGGCTGAAGCGGCTTAATTTATGTCCCCAAGCGAACCCCAAACGGGCCATCTACGGTATCCTTTAGCAGATTCTCCCTGACCCTGCGGTGCGGATATTCATGGAAAAGCTGCCTAGGCCATCGTTGTTTGTGCTGTCGCTGATTGGAGCCTTGGCTGTGGGGCCGAGCCTGGAGGGGGTCTGGCAGGGTGAGGAGATCAGGGCCACCGTAGGGTTTCCTCTGCCCCTGGCCGAGGCGTCATCCATGGCCCAGGCTCCGGCCCCCCCACCCCCCACCTCGGAGATCGCCGCAGCCCCCCCTGTCTTAGCCCTATCGCCGGATGGACAGTACCTCGTGCGGGGCACCGCAACCGGGGATCTGGTATGGCTTGATGATCAGGGGCAGGCCACGGCCCAAACCGTAGCCCAGGCCCACCGAGGGGCCGTGCTGGCGGTGGTCATTAGCCGCGACGGGCAAACGGTGATCTCCGCCGGAGCCGATGGGGCCGTGCGCCGCTGGGATCGCCAAGGTAATGCCCTAGGGGAGGCCATCCTCAGCCAAGGGAGCCCCCTGACAGCCCTGGCCCTCAGCCCCGATGGCCAAGGGTTAATCGCAGGGCGGGCTGATGGCTTAGTGGAGCCATGGTCGCTGGCGACGGGGACAGCCCAGGGGGATCCGGTCGCCGCCCACGCAGCGGCCATCCAGTCCCTCGACTATATGAGTGGTGGCCAAAACTGGGTCAGTGGTAGCCAAGACGGCAGCTTAGCCCTATGGAATGCGGACGGTAGTCCAGCAGGACGCATTCCATCGGCCCACGGTGGCGGAGTCAGCCAGGTGGTCAGCAGCCCCGATGGCCAAGGGATAGTGTCTGCCGGGGGAGATGGCACCCTGCGATTTTGGGATCGCGTCACCTTCCAACCGCGCGGGGAGACCCTAGCGGCCCATGGGGCTCCCATTCGCGCCGTCGCCTACAGCCCCGATAGCCGCACCTTAGCTACTGCCGCTGCCGATGGCAGTTTGCGCCTGTGGAACATCGACGGCACCAGTCGCTGGTCTGAGCCTGTAATGCTAGACAGCGAGCCTCGTTTCCTTGGGTTCACCCCAGCGGGAGATTTAGTCGTTGGCACCGTGGATGGTCGCGTGGAGCGCCGTGGCCCCCAGGGCAATGTCGTGGCGTTAACCCGCGCCCAGGCACCCTCCTCTGAAGATCCTGTCCTCAGCCCGCCCGATGGGTTTAGTGCTCTCCAAAACCTGCCCCAAAACACCTGGTGGATTTTAGCTGCTGTTCCGGCCCTGCTGATTTTGGCAGGAGCTGTGGGGGCGCTGCTGGGGGGGCGTTCCCCGGAGGAGGAAACGGCGGCGGCAGGGGCCGAGGAGACCGACCTTGGCCCTGAGCCTAGAGCCCATGAAACCGACGAAGCCGACGAAGCCGACGAAGCCAAAGGAACAGCGGCGGATCTAGACCCGCGCAACTACCACAATGCAGCAATGGAAGCGGGAATTGGAGAAGCCGATGCTTCTGAAGGGGTGGCCTCGCGCTCAGTTCAGCCGCTCGCTAACCCAACGGATGCCCAACCGCCCGCCCTGCCACCCGAAGCCGACCTAAGCTGGGACTGGGCCGAGACAACCCCCACCAAGGCCACGTCTCTACAGGCCGACCCCGCCAACCCATTGCCTCCCGAAGCCAGTCTCGTGGCTGATCGCAGCACCAACCCCCAGCCCCCGGCCAACAAGCTAGAACAGGCGCGGGCGGATCTGGCTGGAGGGCGTCAGCAGCTGCGGGCAGGCCAGTATGAGGCGGCTCTTTTATGCTTTAACAGCGCCATTGAGGCCACCGAGGTGGAGCGCCTCAAAGCCGAAGCTCTGAGTACACCCATGGGTGGGATTAACGCCCTGGCCACCCAGGCCCAAACCCAGCGGGGCCATGCCCTGGGGCTCTTGGATCAACCCAGCGAAGCCATGGAGAGCTATAACACGGCCCTGGGGCTGGATAGTGCGGCCCTAGAAGCCTGGGTAGGCAAGGGCCGACTGTTGATGGCCCTGGGGCGCTACGAGGAGGCACTCTTCTGCTTTGATAGCGCCCTAGAACTAGACAGCAGCCTGGGGCCAGCCTGGGCCGGAAAAGGGCAAGCCCTCCTGCGCCTAGGCCGCCATGCCGAAGGCCAAACCTGTCACCACCGCGCCATTGCCCTGGGTTTGGAAAGCCTGGGGCCACTGCCGCCCTACCCCACCCTCGATCCTGACACCGGGCGGGCTTCCGATGACGCGGCGATGGCGACCATCAATGACCCGGTTTTTCCCCTAGAGCCTTTGGTTGCCGCTCCTAGCCATGGCGATCCCGACGTTCCCCTGGCCCTTCAGCAGGTGGTGATGGGGTTGCCCTCCGCTGACACCGACCTAGCCTATGCCTTCCCCAGCGACTATGGAGTACCACCAGAGCTGATGGCCGACGTGGCCGATTTACCCAGTCAGGCGGAAAACAGCGTGGAAGCACCCACTTGGCCATCCACCTCGGCGGAGCCCAGCCCCCTGTCTCAGGATTTGGGAACAGCGCCTTGGGTGGAGCCTATCCCTGAGGATCGGGAGGCTGAAGATAGCCCAACCGTGAAAGAGGTAGATCCCAGTCATGCTTCGGATCTTTCGGTGGAGAACCGCTGGAACCCAGACCAGGGATGGCCCACCCCCAAGGCCACCGCCCTTGATCCGTCGGCCCTAGATACCCCTAGCGGATCTCGATCAATCTCATCGGGAGCCGCTGTGTCCCCGTCCGCCGAAGCAGCCCCAGGGAATTGGCCAGGGAATTGGGGGGCGTCCTGGGCCGCAGAGGCGTCCGCAGAGTTGATTCCCCCGGTCGAGTTTGACGAAAATTGGCCCCAGGATCTGCCCCCAGAGGTGATCGCAGCAATGGCCAGCATTCCTGCTGGGTCGCCCGATGCCTTTGGGCCACTCCCTCCGGTGTCTCCTCCCACCCCTCCTCCGGTAGCCGCTCTCATTCAGAGTGGCATCACGCTGACCCTCGACCGATCCCAGGGGCCGCGCTTCTACGCCCTTTGGCACATTGAGGAGGAAGATCGGATCCAGGCGAAGCAGGCTGGGGGCGAAATCCTGGCGGTGCGCCTCTACGACGTGACCGGACACCCCACCCAAACGCCCCTGCCGCCCCCCGTAGAAGAGCAGCGCTGCCACGACGACTTTGCCCAGGACTGGTATCTAGCCATTCCCCGCTGGAATCGCATCTATCTCGCCGAAATTGGCTACCTCTCCAGCCGTGGACAGTGGCAAGCCTTGGCTCGATCCTCGGAGGTGCCCGCCCTGGCCAACGGCTGAGCGGCATTGGGTTACGTTCCGTTGCGTTGATTGACGGTACTACACCGTTCAGTTAGGTTTGAGGGGCTACGTTTGCCCTTCACTGCCGTAGCCCGAAGCGATATGACGATTCAGTCCACCGATTTTTGGAAAAAGCCCAGCCTATGGATGGCGCTGGTCGCTTTGGTGTTGGTCGGGCTGGGGTCTACCCTGGCCGTGCGCCATCAACTCGCCGTGCGCCAAGCTGCCCAAGAGCGCGCCGCCCTACCCCCGCCTCGCCAGGTAAAGGTGGTGGCCCTGGGGCGCATTGAACCCGCAAGTCGCGTGGTGCAGGTGTCGGCCTCCGAGGCAGGTCGGATTGATCGGCTGATGGTGGCCAAGGGCGACCAGGTAGAGGAAGGGCAGATCGTGGCCTATCTGGATCGCTACGCGGTGCGACGGGCAGAGCGGGATTTGGCCGCCAGCCAACTGGCCGAAGCCCAGGCCCAACTGGCGGCTCAACGCAACCTGGGGCAGGCCCAAGTCCAGGAGGCCAACACCCGTCTGGCCCAGGTGAATGCACCCCAGCAGTCGGCCATTGCGGCCCAGGCGGCGGCGGTGCAAAGCCTCCAAGCCCAGTTAAATGTGGCCGAAATTGACCTAGCCCGCTTCCAGCAGTTGCACCATTCTGGAGCCATTGCCCGTCAAGAACTTGACCGTCAGCAGGCCGCAGTCAACCAACTGCGGGCCGACGTTGCCAATGCCCAGGCCACTCAACAGCGCCTAGAGCAATCTCGTGCCACCGACATGACCAACGCCGAGGCTCAACTGGCGTCAGTGCAGGCCAACACAACCTTGGCCCAACTGCAAAGCCGAGTGGATTCCGCTGCCCAAGCCCTGGCCCTGGCCGAGGCTCAGCTCGCCCTCACGGTGGTGCGCTCTCCCCAGGCAGGGCAGGTGTTGAATGTGCTGGCCTACCCTGGAGAAGCAGTCGCTCCGGGCAGCGGGCCGATTTTGTCCCTGGGGGATACCCGCCAAATGTACGTGGTCTCCGAAGTTTACGAAACGGACATTGGCCGCGTGAACCTGGGCCAGCCCGCCACCGTCACCAGCCGCAACGGAGCTTTTCCCGGCACCCTCACCGGAACTGTAGAGGAAATCGGCCTCCAAATTGCCAAAAACGACGTGATTGACGATGACCCCGCCGCCAATGCCGATGCTCGCGTCGTCGAAGTCCGCGTCCGCCTCGACCAAAGCGAGGTCGTCGCCGCTCTCACAAATCTTCAGGTGGATGTGGCCATTGATATTGAGTAGCGCCCTATGCCCCCCAAGTCCAACGCCAAGCCAACCCGTCGGCCCCGATTGTCGCCGCCTCGGCACATTCCCCTAGCCTGGTACAACCTGCGCCACGACCGGGCTAGGCTCTTTGTGGCCGTGGCAGGCGTCACCTTTGCGGTGCTGCTCATGTTCATGAATTTGGGCTTTCTGGGAGCCTTGGTGAACACCACCTCTAACTTCTACGACCAGTTCAATGCCGACATTGTGCTGATGTCACCCCAATCGCTGGAAATTAGCACCACTAAAGCCTTCCCCCGTGAACGCCTCTACCAAGCCGCTGGCATTGAGGGCATAGAGCGGGTAATGCCCCTGTATATGGAATATTCCCTCTGGAAAAATCCCGAAACAAAAATCAGCCGCGCCCTGTTTGTCTACGCCATTAACCCCATGGATCCGGTATTTCTGATGCCGGAACTCAGCACCCCAGAGGGCCGTCGGGCCTTAGAAATTCCCAATTCTACTTTTATTGATCGGCTCTCTCGACCAGAATTTGGCCCCCAAACCCTTGGCCTAGAAACAGAAACCGACCGTCGCCGCATTACCATTGTGGGTCAGTACGATCTAGGTGGGGGCTTTGCCGCCGATGGCACCCTAGTGATGAGTGATCAGAACTTTATGCGATACTTTTCCCCTCGCACCCTAAGTCAGGTAAATATGGGCCTGGTACAGCTCGAACCAGGGGCCGATCCTCAGCGGGTAAAACAGGCAATTTTAGACCGTCTTCCTGCCGACGTAGAAGCCTACACCAAACCAGAAATTATTCGCAAGGAAAGTCAGTTTTGGATTCAAACAACCTCCATTGGCTTTATTTTTGGCCTGGGGGTGCTGATTTCCTTCGTCGTTGGCACCGTGATTGTCTACCAAATTTTGTATACCGACATCCATGAGCATCTACGGGAATATGCCACCCTAAAAGCCATTGGCTACGGAGGAGATTACTTATTTAAAACGGTAATTCAAGAATCTATTATCTTAGCGGTGATGGGCTATGTACCAGGGTTGATACTGTCTCTAGCCCTGTACGAAATGGCGACCCAAGCGACCGCTGGTACGCTACCCCTCAAAATGACCATTTCACGGGTCATCCTCGTCTTCACCCTGACCGGAATGATGTGTGTGATCTCCGGCCTAATTTCGGTTCGCAAAGCTGTCACAGCCGATCCTGCGGAGGTCTTTGCTTAACCGATGTTTCCTACTCCCCTTGCCCTCCTCAATCTCACCCATGACCGCAAAAAGTTTGCGACTTCAGTGGCGGGGGTAGCCTTTGCCGTGTTGCTGATGTTTTTATTTAATGGGTTTAAAAATGCGCTCTACGACAGCCAAACGCAGCTTTTAACCGAGCTTAATGGTGAGATTGTCATCATCAATCGGCTGAAGGAAAATATGTTTGTGCCTCGTTCCTTTGCCCGACGGCGGCTGTACCAAGCCCAAGCCTTTGAGGGAGTGGAAGGGGCCTACGCCATCTATACCAGCGAAGCCCGCTGGAAAAACCCCGAAACCCGCAAAACTCGGCCTGTGCGGGTGATTGCCTACAACCCCGCAGATCCGGTGCTGCTGTTGCCCGATGTGCTGGCCCACCGAGAAGACCTAACAATGCCCAACACGGCCCTCATTGATAGTCGCGCCAGGGCGGAACTAGGGCCAAGGGAAGCCGGAGTGATTACAGAACTAGCAGATCGAGAAATTCGCATTGTAGGCACCTTCAGCCTAGGCACAGACTTTGCTGCGGGCAACGGCAATTTAATCATGAGCGATCAGAATTTCCTGCGTTTTTTTGCCAACCGTGGCCCCGAGGAAGCCGAACGCAGTTTTTCTACCGCCGATATTGGTCTTTTGCACACCGCACCGGATACTGATATTCATGCCCTCGTCACAACTCTGCGGGAAAACCTGCCCCAAGATGTTTTGATCTTACCTAGAGATGGGCGCGAAGGCTTCATCATGCGGGAGCGGCTCTACTGGGAACAAAATACCAACATTGGCTTTGTATTTTCTCTTCTGACGGCTATGGGCTTTGTCGTCGGTATTATTTTGGTATATCAAATCCTCTACACTGACGTAGCTGATCATTGGTCAGAATATGCCACTCTCAAAGCCATTGGCTATACCAATCGTTATCTGATGGGCGTGGTGATTCAGGAGGCCATCATTCTCTCTGTATTTGGCTTTATTCCTGGCTTCTTAATTAGTCGAATTTTCTATAACCTAGGTGCAACGGTAACAGGCTTGGTCTTTAAAATGACGATAGAGCGAGTTGTCAATCTCTATATTTTAACCTTTGTGATGTGTTTAGTCTCTGGCTTAATTGCCGTTCGTAAAGTGCAGCGCACCGACCCAGCGGAGGTCTTTGGTCTATGAGTATCTTCCCTGCTGCATTCCCTTCAGATTCAGAGCCCCCACTCAATGATGTCTCTGTGCAGGTGCAGGGGCTCAACTATTTCTTTGGTAAAGGCGACCTGCGAAAACAAGCCCTCTTTGAAATTAACCTTAGCCTTCACCGGGGCCAGATTGTCATTATGACTGGCCCCTCTGGTTCTGGCAAAACTACCCTACTCACGCTGATTGGTGCCCTGCGGACAGTGGAACAAGGCAGTTTGCAGGTGCTAGGACGTGAGCTCCATGGTTTAGGCCATCGTCAGCGGGTGGAAGTGCGGCGGAATATTGGGTTTATTTTCCAGGCTCACAATTTATTTGCGTCCCTCACGGCAGCTCAAAATGTGGAAATGGCCGTAGAACTCACGAGTGGACTGCGACAAAAGCGCCAGCGGGCGGTAGAAATGCTAGCGCGGGTTGGTTTAGCAGATCGAGTGGATTATAAACCCGCTAACCTTTCCGGCGGACAAAAACAGCGGGTGGCCATTGCCCGCGCCCTGGTCAACCATCCCCAACTCATTTTGGCCGACGAACCCACAGCGGCCCTCGACAAAAAATCCGGGCGCGATGTCGTCACCATCATGCAGCAGCTCGCCAAAGAGGAGAACTGTACTATCCTCATAGTCACTCACGACAACCGTATTTTGGATGTAGCCGACCGTATTATTAATCTAGTGGATGGTCGTCTAGAATCTGATGAAAGCCCCCAGCAATTTGCCGACGCCCACGCCCTTAAAGCTCTAGATGGTAGTATGTTTGTCATGTAGAGTCTGACGCTATGCAAGCTCAGGAAGGCAACCATCCTGCCTGAAATAGACATGACTAAGTAGAATGGCTAAATTAAAATTAAGAGTTTGGCTCCGGGTTTCGACTGCGCTCAACCCTCCTTCTGCCTTGCGTGGGGGCATTGAGAAAAGTCGAAATGCGTTTTACCCATAATTGTGCCCCCTTACTTAAGAGGAGCTTTTCACGACATGAAAAAATTAGACTAAGTCCTGATTGATCGCGAGTTCTGCATTGGTGTTTCTCTTCCTATGGTGCTTTCTTTTTCTAGCACAGTTCAAGCCCTCACCTACACTAAGGTAGCAGACTATTTGCAAACAGCTAGCCTCTTCAAAGATCGTCTTCGCACCTACGAAGATCAGCCCAAATTTGATGTTCTCTACGGATCAACCTTGGTAGAAATTGAGGTTCTGCCCTGGGAAGTTCACCCCTGGCAAAAGGCCGACCTAGCCACGGTGCGAGCCACCAGTTGTGTGACCATGGGCAGTACGGTTAGCCCAGATTTAATGCGCTTTTTGCTGACCGAAAATCGTCGGATGCGGTTTGGGGCCTTTCACCTCGATGAGGCCGATCACGTCTTCTTTGCCGAAAGCGTCCTCGGTGGCGAAAATATGGACGTGATGGAACTGCAAACCTGCATTCTCTCCGTCGTTACCATTGCCGATACCTACGACGACCTAATTGCCGAACGATTTGGCGGCCAACGCGCCATCGACCGGATGGAGGGCGTCCAGAGGCTTTGATCTGACCCAATGGTGCAACCTTGACCTCGATGACAGCTACCCTAAGCAACGCCAGGATCAGGCTCCGAGGCGTTATGGATGGATCCCCTACGAATTCGCTATAACAGAACCATAGAAGGCAACCCCTGCTGCCCAGCATCGTCTGTAATCCCTAGCCCCAGCTATCAGTTCTAGAGGAAGAGCCGAAGACTATGAAACACGTAGGATGGATGCCCTGGAGTACGGTGTTGATGCTGGCCCTGGGCGGTGGATTAGCGGCGACGGCCCAGGCAGAGGTTGATCTAGGGCCAGAAACCGGGCCGGACGCCAGTTCTAGTCTCCAGGCCCAAAACCAGCCCCTTGTTCTACCTTTTACCGATGTTCCCAGCGACCACTGGGCCTACCAAGCCCTGCTTAACCTTGCTGGGGTGTACGGTTGCGTGGGGGGCTATCCTGACGGCACCTTTCGCGGGGAAAACGCCGTGACTCGCTATGAGTTTGCCGCCGGAATGGACGCTTGCCTAGGAGCACTGAATACGCTCCTTCAGTCGCAGCACGGCCAACGCCAGAGCCTAGAGACCTTCAGACAAGCCCTTGAGCAAGATCTCCAAGATCTGAGGTCGCTGGACAATACCCTCGATACGCTCAGCCCCTAGGGGCCAAGGCTGCGGTGGCGGCTACCCTAGGGCCTGAGGTGGGGGGCACCGTAGAGAGCTAAGGCCACGGTGGGCGTTTCCCCCAAGGTTATGCGGCGGTGGCGGGTGTGATGGGTAAAAGCGATGACGTCCCCTGGATTGAGGATAAGGTCTTGGGTAAAGGGTTCTGGCTGGGGTGGGTCAACCCCAAGGGAAGGCCCCCCCAGTTCATGGCGCATCTGCCCGCTCACCAGCGCTAGGATGCCCCAGGTATCGTAGGTTTTGGGCGCAATTTCAGGCCCCGGTAGCCAAGTTACCATCTGTAGGGTAAGGGGAAACTCGTGCTCTTGATAGAGGTCACGGCTGGCCCAGCCCTTCTCTGGATCAGGCGTCAGTGCGGTGGTTTTTAGCCAGTAGGAACTGCTCAGCAGCTTTCGCACCAGGGGGGTGATGGCCTCGATGCGGCTGATATCGTCGTGGAAGGTGGCGAGGATGTCTTCCACATCGGTGAGAAAGCGGTAGAGGCGGTAGTATTGCCCCGGTTCGAGGGAGTGAGGATGACCAAAGGGACGATATTGGCCGTCGTCGGTGACTAACCAGTTGTGATGCATGGGAGTACCCAAAAAAGTAGATTAGCCCCTTGGGGTTATCTCTACCTTAACGAAGGGCGGTAGCACTGGGAATGGGGCGTTCTTCAGTGCCACCGCCTTTGGGATGGCGGCGCATTTGCTGGGCTAGGGGTTAGGCTCCAGGCGCACCAGGCGACCGTTAGGGGCGTCGGTGAGGACGTAGATCAGGCCATCGGGGCCTTGGCGCACATCTCGCACCCGCTGACCGATGGGAATGCGTGCCTCGCTGACCAGTTGCCCCTGATCATCCAATTCCAAGCGCAGTACCGCCTGGGCCACCAGCCCCCCGGCAAACAACTGCCCCTGCCATTGGGGGTAACGGTCGCCGCGATACACCGCCAGCCCCGACGGCGCAATGGCGGGCGTCCAGTACAAGATTGGATCCGCTAAGCCGGGACGCGACACCGCATCCGAGATGGGGCCGCCGGAATATTCTTCGCTGTAGGTGACGAGGGGCCAGCCGTAGTTTTCCCCCGCTCGGAGCAGGTTCAGTTCATCCCCTCCCCGCGAACCGTGTTCCGTAGACCACACCTGCCCCGTTGCCGCATCCAGCGCCAGGGCTTGGATATTGCGATGGCCGTAGCTCCAGAGGGCCGGGTCGGTCTCGGCGGTGTTCACAAAGGGATTATCGGCGGGGATGGTGCCATCGTCATTCAGCCGCACAATGGCCCCCAGGTGAGTTTGGCGATTTTGGGCCTGGTGACGAATCAGTTCTCCATCCAGCCGCAGGGGCGGGTTGCCGCCATCGCCCACCGCCACCAGCAGGGTGTCATCGGGCAACCACAGCAGCCGCGAGCCAAAGTGCTGCCCCTGGGGTTTGTCGCGGTTGGTTTCAAAGATCACCGTCCAGTCGGTAAACCCCTGATCCTCCAGTCTGGCCCGTGCCACCCGCAGCCGATTGGCCTCAGCGGTGCCGTGGGCATAGGCCAAATACACCCAGCGATTGTCTTCAAACTGGGGATGCAGGGCAATGTCCAGCATGCCGCCCTGGCGCTCGGCCAACACCGGAGCCACCCCGGCCAGCGGCTCTGGATCGAGGACGCCATCCCGCACCCGCCGCACCCGCCCTGGTCGCTCGGTAATCAGCAGCGTGCCATCGGGCAACCAGGCCATGCCCCAGGGATGCTCTAGCCCCTCTAATACCGTCACCGCCTGCACCGACGCATCGGCTGGAGCATCAGGATTAGCCGCCACCGTTGCGGGGGCCTGGGCCAAGGGATCGAAACCCATTGTCCCTGAAGCGGTTGCCGTAGGGGGGGTGTCCGTTGATGACGGAGCCGATGATGGATCTATCGCCTCAGCCTCCGGTGTGGGCGAAGTACAGCCCACCAACAGCAGTGCCACCCAGATAAGGGACTGCTTGAGCCCGAATAACCGATCCCGTCGTGGCTGTCCCAAACCTCTTGCCGTCATGGCTATACCTCTACGCAAACGCTGGTTTCCCTTCCATTAGCGCACCACCATCACCCGGACGACCTCCCCCTGGGGCAGGATTTCTGTACCTACGGGCACCACCGCCAGGGCATTGGCCCCCGCCAGGTTTACCAGGTTGCCAGAACTGTGGCTCCCTCCAGCCAAGGTGAAGTCGTAACGACTAGGATTTTCGGGATTGGGAGACAGCCGCCCCCAGAGGTAGATTTCCCTGGGGCCACCGCCCTTGAGGGAGGACTGGGTAACGGCTTCAACAAACGTAGGCGACCAGTTTTCCCTCAGACCCGACCGCTTCCGTAGGGCGGGTTCCACAAAGCGCCAAAAGCTCACCAGGGCCGAAACTGGATTCCCCGGCAGGCCAAAGTACAGCGTGGGGGAAGGCTGGGTCGCCGTTGCCGGAAACGTGGCTACGGTTAAGGGTTTACCCGGTCTCACCGCCACGGCACGAATGTGGAGGGTTGCTCCTAAATCGGTCAGAATGTGATCGACATAGTCAAAATCCCCCACGGAAACGCCGCCGGAGGACAGAATTACATCGGATCGGGAGAGCGCAGACCGAATTGCCACCGCTAGGGCTTCCGGCTGGTCGGGCACAATGCCCAGCAGGATTGCTTCGGCCCCCGCTGCCTGCACCAGCGCCGCCAAGGCGTATTGGTTAGAGTCCACAATTTGCCCCGGCTGGAGGGGCGTTTCTGGGTTCACCAGCTCATCCCCAGTGGAAAGGATGGCTACCCGAAGCCGCCGAAACACCGGGACTTGGACGCACTGAGCCGCTGCCAACACCGCCAATTCTGGCCCACCTAACGCAGTTCCTGCGGACATGAGAGGTTGTCCGGCCTGGTAAAAGCTGCCACGATGGCGCACAAACTGACCGGGTTGGGGCGCTTCCAGGATGAAGACCTGATCCCCTTGGCGCTGGGTCACTTCCTGCATCACCACTGTGTCTGCTCCGACGGGCATCATCGATCCCGTGAGAATGCGGGCCGCTTGTCCTGGGGCCACGGGCTGGGTGGGGGGCTTTCCGGCGGGGATGATTTCGGTCAGCGCCAGGGATACGGGGTGATTGGCCCCAGCCTGGACAACGTCGGCATAGCGCACAGCATAGCCATCCATAGCGGAATTATCCCAGTGGGGCATATCCAAGCTCCCCGTGACGGGCTGGGCCAAAATGCGCCCCGCCGCCGCCCCCAATGGCACCGTTTCCACGGCCTCCGCCCCATCGAGGGGATGCACTAGAGATAAGATAAGGGCCTCCGCCTCCGCCGCTGGCACCATGGGGCTGTCCTGGGTTAACGCTACGTTTTGAGCCTACCCTTCTAGGCTAACCCCAGCAAGTCTTGGCAGGGTTTTCCGACCCCTCGGCCCAGGCTAAGGCTGGTTGGTGCCAGAGCCGGGGAGGCTGCTGTAGAGTGATAAAAGATTCACCAGAGAAGCCCCTAGGAGACAGGTTCACACCCATACTGCTGGTGGGGCAGCGTCGCCGAAGACCAAGTATCCGGCTTAGCTTGGCAAAGGATGGTGTCTTGATCGGCATTGAAACCCTGAATCTGATCTGGAAAATCCTTGGGAAGCCAGCGAAATCCTAGAAGCCACAGGTCTACAGATGTCGCCGTGGGCAGGGGCACCAAGGGCACAGCATCAAGGGATGCGGTAGGGCGGGGGTCGGGCGTGGAGAAAGGCAGGAAAGACCAGTAGAGGGGTGTAGTCTGTAGGTTACTTCGTTGGCTGATTTCCCACATTAAGCTGAGGCCCAGGGCAATTTCAGTATCCCCTTGATAGGGCATTAGAAAGAGTTGCGGGGGTGAGGATGGTACTATTTCATCAGCCAAATTTTCAGGATTATAGGGCGTGGTGAGGGCTAGATTGAATATGACAAAGATGCAGCTTATTCCTCCAGCTAAGAGAGGCAGGGCTGATTTGAATCTAATGTTAATACGAGACAATTTTGATGAATTAATCGACCATTTCTCTTGAGATCGGTGATTAACTAAGGTAGCTCCTAGCAAAGCGCAAACAGCAGGATAGTAAACAAAGTTATAGCGAGGTGCTAGGGATAGATCCTTGCCAAGGACATAAATGATAACCCAAAACTGAAGCAAGACCAAACCAATGAAGCAGATTAAGATATGAGCGGAAGTTCTCGCCCTCGAATCGTGCCTTAGCTGACGCAAGCCGCCGTAGGCTTCTTTCATCAGCCACCCGAAAAATACCACCATCAACACACCCATAGGGATGGCGATCCATGCGGGTTGCTGCTCAACGGGAAAGCTGACGACCATAATGATCCAGCCAGCTAACTTTTGATAAATGGGTGGAATATAGTTCACCCAGCTTGTTCTAGAGAGCGCTATCCAGTTGGTTTCTGGCCTCCCCATGTGATCTAAAATGATAGGCAACCAGGGAAGGTAGCTCGATAAAAGGGCTATTATGGCTAACCCTGCCATAGTCCAATGGCGAAATGTTAGATGAGATCGGTGCCTCAGCATCCATAGCAATAGCGTTCCTATCTGAGCTACTACAGCAATTAAAAAGAAGTAGTGAGTATACAGTCCGATAATATTCACTAGCAGCCAGAATATCCAAATCCAGAGCTGGATTCGTTGATGGCCTAGGTTGTTGATGATTTGAACTAGCCCTAGCAAGGCTAAGGCAACGCACAACATTGGAGCTGTATAGTGGCGGGCCTCCTGGGATAGGTCAACATGAAAAGGAGACACTGCCATCAATGCAGCGGCCATTAATCCTGCCATAGGAGAAAAAGCGCCACGATTGAGCGCGTACAGAACGATGACTGAAACCACCCCCAGGATTGCCGAAAATGATCGCAAACCCCAGGCTAGGGAAACATCAAACTGGGCAATTCCCTTGAGCCAGTAGTGTAGTCCACAAAAGAAGAGTGGAGGATGAATATCCTGAGTGGCGACTCGATGAGCAATTTCAGGGCAGCTAGAAGGACGAAGAGTGAAAATATCATGAATGGCTGAGACAGGCAGAAGAATATTACGAGGAACTGCATCAAATCCCTGGCCCAGACTGAAGAGAGCTGTGTAGGATTCATCTAGCCAAATCGGTCGAAAGTCAAGATAAAAAAATCGCAGCAGCAGGGAAAGACTAACCATGCTGATTAGCACTAGACCATGATAATAACTGGGTTTCACGTCAGTGGCTTAAAAAATGAATGTCTGAATTGTAGCCCTAGTCTTGTAGCCTTCAGCCCATTGACCACCAAGGCAATATCCCTGAACTCTGAAGGAAAAGCGTAAATCTGCGGCCCTTGGGCCATTTGCCGTTTACATGGAGAAGGATAAGGATGATTTCTCCAAGCCACCCTAAGCTCAGGAGGGCATCCTTCACGATCCCTCAACCCAGCAACGGCGGCGGACTAGAGAACAAATAAGCTCCTTGGTAAGGGCCTCACCCTCTGGTGGACAACGCCTAACCCAAGGTTTATCGTGATCTCGTTTGCGCGGGCGTTAGGCGATAGGCGGGCTATCAGAAAGGGCTGTCAGTCACCCTGTAGCCTCCGTAACCTATCTCGGTTGAGCCCCATCTACGCGAGGAATAATCCAGCATGGCAACGCTAAAAGTTGGTATTAATGGTTTTGGCCGTATTGGCCGCTTGGTGCTTCGGGGTGGCCTCACTAACCCCAACATCGAGTTTGTTGGCATTAACGACCTAGTACCCCCAGACAACCTAGCCTATCTGCTCAAGTACGACTCCACCCATGGCCGCTTTGACGGCACCGTAGAGGCAGCGGCAGACGGCATCATCGTCAACGGCAAAAAAATCCCCTGTATGGCGGTGCGAAACCCGGCGGAACTGCCCTGGGGCACCCTGGGCGCAGACTACGTAGTAGAATCTACCGGGCTCTTTACCACCTTCGATACGGCGTCTCAGCACGTTCAGGCTGGGGCTAAACGGGTGGTGCTCTCGGCTCCCACCAAAGATCCCGACAAAGTTCACACCATGGTGGTCGGCGTCAACCACGAAACCTACGACCCCGCCAAGGACACCATCGTGTCCAACGCGAGCTGCACCACCAACTGTTTGGCCCCCATCACCAAGGTTATTAACGACAACTTCGGCCTCAGCGAAGGGCTAATGACCACGGTACACTCCGTCACCGCCACCCAACCCACGGTGGATGGCCCCTCTAAAAAAGACTTCCGAGGTGGTCGGGGGGCAGGGCAGAATATCATTCCCTCCTCCACGGGGGCGGCGAAGGCTGTCACCTTGGTGCTGCCCGAACTCAAGGGCAAGCTGACGGGGATGGCCTTCCGGGTGCCCACCCCCAACGTGTCGGTGGTTGACCTCACCTTCAAGACCGAAAAAGCCACCACCTACGAGGACATTTGCGCCGCCATGAAGGCCGCCGCCGAAGGCCCAATGAAGGGCATCCTGGGCTATACCGAGGACGACGTGGTGTCTTCCGACTTCATCACCGATGGCCACTCCAGCACCTTTGATGCCGGGGCAGGCATTGGCCTCAACAGCAACTTCTTCAAGGTGGTGGCCTGGTACGACAACGAGTGGGGCTACTCTATGCGGGTGCTCGACCTGATGACCTACATGGCCCAAAAAGACGGCATCCTCTAGCCTTCCAGCGTCCGCCCAGGATGAGGGCGTTTAGGGCGCAGGGTCGTTAAACGAATCCCGCACTCCGGCGAAAGGAGTGCGGGTGTAGGATGGCACCGACGGCCAGAGGTATCCTCTGGCCGACCCAGGCTAGCGGGCCGGGAAATACAGGACGGGATGCCAACTGCGGCGTAGAATGTCGCGGGTGAGGCTGGGGGTAGACCACTTCAGGAATCCTCCGAGGCTGCTGGCACAGGTGGCAATCGCTCCGATATCGTACTGTTCGGCGGTGAGCATAATTTGTTGAATCGGGTCGCCCTCCACAACGGTGGTATTGACGACCAGCCCCAGGCTGGAGAGATCCGCCTGAATTTTCTCGCATTCCGCCTGGGCTTGCTCAACGGGATGATCGCCATGAAATTCGCGGCGGATATTGTCATCAATCACCCACAGCAGCCGTACCCGCTCTAGCACCGAGTGGGGGTTGCCCTGCACCTGCTGTCGTACCTTATCAATTAAGGTGTGGCCCATTTCTTGACCATCGTAGGGCAGCAGCAGGTAGCGGAATAGGTGAGTCGCCCGTAGCTCTAGCTCGGCGGTGGTGTAGGTGGAGATCAGCTGAGGCCGCAGAATCATCAGGGGGACGGAGGTTTTTTCCGCCAGTTGCATCGTGGTGCTGCCAAACAGCTTTTCCTCAAGCATCGTCCGGGTCGGCGATCCTAGAAAAATCACGTCGGCCTTACACTGCTTGGCAAGGCGGAGAATATTGTCGCTGGCCCGCCCCATTTGCACCTCCACCTTCACCTCAACGTGGTCAGGCACATTCCGCAGGATATCCGTGATGCGCCGCTTGGGCTGGGCCAGAAGTTCTGGGTCACTGCTAGGAATTTCCCGCTCCGCATCAATGGCAACGTTATGAAAAAAGGTGAGGGATTGAAATCCCCCGGCTGCCAGACTGGGCACAAACTGCGCCAGACGATGCATCCCATCGGTAAAATCTGTACAAATCAGAGCGCGTTGAAACATAGTTGCCTCGTCGTTGCCTCGTCTCAGTGCAAAGGGGCAAGCCCTGCCCAATACCCGTCCAGACGTCGTTCGCAGACGCTCAACCGCAGGTACTTAGCCAGCATGGTCAGCTATGGCCATACCCCGCTACCACTACGATAACGTTTGGACAGAATGTTTCAACGCAGGGGACAGGGCATCCCCGCAGGGAAGGCAATGGCATAGCTAGCGTAGATCCTGAACCCACTGACCGCATTCCACCAAGGAAGCGGAGAAAGCTTGAAGCATCTGGGGCAAACATCTGGGAGTAAAGGCAAAAATCATCATTTCAGTAGCGGGTTGATGATGACCCTAGCTCCTAGGGGCTCGACGCAGATCAGATAAACCGAAGACGGAACCAGTTTTGATGCAACAACACCAGGGGATATGGACTCGCGGTCTGAGGCAGTAGTTAAGAAGCGGAGGCCCCAACATCCCTTGCCTGATTCTTGAGAACCCTGCGAGAGAGGGAGGTCGCCATCTTCAAAACAGACTAGCGAAACCTCGGAAGGCGCGATCTAAGCACGCTACATTTGGGGATTTGGGCCAATGCCCCATTCGTGCTTCAGAAACTGCTTGTACATGGTTTCGCGCATCATCATTTGCTCGTAGAGCTTGACCAGAAATTGTTGGGCCTGTTCACGGCTCATCTGGTTTACCTGGGTCTCGAAGGATCTGAGGTTAAACTGCTGCTCTAGGGAAAGTTGCATCGGTTCGTTCATGGTTCGACTCCTGAGAGAGAACAACGCTGGGGCCTATCGTTGGATAGCCCAACTGAGTACGCCGCTTTTCCTAGGGCCTGGGCGGTGAGAGCAGCCCAGAGAACTCTAGGGAAAGAAACATGGTCAAGATGCGGCCCTTGAACAATGTTTTACAAATTATAACAATTGTTTGACAAAGGCTCTAACTTGACAGGGCGACGATATAGCCAGTAAGCCCTAAAGTGGCTTAACTGGACTAAAGGTTTACAATTTTTAGCAATAATGACTGAGTAAAAATGCTCAGGACGAACGATTCACCGAAAAGACGGTGGGCTGATGGATCGTCGAATGGGGAAGCCGGGAACTAGGGCGTCTGTTCCGCCAGTTGTTGCAGCAGGGTTTCGAGCTGCTGCTGGGCTTGACCATAGCGCTGCCAGTCGCCTTGCTGAAGGGCGGTTTGGCCGTCTTGGTAGGCGGTGAGGGCCGATTGAATCAGGCTGCTCAGATCGCTGGGTAGGGGAGTGGGAACGCTGCCGTCAGAGCCGCCGGGGCTCTCGATGGCGGGAAGACGGGCCGCGCCAAAGATGGCCTCTAGGGCTTGGTCGAGGGTTTCGCGCATCACCACCTGATCGCCGTAGGACACAATTACCCGCCGCAGTTCTGGCAGCGCCCCCTGTTCCGCCCGTAGATAAATGGGCTGGACGTAGAGCAGGGATTGTTCGATGGGAATCACCAGCAAATTACCTCGCAGCACCCGCGACCCCTGCTGGCCCCAGAGGGTGATTTGTTCGGAGATTTCCGGGGTTTGGTTAATGCGGGCTTCGATCTGGCTGGGGCCAAAGACGAGTTCCTGCTTGGGGAATTCATAAAGCATCAGCCGACCATAATTCTCGCCATCGGAACCGCCCGCTAACCAGGCAATCATGTTGTCGCGGTTGGCGGGGGTGAAGGGCAGAATTTGCAGAAATTCCTCCTGCTCCAGCTTGGGCAGTTTCATGATGATGTAGTAGGGGGCCATGGTTTCCAATCGGCCATCCACAGAATGTTCGGGGAAGCGCCAGAGGTCTTCGCGGTTGTAGAAGACTTCGGGGTTTTCCATGTGGTAGGCCCGGTACATTTGGGCCTGGATGGTGAAGATGTCTTGGGGATAGCGCAGGTGTTGCCGATAGCTGGCGGGCATGGCCTCGCTGGGCTGAAACAGGTCGGGGAAAATCTTTTGGTAGGTGGCGAGAACGGGGTCGGTGGTGTCGCGGACAAAAAATTCTAGGGTGCCGTCGTAGGCGTCGATGAACACCTTCACCGCGTCCCGAATATAGTTGGTGCTGGGCGGCAGCAGGCCATAGCTGGGGTCAGAGAGGGCCAGGAGGGTACTGTAGCGTTGCAGGGGTTCGGCGTAGGGGTAGCGGTCGCTGACGGTGTAGCCATCCATTACCCACTTCATCCGGCCATCCACCACCACCATGTAGGGGTCGCTGTCGTAGGTGAGAAAGGGGGCCACCCGCTGCACCCGGTCGCGGATCAGGCGGTGGTAGTGGATGCGGGAATCGCCATTGAAGTAGTTGGAAATCAGGATTCGCAGGTTGCCCAGGTCGTAGGCGTAGGCAAGGCGGCGCAGGAGGGAATTCAGCGGCACGCCCCCCTGTCCGGTATAGCGGTAGGTGGCGTTGGTGTCACCCAGGGGGTAGTCAAATTCGTCGGTGTTGGTGCCCGTGAAAATGTAGTTGGCGGTGTCCTCCCCGTAGTAAATGCGGGGCTGATCCAGGGCCAAATCCACATTGGAGTCCGGCGGCACATTCCGCAGGAAAAATTCCGGCATCCCGTTGCTGGCCACCCGGTTGACGGGGCTCATCACCAGGCCAAAGCCGTGGGTGAACTTGAGCTGGCGGTTAATCCAGTTCTGGGCCTCCGGCGGCAACTGCGCCACCGATAGCTCGCGGGCGGAGAGCGTTACCTGGCGATAGTCGCCGTTGAGGGTGTAGCGGTCGATATCGACATCGCTGAAGTTGTAATAGAGCCGAATTTCCTGAAGCTGCTTGTAGGAACTCAGCAGCGGCACATCGTCCCACAGGCGAATGTTGCGAACCGTGGGCTGGTTGTTGTCCAAAATGGCCCGATCCAGGGGACTATCGGCGGGAAAGGGCTCCGCAACCACCTCCGTCAGGTTGTAGGCTTGGCGGGTGAAGGCGATATTGTGCTCGATGTAGGGCCGCTCCATGGTGAGTTCGTTGGGCTCCACCACAAAGTTTTGCTGAAACCAGGGGTACAGCCCATTCACCAGAATCAGCACCGCCAGGTATAGCCCCATACCCACAATCGGCAGGGAAAAGCCGCTGCGCCACAGGGCCAACACAAACAGCACCGCAATGGCCAGGGTGACAAAGCCCATCAGCCAGTAGGCTTGCAGCCGCGCATGGACATCGGTATAGCCTGCCCCAAAAATCACCCCGGATTCCGAATACAGCAGAGAGTAGCGATCCAGCCAGAAGCCCACCGCCAGCAGCGCCGCCAGCGCCGCCAACAGCAAACACAAATGGGCCTTGGCCTCCCCGGTGAGGAAATACTTCCAGCCCCGCTCAGGCCGAATTTCCCCCTTCATGCCGTAGACGGCCAGGGTTAGCAGCAGCGCCCACACCACCAGCCCCAGCAGGTTGCTCTGCAAGCCCTGCCACAGGGGCAGGCGAAACAGGTAAAAGCCGATGTCGTGGTTAAAAATTGGGTCGGCTTGGCCAAAGTCGGAGGGATTGAGGAACCGCAAGACCCGCTCCCAGGCCGCTGCCCCCCGCCACGCCGCTCCCAGAGCCAGCAGCCCAATGGCCCCCAAACCGCCCAGGTGCAGCAGTTGTTCAAACTGTTCCTGCTGCTGAGGACTGCTGTAGCGGCTAGACAACCGATAACTGCGTTCGCGGGTAATCACCCTGGCCAGTTGATAGTTGCCCCACAGCCAGAGGGCCGTGAGCCCAAAGGTGCCCAGCCCTAGCCCCAACTGCCACCGCAGCCGCTTGCCAAAGACGGATCCATAGCCCACCGACTGAAACCACCAGGATTCCGTCAGCAGGTGAACCAGGCTACCCATCATCACCAAGATTGCCACGGCCACCAATAACCAGGGTAGCCAGCGACCGCCGCGATAGGTGGGCCATGCAGATTTGGAAGATTTGGGAAAAGTCACAGGGGCTAGGATCTAGAGTGTTGAGCGTTCGCCCTGATCCTAACCCAAGGGAGAAAAGGGGTTAGCCCTTGGTAACGTTTTCTCAAGGGTGTGGCCCTCCCAAGGATTGTCTTCTCAGGAAGTTCCTGCCAAAAGAAGCCCACCCTTGGGCGCAGGGATTGAGGATCCTAGGAGGAAGAGGTGGCCCGATTAAAGCGCCGATTGCGCCAAGCCCGAATCGCCTGGGCCTGCCGTTGTACCGCCGTGAGGTACTGGGTAGTGGATAGTTCCTCCGTGGGGGCAGGGGGCGGAGCTGACCGAGTGGTGGATAGACATTGCGTAAGGCTGTCGAGGTGGGGTTCTAGGGCCAAATCCCGCACCAAATGGTCGATGGACTCGTAGCGATCCCGAGGATCAGGGCGCAGCATCTTGTCCAAGACGGTGGCAAAGTGGTCGCTGATAGTAACGGTGTGTCGCCAGCGCACCTGGCCTGTTTTTGGTTCGCTGTCAAACTCGATGGGGGTGCGGGTTGTCAGCATGAACAGGCAGGTCATGCCCAGGGCGTAGATGTCGCTGCTGTAGCAGGGGCGCAGGGCCAGTTGTTCCGGCGGCGCAAACCCCGGCGTTCCCACAAACTGGCTGACGGGAGCCTGGTGGGCATGGGCGTCTTCCAAATCCGTCAAAAACTCTCGCACTGCCCCAAAGTCAATCAACACCAGGCGACGGTCAAACTCGCTGCGGATGATGTTGGGGGGTTTGATATCGCGGTGAATGATGCGGTTGCGGTGGATGAACTGCAACACCGGAATCATTTCCTGCAAGAAAAACTTCACCTGGGCCTCGGTTTGGCGGCCTTGCTTGCGAACTTCCTGGGCAATCGTCTGTCCCTGGATATATTCCTGCACCAGATAAAATTCACCCCGAATGGTGAAGTAGTCGAGCAGGGAGGGAATTTGGGAGTGGCTGCCCAAGTTGGCCAACACCTTAGCTTCTCGCCGAAAGCGCACCTTGGCCCGCTCTAGGGACAGATTATTTTTGGTTCGGGGGGCCAACTGCTTAATCACGCAGCGGGGCTGACCCGGTAGCCGCATATCCTGGGCCAGATAGGTGACGCCAAACCCTCCCTGCCCCAGGGCGCGTAACACGCGGTAGCGCTCCCGAAATAGGGCCTGGGACTGATAAAACGCGCCAATTTCACCGCTGAAGCTGCGATCACGATGCCCATGGGAGGATGAGACGACGGGGTCTGACATAGGAAAAAACCGAGGGCCGCAGAACCAGGGAGGCGCACCAAGCTGCTACCCAGCGTAGCGTGATGCTTCTATTCTACTAGTATGCCCATCGAGCGGCCCTAAGCCGTCTTGCCCTAGGATTTGGCCCGCCTTCTGTCTAGACGTTCCTCGGTACCCTAGGCTTGGGGCAGCCAAAAGGTAAAGGTTGTCCCCTGGCCCAGGCAACTGGTGACGCTAATTTCACCCCCCTGCACCGTAACTAAGCGTCGGCAGATGGTGAGGCCGAGGCCCGTACCGCCGGAACTGCGGTTGCGGGAGCGGTCGGCTCGCCAGAAGCGTTCAAACACGTAGGGGACGTCTTCCTCGGCAATGCCAATGCCCGTATCCGCCACGGAAAGATAGACGCGGTTGGGTTCGGCCCAGGCGCGTACTACAACTTTGCCCTGGTCGGTGTAGCGCAGGGCATTGCCGAGCAGGTTAATTAAAATTTGCTCAATGCGGCTGGGGTCGGCGTAGACGGCGGGCAGATCGGGCGGGCAATCGAGCACCAAGGCCACCTGATCGGGGTGGGCCTGCTGTCCCTCAAAGGTCTGGATCAAAACCTCTAGCAGCGGCGGCAAGGCCAAGCTCTGGGCCTGAATCGGCAGATAGCCCGCCTCCAGCTTAGAGAGTTCCTGGAGGTCGTTAACGAGGCGCTGAAGACGAGTGGTTTCTGCGGCGAGCCGTTCGTAGAGTTCCGGCTGGGGGGGGACGGTACCATCGGCCAAGCCCTCTAGGTAGCCGTGGAGAATGGTCAGGGGGGTACGTAGCTCATGGGTGAGGTCGCCCACCAGTTCCCGTCGCCGCTGTTCCACCCCCTCCAAGTCGGAGGCCATGCGGTTAAAGCTATTGGCCAACCGCTGAATTTCCAAAATCTCGGAGGAGGGCACCCGCGCCGCCAGATCGCCAGCGGCAAACTGGCGAGTAATCTCAGCCATCTGGTCAAGGGGCCGAATAATCCGCCGCGAGACCCAGTAGCTCAGGGCCCCCGCCGCGCCGCCCCCCACCAAAATCGACCACACCATGCCCTTGCTCCAGGCTTCCTCTACCCCCTTGAGCAACTGGGTGCGGCGATGAAGGCTCATCACCCCGTTTTCGTAGCGCTGCATGGTAATCACCAGCAGCCGAGGCGTGTATAGACGGCCCACCACCACCAGGGTGACAATGCCCACCGTCATCACCGCCATGTGGGAGAGAAAGAGGCGCGTGCGCAGGTTGCCCTTGGCCATGCCGATTCTCAACTGGGAGTTTGCTGAAGATCGGGCTGCTCTTCCGGCAAAATAGCTCCCTCCACCGGACAGACCTGAAGGCAAATGCCGCAGTCAATGCAGGTGGAAAAGTCAATCCAGTACCAGTCGGTACCTTTGGTGTTCTTGCCAGGGCCTTCGTGAATACAGGCTACCGGGCAAGCATCGACGCAATCCGCAACTCCTTCACAGACATTCGTAACAATGGTGTGGGCCACAGGGTCTCCTTATCGTGGTGAAACTCAAACAACGGGCAAGGTGCGATGCCGACAACGGTAAACCAAGCAGGCCACCCGCAGCATCAGGCAACACTGTGCCGCCAAACCGACCGACGCCCCGGCCCAGAATCCGTATGATCCTGGACTGGGCGCTGACCATGTATCACGTTAGTGTAGGGTTTCGATTTGTGGCAACCCATTGGCGTCAATCCAGGCAATGTGCTGGATGTGGCGATGGCGGGCAACGGCTCGCAGGGCATCCTGGGAGGGCACCTCCGCCAGGTGTACTTCTGCCCGCACTAAATTGGCCGAACCCCGGAGAGTTTGGGCATAGGTAAAGGCCGCCACCGCCGCCTGGGGCACCGTGGGCACCACCAGCCAGTCGCTGGGAGGGGTGCTCTGGGGCAGTCGTCCACTGGGCAAGAGCGCCTGGTGCAGCATGTCAATGTCAAACACAAAGCCAATGCCGGGGAAGCCTGCACCTTCGGGGCTAAACACCTCCAGCAGGTGGTCGTAGCGGCCCCCGCGCCCTAGCACCTGACAACCCAGTTCCGGCGGACTCACCACCTCAAACACCAGACCCGTGTAGTAGTCAAAGGTTTGAATCAGGCTGAGGTCGAGGATGAGCGCAGGTCGATCCAAGGCTTCTCCCTGGGAGGAGGGCACCTCGCGCAGCAGCGCCACCAAGGACTTGAGCCGCTGAAGGGACGCCTGCCCCTCCGGCCCTAGGTCTAGGGTGCCCAGGGCTTGCAGAATATCCTCAGGCTCCCCTCGCAGGTCTAGCAGGTAGAGCGCCTGTTCCCGCTGCTGGGGCGATAGATCAAGGGTTTCTAGGGTAACGCGATCTAGATGGGCTAGGGACTGGCGTACCGCCCTCCGCACCGCCGCTGGAAATGGCTCCAGCAAGGCACGGGTGAGCTGAGCATCCCCCAACAGCAAGCTCCAGCCCCGCAGGTTGAGGCTGGCCAGTCCGTCGGTGAGCAGCAGCAGCATTTCGGCATCGGCTAGGGGATCCCCAGCCCCCAGCAACTCTACCCCCGCCTGGAAAAATTCCTGCTGACTGCCCCGGTGCCCCTGGTCGGCCTGCCGGAAGACGTTGGCGTTGTAGTACAGCCGCTGGGGGTAGGTCACACGGCTAAGCCGACTCACCGCCGCCCGCGCAATGGAGGCCGTCAGTTCTGGCCGCAGACCCAGGCGTGGCCCAGCGGCCTGGTGTAGCTCAATCACGGCCTCCTGGTCAATGGCACCCCCGGCCATCAGCGTATCCAGCCGCTCGATGGTTGGTGTAATGATGCGGTGGTAGCCCCAGCGCTGAAAGACTTGTTCAAGGCGATCCTCAATCCAGCGTTTTTGGGCCACATCTAGGGGCAATAAATCCCGCGCTCCGGTTGGCGGCTGATAAACCATTATTTTTTCTTCCCTCCAAATAATCCACCAAAGAAGCCCCCCCCCTTGTCTTCGGGCTTGCCCTTAGCGGGGGAGGCCCCCTTGGCCGGGGGCTGGCTCCCTCTGGCCGGAGGTTTTCCAGGGGGGGCCTTGGCTGCACTGGTTTGGCCTCTTTCCAGCTTGGTCTGAATGGCCTGGGCGATCTCATCTTCAGGGGCCAAATCCAGCGCCCGCTTGGCATGAACCTTGGCCATGGTGGCTTGCCCCGCCTTGAGGTAGAGGCTGGCCAAATAACTGTGGCACTTGGCGCTGTTGGGATAGGCTTTTAGGGCCTCCCGCATTTCTAAGACCGCCCGACTATAGTCATGGTCTACTTCAAAATCCTGGGCTCGCTTTAGGTAGCTCTCTAAAATCATCGCCTGGGTGCGACGAGGGGGCGGCGAGGGAGCTTTGGCCGGAGCGCCCGGTGGCGGCGGCGGGGCGGCAGCAGCCGGGGCAGAGGCAGCCGGACGAGCACTGGCCATGGGGCCGTCGCTGGTGCGATACAGGTACACCAGATTTAGCTCGCTCAACTGGCCGATCACGTTTAACGTCTGGGTTAACTGTTCGTACTGCTGATTGGCCAAGGCTTTGACAGCTTGATCGTAGGCCAAGTCTACCTGGGATGCCTGGAGCAATGTCTGGGCGGACGCACTGGTAACGGCCGGGGGCGTGGGGGATCGCCGCAGTCCTTGCCCCTTGAGCTTCAGGATAATCTGGTGCTCGCTGAAGATTTTTTCCTGACTCAGAGCTTCGTAGGCCGGGTTCACCCATTTCGAGAGCAGATCACTAGCCTGTTGGGCATCCTCGTCGGAAATGCCCGAAAGGCTATCGGGGTGAAGCTTACGAGCAATCATGAGGTAGCGCTTGCGCACCGCTTTGGCATCGGCGGTAATCGGAATCCCTAGCACCGCATGGTGATCCTCAAAGTCGAGGCTAAACAGTCCGGTATCGAGTTTCATGGTTCGCTATTTTCCTTCGCCTTCACCGCACTAGGCCCAAGCCCTTTTCAGAGTATTCCATTTCTAGGGTGGTCTGGGCTATCGCCCACCCCAATTCCTATCCCAAACGGGGGAGTTCCTCCCAGGTGATCTTCCTAGGGTAACTCTGTTCCCTATAGACTCGCCTGATCACCCCTTCTTGGCCACGGCGAGACACCCAGTTGGGCCGTCGATGGGGGATGAAGCGAGCCAGCAGGGGCGTGAACGCTAAGGGCGGGGCTCAGCCATCGGTGGCGACGTTCCCAGCATGGCCTGAAACCAAGCCTCAAAGCGATCTCCTAGGGCCGGAAGGGAGTATTCCGTTTCGGCCTGCTGACGACAGGCTACGCGATCCAGAGCCTCAATGCGGGTTAGGGCCTCGGCCAGGGCAGCGATATCGTCGGGGGGCACCAGCCAGCCCGTAGTTCCAGACCGCACAATTTCGGCGGGGCCACCCCGGTCGTAGGCAATCACAGGCACCCCACAGGCCAGGGCTTCGATGGCCACATTGCCAAAAGCCTCCACCCAGCGAGGGGTCATCACTAGGGCGCGGCACTGGCCCACAATCGCTTGCAGGGCCTGGGTGGGCAAAAAGCCGAGGTAGCTGTCTGCCGCCTGGGGAAAGCGCTGACCCAGGCTTTGCCAGTAGGCTTCATCCTCCAGCTTGCCTAAAATCTTCAGGGGGATTTGGGCCATCTCCGTCGCGGCGAGGGCATCCTCCAGGGCTTTTTCCGGGGAGATGCGCCCCAGCCACGCCACCGCCTGCCCCGGAGTCGGACAAAACTGATAGCAGCTCAAATCAATGGCGCTACTGAGAATCTTGAAGGCGGCACCACAGCCAAAGGTCTCGGCCTGGGTGCGGGTATAGGCTCCAAGGCGGCCAGGGAACTGATCGGCCACCTGCCGCACCGCCCCATCCATTGCGTCGCTGAGGGAACCCATCGTAACGAAGTGGGCCACCGGGGTTTGAAAAAAGGGGGTGAGGTAGAAGGGGAGCCAGTCGTAGGCAAAGTTGACGATTAAATCATAGGCGTCTTGATGTTGGCGGGCGGTGTCCCACATGCGCCCCAAAACCCCATCCTGATGCAGAACAATGGGGGTGTCGCGCCCCTGGGTGTGGGCGGTGGGCTGAAGCGGGCCAGAAACGCCAACCACAGGCAAATCCCCCAGCACTGAGCCCGCCGGAGCAAGAATGGTAACGTCATGCCCCCGCCGCCGCAGTTCTTGCCCTAGGTTCAGCAATGTTAGTTCAACGCCGCCCCCCAACCCCGACCCCAGCGGCCCCACCGGGGTAGACACCAACAGCAACCGTAACCGATCCATACACATATCCTTTGGGGTCATCTGGGGGCAAGTCAGGGCATTCTCAAAGCGCCTGCGCTTCAAGCCGATCTAGAGAAATGCGGGCGGCTTCGGCCACCTGAAAGTGAATGTCTTTTTCTAGGTAGCGCAGGGCGGCTTCGGTTTTGGGGCTGGGCAAATGGCCCAGGGCTTCGGCGAGGCGCTGCCGCACCAGCCAATCGGGGGACTGGGCAAACTTGAGAATCTCGTCTACGGCGGCCACATCGCCAATTTCTCCCACCGCCGCAATCGCCGCCTGCTGCATCACTTCCTGATCGCTCTGGAGGGCCTGCATTAGCACATCGTGGGCGCGGGGATCTTTGAGATTGCCCAGCGCCACCGCCGCACTAAAGCGTACCAGCCAGTCGGTATCTTCGTAAAAGGCCCGCACCAAGCTTTCAAAGGCGCGAGGATCCTCGAGGTACCCTAGCGCCCCAGCGGCGTCGGCCCGGATGCCGTAGTCTGGGTCGGAGGTGAGCAGGCGAATCAGAATGTCAAAGGCGTGTTCGTCGGGCTTGATCCCCAGGGCAAACACCGCCATCGAGCGAATTTGCATATTGTCGTCATCAATGACCTGCCGGATCAGCGGAGCTGCTTGGGCCGCTGGCACATCCCGTAACGACGCCAGGGCCAACATACGATCTTTGGAGTTAGGGCTCTGGAGGTTGGCCGCAATCTGATCTAAATCTACGGAGGCCATGGCAATCTCAGAAAAGTTACATCCCTTTACATTATAAACTAGCCCCTTCACCTGTCCCACCGCGCCGCTAGTTGACCCGGCAGCGATCCCCACAGCTCGCGGCGCGAACTTCCCGTTCTGCCAGCAGCGTTTCTAGGCTGGGGCGTCCAGTGAGGGTCAAACGCCACTGGGCCCACAGGCCGTAGGCCCAGTCCACCAGGGGGCCAAGGATGGGCCATCCCGTGGGGGCATAGATCCAGCCCGCCCCCAGCACCCGATACACCTGGCGGAAGACTTCCACGTTTTTAATCACGGTGCCGTCGGCCCGCACCGCATGGATGCGCCCCATCGCCGTTGCGTAGTCAATGCCGCCGTTGTCTGCCGCCGAATAGTCGTCCTCGGCAATGTTGGTGAATTTCACCAGCCCTCGGCCCTTGTCCTTGCGTTTCAGGGCTTCTACCTCCCACAGACAGAGGGGGCATTCGCCGTCGTAGAGCAGGTTAATTTTCCAGGTGGGGGCAGAGACAGAGGGGGGCAGAGTCATGGCGTTCGCAACCAAGATAGCAATCTCTAATAGCTTAACGAAACATTACATTCTGGCTCTAGAAAACCTTTTTCCTAGCTCTGAGAGCAAAAATTAGGCATCGCCGGAGCCTCACAGGGGCGTCTCCGGCGGGGATAGGGCCTGGGATGTGAGCTAGGTCACAATCTGCCACAATCTTCTGCGATCCCCCTTGTCAAGGTGTACCTGCCGTCCCAAACTGTAGATGTGCAAACCAAGGAAATCTTCGGGGATCAACGAGGAAGCGTCGTGAAATCAGTATTGGCGATTATTTTGGGTGGGGGTGCCGGCACCCGGTTATATCCATTAACCAAGTTTCGGGCCAAGCCAGCGGTTCCTCTAGCCGGGAAGTATCGCCTCATTGACATCCCGGTGAGCAACTGCATCAACTCCGAAATTCATAAAATCTACGTTCTCACTCAGTTCAACTCTGCGTCGCTCAATCGCCACATTGGCCGTACCTATCAGTTTTCTAACCTGACCGACGGCTTTGTGGAGGTACTGGCAGCCCAGCAAACCCCCGAAAGCCCCAGTTGGTTCCAGGGCACGGCGGATGCGGTACGGAAATACCTCTGGCTGCTGGATACCTGGAATGTGGATGATTTCCTGATTTTGTCTGGGGATCACCTCTACCGCATGGACTACAGCCTGTTTGTAGAGCGTCACCGGGCAACCAACGCTGACATCACCCTCTCCGTGGTGCCCATGGGCTATAAACAAGCCTCAGAATTTGGCCTGATGAAAATTGACGGCACCGGGCGCGTGGTGGACTTTAGCGAAAAACCCAAGGGCGAAGCGCTCGACCGCATGAAGGTAGATACCACGGTGCTGGGCCTCACCCCAGATCAAGCCCAGGAGCAGCCCTTCATCGCCTCCATGGGGATCTACGTTTTCAAAAAGCAAGTCCTGATTGACCTGCTGCGGAAGGGCGTTGACCACACGGACTTTGGCAAAGAAATCATTCCCGCCTCCGCCCGCGATCACAACGTTCAAGCCTACCTATTCGATGGCTACTGGGAAGACATCGGAACGATTGAAGCGTTCTACGACGCCAACCTAGCGCTGACGATGCAGCCCCAGCCGCCCTTCAGCTTCTACCACGAAGACGCCCCCATCTATACCCGCTCGCGCTACCTGCCCCCCAACAAGCTGCTCGACTGCCACATCACCGAGTCCAGCATCACCGAGGGCTGTATCCTCAAAAATTGCCGCATTCACCACTCCGTGATTGGTCTGCGTCAGCGCATCAACGCAAACTGCACCATCGAAGACTCGCTGCTGATGGGGGCCGACTACTACGAACCCCTCTCCGAGAGCAGCCAACACCTAACACGGGGCAAGGTGCCCATCGGGGTGGGCGAAGGGTCAGTCATTCGCCGCGCCATTATCGACAAAAACGCCCGCATTGGCCGCAATGTGCAGATCGTCAACAAAGAAAACGTCCAAGAAGCGGAACGGGAAGACCTCGGCTTCTATATCCGAAGCGGCATTGTGGTAGTGCTGAAAAATGCCACCATCCCCGACGGCATGATTATCTAGCGAACTCCTGGTGCCCCCCGCAACGGACGATATCCTCGCCCATGTAGCGGAGGGATCAGCACCGCTGCTGGTGCTGGTGGGCCTGCCGGGAAGCGGAAAATCTACCTGGTCGGCCCAGTTTTTGTCGGTCCGTCCAGGGTTTCGCGTGGTATCTACCGATGATTGCCGTCAGCGGCTCTATGGTGATGCTGCCCTTCAAGGCGATTGGCGGCGGGTTTGGGCCTGCGTTCAAACCGAGTGGCAGCAGGGGCTTGAGGCCATCACCCAGGGGCACCTAGCGGGGATCCTCTACGATGCCACCAATGCCCGCCGTCGCCACCGTCGCTCTGCCTTGGTGGCCGCTCGGCAAATGGGATTTAACCCCCTTGTGCTGGTGTGGATCGACGTGCCGCTGTCGGTGGCCCTGGCCCGTAATCGTCAGCGGTCTCGCCAGGTGCCCGATGACGTGATCGCCGCCATGCACCGCTCTCTCCAGGGGGCTCCCCCTGCCCTAGCCGACGGGGCCGATCAGGTCATCCATATCCCCATCCCGTCGCTGGAGGGACAAGCCTAGGCGCTACTCTAGGGGGTGATCCGCTCAACCACGGCCATGGCTTCCTTAGACCCCAAATCATCCCAACTTTCCCAGTTTCAGGCGGGTATGGAGGACTGGTTTCGATCTCCAGTGTGGCGCTGGGGACGCTGGTGGCTGCTGGCGTTTTTGGTGGTACGGATTGGGTTCTGGGGTGCGGCGTTTCCCAACCCCGACGAAGCCTACTACTGGCTGTGGGGGCAGCGACCTAGCTTTTCCTACTACGATCACCCGCCCTTCCATGCTTGGATTCAGGGACTTTCGGCCACCCTGTTGGGGCGTTCGACCTGGGCGCTACGGTTGCCGAACCTGGTGAGCAACGGGATTTTGGCCGTCACCTTTTACCGCATTGGCCGCTACCTCTATGGCGACGATGGCGGAGATCGGCTCTGGCTGATGATCCTGCTGCTGGCCGCATCCCCGCTATTTTTTCTGTTTTTGTCGATGGCGTGGCACGACCACTGGCTTGTCACCTTGGCCGTGCTCAGCAGCTTTGATTTTGTCCGGTTTGTGGATAGCTACCAGGCCGATGGTCGAGGCCAGTCTCGCCATCTGTACCGAGCGGCCCTGTTTTTGGGATTGGCCGGACTCAGCAAATACAACGCCCTGTTTGTGGGCCTGGGCTTTCTGGCGACGCTGTTGACCCAGCGATCCCTGCGGCGGCTGTTGCTCGATGCTCGGCTGTACATCGCCTTGGGCATCACCCTCCTCACCCTGTCCCCGATTTTGATTTGGAACTGGCAGCAGGGGTTTGCCTCCTTTCAGTTCTATGGGGATCGCACCAGCGGCGGTGATGGCCTCACGCTGAACCTCCTACAACCCCTCGTCTTTCTGCTGCTGTGCGGCCTCATCCTCGGCCCCATTCACACCTGGGGCCTGTGGCGATTGGGGCGACGGTGGCCACGGGTGAGCCAAAATTTTGTGCGGCCTTCCCTCTATCCGGTGGTGGCGGGGTGGATGTTTGTCCTTTCAACGGGCACCTTTGTCGCCCTTTCCCTGGTTTCGGTGGCGCTGTATTACTGGAATATCCTGGCCTACCCGCTGCTGCTTCCCCTCTTGGCGGATCGGTTTTACCGTCAGGATTTACAGCCCGGTCAGAATCAGGATGAACCCAGTCACGGAGAAATCAGCTACGGGAAAACAAGGTTTCAACAAAGGGGACAAGATTCGCCACCACCGATGCGACATCCTCGCCAAATGGCCGTAGCGCAGGGATTAGGGCTGTTTGCCGTCACGGTGCTGACGTTTCATTACACCGTCATTCCCATTACCGCCCTGTTTGGGCCAGCCGATAACGACAGTGCCGCCCTGTTTGGCTGGGATCAGATTGCCGCTGCCGTTACCGTCCAGGCCGAAACCCTTGAAAACCCGCTGTTGTTAACGACAGATTATCGCTCCGCTGGGGCTTTGGCCTACCAGTTGGATAACCCTGATGTTCTCGCCATTTCGGGCCGCATTGACCAAACCGACTTTTGGTACGACGTGGAAGCCCTCGACGGTCGGGATGCCGTTTTGCTGGGGGAAGACTGGCACCCCATTTGTCCCGCCCACCTGGCCATGTTTGAACGCACCGATCTGCCCCAAATCGTTACCATTCAGCGCTTGGGTCGCCCGATTCAGACCTATCACCTCGTCACAGGCTACGGCTTTCGGGCCAGGGAAATCGGCTCTCCCCTCGATCCCGCCTATCCCCTCGCCTTTACCACTGATGGCGAACGCTGCGAGCCGGACGTGCCCTGAAGTCGGCCAAGGGTGGCAGATCGCGATTCGGTTCACCACAGTACAGCCGACAATGCGACAATGGGGCAGACTGAATTCAGCGTTTGAGAGATTTTCTATGCGTTCTGACCTACAACAGGCTTTGGCCAACCAAACCGCCCTCAAAATCATCAGCGGCCTCACCAACTTCAACGCCGCCCATGTGGTGGATATTGTGAAAGCGGCTGACCAAGGCGGGGCCACCTTCGTAGATATCGCAGCCGATGCGGAACTGGTGCGCTTGGCCAAAGCCGCCACCACCCTCCCCATCTGCGTCTCTGCGGTGGAACCCGAAGCGTTCCTGGCTGCTGTGGCCGCTGGGGCAGACCTGATCGAAATCGGTAACTTCGATGCCTTCTACGCCCAAGGTCGCCGTTTCGAGGCTCCCGAAGTGCTCGACCTCACCCGCCGCACCCGTGCCCTGCTGCCGGAAATCACCCTCTCCGTCACCGTGCCCCACATTCTGGCGCTGGATGAGCAAGTGGCCCTAGCCGAAGCCCTGGTCGCCGCTGGTGCAGACATCATCCAAACCGAAGGCGGCACCAGCAGCCAGCCCACCCACCCCGGCACCCTGGGCCTAATCGAAAAAGCAGCTCCCACTCTGGCCGCGGCCTACGAAATCTCCCGTGCCGTGTCCGTGCCCGTCCTCTGCGCCTCTGGCCTGTCCGATGTGACCGCACCGATGGCCATTGCCGCCGGGGCCGCTGGCGTGGGCGTGGGTTCCGCCGTTAACAAGATGGATAACCCCCTTGCCATGATCGCCGTGGTTCGCAAGCTGGCCGAAAGCCTGCAAGTCGCTCGGATCGCCGCCCGCGCCTAGGATCTCTAAGGTTCTAGGGATCTAGAATGGCTACGCTCCCAGGGCCATGACAACCCTGGGAGTCCATGCTCCTGGTGTCAGCCTGAATCGCAGAGGATGGCGTAGACGATAGTGCTGCTATCGCTTTAAAACCCTGCATAGACAACGTACAAGCGCCTGTTTGGACGCCAGCACTGTGGCACAATGAACAATAGATTTTTGTTGTGCCGTAATCTTTAAGAAACGCCAGTGAGTTCTACTGCTGCCCCATCCTATTCCTCCCCTGCGCCTCGGCGGGCGGTTTTTCCCTTCACCGCCGTGATTGGCCAAGACGACATGAAGCTGGCCCTGCTGCTCAACGTCATTGACCCCAAAATTGGCGGCGTCATGATCATGGGCGACCGAGGCACCGGAAAATCCACCACCATTCGCGCCCTGGCCGACCTGCTGCCCGAAATTGACGTGGTAGCCGACGATCCCTTCAGTCGGTCGCCCAAGGATCCTGATGTAATTGCTGAGCGGGGCACCACGGAACTGCCCATCGCCGCCAAAAAAGTGCCCATGATCGACCTGCCCCTAGGGGCCACCGAAGACCGGGTCTGCGGCACCATCGACATCGAAAAAGCCCTCTCCGAAGGGGTCAAAGCCTTTGAACCGGGCCTGCTCGCCAAGGCCAACCGGGGCATCCTCTACGTGGATGAAGTCAACCTGCTGGACGATCACCTCGTAGACGTGCTGCTGGACTCCGCCGCCTCCGGCTGGAACACCGTGGAACGGGAAGGCATCTCCATCCGCCACCCGGCCCAGTTTGTGCTGGTGGGTTCTGGCAACCCCGAAGAAGGGGAACTGCGGCCCCAACTGCTCGACCGCTTTGGGATGCACGCCGAAATTCGCACCGTGCGTAACCCCGAACTGCGGGTAGAAATTGTGGAGCAGCGTTCCGCCTTTGACCAAGATCCCGCTGGCTATCTAGCCCAGCATGAGGCCAAGCAAAACGAACTTCAGGCCCGCTTGGTGGAGGCCCAAAAGCGCCTGCCCTCCGTTACCCTGGAGTACGAAGATCGGGTACGCATTTCCGAAGTCTGCGCCGAGCTGGATGTGGACGGTCTGCGGGGCGACATTGTCACCAACCGCGCCGCCAAGGCCATCGCCGCCTACGAAGGCCGCACCGAAGTCACCCTCAACGATATTCGGCGGGTGATTGTGCTATGCCTGCGCCACCGTCTGCGGAAGGATCCCCTCGAAAGCATCGACTCTGGCTTTAAGGTGGAGAAGGTGTTCTGCAAGGTGTTTGGCCTCGCCGACCCCGATGAAGCCATGGCCAACGGTCGCCAACCCGTTGGGGTGAAGTAATTTCGGTGTCTGTGAGTGATCTACACCGCGATCTACCTCGCGTGATCGGTCTACCGTGACCCGCATTTTGGGCATCGATCCTGGCTTGGCCACCCTGGGCTTTGGGGTTATCGACACTCCCTCCCAGGGGGCCGAGTCAGCGGTGACGGTGATTGATTTCGGCGTGATTTCCACTCCGGCTAAAACCCCGGTGGGCGAACGCCTTTGCACCATTTACGACGATCTCCATAGCCTGATCGACCAGTTTCAGCCCGATCAGGTGGTCATCGAGAAATTCTTCTTCTACCGCATGGGCAACACGATTTTGGTGGCCCAGGCGCGGGGTGTGGTGATGCTCGTCCTCGCCCAATACCAGTTGACGCCGACCGAGTTTACCCCCGCCCAGGTCAAGCAAGCCCTGACCGGATACGGCAACGCCGACAAGGCCGAAGTCCAAGAGGCCGTAGCCCGTGAACTCAACCTCGATAAAATTCCTCGCCCCGACGATGCTGCCGATGCCCTCGCCCTCGCCCTCGCAGGATGGTTTCAACAGGTGGGCTAGCCTGGTCAGGGCTCTGCTGCCCGTTAGCCGCCTTGCCCCAGTCGGGCCTACTTCTGTAGCGTAGGCCCAACTGGGCGCTGAATCCGGGGTGACTAGCTGTACTTTTGGCTAGAGGCAGGCTCAAGGTCAAACAGCACATGGAGGGTCTGCATGGCCCGTTTGCGGGCTTCGATGTCCCGCTGGGCGCGGAGCTGCACCATGGGGTCGTGGAGGATTTTGTTGACGATGCCACGGGTGAGGGCTTCAATGACCTCTTGGTGCTTTTCGGCAAACTCGCTGCCCAGACGGGAGAGGGCTTTTTCCAGTTCCTGTTCGCGGATAGACTCGACCTTGTTGCGAAGGCTGCTGATGGTGCCCACAGTGTCGAGGGAACGCCACCAGTCCATGAAACCTTCTACCTCTTCATCCAAGAGCACCTGGGCTTCCATGGCCATGCGGCGGCGGCTGGCTTGGTTTTGGGCGACCACGGCCTTCAGGTCGTCCACATTGAAGGCGTGGACGTTGGGCAGCTCGTTGACGTTGGCGTGGACGTTCAGGGGCACGGAAATATCAAACACCATCAGGGTACGGTTGCCGTCCAGAATCGGCTCCAGGTTTTCCCGGTGCAGAATGGGCTCGGTGGCGGAGGTGCAGGTGAACACCACGTCTGAGTTCTGCACGGTCTCCAGCATGGCGTCGAGGGTGCCCGTTTGGATGTTGGCCTCTGGGAACTGCTTGGCCAGTTCATCCGCCCGATTGATGGTGCGGTTGAGGATGGTGATGGGGCAAGATTCCTTGGCGTTGAGGTGCTGCACCAGCAGACGGGCCATTTTCCCGGCACCGAGGATGCTGATCTTGCAGGTGTCTAGGTTGGGTACCTTCAGTTTGGCCAGTTCCACCGCCGCTGAGCTGATGGACACGGCCCCGGTGCCGATGCTGGTTTCGCTGCGGACGCGCTTTCCGGCGGTGAGGGATTGCTTCAGCAGGCGATCCAGCACCCGGCCTAGGCTCTTGTGCTGCTGGGCCAGTTGGTGAGCGTGCTTTACTTGGGCAAGGATTTGGCCTTCGCCAAGGACGAGGCTATCTAGCCCCGCCGCCACCCGCATCAGATGATTCACGGCGTCTTGGTGCAGCAGGATGAACAAATGCTGGCGCAGTTCCGGCAGGGGCAGGCCGCTGTGCTCTGAGAGGAACTGAGTTACTTCCCGGATGCCCTGCTCAGTCTCCTCGGTGACGATGTGAATTTCGAGACGGTTGCAGGTGCTGAGGATAGAAACTTCGTCAATGTGAGGACAGTGGGTGAGATGGGCAATCGCGTCTCCCGTCTGAGCCGTGGGAATGCTGAGTTTTTCACGAATTTGAACGGGGGCGGTTTTATGGCTCAGACCAATTACGGCGATATTCATTCTTCCTCCACGCGTTTAGTAATTCACCTAATTTATCGTGGCCGCTGGTGGTAGCCGCCGCTCCTACCATCCTTGCCAGAAGGCGGCGGGGGATGGAGCATGGGCCAAATAACCGGGCGCACAAAAGCCAATATGTTTGAACTTAGAGACAAATCGGCGCTGACTCAAGGAAACTCAACAAAAGTCCATCAAAAAATGTAAAGACCCGAAAAAAAGAGATGCGGATAGCCACATCTCTAAGGGAAAAGGGCAAGGTCGTCTCCAACCTTACCTTTTCCCAGTGATTCATCCTTAATGGGGGATGGGTTATCGGCAGAGCCGCGCCCTAGCGGATTTGCAGGGTCTTGGGAGCCTCAAACATGTGGATGGTGTCCACGAAGCGGGCAGTCTTAGACTGGCTGGAGATGATCAGGGACTGAGTCCGGGCACCGCCGTGGAAGAAGCGCACGCCGTTCATCAGTTCGCCGGAGGTGATCCCCGTGGCGGCAAACAGCACGGTTTCGCCGGAGGCCAGTTCTTCAGCGTCGTAGACTTTGTCGATGTCGGTGATGCCCATTTCGTTGAGGCGGGCGATGTTGGCTTCCTTGCTTTCGCCAATCAGGCCAGTCTTCACCACTTCAGGATCGTAGATCAGCTGACCCTGGAAGTGGCCCCCCAGGCAGCGCATGGCGGCGGCGCTAATCACCCCTTCGGGAGCGGCCCCAATCCCCATCAGAGCGTGGGTATTGGTACCGGAGAAGGCGCAGGAGATGGCCGCACCGACGTCACCGTCGGCGATCAGCTTCACGCGAGCCCCGGCATCGCGGATTTCTTTAATCAGGTCGTTGTGGCGATCCCGTTTCATCACCACCACCACCAGTTCGTCGATGGCCCGGTCGAGGCACTCGGCCAGGATTTTCAGGTTCTCGGTGGCGGACTTGTTGATATCTACATGGCCCTTGGCTTGGGGAGGAGCGGCCAGCTTCTTCATGTAGAAGTCGGGGGCAGCAAATAGACCACCCTTCTCGGAGATGGCCAGCACCGCCATGGAGCCGTTTTGACCGTAGGCCACCAGGTTGGTGCCTTCACAGGGATCAACGGCGATGTCGATTTCCACCAGTTCGTCGGGGTTGCAGTAGGCTTTGGCATCGGGCTGGGTGCAAATCCCCACTTCTTCACCGATGTAGAGCATGGGGGCATCGTCCCGTTCACCCTCACCAATCACAATGCGGCCGCGCATGTGGATTTTGTTCATGCGCTCCCGCATGGCTTCTACGGCCACTTGGTCAGCAATATTTTTTTCGCCTTTGCCCATCCAACGGGCCGAGGCGACCGCCGCCTGTTCGACCACCTCAATAATCTCAAGACCGAGGGTACTTTCCACGGGATTAATCCTCCAAGTGCCTATATCTAGTAGGTTTTCGCGTTCCCTATCTCAGCTTCTCAGTCTATCAGACGGTGGGATCAAGGCATAGATGATTGGCGCAAAGACCTGGGCTGCTGATCTTGGGTTGGGCCGCTGTTTACGGTCTCCCAAAGGGGGAATTCCGCCGACCGCACCCTGGACTAAGTGAGTAGTTATCTCAGGTTTTATGTGGTTATGTAAATCCGCCTGCGCCTGCCATGGTCCAAGGGGCACAATGCTGGGTAGAGCATTTTTTGCGGTGCTCTGGGGGCTCCACTCGCTACCAGCAGGTTAAACACCATGGTGCCGTTTTTTAAAACCGCGACCGAAACTGACACCGAAACAAAGATTCTCCAGGCGGCACTCAAGCTCTTTGCCCAGCGGGGTTATAGCGGCACCACCACCCGCGATTTAGCCCAGGCGGCAGGGGTGGCGGAGGGTACCCTGTTTCGGCACTTTGAAAATAAAAAAGCCATCCTCGTCGCCGTGGCCAGTCAGGGCTGGGTGGAGATTTTGACGGACTTGCTCACCGAACTCAGCGAAATGGCCAGCTACAAAGCCATTGGCCAGGTCATGCAGCGGCGGATGCTGAATCTTCAGCGCAATTCGGCCCTGATGCGGGTGTGCTTTATGGAGGCCCAGTTTCATCCCGAACTGCGGGAGCAAATCCAGACCGAGGTGATCGGCAAAATGATCGACGTGGCCGAAGCCTTCTTCCAAACGGCCATGGATCGCGGCGTCTATCGCCCCATGAATGCCCGCATGGTGGCCCGCGTGTTTTTGGGGATGTTTACCGTGGCGGGGTTCAGCCAAGAGACCCTAGGAGATACGGCAGGCTCAGCCCAATCCATGAAGGAACTGGCGGAATGCCTGACCGATATTTTTCTCAACGGCGTGTTGGCATCAGCCTAGGGCTAACGCGATACTGAATGGGATTGAGTAGCGGGAGCAACACCATGGTTTTGGGCAGCAGAAAACCCCAACAGACAGGGCTGGGGTGGTGGAAGGCTCTAGCCTGGGTAATCCTGGGCCTAGGGGTGCTGTGGACGAGTCCGGCCTGGGCCGTGGCCCCCACCCAGCAGCCCGCCGAAACCGTCTCCATTCACCTCGGAACGGCAGCGGGAGAACTACGGTTTGAGCCGGATCATCTCACCTTCACCGCTGGCCAACGCTATGCCCTAGTGCTAGACAACCCCAGCCCCGAAAAGCATTACTTCACGGCCAAGGATTTTGCCGATGCCCTCTGGACGCAGAATGTGAAAACAGGCGGCGTTGAGGTGAAAGGAGCCATCCACGAGCTAGAACTCAAGCCAGGAGCCACCGCCACTTGGACGATGATTCCCCAAAAACCGGGCACCTATGAACTCCACTGCTCCATCGTTGGCCACGCCGAAGCGGGCATGGTGGGGCAAATCACCATTCAGCCCCCCGCCTAGGCCAATCCGTCACGGGTGCCCTGGCCCACCATCAGGATCGAGATCGCCTCATCCTGCTGTCTCGCCCCCCACGACCTGCGCCCCATCTCCACCAGGGGTGAGCCACGGGCAAAGGAAAGCGGGCCATGGGCAGGGCTTTGCAATGGGCGACAAAACAGGTTAAGAATAGTGAAGCAATTTGGTGTACGTCCATGGCAGACCAATTGATTCGCGCCACCGCCGCCGAGGGAGGCATCCGAGTGGTTGGCGTGAACACCACGAAACTCACCGAAGTCGCTCGCCAACGTCACCAACTGTCCTACGTTGCCACGGTGGCGCTAGGGCGTACGATGGCCGCTGGGTTGCTGCTGGCTTCCAGCATGAAGCGGCCCCAATCCCGCGTCAACATTCGCGTTAAAGGGGATGGCCCCATCGGCGGCGTCATGGTGGATGCAGGGCTGGACGGCACCGTGCGCGGCTATGTGGGCAATCCTGCGGTGGAATTGCCGCCCAATGCCCAAGGGAAACTGGATGTCGGTACCGCCATGGGCCATCAAGGCCACGTCTACGTGGTGCGCGACGTGGGCTATGGCTACCCCTACTCCAGCACCGTAGAACTGGTTTCCGGCGAAATTGGCGACGACCTCACCCACTACCTCGCCACCTCCGAGCAGACGGCCTCGGCCCTGGTTTTGGGTGTCTATATGGGCAGCGATGGCGTCGAAGCTGCTGGGGGGCTGCTGCTGCAAATCCTGCCCCGCGCCGCCGAAGACCTAGAGATGATTACCACCCTAGAACAGCGCCTCTCTAGCCTGACCAACTTTACCCCCCTACTGAGGGCCAACAAAACCCTGCCCCAAATTTTTGAAGACCTGGTGGGCGACATGGGGCTCACCCTCTTGCCCGAAAGCCAACTGGTGCGCTTCCACTGCCCCTGTTCCTTTGATCGGATGCTGGGTGCCCTCAAAATGCTAGGGGAAGACGAGCTGCAAGACATGATTGAGAAGGACAATGGTGCTGAAGCCACCTGCCACTTTTGCAATGAAATCTATCAAACTAGCAGCGACCAACTGGCACAACTCATCAACGATCTACGCCAGGATCGCCAGGAAGTCAGTCGGTAGGTAAAAGCGCAGGTTTCACCCTTGCCCCGCTGCCCCTCAAACCACTAGGGTCGTTGAAGATACCCTTCTGCCAGGGCAATTAAGCTGAGGGTGATGGTCGCACTCAGCCCGGCTCCCAAGGCCCCAAGGGTCGTGATCAGGAGGACAATCAGCCCCGTCAGCCCCATGTAGATCAGGGTGACGACCATGGGGGGAATGCCTCGCTGCGGTAGACGCTGATAGACATGGGTGCGGTGCGCTTTGAAGATATTCTCACGCCGGAGCAACCGCCGAAAGAGGGTGTAGATAGCGTCTCCGGTAATGGGCAGGGTGAGGGCGAGGAGAATCCAGTGCTGGCTGGGGGCCATCATCAGGGCTAGGGTGATGGCTCCGCCGAGGGTGGTGCTTCCCACATCGCCCATAAAAATTTTGGCCGGAGGCCAGTTCCACCACAGGAATCCCAGCAACGCCGCCGCCAACAAACCCCAAATAGGATTTGCCAAATACCAGCCCAAAAAGGCAAACTGCACCAAACTAACGCCCCCCACCAGGCCGTCCAACCCATCCATGAAGTTGGTGAGGTTCACCAGCGTGGTAAAGCCAATCAAGGTTAGCACCACGGCAATGGCGATGCCCCCAGGGCCGAGGGCTTCAAACCAAGGTTGGGGAAAGGGGCCGAAAAAATATACCGCCAAACCCGCGCTCATGAGCTGCACCCCGTAGCGTGTTCGTGCCGAGAGGGAATGGAGGTCGTCCCAGTAGCCGATTAGGGCGAGGGGCAGGAGCACAATCACCACAGCCATCAGGTTCGACAGCGCTACCCCAGGGCTGAGCCAAGGTAACAATGCCAAGGCCAGCAGGAACGCCACCCAAAACCCTAGCCCTCCCCCACGGGGCGTAGGAACGGTATGGGAGCTGCGGTGGTTGGGGATATCGAGCAGTTGAGCCCGAAGACGCTGGCGAATGAAATTGACCAGCAAGGCGCTGAGCAGGGCAGTAAGGAGCAGAAGCAGCGGCATGGAGAAATCGGCAGTAGGGTCTACAGGCTGGGTAGATGGCCCGCGACAAATGTCCCATCATCATAAACGTCTACCGCAGGCACAGCCAATGGATTTCCGCCTTGGCTTTGGATGGCCAACCTAGACCGTGATCGGGCTGCACTGTCATTTCTGAGGTTTGGGCTGGGTGGGGGGCTAGGTCAGATAATCATGTATTTGGCATTAAAAATCATCACTTTGTAGTTAGGGCTACTTATGTTAGTCCCAGCAACCCATTAGCCTCAACCTCTATAGCGACAACGATGATGGACAATCGAATGCTGTCTCGTTAGCTTCCTCAACAACAGCCGGGTTAGATCGTCTTTCTTGCCCGGTTTTCTGGTGTATGGCGGCTGAGTAGACCCATTTTGGCATCGGCGGCGGCGCTGCAAACAGTTGGTTACTCCTAGGTGGAACGGCTCTGTGACCCAGCAATCTGTGACCCAGCAACTCGATACCCAATTCACCCTAACGATTAACGGAGAACCTGTCTCCGTCAAAGCCCTTTCTCCGGCGATGACCTTGCTGGAATACCTGCGCCTGAGCGGACGAGCAGGCACCAAAGAAGGCTGCGGCGATGGCGACTGCGGCGCTTGCACCGTGGCGATCATTGGCGAAGGGGCCGATGGCACCCCCCACTATCAGGCGGTGAATAGCTGCCTGATTCCCCTCGGTGCGGTGGCGGGGCGACAGGTGTTTACGGCGGATGGCATTGCCCAGTGCCGCATTCCCAAAAGCCCCCTGGTGAAAGAACCCGTCACCCTAGAGCAGTTGCACCCCGTCCAATCGGCGATGGTGGAAACGGGCGGTTCCCAGTGCGGCTACTGCACTCCCGGCTTCATCATGAGCTTGTTTGCCGCCTACTACAACGGTGGGCCGGATGACCTCTCGGTGGAGGGCAACCTCTGTCGCTGCACGGGCTATATTCCCATCCGGCGGGCGGCGGCGATGGTGGCGGCGGAAACCCCCCAGGACAGCTTTTCAGAACAGTTGGTGTCAGCCTCCACGGAACTATCTCCCCTGGCCTACACCGGACACGAAGAACAGTTCTATCGGCCCGATTCCCTGACCGAAGTGCTGGAACTGCTGCAACAGTATCCCACCGCTACCCTGGTTGCTGGGGCTACGGATCTCGGCCTAGAAATGAGCTGGCATCGACAGCATTACCCGATTCTGATTTCCTTGGAAGCTGTCACGGAACTAAAGCAGGTTCACAACACCCCCGACTTTGTGGAAATTGGTGCAGCCGTTCCCCTCAGCCACATCGAAACCAACCTGCACGGCATTTTCCCCAGCCTGGACGAGATGATCCACTGGTTCGCGGCGCGGCAGGTGCGCAACCGGGCCACTCTGGGCGGCAACATCGGCACCGCTTCCCCCATTGGCGACCTGCCCCCGGTGCTGCTGTCGTTGGATGCCACCCTGAAGCTGGCTGGCCCCAGCGGCGAACGGGTGATGCCCCTGGCGAATTTCTTCCTGGGCTATCGCCAAACCCAACTGCAAGCGGGCGAGGTGATTGTCTCCGTCACCATTCCCAAGGCGACCACCCCCGGCACAGATCGGCGGCTGGCCCAGTCCTACAAAATCGGCAAACGGGGCACCGACGACATCAGCATCGTCGCCGCCGCCTTCCTGGTGGATGTGGATGCCAACAACCAAATCCTCCACGCCCGTCTGGGCTACGGGGGAGTGGCTGCTACCCCAGCCAGAGCGACCGAGGCCGAAGCATTCCTCGTCGGCAAGCCCTGGAACCACAGCACCATCCAAGCCGCGAAAACCATCCTGCAAGAAGCCTTTACGCCGTTGACCGACCTGCGGGGCAGCGCTGAGTACCGCAAGCGCCTAGTCGTGAATTTGTTTGAGAAGTTCTTCTCAGAATTCCCGTAGCAGCCCTCACCCCCAGCCCCTCTCCCAGAGAGGAGAGGGGAGCCGGAACCCAACCACCGTCCTACTTTCTCTTTACCCCTTATCCCCCTCAACCCAGTCCCCAAAACGAGGTAAGCCCCCATGAGTCCAGTCGGAACACGCAAGAGCCACGAAAGTGCCGCCGCCCACGTTAGCGGTACGGCAGTGTATACCGATGATCAGCGGGAACCGTTGGGGATGTTGTCGCTGTTTCCGGTGATTTCGCCCCACACCCACGCCAAAATTACCAAGCTCGACCCCAGTCCGGCCCTGAAGATGGCGGGTTGCGTGACGGTGCTGACCGCCGCCGATGTGCCGGGGGAGAACAACACCGGGGTGATCGTCCACGACGAAATTTTGTTGCCTACCGATGAGGTCTACTACTACGGCCAAGTGGTGGCCTGGGCGGTGGGGGAAACCGAGGCGGCAGCACGGGAAGCGGCGGGTAAGGTGGTGGTTGAATATGAACCCCTGCCTGCGTTGAAGACCGTGCAGGAAGCGATTGCCGCCAGCAGCTACCACAACGATCCCCAGTTCATTCGGCGGGGGGATGCGGACGCGGCCCTGGCCTCGGCTCTCCACACCTTCTCCGGTGAGGTGGAGGTTGGTGCCCAAGACCACTTCTACCTCGAAACCCAAACCAGTTGGGTGGTGCCCGATGGCGAGGGCAATTTGCAGGTGTTCGCCTCCACCCAGCACCCCACCGAAACCCAGGAGATTGTGGCGCGGGTCTTGGGCCTGTCGAAAAATCAGGTGGTTTGTACCTGTCTGCGCATGGGCGGGGCCTTTGGCGGCAAGGAATCCCAGGCGAATCCCTTTGCGGCGGCGGCAGCGTTGGCCACCTACAAAACGGGTCGTCCGGCCAGGGTGCGGCTGCGGCGGCACCACGATATGTTGATCACCGGGAAGCGCCACGGGTTTTTGAACCAGTACGAGGTCGGCTTTGATAACGAGGGCAAAATTCTGGCCATGAAGGCGCTGCTGGTGGCCGATGGCGGCTGGAGCCTTGACCTGTCGCCCCCGGTGCTGGCGCGGGCCATGCTCCATGTGGACAACGCCTATTACATCCCCAACCTGGAGGTGGAGGGGCGGATCGCCAAGACGAATCGGGTATCGAACACCGCCTACCGGGGCTTTGGCGGGCCGCAGGGGATGATTGTGGCGGAGGAAGTGGTAGACCGCATCGCCCGTACTCTAAACCTGCCGCCGGATGTGGTGCGCGAACGCAACTTCTACCACGGCACCGGAGAAACCAGCACCACCCACTACAGCCAGGAAATCGTCGATAACCGCATCGCCCGCGTGTGGCAAGAGGCCAAGGCGAACTCCAACTACGAGGCTCGACAGGCGGAAATCGCCGCCTTTAACGCCAGCAGCCCCTACAAAAAGCGGGGGCTGGCCATCACCCCCGTTAAGTTCGGCATTTCCTTCAACAAGGTGATGTATAACCAGGCCGGATCCCTGGTGCTGATCTACACCGACGGCAGCATTCAGCTTAACCACGGCGGCACCGAAATGGGCCAAGGCTTGCACACCAAGATGATCCAAGTCGCCGCCAAAGCCCTGGGGGTCAACATCGACCGCATTCGCATGATGCACACCAGCACCGACAAAGTGCCCAACACCTCCGCCACCGCCGCCTCTAGCGGATCTGACCTGAATGGCCAAGCGGTGAAAAATGCCTGCGAAATCCTGCGGGATCGCCTTGCGGCGGTGGCGGTGCGGATGCTGAACCTGGACGCCCCCGAAGACATGGTGTTTGAGGACGACTGGATCTACTGCCGCACCTACCCCAGCGCCCGCATTTCCTTTGATGAAGTGGTGAAACAAACCTACAGCGAACGGATCAGCCTTGCCGCCACGGGCTTCTACCGCACCCCCAACATTTTCTGGGATCCCAAGCTGGGTAAGGGTCGCCCCTTCTACTATTTCGCCTACGGTGCGGCGGTTTCTGAAGTGGAAGTCGATGGCTTTACGGGCACCTTCAAGCTGCGCCAGGTGGATATCGTCCACGATGTCGGCGAATCCCTCAACCCCTTGGTGGATAAGGGGCAGATCGAAGGCGGCTTTGTCCAGGGCATGGGCTGGCTGACCATGGAAGAACTGGTATGGGATGGCGAGGGTCGCCTTCGCACCTTTGCCCCCAGCACCTACAAAATCCCCACCATCAGCGAAATTCCCGAAAACTTCACCGTCCACTTGCTGGAACGGGCTGCTCAAGATGGCGTCATCTACGGCAGCAAAGCCGTGGGAGAACCACCCTTCATGCTGGCCATGTCCGTCCGAGAAGCCATCCGCGCCGCCGTTGCCGCCTTTGGCGATGCCGACTATGTGCCCCTGGGCCTACCCGCTACGCCGGAGGCGACCCTGTGGGCCATTGAAGGGGTGCGCGAAGCCAGCCGGGAAGCCCAGCCCGTGGGTTTCTGAACTATCTACGACTCACCCAAGGACGCCTTGGCTAGGAGAGCTTTCATCGGCGCGATGACTGGCGCTGGAGGGGGTTCATCAGTTCGTTTAGGCCCTCGCCCACCAGGGAAAGCCCCGTCACCATTAGGGTCAGGGCTAAGCCAGGGAAGAGCGCAGGCCACCAAAGGCCCGTGGGCAGCGCATCGAGGGCTTGGCGAATGTCGGCTCCCCATTCTGGCACCTGCTCTGGCAAACCGAGGCCCAAAAAGCCCAGCCCCCCCAACACCAGGATGGCATCGGCGGCGTTGAGGGTAAACAGCACGGGCACGCTTTGAATCACGTTGAGAAACAGGTAGCGGCTCAGCACCGTCCAAGGATCGGCCCCCATGGCCTGGGCGGCTTCAATGAATAGCTCTGTTTTCACGCTGACGGTGTGATTCCGCACCACACGGTAATACTGGGGAATGTAGGCAATGCTGAGGGCGATGGCCGCATTGACCACCCCGCGCCCCACCACAAAGGCCAGCGTCACCGACAGCAGTAGACCGGGCAGGGTGTAGATCGTATCCATGAAAAACACCAGGGCTCGGTCTAGCCGCCCGCCCAAATAGCCGCTCACCATCCCCAAGGGCACCCCAATCACCACACTCAGGGCCGTGGCCAGCAACACCACCTGCCACGCCGCCCGACTGCCGAAGAGGGTACGGGCAAAGATGTCGTAGCCTTGGCGGGTGGTGCCAAACCAGTGCTCGGCCCCCGGCGGCTGGTGGATGGGGTTTTGCAGGGCCGTGGTGGGGTCTTGCAGCCAGCCCCAGCCCTGCATCAGCGGAGCCGACAGGGCAACGACCACAAACCCCAGGGTGATCACCAGGCCCGCCACCATTAGCGTATTGGAGACCGTAGCCTTGGAACCAAACAGCGGCAGCGCCAAACGGGGACGGGGAGTAACGGCCATGGGTTTGCAAAGAAGGGCGACCCCTATTATGCCAGAGGGGTGGGGACGGAAGGCGGGAGTGGGGAATTGGGAGTGGGGAGTCGGGGCTGTCATAATGGGGCTAGAGCCGCAAGGTAGCCTGACGCACTGCATGTTGTCAGCAAATCCAGTGGATACCCAAGACGATGCTGTTTTGGAGGACGTGATGAGCCCCAACACCATACCAACGACGCCAGCCGCCGCTGACATCCTCGCCCAGGCTGCTGAGATCCACGGGCAAAAGCCTCCTGCTGCCGAGGTGGTTCAGGCACTGCTGGATGCCGAACGGGCCGCAAAGCACCCCCGTCCGTCCCTAGCCGTGGATGCCTTGCTGGGGCGCTGGCAATTACGATTTACCGCACCCAATAAACCCGCCTACAAAGCCGGAATCCCCGTCGGCAAGGGCTTCTACTGGCCTACTCTCTTTCCTGGCACCATCACCTTCAGTCGTTCTGTCCAGTCCCCCAATTCAGACGCCACCCCTGTCGATTCTGGCTCCCCAAATACCACCCCAGACGACGCCCTCACCATCGAGAACCAAATTCAGCTTGGCCCCCTTGCCCTACGCTTCAGCGGCCCCGCCAAATTTTTGCCCAAGCAAAACCTGCTGGCCTTTGATTTTGTTCAGGTTCAGCTTTGGGTGGGCCGTCTGTGCCTGCTGAAACTGCCCATCAAGGGCCGCGCCGGAGCCGCAAATTTCGCCACGACCTCCATTGCCAAACTGCCCTTCTTCGCCTTTTTTGCCGCCACCCCTCAATACCTCGCCGCCCGTGGCCGAGGGGGAGGGCTGGCCCTTTGGGTTAATTGACCTGGCGCAGCGATTCCTGTGGCTCAGCCGCAGGGTGGCGTTGCCCCATTTGCACCTGCCACAGGCTGGCGTAGATGCCCTGGTGAGAGAGCAATTCCTCATGGGTGCCAGATTCCACCAGTTGGCCGTCTTCCATCACATAGATGCGGTGGGCGTTGCGGATGGTGGAGAGGCGGTGGGCAATGGCGATGGTCGTGCGGTTTTGGGTGATGGTGTCGAGGGAGCGCTGGATGGCGGCTTCGGTTTCGTTATCCACCGCTGAGGTGGCTTCATCGAGCACCAGGATAGGCGGATTTTTGAGGATGGCCCTGGCGATGGCGATGCGTTGGCGTTGGCCACCGGAGAGCTTTTGGCCCCGTTCGCCGACCAGGGTATCGTAGCCCTGGGGGAGGGCTTGGATGAAGTCGTGGGCCTCGGCTAGTTTGGCGGCGTGGATAATCTCCTCCCTAGTGGCGGCGAAGGTACCGTAGGTAATGTTTTCGGCCACGGTGCCGTGGAACAGAAACACATCCTGGCTGACCAGGCCAATGCCCCGGCGCAGGTCGGTAGGGTTGATGTCGCGGATATCCACCCCATCGAGGACGATCTGGCCCTGGCTGACATCGTAGAACCGTAGCAGCAGTTTGACCAGGGTGCTTTTGCCCGATCCGGTGGAGCCAACGATGGCGATGGTTTGCCCAGCGGGCACTTTCAGGGTCAGGTTTTCTACCACGGGGGGACGGTCGGGGTAGGCAAAGCGGACGTTCTCGAAGCGGATTTCGCCTTTGATTTCGCTGACGGGCACCCGCAAAGATCCAGGCGTAAGGACAATCGGGGCATCCAGCAAATCCATCACCCGATTCGTCGAAGCCATGGCCCGCTGGTATTGGTCGAAGGTTTCGCCCAGGCGGGTCAGGGGCCAGAGCAACCGCTGGGTGAGGAAGACCAGGACACTGTAGGTGCCGACGGCCATTTGTCCGGCCACGGTGGCCAAGCCGCCATAGACCAGGGTGGCGGTAAAGCCAAACAGGATGAGGACGCGAATCAGCGGAATAAACAACGCACTAAGGGCAATGGCCCGCTGGTTGCTGAGGCGATAGGCTTCGCTTTCGGCCTGGATGCGCTGGATTTCGTAGTCTTCGGCGGTGAAGCTTTTGATCGTCACCATGCCGCTGAGGTTGTTCGACAGGCGGCTATTCAGCAGGCTGACTTTTTCCCGCACGTCGGCATAGCGGGGGGCCAGCTTGTTTTGAAAGGCCACCGCCCCCCAGACAATCACAGGCATCGGCAACATCGCCAGCCAGGCCACCTGGGGAGCCAGCACAAAAAACGCACCGCCAATCAAAATCACCGTCGTAATTACCTGGAGGACTTCGTTCGCCCCTCGATCCAAAAACCGCTCTAGCTGGTTGATGTCGTCGTTCAGCACCGCCATCAGTCGGCCACTGCTGCGGTCTTCAAAGTAGACCATATCGAGGCTTTGCAGGTGGGCGTAGGCCTCCACCCGCAGATCTTTTTGGATGGATTGGGCCAGGTTGCGCCACAGCACATCGTAGGCGTACTCAAAGGTCGATTCCAGCCCCCAGATCACCACCGTCAGCAGCGTCAGCGCCACAAACTGCCCCGTAATGGAGGTGATGCCCCACTGGGCAATCCAAGAATCCTGCTGTTGCACCACCACATCCACCGCCAAACCAATCAACACCGGGGGCGCGAGGTCGAAGGTTTTGTTTAGCACCGAGCACAGGCTGGCCAGCCACACCCGGCGGCGATACTGACGGCCATAGCGCAACAGGCGGCTGAGGGGATGGGGCGGACGAGCAGGGGATGACATGGTAGAACGACGATGAGAGCAGGTTTCTTCACGATAGAGTTGCACTTACCAGGTTGCAACCAACCCCATGATTTCCACCAGGCTAATAGCGGTGCCGAACAGCGGCCAGGTTTGCCCTGCTAGATTAAAAAAATGCCGTCGGCTAAGGTGAGAGGCATCTGTTTGAGAAATCGCTTGAACCCTCGACCACAGCGATCTCAGGGTGGGCTATGGCCGCAGCCCATAGACTATGATCAGCCTAGGGTCAAAGGGGGATCATCGATGCTGACGCGATACATTCAAACGGCCATGCAGCAAGCGGTTTATGAATTGCTAGACGATGGCACCTTCTACGGAGAGATCCCGGCCTGCCCAGGGGTGATGGGGAACGCGACAACCCTAGAGAACTGTCGCGAAGACTTACAAAGCGCCTTGGAGGAATGGCTGATTTTGGGGCTGCGCTTGGGGCATACCCTACCCATCCTCGATGGCATCGATATCAATCCGGTGATGGGTGAGGTGGCCTGATGCCCGCCTATGGCCCCATCAAGCGCAGCGACTTGCTCCAATCGCTCAAGCGCATGGGCTTCGATGGCCCTTACTCTGGCGGCAAGCATCAATTCATGGTTAAGGCAGGATTGAGACTCACCATCCCGAATCCCCACCAGGGAGACATTAGCAGAGTTCTCCTGGCCAAGATTCTTCGCCAAGCCCAAATCAGCCGTGAAGATTGGGAACGGTTGGACTAATGGGTCAAACTTGCCTCTGTCAAAGGGTAGCAATTAGGCCAATCACCCCCGCCAGGGCCAAGTAATACACCACAATGGGCAGCAGTTGGCGAATGAGGATACCCTCTCGACCCAAGAGGCCCACGGTAGCGGCGGCGGCGACCACGTTCGAGACGCAGATCACATTTCCTGCCGAAGCGCCCACGGTTTGCAGGGCCAAAATCCAGTCGGGGGCTTTGCCGATGCTATCGGCCACACCGAACTGAAACAGGGAAAACATCATATTGCTGACGGTGACACTGCCCGCCACAAAGGCCCCCACCAGGCCAATGATGGCGGCGAACAGGGGCCAGGTTTGCCCTGCCAAGTCAGAAATGCCGTCGGCCAAGGTGAGGGGCATACTGCTGAGGTTGGCCCCGTTGGTGTCGGTGTTGATGAACACCCGCGCCATCAGCACAGCAGAACCGAGGGCAAGGGCAGTTTTTTGCAGCAGCGGCCCAGTCTGGCCCACCGCCTGCTCCATGACCTTCGCCGGAACCCGGTACAGCGCCCAGGTGATGCCAATGACGACGAGGAACAGCGTCGGCGGCAGATAGAGCGGCGTGGTGCTGATGGCGACGGTGGTGCCAAAAATGCTGGGCCAGGTGAGTTTGGCGCTTTGCAGGGTGGCTTTCAGGGGCAGGGTATTCAACCGAGACAGCACCAGAATAATTCCCAACATCACGTAGGGGAGCCACGCCTTCAGCACCGTCATCGAGGCCGGGGGCTGGGCCAAGGTGGGGGCGGCACTGCCCGTCCAGGCATCGGGCCAGGTATCAGACGGCGGAAAATCCCAGGGTTCCTTCGGCTGCAACCAACCCTGCCGGACGACGGTGACGGTGATCAGCAGGCCCACCAAGCCGCCTACCATGGTGGGAAACTCTGGGCCAATGAACAGGGCGGTGAGCAAGTAGGGCACGGTGAAGGCCAGCCCCCCCAGCAGAGAGAACTTCCACAGGTAGGGATCGGCAGGCTTGCGGTTGGGATCGCCAAACAGGCGGGTGAGGGTGGCCACCAGCAGCAAGGGAATGAAGGTGCCGATGATGGCGTGGATAATCCCTGCCCGAACGCCCACCTGGGTAATCGCTTGGGTTAAGGTCAACCCTTGACTAGTGAGCGTGGTATTCACTGCCGGAGACCCGCCCAGCCCCGCTGCCATGCCAAACACCAGCGGCGTGCCCACCGCCCCAAAGGTGGAGGGGGTGCTTTGGATAATCAGCGCCGCCATCACCGCTGCCATGGCCGGAAACCCCACCGCCACCAGCAGCGGCACCGCAATCACTGCCGGAGTGCCAAAGCCGGAAGCGCCTTCAATAAAGCCGCCAAACAACCAGGCAATGATGATCACCTGCACCCGCCGATCCTGGGACAGCCCCAGCAAACTTTGGCGAATCACACTCAGGGCACCGGACCCTTGCAGCACATTCAGCAGCAGCACCGCCCCAAACACGATGTAGAGAATTTCTAGGGCAATCACCGCCCCTTGAATTAGGGCCGCGCCCAGGTAGGCCGGGGGCACCCGCCAGATCAGGCCCGCCACCAGCAGCGTTACCGCCAGGGCTCCGGGCATGGCCTGATCCGCCGGACGACGGGCCACCACCAACAGCAGGAAGACGGTGACAATGGGCAGCAGCGCCACCAAAAAGGCAAGGGTAAGGGGCATAGGTCAGGCCGGAGATGTCACGCAGGTCGTTCAGAAGATTAACTGTAAATCTCCGTAACGACTAGTATTAACTTCTTTATTCTCCAGGAGAATTTTCTAGGCAATCTGAAAACAATAGAAGAAGTTAGGGGAATTTCAGGATTGAGCGGCTAGGGTTAGACCACGTCCTGCCCCCAGTTCAGTCCCAACCGAAATGTCCCCGTGGCCATCGTTTTTGATCGCCCTGCTCCCTGCGGTGCTGTAGTCCGCCTTTGACAATGACCCAAACGCCCCTTTCCCCCATCCAGTCCCTCCGCGCCTTTTCGCCCTTTGACGAACTGCCGGAGGCCGTTCTCACCACCCTGACCCAGTCGGCAACGCCCCTGCGCTACCGGGTGGGACAGCCCATGCTGCGGCGGGAGGTGCTGAGCCAGCAGGTGATCGTCATCCTGGAGGGGCAGGCCCGCCTGTTGGGCTACGATCCGCGCCTTCAGCAGCCCGTCACCCTCCAGCGCCTAGGGCCGGGGGAAGTGGTGGGGGCGATCAGCCTGATTCGGGGCCAGCCCTGCGAGACGGTGATTGCCTCCACGGAAATCGTGGCCCTCAACCTGCCCTCCTACACCTTTTTGCAGTGCCTCAACGACTACCCCAGCTTTGGGGCGGCCCTGCGCGACCACATCTACCCCGTCGAAGCCTTTGACCTGCTCAGCCAGCACGCCGAAAAACAGGCGCTGGATTTGGGCGATATCAAGACCAAGGCTCGCCTGGTGTGCGAGGAATCAGCCATTGTTAACTTCCCCAGCGGGGTGTGCAGCCTGCGGAATTTGGATCCCAACTTGACCTGGATCCTCAGCGGCGGCACGATTTTGAACCAGCCTGTGGGGTCGGCCCTGAAGGTGGATCCCCAGGCCACGGTGGAGGTGATTAGCCCCCAAGGAGCGCGGCTGATTGGCCTCACGCCCACGGTTTTGGCCGAAACCTTCCAAATGGAGGCGGAACCGGAACCGGAGGCGGTCTATCGCCCGGTGGAGGTGCTGGATGTCAACGGCATCCCCTACGCCACCGATGCCCAGATGACGGCCAATGATCGCAATGCCGAAGCCACAGCCAAGGGCGATGGCCGCGCTAGGGGCTACCCCTACGCCAGGGGGCGGGGCCAGGTGGATGGAGCCTTGGCCTGCTTTGATATGCTCAGCCAGCATTTCAAAATGCCCTTCCGTAAGGATGTGATTCGCAAAATTCTGGTCAATCAGCAGGAGCGGGTGGGCTTGTCCATGCCCGTGCTAGGGGGGCTAAGCGAAATGCTGGGGCTGAAGACCCAGTTGGTGCGGGTGCCTGCGGCGGCCTTTAGTCGGTTGAATACGCCCTGTTTAATTCAGTGGCACGAAAGCTTTGCAGTGGTCTACGAAACCTCGGAAAAAGCCTTTATTTTGGGCGATCCCGAAGTCGGGCTGATCCGCCGCACCCCCGAAAGCTTTGCCGACGCCTGGGGCGACAGCGGCGAAGTGCTGCTGATGGAGCCCACCCGCGAAACGCCGCAGCAAAAGTTTGGCCTGCAATGGTTCTGGCCCTCCATCGTCAAGTACAAATGGGTGCTGATGGAGGTGTTCATCGCCTCGTTCTTTGTGCAGCTCTTTGGCTTGGCCAACCCGCTGATGATCCAAATCATCATCGACAAGGTGATCGTGCAAAACAGCATCGACACCCTGCAAGTGCTGGGCATTTTTCTGGTGATTGTGGCGGTGTTTGAGGCGCTGCTCAGCAGTTTACGAACGTATCTGTTCGTGGACACCACCAACCGCATCGACATGACCCTGGGGTCGGAAATCATCGACCACCTGTTCCGTCTGCCCCTGCGGTATTTTGACAAACGCCCCGTGGGGGAACTCTCCAGCCGGATTAACGAGCTGGAAAATATCCGATCCTTCCTCACCGGGACGGCCCTCACCGTGGTGCTGGATGCGGTGTTTTCCGTGGTCTACATCGTGGTGATGTTCATCTATAGCTGGCTGCTTACCCTGGTGGCCCTAGCGACGATTCCGCTGTTTGTGGCGGTGACGATGCTGGCCGCCCCCATTGTGCGGCGGCAACTGCGGGTGAAGGCGGAACGCAACGCCGCCACCCAGGCGCTCTTGGTAGAATCCCTCTCCGGCATCCAAACGGTGAAGGCCCAAAACATTGAGCTACGCACCCGCTGGAAGTGGCAGGAACGCTACGCCGAATACGTCAGCGCTGGGTTTAATACGGTGCTCACCTCCACCACCGCCAACAGCGCCAGCAATTTTTTGAACAAACTCTCGGCCCTGCTGGTGCTGTGGGTGGGGGCCTACCTGGTGCTGAAGGGCGAGCTTACCCTAGGTCAGCTGATCGCCTTTCGGATTATTTCCGGCTATGTGACTGCGCCGATTTTGCGCCTCGCCCAGCTCTGGCAAAACTTCCAGGAAACCGCCCTGTCCCTAGAGCGTCTCTCCGACATCATCGACCATCCCCAAGAAACCGACGTCCACGACGCCCAGCAAATCCCGATGCCGGACATTGTGGGCCAAGTCAGCTTTGAGAATGTGGCCTTCCGGTTTGGTCCCTCCGGCCCCATGCAGTTGGTCAACATCAACCTGGAGTTTCCCTCCGGCATCTTCATCGGCATCGTCGGCCAAAGCGGCTCCGGCAAAAGTACCCTGATGAAGCTGCTGCCTCGGCTGTACGAAGTGGAATCGGGCCGCATCCTGATCGACCAGTACGACATCAGCAAAGTGGAACTGCATTCCCTGCGGCGGCAGATTGGCATTGTGCCCCAGGACAGCCTGCTGTTTGAGGGCACCATCCAGGAAAACATCTCCCTCACCAACCCCAACGCCGACGCCAAGGCCATCCTAGAAGCCGCTCGCATTGCCTGCTGCCACGACTTCATCATGGAACTGCCCCTCGGCTACAACACCCGCATCGGCGAACGGGGGGCCAGTCTCTCCGGGGGCCAACGCCAGCGTATCGCCATCGCCCGCACCATCCTGCAAAACCCCCGCCTGCTGATTATGGACGAGGCCACCAGCGCCCTCGACTACGACACCGAGCACCAGGTTTCCCTCAACCTCCATGCCTGGGCCAAGGGGCGCACCGTGTTCTTCATCACCCACCGACTGAACACCATCAAACAGGCCGACCAAATCCTGGTGATGGATCAGGGTTCCGCCGTGGAACAGGGCACCCACCGGGAACTGATGGAACTCCAAGGCCGCTACTACACCCTCTATCAGCAGCAGTCCAGCATGATGTAGCCCTCACCCCCAGCCCCTAATCCCCGCTCCCCACTCCCCACTCCTTCATTCCCCCCAAACGCCATGGTACGCATCCAAGCCTTCCCCCCCGGTCAACAGCCCAACGGCAGCAGCCCCAATGGTCACAACGGCCATAGCCCTAATGGCCATAGCCCCAATGGCCATAGTGGCGATGCGGTGCTGTCTACCACGCCTTCGCGGCAGCTAGAGACCTTTGATAAGCCCGTGATTTTGCGTCAGTCGCCCCGGTGGTCGCGGGCGGTGGTGTGGAGCATTGTGGGTGTCACCACGGCCACTGTGGCCTGGTCGTTTTTGGCGAAGTTCGAGCAGGCGATTCCGGCCCAGGGCAAGCTCGAACCCCAGGCGATGGTGCAGCCCGTCCAGGCTCCGGTGGGGGGCGTGGTGCAGCAGGTGCATGTGCAGGAAGGGCAGGCGGTGCAGCGGGGCGATTTGTTGATCAGCCTCGATCCCCGCACCAGTCAGGCCCAGTTGGCGTCTCTCCAGGCTATTCAGACCAAGATTAACGAGGAAAACGCCTTCTATCGGTCGCAACTGGCGGATCAGACGGGGGTGGCGGCTCCGGCGGAAATTTCCCCTAGCCTGGTGCAGCTCACCAGTAATCGCTCGGCCCTGATGGCCGAAAACGCCCTCTACCGCGCCCAACTGGCCGGAGACACCACCGGGGCCAGCCTCAGCCCCGCCCAGCGAGAACGCCTGCAAGCGGCCAACGCCGACCTCGATTCTCGCCTCAGCATTGCCCGCCTAGAGGTGGAGCAGTTCAAACGTCAGCTCACCCAAACCCAGGCCCAACTGGCCAACGCGCGACAGGATTTAGCCCTCAACCAAGACATTCTGATTCGGGTACAAAGCCTGCAATCTGAGGGCGGGATCGGCGAAATTCCGCTGTTACAACAGGGCCAAGAGGTGAAGAACAAGCAAACCGAGGTCAACCGCTTGGTGGAAGAAGAACAGCGCTTGATGGTGGCCATTGCCCAGGCCGAAGAAAAATTCCGCAACACCCAAACCACCTCCCAGGATGATCTTCAGCGCCGCATTGCCCTCAACGATAACCAAATTGCCAACATTGACAGTCAGCTCACCAAAACCATCCTAGAAAACGACAAACGCCTGCAAGAGGTAGAAAGCCAAATCACCGAGCTACAGCAAACCCTGGTGTATCAAGAACTACGGGCTCCCATCAACGGCACCGTGTTTAACCTCAAGGCCAACCAACCGGGCTTTGTCACCAATTCCACCGAGCCGATTATGGAGATTGTGCCCGACGATGCCCTAGTGGCGCGGGTATTCATCACCAATCGCGACATTGGTTTTGTGGAGCCGGGAATGCGCGTGGATGTGCGGATTGACTCCTTCCCCTACAGCGAATTTGGCGACGTGAAGGGCACCCTCACCCACATTGGTTCCGATGCCCTCCCCCCCGACCAAATCAACCCCCAATACCGCTTCCCGGCAGATATCACCCTGGAGGAACAGTTCATTGTCATCAATGGCCAACCCGTTCAATTGCAGTCGGGGATGTCCCTCAATGCCAACATCAAAACCCGCCCCAAACGGGTGATTATGATCTTCGCTGACCTGTTCACCCGCAAGATCGACAGCCTCAAGACCGGGCGCTAGGACAGGCCCCGCTGGAGACGCGATGGGTAAGATCTCGCCCCAACAGGGAGTAACCCATCGCCAGCCCCCAGCCATGGCGTTATTCATGGCGCTATGGAGCCCACCCAATGAGGTTGAGGTCGGTGAGCCAGTCGGCCAACCCATTGAGGATAAGCTGCACCCCAATGGCCATCACAAACAGCCCCAGCAGGCGGCTCATGGCCTGGATGCCGCTTGCGCCGAGTATCTTCAGCAGCAGGCTGGAACTGCGAAGGGCCAAAAAAATACTCAGCCCCACCAGGGCAATGGCCGTAGCCGCCGCCAGCAGGTGCAGCACCAGGGGTAAGGACGTAGCTGTGCGGGTTTGGGCCGCTAGGCCAACGGTGACGGCAATCGCTCCCGGCCCCGCCAGTAGAGGAATGGTCATGGGCATAAAGGAAATGTCCCGGTGCTGATCCAATCGTTGGGCGGCGTCTTGGTTATCCACCTGATTGAGTTTAGGGTCGGAGTTCATGGCTTTCCAGGCGGCGTGGAACACCACCATCCCCCCCGCAATGCGCACCACCGCGAGGGAAACCCCGAAAAAGTCGAGCAAGCTGCCGCCAATCAGCAGCGCCCCCACCAGCAGCAGCACCACGTTGCGGGCAATGGTGACGGCATAGCGATGGCGCAGATCCTTGGGAACTCCGGCGGTGAGCACCAAGAAGACAGGCACAGCACCAACCGGATCTACCACCGGAAACAGCGCCGCTATCCCGCCAAGCACGACATCAAAAAAGGGCTGGGCGGTCATGGCATCCATCGGAATTGAGGGCGAGGGCCAAGCGCAGGGCCGTCAAGGGAGTTGGGGATCGACTGGTCATACCTTCAGGTTACTTCCAGGTGCGGTTTTCGAGATCGCGCATTTGTCGCTCTAGGCGATCTAGCCGTCCACGCAGTTCGTCCATTTCGGCCTGGCGGGGCACGCCCAAATCTTGCAGGGTATTGCGAAATAACCGCTGAAACTGGTCTTCGAGGGCGGCATTATTGACATTGAGCTGGGCCATCATGTCATCCATAAAGCCCTTGGCCTGCTCTGGGTTAAATTTGCCCTCCCGCACCCAATCCTCCGTCACCTGCTTCAGCCGCTCGGCCACTAGGGAAGTGGTGCCCACGCCAATCATCAGCAGTTGCCGGAGCAGGTTGTTGGTATCCATAGGTCAAGCTATCCTCCGCGAGGGATGGGGTAAACGCGGGCTTCTGGGCAACCCACGGCTCTATTCTGGCAAAGATTGCGGGATTGCTCAGGTATTGAAAGCCGTACTGTGGGTCAGGGAGAATGGGGAATAGCCTATAGCCCATGTTTCCTTGTCCCAACAGAATCACCGTTGGGGTGGGGATTTTTGGCCCCAGATATGGCCTCATCCAAAGTTGCCGATTCCAGGAATGGTTGCTGTCAGGGAATGACCTAACTCAGGCATTGCCGATCCCAGGAACCGATTACAGGGAGCTGGAATCCAGGCTGGCGGCTTCTTCGGGAGATTGGGGCAGGTGCAGGCCGCATTCTTGCTTAAGGCCCTTGAATCGGGTGTCGCGTTCGTTTTTGTCGTTGGCAGAAATGGGGCGGCTAGAGTGCCAATCGCCCACGGTGACGTAGCCTTTATCAAAGAGAGGATGGTAGGGCAAGTCGTGGGCCACCAGGTATTGGTAGACCTGCTTGGAGGTCCACTGGAGGATGGGCATGAGTTTGTAGCGTCCGCCCTGGAAGCCCACTCGGCTAAGGGTGCGGCGGTGTTCGGTTTGGTCGGCTCGCAGACCTGCCAGCCAAGCGGTGGCCCCTAGTTCTGTCAGCGCCCGCTGCATGGGTTCTACCTTGCGGATGTGGTCGTAGCGGTTGAAGGATTCCACATCGTTTTGCTCCCACAGCCGACCATAGAGGGCTTCCATGCGGGCGGGGCTGAGGGGAGATTGGTAGACTTTTAGATTCAGGTGCAGCCGCTGGGTGAGTTCTTCGGCAAAACGGTAGGTTTCTACGGGCAGATACCCGGTATCGACCCAAATGATAGGAATATTGGGCACTACCTGAGTCACCAAGTGCAGCATCACTGCCGACTGGATGCCAAAGCTGGTACTCAGCACCAGGCCCTCGCCAAAGGTGTCGTAGCCCCACTGCACCAGGCTGCTCGCATCGGCATCGGCCCACTGCCGATTCACCGCCTCCAAATCGAGGGCAGGACTAACCGGACGCGGGCTTGGCGATAGCGCGACATCTGACATCGGTGGACTCCTAAAGCGCCTTAGTCTATTACCTTATCCTGATTCCTTGGCCAACGACAGATTGGATCCTCGGCCCGTTTCACGGCTGTCTCCAGGGGTGGCGCTGGTTGGGTTCTCAGCGATTGCCCTGCCCAACCCACCCCAATTCGGCCTAAAATCCGTCTTGATTAGATTGTATACAGTAGCGGCTATGACCTTCTCCCACTCCTACCCCCGCGATCTGATGGGCTATGGCCCGACACCGCCCCATCCCCACTGGCCTGAGAATGCTCGCATTGCGGTGCAGTTTGTCATCAACTACGAGGAGGGCAGCGAAAACTGCATCCTCCACGGCGATGCGGCCTCGGAAACGTTTTTGTCGGAGACGGTGGGGGCGGCTCCGCTGCCGGGGGTGCGCAATATGAACATGGAGTCGATGTATGAGTACGGCAGTCGGGCAGGCTTTTGGCGGCTGCATCGGTTGTTCACCAGCCGAGGGCTACCCCTGACGGTCTACGGCGTAGCGATGGCGATGGCCCGCAACCCGGAGGCGGTGGCCGCGATGAACGAGGCCGGGTGGGAAATTGCCAGCCACGGCTACCGCTGGATTGACTATCAGTACGTTGGCGCTGAGACCGAGCGGGAGCACATTCGCAAGGCGGTGGAGATTCATACCCAGGTGGCGGGAACTCGGCCCCTGGGCTTTTACCAAGGCCGCATGAGCCCCAACACCCGCGCCCTGGTCGTCGAAGAAGGCGGTTTTCTCTACGATGCCGACAGCTACGCCGACGATCTGCCCTACTGGACGTTGGACTACGGCAAACCCCACCTGATCATCCCCTACACCCTCGACAACAACGATATGCGCTTTGCCACCTACGCCGGGTTTAACTCAGGGGATCAGTTCTTTGCCTACCTGCGCGATGCCTTTGACACCCTCTACACCGAAGGAGACGAAGCTCCCAAAATGATGAGCATTGGCCTGCACTGTCGTCTGGCCGGACGCCCCGGACGCGCCGCCGCCCTTGCCCGCTTTTTGGACTACGTGCAGGGCCACGAGCGGGTTTGGGTTTGCCGTCGGCTAGACATCGCTCGCCACTGGCACCAGCACCATTTCCCCCAGGGGATATAGGCGTCAGAGGGTTGCTAAGGATGGAGATTCTGGGGTAAGCCCAACCTCAGGCTAACTAGGGCTTACCCAAGGGTTGGGCAGCGGCGGGAGTTGGGGACGGGCGGGGATAGAGCATGGCGGGGGTGGTGTTTTGCTCGATGGCGTGCAGCATCTCCCGCATCGTCCCTTCTAGGTTGTCGCCCTGGATATCCACCCGGTAGCGGAAGGGGGAGAGATAGCCCTGGATGCCCTTGTCTTGGCAGGCCAAATGAAGCTGGCTGAGGGCCACGTGGGGGTCGGCATCGAGGGTTTGGAGGTAGCCGCCAAAGCCCAAAAAGGCCAGCCTGTAGAGGATCTGCTGGGTGAATTGTCCTTCAAAATAGCCGCCGTGAACATCGCGCTTGCCCAGGGCATAGTCGAGGGTGAGCAGGAAGTAATCCCAGGATTTGAGGACGGGTTTACCTTTGGCCTGGGTCAGCAGGCCCATGGTTTGGGCAGAGCAAGTGTTGTCGGCGGGGTTGTAGCGCACGTCTACGTAGTCGGTGCAGTCAAAGTAGGTGAACAGGTCGGCGATGGTGGCCTGGGTGCTGTCGCCGAAGGGTTCATCTTTGAACAAATCGGCCAGGGTGACGACCTTATTGGCCCGGAACCGCTGGAAGGTGAGGAAGAGGTATTGCATAACATTTTCTGTCGCCGGGGCCTGGGCGGTCGCCGGGGCAATGGACTCCTCTGATGATGCCTTCTTCTTGGGTGCGTTCTTCTTGAACAGGTTGTCGAGGGCGTTCAGGTTAATAAAGCCATTGTTAGAGGCACTATCGGCGGCGCTGTCGGAGGGGGATTTCAGCGCCACGTTGCCCAAGCGATAGCCCCTGGCCTGGGAGCGGCTGGGGAAGGCAATATAGTTGGCGGCGGTGGAGGCCAACCGCAGAGCAACGTCGCCTTCGCTGGAAAACAGGTAGGACTCGGAGAATCGCCGCAGGGACGAGGCCAGAAAGTTGGCCCGACTGGTGACAATCGTCAGCACGGGAATATCGGGGGAAGCCAGCACCAAACGCTCTAGCCGAAACACATCCCCCACATTGCTGTCGGGGCGCTGGCTGATGGAGCTGTTATCAAACACGTCCGACAAAATCCGCACCACATTCGTGACCACAAACGCCCCCATGCTGTGGCCAATAAAGCTGAGCTTGACCTTATTCTTTTGGTTGCGCCTTGACCAATAGCCCTTCGCCTGGGCCATGGCTTTGGCCTGATCCACGGGGCTCCCGTAGGCCATGCCAGGAAACATCTCGGCGGCGGTGCGCTCCACCAGGGCGTGGTCAATTTGGCGCAGCAGTTCAACCAGATCCAGCACCCCAAAGTTATTGGCGCGGTAGTTATCCCGAAAATAGACCACCAGCCGCAGCACCACCAGGGCAAACATCAGCAGCCCCAGAGCCGCAGCCAGCCCAAACACCACCGCCAGCAGCCCACTCCACAGGGTTGCACCCCAGGGCTGAAAATAGAACACCACCAGCAGCACTAGGCCAACAGTCCCGGTGATCAAAATGTCGCGGGGCAGAGGCGGCAAGGCCCATAGGGCTTCAGAGAGTCGGCTGAGTTTCACATTTTCCGAAGGCCAACGATAGCCAACAAACACCCGATTGGGGTGAGTGGCAATGCTCTCATCATGGCGGTTTACATACTTAAAAATGTTCTTATACCAAGCCTCCACCCCGCTGCGACTGGTGTTGTAGCCATGCACCGTAATCACCAGTTCGGCGGTGCCCTCAGGATGGGTGGTCATCATGCGATGGAGGTGATCGGCAATGGCATTTACCCCTTGCTGGGCATAGTCCTGCTGCTGGGCTGGGGTCAATTTGGGCCGCTCATCCTGGGGCTTCTGGATACCCCGCGTCCCAGGGCGCTGCTTGGGAGGAGCTTTTTCCTCTTCAGGGTCAATATTGGGAGGGGCGCTACTCATCACAAAGTAGCCAGGGATGCGGCCTGGAATCCCCTGGGTGTCGTCCATCTCGACAATGGTTGCGTGGCCCTCTGGCTGAAAGACAAACTTTTGAATACTGAATGGCAGCATAGACGCCATAGACGCACCCCACAAACAACAACCGTGGAACCCATCGGGGCATCCCCCGTTGTTCCCAGGGTAGCCGACCCCTTCTCGTTGGCACCCCTTCGATTTACGAAATGTAGGCTAGTCTTGGCCCTGGGTGGCGTCGTCGAGGGCAGACACCACTTGGTCGTAGATTTCGTTGGCGTGGGCGGGGCTGGTGCCAATGCAGGTGAGGCCCAGTTTGCCGTACTCCGACAGACAGCCCATCAGGTGAAAGGCCGCACCCACGCCCAAAATCGAGTTGAAGTGGAGGCGGTTAGTGACGATGATGTCCATCAAATCACTGGGCAGCAGGCCACGATACTGGGGCTTTTGCAAATTATCTGAGGCTCGGTAATAGCGTACCTGCTCCTGCTTGGTGTAGAACAGACCGTCCTCTGGGTGAAAGCGCCCCTCGGTGAGCATTTTCATCGCCATCAGGGGATGGGTGGTGCCGCCCTTACGCAGGTTGATTTCAATGGCCTGGAGATCCCAGGTGGGCTGATCTGGATCGCCCTGGCGCACGGCAATGAAATCGACCCCGTAGCGTTCTAGGGCACCCTGGGCCGCCAGTTCTTCACCGATGCGTTGGCCCATGGCCTGAATATCCAGCCGATAGTCTGACCGGGCCGGAAAGGAACAGCCCAGAAAAATTTGGCCATCGGGGCCGCCCAGTTCTTGGTCGTGGGTGGAGAGAATTTCCACGGTACCCAGGGGCGTAATCCGGCCCTGCACGCTGGGAGATTGCTTATGATCGCCCTCAATAAACGCTTCGGCGATGGCCCCCAGTTGGTGGATCTTTTGGGAAAAGTGGGGCCAAGCTTCCGTTGCACACTGAAAACTGAGGTGCTGGAGGGCCTCCTGAAGCGCCTGGGTGCGGGCCGCTGTGCCTACGGTGCCGGGGGCAATGGCCGCCAGGGGGCGCAGATCCATAATGGCGTTGCCCTCGCCAGAGAAGCCCTCGTCTAGCTTGATCACCATGCGCTGCAAATCGGGCACCTGCTCCCACACATCGGCCATGGCAGCGGCCAGATCGGCTTCAGAAAACACCAGATCGCTGCCCGGTGGGTGGGGAATGCCGCAGCGTTTGAAGATTTCTCGACTGCCGCTTTTGGTGCCCCAGCCCAGCAAATCTGGATCCACCGCCAGCAGGGGAATATCCAGGGCGAGGGACAGTTGCTGCTCTAAACTCGTTGCGTTGTAGCAGGTGATATAGGCCCGCTGCGGATCGAGACGCCGCCGGATTCGCTCCAGCAATCGGGGACGCTCCAGGATTTTTTGGGTCAGGGGCTTTTGGGAACTGTCGTAGGTGGCCAACAGGGTCAGCCGTTCCCGCGCATGGGAGCTAGGAATTCCCGGCAGCAGCTCCAGGTAGTAATCCACAATGCTGGGGTGCAGGGGCTGGGAGGTGAGGTAGATAATCCGAGTGTTGGGATTACGCAGCCGAATCAGGGAAAACAGCAGCCGCTCTTCATAATAATTTACCCCTTCCACCTTTTGCAGTTCCTCCTGGTTGAGGCTGAGGGAGGGCACCACCACAATCTGTCGCTCTTCGGTGTCAAAGGTGTCGGCAGAACACCAGCGCTGGCGCAACTGCCGCTGAAGCTGCTGAAATCGGCTGGTCGGGGCGTCAGGGCGTGCTGTGGTTGGCCATCTGCTCGACACCATGATTCCTCCTGGGCGCAGCCCAACATCACCCGAAACGCTGCCCTGAGTATAGGGGATCACCCCCAACCAATCTGCCTAAACGGCCTTAGATCCACAACGGCTTAGGCAACCTAAAGCCCAAACCCGCCCGGACTAGTCGCCCTCACGGGTGCCCGCCGCAAACTGAAGCACCATCGGATAGCCGCCCTCCTGGTGGTACTTGTCGGCCCAAGTACGCAGCAGCACATCCAACTCCTGAAGCGCCTCTTGGCGGTGGTCGAGGTTAATATCAAACACCTCCACCCCGCGCAGCACGCCCTCTTCGCTACGCACCCAAGCCTGCAAAATGCTGAAGTAGCGGGCCACGTCGTCAATCATGGCGAAGGCGCGTTCCCGCTCATCCTTGGGCGCATAGGATTCGCTAGCCAAGGCGTAGAGGGGGATATCCACTAGGGGCGAATCCACTTGCAGCACCGTGCCCGAATGCAGCAGCCGAAACTTAATGTGCATCATCAGGGCATCGCTGAAGGGCATCCGCTGAGCAGCAGGGAGTTCCTTCTGGGACAGATCATGGAGCTTTTCGATCAGTTCATGGAACGCCACTTGGTCTAGGATGCGGGCCTTGGGCGCACCGGGAGGCAGGCTGTCTTCAATGGCTTTGCGTTCGCCCGGAGTGAGGCCCGGTTGCCGTACTCGCGACTCCTGCGCCCCACAGGGAAACTCCTCCTGCCACAAAAACGGCAGGGCAATGAGGTAGTAGGGTTCCTTAGAATTCAAGACCTTCAGGCTTTGGCCTTCGGCTACGGCGGTCTGAATTTCCTGCACAATGGCCTTCACCCGCTTGGGCTCGACATGGTACAAAAAGCCCGTTTTGCGGATGTTTTGCCCGCATTCCAAAAAACTGCTGTAGATGGCAAGTTTGGCCGCTGTGGTAGCCGCATCCAAAAAAGCGCCGTAGCGGTGCCCTCCCATTTTCATCGTGCCCATGGCCAGATAAAGCAAGATCCAGTCGGCGGGGCTGTTTTCAACCACCTGGGCGAGTATTTGCCGAATTTGATCGGGAGGAAGTTGAGACGGCTGACTCACGATAGAACTACTACCATCGGGCGGAGTGGGAAAATGTAATGTCAATCAGGCCGTGCCTCTGAAACTCCATGCGGCCCCCAGGGCTAATAATATACCGTGAACCTTACCCCCGCAGGCCCTTTTGCAGCGATCCACAGGCTGGTGATATCTGTCTGGTAGACGATCTACACTGGCCATCTATGCCCGACGACACCGACGATCTACTGTTGCGCGGGTGGGGCATCGGGGGCCTGGGTTGCGCCACAGTAGGCATTCACCTCAGCAATGAGCGTCGCTTCCGTTTGGGATAGGGTCTCAATGGCGGCAACGGCATCTACCGTCTGCTGCTGAGAGGCTTCGATAGTCGCGGGCAAGTCATCCTCTGAGGCCACCGTCACCACCATATCCATGGCCCGACTGGCTTCCTCTAGGGCGCTGCTGAAGCCCTGCACCACACCGATATAGTCCGCTCGAAAGGCTTCTAGGGTTTCATCCCGCAGAGAAATGGCCTCCAGATCGCTCACTAGGGTATCTAGGTTGGTCACGACCTTATCGACGGCTGCCGTGTACTGGCTGGCAGCCGCCTTAATATCGTCTAGATTTCTGACCTGGGCGGCTTGTTCACTAAAGGCTTGGATGTCGGTTTCAAACTCCGGCATGAAGGTTTGAGTTTGGTTTACCACCGATGCCAGATTGTTGCACTGAGCCACCTTGGATGACCCACAGCCCGTCAGCACCAGGGCCGCCAATGCCCCTAGCATCAGGCCTCGATGACGCGCACCCCTCTGGATTGACCCCTTTGCTGCTGTCATCATAGCTACCGCCATCCCGTCATCCATTCAGTACGGCTTCAAGTTTTACCGCGTCTTGGTCGGCTTTACAAGGTTCTGGGGGCATGGATTGTCTCGAAATGCCCCTAAACCTGGGGGATGGCAATTCTCCAGCCAGGTACCAAGGACAGGGTACGATCAGAATAACGTAGAGAAAAGCCGTCAGAATCCCGGTGGACTAAGCAAGGTGCCCCTAGTCTAAGGCCCGTTATCTGCGATATGTTTGTTAATCTATCTGCACTATAGAGCTATGCCAACACCAGCCGAATTTTTGCAAGCTACCCAATGGGCCGCGATTGGGACGGTTGCCCTCGCGGTGATTGCCGGACTTGGATTTGTTTTTAAATGGGGCATTCGGTTTCGCCTGGTGGGGGCTGCGGGATTTGCGGTGGTGCTAACGGTGGGGCTGCTGGGTCTCAGCTTTGAACCCTTCAGCCGCACGGTGATTGAAGGCGCATTGCCCTACACCACGGTGTACGATTCCGGCTCTAGCCAAATTGTGATTGCCGTGCCCAACGCCATCACCGAAGCCGAGCTAGACGCCACCCTGCGCCAAGCCGCCAGCAACCTGTTCAAGCCCTACCGCCTGGGCATTCCCGGCCAAACCGCCACCGTTCGCGCCCGCGCCATTGTGCATGGAGACAACGGCGTGTCTCGGCTGGTTTACCTCGGCCAAGTGCAACCCGCCCCCAAAGACTCTGGCCTCGACTATCAGGTGCAGATTAACCGCGACCTCCTGGCCTAGCCCCCGCCTCACACCCCCACGTTCTAGGTATCTCTGTTCTGGGTATAGCCATGACGACTAGCCTTTCCGTAACGTCAACCCTTGCCATTGCTCCGGCCCAGGTGGTGCGGGGAGAAGGCATTTTATCGACCCAGGGTGAAGCCATCGCCGCCCTAGGGCAACATCCCCTAGTGGTGGGTGGACAACACAGTTTGCCCCGGATGCAACCGCTAATCGAGTCCCTCACCCAGGCCGGACTGACGCCCCACACCGCCGACTATGGCCGCGACTGTAGTGAAGCCACCCTAGAACGGTTGCGCGGCATTGCCCAAGATCACCAAACCGATGTGGTGATTGGGGTGGGCGGCGGTAAGGCGCTGGATACGGCGAAACTGCTGGCCCATCAACGGCGCTGTCCGGTGGTGACAGTGCCGACTTCGGGGGCGACCTGTGCGGCGTGGACGGCGTTGTCGAACGTGTATTCCGAAGCCGGAGCCTTTCGTTACGATGTGGCGCTGGATCGCTGCCCAGATCGGCTGATTTTGGACTACGCCCTGATTCGCACCTCGCCGCCGCGCACCCTGGTGGCAGGCATTGGCGATGGCTTGGCCAAGTGGTACGAAGCCTCGGTGAGCAGTGGGTCTTCCGACCAAACCCTGATTATTTCGGCGGTGCAGCAGGGGCGGGTGCTGCGGGATATTTTGTTCCAAAAAACGCCAGCGGCGTTGCGTCAGTGGGGTGGCCCCGAATGGCGGGAAGTGGTGGATGCCACGGTGTTGCTGGCCGGAGTCATTGGCGGCGTGGGCGGTGCCCAGTGTCGTACCGTGGCGGCCCACGCGGTGCATAATGGCCTCACCCAACTGCCCGCCTGCCACGACGCCCTCCACGGCGAAAAGGTGGCCTACGGCATCCTGGTGCAGCTTCGGCTAGAGGAAATGGGCGGCAAGTCTTCTCTGGCCACGGCGGCGCGGCAGCAGCTCATTCAGTTCTACCGCGCCACCGGATTGCCCCAAACCCTGGCGGATCTGGGCCTGGGGAACGCCACCCTGGCCGACCTTCAGCAGGCGGCGGACTTTGCCTGCCGGGAAGGTTCCGACATTCACCACCTGCCCTTCACGGTATCCCCCGATGCCCTGCTGGCGGCGATGGTGTCGCCCCTCTGCCCCGAACTGCGGGAACGCCCCCGCCCATCCTCATCTCCATCTACGGCTCCCTCGGAGGTATAGCCATGACCCTTAGTTGGCTCCAGCCCGCCCAGCGCATTAATTCCCTGCCCCCCTACGTCTTTGCTCGCCTCGACGAACTCAAAGCCCGCGCCCGCGAACAGGGCCTCGACTTGATTGACCTGGGCATGGGCAACCCCGATGGCCCCACCCCCGCCCCTGTAGTCGAAGCAGCCCAACGCGCCATCGCCGACACCGCCACCCACGGCTACCCCCCCTTCGAGGGCACCGCCAGTTTCCGAACCGCCATCACCGACTGGTACTCCCGCCGCTACGGGGTGCAGTTGGATCCCTCCTCGGAGGCCTTGCCCCTGCTGGGTTCCAAGGAAGGCATCACCCACCTGGCCATGGCCTTTATCAATCCGGGCGACCTGGTGCTGGTGCCGACCCCGGCCTACCCCGCCCACTTTCGCGGCCCCGTCATTGCTGGAGGAGACATCTACCACCTGCACCTGACCGCCGAAAATCAGTGGTTGATCGACTTTGACGCCATCCCCCCCGAAGTGGCCAAACGGGCCAAGGCGCTGTTCTTTAACTATCCCAGCAACCCCACCGCCGCCACCGCCCCCCGCGAATTCTTTGAGGCCGCTGTGGAGTTTGCCCACCGCTACCAGGTGCTTTTGGTTCACGACCTCTGCTACGCCGAACTGGCCTTCGACGGCTACCAACCCACCAGCCTGCTGGAAATCCCCGGCGGCAAGGAGGTCGGCGTCGAGTTCCACACCCTCTCCAAAACCTACAACATGGCCGGATGGCGCGTGGGCTTTGTGGTGGGCAACTCCCAGGTGATCCAAGGGCTCCGCACCCTCAAAACCAACCTAGACTACGGCATCTTTGCCGCCCTGCAACGGGCCGCTGAAACGGCCCTCTCCCTGCCCGACCACTACCTCCACGAAGTCCAAGAACGCTACTCCACCCGCCGCGACTTCTTGATTAAGGAATTCGCCTCCCTCGGCTGGACGGTGGATCGCCCCCAGGCCACCATGTACCTCTGGGTGCCCTGCCCTCTGGATAGCACCTCCACCGACTTTGCCCTTTCCGTGCTGCAAGAAACGGGCGTGGTGCTCACTCCCGGCAACGCCTTTGGCCCCGGCGGCGAGGGCTACGTGCGCGTCAGCCTGATCGCCGACTGCGACCGCCTGGGGGAAGCCATGGATCGCATTCGCAAGGCGGGCTTCCGGTTCGATGCGGCGGTGACAGCCCCAGTCTAGGCAACTATGGCTTAGGGGCGCTGGCGCTGGGGACGACGGTTCAGGGGCAGGAGGCTGGTGGAGCTACTCAGCGGCCCGGCCCCTGGCTATCTGCGAATCTTGGAGGACAATCCAGGGCGGCTAAAAGTCGATGCTGTCGGGGGTGCGGGGGAAGGGGATGACATCGCGGATGTTGCCCATTCCGGTCATGAACTGTACCAGCCGTTCAAACCCCAGGCCAAATCCGGCGTGGGGCACGGTGCCAAAGCGACGCAGATCCAGGTACCACCAGTAGTCTTCGATGGGCAAACCCGCCTCCTGAATGCGGCGTTCTAGCACATCCAGCCGTTCCTCCCGCTGGGAACCGCCGATGATTTCGCCCACCTTTGGAGCCAGCACATCCATAGCCGCGACGGTTTCGCCGCCGTCGTTGAGGCGCATATAAAACGCCTTGATGCCCGTGGGGTAGTCGGTGACGATGACGGGCTTTTTGAACAGGTCTTCGGCCAGGTAGCGCTCGTGCTCGGATTGCAGGTCAATGCCCCACTGGACGGGGAACTCGAAGGATTTATCGGCCTTTTCCAGCAGCTTGACCGCTTCGGTGTAGGTAATGCGCTCGAAGGTGTTGTAGATGATGTTGTCGGCGGTGGCGAGGACGGAATCGTCGATGCGCTGGTTGAAAAACTCCATGTCCTCCGGGCAGGCGTTCAGCACCGAGCTAAAGATGTACTTCAGGAAGTCCTCGGCCAAGTCCATGTTGCCCACCAGATCGCAGAAGGCCATTTCCGGCTCGACCATCCAAAATTCGGCCAGGTGACGGGAGGTGTTGGAATTTTCGGCGCGGAAGGTGGGGCCAAAGGTGTAGACGTCCTTGAAGGCCATAGCCATGATCTCGGCTTCCAACTGACCGCTGACGGTGAGATAGGCGGGTTTTCCGAAGAAATCCTGGCTGTAGTCCACCTTGCCCTCGGCGGTTTTGGGCACCTGGGTGAGATCCAACCCCGTGACCGCAAACATTTCCCCCGCCCCTTCGCAATCGCTGGCGGTGATGATGGGGGTGTGCATCCACACAAAGCCGCGCTCTTGGAAAAACTGGTGGATGGCTTGGGCGCAGGCATTTCGCACCCGGAAGACGGCCCCTAGGGTGTTGGTGCGGGCACGCAGGTGGCCCAAACTCCGCAGAAACTCGAAGGAATGGCGCTTTTTCTGGAGGGGATAGGTTTCCCCGTCCGCCGTGCCAAAAACGGTGAGGGTCTGCCCCTGAAGCTCCACCCGCTGCCCCTTACCGGGGGATTCCACCAGATCGCCGCTAATTTCGACAGACGATCCCGTGGTCAGCGCCTTCACCACCGTGTCGTAGTCGGCCAGGTCGGCATTCAGCACCACCTGCAACCCTGCCATGGAAGAGCCGTCGTTCACCTCCAAAAAGGTGATGCCCTTGCCCTCCCGCTTGGTGCGAACCCAGCCCTGGATGGTGGTGGCTTGACCGGGTTGGCCGCTGTGCAGAATGTCTCGAATACGTAGCATGGTTGGGTACAGGGGGTTAGGGGTTAGGGATTGAAGATTAGGAATTGGAGGAAGTGTGCTTGGATTAGCCCATTCCTTATCCTACAAAATCAAGGATCCTGCTGCTGTTGTTTGACCAAATCTGGCCCCCAGGAGGTGCCGATGCGGGTGGCTCCAGCCTGCACCATGGCGAGGGCTTGTTCGGCGGTGCGGATGCCCCCGGAGGCTTTGATGCCCACCCGCCCTTTGGAAAGTTCGGCTAACTGCTGCACGGCCTCCACCGTGGCCCCGCCCTGCCATCCGGTGCTGGTTTTGAGGAAGGAGACTCCGGCATCCATGCAAATTTCCGCCGCCAGGGCAATTTCTGAGGGGGTGAGCACCGCCGTTTCCAAGATGGCCTTGACGGGCTGTCCAGTTTCTTCGCAGATGGTGGCGATTTCCCTGTGAATGGCGTCGTGCTGGCCGGATTTGAGCCAGCCGAGGTTGATCACGACATCTAATTCCGTCGCGCCATTTTCTACGGCCTCCTGGGCTTCGTAGAGTTTGGTGGCCGAAGTCGTGGCTCCGGTGGGGAAGCCGATCACCGTGCAGACCTGCACCGGGCGCTGGTGGAGCCGATCCCGCGCCTGCCGCACATAGGTTGGGTAGACGCAGACAGCGGCAAACCCGTAGCGGTCGGCCTCATCGCACCACTGGGCCACTTGGTCGGGGGTGGCGGTGGGCACCAGCAGCGTATGGTCAATCAGGGGGGCGAGGTCGATGGTGTCGGGGGTGGAAAAGAGTCCTTGAACCATGGGGCTGTCTCCGTGGGGTGATACGCGCCTACTTGGATGATCCTACACGGACACGGAGAGTCGCCCATGGACATCGTGCAGATTGCGGCTGAATGAGGGTAGAGGTCAAGGTACTAGGATGATTCAGATGGAATTTACAGAAGCTCTAAGTTCCCAAGATCTGAAGGCATTGATCAAGGAAAACCTGCGGGAAGTTTTACGGGAAGAGCCATTTTAGTTATTCTCTTTGAGAACATTGAACTGATTCTTTTATTCAGAGCTTTCGATAATGCTCTGAATATCATTAGGTGTAATATCGACTTGCTCAGATTTTGCGTAAATCGTTAATAAGATAATCCCCGTCTCTGCTTTGACGTAATAAATAAGACGATATCCGCCGCTTTTTCCTTTTTGAAAATCACTGTTTTTGACTCTCAGATTGAAAACAGAATAGCCAATTCCAGGAATTTGATCCCCAGGTAACTGTCCTCTTTCAAGCTTTGCAATAATCGGCTTAATATCATCTTGAATGCGGCGATATTTCTTGGCAAGTTTGCGAAGATTATGGTTAAAGGTAGGTGAGGCTTCAACTTGAACTCTGGGCTGGTCAGTCATTTTCTAGACCTTCCCAAAGTTGAGACGCAGGAATGGTTTGGTCTGTCATAGCTTCGTGCCAAGCTTGCTTAAAGTCTTCCAATAAATCTGCTTGCGAAGGTTCATCATCATCGGTTATCTCTGGAATTAAGACAATAACCTCTACACGACTATTTCTATCGATAACGAGAGGTTGATCTAAGGTGATCTGTCCTTGCTCATCAATTGTCCCCATAACTTTTAATGCTTTCATATTTACTCCGCTATGATTTTAGTTGTTGTTTTCAATCAGAGTCCAAGTCAGTTTGAGCTTTTCTATAATTGAGAAGTGATGAATAGATGGAAGGAAACCAGATAAAGCCGCATGGATTTCTAGGTATCATTATGCTTGTCTAAGCTATTCTTCAGATTGAGACATCAACCTAATTTCCTCGTCAGTTATGCCGTCTTTACCAACTAATCTATAATGTCGCTCATCAACGACTGAAAGATGAAAAATATTATCACTTTCTTCAACTTCTAGCTCTAAAATGGCTACCTCATTTTCAGATAGAAATTGTAATGCAACAGGTTTACAAATTGCATTCGGATAGCGATGCTTGCAAAACTCTATGTCTTGCATGACTTGCACTATACCAAATCTGTCTCCTGGAGATTTGGCCTGACAAGGTATGACAAAGTGTGAGCCTCTTTTGTTGATACCGAGATACACTTCATCAATTTCAATTTGGCCAATATTTTTGATAGTTGTTCTAAGGTGGTTCTGAATAGAGTAACAAGTTAGTCCAGTAAAAATATCAATAAGTCGGTTGTAGCGAACTTTTGTAAGGAGTGCTTGTTCATCCGTCCCCGGAGCATACCTCCTAACAGTCTCAGGTGTGGCGTCTGGAATTTTTATTTTCTGTCGGTTAGTGGTGGGTGCTATTTTACCAGGTGACGCTAACCTAAACTCATAGGTACTAATTCCTGTTCCTACTATTATCCATTCATAGCCAGACTCACATGTCATTTTGATTGACTCAGGCAATTCCCTGCGAAATCTGTATGAGTATGGAATATCGCCAAGGTTTTTAATCCGTGAAATCCCCAGATCATCACACGCCTGTGCCAATTCATCACGATCAAAGGGAACCTTGATGTTGCCATCAACATAGTTCTTGATAAAAACTCTTTCGATAATATGGTCGTACTTACTCATGTTACACTCTCGCCAACCGTTTTCTCTTGGGAATTACATCATCTGGAATATTCCAATATTTTGATGATTGACCCATATTGAAGTGCAATAACTCTTCATCCTGCTGATTTAATGTATAGACTTCAAAGTTTATCTCATCTAAATCCATAGCCTTGATAACTTGCCTCCCTAAAGATTTAGATAGGAATGGAATGACTGAATTTCCAATTTCCCTAAATCCGTGCCAAATCGTGTTATGGAAACGAAACCAGTCAGGAAAGGTATGTAATCGTGCGGCTTCTCTTACAGTAATACACCGAGGTTCGGAGTAGTGTATTGGTCTGGGTGCAGTGTATGCGCCTTTGTCGCTAGCTGTTCCAGCCCTTAAGGTATTACATTGGCCATTAATTGCCAGTTTAAAGAATCTACTTGTTCTTTCTACGCTACCTGGATTAGTTGCTCTAAATTTCTCAATCGATGTTTGGGTATGTTTAGAGCCAATGTGGCCATAAACCTTGTTTGAGACTAATCTTCTATGACACAGTGAATATTCACCGTTTGGCTGGATCGAAAAATTATGCCTTAATCCTGAATAGTCTAATTTCGATGTATCTATGCCATTATCACCTTCGGTAAAGGCACTATGTTTTGCTAAATCATGAATAGCTTCTCCGCAGGTTGATAGCGGTGATAAGCCCATATTGAATAATAGCCCTGCTGAATCAATATCTGCATGAGTGGGTAAAGGATGCCTGGCCTTATTAACATCTAGTCGCGAGCCTAAAAGGATTAGTCTTTTCCTTGTTTGCGGCGCTCCATACAGAGAGGCATCCAGAACAGATATGGGTTTATCAATACAATATCCAATGCTTTCAAGCTCAGAAATCAATTCATCCAAGAATCGTCTATGTTTCCCTGATGCCATGCCAGGAACATTTTCAAATATAAAATATTTTGGCTTTATTTCCTTGATCACCCGAACATACTCGAATACCAATGCATTTCTAGGATCGCCAAGTTGTCGCTTGCCGATGGAAGAAAAACCCTGACAGGGCGGCCCGCCTGCTACCAGGTCTATCTCACAGGAAAATTCATTGTGTTTTATGGCGTTGAGCAGTTCTTGTGAAGTAAGCTGAGAAATGTCTTTGCAAATCGTCGCGCTATAAGGAAAGTTGAAATGATGGACTAGGGCATGAATGGCATCAAACTCCACAGCCGCAGCAATATCAAATCCCGCTGCTTCTAAGCCGAGAGACATTCCGCCACACCCGGAGAAAAGGTCTATAGCTACGGGTCTTTTCATCGTCTGAATGCTTCTTTTGTCCGTGTAGATAGGTTTGCGGGCTGGAACTAAACGTGACTTTTGTTAATGATGAGAGGCTGATCTAAGGTGATCTGTCCTTGCTCATCAATCGTTAAAGGTATAAATAGGCATAGGCTTAGAAATCAGACTTGTCATCGCCTCAGTCTAGACATTATCGATCAACTCGGCAAGGTAAGACTCGCAGCTTAAGCAATTGATCATCATCGCACGTTTGGAACCCTATCTAGCCATTGCTTGCGCCACCATCACTACTCTTCTTCAGGAGCAGTTTCAGGACTGGCAAGGGGCACCACGTGGGTAACGCGAACCAGGGTTTCGTCCTTGTTGGGTTTCACCAGGCGGGGGCATTCTCCGGTGCAGCCTGGGCGGGGCACGGTGGCGGCGGGGAGGATGGCGATGCGGTCGGTGTTGGAGAAGAGGGCGGGGCGGGCAGGAAGGCCAGAAACCCGTTTCATGGTGGGCCATTGGGGGCCGCTTTGGGGGTAAAGCGCTAGGCTGACAAAGCTCACTGATGCTGATGCCTCGTTACAGGGGCAACCGTTGAAGCACTGGGTCTACGCCCTATCCCCTTGCCTACGCCCCAACATCCTGATTGAATAGGGGCATCAAAAAATGAACTTTTATAAACGGAGAGTTCTCCATGTACATCGTGCAGATTGCTTCGGAATGCGCTCCGGTCATCAAAGCTGGGGGCCTGGGCGATGTGGTCTATGGCCTCAGCCGCGAGTTGGAAACGCGGGGCCACTGCGTCGAAATCATTCTGCCGAAGTACGACTGCATGCGCTACGACCACATTTGGGGTCTGCACGAAGCCTACCGGGATTTAATTGTGCCCTGGTACGGCACCGATATTCTCTGCGATGTGTATTGCGGCTGGGTGCATGGACGGCTGTGCTTTTTCATCGAGCCGAAGTCCTGGGAAATGTTCTTCAACCGGGGCTGCTACTACGGCTGCGACGACGACCCGATGCGGTTTGCCTTCTTTAGTAAGGCGGCGATGGAGTTCTTGCTCCGCAGCAACAAGCGCCCGGATGTAATTCACTGCCACGACTGGCAAACCGGGCTGATTCCGGTCATGCTGTTTGAAATCTATAAATACAACGGCATGGAGTTCCAGCGGGTGCTCTACACCATCCACAACTTCAAGCACCAGGGCATTGCTGGGGTGGATATCCTGGAAGCCACGGGGTTAAACCGACCGGAATACTACTACCAGTTTGGCCAACTGCGCGACAACTTCAACCCCTTCGCCATCAACTTCATGCAGGGGGGCATCACCTACGCCAACCACGTCAACACGGTCTCCCCCTACCACGCCTGGGAAGCCCAGCACACCGACCAGGGCTTTGGCCTCGGCCACACCCTCCACACCCACCACAACAAGTTTTCCGGCATCCTCAACGGCATCGACTACGACGTGTGGAACCCGGAGGTGGATCGCTACATCCCCCATCACTACGGCATCACCACCTTTGAAGACAAAGCCCTGAACAAAAAAGTGCTGCGGGAACGGCTGATGCTGGGCCACGGCGATAAGCCCGTCGTCGCCTTCATTGGCCGATTGGATGACCAAAAGGGGGTTCACCTCGTCCACCACGCGATTTACTACACCCTTAGCCGGGGTGGACAGTTTGTGCTGCTGGGTTCCGCCACTGAAAAGGGCATCAACGACTGGTTCTGGCACGAAAAGCTGCACCTCAATGACAACCCCGACGTGCATCTCGAAATCGGCTTCAACGAAGAACTCGCCCACCTGATCTACGCCGGATCCGACCTGATTGTGGTGCCCAGCAACTTTGAACCCTGCGGCCTCACCCAAATGATCGGCCTGAGGTACGGCACGGTGCCCATCGTGCGCGGCGTCGGTGGCCTGGTCAACACCGTGTTCGATTGGGACTACGACGGCTACCACGAACCCGAAGAGCGCAACGGCTTTGTCTTCTTCCAAAGCGATACCGTCGCCCTAGAATCCGCCATGGATCGCGCCTTTGATATTTGGGAAAAAGAACCCAAACTCTTCCAGCAAATTGCCCAGCAGGGGATGCAGTACGACTTCTCCTGGAATAATCCGGGAGAGGACTATGTGGCCCTGTACGACTACATTCGCCACAAATAGCCGATGCAACCCAAATCGGGGTAAGCTTAGCAGCCCTATCCCCTTAACTCTACCCCCAGAGCAGTAAAGTAAGTTTGAGATCTACTGAGGCTTCTCCGTCGAACTTCTCGGTTGTACTTTCCCCACGCCCATGGCTGATTCTGCTCCCTGGTTTGAGTACCGTGTTGTTGTTCACCCCCACCACACCGACTATGCTGGCATTGTTTGGCACGGCACCTATATTGCATGGCTAGAGGAGGCACGGGTGGCCTACCTACAACGGCACAACCTCACCTTTGCCGATTGGGTCAACGCCGGGGTAGATCTGCCCGTGGTGGATATGGCCCTGCGCTATCGCCAATCCCTGCGGCTGGGGGATGAAGCCCTCATTCAGGCACGAACGGCTCCTTTTAGGGGCGTGCGCCTCGTGTGGCAATACGAAGTGCTGAATTCTGCGACCCAGGAACTCTGTTTGGATGGCACCGTTACCCTTGCCACGGTGGATCTCACCAGTCGGCGGGTGCTGCGTCGGCTGCCCGATCACCTGCAAGCGGCCCTCTCGTCACCGGGGGAAGGCAAGGGCCAAGGAGCGGGGCAGGTTTAGCGATGCCGTAGCCCTGGGCAAAGTTGACCCCTAGGGCGGTGATGCGCTGGAGGATGGCGTCATTTTCCACATATTCCGCCACGGTTTGCAGCCCCATGGCCTGACTAATGCGGCTAATGGCTTCCACCATGGCGCTATCGATGGCGTCGCTCACCATATCTTTGACAAAACTGCCATCAATTTTGAGGTAGTTGACGGGCAAGTGTTTTAGGTAGGTGAAGGAGGACATGCCGCTGCCGAAATCATCTAGCGCGAAGTGACAGCCCAAGGATCTAAGCTGCTGGATAAACTGGCTGGCTTGGATCAGGTTGGCAATGGCGGCGGTTTCGGTAATTTCAAAACAGACCAGGTGGGGCGGCACCCCGTATTCCTCAAACTGCTGCTTGAGAAAATCCACCATGCGGTCGTCGGTGAGGCTGTGGCCCGATAGGTTGATGGCGTATTGAATGGGGGGCTGTCCAGCGGCGGGCTGTACCTGGTGCCAGTGTTGAAACAGGGTGTTCACCACCCAGCGGTCAATTTTGCCAATCAGGTCGTAGCGCTCGGCGGCGGGGATGAAGGCCATGGGTGGAATGATGGTGCCGTCGTTGTCGAGCAGGCGGATCAAGATTTCGGCATGATCCATGGCGGGGTAGCTGGGCTGGGTGGGCCGGATGGGCTGGGCAAATAGGCAAAATTGATCGTTCTCAAGGGCTTGGGTGATGCGGGTGGCCCAGCGAATTTCCCCTTGCTGCTGGGCCAGGGTTTGGTCGTCGGGCTGGAAGAGATGGACGCGGTTACGGCCTGTATTTTTGGCGGCATAGCAGGCGGCATCGGCATACATCAGCAGGGATTCTAAATCCTCCACCTGGGGCGTAATCGGCACTACCCCAATGCTGGCCCCAATGGTGAAGACATGGTTATCCCAGGTGAAGCGAAAATCCTGCACCGTTTCCCGCAGGGCATCCGCCACCCGCAGCCCTTGGTCAAGGTCGCACTGCTGGAGTAAGACGCCAAATTCATCTCCTCCTAGGCGGGCTAGGGTGTCGGTTTTGCGAATGTGGGCTTGCATCAGGGCAGTGATTTGGCGCAGCAGTTCGTCTCCTACTTTGTGGCCACAGGTGTCGTTGACAATCTTGAAGCGGTCAAGGTCGAGATAGCAGAGCACATGGGTGCCAGATTCCACCTGAGTGCTTTGGATGGCCTGCTCTAGGCGGTGCTCGAAGGCGCGACGGTTGACCAGCCCGGTGAGGGGATCGTGCATGGCCTGCCAAAATATCTGGCGGGTGAGCTGGCGGGCATGAGTGACATCGTGGAACACCATCACCGCCCCCACGGTTTGCCCCTGGCGATTGCGAATTGGCCCAGCGGAGTCATCAATGGCAATTTCGCGACCCCTGCGAGACACCAAAAAGGTATCGCCATTTAAGCCAACGATCTGGTTTTCCCGCAGGGCTTGGAACACCGGATTTTCAACAGGTTCACGGGTTTCGTCCAAAAGCAACTGAAAAATCTCACCGAGGGGTTGGCCCTGTGCTTCCCCTTGGCTCCAGCCCGTCAGTTCCTCCGCCACGGGGTTGATATACTGCACCCGCCCCTCCACATCCGTCGTAATCACCGCATCGCCAATGGAATGCAGCGTCACCTGGGCCAGTTCCTTTTCGTAGAACAGCATTTCTTCGATGTGCTTGCGGTCGGTGATATCGGCAAAAGAGGTAACTACGGCGTAGGGCTTATCCTCCCCAGGGCGGAACATGGGCTGGGAATTAATGGAAATCCAGGTGAGTTCACCGCTGGGCTTATGCACCCCCATCACCACATTGCGGCAGGGCTGTCCGGTTCGCAGGGCCACCATGGCGGGGTGGTCTTCCCCCGGCATGGGCGATCCATCTTCGTGGATGCTACGCCAACGGGGATCAATCGAGGTGAGCCCCTGCAATTGGCCCATGTTCAGACCCAGAATTTCTTCGGCCCGTTCATTGCTGGCCTGCACCACGCCATCGGCACCCTGCAACACAATCCCCTCCGCCAGGGCTGTGACCAGGGATCGATAGCGCTCCTCGCTTTCCCTCAGCACCGCCTCGGCCCGACGTTGTTCCGTCACATCTCGATAGCTCAGCACCTTAGCCACCGCTTGGCCATCCTGCCACTGGGGGCGGGCGTGGCGCTCAAAAATTTGCCCATCTTTGAGCTGCACCACATCCATCGTTTTTTGCTCCAGGTTGGCCATCATTGCCTGGGTGGCCCGCAGGAATTGGTCGGGATCCTGGAGTTGATCGAGCACAACGGGATAGAAATTGGGGATTCCACTACCGCTACGCACCTCCTCTGCCAAGGCCGCAGGAATACCCCACATCTTGAGGAAGCGCTGGTTCCAGTGGGTCAGATGCATGGTTGAATCCAGCACCAAAATGCCGTCGGCGGTGGATTCTAAGATGGACTCCAGGGCCGAAGTCGTAGCCGCCTGCTGAGCATTTAACCGTTGAATCACTCGACTGCGTGACCTCAACCGCCGATCCACCCACACCAAGCCCGTGATGACGATGGCCAGCAACATCCCCTGAATCAGCATGAGGTTAGCCACTGGTTCAATGGCCGCATCCACCTCATTGGCCAGGGCCGGGATTTGAGCACCGACCTGATGCCCCCAACTTCTAAGGGCATTCCACAAAAACACGCTGGCCATCAACATCCCAAAACCTGCGCCCCCCGCACACCAGCAGGGTGTTTCCAACTCCCGGTGCCGCGCTAGGGCATGGGCCAGCAACCCCAGCCCCAGCCCCAACAGCCCCGCCGCCGTGGGAATGGAAATCCCGGTGAGGTAGCGCCAGGTGTGGTCGTCGCCAATCTGAGCCAAGTAGCCCAGCAGCCCGATTATCCCCATAGCCAGCACCCCAAAGGATAGGAAACCCGCTAAACCTAGGGCGCGATCCGGTGGCAGATCTGGGGTAGCAGGGGTTTTCCAGGGCCACCGCTGCCAACGTCGGGGCACCCCCGCCAGCAACAGGGCTATCCCCGCCAGGGTAAAGCTGAAGGCGAGGTTGGGCGACGGACGACCGGGAATGGGCCGATCCACCAACACAAAAAACTGCTCCACGGGTTCGATGATGCGCCCTGAGTGCAGCCCATCAGCCCCGTACAGGGCGGGGGTGATGTAGTCAGTCATCAGCCATTGGTCAATCCCCAGATTCACCTTAAAGAGGTACTGAATCAGGGTGAGGACACCAATGGCGAACACCCCGCCAGCGGGCACCCAAGCCCACCGTTGCCCCCGCCGATGCAGCAACAGCAGCAGCGCCAACCCCGCCAAGGCCAAGGCCAGGGCCGTGTTGTAGCGCATGGGGGGCGAACCGGGCGGCACCTGAAGCAGCCCCGGTATCTGCAAATGCCATGCGGCCATCATCACCAAGCCCAGACTTAGGGCAAACCCGCCCATCAACCGGGGAATCCACCGCTGCCAGGGTGGGTGCGGCATTGCAGCGGACGGAGAAGATGCAGGAACCATGGCACATACGGACAAAGAGAACAACCTTTCCTCAATATGCCCCTATCCCTGGGTGAAGTTTGACATTGGTCGTAGAAAGTTAATCAACCCTATAGGCGATGCTTCCCCAGTCTAGGCAGAGATCCACCGCTTGCCCTAAAAGGTCACTGCATCTACTACCAGCGTTACTATCATCGAAAGAATCAGGGCAAAGACTGAAGGGATCATCCACCATAGGTTTACGAGGGGCTGGTGCCTGCGCTGTTTGAGGCGTTGTGAACAGGAACTTAAACAAAGGGATAAAGCTCTGATTTGTCCAGCGTCGCTCTCTGCTAGTGCTCTCCTGTTGATGGAGAGAAAAACAAATTCCCCGTTGCTTCGTTGACGCGAATAGTCATATTTTTCAACCAAAATAATTTGACTGTTGAGATTCAGGCTGCGAGCCACCTACTTTCCAACTAGGGTTGCTTGCTAATCAGATATTATCAGTAGCTAATCTTCAGACAGCTTTTAAGTCCATGATCACAATTATTTGTAAGATGCATTTCGACTTCGCTCAATGCCCACCCGCCAAGTAGCCAGAGGGTTGAGCGTAGTCGAAACCCAGAGCCAACATTAATGTTAATTTAGCCATTCTACTTACCATAGGCTTTCAAGACTTACAGCCTCACCGCAACTGTAGAGCCTTCTCTAGGAGACTTCGCCAGAACCACTCCGTCAGGGGGGATGCTCATAAACGGTAACAGCGGATACATTGTCGCCACGGTCAGGCTGCAAAAGGTAACAACTCGTTAACATGACCTAAAGAGATTCTAGGGTTTTGGGGAGGCTCTAAAATCTGGGCTTTATAGTAGGTTGTTGCTATTTGCATTGCAGAGTTTTTCTCGATCCATTAGCCTAGTGAAGACCGATTTGGTGTTAGAACATTATGCCAAAGGTGTGCTGAGCAAGTTGATCAGCAAAGAAGAGTGGGTTGTTTTTTCAAACTTTATAGGTATTGGCTATATTGGCTTTTCTCGTATGGATATTTTCGTGATATGCATCGGATTAGTTTCATCATGGCGCATGGCTTCGCTTTGGCGGCAGCCGCGCTTTGGCGTTATGCACCCTGTGCATGACCTTTAATTAGCACCTTCAGGACAAACACCATGGGAAAACCGACGGGCTTTATGGAATATCTGCGGGAAGTGGCGCAAGAGGTGGCCCCCGCTGATCGGATTCGTAATTGGGACGAATTTCACCTGGCCATGCCGGAGGACAATTTGCGTACCCAGGGCGCACGGTGTATGGATTGTGGCACGCCCTTTTGCCATACGGGCATCACCATCAGCGGCATGGCCAGCGGTTGCCCGATTAACAATTTGATTCCCGAATGGAACGATTTGGTCTATCGCGGCCTGTGGGAAGAAGCCCTAGAGCGGCTGCACAAAACCAACAATTTCCCGGAATTTACCGGGCGCGTCTGTCCGGCCCCTTGCGAGGGTTCCTGCGTGTTGGGCATCACCAGCCCCCCGGTGACGATTAAGAACATTGAGTATTCCATCGCCGAAAAGGGTTGGGAATCGGGCTGGATTACCCCCACCCCGCCAAAGCAGCGCACGGGCAAAAAGGTGGCGGTGATTGGCTCTGGCCCTGCGGGGTTGGCGGCGGCGGCGCAGCTTAATTCGGCGGGCCATTGGGTGACAGTGTACGAGCGGGCAGACCGTCCCGGTGGGCTGCTGATGTACGGCATCCCCAACATGAAGCTGGACAAGAAAGAGGTGGTGCAGCGGCGGCTGGATGTCCTCGAAGCGGAGGGCGTCACCTTCGTTTGCAATACCGAAGTGGGCAAAGACATCGCCGCCGAAACCCTGATGCAGGACTTTGATGCGGTGCTGCTCTGCACGGGTTCCACCCAGCCGCGAGACCTGCCCATTGAAGGCCGCGAGTTGCAGGGCATCCACTTTGCCATGGAGTTTTTGACCGAAAACACCCGTACCGTCCTGGATGGCCAGCCGACTCCAGGATTCATTCCGGCGGCGGGTAAGGATGTGGTGATCATCGGCGGCGGCGACACCGGGACGGACTGCGTGGGCACCTCCATTCGCCATGGCTGCAATAGCGTCACCCAGGTGGAAATTATGCCCCAGCCGCCGGAAACCCGCGCCGCCAACAACCCCTGGCCGGAATGGCCCAAGGTCTACAAGATGGACTACGGCCAAGAGGAAGCCGCCGCCCAGTTTGGGGCCGATCCCCGCACCTACCTGACCACGGCGACGAAGTTCGAGGGCGACGAAAACGGCCATGTCAAAGCCGTTCACACCGTCCAAATTCAGTGGGGCAAGGATGAAAACGGGCGCTTTGTGCCCCAGCCCATCCCCGACACCGAGAAGGTCGTCCCCGCCCAATTGGTGCTGTTGGCAATGGGATTCCTTGGCCCAGAACAGCCCCTTATCGACGCCCTAGGTCTTGAAAAAGACGCCCGCAGTAACGTCAAAGCCCAGCACGAGCAGTACACGACCTCGATCCCCGGAGTCTTCGCCGCCGGAGATTGCCGCCGAGGCCAAAGCCTGGTGGTGTGGGCCATCAATGAAGGGCGGGGCGCAGCACGGGAATGTGACCGCTACCTGATGGGCCGTACTGAGCTGCCCTAGGACTGGCGCGAGTCTGAGGCTCGGTTTGCAGGGGGTGTGGCATTCGCAGCAATGCCCCCAGCCGCGCCTAGTTCACTGCTGCATGGATGCGTTGAGGCCGAGTTGAAACTTTCTGGGCCTCGATGCGTCCATTATGGTTGATGATCAAAGCCTGTCACCGTCAGCCACGAGTTTGGGGAAGCCACCATGAAACAACTCTCTCTACTGTCCATGGCTCTCGTGGGATCGGGGCTGCTGGGTTTCGCCCCAGCGGCCCTAGCGGCAGAAACCGTGGTGCTGCAATACCGAGGGTTTAGCCGCACCGTGGCCGTGGCCGACCTGGCCACCTTAGCCGAAACGGGCGAAGCTCCAGCTAGCTTGGCGGGGATGCTGCGACAGGTGGGCCAGCGACCTGAAACCCTGCAAACCGTGCTGAGCCAACCCCTGATGACCGATGTGGTGATGCTGGATAAGGCGTTGAATAGCCTGCCCGGAGAGTGGATGCTCGATCAGGTCAGTCAGGCCATTCGTCCGGTGAGCGGGGAGGCCAGTCGGCAGGCGCTACGGTCGGCCTTGGTTGCCGCCGCTGATGACGATGGTGAAGTAACGCTTTTGGAAGTCCTCCAAGCCTACCCCACCGAAACCGTGGTGCTGGAGGTGGATCGCCTTCAGGCCACCTATGAGCGCATGACTACTTTTTTGGAGCCGATTTCCCGCATTTTGGGCACAAACATCCTCGATATTATTCTCCGGGGCGGGCTTTGAACCCTGGAAGGGCTGCGGTAGGATGATGGCCTGTTCAACAATCCAGTGCTGCCTGAATTTAGGGTGCATGGTCGGCCTGGGCCAGCCCTAGGGCGGATGTGGTGTTTTCGATTCGGTGCCCTATGGTTTCCCAGCTTCAACGGCTTGTGCCCTGTCCTACTGGCCTGCTTCAGGTGCCGGATCTGCCTTCGGAGGAGGGGGCCGCGCCGACCCTGTCTCTCATTATCCCCACCTACAACGAGGGTCAAAACCTAGGGACGTTGCTCAATGCGCTGGTGGCTGTCCTCGATCCGCTGTTGCCCAACGATTACGAGCTAATTTTGGTGGATGACGACAGCCCCGATCTCACCTGGCGGCAGGGGTTGGCCCTTGGCGAACATCTGCCCCAACTGCGGGTGATGCGTCGGCAGGGAGAGCGGGGGCTATCTTCGGCGGTAATTCGTGGCTGGCAGGTGGCCCAAGGAAGAATCTTGGGCGTCATTGATGCCGATCTGCAACATCCGCCGGAGGTGCTGCAAGGGTTGCTGGAAGCGATCCAATCCGGGGCCGACTTGGCCGTGGCCAGCCGCCATGTGGAGGGGGGCGGCGTTAGCGAATGGAGCTTGGCACGACGGATTCTATCGCGGGGGGCGCAAACCCTAGGGCTACTGATTTTGCCCAGAGTGGTGGGCCGAGTGAGCGACCCAATGAGCGGCTTCTTTATGGTGCAGCGTGCAGCCATTGCAGGGCCACGGCTCAACCCCAAGGGCTACAAGATTTTGCTGGAAGTTCTTGGTCGGGGCACCATCGACACGATCACCGAGGTGGGCTACGTCTTCCAAGAACGCCAGGAGGGCAGCAGCAAAGTCACCGGGCGGCAATACTTCGACTACATTCACCACCTGTTGCGGCTGCGGGCTGGGGGCCGTTTGTCTCACCTGCATCGGCGCTTTCCCTGGCAGCGGTTTCTGCGCTTTGGCCTAGTGGGGCTCAGCGGCGTGGTGGTGGATATGGCCATCCTCTACCTGCTCCACACCACCCTAGGACTACCCCTCACCCGCAGCAAAATTGTGGCGGCGGAAATCGCCATCTTCAATAATTTTGTGTGGAATGATGCCTGGACCTTTGCCGATGTCAGCCTGCGGCAGCGGGGTTGGCCAGCCCGGTTCAAGCGGTTCCTCAAGTTCAACCTGATTTGCCTCGGCGGGCTGGTGCTGAATGTGCTGGTGCTGAATCTGGTCTACAACCTGATCTTTGGCCAGCGCTGGGCCTATCTGGCCAACCTGATCGCCATCGGCCTAGTCACGATTTGGAACTTCTGGCTCAACCTCAAGCTCAGTTGGCGCGTCACCCAGGTGAAATAAGTCCCTGGTCGTCCAACCCTTTCCCCGCCTCCAGCCCGTTGTTCCGACGGGGAGTTACTGGTCAAAGATGGCGGTTTCAAGCTGTTGCAGGGCCGTTTCGAGGTCGTCGTTGATGATCTGCACATCAAATTCGGGGGCGGCGTCAATTTCCACCTGGGCGCGGGCCATGCGGCGCACAATGGCGTCTTCCGAGTCTTTGCCCCGCAGTCGAATGCGCTGCTCTAGCTCATCCAATGAAGGGGGCAGCACAAACAACTGAAGCGCCTGAGGAAAGGTGTGCCGCACCTGACGAGCGCCCTCCAGTTCAATTTCTAGGATCAGCCACTCGCCTTCCTCTAGGTGGCGCTGCACAGCGGCCTTGGGGGTGCCGTAGAAGTTTCCGGCAAACTCGGCCCACTCCAGCAGGTCGCCGTTGTCCACCATCGCTTGAAACTGCTCGCGGCTAACGAAGTAGTAGTCCTTGCCGTCTACCTCACCGGGGCGGGGGGATCGGGTGGTGGCCGAAATGGAAAGGCCCAGGCTGGGATAGCGCTCCCGCAAAGCCTTGAGCAGGGTGCCCTTACCCACGCCACTCGGCCCAGTAAACACAATCAGTCGTCCGGTACGAGAACTGGCGATGCTGGGAACATGGTCGAGGGTGGGCTGATGCAGATTGGGAGAGGGTGGGGTGCTAACGGCCATGGCAATGAGGGTGGGGTAGAACGTGGCAGCAGAGGTGATCGGTGGGGGCTGGGGATCTGGCGGGGGGACAGAACCAGAAAACCTTCATTCTAAAGAACGACGGGCTCTACGCAACAGGTGGGACATCAAATAAAACGGTGGTCATGTAGCGTTCGGCCCAGGCATCGCCAAAGGCTTTTTCGAGAACGCGGCGGGTTTTGTCGTTTTGCTGTTGTTGGGTGCAGTAGCGTTGTTGTCCGGCCAGAATGGTAGTCGTCAAGTCTGGAGTAGGCTCGGTGGCCACCGCCTGCTGACAGTGCAGGGTGAGGTAGTCGGCGATGAGCTGAACAAAGGCAGCTTCTTCTTCGGGGCTGGTGGGCCGAATGAAGCGGCAGTGGGGCGAAAAAATGGTGCCCCATTCTGGCAAGCCGCGTTCTTGGGCGAAGGGCGGTGGGGCCAGGGCCGTGAGGGCTTTGTCATAGGCGGGGGGCAGGGTGTCGGCCACGGGGGAAAGATCGACAATGGCGGCGCTGATTTGCCCTCGGCCACCCACCAGGTCGCAGCCAAACATCGGTAGGCCGTATTCAGGATTCGGGAACATCACACAATGGAGGATGTCCAGGTTATTGCCGACCCGCGCCAGTTCTAGGTGCAGCTTGCGAAACTGGGGCGCTTGGTAGCCGTGGTTTTCGATGGTCAGCCGTTCGCCCTCTAGCTTGCCCTCCACATAGCCCAAGTCCTCCGGCAGTGCGTAGGGAGACAGATCCAGATAGTCCTGCCACACCGCCTCGATACGGTTGGCCAAGGCCCGAATCATGGGGTGCTGCTGTTCCCGCAGGGAAGGGAGAGGAGAAGACGCCATGGAACCAGAATGCATATAGTAGACTTTCAGCATATCAGCCTACGCTAGCAGGCTGTGACCCGCGATACGGTTTCTTGGCAACCGCTGGCTCAATCTTGGCGTGGTAGAGAGGAGAGACGGGTGAAGCTCACAGACTGGATTAACTTAGCGCTGCTCGGCATTAGCTTGTATGTGCTGTGGCGGTTTCGGCAGATTGTGCTGCTGATTTTTGCTGCCGTCGTCCTCGTGACGGCCCTCAATAGCCTGACGCGGCTGTTTGTGCGTACCTATGGCTGGCCCCGCGACCGGGCGTTGCTCGTCACATCGGCCTTTGTGGCGTTGGGAGGCTTCATTTTTCTGGGCCTTGTCTTTCCTCTCTTTGCCAGCCAGTTTCAGGAACTATTGGAACTCACTCCCAAGGGGTTTGCGGTCCTCACGGGCTGGTTCGACGACTTCCGCGCAAATCCGCCCGACTGGTTTCCCGACCAAGATATCCAGCTTATCCCTGACTTTAGCGAACTGCTGCGTCAAGTCACCAATATCAGCACCACGGTCTTCGGCAACTTCCTATCCTTCTTCTCCAGCTCGGTGGCTATTTTGCTGCAAGTGCTGCTGCTGCTGGTTCTCACCCTGATGATTTTGGCTAATCCTCCCGCCTATCGGGGGTTGCTGCTGCGGATGTTTCCCTCCAGCTATCGCCAGCGGGCCGATGATATTCTCACCCGCTGCGAATCCGCCCTCATGTCGTGGTTGGGGGGAGTGGCGCTCAGCTCAATGTTTGTGGGCACCCTCAGCTTTGTGGGGCTGATTATTTTGGGCGTGCCCTATGCCTTTGCCCACGCCGTCCTCGCTGGGATGTTTAACTTCATTCCCAACCTGGGGCCAACCCTCAGCGCCATCTTTCCCATCTTTGTGGCGCTGCTGCAATCTCCCGGCAAGGCCCTGGCGGTGCTGGTGCTCTACGTCGTCATCCAAAATGTTGAAAGCTACTGGTTCACCCCCATGACCATGCAGAAGCAGGTTTCCCTTCTGCCCGCCGCCACCCTCATTGCCCAGATTTTCTTCACCACCTTCCTCGGCCCCTTGGGGCTAATTTTGGCCCTTCCCTTGGCGGTGGTCTGCAAAACCTGGATCGAAGAAGCCTGGATTAAGGACGTGCTAGATCGCGATGGCCCATCGGATTCGGCCCTCACACCCCCACCTCCGTCCCCCTTTCTCGGCCATCGGTAAGCCAATTCACGATAAGATCGGCGGGTTGCAATCAAGAGAGATACTATGGCCGATACCGATACCCCCAACCCCTCCCCCGATAAGCCCAAGAAAAAAATTATTACCACCAGCAGCCAACGGAACGAAGGCGGCGAAGGTGGCGAAGGCGGCGAACGTCGTGAACGTAGCGAACGCGGCGAGCGTCGGGGTGGCAAAGGTCGTCGCGGGGGTCGGGGTCGGGAAGAGGAACGCAAACCCGCTGTTCCCCCCGCCCTCATGCGCGGCCCCAGGCCCAAGCCCAAAGCTGAAGTGGTGGAAGAGGTGATTGAAGAAACGGCTGCTGAGACTGAAGCCGCCCCTGAAGAGGCTCCTACCGAAGACGCCACGACCGAGGCGACAGCTGAAGCCACCGCAGAGAGCTAAACCTTCGGCTACCCCAAACCGGGATTCTGAGCATCAACCCTGGGGTAGCGTGAATGACCTCAGGCTGTGGATGAATCTGTGGATGATCTAACGGTCTAAGAAAACCCCTGGGATCGAGGCATTGCGTCACGTCCCAGGGGTTTGTGGTTTTGGCCTAGGCTGCGAGGGGCGCTTCTTCTGGGGTGGGCGTGGCCAGCTTGGCGGATTGGTAGGCGGCAAGCTGAGCTTCGATGTTTTGGCGCACGATTTGACGGAAGTCGAGGAAGTGCTCGGCCTGGGCGCAGACGGAGACATAGTTCGCCGCTACCGCAGGGTAGCGCCAGAGGATGATGGCCAGGTTGATCCAGAAGCGCAGGCGGGTCTTGCGCTTAATGCCCTGCCGCCAGAGGACGATGAAAAAGGCACGGATGGTAATCCAGTTAATATCCGGTGCCCCAGCGGAGACGGTGCGGTTTTTATAGTTGCGTTTTTGGGCTTCTCCTAGCATCAAAAAGTGGCGGAAGGTGCGGTTGAGGACAATCAGCGGATCGTACAAATCCCAGAAGGTTTGGATAAATTCTTCAGTGATGTCTTCGATGGGCCGAGTGGGCACGAAATTCATCAGGGTGGCCTGGTTGATGTCGGCGCTCTTGCCCAGCAAGCGACCTTCTTTTTCTAGGCGGTGCCAGAGGGCGGTATCCGGCAGGGCTTGCAGCATACTCACCATGGCGGTGGGGATGGCGGTTTGCTCCACAAATTGATAGATGCGTTCGCCTGCGCCTTTTTTCTCGCCGTCAAAGCCGACGATGAATCCGGCCATCACCCGCAGTCCGGCGTTGGCAATGGCGACCACCGATTCCGATAGCGGATCGCGAACATTTTGGAACTTTTTGGTGAGGGCGAGGCTATCGTCATCGGGGGTTTCGATGCCTAAAAAGACGGTGCCAAAGTTGCAGTCCACCATCATCTGCATCAGTTCTGGATCTTGGGCCAAGTCTACCGAAGCCTCAGTGGCAAAGGAGAAGGGATAGCCGTGCTCCTCCATCCAGGGCTTCATGGCCGTCAGCAGGCGTTTGACGTTGCGCTTGTTGCCGATGAAGTTATCATCCACCATGAAGATGCTGCGCCGCCAGCCCAGGTCGTAGAGGTACTGAAGCTCGGCCAAAAGCTGATCGGGCTCTTTGGTGCGGGGTTTGCGCCCATAGAGCACAATGATGTCGCAAAATTCGCACTGAAAGGGACAGCCCCGCGAAAATTGGATCGACATTTCGGCATAGGCATCTAGCTCCAGCAGGTCGTAGCGGGGGATGGGGGTGTCGGTAACGGCGGGTTTTTCGCCCCCAGAGCGGAAGGTGCCGCTGCGGTCGCCCCGTTCCACCGCCTCCACAAACATGGGTAGGGTAATTTCCCCTTCGTCTAAAATCAAAAAGTCGGCCCCGGCTTCTTCCGCTTCGTGGGGCAGAGAGGTGGGATAGGGGCCACCCACGGCCACCAGCTTGCCGTATTCCTTCGCGGTACGAATAGCGGCCAAAAAGTCGGGCCGATGGACGATCATGGCGGAGACAATCACAATATCGGCCCAGCGCCACTCGGCGTCTTCCACCTCCCGCACATTGCGGTCTACCAGCTTAAAATTCCAGCTTTGGGGCAAAATAGCCGCCACCGTCACCAGACCCAAGGGCGGCAACTGTGCCTTCATGCCTACCAGTTCCAGGGTTTTATCAAAGGACCAAAAGCTTTTTGGAAAACGAGGATAAACCAGCAGGATATTCATGGATACTAACGTAGGATTTCCGCCATCCTACGAGAGTTATCCTAAATGTGCAAACTGGAAGCCGTGGGAGTGTCCCAGTTGGCAGGATTTTTAGCCGTTTTGGAGGGTGTGCCAGCGTTCATCAACATCCCCTAGTGCGGGGATTTTCTATCGCCTTGCTGACCTTTTGGCGTGCTTTGATTGACTCAAATCTATGATTTGTCCTGGGTTAATCCATGGTGATGACGGCCCCTGGCGATAGCGACCCTCTGAATCACCCTAGGCGGCGTGGCGTTCGAGGGCCAACTGCACCAGGGTATCCACCAGTTCCGGGAAGGGTACACCGCTGGCCTCCCAGAGCATGGGATACATACTGGTTGCCGTAAAGCCGGGGAGGGTGTTGATTTCGTTGATCAAGATTTCCCGGGTAGCTTCCACATAGAAAAAGTCCACTCGCGAGAGTCCGGCGGCATCCACGGCCTGAAACGCCTTCACCGCCATGTCCCGGATTTGCTGGCTGACGGCCTCCGGCAGAGGGGAGGGAATGGTGAGGTCGGCTTGGCCGCTAGTGTATTTGGTTTCGTAGTCGTAGAAGTCGCTCTGGAAGGAGATTTCCCCCAGCACCGAGGCCCGTGGGTTGTCGTTACCGAGGACGGCGCATTCCACCTCGCGGGCCACCACTCCGGCTTCGACGATCAGCCGTCGGTCGTAGCTGGCGGCACTGTCGAGAGCGGCTTCCAGTTCGCGGCGGTTGGTGGCCTTGGCAATGCCCACGGAAGACCCCAGGTTGGCGGGTTTGACAAAGCAGGGATAGCCCAGTTCGGCTTCAATCTGGTCGCACAGTTTAGGGAACACGCAGGGATTTGACCACACCTCACTGCGGTTCACGGCCAAATACTTCACCTGGGGTAGACCCGCCTGGGCAAAGGCGTTTTTCATGGCGATTTTGTCCATCCCCGCGGCCGAACCCAGCACCCCAGAGCCCACCCAGGGGCGCTGCATCAGGGTGAACACGCCCTGTACGGTACCGTCTTCGCCGTTGGGGCCGTGGAGCACCGGAAACCACACGTCCACCTCATCCACCTGGCTAAACTGGGGCAGTCGTTGCAGCGACGTGATAGTTTCGGCGGCAGGTAAGTCGCTGAGGGGAAGTCCGGCGGCAAGTACCTCAGCCGCCTCAGCACCCGCCAGCCACACGCCATCCTTACGAATATAGACGGGCAAGATGTGGTACTTCTCCGCATTGGCCCCGCTGCTCAGCCCCCGCGCAATCGCCTGGGCCGACCGAATCGACACCTCATGCTCCCCAGAGCAGCCGCCAAATACCAAGCCCACCGTCATCGCCGTCATTGTGTCGCCCCTATCACGCCAGTTAGCGCATAGGGTATCACAGACTGCTTGGCCTATCGCGGCAGGAATGATTTGGGGCACAAAGCCCACGGCAAGCCCCAGATGAACGATGGACGTTTGCTCGTCGGGAACCCTAGAAAGACATGGACAAGGGCGTAAAAAAGGGCATGAAAAAGGGTGTGGAGACCACGCCCCTACGATGCCATCGTCACTTGACTTATACTCGACTCACCTGCCGTCGCTCCGTGGCTAGGCGTCCATATTTGTAGTAGGCGGCGCAAGCTCCCTCAGAGGACACCATGCAGGCTCCCAGCGGACTTTCTGGCGTGCAGGCGGTGCCGAATACCTTGCAATCCCAGGGCTTTTTCACACCTTTTAGAATCTCGCCGCAGGCACAGGCCCGATGATCCGCCACCTGCCGACCGGGGAGGGTGAATTTCTCTTCCGCATCCCACGCCGCCAGGGCTGGTCGCATCCGTAGCCCAGAGGCCGGAATATCTCCCAAGCCACGCCATTCAAAGGTGGGGCGCACCTCAAACACCTCGGCCATCGCCCCCATCGCCACCGCATTACCCTGATCGTTGACAAGGCGGGTGTACTGATTTTCCACCTCACAACGGCCCTCCGCCAACTGCCGCAGCACCATCCACACCGACTGCAAAATATCCAGCGGCTCGAAACCCGACACCACCACGGGTTTACCATAGTGAGCGGTAATCACCCGGTAAGGATCGGTGCCAATCACGGTGCTAACGTGCCCCGGCCCCACAAAACCATCCAGTTGCAAATCGGGGTTATCCAGCAGGGCTTCCAAGGCCGGAACTACCAGGACGTGGTTGCTAAACAAACTAAAATTCATCACCCCCTGATCCCGCGCTTGCAGCACCGTGAGGGCCGTACTGGGGGCCGTGGTTTCAAAGCCAATGGCGAAAAAGACCACTTCTTTATCAGGATTGGCCTTCGCCATCGCCAACGCATCCAGCGGCGAATACACCATGCGAATATCTGCCCCCTCCGCCTTGGCCTGGAGCAAATTCAGCGTTGAACCGGGCACCCGCATGGCATCGCCAAAGGTGGTGAAAATTACGTTGGGCTGCTGGGCAATGGTGATGGCATCATCCAATCTTCCCTTAGGCATAATGCACACCGGACACCCCGGCCCATGGACGAGTTCAATGCTGGTCGGCAGCAAATGTTCTAACCCAAACTTAAAAATGGCGTGGGTATGGCCCCCGCAAACTTCCATAATTTTGATGGGGCCAGGTCGATCCTGGGTTAGCTTTTCCGCCAGTTGGGTAATATCCGCCAAAACGCCTTGAGCCTTAGCCGGATTACGAAATTCATCAACGTATTTCATAGGTTAAAGATAAAGACAAGTATTTGTGATTCAAAAAGACAGAGAAAATCGCTGATACAAGGAAAATTATGATTTCATGATTGACATTCCTAATTTTTGCCAGAAACTTTTTGGAGATTTGTCCAGCGAGTTGCCTGACTGCGATTCGATGACAGGTCAACTATTTCTCTGCCGCTTTCAGCTTCTTGTTTTTGCAGGTCAGCAAATAGCGATTTTAAGTCGTAATTGAAGGATCTCAGGTATTCTTCCCGAATTCTATGAATCTCTTCTACAATTTCATCTCGATACATTATTAATCTCCAAGTAGTTCGTAGGGTGTGCAAAGGATGGGTAGTTCATATCCAAAGTCGGCGCTAATTTGTGCTAACCGCCTTTGGATTTGGGCATTCGCTATGTGTTTACAATTCCATGTCAGCAGGTAGTCCATTCCATGAATTGTTGAAGCAGCAATATGAACGGCATCAATATCGGCTTTTGCGGGAAGATTGCTGCGTGCTAGAAAATTCTCTGCCAGACCCAGTACAGATGAGTTCAGCTCGAGTATTTTGATTTGGCTGATGATTTCGAGGCGTTGCGCTGCGATTTCGGCATCTCCCTGAGAGGTTTCCTTGACAACAGCTTGTGATGCGTATAATTGAAACTTACTACGACGATTCTCCCACCACTCCTTTGTTATCTCAATATTAGCGGCTACCACTATATCTCGGCTTGGGCGCGCAGTGAGATAGCCTAAAATGCTTGTTTCAATATAGATAGTTTCACTCATCAAAAGTTCGCTATTTCTAGTTCCTTAGTGTCAAATTCTGCCAGTTGATCTAACAAGACCAGAGTAGCAGCAGCTTCGTCAGGGTCGATGCGGTTGAGGGCAAAGCCAACGTGAACCAGCACCCATTCCCCTACACAGCTTTCGAGGGGATGATCGTCATCCACAATGCAGGCAATGTTAACAGGACGCCGCACGCCGCTGATATCCACAATGGCGAGTTGATTAACGGGGTCACTAATGGATTGAATTTGACCGGGAATACCTAGGCACATGGGAATTTTTTGGAGTAAGTTTTGAACTTTGAATTTTGAACTTTGAATTGAACACCGAAATCTCCATCGACAAAAGACGATTAGGGCGGTGGTTGAGCCGATTGGGCAGCGGCAATCACCGCTTGACCGAGGGAAAGCCCGCCATCATTGGGAGGAACTTGGTGATGGGTGAGGACGGTGAGGCCAAGGGTTTGCAGGCGCTGCGTCACTTGGGCGGTGAGGATTTGATTTTGAAACACGCCACCGGAAAGCGCAACGGTCGTGGCTTGATGGTGTTGGGCTAAGTGTTGCACCAGCGTGGATAGGGCATTGGCGAATCCCACATGGAAGCGGGCAGAAATTAGGGCGGGGGCGGCATTTTGTTGCAAATCCTGGAGCAGACTGGGCCACATTGGGGCGGGATCGAGGATGAGGGGTTGCAGTTCTGATGCGGAATCTGGCCTGTTGGTCTCCAGGATCGGTGGGCGAGGAGACCTCGCCCCTACGGCATTGGATAGGCCCTGAAGGGTGAAGGCATAGGCGGAATTTTGGGCGGTTTCGAGGTGGTGGGGTTGGATCAGGGCTTCCAGTTCGATGGCTCCTTGGCCTTCGTAGGTGGCGGTTTCGCGGCAGAGGCCCACGGCGGCGGCAACGGCATCAAACAAGCGTCCTGCCGAGGAGGCCAGGGGCGCATTGAGGTTTTGGGCCAGCATGGTATCCAGCAGGGCCAGGGGTTGATGTTTGAAAAAGCGCACCAAGTCCAGTTTGGGAAAGGCTTTTTGCACCGCGTCCCAACTGCCAAAGGCGGCAACGAGGTGGGCGTAGGTGTTGCGCCAGGGTTGGCGGATGGCTTGGGTGCCGCCCAGCATGGCCACGGGCTTGAGGTGGGCGAGGCGTTGGTATTGGCGATAGTCCGCCAGCAAAACTTCGCCGCCCCAGAGGGTGCCATCGTCGCCATAGCCGAGGCCATCTAGGGCAATGCCGAGGACGGGGGCGGTGTCCAACGGCAAACCGTTATCGGCCATGCAGGCGGCGATGTGGGCATGGTGGTGCTGCACAGTGGTGAGGGCAAGTCCCTGACGCTCGGCCCAGTCTTGCCCCAGTTTGGTGGAGAGGTATTCTGGGTGGGCATCCACGACGAGGTGGGTGGGGTCGTATTCAAACAGGTTGAGGTAGAGATCGAGCGCCTGCCGATAGCCCTGGTGGGCCGCTGCATTTTCCAGATCGCCCAGGTGTTGGGAGAGAATCGCCTGTCCGGGCCGCAGCAGACAGAAGGTACTTTTCAGTTCGCCACCTAGGGCCAAAATCGGCGGTAAATCCTCAAATCCAGCGGGTAACGCTATCGGAGCCGGAGCATAACCCCTCGCCCGCCGCAGAATTTGGGGTTGGCCATCGACCACCCGCACCACCGAATCATCCACCCGGTTCACAATGTCGCGGTTGTGCAGCAAAAAGTAGGTGGCAATGTCGCCCAACTGCTCCCGCACCGCCTCGTTGGTGATGCACTGGGGCTCGTCGGAACGGTTGCCGCTGGTCATCACAATGGGCCGATCTAACCGCTGCAGAATGAGGTGGTGCAGGGGCGTGTAGGGCAGCATGACGCCGAGGGTGCCCAGTCCAGGAGAAAGGGACGGGGAGAGGGGGAGAGGAGGAGAGGGGAGTCGGGAGTCGGAAGAGGCGGAGAACTTTGAACCTTGAACTTTGAATTTTGAATTTTCAACTGGCGTGAGGAGGACAATGGGCGCAGCGGGGCTTTGTAACAATTCGGCTTCTTGGGGGCTAACGTCGCAGTAGGGGGCGATGGCCGCGAGATCCTTCACCATCAGGGCGAAGGGCTTGTGGTAGCGGTGTTTGCGCTGGCGTAGGGTTTGAACGGCGGCCTCGTTGGTGGCATCGCAGGCGAGGTGAACGCCGCCCAGCCCTTTGATGGCAACAATTTCGCCGCGCAAAATTAGGGTGGCGATGGCTTCGGCTTCGTCCACCAAGGAAAGGGACTTACTGCATAGGGGTTTGCCGTCGGCCCGTTCTAGCCACACCTTGGGGCCGCAGACGGGGCAGGCGGTGGGCTGGGCATGGAAGCGGCGATGGCCCACATCCTGGTATTCTTGGCGGCAGGAGGGGCACATCTCGAACCAGGCCATGCTAGTGCTTTGGCGGTCGTAGGGTAGGTGGCGGATGATGCTGAGCCGGGGGCCGCAGTGGGTGCAATTGGTGAAGGGATAGCGAAAATGGCGGCGACGAGGGTTGAAGATATCCGCCAAGCACTGGGGACAGGTGGCGGCATCGGGGGGAATTTCGGTGCGGGCGGGGGTGTGGGCACTTTCAACAATGGTGAAGCCTGCTTCAGTCACCGCATCTAACGGCAGGGATTGCCGCTGAATACAGGCAATTTTGGCCAGCGGCGGCTTTTCCTTCAGCAAATGGGTGACAAACTGGTCAATTTGGGCTGACGTTCCGGCCAAGTGGATCAACACGCCTTCCCCATCATTCAGCACATGGCCGCGCAGACCCAACGCTACCGCCAGCCGATAGACTGTGGGCCGAAAGCCGACCCCCTGAACGGTGCCCGTCACCCGCAGCACCTCGGCTAGCGGGGTTTCTACGAGGGGTTGAGCAGTTGCTTGGGGCGTGGCTCTACGTTTGGGGGTGTAGGGCGCTGAAATATGGGAAGTGACAGATTGAGCGGAATCAGAGGAAAGCGTCATGGCAACTAACGCAATGCCCAGGGCATCAACGACCAACTGCGTCCTAGTCAAACAGAACGCCATACCTACGAGAGTAAAGGGGGCATGGCGCTTTGTTTAAATCCCTATGATTTTCTTTAGTGTTGGGCCACAGCAGTGCGACGATCAGCGGAGTTGTTCTGGGCCATAGCGTCTGGGCCTGGACGATGCCAAGCCATGGGTCTGCCAAGGAATTGGTTTACGAGATGCCTAGGCTTTGTTGTTGATCAGCGCCTTGGAGAGGCCGGAGAACCGTTCCATGGCAATCATCAGCAGGGCAGTGAGGAAAATCAGCACCCCGGAGATGGCGGCGGCACGCACGTCCAGGTCGTTTTCGATCATCGACCACATGCGGATGGGCAGCATTTCGGTGCGGGCATCGGACAAAAACAGTGTCACCGCCACGTTGTCGAAGGAGGTGAGGAAGGCCATGAACGCACCAATCAGCACCCCTGGTTTAATCAGGGGCAGGGTCACGTTGAAGAAGGTGTAGGCAGGGCTGGCCCCCAGGGCGCTGGAGGCTTCCTGGAGGGAGGAACCAAGCTGGGTAAGGCTGGCCAGCACGTTCCGCACCACGTAGGGCGTACAGATGACGATGTGGCCAATGATTAAGGTAAACAGGGACAGGCGAATGCCCACCATGGCAAAGAAGGCCATCATGCCCAAACCCAGGGCCACACCGGGCAGGGCCAGGGGCGACATCACCAGGGCATCCATCGCCGCCACCCAGCGGCCCCGGCTGTTGATCATGGCGAGACAGGCCGAAACCCCCAGCACCACACACACAATGGCAGTGAACAGGGCCACCTGAAAGCTATTCAGGGCAGCAGCCCGGAGTTCGGGGAAGCTAAACAGCGACAGATACCACTGCAAGGAAAAGCCGGGGGGCGGAAATTGCAGTGTAGCCGAGGAACTGAAGGAGGCCAACAGCACAATGATGGTGGGGGCCGTGAGCATAATCAGGCCCAGAATGGCGAGGATGGGCATCACCACCGCAAAGGACACCTGATCCAGCTTGCGGAGGGAGTAGGCCGACTCGGCGGGCAGTTGGGCGGGTGGGTTGAGGGAGGTGGAGGACATGGCGGTTCCTAGGGAGTCTGCGTTGGCGAATCGTCAGAGGTGAGTTGTCTGAGGCGGATAGTTTGGGTTAGGAAATGGTCTGGATTAACGGATGTAGCGGCGGCTGCGTTTGCCGAAGGCACCCAAAATCAGCACCACGGCCACCACCATGATCAGCAACAGGGTGGAGACGGCGGCGGCAAAGGGTTGGTTTAGCAGTACGATGCCCTGTTGATAAATCAGTGTCGGCAGATAGATGAGCTGGCCCCCGCCGATGATGGAGGGCGTGACGAAGGAGCTGACCGTGAGGGCAAACACCAGCAGCGACCCAGAAATCATCCCCGGCAGGGTGAGGGGGAAGGTGATTTGCCAGAAGGTGCGCCATGCCCCACCGCCTAGGCTTTTAGACGCCGCCGCCAGCCGGGAATCAATCTGGGAAAGCGATGCCACAATGGGCAGCACCATCATCGGTAGCCAAATTTGGGTGAGGGCAATCAGCACGCCGTTGTGGGTAAACAGCAGGCGGATGGGTTCCTCGATGAGTCCGAGTTTCATCAGGGCCGTATTGATCAACCCCTGTCGGCCCAAAATCACTACCCAGCCAAAGGTACGAACCACCGCACTGGTGAGCAGGGGCAGCATGATCAAAAAGGTGAGTACCCCCTTCCAGCGGGCGTGGACATTGGTATAGAAATAGGCGACGGGGTAGCCAATAATTAGGCAGGCAATGGTGACTTGAACCCCCAACCAAAAGGTATCGGTGAGGGCTTTGACGTTGACCGCATTGCCAAAGAATTTGGTGTAGTTCTCTAAGGAAATGCCGCCAGCCCCAGCCTGAAAGCTAGAGGCAATCAAAATCACCAAGGGTACGATGTAAAACAGTTGCAGAAAAATGGCCAGGGGCAAGGCCAAAAAGTCCTGTTTAGGTCGCAGTAGTTGGCTGATGTTCATAGCGTTTAACTGGCTGAGGTTGACATGCGGGCAATCCTGAAAACTCAATGTTGACCTAGAGAAGAACCCCGATGTCTGACCCAAATGACAATCCTGGGATGATGGCCAAGATTAAGAAACCGGGTTTCTAGGTAGGGCGTTTTGCCTAGGAATTTCTACAGTTGAATGGCCTGATCAAAGCGTTCAATCCATTCGGAGCGATTGGGGTTAATTTGTGACCAATCTAAGAACACCAGATTGCCAAGGGCTTCATCGAGGGTGGAGCCAAATTTCTCCGCCAGGAGGCCCGTTAGTTCCACATTGCGGTTGACGGGCAAAAAGTTGTAGGGCTCCTGGGACATGGCCGTTTGCACCTCTAGGCTGAGGCTGGCGTCAATGAAGGCGGCGGCGGCGGCGAGGTCAGCGGTGGTGTTGGCCACAATTTGCTGAGAGGGCCGCATGGCAATCGCCCCTTCCTGGGGAGCCACCCATTCAATGTCCACCCCACGGGCCTTCAGGGCCATGACGTTGTTCAAATCGTGGGGAGCCAGGGCAATTTCCCCCTGCTGGAACAGCGTAGCCAGGGCTCCAGAGTTGGCGGCGAGGCCCGCTAGGTTCGGTTTGAGTTCCTGCTCTAGGGCTTCAAAGGCGGGTTCAATGTTAGATTCACTGCCGCCGCGCAACTTGGCCAACTGCACCATCACCGAAGTGCCCTGGGTGGTCTGCATCCCCTGCATCGACACCCGACCCCGGAACTGCGGATCGTAGAGGTCTTCCCAGGAGGTGGGTGGGGTGGTGATTTCGCTGGGATTGTAGGCCAAGCCAATTACCTGAAGGCCCGTGGTGGGTGCCCAGCCATCGGGGCTCAGCAGTTGGGGGGCCACCTGGTCGTAGTTGCTGATCATCTCCACCGGGATGGGCACAAAGAGTTCCTTAGAAGCCGCATTAAAAGGGCCTTCGTCAATCAGCGCCACGTCAAAGGGGGGATTTTGCGGAGCTGCCGTCAGTTGGGCCACCTGCTCTAGGGACACCATCGTCACCAGGTTGGCACTGCCCCCGCCAGCGGATTGAAAGGCCGGAACAATCACATCCCGATAAAGCTGCTCCCAGCTTCCGGCAAAGGTAGTAACAATCAAATCCGACCGACCGCCCCCGCTGGTGCCGCCCCCAGCAGAGGTTTGGGTAGGTGTGGTGTCGCAGGCTTTAATCAGCAGGGCGGTACCCGCAAACAGGCCAGTCCCCAGCAGGGTACGACGGCTAAATTGAAAGGATCCAGATCGGGACACGAACTCAAACTCCGGTAACTATAAACAAACACTTGTGCCAAAGCCGACCGATATGCCCCAGCATCCAAGGGGCAAGGAGACCTCGCCCCTACGGTTGGTTGGATTGGGAATTGGGGTGGGCTAGATCGGGTTAGGCACCATTCCTAAACACAAAGACCACGCTTAGGGCGGATGTGAACTGAGCCCACCCTTGCCCGACCTAGGCGGTGAAGACCGAACAGGCGTCGGAGGCCACCAGATCAAGGTGAATTTGATCGCCGGGGGCAAGGGGCTTGGTTCCGAGGGTGCGGGTTTGGGTGAGCTTGATGTGCAGGTCGTTGGCGAGAACGACATCGTAGGTCATCACCGCACCGAGGGGGAGGCACATGGCCACGGTGCCCGCCAGGGTGTGGCGGTGGGATTGGGTTTGAACCCGCAGGTTTTCGGGCCGAATGGCCACGGTGATCGGGGTTTGGGAGGGGAGGGCGTGATCCGTTGTAACCTCCAGTTCGCCACCAGGAACCTTGACCAAATAGCCCTTATCTACCCGACCCAGCACCTCCCCAGG